>NZ_CP023665.1:1010000-3302500 GCF_002993925.1 Bacillus paralicheniformis | reverse complement strand
GTCTTCAGTTTTCATTGCAGTATTGGAGCCATTAGCTCAGTTGGTAGAGCATCTGACTTTTAATCAGAGGGTCGAAGGTTCGAGTCCTTCATGGCTCACCATTTTCATGCGGATGTGGCGGAATTGGCAGACGCGCTAGAATCAGGCTCTAGTGTCTTTTAAAGACGTGGGGGTTCAAGTCCCTTCATCCGCATTGCCAATCTATTTTGCGGAAGTAGTTCAGTGGTAGAACACCACCTTGCCAAGGTGGGGGTCGCGGGTTCGAATCCCGTCTTCCGCTTGATCATCTATGCGCCCGTAGCTCAATTGGATAGAGCGTTTGACTACGGATCAAAAGGTTAGGGGTTCGACTCCTCTCGGGCGCGCCATTATATAACGGGAAGTAGCTCAGCTTGGTAGAGCACATGGTTTGGGACCATGGGGTCGCAGGTTCGAATCCTGTCTTCCCGACCATTATTTGGGGCCTTAGCTCAGCTGGGAGAGCGCCTGCTTTGCACGCAGGAGGTCAGCGGTTCGATCCCGCTAGGCTCCACTTTGTTATCTTTAATATTCACCATGGCGGTGTAGCTCAGCTGGCTAGAGCGTACGGTTCATACCCGTGAGGTCGGGGGTTCGATTCCCTCCGCCGCTATTAAAGGACCTTTAGCTCAGTTGGTTAGAGCAGACGGCTCATAACCGTCCGGTCGTAGGTTCGAGTCCTACAAGGTCCACCATTGTTACGGAGGAATACCCAAGTCTGGCTGAAGGGATCGGTCTTGAAAACCGACAGGGGTGTCAAAGCCCGCGGGGGTTCGAATCCCTCTTCCTCCGCCATATATCTATTATTGTTTTGATCATCGCGGGGTGGAGCAGTTCGGTAGCTCGTCGGGCTCATAACCCGAAGGTCGCAGGTTCAAATCCTGCCCCCGCAACCAAATTTAAATTCATTGCCAAAATGGTCCGGTAGTTCAGTTGGTTAGAATGCCTGCCTGTCACGCAGGAGGTCGCGGGTTCGAGTCCCGTCCGGACCGCCATTTAATAAAGGCTCGGTAGCTCAGTTGGTAGAGCAACGGACTGAAAATCCGTGTGTCGGCGGTTCGATTCCGTCCCGAGCCACCATTTTACAATTTTATATATTGCGGCGGTTGTGGCGAAGTGGTTAACGCACCAGATTGTGGCTCTGGCATTCGTGGGTTCGATTCCCATCAACCGCCCCATGCGAAATGCGGGTGTAGTTTAGTGGTAAAACCTCAGCCTTCCAAGCTGATGTCGTGGGTTCGATTCCCATCACCCGCTCCATTTGCATATCATGGGCCTGTAGCTCAGCTGGTTAGAGCGCACGCCTGATAAGCGTGAGGTCGATGGTTCGAGTCCATTCAGGCCCACCATGATATTCCGCAGTAGCTCAGTGGTAGAGCTATCGGCTGTTAACCGATCGGTCGCAGGTTCGAATCCTGCCTGCGGAGCCATGGAGAAGTACTCAAGTGGCTGAAGAGGCGCCCCTGCTAAGGGTGTAGGTCGCGTAAGCGGCGCGAGGGTTCAAATCCCTCCTTCTCCGCCATTTTTTTAATAAGGCCCGTTGGTCAAGTGGTTAAGACACCGCCCTTTCACGGCGGTAACACGGGTTCGAATCCCGTACGGGTCATCATGTTAAACTCTGCATCATTATGATGCGGAGTTTTTTTATGCCTGTATGACTTCAGTCAATGTTCAAAAAGGATATTGTTGAACTTTGTCAATAAAAAGAAGCGCTTTCATGAAAGGGATCAAGCCATATTATGCGAATAAAAGAGTAATCTTTAAATATAGTGGCAGAAAGGATGAAATCAATGGCTGGTGTGAGTGCCTCGGATATTAAAGCGCATCTCTTTCATGACGGTCGGCTTTATGAATGCTACAGATTTTTCGGCGCTCATCAAATGGAACAGGACGGCCGCCAAGGTTTTCGCTTCTGTGTTTGGGCCCCTCATGCGAAGGAAGTTCGAATCGCCGGAACGTTTAACGGCTGGTCCGGTGCCCGGCATCAAATGGAGCGTCATCAGGAAGGCATATGGGAACTGTTTATCCCCGGCATAGGAGAAGGGGAGCTGTATAAATATGAAATGATCACAGCCGCAAATGAAACAAAATTGAAGGCCGATCCCTATGCTTTTTTTTCTGAAGTCAGGCCGAAAACGGCATCGATCACTTATCAATTGGCCGGATACCCATGGGGCGACCGAAAGTGGCAAAAGAAAAAGAAACAAAAAAACGTATATGAAAAACCGATTTCCATCTACGAGCTTCATGTCGGTTCGTGGAAAAAGAAAGCGGATGGGCGTTTTTTCACATACCGGGAACTGAGCGAAACAGTCATTCCTTACGTTAAAGAACACGGATTCACACATATCGAGCTGATGCCGTTGACAGAGCACCCGTTTGACCGTTCATGGGGCTATCAGACAACGGGGTACTACAGTCCGACGAGCAGATATGGCGAACCGCATGACTTGATGTATTTTATCGATCAGTGCCATCAGCATGAGATCGGCGTTATTATGGATTGGGTTCCCGGCCATTTCTGCAAAGATGACCACGGCTTGTATTTGTTTGACGGTATGCCGCTGTATGAATATTCACATGAGCATGACAGGGAAAATTGGGAATGGGGGACCGCCAATTTTGACCTCGGAAAACGAGAAGTTCGCAGTTTTTTAATCTCGAATGCGTTGTATTGGATCGAGATGTATCATATAGATGGATTTCGAGTCGATGCAGTTGCAAACCTCCTGTATTGGCCAAACCGTCCTCAGGCTGAAGCGAACGGCTTTGCCGTCGAATTTATTCAAACTTTAAATGAACAGGTTTTTGCAAAAGACCCCCACTTTTTAATGATTGCTGAGGACTCCACAGACTGGCCGCTTGTGACGCATCCGACCTATGCAGGCGGTCTCGGGTTTAATTATAAGTGGAATATGGGTTGGATGAACGATGTATTAACCTATATGGAAGCTTCCCCAGAACAAAGAAAACACCTGCATCATCTTGTTTCATTCTCCTTAATGTATGCCTACTCAGAAAATTACATCCTGCCGTTCTCCCATGATGAAGTGGTATACGGCAAAAAGTCTCTGCTTCATAAGATGCCCGGCGATTACTGGCAGAAATTCGCCCAGTACCGCCTGCTGATCAGTTATTTTACGCTGCACCCGGGAAAAAAACTTCTCTTTATGGGCGGTGAGTTTGCTCAATTTGATGAATGGAAAGACGAAGAAGAGCTCGATTGGTTCTTGGACGATTTTGACATGCACCGCAAGGCCCGGATGTTTACAAAGGAGGCTCTTCACCTCTACAAAAAAAGCCGTATTCTGTATGAAAATGATCATCGGCAGCAAGGATTCGAGTGGATTGACGTCAACAATGCGGAACAGTCGATTGTATCGTTTATCCGCTATGGAAAACAGCCCGGTGAAGCGTTGATTATCGTCTGCAATTTTACGCCTTCCGTTTATCACGAATATCAGGTCGGCGTCCCTTTTCAAACCGAATATATCGAAGTGCTTAACAGCGATGATGCAAAATACGGAGGTTCACACCAAATCAACCCGAAACGCCTTCAAGCAAAAGCAGGCGTTCTGCATGGCAAACCATACAGCATCAGCATGACAGTCCCTCCGCTGGGAGCTGCGGTTTTCAGAGCAGTCAAAAAGAGAGGAGCGAAAAAGGGATGAAAGAACAATGTGTGGCTATGCTTTTGGCTGGCGGCAAGGGAAGCAGGCTGAATGCCTTAACGAAAAACCTCGCAAAACCGGCCGTTCCATTTGGCGGCAAGTACAGAATCATCGATTTTGCCCTCAGCAACTGCGCCAACTCGGGAATTCATCATGTCGGTGTGCTGACTCAATACCAACCGCTTTTATTAAACTCATATATCGGCATCGGCGAGCCATGGGATCTTGACCGCAATGACGGCGGGGTCTCCATTTTGTCCCCTTATGCAGAAGCGTCAGAAGTGAAGTGGTACAAAGGAACGGCAAGCGCGATTTATGAAAACCGCCATTTTTTAAAAGAGCTTCAGCCTGAACATGTACTCATCCTATCAGGAGATCATATCTACAAAATGGATTACGGAAAAATGCTCGAATACCACGTGGAGAAACAGGCTGACGCCACCATTGCCGTCATCGAAGTGAGCTGGGCAGAAGCCGGCCGTTTCGGTATCCTTCATACGAATGACAAGATGGAGATTACAAGCTTCGAGGAAAAGCCGAAATACCCGAAGAGCAACTTGGCATCGATGGGTGTCTACGTTTTCAAATGGAGCGTGCTTGAAGAGGCGCTTGAACGCGATGAAAAAAAATCCGGCTCAAGCCACGATTTCGGTAAAGATATCATACCGGCTCTTCTCGAGGAAAAGAAGCAGCTGAACGCTTATCCGTTTAAAGGGTACTGGAAGGATGTCGGTACGGTCAGAAGTTTATGGGAAGCTAATATGGATCTGCTTGGAGATCATCCTCCACTTGACCTGTTCGAACGGAACTGGCGGATTTATTCCGTCGCTCCGAACCTACCGCCGCAGTTTGTTGCCGAGCAGGCGGACATCAAAGAATCGCTCATTAGCGAAGGGTGCGCCGTATATGGAGCTGTCACCCGTTCGGTTATCTTTCAGCGCGTTGCAATCGGCAGACATTCCGCGATCAAACGTTCAGTCGTGATGCATGACGTTTCAATTGGAGAGCATGTTGAGATCGAAAATGCTATTGTATCGGCAGGAATACGAATTCCGGACGGATTTCACGCGAAGGCGGAAGATGGCGAAATCCTGCTGATCACAGAGGAATATGTCAAAAAACATAAGGTTGTTTAAACAACACGGAGAGGCGGATGGTGCCAATGAATAAACAAATGCTGGGGATTATTGATGCAGCTGTCAACCAGCACTCTCTTCAGGATTTAACGGCCGGACGTTCGATCGGAGCCGTTCCATTTGCAGGAAGGTACCGGCTGATCGATTTTGCGTTGTCAGGCATGGTTCATGCAGGCATTCGGAGTGTCGCTGTATTTTCCAAGTCTCCGTACCGTTCCTTGATGGATCATTTAGGATCGGGAAAAGAGTGGGATTTAAACAGGAAAAGGGACGGTCTTTTCTTTCTTCCGTCTTCGATTCCCCATGACGAGCATGTCGGGCTTGGTTCGTTTCGGCAATTTGCCGAGCATCTCGATTATTTTCAAAGAAGCACTCAGCCATATGCTGCTGTGGCAAACAGCTATACGGTCTGTCACATTCCTTTTCAAGAAGTGCTCAACCAGCACCTTGAATCCGGGTGTGATCTGACTGAAGTTTGTCAAGAAGGAAAACCTTTAGGTTTGTATGTCACGAAAAAAAGTCTGTTGAGAGAGATGGTTGAAGGGCATTGCGCCGGAGGAGCGCAATCTTTTGAGGAAGTCTGCCGGAAAGAGCGTGGTTCGCTATCCGTCAACAGCTATGAGCATTCGGGGTATACCGCCGTGATCGATTCCCCCGAAAGCTATCTCTTTCATAGTTTGAACCTCATCCAGCCTGTGTTTCGGGAGCAAGTCTTTCATATGAGCCAGCCTGTCTACACAAAAATAAAAAACGATCCTCCAGTAAAATACGCTAAAAACAGCAGGGTAAAGCAATCGATTATCGCTAACGGCTGCGTCATCGAAGGCGAGGTTGAAAATTCGGTCTTGTTCAGAGGAGTTCACGTAGGAAAAGGAACGACCATTAAAAACAGCGTGATTATGCAAAAAACAAGGATTGGAGAAAACTGCCGACTGGAGCACGTCATCTGCGACAAGGATGTCAAAGTCGGCCATCATATCGAAATGTCCGGCACTATGAGCCTCCCTTTCATCATAAAAAAAGGAGCCGTACAAGGAGCGCTGATGAACTCTTGAAAGTCTTATTCGCTGTCTCTGAATGTGTGCCGTTTGTTAAATCAGGCGGGCTCGCCGATGTCGCCGGTGCGCTCCCGAAAGAACTCGCCCTTTTAGGAATAGAAACGGCTGTCATGATGCCGAAATACAGCTTGATTGCGGAAGATTTCAGAAGAAGGATGGTTAAAACGGCTGAATGCGAAGTTCGCGTCGGGTGGCGCAGGCAGTTTTGCGGCATTGAACACCTTGAACATGACGGAATTTCTTATTATTTTCTAGATCATGAGTATTATTTTAACCGGGATTCCCTCTACGGCCATTATGATGATGGAGAACGGTTTGCTTTTTTCTCGCGGGCCGTTTTGGAAGCATTATACGCGCTGAATTTTGATGCTGATGTCATCCATACCCATGATTGGCACGCAGGGATGATCAATTATTTATTAAAAGAGGAATATCAAAAAAAACCGTTCTATCAGCGCATGAAAAGCGTATTCACCATTCATAACCTTCAATTTCAGGGGATTTTTCCGAAGGAAGCGGTCCATGACTTGCTCGGCCTTGACATTTCCCACTTCACAACGGAAAAGCTCGAGTTTTATGGACACATCAATTATATGAAAGGCGGCATTATTGCCGCTGATCAGGTGACAACGGTCAGTCCGACGTACAGCAATGAAATTTTGACTCCATACTACGGCGAGCGGCTTGAAGGGGTGCTGGCAGACAAGAAGGATGTGCTGACCGGCATTTTAAACGGGATTGATGATGAACTGTACGACCCTTTAAATGATCCTCACATCGATTATCATTACGATGCCGTCAACCGTGACGGAAAACGGAAAAATAAAGCTGTGATCCAGAAGACATTCGGTCTGCCGGTGAATGAAGACATTCCGCTCATCAGCACGGTGACAAGGCTGACGAAGCAAAAAGGCATCGATTTGATCAAGCGGGTATTGCACGAACTGTTTCAAGAAGAAGACATGCAGCTGCTCGTTTTAGGAACCGGAGAAGCGGAATATGAAAATTATTTTCGCTATATGGAGCAGGCTTTTCCGGAGCGGTGCAAGGCGTATATCGGTTTTCATGAACCGCTCAGCCGCAAGATTTATGCCGGCAGCGATCTTTTCCTGATGCCTTCAAAATTCGAGCCGTGCGGTCTTGGGCAGCTGATTGCCCTTAGATACGGAGCGGTTCCGGTTGTCAGGGAAACAGGCGGGCTTCACGATACAGTGACCGCTTACCAGGAAACAAACGGTGAAGGCAACGGTTTTACGTTCGCCCATTTTAACGCCCATGATATGAAGTATACGATTAAAAGAGCACTGTCTATATATCACCGGAAAGAAGAATGGGGCAGTATCGTTCAAAAAGCCATGACACATGATGTCAGCTGGGCTTTGTCAGCCCGTCAGTATCAGCAGTTATACAGCCGGGAGATAAAGGGGGAAGCGCCATGTTCTCGTGTAAAGAAAGCTTTAAACAATGCTTTTTGAAGCGTCTTGAACGGTTGTGCGGAAAAAGCTTTCGGGACTCTTCTACGCTTGACCAGTATCAGACGCTCGGCATCATGGTCAGGGAACATATCAGCGCAAACTGGATCAGGACCAATGAAAGGAGCCGCTCCAACCAAAATAAACAGACCTATTATTTATCGATTGAATTTCTTCTGGGCAGACTGCTCGGCCAAAACCTGCTCAACCTCGGCGTCCGTGAAGTTGTCCAAGAAGGTCTTTCCGAGCTTGGCATTTGTCTTGAAGACATCGAAGAGGCCGAAATGGATGCAGGCCTTGGCAATGGCGGATTGGGCAGGCTCGCGGCGTGCTTTTTGGATTCACTGGCTTCGCTCGACCTTCCCGGGCATGGGATGGGGATTCGCTACAAGCATGGCTTTTTCGAACAAAAAATCGTTGACGGTCATCAAGTCGAACTGCCTGAACAATGGCTCAAACATGGGTACGTCTGGGAAATCCGCAACGCCGATCAGGCTGTTTGTGTTCGTTTCGGCGGGCGGGTCAAGATGGCGCAGGAAGGAGGGCGCCTCCGCTTTTGGCAGGAAGAAGCGGAAGTGATGACAGCCGTGCCTTACGACATTCCGATCATCGGCTATGAGACCGAGACGGTCAATACCCTCCGGCTGTGGAATGCGGAGCCTTGCTCGCTCCATCATGAACCGAATATTTTGAAGTATAAGCGCGAGACAGAAGCTGTATCTGAATGCCTGTATCCGGATGACACGCATGACGAAGGCAAGATTCTCCGTTTGAAACAGCAATATTTTTTAGTATCGGCAAGCCTGCAAAGCATTGTGAAATGCTATAAGAAAAATCACCCGTCACTCCATGATTTTCATCAAAAAGTTGCGATCCATATCAATGACACCCACCCCGCTCTGGCTGTGCCGGAATTGATGAGAATTTTGCTTGATGAAGAAAAAATGACGTGGGATGAAGCGTGGCATGTTACCGTACATACGATTTCATATACGAATCATACGACGCTTGCCGAAGCGCTGGAAAAATGGAGGATCGATTTAATTCAACCGCTTCTGCCGAGAATTTTTATGATCATTGAGGAGATCAATGAGCGGTTTTGCGGCTGGCTGTGGGAAAAATACCCGGGTGAATGGGGAAGGATCGAAAAGCTAGCCGTCATCGCCCACGGCGAAGTGAAAATGGCCCATCTGGCGATCGTCGGAAGCTACAGTGTTAACGGCGTAGCCAACATTCATTCAACCATATTAAAAGAGCGGGAAATGAACGACTTTTATTCTGTATTCCCTTTTAAATTCAATAATAAAACGAATGGCATCTCACATAGAAGGTGGCTGTTAAAGGCAAATCCGCCGCTGGCGAACCTGATAACTGAAGCGATAGGAGACAGGTGGCTGAAAGAACCGGAAAGCCTCTTGGATCTTCGTCCGTTTGTGCACGATTCCGCGTTTCTTGAAGCATTTCAGCGCATCAAAAGGGAACGAAAGCAGCTTTTAGCAGACATGATGAAAGGCAGCATCGGATTCGCCATTAATCCTGACAGCATCTTCGATGTTCAAGTCAAGCGTCTCCACGCTTATAAGCGCCAGCTTTTAAATGTGCTCCATATCATGTACTTGTACAACAGGCTGAAGGAAGACAAAGGCTTTGCCATTTATCCGCAAACATTTATTTTCGGGGCAAAAGCATCGCCGACTTATCATTATGCCAAAAAGGTCATTAAACTGATCCATTCAGTCTCAGATAAAATCAATCATGATCCGGATGTCAGACAATCGATCAATGTCATCTTTCTGGAAAATTACCGGGTATCAACCGCCGAGCGTATCTTTCCGGCGTCAGATGTCAGCGAGCAAATATCTGCGGCAAGCAAAGAAGCCTCCGGTACAGGAAACATGAAGTTCATGATCAATGGGGCTTTGACGATCGGCACGCATGACGGCGCCAATATTGAAATGCTTGAGAGGGTGGGGCACGAGTGTATTTACACGTTCGGTTTAAAGGCGGATGAAGTGCTGAACTACACTGAAAAAGGCGGCTATCTGTCAAGGGAATACTATCAGCATGATGCAAGGATCAGACAGACGGCCGATCAGCTGATCAATGGTTTTTTCGAAGGGGAAGCCGGCGAATTTGAGCCGATTTATGACTCGCTGATCGCTTATAATGATGAATACTTTGTTTTAAAAGATTTTGCTTCTTATATTGAAGCACAGGAACGGATTCAAAAAGACTACTTGAATAAGCGTCTTTGGGCCGAAAAAGCCGTCACAAACATCGCGCATGCCGGATATTTTTCAAGTGACCGCACGATCAGGGAGTATGCGGAAGACATTTGGGAAATTGAGCCGTATCACCGCTGAATTTAAAAACGCTAAGCCCCTGACCCGCGGGGCTTAGTCTTCTTCAGTATAAGGATCCTTTTCATAAGCCGGGAGATCACCGAAAGAGGTCATGATGCCTTCTTCATCAAGAAGGTCTTCATATTTTTCGTGTTCTTTCGTCGGGTAGACGGTTACTTCTTTTCCGGTAATGTCTGTTGCGGCATAGTTTTCGTAATCTTCGACATATCCGAGCGGCTCTTCATATTCCATGTACATCTGGCTGTATGAAAGCGGCGGAACGGCCAGATCCTGAGGTGTTTCAGAATTGCCGTAGCGTTCGACGTCCTGGTAAGCGTCTTCTGAATCGTATGCGACGTTTTCGTCGTCTTCGTCTTTTTCAAAATGTCCGAACGGGGGGTTCAGCACTTCTTCTTCAATCGGACGGTCTTTTGAAACGGAGACGGTTGACGAATGTTCGCTGCATGTCGTTGCGGTTGGCAGTACGGACAGCCTTTCATACGGGATATCCTTTCCGCATACCTCACAGCGGCCGTATGTTCCTTTTTCGATCAAAGCCAGAGCATGTTCGATATCGTGCAAATGCTCTCTTTCATGTTCAAAAAGAGCAAGATCTTTTTCGCGTTCGTACAGTTCTGTACCTTCATCTCCTGGATGGTTGTCATAAGCCGAAAGATCGCCCGTCGAGTTGAACGGATGCGTCACATCGATGCCAAAATGTCCGTTTTCTTTAAAGCGGCTGACGATCTGTTCTTTCCCGGCTTTCAGTTCATTTTCGAGTTTTGTCAACTGTTCTTTTGTTAGCACATGCATCGCCTCGTTTCTTTAAAGTGCTCGCGTTTTTAGTATGAACGAATTCAAACAGAACTTTCTTGTAAATAAAAGCAAAAAAAAGAGCCATAAAGGCTCCTTTTTTAAAAAATATACTGAATGAGCAGGGCAATGGCGAGCAAAAGGCCGAAAAAGGTGTTCGTCTGCGCCGTTGATTTCATGGCGACCATCAGATCCGCCGGTTTTTCTTTTTCCTTGAACTCCTGGATGGCTTTAATCGGTTTCGGCAGGCTTAATAGAACAATACAGCTCCATAGAGAAACGATCTCAAAGCCGATGTATATACCGATCAATATATAGGAAACAGCAAAAACCCAGCTCAAAATCTGCACGGCATTTTTTCTTCCAGCCAAAATCGGCAGCGTCTTCCTTCCGTTTTCTTTATCTCCGACCATATCGCGGATATTATTGGAAAGATTGATGCCTCCGACTAAAATCGTAATCGGAAGGGAGATCAGAAAGACGTTCCAAGTCAGCCCGCCAGTCTGAATATAATATGAAATCAGAATGATGACCATTCCCATAAAAACGCCCGACATAATTTCACCGAACGGCGTATAGGAGATTGGAAACGGTCCGCCCGTATAAAGATAGCCGACGGCCATGCATACCAATCCGATCAACGCAAGCCACCAGCTTGAAGAAGCGCAGATGTACAGGCCGAGTAAAACGGCTGCTCCAAACAGTCCGTATGCCAGGTATAATACCGTCTTTGGCTTCATTCCATAGCGGACGATAGCACCGCCGATGCCGACCGAGTTTTCATTATCAAGTCCTCGTACAAAATCAAAATACTCATTGAATAAGTTCGTTCCGATTTGAATTAATATTGATGCGGCCAGCATAGCTAAAAACAGCCAGATATCAATTTTTCCCGATTCAAGGGACATTACGGTCCCGAGCGTTACAGGGACAAAGGCTGCTGTCAGTGTATGGGGTCTTGTTAACATCCACCATACGCGCCATTTTTCCGGCTTTATTTCAGAAACACTCCCTGAAAGTGATTGATGCTGCATATAGTATGACTCCTTTAGTTTTAATACGTACACGTCCATACTAAGTTTAGAAAAAGTTAAAAAAGGTGTCAATATAATGGGTGATATTGTTAGAAAAAAAGCGGCCGTCACGCATTTCGAAAATATTAAATGACCTTGTCTTTTTCAATCGGCCGATTACGTTTATAATAGGTAAGGGCGGTTGTTAATAAAGTGTCGTTTTGTTGACACATACCGTTCACAGGTGTATGGTTATAAAAGCATTTTACGGATTTTGGAGGAATGTATCATGGTGACAACAGTGCAGCGCACTTTCCTAAGGGAAGCGCCTGAAGCATTAAACATCGTCAAAAAAGTCAACCATGCTGTTTTAATAAGTTATTCCAGAAAAATTGAGAGCATAGATGCTCTTTCCTTTTTCATAAATGGGGAAGAACAATTTGCCGGGAAACGGTTCTTCTGGTCTGATCCCGACGGCGGACTGACGCTTGTCGGATTGGGAAAGGAAATTTCGGTTTCCACAGACCTGAAGGATGCCGGACGTTATCAGGCTGTACATGAAAAATGGGAGCGCTTAAAAGAGAAAACCTTTCACTTCCACGAAGATCAATGCACGAGTCAGGCAGCGGTGGGGCCATTGCTGTTTGGCGGTTTTTCATTTGATCCGCTGGAAGATCGCAAGCAGCATTGGAACGGCTACCAGGAAGGCGCTTTTTTTATTCCTACCGCTATGCTGACACAGGACGGAGAGGAAACGTTCATTACGGTCAATAGATGGAAGGCTCCTGAAGAGGATGTGCGCAAAGTACTTGAAGAAATAAAGGGCGCTGCTTCACAGCTGATCAAGGCGGACGCTTCCCGTTATCCCGAAAACGGTCATGCGCGATTTACCGCCAAGGAGGAGCTTGATGTTCCTGAATGGCTTGAAGCGGTCCGGCGGGCGACTGACGACATTAAAAACGGGAAGTACGATAAAGTTGTGCTCGCCAGAGAGATCCTTTTAACGTTCGACCAGCCAGTCGAACTTCACAGAGTATTATTCAATCTGATGTCTGAACAAAAAACGAGCTATATATTCGCTATTGAAGAAAACGGCAAAAGTTTTGTCGGCGCGTCACCTGAACGACTGGTCAAAAAAGACGGAGACAACGTGCTGTCGACCTGCCTTGCCGGTTCAATCAAGAGAGGCGAAAGTGAGCAGGAGGACCGGATGCTCGGTCTTGAGCTGTTAAACGATGAAAAAAACCTTATCGAACACGACATTGTCGTCAATATGATTCATCAGGCGCTATTGTCAAATTGCAGCAATATCAAAAAGCCGGCCAAGCCGGGACTATACAAAACAAAAAATGTGCAGCATTTGTATACGCCGATTGTCGGCAAAATGAATGCGGAGTCCTCGCTTTTTGATTTAATCGAGAAGCTTCATCCAACTCCTGCACTTGGAGGAGCGCCTCAGCAAAAAGCGATTGAGGTCATCAGAGTGTTGGAGCCGATGTCAAGGGGCTGGTATGCGGCACCGGCGGGCTGGATCGACATGTCCGGCAATGGGGAATTTGCGGTGGCGATCAGGTCAGGACTTATCGATTCAAAAGAGGCCAGAATTTTTGCCGGCTGCGGGGTTGTGGCTGATTCCGATCCTCATATGGAATACGAAGAAACGCAAATTAAGATGAAGCCGATGCTGTCTGCACTTGGAGGCGATATCCGTTGACTGAAAATCCAATTACAAAATATATAGGGAATTTTATTGATGAGCTTTCTCTTGCAGGCGTGACAGAAGCGGTTATCTGCCCGGGATCAAGATCGACGCCCCTTGCGATTTTGGCCGCGAGTCATCCGGACATCAATGTTCATATTCATGTGGATGAAAGATCCGCTGCGTTTTTTGCAATGGGCATGGCAAAAGCTATGCGGAAGCCTGTCGCATTGATCTGTACATCCGGAACAGCTGCGGCGAATTTCTACCCGGCTGTGATCGAAGCTCATTATTCAAGAATACCGCTTATCATCTTAACGGCTGATCGGCCGCATGAACTGAGAGAAGTAGGAGCACCTCAGGCGATTGATCAGCAATTCTTATTCGGAAACTTTGTTAAGTTTTTCACAGACTCGGCTTTGCCTGACAGTCATCCCGAAATGCTGGCGTACATCCGTTCTTTGGCAGCACGCGCAGCCGGAGAAGCCAAAAAAGCGCCGCGCGGACCCGTGCATATCAACTTTCCGCTGAGAGAGCCGCTCATGCCGAACCTTGAGGATGACCCGTTTCAAAGGTTGAGAAACGGCAGTCATGTGGCGGTTGAAAGCGGCCGCTTTCGTGCTGACCGGCATCAGCTTGAAGCGCTGAGCGCTCTGATCAAAGAGACGGAAAAAGGCATGATCGTCTGCGGAGAGCTGCAAGATGATAACGCCAAAGCACATATTGTATCTCTCTCTCAGGCAGCGGGATATCCGATTTTGGCTGACCCGCTTTCAAACTTGAGAAACGGCAGCCATTCAAAAGAAACCATCATCGATGGATACGATTCATTATTGAAAGAAGAACAGCTGAAACGGGAGCTCATGCCTGAGCTAGTCATCCGCTTCGGCGCGATGCCGGTTTCAAAGCCGCTTTTTCAGCTGCTAAAGCAAAATCCGAGCATCAGGCAAATCGTTGTTGACCCAGATGGAGGGTGGCGCGATCCGACTCAGCTCAGTGCACATATGCTGCATTGCGCGGAAAAAGAGATTGCGGCTGCTGTGGCTTCCGCTGTCCATTCAGAAAAAAGATCAGACAGCTGGCTGGAGAAATGGCGGTTTGCCAACAGCCGCTTCCGAGCTCTTTTAAGAAATCTTGAAGCTGAGGATCTTACCTTTGAAGGAAATATCTACCGGAACCTGCAGCATTTGATTCCGGAAAACAGTTCCCTGTTTGTCGGAAACAGCATGCCGATCCGCGATGCGGATACATTTTTTGAAAATCAGGAGCGATCATTCCGGATTTTCGCCAATAGAGGGGCAAACGGGATTGACGGCGTTGTCTCGACTGCGCTGGGCATATATGCCGCAACGAAAGAACCGGTAACTCTTGTCATCGGCGATCTGTCTTTTTATCACGATTTAAACGGCCTTCTTGTCAGCAAAACGCTCGACATTCCGCTGACTGTCGTTCTCGTCAACAATGACGGCGGCGGCATTTTCTCATTTCTTCCCCAATCTGCTGAAGAAAGGTACTTCGAGCTCTTGTTCGGAACGCCGACGGGGCTCGAATTCGAGCATGCCGCCAAGCTGTATGGGGGACGCTATGTATGCCCTGAGTCATCCGCTCATTTTGCCGATGCGTATTTGTCCTCCGTCAACCGCCGCGGCTTGGATATCATTGAGGTGAAAACGAAGCGCGATGATCGTGTAGAGCAGCATCGCCGAATGCTTGATTCCGCAATGTATGAAATAAGAAAAGAGTGGCCGTTTTGAAATTAACACTGAAAGACGGCGTTTCCTATAAAATAGAAGACAATGGCCTGTCTGCGGAAAAAACGGCGGTGTTTTTGCATGGCTTTACAGGAAGTGCGGCAACATGGGACGGGATAGACGGCTATTTTCAGGGGCTGCGTCTGATCAAGCTGAACCTGCTCGGACACGGCGGAACAGACTCGCCGGCAGACAGCAGCCGCTACACAACAGAGAAGCAGGCAGCCGATCTGATCGAGATTTTTGATCAGTTAAATGTGAAACAGGCTTACCTCATCGGTTATTCAATGGGCGGCCGGCTTGCCTTATCAGTGGCGATGATTCATCCGGAGCGTGTGTCCGGTCTTGTGCTGGAAAGCAGTTCTCCGGGGCTTGATTCGCCGGAAGAAAGAAAAATGCGCAGGGAGCAGGACAGCCGGCTCAGCAGACGGATACTTGAAGAAGGAATCGAGTCTTTCGTAGATTATTGGGAAGGCATTCCGCTGTTTGCATCCCAGCTGTCAATGGACCCTTCGAAAAGAAAAAAAGTGCGTGAAGAACGTCTGAACAACAATCCGGTCGGGCTTCGAGGCAGCTTAATCGGAATGGGAACCGGATCACAGCCGTCCTGGTGGAACAGATTGAGCGGAATCGATGATCCGGTGCTTCTCATTGCGGGGAGCCTGGATCGGAAATTTATCGCGATCAATGAAAGCATGGCAAAGCGAATTCCAACTGCCCGCCTCGAGATTGTTGAACATACCGGTCATGCGGTTCATGTGGAAGAGCCCGATTTTTTTGGTAAAATAGTAAGTGAATTTATTTTAAAATAGGAGGTACACATCTATGACTGTAGAATGGAAAAGCGAACGTCAATACGAAGATGTATTATATGAAACATATAACGGCATCGCCAAAATCACGATCAATCGCCCTGAGGTACATAACGCATTTCGTCCAAAAACGGTTTCGGAACTGATCGATGCGTTTGCATATGCACGGGATGATGCCAATATCGGTGTCATTATCCTTGCAGGGGCCGGCGATAAAGCGTTTTGTTCAGGAGGAGACCAGAAGGTAAGAGGACACGGCGGCTATGTTGGTGAAGACGAGATTCCACGTCTGAACGTTCTTGATCTTCAGCGGCTGATCCGCGTCATTCCGAAGCCTGTTGTTGCGATGGTGTCAGGCTATGCGATCGGCGGCGGCCATGTGCTCCACATCGTATGCGATTTGACGATTGCTGCAGACAACGCAATTTTCGGACAAACAGGGCCGAAAGTCGGCAGCTTTGATGCAGGCTACGGATCAGGCTATCTGGCGCGTATCGTCGGTCATAAAAAAGCGCGTGAAATCTGGTATCTGTGCCGTCAATACAACGCTCAGGAAGCTAAGGAAATGGGCCTTGTCAATACGGTTGTACCGCTTGAAAAGCTTGAAGAAGAAACGATTCAATGGTGTGAAGAAATGCTTGAGAAAAGCCCGACAGCACTCAGATTTCTTAAAGCGGCCTTTAATGCCGACACGGACGGGCTTGCCGGCATCCAGCAGTTTGCCGGAGATGCGACACTGCTTTATTACACAACAGATGAAGCGAAAGAAGGCCGCGATGCGTTTAAAGAAAAACGCCGTCCAGATTTCGGACAGTTCCCGCGTTTTCCTTAAAAGACGGAAGAGAGAAACAGCTTAGTGCGACTGAGCTGTTTCTTTTATCATTCAAGATATTTTTTGGAGATGATGATATGCTGATGGACCATCCGAATTGGCTTAAACAGCGAGCAGAGCTGACTCCTGACAGGATGGCTGTGATTCAGGGGGATCACAAGCTGACTTTTAATCAATTGTTTCATGAAGCAAAAAAAACGGCCGGGCAGCTGAAGAGCTTTGGTCTGAGGAAAGGGGATACAGCGGCTGTACTTCTCACCAACCGGCTGGAGATGGTTATCGCCGTCCATGCCTGTTTTATTCTCGGAGTTCGCATCGTTTTGCTGAATACGAAGCTGTCAATGGCCGAACGAACATATCAAATTGAACACTCGGAAGCAAAGCTATTGCTTACAGAACAGCCTTTCCTGGAAGAGCATAGAGAGGGCAAGCCGGCCCGCGCTGTTGACATTGAAGACGTTCAAAACGCCGCCGGCCCTCCGGTTACGGAAATCGAGAGCATTCATTTGGACGATGCAGCCACAATTATGTATACGTCCGGAACGACAGGACGGCCGAAAGGGGTTATGCAGACATTTGCCAACCATTATTTCAGCGCGGTTTCATCCGCTTTGAATTTGGGGCTCCAAGAACACGATCGCTGGCTGATCGCCTTGCCGCTTTTCCACATCAGCGGCTTATCGGCTCTTTTTAAATCGGTCATTTACGGAATGACAGTTGTTTTACATCAAAGGTTTGACGCGGAAGAAGTTCTCCGTTCGATCAAAGACAATCAAGTAACGATTGCATCGGTCGTTCAGACGATGCTGTCAAGGCTTGCGGCAAAAGTCGACAGCTGCCCCGAATCATTAAGGTGCCTGTTACTGGGCGGAGGGCCTGCTCCGCTTTCTCTCCTTGAGGAATGCAAAAGAAAGAGGCTGCCTGTCGTACAGTCATACGGAATGACTGAAACGTGCTCACAGATTGCCACCCTCGCCCCAGAATACTCGATTGAAAAGCTCGGTTCAGCCGGCAAGCCGCTGTTTGCATCAAGCATTAAAATCGAAAAGAACGGCACGGAATGCCAACCCGGAGAACATGGAGAAATAACCGTAAAAGGGCCGACCGTTATGAAGGGCTACTTAAAAAATGAGGCGGCAGACAAAGCCTCATTCAATGATGGCTGGTTTAAAACTGGTGATATCGGGTATCTTGACGTTGACGGATTTTTATACGTGCTGGACAGGCGTTCAGACTTAATCATATCAGGGGGAGAAAACATCTATCCGGCTGAAGTCGAGGCCGTTCTTCTGTCACACCCCAAAGTTGCGGAAGCGGGGGTAAAAGGGGTCGATGACAAAACTTGGGGAAAGGTTCCCCACGCCTATCTTGTCGCCGCCAGCCCTGTTGATGAAGAGGAGCTGAGCGACTTTTGCAAAGAACGGCTTGCTTCCTATAAAGTGCCTAAAGCCTTTCATTTTGTCGGCAAGCTGCCGAGAAATGCTTCGAATAAACTGATGAGACATCAATTGTAGAAGGAGAGCGCCATGATTCAAATCAAACAGCTGACATTGTACCATCTCAGCATGCGGCTGAAAAAGCCTTTTAAATCAAGCTTGGAAACCTTTCAGGATCGCAAGTTTATCATCATAGAAGCTGCTGACCGGGAAGGGGTGACAGGCTGGGGGGAAGTATCCGCTTTTTCATCTCCGTGGTACACAGAAGAAACAACGGAGACATGTTACCACATGCTAAAAGATTTTTTGATTCCGGCTGTGCTGCGCGAATCATTCACACACCCTTCAGAAGTGCCCGAGACGCTTCGCGGATTCAAAGGCAACAGAATGGCAAAGGCCGGCCTTGAAGCCGCCTTTTGGGACATTTACGCCAGGAAAAAAGGGATCTCTTTAAGAGAGGCGCTGGGCGGAGTAAAAACAGAAGTTCCTGCCGGGGTCGTCGTCGGTCTTGCTCCATTGGATGATATGCTTGAGGAAATTGAACAATATGTAAAAGAAGGTTATCAAAGAATAAAAATCAAAATTCAGCCGGGGCAGGATATAGAGCTTTTAAAGGAAATACGCCGGCATTTTCCGAAGGTGCCGCTGATGGCGGATGCCAACTCTTCTTATGAATTAAAAGACATCAGCCGGATTAAAGAGCTTGACGCATTTAAATTAATGATGATCGAACAGCCTTTGGCGGATGATGATATCGTAGACCACCGCCATCTGCAAAAACATATCAAAACATCAATTTGTCTTGACGAAAGCATCCGTTCTGCTGATGATGCGCGAAAGGCAATCGAGCTCGGCAGCTGCAAAATTATCAATATTAAGCCGTCCCGAGTCGGCGGTTTGACAGAAGCTCTGAAAATCCATGACATCTGCAAAGAACATCAAATGCCTGTCTGGTGCGGCGGCATGTTTGAAACCGGTATTTCAAGAGCACACAATCTTGCGCTGAGTTCTCTTCCGCAGTTTTTGATTCCCGGGGATCTTTCTTCATCCTCAAGGTATTGGGAAGAGGATATCGTAAAACCGGAAATCCGCATCGAAGGCGGCTATATTCAGGTTCCAAGCCGACCGGGAATGGGCTTTGAAGTGGATACTCATGTTTTAAGAAAGAATTCATCTAAAATAGATGTTTTCAAACAGTAAAGGCTGTTTTAAACGCTGATTTCCAGATTTTCAAGCTTTGTTAAATGGACGGCCTCTCATGTATAGTAAAGCTGTACATTATTCCCTTCTCGTTTGGACCGGCTTTCAAGCCGGTTTTTTTAAAAATATGAAAAGAGCTGCCTTTATGACAGCCCTTTTCTTTAATCGCCCAAAAGCAAATCTTCGTGTACGATCTGTCCAATCAGCCGGTCCGCTTGATCCGGCAGCCCGTCCAGACATCCGTATTCATAATCCCATAAGTTCATGAAGGAGCAGGCGGCTTTTTGAAATGCGGTTTCGTCCGCCCCGTGGATTTCCTGATAAAAAGCCTGTAGCAGCGACTCTTTATTCATGACTGTCCCTCCTTCATTCATCCGCTTTAATGATGTTCAGGTTTAAATGTTTTACAATCCGTTTCTTTGCTATTAGAAGCTTTTTCACCTTCAGCATGGCTGACGACATAAATGGCGTCGGCTGTACACTTGTTTCCCTGGCCCCAATAGGTGCAGTTGCTGACTTCACACAGTATTTTTTGTTCCATATCATTTTGGCCCCCTTTAAAAGTTGTACACATTTAGCTTAACCTTATTCATGCTGTTTGATGTACCTCTTGTCCTTCATGAACAATTTCCAGAAATAATAAAAGCCGGGGAATAAAATAATAAAACCGACGATATAGGAGATGAACAGCGCCCTGAATGTCTCCGGCGCGGTGAAGCCTGATTGAATCGTGACATCAGGATAGACCATGTAAGGAAGGTGCGCTCTCCCGTACACATAGCTCGCCGTAAAATACTGCAGCGTAATGGCGATGACGGCGAGGCGAGGCTTTCCCTGTCGGTCGCTGTTATGTCTGTTTGGCAGAAACAAAGCCGCAAATGCGACGAGAAACAGCAAAAACGATAAAATCAGCCACGGAAGCCCGTCCATCATTTTTGTATAAAGCCAGCGGGCTTCCGTCCTCATGGTCATCATGATGCTGAATGACATAAGCAAAGCGAGCGGGCCGGTGATTAAAGCGTTTCGGCGGTAGACCTGATACGCGTCTTTTTCTCCGGCTACATTTGAAAAATCAGCCAGCAGCAATGAAGACAGAAACAGCGTGCTGAAAATGGCAAAGCCCATAAAAGAATAGGCATGAGGGCTTAAAAACAAATTAATAAAATCCAATTGGTGGTTTCCGTCTACCTGATATACGAAGTTGCCGTGTGTCACGGGCAAGACAAGGATTAAAACAGCCGGAATGATAAAGCCGCTGATCCCTGAAACGTAAGTCAACGCCCTTTCATAATCTTTTGCTGCGTGCGAAAAGACCAAAAATCCGCTTCGAATCGCCAAAAGCAATAAAATAATGCTGCCGGGAAGCAAAAGCACCGTTCCCAGCACAAAAGTGCCGCCCGGGAAAAAGCTGAAAAGGGCCACGACGATTCCGACGATGAAAACATTGGTCACTTCCCAGGTCGGGGAAAGGTAGCGGTTTGCAATATTGGTTGCTTTCAGCTGTTTTTTGTTCATATAGATCATCGACCAAAATCCCGCTCCAAAATCCATTGACGCCATCACAGCGTAGATAAATATAAATCCCCAGACGATCGAAATAGCCAGCAGGGCATCTGTTGTTCCATCCAGTTGCATCATATGACTTCCCTTCTGTTTTTTTGTGCATTCAGCTGCTTTTTAAATCTTCTTCGACAGGGTGGCGTTTAAAGTAATATTGCAATACGAACACCACCGCTGCTCCTAAAATGATGTAGACGATAAAGAACAAAAGAAACAATATGCCGATCGAGCCGGAGGATGTCACTACTTCGGACGTTTTCTGCATATGGTAAATAACCCAAGGCTGCCTTCCGGTGCAAGCGAAAACCCAGCCCAATTCGATTGCAAGCAAAGCGAGCGGGCCGCCGGTTATAAACACGGCCAGCATCCAGCGGGGAAAGCGGTCTTTTTTCATGACTTTTCTCCAAATAAAACCGACAGCGGCATAAACAATCAAAAGGCTGCCGATAAAAACCATGCCGTTGAACAAAGTATGAATGAACAGAGGAGGCCACTCATCCCTTGGAAAGTCATTCAGTCCTTTTACAACGGTGTCAAAGCGGTTGTCGGCCAAAAAGCTTAAAGCCCAAGGAATCTCAATCGCCCATTTGACCGATTGCGTCTTTTCATCAGTAAATCCGCCGATCGCAAGTGGAGCGTGGGACTGAGTTTCAAAAAGCCCTTCTGCGCCCGCCAGTTTTTCAGGCTGGTAGCGGTGAAGAAGCTGTGCGGATTCGTGACCGCTCAGAGCCGTGACCAGAGAAAACGCTCCTCCGACAATCAGCCCGAGCAGCAGCGCTTTTCTATGAAGGGCGTAGACTTTTTCATCGCCGCGGTTTCGGAGCATTTTGTAAGCGGCTATCGTCGCAATAATAAACGCGCCCGTCATAAAAGCGGAGACGACAACGTGTCCTGCTGTAGCCACAAAACTTTTGTTGAAGAACGCCGTCCACGGCTGAACATCTGTAATTTCGCCGTTCACGATTTTGAAGCCTTCAGGCGTTCCCTGGAAAGCGTGCACATTTGTAATTAAGATGGCTGATGCGGCTGCTCCGATAACGATAAAAATGACAGCTGTAATTCTCATAAGAGGAGTCAGCCGATCGGCTGCGTAAACATAAATGGACATAAATAAAGCCTCAATAAAAAAAGCGTAGATTTCAATTTGAAATGGGAGGGACATGACTTTCCCGATCACTTCCATGAATCCCGGCCAAAGCAAGGCGAGCTGCGTTCCGGCAATGGTTCCGGTCGGTATGGCGACCCCGAGCAACACGGCCTGTGCCTTCGTCCATCTTTTGGCCATAATGGCGTAGTGGGGATCTTTCGTTCTTTGATAGATCAGCTCGGCCAGCAAAATCATTAAAGGAATTCCGACACCGAGCGAGGCGAAAATAATATGGAACCCCATCGTTGTTCCGAAAAGGCTTCTTGCAAAAATCAAGTCATTCATCCGGAAAACCACCTTTCATTTACACCATTTTGCTTTTTATTGTTTACCGCCTTTTTTAGATTATTCTTCCTGCGAGCGGTTAAAATGGATAAGGTGATCAAAACATGGCAAATGAACATTCATTTTTGACACAAGCATATGAAAGGTATATAATAAAACGTAATTATTACGTTTTGTTAGGAGGAATGGCATATGAAACCAAATATTCATCCGAAAACTTATCAAGTGATCTTTCAGGATGTAAACAGCGGGTACCGTTTTTTAAGCCGCTCAACTAAAACTTCCGATGAGACGGCCGAGTGGGAAGACGGCAAGACGTATCCCGTTATAAAAGTTGAGGTAAGCTCAGACACCCATCCGTTTTATACCGGAAGACAGAAATTCAACGAAAGAGGCGGAAGGGTCGAACAGTTCAAGAAAAGATTTAATATGGATTAAATGAAAAAGACCGGATGTTTCCGGTCTTTTTTCGTCCATATAAAAAAAACAAGCGCATGAGTTCTCATGCGCTTGATCTTTGTTATTTGTTTGATAAAGCTTTTTTCAAGACGGTCAGGTTTTCTTTCATGATGGTAGTATAATCTTTGCCGCTTTCAATGTCTTCTTTTGTTACAGATTCAAGGTTTTTCATCGTCAGACTTTCGGCTCCGATTTCTTTTTTGATGATCTCGGAGATTTTGCTGCTGACATTGCTTTCAAAAATGACGTATTTAATATTATGTTCTTTCGCTGTTTTAACAATGTTTTCAAGCTGCTTTTGTGAAGGTTCCTCAGTAGGCGAAAGGCCGAGAACGCTTATTTGTTTAATGCCGTAGCGTTTTTCCCAGTAGCCGTAGGCGGCATGTGAGACGAGAATTTCTTTTTTATCAGCTTTGTCAACGGTTTGTTTAAAGTCTTTGTCAAGCTGCTCCAAATCTTTTTTTAGAGACTCATAGTTTTTCGTAAACGTTTTTTCGTGTTCCGGATCTAATTTTACGAGTTGGTCTTTAATGTTTTCGGCCATTTTTTCAGCAAGGACAGGATCAAGCCATACGTGCGGGTCATGATCTCCATGGTCGTGATGATGATCATGGCCTTCGGCTTCTCCGTGTTCATGTTCTTCTTCGTGAGCATGCTCATCGTGGTCACCATGTTCTTCTTCATGTGCATGGTCATCGTGTTCGCCTTCTTCTTCACGTGACAGAAGGTCAATGCCCTCTCCGGCTTTGACGATTTTGACGTTGCTGTTTTTTAATGTGTTTACAGCTTTGTCTGCGAATCCTTCTACACCGACTCCAGAGTATATAAAGGCATCCGAGTCGGAAATTTCCGCCATCGTTTTTGAGCTTGGCTCGTAAGTGTGCGCTTCAACGTTTGGCGGGTAAACACTTTTGACGTTCACATATTCTCCGCCGACCTTTTTGGCGAAGTCTTCAAGCGGATAAATGGTTGTATAGATATCCAGCGTGTCTTTATTTTCTTTTTGTTCACTGGAAGTGCCGTTGCTTGAACAACCGGCTGCTAATCCGGCAGCAAGAATGAATGCAGATGCTAATCCGAATGTTTTTTTCATGGTATTTCTCCTCTCAATGTAAAACTGTAATGGTTCCGATTTAATGGTCCTGTATCATTGTATCGTAATAATTACGATTTGAAAAGAGGAAATGATAGTTAAATATACTCAGGCAGTGAATCATGGAAGGCCGACCAGTCTGAATTCATTTCTTTATCTGTAAGAAGGGTCTGATCCAGGGAGCGGATCACGTCTTCCTGATTCATGTCAATGCCGATAAAAACGATTTCCGTTTTCCGGTCTCCGTATGTTTCATCCCAGTCCGTTTTTAAATGGGGATCCTCTTCAAACGCGAGCTTTTGTTCTTCCTCGGGAGACGCTGCAATCCAGGGGCCTGCGCTTTGGATCATCAGAGAAGCGCCTGCCTGGGACAGAAGGCCTGCTGTGTCATTTCGAGAAGCAAGCCAGAAGAAGCCTTTTGCTCTGATAATATGAGGCGGCCAGTTTTCAAGCCAGCGCTTCAGTCTTTCAGGATGGAAAGGCCTTTGTTTTTGATAGACGAAGGAAGAAATTCCGAATTCCTCTGTTTCAGGTGTGTGCTCTTCATTCAGTTCTTTGATCCACCCCGCTGATTGACTCGATTTTTCAAAATCGAACGATTTCGTATTCATGATGGCCGAAATCGGCACTTTTGCGAATGTCGAGGAAATGATTCTGCAGTCCGGATTCAGTTTTCTCAGAGACCAGAAAAGCTTTTCTTGCTCTTCTTTATTGAGTAAATCAGTTTTATTCAAAATGAGGACATCGGCAAATTCGATTTGCTCAATTAAAAGATCGGCCACTTCACGGCTGTCTGTTTCATCTGCCGCCTGTTTCCGTTCCAAAAGACTTTCCCCCGAAGCGAAGTCCTCAAAAAAACGGCTGCCGTCGACGACGGTGACCATTGTATCAAGCCTGCAATATTTGCTTAAATCAATATCCAGCTCCTCATCTTTGTAAGTAAAGGTTTGGGCAACGGGAATCGGCTCGCTGATACCGGAAGATTCGATGAGAATATAATCGATTCCGCCGTTCTCCGCCAGCTTTTGGACTTCGATGAGCAGATCGTCTCTCAGCGTACAGCAAATGCAGCCGTTCTGCATTTCGACAAGCTTTTCATCCGTGCGGATAAGATCCCCTTTTTTCACGAGGGAGCCGTCGATATTAATTTCACTCATGTCATTGACGATCACGGCGATTTTCATGCCGTGCGCTTCATGCAGGACATGCTGCAGCAGCGTCGTTTTCCCGGACCCGAGATAGCCGCTTAAAACAGTGACAGGAATCAGGTTTTGCGTCATGTTTTCACTTCCTTTAAAACGTAATTATTTCGATTTGCACAATGGAAATCTTACTTGACTTATGAAAAAAATACAAGAAATATGTTATATTTAGATATAAAAAGCGTTTAGAAAGGAAATGAGCCATGAAACTTTTGGAGAACATTCTACAGTTCAATCAACAGTTTGTTGAGCGGCAGGACTATCAAAAATACCAAACAAGCAAGTTTCCCGATAAGAGAATGGTGATTCTGTCTTGCATGGACACAAGGCTTGTCGAGCTGCTTCCTCATGCCATGAATATGCGGAACGGGGACGTGAAGATCGTTAAGAGCGCGGGTGCACTCGTGGCTCATCCTTTCGGGAGTATTATGCGGAGCATTCTCGTTGCGGTATACGAACTGAACGCTGATGAAGTATGCGTGATCGGCCACCATGACTGCGGAATGAGCAAGCTGAGCTGCGACAGCTTTTTGGATAAAGTCGTTAAGCGAGGCATTCCAAAAGAACGGATTGAGACGCTTGAGTACTCCGGCGTCGATTTTGAACAATGGCTGAAAAGCTTTGATTCTGTAGAGGACAGCGTCAGGGATAGTGTAAGCGTGATTCGAAACCATCCGCTGATGCCGGAGGAAGTACCTGTTCACGGACTTGTCATCAATCCGGAAACAGGCAGACTGGATCTTATTGTCAACGGATATCCGGAAGAGCGTTAATCCTTTTGCTTTTTTTCCGGAACGGGATCTATCCCGCCGGGATGGAACGGATGGCATTTCAGAATCCGCTTAATGGTGAGCCATCCGCCTTTACATGCGCCGTGCTTTTCGATCGCTTCACGGCCGTAATTGGAGCATGTCGGATAAAAACGGCATGTCGGCGGAAGAGCCGGTGATATCCATTTTTGATAAAAGCGGATGAGCAGCAGGAATAAGGTTTTCATGTTTTTCGCACCTTTTTTGTTTTGACCTTATTATAATATAAGCAAAAAACTCATAAAAAGGAAAAGCATTGACCTGAAAACTTATCGGTAAAGTATGATATAATACAAAAAGACCGATTAGAGGGGAGAGAGGAACCATGCCTTCAGTTGAAAGTTTTGAACTTGACCATAATGCAGTAAAAGCGCCTTACGTCAGACACTGCGGCGTCCATAAAGTGGGATCGGACGGCGTCGTCAACAAGTTTGATATCCGTTTTTGCCAGCCGAATAAGCAGGCGATGAAACCTGATACAATTCATACTTTGGAGCATCTTCTTGCATTTACGATCCGCACGTATGCGGAAAAATATGACCACTTTGATATTATCGACATTTCGCCGATGGGCTGCCAAACAGGCTATTACCTGGTGGTGAGCGGTGAACCGAAAGTGGAAGAAATCGTTGATTTGCTTGAGGATACGTTCAAAGAAGCCGTTGAAGTGACTGAAATTCCGGCGGCTAACGAAAAACAGTGCGGCCAGGCAAAGCTTCACGATCTAGAGGGCGCAAAGCGCATGATGCGTTTTTGGCTTTCGCAAAATAAAGAAGATCTGCTCAAAGTGTTTGGATAAAACGTTTGAAAAAAACCGGCTCAGAAAAGAGCCGGTTTTCATTTTTTGTTCACAAAGAAAATAATGCCATATATCCCTGAACTTTGCTACACTTTATATTGTAATACATATCATAGAAAAAGGGTGATAGGATGCGTTTGGGAAAATGGTTTATTCTCTTATGTTTAGCAGTCGGTCTTTCAGCCTGCAGCCAGGGGGACAAGCAGGCGGCATCGGATGAGGAGCCCAAAGTGCTGACGGCAAAACTGGCGGCTCCAGAAGCGGCGGCCAAAAATGAAAAGGCTGTCATAAAAGCGACCGTGAGCTATGGGGACGAGCCTGTTGCAGATGCCGATGATGTGGAGTTTGAATGCTGGAAGGCCGGGAGCAAGGAAGATAGCGAGCTAATCAAAGCGAAGAATGAAGGAAAAGGCGTATACAGCATTGAAAAAGCGTTTCCTGAAGATGGCCATTACAAAGTTCAAGTCCATGTCACGGCGAAAAAACAGCATACAATGCCGGTTGCAGACATTAAGGTAGGGAAAGCAACGGATGTGACTGAAGAAGATGAAAAAGAAGAAGCCCACCATCACTGATGAGGCTGTTCTTCTTCCCGCGACGGAAGGGGATCGACTTCATGCTTGTAGTCATAAGCTTTTGATGTTGTGACAAGCGATACGGCCAGAACGGCGCCTGTAATCAGAATTCCTACAATAATCCAAAAGAGGATCATCACTTACCTCCGAATAGCTTTTTCCAACAGTTTACCATATCAGGCAAAGAAAATCATGATAAAGAGTAAAAGAAATGTTTCCTGCACAAGCTAAACGGGTAAATCAAAAGTAAACGAAAAGGAGGACGACCTTATGTCTGAAAAATTGAAAACAACCGTCAACAAACAAGTCGCAAACTGGACCGTTCTATATGTAAAGCTACATAATTATCATTGGTATGTGAAAGGGAAAGATTTCTTTACGCTGCATGAAAAATTTGAGGAACTTTACACAGAAGCTGCAGAGCATATCGATGATTTGGCTGAACGCCTTTTGGCTATACAGGGCTCCCCGGTCGGAACGATGAAGGAATGCCTGGAAATGTCCGCGATTAAAGAAGCGGACGGAAGCGAGTCTGCTGAACAAATGGTGCAAAATATTTATAATGACTTTTTAACGGTGGCTGAGGAGCTGAAAAGCGGAATGGAGCTTGCCGATGAAGTCAATGATGAAACGACGGGAGACATGCTGCTCGCGATTCATCAATCGATCGAAAAACACAACTGGATGCTGAAAGCCTACTTAGGGTAAGAATAGCTCGGGCAATGCCTGAGCTTTTTTTATTTTCGTTCTTTTTAAAGCCTTTTTTAGAAATTGTCAAACAATTCATCCAAGCCTTTCAAAGTCTTTTTTCATAGGATAAGCTATGAAAAGTCTTTTTTGAAAGGATGTTGAAGCATATGTTTAAGGACTTAAGCATCTTTTCGCTCTTTACAATCGGTTTATCAGCCATCGGATTTTTGTTTGGCCGAATCGAATATTTATTTATGATCTTAATAACGCTCATGGGAATTGAATTTGTCAGCAAAAGCTTGAACGAATGTGTGGAAGATCGCTTTACAATGAAGAGGCTGTTTACAAGGCTGGCGAAAAAATTGGTGACGCTCTTTCTTATATCCGTTGCCCACCTTTTTGATCAGATGCTGCAAACAGGCAGTTCGATCCGCGATTTTTCTATTATGTTTTATATTTTATATGAAGCGTTTCAAATCATAAGCACGGCTCATTCGTTAGGAATCCCCGTGCCGCAGATGTTATTGGATATTTTAAATACCATAAAGGAAAAACTCCGGGGAAAGCCGTAACATTTTAACACAACTGGTCATACTAACACGAAAAAGGATGATTGGCTTTGGAAAAAAGGACATACTATGTTTCGGTGCAAGATGGAATGATTTCACAGAGCTCAGACGCTTCCCCGTGGGAATTTCAAATTTCAGCGACAGATGATGACATCATTATATTAAGGGAATATTTTG
This sequence comes from Bacillus paralicheniformis, assembly GCF_002993925.1. Classification (NCBI taxonomy): domain Bacteria; kingdom Bacillati; phylum Bacillota; class Bacilli; order Caryophanales; family Bacillaceae; genus Bacillus; species Bacillus paralicheniformis. The sequence goes on along the minus strand of NZ_CP023665.1, from coordinate 3,273,882 downwards.
ATCAGCTGTATTCAGAAGACTGGATAAACTTTTTCAGAGCTCACGTGCCGGCAGTCGAATACCATTATGACAGTGCAAATGACAAAATGGACGAACTGCGCAAAGACATTTACTCGATGCTTTACCGTCTGGGCAATGAAGAAACCAAGTCGTTTATCAGTGAAAACGGCCTTGCTGAACTCAATTCAGCAGATTAAACGAAGCACCATCAAGCACGGAGTTACCCAGCCTTGCTGCCTTCTCACTCAGAAATGGACACTGAAGTTCCCGAGGGAACGATAAAATTACTGAGCTGAACTGGACAAAAACTCTACCGAAAGAACCAATATATGATATGATGAGTGGAAGAAGCAAGGAAACGGATAAGAGGGATTAGGATGTACGAATTTAAAGATTTTTACCGTAATACGGTTCAGCTTTCTTTTGAAAAGGAACCTTTTTCAAAAGAACCAAAGCATGTATGGGTGATCTGCCGTTACGAAGATCAATGGCTGTTGACAAATCATAAAGACAGGGGCCGTGAATTCCCAGGCGGCAAAGTCGAACCAAGCGAAAATGCTGAGGAAGCGGCTTTGCGGGAAGTAAAGGAAGAAACAGGCGCTGTCGTAAGAAAGCTGACCTATCTCGGACAATATAAAGTTCTTGGCAGAGAGAAAGTGATCGTCAAAAATATTTATTTTGCCGATATCGAAAAGATCGAAAAACAGCAGACATACTATGAGACAAATGGCCCTGTTTTGCTGAAGAGCCTCCCGAAAGATATCGCTAAAAACAGAAATTACAGTTTTATAATGAAAGATTCCGTCCTGACGATCAGTCTTGAAAAGCTGAAAAAGGCCGGCATCATCAAATAAAAAGCCCTGCATTTGCAGGGTTTTTTCATGTTATACTCTGCCTTTCATCCACTTTCTTTCCAACAGCTCGACACCCTGATACATCAATGTTGCAAAGACGGCGATGATCAGGAGGCTCAGCATGACGAGGTTGAAATTAAAGACTTGAAAGCCGTAGATGATCATATAGCCGAGGCCTTGAGCCGACACTAAAAATTCTCCTACGATGACGCCGACCCAGCTTAAGCCGACATTGACCTTCAGTGTAGATATGATTGTCGGAATGGAAGCGGGCAGAATGACTTCTTTGAAAATCTCGCGTTTCGTTGCACCGAATGTTTTCATGACTTTTAAATAATTTTCATCGATTTCTTGAAAGGACGTGTAGACGACGATTGTCGTAATGATAACGCTGATGATGGCGCCCATTGCAATAATACTCGTCAAGCTGGGGCCGATCGCCACGATGAGAATGGGGCCTAGCGCCACTTTCGGCATCGCATTTAAGACGACAAGATACGGATCCAATATTTTGGAGAGCCTCGGGAACCACCATAGGAGGGCGGCCAGAAAAGTTCCAAGCAATGTTCCGGCCAGAAAGCCGAGGATGGTTTCAAATACGGTGACACCGATATGCCCCGGCAATGATCCGTCTCCCATCTTTTCGAGGAAAAGCGCCCAGACGGCTGAAGGAGAGCTGAAGATCAGCGGATCGATCCACGCCAGACGGCTTGCGGTTTCCCACAGTGAAAAGAAAACGATGAAAATCACGATTTGATAAAAGCGGACCCGCCTTTTTTCGGCTTGCTGCTCCTTTAAAAAATCCTCATGAAGGAAGTCAATTTTTAATTTCAGATGTTTGTTATTCAAGGTCATTGAGCTCCTTCCATATGTTCTGAAAGAGGGGCTGAAATTCCGGTTCCTGTCTCGCTTCAAACGGTGTCAGCTTCCTGATCGCTTCAGGAACGGCAAATGTTTTATGGATGGTGCCCGGCTGCTTTGAAAATAGCAATATCCGATCGCTCATCGCGATCGCTTCACCGATATCATGAGTCACGAGCACCGCTGTTTTTTGATACGTCTTTAACGTGTTGAACACCAAATCTTCGAGGTTTAGTTTTGTCTGATAGTCAAGGGCTGAAAAAGGTTCATCAAGCAGGAGGATATCGGGGTCGACAGCGAGTGTGCGGGCAAGCGCCGCCCTTTGTCTCATACCGCCTGAGAGCTCTTTTGGATACTTTTTTTCAACCTCGTAAAGCCCGAATTTTTTCAGCAGGCCGAGAGCGGTCTCCTTTGTTTCCGGTCCGAATTTTTTGGAAATATGCAAACCGATTAAGACGTTTTCCTCAATGGTTTTCCAGGGAAATAAATAATCCTGCTGGAGCATATAACCGATGTGCCGATCCTCTTCGTCAGGCGTGCGCCCTTCAACCAAGATGCGTCCTTCCGTGGGGGAAACGATGCCGGCGATGATCGATAAAAGTGTTGTTTTGCCGCATCCGCTTGGGCCGAGAAACGAAACAAATTCGCCCTTTTCGACTTCAATGCTGACGTTTTCCAGCGCTGCTGTTTTTTCCTTTAATGAAAAGTAAGTATGTGTGACATCCTGAACTTGCAAAAAAGACACTGCGGCCACCTCCTAGTGATTTTTTGTGACCTTTTCGGCGATCCTTGTATTGACCAGCTCTTGATGAGGGGTGCGCTTCGGCAGCTCGCCGGCTTCATCCATGATGGTTTGAAGCTGGTTCCATTCTTTTTCAGCCAAAACAGGCTCAAGGGCAAAAGACCGTTGTTGTTTATACCGTTCGATTGAAGATTCAATGATTGAAAGCTCGGTATCTTTAAAATAATCTTGAATGCTTTCGGCAGCTTCTTTTGCAGAGTGCGTCTCTACCCACTGCTGCGCTTTGTAAACCGCGCGGGTGAACTTTTCGACCGCTTCTTCGTTTTTTGTTAAGTAGCTTTGTTTAGCCATGAATGTCGTATATGGAATTCGGCCCGATTCTTTTCCGAAGGAGGCGACAATGCGGCCGATGCCTTCTCTTTCAAAAATGGAGGCCTGGGGTTCAAATAATTGAACATAATCGCCTGTACCAGATGCAAAGCTGTTTGCGATATTCGCGAAATCAATCGTTTGGATCAGGTCCACATCCTTTTTGGGATCAATGCCTTTCTGTTTCAGGACAAATTCGCCCGCCATCTGCGGCATTCCGCCTTTGCGCTGGCCAAGGAACGTTTTGTTTTTCAAATCATCCCAGCTGAAATGCCCCGCATCGTTCCTGGCGACGAGGAATGTTCCGTCCGTCTGGGTAAGCTGTGCAAAATTAATCACCGGATCGCTTGCGCCCTGGGCATTCACGTATATTGACGTTTCCGAGCCGACAAGCGCAATATCGGCACCGTTTGACAGAAGGGCAGTCATCGTTTTATCTCCACCCCATGTCGTTTTCAGTTCAACATCAAGGCCTTCTTCTTTAAACAAACCTTCAGACAAGGCGATATATAAAGGCGTATAGAAAACGGAACGGGTCACTTCCGCGAGACGGATCTTTTCGGGCTTTTGACCGCCGCATGACGCGAGGATAAACAGCATCATAATGAAGGATAATATGGTAAAAAAGAAACGCTTCAAACCGATTTCCCTCCTTTGATTTCGGTTATTTTCGGCATAAAATAGTTTATGTTATATACTAAACAGGTGTGAGGGGCAGCTGCGGATTAAAAAAGAGGTGACGTGACGAATGTGGTTAGAAAAAAGAAGGTTTCCATCGCCGAACAAAAAGGTGCGTCTGTTTTCCGTCACATACCTTTCACAAGGACTCAAGGTTAAGGGGCTCTTGGCGGAACCGGCCGCTCCCGGACATTATGACGGATTTTTGTATTTGCGCGGCGGAATTAAAAACGTCGGGATGGTCAGACCGGGCCGAATCGTCCAGTTCGCTTCACAGGGCTTTGTCGTTCTTGCTCCGTTTTACAGAGGCAATCAAGGAGGAGAAGGCGATGAAGACTTTGCGGGTGATGACCGGGAAGATGCTTTTGCCGCTTTTCGTCTTCTGCAGAAGCATGACCTGGTAAAAGACGGACGCGTACACATTTTTGGCTTTTCCCGCGGCGGGATCATGGGTATCTTAACGGCAATCGAAATGAAAGAAGCTGCAGCTTCGTTTGTGTCTTGGGGCGGTGTCAGCGATATGGTTATGACCTATCGCGAACGCAAAGATTTGCGGCGGATGATGAAGCGGGTCATCGGCGGGACGCCTGAAAAGGTTCCTGAAGCGTACGAATGGAGGACGCCTTTTGACGAGCTGGAGAAGATCGAAGCGCCCGTGCTTTTGATCCACGGAGCAAACGATGAAAATGTCTCCATAGAGCATGCGCGGCGTCTAGAACGCGAACTTCTGCAAAGAAACAAGTCTGTGGATACGTGGTATTTCAGTCGATATACCCACTATTTTCCTCCGCGGGAAAATAGGCGGATTGTAAGAGAATTGTCTCAATGGATGAAAAGCCGGCCTTGGACAAGTTATGGTAAACTAAAAGAAAAGAGAAAAGGAGGGGGACTTTAGGTGGGAATGCCAGTTGAATTTAATACAATGATTGTGACAAAAGGAAAAGAAACACGGGTTGAGGAAAATGTGTTTACACTTGAAAAAGAAGGTTATCGGGTTTACCCTCTTCATGTGCCGCTTGAAGTCAGAAAGACTAAGCGGGGCGACATTACCGGCACCGCGCAGGCGGAGCGCCTTGAATGGTCAGACGGACGGACTCATTTAACATACAGGCTCGTATCATTAAATTCGACGAATTAAAAAAAGCCAAGGCGCGGGTAGCGTCCTTGGCTTTTCTGTATTATGCAGGCACATCTTCCTCTTTTCCGATTCCTTTTTTGGAAGTCAGCCTGTGAATCAGCATGGTGAGAGCGCCGTCTCCTGTCACGTTCGTTGCTGTACCCAAGCTGTCCTGAGCAAGGTAAAGTGCGATCATCAATGATACGCTGGTTTCATTAAAGCCGAGCATCGACTGCAGCAGTCCGGCCGCGGCCATAACGGCACCCCCCGGGGCACCGGGCGCTGCGACCATTGTGACGCCAAGCATTAAAATGAACGGCATCATGATCGAAAAAGTCGGTGTTTGACCGTTTAGAATCATTACGCCCATTGCACAGCTCGTCAGTGTAATCGTGCTACCTGACAAATGAATATTGGCCAGGAGCGGAACGGCGAAGTCAGCCACTTTTTGGCTTGCTCCCGTTTTTCTGACTTGTCTCAACGTGACGGGAATCGTTGCCGCTGACGATTGTGTGCCGAGCGCAGTGAAGTATGCCGGCGCCACGATTTTCAACAGCGACAGCGGATTTCTGCCGTTTGCAGCGCCCGCAACGGAGTACTGAATCAAAAGTATGACGAGGTGAAGCACGATAATCATCACGAAAACTTTAGCAAATACGGATAAGATTGTCTGCACCTGACCGCCGAACGTCATATTGGTGAAAATACCGAAAATATGAACAGGCAGTAACGGAATAATAATATATGATATCAGCTTTTCAACGATCGTTTGAAATTCATCGAAAGCGTTTTTTAATGTTTTTCCGGGCAGATAAGCGATTCCGATTCCCATGATGAAAGCAAAAATCAGTGCGCTCATCACGCTCATAAACGGCGTCATTTCAATGGTGAAAAATCCTGCTTGCAAAACTTCTTCCGGATTTTTAAATTCCTGCAGCTGATGGCCGGAAATGATCGCGGGGAGAAGATTTGATCCGACAAGGTACGCCAGGAGGCCGGCAAAAATGGTTGACGTGTAGGCGATACCTGCTGTAATGCCAAGGATTTTTCCGGCGCCGCGGCCGATTTGTCCGATGCCGGGAATAATAAAAGCGATAATAATAAAAGGAATGACGAATTTAATGAAGTTTCCAAAAATATCATTGAAAGTAGCGGCTGTTTTGACAAACCAAAGCGGAGCAAAGCTTCCGACGATAACACCAAGAACAATTGCCGTCATAATTCTCGGCAGTAATCCAAATTTCATAGATGTGTCCTCCTGATATATACAAATGTTTTTATCATATTATCATATGAAAGATTTCTTTTGTTAAAAATAAAAAAAGTCTGTATTTTCAAATAATAACAGCCGCGAATTGGAAGCGTTTTATCACAGGCCGTGCTTGATTGTCGTTTTAATCATTGTCCAGAAAATGGCATCGGCCGCTGACAGGCGAAGCGGATTTTTAATAAACTGCAGCAGCGCAGAATACCTGCGCTGCTGCAAGCGGGTTGAGTTATACGAGCGGTCCTCCGGCTTTTTCAATGTTTTCGGTATTAGAGAATTTTTTGAAATTCTTTTTGAATGCATTCGCCAAGTGGATCGCTTTTTCCTCGTATTCGTTTTCATCTGTCCAAGTTTTAGCCGGGTCAAGCACTTGATCAGGCACACCCGGAACATGGACCGGTGAATGAAGTCCGAAAATGCGGTCAGTCTTCATTTCGGCGTTATCCAGTTCTCCTTCTATCGCAGCCTGAACCATCGCTCTCGTATAAGCGAGGCTCATTCTTTCCCCTGTTCCGTATCCGCCGCCGGTCCAGCCTGTATTGACGAGAAAGACGCTGACGCCGTGCTCATCGATTTTTCTTCCGAGCATTTCAGCGTACACATGTGCAGGGAGCGGAAGGAACGGGGAACCGAAGCAGGTCGAGAATGTGGCTTCAGGAGCGGTGATCCCGCGTTCGGTGCCGGCGAGCTTGCTTGTATATCCGCTCAGGAAATGATACATGGCTTGTTCTTTCGTTAACTTGCTGATCGGAGGAAGCACGCCGAAAGCATCTGCCGTCAGAAATACAATGGTCTGCGGGTGTGCTGCGATGCTCGGCTTGACGATGTTGTCAATCGCATCAATCGGGTAAGCCGCTCTCGTGTTTTCCGTATAGAATGCGTCGGAATAGTCCGGCTCCCCGGTTTTGCCGTCAACCACGACATTTTCAAGAACGGAACCGAAGCGGATCGCATTGTAAATCTGCGGTTCTTTTTCTTTGCTTAAGTTAATGCACTTGGCGTAGCAGCCTCCTTCAATGTTGAAAACGCCTGTGCTGGACCAGCCGTGTTCGTCGTCACCGATCAGCTTCCGTTTCGGATCGGCGGAAAGCGTCGTTTTTCCTGTGCCTGACAATCCGAAGAAGAGAGCTGTTCCGCCTTCCTCGCTAATGTTTGCCGAACAGTGCATCGGTAAAATGTTTTGTTCAGGAAGAAGATAATTCATAATAGAAAAAATCGATTTTTTCATCTCGCCGGCATATTCGGTGCCTCCGATTAAAATCGTACGCTTTTCAAACGACACGATGATAAATGTTTCAGATCTGGTCCCGTCAATGAGCGGATCGGCTTTGAAATGCGGAGCGGAAAGAATCGTAAACGGCTGTTCTTCAGGTTTTTTATCATGTTCTTCAGGTCTGATGAACAACTGTCTTGCAAACAGGTTGTGCCAGGCGAACTCGTTGACAACTGTAATCGGAAGCCGGTATTTTTCGTCTGCTCCTGCAAACCCTTCAAATACATACAATTCATCGCGTTCCTTTAAATAGCTGAGCACTTTTGTGTACAGCCGGTCAAAGGCGGATTCTGAAATCGGCTGGTTTACTGCGCCCCAATCGATTTTGTCCTTTGTGCTCGCTTCTTCCACAATGAATTTGTCTTTTGGCGAGCGGCCGGTGTATGTACCGGTTGTAGCCCGCACGGCTCCGGAAGATGTTAAGACTCCTTCTTTGCGTTCAAGGACTTTTTCAACCAAAAGGGGAACGGATAAGTTCAGCTGAACGTTTTCGCCCATTAATAACGTTTGTAAGTCAGTTGTTAAATCTACAGAATTCATAAAAAACCTTCCTTTGCGTGTTTTTTAATGTGTATATCATTAATGTAGAATTAGTATAACACATTTACTCTTATAGTCTATACCGTTTCTTCATTTTTCGTTCGGGTTTTTTCTCGAAAGACAAGTTTAAATTTATTGCGGCCGATATTGACATAACAAGCCATTTTAAGATAAGATATTTCATTGAGCGGATACTCTTATCCCGAGCTGGTGGAGGGACAGGCCCAATGAAACCCAGCAACCGGTTTCTCTTATTAATGGAAAAAAACAGTTTCTGAGACAACTACGGTGCTAACCTGATGCAAGGTGTTCAATACCTTGAGCGATAAGAGTGAAAGGCACGCAATACCAGACCCTTTCCTCAGCGAATAGGAAAAGGTTTTTTTATTGCATAAATCGAGATCCAAAAATTGCTAAAAAAACTGCCTTCAGGAGGAAGGTACTGGGCGTTTTTCACAGGACGTGAAAGGTTTTAGCCGAGTATCAAGCAGGAGGAAGGTACTGGGCGTTTTTCACAGGACGTGAAAGGTCTAGCCGGGCAGCCAGTCAGGAAAAATTCTATTAAGAGGAATTTTGACTTAGAATCTCGTCAAGAATAGCATATGGAAATTGTTTCAAAACGAGAGCGTATGAAGCCCGAGTATCGTCATATAATCAAGAGGGACGAGATCCGTATCATACTTAAGATCACGGCTGATCTTCATATACAGGAGGAAACATAAATGAGCAAAAACCGTCGGTTATTTACATCAGAGTCAGTTACGGAGGGACATCCGGACAAAATTTGCGACCAGATTTCGGATAGTATATTAGACGAAATTTTAAAGAAAGATCCGAATGCCCGCGTTGCCTGTGAAACATCTGTGACAACCGGATTGGTGCTGGTAAGCGGTGAAATCACGACGTCCACTTACGTCGATATTCCGAAAACAGTCCGCGAAACGATTAAAGAAATTGGCTACACACGTGCAAAATACGGTTTTGATGCCGAAACTTGCGCGGTCTTAACGTCTATAGATGAACAGTCGCCAGATATTGCAATGGGAGTCGACCAGGCGCTTGAAGCGCGTGAAGGAGCAATGAGCGACGCTGAAATTGAAGCGATCGGAGCCGGAGACCAAGGTTTAATGTTCGGTTTTGCCTGCAACGAAACAAAGGAACTTATGCCTCTGCCGATTTCGCTTGCTCATAAATTGTCTCGCCGTTTGACAGAAGTCCGCAAAGAGGAAATTCTGCCGTATCTTCGTCCGGACGGAAAGACACAGGTAACTGTTGAGTATGATGAGAACAACAAGCCGATTCGCATCGATACAATTGTCATTTCGACTCAGCATCACCCTGAGATTTCGCTTGAACAAATTCAGCGCAATCTGAAAGAGCATGTCATCAACCCGGTAGTGCCAAAAGAGCTGATCGATGAAAACACGAAGTACTTCATTAATCCTACGGGCCGTTTTGTTATCGGAGGACCGCAGGGGGATGCCGGTTTAACAGGACGCAAAATCATCGTTGACACCTATGGCGGATATGCCCGTCACGGCGGCGGAGCGTTTTCCGGTAAGGATGCGACAAAGGTTGATAGATCTGCAGCTTATGCTGCGAGATATGTAGCGAAAAATATCGTCGCCGCAGGCCTTGCTGATTCCTGTGAAGTGCAGCTTGCCTACGCGATCGGTGTCGCACAGCCGGTATCCATTTCAATCGATACATTCGGTACAGGCAAAGCCAGTGAAGAAACATTGATCGAAGTGGTTCGCAAAAACTTTGATCTAAGACCTGCCGGCATTATTAAAATGCTCGATCTTCGCCGTCCGATTTACAAACAAACGGCAGCTTACGGACATTTCGGCCGCCTCGACCTCGATCTGCCTTGGGAGCGCACAGACAAAGCAGATCAGCTGAAGAAAGATGCATTAGGAGAATAACAACCGCATAGCCGCTTTCATAAGCGGCTTTGTTTTTCGATGGCAAAAAGCGGGCGGATGTGAAACGTTTTTCTTTAAACACTTGTCTAATCAAGAAGCAGACTTTGATTTCTGCACGAAATTTAAAAAATCGGAGGCAATACTATGTGTGGATTTGTAGGGGTATTCAATCATCGCCCATCATCCGAGACAGCAGCCCAGGAAGAACTGATTAAACAAATGAATGAAATGATTGTACACCGCGGTCCGGACGATGATGGGTACTATCATGATGAGCATGTAGGCTTCGGATTTAGAAGGCTCAGCATCATCGATGTGGAAAACGGAGGACAGCCTCTGTCTTATGAAGATGATTCCTATTGGATTATTTTTAATGGAGAAATCTATAACTATATAGAACTGAAAGACGAACTTATTTCAAAAGGATACGAGTTCAAAACCGATTCAGATACGGAAGTTTTGCTTGCGACTTACCGCCACTACAAACAGGAAGCTGCTTCCAAGCTGCGCGGAATGTTTGCTTTTTTAATCTGGGATAAAAAAGAACAGCTCCTATACGGAGCGCGCGATCCGTTCGGCATTAAGCCGCTCTATTTTACGAAAACGGACGGCCATGTTTATTTTGCGTCAGAAAGAAAGAGCCTGATGGCTGTTGATGCCGATTTGGAATTGAATGAAAAAGCGCTTCAGCAGTATACGTCATTCCAATTTGTACCAGAGCCTGAGACGCTTGACAAAAAGGTGCAAAAAGTAGAACCGGGCCATCAGTTTACTGTCCGCCCGGGCGAGGATATTCAATTTAAAACATACTGGAAAGTTCAATTCAAGCCTGTTCAGACCGAAGAAGACAAGCTTGTTCAGGAAGTAAGAGACGCGATCTTTGATTCCGTAAAAGTCCATATGCGAAGCGATGTGCCTGTAGGTTCCTTCCTTTCCGGAGGCATCGACTCTTCTTTTATCGTGTCGGTGGCGAAGCAATTTCATCCCAACTTAAAAACGTTCTCTGTCGGCTTTGAACATGAAGGCTTCAGCGAAGTTGACGTTGCGAAAGAAACCGCTGATAGGGTCGGCGTGGAGAACTTCAGCGCGATCATTTCCCCTGAAGAATATATGAACGAGCTTCCAAAGATCGTCTGGCATCTGGATGATCCGTTGGCAGACCCTGCTGCAATTCCTTTGTATTTTGTCGCGAAGGAAGCGAAGAAGCAAGTTACGGTTGTTTTGTCCGGAGAAGGAGCAGATGAGCTGTTCGGCGGTTACAATATTTACCGGGAGCCGCTTTCATTAAAGCCGTTTGAACGAATTCCGTCCCCGCTGAAAAAGATGCTTCTGCACGTAGCTTCAGCGATGCCGGAAGGAATGAAAGGGAAAAGCTTTTTAATGAGGGGCTGTACACCTCTTGAAGAGAGATATATCGGCAACGCAAAGATTTTTGAAGAAGGCATGAAATCAAAACTTCTTCGCCAGTATGACAGCAACCTCTCTTACTGTGACGTGACAAAGCCATATTTTGAAGAAAGCAAGTCCTACAGCGAAATTAACAAAATGCAGTATGTCGATATCCACACATGGATGCGCGGTGACATTTTGCTGAAGGCCGACAAAATGACGATGGCCAATTCACTGGAACTCCGCGTTCCGTTTTTGGACAAAGTCGTATTTGAAGCGGCTTCCAAAATTCCGGAAGAGCTGAAAACGAAAAACGGCACGACAAAATATCTGCTTAGAAAAGCGGCGGAAGGCATCGTTCCAGATCATGTCTTAAACCGCAAAAAGCTAGGGTTCCCTGTGCCGATCCGCCACTGGCTGAAAAACGAAATGCATGACTGGGCCGTGAACATCATTAAAGAGAGCGAGACAGACGCATATATCCATAAAGATTACGTGCTTCAGCTTCTTGAAGACCACTGCGCCAACAAAGCGGATAACAGCCGCAAAATCTGGACGGTTCTCATCTTTATGATCTGGCACAGCATTTTCGTTGAAAAGCGCTTTGTACCGGAAGAACTGAACCATCAGCCAAAAGAAGTCATTATCGTTTAAGTCAAAAAAGAAGGTTTTCGTTAATCGAAAACCTTCTTTTTTTATGCCGGTTTTTCAGCTGATAAATCTGCTAGCACACGTTCACATTCGGAGAAGAGATTGTCAAAAATCACTTCCCACGACTGGGTAAGGGCATAGCTTCTCGCATCGTATGACATCCGTTTTTTTAACGGCACATTGGAGAGGACGCGCAATATATTTTCGGTGAATGCATCCGGATTTCCAGGTTCGGAAAGAAAACCGTTTCTTCCGTTTTGTATAAAGTCTTTCAGGCCGCCGGAATCTGCCCCGATAACAGGCGTCCCGCAAGCGAGCGCTTCAAGCGCGGAATTTCCGAAGGTTTCCGTCGGAGAAGGAAAGACGAACAAATCTGAGCTTGCATAAATGCTTGCCAGCTCTTCTCCTTTGACATAGCCGGCAAAAGTCATATTGAGGGGAGCCCGCTTCTCAAGCTCTTTTTTTAACGGGCCGTCTCCCGCGATCAGCCAGTGGACGCCATCTTTCAAATTGGGGTGACTTGCGATCTTGAGCAGCGTCTCCAAATCTTTCTCAGGTGCAAGCCTTCCGACATAGCTGAGGATATAGGTTTCCTTTATGCCGTATCGCTTGCGGATGTGTTCGGTTTGATGTGCCGGACTGAACAGCGAGCAGTCCACGCCGCGCTTCCAGATGGAGAGGTTCCTGAATTGTTTGGCTTTGAGCTGCATAAACGTTTCGCGCGAAGGGACAAAAATTCTTCGAAAATCTTTATGAAACCAGTGCATATATTTCCATAATAGTTTGGAAAACATTTGAAGATCATAATATGAAAGGTACTGGTCAAAATCGGTATGGTAAGAGCCTACGACAGGGATGTTCCATTTCTTCGCAAGCTTGAGCCCTGCTAGGCCGATATTAAAAGGAGTCGCGATGTGAATGAGATCGGGATTGAATTCGCGGAGTTCTGATTTCATTTTGATGAGATTAGGAAGAGCGATTCTGCACTCGGGGTATAAGAAGAACGGCATGCTCGTAAAACGGCGGATGCGGCTCGAAAATTGTGTTTCATGCGTGCTTTCCGGCGCAAATACTTTATAGGACATCCCGTTTTTTTCAAGATAATCCGTATACCTTTTCAGCGTTCTGGCGCATCCGTTCACATCCGGTGTAAAAGTGTCCGTAAATATCGCAATTTTCATCGTTTCCCCTCCTGTTTGTGATGTAAAAAATCAGTGACGCTTTGGAAGAAACGGCCGGCTTAGAAGACCAGCGCCGACAAAGTTCCGACTGATATCCCGAGGGCCGTGCCTGCCAGAACATCCGAAGGATAATGAAGACCGAGATAAATTCTGGAGAGTCCCACACTGATGCCTACCGGAATTAATAAAAGCGCGAGTATCGGAAAGAATATCATTAGCGGTGTAATGATGGAAAATGCCGCGGTCGTATGGCCGGATGGAAAAGAATGATCCTTGAGCGGATTTTGCAAAACCTGTGTTTCCTTTAGCGTTAAATACGGCCGCTTTCTTGGATACAGCTTTTTGATCAGCATGACTTGAAGGTGGCTGACCAAAAGTGCAATGGCGCTGGCGATCCCCGCTGTACGAACACTTCCGGATCCGAACAGCAAGAGAGACAGGCAAGCGGAAATCGTGCAGAATGCCCCTCCCAGATGTGTTGAGGAACGAAAGTAACGGTTTAGTGCTTTTTGGTGAAATAAGCTGTTCATACCGAGGAAGACCCGGCATTCAAAGTTGTAGATGCCGACCATCAGTTTATTCAAATGTCATAACCCCCTTTACATGAATGGCTGCTTCATGTTTATTGTAAAAAATGAATGTTTAGCAAATGATAAGTATTTGTAAAGATTTCGGAAAAGAAAAAAGCCGCAGACGCGTGCGGCCGAAAAGGTTATTGCTTAAATTATCGGTGAAAAAATGGTAAAGTTGTAGCAAAGCTAATCTTTTTTTTGCAAGGATTTGTAGTATTGTCCTTTTTCAATATATTCTTTGCGAATTCTTTCCATTTCCTGTTTATCCTTGTCAGTTAACGGGCGGATGACTTTAGCGGGCCTGCCGAATGCGAGGTGCCCGGCCGGGATCTTTTTGCCAGGCGGGACAAGACTGCCTGCCCCGATAAAAGCGCCTTCCCCGACTTCCGCTTCGTCAAGAATAACCGACCCCATTCCGATAAGGGCATGCTTTCGTATCACGGAGCTGTGCAGTGTAACCTGATGGCCTACCGTCACACCGTCTTCAATCACAAGAGGGCGCTCAGGGCTTTGGTGCAGGCAGGAAAGGTCTTGAATGTTCACGCCTTTTCCGATCCTGACCGGGGCGACATCGCCGCGGATAACCGAAGAGAACCAGATGCTTGATTGCTCTCCGATTGTTACATCTCCGGTGATGACCGCGTTGTCGGCGATAAACGCCGTTTCATGAATAACGGGTTCCGTTTTTTTATAAGGGTAGATCATAGGTTTCATCCTTTCATTTATAAAATTGTGTGAGGTGGTCAGCATGTGGTGCATGGAAGCGGAAAGACCTGTTGCTTCAATCGTCATCATTCACGGTGCATGTGAGCATCACGGGCGGTATAAATGGCTGTCCGAAATGTGGCGTTCATCCGGGTTTAATGTCGTCATGGGGGATTTGCCCGGACAGGGAACTTCGACAAGAGAAAGAGGACATATACGCTCGTTTCAAGAATATATTGATGAAGTGGACAAATGGGTCGCCAGGGCGAAAGCATTTGAACTGCCTGTATTTATGCTCGGGCACAGCATGGGCGGCCTGATCGCGATCGAGTGGTTTAAGCAGCAGCAAAGCGGCATTGCCGGTCTCATTTTATCATCCCCTTGTCTCGGGCTGCAATTAAAGCCGAACAAATTTTTGGACTGGATTTCCAAAGGGCTCAACGTTTTGGCTCCGTCCATGCGGTTTGAATCCGGGATCACGCCTGATAAAGCGACGAGAAACAAAGAAGTCATCGAAATGGACATCAACGATTCATTATATATCACAAAAGTTTCTGTCAGATGGTATCAAGAAATGTTAAAAGCGTTGAAAAGCGCGATGGAGCCGACGGACGCCTTTCTCAACATCCCGCTCTTTGTCATGCAGGCGGGCACAGACTGGCTTGTCGACAAAAAAATGGTCGTCAAGTGGTTTAACGAGCTTGCTTCTCACAATAAGACGTACAGGGAATGGGAGGGCTTATACCACGAAATTTTTAATGAGCCTGAGCGGGAAGACGTTTTTAAAGCGGCCAGAGCGTTTGTGGAACAGTATATGACATAATGGAGGTGCATTCTTTGGCAGTACCGGAGCATCCTTTTGGATTAATGGCTAAAGTATACAGAGAAGTTTTTCCCCTTGTTCATCAGGAGTTGGACAAGTGGAAACGAAAAGCTGAAACGATTCAAAATCCCGAGCTGAAAACGCAGGCGAAAGCCAGCATCAGGGATAAAACCTTTCACTGTGAAGGCGGCGGCATTATGGCCCTCCTTTCAGGCGACAAAATCGAGCAGTCGATCCGGTTTATTACGGCGTATCAGACGATAAGCGACTATCTCGACAATCTATGCGACCGGAGCACCTCGCTTGACCCGGATGATTTTTCCATGCTTCATCAGTCAATGAAAGACGCGCTGACCGTCGGGGCTGAATTGAAGAACTATTACCGGTTCAGGGAAGACCAGGATGATCAAGGCTATTTGCACGACTTAGTGAAAACGTGCCAAGACGTGCTTGCGGAAATTGAGAACTATGATTTGATCAAGCAGCACCTGCTTGAGCTTTGCAGCTATTACTGCGATCTGCAAGTTCATAAACACGTTGTGGAGCATGAGCGTGTCCCCCGGCTCGAAGCGTGGTTTGAGAATTATAGATCGGCCTTGCCGAAAATGGAATGGTACGAGTTCTCAGCCTGTGCGGGTTCAACGCTCGGCATCTTCTGCCTCGTATCGTATTCCGTCCGTTCCGATTTTACTGAATCGATGGCCGGAAAGATCCGCGACAGCTATTTTCCGTACATACAGGGACTGCACATCCTGCTCGATTATTTAATTGACCAGGAGGAAGACTTAATCGGCGGAGATTTGAATTTCTGCACGTATTACCCATCACATTCAGATATGATGGAAAGGCTCGAATATTTCATTGAAATGGCGGATGAACATTTGCGCGGGATTCCGCACGAAAACTTTCACCGTTTGATCAACAGAGGTCTTCTGGGTGTTTATTTATCAGACGATAAGGTCGCGGGTCAAAAGGAAATCGGCCGGCTGGCGAAGCGCCTTATTAAAGCGAGCGGAAAAACTTCCTACTTCTTCTATATCAACGGAAGGGCCTACCGCAAAATTCAAAAAATGCCGTGGATGAAAAGCTCGTAAAGAAAAGCTCAAACCGTTCATCGGCTTGAGCTTTTGCTGTTTACAAGCTTTCCATCCGGTATTGTTTTTCAAGTACAAAACGCTTATTATACCGGAAGCTTTTTTCCCATTTTGAAACAACGATGCAGGCGACAGCATGACCCGGCACGTTCACGCCTGTTCGCGCCATGTCCATCACGCGGTCCACTCCCGCGATAATCGCGACTCCTTCAGCGGGAAGGCCGACTGCGTTGGCGGTAGCCAGAAGGACGACGAGCGAGCCAGATGGAACGGCGGCGATCCCTTTGCTTGTCATCACTAGCACGAGCATCATGAGCAATTGCTGTGAAATGCTCATGTCTATATTGAAAGCCTGCGCCAAAAAGATACAAGCGACAGATAAATATAGGCTGGAGCCGTCACAATTCAGCGATAAGCCTGAAGGAACCACAAAGGAAACGACCCGTTTTGGGCAGCCGTATTTCTCCATGCGGTCCATCAGCTGCGGCAAGACTGTTTCTGTGCTCGTAGTGGAGAACGCGATCAGAAACAAATCCCAAATCATTTTCAGGACTTCGAAGTATTTAATTTTAAAAATAAGACCGACAATCGGAAATAAAACAAAAAGAACGAGAAACAGTCCGAGAAAAACAGTGCCGACTAATTTTAACATAGGAAGCAGGAGTTCGATGCCGTATTGCCCGACGGATGCGGCCATAAGAGCAAGCACGCCGATAGGGGCTGTAACCATAACCATCTGCGTCAGTTTGAACATGATATTGGCAACAGACTCAAAAAATTTCATGACAGGCTCTGAGGCTTTGCCGATCCCGGCAGCTGCGACGCCGAACAATATCGCAAAGAAGATCACGGCAAGCAAATCATTTCTGGCCATGACGTCAACGATGTTGGTAGGAATAATATCGAGGATCATTTGTTTAAGATCGACCACTTTTTCCGTGTAGCCTGAGAGCTCTCCGATATCTTTTTTGGCCAAATGGGAGAGGTCAAGGCCGACGCCGGGCTTTAGCACATTAGCCAAAAGCAGCCCGAGTCCGAGCACGAACGTCGTAATCACTTCAAACCAAATAATCGTCTTGATGCCGAGACTGCCCATTTTTTTCATGCTTCCGCTTCCGGCCGCTCCGATGACGATTGTAGAAAAAACGATCGGAACGACGATCATTTTAATCAAGCGGATAAATCCGTCTCCGACGGGGCGCAGCGCCATTCCGAAATCAGGGAAAAAGTGTCCGATCACTGCTCCAATGGCGAGTGCGATCAAAATTTGATAAGCGATAAATTTTTTCAAATTGAAATCCCTCCGTATTTTACATGAGTTTTCAATAATTTCGTGACAAAGAGTGAAACACCTTTTCTTTTTAGAAAATTGCGAAAAATTTCTTATATTTTATTTTGATATCGCTTACATTATGTTTGGATGAAAAAAATCCTCCTAATGGAGGATTTTCAAGATATCATTTTTGAGCCGCTATTTTCTTTTCAATCGCAATGATAAAAGGCGGATCGTTTCGCTGGTTTAAATATTGGTAACAGAGGGTGCGGGCAGTATCTTGGTCGAGTGATGTGCAAAATTCGAGCAGGGCGTCCTTTTCCCGCTTTCCTTCGGGATGGCCATGGTAGACGACCAGAACGATCAGCCCCTCATTTTTCAGGATTTTGAGAAGCTGCTTGATGCTGGCGATGGTTGAATCGCTTTTTGTCGTCACCGATTTGTCGCTTCCCGGAAGATACCCGAGGTTAAACACAGCTGCTGCCACCTTGCCTGAGATGTCGTCAGGAAGCGAAGTGATGAGCTCATCATGGCTTTTTTGAATCAATGTCACCCGGTCTTTGTACTCGTTTCCAAGTCTTTCGGCAGTATTCATAAGAGCTGTTTCTTGAATATCAAAGGCATAGACATGTCCGTTTTCACCGACAAGTTCTGCTAAAAAATACGTATCATGTCCGTTTCCCATTGTCGCATCAATGACGATGTCTCCTTCGCCTGCGGCTGTTTTCAGCAGTTCTTTCGCATACGGGAGGATCTTCTTGAGCTTCATGTGGCGATGCCTTCTTTCTCTTTGTTGAACCATTTCCCCTGATAGCTGCCGCGCCTTTCCAGTTCTCCATTGATGGCATTTAAGACTTCCCATTTATTGACGCTCCACATCGGTCCGACCATCAATTCGATCGGTCCGTCACCCGTAATCCGGTGAATGATCATTTCCGGCGGAAGAATTTCAAGCTGATCACAAACAAGCTGGACATAATCCTCTTGCGAAAGGAACGTTAATTTTCCTTTTTCATACTGCTTCACCATTGGCGTTCCCTTTAACAGGTGAAGCAGATGGATTTTAATCCCCTGCACATCCAAATCGGCGACCGCTTTTGCGGTTTCCATCATCATGCCGCGGTCTTCGAGAGGCAGCCCGTTAATGATGTGAGAGCAGACGCGGATACCGTGTTTCCTCAGCTTGTTCACGCCTTCTACATAGCAGTCGAAATCATGGGCACGGTTGATCAAATCAGCCGTCCGTTCATGAACGGTTTGAAGGCCGAGTTCCACCCAGAGGTATGTTCGTTCATTAAGCTCGGCAAGATATTCGACAACATCGTCAGGAAGACAGTCCGGCCGGGTTGCGATTGAAAGGCCGACTACGCCGTCGAGGCCGAGGACCGTTTCGTATTTTTCGCGAAGAACGCTGACAGGAGCGTGCGTATTCGTAAATGCTTGAAAGTACGCCATGTATTTGCCGTCTTTCCATTTTTCATGCATTCTGTCGCGGACTTCATTAAATTGGGTCAGCAGATCGTCGGCTCGGTTTCCCGCAAAGTCTCCGCTCCCTGCGGCGCTGCAAAATGTGCATCCGCCGTGTGCGACCGTGCCGTCGCGATTCGGGCAGTCAAAGCCTCCGTCAAGGGCGACTTTAAACACTTTATGACCGAAATGATTTCGTAAATGATAATTCCATGTATGATATCGTTTTTCACTGTTCGTATATGGAAAAGGGTTGTTTTGATGCAAACAAAAGGACCTCCTTTTAGTATTACGCATCCTAAAATTGTAGCAAATAAACACGATAAGAACAAACCGATTCCCAATTATTTTCTTCAATGATCACGGCTGTGATGGCCAAACTAATCACGATGGATTTTTCCATTAAGGAGGGGTTTTCTTTGGCTACAAGACAATCCGTCGGAGAGCACATCCAAAGAAGCGAAGATGCTTATGATTATGCTTTATCTCAATTTGAAACTGCAAGCAGGCAGGAACATTACAATGAGACAGAGTTCAGCGATGCGCAGCTGATGCTTGAAAACGCGGTCAATGAATTAAACAAGCTTTCGCTGTTTGCCAATGAGCAACAAAGGGAGGAAATTCACCGCAAAAGGCTTCAGCTGCAAACCCTTCAAAACAATATGATTCTGCAGAGATCGTATGAAAGATGAACCCTTTTTGAAAGGGTTCATTTTTTTGAAAAAAAGTGATTGACAAAAAAGGACGATGTATTTAATGTATTAGGTGTACTATATCGAGTAATACAATTAACACACACATGTAAAGGAGTAATACTCATGAGTGATAAACATAAAAAAATAACGCCGATGGTGGTCGTGGCGTTTATCATTGCCTGTTCGTTCTTGTTTGTTCTTGCGAAGCTGGGCTTTATAATTCAAGAAAATTTGGGATACGTGTTTTTTTAAAAGTGAATGACCTGAGATTGAACGAGAAAGAAGGGAGATAGATGATTCAAATCGATCCGAGAAGCTCTACCCCGATCTATGAGCAGATTATCCAGCAGATGAAAGAGCTTTGCTTAAAAGGGATAATCAAGCCTGGAGATAAACTTCCTTCTGTCAGAGAGCTTGCAACCATTATCATTGCAAACCCGAATACTGTCAGCAAAGCCTATAAAGAACTTGAACGGGAAGGAATAATTGAAACGTTGAGGGGGAGAGGAACGTATATTTCAGAAAACGCGAAAGTTACGCTTGATGAAGGGAAGATTGCGATGATTAAAGAGCAGTTAAAGCAGCTGATCATCGATGCGCATTACGCTGGGATCGACACTAAAAAGCTGCAGGAGTGGATGGCGGAAATCGACGAAGAAGTGAGAGGAGGGGAAGTGAATGATTGAGCTCAAATCTGTATCAAAAACGATTGACGGAAAACAAATACTCAAAAACATCTCCTTTAAGCTTGAGGAAGGAGAGATTTTCGGACTGCTCGGCAGAAACGGCTCAGGGAAAACAACGCTTCTCCGCCTGATTCAGCAAATCCTGCTGCCTGATGAGGGAGATATCTACTTCGGCAGCGTCAAGGTGAAGGACCATCCGCTCGTCAAGCGCAATATCGTCTATATGCCCGTTCAAAACACCTATTTCGAAAAATACAATTACAAACAGCTCGTCAATATTTTGCGAAACATTTATCCTGACTTTGATGTTACATACGCTAATGAATTAATGAACCGCTACGATATTCCTGAAACAAAAAAGTACAGGGAATTGTCTACAGGATTGAAAAAGCAAATGTCGCTGATCTTGTCATTTGCGATCCGGCCGGCGGTCATCCTGCTCGATGAACCGACAGACGGCATTGATGCCGTCACAAGACAAGATGTTCTCCAGCTGATGGTCGATGAAGTGGCTGAAAACAACACGACGATTCTCATCACATCCCACCGGCTTGAGGATATTGAAAGAATGTGCAACCGAATCGGTTTTCTCGAAGACAATACATTGTCGAACATCATGGATCTTGATGAACTGAAAGGCGATTTTATTAAAATCCAAATGGCATTTGAAGAAGATGTCAATTTGAAAATCAGGGAAAGGGAAATCCCTGTTTTGGATCACACCGGCGTGTTTTATACGGTGTTGATTCCGAAAGCAGACGATGTGAGCAAACAATTTCTAAAAAGTTTGTCTCCGAAAGTTTGGAACGAGCTTCCGGTCAGTCTAGAGGAAGTATTCATCGCGAAGTATGGAGGTAAGCGAAGATGGTAGACCGCGGACTTTTATATAAAGAGTGGAAACAGCATTTCTGGATTTTTTTAGTTGTATTTGCAGCGGTGATGCTGAGTGAACCGCTTACGCTTTTGAATGATTATTTCCAGTACAAAGGATGCCTTTCAGAACTGAAAAAATTTCCCGATATGGAGTGCGTTTTATATAAAAACTATGAGATAGGCGGGGCTATGAGAATGTTCTGGGTTGGCGGAGTTGCGCTTGCGCTCAGCCAGATCGGGTTTGAAAGGAGCAGAGGGACGCTTGAATTCACACTCGGCCTTCCTTATAAGCGAGGCGTCATTTTCAATACGAAATATTTCTTCGGCATTTCAATTCTTTTAACAGCCCAGCTATTATCTTACTTTTTATCTTATGCCTTGATTGTTTTATATAAGGTTGACGTCGTCCATTTCCATGAGTATTTTATCGGGTCGGTCATCTTCTGCTTTATGGTCTACTCGCTTGTTATGGCGGCGGGCGCGATAACCGGCAATCCGCTGGCCCAGCTGATCGTTGCATTTTCAACGTCGATTCTGCCGTATTTGCTGATCGGGCTTCCGTTGGCCAACTTTCGAATCATCCGGAGTTTCTTTGGAGGGCACCCTGCTTTCTTTTATGGTGAAACAGAACTATTGGATTATATAACGCCGATCATGTACCTCAACCAATTCGGCATTCAAGACGGCAGCCTGGCCTTTACGCTTATTCCGCTCGCCATGGGGATCTTGTTTTATATCATTGGCTATTTTTGCTTTATCAAACAGCAGCTTGAACGGAACGGACATTTTTTTCTCTGGAGAAAAATGGATCGCCCGATTCAAATTCTCGTGATTTTATTTGGCATCTGGGGATTCGGCGCAGCCACTTCTTCTAGCCTGTTCAGCTATATCTTCGGTATGTTGATCGGTTCGGCAGTCGGATTCTTAATCAGTTACTTCTTGATTTTCAAAAAAATAAAACAGCTGTAATCCATAATGGAGAGGAGATTTACAAATGATCAGTGTAGAGCATATTCACCACTCATTTAAAGTCGGTAAAAAGGGGAGGGAAAATGAAGTTAAAGTGTTAAAGGATGTCTCGCTTACCGTTGAAAAAGGCGAAATCGCCTGCATTGTCGGACGGAGCGGTTCCGGAAAATCGACGCTGTTGAACTTGATTTCCGGCTATATCGCCCCGACAAAAGGTAAGATCGTCATTGACGGTACGGATGTCACAAAGTACAGCGAAAAAGAATGGGCGGCATTCAGGCTTGAACATTTCGGCTTCATCTTTCAAAGTTTTCAGCTGATTCCGAGCTTGACGACTTACGAAAACATCGAACTGCCTCTGACTTTAAAAGGTGTTCATCCGTCTGAGCGGAAGCAGCGCGTCAATGAGATGCTTCACCGCGTCGGCCTTGAAAACCACGCTGGACACTATCCGAATGAGCTTTCAGGCGGACAGCAGCAGCGCGTCAGCATCGCCCGCGCTTTGATTTTGAATCCGTCAATCATTTTAGCCGACGAACCGACCGGAAGCCTCGATTCCGAAACAGAGCAGGAAATCCTCGAATTCATTCGGCAGCTGAACAGGGAGCGCGGTATTACATTCGTCATCATCACGCACGATGACGAGGTGGCATCGATCGCCAAAACGAAATTTCAGTTATCTGACGGCGTATTAGAGAAGGGGGAAGAGACTGTTGAAGTTTAAGGATCAGTTGAAGTTCATTAGAAGAAATATGAAGAAAAACCGCCTGCGTGTATTCATGACCATTCTCGCAACAACGGTGGCCTGCGCGTTTTTAATCGTGCTCGCATCGGTCGGATTCGGCCTGCAAAAATCGCTGACTGAACAGCTGATGAAAGAGCAAATCGTGACTGAGATAAATGTTGTCGGAAAAGAAGGGCAAAGCGATCAGAAAGTTCAAAAGAAAGACTTGAAAGAATTCGAAAATCGCAAAGATGTGTCCGCGATTATCGAGCGCACGCAGGTGTTCGCACCTGCTGAAGCAAAGTTGGGCAACAGGACAAACAATCAAATGTCGAATATCACGATTACTGACATGGCTGCTGAACAAAAAGCCAATATTAAACTCGATCGCGGCCGCGTAGCGAAAACACCGAATGAAATCGTCGTCGGCTACCATTTCGGGAAGAATCTCTGGACGAAAAAAGAAGCCCAAGATTATGAAAAGCAGATGGAAAATAATGCTGAGGAAGTAAAAGAACCAAAAGGATACGCAGAAGATATTCTCGGCAAAACAATTGAATTAAAGATCTCAAAAATGGATGAAAAAACAGGAGAAGAAGGGAAAGCGAAAACATATGATCTGAAAGTTGTCGGAGTTACGAAAAAACCTTCTTATGAATGGGCAAGCGATTCAACAGTCTATGTCAGCAACGACATGCAAAAAGACATCACCGGATTTCTGAAGGCGGACAAAGACAGCGGCACGATCGAAAAAAAGCTTTCGGTTTACGCGGATAACTTTGAACATGTCGGACAGCTGACAACAGATTTGGAGGATGAAGGCTACTACGTCGATTCAATAACGAAAAAACTCGAAAGCATTAATCTTTTTTTCATGGCTTTTAAAATCGGTCTGATCTTCGTCGGAGTCATTGCCGTCTTGATTTCAGCGATCGGCATTTTCAACACGATGACAATGGCGGTTACAGAGCGGACGCAGGAGATCGGCATTATGAAAGCGATCGGGGCAAGCCCGAACGTGATCAGGAAAATGTTTCTGCTGGAAAGCGCCTATATCGGTATCTTAGGATCTGTTTTAGGTGTTATCATTTCATACGGTGTCAGCTTTTTAGTGAACAAGATTATACCACCTATTTTATCATCGGTTTCAGAAGGAGGAGCGAGTGCGGCAGACTTCAGCATCACCTTCTCGTACATTCCGGTCAGTCTTGTCCTTATCGCGACCTTGATCAGTGCAGGCGTCGCCATTCTTTCAGGCCTGAACCCGGCCATTAAAGCGACAAGAACGAACGTGCTGACAGCATTAAGAAGAGAGCTTTAAGAAAAAAGCCGGCGGTATGCCGGCTTTTTTAACGTTTCGGAGGTCTGTACCCCGCATCACGCGCCTCCTGTTCTGTGCAGAACCAGCGGGCGACGTTTTTCGTGCGGTCATAATATGTACTTCCTGGTGTATGATAAATATGGTTGACGCTTCCTTTGATTTTGCACTCTTGTTTGCTTTCACCGCTGTTTTTCTTAGGGGAGGGCGCGCTGTGTGACGTTCCGGCCTGAGCGGTGGCGTTCTTTTCTTTTACAGTGGCTTCGGCACTGCCGCTTTTTTCTTCAGCCTTAGCCAGTTTTTCTGACAGCGATTTTGTTTTTTTCGTAAGCGAGTCTTTTTCTTTTGTCAGTTTTTCATTTTCTTTTTTTAATGTGTCATTCTCCGTTTTGGCTGCCTTCAGTTTTTCGTTTGCTTGATTGAGCTGCTGCTTTAATGCGGTTTGCTCCTTTTGTACAGCGCTGTGTTCAGTTTTCAGTTCCTGAAGCTCGGTTGTCAGGTCCTCTGTTTTTGTCTCATTTACGGCATATGTTTCCTCACTGTAATAAGGCGCAGAGATGATCAGGAGGAGAAGTCCGCCTGCAAAACAAGGATAAAAGAGTTTTCTGGAAAACCTTTTGCCTGGAGAAAAGATTCTTCTGATCAAATGAAATACAAGGTAGCAGATGGAAAAAATAAAGGATAAAAACCCGATCAGCATGATAGATTCCATGATTCGTCTCCTTTCGTGTTTGATAACTATATTTTAGCTTAAAAAGAAAAAAATGTTTATACCAAAAAACTTCTTGCAAATCTAAATATTCAAACGTAAAATAAAGAAATCATTTAAAAAACTGAATATGCAGCTTATAAAGAGAGATGGAGGGACTGGCCCGGCGAAATCTCAGCAACCTGCAGCAGAGCAAGGTGCTAAATCCAGCAGAATGTCAGGCGCATTCTGAAAGATAAGTTGAACAACTCTTTCAGGCGCTGAAAGAGTTTTTTTTATTTTGGAGGAGGAGATATACATGAACAAGATATTAAAATGGACTTCCGTGCTGGGACTGGCCTTGAGCATGGCGCTTCTGACCGCATGCGGAAACAATGCCGAAAGCGATGGTAAAACGATCAAAATAGGCGCTACTGCAGGACCGTATTACGATATGGTCAAAAAAGCGATTCAGCCTGAACTTGAGAAAAAAGGCTACAAAGTTGAAGTGGTCGAATTCACCGACTATGTACAGCCGAACACGGCGTTAAGCGAAGGCGAACTCGACGCCAATTTGTTTCAACATGAGGTTTTTATGAAATCATACAATCAAGAAAACAATAAACATCTTGCTGCACTCATTTCTGTGCCGACCGCTCCGATGGGTCTCTATTCTGCCAAATATAACGACTTGAACGATGTCAAAAACGGGGCGGAAGTGGCTGTTCCAAACGATCCGGCCAATGCCGCCAGGGCATTTTTAACGCTCCAGGATCAGGGGCTGATTCGGCTGAAAAGCGATGTCGACACATTGAAAGCCTCTGTGCAGGATATTGCGGAAAATCCGAAAAAGCTGACATTTAAACAGCTTGAATCTGCCAATCTTCCAAGAGCGGTCGATGACCTGGATATCGCGGCTGTCCCGGGTAATTTCGCTCTCTCCGCTAATATGAAGTTGCAGGACGCGCTGGCGCTTGAGAACATGCCTGACCGCTACCGCAATCAAGTGGTAGTGGATGAAAAAAACAAAGACAAGCCATTCGCCAAAGATCTCAAAGAAGCGGTAAAATCCAAAGCTTTCGAAGATGCGATCGATCGGGAATTCGCCGGTTTCGGAAAGCCAAAATGGATGACGCAATCATAAAAAAATTCCCCCTTTAAAAAGGGGGTTTTTTATGTTGAAAATCGAAATCGTGTCAATTGAAAAAAATGGGCAAAACGAATAGAATCTAGAGGGAATGCTAAAGAGAAAGAAGGAAACGCTATGCCGCGCACATTATGGCTTTTGGTCATCGGAATGTTTATCAATGTCACAGGGGCATCTTTTTTATGGCCGCTGAATACCATCTATATCCATCAGCATTTGGGAAAGTCGCTGACAGCGGCCGGATTTGTGCTGATGCTGAACTCAGGGGCAAATGTGCTGGGCAACCTGTTCGGAGGATATTTATTCGATAAAATCGGCGGATTTAAAACGGTCGTACTTGGAATTGTGATCACGTTTGCGAGCCTTTCAGGCCTCGTCTTTTTTCATGAGTGGTTCCAATACATTCTTTTCTTAACATTGGCCGGTTTTGGATCAGGGATCGTGTTTCCGGCATGCTATGCAATGGCCGGCTCGGTTTGGCCGGAAGGCGGCAGAAAGCCGTTCAATGCTGTATACGTGGCGCAAAATGCAGGGGTGGCAGTTGGTTCAGCGCTCGGCGGAATTGTCGCGTCTTTTTCATTTACGTATGTTTTTCTGGCGAATGCGATGCTATATGCCGTCTTTTTCTTGATTGCGATTTTCGGATTTAGACGCATCCGGTCTGAAAAAGCCATGCAGTCTTCTGTTTTGGATCATGCCGATTCAGTCAGCGGGAAATCTAGATTCTCCGCGCTTTTGGTTATATGTACGGGCTACCTGCTCGGCTGGGTCGCTTATTCGCAATGGTCCTCGACCATCGCTTCACACACCCAGGAGCTGGGGATATCTCTTGGGCAGTACAGCGTACTTTGGACAGTGAACGGGGCGCTCATTGTTTTCGGTCAGCCGCTGATCGGTTTTTTTGTGAAACGGTTTGCCGAATCGCTGAAAAACCAAATCGTCATCGGATTTGTCATTTTTATGATGGCATACGGAATTTTGTTTGGCGCTGAACGGTTTCCGGCGTTTCTTGCCGCGATGGTTGTGCTAACCATTGGCGAAATGCTTGTATGGCCGGCTGTGCCGACAATCGCCAACCGTCTCGCTCCGAGGGGAAAAGAAGGGTTTTATCAAGGGTTTGTCAACAGTATGGCGACCGGCGGAAGAATGATCGGGCCGCTTTTTGGCGGAATGCTGGTTGATTATTTCAATATGCAGCTTTTGCTCGCGGTTCTGCTCGTATTGCTGCTGTTCGCAATAGGAACGGCGTTTTTATACGACAGGAAGGAAAAGCAGCTCTCCGCTCAATCAGATGCATAAGTGTTATAGAAAAAATAGGTAATTGTAATTATATGAAAATGAATCGAAGGAATCAAGATTATCAACCAAATCTTCACATATAATGGAAGAAACAAGCTTTTTTTCTTCTCAGACAGAACACATTTTCTGTATGGTAGTATCGAATATCATCGCAAGGGGTCTAGGGGGGGCTGCTCGATGGCCTGAAGTCGCTTGACTAAACTAAGGGCTTTAGGAAGGTGATGAAGATGCTGCATCAAGTTTTGGTTGCTTGTTTGATTGGAGGGATTATGGGGGTTCTCGGGCACGTTAAAAAAAGAGGGCGCCTCGAGAAACCGAGAACAACGAAACGATTCATTTACCTTGGATTTTTTGAAGATATTCTTGTCGGAATGGTTGCTTCTATTTTGCTTGTTTTATCTGCGGAACCTGATTCTGGAATTCAGCTTGTCGTGTTATCGATCATTGCCGGCTACGGCGGTGAAGCTGTATTGAGAAGCTTTGACTTTGTCAGAGAACAGCAGGCAAATGTACAGAACTCCGAACGGCAAAACAAATCTCCACACGATTAAGATCCTCACTCTTACCCTTTTTTCAGCACATTCCCATTGTATACAAACCTGCTTGCACTTATGAACAGAATTCTATAAAATACAGATAAGATTACGGTTACGGCAAGAACAGTGAAGAGGAGCAGTAAGAAGCCCATTTTGTTTCAGAGAGTTGACGGCTGGTGAAAGTCAATCAAATGAGCTTCCGAACTCGCCTCAGAGTTGCAGCAGTGATGAGCTGCTGCCGCGTATCTGCGTTACAGATATCAAGTGAGTGTGCCCCATGCACACTAACAAGGGTGGTACCGCGGGAAATCTCTCGTCCCTTCTTAGGGATGGGAGAGTTTTTTTGATTTTAGAATAATCTGAATATAACGCTGCCAGTCCCGTCCATACTTGAATACAAAGAAGCCGTACTCATATTCAAAGGAGGTTTTTACAATTGAGTTTTGACCATCAAACAATCGAGAAAAAGTGGCAGGACTATTGGCTTAAAAATAAAACGTTCGCCACGCGTGAAGATAAATCCAAACCGAAATTTTATGCATTGGACATGTTTCCGTATCCGTCAGGCGCAGGCCTTCACGTCGGACACCCTGAAGGCTATACGGCAACTGACATTTTGTCCCGCATGAAACGGATGCAAGGGTACAATGTCCTCCATCCGATGGGCTGGGATGCATTCGGGCTTCCTGCGGAACAATATGCGCTGGATACGGGAAACGATCCTGCCGTCTTTACCGAGCAGAACATTGACAACTTCCGCCGCCAGATCAGAGCGCTCGGCTTTTCGTATGACTGGGACAGAGAAGTCAATACAACAGATCCGGACTACTATAAATGGACGCAGTGGATTTTCTTAAAGCTTTACGAAAAAGGTCTCGCTTATGTAGATGAAGTCCCTGTAAACTGGTGTCCTGCGCTTGGAACCGTTCTTGCCAATGAAGAAGTCATCGACGGCAAAAGCGAACGCGGCGGCCATCCTGTAGAACGCCGTCCAATGAAGCAGTGGATGCTGAAGATTACCGCTTATGCCGACCGTCTGCTTGAAGATCTGGAAGAACTCGACTGGCCGGAAAGCATCAAAGAGATGCAGCGCAACTGGATCGGCCGTTCCGAAGGGGCGCATGTTCATTTTGCGGTCGACGGCACAGACGAAACGTTTACGGTTTTCACAACGCGGCCTGATACATTATTCGGTGCCACATATGCCGTTTTGGCTCCGGAGCACGATTTGGTTCAAAAAATCACGACGCCTGAACAGCAAGACGCGGTCGACGCCTATATCGAAGAAGTTCAATCAAAGAGCGACTTGGAGCGGACAGACCTTGCCAAAACAAAGACAGGCGTCTTCACAGGTTCTTACGCCGTCAATCCGGCAAACGGGGAAAAAATTCCGGTATGGATCGCGGACTATGTCTTGGCTACATACGGAACCGGAGCGGTCATGGCCGTCCCTGCCCATGATGAGCGGGACCACGAATTCGCATCAGCATTCGGGCTGCCGATCAAAGAAGTCGTCAAAGGCGGAGATGTTGAGAAAGAAGCTTATACAGGCGACGGCGAACACATCCATTCAGATTTTCTGAACGGCCTTGATAAAGCGGCTGCGATCGAAAAAATGATTCAGTGGCTTGAGGAAAACGGGAAGGGCGAGAAAAAGGTAACATACCGCCTCCGCGACTGGCTGTTCAGCCGTCAGCGCTACTGGGGCGAGCCGATCCCGGTCATCCATTGGGAAGACGGCACATCGACTCCGGTTCCTGAAGAAGAGCTGCCGCTGATCTTGCCGAAAACGTCGGAAATCAAACCGAGCGGAACGGGTGAGTCCCCTCTTGCGAACATTAAAGAATGGGTGGAAGTGACAGACCCTGAAACAGGCAAAAAGGGAAGACGCGAAACGAATACGATGCCGCAATGGGCGGGAAGCTGCTGGTACTTCCTGCGCTACATCGATCCGAAAAACCCGAACGAACTGGCTTCCCCTGAAAAATTACAGGAATGGCTTCCTGTCGATATGTATATCGGAGGTGCGGAACACGCCGTTCTTCACTTATTGTATGCGCGCTTCTGGCATAAATTCCTTTATGACATCGGGGTCGTTCCGACGAAAGAGCCGTTCAAACAGCTTTATAACCAAGGAATGATTCTTGGTGAAAACAACGAAAAAATGAGCAAATCCAAAGGCAATGTCGTCAATCCGGACGAAATAGTGGAGACTCATGGTGCGGACACGCTCCGGCTGTACGAAATGTTCATGGGGCCTTTGGATGCATCGATCGCCTGGTCAACGACAGGACTTGACGGCGCCCGCCGCTTCCTTGACCGCGTATGGCGTCTGTTCATCGATGACAATGGCGGGTTAAACGAGAAGATCGTTGAAGGAGCCGGCGAAACGCTTGAGCGCGTCTACCACGAAACGGTCATGAAAGTAACAGACCATTTCGAAGGTCTGCGCTTCAATACAGGTATTTCTCAGCTGATGGTCTTCATCAATGAAGCATATAAAGCTGATCAGCTTCCGAAAGAATACATGGAAGGCTTCGTGAAATTGCTGTCTCCTGTTGCGCCTCACTTGGCTGAAGAGCTGTGGAGCCGACTTGGACATGAGGAAACGATCACGTATGAAGCATGGCCTGTCTATGATGAAGCAAAGCTCGTTGATGACGAAGTCGAAATCGTCGTTCAGCTGAACGGAAAGGTGAAAGCGAAGCTGAACGTTCCAGCCGACGCCGACAAAGAACAGCTTGAAGAGCTGGCGAAAAACAATGAAAAAGTAAAAGAACAGCTCGAAGGGAAAACGATCAGAAAAGTGATTGCTGTACCTGGAAAGCTTGTAAATATTGTCGCAAATTAATGGAAAAGCCCCTTCAATCCGAAGGGGCTTTTCAGCGTGCCGACAAACCCGCGCATTCGTTGGCAGGCCTGCTAAGCCGGTGCTTACGATAGGAGAAAAGATCAGGCGGCTAACCGCCTAACACCGCCGTCACCACATCCTGTGGAAGACCGCTCCGATGCTCGGCTTTCCCAGACTGCAAGGATTGCGGGACAAAGGATGACAAAATCCCAAAACTAAAAGCCGTTTTGGGATTTTTTTTAATAATCTGAAAGCCCTGTCATTCCGCCGAAAGGATGAAAATATTTCAGCCGTTCGCTTCGTTTCAAATGATCCATGACCGCTTAAAATGGGAAAAAAGGAGATGATGATGATGCATTTTTCCGATTTTTCCGCCGCACAGGTCAGAATCGCCCGGCCTACAGACCGTTTTGACGAAATCGTTGCGTTTTACGAAAAGGGGCTGGGCCTGAAAAAGCTTGGCGGTTTTTCCGGACATCAAGGGTATCATGGCGTCATGTTCGGCCTGCCGAATGTCCAATATCACCTTGAATTCACCTCCCATATTGGAGGCAGCCCTTGTCCGGCACCGACCAAAGACAATCTGCTCGTCTTTTATATTCCTGATCAGAAGGAAATCAAGAGTATTTTAAAAAGGCTCGCTGATATGGGCCATCACGAAGTGCCGCCAGAAAATCCGTATTGGAAGGACAAAGGGGCAACAGTGGAAGATCCGGACGGCTGGCGGATCGTGCTGATGAATACCGAAGGCATTTAGATATAGGAACGTTATGCCTGTGCCCAGTCTCTTGCTTTCGTGCGGACGATATCTGTAAAAGCCGCCATTGCAGGAGAAAGCCATTTGTTTTTATGATAAGCCATTTGAGTGGAAAACAGGGCGTCGCGGACAAGCGTGCCCTGAAGCTTTCCTTCTTCGATATCAGTGCGCGTTGTGATCAAAGGAAGAAGGGATACGCCCAAACCGCACATCACGCACTGTTTAATTGCTTCGACACTCCAAAACTCCATCGTATGGTCGGCAATGACTCCCCTTTGACGTAAATACTCCTCAAAAAAATCACGGTAGCTGCAGCCGTGCTCCGTATATAAAAACGTTTCATTTGCGGTAAAAGTCAAATCATCAAGGGCCTTTTGTCCTGCCGGGTGTTCCTTTGGAAAGATGAACACCATTGGCTCATTGACCAGCTTTTCAACATGAAGGTCGTTTTCTTTCCTATCGTTGTCCAAAAGAAAAGCGACATCGATTTTTCCCTGCTTCAATTCATCTCTCAGCTGCCAGCACGTGGAAGACTTTAATGTGACCGTGACCTGCGGATACTTGTTAGTAAATTCGTGAAGAATGGCAGGCAATCTGTAAACCGTTAAAGATTCCGAGGCGCCGATGATCAAGTTTCCCGACGGCTCCTGGTCGTTTTCCGGAATGTGCCTCGCTTTTTCATACAGTTCGACCATTTCTGCGGCATAAGGGAGAAGGTGTTTTCCTGCTTCTGTCAGCATCATTTTTTTCCCCAGCCTGTAGAACAGCGGCTTTCTTAATTCTTGTTCGATTGCTTGAACGTGCGAAGTCACAGTTGACTGCGCATATCCCAAATAATCGGCAGCACGGGTAAAACCGCCGATATCCACGATGGTTTTGAATGTTTTCAAATGTCGGATCTCCATCTCGTCCATCTCCCTTTTATTTTATATCGAAAAATTCGAAGTTACAGATCGATAATATCTATTTTACTGATGAATTAAACAAGATTACAATCATTTTAAACGACTTTGCGAAAGGATTGTATCAGTATGAGAGAAAAAAAGCTTGGCCCTTTATTATTAAGCGGGCTGATGACGGGGCCTATTTTAGGGTCGGGAATCATTCTGCTGCCGCCGATGATTCATCAGACAGCGGGGGACTATGCGATTTTTGCATGGCTGTTGATGTTGGGAATCGGTTTTTTATTTGCCTGGATTTTTACCAGATTGAGCGTCGAGTATCCGAATGATGCCGGGATTGCTTATGCGGCTGAAAAAGCGTTCGGTTCCCGTGTTAAAAAGTTGGCAGTCTTTTATTTTATCATGGCTGCGAGCTTCGGCCCCGCCGCCGTATTAATGACGGCCGGCGAATATATTCATTCTCTTGCGGCCGGCACGGCATTTCCTGCTGAACTGTACGGCTTCATTTTTTTTATCTTTTGTATGGTAGTTCTTTGCTTTAACCTTTCATTTGTCGGCATGGTTGCACTCATTTTTTCCACTGCCGCGGCCCTCATTCTGTTTGGAAGCAGCGCAGCTTCTGTGCCTTACTTTCGTGAGGGGCCGCTCGTAGACGGAACATTTCAGTTTGCCGATTTTGGCCGCGGATTGCTGCTGCTGTTCTGGGCATTAGTTGGATGGGAAATCGTCGGCAACTACAGCATGGAAGTGAAAAACCGCGGGAAAACGATTCCCCGGGCCGTCGTGATCAGCAGTCTGACGGTAACGCTCATATATGTGGCGACTGCGGCAGCTGTTCAATGGATTGATCCGGGGTTCTTCGCAAACGGACAATTGAAGCTGGCGATGATGCTGACGCCGTTGTTCGGATCTTTTGCATTGCCGGTGATCGCTGTGCTCACCGCTGTACTCTGCATGTGCGCTTATTTTCAGGTGACAGGCGGAGCAGCCAGGCTGGTGGCATCGCAGGCCGGCGGGCTGTTTGCCCGCAGATCAAGGGGAAATCAGCCGATGGCAGCACTGGGGCTTATGTTTTTCATTCATACCGTCGTTTTTGTCTGCCTGATGTTTCACTTTCTTAATGTTGAGACACTGGTCCTGATCGCAAACGCCTTTTTCATCTGCAACTCGCTGTGCGGTCTTGCCGCTGCTTACAAGCTGCTGTCCAGTCGCGTTTACAAAATAGGCTGCCTCTTTCTCATGGGGTGCTTCTCGCTGCTTCTTTTGTTTTCATCACCCTGGATATTACTGTTTATCATGCTGACCAGCGCCTTGTTTGTGGTGAACTTCCGTCAACTTATCATCTGGAAAAAGGTAAAACGCCCTTTCAAATCGTATTAATGAATCAAACGGAAAAAAGAAAGGGGAACACGATGCGCAGTCAACTTTTCAAACTGCTCGGCGATTTGCCGGAGAAAAAAAGCATTGATGTGAGTACTCTTAAAATTGAAGAAAAGTCATCTTTTATTCTTGAAACGCTTTTGCTTGATTTAAATGGAATTGAAGCGGTACCGGCCTATTTTGCAAAACCGAAACAGATGAACGGCAAGCGGCCGGCCGTGCTTTACTGTCATTCACACGGAGGACGTTATGAAAGGGGGAAGGAGGAGCTGATTGAAGGAGCGGATTACTTGCAAACGCCGCCGTTCGCCGAGGAATTGACGGCCTTGGGATTTTCCGTGCTTGCGATTGACCATTGGGCTTTCGGAGACAGGCGGGGCAAAACGGAGAGTGAGATATTTAAAGAAATGCTTTGGACAGGACGGGTGATGTGGGGAATGATGGTCTTCGACAGCATCAGAGCCATCGATTACCTGAGCATGCGTGAGGACACAGACGAAAGCCGCATCGCTTCACTCGGCATGTCGATGGGTGGTCTGATGGCCTGGTGGACTGCTGCATTGGATGAACGGGTCAGCGTATGCGTTGATATATGCGCGCAGGTGGACAGCGAAACATTAATCAAGACGCAGAATTTGGACCGTCACAATCTCTATTCGTATGTTCCAGGGCTGGTCAAGCACTTTTCAACCGCTCAAATCGAAAGCCTGATCGCTCCAAGGCCCCATTTAAGCCTGGTCGGAACCGCAGATAAACTAACGCCAGTTCAAGGAATTGACCTCATTGAAGAAAAGCTGTCCGATGTGTATAAAGAAAAAGGCGCCGGTGAACAATATGAAGTGTTTCGCTCTCATTCAGGGCACTTCGAGACAGCCGGAATGAGGCATAAAGCGATCGGTTTCTTAAAAACATGGCTGTAAAACAGGAGGTGAATCACTGTGAAAAAGGTGACGATCATCGGAGGGAACGGCACGGTCGGCCGCGTGTTAGCGGGCGGATTGGCAGGCGAAGGATACGAGGTGACAGTGCTGGATTTAAAAGAACCGGATGAAAAGCCGGCTGTCCGGTTTGTCCGGGTGGATGCGGCAGATTACAATGAAGTCGTGAAAAGCATTCCTCTGAATACGGATGCGGTGATCAACCTTTTGGCTGTCAAGCCGACAGGCGATTTGCTTGACCGGCGGGAGTTTGAGAAAATGACGGATATCTTTTTTAAAGCGACATATACGATTTTGCGGGCGGCGGCGGAGCTCGGCGTGCCGAAGGTGGTATTTGCAAGCAGCAACCATGTGACAGATGTGTATGAAAAGAACGGCGATTCTCTGCTGGGGAGGAAGATCAACACGGATGACTACCCGCAGTCCAAAAGCTTGTACGGCTTGCTAAAATTGGCGTCCGAAAATCTCGGCTATCTTTTCTCGCACCAATCAGACGCCAAGGTTTCCGTGATCAATCTGCGGATCGGGACAGCCGCTGAAAATGAGCAAGAAACGCTGCGCGCAAAACCGAGGAGCAAAAAAACGCTGTTATCCCACCCCGACCTCGTCCAAATCTTTAAAGCCGCAATCGAATCCGTCAAAACATACGGTACATATTATGCTGTCAGCGACAATAAGGGGCGGCCGTGGTCGATCGATTCCGCCATTGGGGAACTGGGGTTCAAGCCGAAAGTCAGCACCTCAGACATCCTTGATGAAGACTGACGTATCATCTTCTAAGGTGATGATCTTTTTCTCCGCTTTTCTGATCCTGCTTAAAAAATGATTATAGACGCTCTCCTTTCTGTTTGCTACATTTTAGACACGATATCGTAATATTTTGACAGCGCTTACAAGGAGGGGGAAATGACGATCAGGCATTCTGCTGGAAGCCGCGTGTTTGACATATTGAATTATTCATTTTTAACAGGGTTCGGATTGGTTTGTGTGCTGCCGTTCATTCATGTTATCGCAGCCTCTTTTGCGACAGTTGAGGAGGTCATTTCGAAAAAGTTTATCTTAATACCGACAACTTTTTCGCTGGATGCGTACAGGTATATTTTTTCAACTGACATTGTGTACAGAAGCTTAATCATTTCTATTCTTGTCACAGCCGCAGGGACGGCGGTCAGCATGTTTCTATCCTCTTTAATGGCATACGGGTTGTCGAGAAAGGAGCTGATGGGAAGGCGCGTCCTCATGTTCTTGGTTGTGTTCACGATGCTGTTCAGCGGAGGGATGATCCCAACCTTTCTCGTTGTAAAATCGCTCGGCTTGCTCGA
Source organism: Bacillus paralicheniformis (assembly GCF_002993925.1). Classification (NCBI taxonomy): domain Bacteria; kingdom Bacillati; phylum Bacillota; class Bacilli; order Caryophanales; family Bacillaceae; genus Bacillus; species Bacillus paralicheniformis. The sequence continues at coordinate 3,238,016 of NZ_CP023665.1, read as the reverse complement.
TACCTATTGGTCTCTGATTCTTCCGACGGCCATCAATGCGTTTAACTTGATCATTTTAAAGAACTTTTTTCAAAACATACCGTCAAGCCTCGAGGAATCCGCCAAAATCGACGGCTGCAATGACATCGGAATTTTCTTCCGCATCATTCTTCCGTTGTCTTTGCCGGCGATTGCGACAATTTCGCTGTTTTACGCCGTCACCTATTGGAATACGTACATGCAAGCGATTCTGTACTTGAGCGATGCGACAAAATGGCCGATACAAGTTTTGCTTCGCCAGATTGTCATCGTATCAAGCGGTATGCAAGGGGATATGACGGAGATGGGGGCAGCCGCGGCGCCGCCGGAACAAACGATCAAAATGGCGGTCATTGTCGTTGCAACCATACCGGTGCTGCTCGTGTATCCGTTTATTCAAAAGCACTTTGCAAAAGGCGCTCTTTTAGGGTCAATTAAAGGATAAAAACGGAGGGGACAATATGGGGAAAAAATGGCTGATAGCGATTTTTGCGTTCGCGCTTTTGGCCGGCGGACTGTTTGGCTGTTCGAAAAGCGGAGCAGATCAGGCTTCTACAAAGGATGAGAAAGTCGATCTGAACTCGCCTTTGGACTTGAGCTGGATGGTAATCCTTTATCATCAGCAGCCGCCGAAGGATACAGCGATTAAAAAAATCGAGGAGCTCACCAATACAAAGCTCGATTTAATGTGGGTGCCTGATGCAGTAAAAGAAGACCGCTTAAACTCAGCGCTCGCCGCCGGAAACCTGCCGAAAGTCGTCACCATTCAGGACATTAAAAATTCATCTGTCATGAATGCGTTCAGATCGGGGATGTTTTGGGAGGTTGGTCCTTATTTAAAGGATTATCCGAATTTAAGCAAGATGAACAAGCTGATCAATAAAAACGCTTCAATCGACGGAAAGCTTTACGGCATCTACAGGGAGCGCCCGTTATCAAGACAGGGGGTTGTCATCCGTAAAGACTGGCTTGACAACCTTGGGCTCGATATACCAAAGACGGTTGATGAACTTTACGAAACAGCGAAGGCATTTACAGAAAAAGATCCTGACCAAAACGGAAAGAACGATACGATCGGCTTTACCGACAGAAACGATTTGATCTACGGCGCCTTTAAAACATTGGGGTCCTATATAGGCATGCCGACTGACTGGGAGGAAAAAGACGGCAAGTTCACGCCTGACTTCATGACAAAAGAGTACATGGATACGATGAAATATATGAAAAAACTGTATGATGAAGGGCTGATCAACAAAGACTTCCCGGTTACGAGCAAAACGCAGCAGCAGGAGATGTTTTCACAAGGGAAAGCCGGCATTTATGTCGGAAATATGGTCGATGCCGTCAATTTAAGAGACCAGTCTGTCGATGATAAAATGGAGCTTGAGATCATCAATCGGATCAAAGGACCGGACGGAAAGGAACGCGTCTGGGCATCAGGCGGGCATAACGGAATCTTTGCCTTCCCGAAAACAAGCGTCAAAACAGAAAAAGAGCTGAAGAGGATTCTGGCCTTTTTCGACCGGATCGCCGAAGAGGATGTTTACAGCCTGATGACTTACGGGATCGAAGGGGTTCACTATAAAAAAGAAGGGGAAAAACAATTCAAACGAATTGATGAAAAACTGAAAGACTGGCAGGCGGAAATTCAGCCGCTCGTCTCTCTCGTCGGCATTGATAAACAATATTTGAAAAATACGGGAGATCCGCTCCGCACAAAATATGAAGAGCTGACAGAGGACAATAATGAGATCATCGTCTCAAATCCGGCCGAAAGTTTGTACTCACCGGCCGCATCTGAAAGAGGCGATGAACTGCAAAAGATCATTGACGATGCCACATATCAATTCATCCTCGGCAAAACGGATGAAAGCCAGTTCGAGAAAGCGGTTGAAAAATGGCGGACGAACGGCGGAGATCAAGTAATAGAAGAATATGAAGAGTCATTTAAAAAAGCAGAAAAATAGAAGGCAATCCCGGGAAGCCGGGATTGTCTTTTTATGCCGAATGAGTTTTCAGCTCGCGGTATTTGCCGGGCGTGATTCCTTCCAGCTTTTTAAATGAGCGGATGAAATTCTGCGGATTTTTGTATTTCAGTTTTTCAGAAATTTCTTTTACGGACAGCGTCGTTTCTGTCAGCCAGTTTTTCGCGACATGATGCCTGTAGGATGACAAGTATTCGCTGAACGATATTTTCATTTCTTTCCTGAAGATGCTGCTTAAATAGTTGGGGTTGTAATGAAGCCTTCCTGCGATCGATTCGAGCGTCAAGTCCGTGTCGAATTCCTGCTGGATAATATGGACGATTTTTTCTGAGATGTTTTTGTATTGTGATTCTTCTCTGATGCTGAGGGTATCGATCATTTTGACGATGATCTGCGCGTTCAGCCAACTTTCGATCTCCTCGATGGTCGTCAGCTCAAAGACGTCGTCGTACAGCATCGTATTTTCGTTCGGTTCAAAAATTTCGATTCCAAGCAAATGCATAAATTCAATCAAGTTGTTCAAGAGCCTTGCAATCGCTACCTGGCAGTGATGCGGATTCATGTTTTCAGAACAAATCGATTCAAGGAGAAGGTGAAGCTGTTCGGCCGCTTGTTTACGGTTGCACGTTTTAATAGCTTCAAACAGTTCATTTTGGATCTGCTTTGGAAACTGGGTTAAAAACGCTTTGTTACGGTCAAGATGCTCATAGAAAATCACCGCGTGTTTTCCTGATTTCAGACGGTATGTCAGCGCTTCAAGCCCTTCCAAATAAGCGCGCTTCGACATTGCAAGGCTTGTAAACGGCTGGCTGATGCCGATGCTGACGAACAATCCAAGCTCCTCATGAATTTTATCCCTGATGGATGATGCTGTATGCTCCAAGTCCTCCTGAAACCTGTCCAGCGGCTGTCCGCGGTTCAGCATGATGATGGTCTGCGTTTTATCAATGACAACCGGCGGGAGGCGCTTATTCTTGGGCACAGATCGTTCGACAAGGCTGTTGATCGCAAACAGCAGGACATCAAGATCCTTTTTATCATATGATGTGTCTTTCAATGTATCAATTTGCAAGGCAAAAACGGACAGGTGGCTCCAATCTTCAGGGAAGCCGAGCCCTGTAAAGCGGTCTTTGATTTCTTCTTCGCTCAGCTTGCCGAGCAAAAGCCTTGTTAAAAAATACTGCTTCAGCTGGGTGACCTGCTGTTCGACGCGCACCTTCAGATCATGGTTTTTATTTTTCATCTCTTTAATATTCCGTTCAATCAGTTCAAATTCGTTTTTCGGTTTCTCCTGGCCGGAAGCGGCCCCCGCAGAAAAGCCTGAGACGGATTCGTACAAAACCTTGATTGGCCTGTAAAAATGACGAGAACCAAACCAGGAAAATAGGTATGAAAGCGCTAACAAAATGACGCAGATCGTAAACGTAAACCAGCCGATTGATGCCGTCTGCTGATAGAGTTCCGGAATGGTCGTTAACGAAATGTATATCCAATTATTGTAATCTGATTTCTGGTATGTAATGTTATAGGCGGTGTCGTTGACTGTTGTATCAAACTGGCCGTTTTTTTCCTGATGCCGGCGGATCGTTTTGAAATAATCGTCTTGTTTGATCGATTGCCCAATCATTGACGGGTCTGAGTGAAGGATGATCCGTCCGTTGTCATCAAGCACCATCATGCTGTTTGTTTTTGAATGATGCGGCATGCGCTTGACAAGCGAACAAGAAGGAATACTTGCGATCGCAAGGCCTCTGTTTTCCATGCTGTTCAGCGGAAGCTGTTTGACCAGATTGACGTTGTACAGGCAGTTGCCCGAAGCCCCTTCTTTTGTGGCGACAAGGTCGTTGTTTTTTTCAAGCACCCAGCTGGAGCGGCTTTTTAAGGCGTTGTAAAGCGAGATCGTGATGGCTTGTTTTCCCTGATCTAAAGGATATAAACCGGAATTGTTGATATACCACTTTTTTTCTTGGCTGATCAGCGTGATATCCGACAGATCGGTATCGAATGTCTGCAGTTCGTTTAATTCCTTGTTGATTTGGTTATACAGCTGAAAGCGTTCTGGTGTAATGGTGCGGCTGAGTGTCTGAATTAAAGGATAGGAACGGACGTAATTGGTGAAGGAATGGTCAACCGTTTTTAAAATATGCTCGATATTTAGCTGTGTCTGGCCAACGGTTTGGAGCTTTTCGTTTGTAACGTTTTGTTCAATGGTTTCCGCTGATCTCTGATAGGAAAAAAAGCCGACGATGATGACCGGAATGGTGCTCAGAACGAGAAAGAAGGTCACCAGCTTATAGTAAAACTTATATTGTTTTCTCTTCATAAATTCCCCCCCAACAAATCTTCGTTTGAGTTGTTCATATATAATTAATCCGACTTTTGTGTGAATTTGTCAATAATCATTTTCTAACCATCGTTTCATTTTATTAGGTTTTGCCGGCTGCCGGGCGAGGTGCGGCCGATGTGATGATATGATTGTAGATTTATTTTTTCATGGTGGGATAAAGTGAAAGCAAACATCACGAAGGGAGGCCGTTTATGAAAGCAGCCGATGTCCAGACCGGAAAAAATCCGGCCCATATTGTTGAAAAAAAACGAAAGACGCGTTTTTGGGAAAAGCTTCTCCAGCAAAAATATTTATATTTGATGATTCTGCCGGGACTGATTTATTTTTTGCTTTTTAAGTATGTGCCGATGTGGGGGATTGTCATAGCGTTTCAGGATTACCAGCCGTTTCTCGGCATAACGGGGAGCGAATGGGTGGGTTTTAAGCATTTTGAAAGGCTGTTCACCGAACCGACGTTTTTTATGCTTCTGAAGAATACATTGATTTTGTTTTTCCTCAACCTTGTTGTATTCTTTCCGATACCGATTATTTTGGCGCTTTTATTGAATGAAGTCAGAGTCGCATTGTTCAAAAAGTTTGTCCAGACGCTGATCTATATTCCGCATTTTATGTCATGGGTCATTGTGGTATCGCTTTCATTCGTTCTGTTGACGGTTGACGGAGGATTGATCAATGAGATCATCGACTACTTCGGCGGAGAAAAGATCAACTTTTTGCTGAATGAAAGCTGGTTCAGGCCGATGTACATTCTCCAGGTCATCTGGAGGGAAGCCGGCTGGTCGACGATCATTTATTTGGCGGCGATTACCGCTGTCGATCCGCAGCTTTACGAAGCGGCGAAAATGGACGGGGCCAATCGCCTGAGGAGGATGTGGCATGTCACACTACCTGCGATCAGAAGCGTCATCGTTGTTTTGCTTATTTTGAAAATCGGCGATACGCTCGAACTCGGCTTTGAGCATGTGTATCTGCTTTTAAATGCAACGAACCGCGAAGTGGCCGAGATCTTTGATACGTATGTATACACGGCCGGATTAAAGCAGGGGCAGTTCAGCTACAGTACAGCCGTCGGTTTATTTAAAGCAGCTGTCGGTCTCATTCTTGTCATATTTGCAAACAGGATGGCGAAGAAGTTTGGAGAAGAAGGAATATATTAATATTTTTTGATGAAAGGAATTGAATGACATGAATCAATCTCTCATCACAAAAACGCCTCTTTACATTGCCGAAGAAGCGGCCAAAACAATAATGAAAGCGTATACACCAGAGGAGCTGCCGCCGGCCGGACGCTGGCACTACCATCAGGGTGTATTTCTGTGCGGCTTGATTCGCCTCTGGGAAGAAACGGGGAAAGAAGCATATTTCAACTATGTAAAAGAATACGCCAATGAGCTCATTGACGGCTGCGGGAATTTTTATTTCAGGAGGGATGAACTGGACGCCATACAAGCCGGACTTATCCTTTATCCTTTGTATGATGAAACGGGCGATGAACGCTACCGTAAAGCCGCCAAAAAGCTGAAGGGCCTTTTTGATACGCTGAATCAAACAGAAGAAGGCGGGTTTTGGCATAAAGATAAATATCCTTACCAAATGTGGCTTGACGGGTTGTACATGGGAGGGCCTTTCGCACTTAAGTATGCAAGAGCGTTCAATGAGCCTGAAATGTACGATGTGGTCATCCTCGAAGAAAAACTGATGAGAAAACATACGAAAGACTGCCGGACGGGATTGTATTATCATGCGTGGGATGAAAAGAGGGAAATGCCCTGGGCCGACCCCGTTTCAGGCTGTTCTCCCGAATTTTGGGGAAGGTCAATCGGCTGGTACGCGCTTGCACTGAGCGATATGATCGAACTGCTCCCGCAGGGGCATGACACGAGACAGGAGTGGACCCGGGTGCTTCAAGAGATGGTCAAAAGCATTGCCAATTTTCAAGATGAACGCACAGGGTTATGGCACCAGGTTGTCGATAAAGGCGGACTTCCGGACAATTGGCTTGAAAGCTCCTGCTCGTGTTTATATATGTACGCGATGACGAAAGGAGCTCGCATGGGCTATATCGATTCATCATATATTGATAGAGCCGCAAAGGCTTTCAAAGGACTCGTCGAAGAGAAAATCGAGCTGAGCGCAAAAGAAGGCTTGCTTTTAAAAGATATTTGCGTCGGAACTTCTGCAGGGACATACGATTATTATGTCGGGCGGGAAAAATGCACCAACGATCTTCACGGTGTCGGCGCATTGATCATGGCTCTTGTAGAACTTGAAAAGACCGGCCGCTTTTCCCGCGAGGCAGCGAAGTGAAGAACTTCGCTTTCTCCGTCCTTCTATTTGCAGCAGTGCTTCTTTTTTCCTCATGCGGAAAGGATGGGGGCGGGGGAACAGACGTATTGATCTTTTCGGATGCACCGGCTGAAATAAAGGAAAACGTCCAGCGCGCAGCCGGGAAAGAACAGCTCAACATCACCGTTTTCCCGGCTGCACCGGAAAAACTTCTAGTTGAAATTGCGGCGAAAGAAGGAGATCTGTTTATCGTTCCAGAAGACATGTTTAAACCTTTTTACGATCCTGAAGGACTTCAGCCATTGAAAGTTGCTTCGAAAGAAAAAGAGCCATACAGCGCTCTGGGCAAAAACGGGGACGTACAGCTGTATGCGGCTGTCATTGAAAAAGGAGAAAAACGTTTGAACGGCTATACGTTTCAGCTGAATACAGACATGGCAGCTTTCATACCGGTCTATGCGAAGAAAACCCCTGAAGCGATGGAACTCATCGAAGCGCTTCGCTGAAAATGAAAGGGGGAGGAACCGATGAAAACATATGCGATATGCGGTCTGAGCGGCCGCGCTTTTAACATGTTTATCGAGCCTCTAGTGGGAAAATACGGGGAAGAACACCGCATCGCCGCGCTCCTGGACAGCGATCCGCTAAGGGAAGAAGTCTGCAAAGACAGGTTTCCGGCGCTTCGTCCTGTCCCGTTTTTCAAGGAGAAAGCGTTTACCGAAATGCTTGATAAAATCAAGCCGGACGCCATTATTGTAGCAGGCCGTGATGATACGCATGTCCGCTATATATTAGGCGCTTTACAGGCGAATATCGATGTGGTCACTGAAAAGCCGATGGTGACAACGGCACGGGATGCGGCAGCCGTATTAAAAGCCGAAGCCGCGAGCAAAGGAAAAGTGACCGTTACGTTTAATTACCGCTGCAATCCGTACCACCGCAAGATCAAAGAGCTGATACTTGAAGGAAAGCTCGGCACGATTACGTCGGTTGACTTGAACTGGTACATCGATACGTATCACGGCGCAAGCTATTTTAAACGCTGGAACAGGATGAGAGCATACTCCGGCGGGCTTTCCGTCCATAAGTCAACCCATCATTTCGACCTTGTCAATTGGTGGCTTGCTCAAACGCCTCGCGAGGTTTTTGCCTATGGAGGCCTGTACTACTACGGACCCGGCGGCGAAATGAATCCTGAAAAAGGGGAAAAACGCTATTGCGGAACATGCCATGTCAAGAAGAATTGCCGCTATTATATGAGGTGGCAGGCAGGCGACCCGCAGGACGATCATGTCAAGACCAACGAAAGCCAGCATCTGCTCTATACCGATTACAGGCCTGACGCGTGTATTTTCGATGAAGAAATCGATATCGAGGACACGTATGCAGCCGTTTTGAAATACGACAAAGGGGCGCTGCTGAATTACTCCGTCCATTTTTCAGCCCCGTATGAAGGCTACCGGCTTGCAATCAACGGGACAAAGGGAAGGCTTGAAACGCAGGAATATCATGCGCCGGCAAGGGTTCCATTTGAAGTTCCCGAACAGACCATCGATTATTATCCGCTGTTTGAATCGAAAGAAACGATTCGCGTCGTCAGGCAGCCCGGCGGGCATGGCGGAGGAGATCCGCTGCTTTTGGAAGAGCTGTTTGGCGGAGGAGACCCGTTGAGGAATTACGACATTCTGGCCGGTGCCGAAGCAGGCGCCTATTCAATTGCAGCCGGCGAGGCATTATGGCGCTCCATCAAAGAAAAAAAGCCGATGGGAATCAGTGAACTTCTGTATACCCGGCAATATACATAAAGGGGGGGAATTCGTGGAACAAAGCGTCTCCATGGGAAGGGTGCTGAGTTTTTGTGAATGGGTGCTGAAGTTTTTTTACGCCAATCTGCTGTGGTTTGTTTTTACGCTGCTCGGCCTTGGCGTCTTCGGGTTTATGCCGGCGACGACTGCATTGTTTTCCGTGATGAGAAAATGGATTATGGGCAAAACCGATATTCCGATATGTAAAACGTTTTGGCAGGCGTACCGCGGCGAGTTTTTTCGTTCCAACGTCATCGGTCTTATTCTGGCGGCAGTTGGCATCATCATTTATGTTGACCTTGCTTTTATTTATCCGGAGCATTTCCTATTGCACGTTCTCCGGTTCGTCATTATGATTTTTGGGTTTTTGTTTTTAATTATGCTGTTTTATATGTTCCCGCTGCTCGCCCATTTCGATTGGAAGAAGCGGATGTATTTTAAGTTTTCGCTGATTCTGGGCATATCGTATTTACAGTATACATTAACAATGATGGCGGTTGCTGCCGTGCTTTATATCGCTTTTGCCTTTCTGCCCGGAATTGTTCCTTTTTTCAGCGTCAGCCTGCTCAGCTATGCGGTCATGTGGCTGGCATATCAAGTATTGAAAAAAGCGGAGGCCGTAGAACAGAGGGGAACTGTCGTAACGACAAGACACACCTGAACCTTTGCTTCAGGTGTGATGAGAGGAGATGGCCCACATGAGTGAAGAATTTGAAAAACGATATCTTCACTGGATTGATCAAGCTGTAAAGGAAAGCGAAAAGAAAGACGACTTCAAGTCCCTCCCCGGTTTTGGAAGACCGCTCAGCAAAGAGGCGCTCGAAGGGGATGCGCTTTCGTCAACTCTTAAAAACGCCCGTTATCTGCCGGAGTGGCTGAAGCTGCAAAAGGAAATTAAACAAGAGATTGAAAAAGCGATCAAATCGAATCAGCGCGAAGCGCTGATCGATGCCATCAACCTAAAAATTAAAAAATACAACCTCACCTGTCCGAACCAATTCCAAAAAGGCCTTGTTTCAGCCAAAAACCTCGAAAGCCAGCTCAAATATTGGAGCTGATGCCACTCCTTGCACTTATTCATAAAAATAATTGCCAATAACAATTATTTTCTGTAAAATAAAGTTAATAAATGTAATTTTTGTGTTTTTAAAAAGAAGAAAGGATGAATGAAGAAGTGGAAGCGAAAGCGGCATACGAAAAAGCGGCCGGGCTCTTGAATCAGTGGTACACCATGATCAAGCGCCATGAAGCGCTCCAGGCTGTATCTTTGAGATACGAGATCCGAAACCTGCTCTCTAAAATGGAGAAAAACAGAGATTTGGAGCTCTATTTTCAGCTTTTGGACTACCGCTGCAAATTGATGATGGAGCAGTTTGCAGAATCAGCCGAGCTCTTCCGGAAGATTAAAAGGCAGAAGGAAACGGTTAAGAACGCGGATGACATCATTCAGTACTATTTTTTCTTTTTTTCAGGCATGTATGAGTTTTATGAGAAAAACTATCTTGAGGCGATCAGCTGTTACAAAAAAGCGGAAATGAAGCTGCATAAACTGACCGATGAAATTGAAAAAGCGGAATTTTACTATAAGCTCGCGACTGCCTACTACCAAATAGATGATCATTTCAGATCGTTGAACTACTCCGAAAAAGCGCTCTCACTTTTCAGCAAGCATAAAGAATACATAGACAAAACGATCGGGTGCGAAATGATTCTCGGGTCGGTTCAGTTTGAACTGTTCCGCATCAAACAAGCCGAGGAACACTACGGCCGGGCGCTTGATCAGGCCGTTTCCCTCCAAAACCGGCGAATCATCGGGCTGATCTATCATAATATGGGTCTGAACTACGCCAAATGCAGCATGCCGCTTTTGGCGGAGGAGCACTTTAGAAAAGCTCTTTCAATCGGTGTCCATGAGCAATCGGTCTTTGGCATTAACACCCTTTTTGAGCTGTCCCACCTCATGTACAAAAACGGTTCTCCCGAAGAAGCGAGACGTCTCTGCAAAGAGGGATTTACCAGAGCGGCGGAACAAGGGGAGGATGAATACGCGGCGAAATTCAGGCTGATTTTCGCCCTGTATGATGCGGGCCATCCGCTCGATATTGAACTTTCGCTTGAATACATGAGCGATAAACGGCTATGGCCTCATGTTGCCGAACTGACAAAAGATATAGCCGATTACTACATGAAGTCCGGCGACTATGAAAAAAGCGCGCTTTACCTGGAAAAATCGCAGCATGCCAAGAATCAAATATATAAAATGAAGGAGGGGCTCATATGAAAAAATCCATTTGTTTTTTCACCGTCATGCTTGTTTGTCTGATAGGGGGAAGCTTCACAGCCGATTCTGCAGCACAGGACGGATCGTTCCAGACATTGGGGAAATCAGTGTTTCCTGACAGTGGACGATAGAGAAAACCTGCTGAAATAGAAATTGCCTCCCGACTTTTGCTATAATAGTCTCACCTAAAGGCAATTGAAGGGAGCAGTAACGATGACGATAAAAGAGATTTCGGCTGATGAGCTGAAAGACAGGCTTGCAAAAGGAGAAACGCTGAACATTATTGACGTCAGAGAAGATGAAGAAGTGGCTGAAGGAATGATCCCTGAAGCCGTTCACATTAAAATGGGGGATATTCCTGAAAAACTCGATGTCTTCCAAAAGGAGCAGCCTTATATTTTTGTCTGCCGATCAGGCAAGCGCAGCGAAAATGTCTGCCTCTATTTGCAGGATAAAGGCTTTGATGTCACCAATATGGTCGGCGGCATGCTCGAATGGACCGGAAACACAAAGCCGAAAACAAAATAAGCGGGTCCGGCTTCTTATCTGTACAGATAAGAAGTTTTTTATTTATCACATGTCAGGAAACGCTCGGAGCCTCCTGCCGGCGACCTTCAAGGTTCTTTCGATCAGGATTTTAAGCATAACTTCGGCTGTGTGCGAATACCTTTCATTATAGAAAGGAGAGAGCGTATGCTGAAGGTAGCCGTATTTGATGAAGAACACGAAAAAGATTTGCAGCATGAGATCAATGAATTCTTAAAAAAGCTGTCGGAAGACCAGCTGGTCGATATAAAATATGACGTATCAGCCGCATGCGATCCTCAAGGCGAACAGCTTTACTGTTTTTCTGCGTTAATTTTATACAGGACATAAAAAATCCAAAATCGATTTTTACCCCTTAAGTGAAATAGGGGCTACTCGTAAGCCCCTATTTGTTATTAATTAGTTCTCTATTGAAAAACTTCCACCTTGCGCTGAAACAGTATCATTCCAGAATATATAAAGTTTAGGCTTTATATATGTAGGATAAAGTGCTTTTGTTACATAAAATTGGGTACTCCACTTTTGTTTAACTTTTTCACCTTTAAAATAAGGATTAGCAGTACCTGTGTCCATATAACTTCCATTTCCTTTTTCGTCAAATAAAGCAACATAGGTATTAGCGTAATTCATTCCAGAATTAAAATTGACACTCCAATTGAGTTTAAGTGATTCAACCACGGCAGTATCTGGAATGCTGTCAAGATTAGTTAGATCCCAGTAACCTTTCTGTGACCATGTGTTTTTTCCTGAGTATCCATAAATTGTTTCTGGATCGCTAGGACCAGCGTTAGTAAATGTTGAAGCAAAACTAATGTTTGGCAAAATAAAAAATAAAGCTACTGTTGCTAGTGAAATAAAACTAATTAATTTTTTCAATTTATACCCACACTCCCTTAAATTTTTTAATATGAGATTTTCCAATTTGCACCTCCTTCAGTTTCCTTATCGGTAATATCTAGGAGGTTATTTAGCGTTAAAAAGAAAAAAGTTGATGATTTTCATTCAATTCGAATAAAAAGTGCTATCAGCATACTGCTGATAGCACTTTTTATAACCATAAGTCAAATTTATTTACTGTTCCTCTTAATTATGCTTTTTTCACCCTTGGGCTTCTTGGCTTCTGGAATTTCTCAGCCTGTTTAATTTCTTTCCGCTCTTGTGACAGAGATTTATACAACGATACAAGCATGAAAATCACGACGACTGAGAACGGCAGTGCGGCCAGGATGGCGGTGTTTTGCAGGGCCGATAGTCCGCCTGAATACAGAAGCGCCGCAGCCATTGCTGACTGGATGATTCCCCATGATATCTTGACCGAATTCGCAGGATTCAGTGAACCGTAAGTCGTTTGCATGCCGAGAACAAATGTTGCCGAGTCTGCGGAAGTGATAAAGAATACGGCAATGAGCACCAAGGCAACGATAGATGTAATCATCGCCAGCGGATAGTGGTCAAACATGCCAAACAGCATCGTGTCTGAAGACAGTTTTGCAACGTTAAAAGTCCCTTTTTGCTGAAGATCCATCGCTGAAACCCCGAAAATTGAAAACCATAGAAACGCCAGCACAGTAGGGGCAAACAATACGGCAATCAAAAATTCCCTGATTGTGCGCCCCCTTGATACGCGGGCGATGAAAATACCGACAAACGGCGACCAGGAGATCCACCAAGCCCAGTAGAAAATCGTCCATGAATTGATCCATTCACGGCTGTCCGGATCATTAGGCGCAAGGCGGAAGCTCATTTGCACCACGTTGGAGATATACGTTCCGATCGTGTCCGTAAACGAGTTCATAATCAACACTGTCGGTCCCACGAACAGCATAAAGATCATCAGGATGCCGGCCAGCACCATGTTCGTATTGCTCAAGTACTTGATGCCTTTTCCGATACCGCTCCATGCGGAAACTAAGAACAGCACGGTAACGACTGCAATAATTGCCAGCTGCACTTGAAAGCTGTTCGGTACTCCGAATAGATAATGGAGTCCGCCGTTGATCTGCGTGGCGCCGATTCCGAGACTAGTCGCTACACCGACGACGGTTGCGAAGACAGCGATGCAGTCAATCCCTTTTCCAAGCGGTCCGTTGACTTTGTCGCCGAAGACCGGAAACAGCGTCGCGCTGATCAAGCCAGGCGCGTCTTTTCTGAATTTAAAGTACGCGATGCAAAGAGCAACGATCGCATAGATCGCCCATGCATGCAATCCCCAGTGGAAAAATGTATACCTCAGAGAATCTCTGAAGGCCTGGGCTGTTTCTGTTTCACCTGATGGAGAGCTAATGGCAAAATGGCTGATCGGTTCAGCCGCGCCATAAAATACGAGACCAATGCCCATACCTGCGCTAAAAAGCATGGCAAACCAAGATAATCGAGAGAATTCAGGTTTTTCTTCAGGTTTCCCTAATTTGATCTTTCCGATCGGACTGAAGATCAAAAAGATGCTGAATGCGACAAACAGAGAAACCACCAATAAATAATACCATCCTAGTGTGTTCGTAACATAACCTTGAATCGAAGTCGTTAACGCCTGAAGGTTATCAGGAGCAACGATTCCCCATAATACAGCTGCTGCTGTGATAACAATCACAATCCAAAAAACGCTTGAAATATTTTTCAAAATCATCCTCACCCTCTAATCATTTTTCGTCCTTACTCCCATCATTATGTTTAGTATGAGTTGCACATATAAAATTCATTCTCTCTCAGGAAGTTTGACCTAGCTTCCCCTATTACCCCACAATCAGGTGAAACAAAACTCTTTAACCGTAACATACTTTTCAAAAAAGGCACAAGTCTCAGCACTGCGCTGAAACTCTGCCATTCCACATTTGTCAAGGGTTTGGAGCAATTTTATTTTTTTCTTCGGCAAAGTGAAAATTCGCCTGCATTCATGCCTGCAAGTCTGCCTGTGACAAGCGCGGATGTGATATTGTACCCGCCCGTATAGCCGTGAATATCGAGGATTTCCCCGCAGAAATAAAGCCCCTCCTTTTTTTTGGACGCCATTTTTTTAGGGTCGATTTCTTTTACGGAAACCCCTCCGCCGGTCACAAAGGCTTTGTCAAGCGAAAGAGTGCCGTTCACGTTGACGGTAAACTCTTTACAGTCTTTGACGAAAGCTCTGAAACGGTCTTTGGAAAGGGATGAAAACGTTTCAGAAGGATCAATCTTGTTGCGCTCAAGAAGAAACAGCAGATACCTTTCCTGCATCCAAGGCTTCAGCATGTTTTTGAGTGATTTTTTCGGAGCGTCCTTTAATTCTTTATGCATGTTTTGAAAAAGCTGTTCTTCATGAATATCAGGGAACAAGTCGATTTTCAGCCTGACGTTTTCCTGCTTTTTCAACTCTTTAACGACAAATTGGCTGCACCTGAGGACAGCGGGCCCAGAAAGTCCAAAATGGGTAAAAATCATATCCATTTGGTGGGTGATGACCGGTTTTCCTTTTTTGTTCAATACGCTGAGAGCGACGTTTCTCAATGATAGGCCTTGCAATGTTTTCTGCTTGATAAAAGGCTCGTCAGACGTAACCGGAACTTCTGTCGGGAACAGTTCCGTAATCGTATGTCCGGCTTTTTCCGCCCATTCATAGCCGTCTCCGGTCGATCCTGTATGCGGGACGCTTTTCCCGCCGACAGCGATAACGACAGAGCCCGCTCCAATTTCTTCGCCGCTGCCTGTCACGATCCCGCACGCTTTTTCTTCATTGTATAGGACTGTTTTCACTTTTTCGTTTGTCCGCACGCTTACATGAAGCTGTTCAAGCCTTGTTAAAAGTGCATCCACTACGCTCTGCGCCTTGTCGGAGACAGGAAACATTCTTCCGTGATCTTCCTCTTTCAGCTTGACGCCAAGGCGCTCAAAAAATTTGATGATGTCCTCGTTGTTAAATTCAGAAAAAGCGCTGTACAAAAAGCGTCCGTTTCCGGGAATATGCCGGATGATCTCATCAACCGGCAAGCGGTTCGTCACATTGCACCGTCCGCCTCCCGAAATGGCCAGCTTGCGGCCGAGTTTGTTTCCTTTGTCAATCAAAAGAACGTCCGCCCCCTGTTCACCGGCCGCGATGGCGGCCATCAGCCCGGAGGGGCCTCCGCCGATGACGATGACATCAAAATAC
This sequence comes from Bacillus paralicheniformis, assembly GCF_002993925.1. NCBI lineage: Bacteria > Bacillati > Bacillota > Bacilli > Caryophanales > Bacillaceae > Bacillus > Bacillus paralicheniformis. The sequence continues at coordinate 3,222,625 of NZ_CP023665.1, read as the reverse complement.
TTCATACCAATATCCTCAACTTTCCTGTCTTGTAGAGCCTGCATTCTGTGCAGGCGGGAGGGATTTCATCAGATAATATCCGCGCTCCATCTTCTTATTATAACGAAAGATCGGCTGGATGAAAAAACGTTAAAACATGGGGATGTTAAAATTTAGCCATGTTATTATTACCTGAGTAATGCGCCTGTATGTTAAAATAGAAAAGTTGAATCTATTGAAGAAAAATGGTGATTGGGAACATGTCAAGCAAACTGTTAAGAGGCACCTTTGTATTAACGCTTGGTACCTATATTTCAAGGATCCTCGGAATGATTTACTTGATTCCGTTCGGAGCCATGGTCGGTGCCACCGGCGGTGCCCTGTTCCAGTACGGTTATAATCAATATACGATTTTTTTAAGCATTGCGACCATGGGATTTCCGGCGGCCGTGTCCAAATTTGTTTCAAAATATAACTCGATGGGCGATTATGAAACAACGAGAAGGATGCTGCGCGCCGGAATGTCGATGATGCTCGTCACAGGCATCATTGCTTTCTCCATTCTATATTTGTCTGCCCCGTTTTTTGCGGAGATGGCCCTCGGCGGAACAGAAAACAACGGGCTGACGATTGAACATGTCGTGTATGTCATTCGCATGGTCAGTCTCGCTTTACTTGTTGTGCCGATCCTGGCGCTGATCAGAGGCTTTTTCCAAGGTCACCAGATGATGGGGCCGACAGCCGTTTCACAGGTCGTTGAACAAATTGCCAGAATCGTCTTTCTATTAACGGCTACTTATTTGGTGATCAAAGTATTAGACGGCGGGCTTGTCGTAGCTGTCGGCTATGCGACTTTTGCGGCTTTGATCGGCGCATTCGCGGGGCTGTTCACGCTTTATTTTTCCTGGCAGAAAAGAAAAGGGGCGCTTTTGGCGCTGAAGCCGAACCTGGTTCCTTCCGCCAATATTACGTATCGGCAGATGTTTAAGGAGCTGTTCAGCTATGCCGCCCCATACATCTTTGTCGGATTGGCGATACCGCTTTACCAGTACATTGATACGAATACGTTTAATAAAGCGATGATTGCAGCCGGCTATCAAAACATCAGCCAGGATTTGATGGCGATCGTGACGCTGTACGTGCCAAAGCTTGTGATGATACCGGTATCTCTCGCGACGGCATTCGGCCTGACATTGATCCCGGCGGTGACTGAAAACTTTACCAACAAAGATTTCCCTGCTTTAAATAAACAGATTGATCAGGCGATGCAGATCATTCTTTTTATCGTTCTTCCTGCATCAGTCGGTATGGCTCTTTTATCGGGTCCGGTTTACACGTTCTTTTACGGCTCGGAAAGCCTGCTCCCTGAAATGGGACGAGATATTTTGTTCTGGTACGCGCCCGTGGCGCTGTTATTCTCGCTCTTCACCGTCAACGCTGCGATTTTGCAGGGGGTGAACAAGCAGAAATTTGCGGTTGTCAGCCTGATGATCGGGATTGTAATCAAAATCGGGCTTAACGTTCCGCTCATCAAGCTGTTTCAAGGAAGCGGATCGATTTTGGCAACGGCGCTCGGCTATTCAGCGTCACTCCTGTACGGATTTATTATGATTAAACGTCATGCCGGCTATTCGTATCGCAAACTGTTTAAACGGTTTTTGCTGATGCTGATCCTGACGGCGGTCATGGGCATCATGTTGCTGCTTGTTCAGGCGCTACTCAGTCTGTTTATTTCATATGAAGGCGGGCAGATCAAATCTGCTGTCGTCATTTTCATCACAACCGCGGTCGGCGGATCGGTTTATCTGTACTTGGCTTACCGTGTGAAACTGCTCGAAAAAATGTTCGGTCAGCGGTTGAATCGCTTTTTCAAAAGAAAGGCCTCCTAAAAAGGGCTTTTCTTTTTATGTAAAAAAAGGGAGTGTCTTCATGAGATTGGATAAACTGTTGTCAAACAGCGGCTACGGTTCGAGAAAAGAAGTCAAAAAAATGCTGAAAAACGGGGCGGTACGCGTGAATGATCAACTGATCAAAGACGCAAAAGAGCATGTAGACCCGGAATCAGACGACATCACGGTTTACGGCGAACCCGTCGTTTATCAGGAATTTATTTACTTGATGATGAACAAGCCGCAAGGCGTGCTGTCAGCGACAGAAGACAGCCGCCAGGAAACGGTTGTTGATTTGCTCGATCCGGAGCTGTTGAGGTTTGAGCCGTTTCCGGTCGGAAGGCTTGACAAGGATACCGAGGGGCTGCTGCTTTTAACGAATGACGGCCAGTTGGCACACCAGCTTTTATCGCCGAAAAAACACGTGCCTAAAACGTATGAAGTACATGTCGATAAGCCTATTGATCAGGCGGCTCTCGATCAGCTTGAAAAAGGGGTCGATATCGGTGAAGGATATGTCACAAAACCGGCTGAAGCGTCGCTTTTGGCAAGCAAAAACGGCGTGGAACGTCTGCTTTTGACAATAACGGAAGGAAAATTTCATCAGGTTAAAAGAATGCTGAAGGCGGTCGGCCGTGACGTCATCTATTTAAAGCGGCTGAAAATGGGGGATGTCGATCTTGATGGAGAGCTTTTGCCGGGGGAATACAGAGAGCTCTCTGAGCACGAGCTTGCCGCATTGCAAAACAAAAAGACACTCTGATTCGTCGAGTGCCTGTAGAGCTGGTTTATGGGGCATCAAACTTCATCGGGTTTGATGCTTTTTATGTTTGATGGCTGTCCTATATGATATTCAGCGCTAAAGTTCAATTTTTCAGAATATTACTATGAGGAGATTTTCACTTTTTTTCTTGTAGTCTCCCATTTGCCTCTGCTGGGGCTGTGTACTAGATCGTTGTATGCCAACACATTCAGATCACGCTGGATTGTTCTCGGTGTAGTGCCAAATTCATCAACCAGTTCCTGGGTTGTAACGAGTCCTTTTTCTTGAATGAACATGTATACTGATTTGATCCTGGTTAGCATTCGGTTTGTTGAAGGTTTCAAACAACCACTCCCTATCGTATGATCGAATGGACTTGACTACCACAACTTACGACTCCAAAATGCAGCATGGACGGTTAGCGACCATTTCTTGAAAATGATCAATAAATATTATACACGATCTCTTTGCCAAATATCCAGAAAAAAGCCGGAGCCAAATTAATGAAAAAATGAAAATCGTGAGCAGAACATGCAGTACGATCACGTTTTTTTGCCAAAAAAATTTTAAACTTTTTCTAGCTTCATACGTAGTAAAAGAGAGGTGGTAAAGATAATGAAATTAAAAGTGCATATTGAGAAATCCGGTTATGAAGAAAAGGAATCGGCGATCGAAAATATATCGTTTACTGTGGGGGAAGGCGAGCTTGTCGGATTAATCGGACCGAATGGAGCGGGGAAAAGCACGACAATTAAAACGATACTCGGTTTAACAAGGCATATGGCCGGGCAGGTTGAATGGGCTGAAACGTCAAACTATGCATACATACCTGAACAGCCCAGTTTTTACGACGAATTGACTTTATGGGAGCATATCACGGCTTTAGGGACGTTTTTGCAGGAGGACGAGTCCTCGTTTTTGCCGAGGGCGAATCGGCTCATCGAGCGATTCTCGCTGGAGCATGCGCTTCATGATTATCCGGGGAGCTTTTCGAAAGGGATGCAGCAAAAGCTGATGCTGATCCATGCTTTTCTCATGCAGCCTGATCTATATATTATCGATGAACCGTTTATCGGGCTCGACCCGATCGCAAGCCGCCTCTTTTTGGATATGCTGAAAGAAGAGCAGAAGCGGGGAGCGGGTATTTTGCTTTGTACGCATGTGCTGGATACCGCCGAGAAGATCTGTGACCGTTTTTTGCTGATTTCAAATGGCCGTCTGATGCTGGAAGGTACGCTCGAAGAGCTGCAGGAGAAAACCGGCCTTTCGGGTGGCTCGCTGCTTGACTGCTTTTACTTTGCTGTAAAAGGTGCTCCCGCATGAGCGGCCGGGCTCTGTTTATCAGCAGGCTGAAAGCGGACTGTCTTTATCAGCTCCGGATCATCAAACTGGTCATCGATTGGACGGTTGCGCTGTATATTGTACTGCCTGCGGCTGGAATCGGCGTTTATCAATATATCAAATGGCTGAATGGAGGGTCGTTTGATAACGGATGGCAGGCCGGATTGATTGTGCTTGCTCCGGCCGTTTTTACGCTGTTTGGGTCTGTGAGGACATTTTTAATGGAAGCTGATCAGCTTTATTTGTTGCAAAAAAAGACACTCGTGCTGGACATGAAAAGGTGCGGCTATTTATATTGTCTGTTTATCCAGTTTTGCAAATGGCTGTTGGCGGCGGCCGTGTTTACTCCTCTGTTCGTCAGACAATTTGGGATTGAACTGCCCGCTTGTCTCGCCGTATTCTTTTTTTATTTCTGTCTCAATTCCTTGATCACCGTCTTGAAGAGGCGGAACATCGGATGGCAGTACAAGCTGAAACACCGGGTGCTGAACGCCGGACTGATCTTTTTCGTGTGGCTGTCGGCTTGTGCAGTTGTTTTGTTGTTTTCCTGGCCGGTTGTACTCTTGAGCGGCATGGTGCTGTCTGTGGCCGCGCTGAAGACCGCCGGCGGCACTCTCGGCAACATGTATCTATTTTATGAAGAGGTTGAATTTGATAACAGAAGAAAGCTGAGACTCGCAAAATTTTTCCTGTCGCTGAACCTGGATGGAAGCGTGCCGAAGCAGGGGAAACGAGGGGCAAAAGGGCCGCGGCTGTTCTTTAAAAAATCTCGGAACATCTTTAAAGCCCGTACAGTGCAAAATGGCCTTAAGGAAATCTTTTTTAAAGTGATGCTGCGCCATCCGGACTATAAAAGACAGGTTATGCAAATGATCGGCATTTTTACGGCGCTGATCATGGTTGGACCGATCTGGATGAAAGCGGGCGCTCTCCTGGTTTTTGCCTTCGCTTATCGAAGTCTGTTGTCCGTCCATTTTGACAAGGTGATGGAACGCGTTTTTTTGCTGGGGGCAGACAAAGAAAGCGACGCTTTTTATGAAGCCAGGCGGAATTCCATTGACTGGTTTTTCTATCCGGGGTTGATCTGGTGCTGCCTCGTCATCGCGCTCAGCCTGATGCTGAAAACCCCGTCTTTTTAAAAAAGACGGGGTTCAGTCGTTTAATGCCCTTCCAAAAAGAAGAGGTGTATGAAAAAGAGAACGGCAAACACGAAGACAAGCGGATGAATTTCGCGCCATTTGCCTTTCGCGGCTTTGACAATCGGATAAGAAATAAACCCGAGGGAAATGCCTGTCGCAATAGATGATGTCAGCGGCATTGTCAAAATGACGAGAAAGGCCGGGAATGCTTCGTCAAGCTCTTTCCAGCGAATGTTGGTGACAGCGCCGATCATCATGCTTCCTACAATGATCAATGCCGGCGACGTAATCGCTGAGATCCCGGAGACCGCGCTCACAAGCGGGCTGAAAAACAGCGCCGCTCCGAAAAGCACAGCGACTGTTAAAGACGTAAGCCCTGTTCTTCCGCCTGCGGCCACCCCTGCGGATGATTCGATATAAGCGGTCGTCGGGCTTGTCCCGAACATTGCGCCGATCGTCGTCGCTGTCGAATCGGCAAGAAGGGCTTTTCTTGCATTCGGCAGTTTGTTGTTTTTCATGAGTCCGGCTTGTTCGGCGACACCGATCATCGTTCCTGTCGTATCAAAAATCGTGACGAGCAGGAACGAGAAGACAACCGAATAAAGGCCGTAGTGGACGACATCTCCAAAAGCGGCGAAAGGGTTTGTGACGATCAGTTTTTCCGGCAGATGAGGCATTGACAGAATCCCTTTGGTAAACTCAAGCTGGCCGGTAAAAAAGGCGATCAGGCCGGTTAAGATCATACCGAAAAATAGAGCGCCGTTCACATTCATGACCATCAAAACGACGGAGAAAGCCAAGCCGATTAGTGCCAGGATCACTCCGGGCGAGTGCAGATTGCCGAGTCCGACCAAATTGGATTCATTGGCGGTAATGATTCCGGCTCCTCTCAGACCGACAAAAGCGATAAACAAGCCGATTCCGGCGGTAATCCCGTATTTTAGGTTAGCCGGAATGGCTTCGATCAGTTGTTTTCTAAGAGGTGTTAGCGATAAGATAATAAAGAGGATACCGGCCGCGAAAACAGCGCTGAACGCTGTCTGGTAAGAAATTTCGCCGTTGGACGAGCCGACGACTGACACTGCAAAATACGCATTCAGCCCCATCCCGGGTGCAATCGCGATCGGAAAGTTGGCGGAAAGCGCCATCCAAAGCGTTCCGACGACGGCAGCAATGATTGTGGCAGTGAACACTTGATCAAACGGGACGCCTGTACCGGATAGGATACTAGGGTTGACCACGACGATATAAACCATTGTAAAGAAGGTTGTAATACCGGCGAGGATTTCTTTTTTGACTGTGGTTTGGTTTTCTTTTATGTTAAACATCATTTCCTCCAATAACGAACATTATAGCAAAACAATATCTATATTATTCGTTATCGGGTGTTTTTGCAAGGGTTTTTGGCTAAACTAAAAAAAGAAGGGGCGAAATTATGAACTGGGAACAGGAAGTGTCAAAAAGACGGAATGAGATCGTAGAGGATATTCAAGGTTTTTTAAAAATCAACAGCGTCCTTGATGAAGAGACGGCGGGTCCGGGTCGGCCGTTTGGAAAAGGAATTCAAGAATGCCTGACAGCGCTTTTGAATAAAGGGGAAGAAAGCGGATTTACGGTCAAAAATCTTGACGGGTATGCAGGCCATATCGAATGGGGGAAAGGCGAGGAGATCATCGGCGTGCTTTGCCATATTGATGTCGTTCCGCCCGGAGATGGCTGGACGAGCGATCCGTTTGCTGCAGAAATTAGAGACGGCCGCATCTATGCAAGGGGAGCGCTTGATGATAAAGGGCCGACAATGGCCGCGTATCATGCATTAAAAATTGTCAAAGACTCCGGCCTCCCATTATCAAAGCGAATCAGAATGATTATCGGCACTGATGAAGAAAGCGACTGGCGCTGTGTGGAGCATTATTTTAAACACGAAGAGATGCCTTCGGCCGGTTTTGCGCCTGATGCTGATTTTCCGATTATCTATGCGGAAAAAGGCCTGATTGACGCGGCTTTAAAAATTGAAACTGATCAAGCGGAAACAGGTGCGGACTTAACATTGGAGACTTTCCGGTCCGGCCGGCGTCTGAACATGGTGCCTGATGACGCCGAAGCCGTCCTGGAGGGGTCTGCCCCATCAGGTTTTGAAGAGTCATTTGTCCGATTTGTAAAAGAAAAGCGTGCAGAAGGGCGTATTTTTCAAGAAGACGGCAGACTGACATTAACCGTGTACGGCAAATCAGCTCACGCCATGGAGCCTAATAACGGTGTCAATGCCGGCCTCATTTTGTCCGAGTTTTTACATACCCAATCCCTTGACAGAGCCGGGCTCCAGTTTGTTCAAACGGTTAGCGGGGCTTTTGCCGGAGATACGAGAGGGAAAAAAATCGGCATCGGCTGCCGCGATGACATCAGTGGAGAGTTGACGTTGAATGTCGGCCGGCTGCAGTATGAACAGGAAAAAGGCGGAGAAGCCCATATTAACATCCGCTATCCTGTGACTGAAGAGAGCGATCGGGTGAAATCCGGGCTTTCGCAAATAAAGGGCGCCCGGCTGGTGAGCTTTAAAGACAGCAAGCCCCATCATGTAGCAAAAGACCATGAGCTGATCCAAACGCTGCAGCGGGTCTATGAGGAGCAGACAGGGGAAACGGCACAATTAATTTCGATCGGAGGGGCGACATATGCACGGTCACTGGAAGCCGGCGTGGCATTTGGACCGCTGTTTCCAGGCCGTCCCGACGTTGCCCATCAGAAAGACGAGTATATGGAAATTGATGATCTGCTGAAGGCTGTATCGATTTATGCACAGGCCATTTATGAATTGGCGAAGTAGCAAAGAGAGTGATGACATGAGTCATAAGCGAGGCGTTTTATTTGAAATCCCGAACGGGTACGGGCGCTTTCTTCTCGATATGCTGAAGCCGGTTGAACCGGCCGATTTCAATTGGCTGCTTGCCGATGGCGAATGCTATCTCGTAGAAAACGGTGAATTGTCAGATGAAAATCTTTTTCCTCAAGATCCGCAGGTGATGACAGGAGAAGCATTTAAAAAAAGGCTGGAAGACGCAAGGTACTATCTCATCTTCGCCGATCTGAAGGCTTTTCCGAAGGATGGCCATCCTGAAGATGTCAGCACATATGAATCATATATGAAAAGCAGCTGCGAGCTGATTGTGCTTACAGCCGATTCGAGTTTTGTCACGATATACTGCAAAGATCAAAAAAAACTGGAGCTTCTATATCAAAATGCAAAGGACTGCGGTTTCAAGCGGATTGAATATATAACGGATCACAACGATGCCAGGACAGGAATGCATGTGTAGCATAACGAAGACGGCCGCTCTCTAGAGCGGCTTTTTTGCTGTTAAACATTGCTGTTTTCAGGAGAGGGGCTTTTTGAAGCAGGAAAAGGAATTGCTGCATGTGAGGAAACGGTTTTATTCATTTTATTTTTTGTTCTTTTTCGGTTACGGGCGTTTTATCTGCTTCTTTCCGTGTCGGCAGACCCTCGCATTCGTTGTCAGGCCTGCTAAGTCGGTGCTCACGAACAAAAGAGAAACGGCGGCTAACGGAGCAGGCGTCGTCCTGCCTGAACACTGCCGTCATCACAACCAGCTCCAATGCTCGGCCTTCCTAGACTGCAAGGGTTGCGGTTCACGCTAAAAAGATGAAAAAATCCCAAAACGTCTCTTAGCTTTGGGATTTTTTCAACAATCTGAGCCTGATTTCACAACAGAAACCAGGCTTTTCTCTCTTAATCAAATTGAAATAAATCGCTTGATAAATAGCGTTCTCCTGTATCGGCTGTCATACAGACGACCACTTTGTCGGGAGGGAGCTTCTTAGCTGTTTCAACAGCGGCGAAGCAAGCGGCCCCAGAAGAAGGGCCGACAAGGATTCCTTCTTCCCGCGCCAATCTGCGCGTCATCTCATAGGCTTCTTCGTCCTTGATCTTTAAGATTTCGTCATAGACGTTTTCGTTTAAAATGTTTGGAATAAATCCCGGACTTGTCCCGACAAGCTTGTGCTTTCCCGGTTTGCCCCCGGATAAAACAGGCGACCCTGCAGGTTCTGCCACATGAACGGTTATCCCCGGAAATAACGCTTTCAGCTTTTCGCCTGTTCCGGTAATCGTTCCCCCTGTTCCTGCTGTTGCAACAAATGCGGCAAGCGGTTTGCCGATTTCTTCTATTGCCCGGGCAATTTCCAGAGCGGTTGATCTCCGGTGAGCCTCCGGATTGGCTTCATTATCAAACTGCATCGGAATAAAGCTGCCCGGAATTTCCCGAGCAAGCTCCTGCGCTTTTTTGATGCTGCCCGGCATCCTTTCATCCCCCGGCGTCAGGACGACCTCAGCTCCGTACGCTTTCAGAAGGTTGATCCGCTCTTTTGTCATCGTATCAGGCATAACAAGAATGGCTTTGTAGCCTCTTGCCGCAGCGTTCATCGCAAGGCCGATGCCGGTGTTTCCGCTCGTCGGTTCGATGATGGTTGAACCCGGTTTCAGCAGGCCTTTTTCTTCGGCATCCACAATCATTTGGTAGGCCGCGCGGTCTTTCACGCTTCCGCTCGGATTAAAAGATTCAAGCTTGATATAAACTTGGGCTGCGTTTTCGGGCTGAACGCGGTTCAACTTGACAAGGGGCGTTTCCCCGATTAATTCTGCAATATTGTGAACGGCTTTCACGGCTGTGCACCCTTTCCAAAAAACATGATTCTGTCATTATCCTATCATAAGGCCTCGGAAAGTGGAAAATAGAGAGGTTATAAGTCCTTATATTTTTTGTTAAAATATAGAGAAGACGAATGAGGAGGAAGCCATACATATGTCAGTCAAACCGCATTACTTTATTGGAATTCCAATTCCGGCGGAGCTTAGTGAGCCGCTTTATCGAACAGTCAGCAGCCGTCCGGAATTTTCTTTTCATAGATGGGTGCATCCTTTGGACTACCACATCACCCTCGTGTTCCTCGGCTCCGCTGAAGAAGAGCAGCTGGCTATGCTTGCTGACAGCCTCAAGCTGATCTCCGCTGAGACGGCTCCGTTTCAGATTGCATTGAAACGTTTCGGAACCTTCGGCAAGCCGTCGGAGCCGAGAATTCTTCATGCGGAACCGGAATACTCAGACGCTCTCTTTCACGTGAGGGAACGGGTGAAGCATGCTGCAGATGCGGCGGGATTTGAAATTGAAAAACGGCCTTTTCATCCACATATGACGGTTGCTAGAAAGTGGAATGGATCGGCTTCTTTTAACGGCCGCCTGGAGCCTCTTGAAGACGCGGTGTCTTTTACGGCCGGGCATTTCACCATCTTTCAAACTCATTTAGACAGGCTTCCCAAATATGAGCATCAAGCCGTTTTCCATTTCGGTGAACGGCCGGCTGCAGAAAAGCAGGATTCGGAGATGAACGCAGATGGCACAGATTATTAAAATACAGGACTGCATTTCAAGGTATGAACAGGATCCTTATCATTATATCAACCAGTTTATCCGCTTGAAAAAGCAGCGCTGGCAGTCAATTAAAGAGATAGCTGAGAAAAAGAAAGACAGCCTTCATTACGATAAAGAAGCCGCCGATGATGAAGCGGTCGGAAAAAGAAAGAAGACATTTACATTAAAGAGAAAAAAAGAAGCATCCGATATTAATAAAGGAAAAGAAGCCGATGAATGGTTTAACGGACTGGATGGAGAAACGGATGAAAGCTTGATTGCAAGAATTCCTGCGGCAGGGGAGGAACTCGTGTCGTTTTTCAAAGAATACGTGTACGAGTTTCAGCTGAAATGGGCAAGCTCGACAATCTCTGACATATCCAGGCTTTCCCGGGAAATAAAAAGCGATAAAATCCTGCACATTTTGGCACAGCAGCTGCCGGATTCATATTTCATCATGTATCGGCCGGTGCTGCAGGTGAATCAGGCTGCGGTAGAGCTCAGCGTCTTGATTCTCACACCTCTTGAGATCTACTGTATATCATTTCTCGAAGGTGAGAAGGACAGCGCATTTATCGGTTCCAAAGATCGTTTTTGGAAAGAAAAAACGGTAAGAGGAAGAGAACGGTCACTGTTAAATCCGGCTGTTGAGCTTCTCAGGACAGGCACGGTTCTTTCCGGCTTGTTAAAGGGATCGGGGATTGAACTGCCTGTGCGCAAAGTCGTTGTCAGCCGGACATCGTATATCGATTATCCGGAACCTCCTTACGGTATCAGCATTTGCGACAAAAGACACTGGAAAGAGTGGCTGGAGAAGCAGCAAAAGAACTTCGCCCCGATTAAAAGCCAGCAGCTGAAAACGGCGAAAATTCTGTTGTCGCACGGCGTCTCCGACTCGATGCGGAGACAGGAATGGCTGAGCTGACCGCCAGAACGTTATCCCGGCTTTTTCATACTATAAAATGGAGAATGGAATCATGAGCGATTGGTATATCATCATAAATCCAAAGGCGGGAAATGCGACGGCCTTCAGAGTATGGAAATCATTGCAGAAAGACCTTCAAAAGGCAAATATATCGTACCGCTCATTTATGACCCAGCATCCCGGGCATGCTGAAGTGTTGGCAAGGCAAATATCAACGATGCAGGATGACAGGCTGAAGCGTCTGCTGGTGATCGGCGGGGACGGAACCGTCCATGAAGTGCTCAACGGCTTAGTCAGCTTGCGGGATATTCAGCTGAGCGTCATCCCGTCGGGCTTAAATAATGATTTTAAACGCGGCTTTGCCGTGAAAAAATCGAATGTCATTAAAGAAATGAAGCGAAAAGGGCAATCGCTGACCCGGACCTATGCCCTCGGAAGCTTTCATACGAAAGACAGTGAAAACGAACTTTATTTTGCCAATTATCTCAGCCTAGGATTTGATGCCTGCGCCGTCAAAAAGATGACTGCTTTGCCGAAATGGACGGCTGCTCTCAGGCTGAATCATTTGATTCAGCCACTGATTTTCTTTGTTACGGCGTTTACGTTTAAACCGTTTGTTCTTTCGTATGAGAATGGGGATGACAAGCGTACGTTTAAAAAAATCTGGTTTGCGTCGGTTTCAAATCACCCCTACTATGGCGGAGACATGAAGATTGCACCGAACGCGAATCCGCGGGATGAGTTTTTAGACGTGATCATTATTGAAGACCGCTCCTTATTGAAAAAAGCCGGCCTCTTGTTTGCAATGATATTCGGCAAACACATCGGTAAAAACGGTGTTACGGCGTTTAAGACGAAAGAAATTTATTTTCATACGAATGAGCGGGTGCTCTTTCAAGCGGATGGAGAGGTGATCGGCTGGGCGCCCGTTTTCATCAAAACAGGGACCGAATCTCTTCGGTTAAGAGCATAAATCTTTCGAATGAAGGAGAGACTGAGATGCCGGGTATCAGCCGCCCCTTTGAAGCTTATCTCGATGAAATGAGAACGATCACTGTTTTAGTTCCGAAGAGCCGCGCGTCAAGCTGCAGCCCCCCTTTTCTGCTTGAAGATGATCAAGGAGGGAAGATAGAGCTTTCGGTAAAAGCGACGGAGGAGCTTGAGGAGAAATTCAAGTATGTTCTCGAAAGCAGCCGCCCCGTTCCATTCGGAAGAGTTCATAAAGTATGCTGTGAAGAAAGCGTCTGGACAGACCTGCAAATTGGTTCTGTTACGCGAAGTGCGGCGTTTGACAAGGCTTTTTTTTATGACGGCCGTCTCGGTGCTTTTTATTCAAAAGAGCGTACTTTATTTAAGGTATGGGCGCCGACCGCGAGTACGGCAGCGATCAAGCTGGAGAGCCCTGATTCGCTTCAAACAAATACTTTTCAAATGATGCGCAGAGAAAAGGGTGTTTTTGAGGTAACGGTCGAAGGCGATCTGAACGGCTGGTCCTATTTATATAAGCTTTATGTAAACGGGACGCCGTTATTGACAGTCGATCCTTATGCGAAAGCTGTTACGGTAAACGGGGAAAAGGGCGTTGTAATAGATCCTGAGGAAGTCAAAGTGAAAAAATACCGTGCGCCAAGCCTTCACAGTCCGTGTGATGCGATTATATATGAGGTTCACATCCGCGATTTTTCGATTCATGAAGACAGCGGTATGCGCCATAAAGGCAAATATCTTGCTTTTACAGAGGACGGAACTGAAACGTCCGGCGGCTTCTCAACTGGAATTGCCTATTTGAAAGAGCTCGGTGTCACCCATATCGAGGTTCTGCCCTTTCACGATTTTGCCGGAGTTGACGAGCTGTCTCCGGACCAATCCTATAATTGGGGCTATAACCCCCTTCATTTTAATGCGCCTGAAGGAAGCTATTCGCTCGATCCGCAGAACCCCAAAAGCAGAATCACCGAGCTGAAAACGATGTTTCAGACGCTGCACAAACACGGCTTCTCCGTGATCATGGATGCCGTATATAATCATGTGTACAAGAGGGAAACATCCCCTTTTGAAAAAACGGTTCCCGGGTATTTTTTCAGACATAATGAATACGGTTTTCCAGCCGACGGAACAGGCGTCGGAAATGACATTGCATCTGAGCGGCTGATGGTGCGAAAATATATTCTCGATTCTGTCCGCTATTGGCTTGAAGAATATGATGTCGATGGAATTCGTTTTGATTTAATGGGCATTCTTGATATTGAAACCGTCCGCCAAATCAGTAAGCTTGCCGAGAATGTGAAGCCGGGCGCGCTCCTGTTCGGAGAAGGCTGGGATTTAAATACCCCGCTTGAAAGCGGGCAAAAAGCAACATTGCAAAATGCCAGGAAAGTTCCGGCGGTCGGCTTTTTTAATGATCGGTTCAGAAACGCAGTCAAAGGGAGTACATTTGAGCTCGGTGACCGCGGATATGCTTTAGGGGACACTGGAAAAAAAGCTGAGCTTCAACATGGAATTGCCGGCTCACCGGGATTCTTGCTGCCGCCACAGTCAATCAATTATGCGGAGTGCCATGACAATCATACGTTTTGGGATAAGATGGCCTTCTGTTCGGAAGAAGATGCCTGCACAAAACGGCTCAGGCAAAGGCTCGCGCTGTCGATCGTCCTGCTTTCGCAAGGCGTTCCATTTCTTCATGCCGGGCAGGAATTTTGCCGAACAAAGAATGGGGACAGCAACAGCTACAGGTCGGGAGATGGCATCAACAGGCTCGATTGGGAAAAGCGGGCGGAGCTTTGCGAGGACGTCGAATATGTGCGCCAGCTGATCAGGCTGCGGAGAAGCCATCCCGCTTTTCGTCTGCAAAAAGAGGAGGAAGTCAAGGAACATCTTTCTTTTATGAGCGGTACAGGAGAAGTGACGGCCTACAAGCTGAAGAACATTGCAGCATTTGATCCCTGGAACGAAATCATAGTGGTGCATTGTCCGTCTGCAAAAAAGGAAACGCTTGAGCTGCCCGCCCAGAAACAGTACTTGCTGCACTGCGATCCTTTTACGTTCTTCAATGGGAAGGTTCAAGCGGAAAAAAGGCTTCGGCTGAACGGCATCGGAACCTATGTTCTATACGAACCAAAAGGGATTTTTTAGTTTTGCTTGACGAAGTTTGGCGTCTAGCGCTAAAATTTAAAAGACGGCTATTGTTTAGCACAAATGACTCTCAATAGCCGTCTTTTTATTTGAATATAAAGAGACGACAATACAAGCGGTTTGCTGCCCGCTCTAGGGAGCAGATGCTTTTTAAAATCTTTTAATGAAATGATGGGTTGAAAATCGATATGAACTGGTTGGGACAATTACTAGGTAGCGAATGGGAGATTTCCCCCGCAGGAGGAGCTACAGGAGACGCATATTATGCAGAACATAATGGACAGCAGCTTTTTTTAAAGCGCAACAGCTCTCCTTTTTTGGCTGTCCTGTCCGCGGAAGGAATTGTTCCTAAGCTCGTTTGGACAAAACGAATGGAAAACGGGGATGTGATTACAGCACAGCACTGGCTCAAGGGAAGAGAACTGAAGCCGAAGGATATGAACAGCCAGGCGGTGGCTGAGATGCTTCGGAAAATTCACAGCTCCAAAGAGCTTTTAGACATGCTGAAGAGACTCGGCAAGCAGCCTTTTCAGCCAAGCTCTGTAATCACTCAATTGAAGCAGTTTATCCAGGCCCGGCAATATCCGATACCGCAGCTTGACCAAGCCCTTTTGTATCTGGAGCACCATCTCGATGATGTACAGTCCGGAGAAAAGGTCGTCTGTCACTGCGATGTGAATCATAACAATTGGCTTCTTACAGATCAGAACCAGCTTTATTTAATCGATTGGGATGGAGCGATGATTGCAGACCCCGCGATCGATCTGGGGCCGCTTCTTTATCATTACGTTGAAGAGCGGGAATGGGGAAGCTGGCTCGAACGCTACGGCTCTTCGTTAACGGACAATCTCAGGCTGAGAATGGCCTGGTACGTATTGGCGGAAAAAGCAATGACAACACTCTGGCAAGAAGCGAAAGGCAATCAGGAAGGCTTTCACCAAGGGCTGGAACAGCTTCACGCATTAATGAAGCGTCTCGCCGGAGCTTCATGAAAATGAGCCGATATCTTCCACCCATTGTGTGAGATGATCCTGGTGTTCCTGAATGTGGCTGTTGATTGAAGCGGACGATTTTCCCCTCTGGCTGTACAAATAAATGTCTTCGAGAACGCCTTTCAGGCCGGCGTCAAGATTCGTATTTGCCATTAAAGACTTGATAATCCGCTCCATCTGTTCGCACTCAGCGACGGTTCCGGTGCAGTCTGCCTGATGGTCTGAGAGAATATCTTTTAATAGATGAATCTGATTTTGCTGATTTAAGCCCATAATATTGGCACTTCCCTTCATTCTCGGAGTATATGGATTAAAATGTTCAGAAAGCTGTAATTTATACGCGAAAGACCCGGAGGCCGATCTTCGGTCTTTTTTGCTTTGGAAGAGGCCTTGCGGGATTCCGGGATTTCATGGTATGTTGTAAGACGATATAACAAATAGAGGTGTAAGTACATGCGAATGCGTCACAAGCCTTGGGCGGATGACTACCTGGCTGAAAACTCTCATATTGTGATCAGCGAGCCGTCTCAATGTAAAGGGAAATGGCATTCCATTTTTGGAAATGACAACCCGATCCACATCGAAGTAGGAACCGGAAAAGGGCAATTTATTTCAGGAATGGCCCTGCAAAATCCGGATGTAAACTATATCGGAATCGAATTATTTAAAAGCGTCATCGTAACCGCTGTTGATAAAGTAAAGCAGACAGAGGCGCCGAATGTAAAGCTTTTGAACATTAATGCCAATATGCTTTCAGACGTTTTTGCAGATGGGGAGGTCGACCGGGTCTATTTGAATTTTTCCGACCCGTGGCCGAAAAAACGCCATGCAAAGCGCCGTCTGACCAATCAAGCGTTCTTGAAAAAGTATGAGCAGGTGCTCGGAGGCAAGGGAGCGATTCATTTCAAAACCGATAACCGCGGGTTATTTGAGTACTCCCTTACCAGTTTTTCCGAATACGGACTCGTTTTGACGTTCGTCAGCCTTGATCTGCATCAAAGCGATTTTCAAGGAAACGTGATGACCGAATACGAAGAAAAGTTCGCCGCTAAAGGCCAGCCGATCTACAGAGTAGAAGCTGAATGGCGAACATAAAAAACAGACTGCTTCCGGCGGTCTGTTTTTTTGCTTTCAAATGAAGCTTCGGGTTGCGTTTTTTGCTACGATAGGAGAAGGAGGGATGATCATGGAAACTTTAACAATCGGACGAATCAAGCTGACATGGCTGAACGGAGGCGTCACACACATGGACGGAGGCGCCATGTTCGGCGTTGTGCCCAAGCCGCTTTGGTCTAAAAAGTATGACGTTAATGAGAAAAATCAGATCGAACTGAGAACAGACCCTATACTTGTTCAGAAAGACGGCACAAATTTGCTGATCGATTCCGGTATCGGACGCGGCAAACTGACGGATAAGCAGAAACGAAATTACGGGGTCACCGAAGAATCGTCAATTGCTGACTCGTTAAAAGCACTCGGGCTCTCAACGGAAGATATCAACGCCGTTCTGATGACACATCTCCATTTTGACCATGCATGCGGATTGACGCGCTATGAGGGAGAAAGCCTTGTTTCCGTGTTTCCAAATGCAGCGATTTACACGTCTGCGATCGAATGGGAAGAGATGAGAAATCCGAATATCCGCTCCAAAAATACATATTGGAAAGAAAACTGGGAAGCAGTTCAGCATCAAGTGAGGACCTTCGATGAGAAGCTCGAAGTTTTGCCGGGAATTACGATGCATCATACAGGCGGCCACAGCGACGGTCATTCCGTGATCGTTCTTGAGGATGCCGGCGAAACGGCCCTTCATATGGCTGATATTATGCCGACGCATGCCCATCAGAATCCTCTCTGGGTGCTGGCGTACGACGATTATCCGATGACATCGATTGCGGCGAAGCAAGCATGGCAGGCGAAAGCCGCCGAGAAAAACGCCTGGTACATTTTTTACCATGACGCCATTTATAGGGCATTAAAATGGGATGAAAACGGCGAGATTGCAGAGTCAGTAAAGAGAGAAAGGCGCTAAGCTATTTTGGTGAATGGTTTGCTTTGTAGTTATCCATCCTAAGGATAACTAACTTTTGAAAGGAAGACGACGGGTGAGCCACAATAATCTGAATGAACAAGTGATCGAGACGCAATTAAGAGGATTTGAAGTCCTTGCAACGCCCCTGCTGAACAAAGGGGTTGCCTTCCCTCCGGAGGAAAGGGAAGCTCTCGGCTTGACAGGATTGCTTCCTCCCAAGGTGCTGACGCTTGAAGAACAGGCAAAACGGGCGTATAAACAGTTCCAATCACAACCTGATGACTTGAGCAAAAACGTCTATTTAACGGCGCTTCATGACCGAAATGAAGTGCTGTTCTACAGGCTTCTGAACGACCATATGACAGAAATGCTGCCGATTGTTTATACCCCGACTGTCGGAACGGCAATCCAGCAATACAGCCATGAATACAGAAAGCCGCGGGGGCTGTTTTTGTCGGTTAATGACCCTGAAGGCATGAAAACAGCATTTGAAAATCTGGCCGCTAAAAAAAGCCGGATCGATTTGATTGTGGCCACTGATGCTGAAGGGATTCTCGGAATCGGGGATTGGGGAGTCGGAGGCATCGCCATTTCGATCGGAAAGCTTGCCGTTTATACTGCGGCTGCGGGCATCGATCCTAACAAGGTCCTTCCCGTTGTCATTGATGCGGGGACGAACCAGGAAAGGCTTCTCAATGATCCGCTTTATGTCGGGAATCAGCATTCAAGAATCAGAGGCGAGCGTTATGAATCGTTTATTGATCAATACGTTCAAATCGCAACCGAGACGTTTCCGGGCGTTTTGCTGCATTGGGAAGATTTCGGAACGCAAAATGCACGTCAGATTTTAAAAAAATACAAAGACAAAATTTGCACCTTTAACGACGACATTCAAGGCACAGGAGCAGTCACCCTTGCAGCGGTGCTTGCGGCCGTCAAAATATCGAAAATGCCCCTAAAAGATCATAAAGTGGTCATATTCGGAGCGGGGACGGCCGGGATCGGCAACGCAGAGCAAATTCGCGCCGCTCTTATTCAAGAGGGGGTGTCGGAAGAGGAATCATACCGCCGTTTTTGGTGTGTTGACCGGAACGGTTTGCTGACAGATGATATGAACGACTTGCAGGACATTCAAAAGCCGTATGCACGGCCTGCCGACGAGGTCAAAGACTTTAGCCGGAACGGCCCGGGGGATACAATCGATCTGCTTGAGGTGGTAAAACAAGTGCAGCCTACCATTTTGATTGGAACCTCTACTGTATCGGGCGCATTTACAGAAGAAATCGTAAAAGAAATGGCAAAGCATGTGAAACGGCCGGCTATATTTCCGATGTCCAATCCGACGCCGTTATCTGAAGCAAGACCAGAAGATTTGATCAAATGGACGGAAGGGCGGGCGCTCGTCGCCACAGGAAGCCCGTTTGCGCCTGTCGATTACAACGGCACCCGTTATGCGATCGGCCAGGCGAACAATGCCTTTGTATTCCCCGGTCTCGGTCTCGGAACGCTCGTATCAAAAGCAAGGCTGATTACGGACAACATGTTTTACGCTAGCGCAGCTGCGATCGCAGGTATGGTTGACACCGGACGGCCCGGCGCAGCGCTCCTTCCGGAGGTTGAGGATTTGCGCACGGTTTCCGCAACAGTGGCAACGGCTGTTATTAAAGCAGCCATAAAAGACGGAGTTGCAGAAAATGAGCCGGGCGATGTGATTCAAGCTGTACAGGATGCGATGTGGCATCCGGTCTACCGGCCGATTCGCGCCATATAAAAAAATGCGGCCATTTCAGGCCGCATTTTTTATATGCTATGCTGCGGTATCAATCACATCTACGATCATGCCTGTCTTCGCATCAACCATGACTTCGTACTGTTCAAGCTCTCCGAAAGCAGAACGTGTAATGCCTGTTTTGTACACCATGACGGTTTCGCCGTTTACGGTATAGGCTTCCGGAACGGTATATATCCATGAACCGTCGATCGGGCCTCTCTGTTTAAAAGCGGACTTGACGATGCGCAGCGCTTTTTCAGAAGAAATGTAAGGCTGCATGACATATTGTTTGACAACAACGGCCGCGGCAATGCCGATGCCGGCCCCAAGAAGAAAATGGCGCAGTTTCATCTTTTCAGCACCTCCAAAGCTTGTTTTTTTCATTATACAGAACATGTCCGTCCGTGTTAAGGATGGGCTCTCTTCTGGAAACACATCGCACACTTATGTAAAATGTAGAGAGATACATAAGAAAAGAGGGAAACAGATGAATCAGGAAACGAGAACGCTTTTTCAAACGCTGACGGAGCTCCCCGGCGCCCCGGGAAATGAACATCTAGTCCGCCGTTTCATGAAAAAAGAGCTTGAAAAATATGCTGATGAGATCCTCCAGGACAGACTGGGAAGCGTGTTCGGCGTTAAACATGGACCTGAAGACAGTCCGAAAATTATGGTGGCCGGCCATATGGATGAAGTGGGATTTATGGTGACATCAATCACAGACAACGGACTGCTTCGGTTTCAAACACTGGGCGGCTGGTGGAGCCAGGTTTTATTGGCTCAGCGGGTGGAAATCCATACGGACAACGGGCCGATCCCCGGCGTCATCGCGAGCACGCCTCCTCATCTTTTAACAGATGAGCAGAGGAGACGTCCAATGGATATCAAAAACATGATGATTGATATTGGTGCGGATGACAGGGAAGATGCCGAACGCATCGGTGTCAAACCAGGCCAGCAAATCGTGCCGATCTGTCCGTTTACCCCGATGGCAAATGAAAAGAAGATCATGGCGAAAGCATGGGATAACCGCTACGGCTGCGGACTCAGCATTGAGTTGCTGAAAGAAATGCAAGGAGCAGAACTTCCGAACACGCTTTACTCAGGCGCGACCGTTCAGGAAGAGCTCGGCACAAGAGGCGCGCAAACTGCGGCCAATATGATACAGCCTGACTTGTTTTTCGCGCTTGATGCAAGTCCGGCAAACGATGCGAGCGGCGACAAAAATCAATTTGGCCAGCTCGGCAAAGGGGTGTTGTTAAGGATTTTCGACCGGACGATGGTGACGCACAGCGAAATGAGAAATTTTGTGCTGGATACGGCAGAGACTCATGACATCCCGTATCAATATTTTGTTTCCCCTGGAGGAACCGATGCCGGTCGTGTTCACATCTCAAATGAAGGCGTTCCTTCGGCCGTGATCGGCATTTGTTCAAGATATATCCATACATCTGCTTCCATTATCCACGTTGATGACTACCTTGCTGCAAAAGAATTGCTGCTCAAGCTTGTCAAAGCTTGCGACAGTTCTGCCGTACAATCGATTTTGCGAAATGATTGAACAAAGAGACCCTGTGCCGCTTTACGCACAGGGTCTCTTTTTGATGATACAGCTACCGGCTTTCAAATACGTACGACAACGATTTAATCGCCTGATTGACAGTTTCTACGGTAATGTTCGCTTTGTTTGACAGTTCTTTTAACGGATGATGGAGTGACTCAGGACGGATGATGATCAGCGGCTTGCCTTTGGCAATCGCGTATGAAGCATCCATCGCCGTGTTCCATTGCTTGTATTTTTCCCCGAAAAGAGCGATGACCACATCCGCTTTGTTCATTAAAACGGAAGTTCGAAAATTATTCAAATCCGAGGCTGCATCATCTTTCGCGATCGAATCAGCCTGCTTGCCCATAATTTCTTCACCGATGTTGTCGGAGCGGTCGTGATTTTCCATCGGTCCGACAAACGTGATCGGCAGCTTGAGCGATTTTGCTTTTTCCTTCACTTCTTCACGCCAATTGCTATGTATTTCTCCGGCAAGATAAACGATAAATTCCATACATGCTCCTCCTGACTGTCATGGGATCACGGCGCAAGGCGCCTTAACCGATATTTTTACCCTATTACTTACCATGTTAAACGAGAATGGCTTGATAAAGCAAAAAAATTATGCTTATGATATGAAAGAGGATCGGATCGTTAAGATTTTCCCTTTTTAAAACGGGTAAGATACATAAAGAATCGTCCATCTTTTAAAAAAGCAGGTGGACAGCAAAAGGCTGGATATGGAGCCGGTTGTCTGGTATGATCCGAATGGATGATAAGAACATATATTGGAGGCGTTGAGTGATGAAAACAATCGAGACGAATGAAGAACTGCAAAAAGTTGTGAAAGACGATTTATCCTTGTTGATGTTTTCGGCTGACTGGTGCCCGGACTGCCGTTTTGTAGAACCGTTTTTGCCCGAGCTTGAGGCGAACTATCCGGAATTTACATTCTATTATGTTGACCGTGACAAATTTATTGATACGTGCGCGGAGTGGGACATTTTCGGAATCCCGAGCTTCCTCGTATTTAAAGAAGGAAACGAAATCAGCCGCTTTGTCAGCAAAGACCGAAAAACGAAAGAGGAAATCGAGCAATTTTTGACAGATTCCCTGAATAAGTAGCCGAAAGGAGAGTTCCTCTATGAAAATGACGTCAAGGAAACTTTCCGATATATTAAAAAAACGTTTGCAAAATGACAACTGGTCCTTTCATTTCGACAGGGAAAAAGACACCTTGAGAATCGAGGATAAAAATACAGGAAAAGGCATTACACTCGAACTCCCGGGGATCATCGCCAAATGGGAGCAGAAAAAAGATGATGCGATTGACGAAGTCGTCTATTATACTGAGGAAGCACTCAATGCCATGAAAGGCCAGTCGCAGGAAATGGAAGGGCGGGAAAGTCTCATCTATCCCGTCATCCGATCGACTTCCTTTCCCGAGAAATCCAGTGCAGGCGTTCCCTTGATTTTTGACGGCCACACGGCTGAAACACGAATATACTACGCGCTCGATCTTGGCAACACATACCGGCTGATCGACGAAAAAATGCTTGAAAAAGAGGGCTGGACAAAGGAAAGGATTCGGGAAACGGCTTCCTTTAACCTTCGCTCGCTCCAAACCGTTGTCAAAGAAGACGCAGTCGCCGGCAATCACTTCTACTTTTTCAGAGCAAATGACGGCTATGACGCCAGCAGGGTGTTGAACGAATCGATTCTCGCAGAGTATGAGAAAAGCGCGGAAGGGACACTGGCGGTGTCAATCCCGCACCAGGATGTGCTGATTATTGCCGACATCCGCAACAATGCCGGATACGATATTCTCGGTCAAATGTCGATGAGCTTTTTTGCAAACGGAACAGTGCCGATCACTGCGCTTTCTTTCCTTTATGAGGATGGAAAGCTTGAACCGATCTTTATTCTGGCTAAAAACCGCCCTAAAAAGAAATGATAGAAAGGAATTTTTCTCATGAACGCATTTTATAATCCAGAAGGCGTAGGCGATACGCTGCTCATCTCATTGAACGATATTCCGCGCGAAGAGATCGCTTTTGAGCGCTGCGGAGACGTCGTGAAAATTTTTCATAAAGACACAAAGGAAACAGCTGGCTATAACATTTTTAATGTCTCCTCATATGTGAGCATTGAGGAAAGCGGAGCTGTTGCGCTTTCCGAATCCTTTGTCCAGGATGTGAATGAAATTCTGGTCCGCAACGGTTTGAAAGATGAGCTGACCGTCGATCTTTCTCCGAAGTTTGTAGTCGGATATGTCGAAGAAAAAGAAAAGCATCCGAATGCCGATAAACTGAGTGTCTGCAAAGTGAATGCAGGGAGCGAGACGCTGCAAATCGTCTGCGGAGCTCCTAATGTTGAAGCCGGCCAAAAAGTCGTCGTAGCCAAAGTTGGAGCCGTGATGCCGAGCGGTATGATTATTAAAGATGCGGAACTTCGCGGAGTGGCGTCAAGCGGTATGATTTGTTCTGCCAAGGAACTGAACCTCCCAGACGCGCCGAAGGAAAAAGGCATTCTTGTCCTTGATGACAGCCGTAAAGCAGGAGAAGCTTTTACATTTTAACGGCATAAAATGAACAAAACTTTCGAATAGATGTAAAAAAGAAGCCGCTGGGTAGACAAACTTGGCGGCTTTTTTATTCGGAGGGCGGACACATGAGAAGGACTTGTCCTTTTCTGGGTGGGGAAGCAGTGGTATACTTAAAACCGTCCCCGAAAAATTTAAGGGAGTTAGAGAGTGATGATTCATGAGCTGGTTTAATAAAATGTTCAGCCTGTTTTTAGGCGATGATGAAGATAATGAAAAACAAAAAAAGCACATAGAAGAGTTTGAGGCGGATTCATTTATAGAGAAAGAAGAAGAAATGCCGCAAATTTCCGACGCAAAAGTCGTATATGAATATCCAAAAGGGAAATTCCGCTTCCCGGTTATACCTGATCAAAACTCGCGGCCGCGGGAAAAGGATGACAGCCGCGAACAAAGGACCCGCCGCCCGGCAGGCCGGCACACAGCTTCTCAGCCGAAACCCGGAAATTCCTATCATCATGAAGAGAAAGCGGCGAAAAAACCCTTTAGGCCGTCCGTCATCCCGTCACCGGTTTACGGCTTTCATGAACAGAAAAGAGCCAAACCGGAAAATTATACATATCGTGCAAACAAACAAATGGAAGCGCGTGTCACGCTGTTTAACGAAGAAATTGAAAAAGAGCAGAAGGTTGCCGGAAATAAGCAGCCGGTACGAGAAGAACCTTCCTTGCAAACTGAAAAGAACGGCCGTCCGCTGACTAAAAGCGAGAGTCGCAATCCGACATGGCGAGCCGAATTTGAAGATGTCCCGCATATGTCGGAGGAAACGGATTTCCGCCGAGAGCAAATCACAGAAGGTGGCGAAGCCGCTGAAGAAAAAGTGCTGCGGTATGAATCCGAACGAACGGAAACCCCTGTCTCAACACATACTCCGGAAGAAACGGAAATCCGCCAAGAGCGAATGACAGAAGATTCTGGGCTCGCCGAAGAGAAAGCGCTGCGGCATGAATCCGAACGAACGGAAACCTCTGTCTCAACGCATACTCCGGAAGAAACGGAAATCCGCCAAGAGCGAATGACAGAAGGCGGCGGGCTTGCCGAAGAGAAAGCGCTGCGGTATGAAGCTGAAGAAGAGACAGCCACCGCATCATGGAACATAACGGAAGAAGAAGCAATTCCCGCCGAGCAAACGCCGGAACAAATCGAAAAGCTTTTGGATCAGATCGAGGAAACCGGAGAAGAGAAGGAAACTGCAGAGGATGCAGAAACCATCGTAGAAGAACATGGGGAGACTAACGGCTCGGACGAAATGCTGCCTGACCCGGAAGCTTCAATTCCAGAAAAGCAGTACACTGGCCGCAGTTCTGAAGTATCCGACCAGAGCGATGGTCCTTCCGATAACAAAAACCGGACAGATTCCAACACGCCGGCTGACGCTCGTGAAGAAACAAGCGGAAGCAGCCAGGCTGGCTGGAGACATGAGCATGCATCATTTTCACCGGAACCGGAAGAGACAGCGTCAAGCGCGGGTGAACCCGAAAACAGCGAACAGGACCGGGAGAGTACAGGGACAGTTGAGGGGCGGCCTGAGGCTCCGCGGAAACGGGAAACAGGAGCTGCTCCGGGATCGAAGAAAGGCTCTGTTCCGTTTAATGTCATGATGCTTGCATCAGATAAACAAAAAGAAAAAGCGCCTCAAGGATATCAGTTCCCGAATATGTCTTTGCTTGATGTGCCTCCGGCGCAAAAGCAGGATGATCAGGCCTGGATACACGAGCAGCGCGAGCTGTTGGACGTCACGCTTGAGAACTTCAATGTCAAAGCAAATGTCGTTCATGTCACCCAGGGGCCTTCTGTGACAAGATTTGAGGTGCATCCTGAACCCGGAGTGAAAGTAAACAAAATTACAAATCTGTCAGATGATATTAAACTCAGCCTGTCAGCGAAAGATATTCGGATCGAAGCGCCGATTCCGGGAAAAAATACGATCGGAATTGAAGTGCCGAATCTGCATAGTAAAATGGTTTATTTGCGCGAAATGATCAGAAGTTCGGAATTCAGAACGAATCCGTCCCCTCTGACCGCAGCCCTCGGACTCGACATTTCCGGAAAGCCCGTCGTGGCAGATCTGAAAAAAATGCCCCACGGGTTGATTGCCGGGGCTACGGGATCAGGGAAAAGCGTATGCATCAACACGATCTTAGTCAGTCTGCTGTTCAAATCGGCGCCGAGGGATGTCAAGCTTCTGCTTATCGATCCTAAGATGGTGGAGCTTGCTCCGTATAATAAAATTCCTCATCTCGTCAGTCCTGTCATCACAGATGCCAAAGCGGCAACTGCTGCATTAAAATGGGTTGTCGAAGAAATGGAGCGGCGCTATGAATTATTTGCCCATTCCGGTGTTCGGGAAATTGAACGATTTAATGAAAAAGTCCGGGAACAGAACATGGGTGAAAAACTTCCTTATCTTGTTGTCGTGATTGATGAACTTGCCGACTTAATGATGGTCGCTCCGAATGAAGTGGAAGAAAGCATCTGCCGAATCGCACAAAAAGCAAGAGCGTGCGGCATCCATCTTCTGATCGCGACGCAGCGGCCTTCAGTTGATGTCATTACCGGCTTGATTAAAGCCAATATACCAACAAGAATAGCGTTTTCTGTATCAAGCGCCGTCGATTCAAGAACGATTATCGATATGGCGGGAGCTGAAAAGCTGCTTGGAAAAGGGGATATGCTGTTCCTGGAGAACGGTTCAGGCAAACCGGTCCGCCTGCAGGGTAACTTTGTTTCCGACCGGGAGATTGACCGTGTCGTTTCACATGTCAGACGGCAGCAGGAGCCGAACTATTTATTTGAACAAGAACAATTGGTCAGACAAAATCCGGCCGGATTTGATCAGGATGAACTGTTTCTGGAAGCGTGCGAATTTGCCGTGGAACAAAACAGCGCCAGCACTTCAAGCCTGCAGCGACGCTTTCGCATCGGCTATAACAGAGCTGCCAGATTAATCGATATGATGGAAAGGGAAGGCATGATTTCTGAGGCGAAAGGAAGTAAGCCGAGAGAAGTCCTGATTACAAAGGCCGAGCTGGAACAGTTAATAGAAAGTAGTTCACTTTTCGGCTAAACATGGTATGATAGCAGATGGGCGTGTTTTTTTTAGAGCGCCGCATATTAAAGCGCCGGCAGCGGCGTTTTAATCCGTTTTTAAGAGCACTTCCGTGAAAGGGTTCAAAAAAATCCTTTACGCAGGAGGTTTATTCACTCTTGAAAATGTCTGATACTGAATATAATGATGACTTTGAAGAAAACGATGCGGCCGAGCTTAGGTTGCAAATTGAAATAAGCGTCATATACTGGGAAGCAGATAGACGTTTGTTGGAGGTACAATTATGACTGTTTATCATTTTGTCGGAATAAAAGGGACAGGTATGAGTCCGCTTGCCCAAATTCTCCATGATAATGGATATAATGTCCAAGGATCGGATATCGAAAAGTACATTTTTACACAAACCGCTTTAGAGGAGAGAAATATCCCGATATATCCGTTTGATCCGGAAAATATCAAGCCGGGAATGATTGTTATTGCCGGAAATGCTTTTCCCGACACCCATCCTGAAATTGAAAAAGCGCGAGCCGAAGGCCTGCAAGTCGTGCGGTATCATAAATTCCTCGGTGACTATCTGAAGAAATTTACGAGTATTGCCGTGACAGGGGCACATGGCAAAACGTCAACGACGGGTCTTTTATCCCATGTCATCCAGAAAGCAAAACCGACATCTTATCTGATTGGAGACGGGACTGGAAAAGGCTGCGAAAACAGCGAGTACTTTGTGCTTGAAGCCTGTGAATACAGAAGGCATTTTCTGAGCTATCAGCCTGATTATGCGATCATGACAAATATTGATTTTGATCATCCCGATTATTTCGCGAATATCGATGATGTATTTGACGCATTTCAAACGATGGCATTACAGGTGAACAAGGGAATTATCGCATGCGGCGACGACGAATATTTGATGAAAATCCATGCGAACGTTCCAGTCGTATACTACGGCTTTGCCGAGGAAAACGATTTTCAGGCGAGAAATGTCATCAAAAATACCGAGGGCACAACGTTCGATGTTTTCGTCAGGAACACATTCTACGATACCTTCTATATACCGGCATACGGCAGCCATAACGTTCTGAACGCTTTGGCCGTTATTGCACTCTGCCATTATGAACAGGTCGATGTCGATATCATTAAAGAAGGATTGCAAACCTTTGGCGGCGTTAAACGCAGATTTAACGAAAAACATGCCGGCAGCCAAGTGTTGATTGACGATTATGCCCATCATCCGACTGAAATCACGGTGACGATTGAAGCAGCCAGACAGAAGTATCCGGAACGGGACATTGTCGCAGTATTTCAACCGCATACATTTACGCGTACGCAGTCGTTCCTGAATGAGTTTGCCGAAAGCCTCAAGAAAGCCGATTACGTATATCTTTGCGATATATTCGGATCTGCCCGGGAAAATGCAGGAAAGCTGACGATCGGCGATTTGCAGGAGAAAATCCCGCAGGCGAAGCTGATCGATGAAAATGACACATCGATTTTAAAGGAGCATGAAAATGCAGTGTTAATTTTCATGGGCGCAGGTGACATTCAAAAGTATTTAAAAGCATATGAAAATGTATTAGCATAATGAGAAAAAGGCAGTGTGAGTCAATCCGCTGCTTTTTTGTACATATGGAGCCGGGAGTTTCTGTTAAAGGAATTTTCCTGTGCGTGTAGAAAAAGTAAATATAAAGGTTTACGATTTAAACAATTGGGTATACATCAATTGTAAGACCTTAGCTCGAGGAGGATAAGATGATTATTATTCTATATTTAAGCGCCGCACTCATTGCTGTCAGCTTTCTTATTCTGGTTATCTATTTATCAAAAACATTAAAATCGCTTCAAGTCACACTCAATCATGTTGCCGCAACGCTGGAAGGTGTTGAAGGACAAATGAAAGGCATCACAGCTGAAACAACGGAGCTCCTGAATAAGACGAACCGGCTAGCTGATGATATTCAGGAAAAATCTTTGAAGCTGAATACGGTCGTGGATGCCGTTCAGGAAGTCGGCACATCGGTCAGGCAGTTTAACAGCTCCATTCAGCAGGTTTCAGAGTCCGTCACATCAGCCGCAGAGCAAAACCGTGAAAAAATTTCTCAAGTTGTCAGCTGGAGCAATGCAGCTTTGGAAATTTGGAATAGATGGAAACAAAAGAAGATGAAGGAGGAATAATTTATGAGTAAAGATGGAATGAATACTAAAGATTTTTTAATCGGCACATTTGTAGGCGGAATCATCGGGGCAGCCGCAGCTTTATTTTTAGCACCGAAGTCAGGGAAAGAGCTTCGCGATGACCTCGGAAATCAGGCTGTCGTTTTAAAAGATAAGACCGGAAAGCTCACAAGCGAAGCGAGGGAGAGAGGTTCTGAGTACGTCAGCATCGCCAAAGAGAAGACATCTTCGATTTCACAGCTTGTTGCCGACCAGTCTTCACAGATCATGGATAAAGTCAAAGACTTGCGAAACAAAGGTGCTGAAAAAGCTGATGAACTAAAGGAAGAAGCATCGACTAAAATCGAAGAACAGGCTGAAGAAGCCAAAAATGAAATAGAAGATGAAGCAAGGGAAACAGCGGATACCGTCCAGAAATAATGGAGGAAAGGGAGATCACCGTGTCGAAACAGCTCATTCAAACAGAGGATGAATTTAAAAAGCTTGCAGAAAACAACGATACATTTATCTTTTTGAAACATAGTGTGACATGCCCGATCAGCAGGCGCGCGTTTGAAGAATTTGAATCATTCGCCAATCAGCATGAAGACATACCGGCTTATTATTTAAAAGTGCAGGAAAGCCGACCGCTGTCAAACTATATCGCTGAGCAGTACGGAATTAAACACGAAAGTCCTCAAGCCTTCATTTTTACAAACGGGAACGTGAAATGGCACGCCTCCCATTCGCAAATTACAGCTCAAGCACTTGCGGAAAACAGCAGATAATCCGCAGGTAAAAACGGCCAAGACGTATAGCGTTTTGGCCGTTTTCTATGTTGTTATGATGCTTTTGCCTCATGGAAATGCCTTTTTAGGAAAATGTATCGTTTGATCCATGGTTGTACGTTATAATTAATAAAACAGGAGGTGATGAGTTGAACACTGAATTAAAGGACATGCTTCAATCCGTTCTAAAAGAAGAATTGAGTCCGATCAATCAGCGTCTTGATGGAATCGACAAGCGCTTAGACAAAATCGACGCACGCTTCGTTGAGGTCGACAAGCGCTTCGATGAAGTGGATGCACGCTTCGCTGAGATCGACAAGCGCTTCGATGAAGTGGATGCACGCTTCGCTGAGATCGACAAGCGCTTCGATGAAGTGGACGCACGCTTCGTTGAGATAGACAAGCGCTTCGATGAAGTGGACGCACGCTTCGTTGGAGTAGATAAGCGTTTTAACGCAATCGACAAGCGCTTCAAAGAAATAGACGGGCGCTTAAACAAAGTAGAAAACCGCTTAAACGCAATGGACAAGCGGCTGAATCGGCTTGAAACAGATATAGATGAACTGAAAAGAGGACAGGAGAGGCTCCCGAAAACGATCATCGAGAACATCGGACAATTTACGGAGAACATTGTCGAACATGCCGATGATAAGGCGGCTGCCTTGAATGACAGGGTTTTTAGCGTCGAAACCGCAATACAGAGAATATACAGGTTATCAAGTTAAAGAATCAAACAAGATTCTTTTTTTTTATTCTTCCGACAAACACCCGCACAGCAAGGGATAAACTGCATATAATGCTTTATCGCTTAAAAGCGTTTTGGTAATAAAGAATTTTTTCGTGACATTTTAAGAAACATTGTTTATAATAAACCCTAATCAATTGAATCATTCTTATTCTCATAGAGGGTGAAGTTAAAAAGAAAGGATGGATAACATGAGCAACACTGAACTTGATTTGCTGAGGCAGCAGGCGAATGAATTAAACTTGCAAATATTAAAGCTGATTAATGAGCGAGGAAGAATCGTTCAGGAGATTGGAAAAGCGAAGGAAGCGCAAGGCATCAACCGCTACGATCCAGTCAGAGAAAGAGCGATGCTGAACGAAATTATTGAAAATAATGACGGACCGTTTGAAAACTCGACGATCCAGCATATTTTCAAAGAGATTTTCAAAGCTGGACTTGAGCTTCAGGAAGACGATCACAGCAAAGCACTGCTCGTTTCCCGCAAGAAAAAGCCTGAAAATACGATCGTTGATTTGAAAGGCGAAAAGATCGGCGACGGAGAACAAAGATTTATCGTCGGTCCGTGTGCAGTTGAAAGCTATGAGCAAGTAGCCGAAGTTGCAGCCGCAGCTAAAAAGCAAGGCTTGAAACTGCTTCGCGGCGGAGCCTTCAAACCCCGTACAAGCCCGTACGACTTCCAAGGCCTCGGTGTTGAAGGCCTGCAAATCTTAAAGCGTGTTGCTGATGAGTATGATCTTGCCGTCATCAGTGAGATCGTGAATCCGCAGCATATTGAAGAAGCCATTGATTACATTGATGTTATCCAAATCGGCGCCCGCAACATGCAAAACTTCGAGCTCTTAAAAGCCGCCGGTTCAGTGAAGAAGCCGGTTCTGCTAAAGCGCGGACTTGCCGCAACGCTGAAGGAATTCATCAATGCAGCGGAGTACATCATGTCACAGGGCAATGATCAAATCATCCTTTGCGAACGCGGAATCAGAACGTATGAGACAGCGACTAGAAATACGCTTGATATCTCAGCTGTGCCGATCCTGAAGCAGGAAACTCACCTTCCTGTATTCGTGGATGTCACTCATTCTACCGGACGCCGCGACTTGCTGCTTCCGACAGCAAAAGCAGCGCTTGCGATCGGAGCTGACGGCGTCATGGCCGAAGTTCACCCTGATCCTTCTGTCGCGCTTTCCGACTCTGCTCAGCAAATGGATATCCCGACATTTGAAAAATGGTTAAATGAACTGAAGCCGCTCGTTCAAGTAAAAGCATAAGATTCGTTTATGGACCGCTTTCGAGCGGTCCTTTTTTTAGTTGTCATCAAAAATTGTCGAAAAAATGTCTTATTTTTAATTAAAAAGCTGTTTATTCTTATTTAAATTAATTATAAAAATAAAGGGAACGTTTTCATATTAGGTAAAACCGTGTATAATTTCAGAGAGCCCCTTTTGTTTTGGCAGGTTATGAAAAATAATGTAAACTTGAGTTCTGTTTATTTTACATAAAGTTTTACATTTTGACATTTCTCTACATGAAAATGTTTATGCTATAGGAAAAGAAAAGTGTACCCAGTTGAAGGAGTGGTAAAAATGAGTAATGTGACAATATATGATGTAGCACGCGAAGCAAATGTAAGTATGGCAACCGTTTCCAGGGTTGTGAACGGAAATCCGAACGTCAAGCCGACGACGAGAAAGAAGGTGCTTGAAGCCATCGAGCGTCTTGGCTATCGTCCAAATGCCGTGGCAAGGGGCCTTGCAAGCAAAAAGACGACGACTGTCGGCGTGATCATTCCCGATATTTCCAGCATCTTTTATTCAGAGCTGGCGAGGGGAATCGAAGATATCGCAACGATGTACAAGTACAATATTATTTTGAGCAACTCCGACCAGAATATGGACAAAGAACTTCATCTTTTGAATACGATGCTGGGAAAACAAGTTGACGGTATCGTCTTTATGAGCGGAAATGTCACTGAAGAGCATGTGGAGGAGTTTAAGCGGTCACCAGTTCCGATCGTGCTTGCGGCATCTGTTGAAGAAAAAGGGGAAACGCCGTCGGTTGCGATCGATTATGAACAGGCGATTTATGATGCGGCTACCATGCTGATTGAAAAAGGCCATAAGCGCCTTGCGTTTGTATCAGGACCTATGACTGAGCCGGTCAATCAAGCGAAAAAACTTCAAGGCTTTAAAAGAGCGCTTGAGGATAAGGGGCTGACATTTAAAGAAGAGTATGTCGCAGAAGGCGATTATACGTACGATTCAGGAATGGAAGCGCTGGAGGCGCTAATGAAGCTGGATGAAAAACCGACGGCCGTCCTGTCAGCGACAGACGAAATGGCACTCGGCGTTATTCACGCAGCACAGGATAAAGGACTGGCTATTCCGGATGACCTTGAAGTGATCGGCTTTGACAATACAAGGCTTTCATTAATGGTTCGACCGCAGCTGTCGACTGTCGTCCAGCCGACGTATGATATCGGTGCCGTAGCGATGAGACTTCTGACAAAGCTGATGAACAAAGAGGAAGTCGAAGAGCATATTGTCCAGCTGCCGCATCGCATTGAACTCAGACAATCAACAAAATGATCATGATTAAATAAACGAGAAAGAAAGCAAGTGTTCACAGCTTTTTTCGTGAATTGCTTGCTTTCTTTTCCTTGAGCTGGAGAGATTATGAAAAAATGAAACGATTTGATTATCTGACACCGGTCGGTTTGATTTTGGGTATTTTCATTTTAGTAATCGGCGTTGTCTCTGGAGCGGGGCTTTCCGGTTTTTATTCGTTTATCGATTTGACGTCTTTCTTTATCGTGACGGGCGGATTGTGTGCAGCTGTTTTCATCAGCTTTTCCCCGAAAGATTTAAAAAGAGCGCCGGCTGTGCTGAAGCAGGTCTTTATTTCGGAAGAAGACGATGTACGCGACTTGGTCAAAACCTTTGTCAGCCTGTCTGAACAGGCGCGCAAACAAGGAATTTTATCATTGGACGCCAATATCAATGAAATGAAAGACCCGTTTTTGAAAAAAGGTCTGCTTCTTGCCATCGACGGATGGGACGAGGAGACGATCCGCAATGTGATGAACTCGGAAATCGCCGCGATGGAAGAAAGGCACAGAAAGGGAAGAAGAATCTTTGAAAAAGCGGGGGAATTTGCCCCTGCATGGGGAATGATCGGAACCCTTGTCGGACTCGTCATGATGCTCAAAAACCTGAACAAGCCGGAAACGCTCGGTCCGAATATGGCGATCGCCCTTTTGACGACGCTTTACGGATCCCTTTTAGCCAACATGCTGTTTATACCGATCGCCGCAAAGCTTGAAGAAAAGACTGAGAATGAAATCTTTAAGAAGCAGGTCATGATCGAAGGCATCATCGGCATCCAGTCGGGAAGAAATCCGCGAAATCTGGAAAGCCAGCTTGTCGTTTTCAGTTCAAAAGAAGAATGGGCAAAAAAGCGGGCGGATCATATAAAACAAAAGGACAGGGCTCATGAAGCTTAGACATGAACGAAGAAAGCGCGAGCAGGGTCGCAAATCGTCAAACTGGATCATCACGTTTTCGGATTTGATTACGCTTATCCTCGTGTTCTTTATTTTACTGTTTTCGATGTCGCAAATCGATTTAAACAAATTTAAAGCAGCAGTCGGTTCATTTCAAGACAGGGCCGACGGCAAATCCGCCGCAGAGCTGAAAAAAGAAAACGCGGACGATCAGAAGGCTGAAAAAACGGCTAAAAGCCAAGAAGATTTATTAAAGAAAATCAACGACTATATTGAAAAAAATGAACTGTCAAGTTTGATAGCGGCCAAGCGTGATGAACGGGGCATCATCCTCGTCCTTCAGGAAGCGGTTTTGTTTGATTCGGGAAAAGCGGATCTGAAAGACCAGGCTCACCCGCTTTTGCATAAAATCGCCGTCCTTCTCAAATCAGTGTCCAACCCGATCCGTGTGGAGGGGCATACGGACAGCCGCCCGATTTCGACTTACCGTTTTCCATCCAATTGGGAGCTTTCTGCGGCAAGGGCGAGCACTGTGATCGGCTACTTTACGTCGAAAGAAAAGCTCGACTCTTCACGTTTTCTTGCCATCGGTTATGCCGATACAAAACCGGTCAAGGACAACCGCACAGAGAGCCATATGAAGGAAAACAGGCGCGTCGAAATTGTCATCGCAAAAAAATAAGTGAGAAGAAAGCAAGGTCTTGCATAAAAGCAAGGCCTTTTCTGTACGCCGGGATTTTTCGTATTAAGTGGCGCGCTTGGCAGAGCGAATCGGATAAAGAGCTTTGGCAACGGTTTGGGCGTTTTTCTCCGTTATTTCGGATTTTCTTGGGATCGAAGGATACAAATCTGCCGGGTCGGACCAGTTGGCAGGAAGCCGGACAGATGCCTGCTTCCCCCACTTTTTCAGCCATTTTTCAGGCATCTTATCCTCAGGTTTCATCCCTTTCATTTCAAGCCAGATTCTTGCCCATGCCCTCGGTACGACGCGCCAAATGTCGTACCCTCCTCCCCCGACAGCAATCCATCTTCCGTTGCAATAGGTGTGTGCAAGTTCGTGAGCGAGCTTTGGAATCTCTTCGTAAATCTTCATCGTCGTGCACAAGTGTGTCAGAGGATCGTAGTAATGCGCGTCAGCTCCGTTTTGCGACAAAATAACGTCCGGTTTGAAAAACTCAGCTATTTCAGAAACAGCCGTCCGGTAGGATTCAAGAAAAGACTCATCTTCTGTGAAGGCATCGAGCGGGATATTAAAAGCGTAGCCGTAGCCTTCGCCATGGCCTCTTTCCTGTACTTGCCCCGTTCCCGGGAAAAGGTAGCGGCCGGTTTCATGAATCGAGACGGTACACACGGAAGGATCATCATAGAACGTAAACTGCACCCCGTCGCCGTGATGGGCGTCCGTATCAATATATAAAACCTTCGCATGATATTTTTTCTGCAAATATCGTATCACAACTGAACTGTCGTTATAGACGCAAAATCCTGAAGCTCTTCCTCTGAATCCGTGGTGAAGCCCGCCTCCGAGATTGAGGGCGTGTCTTGCTTTGCCCGTCATGACATAGTCTGCAGCTGTCAGTGTTCCGCCCACCAAAAGGGAGGCGGCTTCGTGCATCCCGGCAAAGACAGGGGTATCTTCTGTTCCAAGCCCGTAGTTTTCGCTTTCGGCTGCCAGGAGTTTTCCCGCCCCTGCAAGCTGGACAGCCTTGATATAATCGCCTGTGTGAACAAGGCCGAGCTCGGCTTCTGTCGCTATGCGCGGAGCAATCGTTTCTCCCGGTTCAAATGCGCCGACCGTATTCAAAAGATCGTATGTTACATAGACTCGCAGCTGATTAAACGGGTGATCTTGATGAAATTGATAGGTTTGGTAAGAGGGAGAAAAAATAAATACGCTGTCCTTCATGGCAAATCCCTTTGAACAGCCGGCCAAAGAACCTGATACCCTTTGGACTTCACGTCTTTGATGATAGAGGCGGGATTCATCGTTTGAACGCGAAACACGAGTATTTTCGAATCATCTTCATCACCGGGATATACGAGCACGCTCAATATGGCGATTTGGCGCCTGCTGAAAATGGCGCTGATATCAGCGAGGCTACGGGCGATATGATCGGTTTTGATTTCGATTTGGGAGCCTGGAAAATGGGCTCCTGTCAGCTGGACGAACGTATGCAGCAAATCGGATTTTGTCACAATGCCGACAAGCTTCCCGTTTTTTACGATCGGGAGGCAGCCGATTTCGTGTTCGAAAAAAACAGCTGATATTTCTTCGGCAAAATCAAGCGGGTGACCGGTGATCACTTCTTTTGACATAATCAGTTCCACCGGCTTTTTTAAATCTTCGTGAGATCTGTTTTGGGCAAAAATACTCGGACTTGCTGTTTTGACGTCCCTGTCCGTGACAATGCCTATGACCGTTCCCCGTTCATTGATGACGGGAAGGTGTTTAATATGAAATGTTCGCATGCGTTTGATCGCTTCTTCAATCGTATCCGTTCTGGAAAGTGTCACAACATCCCGTTTCATGATTTTTTCAACAATCATATTCAGGTCCCCTTTGCTCCCTTAATACATAAAACGATTGTGGAATCTGAGTCTGTCAAAACGCTCGATCGACTCCTGACTGACCTCTTTTCCGATGCGGGCCATTAAACAGTTGGCGGGATGGGAGCTGATTTCCGGATCGTCTGTCGCAAACCAGACAAGCCCTCCGGCATTCATCATTTTCTCCATCATCTTTCTGTATTCCCAAACATCTTTATTAGTCCCCTTTAGATCCCAATGCCAGTAATATTCAGTCGTGATGATGATATATTTTTCCATCTGTGGATCCATCATGCTGACCGCAAGCAGCGTCTTCCCGACAGAGTGACCCCTGAACGCCGGAATGACTTCGATGGCTCCAAGCTCAATTAAATTTTCCATGTTTCCTTCAGACCATCTTTCAAGCGGGTCTGGATAAACATATGTCACATAGCCGACAATGGTTTGCCGGAAACGGGCGATGATGATCCGT
The DNA here is from genome assembly GCF_002993925.1 of Bacillus paralicheniformis. Classification (NCBI taxonomy): domain Bacteria; kingdom Bacillati; phylum Bacillota; class Bacilli; order Caryophanales; family Bacillaceae; genus Bacillus; species Bacillus paralicheniformis. The sequence continues at coordinate 3,185,837 of NZ_CP023665.1, read as the reverse complement.
CCTTCGGGAAGCCCTGCGATTTCGATTAATGCTTCATGTTGTTTTTGAGATGGGCGAAAGGCTGTAAGCTCGTTGTGAAATTCATATTGTGCGAGTTTTTCGGGACTGATAGGGCCCTCTATCAGCACGGAGCCTTTCTCGGTCTGCAATTCTTTGTCATGATAAGTTTTGTGATGCTCCACGTATCCACCGCCTTACATCTTAGTTGAAGTCTTTTATACATAACATACCAAAATATTAAGCGTTTTCATAGGATGGAAGAGTATTTTTTAAAAATTGAGAAAATAAAAAATCTATACTATAATATATTTTGATGAGCGAACAAAGGGGGATGGGCATGGAATTGAAAGCGTTGCCAGCAGAAAAGGGAAACTACAACTTGAAAGACTATGATGAAGCATACCGGACATTTGACTGGAAGGATGCCGAAAAACATTTTTCATGGCACAAAACGGGAAAAATCAATGCAGCTTATGAAGCGATCGACCGCCACGCTGAGTCAAATTTGAAAAATAAAGTGGCATTTTACTACAAAGATCTGGTCCGCGAAGAAAAGTACACCTTCAGAGAGATGAAAAATGAAACGAATAAAGCCGGGAATGTCTTAAAGCAGCATGCCAATGTGGGAAAGGGAGACCGTGTGTTTGTTTTTATGCCGAGATCACCCGAGCTTTATTTTATTCTTCTCGGCGCTGTCAAATTGGGAGCGATCGTCGGGCCGTTGTTTGAAGCATTTATGGAAGGCGCTGTCAAAGACAGGCTTTTAAACAGCGGAGCGAAGGTTATCGTGACGACGCCGGAATTGCTTGAACGGGTGCCGGCCGGCGAACTTCCGGATCTTGAATCAATCATTGTCGTTGGAGAAGGCGTAAAGGAAGAAGGGGCTGTCATCGATTATTACGCGAAAGCGGCTGAAGCAGATACTGATCTTGAGATTGAATGGATGGATCAGGAAGACGGGATGCTGCTTCACTATACATCGGGTTCGACCGGCGCGCCAAAAGGGGTTCTCCACGTCCACAAAGCAATGATTCAGCATTATCAAACAGCCAAATGGGTTCTTGATCTGCACGACGATGACATTTATTGGTGCACGGCTGATCCAGGCTGGGTTACCGGAACGGTCTACGGGATCTTCGGTCCGTGGCTGAATGGAGCAACGAATGTTGTCGTAGGCGGCAGATTCAGTCCCGAAGCATGGTACGAAACGATTGAAAAAATGGAAGTGACGGTATGGTACAGCGCGCCAACGGCTTTTCGGATGCTGATGGGTGCTGGCGACGATCTCGTAAACAAATATAATCTGAGCTCATTACGGCATATTTTAAGCGTAGGGGAGCCGTTAAATCCTGAAGTCATCAGATGGGGGCATAAAGTCTTCAGCAACCGGATTCATGATACATGGTGGATGACCGAAACAGGAGCGCAGCTCATCTGCAATTACCCGTGCATGGAAATTAAACCGGGATCGATGGGCAAGCCGATTCCAGGCGTAGAGGCTGCAATCGTCGATCACCAGGGAAATGAACTGCCTCCTTACAGAATGGGAAATCTCGCCATTAAAAAAGGCTGGCCGTCGATGATGCATTCAATCTGGAACAATCCTGAAAAATACAGCTCCTATTTTATGCCGGGGGATTGGTATGTGTCAGGAGATTCCGCCTACATGGATGAAGACGGATACTTCTGGTTCCAGGGAAGGATCGACGATGTCATCATGACATCGGGCGAGCGCGTCGGCCCGTTTGAAGTCGAAAGCAAGCTTGTTGAACATCAAGCTGTCGCTGAAGCAGGCGTCATCGGTAAACCGGATCCCGTCCGCGGTGAAATTATTAAAGCATTTATCGCCTTGAGGGACGGTTATGAACCGTCAGATTCGTTAAAAGAAGAAATCAGGCAGTTCGTGAAACAAGGTTTGGCCGCACACGCCGCGCCAAGGGAAATCGAATTCAAGGATAAACTGCCGAAAACAAGAAGCGGAAAGATCATGAGACGCGTCCTGAAAGCTTGGGAGCTGAACCTTCCGGCAGGCGATCTCTCATCGATGGAAGACTGATGTCTCATTGACAATGCAAAAATATTATGTTAAAAAAGATTTAGTCGAATATTCAAAAGGTGAAGACTGAGATCAGTAAAACGCATCCTTCCCTGTCTTAGAGAGCTGATGGCCGGTGAAAATCAGCACATATGGATGGTTTGAATTACACTCACGAACCGCTTTTGCGAAAAAAGCCTCCCGGGCTTTGTGTAGCAGAAGAACGGAAGCTTTTCCGTTATCATTGAGAGTGAAAAGAGCGCGGCCATGCGTTCTTTTAAGCAGGGTGGTACCGCGATTTTTATCGTCCCTTCGTTTTTGCGAAGGGGCGTTTTATTTTTGGAAAAAAGGAGCTAAATGATGATGACACACTTACTTGATGATTTGTCCTTCAGGGGACTGATTCAGCAGCAAACCGATGAAGCAGGCTTGAGAGAACTGCTGGATAAAGAAAAAATCAGCTTATACTCCGGATTTGATCCGACAGCTGACAGTCTGCATATCGGACACCTGTTGCCGATTTTAATGCTTCGCCGCTTTCAGCTGGCCGGACATCGTCCGATTGCGCTCGTAGGCGGAGCGACGGGCCTGATCGGCGATCCGAGCGGAAAGAAAGCGGAGCGCACGCTGAACAATGAAGAAATCGTCCGCGAATGGTCGCAGAAAATCAAAAACCAGCTTTCGCGTTTCCTGGATTTTGAAGCTGAAAAAAATCCGGCGATTATGGCGAACAACTATGACTGGATCGGCAAAATGAACGTCATTGATTTCCTGCGCGATGTCGGCAAAAACTTTGGAATCAATTACATGCTTGCCAAAGATACGGTAAGCTCCAGAATCGAGACGGGCATATCTTATACTGAATTCAGCTACATGATCCTACAGTCTCTCGATTTCTTGAATTTGTACAGAAACCAGGAATGCAAGCTGCAGATCGGCGGAAGCGACCAGTGGGGCAATATCACGTCAGGCCTCGAGCTTATCCGCAAATCTGAAGAGAATGCAAAAGCTTTCGGATTGACGATTCCCCTTGTGACAAAAGCAGACGGCACGAAGTTCGGAAAAACGGAAGGCGGCGCGATCTGGCTTGATAAAGAGAAGACATCGGCATATGAGTTTTATCAGTTCTGGATCAATACCGACGACAGGGATGTCGTGAAATACTTAAAATACTTCACTTTCTTGTCCAAAGAAGAAATTGAAGATCTCGCTGAAAAAGCAGAGACGGCGCCTGAAAAACGCGAAGCGCAAAAGCGCCTCGCCGAAGAAGTGACCGTTCTTGTACACGGCCGTGAAGCGTTTGAGCAGGCTGTCAACATCTCAAAAGCACTCTTCAGCGGAGATATTAAACAGCTGACTGCTGAAGAAGTGAAGGTCGGCTTTAAAGGGGTTCCTTCCATGGAACTTGAGAAAGCGGATGAACTGCCTCTTGTTGAGGTGCTCGTCCAATCCAAGCTGTCTCCGTCTAAACGCCAGGCGCGCGAAGATATCACAAACGGCGCGGTATACGTTAACGGCGAGCGCCGCACCGATGTTGCGGACGTCCTCACCGGCGACGACCGCATCGAAGGACAGTTTACCGTCATTCGCCGCGGTAAAAAGAAATACTTCCTGCTGACTTATAAATAATCAAAAAGCTCTTGCCAAACGGCAAGGGTTTTTTTGTGTCCGTATGTTTCATGTATGTTCATTCAGGAAATGTCAAAAATATAGATGTAATAGGTAGAGCATTTTCATCGTTGAAGAGGGAGGAATGTAGCATGAACCTGTTCATTGCGGCGAAAGAAAAGTTTATGGAAGATTACAACAAGCAGCTGGAAACGGAACGAAAACAAGAGGCGCAGCAGTCAGCTGACGGATACAATCAATTGAATCAGACGGAAAATGCAGCAAAGTGGCTGAAGTAGAGGGTCTTTAGGGCCCTTTTTTTATAAAAAAGCGGACGGCAAATTCTTCACACGTCCGTTTGATGAGTCACGATCGACAGTTTATAATTTGCATGATGGTTTAAAATTGTAAAAATTGATCCAACAGTTGATTTGAAGGAAACTTGCATTCGAGAGTCCCCGCTGATTTTCTAGTTTTGAATGACAGGACGTTATGATAAGCGCCTTTTGTATAGATATTAAAAAAAGCGTGAATAAAACACTCGAGTTTAACTTGATTCATCCTCTTATGGTATACCTTCAATCACTCTTTCATGGTTATCCGGTTGTTCTTGAATCATCTCTATTATTTTCCTATATTTACAGATTACCCTAAATCCTCTTGATGTTTTTCAAATCAAACGCTAAAAATACTTGATTATATCTATTTAAATGATGATCGGTCATAGTATAAACTGATCGTAAATAAAAGGAAAGGTATAACCGGCAAAACATTACTAATAGCTCTGATGTTGGGCTGAGAAAGGCATTTGCCCTCCTTTTCCGGATTCAGCAAAACAAGATCAAAACCACACTTTGGTCACTCTGCCTGTGCCAACCGACGAACTCGTCCAAGAATACAGACGCAGTTATCGTCCCTTATCTGCATTTAGATCACTTTGACGATGCTGCCAAAGATCTAGGATCTGTTGCCGATAGAAATTAAACTGTTTGTCTGAAATGAAGCAGATGCTGAGGAAGTGAGAAAAGCCGGTTTTCAAAATATAGAGGTTCTAACAAAAGAACAGTGTTTGATCGATTCAAGAAGGCAAAAGGCAAGCATGGGAGAGGAGAGATATTAAATTTGCCGGAGAAGTGTGCGGCGTTGTCTTTAAGCACTCAAAAGAGAAAACGCTGTTTGTAAAAGGGGGGTACGGTTTGGTGTGAAGGTGTCCTGGAAAAAATCGCTGCACATCAGCCGGACATCATAGTACAGGAGACAATCAAAATATAACCCTTGAAATAGTAGTTTCGATGGTTTAGGATGGATATATATCTTTTATTTTACAATATTTATATTTAATGGAGGGGTACATTTATGAAAAAAATTACGTTATTAGCTTTTGTCGGTATCATGGTATTTGGATTTATTTTTATGGGAACTGGCAAGACGGCAGAGGCTGTAAGCAAAACAACGAGCTTTACATATCATTCGGGTATTGGGGATGCAAAGTCTTATATCCATACATCTGAAAATTATATAAACGTATATGCTACAGTTGAGTTAGGTAGAGTTGGCACTTGGGGTACTGCAGCATATTGCAAATTATATCTGCAACGCTACACAGGTGGCTCTTGGAAAACGATTGATACCGCTTCTGGTGATGCAGAATATGGTAAAAAACTAAACGTTACATTTTCGAATATCGCCAAAAAGTCTGCCTCTACCCGGGTAAAGGTTAAACTTTATAATAATTGGAAGCATTCAGAATTAATGCAAACAGTGTATTCAAGCAAGTGGACTCGATAAGTTAAGTAAGGCTCTCTTATAAAAGGAGAGCTTTATTTTTTGACAGTTAACGGTTACTCCTCTTTTGAGCTGTAACTCTACATTAAAAAGATCTTTATGTGTTTGTTTCTTCCTCCTTGGTCTGGCTTTTTAAAAGCTTCTTCACTTTTTCATACCTTCTTTAACTTAAAATCCCCGGAGACTAAAAAGCAGGAGCTAAAACACTGTATTGCAGCAGGTATAAAAAACCCAAGAAAACAACGTTTCTTGGGTTTCGAGAAATGCTCTTCAAAGAGCATTTTCTATTAACGAGAGTAGAACTCAACGATCAATGCTTCGTTGATCTCAGCAGGAAGCTCAGAACGCTCTGGAAGGCGAGTTAGTGAACCTTCAAGCTTTTCAGCGTCAAAAGTCAGGTATTCAGGAACGAAGTTGTTCACTTCAACCGCTTCTTTAACTGCAGAAAGGTTTTGAGATTTTTCACGAAGTGAAATCGTTTGGCCAGGTTTAACTTGGTAAGACGGAATGTCAACGCGGCTTCCGTCAACAAGAATGTGACCGTGGTTTACCAATTGGCGTGCTTGGCGGCGAGTGCGCGCTAGGCCAAGACGGTAAACGATGTTGTCAAGACGTGCTTCAAGAAGAATCATGAAGTTTTCACCGTGTTTACCAGCCATTTTCGCAGCTTTGTCAAAAAGGTTGCGGAATTGGCGTTCGTTCACACCGTACATATGGCGAAGCTTTTGCTTTTCTTGCAATTGCAAACCATATTCTGATAGTTTTTTACGCTGTCCCGGACCGTGAGGACCTGGTGCGTAAGGACGTTTTTCTAATTCTTTACCCGTACCGCTCAAAGAGATGCCTAAACGGCGGGATAATTTCCAGCTTGGACCTGTATAGCGAGCCATAATGTGACTCCTCCTTTGGTTTTATTTTTGTGAAAATAAAACCCATCTGTTCAATTCAGCCATGTCCATTTTGTTTTCATGTATCCTCGCTCCAGCAGCAAAGAGTTACACGATACACCTTAATAGATAAGGAACAAAATGAAACACAGAAGCAGAACAAAAAGGCTGCATTATTTCACACAAAGAAGATTATATAATGTCCGCTGTGCAAAGTCAACCATTCATGGACTGTCCCAAAGAGCCTGAATCGTTAATAAGTATAAAGTCCTGTTTTTTATGATATAATCAGGAAAATAAAATACATAAAACGGATTTTTTTAAGGTGATGACCATGAACAAACAAACTGAAGACCTATATCTGTCTTTTCATCAGAAGCTGTTCCAATTTCTTTTAAAAAAGCCGGCCGTCTCGTACGATGACTCTGTTGCCTGGCTAAAAGCGGCAGCAGAGTCATTTTTTTCGTTTATATCTCTTACATTGCGTCCTTCTTCAAGTCCGCAGGGAGCGAACGGCCAAAGCGGCCAGATCAGCCGAGTTAATGATTATTATATCATTATAACAATAGAAGAAAACAGCAAATATATAGAACTTTTGTGTCAAAAGAATCATAAAGTACCAGAACGTCTTGCTGAATCCATCCTCCTATTTTTAATGCATTGTCTGAAACTTGATGCATTATTTCATGAGGAGCTCAATAAAACAAAGATTTATGAAAAGACGGCGCTGCTGCATGAGCTGATGGATCAGGAGCAGGTGCTCAAGACAATGGTTGAAAGTTTGAGGGATGTTTTTCCTTTTTTGGCATATTGTCTTTTCTTGTCATACGACGAGGACCAATACATCAGCCTTCCTGCGATAGAGTTAGATGTGCAAAGCGAATCGACCGATTCTTTCGCCTTAGAGGCATACTTATCAGGACAGGCGAAGAGCAAAAATGAATCGGAAGTTTACATTCCGATTAAAGGCCGGCAGGGAACGTATGGCGTTTTGAAGGCTTTTGGACCAGGGGCTGCCGATACGGCAGCGGATATATGCATTATTTCGAATGCGGCAGGGAAAGCATTTGAAAATTCCCGGCTTTACGAACAGTCGCAGAATATGATTTCAAATTTGGAGCTGATTAATGAAACATCGCATCAGCTGAACCGGACGAAACGCCTCCCTGATATGATGAAGAGTTTGTCCGAAAGGCTGATCAGTTCATTTGGCGCCGAAGAGGTGGGCTTTTTTTATAAAAATCATTTGGACGAGGAAACCCTGCTGCCGGGAAGCACAGGTTTTTTTCAGACGGATGCGGCCCTTCTATACATCCGCTATGTTAAAGAAAAGATTTCAGAGGAAAACGGGGTATTTGTCGGAAACGGTTCTTCGTTTTTTGGAAATGAAGGTTATGCTTCATTAATGGGCGTTCCGATGCTGGAGAATAATGAAAACAAAGGATTTGTCATCGTATTGAAAAAAAACGTCTGCTCTTTTTCATTTGAAATGTTTAAGTTGTTTCAGACGCTGATCAGGCATTCCACGCTCGCCGTGTCGAATTTGATGCTGCGTGACCGGCTGAAGTATCTTGTTCAAACAGACCGTTTGACAGAGCTTTACTCGAGAAGCTATTTCGATGAAAAAATCGGGTACAGTATGAAAGCGGATGAGAGCGGCGTACTCGTATTGATTGATATCGATGATTTTAAACAGATTAACGATACGTACGGCCATCAGAAAGGCGATGATATTCTCATTCAAGTCGCCAGGGTGATCCAGCGAAACATCCGCGACCAGGACGTCGCAGCAAGGTGGGGAGGAGAAGAGCTTGCGGTATACTTGCCGAAAGCAGGGCTGAACACCGGTGAAATGCTTGCTGAGAGGCTGATTACGCTTGTCAGGGAATGCACTGATCCAAAGGTGACGATTTCGTGCGGGGTATCCAATTGGTCTCAAGATCGTCCGAAATCTTTAACCTGCCTTTTTAAAGAGGCGGATGTCGCGCTGTACAATGCAAAGCGAAACGGGAAAAACAGGTTTATGACACATTAAAAAAGAGCCGGATTTACCGGCTCTTTTCGCTTAAACGCTCTCCAAGCATCTCTGTGAACTTTTTCAAATAATACTCATCTGTTTCATCGAAGCGGTTTTTAATCGGGCTGTCGATATCGAGCACTCCGATGATGTTCCCGTCCACTTCAAGCGGAACTACGATTTCGGATTGGGATGCCGCATCACACGCAATGTGTCCGGGGAACGCGTTCACATCTTCAACGCGCTCGACCCGGCCGTTTGTATAAGCGGTGCCGCAGACGCCTTTCCCGAACGGGATTCTTACGCATGCAGGAAGTCCCTGGAACGGCCCGAGCACAAGCTCGCCGTCTTTGGCAAAATAGAAACCCGCCCAGTTGATGTCTTCCAATGATTGATATAAAAGAGCGGAGGCGTTTGCTGTATTGGCGATCATATCAGGTTCGCCTTCTGTCAGCGCATCGATCTGTTTGAGGAGAAGCTCGTATTTTTTTTCTTTGCTGCCTTCTGTTTTTTCGACATGAAACATGATAATTTCCCTCGCTTTTTCTTTGAAATGGCAAAAACACGCTTGCCGTGATGCTATTTGTCGAGCACTTTTTACAGGAACAATTCCGCTTGAAGTGGAATTGTTTTAAGTAAGAAGGGGTGAAACAAGATGGGATCAAACGCTATTTCAACCACGAAGGACAGGATCATCGAATCTGCCGTGGAGCTGTTCAACCAAAAAGGTTTTTCAGGAACATCCGTCCGCGAAATTGCCCGAGCAGCCAATGTCAATGTCGCCCACATCTCCTATTATTTTAATGGAAAAGGCGGTTTAATGGAGCATTTGATATCCCGTTTTTATGAAGGCTATTTAAGAGTCCTTGAAAAGGGTTATGAACGCCTTCCGGATGCAGGTGCAACGGATTGCCTTCTTCAATTGGTTTTTGATATTCTATCGTATCAGCATGAGCACCGTCAATTAACTCGGTTTGTTTATCGCGAAGTCACGATTGATTCCACACTGAATCGCGAAGTGATGTCGACATATTTAACAAAAGAAAAGTACATTCTCCACCTGATCATTGAAAAGGGAAATGAGGACAATGAATTTTCCCGTTTTCCCCTTTCCCATTTTATGATTCAGCTGAAGTCGCTTTTAATGATGCCTTATCTGCAGCCTCAATATATTTCAGAAGTGCTGTATGTACAGCCGCACGAGCCGTACTTTTATCAGGCGTATTACAAGGAAGTCAAAACATGGCTTCTCAGTCTGTTGTACAGAGAAGGTCGGCAAGCCGCCGTTATTTAGCCAAGCGGCTCTCAAAATGTTCGTAACCAAATCCGGCATCCTCTGCTTGGTGGGCATCAGACCCAAAGACAAGCGGGATGTTTTTTTGTTCCGCTTCTTTTATCATCCATTCTTCCATATAGACGTCGCCTGCATAAGGCTTGCGGAGGCCGGACGTATTAAAGTCAAGTTCGTATCCGCGCTTTGCGGCTTCATCCAAACAGGAGGAGACCGATTTTCTGACGCTTTCTGACATCGAATACGGAAACAGCTTCACAAATTTTTTCGCAAGCGTAATGTGGCCGATTCGTTTTGGCTTAAATGCTCCCAGCGGTGATACAATGGAAGAATAAATTTCGTCATAATAGGCGAGATAGACCTGTTCTGTGCTGCCGTAGCAGCCGATCAGCTGCTGAAACGCTTTTTCATCGTAGTCAAGGCAGATGTGCGATGATCCGGCCGGCAAAAAATGAACGGAAAGAATGCTGTCGTCAAGATGCGTGCCGTATTGATCGAGAAAAGCTTTCGTTTCGTGTTCAAAGGTGCGGATATAATCGACTTCAAGACCGATTAAAACGTCGAGCTGTCCTTTGTACTCTTCCTTCAGTTCGGTCAGCCGTTCAATATAGCGGTCCAGCTCGGAGATCGGCATGGCGCTGTCTTTCTCCGGGGTCGGATCCATGAATGAAGGCGGAAGCGGCGCATGCTCGGTGAAGGATACGGATCGGAAGCCTTTTTTGCATAATTCTTCTATATAATATCTGAATTCGTCTTTTGATCCGTGCGGACAAAAGGGAGAATGAACATGACCGTCTCGTTTCAGCATGATGTCACCCCGTAAAAAAATAGTCAGATGTTGTCACTTTGATGTAAAAAAATTAAAAATTCTGCTCAAAAAATGTTGGTTACATGGTATCATAAGAACAATGAAAACGATAGTTTAACTTCATTTTTACATAACAATTTCAAATACATACCCTGACAGAACAGATAAACAGCAAGGGGGCTCATTATGGAGTTTGTCATTGGCTTACTGGCGTTATTTTTAATCTTATTCGCTACGGGCTACTTATTCAGAAAAAATATATATAAAGAGATCGACCGTTTAGAAGCTTGGAAAATCGAAATCATGAACCGATCGATCGTGGAAGAGATGTCAAAAATCAAGCATCTGAAAATGACGGGGCAGACTGAGGAATTCTTTGAAAGGTGGCGCCGGGAATGGGATGAAATCGTCACCTCGCATATGCCCAAAGTCGAAGAGCTTCTGTTTGAAGCCGAGGATTGCGCCGACAAATACCGTTTTCAAAAATCGAAACAGGTGCTCGCGCATATTGAGAATCTTTTATCAGCGGCTGAATCCAACATTGAAGACATCTTAAAGGAAATCGCCGATCTTGTCTCGAGCGAAGAGCAGAACCGCAAAGAAATCGAAGAGGTAAAAGAACGGTATACAAAAGTGCGGAAAAACCTTTTGGCATACAGTCACCTGTACGGAGACCTCTATGAGAAAATTGAAACCGACCTCGATACCGTGTGGGAAGGCATTAAACAGTTTGAAGAGGAAACAGAAGGCGGAAATTATATAGAAGCCAGAAAGGTGCTGCTCGCCCAAGACCGTTTGCTTGAAGAGCTTCAATCATACATAGACGATGTGCCGAAACTGCTTGCAAGCTGCAAGCAGACCGTTCCGCAGGAACTCGCCAAATTGAAAGCCGGCTATCAGGAAATGATCGATAAAGGGTACAAGCTCGATCATATTCAAGTGGAGAAGGAGCTCGAAAACCTTTTGAAAGAATTGAAGCGTGCTGAAGGTGCGCTTTTGGACGAACTTGATTTAGAAGAAGCCGCCGCAATCGTGCAGATGATTGATGAAACGATCCAGACGCTGTATAACCAGCTGGAGCATGAAGTCGAAGCAGGGCAGGAAATTTTGGGGAAAGTGCCTGAGCTTGCCGCTGCATTGGAAAAGCTTGAAGCCTCCAAAAAGGATACCGAAGCTGAAACCGAACTCGTCAAGAAAGGCTACAGACTGACAACCGGAGAACTGGAGAAACAGCAGTCATACGAAAAACGCCTTGAAATGATCGAAAAGCAGTTCGAACAAGTGAAAGAAAGGCTTGATCAGAAACATGTCGCCTACTCGCTGTTAAAAGAAGAGCTTGCGGATATCGAAAAGCAGATGGAAGCCGCTCAACGGGAGCATGACGAATACAGAGACATGCTGCAAATGCTGAGAAAAGAAGAGCTTCAGGCAAGAGAGCTTCTCAAGCAATTAAAGCAGACGATCAAGGATACGGCGCGGAGCCTGGAGAAAAGCAATGTTCCAGGGATTCCGGAAGCCATAACCGAAAAGATCCGGCAGTCGCAGACGACTGTGCAGAAAGTGACAGAACAGCTGAATGAGCTGCCGCTGAACATGGATGCGGTGAACGAACGCCTTCAAGAGGCGGAACAGCTTGTCACAGAAGTGAAAACAAAGACGGATGAACTGGTTGAACTGGTTTTGCTGATCGAACGCATCATCCAATATGGCAACCGCTTCAGAAGCCAGGACCGGATTCTTTCCGAACAGCTCAAAGAAGCAGAGAAAAGTTTTTATGCATATCAGTATGAAGAGGCTTACGACATTGCCGCCAGAGCGGTCGAAAAAGCGTCGCCGGGAGCAGTTGCCCGGCTTGCAGCGGACGCGAAGCAGCCTGAATAGAGCAAAAACCCGGCACGTGAAAAGGCGTGTCGGGTTTTTTTGTCTATAGCTGCAATGAAAAATAAAAAAACCGGCCCTGTTTAAAAACAGAGCCGGTTTTTCAAAGATCAGCTGACTTTCTTTAATTTGTCTTTCGGCGAAGCGATGAAAAATGTCACAATGTAACCGATCACCGCGCCGATAACAGCCGGAATGACCCAGCCGACACCCATGCTGAACAGCGGGATGTTCGCTTTTAAGATATCGTTTACCGGACCCAGCGGAATTTTCGCCGCGTTTAATCCGTCGATGATGCTTAAAATTCCAGTCGGGATAAGGGCACCGATATAGACTTCGCGTCGTTCAGCAAACAGCTTGTCAATGAAAGAGAGCAAAACGACGACGATCGCAAGCGGATAAATCGCCGACAGAATCGGAACTGAAAACGAGATGATTTCTGTCAGTCCGAAATTGGCAATCACAAGGCTGAAAAGCGTCACGATGATGACAACAGCTTTGTAAGAGAGCTTCGGAATCAGCTTTGAAAAATACTCTCCGCAAGAGGAAACGAGTCCGACGCTCGTCGTCAGGCAGGCGAACAAGATCGCGATACCGAGCACGGCATTTCCAAGCGAGCCGAATAAATACGCGGAAGCTTTGGACAATATTTCGCCGCCGTTGTTGAGCGAACCGACGGTTTCAACACTTGTCGCCCCTAAATAAGCGAGAGAAACATAAACGAGTCCGAGACCGACTGCAGCGACGATCCCCGCTTTGATGCATGAAGCGGCGATTGACTTTGGATTTGTAACGCCGCGGTCTTTAATCGCGGTAATAACGACAATTCCAAATACGATTGAAGCGATCGCATCCATCGTTTTATATCCTTCTAAAAATCCGACAAACAGAGGTGCGGATTGATAGGCCTCTGTCACAGAGCCGATGCTGCCCATCGGGGTGATAAACGCTTTGATGACTAATATTGCGATTACAGTCAATAATATCGGTGTTAAAATTTTACCGATGCGGTCAACAAGCTTGCTTGGGTTTAAAGCCAGGAAATAAGTGATTCCGAAAAATATCAGGGTAAAGATAAACAGATAAAGACTTGATGAATGTTTCCCTAAAAACGGCTCCACCGCTATCACGTATGAAACATTTCCTGTCCTTGGAATAGCAAACAAAGGTCCGATCGTCAAATAAATGCTGACGATTAATATCGTGCCGAAGACCGGATGGGCTTTGTCAGCTAGGCCTTTTGCACTCCCTTTTAGAGCAACCGCGATGACGCCGAGCAGCGGAAGACCGACGCCTGTCAGCAAGAATCCGATGATAGCCGGCCAAACATTCTCTCCGGCAGCTTGACCGAGCTGGGGAGGAAAAATCATATTTCCCGCTCCGAAAAAGAGGGCGAACAGCATAAGTCCAATCGCCGTCGTTTCCTTAGCGGATAGTGAAGTTTTCATTAAAAAGAACCTCCTGGTTTGTTGTTTAAATTTTCTGTCAATTTATTTTCGTGATATAATATGACAAAAGTCCAAAGACTATTATATTTTAAAAATCAGAGAAGTCAAACATTTATTTTTAATTTTCAATTACAAGTTGATATGATAACATATACAGTCATGAAAAAGAACGTTCATTTTTAAAGGAGTAGATCATGATTTATCTTGATAATAGTTCAACAACAAAACCATATCCTGAATTATTACAAATTTATGAACAAGTAAATCAGCGCTTCTTCGGCAACCCTTCGTCGTTGCACCGCCACGGCATTGAAGCGGATCAATTGCTTTCAGAAGCAAGGAAACAGATCAAAACGGCGCTTTCGCTAAAAAGTCATGATATCGTGTTTACGTCCGGGGCTTCAGAAGCCAACAACATGGCGCTGAAAGGCATTGCTTTGGCACATATGCAAAAAGGAAAACATATTATTGCTTCCTCCATTGAACACCCGTCTGTGACGGAATCTTTGGAGCAGCTGAAGACAGCCTTCGGCTTTGAGGTTACATATCTTCCTGTCGACAGCCGCGGATTTGTTTCGCTTGAAGATCTGAAACAAGCGTTCCGCAAAGACACGATTCTGGTGAGCATCATGCACGTCAACAATGAAACAGGTGTCATCCAGCCTGTGGAAGACATCGGCAAAATCGTAAAAGAAAACACAAGGGCATACTTTCACGTTGATCACGTTCAAGGCATTAACAAGGTTCCGCTGGACATCTCCGGGGCGGACATTGACCTTTGTACGATATCGGGCCATAAATTTCACGGCTTAAAAGGAACAGGAGCGCTCATTCTGAACGAACGGATTTCGCTTTTTCCTTTGATTTCCGGAGGAGAACAGCAGAACAACAGGCGTGCCGGAACTGAAAATACCGCCGGCGCTGTTACGCTTGCAAAAGCGATCAATATGTCAAAACAGGATTATAACCATTATATAGAAGAAATAAAGGCGGCAAAATTGGCTTTTATCAAGGAGCTAAAAGAGCTAAAAGGTGTTATATTAAATACGCCGGAAGAAAACAGCGCGCCGCATATCATTAATTTTTCCGTGCCGGGATTGAAGGCCGAGGTCCTTTTGCATATGCTAGAAGAGCGGGGTATTTTCGTATCGACGACATCAGCATGCTCTTCAAAACAGCATAAGCCGAGCAAGGTGCTTTTAGCAATGGGAAAAGGTGAAGATGCAGCGGCAAGCAGCATCAGAATCAGTATGACATACCGGGACAATCAGGAGATTGTCGACCCGTTTATGACGGCCTTAAAAGAAAGTTTACACAAACTAAAAGGAATTATGAGGTAGAGACACAATGAATGAAGACTATATTTTAATCAGATTTGGCGAAATTTCAACAAAAGGAAAGAACAGAAAGCTTTTTGTCGATCGCCTGAAAAGAAATATCAAAATGGTCTTGCGCGATTTCCGCAACGTCCGTTATGAGTCAACACGTGACAGAATGACTCTCGTATTAAACGGAGAAGACGCGGAAGCCGTAATGGCCCGTCTGAAAAACGTTTTCGGCATCCAATCGTTCAGTCTTGCCGTGAAGTGCCGGACAGATCTGGAAAGCATTAAAGAGACGGCGCTCGCGTCTGTTCAAGAACAATACAAGCCCGGAGATACCTTTAAAGTATCGACGAAAAGGGCTTACAAGCAGTTTGAATTAAATACAAATGAGATGAATGCCGAAATCGGCGGACACATTTTGCGCAACACCGATGATCTTACCGTTGACGTTCATTCCCCGGACATCCATTTGCGGATCGAAATTCGGGAAGATGCTACGTATTTGACATTCCGGGATGAAAAAGGTGCGGGCGGACTGCCGGTCGGAAGCGGAGGAAAAGCGATGCTTATGATATCCGGCGGAATTGACAGCCCTGTTGCCGGGTTCTATGCCATGAAGCGCGGGCTTGAGATCGAAGCTGTTCACTTTTTCAGCCCGCCATATACAAGCGAACGGGCCAAGCAAAAAGTGATTGATCTCACTAAACGCCTTACGGCTTTCGGCGGAGACATCAAGCTTCATATCGTTCCGTTTACGAAAACCCAAGAGCTCATTCAAAAGCAGATTCCCGAAAACTATTCCATGACGGCGACCAGAAGGCTGATGCTGCAGATCGCCGACAAACTGCGCGAACGACATAACGCGCTTGCCGTTTTTACAGGAGAAAGCCTCGGCCAGGTGGCAAGCCAGACGCTCGAAAGCATGTATGCCATCAACGCGGTCACGAGCACGCCGGTTTTGCGCCCTTTAATCGGCATGGATAAGACGGAAATCATCGAAAAAGCGAAGGAAATCGATACGTACGATATCAGCATACGTCCGTACGAAGACTGCTGCACGATCTTCACGCCTTCTGCGCCGAAAACGCGTCCGAAAAAAGAAAAAATCGAACACTTTGAAAGCTACACAGATTTCGAACCGCTCATCAACGAAGCTGTAGAGAACACAGAAACGATTGTTTTGAGCAGCAAAGCGGAAACGAAAGATCAATTTGCGGACTTTTTCTAAAGGAATATTCGATCAAACGCCTTTGTCTGTTTTTGCATACAATTACCAAACATTCTTTGTATGAAGTCATGTGTTTTTACACAATCTATACTCACAAGGAGGTGAGAACACATGGCTCAAAACAACAGACAAAGCAGTTCTAACCAACTATTGGTTCCTGGTGCTGCTCAAGCTATCGACCAAATGAAATTCGAAATCGCTTCTGAATTTGGCGTTAACCTTGGAGCAGAAACTACTTCTCGTGCAAACGGTTCAGTTGGAGGAGAAATCACTAAGCGTTTAGTTTCTTTCGCTCAACAGCAAATGGGTGGAACACAACAATAATTAAAATTAAAAAGCAATGGATAATGGGTGGGGTTTAATCCCCACTCTTTTTTATGTTCTGCAAAATAGGCATTTCGGAATACAATTGTATGAAAGGATTATGTATAATAAAAAGATGGCACAAGACAAGGAGATGGATGGGTTGAGAAGAGAAGATTTGATTGCGCCGGAGAAGTATAACGCGGTTGATGAAATTGAAAAATTTAAATCTTCCCGTGATAAAACCGCTTTGATCTGGGAAGATGAATCAGGACGTCAAGTGTCTTGGACTTATGAAAAATTAATTGAAAGGGCTTACAAAATCGGCAGCATATTGACCCGTTCTGGACTGAAAAAAGGTGACAAGCTTATCGTGATGATGCCGCGGATCCCGGAGACGTATGCCGTCTACATGGCCATTTTAAAAGCCGGAATGGTGGTCATCCCATGTTCCGAAATGCTCCGGGCGAAAGACTTGGATTACAGGATCAAGCATGCCGGCGTCAAAGGAGCCGTCGTATATTCAGCATTTCTTGATGCTTTTCTAGATGTTCAAGCAAAAGATGAGCTGTCGTTATTTGCCGTCGGAGAAAGCAGAGAAGGGTGGATCAACCTGCTTGAAGAAATGAATCAGGCCGTTGCCGCGGATTTTCAAGCGGCTGATACCTCTCGCGATGACATCGCATTTTTATCTTACACATCAGGCACGACCGGTCAGCCAAAAGGAGTTGTACATACACACGGCTGGGCTTATGCTCACTTAAGAACGACAGCTTCCGCATGGCTTGACATTTCAGAAGGGGATCTCGTCTGGGCAACAGCGGGGCCGGGCTGGCAAAAATGGGTATGGAGCCCGTTTTTAGCAGTGCTCGGCAGCGGTGCAGCCGGCTTTATCTATCACGGGAAATTTACGCCGGAAACGTATTTGCAGCTGATTGAGCGCCATCAAATCAATGTGCTATGCTGTACGCCGACAGAATATCGATTCATGGCGAAAGTAAATGATTTGTCCCGCTTTGACCTGTCTTCTCTGCACAGCGCTGTTTCGGCCGGGGAGCCGTTGAACAGGGAAGTCATTGATACATTTAAAAAGCATTTTCATATTGATGTGCGGGACGGATACGGACAAACGGAAAGCACGCTGTTGGTGGGGATTTTAAAAGGAATGAAAATCAAGCCTGGAAGCATGGGAAAACCGACGCCTGGAAACCTGGTTGATATTATAGACGGGAATGGAAAGAGCTGTCCGCCGGGCGTAACGGGCGATATCGCCGTCCACTTAAGCACGCCGGCACTCTTTAAAGAATATTACAAAGATCAAGAACGAACGCTCCGCCAAAGAAGAGGAGATTACTTTATAACAGGGGATAAGGCGCGAAAGGATGAAGACGGCTATTTCTGGTTTGAAAGCCGCAATGACGATGTGATCATCAGTTCAGGATATACAATCGGCCCGTTTGAAGTTGAAGATGCACTGATCAAGCATCCTGAGGTCAAAGAATGTGCTGTGGTGGCAAGCCCTGACGAAATCAGGGGATCGATCGTGAAAGCATATGTTGTCTTAAAGGATCGATCCCGCGGAAATGAACAACTGACAAAGGAATTGCAAAACCATGTAAAAGCCATGACGGCCCCTTATAAATACCCCCGGGAGATAGAATTCATCGAAGAACTGCCGAAAACGCCATCGGCGAAAATTAAGCGCTTTGAACTAAGACAACGGGAAATCGTTCTTAAAACAAAAGCTGAATAACCACACAAGAGGGGGGGAATATCCTTTGGGGCATGACTCACTCCGAAACATCGAGAAGGAAATCGCGCTTTTAGTCCGTCTGACGACGGCCTACAGTCCGCGGTTCGGAAGTCTGGACCGCTCGGAATATCTGCTGTTAAGCGAGCTTGATAAGCAAAGTCCTCTTGCCATCAACTCGCTGGCTGAAACCTTAATGCTGAATCTTTCGACAGCGAGCAGACAGGTTGCAGCATTGGAACGGAAAAAGCTCATCAGGCGTTTTCCCGATCCCAACAACGGCCGGATCAGCCTTGTAGAAATGACTTCGGAGGGCATTGATACTCTGAAAAAAGTGCAAAAGGCTCGCTATCATGTATACACGGAGGTTCTTCAAGACTGGACAAAAGAAGAACTGAGCACATTGGAAACTCATTTGATCAGACTGAATCAGGATTTTAAAAAGTGGAGCAAATAATCGGCTAAAGGCTGTTGGTCAGACGATCACCAGCCTTTTTCTTTTTAATCTGTTGATTTATAGAAAAAAGGATGCGTAATACAACTTGTAATACGATATATAAAAACCGGAAGGAGGAGCACTTTTGAGGCAATCCGATGTGTCGATATTAAATTCGTCCGCCAAAGTGCTTGCTGCCCGGCATGAATGCGGAAGTGAAAATTTCGTGATAAGCATCCGCAAAAAAGAGCAGGAGGAACATCCCGCTCTTTTTAATGAAAGGGTTTTCAAAATTATAGAAATGTGCGCCTTACTTTTTCCCAAAATGAATTGTCTTTTAATTTAATGGTTTTGATCATCTTGCCCGAGAGGCTGACTTCGACTTCTTTTACATGCATCGTACTGAAGGCTTCGTTATCAAGGCCGATGATCGGATAGTCGTTCCCGTCTTGGACGATTTTTAATGTCAGCTTTCGATCCGCACTTAAAATAAACGGAGATCCGAGTGTTCTGTATGTGTTGTTGTTCAATGAAGCGAGCTCTGTCACCTGTATGCATGGAAGCAGCGGATCAACGACTGCCCCTTCAACCGATTTGTTATACGCGGTGCTTCCGGTCGGAGTGGACACGATCATTCCGTCCCCGCGGAATGTTTCAAAGTGAAGATCATCAATATAGACGTCCATCACAAATGTTTTAATAATGCTTGAACGGATGGATACCTCATTCAGACATCGAAAGCTTGTCCCGTCAACGGTTACATCGATCAGCGGATATTTTCTGACCTCGATTTGTTCAGAGTTTGTCGCTTCAATCATTTTATCGGTATCATGTATATTAAAATCCGCATACAAATGAGCTTTCCCCTTTTTGGCCACGCCTACGTACAGGCAGTCATCCCTGAAATTCGTCTTTCGAACCGCCTGCAAAAATGTCCCGTCGCCGCCGATGCTTGCGATAATATTGGCTTCATTGTGATGGTGAACGACGCGAAATCCGTGTTCTTCTGCAAGGTGTTTCAGTTTTTTGCACTGCTCGTCGGTTTCTTCGCTTTTTTTGTAAAAGAAATAAATGTTCCGGCGGTCTGTCACAATCATTCTCCCCTTTGTCTGTTAAGTTTAGATTTTTCTGCCATCTAACATGTATGTTAAAATGACCTGTGACCCTTAGTTTACCATGTCCAAAAACTTCTTGTATATGAAGCGGCATCATACTGAACTTTTTCTCTTCATATACGTACTAAGACATGCAGCTTTTTTTATTCAAAGGAGGAGAACAGACAAAATGAATGCGAAAAGATGGATCGCACTTGTCATCGCGCTGGGCGTTTTTGCGTTATCTGCGGTGGTGAGCCTTTTGCTAGCAGTATTTGACACGATGGGGAATGACGGAAAGATGCAGTTTGGCCTTAATGACACCCAGGAAGAAACGGTGCTTGAAGAAGGAAACAGCTCAAGAAAAATCGCCGTGCTTGAAGTGAACGGAACGATTTCCGACAATGGCGGCGCTTCTGGCTTGTTCAGCTCTGAAGGCTATAACCACAGATCGTTTTTGCAAATGCTTGAAAAAGCAAAAGACGACTCTGCTGTAAAGGGCATTATTCTGCGCGTCAATTCTCCGGGTGGCGGAGTATACGAAAGCGCCGAAATACATAAGAAGCTTGAAGAGATCAAAAAAGATACGAAAAAACCGATTTACGTATCAATGGGCTCGATGGCTGCATCTGGAGGCTATTACATTTCAACGCCTGCCGACAAAATCTTTGCAGCGCCGGACACGCTGACGGGTTCACTAGGGGTCATCATGGAAAGCCTTAACTACAGCAAGCTTGCAGAAAAGCTTGGATTGAAAACGGAAACGATCAAAAGCGGTGAGTTTAAAGACATCATGTCACCGACGCGCGATATGACGAAAAAAGAAAGAGAAATCATGCAGTCAATGGTCGATGACGCGTACGAAGGATTTGTCGATGTTATAGCCGAAGGACGCAGCATGTCCGAAAATGACGTGAAAAAAATTGCCGACGGACGCGTTTATGACGGCCGCCAGGCGAAACAGAACCATCTCATTGATGAGCTCGGCTACTATGAGGATGCGGTCAAAGCGATGAAAAAAGACCACAAAAACCTTGCCGGAGCGTCTGTTGTCAGCTATGAAGAATCGGCCGGCCTTGCGTCGCTCTTTTCGATGACTGCAAATAAGATGTTTAAAAGCGAAGCCGATTTCTTAAACATTAAAGAAGCAATTTCTCAATCCGGCGCACCGAGACTCATGTATTTATACGCTAAATAGGAGGGGACCGAAAAAATGGATGTGACTTATGATGGAAAGGATCATAATGAATTATCACCGGACGCCGGTGTTTCCAGGGAAGAATCGGCCCCGCATGTAGAGCATGCATATGCCGGTTTTTGGATCAGGCTGTTTGCCTTTCTGCTCGACGGGATTGTTGTCGGCAGCATCAACAAATTAGCGGTTTCACCTGTTTTCAGCCTGCTGAATCTCCCTAAAGAATCAGGGTTTTTCACCTTTTCGCTTTATTCTTTTGTAACGGCGGCAGTATTTTTCGCTTATTTCGTCCTGATGACGAAGTATTTCAGACAGACGTTGGGCAAGATGGTATTCGGACTGAAGGTCGTGTCGCTTGCCCCGGAAAAAGGGCTGACATGGGATGTGATCTTGTTTAGGGAGCTTATCGGCCGCTATATCAACAGTTTGTATATTACGTATCTCGTTGCTGCATTTTCGCCAAAGAAACAGGGGATTCACGATTTCTTTGCGGACACGGCGGTTATTCATGAAAAGCTGTATCGAAAAAAAGACTGAGTGTATCAAACCCGGCTGCTGAAAGACAGCCGGGTTTTTTTGCTGCCTGGAATAAGCTCCGTCTATGTTTATTTTTTCAAATTTCTTCCTATAATGATTAGTATAAGAGGAAGTGAAATCATGATTTACATATGGATTGCGGGAGTATTCCTTCTTTTGGCAGCGTTAATGATGATGAAAATCCGCATCGCGATCGAATATCTTCATACAGACGATGACGACCGGCTGACCTTTAAAGTTCGAACAGGTTTTGGGCTTCTGCGCTTCAAAAAGGAAATTCCGGTGATTAAAATCAATCAGCAGGATATGACCGTTGATGTAAAAGAACAGACGAATACGGCTCTAAAAAACGATAAAAAGAGGAGAAAAGTCGGCTATCGGGAAGTGTTCGATAATACGAAGCAAATCAAAAAATTGGTGGAACAGGTCATCAATCTGCAGCCGCTTATCCGCCGATTTATGAAGCGGATTCACATCACGAAGCTCGAATGGACCTCAGTCCTCGGCTTTCCTGATGCCGCTTTAACCGGAATCGTCACGGGAGGCGCCTGGTCTCTGAAAGCCGGCACGATGGCTCTCTTGCATCAGATTTTTTGCTTTGACAGCCAGCCGGAATACGAAGTGATTCCAGTCTTTAACAGCCGCTCCTCTAAAACGCATCTGACATGTATATTCCATTTTCGCGTTGGCCATGCTATAACCGCAGCATTTAGAATCGTGATGAACTGGAAAGGGAAAATGCGCGGCTTATTTAAGCTGCCAAAAAATCTGTCAGGTTCAACAAAGAATGATTCATCAGTATAGGAGGAATGGAATATGGCTGAACATCCAATTCAAGGTTTGATGAAAACCGCAATGGAAAATTTAAAGGAAATGATCGATGTCAATACCATTATCGGAGATCCTGTAGAAACACCTGACGGCAGCGTCATCCTAACCGTCTCCAGAGTGGGATTCGGTTTTGCGGCTGGCGGAAGCGAGTTCGGCGGAAATAAACCGGCCGAATCCAAAGCGAGCGATGGAGATCGTGAACGAAAAGAATCGAAGCTCCCGTTTGGCGGGGGAAGCGGGGGAGGCGTATCGATTACGCCGATTGCTTTTTTGATTGTCGGATCATCAGGCGTTAAAATCCTGCATTTGGATGAAAACACGCACGTCATCGATAAGATTTTAGACGCAGCCCCGCAAACGATCGAACGGATTCAGCATATGTTTAAGAAAAACGATAAGCAAAAGCAAAATATGAACCGCCAAAACCAGACGCCTCCATTTTAAAAGCTTCGGCTTTCCGGCCACAGAAGTTAACTGTTCCTGCAGCAGTTAACTTTTTTTGTCTCGGCCGGACTTAAGCTTTGCAGTTTGTCCTAAACTCTTTTATAGTAGAGTCATACATAAATGAAGGAGGAATGATGATGGCTTCAATTACATTTAAAGGAAACCCGGTGACACTGGTAGGTTCAGAAGTGAAAGTCGGAGACCAGGCGCCTGATTTCACTGTTTTGTCCAATTCGCTTGAGGAAGTCACGCTTCAAGACATTAAAGGCAAACCAGCCGTTATTTCGGTGATTCCGTCTATCGATACAGGTGTTTGTGACGCGCAGACCCGCCGCTTTAACGAAGAAGCCGCAGGCCTCGGTTCAGTGAAAGTGTATACGATCAGCGCGGATCTGCCGTTTGCACAGGCTCGCTGGTGCGGAGCAAACGGAATTGAAAATGTGGAAACATTGTCAGATCATAGGGAAATGTCTTTTGGGGAAGCATTCGGGCTTTACATTAAAGAATTGAGATTGCTTGCCCGCGCCGTATTTGTGTTAGATGAAAACGGAAAAGTCGTCTACACTGAATACGTCAGCGAAGCGACAAACCACCCGGACTATGACAAAGCCATCGAAGCTGCCAAATCACTCGTTAAGTAAATTCAACTCATAAAAGGGCTCCAGGTGATCATCTTGCCGGAGCTCTTTTCATGGCTTTGATTTTTTGATAAGGAGAGACATCATCATGCAAAACTATCCAGTCGAAACGATTTATGAATGGCTTGACAAAGGAGCGGAAATCATCGCACGTGACCTGCAGATCCCTTACATAGAAGGATTGGCGGAAGCAGGAGAGGCATTCTTTACAGGGTCCGCGGACCGCGGGCTTTCCGAAAAAGCCGAACAAAAGGTGAAGGATCTGCTCGGCCGTGCGCGTTTTTCAGAATGCAGCCATGAGGCGATCCGAAAAGCCTTCCAGCTTGCCATCCTGAAAGGCCAGAAAGATATTCCCCATCCGAACCGGCAGATGACGCCCGATACAATCGGTTTATTTATCGGATATCTGGTGAACAAATTCATCGGACCCAAAAAAGAATTGACGCTGTTTGATCCGGCGGTCGGCACTGGAAACCTGCTGCTTGCCGTCTTGAACCAGCTGGCCGGTGAAGCCGGAAAAGCGTTCGGCTCAGAGATTGATGACGTTCTGATCAAGCTCGCCTATGTCCAGGCAAACCTGCAGGAAAAGGAAATCGAGCTTTTTAACCAGGACAGCCTGCAGCCGATTTTTATGGAGCCTGCCGATGCGGTCATTTGCGATCTTCCCGTCGGATATTATCCTGATGACGATAGCGCGCGCGCTTTCGAATTAAAGGCAGATGAAGGCCATTCTTTTTCACACCATTTGTTTATTGAACAAAGCTTGACCTATACGAAACCGGGCGGCTATTTATTTTTTATGATTCCCAACCAATTGTTCGAAAGCAGCCAAAGCGAAAAGCTGCGTACCTTTTTAAAGGACAATGCGTATATTAATGCAGTGCTTCAGCTTCCGCTGTCGATTTTCAAAGATGAGGCACACGCGAAGAGCATTTTGGTTTTACAAAAGCATGGCGAACAGGCGAAAGCGCCTAAACAAGTTCTGCTTGCACAAGTTCCGTCATTCGCCAATCAGGATGCGATGCTGAAAATGACAGCCAAACTCGACAACTGGTTTCAAGCTGAAAAAAGATAAGCAGATCAGAGAAGATATATTCTCTGATCTGTTTTTATATTCAGAAAATAATAATTTCTTTGTGAAAGCGTTAACATGTCGGATCGTGACTTGAAATGCACTCTTTTGAGTGTTTAAATGAGAAAGGCAGATATTTTTTGAATTTACTAAGAACGATTTTATACATATTTTTTATGATCCGGGTTGAACATAATGTCACCGGACTATAGGTAAAAAGGAGCGTCATTTTATGTCCAAAATTATTGCAATCAATGCTGGAAGCTCATCATTGAAATTTCAACTGTTCGAAATGCCCAGCGAAAAAGTACTAACAAAAGGCCTTGTTGAGCGAATCGGGCTGGATAACGGCATCTTCACGATTTCCGTCAACGACGAAAAAAAGACCGAAACAACAGATATCCCGGACCACTCCGTAGCCGTAAAAATGCTGCTGGATAAACTTACAAAATTCGGCATTATCAAAGATTTAAATGAAATCGACGGAATCGGACACCGCGTCGTACACGGCGGCGAAAAGTTCAGCGACTCCGTTTTATTGACGGATGAAATGATCCATGAGATCGAGGAGATTTCAGAACTCGCACCGCTTCATAACCCGGCTAATATTGTCGGAATTAAAGCGTTTAAAGAAGTACTTCCAAATGTTCCTGCCGTGGCTGTTTTTGATACGGCATTCCACCAAACAATGCCGGAACAATCTTATCTGTACAGTCTGCCATACGAATACTATGAGAAATTCGGCATCCGTAAATACGGTTTCCATGGCACATCTCATAAATATGTGACTGAACGCGCGGCAGAGCTGCTCGGCCGTCCGATTGAAGAACTTCGCCTGATTTCCTGCCACCTTGGAAACGGCGCGAGCATCGCAGCTGTTGAAGGCGGCAAATCAATCGATACATCAATGGGCTTCACACCGCTTGCAGGTGTGGCGATGGGTACGCGTTCAGGAAACATCGATCCTGCGCTTATCCCGTTCATTATGGAAAAAACGGGTCAAACAGCCGACGAAGTCCTGAACACACTCAATAAAAAGAGCGGTCTTTTAGGTATTTCCGGATTCTCAAGCGATTTGCGCGATATTGTCGAAGCAACTAAAGAAGGCAATGAACGTGCGGAAACAGCCCTTGAAGTATTCGCAAGCAGAATTCATAAATACATCGGTTCTTATGCAGCGAGAATGAGCGGAGTAGACGCGATCATTTTCACTGCCGGCATCGGGGAAAACAGCGTTGAAGTCAGAGAGCGCGTTCTTCATGGTTTGGAATTCATGGGTGTCTATTGGGATCCTGCGTTGAATAACGTCCGTGGAAAAGAAGCGTTTATCAGCTATCCGCATTCACCTGTAAAAGTCCTCGTCATCCCGACGAATGAAGAAGTGATGATTGCAAGAGACGTCGTTAGACTGGCTCACTAAAAATAAAAAAACAGCCTTCTCTTTACAAGGAAGGCTGTTTTTTTATGCATCTTCCCCTTTATAATGAAAAAAGACTGTATAAAGGAGGCTATTTAGCCATGAGTGTTGAGGAACATAAAAAAGAAGCGCCGGACCGCGTCAACTGCAAAGTTATTACTGTCAGCGATACAAGAACGGAAGACACAGATAAAAGCGGCCGGCTTACGAAAGAGTTTTTAGCGGAAGACGGTCATGAGATCGTTTCCTATGAGATTGTAAAGGATGAAAAGGAAATGATTCAAAAAGCTGTGCTGGAAGGCTGTCTTGATGACCGGATCGATGCCATCCTATTAAACGGAGGGACGGGCATTGCCTCTAGAGATGTAACAATCGAGTCGATCGTTCCTCTTTTTTCGAAAGAAATTCCGGGATTTGGGGAGATATTCCGCATGCTGAGTTATACAGAGGATATCGGAGCGGCTGCGATCCTTTCAAGAGCTGCAGCGGGTGTTATTCAAAACAAAGCCGTGTTTGCAACACCGGGTTCAAGCGGGGCGGTTAAGCTTGCAATGTCAAAGCTGATTGTGCCTGAGCTTGCCCATGTCATCAGAGAACTGAGAAAAGATATGAAAAAATAAAGCCGGAAAGCCCTCCGGCTGAACGCTGAATATGCACTGAACTTCATTCATAAAAAATGAATGAAGTTTTTTTTATAAAAAGGTTGAAAAAACCAGACTTCCTTGTTAAAGTGTATACATATTAAATGTATTTTTATTAAATAAAACTTATTTTTATACAAAAAAGAGCACCGAGATGAGAGGAGTTTTTCAAAATGACGCAAAAGAAAAAAGTGGTTTTAGCATATTCAGGAGGACTTGATACTTCTGTCGCGATAAAATGGCTGCAGGAACAGGGATATGATGTAGTGGCTTGCTGCCTTGACGTCGGGGAGGGAAAAGATCTCGCATTTGTTCAGCAAAAAGCGCTTCAAGTCGGGGCTTCTAATTCATATGTTATCGATGCAAAAGAAGAATTTGCGAAAGAGTTTGCACTGACCGCCCTCCAGGCCCATACGCTTTATGAAGGAAAGTACCCGCTTGTATCAGCTCTGTCCAGACCGCTGATCGCCAAAAAGCTGGTCGAAGTGGCTGAAAAAGAGAACGCCCAAGCCGTGGCTCACGGCTGCACAGGCAAAGGAAATGACCAAGTGCGCTTCGAGGTGTCCATTAAATCGCTCAATCCGGATTTAGAGGTGCTGGCACCTGTCCGCGAATGGAAATGGTCGCGCGACGAAGAGATCGCGTATGCAGAAAAGCACGGCATTCCGATTCCGATCAATCTTGACAGCCCGTATTCAATTGACCAGAACCTGTGGGGCAGAAGCAATGAATGCGGAGTTCTGGAAGATCCATGGGCGGCGCCTCCTGAAGGGGCTTATGATTTGACGAAGCCGCTTGAAAAAACACCGGATACCCCCGATGTGATCGAAATCGCTTTTGAAGAGGGCATTCCGGTTTCCATTGACGGCGCTCATTACTCACTGTCAGACTTGATTTTAAAGCTGAATGAACTGGCGGGCGCGCATGGAGTGGGGCGCATCGACCATGTTGAAAACCGCCTTGTCGGCATCAAATCACGCGAAGTGTACGAATGCCCGGGCGCGATGACTTTGATTAAGGCGCACAAAGAGCTTGAAGATTTGACATTAGTAAAAGAAGTGGCGCATTTCAAACCTCTGATCGAACAAAAAATGGCTGAAGTGATCTATAACGGCCTGTGGTTTTCTCCGCTTAAAGACGCGCTTTCCGGTTTCCTGAAAGAAACGCAGAAGCATGTCACGGGCGTCGTCCGCGTCAAGCTGTTCAAAGGCCATGCGATCGTTGAAGGGCGTAAATCCGAATACTCCCTGTATGATGAAAAACTGGCGACGTATACAAAAGACGATGCGTTCGATCATCACGCTGCCGTCGGCTTTATCGAGCTGTGGGGACTGCCGACGAAAGTAAACAGCATCGTCCAAAAAAAGGAGCAGATTAAAGCATGAAAAAGCTGTGGGGAGGCCGGTTCCAAAAAACACCGGAAAAATGGGTCGATGAGTTCGGAGCATCGATCCACTTTGACAAAACGCTCGTGAAAGAAGATATCGCAGGGTCTCTCGCTCATGCTTCCATGCTTGAAAAATGCGGCATTTTAACCGAAGCAGAAGCGGTCAAAATAAAAGAAGGCCTGACATCCCTTTTGCACAAAGCGGAAAAAAACGAACTCGATTTTTCAGTCGATTACGAAGACATTCACCTCAACCTTGAAAAAATGCTCATTGACGAAATCGGGCCGCTCGGCGGAAAGCTTCATACGGCCAGAAGCCGAAACGACCAGGTGGCGACGGATATGCACCTGTATTTAAAAGGGCACACAGAGCATATCATCGAGCTGATTACGGCTTTTCAACACGTGCTTATCGAAAAAGCGGAAGAACATGTGGAGACGATACTGCCGGGATACACCCATCTGCAGCGGGCGCAGCCGATCTCGTTCGCGCATCATTTGCTCGCTTACTTCTGGATGCTTGAGCGCGATAAAGAACGCTATCATGATTCATTCAAGCGGATTAACAAGTCCCCCCTTGGATGCGGGGCGCTCGCCGGAACGACATTTCCGATCGACCGAGAATATTCAGCAGGTCTGCTCGGGTTTGACTCGATATATGAAAACAGCTTGGACGGCGTCAGCGACAGGGATTTCATCCTTGAATTTTTAAGCGCGAGCAGCATTTTGATGATGCATCTGTCAAGATTCTCCGAAGAAATCATTCTTTGGTGTTCGCAGGAATTTAAATTCATTGAGCTTGATGACACTTATGCTACGGGGAGCAGCATGATGCCGCAAAAGAAAAACCCGGACATGGCAGAGCTTATCCGCGGGAAAACCGGACGCGTATACGGTGATCTGATCGGCCTCCTGACGATTATGAAAGGGCTCCCGTTAGCGTACAATAAAGATTTGCAGGAAGACAAAGAAGGTATGTTTGATACTGTGAAAACGGTCGAAGGAAGCCTTGAGATTTTTGCCGGCATGACGAAAACGATGACAGTGAACAAAAATATGATGAAAAAAGCAACGGAGCAGGATTTTTCAAATGCCACCGAACTTGCCGACTATCTGGCTAAAAAGGGCATGCCGTTCAGAGAGGCGCACGAAGTCGTCGGAAAGCTTGTCTACACTTGTATCGAAAAAGGCATTTATCTCAGCGGCCTGCCGTTTGAAGAGTTCGAAAAGGCAAGCGAACTGTTTGAAGAAGACGTCTACATCGTGCTCGACCCGCACCATGCCGTCGAAAAAAGGATGAGTGAAGGCGGGACGGGATTCAAAAAGGTGGAAGAAGCCATTCAAAAGGCGAAGCATTGTTTGAACAATTTTTAACACTTCCCGATTCGATTCATAACTGTGCGGCTTCATACGCAAAATAGATTTGTGAATCGAAAAGGGGTGTGGCAATGAAACAAGATCAGTCAAAACACGCATACATGTATGATGCCGACGGCGATAAAGAAACCGTTCAGCAAATCTCTGATGCCTATTTCAGCGGATTTGTCGCGCACGATGACGCACAGCCGTTAGCTGATGCAGATAAACAATAGAAAGCTGGAGCCCGTAACAGCGGGCTTCAGCTTTCTTCTGTCCAGCGGCGATTGCAAATTTCCCGATGCTCCACATGTGATATACTCTGGCTTTTGTAGTAAAGTATAGGTAGATACATGCAATCATTTGCGAATACCGAGAACCAATGCCTGGGAGGGAAAGATGTGCGCCATGCGTTAATTACTGCCGGTTCAAAAGGTTTGGGGCGTAAAGTGACGGAAGCCCTGCTTGAAAAAGGCTACTCAGTGACGGTGAATTACAGGCAGGACGAAGAAGCTGTCAGCCGCCTCAAAGAAAAATGGCGGTCATCCCTTGACCGTTTACAGTTTGTAAAGGGAGATGTCACCAAGAAAGAAGACCTGCTCCGGATGGTGAATGCCGCACTTGAGCGATTTGGAAAAATTGATCTTCTGATCAATAATGCCGGCCCATACATATTTGAACGAAAAAAGCTTGCAGATTATACTGATGATGAATGGTATGACATGCTTGAAGGCAACTTAAGCTCTGTCTTCCATCTGTTTAAAGCGGTTGTTCCGGTGATGAGGCGCCAGCGGTTCGGCCGCATCATCACATACGGATTTCAGGGGGCCGACCATGCGCCGGGCTGGCTGCATCGTTCCGCTTTTGGAGCGGCGAAAGTGGGGCTGGCTTCTTTAACAAAAACGATCGCCATTGAAGAAGCGGGCTCCGGCATCACAGCCAACATGGTTTGTCCAGGCAACATCGTCGGGGATATGAAAGAGGCCTCGATTTCAGAAGCGAGGGCGTCACTTGATGAGGAAACGCCGATCGGCAGGTCGGGAACCGGTGAAGATATCGCAAGGATCATCACTTTTCTATGCGATGAACATTCCGACTACATTACGGGAACAGTCATTGAAGCGACAGGCGGCTTGAATGTGATTAACCGTCATTCTCTTTAGACGTGCGAAATTAAAAAACAGGGGTGGATATGATGAAAGTGACATATCATGGTCATTCAGTGGTAACAGTTGAAACGGGAAATCATCAGTTGATCTTCGATCCGTTTATTACAGGAAATTCTTTAACCGATATAAAGCCGGAAGAGGTTAAAGCGGATGTTATTTTGCTGACCCACGGTCATAACGATCATGTCGGCGATACCGTCGAAATCGCCAAGCGAAATCATTCGCTCGTTGTAGCTCCGAATGAACTCGCGGTCTATCTGGGATGGAAAGGCCTGAATGTCCATCCGATGCATATCGGCGGCTCCCATCAGTTCGATTTTGGCCAAGTCAAGCTGACGCAGGCTTTCCACGGATCGGCTTATACGGAAGAAGACAGCCAAAAGATCGTCTATACCGGCATGCCGGCGGGGATCCTCTTGACTGTGGAAGGAAGGACGATTTTTCATGCAGGAGACACCGGGCTTTTCTCAGATATGAAGCTGATCGGTGAATTAAATCATATCGACCTCGCTTTCCTGCCGATCGGCGATAATTTTACGATGGGCCCGGAGGACGCCAAACTGGCCGCAGAATGGCTCAGGGCGAAACAGGTTGTACCGGTTCACTACTCGACGTTCCCCGTCATCGAACAGGACCCGCATGCATTTGCGGACAGCCTTCCCGGCGGCGTCGGAAAAGTGCTTGAGGTCGGTGAGTCAATCGAATTTAAATAAACTTGTTTTTAGAGGACCCGAATCCGGGTCCTTTTTTCGGTTGAACCGGTTATATGTCTATCAAAACATGTTAATGATGATATAATATAGGAATCGGATTGTTCTTGGGAGGATATTATGAGGGTATTGAAATACGCGATTTTGGGGCTCCTTGATCACGGGAGTTTGAGCGGCTACGATATGACAAGCCGCTTTAAAGCCGAATTGGGCCAATTTTGGAGCGCCAAGCACAGTCAGATTTATCCCGAGCTGAAAAAGCTGACGGATGAAGGATTTATCGAATATGAAACGGTGATCCAAGGCTCAAAATTAGAAAAGAAAATGTATTCCATCACAGAGGCCGGAAAGCGTGAACTTCACGGATGGCTTACGGAATTCAAACCGGTCCCCGATACGGTAAAAGATGAATTTATGCTGAAAGCTTATTTTATCTCTTCGATGGAACGTGATGAAGCGAAAAGGCTTTTTGCCGATCAGCTTCAAAAGCGGGAGGAGAAAGCCGTTTTTTTAAAAAATAAGCTCGAAGAATTGAAGCGCGAAGCGGGTGAATCGATAACTTTCCGCTCGCCTCATTTCGGCCATTACCTTGTATTGACCCGGGCGCTGGAGCGGGAAAACGGCTATTGCTCATGGCTTGAAAAAGCGCTTCTTCTGATGGAGAATGATCGCTCTTAGACGGACATGATGTTGCGAAGGCGGATTGCGGTTCAATTGCACAACCATTTATAATAAATATATCTAGCAGTCAGAGGATGAAGGTGAAACGATTGGCGACAAAACACGAACAGATTTTAAAATATATTGATTCTTTGTCCGTCGGCGAAAAAATCTCCGTCAGGCGGATTGCGAAGGAAATGAAAGTCAGTGAAGGAACTGCTTACAGAGCGATAAAAGAAGCCGAGAATAAAGGGTTTGTCAGCACGATCGAAAGGGTCGGAACGATCAGGATCGAGCAAAAGAAAAAAGAGAATATTGAAAAACTGACATACGCTGAAGTGGTCAATGTCATTGACGGCCATGTGCTTGGCGGAAAAGCAGGGCTTCATAAAACGCTCAACAAATTCGTCATCGGAGCGATGAAGCTTGATGCGATGATGAGATATACCGGGGCGGGCAACCTGCTGATTGTCGGCAACCGAATCGATGCGCACCGCCAGGCTTTGGAAGCGGGTGCTGCCGTGCTGGTGACCGGCGGTTTTGATACGGAGCCGGAGATTATTGAGCTTGCCGACAGGCTCGAGCTCCCGGTCATTTCTACAAGCTATGACACGTTTACTGTAGCCGCGATGATCAACAGGGCGATTTATGACCAGCTCATCAAAAAAGAGGTCGTGCTTGTCGAGGATATTTTGACCCCTTTGGAAAAAACGGTCTGCTTATCCCCTCATGAAAAGCTCGAAAGATGGTATGAGAAAAACTTTGAAACGGGGCACGGACGTTTTCCCATCGTTGACGAGCAGATGAAAATCCACGGCATTTTAACTTCAAAAGATGTTGCCGGATATGACCGCTCTGTATTGATTGAAAAAGTCATGACGAAAAACCCGATTACAGTAATCGGCAAAACGTCAGTCGCTTCAGCGGCGCAGATGATGGTCTGGGAAGGAATCGAAGTGCTTCCCGTCGTTGACGAGCGGCAAAAGCTGATCGGCATGATCAGCAGGCAGGACGTATTAAAGGCGCTTCAAATGATTCAGAAGCAGCCTCAGGTCGGCGAAAAACTCGATGACATTGTGACAGGCGGTTTCAAAGAATCGGACAATGACAAAAACAAGCCGGATCCGGTTTATCAATACGAAGTAACGCCGCAAATGACAAACCACTTGGGAACGATTTCCTACGGCGTGTTTACGACGATTTTGACCGAAGCTGCAAACCGTTTTTTGCGGTCGCACAAAAAAGGCGAACTCGTGATAGAGAGCATGACGATTTATTTTTTAAAGCCTGTGCAAATGGAGTCTGTCATTGAAATAAAACCGAACATTCTCGAAGCCGGGAGAAAGTTCGGAAAAATGGATATAGAAGTTTTTCACCAGGGTGCTCTCGTCGGCAAAGCGATGATGATGGTTCAGCTGATGGAAAGAAGCTAAGGGACGCGGCCAGTGTCCCTCTTTTCGCTTATGCGTTTTCCCGTTCGTTTTCTTTCGCAAGCAAAGGGACATAGTGCTTATAGGCTCTGTAGCCGGCCCACATGCTCCCGAGCCCGGTCAGCATAAAAATAACGCCGATGACGACAGCAAGCGTGCCGCGGTTTAAAAGCAGCTGATTGGCGCCGAAGAACATGATAAACAGGCCCAGACTCATGCTTGACTTGGCCGAATAGTATTCCCGTTCAATCGCTTTTTTGGTGCGCACATACCTTACTTTGAAGTACCCATAAGCTATCGCTGAAACCACAATGAAAAAAACAAAAAACGGCATAATCGACATCCTCCATTGTAAGTTTTACAAACCCATTGTATACATAATCGGGTTCGCTTTCTACAATAAAAAGTCATAACTTTCACTTTCCACCAACAACAGATTATGATTTAATGGTTAAAAACAAAGTAAAGAAGGGGCGCGTCATGAAAAAAGAAATCATCAGAACCATATCATTATATGACACGATCATTATACATAGACATGTGAGACCGGATCCCGATGCCTACGGATCCCAATGCGGCCTTGCGGAAATCCTGAGGGCAACCTATCCTGAAAAAAATATTTTCGCGGTCGGAACGCCCGAGCCTTCCCTCGCTTTTTTGTACACCCCGGATGTGATTGAAGACCCGGTGTATGAAAATGCACTTGTCATCGTCTGTGACACGGCCAATCAAGCGAGAATTTCCGATTCGCGCTACAACATGGGCGACAAGCTGATCAAAATCGACCATCATCCGAATGAAGACCAATACGGCGACCTTTTATGGGTGGATACGAATGCGAGCTCGACGAGCGAGATGATTTACGAACTGTATTTAGCGGGTAAAGAACAAGCGGGATGGACGCTTCCGACAAAGGGTGCCGAACTGATCTATGCCGGCATTGTGGGGGATACAGGGCGCTTCTTATTTCCGAACACGACAAAAAAGACATTGAAATATGCCGGAGAGCTGATTGAGTATCCTTTTAATTCTCAGGCGCTTTTTAATCAATTGTATGAGACGAAATTAAATGTTGTGCGGCTGAATGGTTACATTTACCAGAATGTTTCTCTGTCCGAAAACGGTGTGGCGTCGGTATTCATCACCCGTGACATTTTGCATCAATACAATATTACGCCGTCTGAAGCTTCACAGCTTGTCAGCACGCTCGGCAATATTTCAGGAATCAAAGCATGGGTGTTTTTTGTGGAGGAAGCCGACCAGATCAGGGTTAGGCTTCGTTCAAAGGGACCGATTGTCAATGAAGTCGCTAAAAAATACAACGGCGGAGGCCATCCGCTCGCAGCCGGTGCTTCCATCTATGACTGGAAAGACACCGATCTTGTCATCGCTGACTTGGAGCGCATATGCAAAGAAAACAAATAAGAGGGGAAGTCCCTCTTTTTTTGTGCAGTTCAACTGCAAGCGTTTGCATTATATTTTGCGAAAAAGTAAGCAGCAAAGTGTAAGCAGATCATTTTACGCATCACAGCTGCTGCTTATTCAGGTATAAACCATGATCCGATATCTGTTACATCCTCATAAACATGGATGTTTTGGGCTCTTAACTCTCTTTTGATAAGGGACGCGAGACTTTCGGTTTCCGCATAAGCCGAGTAGCCCAGCTTGATCCGGTTGACTTTATCTCTTGCCAGCTGATGGTAACTGTAAATGTACATTCTGCTTTCCTCCCTTTTTAAAAAAACTTACATATCGCTTACTGTCAGTTTAAATTAAAATATGGAAAAAAGCGACGAATGCATGTAAATCGTAAAAAAAAATCCATAATTTTATTCGGAAAAAGAGATTTTGATTTCAACGGAAAGCCGTGTATAAATCGTCAGTTCGGTGACTTTCGCTTTGTACGTTTTATCGTTTATCGTATACTCTTTATTTTCAATCGTCCGCTTTAAAAGCTCCTTCGTCCGGTAGACGCTTTCGATATCCTTTGTGATGACATCCGAAATATTATCCCGGATACGCTCTTCAAAGTTCATCATGTCGGGCTGTGACAATTTGTATTGCTTGCCGTTGATCAGCTTGACGTCGACGCTTTGAATCAGCAGTTTTCTTTTATTGTCTTCATTCAGCTTATGAAGGTCCTCCCGGTAAATGGTGATCTGGTCATTTAAATCATTGATGCGCTCTTTCTGTTCTCTTATCAAGACGACCTGCTTCTCCTGAAAGGTGCCGTATGTAAACAGGAACACGACCCAGCTGATGATGGCTCCGCACATCATTCCCGCAAAAAAACGCTGCCAACCCGGTTTTTTATAATAAGGAGGGATTCTCATGAGGAAATATGCTCCTGTGTGAGCCAATTGATGATCAGATAACCGGTCTGCGCTCCTCCCATCGCCGAAAGAATCAGGAGAAGCTGTTTTACGATGTCTCTCGTATTGCCTTCGATAATGCCCCTTTCAAAGCTGTAGACCGCGTCAAACGTGCCGCCGATTGCCGCAACCAGCGCCCAGATTTTTAGACGGTTTGCGAGGCTTGTAATAATCGTTAAAGGCGGCTGTCCCGACAGATAGGCGCCGATCCCTCCGATTAAGCAACCGCCGAGAAGCACTCCTAGCGCAATAAAATAACAGCTGATAAAGTTTGGAAAAAAGGGCTGTTCAGGATCCATTCCGATCACCTCACCTTATCACACTATATGGATAAAGAAAGACAAGTATGATTGTTGATCAAAGAAAGAACATTTGTTTCTCATTCGATCCCATCATATAATGAAAAGAGACGGCTCGAAAAAGGAAGGGGTGACAGAAATGCCTTTTGTTCACCTGCAAGTACACAGCGGTTACAGCTTATTAAACAGCGCCGCTTCCGTAGAGGACCTCACGGCCAAAGCCAAAGAGCTGGGCTACAGCGCAATGGCGCTGACGGATGATGAGGTCATGTACGGGGCGGTGGAATTTTATAAATCATGCAAAAAACGCGGCATCAAGCCGATTATCGGGCTTACAGCCTCAGTTTTAACAGATGAAAAAGAACAGCTTTCATATCCGCTCGTTCTTTTGGCGAAAACAAACAAAGGCTACCAAAACCTGCTGAAAATCAGCAGCGTGTTGCAGTCGAAATCAAAAACCGGCATCAAAGAAAAATGGCTCAAAAGTTATCATGAAGGGCTCATTGCGCTGACAACGGGCGGGACAAGCCATGTTGAAGCGCTGTTGAAAGAAGGGCTGATCGAAGAGGCGAAGAACGCCGCCCTCCGCTGTCTTTCGATCTTCGGAGAGGGCAGCTTTTATTTGTCGTATCAGCCGTACAAGGGCGACCCGCTTCTTTCTGAACGCATTCTGGAGCTCAGCGAACATACGGGAATTCCGATTGCCGCAACCGGCGATGTACGCTACATCGAAAAAGAGGATGCGGCAGCTTATACGTGTTTAAAAGCGATTAAAGCGGGCGAGAAGCTGAACGAAGACATGAAGGCCAAAGGAGATCTGCATCTTGAGCTCAAGCCGCCCGCTGAAATGCTTGACATTTACAGGGATCGTCCGGACGCGTTGGAGAATACAGTCAAAATCGCGGATCTGTGCCAGGTGGACCTGAGCCTTGGCCAGACGCGCCTGCCGAAATATCCGGCGCCTTCCGGCAAGAATGCTGACGATTATTTGGCTGAGCTTTGCTTTCTCGGACTGGAAAAACGGTTCGATGCCGCTCCGAGGGAGTATGTCGAACGGCTTGAGTATGAGCTGAAAGTGATTCGCGACATGGCGTTCAGCGACTATTTTTTGATCGTCTGGGATTTCATGAAGTTCGCCCACGACAACGGCATTATCACAGGGCCGGGGCGGGGGTCGGCGGCCGGCTCTCTCGTCGCTTATACGCTGTTTATCACAGATGTCGATCCGATCAAGCACAAATTGCTGTTTGAACGGTTTTTAAATCCGGAGCGCATCAGCATGCCCGATATCGATATCGATTTTCCCGATACGAGAAGGGATGAAGTCATCCAATACGTGAAAAATAAATACGGGGCACTGCACGTAGCGCAAATTATCACGTTTGGTACATTGGCCGCAAAAGCGGCGCTCCGGGACGTCGGCAGGGTGATGGGCATCAGTCCGAAAGAAGCCGACCAGCTGGCGAAATTGATTCCGTCCAAACCTGGAGTGACGCTGAAAGAGGCGAGAGCTCTTTCTGTTGAACTGGACAAGCGCTTGAACGGGTCCAAGAAGCTTCAGGACATATTTAAAACGGCTCAGAAAATCGAAGGGCTTCCGCGGCATACGTCCATTCATGCGGCGGGCGTCGTGTTGAGCGAGGAGCCGCTGACGAATATCATACCGATACAGGAAGGACATGACGGTGTATATTTAACGCAATATTCGATGGGCTATCTCGAAGACTTGGGACTATTGAAAATGGATTTTCTCGGCTTGCGCAATTTAACGCTCATTGAATCGATCAAAACGCTGATCGAAAAAAGCGAGCGGGTCACCATCGATTTTTCGGCGATTCCCTATGAAGATGAACAGACGTTTAAGCTGCTGTCAGAAGGAGATACGACAGGTATTTTCCAGCTCGAATCAGCCGGCATGAGAAACGTTTTAAAAAGGCTCAAGCCATCAAGCCTTGAAGACATTGTCGCTGTCAATGCCTTGTACCGCCCGGGCCCGATGGAAAATATCCCGCTGTATATCGAACGAAAGCACGGACGGGTTGCCGTGTCTTATCCGCACGAGGATTTGGCCGAGATTTTGAAAGATACATACGGCGTGATCGTTTATCAGGAACAGATCATGATGATCGCATCGCGGATGGCGGGTTTCAGGCTTGGAGAAGCCGATCTTTTGCGAAGGGCGGTCGGCAAAAAAAACAAGGAAATTCTCGATACAGAGAGAAATCATTTTATTAGTGGATGCTTGAAAAAAGGGTATTCCGTACAAGCGGCTAATGAAGTATACGATCTGATTGTAAAATTCGCCAATTACGGTTTTAACCGGAGTCATGCGGTTGCATACAGCATGATCGGCTACCAGCTCGCTTATTTAAAAGCGCATTACCCCCTCTACTTTATGTGCGGCCTCTTGACGAGTGCGATCGGAAATGAGGAAAAGCTTGCTCAGTACATCTATGAAGCGAAAGGGAAAGGGCTGCATGTTTTAGGTCCTTCCATTAATAAGAGCGGCTATCCGTTCGTCGTGGAAAACGGGGCGCTGCGCTACAGTTTAAGGGCTGTTAAAGGCGTCGGTATTTCGGCTGTGAAAGAAATCTACAGGGCGAGAAAAGAAAAGCCGTTCGCAGATTTGTTTGACTTTTGTGTCAGGACTTCTGTGAAAAGCGTGAACCGGAAAACGATTGAAGCTTTAATTTTTGCCGGAGCAATGGATGAATTCGGTGAAAACCGGGCCACTTTGCTCGCTTCTGTCGATGTCGCGCTGGAGCATGCCGAATTGTTTGCAGGAGACAATGATCAGCTCGGCTTCTTTCTCGATGAAGGCTTGACAATTAAGCCGAAGTACGCCGAGACGGAAGAAATGCCGCTCGTCGACCTGCTGGCACACGAGAAGGAGACGCTCGGCATTTACTTTTCTGACCATCCGCTGAGCGTTCACCGCAAGAAGCTGGACCGTGCAGGTGCGCTGCCGATTATTCAGCTGCTCGCCTCCAGCCGTAAAAAGGCGGCTTTGGGCGGACTTTTGACGAAGATGAAGACGATCCGTACAAAAACGGGACAGACGATGGCTTTTCTGGAGCTGAGCGATGAAAGCGGGGAAATCGAAGCGGTTGTTTTTCCTGAACAGTTCAGACAGCTTTCCCCGATCCTGGAAGAAGGCGTATCGCTTTTTGCAGAAGGACGTCTTGAGACAAGGAATGAAAAGCGCCAGCTGATCATCGCCGGGGCATCGCTTGTCGAATCGCTTCATGCTAAAAAGCAGCCGTCCGTCTATATTAAAGTGGAGGAAAGTCAGCACACCCACGATATCTTTAAGAAAATCAGCAGCATCCTGCTTGAACACAAAGGGGAAACGCCGGTCTGCGTCTATTATGAAAAACGGAAACAAACGATGCAGCTGCCGGAAAGCTACAACATCAAGGCTGACCACGCTGCCCTCTACAGGCTGAAAAGCGTTGTAGGTGAGAAAAATGTCGTGCTCAGATAGCAGGTATTTTGAGCATTATTGATCAAAAAAGCGGTCAATTGTGTTATCATTTTTAAGATTCTAGGGTTCGTCTTACAAGAATCTTAAGCAGAAAACGAAGCAAAGTTTTTGGCAAAATTCCCTTGAAGGAGTGTTTGTTAACATGTCATTGAAAGAAAAAGCGCTGCATATGCACAAAGTAAACCAGGGCAAATTGGAATCAAAATCAAAAGTGCAGGTTCGCAATGCGGATGATTTAAGCCTTGCATATTCTCCGGGTGTGGCTGAGCCCTGCAAAGCGATTTACGATGATAACAGCAAAGTATACGATTATACAATGAAGGGAAACATGGTAGCAGTCGTCTCGGACGGAACGGCAGTGCTCGGCCTCGGCAATATCGGCCCTGAAGCCGCCCTTCCGGTTATGGAAGGAAAAGCGGTTCTTTTCAAAAGCTTTGCCGGTGTGGACGCATTCCCAATCTGTTTAAATACATCTGATGTCGACAAAATTGTTGAGACGGTCAAGCTGCTTGAGCCGACATTCGGCGGCGTCAATCTTGAAGACATTGCAGCGCCGAACTGTTTTGTCATTGAAGAACGCCTCAAAAAAGAAACAAAAATCCCGGTGTTTCACGATGACCAGCACGGTACTGCAATCGTTACGGTAGCCGGTCTCGTCAATGCGCTTAAGCTGTCCGGCAAATCGATGTCTTCCGTCAAAGTCGTGGCAAACGGCGCCGGGGCAGCGGGAATTGCCATTATCAAGCTTCTTTATCATTTCGGCGTGCGCGATATCATCATGTGCGACACGAAAGGTGCGATTTACGAAGGCCGTCCGAACGGCATGAACGCTGTTAAAGATGAAGTCGCAAAATATACGAACAAAAACCGCATAGACGGATCGCTCAAAGATGTGATCAAAGACGCCGATGTCTTTATCGGAGTTTCCGTCGAAGGCGCTTTGACAAAAGAAATGGTTGAAAGCATGGCTGACAAACCGATCATCTTCGCCATGGCGAATCCAAATCCAGAAATCATGCCTGCTGAAGCGCATGAAGCCGGAGCAAGCGTCGTTGGAACGGGACGCTCTGACTTCCCTAACCAAGTGAACAACGTTCTCGCATTCCCCGGCATCTTCCGCGGGGCGCTCGACGTCCGCGCGACACATATTAACGAAGAAATGAAAATCGCCGCGGTTGAGGCGATCGCATCACTCGTTTCCGACGAAGAGCTGAGCCCCGAATATGTCATTCCGGCTCCGTTCGATCCAAGGGTCGCACCGGCCGTTGCCAAAGCGGTAGCGAAAGCCGCGATGGAAACAGGTGTTGCACGAATCGATGTCGATCCTGAAGAAGTCGCTGAAAAGACAAGAAAGCTTGCAGTAATTGAAGGAAAATAAAACTCCATTTTTGTGATCAGCGCGTGATTGCTCTGGCCTAAAGAGCCGTCACGCGCTGTTTCTCGAATATGATGTACAGTTTTTCCTCTTATTGGGGACACTTGTAAGGGAATATGCGGGCTGTAAAAAATTTTTTCAAATCGCTTTTCCAGACTTTTGTATCCGCTCTCAAGGCTGATATATCAATTTGTCAGTCTCTAACCGCATCAAGTGCGATTCGGCTGTTTGACGGTCAAAAATGTCGAATTGAGGATGACACCGTTTGACAAAAAAAGTACAATAGTTTCGGTATAGTGATGTTCTAGTCTATAAACAGGACAGGCATACATGAAGAAAACCCTTCAGAAAAGGGAGGTAATCTTTTGTTAAAAGATATATTCAGCAAAAAGAAAAAAAAATACGCTTCCGTTCCCGCGGAATCAGCAAAGCAAGATGTACCGGAAGGGATCATGACAAAATGCCCGGATTGCAAAAAAATCATGCTCACAAAAGAGCTGGATAAAAACTTAAGGGTCTGCATGAACTGCGGTTACCATCTTCAAATGAACGCGAAGCAGCGTATAAAAAGCCTGCTGGACGATGGCTCCTTTGAAGAATTCAATCAGGATATGATGTCTGAAAACCCGCTGGAATTCCCAGGATACCTTGAGAAACTGCAAAAAGACCGGGAAAAAACATCGCTGAATGAAGCGGTTGTCACCGGAAAAGGGACGGTTGACGGATCTCCGGCAGTCGTTGCCGTGATGGATTCATCTTTCAGAATGGGAAGCATGGGGTCTGTCGTAGGTGAAAAAATTACGCTGGCGATCGAAAAGGCAAGAGAAGAAAAAGTGCCTTTCATTATTTTTACCGCATCAGGCGGTGCGAGAATGCAGGAAGGCCTTCTCAGCTTGATGCAAATGGCTAAAACAAGCTCCGCTTTAAAGCTGTTCAGTGAAGAGCAGGGCTTGATCATTTCGGTGATGACACATCCGACAACAGGCGGTGTATCCGCAAGCTTTGCATCTCTCGGCGATTACAACCTTGCCGAGCCGGGCGCGCTGATTGGCTTTGCCGGAAGAAGAATTATCGAACAAACCATCCGTGAAGAACTGCCTGAGGATTTTCAGACTGCGGAATTTCTGTTAAAGCACGGACAGCTTGATTCCGTCGTTCACAGAGCAGACATGAAAAAAACGCTCGGCAGCATTTTGAAAATGCACCAAACTGGAGGTGATCTCGAGTGGCTGGAGAATTAGAATTTGAAAAACCGGTGGTCGAACTGCGTGAAAAGATCGCCGAATTGAAAAGGTTCACACAGGATTCCGATATGGATTTAAGCTCTGAAATTACGAAGCTTGAAGCTCGTCTTGAAAGGCTTGAAGAAGACATTTATACAAATCTGAAAGCCTGGGACAGAGTCCAGATTGCAAGGCATCCGAACCGTCCGACAACGCTCGATTATATCGAACATCTTTTTACCGATTTTTTTGAATGCCACGGAGATCGATATTTCGGTGATGATGAAGCGATTGTCGGCGGAATTGCCAAGTTCCGGGGCCTTCCTGTGACAGTGATCGGCCAACAGCGCGGCAAGGATACAAAAGAAAACATCCGCCGCAACTTCGGAATGCCGCATCCGGAAGGCTACCGCAAAGCGCTCAGGCTGATGAAGCAGGCCGATAAATTTAACAGGCCGATCATCTGCTTTATTGATACAAAAGGAGCATACCCTGGAAAAGCAGCTGAAGAGCGGGGGCAAAGCGAAGCAATTGCCAAGAATCTTTTTGAAATGGCGGGACTCTCTGTGCCGGTCATCTCGATCGTCATCGGGGAAGGCGGCAGCGGGGGAGCGCTTGCGCTCGGCGTCGCAAACCGCTTATTGATGCTGGAAAACTCAACTTATTCGGTAATCTCTCCCGAGGGAGCGGCTGCTATCCTCTGGAAGGATTCAGGACTCGCGAAAAAAGCGGCAGAAACAATGAAAATCACCGCTCCGGACCTTAAAGAATTGGATATTATAGATCATGTTATAAAAGAAGTAAGAGGCGGAGCACACCGCGATGTAGAGCAGCAGGCCGCCTACATCGATGAAGCGCTGAAAAGCGAGCTTAAATCCTTGCTGAAACTGGATAAGAACGAGCTGATTCAACAAAGATATAACAAGTATAAATCAATTGGAAAAATTTCGACTGAAAACCAATTTGTTGGGATAAAATAAATAAACGTGAGGCCTTTGGCTCACGTTTATTTTTTATGGATAAAGGTGAAAAGTGAAAGGATTGTGTCTTTCACCCGCGATTTTTCAAAGAGTTTGCTTAAAATTTATTTAAAAACTTTTTGTTTAATTGTATAATGAGTAAGGTTTTATAGGGATTTTCGGAAAATTTTCATCCCTTTTTCATTGTTTTAGCGGCAATGAACGTGTTAAGGTAAATTATATATGTTTTCGAGGTGAAAAAGATGAAACGTATCGGAGTATTGACGAGCGGCGGAGATTCCCCGGGAATGAACGCGGCGGTCCGCGCGGTTGTCAGGAAAGCGATCTACCATGACGTAGAAGTATACGGAATTTACAACGGGTATTCAGGTTTAATCAGCGGAAAAATAGAAAAGCTTGAAATCGGTTCTGTCGGAGATATCATTCACCGCGGAGGAACGAAGCTATATACAGCAAGGTGTCCTGAGTTTAAAACGGTAGAAGGACGGGAAAAAGGAATAGCGAATTTAAAAAAATATGGTATAGAAGGATTAGTCGTCATTGGCGGAGACGGTTCTTATATGGGAGCGAAAAAGCTGACAGAACACGGTTTTCCTTGTGTCGGAGTGCCGGGAACAATCGACAATGACATCCCTGGAACAGATTTGACGATCGGATTTGATACGGCGTTAAATACCGTTATCGATGCCATCGATAAAATCAGGGATACAGCTACATCCCACGAACGTACATACGTGATTGAAGTAATGGGCCGCCATGCCGGGGACATTGCTTTATGGTCAGGTTTGGCAGGAGGCGCGGAATCCATTTTGATCCCTGAAGCTGACTACGATATGGAAGAAATTATTGCGAGGCTGAAAAGAGGGCATGAGCGCGGCAAAAAACACAGCATCATCATTGTGGCGGAAGGCGTCGGAAGCGGCGTTGAATTCGGCAAAAGAATTGAAGAAGCCACAAATCTCGAAACTAGAGTATCGGTGCTTGGACATATCCAGCGCGGCGGTTCTCCGACTGCAGCAGACCGTGTATTGGCAAGCCGTCTAGGGGCATTTGCGGTTGAACTGCTTCTTGAAGGAAAAGGCGGACGCTGTGTCGGAATTCAAAATAACCAGCTTGTGCATCATGATATCATTGAAATACTCGATCATAAACATACAATTGATCAAAGCATGTACCGCTTGTCTCAAGAACTGTCAATCTAGTGTAAAACCCGAGGAGGAAGCAATATGAGAAAGACTAAAATAGTTTGTACAATTGGGCCGGCCAGCGAAACTGTTGAAAAGCTCACCCAGCTGATGGAAGCCGGAATGAACGTGGCGCGCTTGAACTTTTCCCATGGAGATTTCGAAGAGCACGGCGCAAGAATTAAAAACATTCGCGAAGCAGCCGGCAAGCTGGGAAAAGATATCGGTATCCTTCTTGATACGAAAGGTCCGGAAATCCGCACGCACACAA
This sequence comes from Bacillus paralicheniformis, assembly GCF_002993925.1. NCBI lineage: Bacteria > Bacillati > Bacillota > Bacilli > Caryophanales > Bacillaceae > Bacillus > Bacillus paralicheniformis. The sequence goes on along the minus strand of NZ_CP023665.1, from coordinate 3,141,269 downwards.
TGGAAGGCGGTTCAATCGAACTGGAAGCGGGTTCTCAGCTGATCGTGTCAATGGAAGAAGTCATCGGTACGCCTGAAAAAATCTCAGTTACATATGATGGGTTGATTCACGATGTATCAATTGGTTCAACGATTTTGCTTGACGATGGACTGATCGGACTTGAAGTCACAGATGTCAACAAGGACAAGCGTGAAATCGTCACGAAAGTAATGAACAGCGGAACGCTGAAAAACAAAAAAGGCGTGAATGTGCCGGGCGTCAGCGTCAATCTTCCGGGAATTACGGAAAAAGACGCTAACGACATTGTGTTCGGTATCGAGCAGGGTGTTGATTTTATCGCGGCATCTTTTGTGCGCCGTCCGTCGGATGTTCTTGAAATCCGCGAACTTCTTGAAGAGCACAATGCGGCAGATATTCAAATCATTCCAAAAATCGAAAACCAGGAAGGCGTTGACAACATCGATGCCATTCTTGAAGTATCAGACGGTCTGATGGTCGCACGTGGAGACCTTGGTGTTGAAATCCCTGCTGAAGAAGTGCCGCTCGTTCAAAAAGAACTGATCAAAAAATGCAATGCGCTTGGCAAGCCTGTTATCACGGCTACCCAAATGCTCGACAGCATGCAGCGCAATCCGCGTCCGACACGCGCGGAAGCGAGCGACGTTGCCAATGCGATCTTTGACGGAACTGACGCGATTATGCTTTCAGGTGAAACTGCTGCGGGAAATTACCCTGTTGAAGCCGTTCAGACGATGCACAATATCGCTTCCCGTTCAGAAGAAGCGCTCAACCATAAAAAGATCCTTTCTGCACGAAGCAAGCAAGTCAGCATGTCAATTACAGATGCCATCGGCCAGTCTGTGGCGCATACGGCAATCAACCTTGACGTGAATGCCATCGTCACACCGACAGAAAGCGGTCATACGGCGAGAATGATTTCCAAATATCGCCCGCAGGCGCCGATTGTCGCAGTTACGGTAAATGATGCGGTTTCAAGAAAACTGTCTCTAGTCTTCGGTGTTTTCGCAACAAGCGGACAAAACCACAGCTCCACTGACGAAATGCTTGAAAAAGCAGTGCAAAAATCTCTCGACACAGGCATCGTACGCCACGGCGACTTGATCGTTATCACGGCCGGAGCTGTCGGTGAAGCCGGCACAACAAACTTGATGAAAGTGTATGTTGTCGGAGACGTGGTCGCAAAAGGCCAGGGAATCGGACGCAAATCCGCGTTTGGTGAAGTGGTCATCGCTCAAAATGCACAAGAAGCGGATAAAAAAATGAAAGATGGCGCCGTTTTGGTTACAAAAAGCACGGATCGTGACATGATGGCGTCCCTTGAAAAAGCGGCTGCGCTGATTACTGAAGAAGGCGGTTTAACCAGCCACGCGGCAGTCGTAGGCTTGAGCCTCGGCATCCCTGTCATCGTCGGAATGGAAAATGCGACTTCCATTCTCAAAGAGGGAGAAGACATTACGGTCGACTCCGCCCGCGGAGCTGTTTACAAAGGACGTGCAAGCGTACTTTAATCGCTTATTGAAGAAGAAGGGAAGCTTTTCCCTTCTTTTTTTGCAGGCGGCACAAGCAAAACAGGGCGGCCGTTCGCTTCCATATTAGAATTATGAGGTGAAGACAATGAAGTTTTTCTTATTATTTCTCGTCATTTTTCCAGCGAGTGAAATCGGTCTGTTCCTCTTGTCCGCTAATTGGATCGGTGTCTTGCCGACCGTTTTGCTGATCATCTTGACGGGATTTCTCGGGGCCGCTCTCGCCAAAAAACAAGGAATCGAAGTTTACTACAAAGTTCAGCGCGATCTTCAGTACGGAAAAATGCCTGGGGATGCGATTTTGGACGGGCTTTGTATTTTCATAGGCGGCATGCTGCTTTTGCTGCCCGGCTTTTTATCGGATATCATCGGTTTACTGCTGCTGCTGCCGGCAACGCGCAGCCGTTTCAAACCGTTCATATCCCGCAAGCTGAAGAGGATGTCTGAAGGCAGGCGGATTAACATCATCAAATAACCCGATAAGCGGCGGCCCGCATTGGAAAAAGCAGGCTGCCGCTTATTTTTCATTTCCTTTAATAAACTGCCATACGTCTTTAAAAATACCTGTTGTAAAGAGAGCCTGAATGAGAACGAGAAGGGCGGGACCCATGATCAATCCGAGAAAGCCAAACAATTTGAAACCGGCAAACAGCGCGATCAATGTTCCCAAAGGGTGAAGTCCGATTGACCGGCTCAAAATCTTCGGTTCGGCCAGCTGCCTGAAGACGAGCACGACGATGTACAGGACTCCGAGGCCGATCGCGAGCGGCAGCTGCTTGGATGCTGCTAAATAGACGATCCACGGCACAAATACAGACCCCGCTCCCAAATACGGCAGCAGGTCGACCAGCCCGATGAGAAAAGCGATGGCGACAGCATGATTAACCTTCAACACAGAAAGCCCGATCAACACCAGCACCATCGTCATCGCCACAAGGGTAAGCTGGGCCTTCACAAAGCCTGCCAGCGCTCTTTTCAATTCCGCATAGACAGCCGCTGCACCCGAGATCAGCCGATCAGGAAGAACAGACCGCGCCTTGTTTTGTATTTTATGCAAATCTTTGCTGATAAAAAAAGTGGCTAGGAGCGAAAAGATCAGCACGGCCGCCATATTCGGCAGAAAGGCGAAAAAGAGGGGCACCATCTCAAGAATTTTTGAAAGAAACAAAGCGGTGCCTGATGCGAGTTCACTGCCCAAATTTTGGACCTGTGTAATGATCGATTCCTGCTGGGCGGCTTCGAGCCCGTCAAAAAAAGCGGCAAGCTGATTATACAGCGGCATGATTTGATTCGTAAAAAAAGATTCGATATAAAGAGCGGCTTTATTAAACTGGACGGGGAGTATTTTAGCCAAATGAGCCGTTCCAGAGACAATCTCGGCAACGACCAGGGTCAAAAAGCCGGCTCCGGCGATCAAAAAGCCGCATAGCACGATGCCGACATTAACGCCTCTCGGGAGCCCGGTCCGCTTATCGAGCCATTCCACAAAAGGGTTGATCATGATGGCGAGAATAAGCGCAATCACAAAAGGATAGGTTAACGGAAAAGAGTAGTAGCCGACCGCTCCGCAAGCAGCGGTCAAAAACAGCACATACACTGCCCGAAGCGCAGCTGTGAGATAGGATTGATTCAATTCTGCATCCTCCTGATATTAGAAAGCATGTCCTTATTTCATTTTATTCTTGAGTCCTGTTATTATGAGAAAGGTCATAAAAAAATGGAGTTGAATACAGCATGTTTACTCAAGCTAATTTATTTTTGATCCTGCTTTTGGCCATCGCATTAATCGCGAAAAATCAGTCGTTGATCATCGCGGTATCCGTCCTGCTTTTGATCAAGCTGACCGGCCTCGATCAAAAGCTGTTTCCGGCCATCCAATCCAAAGGGATTAACTGGGGAGTTACCGTTATTACAATAGCGGTCCTTGTGCCGATTGCCACTGGAGAGATCGGCTTTAAACAGCTTGGCGAAGCGATGAAATCATATTACGCATGGATCGCACTCGGGGCGGGTATTCTCGTAGCATTGATCGCCAAAAACGGGATCACATTGCTCGCGGAAGACCCGCATATCACCACCGCTCTTGTATTTGGAACGATTTTAGCGGTCGCTTTATTCAAAGGTGTTGCCGTCGGCCCGCTCATCGGTGCCGGGATCGCCTATCTTGTCATGCAGGCCGTCCAGCATTTTACATCTTAGAAATGCGGGCCAGCTCCCCCTGTTTCAGGGGGTTTTTTAGTTTTAAAAAAACGTTCGCAACTAAAAATAAACATACATAACGCAGTTAAAACTCCTGAAAATTTGTAAATAGAAGTCAGCTGGTGCAAAAAAATAAGGCCCTCTATAAAAGAGGGCTCAGTTTGTCAAAAACCTGTGTGGGGAAATATGACCGTTTATTTCGAATTTGTGGGTTTTTATTTGTGGAGTCTTCAGCAGGTAAGCTTGGATAAAAAGAAAAAATGATCTATCGTCTCTTTCGGGCTGAAACGCTTGCATCAGTTATCGCATCCTTTATTATGATGGCTGTCGAATTGGGAGTTCTGTTCAGTGCCGGAGAGTTTATTTTTTCTGCTAACTGAGACGTCGGATATGATTGCGGCGCGGACGGCAGCAAGTGATTTTAGTGAACGAAAGAGAAAAATTGCTAGAAAACAGAAAGAAATTGAAGAAACCATCAAAAAATTGAAGGATATGAAGATGTCATTTTCACAAAAGAAAGAGAACTAAAGAAGCAAAAAAAGCAAACCCAGAAAGAGGGCTGTCATCATCTCGATAAGATTGTATAAAAGACTAATCATGCCAACAACTTCTCATTACAATCATAAGAGCCTGCTTAGGTTGAGGCTGCAGGCTCTTATCATTTTTGACATTATTTTTTTGTATAACGCACCCAGTCGTAATGAGCGTATAGAGGTGTTACACCGTTGTAGGAACCGAGCCAGTCATCGACACCAATACCATTCCACAAGTTCATCATGATCTTTCCTGGCGTAGTCGGAATTTGGCTCGTCGCGGTATGTTTTAATTGCCCATCGACATACCATTTAATCGAGTTTGGCTGCCAATCGAACGCATACGTATGATAGGAATTGGATGCATCAAATCCGAGATCCACAAGCTTCTCATGGTTTCCTACACCATTCGTATAGTAGTTAAACTGAACCTTTGTTGTGTCTTTTCCTAAAAATTCGATATCAATCTCATCCCAAGGAGTTCCATCCGTTGGACCTGTGTAAGTGAAGAACGATGAAACGATCCCTACGTTTTTAGCTGGTTTCATTCTGACTTCATAAAGTCCATATCCATATGTTTGAACAGAGCGATTTTCCCCGCAGTCAAACTTGTTATAAGATGGACTTGTTAGCCCCAAACGCATTTCACCTAATGATGTCATTGATACGTTATTTGCACGCCAAGTGCAGTTGAACACACCTCCATTCGAATAACCATTTGCTTTCTGCCATACACCGGAGTTATAGCTGTTAAAAGGGTCAAAAAACGATCCGCCTGCTTGAGCCGAGGCAGTAGAAGTGACTGCAGACAAACTCAAAAACAATCCGGTGACAAGAAGCAGCAACACTCGTTTCATACGATAAGGCATGTGGCATTCCCCTTTCTTTGAAAACGTTTTCTTTATCGATCATACCTGATTCTTTTAAAAGGGAACATCAGTCAAAATAATGATAATAACTTTTCATTCATAAAAACTCCCCCCGTTTGTTTTAAAACGGATGAAGGGGATTTGCTGTAAAGTAACAAGTAAAAGATTTTATCTCTTTTTCTTTTGTTTATAAATTTATTATAGGTGAAAATCATAAACCGATTAGTATGAAAGAACTGGAGGAATACGTCTGTCCACTTTTAATAAAAATCCCTTCCCAAAACCTCCCTCAAATAGATACAGAAGAATACATGATTCTACAAAGCTGTCGATTGATAATAAATAACTACGAACCCTTGATTTATAAGGCTTTGAAAGCATTTTTGATCAAAAACCTACAAATTTATCAGATTATTGTTTATAATATAAATATGCTTAATCTTTATTAAGCATATCGGAGTATCGAACGGTATATAGAAACGCACGATTGTTTTATTTGAAAAACGATTTAATGTAAGCATTTTCTTTTTGGGTTGAAGAAGATGTATACAACATGCGTTGTTTTTGCTCCTAGGTTTTGGTTTAATTTTAAAAGGGGAAATTTTTAAAAAAAGGGAGAGATGAGTATGACAGCAACACGCGGCCTTGAAGGGGTAGTCGCCACTACATCATCAGTAAGTTCAATTATTGATGATACTCTTACATATGTAGGGTATAACATCGATGATTTGACAGAAAAAGCTAGCTTTGAAGAAGTTGTTTATCTGCTTTGGCATTTAAAGCTGCCGAACAAAGAGGAGCTCGCAGAGCTTAAAAAACAGCTTTCTGAAAATGCCGGTATCCCCAAAGAAGTGATTGACCATTTCAAATCCTACTCGAATGGAAAAGTCCACCCGATGGCAGCTCTTCGGACAGCCGTTTCTTTACTCGGACTGTTTGACGAAGAAGCAGATCAAATGGATGCGGAAGCAAACTACAGAAAAGCGGTGCGTCTCCAAGCGAAGATGCCTGCGCTTGTCGCTGCTTTTTCAAGAATCCGCAAAGGGCTCGAGCCGATTGAGCCGAATCCGGAACTCGGTTTTGCCGCCAACTTTCTCTACATGCTGAATGGAAAAGAACCTTCACCTGTTGAAGTGGAAGCGTTTGACAAAGCCTTGATTCTGCATGCGGATCATGAGCTGAACGCATCTACGTTCACAGCCAGAGTATGCGTCGCGACGCTTTCAGACGTCTACTCAGGGATCACGGCCGCAATCGGGGCCTTGAAAGGTCCGCTTCACGGCGGAGCAAACGAAGCAGTTATGAAAATGCTTTCAGAGATTGGCGAGGTTGAAAACGTAGATTCATATATTCACGCCAAGCTTGAAAAGAAAGAAAAGATCATGGGGTTCGGCCACCGCGTATACCGCCAGGGCGATCCCCGCGCAAAACATTTGAAGGAAATGAGCAGACGTTTGACGAATTTAACGGGTGAAAGCAAATGGTATGAGATTTCAGAGCGGACTGAGGAAATCGTCACGTCTCAGAAAAAGCTGCCGCCAAACGTAGACTTTTATTCTGCGTCGGTTTATCATAGCTTAGGAATCGACCATGATCTGTTCACGCCGATTTTTGCGATCAGCAGGGTATCAGGCTGGCTCGCTCACATTCTCGAACAGTATGAAAATAACCGACTGATTCGTCCGCGGGCTGATTACACCGGCCCTGACATGCAGACGTTCATTCCGATTGAAGACAGAAGCTGACCGTTTGAAAGGAGGCTGTTCGAGCTTTGTTCGGCCGGCCTCTTAACGGCTTTCTTAGGAAACAACGATTTCATGAATCTATGAAAAAACATGTTTGTCCCCCGCCAAACGGGGGAAACAAATGTTTTTCTATATTGAAGAATTACATATTATGGGAGGTTTTATTGTGGCACAAGGCGAAAAAATTACAGTCTCCGGCGGAGTATTAAACGTTCCAAACAACCCGGTTATCCCGTTTATTGAAGGGGACGGAACAGGTCCTGATATTTGGAGAGCGGCTTCAAGGGTTCTTGAAGCGGCTGTGGAGAAAGCGTATAACGGCGAAAAGGAAATCACTTGGAAAGAAGTCTACGCCGGGGAAAAAGCGTACAACAAAACAGGCGAATGGCTTCCTGAAGAAACGCTTGATACGATCCGCGAATACCTGATCGCGATTAAAGGTCCTTTAACAACTCCTGTAGGCGGCGGAATCCGCTCATTAAACGTAGCGCTAAGACAAGAGCTTGACCTGTTTACATGCCTGCGTCCTGTCCGCTATTTCACAGGCGTTCCTTCACCGGTTAAGCGCCCTGAAGATACGGATATGGTCATCTTCCGCGAAAATACTGAAGATATCTATGCCGGCATCGAATACGCGAAAGGCTCTGAAGAAGTTCAAAAGCTGATTTCATTCCTGAAAAACGAGCTTGGCGTTAACAAAATCCGTTTCCCTGAAACATCAGGCATCGGTATCAAGCCGGTTTCTGAAGAAGGAACGTCAAGGCTTGTCAGAGCTGCGATCGAGTATGCAATCGAGCACGGCCGCAAATCTGTAACGCTCGTCCATAAAGGAAACATCATGAAATTCACGGAAGGCGCCTTTAAAAACTGGGGCTATGAAGTGGCTGAAAAAGAATTCGGCGATAAAGTATTCACATGGGCCGAATACGACCGCATCGCTGAAAAAGACGGCAAAGACGCTGCAAACAAAGCGCAAAGCGAAGCTGAAGCGGCCGGCAAAATCATCATCAAAGACAGCATCGCTGACATCTTCCTTCAGCAGATCCTGACCCGCCCTGCCGAGTTTGATGTTGTGGCGACAATGAACCTGAACGGGGACTACATTTCAGATGCGCTTGCTGCCCAAGTCGGCGGAATCGGCATCGCTCCTGGAGCAAACATCAACTATGAGACAGGACACGCCATCTTTGAAGCGACACATGGTACAGCTCCAAAATATGCTGGCCTAGACAAAGTAAACCCGTCTTCAGTCATCCTATCCGGCGTGCTGCTTCTTGAGCATTTGGGCTGGAATGAAGCTGCCGACCTTGTGATTAAATCTATGGAGAAAACAATCGCATCCAAAGTCGTCACATACGATTTCGCTCGTTTGATGGACGGCGCGACTGAAGTTAAATGCTCTGAATTCGGTGATGAGCTTATCAAAAATATGTCTTAAACGGCTGTTTTGGGGTAAAACAACAACAATTAAAAGGGGTAGAAAACATGGGAAAGAAGCGAAATAAAGTATCTGTCATCGGAGCGGGCTTTACAGGTGCAACAACTGCGTTTTTAACGGCTCAAAAAGAATTGGCTGACGTCGTGCTAGTCGACATTCCGCAGCTTGAAAACCCTACAAAAGGGAAAGCGCTCGATATGCTGGAAGCGAGCCCTGTCCAAGGATTTGACGCGAATATTACAGGAACGGCAAACTACGAAGATACGGCCGGCTCAGATATCGTCGTCATCACGGCGGGAATCGCAAGAAAGCCGGGAATGAGCCGGGACGACCTCGTGGCTACAAATGAAAAGATCATGAGGAGCGTAACGAAGGAAGTTGTTAAATACTCACCTGATTGTATCATCGTCGTTCTGACAAACCCTGTGGATGCGATGACATACGCCGTCTATAAAGAATCGGGCTTCCCGAAAGAGCGGGTCATCGGCCAGTCGGGAGTTTTGGATACGGCAAGATTCAGAACGTTTGTCGCTCAGGAGCTCAACCTTTCCGTCAAAGACATTACAGGTTTTGTACTGGGCGGACACGGGGACGATATGGTTCCGCTCGTTCGCTACTCTTATGCAGGCGGCATTCCGCTTGAAACGCTTCTTCCGAAAGACCGGATCGATGCGATTGTTGAAAGAACGAGAAAAGGCGGGGGAGAAATTGTCAACCTGTTAGGAAACGGAAGTGCGTATTATGCGCCTGCCGCTTCCCTGACAGAAATGGTTGAAGCAATCTTAAAAGACCAGCGCCGCGTGCTGCCGACTATTGCCTACCTTGAAGGCGAATACGGCTATGAAGGCATTTACCTCGGCGTTCCGACGATTATCGGCGGAAACGGTCTTGAACAGATCATTGAACTTGAACTGACTGAAACAGAAAGAAGTCAGCTTGATCGATCCGTTGAATCAGTCAAAAACGTCATGAAAGTATTATCATAATGAAAACAGCAGGAAGGCTTTATACAAGCCTTCCTGTTTTTGAATGCGATCTTTTTTTACATAAAACCATATGAAAATCAAGACATAAACACGGGCTGTCAGCATATACCTAATCATAATCATCTGCCCGGACATTTTCATTCTTTTTTCTGGAAGCATTCCATCGCTTAAAACAGCGGTTTATTGCCGAAAAAGAGAGATTTTATGCAAAACACTGAAAAATCAAATTGTCGAACGGATAGGCTTTCGTTAAAATAGGAGTGAAAACGTTTATTTAACAAAAGATAGAGAAAGAGATGTCGGGGAAATCTGAAGCCTGGAGGCATGTCATGAGCAAAAAGATATTAGTTGTAGATGATGAGGAATCGATTGTTACCCTTCTAAAATATAACCTTGAACGGTCGGGCTATCATGTGGTGACGGCCATGGACGGAGAGGCCGGCTTATTAAAGGCGATTGAAGAGAAGCCGGATCTGATCGTGCTCGATCTGATGCTTCCTAAAATGGACGGCATTGAAGTATGCAAGGAACTCAGACAGAAGAAGCTGATGTATCCGATTTTGATGCTGACCGCTAAGGATGATGAATTTGATAAGGTGCTCGGTCTCGAGCTGGGTGCCGATGACTATATGACGAAGCCGTTCAGCCCGAGAGAGGTGACGGCAAGGGTCAAAGCGATTTTAAGAAGAACACAGACGCTGTCCGTTCATCCGGAGGAGACGGAAGAACCGGATGCAGGCGAGCTGATCATAGGCGAATTGAAAATACTGCCAGAACATTATGAGGTTTACTTTCAAAACGAACGCCTCGAGCTAACGCCTAAGGAATTCGAACTCCTTTTATATTTGGGAAGGCATAAAGGGAGGGTGCTGACGAGAGACCTTCTCCTCAACGCTGTCTGGAACTACGACTTCGCGGGCGATACGCGCATCGTCGATGTCCATATCAGCCATCTTCGCGATAAGATCGAAAAAAATACGAAAAAACCGGAATACATTAAAACAATCAGAGGTCTTGGCTACAAAATGGAGGAGCCGAAGCTGAATGATTAAATTCCGGACCCGGCTTTTAGCTGCCCTGCTGACGCTTTTGATTCTCGTATTTGCTTCACTCGGTTTTCTGCTCGTTCACTTGTTTCACTCCTCATACGATGCCAAACTGAGCAGCCATATTGAAAAAGAAGCCGCTTTGGTCGCTTCATTGGCAAATCGTGAAAACATGAAGTCTTCGGAGCAAGGAGCCATTTTAGAGAAGGCAAGCCGTGAACTGGACAGTCATGTATCGCTGGTTGATACAAAAGGTCAGGTTCTTTTTCATTTTGGGAGCCGTGCAGAAGATCAATCCGTTATCAAAGAAGCGCTTGAGTCGGATTTAAACGGTGAAGGAGGAGGCTTCAGAATCAATCCAGATGACGAGTCCGTTTACCGTTACGTGCAGCCGCTGAAAGAAGACGGGAATGTGAATGGATATATTCTGATCAGCACTCCTGTCGATTCATTGCAAGATATCAATCAAAAGATCTGGATTCTCCTCGGCGTGAGCCTTGGAACGGCCTTTTTAATCATCGCCGGGCTTGGGGCGAGAATAACCTCTCAATATACGAATCCGATTGAGTCTGCGACACAAGTAGCGATTGAGCTTGCCAAAGGAAACTATAAAGCAAGAACTTTCAACGAAGATGAAACGATGCTAAGCCAGTCCATCAATATGCTGGCGCAGAACCTGCAGGACATGACAAGAGCACAGGAAATGCAGCGCGACCGTCTGCAAACCGTCATCGAAAATATCGACTCCGGTCTGATCTTAATCGATGGAAAGGGTTATATTCACCTTGTGAACCGCGCTTATCAAAAGCAATTTCACGTAGAAGCCGATCAGCTTCTTTACCATTTCTATCACGAAGTGCTCGAACACGAAGAAATCATTAATCTCATCGAAGAAATTTTTATGACGGAAACAAAGGTCCGCAAAATGTTTAAACTGCCGATCAAAATTGAAAGAAGGTATTTTGAAGTCGACGGAGTTCCAATTATCGGCATCAATGATGAGTGGAAAGGCATCGTTCTCGTGTTCCATGATATGACGGAAAGAAAGCAGCTTGAAGAAATGAGGAAGGACTTTGTCGCCAATGTCTCCCATGAGCTGAAAACGCCGATTACATCGATCAAAGGGTTCACCGAGACGCTTTTAGACGGAGCGATGAACGAAAGGGAGACGCTGCTGCAATTTCTATCGATCATCTTAAAAGAGAGCAGCCGTCTGCAAACGTTGATCCAGGACCTGTTGGATCTGTCGAAAATCGAACAGCAGAACTTCACCTTGAATATTCAAAATTGCAATATTGGTGAAATCCTCGCTGAAATTGAGATGCTTTTGAAGAATAAAGCGGAGGAAAAAGGAATCACCTTGACCCTGGAAAAGCCGGAGATGCCAGCCGTTGCTTCTGGGGATCCGCACAGACTAAAGCAGATCTTTTTAAATTTGGTGAACAATGCCCTCACATATACGCCTGAAGATGGAAACGTAACGATTTCGGCTGATGTACTGGAAAATGCAGTGCAAGTCAAAGTGAAGGATACGGGCATCGGGATCAAGCGGTCCGAAATCCCGAGAATATTCGAACGCTTCTACCGGATCGATAAAGACAGGAGCAGAAATTCAGGAGGAACCGGTCTCGGCCTTGCGATCGTCAAGCATTTAGTCGAAGCCCACGACGGTGAAATCGACGTCGAAAGCGAGCGGGGGAAAGGCACCGAATTCACGGTCCGCTTAAAACGCGCATCCGAGTAGCTTCATTTAGCAAACTTTACAAAGGCTTAACAACTTTTATATATATGGTTAAAACTTGGCTGATAGGATCATTAGTGAACCCCTTCATCCAAGGAGCCATATGGACGGACGCGATCAACAGCGCGTCCCTTTTTTTATTTTTCTGCGAAATCACTCTCATTTTCCTTTCAAAATGAACTTTGCTAAAATAAAATAAGCAAATATGATCACGAAGTTGAATGGAAGCTGACGAATCGGCTCCTTAGGAGGATAAAGATGACTGAAAGAAAAAAACTAGTATTGGTTGACGGAAACAGCCTGGCTTACCGCGCGTTTTTCGCTCTGCCTCTTCTCAGCAATGAAAAAGGGATACATACAAACGCTGTGTACGGTTTTACCACGATCTTAATGAAGATGCTTGAAGAAGAAAAACCGACCCACATGCTCGTTGCTTTTGATGCGGGGAAAACGACATTCAGACATAAAACGTTTAAAGAATATAAAGGCGGCAGACAAAAAACGCCGCCCGAGCTGTCCGAACAGCTGCCGTTTATCCGCGAGCTCCTCGACGCCTATCAAATCTCAAGGTATGAGCTTGAAAACTACGAGGCCGATGATATTATCGGCACCCTTGCCAAGTCAGCGGAAAAAGACGGATTTGAAGTGAAGATTTTTTCAGGCGACAAAGACCTGACACAGCTGGCTACAGAAGGAACGACGGTCGCCATCACGAAAAAGGGCATTACAGATGTTGAATACTATACGCCGGAACATGTCCGGGAAAAGTACGGACTTACACCTGAACAAATCATTGACATGAAAGGGCTGATGGGAGACTCATCAGACAACATTCCAGGTGTGCCGGGCGTCGGCGAAAAGACGGCGATCAAGCTTTTGAAACAGTTCCATACAGTAGAGGAGCTGCTGTCGTCAATAGACGAAGTCAGCGGAAAAAAACTGAAAGAAAAGCTTGAAGAATTTAAAGAACAGGCATTGATGAGCAAAGAGCTTGCGACAATTACGACAGAAGCGCCGCTTGAAGTCACCCTCGATTCCCTCGGATACGAAGGTTTTGACAGGGAAGCGGTCGTCAAGATTTTTAAAGATCTCGGTTTTAACTCTTTGCTCGAAAGGATTGGCGAAGAGCCGGGAGAAAAAGAAGAAGAACAGTTTGAAGAGATCAACGTCACGATCAAAACAGACATCACGGATGATTTGTTTGCGTCACCGGCTTCACTCGTTGTCGAACAGCTCGGCGACAATTATCATGAGGCGCCGATCCTCGGTTTTTCGATCGTCAACGAACATGGCGCTTTCTTCATCCCGGAAGAGACAGCCGTTCAGTCGGACCGTTTTAAAGAGTGGGCCGAAGACGAGTCGAAAAAGAAATGGGTGTTTGATGCAAAACGCGCGGCGGTCGCTTTGCGCTGGCGGGGCATCGAACTGAAAGGCGCAGAATTTGACGTTCTCCTTGCGGCCTATATCATCAATCCGGGACACTCTTACGACGATGTTGCAAGCGTTGCGAAAGAACACCAATTACACATTGTCGCGGCAGATGAAGCGGTCTACGGAAAAGGCGCGAAACAGGCGGTGCCGGATGAGAAGGAGCTTGCCGACCATTTAGCCAGAAAAGCGAAGGCGATATCGCTGCTCCGCGAAAAGCTCCTTGATGAATTGGAGAAAAACGAGCAGCTCGATCTGTTTGAAGCGCTCGAAATGCCCCTCGCCCACATTCTCGGTGAGATGGAATCGATCGGTGTCCAAGTCGATGTCGACAGATTGAAAAAAATGGGGGAAGAACTGTCCGCCAAATTAGCGGAATACGAGAAGAAAATCCACGAGTCAGCAGGTGAAACGTTCAATATCAATTCACCAAAGCAGCTCGGTGTGATTTTGTTTGAAAAACTCGGGCTGCCTGCCGTCAAAAAAACAAAAACGGGCTATTCGACTTCAGCCGATGTGCTTGAAAAACTGCGCGACAAACACGTCATTATCGAAGATATTCTGCACTACAGACAGATCGGCAAGCTCCAGTCCACATACGTCGAAGGACTTTTAAAAGTAATCAAAAAAGACAGCCATAAAGTGCATACCCGCTTTAATCAAGCTTTAACACAGACGGGAAGGCTCAGCTCAACCGATCCCAATCTGCAAAATATACCGATCCGTCTTGAGGAAGGCCGCAAAATCCGGCAGGCGTTTGTCCCTTCGCAAAAAGGCTGGCTCATATTCGCTGCGGATTACTCCCAAATCGAATTGAGGGTTCTCGCCCACATTTCAAAGGATAAAAATTTGATTGAAGCGTTCACGAACGATATGGACGTTCACACGAAAACGGCGATGGATGTTTTTCATGTATCAGAAGAAGAAGTCACCCCTGCGATGAGGAGGCAGGCGAAAGCCGTCAATTTCGGAATCGTCTACGGAATCAGCGACTACGGCTTGTCGCAAAACCTGGGAATTACAAGAAAGGAAGCGGCCGCGTTTATTGAGCGCTATTTCCACAGCTTCCAGGGAGTTAAAGAATACATGGAAGAAACCGTTCAAGAAGCGAAACAGAGGGGCTATGTGACGACTCTTTTAAGCCGGAGGCGGTATATACCGGAATTGACGAGTCGGAATTTCAATCTGCGCAGCTTTGCCGAACGGACGGCAATGAACACGCCGATCCAGGGAAGCGCCGCAGATATCATTAAAAAAGCGATGATCGACATGGCGGACAAGCTGAAAGAAAAAAATCTCCAAGCCAAACTGCTGCTGCAGGTTCACGACGAATTGATTTTTGAAGCGCCTGAAGATGAAATCAAAGTGCTTGAAAAACTGGTTCCGGAAGTAATGGAACATGCATTGGAGCTCGATGTTCCGCTGAAAGTGGACTGCGCTTCAGGGCCTTCATGGTACGATGCAAAATAGAGAAAAGGAAGTGATGATGTGCCGGAATTACCAGAAGTCGAAACGGTCCGGCGCACTCTTGCCGGGCTTGTAAGAGGGAAAACGATCGATGCGGTTGATGTCAGATGGACAAAAATCATAAAACGTCCGGAGGAGCCTGAGGAATTCGCAAGGCTCCTGGCCGGTCAGACGATTCAGTCGATCGGAAGAAGGGGAAAATTCCTGTTGTTTCATCTTGATGATTGTGTCATGGTTTCCCATTTGAGAATGGAAGGAAAGTACGGGCTTCATCAAAACGATGAACCTCTTGATAAACATGTGCACGTCATTTTCAGGTTCACGGACGGAAGCGAGCTGCGCTACCGGGATGTCAGAAAGTTCGGCACGATGCATTTGTTTAAGCCGGGAGAAGAACTGACGGAGCTGCCTCTCAGGCAGCTCGGTCCCGAACCTTTCAGCGAGGAATTTACAGCCGGTTACTTAAGAGAGCGCCTGAAGAAAACAAACCGCTCAGTGAAAACCGCACTGCTCGATCAGCGGACAGTGGTCGGGCTGGGCAATATTTATGTCGATGAGGCTTTGTTCAGAGCCGGTATCCATCCCGAGACAACAGCGAACAAGCTCACAAAAAAACAGACGGTTCTTCTTCATGAAGAGATCGTTCAAACCTTAAAGGAAGCTGTTGAAGCAGGGGGAAGCACAGTCAGATCTTACATCAATTCACAAGGTGAAATCGGCATGTTCCAGCTCAAACTTTTCGTTTACGGCCGGAAAGATGAACCTTGTAAAAAGTGCGGATCTCCAATTGAAAAAACAGTCGTTGGCGGAAGGGGCACGCATTTTTGCATAAAGTGCCAGAAAAAATGACAATCGCATAAAAGTGACAACAGCAAGCCGTATCATGGTTCAAGCTGTCGATGCATACGCTCCATATAGCTGTTAAAAGCAAGCTTTAAGGTGTGATGTTTCTTTTTCGGGTAAACAACACACGGATGGTTTTCTTCTTTCATATATATAAGAAGCCTAGAAAGCTGCCTTTAGGCTGCATGACTTAACTGCTCGCATCAACAGAAAGGAAGAGCCTGATATGATGTTTGCATCTTTCTTGCTGCTGGCATTTGCCGTCAGCTTGGACAGTTTTTCAGTCGGATTTACTTACGGATTGCGAAAGTTGAAAATCCCATTTAAAGCGATTTTGATTATTGCTTTTTGCTCTGGTGCCGTGATGTATATTGCCATGATGATCGGAACCCTTTTGGCGAAATTCCTGCCCGTTGTCGTAACAGAAAGGCTCGGAGCCGTCATATTAATGGGGATCGGCGCATGGGTGCTGTATCAGTTTTTCAGGCCGGAGAAAGAACAGGATCTCGTCTTCTCTGAAAAAACGCTCATCAACCTTGAATTGAAATCGCTCGGAATCGTGATACACATTTTAAGAAAACCGACAAGCGCCGACATTGATAAATCAGGAATCATTACCGGTATAGAAGCTTTCCTTCTCGGTTTCGCCCTCTCTATTGACGCGTTCGGAGCAGGGATCGGCGCGGCTGCGCTCGGCTTTTCCCCTGTACCGATGAGCATTACGGTAGGCATCATGAGCTCATTGTTCGTATTTTGCGGAATACAGGCGGGGCGATTTTTATCGAAATGGAACTGGATGGATAAACTGACCTTTCTTCCCGGTATATTGCTGATTATGATCGGCATCTGGAAACTGTAAGAAGGAGGTGCAGGCCTTTGACATTGGTCATCGGGTTGACCGGAGGGATTGCCAGCGGCAAAAGTACTGTCGCGCAAATGTTCCAGCAGTGCGGCATCACAGTCGTCGATGCGGACGTGATCGCGAAAGAGGCCGTTGAACAAGGGATGCCCGCTTATCAGAAAATCGCAGAGACATTTGGTCAAGGCGTGCTGCTTGAAACAGGCGGTATCGACCGGAGAAAACTTGGAGAAATTGTTTTTACTAACGAAGAAAAGAGGATGCAGTTAAATGCGATCGTCCATCCGGAAGTGAGAAAAATGATGATCAAACAGCGCGACGAAGCCATCCGGGCCGGTGAACGGTTTGTTGTTCTCGATATTCCGCTTTTATATGAAAGCGGGCTTGAACATTTGACAGATAAAGTGATCGTCGTCTGGGTGCCGATGGAGCTTCAGCTTGAGCGGCTGATGAAAAGAAACCGGCTCACTGAAGACGAGGCGCTGAACAGAATTCACGCCCAGCATTCTCTTGACGAAAAAAAGAAAAAGGCAGACGCGGTGATCGATAACAGCGGCAGTCTGAAAGATACAGAAGGGCAGCTTCATCAGCTGCTTGATACATGGTCAAATATTGAAAAGTGAGCGCGAAATTGCGCTCACTTTTTTATTAGTCGTTTTTAAACTGGCTGTAATTCGCATAATACAGCGCGGTGCGTTGTGCACCTGCATACCGTTCGGCAAAAGCTTTGGCATTGCCTGCCTTCATCGTCCGATAGCTGTAGTTGGATGAAGGTTTCCAGCTTGTTTCAGGCGATTTCTGTCCTTTTATCGCCGGATATGATCCGACATCTTTAAATGAGCCGTCTCCGTAATCATCAAGTATGCCTTTCTCGCTGCCCGTACCGAAGTAATTGGCTTCAGAATAAATTTTGGCCAATGTCGTTATCGTGAAGCCTAGATGGTAATTGTTGATATAATTGTTTTTCACATGAAAATGGCCGTAACGCATCAACCCGGGCGCCCTGACATAGAGATTCTCAAAGCGGTTGTGGCTGATTGTCATCCGCGGATATCCATTATATATACTGTGGTATTGCTTGTCATCTTGAGGCCAGCCGAGAATCAAGCCGTACCTGTGGTCTGTGAATGTGCTGTGAGACAGTGTGACGTAATCGGCTTTAGCGCCGATGTATAAGAGCTTGTCGAGATCGTGACCGTTTGCTGAATAGCTGTGGCCCTGGAATGTGACATGGTCAATCCAGTAATTCCTCGAATCTGTAATGTAAACAGGGATGTCGTTGTTTTCATTTATGAATGCATCATGTGCAATGATCAGATTTTTGAAAATCACGTTGCCTGAGTCCGTTTTTGTTTTAAAGTAAATGTTGTTCAGCTTATGTTTTTCATACGAGCCGATGATTGTTTTATTGGCACCCACCGTCAATACCGTTTTGGCTGAAGCGCCGATATTGCTGGAGACGACAATGGTGCGGGGCGTTGAACCTCCAATATTGGCTTTCAGTTCGCCCAGATTGTTGACATAGACGACTTTTCCAAACAGGCCGCCGGTTGTGCCTGTTTTCTGCTTGCCATTCGATTCCTTTGCATAGCCCGCGAAACCTTCGAGACCGTCGCTTGGAAGCTTCCACTTTTGGACGGAGCTGCCTGTATATTTGGCAAGCTTCACTCCGTTGCCGTCCAGTGTCAGGGCAAGGCTGTTGTTTTGCGCACTGACGATTTTATACGTGATAAAGTCTCCGTTTCCGTCTTTGTCAGCCCCGATAATATTCCACAACTCTTCTTTTCGTGAATTGTCATAGTAGACTACAGCGGGATTATTGTTTGACAACGCGTAATGGGAAGGGATGATAATTTTGCCGTTATCCATATTTCTGATTTTGAACTGTTTGCCGTCAGACGTATCCAGCCTCCATCTTTCTGCTTTTTCCCCGCTCATCTGTTTTGCTGTTAGCGGTGCATTATCTTGATTCCCGGCGGGCGTGATGTTTATGCCTGATAAGCTTTCCAGCCTGATCATCTGTTTCGGATAATCTTCGTTCGCCGCGGAAGCGGCTGCTGTTCCTATAAAAAAATAAATGCCGGCCGCAGCCAAAAAAGAAATGATAAAATATATGTTTTTGGTCAGTTTCATGGTTGTCCTTTCTTGAAGACACTGCCTTCTGTCGTGTGAAAATTTGGCGCCGTTGGAAATTGTAGCACTAAAGATGTATTTGAAATATATGCTTTAATGCCGATTTTTTCTAGTTCTTTGTTCATTGTTTCACAAAAACCGCGTAAATTTGCTGTAAAAGAAACAAATGGTATGGCTAATTAAAAATAATGTGTTATACTTATTTTGAATAAATCATGATGTGGAATGACATAAAATAAGGGGTGCATATTTGATGAAAGTGAAAGTTGCGATAAACGGATTCGGCCGGATCGGCAGAATGGTGTTTAGAAAAGCGATGCTTGATGAACAGATTGACATTGCAGTGATCAATGCGAGCTACCCTCCGGAAACGCTCGCTCATTTAATAAAGTATGACACAAATCACGGCCGATATGAGCTTGATGTAAACGCTGGAGACGATTGCCTGTTCGTTAACGGTAAAAAGGTCATGCTGACCAATCAGAGGGACCCTAAACTTCTTCCGTGGGCGCAATACGGGATCGACATCGTCGTAGAAGCGACGGGGAAATTTAACGCGAAGGAAAAAGCGGAAGCTCATATTGAAGCCGGCGCGAAAAAAGTTATTTTGACAGCGCCGGGGAAAAATGAAGACATCACAATCGTGATGGGCGTCAATGAACGCGAATTTGATGCGGAGCGTCATACGATTATTTCAAACGCTTCCTGTACGACGAATTGTCTCGCTCCTGTCGCAAAAGTGCTTGATGATGCATTTGGCATTGAAAACGGCCTGGTGACCACTGTTCACGCATTTACAAATGATCAAAAAAATATTGATAATCCGCACAAAGACTTGAGAAGGGCGCGCGCCTGCGGTTCTTCGATCATTCCGACAACGACAGGCGCCGCGAAAGCGCTGTCACTTGTCATGCCGCATTTAAAAGGAAGAATGCACGGCCTGGCCCTGCGCGTTCCCGTCTCAAATGTGTCACTCGTTGACCTTGTGGCTGATTTAAAAAGCGATGCGACGGCAGAAGATATTAATGAAGCGTTCCGAATGGCGGCGGCAGGCTCGATGTCCGGGATCCTCGATGTATGCGATGAACCGCTTGTCTCATCCGATTTTAATACGAATCCATACTCGGCGGTGATCGACAGCCTTTCAACAATGGTGCTTGAGAACAGAAAGGTGAAAGTGCTCGCATGGTATGACAACGAATGGGGATATTCGTGCAGGGTTGTCGATTTAATCAGATACGTGGCTTCAAGAATGAAACACCCTTCGGCTGTATAAAATAAGAGCATGGACGGATAAAAAATAAATACCCCTTAACCATCAAATGATAAAACCGCCTTGCAAAAAATATTCAAACAAAGTATACTATTTTTCGTGAACTTCTAGTTCGTGAGCGCTTCGGCATTACTTAAAGGGTTAGGACCTCTCCGGACTAACTTTCCCCCGTGGTAAATGACCGGTTCAGTTGCTTGGAAATTCACTTTTCTAATTCTTGTTAAGGGGGGTCCATGCTATGGAAACAATGGGGCGTCACGTTATCTCCGAACTGTGGGGATGCGATTTTGATAAGCTGAATGACATGGATTTTATTGAAAAAACGTTTGTAAATGCGGCACTGAAGTCAGGTGCTGAGGTACGTGAGGTAGCCTTTCATAAGTTTGCACCTCAAGGTGTAAGCGGGGTTGTGATCATTTCTGAATCTCACTTGACCATTCACAGTTTTCCTGAACACGGATATGCCAGCATTGATGTTTATACTTGCGGAGATTTAGATCCGAACGTAGCTGCCGATTATATCGCAGAAGAATTAAGAGCAGAAACAAGAGAGAACATTGAAATACCGAGAGGCATGGGACCTGTTCAGGTGAAACAGGCCAACGCCAAAGCACAGGCACTTTAATGCCGATAGAGGAGCTGGATGAAAAAGCGGACACCGCTTTTAAAATCCGCTCCTTTTTCTTTCCTCTCACGACAATCCCCGAAACATATTCTCCCCGGCATTCTCTTGCCCTAATTTGTTTTCCCTTGGAAATCAACCATTTTTTTAATAAAATATAGAGAAGAAAGACAAAGGGGACAGGGGATATGAGTCTTTTTCAAAACATTCACCGGTTTTTTTCTACACACGCCGAAACGTCTGACCGCCATCCTTCGGACAAGCTGAAGAGCCGCTATTATAAAGCGGCGTCAAAAGAAGCGCTCAATGCTGTAAAGGAAGTGCTGGAAGGCCTTGACGGCTGTAAGGTGACATCGGTGTCGGAAGAAAGAGGAGAAATCAGCGCCGAGGTGAAAAAAACGAGAAAAGCTTTTGTGGTGGCGACAGTCGTGTCGATTCGCCCTTTTGATACAGCGGTGGATTTTAATGTGTCAACGGAAACGTTTTTGCCGACCGATTTTGGCTACAGCCGCGGGCTTGTCTCGACGCTATACAGCGAACTGGACGGAAAGCTGCAGAAATCTGTACATTCAAACAATTGAATAGGGAGCTGAAAAAATGAAATGTCCAGCATGTCAGCATAACGGGACGAGGGTTTTGGACTCCCGTCCCGTTGACGAAGGCAGATCGATTCGCAGAAGACGCGAATGCGAATCATGCAACTATCGATTTACTACATTTGAAAAAGTGGAAGAAATTCCGCTCATCGTCGTAAAAAAAGAAGGAATCCGGGAAGAATTCAGCCGCGAGAAGATGCTCCGCGGTTTGATCAAAGCGTGCGAAAAACGCCCTGTCGCCTTAAAGCAACTTGAGGATATTTGCTTTGAAATTGAAAAAGAGCTTAGAAATCAAGGCGTTGCTGAAGTGAAAAGCGATATGATCGGAGAAATGGTGATGGACCGGCTTGCGAAAATCGACGAAGTCGCATACGTCCGGTTTGCTTCAGTATACCGCCAATTTAAAGATATTAACGTATTTATCGACGAGCTGAAAGACTTAATAAAGAAAGAACGGTAAAGAGCTGTAAATTAATCCAGCTCTTTTCTCATGATAAAACCACGGTCGTGTGACATGAAGGCCTGAAAAAGGTGTAAAATGAGGACAAGAAACAAAGTGGAAGGTTGACAAAAGATATGAGTAATTATTGGAAAGACTTGCTTCCTGTCGATCCGTACGTTGTCAAAAGCTGCGGATTGCTTCAGGACTTGGACCGGCAAATTGTCACGCTATTGTATCAGCCACTAATCGGCTCTTTTTCATTCAGCTTGTTTCTCACGCTGTGGGGGGAACTGGAGCAAAACAGAGTCTGGGGGAAAAGCTCGACTCACAGACAGCTGATGGCGGCGATGCAGACCAACCTGAAGACGATTCACTCAGAGAAGGAAAAGCTTGAGGGAATCGGACTGTTGAAAACTTATATGAAAGAAACGGAAGACGAGCGTTTGTTTATATATGAATTGATTCCGCCGCTCAGACCGGATGAGTTCTTTCAGGACGGCATGCTGAATGTCTTCTTGTACAACCGCGTCGGAAAAGCGAGGTTTCAGCAGCTGAAAGAATACTTTTCCCACCCGTCTGTTCCCGAAGAAGCACGGGATATCACCCGTTCTTTCAACGAAGTTTTTGCATCTGTCCAGCCGAGCGAATGGAAGATGTCTGACGATATGATCGAAGCGATGGAGCTTCGCGAAGATCGTGAATGGATGAAAGAAGGGAATGGCAAACCGGCGGCGGTCACAGACGACGCCTTTGACTTTCAACTGTTTCTCGCCGGTTTATCCGACACGCTTATTCCGAGAAAAGCGCTGTCAGACCAAGTGAAGGAAACGATTAAAAAGCTCGCCTTTCTCTACGGGATCGAACCGCTTCAGATGCAAAACGTCGTCATGTCAGCCGTTGATGAGCACGATACGATCACGACAGAAGCGCTCAGAAAAGCGGCGAGCGACTGGTATCAGATCGAGCGCAGCGGCCCGCTTCCGGAACTCGTCGACAAAGTGCAGCCGATGAATCTCCGCGAACAGCCGAATCAACAGTCGTCAACGAATGCCAAGGAAGACAATTTGATTGCTTTGCTTGAGCAGGTATCGCCGAAAAAGCTGCTGCAGGATATCGGCGGCGGAGCGGAACCATCCAAAGCCGATCTGAAAATTATAGAAGAAATAATGCTTGACCAAAAATTAGAGCCCGGCGTCATCAATGTTCTGATTTATTATGTCATGCTGAAAACC
Organism: Bacillus paralicheniformis; assembly: GCF_002993925.1. Classification (NCBI taxonomy): domain Bacteria; kingdom Bacillati; phylum Bacillota; class Bacilli; order Caryophanales; family Bacillaceae; genus Bacillus; species Bacillus paralicheniformis. The sequence continues at coordinate 3,118,270 of NZ_CP023665.1, read as the reverse complement.
GATATGAAGCTTTCGAAAAATTACACCCAAAAAATAGCTTCTCACTGGGCCAGAAAAAACGTTCGCACGGTTAGAGAGGCCATGAAGCTTGCGAAAGAAGAAAACCGCCAATATCTTGAATGGGCGGAAGGGAAGAAAAAGCCTTCCCGGAACAAGAAAGTCATCAGGGAAGAAAAGCTGCCTGACTGGCTTCGGGAAAGTGACGAAGCCGACAGCAAACCGCTCGAAACAGAGCCGGCCGGTTCCGTAACGAGAGAAGGCTTTGACCAACAGAAGCAGAAGCTGCTCGAAGAAATAAAAAAACTGAAAAACCATTCCGCTCTTTAATGTGAGGTGAAGATGATGGAGCCGATTAAACGCGCTTTGCAAGGCGTGACAACGAGACCCGATTTTCAAAAACGCCTTGAAGATATGAAAGAAAAAGTGCTCTCTGACAAGGATGTTCAGGAGTTTTTAAACAGCCGTCAGTCAGAAGTGGATCAAGGAATGATCGACAGGAGCCTAAACAAGCTTTATGAATTTACACAGCAAAGCAAAGCATGCCAAGACTGCCCGAGTCTGAAAGAGTGCAAAAACCTGATTCAAGGTTATCATCCAAAGCTTGTGATGAACGGAAAAACGATCGATGTTCAATATGACAGGTGTCCGGAAAAAAAGGCAGCGGACGAGAGGGAAAGACAGCGGTCGCTGATTAAAAGCATCTATATTCAACAGGATCTCTTGAATGCTACGTTTGCCGATATTGACGGAGATGATCCGAGCAGATTAAAGGTCCTTCAGCTTGTGACGGGCTTTTTGCATGACTATAACGAAACGGGAAAGGGAAAAGGCATCTACGTCTACGGGAAGTTCGGGGTCGGAAAAACCTTTATGCTGGCCGCCATCGCCAACGAGCTTGCGGCAAAGGACCATCCATCCATTCTCGTCTATGTCCCCGAATTTGTCAGGGAACTGAAAAATGCGATACACGATCAGTCGCTTGAAGAAAAGCTTGAGATGGTCAAGTCTACGCCGATTCTAATGCTCGATGATATCGGTGCGGAGTCCATGTCAAGCTGGGTGAGGGATGAGGTGCTTGGCGCCATCCTTCAGCACAGAATGTCTCATCAGCTGCCGACGTTTTTCTCTTCCAACTTTGACCCTGATGAACTGAAACACCATTTCACCTATTCGCAAAGGGGCGAAAAAGAAGAGGTGAAAGCGGCAAGGCTGATGGAGAGGGTGCTGTATTTAGCGACGCCTGTCCGGCTGGACGGGAAAAACCGGCGTCAGTAATCACATGATCCCGAGCTTCAATTACGGAGATGAAGAAGATGCAAAAAAGAACCTTGGCCAAATGGACGGTTATCGCCGTAATCGCGGCGGCCGGACTATGGTTGAATGCGAAATATCTGAATCTGAGCCCCGCTCATATAAGAGAAGGCGTCTTATCCTTCGGGATTTTCGCCCCGCTCATCTATATCGGATTATTGATGATCCGGCCGTTTTTGCTGCTACCTGCTTCCGTTTTCGCCGTCAGCGGGGGCCTCGCATTCGGTCCGCTGTTTGGCTCTTTGTATTCTTTTATCGGTGCGGCGGGCGGTGCATTTTTGTCATTCGCTGTTGCATACAGGCTCGGCGGAAACCTTCAGCACATGCCGCTGAAGCTTGACAGCCTGCGGACGCTTTTGCGGAAAAACGGCTTTTTCTGCATTCTGCTCTTGAGGCTCGCGCCGATTCATTTTGACGCGGTTAGCTATGCGGCAGGCGTGTCAAAAGTGAAGCCCCTGTCGTTTGCCCTGGCGACGGCTGCGGGCATCATTCCGGGCACCGTTATTTTAAATGTGCTCGGGTCAAGCCTCTTGACCGGCGACATCATAGCAATTGCAGCTGCAGCGGCAATTTACTTGATATTCATTACCGTGCCTCTTTTGTTCAGAAAAAAAGTGCAGGCGCTCCTCGATTAAGGGCTCATCCTTTTTTTACGTCTATTTTATTTGTCACCCCCATATACATGTATCAGATGTTGTTAGGGGGGACAAACATGCTTGAAATTACATTTGAAGATGATTATGATACAGCCGCGTTTTTGCATCTCCTTCGCAATGCGGATGCGAACCGGCATATCAAGATTCACGAAGCACCAGGGAAGATCGGAATTGAAAAGACCCATTCCTCTGTCAGTATTCAGGCCTATATTGAGCCGGTTCTGACGAGATTTTTTACAGAATGCAAAGAAGACGAATACATGCTTTCGGTTATTGAAGGCGATTATTACTTTTTGGACCGGGATGAACAGCAGCAGATTCTTCAACTGGCCCACAGCATTATGGAGGGCGAACTTGAAGGGCTTCCTCTCAACAAGGACGACACCCCTCGCGAACATTACATCATTCAGGAGCTCCAAACGATTTGTCTTGAGGAAAACGTCTTTTCCATTCGGTCCTTTATGACATTTCGCCTCGGGAGGTATTATGAACGCCTCAGGTCTTATGTGGAGGCGGCAATCGACGAGTATAAAATGGAACAGGAATATCAGACATTCATTCAATCGCTGAGAGACTACGTCATGTCGAAAGAGCCGATGCTTGACCATGTCCACATTGTGCACGACGGTTATTTTGTATTGTGGGAATTAAAGTATATTTCTGAACGGGAACAAAAAAAATACATAGACAGGCGGTTCGTAAGAGAACACCCGATGTATATTGATTCCCATCTCCTGGCTCCGCTCGTATCGATTGCGCCGGAAAAAATAGACCTCTATACAGAAGACCGGGAACACGCCATGGTTCAGACCATTCAAAATATTTTTCAGGAGCGCGTACGGATTCTTTCGCTTGACGCCTTTCATCCGCGAGAAAACATTTTGGAAGAGCATTCTTGATTTTGTGTGAAAAACGATTTATAATACGATGTAAACTTAAAGATATTATGTATCGATAAGGACATGAAAAGATGAACACCGGTTTGACAGAGAGGGAGACCACGGCTGAAAGTCTCTTAAGCCAAGGAGCATTTTTTTACCGCCTTTGAACATCAGTTGTGAACGACAATGTGTCTAGTAATGACTGACGGGACTTCCCGTTACAGAACCGAAAGCCGAGAGCGCGACGGGTTTTTTGCGTTTTCGGGAAAAAGGGTGGAACCACGAATTCCGTTTATTAATCCTCGTCCCTTTCATAGGGGGACGGGGATTTTTTATTTTGTAAAAAAAAAGGAGTGACTAGGATGTCAGATATGGTAAAAATCAAATTTCCTGACGGAGCGGTTAAGGAGTTTGCAAAAACGACGACAACAGAAGATATCGCGGCATCAATCAGTCCCGGCTTAAAGAAAAAATCAATAGCGGGGAAATTAAACGGCAAAGAAATCGATCTGCGCGCACCGATCCTTGAGGACGGCGCCATCGAAATCATTACAGAAGGCAGCGAAGAAGCGCTTGAAATCATGCGCCACAGTACTGCACACTTAATGGCCCAGGCGATCAAGCGCCTGTATAAAAACGTGAAGCTCGGCGTGGGTCCGGTCATTGAAAACGGCTTCTACTACGATGTGGATATGGAAGAAGCGCTGACTCCGGAAGACCTTCCGAAGATTGAGAAGGAAATGAAAAAAATCGTTGGCGAAAATCTGCCGATCGTAAGAAAAGAAGTCAGCCGTGAGGAAGCCAGAGCCCGGTTTGCCGAAATCGGCGATGATTTGAAATTGGAACTGCTTGATGCGATTCCGGAAGGTGAAACGGTATCGATCTATGAGCAGGGCGAATTCTTCGATCTGTGCCGCGGTGTTCACGTTCCTTCGACAGGAAAAATCAAGGAGTTCAAACTGCTGAGCCTTGCGGGAGCATACTGGCGCGGAGACAGCAACAACAAGATGCTCCAGCGCATTTATGGTACGGCTTTCTTCAAAAAAGCGGAGCTTGATGAGCATCTTCGCCTCCTTGAGGAAGCAAAAGAACGCGACCATAGAAAGCTCGGAAAAGAACTGAAGCTGTTTGCGATTTCGCAAAAGGTAGGGCAAGGGCTGCCGCTTTGGCTGCCAAAGGGTGCAACCATCAGACGCGTCATCGAGCGCTATATCGTTGACAAAGAGCTTGCGCTCGGCTATGAGCACGTGTATACACCTGTCCTTGGCAGCAAAGAACTTTACGAAACGTCAGGGCATTGGGATCATTATCAAGACACAATGTTCCCTCCGATTGAAATGGACAATGAAACATTGACGCTTCGACCGATGAACTGTCCGCATCATATGATGATTTATAAAAACGACATTCACAGCTACCGTGAACTGCCGATCCGGATCGCGGAGCTCGGAACGATGCACCGCTACGAAATGTCAGGCGCTCTCTCAGGTCTGCAGCGTGTTCGCGGGATGACTTTGAATGACGCGCACATTTTCGTCCGTCCCGATCAAATTAAGGAAGAGTTCATCCGCACTGTCCGCCTGATTCAGGAAGTGTATGAAGACTTTGGCCTTGAGCAGTACTCATTCCGCTTGTCTTACCGCGACCCTGAAGATACAGAGAAATATTACGATGACGATGAAATGTGGAACAGAGCGCAATCGATGCTGAAGGAAGCGATGGACGAGATCGGCCACGATTATTACGAAGCCGAAGGGGAAGCGGCGTTCTACGGACCGAAGCTTGACGTTCAGGTCAAAACAGCAATCGGAAAAGAGGAAACACTGTCAACTGTACAGCTGGACTTCCTTCTTCCTGAAAAATTTGATCTGACATATGTCGGAGAAGACGGAAAACCTCATCGTCCGGTCGTCATTCACAGAGGTGTCGTTTCCACAATGGAACGGTTTGTCGCTTTCTTAATTGAGGAGCATAAAGGCGCATTGCCGACATGGCTTGCCCCTGTTCAGTTCCAGGTCATCCCTGTATCGCCGTCCGTGCATCTTGACTACGCCAAAAAAGTTCAAGAGCGCCTGCAGCGTGAAGGACTTCGCGTTGAAGTCGATATCCGTGACGAGAAAATCGGCTATAAAATCCGTGAAGCACAGATGCAAAAAATCCCGTACATGCTTGTCGTCGGCGACCAGGAAGTTGAAAACGAAGCCGTCAACGTCCGCAAATACGGAGAGCAAAAATCAGAAACAGTTGCCTTTGCAGACTTCATTAAAAAAGCCGTTGCAGAAGCAAAGAAATAAACGAGAAAAAAGCATGATTCCCGCTCGGGAGTCATGCTTTTTTGCTTAGTTTGTCGGCTGTTTTTCCGCGGAGGATATCGAACAGTTCGCTCAAATGGCTGATTTCGTGATCGGGTGTAAGGTCAGTTTCATTCTTTTTGCCTTTGCGGTTGACCCAGACGGTTTGAATGCCCGCTCTGGAAGCCCCGAGAATGTCGGTGTTCAAGTTGTCTCCGACCATCACGGCATCATCCTTTGTCATGCCGAGGAGGCTGAGGCAGTGTTCAAATATGCTTGGATCAGGCTTTCCTTTTCCGAATTCACCAGAAATGACGATTTCATTAAAATAAGGAGCAAGTTCCGGTACGCCTGCCAACTTTTCTTTCTGCAGGCTCGGATCGCCGTTTGTCAGCAAAAGAAGCTCTACTTTTCCTTTCAGTTCATCTAAAACGGCAAATGTTTCTTCATACACGAAAGGGCTCTTTCGGCGCACTGCGGCGAAATATTCGCCGAGTTCTTCCCCGAAGGCGGGATCGTCGATGCCAAACGCCTTCAATCCGTTTGTCCATGCGTTTTTTCTGTATTCAGGAACAATTTTGTTCAGTTTTTGAAAGCCTTCGCTGATCGGCTCGCTGAAGTTTGACCACAGGCCTTCAAATGGGTTGATGCCGATCATGACGGTGTATGGATATGTTTCATAAGACGTGTAAAGCTTTCGCGCTGCTTCGCGGACCGCTGCTTCAAATTCTTCCGCATGGATTCCGTATTTTTCTTCAGCTTTAAGACACGTTTTGGAAAATGCTGTGCTGACGCTTTTTTCATCCCAGAGCAATGTATCGTCTAAATCAAAAAATACGGCTTTCATGATCTTCTCCTCTGCCATTAATTTATAGAATTCTCTTATTTATTTTACAATAGATTAAATGGATGTGAAAGAAATGAATTTAAGAATGTGATGTAATGCAGTGTCAAAGTGTGAAAGCTTCTCGAATATGATAGAATGAAACGGATTTCTATTGTTTGGAAATGCAGGGGATTTTTAAGATGCATCTTATGTTCGTGATAACGGGCTCACATGCGGACAGAAGAAGCAGATACAGTGTAGAAATGGAAGGAATGGTTTTGTGAAAAAACGATGGATATTTTGGTGGATTTGCAACATATTTTGGATGGCCGTTTTTGTAATGGGGACGGCTCTCGTGTGGCTGAGAGATGTTGATGGCGCCGGTGTTACTCAAACGCCTGAGCTTAAATTAATAGCGTTTATCGTTTTATTGATTGCATTTATATTTCCATTCATTATTCAAGTTGTGTGGCTGATTGTTAATTTGAAAACGGGTAGCAGCAAATAAGGTAAAGGCAGCAATTGTTTGCTGCCTTTTTTATTTTGTAAAGCATGCCGCGTCAAAGTGTGAATAAAAAGAGGTATGATAGAATAAGAGCAAATTCCGATACAGAAAGAAAGCAAGGGGAAGTACATGATTCAACTCATGATCATGATGCTGGAGAGAGTGGGGATCATCGTTATCCTGGGCTTTATGTTGGCCCATATGAAGGTGTTCCGTCAGCACCTCCAGCATCCGGAAGGGTATAAGGGAAAAGGGGTTCTCATCTTCATTTTTTCCCTGTTCAGCATCATCAGCAACTATACAGGCATTGAAATCCGGGAACATAAGATTTTGAACAATGATTGGATTTTTGCGATCGATCCGTCAAGCTCGATTGCCAATACGAGAATTCTCGGTGTCGAAATCGGCGGTCTGATCGGAGGGCCGTTTGTCGGAGCGGGTGTCGGGCTATTGTCAGGCATTCACCGTTTTTCACTGGGAGGGACGACAGCTTTGAGCTGTGCGGTTTCTTCACTGCTGGCTGGCGTCATCGCCGGTTATATCGGCAGCTTTTTCAGGAAACGGCATCAGATGGTGACACCAAGGGTAGCCGCTCTGGCGGGTATTTGTATGGAGGGTCTGCAAATGCTGATGATTCTCGTACTTGCAAAACCGCAGGCTGAGGCTATTGCGCTTGTTCAGATGATCGGCATTCCGATGATGATTGTCAACGGGACGGGCAGCTTTATTTTTCTATCGATCATTCAGTCTATTATCCGCAAAGAGGAACAGGCGCGGGCCGTTCAGACCCATAAGGTGTTTTCGATAGCGGATCAGACGCTTCCTTTTTTCCGTCGGGGACTGAATGAGGATTCCTGCAAAAGCGCCGCTCTCATTATTCACCGGATGACGGGGACGGATGCCGTATCGATTACGGACAGAGAGAACATTCTCGCTCATGTCGGAGATGGAGCAGATCATCATATTCCTTCGAAAAATCTGATCACCGGTTTATCGAAAAAAGTCATTCAAACCGGAAAGGTCATGAAAGTGAAGTCGCGCGATGAAATCGAGTGTGCGCACCGTTCCTGTCCGCTGCAGGCGGCGATCGTACTGCCGCTCTTCTCCAACCGCGAAACAATCGGCACGCTGAAGCTGTACTTTAAGCATCCATCCGGTCTTAACCGTGTGACGGAAGAGCTCGCCGAAGGGCTTGCCATGCTTTTTTCCACTCAGCTAGAACTCGGTGAGGCTGAGCTGCAAAGCAAGCTTTTGAAAGATGCCGAAATCAAGGCGCTTCAAGCGCAGGTCAATCCGCACTTTTTATTTAATGCCATCCATACGATTTCTGCTCTGTGCAGGACAGATCCCGAAAAAACGCGGAAACTCCTCCTGCAGTTGAGCGTTTATTTTCGTTCCAATCTGCAGGGAGCCAGGCAGCTGATGATTCCGCTCTCAAAAGAGCTGAACCACCTGGAAGCCTATTTATCATTGGAGCAGGCCCGGTTCCCTGGCAAGTATCATATTGATTTTCATATCGAGGACGGTCTTGAAAGCATGGAAATTCCTCCATTTATATTGCAGCTGCTTGTTGAAAACGCGCTTCGCCATGCATTCCCGAGAAAACAAAAGGTATGCACGGTAAAAGTATGCGCTGTGAGAGAGCAGGACGGCGTTTTGATGAAGGTGTCAGACAACGGCAGGGGAATTGATCCCGAGCTGTTTGGACAGCTGGGACAGGCGCCCGCACCTTCAAAAGAAGGGAACGGGACGGCGCTTTACAATGTGAATCAGCGGCTTACCGGTTTGTTCGGGCACCAGGCTGCCCTCGAGCTTGCCAGCGAACCTGATAGAGGAACAGAGATATCCTTTAAGATTCCTTTTCAAACCGAAAGAGAGGGGAACAGAGATGCTCAAGGTATTAATCGTGGATGATGAAATGTTTGCGCGAGACGAGCTGAAATATTTATTAGAGCAGACCGAAGAAGTGGTTGCGGTCGATGAAGCTGAACATATCGAAGAAGCGTTTGACAAAATGGCGGATCACAAACCTGATATTCTTTTCTTGGACATCGATTTGTCTGGGGAGAACGGTTTTGACATTGCGAAGCGGCTGAAAAAAATGTCGGTGCCTCCGGCTGTCGTTTTTGCGACCGCTTATGATGAATATGCGCTGAAAGCATTTGAAGTGGATGCGGTCGATTATTTGACAAAGCCGTTTGATGAGGAGCGAATCAGACAGACGATCCAAAAATATAAAAGGATGCGTCCCGGCCATCAGGAGGGGCAGCAGCTTGCGGGCCGCCACAGGCTGGCTCTCAGCATTGACGAAGCGATCGTCATTCTCGATCCGGACGAAATCGTATACGCCGGGTTAGAAGACGGACACGTCACAGTGAGAACCTTTGATCAGGCATACACGGTTCACGATACATTAGTCGTTCTCGAACAAAAGCTTTCACAGACGGCGTTGATCAGGGTGCATAGAAGCTTTCTCGCAAATATGGATCATATTAAAGAAGTCAAACCCTGGTTCAATTCGACATACAACCTCCTGATGAAAGACGGCTCCACGATTCCTGTCAGCCGTACATACGCGAAAGAGCTGAAAAAACGGCTGCATATGGTGTGAAAAATGATCAGCGGCGGTGAAAGACTGAATTCGTCATTCACCGCCGTTTTTTAGCGCTGAAGCCCGGGCCGTCCCGCTTCTATGGAGAATGTGGCATAAGTTGAGACTGGGGCGCCGGGCCGTGTGATATAAGGAAGAACCTGAAAGTCGGCTTCAAGCTGCCGGGGCGTCAAGCGGCAGCGAACGTAGCCGCGCTGCGCATTGTACAGTTTGACATGCGGGTTTCCGAGCCAGATCGGCGCCAATGAATCGGTCTCGCTGCCGTCAGCGTCTGAAGATATCGAAGTTGTGATCAGCTCGGTTCCGATTGTCGCTGAGCCCGCATCGTCGAAGTTCTCCTTTAAGTCGGCAGCGGCATGTCTGTGAATATCTCCTGTCAGCACAACGGGGTTTTGGATGCCGTATGCCTTGTATGCGGAAAAAAGCCTGTCGCGGCAAGCGGGAAAACCGTCCCACTGGTCTGTGCTGTACTCAACTCCGGGGCCTGTATCGCGGTCGATTTGAGCCAGGACGACTTGCTGGACTAAAAAGTTCCACACCGTGTCAGACCGGCTCAAGCCGTTAAAAAGCCAGCGCTCCTGGTCAAATCCGAGTATGGAGCGTGACGGCTCAAGCCGTTCGGCCTCATTTGCCGGAAAATTATTGCGGTACTGCCGGGTGTCCAGAACATTGAATTCAGCCAGGTTTCCATAGCGGAACCGCCTGTACATCAGCATGTCAGGCCCATTTGGAATCGATGTGCTGCGGATCGGGATATTTTCGTAGAAAGCTTGGTACGCCGCTGCGCGCTGCCGGAGAAAATCGTCCGGAGATGTGTTGTATTGGGAATGGATGCCGGCATAATTGTTTTCGACCTCATGGTCATCCATCGTCACAACCCAGGGAGCCAGCGCATGAATGGCCTGGAGGTCCGGGTCTGTCTTAAAAAGAGAATATCTGAGTCTGTATTGGCTGAGCGTGACGGTTTTTGCGTTATGGGCAGCAGATAAAGTCACATCGCGGAAAAGATTTTTAGCATTAATGGCATATTCGTAAATATAGTCTCCGAGGAAAAAAACAACGTCCGGATGGTCTTCGGCCATATGCCGGTAAGCTGTAAAATATCCGTGGTACCAAGCTTGGCACGAGGCGAGAGCGAACGACATTCCCTTGATGTCGGCGTGCGGGGAAGGCGCTGTTTTTGTACGGCCTGTCCGGCTGATTTCCCGTCCCGCTTTAAACCGGTACCAATAATAGCTTCCCGGCTTTAAGCCGTTCACTTCAACATGAACGGAGTGGGCGAGCTCAGCGAGCGCTGAGACGGTCCCGCGCTTCACCACTTTGCGGAAATGTTCATCTTCGGCTACTTCCCACTGAACAGGGACGGCTCTGCCGGGCATTCCCCCTAAACCGTCTTCGGCAAGCGGAGCGGGGGCAAGCCTCGTCCAAATGACAACCCCGTCGGGATGCGGGTCACCTGAAGCCACTCCAAGCTTGAATGGATAATCTGCAAATCGGGGCGCGCCGGCGGCGATCGAAGCGTCTTCAGGCATCAGGCCGCGTCTTGCTAAAGATGCGAATTCGCCAGCCGGAACAAAGCGCCCTCCTCTTGAATGGTTCATGAGTCAGAGCCTCCTCATCAATCGTTTTCTCATTAACCACTATACGATCTGTTTTGCTCCATTAGCACATTCTGGAATTTAAATAATTGTGAAGAATGTGCAAAGCCGGAAGAATAATTTGCATTTCAGCGTCCCGTTTCTGCAATTGAAGGGCGGTATCCGGCAAGTTATTTTGAAAACGCTTTTTTGGCCGGGGCCTTTTTATATAATGAACCCAACACAGCCAAAGAGGTGAACGAAATGAAGGGGAAAAAAGAATATGGCTTTTTAACTCAGGCATTTATTTTTGCTGTTATTATGTTTGTTTCAAACGGAATCGCCGCGATTCTGCCCATCCCGATTCCTCCGTCTGTCATCGGCTTGGTGATGTTGTTTGCATTGCTGTGTGCGAACGTGCTGAAGCTGGAACAAGTCGAATCGCTTGGCACGGCGCTCACTTCGCTGATCGGTTTTTTATTCGTTCCGTCGGGTATATCAGTGATGAACTCGCTCGGTGTCATGGAGAAATACGGGCTGCCGATCGTCCTCGTGATTTTCCTGGCCACCGTCATTCTGCTTGCAGCGACAGGCTTGTTTTCACAGTTCATCCTGTCTGCAAGCAAAAAGGACCGTCAGGACAACCGGGTTGAATCAGCCAAAAAAACAGCTTCTTGAATCAATAGGAGGTTATTAACGCTATGACACCTTATTTCGGTATCGTCGTTTCACTGGCCGCATTTGGCATCGGCATTTTTTTATTTAAAAAATCAAATGGTTTTTTCTTGTTCACGCCTCTGTTTGTCGCGATGATTCTTGGGATTGCATTTTTAAAAATCGGCGGTTTTTCATATGAGGACTACAAGAGCGGCGGAGACATCATTAAGTTCTTTTTGGAGCCCGCCACGATTGCGTTCGCCATTCCTTTATACAAACAGGTGGAAAGCTTGAAAAAATATTGGCTGCAAATCCTTGGCGCCATTATTGCGGGCTCTGTCTGCTCGGTTGCTGTCGTCTATCTGATCGCAAACGCGCTCCATCTTGACGGAGCCGTCATGAAAAGCATGCTGCCTCAGGCCGCCACGACCGCGATTGCGCTTCCTTTATCAAAAGGAATCGGCGGCATTCAAGATATCACGGCCTTCGCCGTCATCTTTAACGCAGTGATCGTCTATGCGCTTGGCGCGCTTTTTTTGAAGATCTTCAAAGTGCAGCATCCGATCGCCAAAGGGTTGGCGCTCGGAACATCAGGACATGCCCTCGGCGTCGCCGTCGGAATTGAAATGGGGGAAGTCGAAGCGGCAATGGCGAGTATTGCAGTTGTCGTCGTCGGCGTCGTGACCGTGTTTGTCGTTCCGTTATGTGTCCAAATGATCGGCGGATAGAGCCGGTGAAAGAAAAATAAAAAAATAGCCATTGCTATTTCAAATGTGTCCTGATATAATAGCAAATGTTGTGATAAATTTTATATCTTGACTTGCAGGATTTGTTTATGTAAGATGGATAATGAATTGAATATATATCAACAAGCAGAAGCACCCGCTTCTCACCTGATTGACACATTCTTGTAGTTGGCAGGTTAAACGTACATTTCTTATTTTTCTATGCAATGTTCGCAGTGTGGGTGTTTCGATGCCCGCACTTTTTGTTTGCCTGTGGAATGCAAAGAAACGGTCAAAATGAGTTGTGAAATCAATTCAAAGATTCTATGGAGGTGGCTCATTATTAGCAAAGATCAATTGGTTAATGAGGGTATCCGTGCGCGTGAAGTTCGTTTGATCGGACAAAATGGCGATCAGCTTGGGATCAAATCCCGCCAGGAAGCACTGGAAATTGCGGGTCGCGCAAATCTTGACCTTGTGTTGGTTGCAGCGAATGCAAAACCGCCTGTATGCCGGATCATGGACTACGGAAAGTACAGATTCGAGCAGCAGAAGAAGGAAAAGGAAGCACGCAAAAATCAAAAAATCATTAACTTAAAAGAAGTTCGGCTGAGCCCTGGTATTGAAGAACATGATTTCAATACAAAGCTTCGCAACGCCATCAAGTTCCTGGAAAAAGGGGACAAAGTGAAAGCGTCCATCCGCTTTAAAGGCCGTGCGATCACGCACAAAGAAATCGGACAGCGCGTGCTGGACCGTTTCTCAGAAGCCTGCGCGGAAGTGGCGACTGTTGAAACGAAGCCGAAAATGGACGGCCGCAGCATGTTCTTGGTGCTCGCGCCTAAAACTGAAAAGTAATTAAGGAGGAAACATCCATGCCAAAAATGAAAACTCACCGCGGATCTGCGAAACGTTTTAAAAAGACAGGTTCCGGGAAACTGAAACGTTCTCATGCATATACAAGTCACTTGTTCGCAAATAAATCTCAAAAACAAAAGCGCAAGCTTCGCAAAAGCGCAGTCGTAAGCGCTGGCGATTTCAAACGCATCAAGCAGCAGCTTGCCAACATTAAGTAATTCGGAAAAGGTATAATTAGGAGGGAAATCTAATGCCAAGAGTAAAAGGCGGAACTGTTACACGCAAACGTCGTAAAAAGGTTCTCAAATTAGCAAAAGGTTATTTTGGTTCAAAACATACATTATATAAAGTAGCTAACCAGCAGGTTATGAAATCAGGAAACTACGCTTTCCGTGACCGTCGTCAGAAAAAACGCGATTTCCGCAAACTGTGGATCACTCGTATCAATGCTGCAGCACGCATGAACGGTCTTTCTTACAGCCGTTTGATGCACGGTCTTAAGCTTTCCGGTATCGAAGTAAACCGCAAAATGCTTGCTGACCTTGCTGTAAATGATTTGAACGCATTCAATCAGCTTGCAGACGCTGCTAAAGCGCAATTGAATAAATAATTGAAAAAGGCCGGAACCCGGCCTTTTTCTTTTGTTGTTAGAAGCTACTCGCGCGGGATGTGAAACGGTTCGTGAGACCGGCCGCCGCAAGCCCCAACCGCGAAACAAGGAGAAATGAACAATATGACTCTCATATGGATTTACGCGATCCTCATAAACGGATACGGCTTTTTCTTAATGAAAGCAGACAAGCAAAAAGCGGTCACTGGGAAATGGAGGGTATCTGAGCGCCGCATCTGGCTCGTTGCGGCCGCTTTCGGATCCGCAGGCGTCTGGTTCGGGATGATGCAGTTCAGACATAAGACAAAACACCTTTCCTTCAGGCTTGGCATTCCTTTTTTGCTGGCCGTGCAAGCCGTTTTGACCTATTTTTATATGATGAATTAAAAAAGCAGATGAGGCTTATTGCTCTTCTGCTTTTTTGTTTCTCCACTTTTGAATGTTCGAATCCCAGTCGATTTTGCAATCGGGATAGTGGGCTTTAATGTTTTCTTCCAATTCTGCGAAGTCTTCTTCCGTGAAAGAGCTGAGCTTTTCTTCAGGCGCTTCCGTCCATACAAAAATCGTATGGATGAACAGCGGATGGTCTTTTGAAGGAATGTGTTTTTCTCCTTCGAAAAGCACGCCTTTAAATGTCAGCTTGAGATTTTTGCGTGCATTTTTCTGTTCGTCCAAAAAATAAAAGTGTTTTTTGGCCTGTGCTGATTTCAGCCTTCTGTCCGGACTCCCCAAAAATTGAACGGCCCTGTACACGACGTAAACCAAAAGCGCCAGCAAAGCCAGTCTCAATATGATGACAATCATGTTAAAACAGAACCTCCCTTGAACGTAATTTTGAGTATATCCCAATATATACGAACCAGTTCCCGCAAGGTTTCATTTTTTAACCAAAAAAGCTGTACAGAATATTGGTCGTATTGAAAAGGGATGTTTCTGTATAATAGTAAATGAGGGTTAATTAAGGAGGCTGTATAGAGATGGCAAAGCTTGATGAAACATTGACGATGCTAAAGGAATTAACAGATGCAAAAGGAATTCCTGCAAATGAAAAAGAGCCCAGACAAGTCATGAAATCGTACATAGAACCGTTTGCCGACGAGGTTACGACAGACAGACTGGGAAGCTTAATCGCTAAAAAGACCGGACAGGCTGACGGACCGAAGATTATGATTGCCGGCCATCTTGATGAGGTCGGTTTTATGGTTACGCGGATCGATGACAGGGGTTATCTCCGCTTTCAGACGGTTGGAGGCTGGTGGAGCCAGGTCATGCTGGCGCAGCGTGTGACGGTCGTGACGAAGAAAGGCGACATCACCGGTATCATCGGTTCAAAACCTCCTCATGTCCTGTCTCAGGAGGCAAGAAAAAAATCGGTGGATATTAAAGATATGTTTATCGATATCGGAGCGTCGAACAGAGAGGAAGCGATGGAGTGGGGCGTTCTTCCGGGAGACCAGGTCGTTCCTTACTTTGAATTTACGGTGATGAATAATGAAAAAATGCTGCTTGCCAAAGCATGGGACAACCGTATCGGCTGCGCGATCGCGATCGATGTGCTGAAAAACCTGAAAGGAGCGGATCACCCGAATGTCGTCTACGGCGTCGGAACCGTACAGGAAGAAGTCGGACTGAGAGGCGCGAAAACCGCCGCGCATACGATCAAGCCTGATATTGCTTTCGGTGTTGACGTGGGAATCGCGGGTGATACGCCGGGTATTACGGAAAAAGAGTCGACAAGCAAAATGGGAAAAGGCCCGCAGATCATCCTTTATGACGCTTCAATGGTGTCTCATAAAGGGCTTCGCGACTTTGTCACGAATGTAGCAGATGAAGCCGGCATTCCGTATCAATTTGACGCCCTCTCAGGCGGAGGAACAGATTCGGGCTCGATCCACCTTACCGCGAACGGAGTGCCTGCTCTGTCGATCACGATCGCGACAAGGTATATCCATACGCACGCGGCCATGCTTCACCGGGATGACTATGAACATGCGGTAAAATTAATTACCGAAGTGATTAAACGATTGGATAAAGAGACGGTTCAAAATATTACGTTTGACTGATGAAAGATGGGGCTGACAGGCTTATTTTATAAGCTGTCAGCTTTTTTTGTAATGTCAAAGACAGCGTTTACATATATAAACATTGTTCGAAAAATTGACAAAGAAAGGGAGGCATTGTTTTTTCATTTACAAGAACAGGAGTGTGAACTGAATGAAAAAAGTGTTGCGGAGAATGTCTTTGACAGGATTGATGTTCGGACTGCTGCTGGCTTTTTTGATGCCTGAATCAGGCAAGGCTGCGTTTTGGGACACAAAGGGGGACAATTTCATCCATGACCCTTCCATCATTAAAGAGGGAAATACGTGGTATACATTTGGAACCGGGCTCGGTACAGGGCTGCGTGTCATTAAGTCAACCGACGGCAGAAACTGGAGTGCTGCCCCGAGTATTTTTCCAGCTCCATTGTCCTGGTGGAAGATGTACGTACCAAATCATGAACCGCATCAGTGGGCGCCGGATATCAGCTACTATAACGGCCGGTATTGGCTGTATTACTCTGTATCGTCTTTCGGTTCAAACACATCAGCGATAGGACTCGCATCGACAGACCGGATTTCATCCGGCAAATGGCGGGATGACGGGCTGGTCATCAGATCGACATCCGGTGATCAGTTTAATGCCATTGACCCTGATCTGGTTATTGACAAAGACGGGAATCCATGGCTCTCATTCGGTTCCTTTTGGACCGGCATCAAGCTGACAAGGCTTGATAAAAACACGATGAAGCCGACGGGAAGTCTGTATTCGATCGCCTCAAGGCCGAATAACGGCGGAGCGGTTGAAGCGCCGAACATTACCTACAAAGACGGCTACTATTACTTATTTGTCTCGTTTGACAGCTGCTGTAAAGGGGTGAACAGCACATATAAAATAGCGTACGGCCGTTCAACGAGCATTACGGGACCCTATTATGATAAAAGCGGCAAAAATATGATGAACGGCGGAGGGACGATCCTGGATTCCGGCAATGACCGCTGGAAAGGGCCGGGACATCAGGATGTTCTGAACAACTCGATCCTTGTCAGACACGCTTATGACGCGTTGGACAATGGTGTATCGAAGCTGCTCATCAACGACTTGTACTGGGATTCCCAAGGGTGGCCGACTTATTAACAGATGACGGGCGATTTTTCCGCCCGTTTTTTTGTTCTGAAATCTGTCAAAAAAAATAAAAAACACACTGGAAATTAAATTGACAGTTTTTTTCAAAATGATATAATGAAGTTGTTCGTACAAATATGTTTTTGAGTTTAGTTGTACGTACATATAGTCGCGATAAGTTTGAGAATAAGGTATATCCATATTTTTTTGTAAGCGTTTTAATAGTTTGCTAATCTTTACACAGAAACCTTAAAGAAGAGGAGGAAGCTATTTGATTCAAAAAAAGACGCATGTATTTTGGTTTGTGACAGGCAGCCAGCATTTATATGGAGAAAAGGCCGTACAAGAGGTGGAAGAGCATTCCAAAATAATCTGCAACGGATTAAATGACGGACATTTAAGGTTTCAAGTCAAGTACAAAGCGGTGGCCACTTCGCTGGACGGCGTCAGAAAACTGTTTGAAGAGGCGAACCGGGACGAGGAGTGCGCGGGCATCATTACCTGGATGCATACGTTTTCACCGGCGAAAATGTGGATTCCGGGCCTGTCCGAGCTGAATAAGCCGCTGCTCCATTTTCATACCCAATTTAACCGGGACATTCCGTGGGATAGAATCGACATGGATTTCATGAATATTAATCAGTCTGCACACGGCGACCGCGAATACGGCTTTATCGGAGCTAGATTGGGCATTCCGCGAAAAGTCATTGCCGGGTATTGGGAAGATAGAGACGTCAAACACTCGATCGACAAATGGATGAGCGCAGCGGTCGCATATATTGAGAGCCGTCATATCAAAGTCGCCCGATTTGGGGACAACATGCGCAATGTGGCGGTAACAGAAGGAGATAAGATTGAAGCGCAGATTCAGCTTGGCTGGTCTGTCGACGGATATGGAATCGGCGACCTCGTCACAGAGATCAATACTGTATCAGAACAAAGTCTGAACGAGCTCATCTCCGAATATGAGGAGCTTTATGAGTGGCCGGAAGGCGAAGAGGCAAGGGAATCCGTCAAAGAGCAGGCGCGGATCGAGCTTGGATTAAAGCGCTTTCTTTCGAATGGGGGCTATACGGCCTTTACGACAACCTTTGAAGACCTCCACGGTATGAAGCAGCTTCCAGGTTTGGCCGTTCAGCGCCTGATGGCCGAAGGCTACGGTTTCGGAGGAGAAGGAGATTGGAAAACGGCTGCGCTCGTCAGGATGATGAAAGTGATGGCCGGCGGAAAAGAAACGTCATTTATGGAGGATTACACGTACCATTTTGAACCGGGCAATGAAATGATTCTCGGCTCCCACATGCTTGAAGTGTGCCCGTCGATTGCCGATCACAAACCGAGAATTGAAGTCCATCCGCTGTCAATGGGTGCAAAGGACGATCCGGCGCGGCTCGTGTTCGACGGAATTGCAGGCCCTGCGGTCAATGTCTCTCTCATCGATTTGGGCGGCCGTTTCAGGCTTGTCATCAATGAAGTGGAAGCTGAGAAGGTTCCGCATGATATGCCGAATCTTCCGGTGGCGCGCGTACTTTGGAAGCCGCAGCCGTCTTTGAGAACATCGGCTGAAGCGTGGATTTTGGCTGGCGGTGCGCACCATACATGCCTTTCGTATCAGCTGACAGCCGAGCAGATGCTCGATTGGGCCGAAATGTCAGGCATTGAAGCGGTGTTGATCAATCGCGATACGACGATATTAAATCTTCGCAATGAACTTAAATGGAGTGAAGCTGCATATCGGCTTCGCAAGTTTTAAGGGGGTGAAGGCTTATCCCTTACACAATCGGAGTTGACTTTGGAACATTGTCAGGACGCGCTGTTCTCGTCGATGTCCGGACAGGTGAGGAAATCGCGACAGCTGTCAAAGAGTACACACACGGGGTGATAGACCGGGAGCTTCCCGTCTCAAAGCGGAAACTTCCGCGGGACTGGGCGCTCCAGCATCCGGCTGATTACATTGAAGTGCTGGAGGAAACAATTCCGAGCCTTTTAAAGCAGTCGAAAGCGGATCCGAAAGAAATCATCGGCATCGGAATCGATTTCACGGCTTGCACGATTTTGCCCGTTGACGAGAACGGCACTCCTCTTTGCATGAGGGAAGAGTATGCGTCAGAACCGCACAGCTATGTCAAGCTTTGGAAGCACCATGCTGCACAGGAGCAGGCGAATCGCTTGAATCAAATCGCGGAAGAAAGAAATGAACCTTTTCTTCAAACATACGGCGGGAAAATTTCTTCCGAGTGGCTCGTTCCAAAAGTGATGCAAATCGTGGAAGAAGCGCCTGTTATTTATGATGCTGCAGCCGAGATTATGGAAGCGGCCGACTGGATCGTCTATATGCTGTGCGGAACTAGAAAGCGCAACAATTGTACAGCGGGTTATAAAGCGATTTGGAACAATAAAAGCGGCTATCCTTCCGATGATTTCTTCGCAAGCCTGCATCCGAAGCTGAAAAATATCGTTCGCGAAAAATTAACAGAGGATATTTATTCTGTAGGTGAAAAAGCGGGCGGACTGACTGAAGAAATGGCCGGGAAGACAGGGCTTCTGGCTGGTACGGCGGTCGCTGTCGCAAATGTTGATGCGCATGTGTCAGTTCCGGCGGTCGGCATCACAGAGCCGGGCAAGATGCTGATGATCATGGGAACGTCTACCTGCCATATGCTGCTCGGTGAAGATGTCAGAATGGTGCCGGGAATGTGCGGCGTCGTTGAAGACGGGATTCTGCCAGGCTATGTTGGCTATGAAGCGGGCCAATCGTGCGTCGGCGACCATTTTCATTGGCTGATTCAACACTTTGTACCAGAAGCGTATATGAAAGAAGCTGAAGCCGAAGGGATTTCTATATTCGAACTGCTGTCTCAAAAGGCTGACCGTCTCCAAATCGGCGAAAGCGGTTTGCTTGCATTGGATTGGTGGAACGGAAACCGTTCAACACTCGTTGATGCCGATCTGACAGGCATGCTGCTCGGTATGACGCTTGCCACTAAGCCTGAAGAGATATACCGTGCATTGGTTGAAGCGACTGCTTACGGGACGAGGATCATTATTGAAACGTTTAGACAAAGCGGCGTGCCGATCGAGGAGCTATATGCCGCAGGAGGAATCGCCGAAAAAAATCCGTTTATCATGCAGATTTACGCGGATGTCACCAACATGGAAATCAAAATATCCGGATCTCCGCAGGCGCCGGCTTTAGGTTCCGCGATATTCGGAGCGCTCGCGGCCGGAAGCGTGAACGGCGGTTATGACCATATCGAAGAAGCAGTCGCACATATGGGCAAGATCAAGGATCAAACGTACAAACCAATTCCTGAAAACGTTGCCTTATACGATCGGCTTTATACGGAATACAAGGAACTTTACACGTACTTCGGAAAGCAAAACAACGTGATGAAACGCCTTAAAAAATTGAAAAACATCCAGTCCATTAGTTCTGACACCGGTAAAGCGATGGCTTAAAGGGAGGAGAAAACTGTGCTGGAATCTTTGAAAGAACAAGTATTAAAAGCGAATTTGCAACTTGAAGAATACCGGCTTGTCACCTTTACATGGGGAAATGTCAGCGGTATTGACCGGGAGAATGAGCTGGTCGTCATCAAACCGAGCGGTGTCAAATACAGCGATTTGAAAGCCGAAGATTTAGTGGTTCTGAATATGGACGGCGAGATTGTAGAAGGGGATCTGAAGCCGTCTTCCGATACGCCGACACACCTCTATCTTTACCGGCAGTTTCAGTCGGTCGGCGGGATCGTCCATACGCATTCTCCGTGGGCGACAAGCTGGGCGCAGTCAGGGAAGGATATTCCGTCACTCGGAACGACTCATGCCGACTATTACCACGGTGACATTCCGTGTACAAGAGAAATGAATCCTGAGGAGATCAGAGGTCAATACGAGTTGAATACAGGAAAAGTGATTGCCGAGACGTTCCGGCATCTGGACCCCCTGGCGATGCCCGGCGTTCTCGTGAACAATCACGGGCCGTTTTGCTGGGGGAAAGACGCCTTGGCGGCCGTACACAATGCTGTCGTCTTGGAAGAAGTCGCGAAGATGGCGTACCGCTCCCTGATGCTGAATCCGTCTCTTGAGCCGATTAAGAGCGCTTTGCAGGATAAGCACTATTTTCGCAAGCACGGGGCAGACGCGTATTACGGCCAATAGAGGAGGGAAGCTGTCAATGAAAGATTTGATCTCTTATGTGAAAGACACTTTGGGTGCGTGCGAATGCGGAGCCGTTCATCATCCGCTTACAGTCGAAAAAATCGCGATCGGCGGCAAAGCTGTTGAGCAAGAATTGCCCGCTTTCGTGAAATCGGCTTCCTATAAAAAAGCCGCTGTCATTTATGATGAAACGACCGGACGGATAGCCGGTAAGCGGATTGCGGCTCTTCTTGAAGAAACGGCTGAAACGGTTCAGGTTCTGCTGGAAGCTAATGAAGCGGGCGATGTGACGGCGGATGAGCAAACATTGGTGAGTGCATTGATCGGTGTACCGATTGATGCGGATGTACTAATTGCAGCCGGAGCGGGCACGATTCACGACATCGTCAGGTTTTGCGCCTATCAGCGCGGCATCCCGTTTATTTCAGTTCCTACGGCTCCGTCGGTTGACGGTTTTACTTCAGCCGGCGCACCGCTGATTTTAAAAGGAAAGAAACAGACGGTTCAAACGACAGCGCCGATCGCGCTTTTTGCCGATTTGGAGCTCTTGTGTCAAGCGCCGCAGAACATGATAGCCGCAGGTTTTGGCGATATGCTCGGCAAGGAGACGTCGCTTGCTGATTGGGAAATTTCCCGCCTGCTTGCCGATGAGCCGTATTGCCCGGCCGCCAGCCGGCTCACGAGGGAAGCGCTTGATCAATGCCTTGACCGAAAAGATGACATCGCTGCCAAGACGCGTGATGGGATTAAGAAATTGATGGAATCACTGATCCTTTCTGGTCTTGTCATGCTGGTTCTCGACCATTCAAGGCCGGCTTCCGGCGGCGAGCATCATCTTTCCCACTACCTTGAAATGAAAGCGTTGGAGAACAATAAGCGGCAAGTGCTCCACGGTGCTAAAGTCGGCTGCAGCGCCATCATGCTGACTGACATTTACCGATCTCTTATCGGTACAAGCCTGGGTGATCAACACGCTGAGCAAGCGATTCGCTCCGTTTATGAAAAGCTTCCTGACGGTAAGAAAATGGCAGAGTGGATGAGGCGTATCGGCGGGCCTGTATCTTTCAAAGAACTCGATGTTGAAGAAGAGCTGGTGAGAGAAGCGCTCGCATACGCCCATCAGCTCAGAGACCGGTATACAGGACTGAAAATCATCAATCAATACGGCCTTTTGCCGGGGCTTTTAGGCAAAGGACCAGGCGTGAAAGGGGTTAAAATGTGAAAAGGTTCCTTTCATCTATCTTTATGGTCACGGTCGCTGCATGTCTGCTTTTATCGGGGTGCAAGGCAAGTCCAGCCTCTGATCAAGCGGACGGCACCGAATTGACATTTTGGACATTCAACGGCCTTCATGAACAGTTTTATGCTGAGATGGTGAAAGAATGGAACAAAAAGTATCCCGAGCGAAAAATCAAATTAAATACAGTGGTGTATCCGTATGGACAGATGCATGACAATTTATCAATCTCGCTTTTAGCCGGGAAAGGGGTTCCAGATATTGCCGATGTTGAGCTGGGGCGCTATTCGAACTTTTTGAAGGGCTCTGACATTCCTCTTACAGATTTAACGCCGCTTGTGGATGGCGACCGCGACAAGTTTGTTGAAGCGAGGCTGACGCTCTACAGCAAGAACGGCAAGCTTTACGGACTTGACACACATGTCGGAACAACCGTGATGTATTACAACATGGAAATGATGAATAAAGCAGGCGTTGATCCTGACGACATCAAAACGTGGGAAGATTACAGGGAAGCGGGCAAAAAGGTCGTCAAAGCTCTCGGAAAGCCGATGACAACGATTGAAACGACCGATCCGAATTCATTTCTGCCGCTGGTTTCCCAGCAGGGATCCGGTTACTTTGATGAGCAGGGGCGTTTGACATTAAACAATGAGACAAACGTAAAAACGCTCGAATTTTTAAAGACTTTAATTGAGAAAGACAAAATTGCCGTCACAACGCCCGGAGGTAATCATCACAGTGAAGAATACTACGGGTTTATGAACCAAGGCGGCGCGGCGTCTGTCTTAATGCCGATCTGGTATATGGGTCGTTTTTTGGATTATATGCCTGACTTGAAAGGGAAAATCGCGATCAGACCGTTGCCGGCATGGGAAGAAGGGGGAGACCGTTCAGCGGGAATGGGCGGAACGGCCACCGTGATTCCAAAACAGACGAAAGAAGTCGATCTGGCCAAGGATTTCTTGAAATTTGCCAAAGCATCGAAAGAAGGCAACATCAAGCTGTGGACCGTGCTCGGATTCGATCCGCTCAGATGGGATGTGTGGGACTCGGACGAATTGAAAAAACCAAATCAATATACAGAATACTTTCAAAACGGACAACACATCTTTTCCGTGCTTCTTGACATAAAGGATGAGATCAATCCGCTTTACCTTACTGAGGATTATGCGAAGACTTCCGATCTCGTCAACAGAAACGTCCTGTACGAAGCGCTCAAAACGAAGAGCAAAACACCGAAAGAAGCATTGGACAAAGCAGCAGCTGAAGTGAAAGGGCAATAGTCTTTCATTACTGTAAAGCGAGGCGATAACTTGAAGACTGTTAAAACAGATACAGTGCATTCGTTTCCGCCGGTGAGCAGAAAAAGAAAGATCAGACGATTATTATATTCAGCAAAAGCCGCACCCTACATTTTCACAGCACCTTTTGTACTCTCCTTCTGCATATTTTTTCTTTATCCGCTTATCAGCGTCGTCATCATGAGCTTTCAAAGCATTCTCCCCGGGGAAGTCCGCTTCATCGGGACGGAGAACTATCAAGCATTAAACAATCCTACATTTTATACCGCACTATTCAACACCGTAAAATACACCTTTTGGACATTGCTGATTTTAATACCTGTTCCTCTTATTCTGGCAGTCTTTTTAGATTCTAAACTCGTAAAGTTTAAAAACGTGTTCAAATCGGCTTTATTCATCCCGGCTCTGACGTCAACCATTGTGGCGGGGATTATTTTCAGGCTGATTTTTGGAGAAATGGATACATCGCTGGCGAATTCGATATTGGCTAAGTTTGGAGCTTCGCCGTACAACTGGCTGAACAACGAACATACCGGCATGTTTTTAATGGTGATGCTCGCATCCTGGAGATGGATGGGAATCAATGTCCTGTACTTTTTGGCGGGCTTGCAGAACGTTCCGAAAGAATTATATGAAGCTGCCGAAATCGACGGCGCAGGCACGTTCAAGAAGTTTTACCATATTACGCTTCCGTTTTTAAAGCCCGTCAGCGTCTACGTGCTGACGATCAGCATCATCGGCGGCTTCCGGATGTTTGAAGAAAGCTATGTGCTGTGGCAAAACAACTCTCCGGGCAACATCGGCCTGACGATGGTCGGATACATTTATCAGCAGGGGCTTGCCTACAACAACATGGGCTACGGCTCGGCGCTCGGCATCGTGCTCTTGATCATCATTTTCATCTGCAGCCTGATTTCATTAAAGCTGTCTGGATCTTTTAAAAAGGAGGGCTATTAATGCGTCCTGCCAGAGGCCTCAACATTGCGAAAGTTGCTCTGTTTCTGCTGTTTGCGATACTAAGCTTTTTGTTTGTGTTTCCGCTTTTCTGCCTTGTGCTCGGCTCGCTCAAACCATCTTCGGAATTGCTGCGCTTCGGCTTGAATTTAAAGCTGAGCCCTGAAATCCTGAGCCTTGACAATTACACATACTTGTTTAACGGAGGAAGCATTTATTTTCAATGGTTTTCGAACAGCTTGATTCTCGTGGTGATATCCACCGTGCTGACGCTCTTGTTTTCTTCAATGGTCGGATACGGGCTTGCCGTCTACGACTTTAAAGGAAAAAATCTCTTGTTTGTAGCTGTGCTCCTGATCATGATGGTGCCGATCGAAATTCTCATGCTGCCTTTATTTAAAATGACGGTTTCTCTTCATATTGTCGACACATACGCCGGTGTGATTCTGCCGTTTATCGTCTCGCCTGTCGCCGTGTTTTTCTTTAGACAGTATGCGCTCGGCCTGCCGAGAGATTTGCTTGATTCCGCGAGAATGGACGGCTGCACAGAGTTCGGCATTTACTTCAGGATCATGGCGCCCTTGATGAAGCCGGCATTTGGAGCGATGATCATTCTTCAATCCTTAAACAGCTGGAACAACTTCTTATGGCCGCTGATCGTTTTGCGATCGAAAGAAATGTTTACGCTCCCCATCGGACTGTCCGCTTTGCTCAGTCCGTACGGGAACAATTATGACATGTTGATTTCGGGTTCTGTGCTGGCGATTCTGCCCGTGATTCTCATTTTCCTGTTCTTCCAGAAGTACTTTATATCAGGTTTGACGGCAGGCGGAATTAAAGGCTGATCCACTATATATCATCTTGAAAGGAATGATTTAACATGACTGCACACAAAGCGAAGATGACGATTGACAAGGAATATAAGGTGGCAGAGGTTGATAAGCGAATTTACGGATCCTTTATCGAGCATCTCGGCAGAGCCGTTTACGAAGGGATTTATGAGCCCGATCATCCTGAAGCTGACAAATCTGGCTTTCGGAAAGACGTTATTAAATTGGTCAGTGAACTGAAGGTTCCGTTTATCAGGTATCCGGGCGGAAATTTTGTCTCGGGTTATAACTGGGAGGACGGGGTCGGTCCTGTCGAACAGCGGCCGACAAGACTTGATTTGGCGTGGGCGACAACCGAGCCGAACTTAATCGGTACGAACGAATTTATGGATTGGGCAAAGCTTGTCGGGGCAGAGGTGAATATGGCCGTCAACCTCGGAACGAGAGGAATTGATGCCGCACGCAACCTGGTAGAATATTGCAACCATCCGTCAGGATCGTACTACAGCGACTTGAGAAAATCCCACGGATATAAGGAACCGCATAAAATTAAAACATGGTGCCTCGGCAATGAAATGGACGGTCCATGGCAAATCGGCCATAAAACTGCAGCCGAATACGGAAGACTTGCCGCTGAAGCCGCGAAGGTGATGAAATGGACGGACCCGTCGATCGAGCTCGTCGCCTGCGGAAGTTCGGGAAGCGGAATGCCGACATTCATCGACTGGGAAACGACCGTGCTTGACCATACGTACGAACATGTCGAGTACATCTCGCTTCACTCGTATTACGGCAACCGTGACAATGATCTTCCAAACTATTTGGCGAGATCGCTGGATATGGATCACTTCATCAAAACGGTCATCTCAGTCTGCGACTATATGAAAGCGAAAAAGAAAAGCAAGAAAACGATTCACCTTTCATATGATGAGTGGAATGTCTGGTATCACTCGAATGAAAAAGACAAAGAAGCTGAACGCTGGGCGAAAGCGCCGCACCTTCTTGAAGACATCTACAACTTTGAGGATGCGCTTCTCGTCGGCTGTATGCTGATTACGATGCTCAAGCATGCCGACCGCGTGAAAATCGCCTGTCTGGCTCAGCTTGTCAATGTCATCGCGCCGATTATGACAGACAAAGGGGGAGAAGCGTGGCGTCAGACCATTTTCTATCCGTTTATGCACGCTTCCGTCTACGGCAGAGGAACGGTATTGCAGACGGCGGTATCGTCTCCGAAGTATGATGCGAAAGACTTTACGGATGTGCCGTACCTGGAGTCCGTGTCTGTTTTCAATGAAGAAGCCGAAGAATTAACCGTTTTTGCCGTCAACCGCGCAACTGACGCCGGCCTTGAAATGGAAGCCGATATGAGAAGCTTTGAAGGGTACAGTGTCTCTGAGCACATCGTTCTGGAACACGAAGATCATAAAGCGACGAATGAAAAAGACCGCAACAACGTCGTTCCGCACAGCGGCGGAGACGCCAAAGTATGTGACGGCAGGCTGACGGCTCACCTTCCGAAACTTTCCTGGAATGTGATCAGAATGAAAAAAAGATGATCTAAAAAATCCGGCCGCTGTGCCGGTTTTTTTAGGTGTGAAAAGGTGTGCGCATTTATGTCGGAGAATACTATAAAACAGGAGGGGGGATATGATGAAGTCGTTTTTTTCGGCTGCATATTGCTTTTTGATGTACGCATTTATAGCATACCTTTGGCTTCTGTTTATCACGGCGGTCCTTGATCGGACCCGGTTTCTCAATCACTCATTTTTAGAGGCGGGCGTCATCTTGATCGGCACCATTTTGTTTTTTTCGCTGTCTCACCATCTCTCAGCTTCACTTGTCAAAACAAACATCAATCGAATCGGAGGGATCGCCGCTTTCTGTCTAGTCATGGCCGTTCATTTTTTTATTGTTCCGTTATGCTGACAGAAAAAAGGCGGATATCCGATGATACCCGCCAATTACGCCTTAAAAAAGGCAGCAGATGAAGCATGTGTCTATTTTATTCTTATTATTCCTATTAGTCAACTGGGTTTTGGGTGGTTTTGAAAATTATTCCTTTGTTTTAAGGACATGTTGATAAAGATCTGCTGCACTCTCTATTGGAATGTGGCTGATCGAAAACTTCATATTTTCTTTTCCTGAGGCAACGGCCAGCTTAATTGACGCTAAGTTTTTTCTCTCTTGCATAAATGTTTGGCTCAATGATGCCCATTGAATGCGTCCGCGTTTCATAATTGCCGTTTTCCGGGATAAAATTCCGTATTGCAAAGTTAAAAAACGGCTGCTTTGATTCCAGCCAATCATCCGATACCCTATCCACCCCAGGCTGAATAATCCGAGCGGCAGAACTGCAGCTAGATTGTGATAGTCGGAAGGTACAAACAGCCATATCGGTATGGCAAAAAGACAGCCGGCTATAAATGGCATAACCATATAGTGAATTTTCGCTCCCTTTGTGAGCGTTTGCAGATGGCCTCCTTTGCGGTAACCGGTAAACGGTTCAAGCATGGATTCGGCCTTTTCTTTTTTAACAAAAGGAAGTAGGGTGACGGTTTTACTGCTTTGCTCATTTGAACGATTGCGAATCACAACAGCTTTGATTGCTGCATACCCCAAGAATCGGTGAATCGGACGCTCAATGATGAGAATGGCCTGTATCCGGTCTTGTCCGATCATTCGTTTTTTCTTTTCAAACAGGCCCTGCTCAATCTCAATTTCTCCTTTGCTATTTTTCCTTAATGTGAATTGAAAATCACTTGCAAATGTGAGTAATAGCGAAAGCGCGAATGATAGAATAGCCATCAAGACCACCGTGATCATGATCCAGTTGGGGCCGAACCAGCCGGATAAGGAGGTGAACAAAGTGTCCCTGTCTCCTTCTTTCGATATATCCATATATTTTAGCAATCCGAATAATAACAGCGTAAATACAATCCCGACTTTAGGCGATAGCAGACTGTGTAAAATGAGGTTACTTTTAGATAATTGAAACATTGAGTCTTCAGCATGTTCGCTCGGCCTGTCTTTTGTTTCTGCTTTTAAAGCCGTCCGAATGCGCTGTTCTTCTTCTTTTGAAATGCAGCTGAGTGTGATGCCGGATTCTTCTCCTCCGGCAAGTTCAATTGTCAAAGTCCGGGTGGAAAATAAATGATCATATACACGAATCGCAGAATCAATTGATTGTATACGATCCGGCTGCACCCATCTTTTCTTGACGACAAGCAAACCGGATTCAACATATATCGCTTTCTCATGTATTTGGTAGGTAAATGACCGCCATTTTAATACACCAATCACGAAAAACGACATGATAAGGCATGAGCCTAAAGTGATATTGATGAGGAAAGCGGGAATGTCACCGCCCAGTTTATGAATACATAATACGAGCAGTGGGAATAACCAAATAAAGGAAAAGGATTCTTTGATCGCTGTAGCGATAAAGTAAAGGACGGAAACCGGATGGAGACGATGTTTGATCAATGTGTCAGACTTGTTCATCGCTTAACCTCGCATAGGCTTCAATTTCTTTGCGGATCGAATCGGCTGTTCCTTCGGCCAATCCCAGAATGTCGTGGCTGCCGGCTGCCGTTGATAAAGTCACTGTATATAAATTGTACTTTTTTAAAATAGGACCTTGTTTTGCTTCGACATGCTGGACTTTCCCCATAGGAATTAATACTTTTCGTCTGAAAATGATCCCTTTATGGATTTGAATACTTACTTCACTTAGGCGGTATCGCCACAAGTGATATTTCCACTTCGGCAAAAGATAAAGTTCAAACGGTACCGAGGCAACAGCTAAACATAATGTGACAGCCAATATCCATTTTGGCCAGCCGAATGTGATAGTAAAGTATAGCAATGCCAGAATCATGGATGCATACACACATAAAGTGATCACACCTTCAAGCTTCCGTACGGCAACAATTTTCCCGTCCAATTTTTTAAATTCACCAGTGTTCACAATAGCCCCCCTATTTAGTTATTTTTCTTGTTGCATAATCGAACGTATCGACAATTTCTGATATCATGTCTTCCTTATCTGATATATCTTGATTTGCGATTTTGGTCCCAAGAGAATCGATGACGCTTCGGACGGTTCTGGCCATAATGTGCGGGGAAAACTGCCTGAAACTCCCTTCTGTTTCCTGTCCCCACTTAAAAATTTCAACTAACGGCTCATATATTGATTCATCTTCATTCTGGTAAAACAGCTCGCCGGTTTCTGTTCGTAGGTTGGATACCACCTCAATGATCGCGGTCACGTAAGCTCGGTGTTCATACATGAATCTGAGATTTGATTCAATGTATGCGCGCAGTGTCGCCGGCGCACTGTCTGAACCATCCATGAATTTTTCCATATAAGGTGCTGCAAGTCCGTAGCAATACTCAACAACAGCCTTCATAAGCTGCATTTTATTTGGAAAATGATACGTAACGACTCCTTTGCTGATTCCCCCCTTTTTTGCGATATTGCCGATCGAGGCATTCGCATAGCCTTCTTCCACAAGCACTTGAATAGCGTCTTCAATAATTTGCAGTCGTCTTTTTTGTGATTTCGTATTCATGACTCAATTTTAGTACGATCGTGCTAAAGTGTCAATAAGAATATGAAATCAAACTGAGAGGTCCGGGTGCTCGTCAATAACAAAAGGAAGCTGTCATAAAAAGCGAAGATGGAGGCCGTGTCTTTTTTCGAAAAAAGATGATTGCGCTTACAAAAAATATGAGATATGTTAAAAAAGAAACAAAGGGGGGAGGAATTGGATGAATGCAATAACAATTGTGATCGCTTCCATCTGTATTTTGGCGATCGCCTATCGTTTGTACGGAACATTTATGATGGTGAAAGTGTTGAAGGTTGATGATGACAAGCCGACTCCTGCCCATCTCCAGAAAGACGGCAAAGATTATGTGCCGACGAACAAATGGGTGTCTTTCGGCCACCACTTTGCGGCCATCGCAGCCGCGGGGCCGCTTGTCGGGCCGATCTTGGCGGCGCAGTTCGGCTACTTGCCGGGACTGTTGTGGCTCTTGATCGGAGCGGTGATCGGGGGAGCCGTGCATGATATTGTCGTTTTATTTGCGTCCATGCGGAGGAAGGGAAAGTCGCTCTCAGAAGTGGCGAAAGAAGAGCTCGGGCCTGTTGCGGGATTTTGCACGGGGCTTGCGATGCTGTTTATTATTACGATCACGATGGCGGGGCTGTCGATGGTTGTGCTTCATGCGCTTGAACGCAATCCGTGGGGGACGTTCGCCGTTGCGATTACAATTCCGATCGCGATGGGGGTTGGTTTATTTTATAAAAAGACAGGCAACTTAAAATTAGCGTCAACCGGCGGATTTATTTTACTGATGGCCGGTGTCTTCATCGGACCGTCCATCGCGGAAACGCCGCTTGGAGACGCCTTGACGCTTGATACGAAAACGCTTGCTGTCGCACTTCCTGTCTATGCATTTTTTGCAGCTGCGCTCCCTGTATGGCTGCTGCTTGCGCCGCGCGATTATTTGAGCAGCTTCATGAAGATCGGGGTGTTTATCGCTTTGATTGCCGGGGTGTTCGTCGTCAATCCGGCGATTCCGTTTCCGGCGTTTACCGAGTTTACGGGCGGAGGGGGACCTGTATCACCTGGTCCGGTTTGGCCGTTTATTTCAATTACGATCGCCTGCGGTGCGATTTCCGGCTTCCATGCGTTTGTCGGTTCAGGCACGACGCCGAAAATGCTTGATAAGTGGAGCGATATGAAATTCGTCGGCTTTGGGGCGATGCTCGTTGAGTGTCTTGTCGGCATCATGGCGCTGATCGCGGCAACGGCATTGCAGCCGGGCGATTATTTTGCCATCAACAGTTCGCCTGAAGTCTTTCGGACGCTTGGCATGAATGTCGTCCACCTGCCTGAACTCAGCCGCGAAATCGGTCTCGATCTTGAAGGAAGAACAGGCGGAGCTGTTACCCTTGCCGTCGGCATGGCTTATATTTTTACGGATATTCCGTTTTTCAGCCATTTGGCCTCTTACTTTTTTCAATTTGTCATCATGTTTGAAGCCGTCTTTATTTTAACGGCGATCGATGCCGGTACAAGGGTGGCGCGTTATTTGATTCAAGACTTTTTCGGAGAAGTGTACAAACCGCTGAAAAAAACGGACTGGCTTCCGGGTTCGGTCGCAGCGAGCGCCGTTGCCTGTTTCATGTGGGGGTATTTGCTGTATTCAGGCGACATCAGCTCGATTTGGGCGCTGTTTGGCGTATCCAACCAGCTGATGGCATCCGTCGGTTTAATTATCGGCGCGACGGTCATTTTAAAAATAGCGGACAAACGGCGTTATATGCTGACATGTCTCATTCCGCTCGCTTATTTGTACGTAACGGTCAACTATGCGGGATACTGGATGATCAAAAACGTTTATTTTAATGCGGAAGCTGCCGGTTTCAGCGTTTTAAACGGCATTTTATCAATTATTATGCTGCTGCTGGGGCTGGTGATCATGGCGGCTGCCATTAAAAAGTGGACGGAGATTTGGCGCGATCCGGCATTGCGGATGGAGCCTTCTATTCCAGGATGAAAATAAACCGGGGCCGTTTCAGGCCGCCGGTTTATTTCGTTTTTAATCCTTGTTCCAATGTCTCAAGCATTTCAGTTTTATCCGATTCAGTTGCGTGCTGCCAGATGACCTCGAACAACACACCTAATCCCGGAAGCATTTTTTCTTCACCGCTTTGGATCGCATCGACGATCGTGTGCTCAAGCTCTTCTTGCGAGTTTCCTGATACATTGGCAATAACGGCATGGCGCAAATTCAAATCCATCTTTTTTCACTCCATTTCATCAAATCTGATTTTCTATATTCTGCCTCGCTTTCGGGTTTATTATGTATCATTGATGAGATATAATGTGACTATTGCGAGACAAAGGAGTCAAAACGATTTGAAACGAATTGAATCAGCCAAAAATCAAAAAGTGAAGGATTGGAAAAAACTTCATACGAAAAAAGAGCGGACAAAAACCAATACTTTCTTAATAGAAGGCGAGCATCTCGTTGAGGAAGCGCTGAAGACACCGGGTGTTGTGAAAGAAATCATGGTCCGAGACGAAGCGGATTTCCCGGCCGCGCTTGATGAGTCTGTTGCCCGCTATATTTTGAGCGACGATGCTTTCTCGGCGATTGCCGAAACAGAGACACCCCAGGCTGTCGCCGCTGTATGCCGAATGCCTGAAAGCGGACCTTTTCAATACGAAAAGCTGCTGCTTGCGGATGCTGTGCAAGATCCGGGCAATTTAGGGACGATCATCCGGACGGCAGACGCGGCGGGGATCGATGCCGTTGTGATCGGACAAGGCACTGTCGACCCCTACAATGCCAAAACGCTCAGATCGGCTCAAGGTTCGCATTTTCACATTCCGATTTTAAAACGCGAGCTTTCGGAGCTGATTGAAGAGCTAAAGGGAAAAAGCGTCCCGGTATACGGCACAGCGCTGCAAGATGCCGTGCCATTTAGAGAAGCGGAGCCGTCGCAGTCATTTGCGCTTTTGATCGGAAACGAAGGATCTGGGGTTGATCCGGCTCTCCTCGCACAGACCGACCAAAATCTGTACGTTCCGATCTACGGAAAAGCGGAGTCGCTGAATGTAGCGGCCGCAACCGCGGTCCTTCTTTATCATCTCCACGGATAACCGGTTGCACAGGATCATGTAATTCACTATAATGAATGTAATATGTTTAAAAACAGTGATAGAGGCTCCGTTTTTTCACATGTCGCCATTTAGGGAGAAAATGCCTTAGACTGCAAGCATTTTTATGGCAGGCCGGAAAAACGCTTCACCTCTTGAGTTGTCACCGGGACCGCGTCTCTCGAGGGATGTGTAAAGGTGAACCGGATTCATTCCGTTATGCCAATGAAGTAAGCAGCAAAGCTTTTTTGCTTTGTTTTAAAAAAGGGTGGTACCACGGCCACGATTCGTCCCTTTCATTATGAAAGGGGCTTTTTTTATTGCCTAAAATAACAGGTTGCTACATAAAAGGAGGAGTTTTTAAGATGCAGGAAGAGCTGAAACGGCTTGAGAAAGAAGCGGTTGAAAAAGTGGAAGCCGCTGGTTCATTAAAAGAAGTCAACGATGTCCGCGTTGCGTACCTGGGAAAAAAGGGACCGATCACGGAAGTGCTTCGGGGAATGGGAAAGCTGTCCGCTGAAGAAAGGCCGAAAATGGGCGCCTTGGCGAACGAAGTAAGAGAAAAAATCGCCGCGGCGATTGCCGAAAAAAATGCCCGCCTAGAGGAAGAAGAGGTGAAAAGGAAGCTGAAAGAACAGACGATTGACGTGACGCTTCCGGGAAGCCCTGTAAAAACAGGAGCGCGGCATCCGCTGACGATCGTTATTGAAGAAATCGAAGACTTGTTTATCAGCATGGGATATTCGGTGGAAGAGGGTCCTGAAGTAGAAACCGACTATTATAACTTCGAAGCGCTCAACCTTCCGAAAGAGCATCCGGCCCGCGATATGCAAGACAGTTTTTATATTACGGAAGATACGCTGATGAGGACGCAGACGTCTCCCGTCCAGACGCGCACGATGGAAAAGCATAAAGGCAAAGGCCCTGTCAAAATCATCTGCCCCGGCAAGGTATACCGCCGCGACAACGATGATGCGACACACTCCCATCAGTTTATGCAGATTGAAGGTCTCTGCGTTGACCGCGATATCAGCATGAGCGACTTAAAAGGAACGCTTGAAACGGTCGCGAAAAAGATGTTCGGTGAAGAGCGCGAAATCAGACTGCGTCCAAGCTTCTTCCCGTTTACAGAGCCGTCTGTCGAAGTCGATGTTTCCTGCTTTAAATGCGGAGGCAAAGGCTGCTCCGTTTGTAAACAAACGGGCTGGATCGAAATTCTCGGCGCCGGAATGGTGCACCCGAACGTGCTTGAAATGGCCGGATTCGATTCCAAACAATATCAGGGTTTTGCATTTGGAATGGGTGTTGAACGGATCGCGATGCTGAAATACGGCATTGACGACATTCGTCATTTCTATACGAACGATGTCAGATTTTTATCTCAATTTAAACAGGCTTAAAGAGGAGGACGCGTGATGTTTGTTTCATATAAATGGCTGCAGGAATACGTGGATTTAGATGGGATGACTCCCGAGATTCTCGCTGAAAAGATTACGAGAAGCGGAATTGAAGTGGAAGGCATCGAATATAAGGGAGAAGGAATGAAAGGCGTTGTCATCGGACATGTGCTGGAGCGCGAACAGCATCCGAACGCCGACAAGTTGAATAAATGCCTCGTCGATATCGGCGAAGAAGAGCCTGTCCAGATCATCTGCGGGGCTCCGAACGTGGACAGAGGGCAAAAAGTAGCCGTCGCCACGGTTGGTGCGGTATTGCCCGGCAATTTTAAAATCAAAAAAGCGAAGCTTCGCGGGGAAGTGTCTAACGGCATGATCTGCTCTTTGCAAGAGCTTGGCATTCAAGGCAAGCTTGTGCCGAAAGAATATGCGGAAGGCATCTTCGTCTTCCCGGGCGATGCAGAAACCGGTGCGGACGCTCTTCAAAGCCTGGCGCTCGACGATGCGGTTCTCGAACTGGGACTGACGCCAAACCGCGCCGACGCCATGAACATGCTCGGCGTTGCCTATGAAGTGGCTGCGATTCTCGGCCGCGAAGTCAAGCTTCCTGAGACGGCTTATCAGGCAGGCGCCGAAAAAGCGGCGGACTATATTTCCGTCAAAATTGAAGATACAGAAGCCAATCCTTTGTACGCGGCAAAAATCATTAAAAACGTCAAAATCGGCCCGTCGCCGCTTTGGATGCAGACGAAGCTGATCAATGCCGGCATCAGACCGCACAACAATGTCGTCGATATTACGAACTTTGTTCTGCTCGAATACGGTCAGCCGCTGCACGCGTTTGACTATGACCGCTTTGGCTCAAAAGAGGTCGTCATCCGCAAAGCGTACGAAAATGAAACGATAACGACGCTTGATGAACAAGAAAGAACATTGACGCTTGAGCATCTTGTCATCACAAACGGTTCTCTTCCGCAGGCAGTCGCAGGCGTAATGGGCGGAGCGGACTCCGAAGTCCGCGAAGATACGGCGACAGTGCTGCTTGAGGCCGCGTATTTTAACGGTCAGACCGTTCGCAAAGCATCAAAGGATCTCGGTCTTCGCAGCGAATCAAGTGTCCGCTTTGAAAAGGGCATCGATCCTGCACGGGTGCGCCTCGCTGCAGAACGCGCGGCAGATTTGATCAGTCGGTATGCCGGAGGAACCGTCTTAGAAGGTACGGTTGAAGAAAACCACCTTGATATCAAAGAGAATGTCATCCGCCTTTCTGTTGATAAAGTGACGAAGGTTCTCGGCATGTCCATCAGCAAAGAAGAAATGGTCAACATTTTTGAAAGGCTCGGCTTTGCCGTTGAAGACGCTGAACGGGAACTGGTCGTGACGGTTCCGTCAAGAAGAGGCGATATTGCGATTGAAGAAGATTTGATCGAAGAGGTCGCAAGACTGTACGGATATGACAACATTCCGTCGACACTGCCGGAAGTAACAGGCTTTGCGGGCGGACTGACACCTTATCAGGACAAGCGCAGAAAAGTAAGACGCTTTCTGGAAGGAGCAGGCCTTTCCCAGGCGATCACATACTCACTAACAAACGATAAAAAAGCAACGGCTTACGCATTGGAAAAATCGTTTAAAACGATCCTTTCGCTGCCGATGAGCGAGGAAAGAAGCGTGCTGAGGCACAGCCTGCTTCCTAATCTGCTTGATTCGGTCGCATACAACCTGGCACGGCAGTCCGATTCTGCAGCTTTTTATGAGGTCGGTTCAGTTTTCTTGAAAGCCGAAGAACATACGAAACCGGTCGAAAAAGAACACGTCGCCGGAGCCGTGACAGGCCTGTGGCATAAAAACCTCTGGCAGGGCGAGAAAAAGCCGGTTGATTTCTTCGTCGTAAAAGGCATCGTCGAGGGTCTGTTGGAAAAGCTCGGCATCACCGAAGGCATCGAATTCGCTCAATCTGAAAGAAAAGAGCTTCATCCTGGGCGGACGGCCAATATTTTGCATAACGGCTCATTAGTCGGCTTCATCGGCCAGCTGCATCCGTCAGTTGAAAAAGAGCTGGATCTGAGCGACACGTATGTGTTTGAACTGGACCTGCACGAGCTCCTTCGATTGGATGTACCGGAGATCACGTATACACCAATTCCGAAGTATCCTTCTGTTACTCGGGATATCGCGCTTGTTGTAAACAAAGAAACAGCGGCCGGTCAGCTTGAGGACGTCATCAAAACAGCAGGCGGCAAATGGCTCAAAGAAGTCCATGTCTTTGACGTCTACGAAGGCGAGCACATGGAAGAAGGCAAGAAATCTGTCGCCTTCAGCCTGCAATATTTGAATCCTGAACAAACATTGACTGAAGAAGAAGTGACAAAAGTTCACGACCAGGTGCTGAAGGCACTGGAGGATGCGTATCAGGCTGTATTGAGAGGATAACCGGTTCCCAGCCCAATTGAGGCTGCCCGGCTGCAGTACAAAAAAGGCGTCTCCGCTTTATGCGGAGACGCCTTTTTATAACTATTGATACCAAACTTTATTTTTCTCGATCAGGCTGTTGTGTTCCGCATCCCAGACATCGACGGTGTATGCGTAATCGTAGTTCATAATGCAACGGATGCCGCTTCCTTGCGGATCATGCTCCACCCCGAAATTATGGGAAAATTCGTGTCTTTGTGCTTTTGCCGTATTTTCCGTTCCCAGGTCGAACGTGACGCTGAAAGCAGGACCGTCCGGTTTAACAGGGTATTGAAAAGCGATGCCGCCCGCTTCAAAATTGTCGTTGGCTGTAAAGCCGGCTACGAATTTATAAGGCCGTCCTTCGAATTTGTCCGCCAGGTTGTCAAGAATGTCAGAGGCATTGCTTCCGGAAGAACTCCATGGGGCAACAGCTTCCACGACAAAATCAATATCGTGGTCGCGGTTAAACATTTCGTCCGCCTCTTCAACGATGTTGACGATTCTCGTTTTCCAGTCTTTGTGTTTCTGCCGGTACTGCTTATCAGCCACCGCGAGGACACTTATCTTTTGCTTGCCCGTGCTTGCCTGAGTCGAAAATTTACCGTTGTTTACATTCTTTTTAAATGTGATCGTACTCGTTTCATTTCCTTTCTCATCCAGCACTTTTGTTTTCGTTGTTTTTTCAATGTGAACTTTGCCTGTTAAATCTTTATAACCTTCCTTAGGTTTAGGCAATGCTTCCTTATAAATCCCTTTTGCTTCATGAGTATGCTCATGACCGCCCGTTTCCGCGACTCCGTCCGCCCCGGGTATTAAACTTGCAGAAAGCAATAAAGTAAAGAATAAAGACCGTTTTTTCATTTGAAAAATTTCCTCCTTAGTTTTTAACAGACTAAAGATTCGTCTAGTTAACTAGAAATCCCTTCTTTCTATCCAAAAAGAGGAAAATATACATAGGTTCTTATGACAAACCTTTCAATGTAACTACAAAGTTCGTTAAAATCAGACAAGAAATCTGCCATTTGATAGTGATTTTAAACAGAACTATAGGCCTTTTGTTTGCTAATATTCTGATAAATCGTAATATTCTCTAGCGAAAATGATCGAAATTCAGCAAAGATTGCTGAGCTTTGAATTGCCTGCGGGAATAGAAGCAAGAGAAAGGCACTGCTTGGCTGTTTCGCATAAATAGACAAGCCGTCCGCCTCTATAACCTTATTTTGTACCTAATTTCTTCTCTCAATAAATGTTAACCAAGTCACATTCCTCTGGCCCGCTGGAAAAAACTATTTCATATTTCTTTTTTTTAGTATAAAATCATTAATAGTTCAAAATAACCATTCAGAAAGGATTGGTACTATGACAAAAAACCCAAGCAACAGTACTCAAACATTTATCATTTTAGGCTGGATATGTACCGGTATATCACTACTGCTTTTTCCAATTTTATTTGGTGCAGGAGGAGTTATTTTTGGATATCTAGTAAGAAGTAATGGGAAAGTCCAACACGGGACAATCATGATGATCGCAGCTATCGCTTGTGGTTTATTTGGTGTTGTATTAGGAATGGCTTCTGCCGGATATTAAATTCATTCCAATCGATAATGAGAATCCGAGGCAGAACAGTATACATAAAAAAGCAGGCCGACGGGTCTGCTTTTTACTTGATTATAATGCCGGGATGCCAATAGGCCATAATCTCAGCACGCAATGTTTGCAGCCTCTTCATCTTCCTCCCTAATCTTGTCGGGCTCATAGGCCCTTTCCCGTAGGATAAGCGCATCCATATATATGTGGAAGATTTCCGTGATTCTAATATAACTAAGAACATATCATGATTAAGAAAAGCCTCATCTCATTATATTAATCAGGAGATAAAATGAATGATGGTAAGAGCATGAAGTTCATTACGTCCTGTCAAGACAATACACGATTCCGTTTCAAATATTTACTGTGAATGGATCGAAGAAAGAATTCGTAAGTTTCATTGCGAAGAGCCGGGATGAATGCGGGATATAGCCACAAGCGGAAATACTCCTTGGAACTCCGTGAATTGGTCTCTCGAGCTTCCTGCTAAAACAGCTGGGAACCCTGATAGTCAGGAGTTCCCGCTTTTTGGTGTATTCAGTTTTTCGACGCCAGGCGCACCGCTTTCTGTGTGTTCGCAAAATGGCGTTTCGTGAAATGACCGAGCGCTGCTTCGCCATGTTTCTTGATCAGCTTTGCCGCCGCTTCATCGACGAGCGGACCCGCTCCTTTCGGGAGCGTCATCCCGGCTTCTTTCGAAAGCTTATCCATCTCCATTAAAAATGAATAGCGTGCGATGATCGAAGCCGCTGCAACTGAAAGATGGATGCCTTCCGCTTTTGTGCTGAAATATGTACGTTCTTTGATGGCGTTTTTGCCGGCCAGGTGTTTAAAATAGACGGCAGGTTCTGCGAACTGGTCAATTAAAATCGCTTCAGGCCGGGTTCCGTCCAATTTTTTGAGAAGGTTGCCGATCGCCTGGTTGTGGAGAAGGGCCTTCATTTTTCCCTGGCTCATCCCTTTTTCCTGCATTTCATTATACTTTTCATTTCTCAAGACGAGCAGGCTGTAAGGAACTGTCTTGATTAAGTCGCGCGCGATCTGAACGATTTGCGGATCTTTTAAGTTTTTTGAATCTTTAACACCGAGTTCCTTTAACAGCGGCAGCTTTACCTTGTCAGCGTATACGCACGCGACGGTGATCGGACCGAAATAATCGCCTGTCCCGACTTCATCGGAGCCGATCACAGACATGGAACCGATGCCTTCAGGCGGCTGATAGACGGACGGGATGCTTTTTTTGGATGCGGGCTTTTTGGCAGCCGGTGTTTCAGCATCCGCCGTCCAGCGCTCCGCTTCCTTTTCCGCGTTTTTTCCTTGGAACAGCACCTTCCCCGACCGGTATGCTGTAATGGTGCAGCCCTGTGGTTTGGCCTGGAAAACCGCGCCCTGTACGGAAAGGGAAGTCATGTGAGGCCCGTAGTGGCTTTGCATCCGTTCAATAACAGACGGGGGAACTTTTAAAACAGAATGTGACACGTTCTAATCTCCTTTATTAGCTGCTTAAACAGGCTAAATCATTGTTTTTATAAGTGTATCATAACAGCGGAGGGCTCGTCTTTCCATTCAATCTCTAAACATGTTATGATATAGACTAGGATTCTCGCATAATTGGAATGGAGGAGAAACGTTGTCTGATGGTCAAAAAACGAAAACAACAGTTGACATCTACGGTCAGCAATTCACAATTATCGGCGATGAGAGCAAGAGCCATATGAGGCACGTTGCCTCGATTGTGGATGATAAAATGAGAGAAATCAACGAAAAAAATCCGTATCTTGATATAAATAAACTGGCCGTTTTGACGGCTGTAAACGTGGTTCACGATTATTTGAAGCTGAAGGAAGAGCTTGAGAGATTAAAAGGACAAATTAAAGAAAAGGATTGAACATCACGATGCTAGATATCATCATTATCATTTTGCTTTTGTCCGGTTTGTTTATTGGACTCAAAAGAGGATTTATCCGCCAGTTTATCCGTTTGGTTACGTTTATCGCAGCGATCGCTGTGGCCGCAACCTATTACGGCGACCTTGCACCTAAGCTCGGCTGGATTCCGTCTCCCGACTTTACGGGCGGCCAGTCTGCGCTGGCGTTTGTAAACGGAAGCCTTGAAGGCGCTTATTACAATATGATTGCGTTTTTGATTCTCTTTTTCCTGACGATTATCCTTTTGAGAATTGCCGCATCGTTTCTGGATGCCGTTGCAAGCATACCGGTTCTCAAACAGATCAACCAAGTACTTGGAGCCGTGCTCGGTTTTGCGGAGATCTATCTGTTCGTGTTTGTCGTTCTGTTCATCGGAACGCTTCTGCCGATCGATGTTCTGCAAAACATGATGGCCGGTTCGGTGATGGCTGACTTGATCATTCATAAAACACCGTTTTTATCAAACATGTTAAACAATCTGCTGCATCAGTACGGATCTTTGTAAAAACTTCTCTGTTTGTAGGGAAGTTTTTTTTCGGGGCTCTTGAGAACCCCGAAAACTGTCGAATAGGCCTGTTTGTTGTAGGATCAGCCAAAAATTTGTATGATTGAAGCAGGATGAACGAGGGGAAACAAGAGGTGAACAGCATGCATAAAAAAGATATCATCAAATTGCTTGAAACGATTGCGATATATATGGAACTAAAAGGGGATAACCCATTTAAGATCTCCGCTTTCAGAAAGGCTGCGGCAGCTCTTGAACAAGACGACCGGAGCCTCTCGGAAATCGATGATATGATGTCCCTGTCCGGGATCGGCAAAGGCACGTATGCCGTCATCAAGGAATATATGGACACGGGAGCGTCCGGTACGCTGGAACGATTAAAGGAAGAGGTTCCGGAAGGACTTGTCCCGCTTTTGAAGCTGCCGGGCCTCGGCGGCAAAAAAATCGCCAAGCTGTATCAGGAGCTCGGTGTCTGTGATGCGGCGTCTTTAAAAGAGGCATGTGAACAGCAAAAGGTTCAGGGGCTTGCCGGATTCGGCAAAAAAACGGAAGAAAAAATCCTGCAGGCTTTAGGTGAAGCGGGGAAACGCCCTGAACGGTACCCGATCGCGGTCGCTTTGGCTGTCGCTGACATCATCGAAGAACAGCTTGAAGGGCTCCAGGGCCTCATCAAGTTTTCGCGGGCCGGAAGCCTGCGCCGTGCCAAAGAAACGGTGAAAGACCTCGATTACATTATGGCTGTCACTGATCCGGAACTTGTCAGGGAAGGACTCCTGAAGCTTTCGAACATCAAGGAGGTCATTGCCGCAGGAGATACGAAAGTGTCTCTCACATTTGCCTTTGAATACGAAATCAGTGCGGATTTCCGGCTGGTGACGGAGGAACAGTTCCCAACGACGCTCCATCATTTTACCGGATCAAAAGACCACAATATCAAAATGCGCCAGCTTGCCAAAGAAAAAGGCGAAAGAATCAGTGAATACGGCGTCGAAACCGTTGAAACTGGAGAAATTAAAACCTTCTCAAGCGAACAAGAGTTTTTCGCCCATTTCGGGCTTCCGTTTATTCCGCCCGAACTGCGGGAGACAGGAAGAGAAGTCGAGGACTACCGCGATGACATCGGACTCGTTTCCGCCGAGGATATTCAAGGAGACCTTCATATGCACTCGGCTTGGAGCGACGGTGCTTTTTCGATCAGGGAAATGGCGGAAGCCTGCATGGCAAAAGGGTACCGCTATATGGCGATCACAGACCATTCCCAGTATTTAAAAGTGGCAGGCGGTTTGACGCCTGAGCGCCTGCGCATGCAGGCGAAGGAAATTGATGAACTGAATAAGGAATTGACCGATTTTCATATTTTTAAAGGCGTGGAAATGGACATCCTGCCTGACGGAACGCTAGATTATGACGATGAGCTGCTGGCGGAAATGGACCTTGTCATTGCTTCGATCCATTCAAGCTTTTCACAGCCGCAGCATGTCATAATGAAGCGGCTTGAAACCGCACTGATGAATCAGCACGTTGACATTATCGCTCATCCGACCGGCCGTCTGATCGGAAGAAGGGCGGGTTATGAAGTCGATATTGACCAGCTGATCGAGCTTGCGAAGAAAACGAATACCGCCTTGGAACTGAACGCAAATCCAGCGCGGCTCGATCTCAGGATGGAACACTTGATGAAAGCGAATGCTGCCGGAGTGACACTCGTTATTAATACGGATGCCCACAACACAGCGATGCTTGACGATATGAAAACGGGCGTTACGGCAGCGAGAAAAGGATGGACGCCAAAGGCCAATGTATTAAATACCCGCTCCTTTGAAGAAGTCCAGGCATTTTTGTCGCGCCATCGATCTTAAGGAGGTTTAATGGACGTTGCAGCAAAAAGCGCTATCAGCACTTGAATTTCATAAAGTAAAAGAACAGCTCACAGAGCATGCGGCATCTTCTTTAGGGAAGGAAATGCTTTTGGAACTCAAACCTTCCCGTTCGCTCGAAGAAGTCAAAAAGCTGCAGGAAGAAGTCGATGAAGCAGGAACCGTCCTGCGTTTAAAAGGAAACGCCCCTTTCGGAGGCCTTACCGACATTAGAAAAGCGTTAAGAAGGGCGGAAATCGGCAGCATTTTAAGCCCGGCGGAATTGACCGAAATATCGGGTCTGCTATACGCAGCAAAACAGATGAAGCATTTTCTCGAAGGCCTGTTCGAAGACGGGGTTGAGATTCCTTGTCTTCACCAATATGCAGAAAAGCTCATTCCGCTTTCCGAATTGGAAAGAGACATCAATTCGTGCATCGATGATCATGGAGAAGTGCTAGACCATGCATCTGAGACGTTAAGGGGAATCAGGACGCAACTGCGGACGCTTGAATCAAGAATCAGGGACCGGCTGGAATCAATGTTGCGTTCTTCATCTGCGCAAAAAATGCTGTCGGATACGATCATCACAATTCGTAACGACCGCTTCGTTATCCCTGTCAAACAGGAGTACAGATCAAGCTACGGAGGAATCGTGCACGATCAGTCGTCTTCCGGCGCGACATTGTTTATCGAGCCTCAGGCGATTGTCGATATGAACAATGCGCTTCGCCAGGCGAAAGTAAACGAAAAACAGGAGATTGAACGGATTTTGCGCGTCCTGACAGAAAAGACGGCAGAGCACACAAATGAACTCTTTCACGATGTCAAAGTGCTTCAGACGCTGGACTTTATTTTTGCAAAAGCAAAATACGCCAAAGCGACAAAAGCGGTTAAACCGGCTGTCAATGCTGACGGCTATGTCCGCCTGATTCAAGCCCGCCACCCGCTTTTGCCCCTGGATGAAGTCGTTCCGAATGATATTGAGCTCGGCGGAGAGTATACGACAATTGTCATCACGGGCCCGAACACGGGCGGTAAAACGGTGACGCTTAAAACGCTCGGGCTTTTGACCATTATGGCGCAGTCGGGATTGCACGTACCAGCGGAAGAAGGATCAGAAACCGCCATATTTGATCAAGTATTTGCCGATATCGGCGATGAACAGTCAATCGAACAAAGCTTAAGTACGTTCTCGTCACATATGGTCAACATCGTCGATATTTTGAAAGACATGACGGAAAACAGCCTTGTGCTTTTTGACGAGCTCGGCGCCGGGACAGACCC
The DNA here is from genome assembly GCF_002993925.1 of Bacillus paralicheniformis. NCBI lineage: Bacteria > Bacillati > Bacillota > Bacilli > Caryophanales > Bacillaceae > Bacillus > Bacillus paralicheniformis. The sequence continues at coordinate 3,074,421 of NZ_CP023665.1, read as the reverse complement.
GCAGGAAGGCGCGGCCCTTGCGATCAGCATCCTTGACGAGGTGTGCCAGACTGGCGCGCGCGTCATTGCCACGACTCATTACCCTGAGCTGAAGGCATACGGCTACAATCGCGAAAATGTCATTAATGCAAGCGTCGAATTTGATATCGATACACTGTCGCCGACCTACAAGCTGTTAATCGGAGTGCCCGGCCGAAGCAATGCGTTCGAAATTTCGAAGCGACTCGGGCTGCCTGATTACCTGATCGGCCGCGCAAAAGCGGAGATGACGGCCGAGCATAATGAAGTTGATACGATGATCGCATCGCTGGAAGACAGCAAAAAGCGCGCCGAGGCGGAGCTGAACGAGACAGAAGCCATCCGCGCCGAGGCTGAAGCCCTTCACCGCGACCTCCAGCAGCAGATCAGCGAATGGCAGGAGAAAAAAGAAAGGCTCTATGAAGAAGCGGAGCAAAAAGCCGCTGAAAAAGTCAAAGAAGCGATGAAAGAAGCAGACGAGATCATCCAGTCGCTCCGCATGATCAAGGAAGACCATAAAGCATTTAAAGACCATGAGCTGATCGAGGCGAAAAAACGCCTTGAAGAAGCGGTGCCTTCGTTTGAAAAAGCGAAAAAGCCGGCTCAGAAAAAAACGGACAAGCGCGAATTAAAACCGGGCGATGAAGTCAAGGTTTTAACCTTTGGTCAAAAAGGGACGCTGCTCGAAAAAACGGGTGCGGCCGAATGGAATGTTCAAATCGGCATTCTGAAAATGAAGGTTAAGGAAAAGGATCTGGAATTCCTGAAATCGGCACCTGAACCCGAAAAACAAAAAACGATCGCCGCCGTCAAAGGAAAAGATTATCACGTCTCGCTCGAACTCGACCTTAGAGGGGAGCGGTATGAAAATGCGCTTCACCGGGTTGAAAAATACTTGGATGATGCGGTGCTTGCGGGCTATCCAAGAGTCTCGATCATCCACGGAAAAGGAACCGGCGCCCTCCGAAAAGGCGTTCAGGACCTCTTGAAATCCCACCGCAATGTGAAAAACTCCCGGTTCGGCGAAGCGGGAGAGGGAGGATCAGGCGTCACCATTGTCGAATTAAAATAAAAAAGGGAGTCTAGAAGGATGAAAGAGTTTTGGGAGAACGACCTTGTGGAAATTGCCGCGTACTACAGCGTTTCCGTTTTGTGTCTTGTGATATTTTTATCTGTGTTTGAACTCGTCACCACCTATAAAAATTGGGAGGAGATTCAAAAAGGAAACATGGCGGTCGCGATGGCAACAGGCGGAAAAATTTTAGGCATCGCCAACGTGCTGCAAAAATCGATAAGCCAGCATAATTCCCTGCTGCAAATGATGGGGTGGGGGCTGTTCGGTTTTATCCTGCTTTTGATCGGCTACTTCATTTTTGAATTTCTGACGCCGCGCTTTAAAATTGACAAGGAGATTGAAAACGACAACCGCGCAGTCGGCTTCATTTCATTCGTCATTTCAGTCGGCCTGTCATTTGTCGTGGCTTCGGGTATCTAAAGGGGATCAACATGGAGAAATTAGCGAAAGTCCTGTTTTTCACAGCTGGGGTATTTGTGGTTATCGGCCTGATTTATATGATCTTTTATGCTTGAAAAAGGTGTCCTTTAAAAGGGCGCCTTTTTAAAAAGAAAAAATATCATTACTTTCTGAATATTGTTTTGATATACTGAAATCAAGAATATATTGTTTAAAAGGGGGGAGCTTATGCCGACTGAAAAACCGTGGCTGCGTCATTATCCCGAACAAATTCCTCACGAGCTGCAATTTGAAGATCAAACACTCCATTCCATCCTGCAACAATCCGCCCAACAGTTTTCTGAAAAAACAGCGATTCATTTTCTCGGAAAAAAATGTTCGTACCGGCAAGTTTATGAGGACGCTTTAAAAATGGCAGATTACCTGCTGTCACTCGGCATTCAAAAAGGAGACAGAGTCTCGATCATGCTGCCGAACTGCCCGCAGGCGGTTATCGCGTATTACGGCGTTCTTTTCTCCGGCGGCATCGTCGTCCAGACAAATCCGCTGTATACGGAAAGGGAGCTTGAACATCTGCTTCATGACAGCGGGGCAACCATCATCATTACGCTTGACATGCTGTACCCGGCAGCATATAAAATGAAAGCGCTGTCAAATATTCGGCACATCATTGCGACAAGCATAAAAGATTACCTGCCTTTCCCTAAAAATCTGCTGTACCCAATCGTGCAAAAAAAAGAGAATCAAATGTCGGTTGAGATCAATGAAAATGAGACGACACACCTCTTCCGAACCATCATGAAACGCCCCGTTCCAAGCGGTCCGCCGGGGATTGAAATCGATCCGGCCCACGACATTGCCGTCCTGCAGTATACCGGAGGCACGACAGGCACGCCAAAAGGCGTCATGCTCAGCCACCGCAACATACTAGCCAATATGGAGATGTGCGATGCCTGGTTTTATCAATTGAATAAAGGGGAGGAGAAGGTGCTGGGGATCGTCCCGTTTTTTCACGTCTACGGAATGACGGCCGTCTTGAATTTCACGATCAGGCAGGGATATGAAATGATTCTGCTGCCGAGATTTGACGCGCGCGCAGCGCTGAAAACGATCGATAAAGAAAAGCCGACGATATTTCCGGGGGCACCGACGATATATATTGCCCTGTTGAACCATCCTGATCTTCACCAATTTGATCTGTCGTCAATTAAGAGCTGTTTGAGCGGATCTGCAGCGCTTCCTGTTGAAGTCAAACAGCAGTTTGAAAAGGTAACGGGCGGAAGGCTTGTCGAAGGTTACGGAATGTCTGAAACCTCGCCCGTCACTCACGCCAATTTTATTTGGGATTTGAATAAAGCGGGCAGTATCGGCTGTCCTTGGCCTGGTACAGACGCGGCTATCTATTCGGAAGAAACCGGCGGTTTTCTCGGACCTTATGAGCATGGAGAAATCGTCGTCAAAGGACCGCAGGTGATGAAGGGCTACTGGAACAATGATGAAGAAACCGCTCAAAGTCTAAGGGACGGCTGGTTTTTTACAGGGGACATCGGCTACATGGATAAAGACGGCTTCTTTTATATTGTCGACCGCAAAAAAGACGTGATCATTGCCGGGGGATACAACATTTACCCGCGTGAAATCGAAGAGGTGCTCTATGAGCACGAAGCCGTTCAGGAGGCGGTTGTTGCCGGCATCCCTGATGAATACAGAGGAGAAACGGTTAAGGCTTTTATAGTGCTGAAAGATCATGTTACAATAACGGAGAAGGAATTGGACGAATATGCCAGATCGCGTCTGGCTCCTTATAAAGTGCCGAAAGTATACGAGTTCAGGGACGAACTGCCGAAAACGGCAGTCGGGAAGATTTTAAGAAGAGCGCTCGTTCAAGAAGAAAAAACCGGCGTCTGAAAAAGCGAAGTCTGCCGTCGATTTTGACGGCATGCTTTTGTGGTGCGATTTGAGTTTAGCTTCTTGACAAAGCGTCCATTTTTATTTACGATAAACTCATGAATGAGTATTCATTCATTAATTTGAAAGGAACGAAGCCAATTGAAACAAAAGAGACCAAAGTATATGCAGATTATCGACGCAGCTGTCATTGTGATTGCAGAAAACGGATACCATCAGGCGCAGGTTTCGAAAATCGCCAAGCAGGCCGGAGTGGCGGACGGCACCATTTATCTTTATTTTAAAAACAAAGAAGATATTCTCATCTCGCTATTCAAAGAGAAAATGGGACAGTTTATCGAGCAGATGAACGAAGAAATGGAAGTGACAAATTCGGCGACAGAAAAGCTCACGCTGTTCATCAAAAAGCACTTTGAACTGCTCAGCAGCGATCGCCACCTCGCGATTGTCACCCAGCTTGAGCTGAGGCAGTCGAATCTTGAGCTGAGGCTGAAAATCAATGAGATTCTCAAAGGGTACTTGACGATCCTGGAAGACATCATCACCGAAGGAAAAGAAGCGGGAGAATTTAAGAGCACGCTTGATGTCCGCCTGGCGAAGCAGATGATTTTCGGTACGGTGGATGAGACGGTTACAACCTGGGTGATGAATGATCAAAAATACGATCTGCCAAAGCTGGCAGACAGCATTCATGAATTGCTGATCCATGGGTTCGGCAGCCAAAAGACGAAGGAGGAGAAATAAAATGGCAGCATTAACATACGCCGTAGACGACTATATCGCAACCATTACGATTCAGCACCCGCCGGCAAATTCGCTATCGACGCAAGTGCTTGAAGACCTTTCCGCATGTCTTGAGGAGCTTTCAGAACGTCAGGATGTCAGAAGCGTCGTGATTCACGGGGAAGGAAGATTTTTCTCGGCAGGCGCTGACATTAAAGAGTTTACATCATTGATGGACGGGTCTGATTATGCAAATTTGGCTGATAAAGGCCAGCAGATTTTCGAAAAAGTAGAATCTTTTCCAAAGCCCGTGATCGCCGCGATTCACGGAGCTGCTCTTGGAGGAGGTCTGGAGCTTGCGATGGCATGCCACATCCGGATTGCCGAGGAGAGCGCTAAGCTCGGCCTTCCCGAACTGAATCTCGGAATCATTCCCGGCTTTGCGGGAACGCAGCGCCTTCCGAAGTATGTGGGCACCGCCAAAGCGCTTGAAATGATCGGGACATCAGAGCCGATATCCGGCAAGGAAGCTTTTGAATACGGCCTTGTCACGATTTTGGCGGCGAATGAAGAAGAAGTGCTGCAAAAGGCACAAGAGCTCGCGCGAAAATTCGCTGAAAAAAGTCCGCAGACGATGGCTTATGTCATTGAACTCCTGAATTCGAGCAAAGTGTATTCGTATGAAGGCGGCCTCAAGCTGGAAGGAAAATACTTCGGCGAAGTGTTCCAATCGGAGGATGCGAAGGAAGGGATTCAGGCATTTCTTGAAAAGCGGAAGCCGCATTTTAAAGGGAAATAACAAACGTGAAAACAAAGGGGATGAATAGAACATGAACATTTATGTCTTAATGAAGCGCACGTTTGATACAGAGGAGAAAATTCAGATTGAACAAGGGGAAATCAGCACGGATGGAGCGGAATTCATCATCAACCCGTACGATGAGTACGCCATTGAAGAAGCGCTTCAGCTGAAGGAGAAGCACGGCGGTGAGATTACGGTTGTCACAGTCGGCGAGGAAGAAGCTGAAAAAGAACTCAGGACGGCTCTGGCGATGGGGTGCGACAAAGCCGTTTTGATCAACATTGAAGACGATCTGGAAGAAGCGGACCAATATACGGCGTCAGCCATCCTATACAACTATTTGAAAGACCGCGAGTATGACATGATACTCGGCGGGAATGTGGCGATCGACGGGGGATCGGGACAGGTGGCGCCTCGTTTGGCCGAGCTGCTCGGCATCCCTTGTATCACGACGATTACAAAGCTGACGGTAAACGGCGGAGATGTTGAAGCGGAACGCGACGCCGAGGGTGACCTTGAAGTGATCCAAACGTCGCTTCCAATCGTAGCGACTGCACAGCAGGGGTTGAACGAACCGCGTTATCCGTCACTTCCGGGAATCATGAAGGCGAAGAAAAAGCCTCTTGAGGAGCTTGAACTTGATGATCTGGACATCGACGAGGAAGACGTGGCCGCCAAAACAAAAACGATCGAACGGTTCCTGCCTCCGAAAAAAGAAGCCGGGAAAATCCTTGAAGGGGAGCCGGAACAGCAGGCGGCAGACCTTGTATCACTGCTGAGAAGCGAAGCAAAGGTCGTTTGAAGCCGAAGGGAGCAAAAACACGGTCATTAAAATACAGGGGGAAATGGACATGAGCAAAAAAGTTATCGTATTGGGAGAGTTCAGGGACGGTTCGTTGAGAAATGTGACATTCGAAGCGATAGCCGCAGGAAAAACGGTTGCCGAAGGGGGAGAGGTGATCGGTGTTCTCTTCGGTGAAAGCGTTTCAAGCGATGCGGCACAACTGATCCATTACGGCGCTGACAGAGTGCTTACAGCCGAAAACCCGCTCTTGAAAAACTATACGTCTGACGGCTATGTTCAAGCCTTTATGCCGATCATTGAGCGCGAAAGTCCGGACGTGATAATTTTCGGCCATACGTCAATGGGCAAAGACTTGTCGCCGAAGCTTGCAGCCCGTATGGGAACAGGGCTGATATCAGATGCCGTCAACGTCGAAGTAGCCGGCGGCAACATCGTGTTTACAAGACCGATCTACTCAGGCAAAGCGTTTGAGCGGATCATTTCCGAAGATGAAACGATTTTTGCAACGATTAGACCGAATAATATTGCCCCGCTCGACAAAGATGAGACGCGAACGGGAGCGGTCGAAAGCATCGAAGCGGATATTCGGGACATCAGAACGGTTATCAAGGACATTGTCAAAAAAACGTCCGAAGGCGTCGATTTGTCTGAAGCGAAAATCATCGTAGCCGGCGGCCGCGGCGTCAAAAGCGAGGAAGGCTTTAAACCGCTGCAGGAGCTTGCCGACGTAATGGGCGGCGCGGTCGGCGCTTCAAGGGGAGCCTGTGACGCAGACTACTGCGACTATTCGCTTCAAATCGGCCAGACCGGCAAAGTCGTAACTCCAGACTTATATATCGCCTGCGGCATTTCAGGAGCGATTCAGCACCTCGCAGGGATGTCAAACAGCAAAATCATCGTTGCCATCAACAAAGATCCGGAAGCCGACATCTTTAAAATTGCCGACTACGGGATCGTCGGCGACTTATTTGAAATCGTTCCGCTGCTCACGGAGGAATTTAAAAAGCTGAGCGTCAGTACTTGATCAAAAGCCGGCCTGAAATGGCCGGCTTTTTACATAGGCACATTTCCGCCTTTTGCAAAATAACATGGAATAAGGACATTTTTAGAAAGGCTAAAATCCCGATGTGTAAAACTGCGCAGATAGGGAAATGTATAATCAAGCATTATGTTAGCGTGAACCAAAGGGAGATGCTATACTAAAAAGCATAATTTCACAATTGGAGGAATGAAAGAATGGCTATCGTAAAAGCAACTGATCAAACATTCTCATCTGAAACAAGTGAAGGCGTAGTTCTTGCCGACTTCTGGGCTCCTTGGTGCGGACCTTGCAAAATGATCGCGCCGGTACTTGAAGAGCTTGATCAAGAAATGGGAGACAAACTGAAAATCGTAAAAATCGATGTTGACGAAAACCAAGAAACTGCCGGCAAATACGGCGTGATGAGCATCCCGACTCTCCTCATACTAAAAGACGGCGAAGTGGTTGAAACATCTGTCGGCTTTAAACCGAAAGAAGCCCTTGAAGAACTGGTCAACAAACATTTGTAAAATAGAAACCTGTGAAAAAGGCGATTCCAAAGGGATCGCTTTTTTCTTACAACGCGCCATCTTCCTTCTCCAATTGTAGCGAACGTACGGTCGGTCATGGTAAACTGAAATGAAGAAAAAACGCCGAAACAAGGAAGGATTTTTGATGAACAAAAAAATCAAAGAAAAGCTGGCCCTTCTCCCGGATCAGCCTGGCTGCTACTTGATGAAAGACAGGCAGGATACCGTCATCTACGTCGGGAAAGCGAAAATCTTAAAAAACAGGGTTCGCTCCTATTTCAGCGGGTCCCATGATGCCAAAACACAGCGTCTTGTCAGTGAAATTGAAGATTTTGAATACATTGTCACCTCCTCGAACATCGAAGCGCTCATTCTTGAAATGAATTTAATCAAAAAGTACGACCCGAAATATAACGTGATGCTGAAAGATGATAAAAGCTACCCGTTTATTAAAATCACGAACGAGCGGCATCCGAAGCTGATTGTCACGAGGAAGGTCAAAAAAGACAAAGGCCGCTATTTCGGGCCGTATCCCAATGTCCAGGCTGCGAGGGAAACAAAAAAGCTGCTGGACCGCCTCTATCCGCTCAGAAAGTGCGCCAAACTGCCGGACCGCGTCTGTTTGTACTATCATCTCGGACAATGTCTGGCGCCATGCGTATATGATGTGTCTGAGGAGACAAACCGACAGCTCACAGAAGAAATCACCCGCTTTTTAAAGGGCGGATACAATGAAGTCAAGAAAGAACTTGAAGCAAAAATGCTCGAAGCCTCGGAAAACCTGCAGTTCGAACGGGCGAAAGAATTCCGCGATCAAATGGCCCATATCGAGTCAACGATGGAAAAACAGAAAATGATGCTGAATGACATGGTTGACCGCGATGTATTTGCCTATTCGTATGACAAGGGCTGGATGTGCGTCCAGGTCTTCTTTATCAGGCAGGGCAAATTGATTGAAAGAGATGTCAGCATGTTTCCTTTATACAGGGAAGCAGACGAGGAGTTTTTGACGTTCATCGGGCAATTTTACTCAAAAAACAACCACTTCCTCCCAAGGGAAATTTTGGTTCCAGACAGCGTCGATAAGGACATGATTGAGGAGCTTTTGGACGTGAACGTGCGCCAGCCGAAAAGGGGAGCGAAGAAAGACCTGCTGCTCCTTGCCCATAAAAATGCAAAGCTCGCTTTGAAAGAGAAGTTTTCGCTCATTGAACGGGACGAAGAGCGGACGATCGGCGCGATTGAAAAGCTCGGCAAAGCACTGGGCATCTACACGCCGTACCGAATTGAAGCGTTTGATAATTCAAATATTCAAGGAACGGACCCCGTTTCGGCGATGGTCGTCTTTCTCGACGGAAAACCGCATAAAAAAGAGTACCGCAAATATAAGATTAAGACGGTTGAAGGCCCTGACGACTACGGGTCAATGCGCGAAGTCATCAGAAGAAGATATACAAGGGTGCTGAAAGAGAATCTGCCGCTGCCTGATTTAGTATTGATCGACGGCGGAAAAGGCCAGGTGTCTGCCGCCCTTGACGTTTTGGAAAATGAATTGGGGCTCGATGTCCCTGTTGCCGGTCTGGTGAAAGATGATAAACACAGAACTTCCAACCTTTTGATCGGCGACCCCCTTGAGATCGTCCAGCTTGAGCGGAACAGCCAGGAATTTTACCTGCTTCAGCGCATTCAGGATGAAGTGCACAGGTTTGCGATCAGCTTCCACAGGCAGCTCAGAGGAAAAAGCGCATTTCAATCGGTGCTCGACGGCATACCGGGCGTCGGCGAACAGCGGAAAAAACTGCTGTTAAAACATTTCGGTTCCGTTAAGAAAATGAAGGAAGCGAGCGCCGAAGATATCCGCAAGCTCGGCATCCCCCTGAAGACGGCGCAGCTGATTGAAGAGGCTTTGAAAAAATAATGTTGAACTTTTAAAAAGAATCTGATAGAATTTGTACTAATTTCATAATAAGATCGTGTGATATGGTGAAGATAGAGGTGCGAACTTCAAGAGTAGGCTTGATGAGGAAGATGGATTCCGATGAAAAAAGCCGAAAGGGGAGCGTCGCCGAAGCGGGGAAAAAATCCATTCGTTTTTCCTGCTGGCTTTACATTGAATAAATGTAAGGCTGTCAAGAAATCATTTCTTGGAGGGCTATCTCGTTGTTAAAATCATCGGCATTTTTGTTGGTTAAAGCAATGAGGGAATTTCTCTCATTGCTTTTTTTGTACGAAAAAACGTACAGCCCGCCGGTCAAGTTTTCCTCTTCATACATAAACAAGCACGAACGAAAACAAAAAGGGTGGTATTTGATGGGTCTCATCGTCCAAAAATTTGGCGGAACTTCAGTAGGATCAGTGGAAAAAATATTGAATGTCGCAAACCGCGTCATCGAAGAAAAACAGCGCGGTCATGATGTTGTCGTCGTCGTTTCAGCGATGGGCAAATCGACGGATTCCCTCGTCGCGCTTGCTAAGGAAATTACCGAACAGCCGAGCAGCAGGGAAATGGATATGCTGCTGACAACAGGAGAACAGGTAACAATTTCGCTGTTGACAATGGCTTTGCAGAACAAGGGGTATGATGCGGTTTCCTATACAGGCTGGCAGGCCGGCATCGAAACCGAAAATATTCACGGCAACGCAAGAATTACGAACATTGATACAGGCAAGCTGAAAGAGCGTCTGAATGAAGGGAAAATCGCCGTTGTCGCCGGATTCCAGGGGACGACAGCGGAAGGTGAAATCACAACGCTCGGCAGAGGCGGATCAGATACGACAGCTGTTGCCCTCGCAGCTGCCCTGAAAGCCGATAAATGCGACATTTACACCGATGTACCGGGGGTTTTCACAACCGATCCCCGCTATGTGAAAACAGCGCGGAAGCTGGCCGGAATCTCCTACGATGAAATGCTTGAGCTTGCCAATCTTGGAGCAGGCGTCCTGCATCCGAGAGCTGTTGAATTTGCGAAAAACTATCAGGTGCCTTTGGAAGTCCGTTCAAGCACAGAAAAAGAAGCCGGCACATTAATCGAGGAGGAATCATCAATGGAACAAAATTTAATTGTAAGAGGCATTGCATTTGAAGATCAGATCACACGCGTGACCGTATGCGGCCTGGCGAGCGGCTTGACGACGCTGTCAACGATTTTTACAACGCTCGCTAAACAGAACATCAACGTTGACATCATCATTCAATCAGTGACAAGCACAAGCCAAACGTCGATTTCTTTCTCCGTGAAAACGGAAGACTTAAAACGGACGGTCGAAGTTCTCGAAGAATACAAAGACGCGCTCGACTATGAACAGATTGAAACGGAAAACAGGCTGGCCAAAGTCTCGATCGTCGGTTCAGGCATGATCTCCAACCCGGGAGTAGCAGCAGAAATGTTCGCTGTGCTGGCGGAAAAAAACATCCAGGTCAAAATGGTCAGCACATCCGAAATCAAAGTTTCGACTGTCGTTAGCGAAGGCGATATGGTGAAAGCCGTCGAAGCGCTGCATGATGCTTTTGAACTGTCGAAAATAAGCATAGCTGCGAATTAAACATCCTGCAATTTGCTAGCAGGAGGAGAATGGTATGTAATCAGAGTTAGTAAGGGCTAATGCAAAGTCGAATAAGGCGGGAAATCCGCGAAAATGAAGATGAATATTTTTCCTTAGGGAGCTCAATCATATCGCTGTTTTCCGCTCTGATAAGCTTTTATCCATTGTTTGTTGTGGAATGGCTCCAGTAGTCGGGAGACGATTGATAATAACACAGAGCGATTTTACGGTGCTGCATCCTTTTTCTTCATAAAATATATCCGCGGTCCCCGCCTATGACACTTTGTGCGAAATAAATTTGATTAAACATAGCCCAATACGGTTGCGATGTTTGTAATACCGAATCAGCCAGAGGCCAAATTTTATTCCTTTTTGATATAAATAATAGGCCGAAAAATAAAATGTTACTTTTCAGCTATTGGTTGGCTGTTTTGGTTTCTACTTGATGTATGGGTCCTTTTTTCATATTCAAGCTATGTGCTTTTATTGTATGATGAGCGATTTCTTTATTGCTTTTTCTATATCATCTAAAACAAGCGATCAAAAAAAGTATGATGATTAATCATGATCCATTAGGTAATGGCAAATATAATTTAAAAACGGCACCTTGTTTGTTATGGTTTTCTGCAGTGATTTTACCTCCATGCACTTCTAAAATCTCCTTGCTTATGGCTAAGCCCAATCCGGCTCCTCCTGTTTTTCGATTGCGAGAGGTTTCTCCTCTGTAAAGCGGCGTAAATATCTGGTCTAACTCGGACTCGTGCAGTCCCTTTCCTTTATCCCGAATGGCAATAACAGCGTATTTTTTCTCTTCGAACAGTGAAACGTAGATGTCGCTGTTTTTAAAAGAAAATCTTATGGCATTGTCTATTATGTTGTAAAAAGCTCTGGAAAAAAGCTCGGGATCTGCATAAACATATGTATCACCTTCAGGAATTGATTTTATGAGATGAATTCCCTTTTCTTCTAATATTGCTGAGTAATCGTTCAGGTAATCGTCAAGTAAGCGGTTTAGGTTTACAAACTCTACACTTGGTTTTTCTTTGTAAAGTTCTAGCTTCGTGTACGAGAATAGGTCTGACACTAAATGATTCAGCATATCCGCTTTATTTCTGCATGTCACAATATATTTCTTTACTTTTTCAGGGGCTTGGTGTAATTGCTTTTCTATAATTTCTAGATATCCCCGGATTGTAAATATTGGTGTTCGTAAATCATGCACGATAGAAGCAATAAACAGTTTTCTTTCGTTTTCAAGTGATTGTTGTTTGGCTAATGATTTCTTTAGCTGCAGCTGCATGGACTTAAATCCGTTTGATACTTCATGAATTTCTGTAACACGTGAAGAAGGAAGAGAAAAATTGAAATCCTGCTTTGAAATGAGCTGTGATGTTTTCTCCAGTGCAGTCAACGGAATTAATACTTGTTTATTCATAAACCATGCAGCTGTCGCCAAAAGCATTAGGAAAACAAATAATGCGATGAATAAGCCTCCATACTGTTCTAGAAAACTGTTTTCTGGACCATTGAAAGCATGGAGTGCAGGCCTTTTATCTTGAACATATAAAATGCCTGCGAGTTTTTTGTTCTGATATACATAATATTCTTCAAGAAGATAGTTTGTATTCCCAACTGAGTAATCTGCTGTTTGCTCTATTTTTGTAATCTGATGATTATCTGGTTTTTCTACTGTTGAAAATAAGACTTTTTGATCTTTGTTTAGCAAGCGTATCCCTATATGAAGCTCATCAGTTTTATGATGTATTTGTTTTTGCCACTCTTTTTTGTTCCAATTTTCCGGCTGATTTAGAATGTTTTGTTCCAGCCAAGGCATTATATCTTCTATTTCAATAGAATTTGTTTTTGATTCATTATAAAAATGGACGGCCATTTTTGTAGTAAGAATGGGGAGCAAAATAAATGCAATCATAAAGAGAAACAGCCATTTTTTTATTGTCAGTCTTTTTTTATGCCCCTTTAACATGTTTATGCCCCCTCCACAAATTTGTATCCGACTCCCCAGACAGTTAGGATCCAGCGCGGCCGAGAGGGGGTTTCTTCAATTTTTTCCCTGATTCTCGCGACGAATACCCTTACTGTATGCGGATCACTATAATGCTCCCCCCATATAAATTGGATAATTTGATCGTGTGTAAATACTTGATGGGGATGTCTGCTAAGTAGAGATAATAAGTCAAATTCCTTTGAGGTGAGGGAAACTTTTCTTCCGTGTATATGTACTTCTCGGGATAAGTAATCAATTGTAAGGCCGTTGAATGAGTGTCCGGGTTTTTGCTGTCCGGAGCGCCGTCTCACTGCTTTGATTCTGGCTACAATCTCACCTGGTGTTGCCGTTTTTACAATATAATCATCACCCCCGACACTTAATCCCCTAATTTTATCGGTTGGATCCTCTTTGGCGCTTAAAAATAAGATAGGGACATCCTTTATGTCTCTCAGCTTCTTGCATATCGAAAAGCCTGATTCCCCCGGCATCATTACATCTAGCAAGATACAGTCGACCTCTTGTTTGTTGACAATGGAGAGGGCTTGTTCTCCATTAAATGCTGTTAGAACATTGTAATTCTCGATCTCCAGAAAGTCTTTCATCAGTTCAATAATTTCTGCATCATCATCGACGACTAAAATGGTTTCTTTCATTATCGCCATTCCTTTCTGTTTTGCTTCTGAATAACATTATGACGTTTTTTTGGTAATTGCGGAATATGTGTGAATAAATCTTGATATTTTATTGATATTTTATTAACGCCCTATTGAGTTTAGCTATTTAAAATGAAACTGAACTATAAAAAGAGGTGAAAAACATGAGAGCTTCAGTCCTGCAAACTAAAAAGTTATCAAAGTCATATGGAGAGGGAGCACATCAATTTTTTGCATTGAGAAATATTGATTTGGATATAAAAAAAGGTGAATTTACAGCCATTATGGGTCCTAGCGGCTCGGGAAAGTCTACGTTATTAAATATGCTGTCAGGGCTAGATAAACCAACTTCAGGAGAAGTCACACTAGACGGTATTCATTTATCTCATTGCAATGAGGCTCAAATTACACAACTCAGAAGAGATAATATCGGTTTTATTTTCCAAATGTTTAATTTGATTCCTGTTCTAACGGCGGAGGAGAATATAACGCTTCCTATACTCCTAGCTGGAAAGAAAGATAAATCGGTAAATAAAAAGGCAAATGATTTGCTGCAATTATTAGGGATTGGAAGACTCGCTTCTTCTTATCCGTCCCAGATGTCAGGGGGACAGCAGCAGCGGGTTGCAATTGCAAGAGCGCTTATTATGGAACCCAGTATCGTATTAGCAGATGAACCAACCGGAAGTCTTGATACTAAAGCTGGTGATGCCATTTTGACAATTCTCCGCCACTTTTGCGATACGAAAAAACAATCGCTTATCATGGTGACGCATGATGCAAATGTGGCTTCACATGCACATCGGATTGTATTTATGAAGGACGGTGAATTGGCGGGAGATATTCAGCTTACTGCGACTCCTAAAGTAAATTTAAGCCATATCACTAAAAGATTAGAGGATGTATACGCATGAAATTAACTGCTCAATTGGCTTGGCGATTTTTGAAAGCAAGAAGAGCCAGGTCTATATTTGCTGTGATCGGTATTAGTCTTGGGGTTATGCTGCTCATTATTTCGCAAATCATGATGACAACTTTAGAACAATCAAACGAAAAATCTGTGTTGGGAAAATATGGAGATTTTGATCTGGTTTCAGGTTATAACGGATCAACCAAAAAATTGAGTGCGAAAGATTTGCAAAAGATAGAGGGATTTCCAGATGTAGATCAAATAACCCCGATGTTATTTCCGTATGCAAGCGAAGATATGCCGGCTGCTGTTGCATCTCAGCCTGTTTATATAGGCTTTAAACATCACCAATTGGCTATGGAGCACCCTCTGGTTTCCATCGGTAAAGGTGGATTTCCGAAAGCTCAGGAAGTGGTAATCCCTGCTCGATACGCAAAAGCTAAGGGCTTGGATATTGATTCTGAAATTAGTTTCCCTTTTCCTCCAGGGGACGACGTAAAGGTACGAGTATCTGGTATTTTAAATGAAAGCGAGCAATTAAATAATATCGTCATTTTTGATTATGATTGGCTCGCAGCACAAACTCATAATGAAAATAAAGCAACGGCAGTCATGCTGAAATTAAATCAATCAGCTGATAAACAAAAAGTAATAGAGGATTTAAAGGAACATTTTGCAGACATATCCATTGATCAACGAAAGGCGATGACGACAGAGAAAGAACAACTGGGCGGGTTAAAACCGATTGTCAACGGTTTATCAATTACAGTCTTGTTAGGAAGCCTTTTAATCGTAGTCAGCACTTTGCAAATGTCGGTTCAAGAAAGACAAAAGGAATTAGCAACATTAAGACTTTTAGGCGGAAAGCCTGCCCAATTGTTTTATATGGTCATCTGGGAAGCTTTTCTGATAGGGACTATGGCTGCATTAATAGGAACGGTTACAGGTACTGTACTATGTTATGCCCTGACAAATATTGCTGAACAATTTATAGGCTATTCCATCCAATCAATATCAATCCCGGCAAAAAGTATAATCATTTCGTTTTTTGGAAGCATTCTTTTGACTGTCTTAGCAGCAACAATACCAGCTTTATCGACTAGCAGGCTTTCTCCTATCGCTGCATACAGCCAAAAAATTAGTAAAAGTAAAGCGGAATCAAAAGGAACCATTATCGGCCTGACCATGATTTTGCTATTGCTGGCAGCTATGACATTTGCAGTGCATAAAAGCGGAGGAAGCGGCAGCTTCAGTATTCTGTTAGGGGTATCATTTGTACTCATTATGTTTGTGATGACTCCTGCAGTATTGAGGATCATTGTAACGGCACTAACTTTTCTCTTAAGGCCGTTTTATCAAATGGAAAGCATGATTGCCGGAAGAAATGCTCTGAAAAGAATGAGAAGAAGTCAGCAAATTGCCAGGGTATTAACGTTAGCAGTCATTGTTGGATTCGTTGGATATATGATTTTGCAAGCTGTTGTCAGTCAAACAGAAAAAACAATATCAAAACAATATCCGCTTGATTATGTCATACAGGCTACAGAAGCCTCGTATGAACCAGGTTTCTCTTCTTCAATTATAAAACAAATTGATCATATGAACGAAGTTGAAACAATCCCGGTTCAAACAAGTATATTAACACATACTTTGGATTTAGATATAAAAAAAGTAGATTCAAACTGGAACGGGCAATTTATGACCGTAAACGGAAAAAAAGAAGTTTTAACGAGTGTGGGCGGCCTGGATTTGGAAAAAGTACGCAACACTGCCCCTTTTGAAATTGTGAAAGGCCGAATTGATCACCTTAAAGATGATGAGGCCGTGATTACGAAACAATTCTCTGAGGACATCGGGTTTCGAGTCGGAGATACAGTCACATTGGAACCAGATGAATTAAGTGAAGTTTCTGGCAAGAAGCCATTTACATTACGCATTGTCGGTGTGGTTGACGAAGTGCCTATTTTACCTGATGAAGATTTAAGATTCTTTACTAATGAGACTACGTTAAAAGGGTTGTTTCATCTTCAAAAAACAGAACAAATATTTTTTAATATTAAGGACCAAAGTGAAAAAGGCCATATAAAGGCCAAAATTGAGAAACTGATGGAAAATCCACAATATCAAGATGCTATTTTGTATGATAGAAAAGAAGAAATGGATAAATTTTATCAACAGTACAAACAGCGTATTGTATTATTGGGAAGCAGCGTGTTAATCATCACCTTAATTGCACTTGTTGGCTTAATGAATAGTATGGCAAGCAATTTAAGGGAAAGTAAAAAAGAGTTTGCGATGATGAGAGCCATAGGTGGAAAGCCGTGGCAAATCGTTCGACTCGCTTTATATGAAGGAATTGTTATTTCATTAGCTGGCTGTATAATGGGTTTAATTTCAAGCGTTATACTGGGGTATAATCTATTATCAGCTTTAGATGTAAAGAATCTCGAAATGCCTTATGTGATAATTTTCATCATATTATTAATAAGTCCGTTACTGGGTATTCTATCTGCCCTTCCTTCTGCACTGTGGCTTTCAAAAAGTAACTTAGTAAGATCGGTGTTTGAAGATTAATTTTTAAGCATAACCGTTTCTAACTTAAGTGATCATTGACGATAAAAATAAGCAGTGGATGTGTGATTTGCCGATATTCTCAGCAGAAGGTTTAAGAATGTATGTCTATTTGGGTTTTATTGTAAAAAGGCTGCTGAAAATCAACAGCAGCCTTTCGAGCATCATGCCGGATCTTTCATATCCCATTTGACGGTCAATACAACTTTTCCGGCTCTTTTTTTCACTTGTTCATACGATTCGGCAATTTGTTCGTTCATCAGCTGGATTTGCTCGGCGATAAATCCGGCTTCTAGCTGAAAGCAGGGTTCCTTTTGATATTTGAGGCGGTTTGAGACCAGCGGGCCTTCGAGCTCAAACTCAAGCTCCTGTTTTTTTGAATGGGCGATCGTAAGCGTTCCCCAGCCTGCATCCAGAAAGAAAGCGGGAAGATCCTCCCTGGATTCAAGCGGGAACTTGCGGGCGAGCTTTTTTCCCGCCCAGTACATCATATCTGCGTAGTCTTGTCCCAGCATATCGGGAAGCAGCACTTCCCTGATCAACTCATAGCCATATGCGGAGACTTCCAGCTCTTTTAATTGCGCTAAGTTTGCTTCATATTTGTTCATATCCAATGTCTCCCCTCTTTTCTCCGTTTATTATAGCTTAAATGGGGTGAAAGATTACAGCGGGGACATGCAATTAGGAAGAAAAAAATCTGATATATTTATATTTTGATAAAATAAAATTTTCTAAAATATGATTAAATTTTAGAAAATTTCAATTTATGTACGCGTTTTCTTGACGCCTATTTCTCATAGGAGTAAAATGAAATTGTCATAAAAACTTAACAAAGTGCGATATTTGAAACAGGACGGGGGATAGGAGACCTTTCATTTTTACTGCACTTTTCAACTAGGGGGTAAAGCAATGGCCGGGAACAGAGAGTTTGTTTATCGAAGACTGCATTCTTTGCTTGGCGTCATACCGGTAGGCATATTTTTAATCCAGCATTTGGTTGTCAACCATTTTGCGGCAAGCGGAGCAGAGGCGTTTAATAACGCCGCTCACTTTATGGAAAACCTGCCGTTCAGGTACGTCTTGGAAATCTTCGTGATTTTCCTTCCGCTGATTTATCATGCTGTTTATGGAGTATACATAGTTTTTACAGCAAAAAATAATGCGAACAGATTCGGCTTTTTTAGAAACTGGATGTTCGTTCTGCAGCGGATTACAGGAATCGTTACCTTGATTTTTGTCAGCTGGCACGTGTGGCAAACACGGATTGCCGCCCAAATGGGGGCAGAAGTAAACTTTGACATGATGGCTGATATTTTGAGCTCCCCGATCATGCTCGGCTTTTACATTGTAGGTGTCCTCTCAACAATCTTCCACTTTTCAAACGGTTTATGGTCGTTTGCTGTCACTTGGGGAATCACCGTTTCTCCTCGCTCACAGCGAATCGCCACGTTTGTGACAATGGGAGTCTTTGTTGTGTTGTCCTATGTAGGGCTGAGAGCGATTTTGGCATTTGTGTAAAAGAACTAGATTACTAGAGGGAGTGGGGCAGGCATGAGCAATTCAAGCATCATCGTTGTCGGCGGAGGACTTGCGGGTCTGATGGCGACCATTAAAGCTGCGGAAGCAGGAACAAATGTAAAACTATTTTCGATCGTTCCCGTTAAGCGCTCACATTCCGTATGTGCGCAGGGCGGAATCAACGGAGCGGTCAATACAAAAGGTGAAGGCGACTCCCCTTGGGAGCATTTTGACGATACCGTTTACGGAGGCGACTTTCTGGCCAACCAGCCGCCGGTCAAAGCGATGTGTGATGCGGCGCCGTCGATTATTCATTTGCTTGACCGCATGGGCGTCATGTTTAACAGAACACCTGAAGGGCTGCTTGACTTCCGGCGCTTCGGGGGAACCCAGCATCACAGAACGGCATATGCGGGGGCGACGACCGGACAGCAGCTCTTGTACGCGCTGGATGAGCAGGTTCGCCGCTTTGAAGTAGAAGGGCTTGTTTCGAAATATGAAGGCTGGGAGTTTCTCGGAGCCGTGCTTGATGATGACAATGCGTGCCGGGGCATCGTCGCCCAAAATCTGACGACGATGGAAATCGAGTCGTTCCGTTCAGACGCAGTCATCATGGCGACCGGGGGACCGGGCATCATCTTTGGAAAATCGACGAACTCGATGATCAATACCGGATCAGCCGCTTCGATCGTTTACCAGCAGGGCGCTTACTATGCGAACGGAGAATTCATCCAGATCCACCCGACCGCCATTCCGGGAGACGACAAGCTCCGTCTAATGAGCGAATCGGCGCGCGGTGAAGGCGGACGAGTCTGGACGTATAAAGACGGCAAGCCTTGGTATTTCCTCGAAGAGAAATATCCGGCATACGGAAACCTTGTGCCGCGGGATATTGCGACGCGTGAAATATTTGATGTATGCGTCAGACAAAAGCTCGGCATCAACGGCGAAAACATGGTATATCTCGATCTTTCCCACAAAGATCCGAAGGAATTGGACATCAAGTTGGGCGGAATCATTGAAATCTATGAAAAATTCATGGGTGACGATCCGCGCAAGCTGCCGATGAAGATTTTCCCTGCAGTCCACTACTCAATGGGCGGACTCTGGGTCGACTACAATCAGATGACCAACATTCCAGGACTGTTTGCCGCAGGGGAATGCGATTATTCAATGCACGGCGGAAACCGCCTGGGCGCGAACTCGCTCTTGTCAGCCATTTACGGCGGCATGGTGGCAGGTCCGAAAGCCGTTGAATATATTCAAGGTCTTGAAACATCCGCAGAAGATCTGTCTTCTTCCGTTTTCGACAGCTGCGTCAAAAAGGAAGAAGAAAAGTGGGCTGACATTATGAAAATGGACGGCAATGAAAATGCATATGTCCTTCATAAAGAGCTCGGCGAATGGATGACAGATAACGTGACGGTTGTGCGCCACAATGACAAGCTGCTGAAAACGGATGAAAAAATCCAAGAGCTTGCCGAGCGCTACCAAAACATCAATATCAACGATACGGCAAAATGGAGCAACCAGGGCGCCGTATTCACACGCCAGCTGCACAACATGCTGCAATTGGCACGGGTGATCACGCTCGGTGCATACAACCGGAATGAGAGCCGCGGCGCCCATTATAAACCGGATTTCCCTGAACGTAATGACGAGGAATGGCTGAAAACAACAATGGCGAAACATGCAGGCGATTTTGAAGCCCCGAAATTCCATTATGAGGATGTCGATGTTTCATTAATCGCACCGCGTAAACGGGATTACTCGAAGAAAAAGGTGGCGAAATCATGAGTGAAAATAAGACAATCAAGTTTATCATCACTCGTCAGGATACATCGGATTCTAGTCCTTACCAGGAAGAGTTTGAAATTCCATACCGTCCGAATATGAACGTCATTTCCGCTTTGATGGAAATCAGAAGGAACCCGGTTAATACGAAAGGGGAAAAAACGTCGCCGATTGCTTGGGATATGAACTGTCTCGAGGAAGTGTGCGGCGCTTGCTCGATGGTGATCAACGGCAAGCCGAGACAGTCCTGTACAGCCCTGATCGACCAGCTTGAGCAGCCGATCCGCCTTGAACCGATGAAAACATTCCCGGTTGTCCGCGACCTTCAAGTGGACCGGAGCCGCATGTTTGATTCATTGAAGAAAGTCAAAGCATGGGTACCGATCGACGGCACATATGACCTCGGACCGGGACCGAGAATGCCGGAAAGAAGACGGCAGTGGGCGTATGAGCTGTCAAAATGCATGACTTGCGGCGTATGTCTTGAAGCTTGTCCAAACGTGAACGATAAAACAAACTTTATGGGACCTGCACCGCTCTCGCAAGTCCGCTTATTCAATAGCCATCCGACAGGCGCGATGAACAAATCGGAACGACTTGAAGCGATTATGGGAGACGGCGGACTGGCCGAATGCGGAAATTCACAAAACTGCGTGCAGTCATGTCCGAAAGGCATCCCGCTCACAACCTCAATCGCTGCATTAAACAGGGATACAACCGTTCAGGCGTTTAAAAACTTCTTCGGAAGCGACAACACGGAATAACACGAAAAAACGCACCTCTTCAAGCCGAAGAGGTGTTTTTATGACCAAAGGGGATGAAAAACAATGAAGCTGCCGGGATATATTGAAGAACCGTTTGACACATGGTGTCAGTCATTTTCTTTTTTTGATGAAGTATCCGTCCGTTTTTCAGAAACGGACATGTTCGGTCATATGAACAATGTCACACCGTTTGTCTATTTCGAGGAAGCGAGGATTTCCTATTTCAAGCACCTGGGCGTCATGGGCCGCCTTTCAGACGGGAAGAGCGCGTCCATTCCCGTCGTGGCGAGCCAGCAATGCGATTATTTTCAGCAGGTCATCCTTCATGAACATTTGAAAATCGGCGTCAAAACAGCATCTGTCGGCAACGCTTCCCTCACCCTCCACTATGCGGCGAAAAATGGGGAAGGTGACCTTTGCTTTACAGGGGTGGCGGTTATGGTGCAAATTGCGAAAGATACGGGTAAACCGGTGAAATGGACAGATGAACAAAAAGCAAAACTGCTTGGCAATCACTCATTTCCTGAGAAATAATTGAGAGGTAGAGGAAAATGAAAAAAGCGATGATCATCGGCGCGAGTTCCGGAATTGGCAAGGCGCTTGCCAAGCAGCTGTCAGCCGCAGGAGTTGAGGTCGGTCTTGCTGCAAGAAGGTATGAACTGCTAGCCAAATTGCGCGACGACCTCCCTGGACCTTCATACATTAAAAAGATCGATACAGCCGACAGCGAACGCTCGCCTATACTGTTGAAAGAACTGCTTGATGAGATGAATTGGGCAGATGCAGTCTTCATCTGTTCAGGTGTTGGATATTTGGAAAGCGAAATGGATTGGAGCAAAGAAAAGGAAACGATCGATGTCAATATGACAGGATTTGTGTCCTGCTCGAACGTGTTGATGGAGCATTTTATCAAAAATGGGAAAGGGCATTTAGTCGGCATTTCATCCATTGCCGCGCTGAGAGGAAACGGAGGGGCCGTCACCTACGCCGCTTCAAAAGCATTCGTTTCTAATTACTTAAATGGGCTCCGTCAAAAAGTGAAAAAACTTGGGTATGATGAAATCGTGGTCACCGAAATTCAGCCGGGCTTTGTGGACACGGCTCTTGCAAAAGGTGATCACCTGTTTTGGACGGCTTCGCCCGAAAAAGCGGCTGCACAAATCATCAGTGCTGTGCAGAAAAAGAAAACGCACGCATATATTACGAAAAGATGGCGGCTGATCGCCTGGATTTTAAAATGTCTTCCTTAGAAGTTCAGCCCTGAAACGATGCCTGTGTCATGATCTGAAAAATAGGTGTTTGAGGGAACCCTTTTCTCCGTCAGAAACGTCACCGACCTTGCGTATGTTTCATATGATATCACGACTATATCGAAACCCATTCGTTTCAGATCAGCTCTCACCTTAGCAAGGAGGGTTACAATACTTGAAGGAGAAAGAGTTTCAATCAAAGCCGCTGCTAACAAAAAGAGAAAGAGAAGTGTTCGAATTGCTCGTTCAAGACAAGACAACAAAGGAAATCGCAAGCGAGCTCTTTATAAGTGAAAAGACTGTACGTAATCACATTTCCAATGCGATGCAAAAATTGGGAGTGAAAGGCCGTTCGCAAGCTGTTGTTGAACTTCTTCGAATGGGTGAGCTAGAGCTCTAAATTGAGCCGGTGTTCCTTCTTGTAACAAGAAGGGAACCGGTTATTTGTTTTGAGGTGCAATTTGTATATTCATGTTGAAGTCTTGCAATTTGTGTAGAAAAGAAGGAAAATAGACTCAAGTGTTTTGAAAACAAAACAACGAGTCGAGCGAGGTAGAGAAAATGAATTCGAATGCTTCTTTGAATCACATAGCGGATATTGAAAAATCACTCCGCCATATTGCGGGCATCATCAAACAAAAAGGAAGAGAAATTCTCACCCAATATACGATTACCCCTCCCCAGTTTGTCGGTCTTCAATGGCTGTATGAATACGGGGATATGACGATCGGCGAGTTATCACAAAAGATGTACCTGGCGTGCAGCACCACGACGGATTTAATTGACCGAATGGAGAAAAACAACCTCGTTGAACGGGTGAAAGATCCGTCCGACAGGCGCGTAGTCCGCATTCATCTTCTCTCGGAAGGAGAGCGGATCATCCAGGAGGTCATTCAAAAAAGGCAGGACTATTTGGAAGACATGTTAGAGGCGTTTTCCGAGGAAGAAACAGCCGCATTTGAAAAATTATTAATTAAACTTCAGCAGGAAATGAACAGAAAATGAGGCGATTTTGTTGGATCAACCGATAGGAGTCATCGATTCGGGAGTCGGCGGTTTAACCGTTGCAAAAGAAATCATGAGGCAGCTGCCGAAAGAAAAAATTATATATCTTGGAGATACGAAAAGGTGTCCGTACGGACCCCGGGACAGAAAAGAAGTCCTGTCATATACATGGGAAATGACAAATTATTTGTTATCCCGCCACCATATTAAAATGCTCGTGATCGCCTGCAATACAGCGACGGCCATCGCACTTGAAGAAATCAGCAGAGAAGTAGCGATCCCGGTCATCGGCGTTGTGCAGCCCGGAGCCAGAACCGCGATTAAAGTGACGGAGAACCAGCGGATCGGCGTGATCGGAACAGAAAACACGATCAAAAGCGGCGCATATGAAGAAGCGCTTCTTTCGCTGAACGGAGATTTAACGGTAGAAAATCTGGCTTGCCCGATGTTTGTCCCGTTTGTGGAAAGCGGTAAATTTTTGGATGAGACGGCTGATGAAATCGTCAGGTCGTCACTGCACCCGCTCAGGGATTCATCAATCGATACACTGATTCTCGGATGCACGCATTATCCGATTTTAAAAGAGCCGATTCAGCGCTATATGGGAGAGCGCGTCAACATCATTTCCTCCGGAGATGAAACGGCCAGGGAAGTCAGCACGATCTTGTCATACAACGGTTTATTAAGCAAAACGGGTGAACCGCCGGAACACTTGTTTTTAACAACCGGGGAGCGCGCCCGCTTCACAAAAATTGCAAATGATTGGTTTGGATACGAAGTGAAAAATGTGGAAAGCATTTCTCTTCAGGAAACCGCTATAAAATAAAGCTGCCGCACAAGCAAACGGCAGCTTTTTTCATGAGCCTTTTCTTTAAAAGAAAAGGTTTTTTGTATTCAGAGGGATTTTTTTAAAAAGCGGTCTAATTCAAAAACGGGCTCGTATACATAATAGTACAAACTGCCTTAGGAGGGAAAAGTATGCTGAAAAAAGGAATGAAAGGAATCGCGGTTTCGGTTACGGCCTCCGCGCTGCTTCTTTCCGGGTGCGGAATATTTCAGTCAGATCAAGCCTCAGAGGAGATAGATCCGCCGCAGGACATCACATATGTAAAAGAGGAGAAGGAGCAAGACAAAACAGACAAAACCAAAGATAAAACAGAAGACAAAGGCAGCAAAACGACAAGCGACGATAAAGCGGCTCAAACGAGCGATACGGTCATGAGAGAGCTTTATCTCATTGATAAGAACGGCTATGTGACAGCGCAGACGCTGCCGCTGCCAAAGCAGGAAGGTACGGCTAAACAAGCGCTTGAATACCTCGTTGAAGGCGGCCCTGTTTCAAACATCATGCCAAACGGATTCAGAGCCGTGCTGCCGGCGGATACAGCGGTCAATGTTGATATTAAAGAAGACGGAACAGCGATCGCTGACTTTTCAAATGAATTTAAAAACTATAAAGCTGAAGACGAGCAAAAAATCGTACAGGCGATTACATGGACGTTAACACAGTTTAACTCGATTGATAAAGTGAAGATCCGCATGAACGGCCATGATTTGAAAGAAATGCCTGTTAACGGCACGCCGATTTCAGAAGAACTCAGCCGCGAGGACGGCATCAACCTCGATACGGCGGGTGTGACCGATATAACGGCGACACAGCCGGTCACCGTCTATTATTTGGCTGAATCGGACAAAGGCACATACTATGTTCCTGTAACGAAACGGACGTCTGCAAAAGAAAAAGACCAGGTGACGGCGGCGATTAAAGAGCTGACGGAAGGACCGGGCAATAAAAGCGGCCTACTTTCCGATTTCCAGGGCGATGTCAAGCTTGAAAACGAGCCGAAGATTGAAGACGGCCATGTGACTCTCGACTTTAACGAAGCGATCTACGGGAGCGCCGACGGCGAGAAGAAAGTGATATCGGATGAAGTGTTAAATAGTATTGTGCTGACATTAACCGAACTGCCTGATGTGAAAAGTGTGTCGGTTACTGTGAACGGAAAATCCGAGCTCGTCAATGAAAAAGGAGAAAAGCTTTCCAAGCCGGTTTCAAGACCGAGCAAGGTGAACACAGGTAGTTTTTAAGTAGAGATTTTTGATATACTATAAAAAAAGAGGTAAGCGATTAAAGCTGCCTCTTTCTTTATTCAGCTTTTTGGAAGAGCAGAATGATTGTGAAAGGTTTATGTACATACAATCGGAGGTAAAAAATGAGATACGATGGAAGAGAAAACAATGAACTGCGCCCTGTCACAATGGACCTCGACTTCATTACGCATCCCGAGGGATCGGTCCTGATCACAGTCGGCGGGACAAAGGTGATATGCAACGCGTCTGTGGAAGACCGCGTACCGCCCTTTTTGAGAGGAGAAGGGAAGGGCTGGATCACCGCGGAATACAGCATGCTGCCGCGGGCCACGAACCAAAGGACGATCAGGGAATCGTCAAAAGGGAAAATCTCCGGGCGGACGATGGAAATTCAACGGCTGATCGGACGAGCTTTGCGGGCGGTCGTTGATTTGGAAAAGCTCGGTGAGCGGACGATCTGGATCGACTGCGACGTCATTCAGGCTGACGGAGGCACGAGAACCGCGTCGATCACCGGAGCATTTACGGCCATGGCGCTTGCCGTCGGAAGACTTGTCGAAAAAGGCACGCTGAAGGCGATGCCGATCACTGACTTTTTGGCTGCCACTTCAGTGGGAATCGATAAGGAAAAAGGATTAATCCTTGATTTGAACTACCAGGAAGATTCTGCGGCAGAGGTGGATATGAACGTCGTCATGACAGGTGAAGGCCGCTTTGTCGAACTTCAGGGAACAGGGGAGGAAGCGACATTCTCAAGAAGTGAATTGGACGGGCTTTTAGAACTGGCTGAAAAAGGGATCGCCGAACTCATCGAAAAGCAGAAAGAAGTGCTCGGCGACGTTGCATCAGCCATTCAACAATAACATGAGAAAGGCTTGATACACGATGAAAGAAGTCATCATTGCCACGAAAAACGAAGGAAAAGTCAGGGAATTCAAAGCGATGCTCGAACCGAGAGGCTACGATGTCAAATCTCTACTGGACATCGGCTATACGCCCGAAATCGAAGAAACCGGGCAGACGTTTGAAGAAAACGCGGTGATTAAAGCGGAAACGATTTCGAAAGAAACCGGCAAAATCGTAATTGCCGATGACTCAGGCCTGTCTGTCGACTACCTCGGCGGCAGTCCCGGCGTATACTCGGCCCGCTATGCAGGAGAAGAGAAAAACGATCTCGCCAACCTGAAAAAGCTATTGAAAGAGCTTGAAGGGGTGGAAAAAGAAGACCGCTCCGCGAGGTTCAGATGCGCGCTCGCATTATGCATTCCAGGACAGGAAACGAAAACGGTCGAAGGTTCTGTGGAAGGATACATTACCGAAGAACCGCGCGGCACAAACGGCTTCGGCTACGACCCGGTTTTTCTCGTCAAAGACAAAGATCAAACGATGGCCGAGCTCTCAAGCGGCGAAAAGAACAAAATCAGCCACAGAGCGGAAGCACTGAAAAAACTGTCCGCTCTATTGGACCAAGCGTAAAGGAGGAGGGCCGATCATGAAGGTTCTGATTGTCAGTGACAGCCACGGCCTTGAAGACGAACTGGAAATGATCGCTGAGCGGCACGGGAAGGAAACAGATCTCATGATCCATTGCGGGGATTCCGAATTGGATCCTTCCCATCCCGCGCTTTCCTCTTACTTAACGGTAAAAGGAAACTGCGATTTTTACGGGGAGTTTAAAGACGAAATTGTCGTTCCCGTCGGATCAAAAAAGCTTTTTTTCACACACGGGCATTTATACGGCATTAAACAGTCGCTTTTAAATGTATACTACCGCGCTGAAGAACTCGGCGCCGACATCATCTGTTTCGGCCATTCCCACATCGCGGGAAGCGAACTGATGGACGGAAAACTGCTGATCAACCCCGGCAGCATCCGCCTTCCGCGGGTGCGGAAAGAAAAAACTTATGCTATACTGAACATTGACAAAGACAATGCAACGGTCCGCTTTTACGACTTGGACGGCCGGGAAGTCGAAAGCCTGACGAACCATATCCAACTGCCAGCACATTCATGAGGAAGAATTTTTTTCTTCCTCGTGAAGAAAAAAATTCTAAAAAGTTGTTGACTTTATGTCCCGATCCGCATATAATAAATCTTGTCGCTGATAGTTAAAGCGAAACAAAACAACATCATGTCCCAGTAGCTCAGCAGGATAGAGCAACGGCCTTCTAAGCCGTCGGTCGGGAGTTCGAATCTCTCCTGGGACGTCTCTGAAAAAAGCCTCAAACTTCTTGGTATACAAGGGTTTCAGGCTTTTTTATTTAATGGGACTTCTGCTCTATTTTTGGTTTGAAAATATGTTTTGGGAGCGGATTTAAAACTCCATTATTTATTGGATATCCTATTAAAATATACACTCCATTTTTTCATTTATAACAACTTCTGAGGTACCTAATCCTCTTTCTATACTTCTTCCAAGAACATCTCCATTTGTATCTTGAGGTGAGAGTAGTTCTCTGAATGGCCTTTTTCTTCAAGCAACAACATCCTAAAAATTCCCTTTCATCATTTCGAACAAAATGAAAAAGATAAAGGGTGTGATCAATTTTAAGGAGGATGTTGTCATGACAAAACAACAGCAAAACCAGCAGCAAAAACAAAAGCAACAAAAACAAAAGCATGAGCAGCTGCTCGGAGTGAACATCACGGATACCGAACTTGCTCAGGAATTCGGAAATATCCAGCAGCAGCTTGCCCAGCTGGAGCAAACTGTTAATCAAATGGGGTCACAGCAGCAGGGCCAAAGCGGCCAGCAGAGCTCTCAATTGAGCCAGGGAATCAATCAGCTGAAGCAGCAAATTCAGCAGTTCAGCTCCCAATCTCAGCAGCAGATGCAGCAGACGGATCAGCAAATTCAGCAAAGCATTCAGCAGGCTGTTCAGCAGCTGAATCAGGCTCTTCAAGGGATCCAGACAAACCAGGCCATGAACCAAATGAGCCAGGCACTTCAGCAGGCGCAGCAGTCATTTAACCAGCAAGGACAGCAAGGTCAACAGGGTCAGCAAAACCAACAAAACCAGCAGCACAATCAAAATTTCCAGCAGCCCCTCCAATAAAAAAGCTTAAAAGAGCCGTTTAGCACGGCTCTTTTTTATATCGGTCATTCCTCGTTTTGATCCTTTTCGTCATGAGTTGGATGCGCCCCGGGGTACTGTCGCGGCATTCCTTGGTGGAGGTTGCGGAATTCATATGTGAAATTGCTGTAGTACTGCTGACCTTCCTTCCATGGCGTGTTTTTGTTTTCAACAGGCTTGTCTTTGCCCTGGGCAGCTCCATACGCTCCTTCAGGAAATTCTTCTGCCGTTAAAAAGTTTCTTTGTGTTTCAACGTTTGACAGTTCTTTTTTGTCGTCCATCAGATCACCCCTGTTTTAGTTTTATTGTTGCCATGAAAAAGAAGAGCTATGTGTTTTCGTTTTGTGCAGTAGGATTCATTTTAAGAACGGGAGAAGATGCTCATTTTCTGCCGAGAGTACAACGGGCAAATGCGCCGATCGCAACGAAAAGCACAGAAAAAACCTTTCGGATGTTATGGTATTTTATGGTTTATTGGTTCTTTTCTCCTCAGCATTTAAGAACGGTTCTTCTATCTTAATACCCGTCTATTCTCGCTTTTTGTTATACATCTCAATTCAGCAATGGTTTAATCTGTTTTCCAGATTGATGTAAATGGGGCATTGGTTGTAAAATTTACCATGTAGAAAATCTTACAACGTTCGTTCTGCTTTTATTTTAGAAAGGGAGCTGAAGAAAGATGCATACGCTAGAAAAAATGGAGCAAACAAATGTTCAGATGGCGAGAGATTATGTGACAAAAGCATACGAGACAGTGCGGCAGCGAAATCTTCACGAAAGCGAATTTCTTCAAGCTGTAAAAGAAATTTTCGATTCCCTCGTCCCTGTATTGGCAAGACATCCAAAGTATATCGAACACCGCATTCTTGAAAGGATTGCAGAGCCTGAACGGATGATCACCTTCAGGGTGCCGTGGGTCGATGATGAAGGCAATATCCAGGTTAACAGGGGGTACCGGGTTCAATTTAGCAGCGCAATTGGTCCGTATAAAGGCGGCATCCGTTTTCATCCTTCTGTAAATGCGAGCATTATTAAATTTTTAGGCTTCGAACAAATTTTTAAAAATTCTTTGACCGGCCAACCGATCGGCGGCGGAAAAGGCGGGGCTGATTTTGATCCGAAGGGCAAGTCTGACAGGGAGATCATGAGTTTTACGCAAAGCTTCATGAATGAACTGTACAGACATATTGGACCGGACACAGATATCCCTGCCGGTGATATTGGTGTCGGAGCTAGGGAAGTCGGGTTTATGTTCGGACAGTATAAAAAAATTCGGGGCCGCTATGATGCAGGTGTGTTAACAGGCAAAGGCCTTGAATACGGGGGCAGTTTGACGAGGAAAGAAGCGACAGGGTACGGTCTGGTTTATTTCGTAGAAGAAATGCTGAAGGATCAGGGGCTGCGTTTTGAAAACAGCACCGTTGTCGTCTCCGGTTCAGGCAATGTGGCGCTGTATGCGATGGAAAAAGCCGCTCAATTCGGCGCAAAAGTAGTGGCCTGCAGTGATTCTGATGGCTATGTCTATGATGAAAAAGGCATCAGCCTTGAGACGGTGAAGCGGCTTAAAGAAAGCGGGAACGGAAGGATTCGCGAGTATGTCAGCGAGCATCCGGAAGCACACTATTTCGAAGGATGCTCCGGCATTTGGTCTATTCCGTGCGATATCGCGCTTCCGTGCGCGACTCAGAACGAAATTGACGAAGAAGCGGCCGGAGTGCTCATTTCAAATGGGGTCAAAGCCGTCGGAGAAGGGGCGAATATGCCGTCTGAAGAGGGCGCCGTCAAACGCTTTTTGGATGCGGGGGTTCTTTTCGGGCCGGCTAAGGCTGCAAATGCCGGCGGTGTGGCCGTTTCAGCGCTCGAAATGGCGCAGAACAGCGCACGGCTCCACTGGACGGCGGAAGAAACGGATGAGAAGCTTAGAACGATCATGACCGATATTTACAAGAGAAGCGTTGAAGCGGCTTCAGAATACGGACGTCCCGGCAATCTGCTTGACGGCTGCAATATAGCCGGATTTATTAAAGTGGCGGATGCGATGATCGCTCAGGGAGTCGTTTAACCGTAAAAAGAGAGAGCAAAATGCTCTCTCTTTTTTGTGCTTTGTTAATCTTCTCTGAATCCACCGGTAAAGCCGTGCACAGCGGGAACGGAAATTCCCGGATAGCTGATGCCGAATCCGAGAGTCGGAGTTGTGAACACTCCGCCGTACGGATAATAGGTATAGGGCCCGTGTGCTGAAGGATTATAGACATAAGTAGTCGGATAACCGAAGTATCCCGGGTATTGGCGCACGCGGGGATCAGAGTATGGAGGAAAGGTGCGGTACATCATATTCACCCGTTTCTATTTGGATTAACAGCAGTTTATGTAAAAAATCGTAAAATGGAGTCTGTACACAAATGTGGTAAAAAATCTAACCTTCCGGGATGAAATTTTAAAAAGTTGTCAGTCATAAAATCTAACAAAACTGTATAAAACACCAGTTTTTTTATGTAATCTTTATAGATTGCATAAAAAATTTCAAATTGTTTTTCAATTTTGCATTTCCTTTTATATCAATCATGTAAGCGTATACAAGTAGATTGATTAATCGAAATTGTCTAATAATTTTAAAAAATACGGTTGACACTGCATGTAAAGGGGCGTAATATGAGTTCAAACAAAAGAACAAATCACTTGAAAACTTTTCATCTTTCCCGGGAATGACAGCGGGAAAACGGGTTCCCGCATCATCGATTTTTAACCGTTTAAAGCGTTCATTTACAACAGAAAGGTGTGCTAGAGGGATGGGGGACCAGAAAGACCAGTGGATCTTCCTAAACGACAAACTCGTTAAAAAAGAAGACGCTAAAATATCAGTCTATGATCACGGATTTTTATACGGGGACGGCGTGTTTGAAGGGATCAGGGTATACGACGGCAACATCTTCAGAATGAAAGAGCACATGGACCGCCTCTACGATTCTGCGAGATCGATCATGCTGGAGATTCCATATCAGCAGGAAGAACTGACACAGCACGTTCTCAAAACAGTCGAAAAAAACGGGCTTAAAGACGCTTACATCCGCTTGGTCGTTTCAAGAGGAGCAGGTGACCTCGGACTCGATCCAAACAATTGTTCACACCCGAGTGTCATTATAATTGTCGAACCATTGGCAATATTCCCGAAACACTTATATGAAACGGGAATTGACATCGTTACGGTTCCAACAAGAAGAAACAGACCTGATGTGCTGAGCCCTAAAGTGAAATCGCTGAACTATTTAAACAATATTCTTGTCCGGATCGAGGCGCACATGGCGGGCGTGACAGAAGCGCTCATGCTCAATGATCAAGGCTATGTCGCCGAAGGTTCTGCGGATAACGTATTTATTTATAAAAGCGGAAAGCTTTTGACGCCTCCGGGCTATATCGGAGCGCTTGAAGGAATCACCCGGAATGCCATCATCGAAATAGCGCAGGAGCTCGGCTATGAAGTGAAGGAAGAGCCGTTTACCCGCCATGACGTATACACAGCCGACGAAGTGTTTTTAACCGGAACGGCTGCAGAAGTCATCGCGGTCGTTAAAGTTGACGGCCGCAAGATCGGGGACGGCAAACCGGGAGTCCACACAAACCGGATGCTTGAAAAGTTCCGCGAGCGCGTCGTCCGTGAAGGGATAAAAGTCAGCCTCGAAGATCAAAGCTTAAGTGTCAGTTGAATAAAGACAAACGTTGAAGAGGATAAGTAACAGCGGAAACGCCGCCTGCAGAGAGCCGGGATTGCTGGAAACCGGTGACGGCCTCCGCTTGTGAACTCCCCTCTGAGTGTCAGCCTGAACGACTTCCAAGTTTAGTAAGGCTGGCCGGGTGAACGTCACGAAGGTTCACTCGTTATTAAACCGGATAAGCGATTATCCATAAGGCGGCTTTCGAAAGCCGCGAACAAGGGTGGTACCGCGGAAAGAAAAGCCTTTTCGCCCCTTTGGCCTGCAAGGTGTGCAGCGTCAACAGTGGGCGGGAAGGCTTTTTTTAGCTGCAAAAGCAGATTGGAAACATGCTTTGCGGCATATATACATGAATTATTTTTAAAAAAACCACGTGAATGAACAGTGATGATGATCACTTGATAAGGAGGAAGAAAAATGGGGACGAATGTACAGTTGGATGCTGAAAATGCCCAATGTACACAAACAATGGCAGGGGCGTCAATGCTGATTGAGGCTTTAAAAAAGGAAAATGTCGAAGTGATCTACGGGTATCCCGGCGGTGCGGTCCTGTCGATTTATGACAAACTCTACGGATCGGGGATGTTTCATGTACTGACGCGCCATGAACAAGGCGCTATCCACGCAGCCGAAGGATATGCGAGGATTTCGGGGAAACCGGGTGTCGTCATCGCCACATCCGGTCCGGGAGCGACCAACCTTGTAACGGGTCTGGCCGACGCGATGATCGATTCATTGCCTCTCGTCGTATTCACCGGTCAGGTTGCGACCTCGGTTATCGGATCTGACGCATTTCAAGAAGCTGATGTCATCGGAATTACGATGCCGATTACAAAGCACAGCTACCAGGTTCGCCATGCAGAAGATCTGCCGAGAATTATTAAAGAAGCATTTCATATCGCAACAACAGGAAGACCGGGCCCCGTTTTAATCGATATTCCTAAAGACATCGCCGTTGTAGAAGGAGAATTCCGCTACGACCATGAGATTCACCTTCCTGGCTATCAGCCGACGAAGGAACCGAATTATCTGCAGATCAGAAAGCTTGTGGAAGCGGTCAGTGCAGCGAAAAAGCCGGTAATTTTAGCGGGCGCGGGCGTCTTGCACGGGAAAGCGTCAGAAGAATTAAAAAATTATGTCGAACAGCAGCAAATTCCGGTGGCGCATACGCTGTTAGGCTTGGGAG
Source organism: Bacillus paralicheniformis (assembly GCF_002993925.1). Classification (NCBI taxonomy): domain Bacteria; kingdom Bacillati; phylum Bacillota; class Bacilli; order Caryophanales; family Bacillaceae; genus Bacillus; species Bacillus paralicheniformis. The sequence continues at coordinate 3,041,063 of NZ_CP023665.1, read as the reverse complement.
GATTTCCAGCCGACCATCCGCTTTTCCTCGGGATGGCCGGAATGCACGGAACGTATGCGGCCAACATGGCTCTGTATGAAAGCGATCTGTTAATCAGCATCGGTGCGAGATTCGATGATCGGGTCACAGGGAACTTGAAGCATTTTGCAAAATATGCGAAAGTCGCTCACATTGACATCGATCCGGCTGAAATCGGCAAAATCGTTCATACGCACATTCCGGTTGTCGGCGACAGCAAGCTTGTACTGACAGAGCTGATCAAGCAAAACGGCAAACCGAGCGCTTCCGATGAGTGGAAAAAGCAGCTTGCGGACTGGAAAAACGAATATCCGCTCTGGTATGAAGAGAATGAAGCAGAGGGATTCAAACCGCAGAAGCTGATCGAATATATCCACCGCTATACAAAAGGCGAAGCTATTTTAACGACGGACGTCGGACAGCATCAAATGTGGGCCGCGCAATTTTATCAGTTCCAAAAAGCCGACAGGTGGGTCACTTCCGGCGGGCTCGGCACGATGGGCTTCGGACTTCCGGCGGCAATCGGGGCACAGCTTGCGGATAAGGATGCGACAGTTGTATCGATACTCGGTGACGGAGGATTCCAGATGACACTGCAGGAGCTGTCCGTCATTCGCGATCTGAACCTTCCGATCAAAGTCGTGGTCTTAAACAACCGCTGCCTCGGAATGGTCCGGCAATGGCAGGAGATCTTTTACGATGAGCGCTATTCACACTCCAAGTTCGCATCACAGCCTGATTTTATCAAGCTGTCTGAAGCATACGGCATCAAAGGTGTCCGAATCACATCTGAAAAAGAAGCGGAAGAAAAGCTGGAAGCGGCGCTAACGTCGAATGAACCGGTGGTCATCGATGTTCAGGTTGCACAAGCTGAAAAAGTATTTCCAATGGTTGCGCCTGGAAAAGGGCTGCACGAAATGGTGGGGGTGAAACCTTGAAAAGAATCATCACGCTGACGGTTTTGAATCAAAGCGGCGTCTTAAACAGAATTACAGGGTTGTTTACAAAACGGCATTACAACATTGAAAGCATTACCGTCGGCCACACCGAAACAGCGGGGATTTCCAGGATCACGTTTGTCGTGCATGTGGCAGATGAAAAAGAAACGGAACAGCTGACAAAACAATTAAACAAACAGATTGATGTACTGAAAGTCACGGATATTACAAATCAATCGATCGTCCAAAGAGAGCTGGCATTAATCAGGGTGGTTTCCCCTCCGTCGAGCAGGGCGGAAATAAACGGCGTCATTGAACCGTTTCGGGCGACTGTCGTCGATGTCGCAAAAGACAGCGTCGTGATTCAAGTGACGGGGGAATCAAGCAAGATCGAAGCCCTGATCGAACTGTTGAAACCATACGGGATTAAAGAGGTTGCCAGAACAGGCACCACGGCCTTTGCGAGGGGAACCCAGCAAAAGCCGTCCTCTATTAAAACAATATCTATTGTATAAAACATAAAAAGGGAGAGATTGAAATGGTAAAAGTATATTATAACGGTGATATCAAAGAAAACGTATTGGCAGGCAAAAAAGTAGCGGTAATCGGATACGGCTCTCAAGGCCATGCGCACGCACTGAACCTGAAAGAAAGCGGAGTGGACGTCATTGTCGGCGTCAGAAAAGGGAAATCCTTTGCTAAAGCAGAGGAAGACGGCCATCAAGTTTTCACGGTAAGAGAAGCGGCAGAACAGGCCGACATCGTTATGGTGCTTCTTCCGGATGAACAGCAGCAAAAAGTGTATGAAGCGGAAATTAAAGACGGACTTCAAGCGGGCAATTCACTCGTATTCGCCCACGGATTCAACGTTCATTTCCATCAGATCGTGCCTCCGGCAGATGTTGACGTATTCCTTGTCGCTCCTAAAGGACCGGGACATCTAGTCAGAAGAACGTTTGAACAAGGTGCAGGGGTTCCGGCGCTGTTTGCGATCTATCAGGATGTCACAGGGGAAGCGAAAGACAAAGCCCTTGCTTATGCTAAAGCGATCGGCGGAGCAAGAGCCGGTGTTCTTGAAACAACATTTAAAGAAGAAACTGAAACCGATCTTTTCGGTGAACAGGCGGTGCTGTGCGGAGGATTGACTTCCCTTGTCAAAGCAGGATTCGAAACGCTGACAGAAGCGGGCTATCAGCCTGAACTCGCATACTTCGAGTGTCTGCACGAGCTGAAGCTCATCGTCGACTTGATGTATGAAGAAGGTTTAGCAGGCATGAGATATTCGATTTCAGACACAGCGCAGTGGGGAGATTTCGTATCAGGCCCGCGCGTCGTCGATGAGAAGGTAAAAGCATCAATGAAAGAAGTATTGAAAGACATCCAAAACGGTACATTCGCGAAAGAATGGATCGTCGAAAACCAAGTCAACCGTCCGCGTTTCAACGCCATCAATACAAGCGAAAACGAACACGAAATCGAAGTGGTCGGAAGAAAGCTTCGCGAAATGATGCCGTTTGTCAAGCAGGGCAAGAAGAAGGAAGCGGTGGTAGCCGGTGCGAAAAATTAACTTTTTTGATACGACACTCCGTGACGGTGAGCAGTCGCCGGGCGTTAATTTAAACACGCAGGAGAAGCTGGCGATCGCCCAGCAGCTTGAAAAACTCGGGGTCAACATTATGGAAGCGGGTTTCCCCGCTTCATCCCCCGGGGATTTCAACGCAGTAAAAGAAATCGCAAGGACGATTAAAAACTGTTCGGTAACGGGGCTTGCCCGCTCTGTCAAAGGAGATATCGATTCGGCGTGGGAAGCGCTCAAAGACGGGGCTGAACCAAGGCTTCACATTTTTATCGCCACTTCTGACATCCATTTAAAATATAAGCTGAAAAAAACGCGCGAACAGGTTCTGGAACAGGCGGTCGCAATGGTGAAATACGCCAAAGAACGCTTCCCGATCGTCCAGTGGTCTGCCGAAGATGCGTGCCGGACCGACCTTCCGTTTTTAGCCGAGATCGTCAGCGAAGTGATCGCCGCGGGAGCGGACGTCGTCAATCTTCCGGATACGGTCGGTTATTTAGCGCCCGCCGAATACGGAAATATCTTCCGCTATATTAAAGAAAATGCCCGCAATGCTGACAAAGTCACGCTTTCAGCCCATTGCCACGATGATTTAGGCATGGCTGTCGCCAACTCTTTGGCTGCGATTGAAAACGGAGCGGATCAAGTCGAATCGGTCATCAACGGCATAGGCGAAAGAGCGGGGAACGCCTCTCTTGAAGAAATCGCCGTCGCCCTCTATCTCCGAAAAGATTTCTACCAGGCGGAATCAACGATTCAGCTGAATGAGATTAAGCGGACAAGTGATTTAGTGAGCAAACTGACCGGCATGGCCGTGCCGCGGAACAAAGCGGTCGTCGGCGATAATGCCTTTGCCCACGAATCAGGCATTCACCAGGACGGCTTCTTAAAAGAAAAAACAACATATGAAATTATTTCTCCGGAGCTTGTCGGCGTAAAAACGGATGCGCTTGTCCTCGGAAAGCATTCAGGGCGCCACGCATTTAAAGATAAGCTGCAAAACCTCGGATTCCAGTTTGGAGAAGAAGAAATCAATAAATTTTTTAACATCTTTAAAGAACTTACCGGCAAGAAAAAGGAATTTACGGATGAAGATCTCATCTCGCTGATTCTCGAGGAGAAAACGGCAGACCGCAAAATCGGCTATGAATTTATTTCGCTGCAGGTTCATTACGGCACCTCGCAGGTTCCGACAGCAACGGTTTCCCTTAAAGATCAGGAAACGGATCAGATCATCCAGGAAGCGGCGACCGGAGCGGGAAGTGTTGAAGCGGTGTACAACACGCTGAAGCGCTGTATGGATAAAGAAGTCCAGCTCCTTGATTACCGGATTCAATCCAATCGCAAGGGACAGGATGCATTTGCGCAAGTATACGTCAGGGTGATGATCGACGGAAAAGAATCCGGAGGACGCGGAGTCGCCCAGGATGTTCTCGAAGCATCTGCCAAAGCTTACTTGAACGCAGTGAACCGCTATCTCGTATTGAAGACGAATACGGAAGGATTGTCAAAACAGGCGGCTGTAGGATCATAACAGTAATAAGGAAGGAGTTTGTTGAATTTGAAAAAACGAATCGCACTTTTGCCCGGTGACGGAATTGGTCCCGAAGTATTGGACGCGGCTGTTGATGTGCTGAAAAGCGTTGCTGAACATTATCAGCATGAATTCGAATTTGAATACGGCCTGATCGGCGGAGCGGCAATTGATGAGGCGGGAGCGCCGCTTCCCGAGGAAACTGTCGCCGCTTGCAAAGCTGCGGACGCCATTTTGCTCGGAGCAGTAGGCGGGCCGAAATGGGATCAAAATCCTTCTGAGCTGAGGCCTGAAAAAGGGCTGCTCGCCATCCGCAAGCAGCTCGATCTTTTTGCCAATCTGCGGCCTGTTAAAGTATTTGAAAGCCTTGCGGGAGCTTCTCCGTTAAAAGCTGAATATATCGAAGGTGTTGACTTTGTCATCGTTCGCGAGCTGACGGGCGGCCTGTATTTCGGAAAGCCTAGCGAGCAGTACGTCAATCAGAACGGCGAGGAAGAAGCCGTTGACACGCTGTTTTATAAAAAGTCGGAAATGGAAAGGGTCATCAGGGAGGCCTTCCAAATGGCGCAGAGACGAAAAGGCAAAGTGACCTCAGTTGATAAAGCGAACGTCCTTGAGTCAAGCAAACTATGGCGCAAGACGGCGGAAGAAGTAGCGAAAGAGTTTCCTGACGTCAAGCTTGAGCACATGCTCGTCGACAATGCAGCGATGCAGCTCATTTATGCGCCTGGACAGTTTGACATTATCGTGACTGAAAACATGTTCGGCGATATTTTAAGCGATGAAGCATCGATGCTGACCGGGTCGCTCGGCATGCTGCCGTCGGCAAGCTTATCAAGCTCCGGACTTCATCTATATGAACCTGTCCACGGATCGGCCCCTGATATCGCGGGACAGAACATTGCCAATCCGCTTGCGGCGATCTTGTCCGCGGCTATGATGCTCAGGACGTCATTCGGTCTTGAAGCTGAAGCGAAAGCTGTTGAACACGCAGTTGATCAAGTTCTCCGGGCAGGTAAGCGGACGAAGGACCTGGCAAAAGGATCGGAACATTCCACGACTCAATCGATTACAGGGGAAGTAAAAGCTGCGCTGGCAGACGACAATGCCATTTCAAACATCATGACCGCTTACGTTTAAGGAAAATGGATATTGGTAGAGGGAGGAAGAAAGATGATGCCTCGAACGATCATCGAAAAAATTTGGGATCAACACGTGATTAAAAAAGGTGAAGGGAAGCCTGACCTTCTCTATATCGATCTGCATCTGATACACGAGGTAACGTCACCCCAGGCCTTTGAAGGCCTAAGGCAAAAGAATAGAAAAGTCAGACGGCCTCAAAATACGTTTGCCACAATGGACCACAACATTCCGACTGTCAATCGGTTTGAGATTAAAGATGATGTCGCCAAACGGCAGGTCAGTGCGCTCGAACGGAATTGCGAAGAATTCGGCATCCGCCTCGCAGACTTGTCAAGCGTCGACCAGGGGATCGTCCATGTCATCGGGCCTGAACTGGGGCTGACGCTGCCGGGCAAAACGATCGTTTGCGGAGACAGTCATACATCTACACACGGAGCGTTTGGTGCGCTCGCTTTCGGAATCGGAACGAGCGAGGTGGAGCACGTCTTGTCGACGCAGACGCTTTGGCAGCAAAAACCGAAGACGCTGGAAATCCGCGTTGACGGCAAACTGCAAAAAGGAGTGACGGCTAAAGACGTCATTCTGGCGGTCATCGGAAAATACGGGGTTAAATTCGGTGCGGGTTATGTCATTGAATATACCGGCGAAGTATTCCGAAACATGTCGATGGACGAACGGATGACGGTGTGCAACATGTCAATCGAAGCTGGGGCAAGAGCAGGATTGATTGCACCGGATGAAACAACATTTGAATATGTCAAAACGAAAAAATATGCGCCAAAAGGCGAAGAGTTTGAGAAAGCTGTAGAAGAGTGGAAGAATCTGAGAACCGATCCGGGGGCGGTCTACGACCGGACGATCTTGATGGACGGAAGCGCGATTTCACCGATGGTGACGTGGGGCATCAACCCTGGCATGGTGCTGCCGGTTGATGAAGCGATTCCGGGCCCTGAGGCCTTCTCTCAGGAAGACGATAAAAAAGAAGCGCAGCGCGCATATGAATATATGGGTCTTGAACCATATAAAAAAATCGAGGACATTACAATCGAGCACGTCTTTATCGGTTCATGCACCAACTCGCGCATGACAGATCTTCGCCAGGCTGCTGAAATGATAAAAGGCCAAAAAGTCGCCGACGGCGTCAGAGCGATCGTCGTTCCCGGCTCGCAAAGCGTCAAAATTCAAGCTGAAAATGAAGGGCTTCACCAGATTTTCATCGAAGCGGGTTTTGAATGGAGAGAATCGGGATGCAGCATGTGTTTGAGCATGAACAACGATGTTGTCCCTGAAGGAGAGCGCTGTGCTTCCACTTCCAACCGCAATTTTGAAGGCAGACAGGGCAAAGGGGCCAGGACGCATCTCGTCAGCCCGGCGATGGCCGCGATGGCCGCGATTCACGGACGCTTTGTCGATGTCAGAAAATATTACCAAGAGACAACAGCTGTATAGAGGAGTGACAAGATGGAGCCATTAAAGACCCATACCGGAATAGCGGCGGTGCTAAACAGAATCAACGTAGACACGGACCAGATCATTCCGAAGCAATTTTTAAAGAGGATCGAAAGAACGGGATACGGCCGCTTTGCTTTCTTTGACTGGAGGTATTTGGATAACGGCGATCCAAACCCTGATTTTGAGCTGAACCGGCCGGAATACAAAGGCGCTTCGATTTTAATCGCCGGCGAAAATTTCGGCTGCGGCTCTTCAAGGGAACACGCCCCATGGGCGCTAGACGACTACGGATTTAAAATCATTATCGCGCCGTCTTTTGCCGATATCTTTCACCAGAACTGTTTCAAAAACGGCATGCTGCCGATCCGCCTTCCTTACGAGACGTGGAAAGTGCTTGCTGAACAGTATGAACATCAGTCTTTGCCGATGACTGTCGATCTTGAAAAACAGACGATAACAGACCACGCCGGGCAGCAGATTGCATTTGAGGTCGATCCGCATTGGAAAGAGATGCTGCTGAACGGTTACGATGAAATTTCTTTAACATTGCTCCTTGAAGAAGAAATCGAACAATTTGAGAAACAGAGAAGTTCTTGGTTGCAAGCATAAAAAAGCTGTCCGATGTAGATCGGAGGCTTTTTTTGCTGAAGGCAGCATACTGCCGCCGGTTCTTTCTTGTGTTTAGCGGGCCGGGTTGATACACTTGTTAAAAAATAAGTGCCTGAAAGGAACTTAGAAATGAAGCATGACAAGAAAAACTCGAAGATCATCCCGTTCCCGAACGTTAAGGAGCGTTTAGTGCACAAAGGGATGGCCGCGCTTAAAGAAAAGAATTACCATGAAGCGCTCAGGCTGTTTTCTGAAGCGAAGCGCTATGATGACGAGGAATCGGATATTTATCTGGGAATGGCCATCTGCCTGCTGGAAATCGGCGAGCTTGAAGAAGCGAAAGGCATCTGTGAAAAAATGCTGAAAGAAGGCCACGGCCATTATTTTACCGTTTTACAAGTCTATATGACGATTTTAATCCAGCTCAGACAATACGAAAAAGTAAAAGAAACGATTGAAGCTGTACTCGAAGAAAATAAGCTGCCTCCTGAAAGCGCGGAACAGTTTTATAAACTGCTTGATTTCAGCCGCAAGATGACGGAAGACCCCGGACCTGAGGATATCACCGAAGACCTTCCCGAGACGGAGGAGGTTGATCAGGAAAGGCTTTTGAATGACACGGAAGAGCAGGTTAAGCTTCTTCACGGACTGAAGGACCGCAATCTGACAAGCTATATCGGCTTGTTGAAAACAATTTTGCAAAATCCGAGCGCGCATCCTGTCGTAAAAACGATGATTCTCCAGCTTTTGGCCGAGTCAGACCATGAAAAGCCGACACTTGTCGCAAAATTTGGCGATTCGATGACAATTAATCCGACAGAGACAGTCAAGCCGGATGATATGCCGATATTAAAGCATGTTCTGAGCGTGCTGGATGACACGCTGGGGAATGAAAATCCCACGCTGTACCAAGCGGTCGAAGAGCTGTGGAGAAGGCATATTTACGTCCTCTATCCGTTTCAGCCGAAATACTCAAACCGCGAGCTCTGGGCTGCTGCGCTGCATAAAGTCGGATACGAAATGCACGGGATCGACATCGATAAAGAGGAGCTTCATATTCTCTATGAATTCAATGACAGACAGCTTGACGAGGCCTGCGCGCTCATCAAAGACATAGAAGAAATTTCTTATTTGTAAATGTTGAAAGCAGCGGGCATTGTGTTATAATATAGTGGTTGCATTTGTGAAAAACGGAAGTTGATCCGTTTGCCGCTTAAAGTTCATTATTTATCTTTGTATACATAATGATGGCTGTCAGAAACACATGAGCTGCACACAGTCGGCAGCTTGCGATGGACGTAGCCGTTTGTTTGTTTTAAAATGGAAAACCGACACAACCTGAATAGATTTTGGAGGGAAACACATGTCAGTAAAATGGGAAAAGCAAGAAGGAAACGAAGGCGTTTTAACGGTTGAGGTAGATGCCGATACCTTTAATAAAGCCCTTGATGATGCATTTAAAAAAGTCGTAAAGCAAGTATCCATTCCTGGATTCCGCAAAGGGAAAGTACCGCGCGGTTTGTTTGAACAGCGTTTTGGTGTTGAGGCGCTTTATCAGGATGCGCTGGACATCCTGCTTCCTGTCGAGTATCCGAAAGCGGTAGAGGAAGCGGGCATTGAGCCTGTTGATCGCCCGGAAATCGATGTGGAAAAAATCGAAAAAGGCGAAAACCTGATCTTCACTGCGAAGGTAACGGTTAAGCCTGAAGTGAAACTTGGCGAATACAAAGGCCTTGGCATTGAAAAAGACGATACTGCCGTAACGGATGAAGACGTTCAAAATGAACTGAAGTCTCTTCAAGAGCGCCAGGCTGAACTCGTTGTAAAAGAAGACGGCAAAGTGGAAGAAGGGGACACTGTTGTTCTTGACTTCGAAGGATTCGTAGACGGCGAAGCGTTCGAAGGCGGAAAAGCGGAAAACTATTCCCTTGAAGTCGGTTCAGGCTCTTTCATTCCAGGTTTTGAAGATCAGCTTGTCGGACTTGAAGCCGGTGCTGAAAAAGACGTAGAAGTAACATTCCCTGAGGAATACCATGCGGAAGAGCTTGCGGGCAAACCTGCCGTATTCAAAGTGAAAATCCACGAAATCAAAGCGAAGGAGCTTCCTGAGCTTAATGACGAGTTTGCGAAAGATGTCGATGAGGAAGTTGAAACGCTTGCCGAGCTGACTGAAAAAACGAAAAAACGTCTCGAGGAAGCAAAAGAAAACGAAGCGGACGCTAAACTTCGCGAAGAGCTTGTCGTAAAAGCAGCTGAAAACGCTGAAGCTGACATTCCTCAAGCGATGATCGACACAGAGCTTGACCGCATGATGAAAGAATTCGAACAGCGTCTGCAAATGCAAGGCATGAACCTTGAGCTTTACTTCCAATTCTCAGGACAGGATGAAAACGCGCTGAAAGAGCAAATGAAAGAGGATGCTGAAAAACGCGTGAAATCCAACCTGACACTGGAAGCGATCGCCAAAGCTGAAAACCTTCAAGTCACTGACGAAGAAGTCGAAGAAGAGCTTTCTAAAATGGCTGAAGCGTACAACATGCCTGTTGAAAACATCAAACAAGCAATCGGTTCTACAGAAGGAATGAAAGAGGACTTAAAAGTTCGCAAAGCAATTGATTTTCTTGTAGAAAACCGTTAATATGTTTCATAATCATACTTTATATAAAACAGGGCGCGAATGTTTCGTGCCTTGTTTTATACAATTTTGACTTATCATCTTTTCTTTGGGAAAGGATAGATAATGTCGTTTTGATCAACATACATATTGAATATGCCGAACGGCAAACACAACGTTATCGCCTTTTTGGAAAGTGTGGTAAAATGCAATACATAATGGAACGAATGTTTTCAAGCGATGTTTCTTTTAACGAAGAAACAGGAATGACAAGGATATAAGGGGTGAAAGAATGTTTAAATTCAACGAGGAAAAAGGACAATTAAAATGCTCGTTTTGCGGAAAAACACAAGATCAGGTACGCAAGCTTGTCGCCGGACCAGGCGTATATATATGTGACGAGTGCATCGAACTTTGCACTGAAATTGTAGAAGAGGAACTCGGCTCTGAAGAAGAAGTGGAGTTCAAAGATGTCCCAAAACCAAAGGAAATCCGCGAGATTCTTGATGAATACGTCATCGGCCAGGACCAGGCAAAAAAATCCCTTGCCGTGGCCGTCTACAATCATTACAAGCGGATCAATTCGAACAGCAAAGTCGATGATGTCGAGCTGTCAAAAAGTAATATTTCCATGATCGGACCGACTGGAAGCGGAAAAACGCTTCTTGCTCAAACACTAGCCCGCATCCTGAATGTGCCGTTTGCCATTGCAGATGCCACTTCGCTTACTGAAGCAGGCTATGTCGGTGAAGATGTGGAGAACATTTTGCTTAAGCTGATTCAGGCTGCTGACTACGATGTTGAAAAAGCGGAAAAAGGCATTATCTACATCGATGAAATCGATAAAGTGGCCAGAAAGTCCGAGAACCCTTCAATTACACGCGATGTATCAGGTGAAGGCGTTCAGCAGGCTCTGCTTAAAATTCTTGAAGGTACGGTTGCAAGCGTTCCTCCACAAGGCGGAAGAAAGCATCCTCATCAAGAGTTCATCCAGATTGACACAACGAACATCCTGTTCATTTGCGGCGGAGCTTTTGACGGAATCGAGCAAATCATCAAGCGCCGTCTCGGTCAAAAGGTCATCGGCTTCGGCTCTGACAACAAGCATGAAGATCTTGAAAAAGAAGCGCTTCTTTCCAAAGTTCTTCCGGAAGACTTGCTTCGCTTCGGTCTGATCCCTGAATTCATCGGCCGTCTCCCGATCATCGCAAGCCTTGAACCACTCGATGAAAAAGCGCTGGTTGAAATTTTAACAAAACCGAAAAACGCACTTGTTAAACAATATAGAAAAATGCTTGAGCTGGATGATGTGGAGCTTGTATTTGAAGACGAAGCGCTCACAGAAATCGCTAAAAAAGCAATTGAACGTAAAACAGGAGCACGCGGACTTCGTTCCATTATCGAAGGAATCATGCTCGACGTGATGTTCGATCTGCCGTCACGCGAGGATATTGAAAAATGCGTGATTACAGGCAAAACCGTCACTGACGGCGAACCGCCGCGTCTCATTATGAAAGACGGCACGGTCGTCAATAAAGACAAAAAAACTTCAGCATAATGCAGAGAACCTCCTAGCCAAAGGAGGTTCTTTTTTTGCATTTGGAAACCGTCGCCATACAGAAAAAAGTGACGGTTTCCAAAAGCAAAATTATCCCTTTCTGTACGTTTATTCCCTCCCTGATCAGGAAATACTATCTGACATACTTAAAGATACGAAACCATTTCAGGAGGGACCATCAGTTGAGCTGGACGAGCATTGCACTTTTTGTACAACTATTTTTCGGGATCATCATCGGATTATATTTTTGGAATCTGCTCAAGAATCAAAGAACCCAAAAGGTTACGATAGACAGAGAGTCCAAAAAAGAGATGGAACAGCTCCGGAAAATGAGATCAATCCATTTATCAGAACCGTTATCAGAAAAGGTGAGGCCGACATCTTTTAAAGACATCGTCGGCCAAGAGGACGGCATTAAAGCGCTGAAAGCCGCCCTTTGCGGACCAAATCCGCAGCATGTCATTATTTACGGCCCTCCAGGTGTAGGGAAAACCGCAGCTGCAAGGCTTGTCCTCGAAGAAGCGAAAAAGAACAAGCGCTCACCGTTCCAGGAACATTCCGTCTTTGTCGAGCTTGACGCGACAACGGCCCGCTTCGACGAGCGGGGAATCGCCGACCCGTTGATCGGATCGGTCCACGATCCGATTTATCAGGGTGCCGGAGCGATGGGGCAGGCCGGAATTCCTCAGCCAAAGCAGGGAGCCGTTACGCATGCGCACGGCGGGGTATTATTCATCGACGAAATCGGAGAGCTTCATCCGATTCAAATGAATAAAATGCTGAAGGTGCTTGAAGATCGGAAAGTGTTTTTGGAAAGCGCCTATTACAGTGAAGAAAACACGCAAATCCCCAAACACATCCACGACATTTTTCAAAACGGGCTGCCGGCGGATTTCAGACTGATCGGCGCGACGACGAGGATGCCTGACGAAATCCCGCCAGCGATTCGGTCGAGATGTCTGGAAGTGTTCTTCCGCGACCTTGAAAAGCAAGAATTAAAAACGGTCGCCAAAAAAGCGGCTGATAAGATTCAGAAGAAAGTCGCAGAGGAAGGACTTGACCTGTTGACGCGGTATGCGAGAAATGGCCGCGAAGTCGTCAATATGATGCAAATCGCCGCCGGAATGGCTTTGACTGAAGAGCGCGACGAGGTGACGGTTGAAGATATCGAATGGGTGATCCATTCGAGCCAGCTGACACCGAAATACGAACAAAAAATCGCCTCCAAACCGCAGGTCGGCATCGTCAACGGACTTGCCGTCCACGGCCCTAACAGCGGTTCGCTGCTCGAAATTGAAGTCACAGTCAACAAGGCTGCTGATAAGGGATCGATTAATATCACAGGCATCGCAGAAGAAGAGAATATCGGCAACCAGTCAAAATCGATCCGACGGAAAAGCATGGCGAAAGGGTCGGTCGAAAATGTCATGACTGTATTGCGGACAATGGGAGTAAAAGCTTCGGATTATGATATTCACGTGAATTTCCCCGGCGGTATCCCGGTTGACGGACCATCTGCAGGAATTGCCATGGCGGCGGGCATTTTCTCCGCCATTCATAAGGTTCCGATAGACCATACTGTCGCCATGACGGGGGAAATCAGCCTGAACGGCCGGGTAAAGCCGATCGGCGGCGTGATTCCGAAAATCAAAGCGGCCAAGCATGCGGGGGCAAAAACTGTTATTATTCCGCACGAAAATGTCCAGTCGATTTTAAAGCGGATAGAAGGCGTACATATCATTCCCGTCAAAACCTTGCAGGAAGTGCTGGACCTTGCATTGGTCAACCCTCCTTCAGAAATGCCTGACGGCGCTCAGATGAAAAGAGAATCCGTATAAATCCCCATCATTTCAGATGGGGATTTTTTTCGGGCCGGTTTTCTCCGACAGGCGCCGGCATGTTTTCTTAGCGGAGGACATCTTTTCCTTTTTCAGAACTGAAAGAAAGGGTATACTACAGGAGACCCTTTTTATTTCGCCGGGCTTACAATTGTACAGGGATAAAAAAAGTATATTATAATGGTTCATACTAAAGTTACGGAGGTGTCAGTCAAAATGGCAGATGAAACGAAACGAAACATCCCGCTCCTCCCTTTAAGAGGTTTACTCGTCTATCCGACGATGGTTTTGCACCTTGACGTCGGGCGTGAAAAGTCGGTTCAGGCGCTTGAACAGGCGATGATGAATGACCATATGATCTTTTTGGCAACACAAAAGGACATATCCATAGACGAACCGGATGAAGACGAGATTTTTACATTCGGAACCTATACAAAAATCAAGCAGATGCTCAAGCTGCCGAACGGAACGATCCGCGTTTTGGTGGAGGGGCTGCAGCGCGCCCGCATTCTTGAGTACCATGATTTAGATGAATATACGTCTGTAAAAATCGAACGAATCGATGAAGAGACTGAAAAAGATGTTGAAGATGAAGCACTCATGCGCACATTGCTTGACCACTTCGATCAATACATAAAGATTTCGAAAAAAATATCGGCTGAAACATTTGCCGCTGTGACAGATATTGAAGAGCCGGGAAGAATGGCCGATATCGTCGCCTCCCACCTGCCGCTTAAGTTGAAAGACAAGCAGGAAGTGCTGGAAACGATCGATGTCAAAGCCAGATTAAACAAAGTGATCGACCTGATTCACAACGAAAAAGAAGTCCTTGAGATTGAAAAGAAGATCGGGCAGCGCGTCAAGCGTTCAATGGAAAGAACGCAAAAGGAGTATTACCTGCGCGAGCAGATGAAAGCCATCCAAAAAGAGCTTGGCGATAAAGAAGGAAAAACGGGCGAGGTCCAAAAGCTGACTGAGAAAATCGAACAGGCCGGCATGCCTGACAATGTGAAAGAAACCGCGTTTAAAGAGCTAAACCGGTACGAAAAAATTCCGTCAAGCTCAGCTGAAAGTTCTGTCATCCGCAATTATATTGAATGGCTTATTTCCCTCCCATGGAATGATGCAACAGAAGACAGGCTTGATTTAAATCTCGCCAGTCAAATTCTTGATGAAGAACATCACGGACTTGAAAAAGTGAAAGAACGGGTTCTCGAATATTTGGCAGTCCAAAAGCTGACCCGCTCGTTAAAAGGACCGATCTTATGCTTGGCCGGACCTCCGGGTGTCGGAAAAACCTCGCTGGCCAAATCGATCGCCAAATCGCTCGGACGCAAATTTGTCCGCATTTCCCTTGGCGGCGTGAGGGATGAATCCGAAATCCGTGGCCACCGCCGCACATATGTAGGCGCCATGCCGGGCCGCATTATTCAGGGGATGAAAAAAGCAGGCAAGAACAATCCCGTGTTCCTTTTGGACGAGATTGATAAAATGGCTTCGGATTTCAGGGGAGATCCTGCTTCAGCGATGCTGGAAGTGCTCGATCCTGAACAAAACCATACGTTCAGCGACCATTATATTGAAGAGACGTTTGATTTATCAAAGGTTTTGTTTATTGCGACCGCGAACAACCTGGCCACAATCCCGGGTCCGCTCAGAGACCGTATGGAGATCATCACGATCGCGGGCTATACGGAAGTGGAAAAGGTCGAAATCGTCAAAGACCATCTGCTTCCAAAACAGCTGAAAGAACACGGTCTGAAAAAATCCAATCTGCAAATACGGGAGCAGGCTGTCCTTGATGTTATTCGCTATTATACGAGGGAAGCCGGCGTCAGAAGTCTTGAACGCCAAATCGCAGCGATATGCAGAAAAGCGGCGAAGCTGATCGTATCAGGGGAAAGAAAAAGAATTACGGTCACGGACAAAAACCTTGAAGACTATTTAGGAAAAAGAATGTTCAGGTACGGACAGGCTGAGCTCGACGATCAGATCGGCGTTGTCACAGGTCTTGCCTACACGACGGTCGGCGGAGATACGCTGTCCATCGAAGTGTCTCTTTCCCCCGGGAAAGGCAAGCTCATTTTAACCGGAAAGCTCGGCGATGTCATGAGAGAGTCGGCACAAGCCGCATTCAGCTATGTCCGTTCAAAAGCGGAAGAGTTAAACATCAACCCTGATTTTCATGAAAAACACGATATTCACATTCACGTGCCGGAAGGGGCCGTTCCGAAGGACGGGCCATCCGCGGGGATCACAATGGCGACAGCTCTTGTTTCGGCGCTGACGGGCCGACCTGTTTCACGAAATGTCGGCATGACCGGCGAAATCACGTTAAGAGGCCGCGTCCTTCCGATCGGCGGCTTGAAGGAAAAGGCGCTCGGCGCACACCGTGCCGGCTTAAAGACTGTCATTATGCCGAAAGATAATGAAAAAGACATTGAGGACATTCCAAACAGCGTGCGGGAAGGCTTAACCTTCATTCCTGTCGCTCACCTGGACGAAGTTCTAAAGCATGCGCTAGTAGGAGAAGAGAAATGAAAGTAACGAAATCAGAGATTGTCATCAGTGCGGTGAAACCCGAGCAGTACCCTGAAGGGGGGCTGCCGGAAATCGCCCTTGCCGGGAGATCTAATGTCGGAAAATCGTCATTTATCAATACAATGATCAACCGTAAAAACTTAGCGAGGACATCATCAAAGCCGGGCAAAACACAGACATTAAACTTTTATATCATTAACGATGTTCTTCACTTTGTCGATGTGCCCGGTTACGGATTTGCGAAAGTCTCCAAAACGGAGCGCGAGGCTTGGGGCCGTATGATAGAGACGTATTTGACATCCCGCGAAGAACTGAAAGCGGTCGTCCAAATCGTCGACCTCAGGCATGCTCCTTCACAGGATGATGTCATCATGTACGACTTTTTAAAGCATTATGAAATTCCTGTGATCGTGATTGCGACAAAAGCGGATAAAATCCCTAAAGGTAAATGGGAAAAGCATGCCAAAGTCGTCAAAGAGACGCTCAATATAGAAAAAGAAGACCAGCTCATCTTGTTTTCCTCCGAGACGAAAAAGGGTAAACAAGAAGCGTGGTCGGCGATCGAGCAAATGATCGCGAGATAAAAGAAAAAGCACTTGCGGGATTGATGCAAGTGCTTTTTCTTGAATAAACTATTTTCTTTTTAAGAATAATAAAAGCAGACTAACCGCGATAAAAGCGGCCGGCCAATAAGCTTCTACATATGCCGTCTCGATATTCGCCGTCTTCAGCCAGGCGGCAATCTGCCGGAAAAAATAAAGATAGAGGGCGACTGCGATCATCAGCAGACTCTCATATTGATATTCTTTCGTCTTAAACGATTTGACAAGAAGCGCCGCACCGAGGATCAGCACGATGACCGCAAAATCATCCGCGCGGCTGAAATAGTCCTCTTTAAATGTGAAATAAACACCGATCGCTGTCATGAAGAGCCCTGCAAAGGAATGGGCGGAATCGGCTTCCTTCTGTCCCTGATAAAAAAGAGCCAGCCCGATGAGCCCCGCAAGTACAGACCATTCTTCCTGTCCGTCAAACAGGTTGATCCGGCCCGACCGCAGAAAGGCGTAGACAGCCACGGCTATCAACAGCAATGGAAGCAAAACAGATTTCTTTTTCAAAGTATCACCTTCTTGATGTAGTGAAAGAAATAGAAACACATTTTCTACTATATCACATCAATTTTTTAAAATCTGTTCACATTTTGGGAAGAGAAAATAGTGAATATATGTTATAATCGTTTTGAATAATAAATTCTATATTATAATCATTCTAATTTAGATAGATGTTGGGGGTGCAAGCAAGAGTTATGCATATACTTGTCGTGGGATTGGATTACAAATCAGCCCCTGTTGATATACGTGAAAAGTTAACCTTTCAGCCGGATGAGCTGGGGCAGGCGATGTCGCAATTGAAAGAAGAAAAAAGCATACTTGAGAATATCATCGTGTCGACATGCAACCGGACAGAGCTGTATGCAGTCGTTGATCAGCTGCACACCGGACGTTATTATATGAAAATGTTTTTGGCGAACTGGTTCGGACTAAGCAAAGAGGACATTTCGCCTTACTTGAAGTTTTATGAAAACGACGGAGCCGTTGAACATTTGTTCCGCGTATCGTGCGGATTGGATTCGATGGTTATTGGAGAAACGCAGATTTTAGGCCAAGTGCGTACAAGTTTTAAGCTGGCTCAGGAAGAGAAGACAATTGGTACCGTTTTCAACTATTTGTTTAAGCAGGCTGTCACCGTTGCCAAGCGCTGCCATGCCGAAACGGACATTGCTTCAAATGCTGTATCCGTAAGCTATGCAGCCGTCGAGCTTGCCAGGAAAATCTTCGGCGACCTTTCCGATAAACACGTGCTGATTCTCGGCGCGGGCAAAATGGGAGAGCTTGCGGTTCAAAACCTGCACGGCCACGGAATCGGACAGGTTACCGTGATCAACAGAACATTTTCAAAAGCGAAGGAGCTTGCCGGCCGTTTTTCAGGCGCGGCGAAAAGCTTAAATGAGCTGCAATGCGCTTTAATGGAAGCCGACATTCTCATCAGTTCAACGGGCGCAAGCGGCTATGTCGTCACAAAAGAGATGATCGAACATGTCAATAAGCTTCGCAAAGGATGTCCGCTTTTTATGGTGGATATTGCCGTGCCGCGGGATCTTGACCCGGCTCTCAGCGATGTGGAAGGCGTCTTTCTGTACGATATTGACGATCTTGAAGGGATCGTGGAAGAAAATCTGAAGGAGCGTCAGGCCGTTGCTGAAGAAGTGGAGCTGATTATTGAAGCTGAGATCGTCGCTTTTAAACAATGGCTGAATACGCTCGGCGTCGTGCCGGTCATCTCTGCTCTCAGGGAAAAAGCTTTGACAATCCAGGCGGAAACGATGCAGAGCATCGAACGGAAGCTCCCTCACTTGAGCACAAGAGAGAAAAAACTTTTAAACAAGCATACGAAAAGCATTATCAACCAGCTCTTGCGCGACCCGATTTTAAAAGTGAAGGAGTTTGCGTCAGAAGCTGATGCCGAAGAAAAGCTTGCACTGTTTACGCAGATTTTTGATATTGAAGAAGCGGCTTTTCCTGACGGAGAGAATCAAGACGAACGCCAGCCGGTTCATGCGTTTAAGCGGCAAAACCAGCAGGGTTTGACTTCTATCGCGAGCGAGTGACAGACATGACAGACACATTGTTAGCAAGGCTTAACGAAGTTACAATCGTGTTGTACGCGCTCACCGTCCTCTTTTATTTTATAGACTTTTTACAGCACAACCGGAAGGCGGGAAAAGCGGCCTTCTGGTTGCTTTCTATTGTCTGGATTCTGCAGACGGTATACCTTTTTTATTTCATGCAGTACACAGATCAGTTTCCTGTTTTGAATAATGCACAGGGGCTTTATTTTTACGCGTGGGTGCTTGTCACGCTGTCTCTCGTTTTGACGAAGCTTTTGAAAGTGGAATTTCTCGTTTTTTTCACCAATCTCATCGGCTTTTCAATGGCGGCGATCCACACGTTTACACCGACGGCCCAGCAGTCGGCGGAGCTTTCGGGAAGGCTCGTGTCCGAGCTCTTGATCATCCACATTACAATGGCGATTCTTTCGTATGGAGCGTTTTCATTGTCGTTTGTCTTTTCCGTGCTGTATCTTTTTCAGTACCGTTTATTGAAAAAGAAAAAGTGGGGGAAATGGCTCTTACGAATCGAAGATTTGCCAAAACTTGATCATATGGCTTATGTCCTTAATCTCATCGGCGTTCCCATGCTTTTGCTGAGTCTGATTCTGGGGATTATCTGGTCGTATGTATCGCTTGAAACCCTGTACTGGGCGGATCCGAAAGTGCTCGGATCGATCGTGCTGCTTTTTTTATACGGATACTATTTATTTATCAGGATTGTCAAAGAGCTGCAGGGAAGGATCGCGGCCATGTGGAATACCGCGTCTTTTCTTGTTCTTTTAATCAATTTCTTTTTGCTCGGCAGCTTTTCGCAATTTCATTGGTTTAGTTAGTTAAAACGGTTGCCCGTGACGGATTGGGAGGAAGAAAACATGAGAAACATCATTGTAGGCTCAAGAAGAAGCAAATTGGCGATGACCCAGACAAAATGGGTGATCAAAAAGCTGGAGGAATTAAATCCGGATTTCACGTTTGAAATAAAGGAAATCGTTACAAAAGGCGACCGGATCTTGGATGTTACCCTGTCAAAGGTCGGCGGGAAAGGCCTGTTCGTCAAAGAAATCGAACAGGCGATGCTTTCCGGGGAAATTGATATGGCCGTTCACAGCATGAAGGACATGCCGTCGGCGCTTCCCGAAGGGCTGGTGGTCGGCTGCATTCCAAAACGGGAAGATGCCAGGGACGTTCTCATTTCAAAAAGCCGTCAAAAGCTGGCCGACCTGAAACAAGGTGCGGTTATCGGCACGAGCAGCCTCAGAAGAAGCGCGCAGCTTTTGCAAATGCGCCCCGACCTTGAGATCAAGTGGATCAGGGGAAATATCGATACAAGGCTGAAAAAACTTGAAACTGAAGATTACGACGCGATTATTTTAGCAGCGGCAGGCCTGTCAAGAATGGGCTGGAAGGACGATGTCGTCACCGAATTTCTTGATCCAGAGAGCTGCCTTCCCGCCGTTGGGCAAGGCGCGTTGGCGATCGAGTGCAGAGGCTCGGATGAGGAGCTGCTGTCCCTCTTTTCGCGCCTGAACGACCGCTACACACAGCTGACCGTCACGGCCGAGCGCGCTTTTCTTCATGCGATGGAAGGCGGCTGCCAAGTGCCAATCGCCGGATTTGCGACGATGGACGAAGACGGCGTCATCGAACTGACCGGTCTTGTGGCATCGCCTGACGGAAAAACCGCATACAGAGAAACAGTAAAAGGAAAAGATCCGGAGGCTGTCGGCAGAGAATGCGCGGCGGTCATGTCGGAAAAAGGAGCAAAGGCACTGATTGACCGTGTGAAACAGGAGCTGGAAGACAATGAAGCATGATCTTCCTTTACAGGGAAAGAAAGTGCTCGTCACCCGCAATAAAGCCCAAGCCCAATCCTTCAGGGAAAAGGTGGAGGCTTTGGGCGGAGAAGCTGTTTTAACGTCATTGATTTCGTTTCGGCCCGCCCTCCCGCGAGAACAGGCCCAGCGCTTTCGAGCAGATCTTGAAAGCGCGGACTGGCTTGTTTTTACAAGCGTGAACGGGGCAAAATTCTTTTTTTCTTATTTGAAGAACGCCGGGTTCAGCGTTCCTTTCGCATCAAAGGCCAAGGTTGCCGCTGTCGGTGAAAAAACGGCCAGGTATTTGCGCGACAGGGGTCTTTCTGTCGATCTGATGCCTGAGTTATACGTGGCTGAACATTTGGCGGAGGCACTGAAGCGAAATGTCGGCCGTCATGATAAAGTGGCCGTTTTAAAAGGGAATTTATCCCGGGACGTCATCAAGAAAACCCTCACTCCGCTCGGAATTCAAGTTTCGGAATGGATTTTGTATGAAACCGTTCGTGATGAAAAGGGAATTCTGGAGCTTAAGGAAGCAGCAAAACACGCGTCTTTTGATTTTGTGACATTTACCAGCTCCTCGACGGTACATACATTCATGTCCATTTTGAAAGAGGAGAGCAGAACGTGGGCCGAAAAGAACGGTACGGCTTTTATTACGATCGGGCCTATGACAAAGAAGGCGCTGTCGGACTACGGAATTCCTTCATATATGCCGGACGTCTATACAATCGACGGAATGCTGCGTGAAATATGCCGCATTTCAAGAAAGGGAGAATGACAAATGGAAGCATCATTTCAAAGACACCGCCGCCTGCGGACGACAGCAGGTATGCGAAAATTGGTAAGAGAAACCGAGTTAAGAGCATCTGACTTTATTTATCCGATATTTGTAACCGAGGAAGAGAACGTTAAAAGCGAAGTTCCGTCCATGCCGGGCGTATACCAGCTGTCTTTGGACCGGCTGAAAGAGGAAATGGAGGAAGTCGCAGGCCTCGGCATTCAATCTGTGATCGTCTTCGGCGTGCCTGAACACAAAGATGATGTGGGAAGCGGAGCCTATCACAACCACGGCATCGTTCAAAAAGCGATTGCACAAATTAAACAAGACTTTCCTGAGCTTGTCGTTATCGCAGATACATGCCTATGCGAGTACACGGACCACGGTCACTGCGGCCTTGTGGAAAACGGTGAAATACTAAATGACGAATCGCTCGTTCTTTTGGCAAAAACCGCTGTCAGCCAAGCCCGTGCAGGCGCTGACATTATTGCGCCTTCAAACATGATGGACGGTTTCGTTGCCGCCATCAGGGATGCGCTTGATCAGGAAGGATTTACAAATGTGCCGATCATGTCGTACGCTGTAAAATATGCGAGCGCGTTTTACGGCCCGTTCCGCGATGCCGCGGGAAGCAGTCCGCAGTTCGGCGACCGCAAGACGTACCAAATGGATTATGCCAACCGCAGGGAGGCTCTCCGGGAGGCAAAATCCGATGTGGAAGAAGGCGCCGATTTCCTGATCGTCAAGCCGACGCTTTCATATCTTGATATCGTCAGAGAAGTGAAAAACGAATTTAACCTGCCTGTTGTCGGATACAATGTAAGCGGGGAGTATGCGATGGTCAAAGCCGCGGCACAAAACGGCTGGATTGAAGAAAAAGCTCTTGTTCTCGAAATGCTGACAAGCATGAAACGGGCGGGCGCTGATTTGATCATTACGTACTTTGCAAAAGATGCGGCAAAATGGATTTCGGAATAAGAATTTGAACTGGGGGTTTTAGAGGATGCGGAGCTATGAGAAGTCTAAAGCGGCATTCGAAGAGGCGCAACGAGTCATGCCTGGCGGGGTGAACAGCCCGGTCAGAGCCTTTAAATCAGTGAACATGGACCCGATTTTTATGGAACGGGGAAAAGGATCAAAAATCTATGATATTGACGGAAACGAATACATCGATTATGTCTTGTCATGGGGACCGCTTATTTTAGGACACAGCAATGAAAAAGTGGTGAAAGAAATTCAAAACACGGCAGAACACGGGACAAGCTTCGGTGCACCGACAGAACTGGAAACCGAGCTTGCCGAGCTTGTCATCGACCGCGTTCCTTCCATAGAAATCGTTCGGATGGTAAGCTCCGGTACGGAGGCGACGATGAGCGCCTTGCGGCTGGCGCGCGGTTACACAGGCCGTAACAAAATCGTGAAATTTGAAGGCTGCTACCATGGACACGGTGATTCCCTGCTGATTAAAGCGGGCTCTGGAGTAGCAACGCTCGGCCTCCCTGACAGTCCCGGAGTTCCGGAAAGCATTGCAAAAAACACGATTACCGTTCCTTACAATGATCTGGAAAGCATGAAGCTTGTCTTTCAGGAATTCGGAGAGGACATTGCCGGCGTTATCGTTGAACCTGTCGCGGGCAATATGGGTGTTGTACCTCCGGTTAAAGGGTTCCTCGAAGGGCTTCGCGAGCTGACTGAGACGCATGGCGCTCTGCTGATTTTTGATGAAGTAATGACAGGCTTCAGGGTGGGCTACAACTGTGCGCAAGGCTATTTCGGAGTGACGCCTGATTTGACTTGCCTCGGAAAAGTGATCGGCGGCGGTCTTCCTGTCGGCGCTTATGGAGGAAAGGCGGAAATCATGGAGAAAATTGCGCCGAGCGGTCCGATCTATCAGGCCGGCACGCTGTCCGGCAACCCGCTTGCCATGACAGCCGGACTCGAAACATTGAAACAGCTGACTCCTGAATCCTACCAGGAATTCTCCCGCAAAGCAGACCGTTTGGAAAAAGGAATTTCTGAAGCTGCCGGGAAAAATGGCATTCCGTGTACATTTAATCGAGCGGGGTCTATGATCGGCTTTTTCTTCACAAATGAACCGGTCATCAATTATGATACAGCGAAACAGTCTGATCTCGGACTGTTTGCCGAATATTATAAAGGGATGGCCGATGAAGGCGTGTTTCTCCCGCCTTCACAGTTTGAAGGGCTGTTCTTGTCAACCGCTCATACGGATGACGACATTGAGCATACGATTCAAGCTGCTGAACGCGTATTCGAAAGAATCAGCCGCTCCAGATAAAGAAAAGGGCTGCCGGACATTGCCGGCGGCTCTTTTTTGCATGGTGCCGGTAACGGCTTATGATTTTTCTGTTCATATTCTCCCTGCTTTTCTCATACATCTTTACTGACATCTAATTTTAAAAATTAGGTGAAGGGAGGATATCAGTTTGCCGCAAAACAATCGTTTGCAATTTTCTGTGGAAGAGTCAATCTGTTTTCAAAAAGGACAGGAAGTATCCGAATTATTATCGATTTCATTGGATCCTGACATTACCGTTCAGGAAGTAAATGATTATGTATCCATACGAGGGTCATTAGAGCTGACAGGCGAATACAACATAGATCAAACCCGGGAATATGCAGAGCTGCCTGCGACAAGCCGATTTGTGGAAGATGTAAAGCTGAAAGGGGACGGCAGCGCAGAGCTGACGCATTGTTTCCCAGTGGATATCACCATCCCGAAAGACAAGGTCAATCATTTAAACGACGTATTTGTTTTTATTGACGCTTTCGATTATCAGCTGACAGATGCGAGAATGCTGACGATTCAAGCTGATTTGGCGATTGAAGGCCTCTTGAATGTAAGCGGTGAAGCCGGAGAAGAAGAACCGCGTACTATGCCTGCGGCCGTCCAGCCGGAAGAGGAGCTTGAGCCTGCCTTCAGATCACCTTCAAACGACGAAGAACAGGGTAAAGAGGAAGAATTTTTGATTCAGCTTGACAGATCTTATGAAGAGCAGGACGAAGAACAGCCGTATGAAGAAGCAGAAGAAACTGATACCGATGCGGAAGCGGTTCCGATTTACCAGTCGTTTCTCGGAGACGATACAGAGGAAACAAAGCCGTTTTTTACAGCGTCTTTGTCTGCGGCAGAGCGGACGAAGCGCGAAATGGAAAATCCAAAAGACGCCGCTCTTGAACATCCGGAAGAAGAATATGAGCTGAAAAGGGAGAAAGTAGAAGCAAAGCCGGAGGAATATGAGCTGAAAAGGGAGAAAGTAGAAGCAAAACCGGAAGAATATGAGCTGAAAAGGGAGAAAGTAGAAGCAAAACCGGAAGAATATGAGCTGAAAGAGGAGAAAGTAGAAGCAAAACCGGAAGAATATGAGCTGAAAAGGGAGAAAGTAGAAGCAAAGCCGGAAGAATATGAGCTGAAAGAGGAGAAAGAAGCAAAGCCGGAAGAATACGAGTTAAAAAGGGAAGAAGCGGAAGCAGAGCCGGAGCCGCTCCAAAGGGCTTATCAAACTCATGATGAACCGAAAGAAACCCCGTTCTACGGTGTTCCGCCTCTTTTGGAGGAAGACCAGAATGACAGGGAGCCTGAGACGTTTGAAGTTGAAGTGACACAGAAAGCAGAAGCGATTGATGAAGAAGAGGAAGCCGGACATACCATTGAAATCCCGGAATATTCGTTTCATGAGCAGACGGAGCCTGAAGAAGAAAGAGATGAGATGCCGGCAGCAGACGACCAGGAAGTGTCAGCTAAGGAGAATGACAATGCTCTCTATTTGACAAAGCTGTTTACAAAACAGGGAGAGGAGGAGTTTACTCGAATGAGGATGTGCATCGTTCAGCAAAACGATACCATTGATCTTTTGTGCGAGCGCTATGATATTAATGTCCAGCAGCTCATCCGGATGAATTCCCTTTCCCTTGACGAGGAATTAAAAGAGGGACAGATCCTTTATATACCGGATTATCAAAACAGCCATGCCTAATGCATTGATAAAAATGTGGTGAAGCCGATGGAAGGCATCCAGTCTGTTTTAAATGAGTACGGTCTTACGCCTGAATATATGGAATCGGTCAGTCCAAAGGTATGGAAAGTGTATACGGATCACGGTGTATTCGCCCTGAAAAAATTGGCGGCTTCAAGAAACGCCCGCTTCACAGAACAGATGATCATGCTGGAGGAAAAAGGCTACAGGCAGTTTGTCCCCGTCTATCGAAACCGCACGGGCGAATTTTTAACGCAAGCCGGAGAAGATGTCTGTTATCTCATGCCTTGGCTTACCCTTGAAAGAGAGGAAGAGCGTGACCAAAAACACGAATATATGTTTAAAGAAATCGCTCTTCTTCACCAGCGAACGGAAAAAGAGCTCGGTGTGAGGCGGGAAGAAATACTCGGGCACTATGAACGGACAAAACGGAAATGGGAACAGCAAAAACAGAAATATGAAGAATTCATCTCAAGAGCGGAAAACGAATGGTATATGTCCCCGTTCCAGCTTCAGGCAGCCATGTATTTCAAAGAGACGATATCAGCTGCAGACTTTGCGCTTGCCCGCCTTGAAGAGTGGTATGAGACCATGAAAGACAAAGAGTCTTCGAGAATGGTTTTAAACCACGGGCAGCTGTCCGTCCGGCATTTTCTCTATAACGATACCGGAACGGGTTACTTTACGAACTTTGAGAAAGCGGGACACGGGCCCCCAGCGAACGATCTCATCGTATTTTTCACAAGAATGTTTAAGACGAATCCCGTGATGTGCACGGAATGTGTAAACTGGTTTTATACGTATCACAATGTCTATCCTTTGCGGGAGGAAGAAATCAGCTTATTCCTCAGCTATATGGCTTACCCCGGGCCTGTATACGGTGTGCTGAACCGCTACGACCTTGAGAAGGGGCCCGGAGAAAAAGAAGCCTGTACAATGCTTTTGAAGGCGTACTGGCAAATGAAAAACGCCGAACCGCTTGTGATGAGCATTCACGAGACGGAAGAAAACAGAAAACTGCAGGAAGAAACAGAGTCCCCATCATCATGATGCGGACTTTTTTCGTGCTTATATCCAGTCAAGGTGAAAGGCGCACGCAAGGAATATGAGAATGCCCAAAAGGAGGACATCAAATGTGGTCGGAAAGATGATCGTGCGTATGCCCTGGAAGATCGTGATCGGGAGGACGACTTGAACAGCAACAAGCCTGACTTGCTTCAGCCACGGCTGGAATGAATGTGTGTTGAATTTTTTTCGCATCTTATGCCTCCTCTCTTATCGTTACAGCATCATATGAGGAAAAGGAGCTTGTGTGCATGGCCCAGTATCGTATAAAACAAGAGAAAAACGGAAAAGATGATTGACGAAAATGAAAAAGATTTAGTAATATAAGAAAAAGAAAAAGTACGTGCTGAAAAGTCAATGATCACCCGCTTTGAATGGGAAGAGTACAAAAACAGACGCTTGCAGAGAGGGAAGCCGGTTCGCTGAAAGGCTCCCAGTCAGTCTTTTTTGGAAGGTCGCCCAGGAGCGCAATTTCTCGAACAAAAAGTAGAGAAATTCGGGAAAGTCCCGTTATCCCATTTAAGTGCGTGAATGCGTTTTTTTCGCATTCATGAAAAAAGGTGGTACCGCGAGAGAGTTCTCTTCGTCCTTTTAACAGGATCGAGAGGGCTCTTTTTTATTGTTCAGCCGTTTAATACTGTTGGAGGTTTGAAAATGGATAATCAAGAACTGACGATGCCGACAAAATACGATCCGTCTGCAGTTGAAAAAGACAGATACGACTATTGGGTGAACGGCAAATTTTTTGAAGCGAAAAACGACCCTGAAAAAGAACCGTACACCGTTGTCATTCCCCCGCCGAATGTGACGGGTAAGCTGCACTTGGGGCATGCTTGGGATTCCACCTTGCAGGATATCGTGACAAGAATGAAACGGATGCAGGGCTATGACGTGCTCTGGCTGCCGGGTATGGATCACGCCGGTATTGCAACTCAGGCAAAAGTAGAAGCGAAGCTTCGCGAAGAAGGAAAAACGCGCTATGATCTCGGCCGCGAAAAATTCCTTGAAGAAACATGGAAATGGAAAGAGGAATATGCCGATTTTATTCGCAGCCAATGGGCGAAAATCGGGCTTGGCCTTGACTATTCAAGGGAGCGTTTCACCCTTGATGAAGGGCTTTCTAAAGCGGTTCGCGAAGTATTTGTGAAGCTATATGAAAAAGGGCTGATTTACCGCGGAGAATATATCATTAACTGGGACCCGGCCACTAAAACGGCTCTGTCTGACATCGAAGTCATCTATAAAGACGTACAAGGCGCGTTCTATCATATGCGCTATCCGCTGAAAGACGGTTCAGGCTCGATTGAAATTGCGACGACCCGTCCGGAAACGATGCTCGGCGATACAGCGGTTGCGGTACATCCGGAAGACGAGCGGTACAAACACCTAATCGGAAAAACGGTTATTCTGCCGATCACAGGAAGGGAAATTCCGATTGTCGGAGACGACTACGTCGATATGGAATTCGGCTCAGGTGCCGTCAAAATTACACCTGCCCATGATCCGAACGACTTTGAAATCGGAAACCGCCACAACCTTGAACGCATTCTCGTTATGAATGAAGACGGCACAATGAATGACAAGGCGCTTCAATATAAAGGCATGGACCGTTTTGAATGCCGCAAGCAGATCGTGAAAGATCTTCAGGAAGAGGGCGTGCTGTTCAAGATTGAAGAACATACGCATTCGGTCGGCCACAGCGAACGCAGCGGAGCAGTCGTTGAGCCGTATTTGTCAACGCAGTGGTTCGTGCAAATGCAGCCGCTTGCCGATGCCGCCATCGAATTGCAAAAAAGCGAAGGAAAAGTCAACTTCGTCCCTGACCGTTTTGAAAAAACGTATCTGCACTGGATGGAAAATATCCGCGACTGGTGCATTTCCCGCCAGCTTTGGTGGGGCCACCGTATTCCTGCGTGGTACCATAAAGAAACGGGGGAAATCTATGTGGGCGCTGAAGCTCCTGAAGATGCCGAAAACTGGGAGCAGGACAAAGACGTTCTTGACACATGGTTCAGTTCCGCTCTTTGGCCGTTTTCAACGATGGGCTGGCCGGATATCGATGAGGAAGATTTCAAGCGTTACTATCCGACGAACGTCCTTGTCACAGGATACGATATCATTTTCTTCTGGGTATCCAGAATGATCTTCCAAGGTATCGAATTTACCGGAGAACGTCCGTTTAAAGATGTTTTGATCCACGGGCTTATCCGCGATGACCAGGGCCGCAAAATGAGCAAATCGCTCGGAAACGGCGTCGATCCGATGGATGTGATCGATAAGTACGGAGCGGATTCGCTGCGCTACTTCCTTGCGACGGGAAGCTCTCCAGGGCAGGATTTACGCTTCAGCTTTGAAAAAGTGGAGTCAACATGGAATTTTGCGAACAAGATTTGGAACGCATCAAGGTTCGCCCTGATGAACATGGACGGCATGACATACGAAGAGCTTGATCTGTCAGGAGAAAAATCAGTTGCCGATAAGTGGATTTTAACAAGGTTGAACGAAACGATTGAAACTGTGACACAGCTGGCTGACAAGTACGAATTCGGCGAGGTTGGCCGCCATCTCTACAATTTTATCTGGGATGATTTCTGCGACTGGTACATCGAAATGGCTAAACTTCCGCTTTACGGTGAAGATGAAGCGGCGAAAAAGACGACCCGCTCTATTTTAGCGTATGTGCTGGATCAAACGATGCGCCTGTTGCATCCGTTTATGCCTTTCCTGACGGAGGAGATCTGGCAGCATCTTCCTCACGAAGGGGAATCCATTACAGTCGCCAAGTGGCCTGAAGCTGTTAAAGAATATACGGACACCGAAGCAGCGGCGGATATGAAGCTTCTCGTTGAAGTCATCCGCGCTGTACGGAACATCCGGAGCGAAGTCAACACGCCGCTTAGCAAGCAGATTGAGCTTTATATTAAAACAAGCACGCCGGAAATCGCCGAACGACTTGAAGAAAACCGTTCGTACGTAGAACGCTTTACGAATCCGAGCCTTCTTCAAATCGGAACGGATATTCAGGCGGTCGATAAAGCGATGACCGCTGTCGTATCCGGCGCCGAGCTGATTTTGCCGCTCGAAGGTCTGATTAACATTGAGGAAGAAATCAGCCGCCTGCAAAAAGAACTCGATAAGCTGACGAAGGAAGTTGAACGGGTTCAAAAGAAATTAAGCAACGAAGGATTTATGAAAAAGGCGCCTGCACATGTCATTGAAGAAGAGCGGGCGAAAGAAGCCGATTATACGGCAAAACGTGAAGCTGTAGAAAAAAGAATTGCCGAATTGAAAAATTAATCAACGAAAAAAGGAGGTGTTTTCCAGGTCTTTCTAAAGATGCTGGAAAACACCTTCATCAATTGAAGGGAAGGAATTCGCTTGTTCAAAACGTTTGATGAAGCACTCAGCTGGATTAACGGAAGGCTTAAATTCGGCGTGAAGCCGGGTTTGGAACGAATGGAATGGCTTCTGAGAAAGCTCGGGCACCCCGAGAAAAAGCTTAATGCGATTCATGTCGCCGGAACAAACGGAAAAGGTTCAACGATCGCTTTTCTCCGTACGGTATTAAATGAAGCCGGTTATACAGCAGGCACCTTCACATCACCGTATATCATTACCTTTAACGAACGGATCAGCGTTGACGGCGCACCGATCTCGGACGACGAATGGACGGCGCTCTTTAATGAGGTCGGGCCTCTCGTCCTTGAGCTTGAAAAAACCGAATTCGGAGCAGCCACCGAATTTGAAATTATTACGGCATGCGCATTTTTATATTTTGCTAAATACCGGCGCACCGATTTTGTTATTTTTGAAACGGGATTAGGCGGCCGTTTGGATTCGACAAACGTCGTGAAGCCGATGTTAACGGTCATCACTTCGATCGGCCATGATCATATGGCAATATTAGGCGGCACGCTGAAAGAGATTGCCGCAGAAAAGGCGGGAATCATCAAACACGGCGTTCCTGTTATCACAGCCGTTCATCAGCGTGAAGCAGCTGAAGTGATAAAGCGAAAGGCGATGGAGACAGAATCTGCTTTTATATCCCTTCATGAGGATTGCGAGCTGTCCGGAGAGCGTTCACTGCCCGATGGAGAGCAGTTTTCACTGAAAACACCGTTACATCGTTATGAAAGAATTGAAACAAGCCTGATCGGCACCCATCAGCGGCAAAACGCGTCTCTGGCCATACTTGCGGCCGAATGGCTGACAGCCGAAAAACATGCGGCCATCAGCGAAGAAGAGCTGAAACGCGGCATTCATAAGGCGGGATGGCCCGGCCGGTTTGAGAAGGTATTGAACAGGCCTCTCGTTTATATCGACGGCGCTCATAACAAAGAAGGGGTAGAGCGGCTGGCCGAGACGATCACGTCCCACTTCGACGGGCGAAATATTCACGTATGCTTCAGTGCTCTCAAAGATAAGCCGTACAGAGACATGATCCGCAAAATCGAGTCGTTTGCGTCATCGATTCACTTCACATCTTTTGATTTTCCGAGAGCGGAATCCGCTCAAAAGCTGTTTGAGCAAAGTACCGCTGATCATAAAACATGTGATGAAGACATCGGCTCTGTTTTCCGCTATATCGAAGAACAAGCTGAAGATGAAAAAGCGGTGGTCATTGTTACCGGGTCGCTTTACTTTATTTCCGCTGTCAGGGCAGTTTTAACTGAATAAAAAACATAAAAATGCGCTTTTGGCCATCGGCTGACTGCGCATTTTTATGTTTTATGAAAAGCGGAGGCGCTTCATATTTGCTAAAATAACAGCCTCAGGAAGCCGTTTTTTCCCATGAAGCGGTTAAATTTGATTGTGCGAGGCTGATAGTGATGTTCATCTTTTACCTTTTTACGGCGGGGTTAGTGCTCGGTTCCTTTTTTAGTTCAGCCGGGCGACGCATCCCTGAAAAGATATCATTGATTGCTCCGCGTTCCCTCTGCCGGGCTTGCAAAAGAAAGCTGGGCCTCGCGGAGCTGATACCTGTTTTGTCCTATTTGATGCAGCGGGGGAGGTGCAAGGGGTGTCAAACCCCGATATCGATCGTGTATCCGGCAGTTGAGCTCTCCGCCGCCATCCTGTTTGCGTTTGCCGGTATGCAGGTTGGGCATCAGGGGGAGCTGGTGATTGTGCTTGCTCTTATTTCCCTGCTTTTGATCGTCTTTGTATCTGATGTGACACATATGGTCATTCCGGATGCTGTGCTTTGTTTTTTCCTGATTGTCTTTGCTGTCGGACGGATTCTTGTTCCCCTCGAGCCGTGGCATTCCGGTTTAAGCGGTGCGTTTGCCGGCGGCATGCTTCCGCTCTTGACGCTGCTTTTGACGAAAGGAGGGATCGGCTGGGGGGACGTAAAGCTGTTTGCGGTGCTCGGCATGGCGCTCGGCAGCCGCCTCCTCATTCTCGCTTTTTTCCTTTCGGCAGCCGCAGGAACGGTGCTTGGTCTGATTGCATTGCTGGCAGGAAAGCTAAAGAAAAATGAACCTATGCCGTTTGCTCCCGCGATTCTGATCGGGACGCTGATAAGCTGTTTCTATGGCAATCCAATGATCGAGTGGTATCTTCAAATGGCACGGTGGTAAAAAATTTGACGAAACCTTTTTGGGCAAGACGACAAAAGTCTTGTTCTTTTTTTTTGAGGCTGTGATAAAGTGTGGACAATAAGAGGGACAGCCTTTGGGAGAACTCCTCCTTCCTTCTGGCTTCCCTCTGCCGATCGTATAGAGAGCGGCCAATCTGCCGCCTAATCTCAATATAAAACAATAAACGGAAAGCGAGGGAAGCCACATGAAAAAACGGAAGAGCAAGAAAAACTCAGCTAAAAAAGTGCCCCAGGAAGACCCGCTTAAAGTGATGATCAATGGCAGAGAAGAGACCATCTACGGAAATGAAAAAGAGTTTTCCAACAGAAATGAAGAAAAGAAGTTCACCTTTTCAAACTGGGAAGAAAAGAGAAAGGCGGAACGGGAAATATCGGCTTCAAAAGAGGACGGCGCACCTGAAACAGATGAATTTACATGGACGCCTCCAGACGAAGAAGAAACCGTGTACAAAGACGATCCCAAAGTGGTGGCGCCTTATCAAAAGAAAAACGAGGCTAAAAACAACCGAAAAGCGAAAATGTCCCTTACGTTTCCTTTGAAGCGCTTTGCTGCAACCATTATCTTTGCTGTGTTGCTCGGCACGGGACTCGGGCTGTTCGCGCTGAATCTCGCAACCCATAAAGAAGGAGTGCCGGCATCCGGCAGCCTGGGTGCGGATGCGGAAAACGGACAGGCGGTAAAAGCCGGTGACTCAGGTGCCGAAGAGAAAAAGAGCGGACAAAAAAATAGCGGACAAGCGGGAGAATCTTTTCACAGCTTTGCCGTTCAGGCCGGCAAGTTTTCATCTAAAGAAGGAGCGGAGACGCTGGCCTCTCAAATCGCAGACAAGGGGTATGCCGCCGTTTCGATTGCCAAAGACGACGGATTTTATGTGATCGCCGGAATAACAGGGGAAAAACAGATGACATCTGAAATTGGCAAAATATTAATCGAAAACGATTTTGAAGCGTGGGGCGGAAAAGAGCTTCCGGTTGCACTCGAGCCCGGTTTGCTAGAGCCTTTTAAAGAAGCGGCCGAGCTGTCGGCAAAAGCGATTCTCGGCGCGGAGGTTACATCTCAAAACATAGCTGATGTCAAAGCTGAACTTGACGGCGCCAAATCAAAAGGAGAATCTGAAGAGGTAAAGAAGAGCATACTGGAAGCCGTCAACCTGCTTGAGAAACCGACCGCAGCCAACGGCTGGAAAAGCCAGCAGTTATTGCTGAGCCAAATAAAATAAAAAAACCAGCAGAGGCGCTGGTTTTTTTATTTTCACGATTTTTGTTATTAAAAAGTTACTTTTCTGAAATTGTGGCGGCGGCGTTCTTTTGGTAGGATAAAACAGGTATCTTTTTTTCCTATGCAAAAACCTTTGAAAGGATGTCTTCTTATGACCCGACAGCTCATATTGGCTTCACAATCACCCCGCAGAAAGGAACTCCTCGATCTTCTTCAGATTCCGTACAGCATCGTTACGAGCAACGCGGAAGAAAAATTAATTCGAAACTTTTCACCAGCAGAAAACGTCAAATGGTTGGCGGAACAAAAAGTGCGTGCAGTAGCCGAACAATATCCTGATGCCGTCGTGCTTGGCGCCGACACCATTGTTCTTTATGACGGGGCTTATTTGGGCAAGCCCAAAGATGCCGAAGATGCAAAAAGGATGCTGAGCATGCTTTCGGGACAGACCCATTCAGTGCTTACCGGCGTCTGCATTAAGGACGGCGAGAGATGCGAAACATTTTTTGAAGAAACCGAAGTCTTTTTTTGGCCTCTTGAAGAAAAGGAAATCAGCGCTTACATCGCTACAGGAGAGCCGTTTGATAAAGCCGGTTCATACGGAATACAAGGAAAAGGCGCGCTTTTTGTCAAACAGATAAAGGGAGACTACTATACAGTTGTGGGTCTTCCGATTTCCAAAACGATGAGAATGCTGAAAACGTTCGATCTTCACTCCTTTTGATAAACCGAACGAGAAGGGAATCAAAAGGGAGGGTTTATCATAAGCGATCTGCCGTTGAAATTAAAGGATTTTCCTGATGAAGAAAGGCCGCGGGAGCGCCTTCTCAACACAGGCGCCGAAAGTTTGTCAAACCATGAACTGCTCGCGATACTGCTCAGAACCGGGACGAAAAAAGAATCGGTTCTTCAGCTTTCAAGCCGGCTGCTTCAAACGTTTGACGGCCTCCGTTTGTTAAAAGAAGCATCCGCTGAGGAGCTTTCAAGCATTTCCGGGATCGGCCGCGCCAAAGCCGTGCAGATTTTGGCGGCGCTCGAACTTGGCCGGCGCATTCACAGCCTTGCCTGCAAAGACCGTTATGTGATCCGTTTTCCCGAAGATGCGGCCAATTTTTTAATGGGGGATATGCGCTTTCTGTCTCAGGAGCACTTCGTATGCCTGTATCTGAACACGAAAAACCAGGTGATCCACAAGCGAACAATTTTTATAGGAAGCTTGAACTCTTCAATCGTCCATCCGAGGGAAGTGTTTAAGGAAGCTTTAAAGCGCTCCGCAGCCTCATTCATCTGCGTCCACAATCATCCGTCCGGAGATCCGGCTCCAAGCCGCGAAGACATAGAAGTTACACAGCGCCTTCACGAGTCCGGACAGCTGCTTGGAATCGAATTGCTCGATCATATCATCATCGGTGATCAAAAATTTGTGAGCTTAAAAGAAAAAGGATATTTGTAACACTTTTTTTTTCATTAAATTAAGCTATAATAGAATTTATGGGTTTTTGCTTAGGAATATTGTTTTAAGAAAGGAAGATACATACAAATGTTTGGAATTGGTGCGAGAGACCTTGGAATAGATTTAGGAACGGCGAATACGCTTGTTTTTGTGAAAGGTAAAGGAATTGTCGTCAGGGAGCCTTCCGTCGTTGCGCTGCAAACAGATACAAAGCAGATCGTTGCAGTCGGAAACGATGCGAAAAACATGATCGGACGTACGCCCGGCAATGTCGTCGCCCTCCGCCCGATGAAAGATGGCGTAATCGCTGATTATGAAACAACAGCGACAATGATGAAACATTATATTAGCAAAGCTGTTAAAAACAAAGGCTTATTTGCGAGAAAGCCTTATGTCATGGTTTGTGTCCCGTCGGGAATTACGGCGGTTGAGCAGCGTGCGGTAATCGACGCTACGCGCCAGGCCGGGGCGAGAGATGCATATCCGATTGAAGAACCGTTTGCAGCGGCGATTGGAGCCAATCTTCCTGTTTGGGAACCGACTGGAAGCATGGTGGTCGACATCGGCGGCGGAACGACCGAAGTCGCGATTATTTCCCTCGGCGGCATCGTCACATCCCAGTCTATTCGCGTTGCCGGTGATGAAATGGATGAAGCAATCATTACTTATATTAGGAAAACATATAACTTGATGATCGGTGACCGTACTGCGGAAGCGATCAAACTTGAAATCGGTTCTGCCGAAGCTTCTGAAAACGGAGAAAGCATGGAAATCCGCGGCCGCGATCTTTTAACAGGTCTGCCGAAAACGATTGAAATCACTGAAAAAGAAATTACAGCGGCGCTTCGCGACACTGTGACTGCAATTGTCGATGCCGTAAAAAATACGCTTGAAAAAACTCCGCCTGAACTCGCGGCTGATATTATGGACCGCGGAATCGTCCTGACAGGAGGCGGTGCGCTGCTGCGCCACTTGGACAAAGTCATCAGCGAAGAAACGAAAATGCCGGTTTTAATTGCGGAAGACCCTCTTGACTGTGTAGCGATCGGAACAGGTAAAGCTCTCGAGCAAATTCATCTATTTAAAGGCAAAAATTAAGGACACAGGGAATAGAAGAGGTGTATAATCATGCCGCAGTTTTTTACGAATAAACGGTTGATGCTTTTACTCCTTTGTATCATCATTTTAGTGGCAATGATTGGATTTTCGTTAAAGAATGACCGGAATGCAACTTGGCCCGAAAAATTTATTGGCGATACAACTGGTGTATTCCAGACGATTTTTCATACGCCCGCTCAATTTTTTGCGGGCTTCTTTGAAAATATCGAAGACTTAAAAAATACGTACAGCGAAAATGAGCGCCTGCGGAAAAAGCTCGACGGCCAGACGCAATACGAGGCAAAGCTGCAAGAGCTTGAAAATGAAAATAAGTCTTTAAGAAAAGAGCTCGGCCATTTGAAATCAATTAAAGACTACACGCCGATTCTGGCGACTGTAATCGCCAGAAATCCCGATAAGTATGAGTGGTGGAACCTGATCACGATTAACAAAGGTTCTAAGCACGGCGTCGAAAAGGATATGGCGGTCACAGATGAAAACGGCAACTTGATCGGGAAAATCAAAAGCACTAAAGTGAACAATTTCACTTCCACCGTCCAGCTTTTAAGCGCAACAGACAGAAACAACAGAATTTCTACGGTTATCGCTGCAAATAAAGGCAAGAAAACGGTCAACGGAATCATCAACGGCTACGACTCTGAGAAAAAGGCGCTGTCAATGGAAATCATTGAGCCTGATGAAGACAGGGAAGTGAAAAAAGGAGACCTCGTCGAAACTTCCGGTGCGGGCGGCGTTTTTCCGAAAGGCCTGACAATCGGAAAAGTGACAGAGGTTGAACCCGATTCCTACGGCTTGACAAAAATCGCTTATGTAGAGCCGGCGGCCGATATGTATAACCTTGATAACGTGATCGTCGTCGACAGAACGCTTGATACGGTGGATGTCAACAAGATGGACGATGAGGAGGAAGGTTCGTGAAACGCTTCCTTCTTCCCGTCGTGATGATGTTTGTTTTAGTATCTGACAGCGTCTACGCGGATTTTGTCAACCTGCCTTTTGTGACGGAAGAACAGCAGCTCATCCCGCGTTTTCTGCTGCTTGTCTTAGTTTTTATGACGGCTTATGTCAATCAGCCTTTTGCCATTACATATGGATTTATTTTCGGACTGTTATATGATATTAATTACACCGACCTTTTAGGTGTATATATGTTCGGTTTTGCCGGTATTTGCTATTTATCGTCAAAAGCATTCAAAGTATTGCAGACAAACGCGCTGGTCGTCATTTTTATTTCGCTGCTCGCCGTCTGTGTTCTTGAATTTTACCAATATGGCGTGCAGATGCTGATACGTCCGGAAATCATGCCGTTCCATCAATTTGTGCTCGGCAGGCTCCTGCCTACGCTTGGGCTGAACGCCGTTGGCGGCCTTTTGCTCATTTACCCGTTCAAATGGTTTTTTACCAGTCTTAAGAAAGAGCTGAGGAATGAGTAAAAGAGGATTTTATGAGCCGATGTCGAAAAGAGTATGATGTTGAGGTGAACACCGTGAAGACCCAAAAGCAGCAATACGTAACAATTAAAGGAACGAAAAATGGATTGACGCTTCATCTTGATGACACATGCTCTTTTGAAGAATTATTGTACGGTCTTCAGGATATGCTGTCACTCGAACATTATATGGATGGAAAAGGCCAGAAAATCAGTGTGCTCGTTAAGCTCGGCCACCGTTATGTGACCGAGGAGCAAGAACAGATCTTGACCGATGTGATCACTGAGAAACAAAATCTGTTCATCCACTCCATTGAAAGTGAAGTCATGACCAAAGATGAAGCAAACCGTTTAAAAGCGGAAAGCGAAATTATTTCTGTCGCTAAAATTGTCCGTTCAGGGCAAGTCCTCGAAACGGAGGGTGATTTGCTTCTGATTGGGGATGTGAATCCGGGAGGAATGGTGAAGGCCGGAGGGAATATTTTCATCCTCGGCTCATTAAGAGGGATTGCCCACGCCGGTTTTAATGGAAATAAACGAGCTGTTATTGCGGCTTCGGATATGAGACCGACTCAATTGCGTATCAATCATGTGCTCAATCGCTCCCCAGACCACATCCAAGAAGGGAACGACATGGAATGTGCTTATTTAGATGAAAATGAGAATATGGTCATTGACCGCCTTCAGCAATTAGCTCATTTAAGACCTAGTTTAACAAGGCTTGAGGGAGGAATGTAAAATTGGGTGAAGCTATCGTAATAACCTCGGGGAAAGGCGGAGTAGGCAAAACGACGACATCCGCAAATCTTGGCACCGCCTTGGCCATTTTGGGAAAACGGGTATGTCTCGTTGACACGGATATCGGCCTGCGCAATCTTGATGTCGTCATGGGCCTTGAAAATAGAATCATATATGATTTGGTAGATGTCGTTGAGGAGCGATGCAAAATCCATCAGGCGCTTGTGAAAGATAAACGCTTCGATGATTTGCTTTATTTGCTCCCGGCCGCCCAGACAAGCGATAAGTCGGCTGTTCTTCCCGAGCAGATGGTCAAGCTTGTCCAGCAGCTCAAACAAGACTTCGACTACATTGTCATCGACTGCCCTGCAGGGATTGAGCAAGGTTATAAAAATGCGGTCTCGGGCGCTGACAAAGCGATTGTCGTGACGACACCGGAAATCTCCGCTGTTCGTGACGCCGACCGGATCATCGGCCTGCTTGAAAAAGAAGAAAATATTGAGCCGCCGAGACTTGTCGTCAACCGGATCCGCAACCACTTAATGAAAAACGGCGATACGCTGGATGTTGATGAAGTCATTCAGCACTTGTCGATCGAACTGATCGGTATTGTTGCGGATGATGACGAAGTGATTAAAGCTTCCAATAACGGGGAGCCTGTCGTCATGGATCCGAACAATAAAGCTTCAATCGCATACCGGAACATCGCCCGCCGCGTGCTGGGCGAATCTGTGCCTTTACAGTCGTTTGAAGAAGAAAATAAAGGCGTTTTCGCAAAGATTAAATCATTTTTCGGCGTACGCGCTTAACTTGCAAAAAAGCAATCTCCAAAACGAGATTGCTTTTTTGCAGTTTCATTGATCGTTTTCGACTTTGTGCTTTAACAAGGAAAGCTTATTGTCCCAATACATGTCGAAGTAGGCGAGCCACTGCTGCAGCTCCGCGAGAGGTTCGGGATGAAGCCTGTACAGTTTTTCTCTGCCCGCTTTTCTTCCGCTGACAAGTCCGGCTTCTGACAAAATTCTCAGATGCTTTGAAACAGCCGTTCGGCTCATCGGGAAATGAGTGCTGATATCTGTTACAGGCAATTCCCTGCCGGCGAGGAGCTTCAGCATCTTTCGCCGTGAGGGATCGGAAACGGCTTGGAACACATCATGTTTTACGGCCGATGATGTCACTAGCCTTCAACTGCCTGACGCAGCTTTTGATTGACGATCGCTTCCCAGCCGCCATTCATCCGATTGCGGACATCCGCTTGTTTTTCTCCCGCTTTTGCAACCGTTTCTTCCGGCGCGCCCCATCCTGAATGAATCAGGGTAAATTCGGTTTTTTCTGCAGACAGCTCTTTCAATTCAAATGTGACGATCCATCCCGACGTATCCCAGCTGAAAGCGAGTCGATGCGGCGCTTCAAGCTCGATCACTCTGCAAGGGGAGGGGCCGAACGGAGACTGCAAGGTGAATTCACAGCCGATCTCCGGACGGAAATCATTTGGCATAAACCAGGCGGAGATGCCTTCACTGGTGGCGACGGCCTCCCACACTTTTTCTATCGATGCGTGAAAAACAGCCTGTTTATGTATATCAGGCACTTGTTGATTGCTCATAATAGACCTCCTAGAAAAAAGTAAAACCAAAAGGTTTCCTATCTATTATATGAAACCTTTTGGTTTTATGTCAATATACCGTCATAAACGCCTGGGACAAGACATATCATTGAACAAACGAACCTGAATGTAAAGGATGAGGGTTATGAGTCATAGAGCAGATGAGATTCGAAAAAGAATGGCCAGGAAAAGAAAGCGGAAGGCGCCGGATAAACAGCCCTTTTCGTCAGGCGGCAAAAAGCTGCCGGTCAAGCCGCCTGCATGGACAGCCTTTTCGGAAGATGAAAAGGCCGGAGACTTCCCTCCGCCTGAGGGAAGCTCCCTGCTGATAAATGGGAAGCACCCTCTTGTCAAAGCGGATGCGCTCATCATGAAATGTCTTCTGTCGGCATGTCTTGTCCTTGTGTCCGCTATTGCCTACAAAGGCCAGTTTGAACCCGCAAACCAAATCAAACCGGTCATCAGCCAGGTGTTTACTGAAGAGTTCCAATTTGCGGCTCTCCAGAATTGGTATGAATCCAAGTTTGGCGATCCCCTCGCATTCTTTCAACCGAAAGGTGACAAACCATCCGGTCAGGTCGAGGTGAATCAAGATCTCGCTGTTCCTGCCATGGGAAAGGTTCAGGAGAAATTCTCAGGCCAGGGCATTAAGGTAGAAACAGAAGACGAAGCGATCCGCAGCATGAAGGAAGGCTATGTCATTGAAGTGGACAAAAATCCGGAAACGGGCCTGACGGTGGTTTTGCAGCATGCGGACAACAGCTATACCTACTACGGCCAGCTGAAAAAAGCGGATGTCGCTTTATACGATTTTATAGATAAAGGAACGAAGCTCGGAACGATTAAGCAGGATAAAAATCAAAAAGGCGTCTATTACTTTGCGATCAAACAAGGAGAGGAATTTGTTGATCCGATACAGGTGATCACATTTGAATAAATGGACGGAGCTCTTCACCAAGCTTCACATTCACCCGCTGCTGTGGCTTGTCATGGCGATCGGTATCATGACAGGACATATTAAAGCGCTGTTTTGTTTAATGATCGTTATTTTGATCCACGAGCTTGGCCACGCTGCTGCTGCCGTTTATTTTTCATGGAGAATTAAAGGCATTTTCCTGCTGCCTTTTGGGGGAACGCTTGAAGTCGATGAACATGGCAACAGACCGTTAAAGGAAGAGCTGGCCGTCATCGCCGCGGGGCCTGTTCAGCATATCTGGCTTCAATTTGCTGCATGGCTTTTGGCGGTCAATTCGCTCGTCAGCCCTCATATATTTGAAACGTTTACCTTTTACAATCTGACCATCCTCTTGATTAATCTGTTTCCGGTTTGGCCGCTTGACGGCGGGAAGCTGCTGTTTTTGCTGTTTTCAAAACACCTTCCGTATCAGAAAGCACAGCGGGTGATGCTGGCTGTGTCGTGCTTTTGCTGTACTGTTTTAATCGCGGCAATTCTGTTGGTTTCCCCGTCACAGCTGAGCGCTTGGGTGCTCCTCGTATTTTTGGCTGCATCTCTTTACCAGGAATATCGCAATCGCCATTACGTCCATATCCGTTTTTTGCTTGAGCGCTATTACGGAAAGGAGAGGGAAGTGCGACGCCTCGCCCCGATCACGGTGTGCGCTGAACAGCAGATTTATGAGGTCATGCTCCTGTTTAAACGAGGCTGCAAACACCCGATCATTATTGAGAAGGACGGACAAAAACTGAGCCAGCTTGATGAAAACGAAGTTCTCCACGCTTATTTTACAGACAAGCGCACGACTTCCTCAATGGAAGATCTGCTTTTGGTTTATTGACCGTCCATCCTTCTAAAAGACATTGACACTCGGGCTCTTTTCTGGTATATTTTTTAATGTTATGGATGTAGCACCCGTGCTACAACCGCTCAGCACAGGTGTTAAGTGCTTTCTTAGCCCCCTGTGATTGGCGAGTCTTAGTTTATTAGGAGGTGCAGAGATGTACGCAATTATTCAAACAGGCGGGAAACAAATCAAAGTTGAAGAAGGCCAAACTGTATACGTCGAAAAGCTTGCTGCTGAAGCCGGCGAAACAGTTACTTTTGACAACGTATTGTTTGTCGGCGGTGAAAATGTTAAAGTTGGCAGCCCTACGGTTGAAGGCGCTACGGTAACAGGCAAAGTTGAAAAACAAGGCCGTGCGAAAAAAATTACCGTATTCAAGTACAAGCCGAAGAAAAACCAACATAAAAAACAAGGTCATCGTCAACCTTACACTAAAGTTGTAATCGAAAAAATCAACGCTTAAGGCGTGTATGATATGATTCATGCAAAGGTTACCAGAGCCCGATCGAACAAAGACATCTTAGGCTTTGAAATGTCGGGACATGCGAATTTTGCTGAACATGGTCAGGATCTCGTTTGTGCAGGGGCATCGGCGGTCGCCTTTGGAGCTGTCAATGCAGTCATGAAGCTGACGGGCATTGAGCCGGTCATTGACCTCGGGGAAGACGGCGGATTTTTATCTTTCGGATTCCCGGACGGTACGGATCGGGAGGCTTTTGAAAAGGCGCAGCTCCTTCTCGAAGGCATGATCGTCTCCCTTGAAACGATCGAACGAGACTACAAAGGTTACTTAAAAGTAACGACGAACAAAATATAGGAGGTGAGCTACATGCTAAGATTAGATCTTCAGTTTTTTGCATCTAAAAAAGGAGTAGGTTCAACGAAGAACGGACGTGACTCTGAGGCGAAGCGCCTAGGTGCTAAACGTGCAGACGGTCAATTCGTATCTGGCGGTTCCATCCTTTATCGTCAGCGCGGAACAAAAATCTATCCAGGTGAAAACGTTGGGCGCGGCGGAGATGACACTCTATATGCAAAAGTCGACGGAACTGTTAAATTCGAACGTTTCGGCCGTAACCGCAAAAAAGTGAGCGTATATCCTGTAGCCTAACCTTTAAACGAAACTCCGGTCGTTCTGACCGGAGTTTTTTACATACAGCACCGTGACTTGCTGAAAAACACCTTCCCGCCCCCTGGACAAGGCCGGGTTTCCGCTCTGATTCTGCTTCTTTAAAGTATATAAACGTGTTTCATTTATACTGCCTTCTCTGTTATAATTCAAAGTACAAACTGAATCAGACTCCTAAAATAGAGAACAAACGATTGGGAGTGCAAAAATGGAAGAAACTTCGAAAAAACAAGAAAAGACGATGGACGATAAGGCTTTGACCCATGAGCTTATTCATCTGCTCAGCCATTCAAGGCACGACTGGATGAATAAACTGCAATTGATTAAAGGAAACTTAACATTAAAAAAGTATGACCGCGTATTTGAAATTATTGATGAAGTGGTCATCGAAGCTCAGCATGAATCAAAGCTTTCAAACCTTAAAATCCCGCGTGCGGCGTATGAGCTGCTTACATTTAACTGGATGGCCCATTCGCTGACGCTTGAATATGAGGTGATCGGTCAGGTCAGAGATTTGTCAGCTTATGAAGAGAAGCTCGTCGTTTTCGTCAGAAAGCTGTTTGGGACTTTTGAGGATGCCGTTTTGAAAGGCGGCGACAATCATCTGACGATCACGCTGCAGACGGACGGTCCGGACGACCGGCTCGTCATCTTTCTGGATTTCCACGGCGTATTCACAAAGCTGACCGGTATCAAAGACTTTCATCATTCACTGGCTGATTTTTATGAAATCAAGCGGCTTGATGTAACAGACCGTGAGTGCATCGCTGAAATTCATATCAAGTAAAGCGGTTTTTTAGGAATAGAACGGAGGACATTATGTTTGTTGATCAGGTAAAAATATACGTAAAAGGCGGAGACGGAGGCAACGGAATGGTTGCTTTCCGCCGCGAAAAATATGTGCCAAAAGGAGGTCCTGCCGGAGGTGACGGCGGAAAAGGCGGAGACGTCGTTTTCAAAGTTGACGAAGGCCTCAGCACGCTGATGGATTTTAGATATCAAAGACATTTTAAGGCGACGCGCGGAGAACACGGCATGTCTAAAAACCAGCACGGCCGAAATGCAGAAGACATGGTTGTAAAAGTCCCGCCCGGCACGGTTGTCATTGACGATGATACAAAGCAGGTCATCGCTGATCTAACGGAGCACGGACAGGAAGCCGTCATCGCAAAAGGAGGACGCGGCGGACGAGGCAATACCCGTTTCGCGACGCCTGCCAACCCGGCGCCGCAGCTTTCTGAAAACGGCGAACCCGGCAAGGAGCGCTATATCGTTCTCGAGCTGAAAGTTTTGGCCGATGTCGGTCTTGTCGGTTTCCCAAGCGTTGGAAAATCAACACTCCTGTCTGTCGTGTCT
Source organism: Bacillus paralicheniformis (assembly GCF_002993925.1). NCBI lineage: Bacteria > Bacillati > Bacillota > Bacilli > Caryophanales > Bacillaceae > Bacillus > Bacillus paralicheniformis. The sequence continues at coordinate 2,997,463 of NZ_CP023665.1, read as the reverse complement.
TCGGCCAAGCCGAAAATTGCCGATTACCATTTTACAACGCTGAATCCGAATCTCGGAATGGTCGAAACGGAAGACGGACGCAGCTTTGTAATGGCGGATCTTCCGGGACTGATTGAGGGGGCGCACGAAGGGGTTGGCCTCGGACACCAATTCCTCAGACATATCGAAAGAACGCGCGTCATCGTGCACGTGATCGACATGTCGGGTCTTGAAGGGCGCGACCCGTATGAAGATTATGTGACCATCAATAAAGAGCTTGAACAGTATAATCTGAGGCTGACAGAACGTCCTCAAATTATTGTCGCCAATAAAATGGATATGCCGGATGCGGAAGAAAATCTGAAGGCATTCAAAGAAAAGCTTACAGATGATTATCCTGTTTTTCCAATCAGCGCGTTGACCAGACAAGGATTGAGGGATCTGCTGTTTGAGATTGCCGACCGTTTGGAAACGACGCCGGAATTCCCGCTCTACGACGAAGAAGACATGACTGAAAACAGAGTCATGTATAAGCTTGAGGATGAGGAAGCGCCGTTTGAGATCAGCCGTGATCCTGATGGCACCTTTGTGCTCAGCGGAGCCAAGCTTGAACGCTTATTTAAAATGACGGATTTTTCAAGAGACGAGTCTGTTAAGCGTTTCGCCAGACAGCTTCGCGGAATGGGCGTTGATGACGCGCTTCGGGCCCGCGGTGCAAAAGACGGAGATACGATCCGTCTTCTCGAATTTGAATTTGAATTTATCGACTGATCATACCGGAGAGTTTGCCAGGCAAGCTCTCCGACTTTTAGCTGAAAGGAACGCCTTTCCTTTCGCTTGCTGGATCAATGTAAAGGAATCAGGGTTTTTAAAAGGAGAGAAAAGTCTGTGAAAGAGGAGACCTTTTATCTTGTCAGGGAAGACGTGCTGCCGGAGGCAATGCGGAAAACACTTGAGGTCAAAAAGCTGATTGAGCGGAAAAAAGCGGAATCTGTAGCTGAAGCCGTCCAAAAGGTAGATTTGAGCCGAAGCGCTTTTTACAAGTACAGAGATGCGGTTTTTCCTTTTTATACGATGGTCAAGGAACAGATTATCACGCTTTTTTTTCATTTGGAGGACCGCTCGGGAACGCTGTCCCATCTGCTCCAAGTGGTGGCTGAATCGGGCTGCAACGTGCTGTCGATCCACCAGACCATCCCTCTTCAAGGAAGAGCGAATGTCACGCTGTCCGTCAGTACGAGAGGAATGGATGGAAATATCGATTTGCTGATGAACAAATTAAGAAAGCTGGAATTCGTAGAAAAGGTCGAAATACTAGGTTCGGGCGCTTAAAGGGAGAGAATGTCATATATCATGAGTATGAGAGTAGGTTATTTAGGTCCAGAAGCAACATTTACGCACCTTGCCGTCTGCTCCTGCTTTTCAGATGCAGACCAGCAAGCATTTAACACAATACCCGCCTGTATGGATGCGGCGATGAACGGCGAGATTGATCTGGCTGTCGTCCCGCTTGAAAATGCAATTGAAGGATCGGTGAATCTGACAATAGACTACTTAATCCACGAACAGCCCCTTTATATTGTCGGAGAAATCACCGCTCCCATCCGTCAGCATTTACTTGTGCATCCTGCAAGAAAAGAGGCTTGGGAAGACATTCAGAAAGTTTATTCCCATTCCCATGCGATCGCACAATGTCATAAATTTTTGCACAGCCGGTTCCGCTCCATTCCGTTTGAATATGCGACATCCACCGGTGCAGCTGCAAAATACGTGAGTGAACATCCGGACGAGAACATCGGCGTGATTGCCAATGAAATGGCAGCCGCTACGTATGGATTAGACATCGTCAAAAGAGATGTGCATGACTATGAATACAATCACACGAGATTTGTGATGCTTCATCCGGATCACGAGGCATCTCCGCCGGTCAATCCGCACTTGACGGGAAGGCCGAAAACGACTTTGCTGGTAACCCTTCCTTCGGACAGATCAGGGGCTCTCCACCAGGTGCTGTCGGCTTTCGCCTGGAGAAATTTGAATCTTTCTAAAATTGAATCGCGGCCGACAAAAACCGGTCTCGGCAATTATTTTTTCATTATTGATATTGAAATGGCACTGGACGATGTGCTGATTCCAGGTGCGATAGCTGAGCTTGAAGCTTTGGGCTGCAAGGTGAAAATGCTCGGAGCCTACAATGCGTATACATTATAAAGAAAGGTCCTTTGCATTGATGACGGCAAAGGACCTTTTCTTTATTCGGGAATGAGGATGCCCGCTTTTTGCAGGGCGTCGCAAGCTTGTTCGATCTTCTCTTCGTCATCTGCCTCCAATGTGTGCAGATGGGTGCCGTTTGTCAGTTGAGACAGATAAGCGGCGTTTGTCGAAGAGATTTTTTTGACGAAGTCCGAGACTTCTTTTCTTGTGCTGACTCTGATCGAAGCTGTTAAGTCGCCGTAGACAGGATGTTCAATCGTTACATCTTTCACCGTTACGCCAAAGTCGACGATCAGATTCAGCTCTTCTTCCGTTTTTTCCGGCTCATGGTCGCAAGCGATGAGCCGCTGAACCGGCTGTTTTTTGCCGAGAACTGACTGCAAATACACGTATCCTTGGCTTGTTGCGATGATCGGTTCGTTTTTTGCTTTTAATAAAGAAATGTCCTGTACGATGACCTGCCGTGAAACAGATGCTCTTTTCGCCAGTTCGCTTCCTGTCAGCGGAGCCTCAGACTCCTTCAGCCAGGCCAGAAGCTGCTGGCGCCGCTCAGCGCCCGTAAGTTTTAATCCGTCTGTCAATCCGATGGTCTCCTTTCTCATGCATCATATCTTCAAAAACGTCCAACAGCTGATCAACATGTTCGCTTGTCGTATCGCATCCGAACGAAATTCGGACGAATTGAAGCGCGAGCTCCCTTGGGACTAAAAGGGCTTTCATCGTATTCGACGGCTCATGATAGCCGGCTGAACACGCGCTTCCGGTAGAAATGCAAATTCCTCTCCGATTACATTCCAGCATAGTATATTGTCCTTCAAAGGAATGAAAAAAACAACCTATAATATGCGGCAGAACATGCGAATTTGCCGAATCGGGCACAGCGAGGGAGACGGGAAGCTTCCGGGCTTTTGCCTTTTCCAGAAAACGGGCGCGCAGCTCCTGATGTTTAAGATACGCAGCATCCATACGCTTTATTGTCAACTCGGCAGCGGTAATGAAAGCGCCGATTCCAGGGACATTGACGGTGCCGCTCTTCAATCCGTTTTCATGTAAAGTGCCCGGGTAGACGGGTTTCCAGTTCACACCAGGCCGAATATAGACCGCTCCAACTCCTTTTGGTCCGTATACTTTATGGCTTGAAACAGATAAGGCATCAGCGCCGAGCTCATCAATGCCGACCGGAATCTTGGCAAAGGTCTGTACGCAGTCGCTGTGCAGGAGCACGTCCCGCTTATGCAAGTAAGCCGAAAGCTTTGCCAGGGGCTGGATGACGCCTGTTTCTGAGTTGGCATGCTGAATTGAGACGAGACCTGTATCAGGACGGAGGTGCCGTTCCAGTATCTCTGTTGTGATGATGCCTGAAGCATTCGGTTTCATCAAGTCGACTTCAAAGCCCAGTATCTCAAGATGCCGCTTCAAAATGTGGATCGACAGATGTTCCATTTCGGTCATTAAAAAGCGCTGCTTTCCGGCGGGGAGTCCATTTAAGATGGAGTGAATCGCCAAAAAATTGGCTTCGGTGCCGCCGCTCGTAAAATAAACGCCTTCTTCTTCCCCGGATAAAAGTTCCGCCATCTTTTGGCGGCAGTAGCGCAGAATACTTTCGGCTTTCCCTCCTGCATCATGCAGACTACTCGAATTTCCGTACACGTCTGTGCTCAGTTTTTGAAACGCGTCCAAGGCTTCTTTTGCCGCCGGTGTCGTCGCTGCATAATCAAGATAAATCACGGCTCTCGTCTCCCATTCTTTATAAAAAATACTTGAGTTTATTTTATCGATATGTAAATATAGGTGTCAAGACACATGTAAATTTACAGGAGGAGTCGACATGTCTCATCAGACGATAATTGTTGTCGGGGCAGGTGCCGCTGCGCTGTCTTTTGCTGCAGCCATTCCGCCGTCTTATGAAGTGATTGTGATGACAAAAGCATCTGTAAAAGACAGCAATTCAACCCTCGCTCAGGGAGGAATTGCCTCGGCTGTATTGCCTCGCGATTCCTGGTCAGCTCATGCGGACGACACATTATATGCCGGATGCGGCCACAATCAAATCGAAGCGGTTCAAGATGCCATTAAAGACGGCCAGCGCCTTGTTGATGAGCTGATTCTTCAGCATTTCCCTTTTGATACTGACGAATCCGGAAAGCTCAGCCTCGGCAAAGAAGGCGCACATTCGATGAACAGAATTTTGCATGCCGGGGGAGACGCTACGGGGCAGGCGCTGATCCGGCACTTAATCGGAAGGCTCGGTCCTCACGTCATACTGAAAGAATACGAAACGGCGGCGGATTTATGGATGGAAGACGGACGCTGTGCGGGCGTCTGGACGAAAGACCGACAGGGAAAGACTTTTCTCAGGAAAGCCGATTTTGTTGTGCTGGCGGCAGGAGGCTGCGGAAATCTATTTCAAATCAACACGAATAACCGTTCTGTGACAAGCGATGCGATTTCTTTGGCATATCGGGCAGGAGCCGAGCTCGCAGATTTGGAATTCGTTCAATTTCATCCTACATTGCTCGTCAAAGACGGGCGCGCACACGGGCTTGTTTCAGAAGCTGTGCGCGGAGAAGGAGCTGTCTTGGTTGATGAAAACGGCCAGCGGGTGATGGAAGGGATTCACCCCATGCAGGATTTAGCGCCGCGGGACATCGTATCTCGTGCGATTCACGAAAAGCTTGCCTGCGGAAGCAGCGTATTTTTGGATATTACCCGCATATCAGACTTTAAAAGCCGCTTCCCTACGATTTCCTCTCTTTGCGAAAAAGCCGGAATTTCCATTGAAGAAGGCCGGCTTCCGGTTTCACCGGGCATGCATTTTTTAATGGGGGGCGTTTCTGTGAACAGATGGGGGGAAACGGCGGTTCCACACCTTTATGTGATTGGGGAAGCTGCATGCACCGGCTTTCACGGTGCCAACCGTCTGGCAAGCAATTCTCTCTTGGAATGCATCGTCTTCGGAAGGAGAGCGGCGGAACGGATACAAGCTTATCAAAAACCTGAGCCTGTCAGAGGACAATCTCCTCAGCCTGAGGATGTGACATATTCTGTTCCCCTGACAGATGTGAAGGATATTCAAAAACACATGACAGATCATGTGGCGATCGTGCGAACGGAGGATGAATTGACGAAGGCGAAAGAATGGCTTGAGCGAGTGCCTTTTCAAATCATGAATGTGAAAGAAATCACAAAAGAACAGCTTGAATTAGCTCATTTATGGCAGACCGCCAAGCAGATGACGGCCTCGGCATTGCTTCGTACAGAAAGCAGAGGCGGCCATTACCGTTCGGATCGCCCGGCGCCTGATGATAAAAACTGGCATGGCAAGCAAATCGTTCACACAAAAGGCGGGATCAAGATAAGACAAAACGAAGGGATTGTGAAATATGCAGCGGCTCATACTTAGGAACATGCTTAAAGAATTTTTCAAGGAAGATATCGGCTGGGGGGATTTCACTTCTGAAGCCGTTTTCGATGCCAATCTTCAATGCGAAGCGGTCATCACAGCGAAGGATGACGGATTGTTTGCAGGAGAATTAGTGATTTTCGAAGGCTTTCGGCTGCTCGATGAAACGATCGCCGTGCAAATGCTGAAAACAGATGGCGAAGCGGTCCATAAAGGAGAAACGATCGCGCGGCTCAAAGGCCGTGCAGCTTCTCTCATGACCGGCGAACGGGTCGTGCTGAATCTCATTCAAAGAATGTCGGGGATCGCCACTTTAACAAAGCAGTCCGTTATCAGGCTGAATGATCCGAATATCGCGATTTGCGATACGAGAAAGACGACGCCGGGCCTGCGCATTCTTGAAAAATACGCGGTCAAAACCGGCGGGGGCTGCAATCACCGCTTTGGTTTGGACGGCGGCATCATGATTAAAGACAACCACATTGCCGCCTGCGGCTCGATTTCAAAAGCGGTTGAAAAAGCACGGGCAGCGTGCGGCCATATGGTCAAAATCGAGGTGGAGATCGAGTCTGAACAAGAGCTTCAAGAAGCGATTGAGGCTGAAGCCGATATCATTATGTTTGACAATTGTCCTCCTGACAAGGTGAAAGCATTTGCGGAAATGACACCCGCAGGCATTATGACGGAAGCTTCAGGCGGAATTTCATTTGAAAATCTCCACGCATACAGGGGAACAGGGGTGCACTGTATTTCATTGGGCTACTTGACCCATTCGGCGAAAAGCCTTGATATCAGCATGAATGTCGCTCTAAAAAAATAAGCGGGATTGGAGAGGTGACAGATGTCTATTTTAAACTTGATTCAGGACAGGAACGCCGGCATGATGCCGGAGCTGTATAAAGAATTGACCGAAGAAGAAATGGCCGGAAGGATTTTGAATATCAAAAAGAAATTCGGAGAAAGGCTGTTTATCCCGGGGCATCACTACCAAAAAGACGAAGTGATCCAATTTGCGGACGCGACGGGAGATTCGCTTCAGCTGGCGCAAGTCGCCCAAAAAAATAAAAAAGCGGAATATATCGTGTTCTGTGGCGTACATTTTATGGCAGAAACAGCCGATATGCTTACTTCCGACGAACAGATTGTCGTTTTGCCGGACATGCGCGCAGGCTGTTCGATGGCCGATATGGCCAACATGCAGCAGACGAATCGCGCCTGGGAAGAGCTTGCAGAGCTGTTTGGCGATACCATCATTCCCCTCACATATGTCAATTCGACAGCGGAAATCAAAGCTTTTGTAGGAAGAAACGGGGGAGCGTCCGTGACATCCTCAAATGCGGCCCGCATGTTGACATGGGCGCTATCGCAAAAGGAGAGAATTTTATTTCTTCCGGATCAGCACTTGGGACGAAACACGGCATATGACCTCGGCATTCCCCTCAGCAGAATGGCGGTGTGGGATCCCATCGCAGAAAAACTTGAGTATAACGGCGATTATGAAGACATAAAAATCATTTTGTGGAAGGGGCATTGCTCTGTTCACGAAAAATTTACCGCGGCGAATATCAAAAGTGTTAAAGAACGGGATTCGGACATTAATGTTATCGTTCATCCGGAATGCACCCATGAAGTCGTCGCACTCAGCGATTTCAGCGGGTCTACAAAAAAAATCATCGATACGATTAATGAAGCAAAACCGGGGAGCAAATGGGCGATTGGAACAGAGATGAACCTTGTTTCGCGCATCATTCAAGAACATCCTGATAAACAAATCGAATCCCTTAATCCAGATATGTGCCCTTGTTTGACAATGAACAGAATCGACATGCCGCATTTGCTGTGGTCGCTGGAGCAGATTGACAAAGGTGAACTGACAGGCGTGATCAAAGTTGATCAAGATATCGCAAAAGATGCCATTCTTGCGCTGAATCGGATGTTAACGATCCGTTAAATGTTTGGAGAACAAGTTTTTATCATAACCCCTCCGCTATGCGCATAAATTTGTGGAGAAGCATATTTGTTATTCTCATCTGTTCGTTCACGTTTTTGCATAGGAGGGGAAAACGTTGAAAATTCATATTGTCCAAAAGGGCGATTCTCTGGAAAAAATCGCGGAAAGATATGAAGTGGACTTTGAAGAACTGAAAAAGCTGAATTCGCAGCTGAGCAATCCAGATTTGATCATGCCGGGCATGAAAATCAAAGTACCGTCAGGGGGAGTGCCGGTCAAAAAAGAAGAACAGCTCAATATGAGAAAAGAGTTACCGAAAAAACAGCAGGAACATCCATTTGCAAAAGAAAAGCCGAAAAGCAAGCTTGATGTTGAAGATATAAAACCGAAAGAAAAGCCTTCGGTTCCTTATGTTCCGCCTGTCCCGAACATCGGGCAGTCAAGTTTGCCTGAAGGCGACATTTCAAATTTGTATCAAAGCGTCAATCAGCTTCATCAGCCGTACGCACCTCCAAAACCTTATGAACATCAAGAGAAAGGCCCTAACATGTATAATCCATGGACAAATGAGGAGGAGAATCATATGGAAAATGTCAATTATCCGAATGTTCCGCAGCCGCCGAATGTCGGTGCAGCAGGTGATGAAAATAAGCAGTTTCACGGCATGCCAAATGTAGCTGCTGCCGGATATCATCACCATCACCATCCGCATCCTTATCCGTTCTATCCTGGAGGCTGCTGGATTCCTGTTTCACCGGTGCTGCCTGGATCGGGCTTATGCCACCCTTGGTATCCATATCCTGCTCAAATGCCTTACATGCCTCAGCCTAGCTATGTATCTCCTGCTGAATATGACGGTGATGACAACATGGGGCATGACAATGCCGGTCATCACGGATATCATCATCAGCCGATGACTGCTCCGGCATATGCGCCTTATCAGCCGTTTCCGGGATATGCATCACCAAACGTCGGACACGATCCCAATATGGCACACGGCAAAGAAGATGACTGCGGGTGCGGGCCAGGCCAATTCCCGGGAGGTTTTCCGGGTGCAGCGCCATATGGACAGATGCCGCAAATGGGAGCTCCGTACGGTATGGGCGGATACGGACAGCAGCCCGCAGGCGGACAGATGTTTAACAGACCGGAAGATGAAGAAGACTGATTCGGAATGGGACGATGATCTATCGTTCCTTTTTTATTGTGGGCCGCTATAAACACTTTCATGCTTTTTCACTGGACTGTCTATAACTGTCAAGGGTAACTCTTCACATCTCGCACATCCTAAAAAAGAGCGCAATGCTCAAATTCAGCGGTTTTCACGGGGGGTATTACCATTGGACAGCAAGCTGAAAGTGTTTTCGGGTATTTTGCTTTTGACAGCTGGTCTATCTGCCTGCGGAACGAACGACGCTATAGATAATGGAAACAATACGCGTCCGATCGGATATTATTCAAATGATGCAGATCGTAATAACGGTCTTGATAATGACGGTCCTGTTACAGAAATGCTTGAAAACATGAACGGGAGAAACGGTGCAACGAACGTGAACAATCGAGCGGGCAACGGCAATCCCGTTCCAACAGGCGATGGAACTTTCAGCCGGGGAGACATGAATTATCACAATCATTTGGTGAACACGGCGGACACAGGCTATAACAGACCGGAAAACCGTAAAATCTCCAGGAATATCACTGGACGCGTCAACAAGTTGAATTATGTTGACGAGAGTCAGGCCGTCGTAACGAATGAAACGGTCATCATCGCGGTACGGTCAGATAAACAGCTGACAAATAATGAGAGAACTCAAATTAGAAAGGCAGCCAAAACGTTTGCTGGAGACCGGACCGTTCAAGTTGTCGAGGACGACGGCGCATTTACAAGGCTGCGCGAAATGAACGACGACCCTCAGAACATTAGGGATCGCGGAGACACGACGAATAACAATTTGAACCGCTTGCGCAACCAATAAGCAGGGAATTGCCGGGGATTCCCCGGCAATTTTTTTGTAAGCGTTCGGCCGATTTCTTTACAAAAACGGGGAAAACCGTATAAAGTGTACATAGAGACGAGAATTTTTTTGGAGGTAGAAAGATATGGCTGGCCATTCTAAATGGAAAAATATTCAGAGAAGAAAAAATGCCCAAGATGCTAAACGCGGCAAAATTTTCATGAAGCTTGCCAAAGAAATATATGTAGCCGCAAAAGAAGGGGGACCAGATCCCGAATCTAACGCAAGTCTGCGTCTCGTCATCGATAAAGCCAAAAATGCAAACATGCCAAACGACAACATCGACCGCGCCATCAAAAAAGCTTCCGGCAGCCAGGATGGAAAAAGCTACGAGGAAATTACGTATGAGGGCTACGGCCCAAGCGGTGTGGCTGTCATGGTCAAATGTTTGACAGATAATAAAAACCGGACGGCGACAAACGTCAGAACCGCTTTCAGCAAAAACGGCGGCAGCTTGGGGGAAACAGGATGTGTTTCTTATATGTTCGACCGGAAAGGATATATTGCAATCGAGCGTGAAGATCTTGAGATAGATGAAGAGGAGTTTATGCTTGAGGTCATTGATGCCGGTGCCGAGGAGCTCGAAACGAGCGAAGAGCTGTTCGAGATTTATACAGAGCCCGAACAGTTTGAAGAAGTAAAGAAAAACTTGGAGGAGCGCGGCTACGAAACGGCGACAGCCGAAATGACAATGGTTCCGCAAACCTATGCAGAGGTCGATGAAACACTTCAGGAAAAAGTCGAAAAACTCATTGACGCACTTGAAGATGATGACGATGTGCAGGAAGTGTATACGAACGTTCATTAAAGGACGCCGCACCAGGTTCGCGGCGTCTTTTTATGCATTCAACCATTTAGCAGCCCTATCAAGCTGCTGCGGAATCAAGATTTGATTTTTCATCATATATTGTGAAGGAATCTGTCATCATGAGAGGAGGTTCTATAAATGGCTGAACAGCGCGAAAATGAGAAGCCTTTCACGGCTATAGACGCGGGTGCGCAAGATCAGGAAACCGCTCAAGTCATCGAAAAAATCAACAGCTTTATCACGGGATTTGGTCAATCCATCAATGAGCTGGTTCAGAAAAACAGCGGCATCGATCTGAGAGAGGCCGACCTCACAAAAAGTGAAAATGCAGAGATGAATCAAGCGGTCCAAAATATCATCAGCGAATACATTCAAAATATCAACAGCCTGAATGCTGATCTTAGCGGAAAGATCGGTGAATCGATCAACGGCATCGTCACAAACAAAGATCAAAAAGATGTTTAAGCATTTGACAGCATGACGTGTATTGCCGGCAAAGCTCCATTCAGCCTTGTCGGCAAGTTTTTTTATACATATGAGAATGTACTGTAACGCTAAATGCTTTTTTTCATGCCGCAGCGCCGGCATTCACGCAAAAACTGCCCGTTTTTTACAGAGCTTTTAAAAAGGGTGTAATCGCAATTGTCGCACCGTCCGTGGCGGACATCCGGATATTGATTGTAATCATAAACTTTTGTCAGGTCGTAGCCTTTTGTTTCATATTCTGTTTCCATGTTTTATCACCTGCATTTTTATTGTCGGTAATAGGATAACAGAACGGGGATGAAAAGAAAATATAACATCAGCACCCCGCAGATGTTACTTTTATCAAACCGTATACCCCGTTTCTGATAGAATGCCTTATTCTCAAGCGGGATAGGCTGTAGGGAAAGTCGTGCAACAAGAGACGCCTATTCTTATGAGATTTTTTTCTTAAAATTTATCGATCTTTTAAACTAATGAAAAAGCATCATTTTATTTAAATTTTTATTTTTTATCAAACTTATTCATAATTGAACGCGTCATGTCTAAAGCGTAAAATAACTGTGTCACAAAAAAGCCAAATATACAATGAGGCTTGGAGGACATGCTTAGAAATCGAAAGGTAGTGTAAAAGGGGAATAATCAATGAAGAAAAAAGTACTCATCTACTTGGTGATCGCAGCAGTGATGATAAATGGCGCATACAGGTGGTTCGAAAAAACAACCCGGGAGAACTTTCAGATCCAGGCCGGGGACAGATACATGAATTTCAAGGAATTGCAGGAACACGAAAAAAGCGGTTATGACATTGAGTACCACGAAAAAGCGGGAAGCGACTGTTTAATTTTTTCGCCTCATGGAGGAAGAATAGAAGGCGGAGTAAGCGAGCTTGTCAGAGCTTTCAAAGATGATTATTCAACTTATTTATTCGAAGGAAAAAAGGATGAGAACAACTCGGATCTTCATATTACAAGCACAAACTTTGACGAGCCTCTGGCATTGCAGAAAATAAAAGAACACCGCTATACCATCGCATTCCACGGCTATTCCGGCGACCGCCCGCACACGCTTGTGGGAGGAACGGACAGAAAGCTGGCAAAAGCCATCGTCAAATCTCTGAAAAAGTCTGACTTTTCCGCAGAATTGGTCAAAGTGGACGGGAAATTTGCCGGAACTGCCGAGGAAAACATCAATAATGAAAGCCAGTCAGGAATGAGCGTGCAGCTTGAAATCAGCACGGCTCAAAGGAAAGAGTTTTTCGAAGACTTTTCCTATAAAGAGAGGGAGGAAACAAAAACGAGAACATTCCGCAAATATGTCAAGGCGGTCCGAAGGGTGCTGCAGGACAGATGCTGAAAATGGAAACTCGTGTTATTCTGTGTATGAACTGCTAAAACACGAAGGAGGAATAAAAAATGGAACGAAAAGACCGCATCGTTCAGGAATTTATGTCCCACCGCCTGGTGACAGAAGAACTAATTCAAAAGATTGATGAAAAACATCTCGATTACAAACCGACTGAAACGTCGATGCCAGCGAAGGAACTTGTCACGCATATGCTGCAATCTTTCTATGCCTTTGCTTCGGCGGCAAAAGAAGGAAACGGAGAGTCTTTTAAAAAGAAGCCGGAAGAAACAGGGTCAAGCCTGAGCGAGCTCGCCAAAACGTATACAGAAAAAACAAAAAAGCTGCTTGAATCTTTTACGGATGAAGAATTGGATCGTGAGGTCGATTTGACCGGCGTCTTCGGACGGAAAGTAGCCGGCGAACAGCTGCTGCAGCTAGCGATCGGACACGAAATTCATCACAAAGGCAATCTGTTTGTTTATGTGCGTGAAATGGGACACACGGATCTGCCTTTGTACGTAAAAATTCATTGATTACGGGAGCCTGAAGATCACCCCTCCTTGAAAGAAAACCGGCTCAAAAGGAATACGAAAGCAGCCGGGTGTACACATTATGAGTAAAAGCAAAAGGAGGGTGTCAGCATGAATACGCATCGTGCCCAGGAAATCGTCGAATCACCCGACATGGTTGATGTTACTTATAACGGCAGGCCGATTTATATTCAGCATGTCAACGAACAAAATGAAACCGCAAGAATTTTTCCGCTCGGCCAGCCGGAGAACGAGCAGGAAGTACCGCTCGCAAATTTGAAAGAGCATTAAAAAGCAACCCCTTCAAATGAAGGGGTTTTGTATTTGTCTTATCACTCGGCCATCAAAAAAACACCCGAAAGCCCGAGTGTTTAATTTATGATTTTTGCAAGTCCTCTTACTGCCAGCCTCAGCACATAAAACAACGGCTCAAGCAAATCAACGAGATAAAGATAATCCCATTTATTATCATTTTGTTTCTTCTTTTTCTTCAACAGCTGTTTCTCCCTTCCTGACTTTAATGGGGTTATTTCATATACGGACGCGCCTTCTTTAAGTTTCAAATTACGGGTGAAATTTGTTTTTTCTGTCGGCCCATTGTTTCTGAAGCCAGTTTTTTTTATAAAGATAAGCGATCAATTCCATCCACAGCTTAGGAAGCCTTTGCGGGAAACGGCTTTTTTTATAAATGGTTTGATAGGCTGTTTTTAAGTCATCCCACTGTCTGCATTCTTTCGTCTGCAAAAACCTGGCCACATCGATGACTTTGATTGTCCCAGCCGGCGTCAGTATCAGGTTTCTGAGGTGGATATCGGATGGATTCAACCCTTTCCGCTTCGCATCGTTCAATGCGCGGTCGACCTCGCAGATCATGTCATCATCGATCGGAATGCCTTTGTTTAAACACTCATAAAAAGTGTATCCTTTAATATACTCCATTAAAATATATGATGGCCCTGTTTCATATATATCAGGATAATAATTCGAATCAGAAAGCTTTTTGTAAATCTCCGCTTCCCTTGCGGCAATGTTCTTAAATTCGGGAAAAAAGACTTTAAGAGCCATTTCCCTGCCCTCTTCAGTCAGCTTAAAAACGTATGCGCTCCTGCCTTTCCCGATCAACTCTAAGTCATCGGGTTTTTGGATAAGTTTATTGAACTTTTTTTTCGTATTATACTTTACGGCCTCTGCATAGGTTTGCGCCTTTTTCACGCCGAACTCACCTTCTTTTTAAGGGCTGGTCAAACGAAAAACTCTCTATAATGTTGTTTATACATGAGAACGAGGGGTTTTGCACCTTAAATGCTTTTGAGTTCTTCATATTGGTTTAAAAATGTAACATTCGTAAACCGGTTGTCATCTAATTGCTTTTTTAGATTAATTTTTAAAAGCGTTGGTCAAACTATGGATATGATCGTTAAGGCAAAAAAGAAGGTGATATTGATGAACAGCCAAAGCAAGTTCAAAATCGGTTTATTGCTTATTGGAAGTCTGCTGGCCGCGCTCAGCTTTCACCTGGAGGCCCTGGCGGAAAAGCCGGCTAAAGTTCAAATCCAGCTTGAAAAGGTTTATCTGGACGGGGACGTTGGAATCGAAAATAAAGTAGAGGCCGCTCGAACACTGGAAGACTTTAAAGCTGCTTATAAAGGGTGGCAGCTCATCGATCAGAAAAAGGGGTTTATTCTGTTTCGCAAACAGGTGGACGATATTTCTCCCCTCAGCAAAACAAACGGTTATATCGGAGTGACGGAAGACGGCGTGATTTCGACTTTTCACGGCCGCCCGGGCATATTATCAGAGCCGATTCAATCGTTTTTTCAGATTGATATAAAGCGCCTGGAAAGCCGGATGGCGGATGATTTGCGCAAAGGGATCCCATACCGCACGAAAAAGGAATTTGAACATGTCATTGAAGCCGTAAAATCATCCGGAAGCCAACATCATGTAAAAGATATGAAGACATGACGCTGTTATGTCTTTTTTCAGCTGCAGACAGAAGCCATTTTTAGCGAACATATGTTAACTTTTTCATTCTAGCTTTGCCTGTTTTGTGTTACAATGAAGAGCAGTCAAAGAGGTGAATGAACGTTGATCGAATTCGTAAAAGGGACGATTGATTATGTATCGCCCCAATATATTGTCATTGAAAACGGCGGGATCGGCTATCAGATCTTTACGCCAAATCCGTTTATTTATAAGAAAAACAGCAACGAAACAATCTATACATACCATTATGTAAGAGAAGATACGAATGCGCTGTACGGCTTTTCGACAAGGGAAGAAAAAATGCTGTTTACGAAAATGCTGAATGTTACGGGAATCGGCCCGAAAGGAGCGCTTGCGATCCTCGCTTCCGGCGATCCGGGAGCGGTGATTGAAGCGATCGAGAATGAGGATGAAGCGTTTCTCGTCAAGTTCCCCGGCGTAGGCAAAAAAACGGCAAGGCAGATCATCCTTGATCTGAAAGGGAAGCTTGCGGACGCCGTTCCTGAAATCGCGGCCGATCTGTTTAACCATGAAGAGCGGGAGCAAATTCATGAAGCGGAAACGGCTCTTGAGGAGGCGCTTGAAGCATTAAGAGCGCTCGGCTATTCCGACCGGGAAATTAAAAAAGTCCAGCCTCATTTGAAAAAGGAAGAGGCGCTTTCGACGGATCAATACGTTAAAAAAGCATTGCAAAAATTGTTAAAGTAAGGTGATATCATGGATGAGCGGCTTGTATCAAGTGAACTAGACAACCATGAATCAGCGATCGAGCAAAGTCTGCGTCCGCAAAGACTGGCTCAGTATATCGGCCAGGAAAAAGTGAAAGACAACCTCAAGGTATTCATTGAAGCTGCGAAAATGCGGGAAGAAACGCTTGACCATGTCTTGTTGTACGGGCCGCCGGGATTGGGAAAAACGACGCTCGCTGCGATCATCGCCAACGAAATGGGAGTCAATCTCAGAACGACGTCAGGTCCGGCGATCGAGCGCCCCGGCGATTTGGCGGCGATATTAACGGCTCTGGAGCCAGGTGACGTTTTATTTATTGACGAGATCCACCGTCTGCACCGTTCGATCGAAGAGGTGCTGTATCCTGCGATGGAAGATTTCTGCCTTGATATCGTGATCGGCAAAGGGCCGTCGGCGCGTTCTGTGAGGCTCGATCTTCCTCCTTTTACCCTTGTCGGCGCGACCACAAGGGTCGGGCTTTTAACCGCGCCTCTCAGGGACAGGTTCGGCGTTCTGTCAAGGCTTGAGTATTACACGCGTGACGAGCTTTCAGACATCGTGATCAGAACGGCGGAGCTGTTTGAGGTTGACATCGATTCGCTCTCGGCTCTCGAAATCGCGAGACGGTCAAGAGGGACGCCGCGGATTGCCAACAGGCTTTTGAGGAGGGTCAGAGATTTTGCCCAGGTGCTTGGAAACAGCTCCATCACGGAGGAAGTGGCGGTGGATGCGCTTGAACGCCTCCAGGTTGATAAACTCGGGCTTGATCATATCGACCGCAAGCTTTTAATGGGCATGATCGAAAAATTTGGCGGCGGTCCAGTCGGCATCGATACGATTTCGGCTACCATCGGTGAGGAGTCTCACACGATCGAGGATGTGTATGAGCCGTATCTTCTTCAAATCGGTTTTATTCAAAGAACGCCGCGGGGGCGCATCGTAACCCCTGATGTATACAGCCACTTTAAAATGGAGGTTCCGAACCGTGACTGAATTTCCAAAGATTTTAATGGTGCTGGGCGCCGTCATTTTTGGCATCGGTTTATTCATGCAAGTCATCGGCAGGCTCCCCGGCGATATTTTTGTAAAAAAGGGAAACGTGACATTTTTCTTTCCGGTTGTTACATGCATTGTCATCAGCATCATTCTGTCCGTGGTGTTTTCGTTTTTCGGACGAATGAAATGACGCGACATTCAAGTCTATAGATAGAGTAAGGTGAAAAAAGATGAAAGTAGAATTATTCGATTTTGACTTGCCTGAACGCCTTATCGCACAGGTTCCTTTAAAAGAGCGGGATGCGTCCAGGCTGATGGTGCTGGATAAAAAAACAGGAGAAATCACTCACAGCACGTTTAAGCACGTGATTGATTTTCTGAACGCGGGCGATTGCATCGTGTTGAATGATACGAGGGTGCTACCGGCCCGCTTGTACGGAGTCAAGGAAGAGACGGGCGCAAAGGTTGAAGTTCTTCTGTTAAAACAGGAGGAAGGGGACGTATGGGAAACGCTTGTCAAGCCCGCAAAGCGGGTCAAGCGCGGAACCGTTCTTTCGTTTGGAGACGGCCGTCTAACGGCGGTCTGCACAGAAGAGCTCGAGCACGGCGGAAGAAAAATTGAATTCCGCTATGAAGGAATTTTTTACGAGGTGCTCGAATCGCTCGGCGAAATGCCTCTGCCTCCTTATATTAAAGAACAGCTCGATGACAGAGAGCGCTATCAGACGGTTTACTCAAAGAAACAAGGATCGGCGGCTGCGCCGACGGCCGGGCTGCATTTTACGGAAGAGATTCTGGATGCGCTCAGGAAAAAAGGCGTGCATATTGCGTTTATTACCCTTCACGTCGGGCTCGGGACATTCCGGCCTGTCAGTGCGGAAAATGTAGAGGAACACGATATGCATGCCGAGTTTTATGAAATGTCGGAAGAAACGGCAGCATTGTTAAACCGCGTCAGACAGGAAGGCGGAAAAATCATTTCCGTCGGCACGACATCGACGAGGACGCTTGAGACCATCGCTTCCGAACATGACGGCCGCTTCCGGGAAGCGAGAGGCTGGACATCGATTTTTATTTATCCAGGCTACACATTCCGGGCGATTGACGGGATGATTACCAATTTTCATCTTCCGAAATCGTCCCTCATTATGCTTGTCAGCGCGCTCGCAGGCAGAGAGCATGTGCTTTCTGCCTACCGCGCCGCAGTGGAACACGAATACCGCTTCTTCAGCTTCGGAGATGCCATGTTGATCAAATAAAATTCAAAAAGATTGGAGGGCTCATAATTTGTCGCAGCAACCGATACGCTATGAGTTCATAAAAGCATGTAAACAAACAGGAGCAAGGCTGGGGAGAGTGCACACCCCGCACGGCTCATTTGAAACGCCGGTGTTTATGCCCGTAGGAACGCTCGCCACCGTTAAAACGATGGCGCCGGAAGAGCTGAAAGAAATGGGTGCAGGCATTATTTTAAGCAATACGTACCACCTTTGGCTGAGACCGGGCCATGACATCGTCAAAGAGGCGGGGGGCCTTCATCAGTTTATGAATTGGGACCGCGCCATTTTGACGGATTCAGGCGGCTTTCAGGTGTTTTCCCTGAGCGAGTTCCGCAAAATCGAAGAGGAAGGCGTTCATTTCCGCAATCATTTAAACGGAGACAAGCTGTTTTTATCTCCTGAAAAAGCGATGGACATCCAAAACGCCCTCGGATCAGATATTATGATGGCGTTTGACGAATGCCCGCCGTACCCGGCAGAGTACGATTATATGAAGAGGTCTGTTGAACGGACGAGCCGCTGGGCGGAAAGGTGCCTGAAAGCTCACAAACGCCCTGACGAGCAAGGGCTTTTCGGAATCGTTCAAGGCGGAGAGTACGAAAACTTGAGAAAACAAAGTGCGAAAGACTTGATTTCACTGGATTTTCCGGGATATGCTATAGGTGGACTATCCGTCGGAGAGCCGAAAGACGTGATGAACCGTGTGCTGGAGTTTACAACTCCGCTGCTTCCTGCGGATAAACCGCGCTATTTAATGGGGGTCGGCTCACCGGACTCTCTGATTGACGGAGCCATCCGCGGAGTGGATATGTTCGATTGCGTGCTGCCGACAAGGATAGCGAGAAACGGTACGCTCATGACGAGCGAAGGGCGTCTCGTCGTGAAAAATGCCAAATATGAAAGAGATTTCAGACCGATCGACGAGCAGTGCGACTGCTATACGTGCCGCAATTACTCGCGCGCTTATATCAGACATTTAATCCGCTGTAACGAAACGTTTGGAATTCGTTTAACTTCTTATCATAATCTTTATTTTCTGTTAAAATTAATGGGGCAAGTCAGAGATGCCATTCGTGAAGATCGTTTAGGTGATTTCCGGGAAGAGTTTTTTGAGCGCTACGGTTTTAATAAACCAAATGCTAAAAGTTTCTGACACATAAACGAAGAAAGCGATAAAGCCATTTGAAAGGGGTGAAAAAATAATGGAGATGCTTGGAACATTACTTCCGATTATTTTAATGTTTGCGGTTCTTTATTTCCTTTTGATCCGTCCGCAGCAAAAGCAGCAGAAGGCTGTCCGCCAGATGCAGGAGGAGCTGAAAAAAGGAGATAAGGTCGTAACGATCGGCGGCCTGCACGGCATCGTTGATTCAATTGACGAAAGCAAGGTTGTCATCAAAACAGGCGACAATACCCGTCTGACATTCGACCGCCGCGCGATCAGAGAGGCGTCAGCAGAATAGCCGAAAGGCTGATACATAAGCATCGGAAATCAGACTGTCGCAGGACGTGAAAACGGCGCTAGCGCCGTTCCTTATGTCTTGATGAAGCCGCAGTTGTTCCTGATGTGACATGGCATAAAAGAAGCCTGATGGGCATGAGAAAAGGGAGCGGTCATCCGCTCCCTTTTTGCTGTCTTTATGCACGGCTCCCCTGCAGATTGACCCCGAAAATCCCGCCCAGCATGCTGACTCCCAAAAAACCGGAATGATAGAGCAGCTGCTTCAAATTGAAGGCTTCGCCAAAGCCGAGATATTGAAACAAAAGCACCGTAAGAGAGAAGCAAAGCGCTGTCAACCCTCCGCTCAGCCACCCTTTTTCCTTCGATTTGCCTCCCGCAATAAAACCGCCGATGAACAAGGTAATAAAAGAAATGGCGGTAATAAACCAGCTGAATGAACTTTCGGTTAATGATGTGAAGGTGAGGAGCAGCGAAATGACCAGGCTTCCCGCAAACATCAAAGCGAAAATAACCGCCAAGCTGTATAAAATCCCTTTGCCGACTTGTTTTGGTTCGTTCATCACGATCCTCCTTTCAATATAGACGGGCTCGTCTTTTTAAATGTATTCTGCACGTTTGGCAAATAGACTAGCTCCCCCGACCTTTTATACATAAAAGCCTCAATTTTACAAAGGCTATGTTTATGATCATGATAGGCGGAAGGAGGCGGGCGGTAATGGATGAAATTTTAGCTCTTACGTTTCGGACGGTCGTTTTGTATTTCATCATCTTTATTTTGTTTCGCTTGATGGGAAAGAGGGAAATAGGCGAGCTGAGCATATTGGATCTTGTCGTTTTTATTATGATGGCCGAAATCGCGGTTTTGGCCATTGAAAATCTCGATGACCACCTTCTCCATACGATCATTCCAATTCTCGTTTTGACGCTGATCCAGGTTATATTTGCATATCTGTCATTGAAAAATCAAAAAATCCGCCGGCTTCTCGATGGGAAACCGACGATTATCATAGACCGCGGAAAAATTGATGAACACGCCATGAGGACACAGCGCTATAATTACGATGATTTGATGACACAGCTGAGAGATAAGAATGTGGAACGAATCGGGGATGTTTCATATGCGATTTTGGAGCCGACCGGGAAGCTTTCAGTGTTTACAAAAGACGGGCCAAACAAAATGATCGAACTGCCGTTGATTGTTGACGGAATGGTTCAAAAAGAACAATTGGAAAAGATCGGGAAAGACCGGGAGTGGCTTGAGCAAAAGCTTGAAAAAAGAGGACACCGCGATCTTTCCAAAATTTCTTATTGCACATATAATAAAGGTTCTTTTTTTATTGACATAAAGGATGAATTTAAACCTTAAAGCGAGAGCTTACGAAATCCAGCGGCCGAACAGCGGAAACCGCTGGATTTCTTCTTTTTTGACCAGCTTGAAGGCGACCAGAAGGAAGACGTAAAGAAAGCTTGTAACCGCGACACACAAAAGCAGGCGCATCGGCTCGGACTGGTCTAAAAAAAGGTGTTCTTTCATCAGAAGGCTTCCCCACCCTGATATCAAAATGACGCCGAAGGATACGATATATTCTTTCAGGTTAATGCTGATGGGAAGCACTTTGCTGACGGTTGCGGCGTGCAGCAGGGTGACGAGGATGATCCCCGTCAAAATCGCCAGCGCAGCCCCCATAATGCCAAGCGAAGGCCGTGAAGCGAGAACAAAAATGAGACCTGTTTTCACAACGGCGCCGACCAGGCTGTTCATCATTGCCGCGCCGGCCAGGTTTAAAGCCTGCAGGACGGCCTGCAGCGGACCTTGGAAATAGTAAAATAAAAAGAATGGAGCCATGATTTTCACATAAATCGCAGCATTTGACGACCCGTACATCACGCTGACCAGCTCATCCGCGTACGAAAACAAAATGACCGCCGATATTCCGCCGCTTAAAAGGCAAAGCCTCATCGCCTGCTCAAGCCTGTATTCCACGACTTGCATTTTTTTCTGTTCGATTCCTTCGCTGATGGCTGGAACGAGCGCCGTAGACAGAGAATATGTGATAAAGCTCGGGAGGGTGAGAAGCGTCAGGGCAAAGCCGGTCAACTCTCCGTACTGGCTCGTTGCGGCGGAAGCGGCGACCCCTGCTATTGCAAGGCTTTGCGCTACGACAATCGGTTCAAAAAACCATGACAGGTTGCCGATAAAACGGCTGCCCGTTGTTGGGAGCGAGACGCTCATCAGCTCGAAAAACGTGGTTCGTCCAGATTTCAGCGATTGGAAAAAACGTTTTCTGATGCGGATTTTCTTTTTGTATTTAAAGGCGACGAACAAATAAAGGAGTGAAGCCAACTCGCCAAACACGGATGACAGCATCGCGCCCGCAGCCGCATATTCGATGCCGAGCGGAAGGAATGCCGTCGTGCATACGGCGACAAGCGATATCCGGACAATTTGTTCGAGAACCTGGGACACGGCAAGCGGCCTCATATTTTGCTTTCCTTGAAAATAGCCCCTCAGCACGCTGGAAACAGCAATGATCGGAACGACCGGTGTAACCGCCAAAAGCGGATAAAGCGTTCTTTTGTCTGTGAGCAGCGTGTCGGCCATCAGCGGGGCGTAGATGAGAAACACCGGAGTAATGACGGCGCTGAGCGTCCCGGTAATTGCAAGAGACATCACTAAAATCTGCTTTGTCTTTCTGTAGTCTCCGCGCGCTTCCGCTTCAGCGACCAACTTGCTGATGGCGACAGGTAGGCCGAACTGGGTGAGGGTGACCGCCAGAAAAAAAGTCGGAGCCGCCATCATATAAAGCCCGACACCTTCACCTCCGATGAACCTTGCGATGACAATCCGGTTGATAAAGCCGAGCATTCTCGTAATCAAACCTGCCGCTATTAAAATGAGCGTTCCTTTTAAAAACGTCTGCTTCGTCATTTCTAGAGTCCCCTGCCTTCTCAAACAACCTTTAATCATATACAATAAGATATGCGCATACATCGTCCAAGCATGACAAGTCTCTCTGAAAAAATGTGAAAGGAGCGTGGCTTTGGCATGGGCAAACATCCGGCTGATCTGTACAAGGATCATTTAAAACCCTTTCTTCACAGCAAGACGGAAGAGTTCAGGATACTCGGTTATGACGATATTGAAATAGAGGAATTGTGGTCATACTTATTGAATAAGAAATGGAAGAAAAAGAAGGATGTTCAAATTCATCAGCTCGCCGGTGATATTTTATCTGTGAAAATTGGCGAATTTATGAACTATGCAACCGTAGAATCGTTTAAAACGTCTAATTTACTCGACAGCAAAGAAGGGCAGAATATGCTCGATGAGCTGCTGAGGTAGCCGTAGATTTTGGTTGATTTAAGGAGGAAATACATAATGAAAAAAGGACGCTTGATTGCGTTTTTCCTTACCGTTCTCTTGATCGGTACGGGACTGGGAATGTTCACGAAGCCGGCTGCAGACAGCATCAGCCTCGGCCTTGACCTTCAGGGCGGTTTTGAGGTTCTGTATGAAGTCCAGCCTGCCAAACAGGGCGACAAAATTGACAGGGACGCCCTCATCAGTACGGTTGAAGCACTGAACCGCCGGGCGAATGTGTTGGGCGTCAGCGAACCGAACATTCAAATCGAAGGAAACAACCGGATCAGGGTTCAGCTTGCCGGCGTCGACAACCAGAACAGGGCGCGGGAAATCTTATCCACACAGGCTCAGCTTACGTTCAGGGATACGAATGACAAAGAGCTTTTGAACGGTTCAGATCTTGTCGAAAACGGTGCTAAACAGTCGTTCAAGCAGGACACAAATGAGCCGATCGTGACGATCAAGCTGAAGGATGCCGATAAATTCGGCGAAGTGACAAAGAAAGTGCTCGATATGAAGCCGAACAACCAGCTCGTCATCTGGCTTGATTACAAAAAAGGCGACTCCTTTAAAAAAGAATCGCAAAAAGCGGATCATAAATACATCTCCGCTCCGAATGTCAGCCAGGTGCTGAACACGTCAGACGTAATGATTGAAGGAAACTTTACGATTCAGGAAGCAAAAGATATGGCGAGCATTTTAAATGCGGGCGCTCTTCCTGTCAAACTCGTTGAAAAGTATTCGACATCCGTCGGCGCGCAGTTTGGGGAGCAGGCTTTGAATGATACCGTGTTTGCGGGAATCGTCGGTATTGCTATTATTTTCTTATTTATGCTTCTTTATTATCGCTTGCCTGGTTTTGTCGCGGTCATTACGCTTTCTGTCTATATCTACATTACACTGCAGATCTTTGACTGGATGAATGCGGTTCTGACCCTTCCGGGGATCGCGGCTCTTATTTTGGGTGTCGGGATGGCGGTTGACGCCAACATCATTACGTACGAACGCATAAAAGAAGAGCTGAAGCTCGGCAAATCGGTACGCTCAGCTTTTAAAGCAGGAAACAGAAGATCATTTGCAACGATCTTTGATGCCAATATTACGACGATGCTTGCCGGAATCGTGCTTTTCATATTTGGTACGAGCTCTGTCAAAGGCTTCGCGACCATGCTGATCCTATCCATTTTGACAAGCTTTATTACAGCTGTCTTCCTGTCGCGCTTCCTGCTCGGCCTGCTGGTCGAAAGCCGCTGGCTTGACCGGAAAAAAGGCTGGTTTGGAGTGCGCAAAAAAGACATCCTGGACATCAGCAAGACAGACGAAAATACTGAGCCTCCGACTCCGTTTACCAAATGGGATTTCGTCGGTAAGCGTAAATGGTTCTTCGTATTTTCCGGGATTATTTTGGCTGCGGGAATTGTCATTCTGCTTGTTTTCAGGCTGAACCTTGGCATCGATTTCTCCAGCGGATCAAGGATCGAAGTGCAAAGCGACCACAAGCTGACGAGCGAAGAGCTGAAAAAAGACTTTGAAGAGGTCGGGTTGACAGCCGATTCAATCGTTCTTTCGGGTGATGATCAAAAACACGGCGTCGCCAGATTTGTCGGCGTTCCGGATCAGAAAAAAATTGCCGAAGTGAAGGATTATTTTAAAGATAAATACGGCTCGGAGCCGAACGTCAGCACAGTATCACCGACCGTCGGAAAAGAGCTGGCGAGAAACGCCCTCTATGCGGTGGCCGTCGCGGCTCTCGGGATCATCTTGTATGTTTCGATCCGCTTTGAATATAAGATGGCAATTGCGGCGATCGCTTCCTTGCTGTACGATGCATTCTTCATCATCGCGGTCTTCAGCATTACAAGGCTCGAGGTGGATATTACGTTTATCGCAGCCGTGCTGACGATTATCGGTTATTCGATCAACGATACGATCGTAACGTTTGACAGAATCAGGGAACAGGTGAAAAAGCGCAAGCCGAAGAGCTTCAGCGATTTATCACATATTGTGAATCTGAGCTTGCAGCAAACGTTCACTCGTTCAATTAATACGGTGCTGACCGTCGTCATTGTGGTCATTGCGCTCCTCATTTTTGGCGCAGCATCGATTACGAACTTCTCTGTCGCGCTGTTAATCGGGCTGTTGAGTGGAGTGTATTCATCGCTCTACATCGCAGCTCAAGTATGGCTTGTCTGGAAAGGGCGCGACCTGAAAAAGCCGAAGCGCAAGCCTGCAGGAGAATAAATCGAGGACTGCCCGTACTGCCGGGTGGTCCTTTTTTGGTTTGAAAGAAAAAAGTTGTTTTGGCGGCTTTCTATCGATCTTCTTTTTGTTTAAAATGGGAGCAGAGCGGGAAAATAACGCTAGAAAACGACGCGAATGGAGAGAGTATCTCATGAACAAACAATGGACGTTAATCTCTGCACTTATTTTTACATTAATTGTTGCAGTTTTCGCGGTCATTAATGTCGAACCGGTGAAGGTTGATTTTCTTTTTGGAACGGCAGAATGGCCTTTGATCCTGGTCATTTTGGTATCGGTATTGATGGGGGCGCTCATTATCGGCTCGGCCGGCGCTTTCCAGATCATGCGGCTGAAAAAAGAGCTGAAGGCGCTCAAGAGAGAAGAACGGGTAAAGTATCCTGAACTTGAAGCCGAATCGGCGGCCCCTGAAAATCAGAAAGACTAGAAAGATTGCACGAAATAAATTGAATCCCCTCATGCTGCTCTAGTATAATAGTGTGGTTGAGGGGTGAATTTATGTTAGCGTCAAAAATGCGTTGGGACGTGCAAACGCCCGACAAAGAAAAGGTGGAGCAGCTCGCCGGAAGATTAGGCATTACTCCCCTTGCCGCCTCATTGCTTGTCATGAGAGGTTACGATACAGCCGACAAAGCATCTTCATTTTTAAATGGCAAGGATGCAGTTTTTCACGATCCTTATCTGCTGAAAGATATGGAAAAAGCTGTACAGCGAATCAAACAGGCAATTTCAGATCAAGAAAAGATTATGATTTACGGCGATTATGATGCGGACGGTGTGACAAGCACGACTGTCCTTTTGCAAATGTTGAAAAAATGTTCAGCACAAGCCGATTTTTATATACCTGACCGCTTTAAAGAAGGGTACGGCCCGAACGAAGCGGCCTTTCGCGGGATCAAAGAATCAGGCTATTCATTGATCATCACAGTTGATACAGGCATTGCCGCCGTTCATGAAGCTGAAGTCGCTAAAGAGCTTGGCGTCGATTTGATCATTACGGATCACCATGAGCCGGGACCCGTTTTGCCGGATGCCTATGCGATCATTCATCCGAAGCAGCCGGGCTGCGGCTATCCATTTAAAGAGCTTGCCGGCGTCGGTGTCGCATTTAAGCTAGCCCACGCTTTGAACGGAGAGCTCCCGGAAGATTTGCTCGACCTTTGTGCGATCGGCACGATTGCCGACCTTGTGCCGCTTCATGATGAAAACAGGCAGATTGCCAAGCGCGGCATGGAACAGTTCAGGAGAACGAAGCGCCCCGGATTAAAGGCGCTGACCAAAATTGCCGGAGCGGAGATACATAGTGCGGATGAAGAGACCATCGGTTTTCAAATTGCGCCCCGCTTAAACGCGGTCGGCAGAATTGAACAGGCTGACCCGGCCGTTTACCTCCTGAACACAAAAGACGAAACAGAAGCGGAAGAGCTGGCCGAAGATATCAACGCCTTGAACAAGGAGCGCCAAAAAATCGTCAATCAGATGACAGAGGAAGCCGTTCAGATGATCGAGGAGGAAGGGCTTGACCGGCCGGTGATCGTCGCGGCGCGGCCGGGCTGGAATCCCGGTGTCGTCGGAATCGTGGCTTCAAAGCTTGTCGAGCGGTATTACAGGCCCGCCATCGTTCTCGGTATCGATGAAGAAAAAGGCATTGCCAAAGGATCTGCGCGCAGCATCAAAGGATTTGATTTATTTCAAAATCTCTCGGAGTGCCGGGATATTCTCCCGCACTTCGGCGGGCACCCGATGGCAGCCGGAATGACGCTCAACCTGGAAGATGTTTCGGCACTAAGGGAGAGAATCAACCGTCAGGCTGAAGCGGTTCTGACCGAGGAAGATTTTATTCCCGTTCAAGACGTCGATTTGTGCTGCCGGCTCGAAGATATCACGGTTGACAGCATTGCCGAAATGAACATGCTGGCGCCGTTCGGCACGGGAAATCCGAAGCCCTTCGTCCTTGTCAGCGACGTTAAAATTGATGATTCCAGGAAAATCGGCGCCAACAAGAATCACTTGAAGCTTGTGCTGGCAGACGGCGAGAACAAGCTTGATTGCATCGGATTTTATAAAGGCGCCATCGAAGACGGAATCGTTCCTGGAGCAAAGATCTCGATTGTCGGGGAACTGTCGATTAACGAGTGGAATAACAGAAAAAAACCGCAGCTGATGATCAAAGATGCGGCCGTCAATGAATGGCAGCTGTTTGATCTGCGGGGAAAACGGTCATGGGAAGAAAAAATATTGCAGCTGGATCCTGCGAAACGGGCGTGCATCTGCTTCCGTGAGGAAACCAAAGCGAAGCTTGCGGGGACAGGCCTTGAAGAAGAGCTGACCGTCATCAGCGGTTCTGAAGATGCAGAGCGTCTCGTCCTTGAGAGCCGCTATGCGGTATTTATAGATATTCCGCCGTCGCTCGACATCTTTGACCAAGTGATAAAAGGCAAAAAACTGGAGCGCATTTATCTGATTTTTTATCAATCAGACGAACATTTTTTCTCAACATTTCCAACTAGGGAATATTTTAAATGGTACTATGCTTTCCTCCTGAAAAGAGGTTCTTTTGACTTGCCGAAATACGGCGGGGAGCTTGCCAGACATAAAGGCTGGACAAAAGACACAATTGATTTTATGACAAAGGTGTTTTTTGAGCTCGGTTTTGTTACAATAGAGAATGGTGTTTTATCTGTTGTTTATCATGCCGAAAAGCGCGATCTGACAGATTCTGAAACCTACCGGGAAAAACAGCGCCTGATTGAATTGGAGCAAAAGCTCATTTATTCTTCGGCGGATGAGCTTAAACAGTGGCTGGATAAGTGGATGGCGGAAAACGCCGTCGCTTATAAAGTATGAGGAGGACATGAAGACAGATGGATTTGAAGAAGTATGTGACAATTGTGCCGGACTACCCGAAGGAAGGCGTACAATTTAAAGATATTACAACATTGATGGACAAAGGCGACGTCTATCGCTACGCGACAGATCAAATTGTAACGTATGCGAAAGAAAAAGAGATCGATCTTGTCGTGGGACCTGAAGCGAGAGGATTTATCATCGGCTGCCCTGTCGCATATTCGCTTGGGGTAGGATTTGCGCCTGTCCGCAAAGAAGGCAAACTGCCGCGTGAAGTCATCAAAGTCGACTACGGATTGGAATATGGAAAAGATGTCCTGACCATCCATAAAGATGCCATTAAACCGGGGCAGCGCGTCTTGATCACTGACGACCTGCTTGCAACCGGCGGGACGATCGAAGCAACGATCAAGCTGGTTGAAGAGCTCGGCGGCGTCGTAGCCGGAATCGCTTTCCTGATCGAACTGACATATCTTGAAGGAAGAAATAAACTGGACGGATATGATATTTTAACCTTGATGCAATACTAAACAAATTTTATACTATAAAAAGCACTCATAAAAAGCGGGTGCTTTTTTTCCTATTCATATAGTATTCCGGGGCCGGCAAAAGTCCTTTTGAATTTCTTCTCTTTACATCTGTGACATTTTTCTTGATAATAATTACAATACAGTTTTCAATTATAAAAAAGGTGATTCCATGGCGAACGAACAAGTATTAACCGCTGAGCAAGTCATTGAGAAGGCGAAAAGTTACCTTTCCGATGAACATGTTGCTTTTATAAAAAAGGCTTATCAGTACGCGGAAGACGCACATCGCGAACAATACCGCAAATCGGGCGAGCCTTATATTATCCATCCGATCCAGGTCGCGGGTATCCTCGTCGATTTGGAAATGGACCCCGCCACAATAGCGGGAGGATTTCTCCATGATGTGGTGGAAGATACGAGCGTAACGCTTGAAGATTTAAAGGAAGCATTCAACGAAGAAGTTGCGATGCTTGTCGACGGCGTCACGAAGCTTGGGAAAATTAAATATAAATCACAGGAAGAACAGCAGGCAGAAAATCATCGGAAAATGTTTGTGGCTATGGCTCAGGACATCCGCGTCATTTTGATCAAGCTGGCGGACCGTCTTCACAACATGAGAACCTTGAAGCACCTGCCGCAGGAAAAGCAGCGCAGAATTTCAAATGAGACGCTTGAAATATTTGCTCCGCTGGCTCATCGCCTTGGGATTTCAAAAATAAAGTGGGAGCTTGAGGATACCGCTTTACGCTATTTAAATCCACAGCAATATTACCGGATCGTCAATTTGATGAAGAAAAAGCGGGCCGAAAGGGAATTGTACGTCGAAGAGGTCGTAAACGAAGTGAAAAGCCGCGTCGAAGAGGTCAATATTAAAGCGGACTTTTCCGGCCGGCCGAAGCATATTTACAGCATCTACAGAAAGATGGCGATGCAAAACAAGCAATTCAATGAAATTTACGACTTGCTCGCAGTCCGGATCCTCGTCAACAGCATCAAGGACTGCTACGCGGTTCTAGGCATCATTCATACATGCTGGAAGCCGATGCCGGGCAGATTTAAAGACTATATCGCAATGCCGAAGCCGAACATGTACCAGTCCCTCCACACCACCGTCATCGGGCCGAAGGGGGATCCGCTGGAAGTCCAGATCAGGACGTTTGAAATGCACGAAATTGCGGAATACGGAATCGCGGCCCACTGGGCTTACAAAGAAGGCAAAAATGTCAATGAAGATTCAAGCTTTGATAAAAAGCTTTCCTGGTTCCGCGAAATTTTGGAATTTCAAAATGAGTCGAGCGATGCCGAAGAATTTATGGAATCTCTAAAAATCGATTTGTTTTCCGACATGGTGTTCGTTTTTACGCCGAAAGGGGACGTCATTGAATTGCCGTCAGGCTCTGTGCCGATCGACTTTTCGTACCGGATCCATTCAGAAATAGGCAATAAAACGATCGGGGCGAAAGTAAACGGAAAAATGGTCACGCTTGATTACAAGCTGCGCACAGGGGATATCGTAGAAATTCTGACATCCAAGCATTCGTACGGTCCGAGCCAGGACTGGATCAACCTTGCGCAGACATCTCAGGCTAAGCATAAAATCCGCCAGTTCTTTAAAAAGCAGCGCAGAGAGGAAAATGTCGAAAAAGGCAGAGAACTGGTTGAAAAAGAAATTAAAAACCTGGACTTTGAAGTGAAGGACGTCTTAACAGTCGAGAATCTGCAGAAAGTCGCCGACAAGTTCAATTTTGCCAATGAAGAAGACATGTATGCCGCAGTCGGCTATAACGGCATTACAGCTGCTCAAGTTGCAAACCGTCTGACGGAAAAAGAACGGAAAATCAGAGATCAGGAAGAACAGGTGAAAAGCGTTCAAGATGTAACACCTGAACCGAAACCTTACCAAGGGAAAAAACGCGAAGCGGGTGTTCGCGTCAAAGGCGTTGACAACCTTCTGATCAGACTGTCAAAATGCTGCAACCCCGTTCCGGGAGATCCGATCGTCGGATTCATTACAAAAGGCCGTGGTGTATCCGTCCATCGCGAGGACTGCCCGAATGTTTTAACAAATGAAGCGCTCGACCGGCTGATTCAAGTAGAATGGGAGCATGAGCCGCAGACGCAGCGGAGAAAAGAATATAACGTCGAAATCGAAATTCTCGGCTATGACCGCCGCGGCCTTCTTAATGAAGTTCTTCAGGCCGTTAATGAGACAAAAACAAATATTTCATCTGTGTCAGGTAAATCGGACCGCAATAAAGTGGCGACGATCCATATGGCCATCTTCATTCAAAATATTAATCATTTGCATAAAGTGGTTGAACGGATCAAACAGATCAAAGATATCTACTCCGTGCGCAGGGTGATGAATTAGGAGGAAAAGCGTCATGAGATTAGTTGTTCAGCGCGTCACAGATGCAAGCGTTTCGGTAGGAGGCGAGACTGTCGGTCAAATCGGCCTCGGCTTGATGGTGCTTGTCGGCGTGACGCATGAGGATACGAGCGAAGATGCCGCATATTTGGCGGAAAAGCTAGTCAATCTGCGGATTTTTGAAGATGAAGGCGAAAAGATGAACCTGTCGCTTTTAGATGTCGGAGGCTCCGTTTTATCGGTTTCTCAGTTTACCTTGTACGGCGACACGAAAAAAGGAAGACGGCCGAATTTTACAAAAGCGGCAAAGCCCGATCAGGCGCTTCAATTATACGAGGAGTGGAACAGCATGCTTCGCGCAAAAGGCGTTGCTGTCGAAACGGGAAGATTTGGCGAAATGATGGATGTCAAGCTGACAAATTCGGGTCCCGTCACCTTTATTATGGATTCGAAAGCATAAAAAAGCTCCCATTTGGGAGCTTTTTTATTAGTTAAAATAGTTTTCTAAGCCGCTTCTAATGCCGTCTGTCACTCTTTCTCTATAAGCGTTCGTGCTGACAACCGCTTCTTCTTGAGGATGGCTCAAGTAGCCGAGTTCAAACAATGCGGCGGCCTGTTTATTTTCTCTTAATACGAAGTAGTCCCCGAATAATACGCCGCGGCTTGGCAGAGGCGAGTGCTTTTCGATCTCGGACTGCACGTCTGCTGCGAGCTTCCGGTCTTTTGACGGGCTGTAGTAATAGGCGGTATTTCCCCTTACGGACGCGTTTGGAAAACTATCATAATGAATGCTGATAAAAGCGTCGGCGTTTCGATAATGAGAGGTCGCGACCCGCGACTGAAGGCTGACGAAAGAATCGTCATTCCGCGTCATATAGACGTTGACGCCATCGGCTCTCAGTTTTGCGGCAAGAAGCGTTGCTGTTTTGATGGTCAGCCGTTTTTCGAGCGTCCCCCGCGTTCCGATTGTCCCGCTGTCATGTCCTCCGTGTCCGGCATCGATGACAACCGTTTTATTTTTGATTGTGCCGCTCGCGCTTGACCGCTTTGCCAAAGGCGGTGCTGCGCTTTTCGAATCTCCGGCTGAGCCAGACTGGTCAGCGGTCTGAACGACCCAGTTTGCCACATAGGCGGAATCGCCGTTTGACAGTTTGATTTCATACCAGTCGCCTTTTGCAGAGACGATCGGGTAAGACTCGCCTTTCCCTGCGCGCTTGACGATCGCTGAGGATGTCGAAGGCCCGCTTCTAACATTTGTGCCTTCATACACGATGGTGGCCTGCTGTTTTGACCCGGAGCCGCTGCTTGTTTCCGAAGTTCCGCTTTTCTGTTTGGGTCCTTCGAGAATATAGTGGCTTGCGACCCAGCCCTTTTGACCATTAAATTCGATTTCATACCAGCCGTGCTGTTCGTTTAAAATCGTCACACTTGCATTCCGTTGAAGCGACGCAGTAATCCGTCCTTGATGGGAAGCTGTGCTTCTGACATTTAAGGTGGATACGCCGACCGTTCCTGATTTTGTTGATGAAGCGCGTGATGAAGACGATTGAGACTGTTTTGCTCCTGAACCTTGATTGACATAGTCTGAATGGACCCAGCCAGTGATGTTCTGATAGGAAATCTTCACCCAGTTTCCGTCGGTCTTTAGCAGGTCAGCCTGTTCTCCTTCAGGGAATACGCCTTGGACTTCATATGAAGTGCCGGGGCCTTTTCTGATTCTCAGGTTTGCTTCGGAAGATGTGACTTTTCCCTCCGCTGAATCAGAGCCGTTGGAGACTTGGCTTTTTTTCTTGATCAGCCAGGATACAACCCATCCTTTTTGTCCGCCGTTCAGCTGGATCTGGACCCAATCCCCGCGCTCTTCAAGAATCGGATAGCTTTCATTCCGGCTGACGACGCTGACGATTTCATGGCTCAGTCCGGGTCCGCTCCTGACATTGATTTCATCGGTGGCAATCACGGCTTCCCCGATGGCTGCAGAAGCTGTGTTTGACGATGTATAAAAGGCTGCTTGTGCTGCCAGCATCATCGATAGGATCAATACTGTTCTTTTTTTCATATTGTTACCCATCTCCTCCTTTCGGTAAAAAACTTGGAACACTACTTCTTCTTCTATATCGTATATTCCTTGCCGTTTTTTTAATAAAATGAAAATGATTTGTTTATACTATAGAAAAAAGATATCAAAAGGATGTTGTTGTGTGAGGTATAATCAAAGAATGGGCAGAGCGATCCATGAGCAAGATGCAAATCTGCATCTAAAGGATCATGCGGATCCGGAGCAAGCCGGCTTTATGGAAGAAACGGCGACTGAGCTGGGGCTCGCGTCCAAAGAATCAATTCAGAATAAAAAGAACCGCAAATAGGGTTGACATGCACACTTAACACTCGTATTATAATATAAATTAGTGTACATATGAGTTGAACTGAAGATGGAGAATAGTAGGCAAGAGTACGTGAAAAGAGAGGAACCGCCCTGGGCTGAAAGCGGTCTGCACGGTATCTTGACCGAATGAACACTCCGAAGGTTTCCCGCTGAAAGCCCGGCAGAACTTGCGAGCAATTAGGCGGCGGACGTGAACCTGCGTTAAAGGCATGAGCGGGAACGGGTTGATCGTTCCAACTAGGGTGGCACCACGGGTATAACTCTCGTCCCTACTATTGGTTTTATAGTAGGTTCGGGGGTTTTTTTATTTCCATAAATGAAAAAAAGCATTTAAGTCATGAGGAGGATTTAAAAATGGGATTTAATATTCCAAGGGGAACACAAGATATTCTCCCAGGAGAATCGGAACGCTGGCAATACGTCGAAAAGATTGCGAGAGAAACGTGTCATGCGTATCAATATAAAGAAATCCGGACACCTATTTTTGAACATACAGAACTATTTTCCCGCGGGGTGGGAGAATCGACCGATATCGTACAAAAGGAAATGTACACATTCGCTGACAAAAAAGGAAGAAGCCTGACGCTTCGTCCTGAAGGCACTGCATCTGCAGTACGCTCTTTTGTGGAAAACAAACTTTTTGCTAATCCGGTTCAGCCGACGAAACTTTACTACATCGGACCGATGTTCCGCTATGAAAGGCCGCAGACAGGCCGCTACCGCCAATTTTATCAATTCGGCATCGAAGCGATCGGTTCGAACGATCCGGCGATTGACGCGGAAGTCATTGCCTTGGCGATGAGCGTATACCGGAAAGCGGGTCTCAGCAATCTGAAGCTGGTCATTAACAGCCTCGGCGACAAAGAGAGCCGAACCGCTCACAGAGAAGCGCTGATCCGCCACTTTGAGCCGAGGATCGACGAGTTTTGTTCAGACTGTCAAAAACGGCTCCGGCAAAATCCGCTGCGGATTCTGGACTGTAAAAAAGACAGGGATCATGAACTGCTGAAAACCGCTCCTTCGATTCTTGACTACTTAAATGAAGAATCCAAAGCCTATTTTGCGAAAGTGCAGCAATATCTGACCGACATCGGCATTGCGTTTGAGGTCGATCCGAACCTGGTGAGAGGTCTTGACTATTACAATCACACGGCTTTTGAAATCATGAGCAATGCCGAAGGTTTCGGAGCGATTACGACGCTTGCTGGCGGAGGGCGCTATGACGGCCTTACCGAGGAGTTCGGCGGACCGAAAGCGCCGGGCATCGGCTTTGCAATGAGTATCGAACGTCTTCTCGCCGCACTGGACGCGGAAAATGTGAAAGTCGGAGCGGATGAAGGCATTGACTGCTATATCGTGACACTTGGCGACAAAGCCAAAGACTATTCTGTATCCCTCCTTTATAAATTGAGAGAAGCAGGAATTTCCGCCGAAATCGACTATGAACAGAAAAAAATGAAAGGCCAGTTTAAATCCGCCGACCGTCTCAATGCGAAATATATCGCTGTTTTGGGCGAGGATGAACTGAGCCAAAATCAAATGAATGTCAAAGATGCGAAAACAGGAGATCAACAGGCCATCGGCCTTGATGAATTCATCCATTTCTTGAAAACAAACACTGAAAGTTAAAGGAGAGGACCGCTTTGTTTGGACGAACATATTATTGTGGCGAAATAACGGAGAAGGCGATCGGAGAATCCGTCGTTTTAAAAGGATGGGTTCAAAAAAGACGCGATCTCGGAGGCTTGATTTTTATTGATTTGAGAGACCGCACCGGCATTGTGCAGGTTGTATTTAATCCCGACGTTTCCAAAGACGCCCTTGAAACAGCTGAAAGCATCCGCAGCGAATATGTGCTTGACATTACAGGAAAAGTCGTTGCCCGTGAAGAAGCAACAGTCAATCCGAACTTGAAAACCGGAAGAATCGAAATCCAGGCGGAATCGGTCAATGTGCTGAGTGCGGCCAAAACGCCGCCTTTTGCGATCAGCGACCAGGCTTCAGAAGTGTCTGAAGACATCAGGTTGAAGCACCGCTATCTCGACTTGCGCCGACCGGAGATGTTCAACACCTTAAAAATGCGGCATAACGTTACAAAAGCCGTCCGCAGCTTCCTTGATGACAACGGCTTTATCGATATTGAAACACCGGTGTTGACAAAAAAAACGCCTGAAGGAGCGCGCGACTATCTCGTACCGAGCCGCGTCCATGAAGGAGAATTTTACGCGCTGCCGCAGTCTCCGCAGCTTTTCAAACAGCTGTTGATGGTGTCCGGCTTTGACCGCTATTATCAAATCGCACGCTGCTTCAGGGACGAAGATTTGCGCGCCGACCGCCAGCCGGAGTTTACGCAGATCGATATCGAAATGTCATTTATGAACCAGGAAGACATCATGAAGCTCGCTGAAGAAATGATGGCTAAAGTCATGCTCGAAACGCACGGTGTGGACATTTCTCTGCCGCTGCCGAGAATGTCGTATCAGGATGCGATGAACCTTTACGGATCCGACAAACCGGATACCCGCTTTGACATGCTTTTGACCGATGTATCAGAAAACGTAAAGGATTCCGATTTTAAAGTGTTTGCGTCAGCTGTGGCAAACGGAGGCGCGGTTAAAGCGATAAACGTTAAAGGCGCTGCATCTAAATATTCGCGGAAAGACATTGACGCACTCGGCGAATTCGCCGCAAACTACGGGGCGAAAGGGCTGGCATGGCTGAAAGCCGAAGCGGACGGACTGAAAGGCCCGATTGCGAAGTTCTTCCAGGACGAAAAACAGCAGGTGCTCATTGAAGCGCTTGACGCGAAGGAAGGGGACCTCATCCTCTTTGTCGCAGACCGGCTGGAAGTCGCCAATGACGCGCTCGGCGCGCTGCGCTTAAAGCTCGGAAAAGAATTGAATCTGATCGATGAAAGCTTGTTCAACTTTTTATGGGTCGTTGATTGGCCGCTTCTTGAGTATGATTCAGAAGAAGGACGTTTCTATGCGGCACACCACCCGTTCACGATGCCTGTCCGGGAAGACCTTGATCTGGTCGACACGAATCCGGAAGACATGAAAGCGCAAGCCTATGATCTTGTCTTAAACGGCTATGAGCTGGGCGGCGGATCGATCCGTATTTTTGAAAAAGATGTTCAGGAGAAAATGTTTGCGCTTTTGGGCCTATCTGAGGAAGAG
Source organism: Bacillus paralicheniformis (assembly GCF_002993925.1). Taxonomy (NCBI): domain Bacteria; kingdom Bacillati; phylum Bacillota; class Bacilli; order Caryophanales; family Bacillaceae; genus Bacillus; species Bacillus paralicheniformis. The sequence continues at coordinate 2,961,347 of NZ_CP023665.1, read as the reverse complement.
ACGAAAGAGCAGTTCGGCTTCCTGCTTGAAGCGTTTGAATACGGGGCTCCCCCGCACGGCGGAATCGCGCTCGGCCTTGACCGGCTTGTGATGCTGCTCAGCGGCCGCACCAACCTGAGAGATACGATCGCATTCCCGAAAACGGCAAGCGCAAGCTGTTTGTTGATGGAAGCACCTAGCGAAGTGGACAGCGCCCAGCTCGATGAGCTGCACCTGTCAATCAACCGCAAAGTTCGACAGTAAATTGTAAAATATACGGCTGTACATCCCATTGAAAATCAAAGGGACGTATGATATCATTTTTAACAAATAAAGTCCTGATGTGTTTGTTGTACACCTAGTTTTGACCGAACATTTTTTTACTTGGGAGTTCGACGTTTCCAAATGGAGCAAATGCCTCTTATCACTCGTGTGCTCAGGAGGACTTGCAAAGTTTGGAACAGAACACCCACCTGCCGAGAGCGGGATCAAAACGAAGGAATACGACAACGGCACAATCGGGACTTTTTTTGTGCTTGAAAAGGCCTTTTTCGGCCATACATAGGATAATCTATGAGGCGAAGCGAAAAAATATGACGGGAAAATGAAATAGACCGCTTGTTTAATCACCCGATTATGATAAGATACTATCGGTAACTGTTAATAAAGATGGAGTGAGATTCTTGTTACATCAGTTTTCACGCAATGAATTAGCGATTGGAAAAGAAGGTTTAAATATTTTAAAAAACAGCACGGTCGCCGTTTTAGGCGTCGGCGGGGTCGGCTCTTTCGCCGCGGAAGCGCTCGCCCGTTCTGGTGTCGGCAGAATCGTGATGGTCGATAAAGACGATGTTGACATCACCAATGTCAACCGTCAGCTGCCGGCTTTACTTTCAACGGTAGGACAGCCGAAAGTTGACTTAATGAAAGCGAGAATCGCCGATATTAATCCTGAGTGTGATGTCATCGCTTTAAAAATGTTCTATACCGAAGAGACGTATGAACAGTTTTTTGCTTATGAACCGGATTATGTAATCGACGCGTCAGACACGATTCATTATAAAATTCACTTAATGAAAGAGTGCCTGAAGCGGGACATCAACATCATTTCAAGCATGGGAGCGGCCAATAAAACAGATCCGACAAGGTTCCAAGTGGCCGATATTTCAAAAACCCACACCGATCCGATTGCAAAAGTCATCCGGACGAGGCTTCGCAAGGAAGGCATTACGAAAGGCATTAAAGTCGTCTTTTCTGACGAAAGCCCGATCGTGATCCGCGAAGACGTACGCCAAATCGTCGGAAATGACGAAGCGAAAATTCGCAAAGCGCAGATGCCGCCGTCTTCGAATGCTTTTGTTCCGTCAGTCGCAGGCTTGATCATGGGCGGCCATGTGATCATGGAGCTTTTGAAAGATATCCCGATCAAAAGGGTGAAAGATAAGTAATACAAAAATGACGGCAACGGTGCTGTCGTTTAAGATTGTTGACAAAATCCCAAAACTAAAAGCCGTTTTGGGATTTTGTCATCCTTTAAAGCTCAGTGTAAGAATAAACAGCCTGTTCCCCATATGAAAAGGGAACAGGCTGTTTATTATTTTTGTTTCATCAGCTTGTCATATACTTGTTTCAGCGCAAGCTCAAATTTTCCTGTCTGCTTCGGCTGATAGTAAACTTTGTTTTTCAGCGGATCAGGCAGGTACTGCTGTTTGACCCAGCCGTTCTCGTAATTGTGCGGATATTTGTATTCGACGCCTCTGCCAAGCTCTGCGGCTCCTTTATAATGGGCGTCTTTTAAATGGTTCGGCACATCGCCGATCTTTCCGGAGCGGACGTCTGACAGCGCTTCGTCAACCGCAAGGATCGCCGAGTTCGATTTAGGAGACAGGCAAAGCTCGATCACGGCGTTGGCGAGCGGAATCCTTGCCTCCGGAAATCCGATTCGTTCCGCCGTTTGAATAGCTTGAAGCGTTCTTCCTCCAGCCTGCGGACTCGCCAGGCCGATATCTTCATAGGCGATAACAAGCAGCCTCCGTGCAAGGCTTTCCAAATCCCCCGCTTCAATGAGCCTTGCCAGATAATGAAGTGCCGCATTGACATCAGAGCCTCTGATCGATTTTTGGAAAGCGGAAATGACATCATAATGCGCGTCTCCATCTTTGTCGTGGACAAAGCTTTTTTTCTGCAGGCATTCTTCTGCGATTTCCAATGTAATGCGGATGGTTCCTTCGCTGTTTTCCTTTGTGGACAATACGGCAAGCTCGAGCGCATTCAAAGCGGAGCGGACATCGCCGCCGCAGCCGCGGGCCATATGGTCAAGGGCTTCATCGTCGAGAGCAACATCATACGAACCGAGGCCTCTGTGTTCATCCTCAAGTGCCCGTTTAATGGCCGCTTTGATTTGTTCAGAGTCTAATGGCTGCAGCTCGAAAATCTGCGTTCTGCTTCTGATCGCCGGATTGATCGCATGGTACGGGTTGGCTGTCGTCGCCCCGATCATAATAATCATGCCGTTTTCCAAATACGGAAGGAGAAAGTCCTGCTTGCCTTTGTCAAGCCGGTGCACTTCATCAAGGATTAAGATGACCTGCCCCGACATTTTGGCTTCGGCGGCAACGGCTTCCATGTCCTTTTTATTATTGATGACAGCGTTCAGTTTTCGGAAAGCGATGCTTGTGCTGCCGGCAATCGCCGTGGCGATCGACGTTTTGCCGATGCCCGGGGGGCCGTACAGAATCATCGATGAGAGGTGTTTGGCCTGCACCATCCGATGAATGATCTTTCCTTCTCCGACCAGATGATCCTGGCCGAGAACCTCTTCGATTTTTGTAGGGCGCATTCGAAATGCGAGTGGTTTCATGATTGATCTCTCCCGAATGTATTCTTTTTATAGAGTAACGGAAAAAAGACGATTAGAAAAGAAATGAATATGGCAAGCTGAATATAGGGCCGAAAATGAAAGTTTATATAAAGTGTGCTATAATAACCTGTAATCTATCAGAAGGGCAAGGCTGGAACCTTGCCTTAACCGAGTTTTTAATATATAACAGATGCTTAAAAACCAACAGCCGGCTTGCACCGGTAATTTCATTTGGAGAACGGCTTATGCCTTGTTAGGATGTTACGGGCGCCTCCTGCGTCCGAATGGGACTCGGCTGCGTGCTTTTTCCTCCTTCGAGGAACGCCGAGTGCTTCGTCTTGGTGAGAAAGGAGACTCGGCTAAAGGCTTTCGCGTCCTTCGAGGAACGCCGAGTGCTTCGTCTTGGTGAGAAAGGAGACTCGGCTAAAGGCTTTCGCGTCCTGCGAGGAACGCCGAGTAGCTTTGTCCTGGTGAGAAAGGAGACTCGGCTAAGAGCTTTCGCGTCCTGCGAAAAACGCCGAGTACCTTCGTCCTGAAGGCATGATTTATTATAGGTTAGAGGTGTTTATTTTGAAAATATCAACTAAAGGCAGATACGGGCTGACGATTATGATTGAGCTTGCTAAAAAGCATGGGGAAGGCCCGACTTCTTTGAAAAGTATTGCTCAGACAAACGATTTATCGGAACATTATTTGGAACAGCTTGTTTCACCTTTGCGGAACGCAGGGCTTGTGAAAAGCATCCGCGGCGCGTACGGCGGCTATATTCTGGGTGACGAGCCTGAGGCGATTACGGCGGGCGATATCATTCGCGTTCTGGAAGGACCGATCAGCCCGGTGGAAGTACTTGAAAATGAGGAGCCGGCAAAGCGCGAGCTGTGGATCAAGATTCGCGACGCTGTCAAGGAAGTGCTGGACTCCACGACGCTTGAAGACTTGGCCAGCTATACAGAGGGCGAGCAAGAAGCGTATATGTTTTACATTTAAGATTGAGGTGTAATGTTAGGATGGAACGGATTTACTTAGACCATGCAGCGACTTCTCCGACTGACCCACGGGTAGTGGAAAAAATGCTGCCTTACTTAACGGAAAACTTCGGAAACCCTTCAAGCATTCATTCCTTTGGGAGGGAGAGCCGAAAATGGCTTGACGGCACGAGGGAGATGATCGCTCGGGAAATCGGAGCGCATCCCAATGAAATCGTTTTTACGAGCGGGGGAACCGAAGCCGACAATATGGCGATTCTCGGAACCGCGCTGGCGAGAGAGCAGCAGGGCCGCCACATCATCACGACAAAAGTCGAGCACCACGCCGTTCTGCATACGTGCAACAGGCTTGAAGAAATGGGATTTGACGTCACATATCTTGATGTCGACGAAAGCGGAAGAATCTCCGCCGAGCAGGTGAAAGACGCGCTGCGGGACGATACCATCCTGGTGACGGTAATGTATGGAAACAATGAAGTGGGAACGATTCAGCCGATAGATGAGATCGGCGATCTGCTAAAAGACCATCGGGCGCTGTTTCATACAGATGCGGTACAAGCCTTCGGATTTTTGCCGATTGATGTGCAAAAAAGCCGCATCGATATGATGTCAGTCTCCGGACATAAACTGAACGGGCCGAAGGGGACAGGCTTCTTATACGTCAACGAAAACGTGAAGCTCAGCCAGCTGCTTTTCGGAGGAGAGCAGGAACGCAAACGCCGGGCGGGAACGGAAAATGTCCCGGGAATCGCGGGACTCGGTGAAGCCGTTTTGCTGTCAGGTCAGGAAAGAGAAGAAAAATCGGCGCTTTACCGCCGGTTTAAAGACATCGTCATTCGTACGCTGAAAGCAGATGGCGTCTCCTTCGATGTGAACGGCAGCAGAGAGCACAGCCTGCCGCATATTTTAAATCTGTATTTTCCGGGAGTATCTGTTGAATCGCTGCTCGTTAATCTCGATATGGCGGGAATTGCAGTATCGAGCGGATCGGCGTGCACGGCCGGATCTGTGCTTCCGTCTCATGTTCTCTCCGCCATGTTTGGCGAGGAAGATGACCGGCTGACGTCATCCATACGGATCAGCTTCGGCTTTGGCAATACAGAGGAGCAGGTGGAGCGGGCCGCGAAAGAACTTGCGGCAATTGTTCAGCGCCTGTCATAAGTGCCGGGAAGCGACGCTCCGAGCTAAAGATTCGCATCTTGCCCGAAAATGATGATATGATCTGAAAGGACAAGTTTTTGAATTGATTTATTGGAGTTGATGAAAATGACGAAGCGGCCTGAAGATACACGGGTGGTCGTCGGAATGTCCGGAGGCGTTGATTCCTCTGTGGCGGCTTTGCTTTTGAAAGAGCAGGGCTATGATGTCATCGGAATTTTTATGAAAAACTGGGATGACACAGATGAGAACGGTTTTTGCACAGCGACGGAAGATTACGAAGATGTTATAAAGGTATGTAATCAAATCGGAATTCCGTACTATGCGGTAAATTTTGAAAAGCAGTATTGGGAAAAGGTTTTTCAATATTTCCTTGATGAATATAAAGCGGGCAGAACGCCGAACCCGGATGTGATGTGCAACAAAGAGATTAAATTTAAAGCCTTTTTGGAGCACGCTTTGTCGCTTGGAGCCGATTATTTGGCCACCGGCCACTATGCGCGGGTCGACCGTACGGACGGACGTGTTAAAATGCTCAGAGGGCTGGACGAAAATAAAGATCAGACCTATTTTCTTAACCAGCTGACAGAAGAGCAGTTAAGCAAAGTGCTGTTTCCGATCGGCGAGCTTCAAAAAAGCCGCGTCAGGGAAATCGCAAAAGAAGCGGGGCTTGCGACAGCTTCCAAAAAAGACAGCACAGGCATCTGCTTTATCGGAGAACGGAACTTCAAAACGTTTCTCAGCCAGTACCTTCCAGCACAGCCGGGAGATATGCGGACGATGGAAGGCGAATTCAAAGGCCGCCACGACGGTTTAATGTACTATACGATCGGACAAAGGCACGGCCTCGGCATCGGCGGAAGCGGAGACCCTTGGTTCGTCGTCGGTAAAGACCTTGAAAAAAACATCTTGTATGTTGACCAAGGATTCGACAATCCGCTTCTTTTCTCCGATAAGATCACGGCGACAAACGTAAGCTTTGTGCATGACGGCGTCTTCGGCGGTGAAGAAGAGCTCAACTGCACGGCCAAATTCCGCTATCGCCAAGCCGATCACGAAGTCACTGTCAGAATGACCGGGACAGATGAAGCAGAGGTCGTCTTTAAAGAGCCGGTCCGCGCCGTTACGCCGGGACAAGCGGTTGTCTTTTACAGAGGTGAAGAATGCCTAGGCGGCGGAACGATTGATGATGTGTTTAAAGACGGACAACAACTTTGGTATGTATAAAACCGGGGCTCTGGATAACACCCCGGAGCTTCTCGAACGGCTGCCGGCAATGTCGGCGGCCTTTTTAAAATAGTTCGTGAAAGGGAGAGGGCTTTTGGATTACAATCAAATTGGAATAGATGCTATGCAAAAAGGCGACTTTGAAAAAGCCGCAGAAGCCTTTACAAAGGCAATTGATGAAAACAGCGGCGATCCGGTGCCTTATATCAACTTTGCCAATCTGCTTTCGGCGGTCGGGGAACTGGACAGGGCGCTTAAGTTTTACGACCGGGCGGCTGCTTTGGACGAGAAAGCGGGAGCAGCTTATTATGGAGCCGGGAATGTCTATGTCATGAAAGAACGGTATCAAGAAGCGAAGGACATGTTTGAAAAAGCGCATCGGACGGGCATGGAAAACAGCGACTTATATTATATGCTCGGGACGACGCTTGTGAAGCTTGAGCAGCCGAAGCTCGCGATGCCGTATTTGCAAAGGGCCGCTGAGCTGAACGATACGGATGTCGAAGCCCGTTTTCAATACGCGATGTGCCTTGCCAATGAAGGGATGCTGGACGAAGCGATCACGGAGTTTTCAAATGTAACAGAGCGCGATCCGTCCCATGCAGATGCTTTTTATAATTTAGGCGTTGCCTATGCGTTTAAGGAAGATCGGGAAACCGCGCTTGCCATGCTGAACAAGGCGCTGGACATTCAGCCGGACCATATGCTCAGCATTCGCGCCAAGCAGCTTTTGGAAGAAGCTTGATTGATCAAGGGCCGTCATAACGGATTTTGAATGGAGAGGGGGAGAACAGTGATGCAGCGCCATAACCCGGACCAAATTGAAATGGAAGAAGCTTCATTTGTAAAAGGAACGGTTGCGGCTGTCATTTATCATAATGAAACAAACCTGTATACCGTATTAAAGGTAAAAGTGGAAGAAACATCGGAGTCTTTTGAAGACAAAACCGTTTCTGTCACGGGTTACTTTCCTTTGATCCATGAAGACGATATCTACACTTTTTACGGAAAAACCGCCTCCCATCCGAAATTTGGCCTGCAATTTCAAGCGGATCATTTTAAAAAAGAAGTGCCGACAACGAAAGAAGGTGTGATCCAATACTTGGCCAGCGATTTATTTGAAGGAATCGGCAAAAAAACGGCCGAGGAAATTGTTAATAAGCTTGGGGAAGGTGCGATCAACAAAATTTTAAGCGACGGCACCGTCCTGTATGATGTTCCGAAGCTCTCCAAAAAAAAGGCGGATAAGCTTGCCGCTGCCCTGCAGCAGCATCAGGGGCTCGAACAGATTATGATCTCCTTGAGCGAATTCGGCTTCGGCCCCCAGCTGTCCATGAAAATTTATCAGGCGTATGAAGCGGAAACGCTTGATAAAATCCGCGAAAATCCGTACCAGCTTGTCAAGGATGTCGAAGGAATCGGCTTTATCAAGGCGGACGAACTGGGCGGCAGAATGGGGATCTCAGGCAAACATGAAGAGCGGATCAAGGCGGCGATTTTATACACGGTTGAAGCGACATGCCTTCAAGAAGGGCATACATACATAGACACGAGACAGCTCATCATCGAGACGCAAAAACTGTTAAACCAGTCTGCAGGTGATGAAAAAGTAACCGAGATGGATGTGGCGGACGCGATCATTTCTTTAGGGGAGCAAAAAGAGCTGTTCATTGAAGATGAAAGGTGTTATTATCCGTCCCTTTACTACGCTGAACAAAGCTTTGCCAAAAGGGTGCAGAAAATCGCCGGACAGACCGAATACGATGACCAGTTTCCCGAATCGGAATTCCTGCTCGCTTTAGGGGAGCTTGAAGAACGGATGAAAGTGCAGTACGCGCCAAGTCAAAAAGAAGCGATTCAAAAAGCGCTGATGTCGCCGATGCTGCTTTTGACAGGCGGACCGGGAACCGGGAAAACGACCGTCATTAGGGGAATCGTCGAGTTGTACAGTGAGCTGCACGGCTTAAGCTTAAATCCGGCTGATTACAAAAAGGATGAAACGTTTCCGTTTGTGCTCGCAGCACCGACCGGCCGGGCCGCTAAGCGGATGAGCGAGTCGACCGGGTTGCCGGCCGTGACGATTCACAGGCTTCTCGGCTGGAATGGAGCCGAAGGATTTACGCACGATGAAGACAATCCGATTGACGGACGGCTGCTCATCATTGATGAAACGAGCATGCTTGATATATGGCTCGCCAACCAATTGTTCAAGGCGATTCCCGACCGGATTCAGGTCATCATGGTCGGAGATGAAGATCAGCTTCCGTCCGTCGGTCCCGGACAGGTGCTGAGGGATCTTTTGGCATCGAATGTCATTCCTTCTGTCAGATTAACCGATATTTACAGGCAGGCTGAAGGCTCTTCCATCGTTGAACTGGCGCATGAAATGAAACAAGGAAAGCTTCCTGAAAACTTGACCGCGCCGACAAAAGACCGTTCTTTCATTCGCTGCCGCCAGCAGCAGATTAAAGAAGTCGTCGAAAAAGTCGTCAAAAACGCGCTGCAAAAAGGGTATTCGGCCAGGGATATTCAGATTTTGGCTCCGATGTACAGGGGAGCAGCCGGTATCAACGAGTTAAACGCGCTTTTGCAGGGCATCCTGAATCCCCCGAAGCCGAAAGGCAGGGAAATGAAGTACGGCGATGTCGTGTACCGTACCGGGGATAAAGTGCTTCAGCTCGTCAACCAGCCGGAACACAACGTGTTTAACGGTGATATGGGTGAGATCGTCTCGATTTTTTATGCAAAAGAAAATACGGAAAAAGAAGATATGGCCGTCGTCTCTTTCGACGGGAATGAAATCACCTTTACAAAAAAAGATTTTAACCAATTTACGCACGCCTATTGCTGTTCGATCCACAAATCGCAGGGCAGCGAATTTCCGATCGTCATCCTTCCGGTCGTCAAAAGCTATTACCGCATGCTGAGAAGGAACTTGCTTTACACGGCCATCACAAGAAGCAAGAAATTCCTGATTTTGTGCGGGGAAGAGGAGGCCCTTGAATGGGGCGTGAAAAATAAGGAATCATCGGAAAGGCAGACATCGCTTAAAAGAAGGCTTCAGCAGGCGGCGCATGAAGAGGATGAAGAGCTCATGGCGCTGCAAAAAGAGCTGCCTTTTAGCGTCTATGACGCCAATATCGGGATGGAAGGCATTACACCTTTTGATTTTATGGAAAAGGAAGCAGAATAAGTGTTTTTCATGGAATCCATTTCATCGTATGAGTCTCGTCGCAACAGCAGATCATAAGAATGTTCGTAAAAAGGTGGTTGATCACACTTTGAGAACATGCAATGAGCTGGAAGGACTCAATGTTTACGACAGACAATCTTCTCTCCCGCTTGGGGTGGTAACAGATATCTGTTTTTCCAATGAAGGGACATGTCTCGGATTGATTATGGAAGAGAAGCGGCGCTTTTACAATCCCCGTTCGCTTCTTCCGCTTCCCGCTGTCACCGAAATCGGACGTGACAGCGTATATGTTGATTTCACCGAATTCAAGCCGATGCAAATCCCGAAGCAGAGTCTTTCTTATGACCAGATGAAACAAAAAATGGTCAAAAACGGAGCAGGAGATACGCTGGGCATGCTGGAAGATGTATACTTTTCTTCCGACACGGGCATAATCGTAGCATATGAACTATCAGACGGTTTTTTTGCCGATTTGTCAGGCGACAAAAAGCAGATTCACTCATCTGGGGAACCGCTTGAAGTAGGCAGAAGCACAATCGTCTTGAACGAATAAGAGGTGTGTGTTCAAATGCTCGTTTGCCCGAATTGCAAAAGCAAAAACATCGGCAAAATCGGTGTAAATCAATATTACTGCTGGGGATGCTTTATTGAGCTGACCCTTTCAAAAGGAAAAATTTCGACTCATCAAGTCGAAGAGGACGGAACATTGAGCAGCCTGGACGATCTGTTTTCAGATGACGAACGAACGATTAACCTTTGAATGGAGGTTAGAAAGTTGAATCGTACAATGACTTCTCTCATTTCTTTAGGAGCCGGGGCTTTGATGTACTACATGGCGTCTCAGAACGATATGATGAACAAGCGAAACATGAGAAAGCTGAGAAGACGCGTCATGAAAATGTTTTAAGCAGAAGGGATACCCTTAAAAGGGTGTCCCTTTTTTCTTCGGGAATAATTACAAGCAGAAATCAAAAGCTAACAAGGGGTGAAAAAAATGCTGAAAAAACCGCTGCAGCTTTTAATGTGGGTCTCGATCTTCATGCTTTTGCTATTAACCGTCTATATCTTTTTGCAGCTGAGAATGATTTGGGAGCCTGTCTGCGTGCTGCTGAAGTCGATTCTGATCCCGCTTGTAATTGCGGTTTTTATCACCTATCTGCTTTTGCCTGTCGTTGAAAAGATACATCGGGCCGGCGTGCCGAGAACTTTGAGTATTTTGCTGATTTATGTTCTGTTTTTTGCCGGTCTCGGCTACGCCTTTTACAAAGGGGTGCCGATCCTCATTAAACAGCTGACAGAGCTATCAGAGGGAATTCCGTTTCTTGCCGCATCTTACGAAAGCATGCTGGATCAGCTGCATCATCATACAGACGGCTGGCCCGACGGCATGCACGACAGGATCGACAGGTTCGTCAATCAGACGGAGGAATTCGTAGCAAGCTGGGTGGAACGGACGATCAGAAGCATCCGGTTCGTTTTTGATTATATGCTCGTGGCGGCGATTATTCCTTTTTTAGTATTCTACATGGTGAAAGATATTGATACGATGAAGAAGGCGGTATGGTATTTGACGCCTTCTTCATGGAGGTCGAGAGGCAGCGAATTCATCCGCGATGTCGATGATTCTCTTGGAGACTACATCAGAGGCCAGCTTTTTGTCTGTCTTGTCATCGGCTTGGGAGCGAGCCTGTCATTTTGGTTTTTTGACCTGCCCTATCCGCTGATCCTCGGCCTTGTCATCGGCGCGACAAATGTCATCCCGTATTTCGGTCCCGTCATCGGCGCGATTCCCGCCGTTATGGTAGCTGCCGCTTTATCGACGAGGCTCGTTTTCGTGGTGATCATTACGATTTTGGTGCTGCAGTTTATCGAAGGCAATATTCTCGGCCCTCTTGTCGTCGGGAAAAGCCTGCATATGCATCCCGTCGTCATTATGCTTGGATTGCTGGCGGGCGGGGAGCTTGCCGGCATCATCGGCATGATTCTGGCTGTGCCTGTCATGGCCGTTATCAAAGTGATGCTCGTCCATTTTTTAGCGGCAAGAAAAGCGTGAGCGGCAGAAGTTTGACATAACGGCCTCCGTTGTCTATAATTTCGAAATAGACATACATACGTATCTCGATTGACGGATCCGAGTATACTGAAGCCCTGTTTTATAGAGAGAAGCTCCATTGCGGTGAAAGAGCTTTAACAGAAGATCAGTAGAAGCTAATCCTGAGTGCAGGCGAAAACCTGCCGTCTTCATCCGGCGTTATTCGGATATCAAGGTGATGGGCGTTTTGTTACGCCCATAATCAGGGTGGTACCGCGAGAGGAGCTCTCGTCCCTGTGTAAACGTTGTTTGCATAGGGCGGGGGCTTTTTAATTTGCATGTGCATCATTTAAAGGAGGAAAAAATAATGAAGACATTGACATCCGCACAAGTGCGCCAAATGTTTTTAGATTTTTTTAAAGAAAAAGGGCATGCCGTTGAACCGAGCGCCTCTCTTATTCCGCATGAAGATCCCTCCCTGCTTTGGATCAACAGCGGAGTTGCGACGCTGAAAAAATATTTTGACGGACGGGTTGTGCCGGAGAATCCGCGCATCTGCAACGCTCAAAAATCAATCAGGACGAACGATATTGAAAATGTCGGGAAAACAGCCCGCCACCATACGTTCTTTGAAATGCTCGGGAACTTTTCGATCGGCGATTATTTCAAAGAAGAAGCGATCGAGTGGGCATGGGAATTTTTAACCGATCAAAAATGGATCGGCTTCGATCCCGAACGGCTGTCAGTCACGGTCCATCCGGAAGATGACGAAGCGTATGAATTATGGTCAAAAAAAATTGGCGTTCCTGAGGAACGGATCATCAGACTGGAAGGAAACTTCTGGGATATCGGCGAAGGCCCGAGCGGACCGAATACCGAAATTTTCTATGACCGCGGTGAAGATTATGGAAATGACCCGTCTGATCCGGAACTTTACCCGGGCGGGGAGAACGAGCGTTACCTTGAAGTATGGAATCTTGTGTTCTCCGAGTTCAACCACAATCCTGACGGAACATACACACCGCTTCCGAAGAAAAACATCGATACGGGGATGGGTCTTGAACGGATGGTATCTGTTATTCAAGATGCCAAGACGAACTATGATACGGATTTGTTTATGCCGATCATCAAGGCGACAGAAGCCATTTCAGGAGAAAAGTACGGCACATCTGCTGAAAAAGATACGGCATTTAAGGTTGTGGCCGACCATATTCGAACGGCTGCGTTTGCGGTCGGCGACGGAGCGCTTCCGTCAAACGAGGGGCGCGGCTATGTCATCAGAAGACTGCTTCGCCGCGCTGTCCGCTATGCGAAGTCCATCAATATTAACCGTCCGTTTATGTATGAGCTCGTGCCGGTAGTTGCCGACATCATGGCCGCATTCTACGGCGAAGTCAAAGAAAAAGCGGACTTTATCGCGAAAGTCATCAAAACAGAGGAAGAACGCTTCCATGAAACATTGCACGAGGGCTTGGCGATTCTCTCAGAAGTGATTCAAAAGGAAAAAGCAAAAGGAAACCGCATCATTTCCGGGGAAGATGTCTTTAAACTGTATGATACGTATGGATTCCCTGTTGAACTGACCGAAGAATACGCCGAAGATGAAGGCATGGAAGTCGATCATGACGGATTTGAGCGCGAGATGGACAAGCAGCGCGAACGGGCCCGGCAGGCGCGCCAGGACGTCGGCAGCATGCAGGTTCAAGGCGGCGCTCTCCGCGATATCATGACAAAAAGCGAATTCATCGGCTATTCCGATATCAAAACGGAAACGAAAATCGCCGAGCTTCTTCAAGACGGGGAACTTGCCGACCTCGTTCAAGAAGGCAAGAAAGTTCAGTTTATCCTGGAAAAAACCCCGTTCTATGCTGAAAGCGGCGGGCAAATCGGTGATAGAGGCTGGGTTAAAAGCGGGGATGCCGCGATTCGCGTCACAGATGTTAAAAAAGCGCCGAACGGCCAGAACCTGCATGAAGGGATCGTGGAAAGCGGCGCAATTAAAAGAGGCATGAGCGTGACCGCAGAAGTCACGGAGCGGCTAAGAAAAGACATCGTCAAAAACCATACCGCGACACATTTGCTTCATCAGGCGCTGAAAGATGTGCTCGGTACGCATGTCAACCAGGCCGGCTCGCTAGTCACTGACAGCCGTCTGCGCTTTGACTTCTCTCACTTTGGACAGGTGACTAAGGAAGAACTCGAACAAATAGAAACAAAAGTGAACGAGAAAATTTGGGCATCGATTCCTGTGCAAATCGACTTAAAACCGATTGATGAAGCGAAAGCGATGGGAGCCATGGCGCTGTTTGGCGAAAAATACGGAGACATCGTCCGCGTCGTTCAAGTTGGCGACTACAGCATCGAGCTGTGCGGAGGCTGCCACGTGAGAAACACGGCTGAAATCGGTCTCTTTAAGATCGTGTCCGAATCAGGCATCGGGGCCGGCACCCGCAGAATCGAAGCGGTAACTGGGCAGGGCGCTTTTGAAGAGATGAACGCCAAACTGGAGCTTCTCGAGCAGGCGGCAGAAGTCCTGAAAACCAATGTGAAGGAATTGCCGAAACGGATCGAAGCGCTCCAGTCTGATCTGAAAGAAGCTCAGAGAGAAAACGAATCTTTATTGGCGAAACTGGGAAATAAAGAAGCCGGAGAGATTTTAGAAAAAGTAAAAGAAATTGACGGAATCAAACTGCTCGCAGAAAAAGTGAATGCCAAAGATATGAATCACCTGCGCACAATGGTTGACGATCTGAAGGCGAAACTGGGCTCAGCCGTCATCGTTCTCGGGGCGGTTCAAAACGAAAAAGTGAATATTTCCGCCGGAGTTACAAAAGATTTAATAGAGCGGGGTTTCCACGCAGGCAAGCTTGTCAAGCAAGTCGCAGAAGCATGCGGAGGCGGCGGAGGCGGCCGTCCAGACATGGCGCAGGCGGGGGGAAAACAGCCTGAGCGGCTTGCTGAAGCATTAGCATCTGCGGAAGAATGGGTAAAATCCGTTTTATAAATAGCCGTTGTGGTGTAGAATGGTGATTAGAAGGTAATCAGGCTGAAACTTTGCCTGCGAATTTGGGAAAGAGGTGCAAAACGGTGAGCTCATTTGATAAGACGATGAAATTTAACTTTTCCGACGATTCGATGGAAACCAATGTAAATGAAGTGCTGATAACCGTCCATGATGCGCTTCAGGAAAAAGGCTACAACCCGATCAACCAAATTGTCGGATACCTGCTATCAGGAGATCCCGCTTACATTCCAAGGCATCGAGATGCACGTAACCTGATTCGGAAAATAGAAAGAGACGAGATAATCGAAGAATTGGTTAAATCGTACTTAGAACAGCATAAAGAGGCGTAAACAAGCATGCGAATATTAGGTCTGGATTTAGGTTCGAAAACGCTCGGCGTAGCGCTGAGCGATGAAATGGGCTGGACGGCTCAAGGGATAGAAACGATTAAAATCGACGAGGCGGGCGGTGACTACGGCTTGAACCGCCTCGCCGAATTGACGAAAGACTATGTAATTGACAAGATTGTACTCGGTTTTCCCAAAAACATGAATGGAACCGTCGGCCCGAGGGGGGAGGCGAGCCAGAAGTTCGCGGAAGTGCTTGAAGAAACGTTTCAAGTTCCCGTCGTGCTTTGGGACGAGCGCCTCTCGACAATGGCGGCCGAAAGAATGCTGATTTCAGCAGATGTAAGCAGGCAGAAAAGAAAAAAAGTAATAGATAAAATGGCGGCCGTGATGATCCTTCAAGGATATCTCGACAGCCTAAACTCATGAGGTGATTAAGATGGAACACGGAGAAAAAAACATTACGATTGTAGACGACAAAGGAAACGAACAGCTGTGTGAAGTGCTCTTCACATTTGACAGCGATCAGTTTAACAAGTCATACGTGCTTTATTATCCGGTTGAAGCACAGGACGAGGAAGAGATCGAGATCCATGCTTCAAGCTTCGTACCGAATGAAGCCGGAGAAGACGGCGAACTGATGCCGATTGAAACAGAGGAAGAGTGGGATATGATCGAAGAGACGCTGAACACGTTTTTAGCGGATGAAGACGAAGAAGAATAAAGCAGCGGCTGAACCGCTTGACAAAATCCTAAAACTTAAACCGTTTTAGGATTTTGTCATTTTTTAAATGGGCATCTGCAATCATTTGCGCCCTGCTGCCGACAGGCGGCTTTTTTTATTAAAACATTTTGTAATAAATTGCCGAATGATAACGAATCATGTAGTATATACCATGGGAGGAGAGGAGGACACCAATGTTTGAAGATCAGACAAAGAAACCGTTTATAAAAAGACTCCTTAAACATAAAATAAAGTTTTGGCTGACTGTGGTCGCGGTTCTGCTGATTTTAACCGCAGGCGCTGTTTCGCTCTACGTCAAATCGGCGCTCGAACCGGTCGATAAAAATAATGCAAAAACGGTCAGCGTCTATATTCCGGAAGGATCGACCGTTACGTCCATCGCCGCCAAACTGAAAAAAGAGGACCTAATTAAAAACGAAAAAGTATTTATCGCTTATGTGAAATTTAAAAATGCCTCCGGCTTTCAAGCGGGGAACTTTCAGCTCAGCCAGTCGATGGATGCGGCCGGCATGGTCAAAAAGCTGACGAGCGCTTCGCATGTACCGGCATTTAAAATTACCGTTCCTGAAGGAAGACAGCTCCAGGAAATCGCAGCTATCATCGCCGGACAAACCAACTACTCGGCAGCGGACATTATGAAAAAGCTGGATGACCGCGAATTCATCAGCCGATTAAAACAGAAGTATCCGAAACTGATCACCGACGACGTGCTAAACAAGAATATCAAGCATCCGCTTGAAGGATACCTGTATCCTGCGACATATCCGTTTTACGACCCTGAGACGAAGCTGGACGCAATCATCGAAGCGATGATCAAACAAACAGATCAGCTGGCTGAAAAGTATGAAAAGCAGATGAAAGACAAAAAGATGTCCGTCCACAAAGCCTTGACGATGGCTTCGTTAATTGAAGAAGAAGCTACCGAAAAAGCGGACCGGCATAAAATCTCAAGCGTCTTTTACAACCGCATCAGCAAAAACATGCCATTGCAAACGGATCCGACCGTTTTATACGCGCTTGGGGAGCATAAAAACCGTGTCATGTACAAAGACCTTGAAGCGGATTCCCCGTATAATACGTACAAACATGCCGGTCTACCGCCTGGGCCGATTGCTAACGCGGGAGAGAGCTCCTGGGAAGCGGCATTAAATCCGGAGCAAACAGACTATGTTTATTTCCTTGCAAAGAAAAATGGGGAAGTCGTCTTTACAAAAACGCTTGAAGAACACAATAAAGCAAAAGCAAAATACATTACGAACACGCAGGACGAGGAAAAAGGAGAGTAAAAATTACTCTCCTTTTATTCGCAAATACAAAGGTTTTATGATAAAATATATCGGGTTGTTTATTGAGAAAAGACAGTCGACTGCTTTAGGAGAGTGCTGCACATCTGACCTAAGGCTCTTTTTTATGAAAGGGAGGCCATCTGCCCGTGAAGATTGGACACGAAGAATTGACCGGCTATCTTGAAAAGCTGCTGAAGCAAAGACCGGCTGAAATTATGAAACTGGAGGCCTATGCCGAAAAGCATGGCGTGCCCATTATGGAACCGACAGGAATCGAAGTGCTCCTGCAGCTTCTTTCACTCAAAAATCCGAAAAAAATTCTTGAAATCGGTACCGCCATCGGTTATTCGGCGATTCGGATGGCACTTGCCCTTCCCGAAGCTGAAATCTTTACGATCGAGCGCGATGAAGACAGGTATCGGGAAGCGTTGAAAAACATCCGGTCATTCCAGCTTGAAAACAGAATTCACGTGTTCTTCGGCGATGCGCTCAGCGAATCGGATGCCGTTCAATCGATGGCTCCTTATGATGCGCTTTTTATCGATGCCGCAAAAGGCCAGTATCAGAAGTTTTTCAGTATATATGAAAAAATGCTCGCCGATGACGGCATCATTTTTACTGACAATGTCCTTTTCAAAGGCCTTGTCGCATCAGATTACAATCAGATCGAAAACAAGCGCATCAAAAAGCTTGTATCGAAAATAGATCATTACAATCATTGGCTGATGGAGCATCCTGACTACCACACGGCGATCCTGCCTGTGGGCGACGGATTGGCCGTCAGTCAAAAAAGAGGTGAACGGATATGAAAAAGCCTGAACTGCTTGTGACGCCGACGGCTGTTTCGGATATTAAGCCTTTGGCAGAGGCGGGCGCCGATGCGTTTATCATCGGTGAACAAAGGTTCGGTCTGCGTTTAGCCGGGGAGTTTTCCAGAGAGGAAGTAAAAGAAGCCATCATTCAGGCTCATCAAAAAGGCGCAAAAGTATATGTTGCCGTGAATGCGATTTTTCACAATGACCGGGTGCCAGAACTGAATGACTACCTTTCTTTCTTGGCAGAGGCAGGCGCCGATGCGGTTGTCTTCGGAGATCCCGCTGTACTTATGGCTGCACGGGAATCAGCGCCGAATATGAAACTTCACTGGAATACGGAAACGACCGCAACCAACCATTATTCCTGCAACTATTGGGGGCGAAAGGGCGCGAAGCGCGCGGTGCTCGCAAGAGAGCTCAACATGGACAGCATCGTTGAGATTAAAGAGAAAGCAGAAGTCGAGATCGAAATTCAGGTTCACGGCATGACATGTATGTTCCAGTCAAAGCGCTCCCTGATCGGCAACTATTTTGAATACCAGGGAAAAGTCATGGATATCGAAGGAAAGAAAAAAGAAAAAGGCATGTATCTTCATGATAAAGAACGCGGTAACAAATATCCGATTTTCGAAGACGAAAACGGCACGCACATCATGAGTCCGAATGACGTCTGCATCATTGATGAGCTTGAGGATTTAATCGATGCCGGCGTCGATTCATTTAAAATTGAAGGGATTTTAAAATCGGTCGAATACATGACTGAGGTAACGGCCATGTACCGCGAAGCCATCGACCTTTGCATCGCAGACAGAGAAGCATACGAAGACAAGAAAGAAGAATGGATCGAGCGGATTGAACAGCTGCAGCCTGCAAACCGCAGCATCGATACCGGATTCTTTTTCAAAGAAACAGTATACTAAAAGGAGGGATAGCCATGTCTGCAGTAAAAGATAAAATTTCCAAAATCGTTGATGGAAAACGCGTCATTACGAAAAAGCCAGAACTTCTTGCTCCGGCGGGAAATTTGGAAAAACTGAAAATCGCTGTCCACTATGGCGCAGACGCTGTATTTATCGGCGGACGTGAATATGGACTCCGCTCAAACGCAGATAACTTTTCAATTGAAGAAATGGCTGAAGGTGTCGAATTTGCGAAAAAATACGGCGCCAGAATTTATGTGACGACAAACATTTTTGCGCATGAAGAAAATATCGACGGGCTAGAAGACTATTTGCGCGACCTCGAGGGAGCAGGCGTGTCAGGCATTATCGTCGCTGATCCCCTGATCATTGAAACATGCCGCAGGGTCGCGCCGAAGCTGGAAGTGCATTTGAGCACCCAGCAGTCCCTTTCAAACTGGAAAGCCGTTCAGTTCTGGAAGGAAGAAGGCCTTGAGCGGGTCGTGCTCGCACGCGAAACGAGCGCACTTGAGATCAGAGAAATGAAAGAAAAAGTGGATATTGAAATCGAAACATTCATACATGGTGCGATGTGCATCGCTTATTCCGGCCGCTGCGTGCTCAGCAACCATATGACGGCCAGAGACTCTAACCGCGGAGGCTGCTGCCAGTCATGCCGATGGGACTATGATTTGTATCAGACGGACGGGGCGAATGCACTGCCGCTATATGAAGAAGGCGATGCACCGTTTGCGATGAGCCCGAAAGATCTGAAGCTGATCGAATCGATTCCGCAAATGATTGAAATGGGTATTGACAGCCTGAAAATCGAAGGCCGGATGAAATCGATCCACTACATTGCGACAGTCGTCAGTGTGTACAGAAAAGTGATCGATTCTTATTGCGCTGACCCCGAAAATTTCGTCATCAAAGAAGAATGGCTGAAAGAACTGGACAAATGCGCCAATAGAGACACGGCGCCTGCTTTCTTTGAAGGAACCCCCGGATATGAAGAGCAGATGTTCGGCGTTCACGGCAAAAAGACAACATACGACTTTGCCGGACTTGTCCTTGATTATGATGAAGAGACAAAAATGGTCACGCTCCAGCAGCGGAACTTCTTTAAAACCGGAGATGAAGTCGAATTTTTCGGTCCGGAAATCGAAAATTTCACATGCAAAATTGACACGATATGGGACGAAAAAGGCAATGTGCTTGATGCAGCCCGCCATCCCCTGCAGATCGTCAAATTTAAAGTGGACAACAAGATATATCCTAGCAACATGATGAGAAAGGGGCAGTAATGGCATGGGGAAAAAACCGGTAGTTATCGGCATAGCGGGAGGCTCCGGATCTGGAAAAACGAGCGTCACCAGATCCATTTATGAACAGTTTAAAGGTCATTCGATCTTGATGCTGGAACAGGATTTATATTATAAAGATCAGAGCCATCTGCCGTTTGAAGAGCGGCTGAACACGAACTACGACCATCCGCTTGCATTTGATAATGACTATTTGATCGAGCATTTAAATGAATTGCTTGCCTACAAGCCGATCAAAAAGCCGATTTACGATTACAAGCTGCATACGCGTTCAGAGGAAGTCGTGCACGTCGATCCGAAAGATGTTATTATTTTGGAAGGAATCCTTGTCCTCGAGGATGAAAGGCTCCGCGACTTAATGGACATCAAGCTGTATGTCGATACGGATGCCGACCTGCGGATCATCAGAAGGATGGTCAGAGACATAAAAGAAAGAGGACGTTCGATCGATTCTGTCATCGAGCAGTACATCTCAGTCGTTAGACCGATGCATAACCAGTTTGTCGAACCGACGAAACGCTATGCCGATATCATTATTCCGGAGGGCGGACAAAACCGCGTCGCCATCGACCTGATGGTAACAAAAATACAAACTATTCTTGAACAAAACGCGATTTTATAATAACATAGCATAGACAAACACAACTCTGACCATATTATGTATAGAAATTGAAGGGTTCTCATCCTGAGCCCTTCTTTAACTGTATAAGCACCATTTACCGGAGCCTTCCATCCGGTTTATATGATACTTTACAAATATGGGAGAGAAGAAGGGGACAAGGGTTGTCCTCATTCTTGTATATTCAAGTCTATACCTCACATACAAGTGATGAGGAACCAACTAGAAGGAGTGAAGGAACATGGCACAAGAGAAAGTATTTCCTATGACAGAAACGGGAAAGAAAAAACTGGAAGAAGAACTTGAGTATTTGAAAACGGTTAAACGTAAAGAAGTTGTTGAACGTATTAAAGTGGCAAGAAGCTTCGGAGACCTCTCCGAAAACTCCGAATACGATTCAGCAAAAGAAGAACAAGCTTTTGTAGAAGGGCGCATCACAACCCTTGACAATATGATCCGCAACGCAAAGATCATCGAAGACGATGGTGCCAACTCAGATATCGTCGGCCTCGGAAAAACCGTTACATTTACGGAGCTTCCTGACGGTGAAGAAGAATCTTATACCATTGTGGGCAGCGCGGAAGCCGACCCGTTTGAAGGAAAAATCTCGAACGATTCCCCAATCGCGAAAAGCCTTCTCGGCAAACAGGTCGGGGACGAAGTGACCGTTCAAACACCGGGCGGCGAAATGCTTGTAAAGATTGTGAAAATTTCATAAAATTTGTTTAGCAAACGATGACCTCGTCCACAATGTGGATGAGGTGTTTTTATTATGAAATGGCAAAAGCGCATGAAGTGGGTGTCGATTATCATTTCGGCTGCCCTGTTATTTCTGCTGATCAGGCTCGCTGAAATTCAACTGTTTTTTACCGAATCCTTTTCTAAACGGAATGTGAACTTAATCCAGGAAAGCGTCAAACAGCGCACTGAGGAAGTTCGGATTTCAGACGGGAGAGGATCTTTTTTAGATCGGAACGGCGAACATTTGTCCGTCAGCCAAAAACCGGCCATCGTCTTATTTCCTTTTTTAAAACATCAGCCATGGCCGGCCGAAGAAGCAGCCGAAATTTTAAACATGACAAAAGATGAGCTCGAGAATAAGCTTGAGCATGCGAAAAAACCTGTGATTCTTACAAAACATGAAGGAGCGTCCATTTCAAAGACGGCTCTCGAAAAAATCAATAAACTGAAATATCCCGGCGTTTACGGCGTATACATAGAAGAAACAGAAAAGAACAGGCTGGCTTCGCATACGCTCGGTATGACCAATCAAGACCCGGACCTTCTCCGACGAAAATATCCCGATAAAGAGGGCCTCTCCATCAGCACGAAAATCGGCACCTTCGGCATGGAGCGGACATTTGATGAATTCCTGCTGCCTGAACAAGATACAAAACTGTTGTATCATGTGGACGGATTGGGAAACCCTTTGTTCGGTATGGACGTCAAATATACGGCAGATGCAAATCCGTTTTACCCGCTGCAAGTCAAAACAACGATCGACAAAAAGGTTCAGCGGGCAATGGAAGATGTATTGGCTGACCATCAGCTTGATAAAGGCGGAGCGGTTCTGATTGACATCGAGACGAACGGCGTGGCGGCGATTGCGAGCAAGCCCGATCTCAACATGGCATCGCAAAAAACAAGGCAAAACTATATGCTGACACCGGTATATCCCGGCTCGGTTTTTAAAACCGTGATTGCCGCGGCAGCGATCGAAAACGGCATGGACCATCCGTCAAAAACCTTTAACTGCAATTTGAACCTGTACGGTGAGGCCGGAGAAGACAAAGGGAAGCTCAGCTTGGAAGACAGTTTTGCGGAAAGCTGCAACTACACGTTTACAAATCTTGCTGGGCAGCTCGTTGAAAAAAACAGCTCCGTGATCGAAGATACCGCCGCAAAGCTTGGGCTGACCGGACGGGTCGGCTGGGAAGGGAAGCTGTATCATGAAGATGAGTTCAGACAGTTTCATCATGAAACTGCCGGATCAATCTGGGGGGATGAAAAGGACAAAAAAGTCAAAAAAGCTGTAGCCCAGACCGCCATCGGCCAAAAAAATGTGAAGCTGACCCCGTTGGAAATCGCCAACATGATGGCGACCATTGCAAGAGGCGGAGAGAAAAAACAAGTCAAGATCGCAGACCAGATCGAATATAAAAACGGCACATTGATGACGGCTTTTAAAGATCACAAGCTCCCCGGAGAGAAAATCGATCAGTATACCGCGCAAAAGCTGCAGAAACTGCTCAGAAAAGTCGTCACGTCTGAAAAGGGGACAGGCCGGCGCTTCAGAGATCTTCCGTACGAAGTAGCGGGCAAATCGGGCACAGCTCAGACAGGCCGGACGGCAGATGACAAAAAATCGCTCTATCATAAATGGTTCGCAGGTTATTTTCCGGCGGACAAACCGAAATATGCGCTCGTCGTCGTCCATATGGATACGCCGGGTAGCAGGGCTGCGACAAATGCCGTATTTTATGATATTGTTAAAAAAGTATATGAAATTGAAAAGAACCAGACATAGAAGAATGCCTCAGGTGATGATAAAATAGAAAGCGAGGCAAGAGGGAAAAAGGAGTGCAATGAACTTGAGCGAAACAAGGGAATCTCGTTTTGAAAATCGTGATAAGCGCAGGAAAGCGAATCTTGTGCTTAACATTTTAATAGGCATCGTATTGGTATTAATCGTTGTCGTCGCCAGCAGTCTGATGATGAACAGCCCGAAGGAGCAGGCGCAGCAAGATGCTTCGAAAAACGATTCTGAACAGACGACAGAAGCACCTGCTTCCGACAATAAGAAACAAACGTCTGACGAAGATGTAAAAGATGAGGACAAAGGAAAAAGCGATTCTGCCGACAAAGAAGACAGCGATTCCGACTCGGACAAGGATAAAGACTCTGCTTCAGACGAGGACAAATCAACATCAGATGATCCGTTTGAAGGAGCCGAAGTGAAAGAAGGCGGTTCAAGCGCCAATGTTGAAAAAACGATCATCAATCCTGACTGGAAGCCTGTCGGCACACAACAGAGCGGACAGCATACCGCAACATATGATTCGTCTTCACAAGACTGGAAAGAAATGCTTGAAGCCATTTCATATGCGACAGGGGTTTCCCAGGATAACATGACGTTGATCTGGCTCGGAAACAACGGCAGCCCGCAAGATGCGAAAGGAACCATTCAGGCGAAGGACACCGGCGTCAAATATCAGGTAGCCATTACTTGGGTTGACGGGAAAGGCTGGAAGCCGACAAAAGTTGAACAGTTGAAGTAAAGAAAAAAGCGTCCGGTTTTAACAACCGGGCGCTTTTTTTTATGATTCGGCTTTAAAATGCACGACTGCGCTGTAGTGGATCCGTCCGTCAATGACCGCCGTCTGATGGGAAACCGAATGGACCCTCAGCAAAAGCGCCTGGTTGTTTTCAATCTGCTGACTGATCTTTTTTTCAAGCTCCTCTAAGCTCAGCGCCTCAAAAAACTCAATTTTATCTTTGATCAGATCGAGCCCGAAGTTCATAAACCAATCCTCCATTCGTTTCAAGTCATTTTTTATTAAAGCAAAGAAGCGTCCGGGTGACAAGGGAAATATAACCAAGCCTTTTTTGTACCCAAAACGAATGACTTGTGGTAGGATAAGAACTAATCAACTGAATAAATCATACTATACTTATAGGAATTGTAAAAATAGATGGAGAGTGACGATAAAATGGGAAGAGAGTTCATTCCTTTATTTGAGAACTGGGCAAATTCTTATGATGATACAGTAGTTGGCCGCGATCTTCAGTACAAAGAAGTGTTTCGCAACTACGACGGCATTCTGGATGATGTCGTCAGCCGCTCCGGGCATAAAGTTCTTGAATTCGGCGTCGGCACTGGCAATCTGACTGCAAAATTGCTGGCAGCCGGAAAGGGAGTCACAGGTGTAGAACCTTCAAAAGCAATGAGGGAAATTGCCGAGGCAAAGCTAGCGGAGACTGCAGTGATCGTTGACGGAGACTTTCTCGACTTTCCGGAACCGCCGTTTTCTCCCGACACGATTGTCAGTTCCTATGCGTTTCACCACCTGACAAACGAAGAGAAACGGGAGGCTGTGAAGCGATATGGAAAAATGCTCGGAAAGCATGGTAAAATAGTGTTTGCTGATACCGTCTTCAAGGATCGGGAAGCCTTCTCTGCCGCTGTTAAAAAAGCGAAGGAAAAAGGGTTCCTGCAATTGGCGGAAGACCTTGAAACGGAACATTATCCGACGCTTTCGGAAATGGAAATGATCTTTACCTCAGAACAATTCAGTATCGCCTTTCAAAAGCATAATGATTTTGTCTGGGTAATGGAAGCGGCAAAATTGTAATTTGAAGGGAAGTTTTAAGATATGAAAATCGCAGTTATCGGAGCAATGGAAGAAGAAGTCACGATTTTGCGAAGCAAGCTCGAACAGACGAACCAAGAAGTCATCGCAAACTGTGAATTTACCAGCGGATTTTATGAAGGAAAAGAAGTCGTACTTTTAAAGTCCGGCATCGGCAAAGTCAATGCAGCCATGAGCACGACGATTCTGCTCGACCGCTTTAAACCGGACGTTGTCATCAACACCGGATCAGCCGGCGGCTTCCATCATTCGCTTAATGTCGGAGACATCGTCATCTCGACCGAAGTCCGCCATCATGATGTCGATGTCACGGCATTTGATTATGAATATGGACAGGTTCCGAATCTGCCGGCCGCATACAAGGCCGACAGTACATTGATCCAAGCGGCGGAAGCCGAAGCGTCTGAACTGGGACACATTCAGGTTGTCAAAGGAACGATTGCAACAGGCGACTCCTTTATGAGCGATCCTGACCGCGTGGCATTCATCCGCGGCAAGTTTGCAGATCTTTACGCGGTTGAAATGGAAGCGGCTGCTGTCGCACAGGTTTCCTATCAATTTAATACGCCGTTCGTTGTCATCAGGGCGCTTTCAGACATCGCCGGAAAAGAGTCTGAAATTTCATTTGACCAATTTTTGGAGCAGGCTGCCAAGCATTCGACAGATCTTGTGCTCCGCATGATCAAAAGAATCAATTAAAAACAGGGGGGAGCCCCCCCTCTGTTTTGCACCTCTTGAAGGAGGAAGGAACATGAATGTGATCAAGGACATCACCCAATTGATCGGTAAAACGCCGCTTCTGCAGATTTTGAATTTTCATATCCCCAGCGGTGTTAACATATATGCAAAGCTTGAAATGATGAATCCGGGAGGCAGCATTAAAGACCGGCTCGGAGAAGTGATGATTGCTGAAGCCGTCGATTCGGGAAAGCTGAAACCCGGTGGAACGGTCATTGAGGCGACAGCAGGCAATACGGGAATCGGCCTTGCCCTCGCCGCCAGAAAGCACAGGATTAGACCCGTTTTTTGCGTGCCCGAGCATTTCAGCATGGAAAAACAGTCGATCATGAAAGCGCTCGGCGCTCGAATTGTTCATACCCCCAGAAGTGCCGGAATGAAGGGTGCGATTGAAAAGGCACTTGAACTTGAGAAGGAGATTCCTGATTCTTATTGCATTTTGCAGTTTAAAAACCCAGTAAATCCATTGGCTTACTATAAAACGATCGCCCCGGAAATATGGGATGATCTTGAGGGCCGGATTGACGTCTTCGTCGCCGGTGCGGGATCAGGCGGGACATTTGCGGGAACCGCCAAGTTTCTAAAAGAAAAAAATCCGTCCATTAAAACGGTTATTGTTGAACCTGAAGGCTCGATTTTAAACGGAGGAGAACCGCACGGACATAAAACCGAAGGAATCGGAATGGAATTCATTCCGGAATATATGGACGAAAGCCATTTCGATGAGATTTACACCGTGCTTGACGAAGAGGCGTTCCGGCTTGTAAAAGAAGCCGCTGAAAAGGAAGGGCTTCTGATCGGAAGCTCATCAGGCGCCGCGTTGTTTGCCGCGTTGAAAGAAGCCGAAAAAGCGAAAGCCGGCACAAACATTGTGACAATTTTCCCCGACAGCAGCGACCGCTATTTAAGCAAAAAAATTTACGAAGGAGGAATATAAGATGAAGCCAAAAACGAAAATGATCCACGGCGGCATTACAGGAGACGAAAAAACAGGAGCGGTATCGGTTCCTATTTACCAAGTCAGCACGTACAAACAGCCGCGCGCCGGACAGCATACAGGATACGAATATTCCCGGACGGGAAATCCGACAAGAACGGCGCTCGAATCCTTGATCGCGGATGTTGAAGGCGGTGAAGCAGGCTACGCGTTCGGCTCTGGGATGGCAGCGATCACAGCGGTCATGATGCTTTTTAAAAGCGGCGATCACATCGTGTTGACAGATGATGTATACGGCGGCACATACCGCGTGATGACAAAGGTGATGAATCGCATCGGCATTGAAGCGACCTTCAGTGATACGAGCAGCATTGAAGACATCGAAAAAGCGATCAAGCCGAATACAAAAGCGATTTATGTTGAGACGCCGACAAATCCTTTATTGAAAATCACGGACATCAAGAAAGCCGCTGAAACAGCGAAAAAGCACGGCCTGTTGCTGATTGTCGACAACACCTTCTACACACCGTATTTTCAAAACCCAATCTCGTTGGGAGCCGATATCGTCCTTCACAGCGCGACGAAGTACTTGGGCGGGCACAGCGATGTCGTCGGCGGACTGGTTGTGACAGCCTCGAAGGAACTCGCAGAAGAGATCCATTTCATCCAAAATTCTACAGGCGGGATTCTCGGGCCTCAGGATTCCTGGCTCTTAATGAGGGGGATGAAAACCCTTGGCTTGAGAATGGAAGCGCATGAGCAAAATGCCAGGAAAATCGCAGCTTTTTTAGATGATCATCCGGCCGTCAAAAAGGTTTATTATCCAGGGCTGCCGTCCCATCCGGGACATGAGCTTGCCAAGCGGCAAAGCACGGGCTTCGGCGGCATGATCTCGTTTGATATCGGAAAAGAAGAGAACGTGGACATTGTCCTTGGCCGTCTGAAATGGTTTACGATTGCCGAAAGCCTTGGCGCGGTTGAAAGCCTGATTTCAGTGCCGGCGCGGATGACTCACGCTTCGATCCCGCGTGAACGCCGGCTGGAGCTTGGCATTACAGACGGATTGATCCGCATTTCCGCCGGGGTAGAAGATATTGACGATCTGTTGGAAGACTTGCAGCAAGCGCTGGCCCCGATTTCTTAAAATGGCTGAATTTACATGTCTGGTCATCTGTCAATCTATGTTATCCTGAATCATATCCATTATGAAACAAAAGCAGGTGATCATGACATGCAGAAGAAAAAAGTCAAATCGCTGATGGAAGACTATAAGCAGTTTGCTTTTACGCTTCTCAGCGTAAGCGCATTTTTATATATCGGATCGGTCATTCCCGGACAAGGTTTGGAAACCGGCCAAAAGATGACAATGATGCTCGCGACATGCGGCTTTTTGGGAGGAGCCTTCTATTGTGTGAAGCGCTCGCTTAAATATAAAAGACAATTAGATGAGATGGAAGAATCGTAAGCGGAGAGACTCAGAGAGGGGCTCTCCGCTTTTTTTGTTTGATCAATCCGTCCATTTATTAAAAAAACGGTTTACAAACAGGAATTTGATGGATATACTTACAAAGTAAACAAAAAGCAAAGGAGGTTGATGAACATGAAACCAGCACTGACTACATACATTAGACTTTGTGAACGCCAATATCATGATTCATCAAACCTGTGGGAGAGATTGTGCACTTCCTTAACCGATGCTTTTTCAGCACAGCCGGTCCGTTAGGAAGTTAGGCATAATCATACGCTGCTCCTCCCGCAAGATAAAGACTCGATTCGTTTTTATCTGGCGGTTTTTGTTTGCGCCCGCAGGTTTGTCAGATAATCTGCGGGCTGTTTTTGTTTTTAGCGAACTTGAAAGGAGGTGAGCGATGTGACAATAAATCTATTCTTCTTAACACTAACCATTCAGAGACGATTTAAAAGTCCGGAAGAGTACGAGCGAGAATACGAAATCGAACAAATGTACAACGAAATGAAAGACCTGCAGCTGAAATATCTTTACATGAACAGCCAGCGCTAGCTTAAAGCGCGAAAAAAAATAAAGGAGGAGATCAAGATGATGCATAGAAGGGAACTGTTGGCACATTACACTCGGGAGAAGGACCAGGTTTAGCCGGGGCTGAAACGAGTTCCGCATCTCCGCTTTTCTGCATAATATGAAGCAAGCAATTCAATGAATGCGGGTGAAAAGCATGCAGAAAAACGGCAGAATGCCTTTTATCGGCCACGGGTATACATCAATGCCTCATTCTTTCAAGCACGGATACGGTAATCCGTACCGGCGCCAAAGAATGGAGATGGCGCGCCAATTCGGGTATTGGCCGCATTATTGGTATTATTGAGAAAGAGCAGAAAACGTTTGTTTTCTGCTCTTTTTCATGTGGACAAACTGAATGGCAAAATAAAAAGGGGGATTTAAAGCCCCCCTCCTGTTCATTTAGCAGACGTAACAAGCGCCGATGATAATTAACAGAATGAATAGAACCACAACAAGCGCGAATCCGCCTCCATAGCCGTATCCGCCGCCGTATCCGCCAGGGTAGCCACCCCAGCCGCCGCAGCATCCGCCGCCGTAACCAAAGCCCATAAATAGCACCACCTTTTAGTGAAAATTCCATATATACTATGCATGGGTTTGAGTTGTGGAAAGGGCGGATAGACCAATTCATTAAAAAAACAGTTTTCTTAAAGCGAAACATTTTCAAAGCTGAAGCCGTCTAGTTATGGAATGTAACAAAAGAATGCAGTTATTTTTGCTAATGCTTTTAATATTCGGTTTATTGACCGATATGAGTGGTGAAAGGCCCGTTTGAACGATTTGCAACCTGAAAAACCGGGCTAATTAGATATTAAAGCAGGTGTTATAACGTGTTTGAACAATGGCTTGGAAAACAATTGCGGAGCCCGAGAGGCATTTTGTCGAAATGGGTCGCGTCATATATGGAAAACGGAAATCATGATATAAACGAATGGACCATCAATTTAATGGATGTCTGTCCGCATGAGCGCATCCTTGAAATCGGAACGGGAAGCGGCGCGGCGCTTTATCAGATCGCGGAGATGCTTGAAAGCGGCAAAGCCTGCGGCATAGACGCTTCAAAAAGCATGGTCAAGCAAGGGATGCGGCGAATCCGTCATATGAAAGAAGAAGGAAAAGCCGAATTGAAGCTCGGCCATGCCGAAAACATTCCTTATCCGGACCGTTCTTTTCATAAAGTATATTCAGTCCACACCCTTTATTTTTGGACGGATTTCAAACAAGCATTAAAAGAAATTTACCGTGTTTTACAGGTTGACGGCACGCTGTTTCTCGCCGTCCATCTGGAAGGGCAAATGAAAAAATCGAAAAAAACAAAAGGCTTTTCCTTATACTCAGAAGAGCAAATCAAGCAACTGCTTGAAGAAAGCCATTTCAGAGACATCACGGTACATATGAACGAAAATGACTGCTGCATTTCTGCGGTAAAATCGTGAGCTTTGTACGATCATCCCTTTCATACGAGAGGGATTTTTTATGTTTGATAGAGTTGAAACCGGATCTTAAATATCATATTTTTGATTTTTAAAGAAAAGTATTCCAATAACATAGCAAACATGGTTTAATATCAAAGTGAACGTTTTTACTATATTTTCCGGAGGTATTTATGAACAAAAGGATCGTGAAAAGTTCAATTGCTTTCTTTCTCCTTGTTGCATTGATTTTTGGCCAGCTGCCTCTACCGAAGACTATGGCGGCCGAAGACAGCGTTCCGATTAACGAAACCACACTGACCGGCGCGTCCCCAGTTGAAGCGTCATTTCAAAGCGATGATGAGGTGCATTGGTATAAAATCAATCCTTCAAATCAGGAAATCGCAAACCACACGCATTTCCGCGTTAAACTGAAATCAGATGCAGAGCTGAACATTTCCGTTTACTCCAGCCTGGAAAACGCAGCTGATCACCAAACGTTTGACAGATACAACGGCTACTCCTATGAAAATAATCCCGCTTTAATCGATTTTCCGATTGCCTGGAAAGGTCCTTACTACATAAAAGTAGAAAATCACCATGATGAGGAAAACGAAACCACTTCAATTACAGATATTTCTTACACCATCAGCTATGAAGGCGTCACCCTGCCTCCGGCAAACCAGGAGGCGGAAGAAGAGTGTCCCGCAGAATTAAGCGTCTCCGAAAGGGAAACCGGCAAGGGCATATTAAAACAGTTAAGAACGATCAGGGATGAAGTTCTTTCAAAAACTGAAAAAGGAAAAGAGCTGTCTTCCCTTTACTATAAAGCAGCTCCATTCATCAGCGCAAAAATGCTCTTTAACAAATCGATGAGAGACAGTGTCTACAAAGACTTGGTGCAGCTGAAGCCGCTGTTTTCCGATGTCGCAAAAAACGGAAAAGAGAGCGCATACACCATTACGAATGATGATCAAAAAGCGATCAGCCGTCTGTACGAAACATCGCGCGAGTCCGTTCCCGAGTCGCTGAAAAAACAGCTGGATCAAGTGGCAAAAGACATCGGCATCGAACAATTAACAGGCAGCAAAGTATCGGCTGTGCTGGAGAAAGCGGGGATGGCGACAGCTACATCAAGCGCCCCTGAAAAACGCTATATTGTAAAATTGAAAGACGGCAAAAAACTGGGTTCTTTCAAATCTAAAGCCCAATCTTCCGGCGTCAAGGCATTAGAACCACTTGGTAAAAGTAAAACGAAATTTAAAGATATGTACGTTGTGGAAATGAAGGAAAGCCGTTCAGCCGGATTCAAAACGGCGGCAAAGCAATATCAGACGGCAGCAGCCAAGATCGCCAAGATGCCTGAAGTGGAATTCGTCGAACAGGTTCAGCAATATGAAGCACTGTCAGTGGACACCCAGTATCCATATCAATGGTCGCTCAAAAATAACGGCAAAAACCGTGCTGCGAATGCAGACATACAATTTGAACAGCTTCAAAAACTGATGAAAGGCAAAAAGCTGAGAGATACAGTAATCGCCGTTGTCGATACGGGTGTTGATCATACGCTTGCCGATTTAAGCGGCAGCGTCAAAAAAGACGAAGGCTATAACTATATCAGCCGCACCGCGGACGCGATGGATGACAATGGCCACGGCACACACGTGTCAGGCATCATCGCAGCTGCGCAAGACAACCATTTTTCAATGGCGGGAATCAATGCCTATGCCAAAATCCTGCCTGTCAAAGTGCTGGATTCTTCAGGAAGCGGAGATACGGAACAGATTGCCAACGGCATCATCTATGCTGCCGACCACGGTGCAAAAGTCATTAATTTAAGCCTTGGCGGACCATACAGCAGGGTGATGGAATATGCGCTCAAATACGCGGCGTCCAAAAATGTGACGATCGTTGCCGCCACCGGCAATGACGGAGTGTCGGAGATTTCGTACCCGGCATCTTCGAAATATACGCTTTCAGTCGGGGCGACCAATAACCTCGATCTCGTCTCGGACTATTCCAATTATGGAAAAGGTCTCGATATGGTGGCGCCGGGAACCGATATTCCAAGCCTCGTTCCGGACGGAAATGTCACTTATATGAGCGGAACATCCATGGCGGCGCCGCATGTTGCAGCTGCAGCAGGACTTCTTTTGTCACAGAATCCATCTTTGAAACCAAAGCAAGTCGCAAAGCTATTGACCGAGACGACAGCAGATGTGGCATTTGAAGAACAGGATAATCCCAACCCGGACTATGATCTGGATGTAGAACCGGCTGCTCAAATCCCTGGTTATGATTTCGTTTCCGGGTGGGGGAGGCTGAATGTTTATCACGCAGCCAGCGTTTTTGAGCTGAACATGAAGGTTCATCCCGTTTTAAACCGCCATACGGCAGTGACAGGCACAGCCAAAAGCGGTGTGGCGGTCAAAATCTTGCGAGGGAAGCAAGTATTGGGCACGGGAACAGCCGGAAAATCAGGCGCGTTTTCAGTGAAAATTCCGGCCCAGAAGGCGGGGCAAGTTCTTCATGTCGCGGCATCGGGTTATCAGGCGGAAGCCTTGCTCAGAACCGTCGTGGAAAAAGCGCCGAAAAACCCTTCTGTCAAACGCATCACGAACAAAGATACTGCCGTAACGGGGAAAACGGCAGCCGGCTACACGATCAAAGTGAAAAACGCGTCCAAAAAAGTGATCGCGCAAGGCAAAGCGGATGCATCCGGAGCGTTTAAAGTGAACATCAATAAGCAAAAAGAATATGCCGTTTTGTATGTCTCCGCATCTGCTGATGACTACAGAGAAAGCGGCGATGTTAAAATGACGGTTGCTGATGTCATCCCGCCAGGCGCCCCGAAAGTTTATCCGGTTTCCGATAAAAGTACGGTGATTCAGGGAAAAACAGAAGCAAACGCGCAAGTCAGCGCAAAAGTAAAAGGAAAGACGATCGCTTCCGGTAAAGCGAACGGCAAAGGTGAATACAAGCTGAAAATCAGCAGGCAAAAAGCCGGAACGGTCATCAGTGTAACAGCAAAGGATAAAGCCGGGAATGTCAGCAAAGCGAAAGCCGTCACTGTGCTTGACAAAACTCCCCCGCCCGCGCCAAAAGTGAATACAGTAACAAACAAGAGCACGGCCGTTAAGGGGAAAGCAGAGGCAAACGCCGCCATCACCATCAAAGCAGGAAAGAAAACGCTTGGAACCGGAAAGGCCGATAAAAAAGGCGCGTTCTCCGTTAAAATAAAAAAACAAAAGGCAAACACTGTTTTAGCGGTCACTGCAAAAGATAAAGCCGGCAATACGAGCAAAGCGAGCATATTAAAAGTCAAACAAGCAAAATAATCCGATGGCAGAGGGAACTGATGACATATCAGTTCCTCTTTTTTAATCGAAATTAATATATAAGAATACTATTAAACAGCCGCACTGCCTCCATTCGATTTATGAATTTCAACTCATGTCAACAGTTGGGTCTATTCTCCCTTTTTTTGTTTTCTTTTAAAAAATTTTATATTAAAAAAGGAATTTTCGAGTGTTCTGTCAAAAAGTGAATGTATTGGAAAAAGCGGAATGAACGTTCATTCCGCTGGCTTGGAGGGCAAAATCAATGGAATCGGAAAGCAAATATCAGAAGATTATCGAGGCTTCGCTCGTCCTTTTCGCAGACCGTGGCTTTGACGCCGCAACCATTCCGATGATTGCCGAGAAGGCAAACGTCGGTGCAGGCACCATCTACCGCTACTTTGACAGCAAGGAAGACCTTGTGAACGTCTTGTTCCAAGACAGTGTGAAGAGATTTAAAGAAAAGATTGAGGAGGACTATCCTGAAGATTCAGCAGGGATAAAAAAACAATTTCAGCATATTTTCCGCTGCCTTTTCGAGTTTTCTCAGGAAAATGTCCATGCGCTTTATTTTTTGGAAATTGACAAAACCTCTCATTACCTGACAGAGAAAAGCCGTGAAGTCTTAAACGAACTGCTGGATTTCGTCTATTTATTTTTTGAAAAAGGGAAAGCGGCCGGCGTGATTCGCCCCTTGCCTTCTCACATCTTGTCGGCTGTGGTATTCGGGGCGTTCGTTCATATTCAGAAATTGGTAAGGGCCGGGGAAATCGAAGATCCTACCGGACTGATCAAAGAGATTGAAGAATGTTCCTGGCATGCTGTCAAACATCATGGATGAAAAGCTTTTTTCAAAACAGAAAGGATGATTTTCATGAACACGTTAAATGGAATTCCAATCCCTAAAACTTACGGACCGCTCGGCAACCTGCCTTTGCTTGACAAAAACAAGGTCTCCCAGTCTCTTTGGAAAATCGCGGATGAGATGGGGCCTATCTTTCAATTTAAGTTTGCAGATGCGATTGGGGTATTTGTGTCCAGCCATGAACTGGTTAAAGAAGTCTCTGACGAATCCCGGTTTGACAAAAACATGGGGAAGGGGCTATTGAAAGTTCGCGAGTTCAGCGGAGACGGGCTGTTTACGAGCTGGACGAAGGAACCCAATTGGCGGAAAGCCCACAATATCCTTCTGCCGAGCTTCAGCCAAAAAGCGATGAAGGGATACCATCCCATGATGCAGGACATCGCCGTCCAGCTCATCCAAAAATGGTCCCGTCTCAATCCGGATGAAAGTATTGACGTACCGGATGATATGACGCGGCTGACGCTGGATACGATCGGC
The DNA here is from genome assembly GCF_002993925.1 of Bacillus paralicheniformis. Lineage (NCBI taxonomy): Bacteria > Bacillati > Bacillota > Bacilli > Caryophanales > Bacillaceae > Bacillus > Bacillus paralicheniformis. Next base: position 2,926,700 of record NZ_CP023665.1, on the reverse strand, counting down.
TTATGCGGATTTAACTACCGCTTTAACAGCTTCTACCGCGAAGGGCAGCATCCGTTTATCGAGAGCATGGTCCGGGGTTTGAGCGAAGCGATGAGACAGACGAAGCGCTTTCCGCTGCAGGATAAGCTGATGGTCCAAACGAAGCGTCAGTTTGACAGCGATGTTGAGTCGATGTTTTCTCTTGTTGACCGGATCATCGCTGACCGGAAGCAGGCCGGCAGCGAAAGCGGAAATGACCTTTTATCGCTTATGCTTCATGCGAAAGACCCTGAGACCGGCGAAAAACTGGATGATGAGAATATCCGCTATCAAATCATTACGTTTTTGATCGCAGGGCACGAGACGACGAGCGGTTTATTATCGTTTGCGATCTATCTGCTCCTGAAGCATCCGGATAAGCTTAAGAAAGCGTATGAAGAAGCGGACCGCGTGCTGACCGATCCCGTTCCTTCCTACAAACAGGTTCAGCAGCTGAAATACATTCGAATGATTTTGAATGAATCGATAAGGCTTTGGCCGACAGCGCCGGCTTTTTCTCTTTACGCAAAAGACGAAACGGTTATCGGGGGAAAATACTTGATTCCGAAAGGCCAGAGCGTCACAGTGCTCATCCCAAAACTGCACAGGGATCAAAGCGTCTGGGGAGAAGATGCCGAGGCGTTCCGGCCTGAACGGTTCGAGCAGATGGACAGCATTCCGGCGCACGCATACAAACCGTTTGGCAACGGCCAAAGGGCATGCATCGGCATGCAGTTCGCCCTTCACGAAGCGACGCTTGTGCTCGGCATGATTCTTCAGTACTTTGATCTTGAAGATCATGCAAACTATCAATTGAAGATCAAAGAATCGCTGACATTAAAACCGGATGGCTTCACAATCAGGGTAAGGCCGAGGAAAAAAGAAGCAATGATGGTGACGCCGGGTGCTCAACCTGAAGAGAACAAGCGGCAGGAAGAAAAGCCTTCCGCACCGGCTGCGGAAAATACGCACGGAACCCCTCTCCTTGTGCTCTACGGTTCAAATCTCGGCACAGCCGAAGAGGTTGCAAAGGAGCTTGCTGAAGAAGCGCGTGAGCAAGGATATCGAAGCCGGACGGCGGAGCTTGATCAATATTCAGGCGACCTCCCGGCAGAAGGGGCTGTTATCATTGTGACGGCTTCCTATAACGGAAACCCGCCTGATTGCGCAAGGGAATTTGTCCATTGGCTTGAGCATGATCAGACAGGCGATTTGCACGGTGTCAAATATGCGGTATTCGGCTGCGGTAACCGGAGCTGGGCCAGCACCTACCAGCGGATTCCGCGCCTGATTGACAGCGCATTGGAAAAAAGAGGCGCCCAAAGGCTGCACAAGCTTGGAGAAGGGGATGCAGGCGATGATTTTGAAGGACAGTTTGAGTCATGGAAAAACGATCTGTGGCCGCTTTTAAGAACCGAATTTTCATTGTCCGAACCCGAGCCGAATCAAACAGAAACAGACAGACAAGCCATATCTGTCGAGTTTGTAAGCGCACCTGCGGCTTCGCCGCTGGCTAAAGCTTATCAAGTGTTTACAGCGAAAATATCGGCAAACCGGGAACTGCAGTGTGAAGAGAGCGGGAGAAGCACGAGGCATATTGAAATATCGCTTCCTGAAGGTACCGCATATCAGGAGGGAGACCATCTCGGGGTGCTTCCGCAAAACAGCGAGGTGCTGATTGAACGCGTTTTTCAGCGGTTTGGGCTGAACGGAAATGAACAAATTATGATCAGCGGCCGGAGTCAAGCATCACATTTGCCTTTGGAGCGGCCCGTTCATGTCAAGGATCTTTTTCAACATTGTGTCGAGTTGCAGGAACCGGCTGCAAGGGCCAAGATTCGCGAGTTGGCGGCACATACTGTATGTCCGCCTCATCAGCGCGAGCTTGAAGATTTGCTGAAAGATGACGTCTATAAGAATCAAGTGTTGAAAAAACGGCTGACAATGCTTGACCTGCTTGAGCAATACCCGGCCTGTGAACTGCCGTTCGCCCGCTTTCTGGCGCTTCTGCCTCCGCTAAAACCGAGGTATTACTCGATTTCCAGTTCGCCGCAGATTAACCCTCGGCAAACAAGCATCACCGTCTCTGTCGTAAGCGGACCGGCATTGAGCGGCCGCGGGCAATATAAGGGGGTTGCATCGAACTATCTCGCAGGCCTTGAGCCGAAAGATGCGATTTCTTGTTTCATCAGGGAGCCCCAGTCAGGCTTCAGGCTTCCTGAAGATCCTGAAACACCGATGATCATGGTCGGACCGGGCACCGGAATCGCACCTTACCGCGGATTTCTTCAGGCGCGCCGCATCCAGCGCGAAACCGGGATAAAGCTCGGTGAAGCGCATTTGTACTTCGGCTGCCGCCGTCCGAATGAAGATTTTCTGTATCGAGACGAATTGGAGCAAGCGGAAAAGGACGGAATCGTCCATTTGCATACAGCGTTTTCCAGGCTTGAAGGCCGTCCGAAAACATATGTGCAAGATTTGCTCAGAGAGGATGCAGACATGCTGATTCACTTGTTGAACAAAGGCGGCCGCCTGTATGTGTGCGGAGACGGAAGCCGCATGGCTCCCGCTGTTGAACAAGCTTTGTGCGAGGCATATCGGATTGTACAGGGAGCGCGTCAGGAAGAGTCGGAAAGCTGGCTGTCCGCACTTTTGGAAGAAGGGCGCTATGTAAAGGATGTGTGGGACGGCGGCGTTTCTCAACATAACGTGAATGCGGACCACATCGCAAGAACGTAAAACAAAAAGAGGCATTCTGAATTATCAGGATGCCTCTTTTTTAGAGTTTGTGATTTTTCCATTGATATAGATGAAAAGGTTTAATCCCAAGAACCAAACGAGCAAAATATATCCCCATTTTGCCGGCGTCTCCCAGCCCTCGAAAAAAGGCAGAGAATCAATGAATGTTTGCCCTTTCATGATGACAAACACCAATAACGCCACAGAGGTGACGAGAGCGAGCCCTTGTAAAATGAGCGTTTTTGCACTTCGTTTTTTCAAATCTCCCCATACGTACATCAGTACGAACACCAGGGAGACCATTGAGATGATATCATTCGCTGTGCCGTTTATTTTGAGCCCAAACCTGAGAAAAAGATTCAAACATGCAGATGCCAAAAATCCGTTAAATCCAATTGTTTTAAGCAAGATGATTCCCCCTCAAACCATTATAGAGGGAGATAAAGGAAAAGCCAACATGACAGGCTGCATTTATTCATTCTAAAAACGGCTGATCTTCAGGAGGAATCGTCATGCTGGCTTTGGTTTAAATATCGGCATGCGGTGAAGAAAGTTTAGCTTTTATTTCGGATCTGTGTATCGTCTTGCCGCCTGTTCCTTTTGGCTTCGGCAAAGAAAATTGCCGGATAAGCGGCCAAAAGCAGCAAGGTAATGAAGGCGACGATTCCCGGCCATTTAAAATGAGTCCAGAAGAAGCCTCCGAAAGACCCTGCTAAGCTTGAGCCGAGATAATAGCTCAGCAAATAAAGGGAGGAAGCTTGAACGCGCTGTTCGCCGGCCGTCTGCCCGACCCAGGAGCTTGCGATCGAATGCGAGCCGAAAAATCCGAATGTAAAGACAGCGATTCCGGCGATTTTCAGAGAAAGCTGAGGCAGAAGCGTAAGCAATGCGCCTCCCGCGATAATGGCAATCCCGATTTTCAGCATCAGCGGGCTGCCAAAACGGTCGGCTTTCTTTCCCATATAAACGGAACTGATTGCCCCTGCCAAATAAACGATAAAGATGAACCCGATGACAGTTTGAGAGAGTCTGTACGGAGGGCCCATCAATTGAAATCCGATATAATTGAACAGCGTAACAAAGCTTCCCATTAATAGAAATCCGAGTGAAATAATCGACAGCAGCCGTTTGTTCATCAAGACGGCAGAGTAGGCGAGGCTCGCCTTTTTCATGCTCGTTTTTCGCTTAGCGGAGTGCTGTGGCCGGGGCAGCAAAATCCAAAACAAATAGCTTAATAGCACTGATAATCCCCCGATGATTCCAAGCGCTGCACGCCAGCTGAACAAGTCTGTCAAAAGGCCGGTCAAAAGCCTTCCGCTCATTCCTCCAAGGCTTGTGCCGCTAATGTATAACCCCATCATTTTCCCGAGCCCTCGCGGATCAAATTCCTCTCCGACATAAGTCATGGCGATCGCGGGTACGCCTGCAAGGAAAAAGCCAAGCAGCCCTCTCATCACCAAGAGCGCCGCGAAGTTCGGACTAAAGGCGGTCAAGAGGCCGAGCACAGATGTCGCAAACAGGGATATTGCCATAATCGTCTTCCGGCCGAATCCGTCAGATAAAGCTGCTGCCGTGAGTAATGCAAAAGCCAATATACCTGTTGAAATGGATAAAGTTAAGCTTGCAGCTGCCGCCGATATGCCGAATTCCTCCGCAAACAGAGGCATGAGCGGCTGTGTGGTGTAAAGCGTGGCAAATGTCACAAAACCGCTGATGAATAAAGCGATGCTTGCTTTTTGATAATCTTTCGTATGCGGCTGTATGTAAGTCATGGTAGCTCCTCTTTTCCAGAATGACAATCTATGTTTCATGGTACGCTTTCATTTGTGATGTGTCTAATTTATAATATCTATCAATATCATGCATTCTAGTTATGAAGGAGCGGATGAGCATTGGAACTCTATCAAATTGACCATTTTATTGCCGTGAGCAGGCATAAACATTTTACAAAAGCCGCCCTGGAACAAAGGATTTCCCAGCCGGCTTTGAGCAGGTCGATCAAAAAGCTTGAAGAAGAATTGGGCGTCCCGCTGTTTATTCGAAAAACAAAATCGATCCGCCTGACAAAGTACGGCGAGCAGTTCCTTATCAAAGCGAAACAGGCCCGCCTTGCTCTTGACGAAGGCGTCCAGCAAATCAGGGAAAGCGTCAATCCGAATGCCGGGGAAATCTCGGTATCTTTTTTGCATACGCTTGGTTCACGCCTGATGCCGCAGCTGATTGCCGGTTTTAAAAAGAAATACCCGAATGTTGCGTTCCGTCTGTATCAGGCTGCAAATGAACATCTTCAGCATATGGTGGAGACGGGCGAGGCTGATATATGTCTCAGCTCACCACCCCTTCCAAACGAACTTCTTGAATGGACGGTGCTGGATACTGAACCGCTTTACCTGGTGCTTCCCGCCGACCACCCGCTCGCAGATCGGAAAGAAGTCGCGATCAGATCCATTGCCCATGAGGACTTTGTCGGTTTTAAGCCGGGTTATGGTCTTCGATATGTGTTTGATCAAATGTGCCGGGAACTGTCCATCAGCCCGAAGCTTGCGTTTGAAGGGGAAGAAGTGTCGACGATTTTGGGCCTTGTGTCAGCAGGGCTCGGTGCGGCGATCCTGCCGAAAACGGCGGAACATATCCATTCTCCGGTGGCATTTTGCCGAGTGTCAGACTACCGTTCTGAGAGGACGATCGGTCTCGCCGTTTTGAAAGACTATTATTTATCGCCGGCGGCACGCAACTTTAAAGAATTTGTCATCGAATACTATCGACGGAATGAGCGGCCTGATCAGCCGTAAAGCAAATAAAGACTTCTCATGGTGACAATTATCCTGTATATTGATAATGATAATTATTATCAATTGGAGGGTTGAACATGACGAAAAAGCAGTATTCTTATATATTGACCGTTTTACTCGCATTTTCTGTTTTTCTTTCAGGCTGTCAAAGCGGCCAAAAACAGACGGCATCAAAGAACGAAGCGAAAACAAGAGTGGTGAAAACAATCAACGGAAATGTCACTGTACCGGCCAATCCGAAGCGCGTCGTTACGATAGGATATGCCGGGACAATGCTTGCATTCGGAATCAAGCCGCTTGGAGAAACAGGGAAATATCTTGAAAGTCCCTATATTAAAGATCATATTTCAGAAATAAAGAATATCGGGGGAAAAGACGGTTTTTCAGTATCTGTGGAAAAGATTCTTAAGCTTAAACCCGATTTGATCGTATCGATGACAAACGATAAAAAAGAATATGAAAAGCTCTCAAAAATCGCTCCGACTGTCGTTTATCCGTTCGGCACGTTTAAAGATGCACGCGATGAAATGAAAACGTTTGGCAAGCTGCTCGGCAAGGAAAAGGAGGCTCGGGAGTGGACGAAAACGTTTAATCAAAAAATGAAAGCCGCCCGTGCGAAAATCAAAGATGCATCTGTACAAGGTGAAACGTTCTCTTTAATCGGCGCATATGCAAAATCTGTGTATGTCTACGGGGCCTACGGGTATCGGGGCGGAGAAGCGATCTATACGCAGCTGGGACTGACGCCGCCTGAATCTGTTAAAAAGGATGCTATTGATACAGCTGACGGATATAAAGCCATATCTTTCGAAGTTCTGCCGAAATATGCCGGAGACTACATATTTGTCGATGAATCATACAACGGAAAGCTTGATCAGGACAATCCGGTTTGGAAGTCGCTTGACGCGGTGAAAAAAGGCAAGGTCTTTTTCCTCGATCCGGACAGGTTCTGGCCGTATGATCCAAACGCTGTTCAGGCGCAGGCCGAAGAAATCGCGGACATGATTTCCAAGAAAGCGAAAAACGAATAGAAAAGCGGGGAGCCGAAAAGAATGATCCGGCTTCCCGCTTTTTCATTTTTCATAATGCTGAAATTGAATATCCAGTGTCCGGAGGTATGTTTGCAGGCCCGCATCTTGGATGGGGATGATATAGGCCGCTTCACCTGACTCATTATGGTGGGAATGCCATAATCCCGGCGGTGTAATGAAGGCTTTTCCGGTTACCCAGTCAATCCGTTTCGGATCGATGATTTCCTTTGTGGCCGGATCGATTTTGCTTCCGACTAATGTGTACGTCCCTGGTGCGGCATAGGCGACAAAATCGAGAGCCACCGACTTGTGGCTGTGGGGCGCTTGATTGGAGCCGGGAGGCACGATGCCGAACATCGCCCACAATACATGGGTGATCGTCAGCGTTTGATCGAATATATCATTGTTTAAAAGAACGGAAATACGGTTTCGGAAACGGGCGTCAGGAGCGGCGGCCGCTTCAGCCAATTTTGCTTTTGCCTGTTCAGCGGTGTAGATGGTTGGTTGAAAGCGGGATTCCGACGGCTTTACGCCCAAATAATGCAGGAGAGGTGAATCGGTGATGTAATAAATGGCTGCATCTTCTGCTGCGGTATGCTGGCTGCTTGAACCGGCAGGCAAAGTCAAAAAATCGCCTTTCTGCCAGTGAATCGTATCTTCGCCCGCTTCGGTACGCCCTGCGCCGCTGACAATGTAATATAGTTCGCTTGTCGCGCGGGGGGCGGTGTGAATCGTGTCGCCCGAACGAATCTTGATGAAGTGGGCGAGAAGGGAAGGGCTTGAAGCGGGATATTCCGTCTTCAGTTCTTCTGAGATGTCCAGCGGGATGATCCGCGTTTCACCTGTTTCATACAATTCAGGTCCGAACTCTTTCACAGGAATCGGACTGATTATTCCGCTTCCAATCGGGTCAGAGGCAGTGGTATACTCGAAAAAACGGGCATGTTTCGTCAAATGCTCGGCTCGGGTTTCAAATTGAGAATGCATTGAAAAACCTCCTGTTATTTTTTGATAATTCAATCATATCTCATTTGGAAGATGATAGTAAACCATTACATTGATAGAAACAGATACGGAAAAGAGGGATTGGATTGGGAAAAGGATTGAACGGCAGAAGAATTGCCATCGGAGCATCGCGAAAAACGGATGAAATGAGCACATTAATCAAAAAGCAAGGCGGGGTTCCCGTCGTACGTTCCCTTCAGGGTACCGTGTTTTTGGCCGAAAAAGAAGTAGGTCCTGATTTGCAAGCCTTTGTTGAAACGGGAGCCGACTGGGTGATTTTCACGACCGGAATCGGGACGGAGACGCTTGTCAACCTAGCTGATAAACTGGGGATCGGTGAGCGCTATTTACAAGCGATCCGCGGGGCGAAGGCGGCATCGAGAGGCTACAAAACAATCGCCGCATTAAAAAAGCTCGGCATTACGCCGGTTGCGGCGGATGAAGACGGCACCACCAAAGGACTGATCGACTCGCTTCAATCCCACGATTTTTCCGGGAAACGGGTGATGGTCCAGCTTCACGGCGAAAACGCACCGTCACTGCTTCAGTTTTTGGAAGAGAAAGGTGCAGCTGTTTTTCCGCTTCTGCCGTATCGCCATGTTGCACCGGACCGGGAAACCGTCGCTTTATTGTGCAGCGAGGTCATCAACCGTGAAGTGGATGCGGTTTGCTTTACAACAGCCGTCCAAGTCCGCTCGCTTTTTCATTTTGCGAAAGAAAACGGCTATGCGGAGAAAATTGTCCAATCTTTTCAAGACAGCGTGTTGGCAGCCGCTGTCGGAAAAGTGACGGCAGAAGCTTTAAGAGAAGAAGGAGTTGAACGCCTGCTCGCTCCCGGCCTCGAACGAATGGGAGCGATGATTGTGGAGCTGGCCCGGTTTTATGAAACGGAAGAGGAAATCAAAACACAGTAAGTGCGAAGGAAATCAGCAGATTGGGGCGTGAGAGTCTCCTTGAGAGGCGCTGTCATGTATGCAGACCCAAAAGGAAAAAAGCCGCAGACACAGCTTGCCGTGCGGCTATCATTTTCTGGGCCGTGATACTTTTTGTGCATCATGCTTTTGAATATGTTGATCGTGAGCCGTTGATGTCAAATTTTTCTGTTTTGCTGGGTTTGAGTCTCACCGTGTTTTTTGACGGAAAGCCTGGTCAAACGGTTTGCAGCCGCAAAAACAAGAAAAACGCTTCGCCGATGAGCCGAAGCGTTTTTTGCTTTATAAAACAAATTGATCTGAAACGAATACCGCGCCGTCTTCATTAAAAATCCGGACAGGCTTTGTTCCGATGACCCGGATGTCTGAAATGCTTGCGGCGATTCCCGTTTCTTCCGGCAAAGCGATGACGGGAGTGTCTAAAACATGCCTATACCTTTTAATCAGCGGATCATGTTCAACCTTGTAGTGGCACCAAACCGCATAGTCTCCCAGAAGCTTTAATCCGTTAAAATCGCGCAATCAGCAAGCATTGCGGTCCATATAAAAGCAAGTCATGATGTTCTTTCCGAGAATGACGGCGCCTGCGCTTCCGCCGTAAATGACGCCGCCGCTTTCGGCATAGCGCTTTAAAACCTCGATAAAGTGTGATTCAATGAATTGTTTGAGCAGACGAAACGTATTTCCTCCGCCAATATATACGGCAGAAAATGCGTCTAAATCGTGCACGGTTTTGCCTTTGATATCCGTCCACATCACGATATTTTTAACGCCGAGCGGGTGAAAGAGCCGGCTGATCCAATCGAAGCCTTCATCATACCTGTCGGCGTCCATGGCAATCGGAATATACAACAAAGGCTTATGCGGGCAGAGGCTCCCGGCAAAATACCGATCCAGCCGTTCAGTTTGGTGCGCATCTCCGCCTCCGGAAAGAAACCATTTTCCCATCCTGACCTCCATCTATTTATTATGTTTCCTTTAATTGTTCATTCAGCACGCTGTCCTCCAAAACGGCAAATTTGTCTCCATACACTTTCGTAATATGTGTTTCACCCCAGGCGCACAATGAATCCAATATGTCTTTAAGCGTCCATCCGTATTCGCTGAGTTCGTATTCGACCTTCGGCGGCACCTGCTGGTACACGAGCCGATTGATGACGCCGTCCTCCTCCAGTTCGCGCAGCTGCTGGGTCAGCATTTTCTGCGTAATGTTCGGCATCAGCCGCTTCAGCTCGCTCGTGCGTTTTTTGCCGTGCGTCAAATGGCACAAAATCACACATTTCCATTTACCTCCAATTACTTCAAGTGTAGCTTCGACAGATATATTGTACTTTTTCGGCTTCATGTTCTCCTCCAAACCATAGGAACCGAAAAGTACCTATCTAACATTTTGGTTCCTATCGCACTTAAAAGTGCGTACTTTTTTTTATAGATGATATGTACCATAATATCATTTGCCGGCAGACATTTGCTATACATTAAAAACGAAAGGGGGAAAAAGAATGACTTCTGTTCATGATAAAAAACGCAGTATATTAGCGCTTTTAGCCTTGGCAGCCAGCGCATTTGCCATCGGGACAACCGAATTCATCAGCGTGGGGATTCTGCCTTTAATTGCTGATGACATGAACATTTCAGTGACGACCGCGGGGCTGACTGTATCGTTATACGCTTTGGGCGTGACAGTCGGCGCACCCGTATTGACGTCTGTCACATCGAGTATGCCGAGAAAAGCGCTGTTGCTTGTGATTATGATTATTTTTATGATCGGAAACGGGCTTGCGGCATGTGCCGGAAGCATCGGTGTTTTATTAACCGCCCGCGTGATTTCCGCGTTTTCTCATGGCGTATTTATGTCAATCGGTTCAACGATTGCGGCAAGCCTGGTTCCGGCGGATAAAAGAGCCGGAGCGATATCAATTATGTTTACCGGTCTGACGATTGCGATGATTACCGGAGTTCCCATCGGCACTTTCCTCGGTCAGCTGTTCGGCTGGCGGATTGCTTTTGCGGCGATTGTCGCTGTCGGCGCACTGGCGTTTATCGCCAACAGCTTTCTTGTTCCGGCCGATTTGCCGAAAGGCGTCCGAACGTCTTTCAAGAGCCAATTGAAACTTGTAACCAATGGCCGTCTGCTGCTTTTATTCATCATTACGGCGCTTGGTTATGGAGGAACATTTGTTGTCTTTACGTATTTATCCCCGCTGCTTCAGCATGTGACAGGTTTTAAACAGGAAGCTGTTGCCGTCATTTTGCTTGCTTACGGCATTGCCGTCGCGCTCGGAAATATCATCGGAGGTAAAGCGGCCAACCAAAAACCGCTTACTGCATTATTCTATATGTTCATCGCCCAAGCGGTTGTGCTTCTCATCTTAACGGCGGCTGCTCCTTATCAGGCAGCGGGCTTTATCGTCATCATGCTGATGGGATTTTTAGCATTTATGAATGTCCCCGGGCTCCAGTCCTATGTGGTAATTCTGGCTGAACGGTTTGTTCCGGGGGCGGTAGATGTCGCATCAGCTGTCAATATCGCTGCATTCAACGCCGGGATCGCGATCGGATCTTATACAGGAGGCGCCATCACACAGTCGATCGGTTTGATTCACACTCCATGGGCCGGAGCTTTGATGGTGCTCGGCGCCGTCGCGCTGACGGGCTGGAGCAGGGCGCTGGAACGAAATGACCAAAAACAAAATCAAGCTTTAAAGAAAAACTGCGCATGATGTATACAAAAATATGAGGAGGCCAATTAGATGACGGTAAAAAATCTGCAAGATCGAATCACATTGAATAACGGGACGGACATGCCCTGGTTTGGACTAGGCGTGTTTAAAGTAGAGGAAGGGCCCGAACTGGTGCAAGCCGTAAAAACGGCAATCAAGCACGGCTACCGCAGTATCGATACGGCAGCCATCTACGGAAATGAAGAAGGGGTTGGCCAAGGAATTCGCGAAGGGTTGAAAGAAGCCGGAATTTCTAGAGAAGACTTGTTTGTAACGTCAAAGGTCTGGAATGACGATTTAGGCTATGACGAAACGATTGCAGCCTACGAAGCGAGTCTCGAAAAGCTCGGGCTCGATTACCTGGATTTATACCTGATCCACTGGCCTGTTGAAGGGCGCTATAAAGCGGCGTGGAAAGCCCTTGAAACTCTTTATGAACAAGGGCGCGTAAAAGCAATCGGCGTCAGCAATTTTCACGTTCACCATCTGGAAGACTTGCTGAAAGATGCCGCCGTCAAACCGGTGATCGACCAGGTCGAGTATCACCCGCGGCTCACGCAGAAAGAGCTGCAAGCGTTTTGCCGTTCGCACAGCATCCAGCTTCAAGCATGGTCGCCGCTGATGCAAGGCCAATTGCTCAGCCACCCGCTGCTGAAAGATATCGCGGACAAGCACGGCAAGACACCTGCTCAAGTCATTTTACGCTGGGATTTGCAAAACGGAGTCATCACCATTCCAAAGTCGACAAAAGCGGAGCGAATTGCCCAAAACGCGGACGTATTTGATTTTGAACTGACCCTCGAGGAAATGAAGCAAATTGACGGGCTGAATGAAAACACCCGTGTCGGTCCTGATCCTGATAACTTTGACTTTTAACAAAAAACGGCCCCGTTCGAATTTCCGAGCGGGGCTTCGACACATTTTTTATCCGCCGTTTTTCACAGGTAAAAGCCATAATATGAAAGAGAAAACGAGATATTAAGAGAAAATAGAAGGTAATAAGTCATAAACTGTGTAAAAAAGGTTATAAAATTGATAAACGAGGAAATTTGATCATTTATGAAACTTTACACGATGATTGAACGGGCGTAATATAAATCTCATCAAAAAACTGAATAAAATTTCCAATTAACGTAACCGCTGAATTCCAATTGGAAGCGGGGGAACCAATTTTTTGTGGCGCTGCCACTTGGGGTGAATCCTTTTCAAGGTAAGGTGACTCTTTGCACCTGAATCCGACAGCTAACCTCGCAAGCGTTTAAAGAGAACCAAAAAACGTGCATAAAGCACGGTTTCTTAACTGTGCCCAAAAAAGCCGTAAGAGGTTTGTTCTCTTGCGGCTTTTTTTCGTGCAAAAAACATGAAAGGAGGTGAGCGGAGTGCTGGATATCGTGATGCTGGCCATTGTCGCATTTTTAGCGGGGATGATGTTTCTGTTGCTGAGATGGGCGGGGAAAACCGCTGATCAATCATAAATGTGAAAGGAGTGATTGCCATGGCGCTATTGGCAGCGGGAGCAGCCGCCATGTTTGTCTATTTGACTTATGCTTTATTGAATCCTGAGAAATTTTAATTGTACACAAATTGGGGGTATTGAAATGACGTCGCTCATATCCATCTGTTTTATCCTGCTTGCCGCATTGCTGGCAGCCAAACCAATGGGGCTTTACATAGCGAAGGTATTTGACGGCGCCCCGTCCAAAATCGACCGGTTTTTCCTTCCGGCGGAACGCTTGCTGCTGGAGCTGGGCGGAGTAAAAGGAGAAAACCAATCGTGGAAGAAATACGCCGCCGCGCTGGTTCTCACGAATACGGCGATGATTTTCATCGTTTATCTCGTTTTTCGTCTGCAGGGTGTACTGCCTTTAAATCCTGAAAAGGTCGCGGGAATGGAACCTACACTGGCTTTTAATACGGCAGTCAGTTTTATGACGAATACAAATTTGCAGCATTACAGCGGCGAAAGCGGTCTGTCCATGCTTTCGCAGATGATTGCGATCACCTTTTTAATGTTTGCCGCTCCCGCTACGGCGCTGGCCGCCGCGATTGCGATGATTCGGGGGCTCGCCGGGAAACCGTTCGGCAACTTTTTTGTCGATTTGGTCCGTTCGATCACGCGGATTTTACTGCCGATCACAGTTGTGGTGTCGCTTGTTTTCGTCGCCCTAGGCGTACCGCAGACGCTTGACGGTTCCGTGACAGCCCATACGGTGAGCGGAGGGGAGCAGTCCATTGTTCGGGGGCCGGTGGCGTCCTTTTTATCCATCAAAGAGCTGGGGAACAACGGCGGGGGGTATTTTGGCGTCAACTCTTCTCATCCATTTGAAAATCCGAATGGATGGAGCAATGCGATTCAAATTTTATTAATGCTCTTGATTACCATCTCACTGCCGTTTACGTATGGGAAAATGGTTGGGAATCTGAAGCAAGGCCGCATTCTTTTTGTATCCGCAGGTCTTTTGTTTTTGCTTTCAGCCGGGGCAGCTTTCATGGCGGAATCGCAAGGCAATCCCGTCATCAATCAGCTCGGAATCGAGCACACAGAAGGCAGCATGGAAGGTAAGGAAGTGCGGTTTGGAACATTGAATTCAGCTTTTTATGCGATGGTTACCACCGCGAGCGAGACAGGAGCTGTCAATACGATGCACGACACGCTCACGCCACTAACGGGTCTTTTGGCATTGCTTAATATGATGCTGAACACGGTGTTTGGCGGAATAGGCGCCGGATTGATGAACATGCTTCTATACGCGATGGTTGCGGTTTTTCTGTCGGGCTTAATGGTCGGAAGAACGCCTGAGTTTTTAGGCAAAAAAATTGAAGGAAATGAAATGAAGCTTTTAGCCGTTACTCTGCTGATTCATCCTTTGTTAATCTTAGGGGCGTCAGCGCTTGCCGTCATGACGCAAGCGGGTCAGGCTGCAATTTCAAATCCCGGATTTCACGGGATCAGCCAGATTTTATACGAATATACGTCTTCAGCCGCGAATAACGGTTCAGGATTTGAAGGACTCGGAGACGCGTCGCCTTTTTGGAATATAACAACGGGAATTGTGATGTTTATCGGCCGTTATTTCTCAATTGTCACACTGCTCGCAGTTGCGGGGTCACTTTTGAAAAAGCAAACCGTTCCGGAAACAATCGGAACATTTCGCACCGATTCAAGCCTGTTCAGCGGGATTTTTATCGCTTCGATCCTGATCGTCGGGGCTTTAACATTCTTTCCGGTGCTTGTGTTGGGACCGGCCGCAGAATATTTAACATTACGATAAGGGGGCTTTACTCATGAACGATTTGCATCATTCCAGTCAACAGGCCACACCGGATGCCGTTCACACAACAAAGCAAACGATGAACGACACGATCATCAAAGATGCGGTCAAACATGCCTTTTTAAAATTAGATCCGCGAACTATGATCAAAAATCCGATTATGTTTGTCGTAGAAGTTGGATTTTTCATAACGGTTCTGCTTTCCGTGTTTCCCCGGTTTTTCGGCAGTACGGCGGCTCCCTGGTTCAATCCGGCGGTTTCTTTCATTTTGCTGATCACCGTGTTATTCGCGAATTTCGCCGAAGCGCTGGCTGAAGGAAGAGGAAAGGCACAGGCCGATTCTTTAAAACAGACGAAAAAAGGGGTTTCGGCCAATAAAGTAATGGATGACCGCATTGAGAAGGTAGCGCCTGCCGAGCTTAGAAAGGGGGACATCGTCATCGTCTCCCAGGGAGAAATGATACCTGGCGACGGTGAAGTCATCGCGGGTCTCGCATCAGTAGACGAATCGGCCATCACGGGAGAGTCTGCTCCGGTCATAAAGGAAGCAGGCGGTGATTTCAGCTCTGTTACGGGAGGCACCCGGGTCGTCAGCGATTCGATTAAAGTCAAGATCACGAGTGATCCGGGTGAAACGTTCCTCGATCAGATGATCGCTTTAGTCGAAGGGGCTGAAAGGCAAAAAACGCCGAATGAAATCGCGTTGAATACGGTTTTAACGAGCTTAACGCTGATTTTTCTGATCGTTGTTGCGACACTCCCGTTTTTTACGTCCTATCTCGGTTTTCAAATTGATCCCGCCGTCTTGATTGCCCTGCTTGTCTGTCTTATACCGACGACGATCGGCGGGCTCCTGTCAGCCATCGGGATTGCGGGAATGGATCGCGTGACCCGCTTCAACGTTCTGGCGATGTCGGGGAAAGCTGTCGAGGCTGCGGGCGACATTAACACGATTGTTCTTGATAAAACAGGGACGATCACTTTTGGAAACCGGATGGCCGGGGAATTTGTCCCTGTCGGCGATGAATCGCTTCAAACCGTTGGTGAATATGCGGCGCTTGGCTCCATCCATGACGAAACACCGGAAGGACGCTCAGTCATCGAACTCGCTGATAAACTCTCGATTCACTATGACTCGTCCGTTGCTGAAGCAGGAGAACCGATTGAATTCAAGGCGGAAACGAGAATGAGCGGCGTGAACCTGCCCGACGGAAGGCACATTCGCAAAGGCGCTGTCGATGCCGTGAAAAAGTGGGTGATCAACAATGGCGGAACGATACCTTCGAATCTCGATCTGGAAAGCGAACGGATTTCAAAAGAAGGCGGCACACCGCTGGCTGTAGCGGCAGACGGAACAATCTTCGGTTTGATCTATTTAAAAGACACCGTTAAACCGGGCATGAAAGAGCGCTTTGCCGAGCTTCGCAAAATGGGGATCAAAACGGTGATGTGCACAGGCGACAATCCATTAACGGCCGCTACGATCGCAAGGGAAGCGGGCGTTGATGACTTTATTGCCGAAAGCAAGCCCGAAGACAAGATTAATGTGATCAAGCGCGAACAATATGAAGGAAAGCTTGTCGCCATGACGGGCGACGGAACCAATGACGCGCCCGCACTTGCGCAGGCTGATGTCGGGCTTGCCATGAACAGCGGCACAACAGCTGCCAAGGAAGCAGCGAATATGGTGGACCTTGATTCGAATCCGACAAAAATCATTGAAGTCGTCTCGATCGGAAAGCAGCTGCTTATGACGCGCGGCGCTTTGACTACGTTCAGCATCGCAAACGATATCGCCAAATATTTTGCCATCATCCCGGCGATGTTTATGCTGGCGATTCCCGAGATGAACGCGCTGAACATCATGAGGCTTGGTTCGCCGATTTCAGCGATCTTATCTGCGCTGATATTTAACGCGCTGATCATCCCGCTTCTTGTGCCTTTAGCCATGAAAGGAATTGCTTATAAGCCGATGAGCTCAAATGCTTTGCTGGCCCGCAATTTATTGATCTATGGCCTCGGCGGCGTCATCGTCCCTTTCATCGGAATCAAGCTGATCGATATGCTGCTTCAGATTATGTTGTAAGGAGGAATCGTCATGAAAGAAATCGGAGTAATCTTCAGAATCAGCCTGCTGTTAATGCTGGTTTGCGGGCTTGGATATCCGCTCGCGCTGACAGGGATTTCACAGGCCGCCATGCCTGGAAAGTCAAATGGAAGTCTTGTGTATGACCGGCAGGGGAATGTGATCGGCTCTGAACTCATTGGCCAGCGGTTTAGAGACCCGCGGCTCTTTCAAGGAAGGGAATCCAGCATCAAGTATGATGCCGCAGGATCTGGATCGCCAAACGAAGCGCCGTCAAATCCCGATTTGCTGAAACGGATGAAAGCATCGATTGAAAAGTGGAAGGAGGAAAACCCTGATGTTCCGATCAGTAAACTGCCGGTCGATTTAGTCACGAACTCCGCTTCGGGATTAGACCCTGATATCAGTCCCGACGGGGCGATGGCGCAAATTCCGAGAATCAGCCGTCTGACAGGACTGCCGGAGAAAGAGCTTGTGCAGCTTGTTCATCAGCATACCAAAAGCGACTTCTTAAGTGAACCGCGCGTCAACGTGCTGCTTCTCAATATCGATTTAAAAGAAAAACTGAAGTAGAATGCTGCCCGGTGTCTGATCATACGACACCGGGAAAAACAAACTTGATGAGAAAACGGAGATGCTGCAATGCGGACAAAAAACACCCGTGATTATCGAAGGAAGACGCCGGGAGAGCTGCTGGCCGAAATTGAACAGCTGAAAAGAGGGCATTGGACCATTTATATCGGTTCTGCGCCGGGAGTCGGAAAAACGTATCGGATGCTCCAGGAAGCGCACGATTTAAAGCGGGAAGGGATCGATGCCGTGATCGGCCTTGTCGAAACGCATCATCGAAAAGACACGGCCGCACTCGTCAAAGGTTTAGAAGTCATTCCAAAACGAAACATTTCATATAAAGGGATAACGATGGGAGAAATAGATGTCGATGCGATTATTAACCGGAAGCCAGACCTTGTGCTTGTCGATGAACTGGCTCACACCAATGTGCCAGGTTCGAAAAATGAAAAGCGGTACATGGACGTTGAAGATATTTTACAGGAAGGCATCAACGTGCTGTCCGCCGTCAATATCCAGCATATCGAAAGCGTCCATGATATCGTTCAGCACGTCACCGGGGTGAAAGTGAGAGAACGGATCCCGGACCGCGTGTTGGAATTGGCGAATGAAGTCATCTTGATTGACGTCACTCCGGAAACATTGCAAAAGCGGCTTCAGGAAGGAAAGGTATATGAAAAACATAAGATACAACAGGCTTTAACCCATTTTTTTACGAAAAATAATTTAGCTGCGTTGAGAGAGCTCGCCTTGCGAGAAGTTGCAGATGATGTGGATGATCGTCTGGAGCGGACGAACGGCAGCCTCCGGCCGAGGGGAACGAATGAAAAGATTTTGGTGTGCGTCCAGCACGGAAAAAATGCCGAAAAACTGATACGGCGCGGATGGAGAATCGCAAGCCGGCTGAAGGCCGATCTGCTCGTTTTAAACGTGTCGCGCACGTCAAAGGAGCAGCTGGCCCCGACAGAACGGGATAAAATCGGGCAATGGGAGACGCTCTGTGCACAATTCGGCGCCGAATTCATTTTTAAACACTCAAACAAAAGGCGCATTTCTGAAACGATCACTGATACAGCGAAACAGCACGGCATTACACAAATCGTGCTCGGCCAATCCGCCCGATCGCGATGGGAAGAAATCAGAAAAGGCTCGATTGTCAACAGCATTATGAGGCATACAGACGGAATCGACCTTCACATTGTCTCGGATGAGAAAGCTTGAGATCGGGATGCCGTTGTTAAAGGATGTTCAGCGGCGCCTGCGGCCTCCAGTATCAGCAGTTCTTTTTTCATCTCCAATCCTCCCCGGTATCCCGTGAGCTGTCCGTTTTTGCCGATAACCCGATGGCACGGCACTACCATTAACAGCGGATTTGCGCCGATCGCCGTACCTACGGCCCGGACAGCGTTCCGCTTTTGTATACGCCCGGCGATATCGGAATAGGAACGCGTGCTGCCGAAAGGAATTTCGGAGAGCGCCTGCCACACGGCCAGCTGAAAAGGCGTTCCGGCAAGGTCGACAGGAAAGCTGAAATGAGTCCGCTTGCCATTTAAATACGCCTGAATCTGCTCGGCGTATTCTGCCAATCCTTTGTCATCCCGAATGAAAACTGGCTGTGCGTACCTTTTTTCAGCCCAAGCGGCCAGCTCACCGAATCCTTGATTCCATGCCCCTGTAAAACAGAGCCCGCGGGCAGTCGCCGCAATGTGAATCTGCGAGCGGCGGCAAGTCAGCGTACGCCAGTATACGATTTGATCTTCCATATGTTTACCTCCGTTTCATTTGCCGGTATGACGTCGGTGATTGCCCTGTTTTCTTTTTAAACAAAGCGGCAAAATAATCCGCATTCCCGATGCCTACCATTGAGGCGATTTCTGCGATCGTTCGTTCAGAATGGGCAAGCAAAACGAATGCTTTCTCAATCCTTTTCTGCAGGATGTATTCTGCCGGCGAGACGCCTTTGATTCGTTTAAACGTCCGCTGCAGATGAAAAGGGCTGATATGGCACCTGTCAGCCAAAGCTTGCAGAGACAGCGGATCGCGATAAGATTCCTCGATGATTTGCACCGCCCGCTGTGCCAGCTCTTCATCCGGCAGCAGCATCCCGGCCGGATTGCAGCGTTTGCAGGGGCGGTACCCTTCTGATAAAGCATCTTTTGCATTGAAAAAGATTTGCACATTTTCGATTTGCGGAACTCTCGATTTGCAGGAAGGGCGGCAAAATATCCCGGTCGTTTTGACCGCGTAATAAAAAACTCCGTCATAGGCGGAATCGTTTTCCGTAATCGCCCGCCACCTTTCAGGCGTCAATCGTGATTTGCTGTTCATATCTTCACCCCGATCTATGTCAGTATAACCTAAATGACAGCCGGAGGTGGAGAGGCGGGGAATGGCACAGCAAGAAGACAAAGAAGAAGAGGGACGGTTGCCTGCGTCTCCGAAACGCGCTACAATTCATTTGCAATACAGGATGAGGTGAGAATATTGCCGAAATCAGAGAAGCAGGCCTCCTAAAATAAAAAAGCTATATTTTAGGAGGTAAAACATGAATTTTCAAACAATCGATCTCGACACTTGGTATAGAAAATCTTATTTTGACCATTACATGAAGGAAGCGAAATGTTCTTTCAGTATAACGACAAACGTCAATGTGACCAATTTGCTTGCCGTGCTCAAGAAAAAGAAGATCAAGCTGTACCCGGTTTTTATTTATATCGTATCAAGGGCCATTCATTCGCGTCCTGAGTTTAGAACAACTTTTAACGACAAAGGACAGCTGGGATATTGGGAACAAATGCACCCGTGCTATACGATTTTTCATCAGGACGACCAAACGTTTTCCGCCCTCTGGACAGAATACTCAAATGATTTCTCGCGGTTTTATCGTCAATATCTTCAGGATGCCGAGCGCTTTGGAGACAAAAAGGGCTTATGGGCTAAGCCGGACATCCCGCCCAATGCGTTTTCAGTTTCTTCTATTCCATGGGTGCGCTTTACAAACTTTAATTTAAACCTAGATAACAGCGAACACTTGCTGCCGATTATTACAAACGGGAAATACTTTTCAGAAGGCGGTGAAACATTTTTGCCGGTTTCCCTGCAAGTACACCATGCAGTGTGTGACGGCTATCATGCCGGCGCTTTTATGAACGAGTTGGAACGGCTTGCCGCCGATTGTGAGGAGTGGCTTATGTGACAGAGGAAAGGCCGATAGGATTCGGCCTTTTTTATATGCACTTCTTAGCGGGTCTCCTGCCATCTCTCCCTGCTGTTTAAATTTACTCACGGGATTTGGAACGCCGGCTCTCAACAAACTTCCGGTAATGAAAATCATGAACCAAACGGATCGTCGGCCTGATTAACAGCTGAAAGCTGCCGATCACAAACATCCATATTCCCGCCGGCTTCAGTTCCTCGAAGAAAAAACAGAAGCTCCCGACAAGGAATAAAAGACCGATAAGAAAATCGTTTAATGTATGAAGAACTTTGTATCTTTTTTTGAAAAAGAGTTCGTATCGATCATTGTGGTTTTGCGGCATTGCTTGATCCCTCCAGTCCTTTTATTACCCTGCCGGAAGCAGGAGTGAAACGTCGGTATGCATAGGATTTATGAATAAGGAATAACATATGGGGACATCGACCATCGAGGAGTGAAAAATATGCGGCTATTCATATGTGCATTGTGCCTGTTCGGCATGATTGTTCCGACAATTGAAACAAAAGCGCTGACGTTTGAAGAATTGCCGGTTAAACAGGCTTCAAAACAATGGGAAGTTCAAATCGGTAAAGCCGAAGCAAAAAACGGAATGGCGAAGCCGGAAAAAGGTAGGTTTCATACTTATGCTGTCGAAATCAAAAACATTGGACACGATATAGCTTCGGCGGAAATTTATCTCTATCGGAATGAACCCAATTCTTCAACGAAATTTTCGCTTTGGAATATTCCTCACGACAATGCGGTCTCTTTAGCCAAAAGCTTAAATGACGGAAGCCCTGTCAAGCACCGGAATTTGCTATTGGCAGAGAATGCGACCGAATTGGAAGTGGACTTGATTTGGACGGAAAAAGGGAGCGAAGGCAGACTTTTAAAGGAATCGTTTATTTTCAAAGGGAGATGAATCATAAAGATAAGGCCGTTGAACCGTCAACGGCCTTTTTTGTGAAAGTTAAGGCAGCCGGTCGTTCGGCCAACATGGTATCGAAGTGAACGTTGATCAGCAGAGCTTTCACAAAACATTTACATTTAGAGAAAAATACAGGATGTTTTCACCAATATTTTCTCAATAATGATACACTATTGACAAGCTGCTACTTTGGGTGGGGTGTTTCTGTGGATTCTGATGAAGCAAAAACACCAGACTGTGTCATGAGAGCACGAACAAATCGATATAAAAGTAGGAGAGTCAGGATTGTCAATCTGTAAAAGATCTTTTTTTTATCCCGTGATTCGGCTTTAAAGTTCTGAATCTTCAAGAAGTTTGCCGCCTTTTTGCTGATCAATCGAGAACAAAGGATGATACATATGAAAAGAATAGATAAAATCTACCATCAGCTGCTGGATAATTTTCGCGAAACGAATATCCATCAGCTTTTAAAGATACAAGGGAATTCGGCTCAAGAAATCGCCGGTCAGCTGCAAATGGAGCGTTCAAATGTCAGCTTTGAATTAAACAATCTCGTTCGTGCCAAAAAGGTGATCAAGATTAAAACGTTCCCTGTGCGCTATGTCCCGGTGGAAATCGTTGAAAACATCTTGAACATCAAATGGAACTCAGAGTTGATGGAGGTTGAAGAACTGAAGCGGCTGGCTGACGGCCAAAAAAAGCCGGCGCGCAACATGTCCGCCGATCCCCTCGAGCTCATGATCGGGGCCAAAGGGAGCTTGAAAAAGGCAATCTCTCAGGCGAAAGCGGCTGTCTTTTATCCTCCGCACGGCTTGCACATGCTGCTGCTCGGTCCGACGGGTTCGGGGAAATCGCTGTTTGCGAACCGGATCTACCAGTTCGCCGTTTATTCGGACATATTGAAGCCCGATTCCCCGTTCATCACATTCAACTGTGCCGATTATTATAACAATCCTCAATTATTGCTCTCGCAATTGTTCGGACATAAAAAAGGGTCGTTTACAGGTGCCGGCGAAGACAAAGCAGGATTAGTCGAACAGGCGGACGGGGGCATTCTGTTTATGGATGAAATTCATCGTCTCCCGCCGGAGGGGCAGGAAATGCTGTTTTATTTCATTGACAGCGGCACATACAACAGGCTTGGTGAAACAGAGCATAAGCGAACGGCAAAAGTCCTGTTTATCTGCGCAACAACAGAAAACCCGAGTTCTGCATTGCTGAAGACATTTTTACGGAGAATTCCGATGACCGTACATATTCCGTCGCTCGATGAACGGTCCCTTGGAGAAAGAGTGGAGCTGACAACGTTTTTATTGGGGAAAGAAGCAGAGCGGATCAAAAAAAACTTAAATGTGCATATCGACGTCTATAATGCATTGATTCATTCTGCAAAATTCGGAAATGTCGGGCAGCTGAAATCAAATGTGCAGCTGGTCTGTGCGCACGGATTTTTAAATAACCTTGACAAAGACGAGGTTGTTGAACTGACCGTCCGGGATCTTCCCGATGAGATCAAACAGGACTGGATGTCCAGCAGCAAAAATATCGAACGGAGCAAAATGATTTCTGAATACGTCAACATTACAACGATCATCTCTCCGATTGTGGAAGATGATACAACGAAAATCGATGACTCATTTAACTTATACCATGTCATAGAAGAAAAAGCGAAAATCCTGAATAAAGAAGGCTTAACAAAAAAACAAATCAATCAATATATTTTAACGGATATTCATTTGCACGTCAGAAGCTTTTTTAATCAGAAAATGCTTCAAAACCACAGCTTGCTCAAATTCGTTGAAGACGACGTGATTCAGATGACGAAAGAATTAAAGGAAGTCGCTGAACATGAGTTAGACTGCAAATTCGACCGTAAATTCATCTATTTCCTGAGCATGCACATCGCCGCATTTTTAAAGCGCGGAAAACAGATTGATGTTTTAAACCCGCAGGAAACAGATGAAATCAGGGAAACCCATGTGAAAGAATATGAGGTCGCACTGATTTTCAAAGATAAAATTCAAGCGTATTTTAAAGTAACCGTTCCGGAAATCGAAGTCATCTACTTGACGATGCTGATTCAGTCGATTAAATCATGGAAAGAAAACAAAAGGACGGGCATTGTCGTGGCGGCCCATGGAAACAGCACGGCGAGCTCTATGGTTGAAGTAGCCACTGAACTGCTGGGGAGCACCCCGATTGCTGCGGTTGATATGCCTTTGACCGTTTCACCTGCGGAAATCGTAAGCAGTCTGGCGGAGAAAGTGAAGCAGGTTGATGAAGGAGAAGGCGTATTAATGCTTGTCGACATGGGATCGCTTGCGATGCTGGAAACAAGGCTCGAACAACAAACGGGCGTAAAAATAAAAACGATCAGCAATGTTACGACATCGATGGTGCTTGATGCTGTCCGCAAGGTGAATTATTTGAATTTGAATTTGCACGCCATCTATGATTCGGTTACAAAGGATTTCATCGATTTATGGGCCGATAAACCGCGGGTCTCAGGCAAAAAGAAGGCGATCGTCTCCATTTGCACGACAGGCGGCGGAACGGCGAAAAAGCTCGAAGAGATCTTAACAGCAATCGTGAGCAGGACATCAGATGAACAAATCAGCATTTTGACGGTGTCATCGATCAAATTAGCAAACCGCATGAAAGAAATTGAAAAAACGTATGAGATCCTTGCCACGGTGGGCACGAAGAATCCTAAAATCGATGCTCCGCACGTGCCTTTAGAAGTATTGATTGAAGGCGAAGGAGAAAAAGTGATTCAGCAAGTGATTGGAAACGGCAATATCCCTGCGAGCGGCGGATTATCCGGTAAAAATGTGGTGGTGAAGGAGCTGTGCGAAGACAGCCTGAAAAAATATCTTGTCTTTTTGAATCCCTATCATATGATAGACATGCTGTTGGAGTGGCTTCAGACGGTTCAAGACGAACTGCGCATCACATTCAGCAACGCGGTGCTGATCAAAGTCATCATGCATACCGCTTTTGCTTTTGAAAGGGTGATCAAACAGAATCCGATCGCTTTTCCTGAGGAAGAAGAAATGAATGATCAGCTTCAAAACGTTCTTCACATCACAGAGAAAACATTAAAGCCTTACGAAGAAAAGCTTGGACTCGCGATCAGCGAAGATGAAAAAATATTTATCGCGACCATCTTTTCTGAAGAGTTATAGCTGTTTTCCATGAGCGATTTTTTCAGGTAAACCTGTATTAAGTGGAATCCCATTTTAATACAGGTTTATTTTTATGCTTGAATGTGTTTCAAACTTGAAAATCATTCGTCTTGAGATGCAGTGAAAGCGCTTAATACAATTTTGTTGGCACGATCCTTGCATTATAAATAAGCGAACGAAAAAAGAAAGGAGCAATGTACATGATTACAGTCATTATCAGCGGCCACGGAAACTTTCCCACAGCATTAAAAGAATCTTCAGGGATGATATTCGGAGAAGAAGACAGCCTGATCGCGGTGCCGTTTCTGAAAGGGGAAGGCATTCAGACACTGCAAGAAAAATATCATCAGACGCTGAAGGACATTCCGGAGGAACACGAGGTGCTTTTTTTAGTGGATATTTTCGGCGGGACGCCATACAACGCAGCGACTCCTTACATCGCGAAGGAGCGGAGATTCGATATGGCAGCCGGCGTGAACCTGCCGATTTTGTTAGAGGCATTGAGCTTGAGGGAGCATATGCCGCTCAAACAACTGCTGAACCAGTTGAAAAAGATGAGCCGGGAATGCTTCCAAATCTGCAGCGAACAATTGGAAAAATTCAGTCAGTCTAATCAGGGAAGAGAGGATGAATTGTAATGAAAATCGTTTTAGCAAGAATTGATGACCGCTTTATTCACGGCCAAGTATTAACAAGATGGATTAAAATCCACGCTGCTGACCGCATTATCGTCGTCTCTGATGAGGTGGCGCAGGACGAAATGAGAAAAACGCTGATCCTTTCTGTCGCACCTTCAAATGTGAAAGCCAGCGCCGTTTCGATCTCCAAAATGGCCAAAGCGTTTCACAGTCCGCGGTACGAAGATACGACGGCAATGCTGTTATTCGAAAATCCGGGCGACATTGTTTCTTTAATCGAAGCAGGTGTTCCGATCGAAACAGTCAATGTCGGCGGGATGCGCTTCGAGAATAACCGCAGGCAAATCACGAAATCGGTAAGCGTGACTGAAAAGGACATCAAATCGTTTGAACAATTGCACGGATTGGGCGTGAAGCTGGAACTGAGGCAGCTGCCGTCAGATTCGAGCGAAGACTTTATGCAGATTTTAAGAAACGCAATAAAATCCTAGAAGGAGGGTTCTAAAGCCATGTCAACGATTCAAATTATTTTGCTGCTCGTCATTGCAGCTATAACAGGTATCGGTAGTGTATTGGACGAAGGGCAGACACACCGTCCGCTGATTGCCTGCACGTTGGTCGGCCTGGTTCTCGGGGATCTGAAAACAGGCATCATTCTCGGCGGAACGCTGGAGCTGATGGCGCTTGGCTGGATGAACGTCGGTCTTGCAATGGCCCCCGATACGGCTATCGCTTCCGTGATTTCGACCATTTTAGTGATTACCGCCGATCAGGGAGTCGGTGAAGGGATTGCCGTCGCGGTGGCTTTGGCTGCTGCGGGTCAGGCGCTGACGATTTTCGTCAGGACGATCACCGTATTTTTAATTCACCGTGCCGACAAATACGCAAAGGATGGCAATTTTAAAGGAATTGAAATCATGCATATTACCGCCATGGCGTTTCAGGCGCTGCGCGTTATGATTCCGACATTGATTGTGGCTCTGATCAGTGTCAGCGCTGTTCAGGCGTTTTTGGGAAATATTCCGGACGTCATCACAAAAGGTTTGCAAATAGGCGGGGGGATTATCGTTGTTGTCGGATATGCGATGGTCATCAACATGATGAACATTCCGTATTTGAAGCCGTTTTTCTATATCGGTTTTTTGCTGGCCGCGTTTACCGATTTCAATTTAGTCGGCTTCGGTGCCCTCGGGCTTTGTCTGGCATTTTTATATCAGCAAGTGATGCAAAAAAATCATGCGCAGGGGGCGGTGGCTGCCGCCAGTGACAGCAGCGTGGCTGCATATGATGATGACGATGATCTGGATGCTTAACTATTGAAGGAGGGACGAATAATGAGCACAGAAAAAAGGTTAACGAAGAAAGAGATTTTCAGTATGTTTATCCGCTCAAACTTTTTGCTCGGATCATTTAACTTTGAGCGTGTACAGGCGCTCGGCTACTGCTACGTCATGATTCCGGCGATCAAAAAATTGTACGGTCCGGGAGCGAAACGGAGCGAAGCGCTCCAGCGCCACTTGGAATGGTTTAATACGCATCCGTGGCTGACAGCGCCGATATTCGGCGTGACCGCTGCGATGGAAGAAGAAATGGCCAACAATAAAAAGATTGATGCCAAAGCGATTAATGGAATGAAAATCGGCTTAATGGGCCCGTTGGCAGGTGTGGGCGACCCGATTTTCTGGGGGACGCTGCGTCCCGTTCTGGCAGCCTTGGGAGCGTCGCTTGCTTTAAGCGGAAACATCGCCGGCCCGCTTTTGTTTTTCTTTTTAATCAACGCGATCAGGTTAAGTACAAAATACTACGGGTTAAAGTACGGCTATGTGAAAGGCATGGAAATTTTGCAGGACTTGGTCGGGAACCGCATTCAGAAACTGACGGAAGGCGCTTCAATACTCGGGCTGTTTGTGATGGGAGCGCTCGTTTCCAAGTGGACGACGATCAATATCCCGATCGTCGTGTCGAGAATTAAAGATGATGCAGGCAAAGTCGATGTACAGACCGTGCAAAACATTTTAGACAGCATCATGCCGGGGGTACTGCCTCTAGGATTGACATTGCTCGCTGCCTGGATGCTTCGCAAAGGGGTGAATCCTCTTCTCATGATTTTCGGTATTTTTATCATCGGGATTGTCGGCTATTGGGCTGGCTTTTTGGCATAAAATGATTTAGTTGTTCTTTTCTTAGCTTTTGGAGAGGCAGGTCCATTCGGCCGCAAAAAGGGGGAGGCTGTTTGGACTTCCTGCCTTAACCGTCACTAAAAACCGTGTGAAGAAGAGGGGAGAAAAGGGATGAAAAAGAGAATGATTCAGATGGGGATCATAGGGGCTATGATGTTTCCGGAAGCCTTTTCCGCAGCTGCGGCCGACCCGGACTACTATAACGAGGATCATCGGCCCAAGTATCATTTCACGCCGGAAGCAAACTGGATGAATGACCCGAACGGGATGGTGTATTACGCGGGGGAATATCATCTGTTTTATCAATATCATCCGTATGGCTTGCGCTGGGGGCCGATGCATTGGGGGCACGCAGTAAGCAAAGATTTGGTCAAGTGGGAGCATTTGCCGGTCGCGCTGTATCCGGATGAAAAAGGGACAATTTTTTCGGGAAGCGCTGTCGTCGATCGGCATAATACAACAGGGTTTCAAACAGGGACGGAGAAGCCGCTCGTTGCCATTTATACGCAGGACCGGGACGGGGAACAAGTACAAAGCATCGCCTACAGCAATGACAAAGGCAGGACATGGACGAAGTACTCAGGCAACCCCGTCATTCCAAATCCGGGAAAAAGAGATTTCCGAGATCCGAAAGTCGTTTGGCACAAACAGACGAAAAAGTGGGTGATGGTGCTTGCGGGCGGCGACCGAATTTTAATCTATACATCGCCTGACCTGAAGCACTGGACACATGCGAGCGAATTCGGCGAAGGAGAAGGCAGCCATGGAGGCGTGTGGGAATGTCCGGATCTGTTTGAGCTTCCTGTAGAGGGGAGACCGAATGAAACGAAATGGGTGATGCAAGTCAGTGTTGGAGACGGTGCTGTCTCAGGAGGATCAGGCATGCAATATTTCGTCGGAAGCTTTGACGGCACAACCTTTAAAAATGAAAACCCGCCGAATCGCGTATTATGGACAGATTACGGCAAAGACTTCTACGCAGCTGTCAGCTGGTCTGATATCCCGCGGTCTGACGGGCGAAGGCTTTGGTTAGGATGGATGAGCAATTGGCAATACGCAAACGATGTTCCCACTTCCCCGTGGAGAAGCGCAATGTCTATCCCGAGAGAACTAAAATTGAAAGCGTTTTCCGAAGGGTTCAGAATTGTTCAGGCTCCGGTAACTGAGCTGAAGTCGATCAGGGGTGCATCGCAAATGTGGAAAAACAAGATCATTTCACCTCGAAACAGAAATTTTTTGAAAGCGCTGTCAGATAATGCGTACGAAATCAATGCGGAATTTCAAGTAAATACCGGAACTGCGGCCGAATTTGGCTTTAAAGTCCGAACAGGGGAAAACCAATATACGAAAATCGGCTACAGCAAAAACAGCGCTTCACTGTTCGTCGACCGAAGCCAATCCGGAAACGTCTCCTTTAATCCGAACTTTAACACCGGAAAGCATGCGGCCCCGCTGCAACCGGTCGGTGGGAAGGTGAAGATGCGCATTTATGTCGACCGCTCTTCAGTTGAAGTATTCGGCAACGACGGGAGGCAGGTGATCACCGACATTATTCTGCCGGACCGATCCAGTAAAGGGCTTGAAGTATACGCATCTAACGGGTTTGTCAAGCTGAATTCGATGACGGTTCATCCTCTGAAAAACGTATGGGGAACGTCACCCTTTCAATCGAATTTGACCGGCTGGACGACCGTAAACGGTGTATGGGCCGACACGATTGATGGAAAACAAGGGCGATCTGACGGGGATTCGTTCATTTTATCTTCAGCAAAAGGAACAGATTTCACATATGAAGCAGATGTCACGGTAAAGGATGGAAATGGCAGAGGGGCGGGTGCTCTCGTGTTTCGGGCCGACAAGGATGTTCAAAACGGATATCTTGCCAATGTGGATGCCAAGCATGATGTGGTGAAGTTTTTCAAATTTGAAAACGGCTCGGCCTCTGTTATTGCCGAACACCGCACACCGATAGAAACCGGCCGGAAATATCACCTGAAGGCGGTGGCCCGCGATTCCAACTTTCATATTTACTTGGACGGCCGATTGGTGATAAGTGCTCGGGATTCCACGTTTACCGAGGGAGCATTTGGCTTGAATGCATGGGATGCGACCGCAGTCTTCCAACATGTTTATGCTGATCGATAACGATGAAGCTGGAATGCCGGGCATTCCAGCCTTTCATTTAAAAGACACTGCGGACCAATCCGCCGTCCGCCCGCAAGGCTGCACCATTGATCGGCGAGGAAAGCGGACTGCTTAAAAAGGTGACAAAGTGCGCGATTTCTTCCGGCCGAATCAGCCTTTGTATGATAGAGGTCGGCCGGTTTTCTTTCATAAACCGCCTTTCCGCTTCTTCGACCGTCAGGTTTTCATCCGGATAAAGAGTCTTCAGCATCGTTTCAACGCCTTCGGTTAAGGTTGAGCCCGGCATAACGGTATTGACAGTCACATTTGTACCCGTAGCAAGCTCTGCCAAGCTCCGGGAAATCGAAAGCTGCATTGTTTTTGTTGCGCTGTAATGCGCCATTTCCTGTGACGGCATAACCGCAGCTTCGCTCGCAATAAAAATGACCCGGCCTTCTTTTTTCTCGATCATGCTTTGCAAATATCTCCGCGAGAGCCTTACTCCGCTCATAATATTCACTTCGAAAAAGCGGAACCAATCCTCATCCGGAATCTCAAAATATTCCGCCGGCTCAAAAATTCCTAAATTATTAATGAGAATATCAACATGCGGGAACGCTGCTATTAGGTCTTGACACCCTTTCTCAGTGCCAAGATCATAAGGGGCCGGATGAAGAACAGCCTCGGGGAATTGGCCTTTCAATTCGTCTATTATTTGATTGACCTTGTCTTGCCGGCGTCCGTTAATGATGACAGACGCACCTTCTTTCGCAAGTGAAGCGGCAATCGCTTTGCCGATTCCGGACGTTGATCCGGTCACCAATGCTGTTTTTCCTCGTAAGTTCAGGTTCATCATGGATCCCTCCGTTTTCTTTTCAGTATAAACAGAACAATGTCATACAAAACATCATTCATGATTATGGAACAGAAGAACCCGAAACGGAAGTACGCACTTTAAAGTTATATAGGCACTTTTTTGTGCCCCCTCAGTTTAAAGAGGGGACCGTTTGTTTGACCAGGCAAAAAAAGCATCAAAAAACCGCCGTCTGTAAACGGCGGGCTTACTGTTTATGGGGAATTCAATCATAGCAAGTAACGGTGATGTATGTATCGTTCCCTTTAAACAGAACGAGTTCTGCTTTTTTGTTCGCGCCATCTGTAAAATCGCTGACATCGATCACCGGACTGTTGCTTTTCGGTCCGACGTAGATATTTTTTCTAACGATTTCGGGCGTGCTTCCCGCCCCGTCAACTTCATACAGCGTAAAAGTAAAGCCATAAAAGCTGTTGTTGTGAAAATAAAATTTCCCTCCGCCTGATTTAATGATCGGAGTCTGCGATGTCATGCCGTATGTGCCGATATTATCCCATACACCGGAACCTGCTGCAGACGCAGAAGAAAAAGGCAAAAGCAAACACGCCAAAGTGAGCAGTAAGGCACCGATTTTGCTGAATTTCATGATTGGTCCTCCTTTTTAGTCACTACACTGGGGATTGTATCATTCATCACAGATGAAAGAATGAGGCATTGTTCCCTGAAAAATTGGGTTTATCTTTTTCATATGATGCACTTTTTGCGAACGGCATCCATAAATTGTGCTTTTATTAAGAAAAAAGGCCGATCATGGTGCTGCGGCGCTGTAACAAATGAAGCTGATATCCCATGAAGGCCTCCGCGGTTTTTCGAGTTTTTTTTCTTTTGAAATTGAAATAGACACTGCTAATGATTGACAACATTTTCAAACTGACTTAAACTTAGTTTGATGATTAAACTAAGTGTGTGCATAAGGAGTGGATGAAAGAGGGAGATCATTTTATGTTCTGATCAAAGCAACCTTCGAAATCTGATTCTTGCGAAATTGGAAAAAGGAGGTGATAAGATGACATAAACCTACAATCTAGTATTCGTGGTTGACGAGTGAAGCATCTGTCTCACTTCGGCTGAAAGGCCGCTTGCCAGGTTCTATGTATACGCTTTCATAAAAACTTATCATAAAGCCGTTTTGAAAGGCTGTGGAGGAGGTAAGAATCATGACGGGTGGACATGTAAACCAAGTTAGTATGTATGAGAAATCCGGTTATGCTTCTGGAGATTTAGCATGTAATTTAATTTACACCACGGTTTCTACATATCTGTTATTTTTCTATACGGATGTTTATGGTTTATCAGCCGCTGCCGCTGGAACAATGTTTCTGATTGTTCGAATCATTGATGCGCTTGCCGATCCTTTTATCGGAACATTAGTAGACCGAACAAACAGCAGATTCGGGAGGTTTAGGCCGTATCTGCTGTTCGGCGCGTTTCCGCTTTCTGTACTTGCCATCCTCTGTTTTACAACCCCTGATTTTTCAGATACCGGAAAATTAATCTACGCTTATATCACGTATGTCGGTTTATCACTCACATATACAGCGATAAATGTTCCATACGGCGCATTAACCTCCGCGATGACGAGAGATAATCAAGAGGTCGTCAGCATTACTTCGGTTCGGATGGTCTTTGCCAATCTTGGCGGACTCATCGTATCTTTTTTTGTTCCTTTACTTTCTACTTATTTAGGTGATACGACAGGAAACACGGCTCTTGGCTGGCAGCTGACGATGAGCATGCTGGGGATAATTGGCGCCTGTCTATTAATCTTTTGTTTTAAAAGTACAAAAGAACGGGTCACTCTGCCAATGTCCGAAGAAAAAATTAAATTTTCCGATCTATTCGAGCAATTCCGGGTGAATCGTCCGTTAGTCGTTTTAAGCATTTTCTTTATCATTATTTTTGGCGTCAACTCGATAAGCAATTCCGTCGGCATCTACTACATGACGTACAATGTAGGCAGAGCCGATCTTGTGAAATGGTACGGCTTGCTTGGAAGCCTTCCT
Source organism: Bacillus paralicheniformis (assembly GCF_002993925.1). Taxonomy (NCBI): domain Bacteria; kingdom Bacillati; phylum Bacillota; class Bacilli; order Caryophanales; family Bacillaceae; genus Bacillus; species Bacillus paralicheniformis. The sequence goes on along the minus strand of NZ_CP023665.1, from coordinate 2,894,404 downwards.
GCATTGGCCATCCTGCCGTTTATACCCCGAATCAATAAGTGGCTGGGAAAGAGAAAGCTATTAAATGCCGCTTTATTATTAAATATCATTGGACTTTTAGCCATTCTCATTGTTCCGCCAAGCAATGTGTTTCTGGTGCTCTTCTTTCGGGTCATTGCCGCAGTTGGAAGCGTGACGGCCGGGGGATATATGTGGGCGCTTATCCCTGAAACAATCGAATATGGCGAATATAAGACTGGGAAACGCTTGAGTGGATTGATTTATGCGATTATCGGCTTCTTTTTCAAGTTTGGCATGGCACTCGGCGGAATCGTTCCAGGACTCATATTGGAGAAGTTCGGCTATGCCGCAGGCCAGGTCCAAACACCTGAAGCGTTGACAGGGATATTATTAACGACAACTGTAGTTCCGGTTATTTTCCTTATATTGGCTATGATCGACATTAATTTTTACAATTTAAGCGATGAAAAATATGCAAAAGTCGTACGTGAATTAGAGAATAGAGATAAAGTGACTTGGACTCTATGAAGAATTTCAGTGGAAATATACATTTTAAAGACAACCGTGAGGAGGAATGAAGATGAAAATTATCAATCCGGTGCTTAAAGGTTTCAACCCGGATCCATCCATATGTAGAGTAGGGGAAGATTATTATATCGCAGTATCCACCTTCGAATGGTTTCCAGGAGTGCAAATCCATCATTCAAAAGATTTGGTGAATTGGCGTTTAATTGCACATCCGTTGCAGAGGGTTTCACAATTGGATATGAAAGGGAATCCCGACTCAGGCGGTGTATGGGCGCCTTGTCTAAGTTACAGTGAAGGAAAGTTTTGGCTTATATATACAGATGTAAAAGTTGTGGATGGAGCCTGGAAAGACTGTCATAACTATTTAGTTACTTGCGAAACCGTCGATGGAGATTGGGGGGAGCCGATTCAACTAAATAGTTCCGGCTTCGATGCTTCATTGTTCCATGATGTCGACGGAAGAAAATATTTGTTAAATATGCTGTGGGATCACCGGATCGGCCGCCATTCATTCGGAGGCATTGTGATGCAGGAATTTTCCGTGCGCGAAAAAAGGCTTATCCATCAACCGAAAATCATTTTTGAAGGCACAGATATTAAACTGACTGAAGCGCCGCACCTTTATCATATCGGGGATTATTACTATTTGTTGACAGCGGAAGGCGGGACCCGTTACGAGCATGCCGCCACAATTGCCCGTTCAAAACATATCGAAGGACCATATGAGATTCACCCCGACAATCCAATTTTAACGTCTTGGCACGAACCTCGGAATCCGTTGCAGAAATGCGGACATGCATCAATTGTGGAAACGCATACAGGTGAGTGGTATTTAGCTCACTTAACCGGGCGTCCTATTCATCCTGCTGATGACTCGGTTATTCACCAAAGAGGATATTGTCCTTTGGGAAGAGAAACCGCGATTCAAAAATTAGAGTGGAAAGACGGCTGGCCTTATGTGGCAGGCGGAAAAGAGGGGAGGGTGGAGGTGGAAGCGCCCCGCATATCTGAAACAAAATTTCCATCGACCTATCAGGAAGTCGATCAATTTGCTGATCGGACATTAAATATGAACTTTCAGACATTGCGGATTCCCTTTACGAAAGAATTAGGATCATTGACTGAAAGGCCGAATCATTTACGTTTATATGGACGTGAATCACTAACCTCCACATTTACCCAGGCGTTTGTAGCCAGGCGTTGGCAAAGCCTCCGTTTTACAGCGGAGACTGCTGTTGATTTCAACCCGGAGACCTTTCAGCAAGCCGCGGGACTCGTGAATTACTACAACACCGAAAACTGGACGGCTCTTCAAGTGACTTATGATGAAGACCTTGGGCGCATTTTGGATGTAACGATATGCGATAATTTTACATTCTCACAGCCGATAAAAGACAAAATTGTCATCCCGCGGGACATACAATATGTTTATTTAAGAGTAAATGTCGAATGGGAAACATATTATTACTCCTATTCTTTTAATAAAAAAGACTGGTATAAAATTGAGATCCCGTTGGAATCTAAAAAACTGTCAGATGATTATGTGCGCGGAGGAGGATTCTTCACCGGAGCTTTTGTGGGAATGCAATGCCAAGATACAAGCGGAGCACATCAACATGCCGATTTTGATTACTTTATGTACAAAGAGCTATGAGTCAACAAAATACCGCTCCCGACAATCGGGAGCGGTTCAAATTTGTTTTCTTCCCTTCCCATTTTAATGCCTCTTTCCTTCCTCGGTTAATTTAAAAGTTGTCATCCTCGCTCGCTTTGGGGTAAGTGAAACGCAAAAGGAGCAGATGCATTATGAACCTTTCAAATTAAACTTCATTACTAAACAATGATTACAGAAGGTGTTCATTAATGAACATCCATAAGACAAAAGACCGGGGGATAGGCGCTCATTTTGCATGCATATGCTCTTTTTTGCTGGTGTCGATGAAAAATACAAAAAATTTATATTTTTCAAATTCCCACTTTACAGGTAGGTATAGTATAGATTATATTTAACAATAAAAATAAACCAATTGAAGTGGGAGGCCAACATGAAAAAGCTGATTGTGTTTGTCTTGATAGGATTATTTGCGCAGCTGATAGATGGCGCCTTAGGGATGGCGTACGGGGTGACATCGTCGTCATTGCTGCTTGCCTTCGGCATCGCACCGGCGGTTGCGTCAGCATCCGTTCACCTGGCGGAAGTCGTCACAACCGCGGCATCCGGTGTGTCGCATATAAAGTTTGGAAACGTTGATAAACAAACGGTCAAACGACTCGTCATCCCGGGATCACTCGGGGCATTTCTCGGCGCTTCCTTTTTAAGCAACATTCCGGGCGAGCTTGCGAAACCTTATATTTCAATATTTCTGCTTGTCCTCGGCGTGTATGTGCTCACTCGATTTCTATTCATGTTTAAAATAGGAGAGCAAAAAAGCGGTATCAGCCTTTCGAGAAAAAAAGCCGTTCCCCTGGGATTAATCGCGGGTTTTGCTGATGCAACCGGAGGGGGAGGCTGGGGGCCGATTGCCACTCCAGTTTTGTTATCCAAAAAAGGCGTCAGTGCGAGAAAAGTAGTGGGTACTGTTGACACAAGCGAGTTTGCTATTGCCGTTTCGGCAACGTTAGGATTTTTCATTTCTCTCGGCTGGGAAGAAGTCAATTGGCTGTGGGTTGGTGCATTGATGATTGGCGGAATTATTGCGGCTCCGATTGCCGCCTGGCTGGTGCAGAAGGTGCATGCCCGATTAATGGGCGTTCTGGTCGGCGGACTGATCATTCTCGTCAACACAAGAACGCTTGTCCATTCGTGGATCAATCAAACAGCATTATATCCGGCTATTTATATTGGAATCATCGCAGTTTGGATATCAGCTATTGTATATATTGTTGTAAAAATAAGAACAAGTGATCAAACTGCTCAAGCATTAAATCAATAATCTTGCGACGGCTTCAGATATCATGAGCGTTTTAAAAAAGATGCGGAAGTCGATAAGCAAGAGAAGGGAAGAACTTCAGGCCGTCAACAAACGAATACATTCCGATCGGACAACCGAAGGGCTCCTGTTAGACTGCCGTTCCTTGAAAAGGAACTGTAAACTAAGAGGACTTTTTATTTTTAAATTTACTTATAGCGAGATCGGCATAGCGCCGGTCTCAACTTGTTTTCATGCCTCTTTTTGCATTCCCCGTCTCATTTCTAAACAATGAATGCGGAAGGTGTTTATTAATGAACATCTCCAGCTTGATTGCCGATTGAATGCGGGTTTTCCTGGAATTATAATATTTGTGAATGAGTGGATGTGAATAGCCTAACGCACTATCGCGGTTTATCATTCCGGTGCAGGCTGTTATTTACAAAAATAGAGATGGAGGTAGGATGTATGTCTTCAAAACAAGAGGAGAGCTTCGCCATATTAACTGAGAGAGAATTGTCTTCTGCGGCATTTAAAGATGAAGCGTACGAATTTTACAAGCGATTACGCGCTTCCCGTCCTGTCTATCCCGTATCGATGGGGGATCTGGGCGAAGGCTGGCTCATTACGAGGTACGAGGATGCGGTCCATATATTAAAGGATGCAAGAATGAAGAAAAATTACGAAAATGTGTTTACTGAAGAAGAATTAGAGAACTTCTCCGCTCTGGAAAATGAAGAACCTTTATCAAAGCATATGCTCAACTCAGATCCCCCCGACCACGGCCGTTTGCGGTCTCTTGTACAGAAAGCATTTACTCCCCGGATGGTTTTACAGCTCGAGAACAGAATCCAAAAAATCGCTGATTCTTTATTGGATCAAGCAGAACCGAATCATTCCATGAATCTTGTAGACGACTTCGCTTTCCCGCTGCCGATCATTGTCATCAGCGAGATGCTTGGTATTCCGCTTGAAGATCGGCAAAAATTCAGAGTTTGGTCCCAGGCGGTTATTGATTTTTCTGACACGCCCGAAAGCCTGGAGGAATACAAGCATAAAATAGGCGAGTTTGCTGAATACCTGGAATATTTGGTTTGCAAAAAAAGGGACGAGCCGGCTGAGGATTTAGTCAGTGCATTAATTCAGGCAGAAAGCGAAGGAACGACATTAAGCATAGAAGAGCTGTATTCGACAATTATGCTCCTTATCGTTGCAGGACATGAGACAACGGTAAACTTAATAACCAATATGACCTTTGCCTTGCTGAACCACCCTGAGCAACTGGAAAAGCTTCATCAAAACGCAGATTTAATCGACTCAGCCATTGAAGAGGCGCTCAGATTTCACAGCCCCGTGGAATTGACCACTCTGCGCTGGGCGGCCGAACCGTTTACATTGCACGGGCAGGAGATGAAGAGAAAAGATGTGATCATCATTTCATTAGCCTCGGCCAACCGCGATGACACGGTCTTCCCGAATGCCGACCGCTTTAATATTGAAAGAAAGGATAACCGCCACCTTGCCTTTGGCTATGGCAGCCATTTTTGCCTGGGCGCACCGCTTGCCCGATTGGAGGCCAAAATTGCCATTCAAACCTTGCTGCGCCGCTTTGAACATATAGAGATCAAAGGCGAAAGGGAGCAGATCAAATGGAAAGGCAATTTTCTGATGAGAGCTTTAGATGAACTGCCATTATCTTTTTAAATGATTGGATTTGCGATCTGTCATTTCGGCCGAAGAAAAAGCATGGGATGTTTTCATCTTGAAAATAGAACATCAGATTATGAGACATTCATCTATTACAAGGTTCATAAAAATCGTACTCCCCGATATGACGGGGAGTACTCCTCTTGCCGGCTTAATCGTCTATTGTTATTCATGTTCGCTTTCACGAATGCCTCCTCTCATATTTTCCTCGCAAGTTTACTGCACAACAGCTTTAACTTTTCTTATTGATTTTAAAATTTGTAAGTTTCTTGTTTCTGTTTATAATTAGAAACATATGCTAATGTTTCGCCGCCTTAAAACTGATTAACAGATGAGCATTCCCGGAATGTTCCGTGAGACGTTTTAAAATATACTGGCTAAAGAAGAAAGGTGTTTTTAAACTTGAGAGGATTCATCAAATGGACAGGGGTGGCGATTCTGTGTATTGGCTTGATCGCCTGTACTTCCAACAAGAATGCTGAAAATGTTCATTACGCAAAAGACGACAGACAAACATTGGATATTTATACACCGCAAACAAACGAGGGTGAAAAACATCCTGTTCTCATCTATCTTCACGGTGGAGGGTGGACAAGCGGCGACAAAAGCAGGGCTGCTTCGAAGCCGGCATTGTTCACGGAAAACGGCTATGTTTTCGTATCTGTCAACTATCGGCTTCATCCCGATGTTCAGTATGAAGAGATGGCTGATGATGCGGCTAAGGCCGTTAAATGGGTGATGGATCATGCTGATGAATATCAAATCGATCCGTCAAAAATCAATGTTATGGGACATTCGGCAGGAGGGCACTTGGCCGCCTTAATTGCCGCAAATCCGGCATATTTAAATCGTGTCGGCCTCACACCGGCCTCGCTCAATTCGATTGTGGTTTTAGATGGACCCTTGGATATGAAACGATTCATCGAAGCGATCCCGTCTTATAAAAAAGTGTTCGGCACAGACGAAAAGGTGTGGACAGAAGCATCGCCGCTTTCCTACATCAACAACTCAAAATTGCCGCCTGCCTATCTTGTGACCCGCTGGGAAGACCCCGCCGTCTACAAATTCGCGGAAACCGTAAACAAAGCGAAAGCAACGGATTTTGTGTATCGGGTCAACAGCTTATCTCACAGTGATTTAAATAAGATGTTCGGCTCACCGGATGCGCCGGCAGAAGCACAGAATCTGACAAAAGCGGTTATGGCGTTTTTAGAGAAGGAAAATAAATAGACTAAACAGGCCGATTTAGCCTCCTATGCACTGGATGAAAATGTATAAACAGCTGTTAAACTAGCAGAGAAAGGCCTGAATTTTAAATCCGGCCTTTCTCACCCCTTGTTACCCTCCTCACTCATAATGCATCAATCTGCAAAATCCCAAAATTTAAACAAAACATTAATAAAATCAAGCCATTTGATTTAACAAATTTACGATACGATCATATAGAACTTGATGGTTGGGAGATTAAGAGCAAGGGGGATATGATGTGAGAATGAAACGATTAAGGATGAGGAAGCATTTACTGATAGCTGTCTGTTCTTTGGCACTTCTTCTAAGTTCTCTGGTTGTAGGCGATGCGAGCGCGGCAACTAAACCAACAACTGCAGCTTCGCCGCAGTCTTCCGGATTTTTCGTAGATCATTACAAAAATAATATCTCTGCTAATATGACGGTGGAATCCAATCCAGTCATCGGGGTGCTTTCCGAATTTAATAAACTTTGGATCCCCGGAAAGACGTGGAATACCGGTACTAAACTGAACAGAAGAGTGTTGGATGCCAACATCCAAAAAGTCGTGGATATTACTGAACACCGCACGATGTTTGAGGAAAATGCTGCATATTTTGATGATCGGAGGGGCCAGAGCTACAGTGTTATTGACGGCCTCGGGAAGCTTGCTGACGTCTATCGAATGAACGCGGGAGCGACGACAACGATCATCAGCATCCCGGCAGATGCCTCGATAAAAAAATATCATGATGAAGGAACCAATTCAGGCAGCACCAGTTCGGAACTTGGACATGTCGTGAGCTTGGTCAATACTTTACGCGGCAACTATTCTTCATCGAATCCGGCTAAAGGCTATTTCAATTATCCCCGTCCGTTTCGCTGGAAAGACAATTCGATCATTGTTCCAACGCTTATTCCCGTCATCAATCCTGATCCGAACAAAGACGGAGGTTTTCCAAGCGGACATACGAACGCCGCATATCTCAGCGCTTTTGCCATGGCCTATGCGATACCAGAGCGTTATCAGGAGCTGCTGACTCGCGCTTCTGAACTCGGTCATAACCGGATTGTTGCCGGTATGCATTCCCCGCTGGACGTCATGGGGGGAAGGGTCATGGCAACAGCGTTGTCAGCTGCGATTCTGTCTGATCCCGACAATGAAAGATTGAAGAAAGCCGCTTATGATGAAGCTCATCGTAAACTATTAACGCAAACCGGGACAGGCGAAGACAGATACAGCGATTATGAAACGAATAAAAAACAATATACGGAACGATTGACATATGGATTTCGTCAAATGAAGACAACCGCTAAACCAATGGCAGTTCCAAAGGGAGCCGAAGTCCTGCTGGAAACGCGTTTTCCTTACCTTGACAAAAAGCAGCGCCGTTTGATTTTAGCAACTACCGGTCTTCCGGCCGGCTATCCTGTTCTTGATGATGCGGAAGGATGGGGAAGGCTTAATCTCTTTTCCGCCGCAGATGGGTATGGTGCTTTTACCAAAGATGTTACCGTGAAGATGGATGCTGCCAAAGGCGGCTTCCAAGCAACGGATCGCTGGCGCAACGACATCTCCGGCGCTGGAAAGCTGACCAAAAAGGGGACAGGCACTTTGAAGCTGGAAGGGAAAAATACATATTCCGGCGGTACACGGATTGATCAAGGGACGCTTGAGGGCGGTTCGGAGACAGCTTTCGGGAGAGGTGATGTTTCACTGGGAAGGGGCACCCTTAGGGAAGATGTGCCGGGAAAACTGATGATCGGGGGAGACTACAAACAATCTGCTGAAGGAATACTTGAACTTCATCTCAGCGGAAAAAAAGATCAGTTGAAAATTAAAGGAAAAGCAAGATTAAAGGGGACATTACGTCTCAATTTTATAGACAATTACATTCCGGCTGATGGATCGGCGGTCATAACCTTCCGCAAGCGTCATGGCTCATTTTCTTCCGTCGAAACCAGAGGATTGCCAAGCAAATATAAAGTGAAGATCATCTATAAGTCCAACAGTATTCAGTTGAAAGTTGATCAAAAGGGGAGAAGCTGATCTTCATCAAAAGCTGCAAGCTGACGCTTACTGTCGCCAGCTTGTTTTTCGTTTTGACGAAGTCTATTTTGAACAGGAGATCTTAAAAAATAGTCGGCACCATTCCTCCGTCCATACGGATCGGAGACCCTTTAAATGCGGATGCATAAGGACTGCATACAAATGCCGCCAGTCTGCCGATTTCAATAGGTTTGATAAATCGCTGTATTTCGGATTGAGGCAGGTTTGTGGTCATAAATTTCTTCTCTTTTTCTGAAAAAGTCATTCCTTCATCAGGGTACATTCCCTCAATGATTTGCTTCACATTCTCAGAGAGCGTCGGCCCCGGCATGATCGTATTAACTGTCACTTCTGTTCCGATTGTTAATTTTGATAAGCTTTTTGACAATGATAATAGCATTGATTTTGTCATACAATACTGAGGCATCTGTCCTGAAGGCATCATCGCTTCTTCACTTGCAATAAAGATGATGCGGCCAAAATCACTTTTCAGCATTTTAGGCAAATAAAATTTAGTTAAACCGTTTGCAGCCAGAACGTTGGTGCGGAAGTATTTTTCCCATATTTCATCGTCAACGTCCTCATATTCCATGATTTCATAAATGCCCATATTGTTTATTAAAATATCGATTTGAGGGTATTTTTTAAATAAAGCTTCCCTTTGCCTAATATCCACGATGTCAGCCGCGGCGTTTTGGGGAGAGGTGGCAGGAAAAGCTGATTTTATTTCATTGACTGTTCGTTCTGCCTCTTCCTCATTTCGTCCGTTAATGAGGACATGAACACCTTCTTTGGCAAGTTCAATAGCGATGGCTTTTCCTATCCCTTTCGTCGATCCTGTAACTAAAGCTGTTTTGTTCTTTAATCCCATATCCATCAAACATTTCTCCTATTCTAGTTAAGTCCATTCAGCCGGGTTTGCTTACGCCAATTAGAAGGTGTCTCGCCTTCCCAGAGGCGGAAGGCTCGGTAGAACGAGTTCTGATCTTCATATCCGATCAGAAAGGCCACTTCTTTAATATCGAGCGAAGGGTCTGCCAAGTACTCCCGCGCCTGCTCATGTCTGACTTGGATCAACAGCTGTTTGAAGCTAGTGCCTTCATCAGTAAGCCGGCGCTGCAAGGTGCGGCCGCTCATTCCCAATTCGCCCGCGACAGTCTGAATGTCTGGGTGCCCTCCTGTGAGCGTGCGTTTCATGATCCACTTGACCACTTCAGTGATTGAAAGGCTATTTTGCTGATCATTCAACGATTGATCCAGCACGGGAGTCAGAATCTCCAGCAACTCTGCATTATACGAGACAAAGGGGCGGTCCAGATCTCCTCGATGCAGCGTCAGCCGATTCCGATCTGCACCGCTCCGGATACGGCAGCCGAAGTATGCTTCAAGCGCCTGCATGTCGCCCATTGGGTGTGCAAACTCGACCGACTTCGCTGTCAACGGCTGATCTGTACCCCGGCGCCCGAGTTCCAGAAGAAATGCCAGTGTAATGCCAATCAAGAGCGGCGGACCGGGTTGCTTATCATCCAACCATTCCAGTTCGATTGTGCAGTGCTCACTTTCCTCGGTGATACGCAAGCTTTCGGGAGGGCACAATTGTTTATAGCGGGCCATTCGCTTTAGCGCGTCGCGGTAGTCACGAGCATGGTAAGCCGCTAATACGGCTGGAGGGTAATGTGCCGGCTCAAAGCCGGTCGCAAGCTTGATGATTCCTTTGGAAACATCATCAACGAGATCGGAATACGCCTGCCAGATCGCGAGGTATTGGGCGGCGGTGACAACTGGTTCAGTCATCATGGTGAGCGGCAGCTGGGCTTTTCGGAGCACGTCAGAGGCGTTAATTCCTAAGTGACGCAATCCCGCCCAAAACCCTGCCGGGAATTTAATTCGATTATGAGACATCATACGTATGAGCACTCCTTTAACTTTCTGCACCTTCGCTCACTTGGTCGTCATTCCATCCTGCCTTATTGGCGGGACAGTTATAACTTTACCTATCCATTGTCGGACTGTAACTAGCAAAGGACGACATTTAACTTGCCGATTACGCCGAACGTGTTAGCGTACGAAGACTGTGACAGGCAGGCGCCTGTATTCTATCATTACCTTCAAATAGGAGGGACAAGTATTATTGTTTGAATCTTCAATTGATGTATGCAGTCCTTAGATATAGGAAACAAGCCGGGAGGAAACTCCCGGCTGTAAAATCATCCCTTGCCAAACACGGGATTTCCTGTTTTCATCACATGTTTTCTCGTCATGAAAAAGAGGAGGGCGGCGACAAAAAACTCGGAAAGCGGCAAGGATAGCCAAACTCCCGTGACGCCAATAAACTTAGGCAAAATCCAAAGCAGGATGAGAAGGGACACGAAGCTTCGCAATATGATGATCAAAGCCGATGAGCCGGCCCGGCCAATGGATTGAAAGTAACTCATATAGACAAAGTTATAGCCAAGGAAGATATACCCGATAAAAAATAGGCGGATTCCATCGATGGCCAGCTCCTGGATTTCGGTTGATTCTATTCCGAATAAACCTACAAGGAACGGTGCAGCCACCCAACCGATAACGAGCAAAAGAATTCCCAGGATAACAGCGGTCTTCTCCCCAATCTTCATGCTGCTTTTGATTCGTTCGCTTTCTTCAGCACCATGATAATAGCTGATCATTGGCTGAAGCGCCATTTCAATGCCGAAGAAGGACAGGAACATAAACCCGTGAAGGTAGTTGATGACCGAGAAGGCAGCGACTCCTCCCGTGCCTGCCAGTCCGGACATCGCCAGGTTATACCCTGTTACAAATATGAGGAGCCCGGCCTCCGCCAGAAAACTTGGAAACCCGATGGCAAAGATGTGCAGAAGGGATTTCCGGGACCACTGAAACGCCAGCTTTCTCAGTTGCGCTTGACGGTTAAAGAAGTGCAGGGATAATACAAGCAGTCCGGCGAATCCGCCAAGCACCGTTGAAATCGCAGCACCTGTTACCCCCATGTTCAAAATCATGATTGTATAAAAATTCAGAATGATATTCACAATCGATGTTGTTGCAAGAGCTATCATCGAAAGCTTTGGACTGCCGTCATTCCTTACAAAAATACTTAAGACCTGTTCTAATGCGATGACCCAGCCGAATAAAAACATGACGTTTAAGTACTCTATGACGTAAGAAGAGGTGTCGGAGTTAGCGCCAAGCCATAGGGAAATGGCTTGAATATTAAAAAGCCCGAACACCCCTAAAAGCGCACTGATGATTAGTGTAGAGAAGAGAGCCAGAGAAAAAACGCTGCTTGCCTTTTGTGGACGATTCTCCCCGATGCTGATAGAGTACTTCGTTGCTCCGCCTATCCCAACCCACAGAGCGATGGCCATAATCAAAGAAATGACCGGATAGGAAAGGTTCACTCCAGCCAGTGCTGCGGTTCCAATCCCATTTCCAACGAATAGGCCATCAATTAAAATATTCGCTGACATCAAGAGTAATCCAAGCGTTGCAGGGATGAAATATTTAAAAAACACTTGATTAACTGGTAATTTCATTAGCTGCTGATGTGTTTCTGTCATCATGTATTCCTCCTATAATGAGCTACAGGAGTATTCTAAACCTTCAAGTTACTTGAAGGTCAATCAAAACTTTGTCACCGGAATTTGGATTAAAGTGACAAAATGATCGGACTCCTTGATGACAGCCTCATCAAGAACGGAAATCTCAACGGGGATTCCTTCAAGTTTATATCCTTCCTCTTTCAGCTGACGTAAAACAAGCTGATAACTTTTTCTCATGTCCTCGTAGGGGCCAATATGAGGATAGCTTGCATACAAACCTTCGTTTAAATATTCATTGCTGTTTTCGCCGTGCAGCAATTCAAATAAGCCGATGTATTTTACAGGTCCTTCTTGCTTCAAGCTTTCCATATCCACGATCGTTCCGATGTCTCCGGTGAAGAAGCCGTTATTCTCGATCGACTGGCTCGAAAGCGTTTCTCTATCCTTTAAATAGATGTCGTCGCCTTCCTCTATCAGATCAACAGGTTTGTCAAAATACAGATAGGAAACAGGCCGTTTTGGGAAATACTGAAATGTTAAAGCAGGATGACCGGCAAGTTTTATTCCTTCTTCGATTGTGGAAATTTTGTTTTCGATCCTCGCCGCACTGCGTTGGAGCCGGCAAATTTCCATCCTCACTTCCTCAAGCTTCTTCTTCAAAATATCCATCGTCGTTTCCGGAGTCCTTTTATCTAACTGATGCTGAATGTCTTTTAACGAAAATCCATTTTTCCTTAAAAAAATAATGGTATCCAGAACCTGAAATTGTTCAACACCATAATATCGATAGGATGTTTCAGGGTCAGTATACTTTGGCTTGAACAGTCCGATTTCATCATAGTAACGCAGAGTCGATGCGGGCAGCTTGAAAAGCCGTGCTACTTCTCCCACGCGGAATCGATTATTCACCATTTTTCACCTCATTTGTTGGTATGTGAACTTTTTTTAGGGTTATCGGATGTATATCTTAAGCCTACTATTGACATTAGGTGAAAATGCATGCCTGGTCAACAAGGAACCGCAGCCTCTAAAAGGGGCATTACGCCAAATGATAGATTTTCAAAAATAAATGAGGGCTTCATGATTGGAAGCCCTCATTTATTTTTCACAAACGTGAATTAAAGAAGCTCATTTCAGAGAAAAGGTTTGAATTGGTCCCGGCAAGTTTATTGCTGAAGCGCTCTTGTTCCGATCGAACGAAATCGCGGATGCTCTGCCAGTATGGAACGCTTCATTTCTTTTACAACCGGGTGATCTGACTTTAAAAACCGATCTTTCTCGTAAAGCCCGGTCAATTGGCCGTGATCTAAAATACCTAGTGTATCACTTAATTGATAGGCGGCTTTTAAATCATGCGTTATAAAGAAATACGACATTCCAAAATCGTTTTTGAGCTCTTTTAATAAATCCAATATAAGCGTTTGGGTTACCATGTCCAGGCTGCTGACAGACTCGTCCAATACGATCAGCTTCGGCTTGAGCGAGACTGCTCTTGCAATATTAATTCGCTGCAATTGGCCGCCGCTGAATTGATGCGGATATTTTGTTAAATCCTCTTCAGTTAAGCCTACTCTTTCCAACAGCTCGATAATGGTCCGTTTTTGCTCGGCGATTGTGAGCCTTTCATAGTTTTCCAGCGGTTCTGCTATGATTTGTTCCGCCGTCATTCGCGGGTTGACGGAAGAATATGAGTCTTGAAAAACAGCTTGAAGGTCGCGGCGGATTTTCCGCCGGATGGATTGCTCGGCTTTATATAGATCATGACCTTGAAAAAATATTTGGCCTGATTGCGGCCGTTCCAAACCGAGCATCACTTTTCCCAATGTGCTTTTCCCGGCTCCGCTTGGTCCAAACATGCCCAGACATGCGCCTTCTTCAATTGAAAAGCTGACATTGGAAAGGACTTGTTTCGATGGAGCTTTCCATTTGAACAATTTGCGCGCCGTATAATGATGAGTGACGTCTTTCACTTGTAATAAACTCACTTGTTCACCCCATATCAAATGCAGGTCTTCTTCATACTGACTCAAGTGGCAAGTTGATCCATTGGCAAAGTCAACCGTGCACTTAACAGCTTCTTTGTATAGTCATGTTTTGGTTCATCAAACAGCTGAAACACATCTCCATTTTCTACAATTCTCCCATTCTGCATCACAGCGACTTCATCGGCCATTTCAGCAATGACGCCCAGATCATGAGATATAAGCAAAATCGCCGTGCCGAATTCAGATCGCAAGCCGTCTAAATATTTCAGCACCGTCTTCTGATTAAACACGTCGAGCGCAGTTGTGGGTTCATCCGCAATAAGAACGGCCGGCTCCAGGCATGCTGCAATTGCAATCATGACCCGTTGAAGCATTCCGCCGCTTAATTGAAAAGGGTAAGAATGCAAAAGTTTAGCGGGGTGGGGGAGGTTTACATGATGCAGTGCTTCGGTCGCGAGCTCTTTCGCCTGTTTTTTGCTAAAAGATGTATGAGAGCGAATCGATTCGATCATTTGCTGGCCGATCGTAAAAACGGGTGTAAAAGCGTTCATCGGATTCTGCATAATATAGGCTATATCTTTGCCGCGGATTTTACGCATGTCCTGTTCTGCTAATCCGTTCAATTCCCGGCCCCGCAATGCAATACTTCCTTCCACCTTGGTTGTTTTTGGATCAAGCGTCTGAAGAATAGACATGCTCGTTACCGTTTTTCCGCAACCGCTCTCACCAATTAAACCAAGAACCTGTCCGCGCTTCAGTTCAAAATTAATCCCTTGAACGATAGTTGAATTTCCTTTTTGATTGTGAACCTGTACATGCAAATCTCTGACTTGAAGTACAGTTGATTGTTCTGTTCCCAACTTCCTCATTCCTTTTTATCATCGACGTTTGACGCCGTATTGATCTGATAAGGCTTCGCCCAATAAATTGAACGTCACAACGACAACCATGATCATCAGCCCTGGATAAATCATTAACTCGGGGTTCGTCCGAATATACGATTTACCTTCATGAATCATCGCTCCCCACTCAGCTGCCGGGGGCTGGACGCCTAATCCGAGAAAAGACATGGCGGAGATATCCATAATGGCCCAGCCCATTTCCAACGTGCCGATGACGACGAGGGGAGGGAGGACATTAGGGATAATATGCTGTTTAATAATTTTCCATTGTGAAGATCCATTGATTTTTGCCGCCGCAATAAAATTCTCCTCTTTCAGGCTAAGCACCATTCCTCTAAAAATTCTTGCATAATAGACCCATTGCACAAGCATGAGGGCCACAATGACTTGAGGAAGTCCAGGACCGAATATGCCCACGAGGCCAAGAACTAAAATTAAGTTCGGAAAGGCCATCACACCATCGCAGCATCTCATTAACAGCTGATCAATCCAGCCGCCTTTATACCCTGAGATCGTCCCGATTATGAGGCCGATAACGAGTGAGGAAATGAAAATGAGCATCGCGAATCCAAGAGAAATCCGGGCGCCGTACAAAAGGCGGGATAAGTTGCATCTTCCCAGATGATCAGTTCCTAAAGGAAACGTCCAGGACGGAGGCTGCAGCTTATAGACCAAATGGACATCAGCAGGGTGATGCGGCGCAATCCAAGGGGCGAATACAGCGATGATAAAAAGGACGGTTAATATGATGGTGCAGATTGCGATCACTTTTGGGCCTTTGAAAATCTTGCGTATACTTATCATCGATGCTGTCCTTCTTTCCTTGAAATGCGCGGGTCAATATACATTTGAATGAGGTCAACAATTAAGTTGCTCAATATAAAAAAGGCGGCGGCTAAGAACACATAGCATTGAATGACAGGGATGTCCCGATTGAAAATGGCCTCAATAAAATAACGGCCAAAGCCCGGCCAAGAAAAAACGACTTCAACAATAATTGTGCCGGTGAGCAGCTTGCCAAGGTTCATTCCCAGCCCCGTAATCATCGGAGAAATGGCCATTCGCAATACATGTTTGGCCATAATGTTCATCCTCGTCATTCCTCTTATGCGAGCAAATTGCACATAGGGTTCTTGCAGGTTTTCGATGACACTTGCACGGAGCAGCCTTGTATACATCGCGATTAAAGGAAGCGCCAAAGTCATCGACGGCAGTACAAGATGCTGCCATGTCCCGATTCCCTCTACCGGCAAAAGGTCTAACTGAACAGAAAAGAAAAAAACCAGCATATACCCTAACCAAAAAGTCGGGATGGATGCTCCGAAAAAGGAAATGAAGCGGCTGATATGATCAACTGCACCGTTTCTTTTAATTCCCGCTAAGAAGCCTAGCGGCACACTGACAAGCACCGCAATCATTAAACTCCCAAGCGCGAGCTCGATCGTCGCCGGCATTCGGTGTGCAACTTCATCCCAAACCGGCTGATTCGAAACATAAGATATGCCAAAATCAAGTTGGCATATCTTCAATACAGAGTTTACATATTGAATAAAGAATGGCTGATCCAAGCCAAACTCATGTCTTTTTTGCGCTAAAATTTCATCGGTTGGCTGGATATGTGCTGCGGCTAAGTATGCTTCAGCTGGGTCAACCGGTGAGAGATGAATCATTCCAGTTGTGAGAAGTGCAGCTAAAAGAAACACTGGAATAATAGACATGATTCGTTTCAATATATAGTTGCCCATAAAAGCCTCCTAGTGTTGCTGCTTGATGCGAATCCCTGTAAATGGATGTTCGTCACGATTGGCAGGGAACGTAAAGTTGCTGATATTCTTTTGATATATCGCCGTCTTTTTAATATAAGAAACAGGAACGATGGCTCCCTGGTCTTGAAGGGATTTTAAAATAGATGAGTAAAGCTCCTGCCGCTCTTTTTCATCAGTCGTTTGAGGTACCTTTGCCATCTGCTTGATCAGCTCGTCCTTGTTTGGATAGGCTGAAATCGCTTCATTAAATCCGAATCCTTTGGAGGAGACAATGTTTAAAAATGTGTGCGGGTCATAAGGCGCACCATAGTTGCTAAAGAAGTTCATATCAAACTCATTCGCTTTAAACCGTTTGACTTGGGTTGCCAATTCTACACCTTCAAGATTCAGCTTTACCCCGATCGCCGCCCATTCTGCCTGCAGCGTTTCGGCCATTGTTTTTTGAATGGATTCCGCTGAATCATACATTAAACTAAATTCAAGAGGCTTTCCGTCTTTCTCGCGCACCGTCTTGCCATTCGGAAGCTTCCAGCCTGCCGCATCTAATAGCGCTTTTGCTTTCTCTGGATCATAGTTGATTTGCTTTACATCAATATCAGACGTGTATGGGAAGTCTGTCGGCAAAATATGATCTGCTTTTTCTTCTAACCCGGAGGTGATGCCTTTTACCAAGGCTTCTTTGTCAAAACCATAGTGGAGGGCTTGACGCACGCGCTCATCAGAGAGCTGTTCTTTTTTCGTATTCATGACAAGCTGTCTCGTCGCCACCGGTTCAGAAAGGCTTGTTTCATATTGGCCTGTCGCTTGCAGCTGCTTGAATGCATCCAAACTGATAACGCCTTCGCCGTAAATGAGGTCAAGCTCACCTTTTTCAAATGCAAGCACCCTTGTTTCGGCGTCCGGGATGACTTTCACCTTGATTTTCTCGACTTTTGGCTTTTCACCCCAATAATGTTCATTGCGTTTAAAAACCGCATATTCATCAGCTTTATGCTCTTCCAATACCCACGGGCCCGTACCTACCGGTTTTGCGACACCCTTTGATGTATCGCCGTCCTTAGGGAAGCCGGCTTCTCCCAAAAACCGGACCGGCCGTACTACGGCTAGTTCCTGAATGGTCGGGTAATATGGTTCAGTTAATGTCAATTTAAATGTATGATCATCAATCACTTCTGTTTGGGCTATTTTTGAAAGAAACCCTAACCAGCTGTGTAATTCAGTATGTTTTAAAATGGAATCAAAATTCTTCTTCACAATTTTTGCATTAAACGTTGTTCCATCTGAAAATTTTACATTCTTACGCAAATGAAACGTATATACTTTACCGTCATTTGATATATCCCAAGATTCGGCTAAATGCGGTTTAAGCTTTCCTCCCGCTTCATAGGTAACCAAAGGTTCATATACCATCGACTGGGCAAATAATTGGGAAGGATTATACACATGCGGATTCATCTCGCCAATATCTCTAGGCCAAGCCATTGTGACCATGTTTTCATGCGTTTTCTCTGTTGAATTTCCTGAGGTTGTACATCCGGCCAATAAAATAGAAAAGGCGAGCATTAATACAAAAGTAATTTTAATTTTCGAACTAATCCTTCCGCTTATCATGCTTTGTTTCCTCCTAAATGAAGTTGATAATCATTTTCATTCTATGCAGGAAGCATACCCTTGTCAATGTAAGATATAGGAACTGCTTACATGCTGCGGAATGGGGAAGCGGCGGCATCCCGTGAAGAACGAGCGCAAAGAGGGAGAGGCGAAAATGAAGTGGCGAAGAATGAACTTTTTATTAAAATGGATTGTAAAAACGAAGCAATCAAAGTACACTTAATGATAATGATAATCATTTACGATTGAGGGTGTAAACTCATGACATATACTGGGAGTGAAGAGCGATGAGCAGAAATGAAGTGTTTGATGTGACCGTGATCGGCGGAGGTCCGGCCGGTTTATATTCCGCCTTTTACAGCGGACTGCGGGGAATGAAAACGAAGATTATCGAATATCAGCCGATGCTGGGCGGAAAGGTTCACGTATATCCTGAAAAAATGATCTGGGATGTCGGGGGGCTAACGCCGATTTCCGGAGCCAGGCTGATAGAACAGATCGTGCAGCAGGGGCTAACATTTCATCCTGAAGTGCTGCTGAATGAGAAAGTTGAATCGATTGCCCGCAATGAAGAAGGGTTGTTTGAGTTACATACGGCTGCCTCAGGGGTGCATCTGTCCAAGACGGTCATCGTTGCCGTGGGCGGTGGCATCCTCAATCCGCAAAAGCTTCAGATTGAAGGAGCAGAGCGCTTTGAAGTGTCCAATCTGAATTATACGGTCAAATCGCTGCAGCATTTTAAAGATAAAACGGTCATTGTATCAGGCGGCGGCAATTCGGCTGTCGATTGGGCCAACGAGCTCGAACCTGTAGCGAAAAAGGTCTACCTCGCTTACCGCAAAGATGCGCTCAGCGGGCATGAGGCCCAGGTGGATCAGCTGCTGAACAGCTCGGTGAGCTGCTTCTTCCATACACAGATTACCAAGCTGATCGCTTCGGAAGATCATGAGGTGATCGAACGGGTCGAGCTCACGAACGCTCAAACCGGTGAGGTGATGGAGCTGCCTGTCGACGAAGTGGTTATCAACCACGGCTATGAACGCGACACCTCACTGTTGGAGAACAGCCGGCTTCATATTACCAGGGTTGATGACTATTATATTAAAGGTACCGCCAACTGCCAGTCTTCCGTGCCCGGACTGTATGCGGCAGGGGATATTGTGCATTATGAAGGCAAGCTGCACTTGATCGCCGGAGCGTTTCAGGATGCGGCAAACGCGGTCAACAGCGCCAAGCGCTTTATCGATCCCGAAGCACACAAGAGTGCGATGGTGTCGTCACATAATGAGGTTTTCAAAGAGCGCAACCGCGAGCTTGTGAAGAAGATGTTCGTGTAGAAAAGGACCGCCGTGGGAGCGGCTGATTCGTCGAGGGGATCTTGGAGATATGCCAAGATTCTCTTTTTATTTAAACCAGCCTTTTTCCTTTGAACGGGTAATGGCTTCGATCCGATTTTTGACCTCAAGCTTTTCAAGAATCATTGAGATATAATTTCGCACGGTTCCGCTTTTGATGCTGAGTTCTTGGGCGATTTCTTTTGTGTTTTTTCCGTCAGCCACAAGTTCGAGCACTTCTTTTTCTCTATCTGTGAGGGGATTGGCTTCACTGTACATGTCTTCCATCAATTCAGGCGCATAGATCCGCTTTCCTTTCATGACGCTGCGGATGGCGCTCACAAGCTCTTCGCTTGGGCTGTCCTTTAACAAATAGCCTTTAACACCTGCTTTAATGGCCCGCTGAAAGTAACCGGGGCGGGCAAAAGTGGTTAAGATAATAATGTTGCAGCCTGTATCCTTTAGTTCCTCAGCAGCTTCAAGCCCCGTTTTTCCCGGCATTTCAATGTCCATAATGCATACATCAGGCCGATGTTTTTTTGTGAAATCAACGGCATCCTGTCCGGTTGTGCCTTTGCCGACGACTTCCATATCATCTTCTAAATTCAGTAGTGATCCTAAAGCGCCCAAGAGCATCTGTTGATCTTCCGCAATAAATATACTAATCATGCAAGCCATCCTTTTTTGTTTATTTTGAGTTATTAGGAATTGACATGGTAAGCTTGGTGCCGTTTTTTGTATCAATGTGAAGGCTTCCGTTTGCAAATTCAAGCCGTTCTCTCATGCCAAGCAAGCCGTGTCCTTTTGAAAAGTACTTCTCTTCACCTTGAAACGTTCCATCGTCAGTCACTGTAATGACAACTTCCTTCCAGAGCTGCTGGATGTCAATGCGGCAGGTTTTAGCCTGACTGTGTTTGACGACATTAGTGACAGCTTCCTTTAAGCACATGCTCAATATGTTTTCATTAAGCAATGAGATATTTTCCGGCAATTTTTCTTCTTCATAGATGAACGCAATGTCGGCTGCTTCAAGAATTTGTTTGATGTTGACAATTTCATCCTTGAGCCGGATGCCTTTCATGGAGGATACAATTTTTCTGACTTCATTTAATGAAGTTCTCGCAGTTTGCTGAACGCTTTTCAGTTCACGCGCGGCTTGATCGGGATCTTTGTAAATTAATTTTCTCGCCAAGTCGCTTTTTAAACCGATCAGAGACAGCTTTTGTCCAAGTGTATCGTGAAGGTCGCGGGCAATCCGCTGCCGCTCTTCTAATTTTACCAAATTGGCAATCCGTTCATTAGCATACTCGAGTTTTTCTTCGAGGCGTTCGCGCTCCTTGCGGTTTCTGATACTGAACGGCAATAAAATCGCGCTGATGAGAGTGATGACCACAAAAGGAATTTGTGTCAGAAAAAATTCTTTTTTTAACACGAGACTGAAGTTGGCAGCGACGGCTGCGCTTATTAAATGAACGTAATATAAAATGTGAAAAGGGGCTCGTTTTTTTATGTTCCCTATAAAATACGCGATAAAAAAAGCAAAATAAATATAGCTGAACAGCATAATCGAGGCGGTTGAAATGCCGATTAATATAAACGCCCACAAATAAATGTCCCAGCCTTTTGAAACAAACGCAAATCTGTATACCGCAAAAAATAAAAGTGTCAAAATGATGCCGACGACGATGACAAGGGTAGATGATGATTGCATGATAAAGTAGAAGGGCAGGATGAAAAATATCGTCCATATATACGGCGAGATCCCGTTAAGTTTTTGAAATGCAAAATGCTTTTTGAACATGATATAACCTCGTTTTCAGCTTTTCATCTTTAGAGTAACTTTACCATTGCCTGAGCCGGATTGCATCATCCGACAATAAATAAGGAAGCCTTCTTGTTGATATAAGAAGACCTCCTCATCGTCAGGCGTTCTTTCGCAGCTTCTGTTTTTCCGTTGAATCCTGCGGAAGAGGGGAAGATGTTTGTTTCATGTCCCGAAAGGTTACAAACTGCTTTTTTTCTTCATCCCAAAGCCGGAACGCGAGTGATTGCAGGCTTGTTTTTAAAGTGATGGTCGGGACGTTTTTTAGTGGTTCGTGCTGCTCATGTGCGATTTCAAGTTTATAGTTAGGCACCTTTGGGCTCAGATGGTGAACGTGGTGGTACCCGATATTGCCTGTAAGCCATTGAAGCAGTTTCGGTAGTTTATAAAATGAACTTCCTTCCACAGCCGCCTGAACGTAGCTCCAGTTTTCATCCGCTTCAAAATAAGAATCTTCAAATGTATGCTGAACATAAAACAGCCAAACGCCGATCGAACCTGAGATCAGAAAGATCGGACCCTGTACGAGCAAGAACGATTGCCAGCCAAAGATCAGGCAGCAAACAGCAGCCAATGCCGCGATTGCAAGGTTGGTAAGGTATGTGTTCACACGTTCCTTCCGTCTTGCACCTTTTTTGTTAAAGCGGTTTGTGATCAGAAAGACATAAATCGGTCCGAGAATAAACATGATAAACGGATTTCTGTAAAGTCTGTATGCGATTTTTGTGCGTAGAGGTGCGGCTTTATATTCGTTTACCGTCAGCAGCCAGATATCGCCTGTTCCGCGTTTATCCAGGTTGCTGCTTGTCGCATGATGAATCGAATGGCTGTGCTGCCATTGAAGATAAGGAAATAAAGTCAGAACGCCTGTCAAAAAGCCGAGAATATGGTTATGGCGCTTTTGTTTGAAAAAGGATAGATGGCAGCAGTCGTGAAAAATAATGAAAATTCTCGTCAAAAACCCTGCGGCAATCGCCGTTATTCCTAAAGTAAGGAGATAGGAGACATCGAGGCTGAGATAGGCAAGAAACCACAGTCCGAAGAAAGGAATAAACGTATTGAAGAGCTGAATCAGACTGTTTTTGGTATCAGGCTGGGCGAATACAGCAACCTGTTTTGTTAACTGTTTTTGTTTGTGTGTGGTGGTTTGTTCAGTCATAGTAAAGTTATCCTCTCATAAATGGGTCTTAAGTTAAGTTTACGGTACAGAGAGATGTCTTTGTAGTAGCACACATCATGCTTCAAACATGACACTTGTCATGTTTCCTTCACCCGAATGGATAAGAAGATTGACAATGACATGATGGGCAAATCCGCATGATGATATGGTGAATAATGGAATCTGGAAAAACGCGATGATTGATTAGTTAAACAAAGTTCTTTTACAATGATGTGATAGATGTTCATTGTTTAGTCATTTCATAAGGGGAGAATTCATATGTCACGAATGGAAAATAAAACATTTAATTGTGAGAAGGAGCTGACGCTCAACATTATCGGCGGTAAGTGGAAAATGCTGATTTTGTGGTTTTTAGGAAAAGAAGGTACGAAAAGGTTCGGAGAATTAAAAGCTTTGATGCCCGGCATTACGCAAAGAATGCTGGTGAATCAGCTGCGTGAATTAGAAGAGGATCATATTGTACATAGGGAAGTATATCCGGTTGTTCCCCCAAAAGTTGAATATTCCCTAACGAAACAAGGAGAAAGTTTAATGCCTATATTAGAGGCGATGTATGAATGGGGTAAAAATTATATAGAAACGAACTTTTCAAAAGATGATGAATAGAATGGTTGACTTTAAGATACTGTTTTGGAGACAGTATCTTTTTCTATACCATATGAGGAAAAGTATAGTATGTAAAAAAAAAGTGCGTACTATTAATGGAATTTTCCCCTTGTTATACTCTTGATGTAACAAAATATGAAAAGAATAATCCGCGGAATTCTTAATTCAAACAGGAGTGATTGTAAGTGGAATTACAGTTAGCATTAGATTTAGTCAATATACCGGAAGCCATCGAAGTAGTAAAAGAAGTAGAAGAATACATTGATATTGTAGAAATCGGTACGCCGGTTGTGATAAATGAAGGACTCCGTGCAGTGAAAGAGATGAAAGCCGCTTTCCCGAATTTGAAAGTGCTGGCAGACCTTAAGATTATGGATGCGGCGGGGTATGAAGTGATGAAAGCATCAGAAGCAGGAGCCGACATCATCACCATTTTAGGGGCTGCTGAAGACATGTCTATTAAAGGCGCTGTAGAAGAGGCGAAAGCGCAAGGGAACAAAATCCTGGTGGATATGATTGGGATTAAAGACATCAAATCGCGTGCTAAGGAATTGGATGAGCTTGGTGTCGATTATATTTGTGTCCATACCGGTTATGACCTTCAAGCCATTGGCCAAAATTCATTTGAAGACTTAATGACGATTAAAAATGTTGTGAAAAACGCTAAAACGGCTATTGCAGGCGGAATTAAATTAGACACACTGCCCGAAGTCGTTAAATTAAAACCTGATTTGGTTATTGTCGGGGGCGGTATTGCAAATCAAGACGATAAAGCTGCGGCAGCCGCAAAAATGAAGCAGATGATCCAATAAACATGAAGACTTATGATTATGTAAAAGCGATCATCGCAGAGCTTGATCATGCAACGTCTCAAAATCAAGCGGAAGGTATAGAAGACTTAATATCCACTATCTTGTCTTCTGAAAAAGTGTTTGTTTCCGGTGCAGGCCGCTCCGGTTTAATGGGGAAATCATTTGCTATGCGATTAATGCACATGGGGATCAATGCGTTTGTAACAGGGGAAACCGTAACACCGGTATTTACCGAAAAAGACTTGCTTATCGTGGGCACGGGATCTGGGAAAACAGAAAGTTTGCTTCATATGGCGGAAAAGGCAAAAGATATCGGAGGCACTGTAGCAACAGTTACGATCTCTCCAGATTCGCCGATAGCTGAAATATCTGACCTGATACTGCAGCTGCCCGGCTCCCCAAAAGATCAAACGACAGGCAATAAACAGACGATACAACCGATGGGCTCGCTTTTTGAACAGACTCTTTTATTGTATTATGACGCTATCATATTGCGAATCATGGAAATGAAAGGGCTGAATACTCATAACATGTATGGAAATCATGCCAACCTTGAATAATAGAAAATCGCCATCCGTAATCTTGGATGGTGATTTTTTTGTATACAAATCTGTTTTTAATATATCATTTACATCTATATTATATTTTTAAAATGTGGATAACGTAAACTGGAGCAGGGACTAAATGGATATATGAAGAAAGGAGCTTATTATGCTTACAAGTTTTAGCTTGGTTGGGTTTATCCCTTTATTTGTTTTTATTATTTTCATCATATTCGTGTTGAGAAAGCTTGTCCCTTTTTTTAAGAAATAAGTAGAGTGTTGATAAAGAAGGAGGCGGTCTTCGTAATTTCCGCCTTAACCGCATTCGATTTCATTTGACTGGAAGACAAAAAAAGCGTTTTCTGATCATATTATTGTCATGTTTTGATGAACTATTATGTACATACTCATCTCCTAAAGAACGGGTGTCAACTAATTTTTAATAATACAGACCTTATATCTTCGATACTGATAAAGCAGATGAAAAGATTATCAATTGTTGAATATATTTTGGTTATGTGTTATGTTTTTATCAAGTTAACAGACATCATTTCTTGTTATTTTGCTAACGAAATTTAAAATGATCAAAAAGGGGATAAACAAATGCCATTACTACGTTTCGATCTAATAGAAGGCCGTGATGAACAAGCATTAAAAAAATTATTAGATACCGCACACGATGCGATGGTAGAAGCGTTTAACGTTCCGGAGAAAGACCGCTATCAAATTGTCCATCAGCATCCGGCGAATGAGCTTATTATCCAAGATACAGGCTTGGGATTGAATAGATCAAAGGATCTGGTTGTGATTAGCATCACCAGTAAAACAAGAACGGAAAGCCAAAAAGAGAAATTGTACGCTTTACTTGCTGAAAAGCTTGAAGCGGAATGCGGCATTTCACCTGAAGATGTCATGGTGTCCATCACAGAAAATGGAGATGCCGATTGGAGTTTCGGCCTCGGCGAGGCGCAGTTTTTAACTGGAAAGCTGTAAGCGGGCAAAAGGAATGTTGACAGGGACATCTGAATCCCTCCGGAAAAGCTTAAGCTGCTGACGAGACGTCAGCAGCTTTTTTTCTTTATATTTCTCCGGATTTTCGCTTATTTGCTCTTGGCCATTTGTGGTGCATCACATATTGAGTCATCGTGTTAAAAATAACCGCCCATTGGTTTTCGGTGAGCGTTCCAACGGTTTTTTCATTGTTGATTTTTAGACTTTTTCTTAAGTGTTTCATTTGACGCGGGGTAAAAATTCCGCGTAAAGCAACACAGAAAGGGGCTTGCGGCTCCTTTAGCGCATATTCGGCAAGCCCAAGAAACGCAATGTAATGTTTATGTGATAGAGGCGCGTCTTTTTTTCGTGTTATTCTGACCATTGCCGAGTCCACTTTTGGAGGGGGAGAAAAATGCTCTTTCGATATTTCTCTGACAATGCCAATATCAAACCACATTCTCCAAGCTAAAACATAGGAATTTTTAATGAATTTTGATGTGAAACGTTTAGCAGCCCCTTTTTCCATTACGATGATCCCTTTTTGAAATCCGCTTGCAGGATTGTTCAAGAGCATTTTCATGATGGGAGTTGTGATGGCATAGGGAATATTAGAGACCACCACAAACTTTTCTTTTGGTAAATGAATCTTCATGATATCTTGATGAATAATTTTCGTATTTGGATGCTGTGCTGTTTTACGTGTGAGTATAGCAACGAATTTAGAATCGTTTTCCACTGCCAATACCTTACCGGCTTTTTGACTTAGCATAGTTGTCAAAGCACCTTTTCCCGCTCCTAACTCTAAAACCGTATCGTCTATGCTAATATTTGCTCGATCCACAATTTCTTCAATTAATTTTTTATTATGCATCAAATGCTGTCCGGAAAAATTCGGATATTCCCCGCGGTTTAACTTTTTTCCTCTGTACTTATGATTTTTTTTCTTCATGTTTCCTCTTCCTCTCATCATAAAAAATCACAGGCGGTCTGCCTGTGATTCAGAGTAAAGGGAAGAGCCATCCTTTAAGGATGAATCCGCGGTATTTCCATAACCAAATAAGCCTTTCTCAGCCGTTAGAAAAAAGGATTAAACAAAAAAGAAAGGCAGAACGATCCGCCTTTCTACAAGTTACAAATTTTATATGCAAATTGAAGATTATTAAAAAAGGACAGACTGATCCCGTTTACTCTGCATACACAAACAGAGCCTTTGAACGTATTTAATTACTGGTTCAAAGTTGGGAAACGCAGTCTCATTGAGTGTGTCATTTTTTAATAATCCTCCTGAAAAGTTAAAGTTACGATCTCATTGTAGGGCATTCTTTGGAAAACGTCAACGGCTGGAATTTTCTTCTCCTTACGAATATCGCAGGGGTTAACCAGGCAGTGTTAAGAATAGGAGTCTGCTAACATTGAAATTATAGATGTGATTGTCTATAATTCAAAATACAAATCGTAATATTTATGATTTGTAAATAACTCATAGAAAAGTGGTGCAATAACATTGAATCAGTCATTCGCATTCTCACGGCATCGCAGACTGCGCTCAACACCGGGTATCCGGGATTTGGTAAGAGAAAATCGGCTTTCCGCTGACGATTTCATATATTCTCTGTTTGTCTAAGAGGAAAGGCGGTCAAAAACAACCCCTTTCTGCTTGTTAAAATGTTTCACATAATAAATATAAATGATATGCAGAGGAAATTTAGTTTTTATCAGACTTAGAAACAAAACAGCCGCTAAAAAAGATGAGGATCATGATGTACCGTTTATGGAGAGCAAAAAACAAATAAAGTTGATTTGTATTGATTAGATGAAGCGAAAGAGCATGATAATGGAATCAAAGAAATGAATTTAATTTACAGAGGGAAGTGAAAGCATGGATTTTGGAACGGTTATGAAGGAACTTGAAGCGCTGGGTACGGAAAATATGAAAAAAAGATACATAACGAATGGTGCACACGAACCGCTTTTTGGTGTGGCTACAGGCAAAATGAAGCCGCTTGCAAAGAAAATCAAGAAAAATCAACCTTTGGCGGAGCAGCTTTACGCTACCGGGAACTACGATGCCATGTATTTTGCCGGCATTATTGCTGACCCAATCACAATGACTGAAGCAGATTTTGAGCGGTGGATCGATGAGGCGTATTTCTATATGCTATCTGATTATGTTGTTGCAGTAACTTTGGCAGAAACCGATTTTGCACAGGCTGTTGCTGATAAATGGATCTCAAGCGGTGAAGAGCTTAAAATGTCGGCAGGCTGGAGCTGTTACTGCTGGCTTTTAGGTAATCGACCGGACGATGAATTTAATGTGACCAAAATTGCCGGTATGCTTGATCAGGTGGAACAGGCGATTCACGATTCTCCGGATCGAACAAAATCGGCTATGAATAACTTTATCTACACAGTCGCGATTTCATATTTGCCGCTTCATGAAAAGGCGGTTGAAACCGCAAAAGCAGTAGGCTCGGTCGAACTTCGGCGGGACAAGAAAAAAAGCAGTATCCTGAACGCTTCCAAAAATATTCAAATGGATATTGATAAAGGCCGCCTTGGTTTCAAACGGAAATATGTAAGATGTTAGTACAGTCTGCAGTGAAATTTCTAAAAATAAATAGGGAGTGGAACATGGAAGATAACGTTTTTGAACAGATGGCAAAACGATATGATTCAGAAGAAAGAATTGAATTAGCAAAAGTGATCGTGAATGAAGTAAGACAGGAATTGAGAAATAGTCAATCAAAATCTTTAATCGACTATGGGAGCGGTACGGGTCTCATTAGTTTAGAATTATCAGATTTAGTACATTCTATTTTGTTGGTCGATTCATCAAAACAAATGCTGGAGGTGGCAAAAGCTAAAATTTCTCGCAAAGGAATCGCCAACGCAAAAGTGCTTTATTCAGATTTTATCCAAGAAACTCCTGAACTGAAGGCAGACATCGTTTTAATGTCACTCGTCCTTCTTCATATTCCGAATACGAATAAAATTTTACAAGAATTGTTCGGTGTTTTAAATAATGGCGGAAAGCTCTTAATTATTGATTTTGACCAAAACGATAAAATTCAACATCCGAAAGTTCACAGCGGTTTTTCGCACGAAGAATTGAAAAAAAGATTATCCGATGTTGGATTTAAATCAACTGAAATGAAGACATTCTATCACGGCCATCGTATTTTTATGAATCAAGCTGCCTCAATGTTTATATCTAGCAGCATAAAGTGATTTCTTGTTTTTTGAAAAGAAATAGCGGAAGCCGGAAAACGATCCGGCTTTTTCTGCTTTCTATTTCTTCAAATAAGGAAGAAAGGGCCGGCGATGACTTCTTTTTCTCTGCCGTCCAGGGTGTTCGTTTTTTTAAGCTCTGTGCCTGAGCTGGATAGTGTCAATGGCGTTCTCCGATCCAGAGAACCTCGATGAGCGAAATTTCGTGTACTACTAGAATTTATCCGTTTCCTGAGCGAAAAAGAAGTGAGCGGTTTTAAACTTAAACAATAAAGCTATTAATAGAGATGATATACGAAAACGAAATATCATGCTCGGGTTAGGAGATTTTCAAAAAGCCCTTGATTTCGATTCAAGGGACTTTAAATGTGAGGCGATTTCTTCAATAAAGTCGGATTTCAATCTTGGTCTATCAAAAAACAGGAATCGTCACTTTTAATGATGAACTAGAGCTTATTAATAATGACAGTTAATTTATAATTAACATGTCTGTTTAAGTTGATCAAAAACTGATCTAATGATTCATTGGATGGGAATTTGCATTCCAGGAGATAACAGCCGTCTCCGCTGATTTTATAATTGTTGATGACATATTCATCTTGTGTTTTGATAAAGGATAAATAGGATTGATGATGTGTACTTTTGGTATAGATATTGAGCATCGCGTGAACAGTATAACCCATCTTTTTTTCATTTACTTTAATTGTATACCCCTCAATCACTCCGTTATCTTCTAATTTTGCGACCCTGGCGGCAGCTGCTTGTCCTGTCAAATGGACTTTTCCGCCCAGATCTTTCATCGTAATTCGGCTGTTTTTAGACAGTTCCTCCAAGATCTGCATATCCGTTTGATCTAACATAGCATTCAAATCCTTTCAAAAATCAAGTTAATCGGCAAAAAAGAGTGATTGATTCTATGCATTCTCGTCAATGAGTGACATTGTAAACTATACGGAGATAAAAGAAAAAGAGATGTGTCTCATGAACGGTTCTCATACTCAGTTCGACTGGAACTTCAAGATTAACACTCCAACTATTATGGGGGCATCCCTTCAGGCAATGAGCAACCTTCTGGCGGCATGTCCGAGTCGCCCGTTGAGGAGGCCGGCGGCGAGGTGGCCATAAGTGGGTAGGGACGCATCAAGAGGATCTTCCAAAGCGGATCACCACTTCAGCGTAATTTCGGCGCCTGCGAAATCACCTCACTAACCGAGAGAGGTTTATCTCAAAGTGTGTCATCGAGCAATTGATGCCTTTTTTATTGTCATTACACTCCATTTAAAAGAGTTTTTTAAGCTTATTTTTATATATAATATACGGTCTTTCCAAAACAAGTCAAACGGTCAAAAGATCAAAACGGCGAACACTTAAAAAGGCGGCTAAGCCCTAAAACCTTGACCAGGCAAAATATCAAGCAATGGCTTGGTCTCTTTTTTCATGAAAACAATAAATTTGAAGCCGACATGATAGCGGCGCCTGGCTGCTCCTTACCACTTCTCATTTAAAACAGTGGCCTATTGATCAATAACAATCGGCAATTATAGAGTGATCTACTCGTTTACTCTCCAGAAACCCACCAAGAAAAACAACAGCTTTTCTCTTGTGAATTGATATATGAGAGGGCTCATGATAAGCGTATTCGTACATAGATGAATTAAAGCATATACAAAATCCCCTGTTGAACTTGCTTCATTTAATCATTATCTTTATCCAAAATTCAGGCTATATTTAAGCTTGCTTTGCATCCATGAATACATTCTTTCAAAATTCAAGTCAAACGGCCAAAAGACTTGATTTAATCCATGTATTTGATAATTGAGTGTAGGTAAACTATAGGTATATCAAAGAAAAGGAGTTTTACACATGAACATTCAACAAATTCGTAATGCCACGCTTATTGTCGAATATGCAGGCAAAAAGTTTTTAATAGACCCAATGTTGGCTGAAAAAGGTGCTTATCCTCCATTCCCAAATGCGCCAAGGCAAGATCAAAACAACCCTTTAGTTGAATTGCCAACGTCTGTCGACAATATTATCAATAAGATTGATGCTGTTATTGTTACTCATTTACATTATGACCACTGGGATGAAGCTGCTAAAGAGGTATTGCCGAAAGATATCAAGTTGTTCTCCCAAAATGAAGAAGATGCAACAGAAATACGAAATGCCGGCTTTAAAAATGTCGAGGTTTTAACAAAAGATACGGTCTTTGAAGGTATTCACTTAATCAAAACCAAAGGTGAACACGGAAGAGGAGAAGTTTTAAAACTTGCAGGACTTGTATGCGGCGTAGTGTTCAAACACGAAAGCGAGAAAACGTTATATGTAGCCGGAGATACCGTATGGTATGAGGGGGTTCAGGAAGAAATTGATACACATCAACCTGAAATCATTGTCGTAAACGGCGGAGATAATCAATTCTATGAAGGCGGTTCGCTTATCATGGGTAAAGAAGATATCTATGAAACGCATAAGGCTGCCCCAAATGCAAAAATTATCGTGAGCCACATGGAAGCTGTCAACCATTGGGGATTATCCAAAGAAGAATTAAAATCCTTTATTCATGAAAAAGGAATCTCTTCTCATGTTTTAGTACCTGAAGATGGCGAATCATACTCATTTTAAATTCAAACAGAGAAATATTTAAATGAAGGAGACGAGCATTCATGATGTCCATTGAAAATAATAAAGAATTGGTTCGTCGTTACTTTGAAATAATTGAACAAGAAAAGTATGAGGAATTGAAAGACTTTTGCCATAAGGACTTTGTATTCTATCCGCAATTAGATACACCGTTTCCGGGTGTAGAGGGTTTAATTGAATCAGAAAAGAAAAATTTTGATGCTTTCCCAGGTTTCAAAATGCCAATTCAAGCGATGGTAGCTGAAGGAGACCTAGTAGCCGTTTATTTTATATTTGAAGGTAAGCACACAGGTATCCCATTTGCTGGAGTTCCTGCAACGGGAAAAAACGTTAAATTCTCTCTTATGATGTTGTTACGTATTGTTAACGGTAAAATTATTGAGCATAGATCTCATGTGGATGTGCATGATATTCTCCGTCAGCTTAGCGGTAATGCTTAATATAAAGTACAGTAAAACTTTTTCTTATCTTTTTTCTTAGAAGACTCCTTTTTTAAGGGGCTTCTTTTATATATCGATGTCAACTAAAAGGAGTGTTTGTTGTGAAAACAAATGTTAAGATTGCTTGGAAGAATGGTGTCAATGGGAACGGTTCCCTTAAAACAGAATTCCTGAATACAAACATTGCGATTCCTGCTGAATTCGGCGGTAGTGGAAATGGAGCCTCTCCCAAAGAAATTCTTGTAGCATCTGCAACAGCTTGTTTTACATCTGTTCTTATCTCTATGATCGAATCAAGGGATCTTCCTGTCATTGATGTGGCGGTTGATTCTGAAGGGCTTAACTCTGAAGATGAATTTAAAATCATTCATCACCCTCGTTTCGTTTTATCCGGGAATAAGACAGAAGAACAAATTCAAACAGCAAACCGCCTATTTGCAATGGCTGATAAAGGATGCGCCATTGGGAATTTGCTGAAAAAAGCTGGTGTCAAAATTGAGATTCAAGGAGAAATCTTAGCGAAATAAATCGAATCATGGTTTCGATAGATAACAAGTTTTAAAGGATCGCTTATTATACTTCCCTTTCTTTACAGGAGCCTAAAATTTGATTTATCTTCATTAGTTCAGTATATTATACACATAGGGGTATGTGTATTGGGCGGGTGATATTCCAGTAGAATAGGCTGTTTTGTACAAAAAGTCATCACAGGCTGGATTCTTAACGAATATGACAGAAATGCAGGACAGTTCATATATCCGCATAGTAACGGTTTCGCGAAACTGTTGATAAAAATGATATGCTATCATCAAAATGGGAGGTAATCTGATGGAATACGATGATCAATTAAAAAATAGGATTAAACGAGTTGAGGGTCAAGTTCGAGGGATATTAAAAATGATGGATGAAGGAAAAGAGTGTAAAGAGCTCGTAAGCCAAATGTCAGCGGTTCGTTCTGCATTAGATCGCGCCATTGGTGTTGTTGTAAGCAGCAACTTGGAGAAATGCGTTCGCCTTCAAATCGAAAGAGGAGAAGATACCGAAGACCTCATTCAAGAAGCCGTTAATTTATTGGTTAAAAGCAGATAATGTTTAGATGGCTGTTGTTTATGATACAGCCTCTATATACCCCTGGTTAAAAGAAAAATTTTTTGCTGTTTTTATACCCTCTAGGGTATAAAAAAGCTGACTTATATTTTTTTAGTTTATTATATACCCATGCGGGTATAGGTATATAAAATAGGAGAGTTGATCAATGTCAGACCAAAAAGAAAAAACGACCATTGTTTTATTTAGCGGTGACTTAGATAAGGCGATTGCCGCTTTTATTATTGCAAATGGCGCCGCTGCTTACGATCATGAGGTAACAATTTTTCATACATTTTGGGGCCTTAACGCTTTAAGAAAAGATGAACCGGTGCCGGTAAAGAAAGGGCCGCTTGAAAAAGCATTCGGTTTTATGATGCCCCGGGGTTCAAAGAAATTCGGATTATCTAAAATGAATTTTGCCGGTATCGGGCCTAAAATGATCAAACATGTCATGAAAAAGCACGGCGTATTATCTTTGCCTCAGCTGATTGAAATGGCCCAAGAACAAGGAGTAAAGCTTGTTGCCTGTACAATGACAATGGACTTGTTAGGCTTGCAAAAAGAAGAACTTATCGATGGTATTGATTATGCAGGAGTTGCCGCATATCTCGGGGATGCCAACGAAGCAAAAGTGAATTTATTTATATAACGGTCTCCAAATTAAACGGTGCTTTAAGGAATATGGTTGCCGGAGCGATCAAATGGAACCGTGATACAGAAAATGAGTATGGAGGGATGATTGATGAACATCAAATCTGACCGCGTGTTAGATGCAAAGGGGCTTGCTTGTCCAATGCCCGTTGTAAAAACGAAAAAGGCCATCAATGAGTTAGAACCGGGGCAGGTAATTGAAGTGCATGCTACTGATAAAGGGTCTCTTGCTGATATACAGGCATGGGCAAAAGGAAGCGGCCACCAGTATCTCGGGATGACAGAAGACGGAGATATATTAAAGCATTTTCTTCGTAAAGCAGGTCACTCGGAAATAAAGAAAGAAAAAACGTTTCCTTATGTGATTCAAAATGAAGAACTTCAAAAAAAGGTAGAGGCGGGAGAACGGATAACAGTCGTTGATGTTCGGGAACCTGCAGAATACCGTCTCGGCCATATTCCAGGAGCGATTTCAATCCCATTAGGTGAACTTGAAAAAAGAGCAAATGAACTGAATAGAGAAGGGAAAATGTACGTTGTTTGCCGTACAGGTAATAGAAGCGATCTGGCAGCTAAACAGCTTGCAGCTAACGGCTTTAAAGACGTTGAAAATGTGGTGCGGGGAATGGCAGAGTGGTCAGGGCCTATTGAAAAAGGATCAATAAATTGAACGGCTGCAAAAGTTGCGATCATTGCAACATGATGCCAATGAGATGCTAACATTCCAAGGAGGTTTAGAAGTGGACTTTACAATCATTTCACCAAAAGAAGTAACCGAAAAGCTATTAAGAAAAGAATCGTTTTTTATTTTAGACGTACGAAATAAAGATGCCTTTAGTGATTGGAAAATCGAGGGCAGCCGGGTTGAGCATTTAAATGTTCCGTATTTTGATTTAATTGATGGTGTAGATAAGATTGCAGGCCAAGTTCCTAAAGATCAAGATGTTTTAGTGGTTTGTGCCAAACAAGGGTCTTCAGAGATGGTTGCACAGCATTTAGTGGATGCCGGTTTTGAAAGAGTTTTTGCGCTTGAAGGCGGCATGAAGGCGTGGAGCGAATTTTTACATCCTGTAAAAATCGGAAACTTGAAAGAAGGAGGCTCGATCTATCAATTCGTAAGAATGGGGAAAGGCTGTTTATCCTATTTTATTGAGACTGACGGAGAAGCAATGGTAGTGGACCCTGCTCGTACTGTAGACGCATATATAGATTTTGCAAAAGAGAGAAACGTTACAATTAAACATGTGGTCGATACACATTTACATGCGGATCATATTTCTGGCGCACGTTTACTGCGTGAGCGTACAGGAGCCGCATACTACCTGCCGCCAAAAGATGCAGAGGAAGTGCGATTTTCGCATGAATCGTTAATTGAAGGTCATGATGTTTCGATAGGAAACACAAGCATGAAAGTGGAGCCTATCTACTCACCGGGCCATACGATCGGAAGCACATCTTTAATTGTTGATAATCACTATTTGTTAACAGGAGATATTTTATTTGTTGAATCAATCGGCCGGCCAGACTTGGCTGGAAAAGCCGGGGACTGGGCAGAGGATTTACGTAACACGTTGCATGAAAAATACAAACAAATATCAGGTGACTTGATTGTTCTTCCAGCTCACTTTTCGACAGTCAGTGAATTAGGCGATCAAGGGCAGGTTCAAGCTAAGCTGAGTGATGTATATAAAAAGAATGCCGGTTTAAATCTGTATGAAAATGAGTTCAGACGTGCTGTATCAGAAAACCTGCCGCCACAGCCAAATGCCTATCGGGAAATTCGGCAAACCAACATGGGCAGAATAATGCCGGATGCTGACAGACAAAGTGAGATGGAAATTGGACCAAACCGTTGTGCGGTTCATGGATGAATATAGATTTGAAGATAGGGAGAGATAAAACATGAAATCAGATAAAGTCATAGATGCTAAAGGATTCGCGTGCCCGATGCCAATTGTGAAAACAAAAAAAGCGATGGATGAATTGCAATCCGGAGAAGTGTTAGAAGTACATGCCACTGATAAAGGGGCAAAAAGTGATCTGACAGCATGGGCGAAGTCAGGCGGTCATGAGTTGCTTCAAGGTACTGAGGAAGATGGTGTACTAAAGTTTTGGCTTAAAAAAGGTTAAGGTGATAAAAGGGGGGACTATTCCCCTTTTTATTGAAGAAAAGGGGGAAAGCCGGTGGACATCTCTTTTATTCTTCTCATATTTTTCATCGGATTTGTTGGCTCTTTTATGTCCGGAATGCTTGGTGTCGGCGGGGCAATAATTAATTACCCTCTATTATTATATATTCCTGTGTTATTAGGGTTTACAGGTTTTAATGCTCACCAGGTTTCAGGTATTGTCGCAGCCCAGGTTTTTGTTGCAACATTTTCCGGTGTATGGGCTTACCGGAAAGACGGTTACTTAAATAAAGAACTGATCTCCATCATGGGATTAAGTATTTTGATCGGCAGTCTGATCGGTGGTTATGGGTCACATTTTTTCTCTGAAGACGCCATAAACCTGGTTTACGGATTATTGGCGATTATCGCTGCCATCATGATGTTTATTCCAAAGACAGGAACAGAAGCTCATCAAAGTGATCACGTTCGCTTTCCAAAGATATTAACCTCAATCATGACTTTTGCAGTCGGTTTGACTTCGGGCATAGTCGGTGCGGGCGGAGCTTTTCTGCTTGTTCCGCTCATGTTAGTCGTTTTAAAAATACCTACACGAATCACAATCGCAACATCGCTCGCAGTTACATTTATTTCATCGGTTGGAACAACAGCCACAAAGCTTATATTCGGACAGGTGCCCATTTTGCCGGCTTTGATTGTAATGGCTGCCAGTCTAATTGCATCCCCGATCGGTGTTTTCATTGGCAAGAAAATGAATGTCAAAGTTCTTCAAGGTATTTTGATATTCGTTATTTTGCTTACAACAGTGAAAATTTGGGTTGATATCTTCCGTATTTAAGGATTTCTGTATGATCCGTTTTGAAGGAGGGATTGGATGAAAGAGATTACAGAGCTGACTTCAATGGTGGCAATTGAGACATTTATAACCGGTCATAAATTAAGTTTTATATATATATCAAGACCTCAATGCACAGTCTGTCACGCTGTTCTGCCTCAGCTTAGAGCACTGTTGGCCCGCTTTCCAAAGATCAAATTAGGACATATAAATGCTGACATAGTGGAGGAGGTTGCCGGAAGGTTTTCAGTTTTCACAGTTCCTGTGCTTCTTTTGTTTATTGAGGGAACCGAATGTCTAAGAGAAGCGCGTTTTGTTCATTTTGAGCAGCTTGAACAAAAGTTAAAAAGAGTCTATCAGTTGTATGAGGAATAGATAGCTAAGGGAGGGTCCATGATGTGTCAAAACCCGACTCGGTATAAAGAAGAAGGAATCTCAATGGAAAGCGGCTATTTAAGGCAGATCTTTGACCATTTGCAGGATGGAATCATCATGATGGATCAGGAACGCCGAATTCTGGTGATGAACCCGTCCGCAGAGAAGATGACGGGATGGAAATTAGGGGACAAGGTTCCGTATTGTTCCTACTGCCAAACGAGAAAATTGGAAGCGGGAGAAGCGCGTTGTTATTTGCTGGCCAAGCGGGAAGTTCCTTATTTTCTTTCTTCGATGCCCACCTATGAAGGACGATTCGTCGACATGGAGATGAGTACGGCTGTCATTTCTGAAAACGGCGATCAAATGGAAGTTCTTTTGGTTCTGAAAGATTTAACGATAAAGAAAAAGGAAGAGGAAGCGCGGATCTCCAAGCTTGTTCTGCAAAAAACGCTAGAAACTCAGGAAAACGAACACAAGCGGCTGGCCCAGGAACTGCACGATGGCGTAGGGCAATCGCTTTATTCGGTTTCAGTAGGTATTCAAGCGATTCAATCGCGCATGGAGCAGGAAGAAACATTTAGAGAGTACATGCAGGAAATCATCGATGAATTGGAAAAGGCGATCCAAGACGTCAAGCTCTACGCTCTCCAGCTGCGGCCGCACAGTCTCGATCAGCTGGGGCTGATTCCTGCTGTCGAGCACCTTGTGTCCAGCTTAAACAAGACTCATCAGGATGTTTCTATTACGTTTGCCTCAAGCAATGTCAGCAATCGCTTGCTGCCGATTTTTGAAATCAATTTGTACCGAATTATTCAGGAGGCGCTGCATAATGCCCTGAAATATTCGCAGGCGACACTTATTGAAGTCATACTGCACAAAGAAGACGGCGAGCTCGTTTTGATCATTCAGGACGATGGCATTGGTTTTGAACGCGGGCTGACAGAGGAAGGCCTGGGGTTCAAACATATGAAAGAAAGAGTCGATCAGATGGAAGGAAGCCTTCGAATTCACTCTGCACTTCAGAGAGGCACGACGATTAAAGTGAAAGTACAGGACAAGGAGGGGAAGGGAGAGTGATCAGGGTATTGCTGGTCGATGACCATATGATGATTCGCAAGGGCATCCGTGTCCTTTTGGAAGGCTTTTCTGGAATTGAGATTGCGGGAGAAAGCAATAATGGCAACGAAGCCGTTCTTAGCACCGGACAGTTGAAACCGGATGTCGTGCTGATGGATTTGTCGATGCCGAACGGGTTGGACGGATTCACAGCGAGCAGTGAAATCCGAAAGTTGAATCCTTCTGTTAAAATCGTGATTTTGACAATGCATGATGAGGAAATTTTTGTCCAAAAAGCGATAGAGGCAGGGGCTCATGGATACGTCTTGAAAAACAGCCATTATCGGTTGCTTTATCAGGCGATTGTCGAAGTGTACAGGGGCAATCTCTTTTACAAGACATCTGTATCGCAAGACATCATTGATCAATGGCTCAATTCAGAGTCCAAAAAGCCGCCCTCTGTATTAACTGTCCGCGAAAAGGAGATTCTCAGATTCATCGTTCTGGGTTATGCCAATAAGGAGATTGCCGATAAACTCTCAATCAGCGTCAAAACCGTCGAAAACCACAAAACGAATATGATGCAGAAATTAAAACTGGACTCGAAACACGAATTAATCCAATATGCGATCAAAAACAAATATCTCGATCTGACGTTCTAACATACTACCTCTTAACCTTGTCAGCTTGGGAAGACGGGGCTCAAATAAAAGTAGGGGAGTTCCCCTATACAAAAAAAGGAAGATGGATGGTAACTTAAAAAACGAGAGACACATCTTTAAGACAAACAGCAACTTTTTAAAACAAAAGGTGGTTGACTATGGCAAGACAAGCTCGTTATACCATTGTCATTGTAGGAGCAGGGACTGCTGGCATCTCTGTCGCCGCCCGTCTCGTCCGGGCTTCTAAAAAACTCAAAGGACAAATTGCCATCATTGACCCGCAAACAAAGCACTACTACCAGCCTTTGTGGACATTAGTCGGAGGCGGCGCAGCGAAGAAGGAAGAGTCCGAGCGCGAATTAGCTTCCCTGATTCCTGCCGGGGTAGACTTGATCGGCGATGCTGTAACAGAGTTTCGCCCGAATCAGAACACACTTCTTACAAAACAAGGAACGATCGTTTCCTATGATTATCTCGTGGCAGCAGCCGGTTTGCAAATCGATTGGGACGGGGTCAAAGGCTTGAAAGATGCGGTTGGAAAAAACGGGGTTTGCAGCAACTATTCATATCATACGGTAGACAGCACTTGGGAAAATATCCGCAATTTCAAAGGCGGAACCGCCATTTTCACTCATCCTGATTCTCCCGTGAAATGCGGGGGAGCTCCGCAAAAAATTATGTATTTAGCAGACGACTATTTTCGCAAGTCAAATGTTCGCAATCAATCGGACATGATTTTTGCATCGGCGAAATCAACCATTTTTGATGTCACCAAATACGCAAATGCGCTCGAAAAAGTCGTCCGGCGCAAGGATATCCAAACGATGTACAAGAGAAATCTAATCGAAATTCGGCCTGATTCAAAAGAAGCCTTGTTCGAAAACTTGGATACGGGAGAGCAGGAAGTATTAGCATATGATCTTCTTCATGTGACGCCGCCGATGAAAGCGCCTCTATTCATCAAAGAAAGCGCATTGGCGGATGCCGGCGGCTGGGTCGATGTTGATCCGTACACTCTGCAGCACAAAAAGTTTGCCAATGTTTTCGGAATTGGTGACTGTGCCAACCTGCCGACGTCCAAAACAGGAGCTGCAGTTCGTAAACAGGCTCCGGTTGTGGTGCGAAATCTGTTGTCCTTGATCAAAGGATCTTCATTAGATGCAAAGTACGATGGATATACCTCGTGCCCCTTGGTTACAGGATACAACAAACTCGTGCTGGCCGAGTTTGACTATCACAAGGTGCCGCAAGAAACGTTTCCATTTGATCAGTCCAAGGAACGATTCAGCATGTACCTGTTAAAAAGAAGATTGCTGCCCATCATGTATTGGAATGGCATGTTAAAAGGACTGATGTGATGTGAAAGGATATATTCCCGCAAATGTTTCAAGAGGAGGAATACAACATGTTATTGCGCTATTTTTACGATGAAAAACTGGCCCATGCATCCTATCTGGTTGGCTGCCAAAAAACAGGGGAGGCGATTGTCATTGATCCCGGCCGCAATCTGAAACCATATTTGCAAGCAGCCGAAGATGAAGGGCTAAACATCACAGCGGCTGCAGAAACCCATATTCACGCCGACTTTGTTTCCGGCGCTCGCGAACTCGGCGCTACACATCAAGCGAAGCTGTATCTTTCCGATGAAGGAGACGCAGACTGGAAATACCAATATGTCGATGAATTGAACCATCAACTTGTAAAAGACGGCGATCGCTTTTCCATCGGAAACCTGATGTTTGAGGTTATGCATACTCCCGGCCATACCCCGGAAAGCATTTCCTTCCTGTTGACGGACGGCGGAGGAAATGCGGATCGTCCTATCGGCATCTTTACAGGAGATTTCGTCTTTGTGGGCGACATCGGCAGACCCGATTTGCTCGAAAAAGCGGCGGGAATCAAAGGAACGTCAGAATCGGGGGCAAGAGAGATGTTCAAGTCCCTCGGAACGTTTAAACAACTCCCGGATTACTTGCAGGTTTGGCCGGCTCATGGCGCAGGCAGCGCTTGCGGCAAGGCATTGGGAGCCATTCCAACTACGACTGTCGGCTACGAAAAGATGTTTAACTGGGCAATGGCATACACCGATGAAGAAGAATTTGTTAAAGCCTTGCTTGACGGGCAACCTGAACCGCCAAAGTATTTCGCTGTGATGAAACGAGTAAATAAAGAAGGTCCTGCATTGCTCAAAGATCTTTCTGCTGTTCAAGAGATTACGTCGATTGAACAAGTGAAAGATTTGCAGGGAAAAGAGCAAATTGTCGATACCCGCACTTCCCGAGAATTTGCTGAAGGGCATATCAAAGGCACAATCAACATTCCATTCAACAAGGCGTTTACGAACTGGGCTGGCTGGCTCATCGACTACACTCGTCCTGTGTACTTCATAACGAATCCGGCCGAAGTGAACGAACTCCTGGAAGCGCTGCGCTCTGTGGGCATTGACAATGCGGCAGGGTTTATAGATCGGGACAAAATCCTGGCAAGCGGTGCTTTTTCACTTGAATCGTACGCGGAGATTACACCACCTGAAATCGCAAAATTAGTCGATGACGGATTCGTGCACGTGCTTGATGTTCGCAATCTGACTGAATGGCAGGAAGGTCATATTCCGAATGCACAACACATCATGTTGGGAACGCTTCAAGAACGTCTGGATGACATTAGAAAAGACTGTCCAATCCTTGTGCAATGCCATTCCGGAGCCCGATCTGCAATAGGGGCCAGCATCCTGCAAGCTAACGGCGGTTTCAAACAAGTTTTGAGTTTGAGCGGCGGCATTGTCCAATGGCAGAAAGACGGTCTTGCCATTACAATCCCTTGCAGCGGATTTTAATGAAAGAAAATTTCTGCTCAAGCGCATGGAATAAAGAGTCAAGAGGCCGATATTGTCTTACTCCCGGCCTCTGACTGATATTATTTCCGCTTTTCCTTCTCAGTCCGATCAAATCTCTGAAACATTTCCACAGCCCCGCTTCTTCGCGTTTTCTCTGTCTTCCGATCATGGCCGAAACGGCCGACGATGACTTTTTTCCGTCCAAGATGTCGATACATTCCTCTGCGTTTTATCGACTTTAGGAAATTGGTATTGACAAAAGTGTTGTGCAAAATAACCCCTTTTTATAAAATCTAAAGTAATTATTTGGATTTTCAAGGGGGAGAAGTGTGAAAAAGAAAATGTATGTTTCAATAGTACTCCCTTTTTGCAGGTGGTTCTTTTGTGACTCCATATGACTTTGTCTCGGCTAAAGGGTTTGTAGAACATAACTGCCATTGACGATCTATATTACTCAGGGAAAAAGACAAGGGAAATTGTAAAAGCTGGGCAGATGCACTTTACACTGGAAACAACATACCATGAAAATGGAATCGTTGAAGCCATCGTTACGGAAAATAAACATACGACTCATATTCAATATAACCCTGCAACGGGCATGACCTTATTAAACGGTGTAATATTAGAAACAAAGAAAGAATTTGAAATGGGCTTGTCAGCATACAAACAAGTATACATGGGGACTGTTATCAATTACGTTCCGGCAGGCACTTTAGTTGGAGCGGCAATTTCTTTGACAAGTATATGGAGCAGGGTTCCTGCAAGCAGAGTAAAACAAACAGTTTTAACCCTAACTTCATTGGCTGTAGGAGAGACACTTGATAAATCAATAAAGGTGAAAATCAAGCAATACAGAACTTCGAAGCCTATCCAAGATGGAAGCATGTGTTACCAACAATATAAATATAAACATAAGTCCACATGGTATTATAAGAAAAAACAAAGCAAACAACAAAGCTCAAGCTGGTTTTTACAAAGTAAGCCCTGTTAAGGAGCGGGAAAATGAGCAAATGTCCGGTATGCAGGAAACCGTTTACTTTTAGAGAAAAATATAAACTTATTAGAACAAAAAAGTCAACTTGCCCCAAATGTAAAAGTCCGCTAAAGGAAACAACAGCTTCAAAATTACTTTTTAGTTTGATTTTTATTTTGCCAATACTTTATTTTATGTCTTTTTGGAGTGGATGGGATTCACTATTAAAGTGGTTCTCTCTATTTATTTGGATTGTGTTTTGTTTATTTATTTTGCAACCTGTACTTTATCGTTATGATAAGACAAAAGCTTAAGATATTAGCTAAAGGAGAGAGAGTAAAACAACTCCCTAAAAAGGAGTTATTTTTTATTGGTGAATAACAATTGTTTTCATCTATTTTATTTTATTAATATTTGTTGACTTGTGTTCTTGTTTTAATAATCATAAATTTATTTTAAAACGGAGTGTTTTTACGTGAATGTAGAAGGTGTGGAATAAAAAAGAGCTTATAGGATGTTGTGTAGCCCAGCTTAAAAATCTGGGCCTTTATGTTTATAGAATTAAAGGATTTTTTGGAGGGAAAAATGGTAAATTACCTTTTTTTGATGATAGAATAGTATGTAATAGCATAAACAAGGAGGATTTTATGAAAAAGAAATTTTTATTTATTGGAGTGCCAATTGTGGCAATCCTTGCAATCATTTTATTTATTTTAGGGAGATCCCCTGAACCTTCAGATCTCGCAAAAGAATTTGAAGAAAAAATTAAACAAGAAGATGCTAAGGGATTATTGAAACTTGTTAAAGTTGACAATGGAACGAAGTGGGAAGAA
The DNA here is from genome assembly GCF_002993925.1 of Bacillus paralicheniformis. Classification (NCBI taxonomy): domain Bacteria; kingdom Bacillati; phylum Bacillota; class Bacilli; order Caryophanales; family Bacillaceae; genus Bacillus; species Bacillus paralicheniformis. The sequence continues at coordinate 2,851,135 of NZ_CP023665.1, read as the reverse complement.
AGGGAAGCCGAAAGTATAATCAAGTATTTAAAAGATGATGAGTCTGATTATAAAGATCAAATCATGCTATTGAATGCACAGGCCAGTTACTATGAGTCAGATGGAAAAGCCAATAATTTAATTTCGCAGCAATATCCTGGGGAAAGTATATCTAATATTGGTCCTTTTTATATCACAAAGGAGAAAGGGATTTTTGGGGGCGAAAAATACGTTTTAAAGGCCCGTGGTTATAAATTAGAAGTACATGCAGCTAAAGGAGCTAATGTTACTTTTAACGGTGAAACAATTGATATGCAAGGTAAGGATTCCAAGGAGCTAGGTGTTTTTGGACCAGGGGTATATACCATTAAAGGCAGCAAAAAGTATGATTATACAACGGTTGATGATAAAACGGAAGTGACGCTTTTTGATCCTGAAAAATTTGAGAAAACCGCCAGCCTTAATTTTAGCGGTGATACGGTTTCTGTAAACTCTGACATTCCGAATACAAAGGTACTTGTTGATGGGAAAGAATCAGGAGAGTCTATTTCCGAAAATACGGAGTTTGGCCCCGTAAAAGACGGAATTAAGCTCCAAGGAGTAGCTGAATTTCCATGGGGAGAAGGAAAAAGCGAGGCAGTCACAGTCCAATCAGACACTACGGAAGAATATAACCTTACACCTAATCCAATAGTCAACGATGATATGAGAGAAAAATTAAAATCGCAGATCAATGATTTTGCTAAGGATAGAAATGAAGCTAAAGTGAAAAAAGATGCAAATAAGCTCAAAAATGTTTCAGACAATTTGAAGAAAAGCTACATAGATGTGATTAAGAATTATGACAAAGAAAATTACTATGAAGGAAAAGCTTTGGGTACTCGCATTGACTTTTCTAAGGTGACTTACGAAAACGGCAGCGGGGGAAAACAGTTGATCCATATTCCTGTGGAATTTCATCTGAAATCGAGAGAGGTTTATGAATTTATGGATTCAGAGCTTGAAGAAAATTTCGATGAAGAAATCGTAACATTACAATATGATGAAGAGAAAAAAAGCTGGATTATCGAAGGTGAAAAAGATGACTATGAGTCATCGAATAATGATTATATGGCAAGCAAGGATGTAGCCAAAACAACTTTTTAAGATAATTAGCCCTTCATGATTGAAGGGCTAAATTCTTTTCTGCTTGTTTTTCTTTCTTAACCCTTTCCTTTTCTTCTTGATAAAACTCATGGAACATCTACATTAAATCGCGTTTTTCAATCCTGGAAACATAATTGCGTGAGATCCCCAGTTCCTTTGCAATTTCTTTTTGTGTTTTTCTTTTTTGAAATTAAGTCCAAACCTTATAAACTTCATATACTCCGTCTTTGTAGGAAGTTCATCCCATGAAAGCTGAACGCAGCATCAGCTATAACATTTAAGTGACCGTTTTGAATTTGATAAGCCATTAAATCTTCAGCATATGATTCTTCAGATGAATTTAAAGCTTTTTCTCCTAAGCCATTGGTGACGTTTAGAGTAACCACCTTCTTTAACTCTTCCTTTTGAAAGATCCCTATTTTATATTTATCTCCAATTGTTGACACATCATCACTGTATTCATTAAAATCACCTTCATAAACTGGTACTCCATTTTTGAAAAACTTGTATTCGTCTCCGTTTTCGTTTACCTTTAATGTAACATGTCCATTTTTTACTTTTGTTTCAATATCAGGTATCTCTTTCGCATAATCTCTAGGCATTGAACGTAAACAAAGAAACAGAATTACAAGAAGGGTAGAACAAAAAACTTTCTGACGGGAATTCCACCGATCTTTGAAAAATTGTTTACAAAAGAAAAGGAGTTTTAACTAATGCGGATTTTTGGTGGGATTATTCGTTATTTATGTACAGTTGCCTTTTCGGTTGTATCAGCGGCAATTGTCTACACGTTGATGTTTTTAGAAGGGTTTGGTTTTTCGTCTTTTAGAGCGATAAGTTTGTTTATGTTTGTTGCTTATTTAATCTTTGCTACACCAATACAAATCTTTCTAAATCGCAAACCCAAAAAATATCATGGATGGTATTTGCTAACTTACTTTATAGTCTCTCTTGTCGTTTGTGGAATTTTAGCCTTATTGACTAATTACGCTCTGACTGCTTTTGTTTCGTATAAACTATACCTTTTTAGTTTTCTTTTGGCTTTAATTTATTGGTTTTGGGACTCTGTTTTTAGACAAAAGAAATAGAGCACATAATATAAAGCCAAATTTCCCCCCTTTATTTTTATTTGTGTGAGTCAATTGTGCCACATGAAATGATAATCCCAAGAAAATATACATATTTTTAAAAAATTTAACCTTTTTTTAGTCGTGCATCTAGATACAGCACTTACTTAATAAGGGACAACTGAACCAGCCAGCATCAACGATGAAAACAGCCACATCCTTATTAGGATATGGCTGTTCTCTTTTGTGCCTGCTTAACGAGCAATCGTTATGAGACAGGAACGATCATTGCTTGGTGGATATGTTGAACAAAGAACGAAAAAAGAAGATTGTCTTAAACAGGTTATTCACAAGATCGTTCAGTTGAGGTCGTCTTAGAACTAACAAAGAAGAAAGGATGAGATTGATGAAGGAATATTTTTCAATCGGGGAAACAGCCCGTCTAAATAACATTTCCATTCAAACATTGCGCTATTATGATAAGATCGGAATTTTCAAGCCTCAATGCACAGACCGGGATAATGGCTATCGATATTACCATGTTAAACAGTTTTTTTATTTAGATATTATAAAATATCTCAAATCTATTAAAACACCTTTGGGAGAAATTAAGCGCATGATTTCACATACATCTACCCCCGAACGGATGCAAGCCTTTCTTGAGGAGCAAGAAAGCGTGATTGAGCGTGAGATGGAAAGACTCGAACGTGCCAGGGAATTGCTTCAAAGAAGAAAGCACCAGCTTAATGAACAATTGGAGATACGCACTAAAAAAGAAGAAGGTCTAGTTTATGTTCGACATATAGGAGGCCAAACCATTTTAAAAGCAGTGACACCTCAAGTGAATCCTCATGACCAATCAGATTTGTATTACCGAAAATTGGCTGAAGTTCTTGAAGAAAGAGGAGATATCGTTGATAACTATTATGGATTGATTTATGATTTAAAGCCCTATAAAGATTCCGGTGATATTTATTGCTACAGCGTTTATACGACGATTTATGATGGAGTAAAGATAGATACAGGGGAACAAAACATGAATATAGATATAATCCCATCCGGCGAATATGTATGTATTTCATTTGATTGCACGGCAACAAATTATTTTGACTACTATCAAAAACTGTACCATTTTATTGAATCACATGGTATTCAAACGGATGGAAAAGTATATCAAGTTTCTTTTCCAAATAGCTATAACTCATTAAAAGAAGAAGACTTCCTCACAGAATTTAGAGTGCGGAAAAAATAACAATTCCCTTGACCCTATAGTTGCTATAGGGTTTATGATTTATGCATCGTTCTGATGAATATTCGAAAGGGAGGATGAATAAAAATGGCAGAAAATAAGACGCTTCGGTTACTCATGCCAAAAAGCCTGCTGGAAGCCCATTTATTAAATTCTAAACGAATGGTTCATTTGAAGAAGTACCTGGCAACTTAGATGTGTGCCTCTCAAATTTAATGAATCTAAAACAAAAGGAGCGATGAAGATGAGAGCACCGATAGATGAACTCATTTGGTACGCCTACCCTGGAATGGTAGCTGTCGTTACGGCTCAATATGAAGGTGAAAAAAACGCAATGGCTTCCGGGTGGCATACGTATATTGGATCTTCTCCCGGAATGTATGGGATATCGATAAATAAAGAGACATATACTTACAAATTGATTGAGAAAAGCGGCGTTTTCGGTGTGAATTTTCTTCCGGGGAGATGTTCGGAACTCATTCAAGCATTAGGTACCCATAGCGGCAGAGATATAAATAAATTTGAAGTGTTTCATATTCAATACGAAGAAGGACTAAAAGCTGAGATACCGATTTTAACTGATGCGTATTTCGCTTATGAGTGTAAAGTACACAGTATTTCCACTTTGGGCGATCAAGAGTGGATTGCGGGAGAAGTTTTACAGAGATATCAAGATCAAGAGCTTTTCTTAAAAAATGGTATGCCGAATTTAGAAAAATTGGATGTTCCGCTTCATATTGGAGGGTCCAGCTATCGAATATTAAATAGTCAAGCAGAGGAGCGTCAACACGTTTTTTATCCCCAAACTGATTGAAACATTCAGGTTCCTCCGCATAGAGTAGATCCAATCAATGAATGTATCTGCAGCGGCCTCCGCTGGAACTCCATTGACTTATACGAAGCAAAAAAGAGACCCAAAGACTGCAACGCTTCTCTTTAAGAAGGCTTTGCGGTCTTTTTATATTTCTAAGGTTCAATTCATTTTACCCTCCAAAAGGTATTTAAATTTCCATTTGCAGACTATCTGTTTTTGTTTTGGGAAAATTGCAAGTTAAAATTCATCTTCATTAATCCTATTATTAAGTTACTTTTGTTGTCTTAATTTCATAGGCATGATAAAATTCCAAATAACCAAACATCCTATGTTTGATAAATGCATTACAGGAGGATAGACACATGCTTCAGAAAACAAACCGGCAGACGCTGGTTGAGCAAGTCGCACTACAAATAGAAAGTATGATCGAATCTGGTAAGTGGGGTGTCGGGATGCGCATTCCTGCCGAGCCGGAGTTGATGAACGAGTTGAATGTTAGCCGCAATACATTAAGGGAAGCAATTCGGGCATTGATACATGCGGGACTCTTGAAGACGAAACAAGGTGACGGAACTTATGTCTGCTCTTCAAGTGCCTTGGGAGCCGTGTTGAAAAAACGCATTTTGCGATCAGATACGCTGCAAACATTAGAAGTTCGATATGCACTCGAACGAGAGGGAGCTCATCTTGCTGCACAACGCAGAACCGATGACGAGGCGCGCGACCTTCTTCTTCAGCTGGAACGCTGCGAGGCAGCGGCAGAAATCGGTGACATTGATAGCTTTGTAGCGGCCGATATTGATCTGCATCAAAATATTGTCAAGGCATCTCATAATGAAATATTGATTGAAATATACAGTCATATCGCAGAAGCGTTACAAGATTCGATTACAAGCCTGACCCGTTATGAAGTAGATGCGGATTTCTTGGAAATGCACCGTCAACTGGTCGAAGCGATTGTTGATCAAAACGCTGCTCGTGCCGTGGAAGCAGTTCATCGCTATATCGGGGAATCGAAAGATGTTATTGCCGGTGAAGAGGGGGAGCGGCTATGAGCGTACAAAGTGGTACAAAGCCAACTGAGGCAAAGCTTTCGTTCTCATTGAGTTTGCCGATCATTATAGGCATTGTCCTTATTTCACTGACGATGCGGTCACCGCTGACATCGGTAGGCCCACTGGTAGGTTCGATTCGCGAGTCCCTTGGATTATCAAATACTGCGGCAGGCTTGCTCACGACATTGCCGTTGCTTGCTTTCTCGCTTCTTTCCCCCTTCGCACCTATCTTGGCGCGCCGCTTCGGGATGGAACGGATTATACTTTATGCCTTGGTTCTGCTCATGATAGGTATCGCTGTCCGCTCTCTGTCCGCAACAGTTCCTTTGTTTGCAGGCACCGTTTTGCTTGGGCTTGCGATTGCGGTGTGCAACGTGCTAATTCCAGGTCTGGTTAAACGGGATTTTTCTCATAATGTCGGTTTGATGACAGGACTGTATTCAGTATCGATGAATTTATGCGGGGCGATAGCCTCCGGTGTAAGCGTCCCGCTCGCCCGCAATCTCGGTTTTGGCTGGAATGGCGCACTTGGAATCTGGGGTCTGCTCGCTCTGATAGCCGCACTATTCTGGTTTCCTAAAGCGCGGGCGAGTCACGCGTCAGCCGGAATAACAACTAGCGGTGCGTCGACGCGGCGAAGTCTGTGGCGTTCACCGTTGGCATGGATAATTACACTTTTTATGGGATTGCAGTCTTTGCTTTTCTATGTATTGATCGCTTGGTTACCTGAAGTCATGACAAGCCGGGGCTTGAATGAAGACAGCGCTGGCTGGATGCTATCGCTGTTTCAATTTGCTTCGCTTCCCGTATCATTCATCGTACCAATCGTTGCGGGACGCATGAAGAACCAGCGTTTGCTGGTTGTCATCATGACTGTCCTGTTTTTTGTTTCATTAGGTGGCCTTTATTTTGGCGATAATGCACTTATTTTGTTCTGGACAATTTTACTCGGAATTGCTGGGGGATGTGCGTTCAGTTTGGCTATGATCTTTTTAAGCTTGCGGACGAAAGATGCCACCGATGCGGCTTCCTTGTCTGGTATGTCCCAATCTGTCGGATATTTGCTGGCTGCAACAGGACCGATCTTGTTTGGTTTGCTCCATGATGTCACGGCAAGCTGGAACCTCCCAATATTACTGTTGCTTATGGTCAGCATTCTGCTGTTCATATTCGGTCTGGGCGCGTCAAAAAATCAAACGGTATAAAGGGCTCTGTTTCAGCAAAACTCTTGCTGAAAGAGCTCATGAACTGCCCAGAATAAATAAAAATAAATTGAATTGGTGTAAGTCAAATCAATTGCAATAGCTAGGTTGAGGGCCTGGTGAAATAAAAGGGAAGCCGGAACTTATGGACCGGCTTCTTCTTCATTTCCCCTTCTTCCGCTTCTCCGCTGGTAAAGCTAATGAAATATCTACTGTAACTTAAGGAATGTTTAAGGGCGATCACAAGTAGATACTAGATCAGGCCAAAGGTATCAATTCGATTGTTTATTACTAAGCCTATGTATTTCACGAGCCATTGATTCCAAAATATACATAACGGGGATTTGCGTAGTAATATTAGCATTTTCAAACCACTCTTCCGTCACGTAATACGAGATATTAATGTCGGATATTCTGGCAATGGTGGAGTGCTTATGATTTGTAATACTGATCACTTTACTTCCTTCTTGCTTGAGCTGATGAAGATGAGTGACTGTAGAATGGCCTTCACCTGAGACGGATAAAGCAATCGTGATGCTATTGCGGCGGAATTGGGAATGTGTCGGAAAGTAAGGATCTTTAATATACATTGAAAATTTGCCTAAACATGAGAAGTACCTTGCTCCGTACTCAGCAAGAATACCTGAGCTTCCTACGCCGATAAAAATGACACTCTCCGCTTTGGTAATTAGAAGCGCGGCCTCCGCAATCTTTTCTTCAATGTCTCCTTTTAACGTTCTCTCAAAAAACTCGGCTATTGAATGTTGGGAACTCTTCAATACCGTCTTTTTATCTTTTTCTAACTGCATTTTAAGCTTTACTTTAAATTCCGAAAAACCCTCACAATTTAGTTTTTTACAGAAACGCAGAATGGAGGCTGTTGATACGTGCGTTTCATCTGCCAATTCGCGGATTCGCATATAGACGACTTTCTCGCCATTTTGACAAATGTAATTATATAAAGAAGTTTCCAGTTCATTAAACGAAGCGATGATCTCATGGGTAAACATGTATGCGGGGCTCTCCTTCCCTTGACCCTTTCTGCTAACTCCATCTTAGCATACCTGCTTCCTAAGAAACATAGTGTTACATATGTGCAACAAATGACTTCTTGTGTGATTAAAAACAACATGTTACCGGCTTATTTACCGGCTTGCTCATCTGCAGATACAATTGATCCATAAGTACTTTTGCTAAATTACCCGGAGGTGTAAAGAGGATGACACAAGGAATTAAAATTGTCACGATAGGCGGGGGATCGAGTTATACTCCTGAATTAGTAGAAGGGTTTATCAAACGGTACGATGAATTGCCGGTTCGAGAATTATGGCTGGTAGATATTGAAGCGGGAAAAGAAAAATTAGAAATCGTCGGAAACCTTGCGAAAAGAATGATTGAAAAAGCCGGTCTTCCAATTGAAATTCATTTAACGCTTGACAGGAGATCAGCTTTACACAATGCCGATTTTGTTACGACTCAGTTTCGCGTAGGGCTGCTTGATGCCCGTGCAAAGGATGAAAGAATACCTTTGAGTCACGGGGTTTTAGGCCAAGAAACAAACGGACCGGGCGGATTGTTTAAGGGACTGCGTACCATTCCGGTTATATTGGATATTGTAAAAGATATGAAAGAGCTATGTCCGGATGCCTGGTTAATCAACTTTACAAATCCTGCCGGAATGGTGACCGAAGCTGTCCTTCGCTACACTGACCATAAGAAAATCGTCGGCTTGTGCAATGTTCCAATCGGAATTGAGATGGGGATCGCCAAGCTCTTGGATGTTGATCATTCACGGGTTCGCATTGATTTCGCCGGTCTCAATCATATGGTATATGGATTGGATGTATACGTCGACGGAGTCAGTGTAAAAGAGAAAGTGATGGAGCTGTTATCAGATCCGGAGAACAGCAGTTTTGTAAAAAACATCGAAGGGCAAGGCTGGGAGCCGGAATTTATTCGGGCCTTAAATGTATTAACCTGTCCATATCATATGTACTATTATAAGACAGATGAAATGCTGCAAAAAGAATTGGAGAACTTTAAAAAGGGAACAACGAGAGCTGAAGTCGTTCAGAAGCTTGAAGAGGAATTATTCGAGCTGTACAAAGATCCCGACCTGGCCGTTAAACCGCCTCAATTAGAAGAGCGCGGCGGTGCGTATTACAGCGACGCAGCCGTTCGTCTCATTTCGTCTATCTATAACGATAAACGTGATATTCAGCCGGTTAACACAATCAACAATGGAGCGATTGCAAGTATTCCGGATGACTCTGCGGTTGAAGTAAGCTGTGTGATTACAAAGGAAGGTCCAAGGCCAATCGTTCATGGTGATCTGCCAGTTGCAGTCCGGGGACTCGTTCAGCAAATCAAGTCATTTGAACGAGTAGGCGCCGAAGCCGCTGTAACAGGAAGCTATGATACAGCTTTGCTGGCGATGACGATCAATCCGCTTGTCCCTTCTGATAAAATCGGCAAAGCGATTTTAGATGAAATGCTTGAAGCGCATAAAGAGCATTTGCCAAGGTTTTTTAAAAAAATAGAAGCATAAGGGGGGAGTAGTTGGTTAAATTGGACGTTCACTTTATGTTCAGCTGATAAGGAGGAAAAAGTGAGCATAAAACTAATAGCGGTTGATATGGATGGAACATTTTTGGACGATGACATGAAATATAACAATGATCGTTTTATGAAACAATATCATGAATTAAAAGCACGGGGAATAAAATTTGTGGTTGCAAGCGGCAATCAATATGATCAGCTTAAATCCTTTTTTCCATCAATTAAAAATGAAATAGCTTTCGTTGCTGAGAACGGTGCTTACGTAATAGATTCGGGAAAAGAAATATTCTCAGGCGAAATGTCTAAAGAAACGATAAAAAAAGTTATTGATGTTATAGAAAAGTATGAATACACAAATCTAATTGTTTGCGAACAGCTTAAAGTTTATCATGCCGGGTTCTTAGTATCTACAATTGTCCTTGCCATAACCTTCATCCCACACATAAAAAAGCTAAATAAACAAATGGTCACTAGTGAAGTTGACACGCTCCAAGAGCAATCAAAATTAGCTGATTTATTCCATACGGAGAAACTTCATCGAGCAGAAGACGCACCCGTTATCCAGCCAAATTAGCTGGCATAAAAAGAGGCTGGGTTTTATATTATTCCTAGTCTCTTCATTGATCTCACTTCCGCTTCTCCTTCTCCGCCCGGTAAAACTCATGAAACATCTTCATCAGCGTGCGCTTTTCAATCCGCGAAATCCCGAGCTCCTTCGCAATTTCCCGCTGCATCTTCTCTTTCTTCAAATCAAGGCTGAAGCGGCCGGCGATGACTTTTTTTCTCGATAAGGCTGATTTAAATGCCACTCACAGGTTATCCGTTTTGGGCAATTACTTTTACCAGGTTGAGGGACTGAACTAAAAAGATACCGAACTATATCTAAATAGTTCCTGTTTGATGACAAAATAAAAAGATGCAAACTGAAGGTAATGAATGATCAATCCTGTGTATAAAAAAATATATTTTTGTTTCATTTTTGTATAAAAAATTATATAATTAAGTCAAGAATGAAATCACTTGTGATGAATGCAGGTAAATGAAAGTTAGGTGTTCAGGTTTTGACTGAAGCAAAACAGGTTTTAAAAAGTTACATACCATTTGCAAAAACGATAGGGGAAATGTTTGGTCCATATTGTGAGGTCGTCATTCATGATTTGACAACCCCCCAGTCTTCCGTCATTTTTACAATGAACAACCATGTGACGGGAAGAGAGGTTGGCCAATCCTTTGACCACTTGGTGAAAAAGGTTCTTTTATCCAATGAATTTAAAGAGGATTACTTAGCTGGATATGAAATTCAAACAGATGATGGGAGAACAATAAAATCATCGACTACCCTCATTAGAGATGGCCAGCAGCAGGTGATTGGGGCATTTTGCATCAATTACGACATGAATGTAATGATTCAAATGAAAGAAATGTTAGATGCATTTATGCCCGGTGTTGAAAAGAAAAATCAAATACAAACTTCGAATACGGCGGAGCAGGAAGCTTCGATTCAGAATGTAGAAGAGATCACGAACCAGTTAATTGAACAAATTGTGGCGAATCGCAAACATTCCCTGATGAAACGCCGGGAAAAAATCGAGCTGATCAGATTTATGGATGAAAAGGGAATATTCCTCATGAAAGGTGCCATTGATAAAGTAGCAGAACAACTAGGCATTTCAAAGGTAACCGTCTACAGCTATTTGGATGAAGTGAAAAAAAGACAATCGGAGTGAGCGGAGTGGAGAGTATTTTTGAAGCAGGGAATTTAAAATCGAACGGTCATTATGCATTAGCTGTAATTCATCAAAACACGGTCTATGTATCAGGGCAATTTGCCATTGACCCAATCACGCAGGAAAAGAAATTTGGTACCATTGAAGAAGAGACTTTACAGGCATTGTCAAATATAGAGTATATCTTAAAAAAAGCCGGCAGTCATAAAGGAAAAATTTTAAAGATAACCTTATATCTTCACGATATCAATTTGTTAGACCGTGTCGACAATGTCTGTCAGGTTTTTTTTCACGATTATCGCCCAGCACGGTCAGTTGTTTCGACGAACGAGCTGCATTACGGTTTTCAGGTTGAAATTGAAGCAATCGCCAGTCTGTAATATATTTTTTTGTCTAAAACATATAAAAAAATATATAACATATAAAAAAATATATAATAGGAGGTCTAAAAATAATGGAACAGTATCAATGTCATTCTTGCCGTACTAAATATAATGTGTCTGAACAGGTGTGGAAATGCCAGTGTGGCGGAGTGTTAGACCTTGTAAAAGAAAAAGTAGAATGGTCCGATTCAAAAGTGCTCAAAGATATTCCTTCTATGTGGAGATATATTGATGCTATGCCATTTGATCGCGACTCCGCCATATGGAGCGGCATCACGATGGGGGAGGGATACACACCTTTAATCGTGTTAGACAGCGGGGAGCCGAACACTCTTGTGAAAGTGGACTATATGATGCCTACTTTGTCTTTTAAAGATCGCGGTGCTGCTGTATTAATAGCTAAGGCAAAGGAGCTGGGAGTGAAGCATGTGATAGCTGACAGCAGTGGAAATGCAGGGACATCTATTGCAGCTTACGCCAAGCGGGCTAACATCGCATGTGACATATTTCTTGGGAAGGGTACATCACCTAAGAAAATCGCGCAGGTGAAAGCGCATGGGGCCAACGTTCGCGAAATTGAAGGCACAAGAGAAGATGTGGCCGAAGCAGCGCAAAAGGCTGTGAATATAGAGAAAAAATTCTATGCCAGTCACGTTTTTAATCCATATTTCTATGAAGGAACAAAAACGTATGCCTTTGAGATTTGGGAACAAATGAATGGAGCGCCGGATACGCTTATTATTCCAGTTGGCAATGGTACATTATTGCTTGGGGTTTACTATGGATTTAAAGAATTACTAGAGAACAAATGTATAGACAAAATGCCAAGACTGGTTGCGATACAGGCAGAGAATTGTGCGCCGTTGGCAAAGGCATTTATCAACAATCAACAAGTTGCTCAACCCGTCGAAAACAGGGGAACACTTGCAGAGGGCATCTCGATTGCCAAACCGGCAAGATCAGCTCAAATATTAGAAGCCATCCGTGCCACAAAAGGTCACATCATTACAACCAATGAGGAAGAGATTCTAAAAGCTCGTACAGCATTAGCAAGTAAAGGCTTTTATGTTGAGCCAACAACAGCGGCTAACTATGCAGGATATTTAAAATACGATCATTCTTCTGATGAAAAAATCGTGATTCCATTATGCGGGGCTGGGATTAAATCTAATTAGGAACGAAGAGAGAGAAACCTTTAATATGAAAATGGGGGAGTTATCATGGAAAACAAGAAAATCATTTTACTGAGTACCGGCGGTACAATTGCAAGTAAGCCTGACCCTGAAACAGGTCTATTAGAAGCAGGTGCTATGACAGGTGAAGAGCTTTCTGAAATGTGCCGACTGCCTTCTCATATAGATATTGAAATTAAGTCAGTCTTTCAAATGTCAAGCAGTCATATGACTGCTTGACATTCTGAAGCAAAATATAGAGAGTTTCTTTCGGAATGAGGATGTTGCCGGAATTGTGATATCGCATGGAACAGATACCCTTGAAGAGACTTCGTATTTCCTTGATCTGGTTATATCTGATGAAAGGCCGGTCGTGTTAACGGGGTCACAAAGAGGACCGACACTTGAAGGTACAGATGCATTTGTGAACCTAAGACAAGCTTTCTTATTAGCGGCACATCCTGATGCGCGAGGCTTAGGGGTAACAGTGTTGTTTAATGAGAGGGTCTTTGCTGCTCGATATGTGAAAAAACAGCATGCGTCAAATGTGGATGGTTTTTTCTCTCCGGGATTCGGTTATTTGGGAACGGCTGATCAAGATGAGATCGCAATTCATCAAAGATTAATCAAGCGTGAGACGTATCAACTAATTCAAGCATTGCCAAATGTAGAACTTATTAAGTGTTCACTTGGATCAGACGGAAAGTTTATAGATTATGCAGTTAAGTGCGGAAGTGCAGGAATCATTATTGAGGCGCCGGGAAGAGGGCATACGGCTCCAGCAATATTAGAAAGTGCAAAGAAAGCCGTAGAGAAAGGGATTCCTGTCGTTCTGACAACAAGTGCTGATGAAGGTGAAGTTAAGGGAGTATATGGATTCAAAGGAAGTGCTTCAACATATGCAGATGCCGGAATCATACTAGGCGGCTGCTATGACAGTAAGAAAGCAAGAATCAAACTCGCTGTTTTGCTGGCTGCTGGACAGAAGATTGATGAGGCTAGCTTTAAATATTAGGAATAATAGGGGGAAATTATTTTGAAGCCTGTACACACGAAATATTCAACACGTGATGGAGGCCATTACGTGCCAGCAATGGAACATAATGGTGTTATCTATATTTCAGGGCAGTTGTCGATGAATCCGGAAACGGGGAAAATTCCGGCTGGGGGCATCAAAGAAGAAGCAAAACAGGCGTTGGCAAATATGGAGCTGGTCCTCAAGGAACGGGGATTAGCCAACGAAGATGTGATATTATGCAGACTTTATACCCCAGATGTAAAGTATTGGCCGGATATCAATGAGGTCTATGCTCATTTCTTCGGCAATCATAAACCGGCAAGAGTAGTTGTTCCATCAAATCATTTATATGCCGGGTGTCTTGTTGAAGTTGAAGCCATTGCAGCGATAAAGGAGGAGGTACAATGAATGATTTACAATTAGATACACCAGCTCTTTTAATCGATAAAGACGTGATGTTAAGCAATATGAAGGATATGCAAAATTACGCTAATGAACAGAAAGTAAACTTACGACCTCATACAAAAACACATAAAATGCCTAAATTAGCTAAGCTACAAGAAGAAATGGGAGCTACAGGAATCGCTGTAGCGAAAGTAGGAGAAGCTGAAGTGATGGCGAGAAATGGCTTAAAAGATATCTTTATCGCAAATGAAATTGTTGGGAAATCAAAGCTTGAACGTATTAGAAAACTATCTGAAACGATTGATATCTCTTTTGGAATCGATAGTGCGTATCAAGTACGTGAAATTGAAGAAGTATTTGAAGGAGCTTCAAAGAAAGCCCAAGTGTTAGTGGAAATTGAAGTAGGAGAACAACGCTCCGGAATTATTGAAGAAGATGATTTTTGTACTTTATTAGAATTAATCAAAACGTGTCAAAATGTCGAGCTAAAAGGAATCTTCTCACATGACGGACATTCTTATAAAGCGAAAAGTGTAGCACATTGTAAAGAACTCTATAAAGAAAGTGTAGAACGAACATTACATTTTGCCCGAATTGCGGAAGAAATGGATCTAAAGACAAAAGTGGTTAGTATTGGCTCTACTCCTCCCTTCATGTTTAAGTTTGATATTCCAGAAGGGGTGACAGAAATTAGACCTGGCACTTACATTTTTATGGACGCCTCACAAGCAAATGTAATTGGTACGTATGATCGCTGTGCTGCTTCTGTACTCACAACCGTGATTAGTAAACCAACAAAAGAACGAGTCATTACAGACGTAGGGGCCAAGGGAATTACCGCCCAAACACGAAGCGAAGGGCTTACTGCAACCAAAGGGCTTGGCCGTATCAAAGAATACGAGGACGTTTATATTCATGGCGTATTCGATGAACATGCTATTATTTATCATGAAGAATTCAACAAAAAAGTAAGCATTGGAGATAAGGTGCGAATTATTCCAAATCATATCTGCCCAGTATGCAACTTGCACGATAAAGCCTATCTAGTCGATAATGGAGAGGTTGTAGATGAATTAAATATTGAAGCTAGAGGAAGACTTCAATAATTTAAAAAATAAGGGGAGATGGCATGAGTCCGAATCATCACAAACTTTTTTACAAAGATCCCTATCTTAAAACGTTCGAAACGAAAATCTTGAAACAGCAACAGGACAAAAAAGGTGATTTTTATATTACCCTAGAGGAAACAGCCTTTTATCCAACAGGCGGGGGCCAGCCCCATGATATAGGAACATTGAACGGTGTCAAGGTTTTAAACGTTGAAGAGGTCGATGGAGAAATTCGTCATTATGTAGAAAGGACTTTACCGAATTTAGATGATCAGGTTGTTGGGGTTATTGATTGGGAACGGCGTTTTGATCACATGCAACAGCACACCGGGCAGCATATTTTGTCGGCGGCATTCGCGCAGTTATACGATATTCATACAGTTGGATTCCATCTTGGAAATGATACGGTTACCATTGACCTTGATGTATCAGAATTAACAGAGGAAATGGCAGGCAAAGCAGAGAAGCTTGCAAACGAGATCATAACGGAAAATAGGTCCATAGTAGCGAAATGGGTAGAATATGATGACTTAGTAAATTATCCGATTCGTAAACTCCCATCTGTAAAAGAAAATATTCGTCTTGTCATGATTGATGAATTTGATTACAACGGATGCGGCGGAACACACCCTAGCGCTACAGGGGAAGTCGGAGCAATTAAAGTATTGAATTGGGAAAGACAGAGAAAAAAATTTCGTTTGTATTTTGTATGCGGTAATCGGGTCATAACGCATTTCGATCAAAAACAAAAGGTAATCGTTGAATTGACTGGATTACTTAATCGTCCTGAAGGGGAATTAAGTGAAGCTGTCAAACGGTTGCTTGAAAATATAAAAAAGCTAGACAAAGCGCTTCTAGAATCTAATGAAAAAAACCTTCAGTATGAAGCCAATGAATTATTAGCCAAAAACACCATTCAAAATGATACTGTCATGGTGATCGAAACGTTTTCAGATCGATCGATTCAAGAACTTCAAAAGCTAGCAAAAATGATCGCTGATCGAGAAAAACGGGCCCTTATTTTTTTCTTATCAGAGAACGATCATCGCTTCCAATTGGTTTGCGGACGAGGAGAAGCAAATAAAATGGATATGAGAACCCTAATGCAAGAAAGCCTTTCCCTTATTGATGGAAAAGGTGGAGGAAATAAAATGTTCGCTCAAGGTGGAGGGACTGCTTCATTAACAATAGAGGAATTTATGAAAAATGTTATGAACATTATAGCAACACAAATAAAATCAGAATTCAACAGACCTCTGTAAGTGGATAACAAGCTCTCACTTTTATTGAGGTCATAGAGGAAAGAAATAGAAGCCGGATTATTAGACCGGCTTCTGCGATATCACTTCTCCTTCTCCGCCCGATAAAACTCATGAAACATCTTCATCAGCGCCCGCTTCTCAATCCGCGACACATAGCTCCGAGAGATCTCGAGCTTCTTCGCGATTTCGCGCTGCGTTTTTTCTACCTTCAAATTAAGACCGAAGCGGCCGACGATGACTTCCTTTTCCCGTCCGTCCATAATGTCGATGTATTTTTTGACTTTTTCAAACTCTGTGCCTGAGCTGGATGGTGTCGATGACGTCTTCGTTTTCCGATCCTGAGGACATCGATGAGGCTGATTTCGTTGCCTTCTTTGTCCTGGCCGATCGGGTCATGGAGAGAGACGTCTTTTTTCGTTCTTTTCAAGGCGTGCAAATGCATGAGGATTTCATTATTCATTAGGGGGGTGCACAGATTTCCTATCACTGATTGATTAAATCAATGTTGAGTCAGCCTCCTGTAATACTAGCGAATGAAGGAGATACTTTAAATAGCCAAGCTGCATTTTCAATTGCCTGTGATTATATGTACGAAAGGTTAATATGACGTAACATGAAAGTTCGAATGCAAAAGTGCATACCATGTACAGTTCGGCTTTTTCGGCTGTCCAAGCATATATTATAAATTCCGCTGTATTTAAGTGCGAAGCTTGTAACAGGTTTAAACGAAAGCCTGATATCTAGGTATTATGCTTTAAACACACATTTGGATTTCTCTAGAAAAGCAAAGGTATTTGGGGGTTTATGTAAAAAATAGTAAATGCCTTATGCAACAAACAGGCTGTAGAGCAAAGTGAAGCATATCATCAACTTTCTGACCGAAATCAAACATGAAAACTGATTAAACCCTCTTAATAGAGGTTTTTTCTTTATGTATTGGATTGGTTTAAAATTGACAATTGAGTCAAAAGGTGAAAAAGCTCTATCCTATTTCTAGGATAAAGCTTTTTTTATTGTTAGACAGCATTAATACATTTCTCTAAAAAAGTTACCAGCAACTCTCTGCGGCATCTCGCCGTGTTCAATTGTTTAGTCCTTTTTTTTCATAATCTTTACAAATCTGAAAAAGTCATCATCATCCGGCAGGGGCTTGTCATCTTCGCGTCCATTGCGATGTATATGCGGATCAGAGTGATGTTCATTGTAGAACTCTACGATATGGAATCCACACTTATTCACATAGAAGTTGATATTTCGCTTTTCGAAATAAGGTGTCACGGTTTCCCAAAGCACAGTATCCGGATACTGTGCTTCAATGGCTTTCCAAGCAGAAAGACCAATCCCTTGGCTGTGATATTCTGGAGATACATAGAATAAATCTAGCGAATTATGATTTGTTTGGCTGTTGATACGTACTACTGCACCACCGACATTCTTACCATCCTGAAGAATATGATATACCACCGCTCCGGGAGCATTGAAAGACTCCTGAACATCATTGTCCGATGGAATCGGTCCATCTTCGCAATCACCGAACGTTTCAATCACGGCGATCGCAAAGGCTTCTTGTAATTTTTTTTGGAATTCTGGCAGATCAGATTCCTTTGCTAGTTCCAGAATAACTTTTGGTTCCTTTTTTGTTTTCATGATTGTTCACTCCCTCAGTTGCTGAAATATCGAGTTCAGTCGTTCAGTAGAAACATTCCAGCTGTTCTACGAGCCCTTATCACAAAAAGTGATTCCGTCGCTTTTTCTTCCGCGGTAAATTTGGCGTTAAAATACTTCAAAAGCTTTCTCCTGTCTTTTTGTATGATTTCTTTTTCTTTGTTTCATTGGAAAACAAGCTGCATGTAACCCTTATTTACTATCGTTCACTACCGTATTAAGTGTGTATGCGGGATTTGTCATCATTCTCGAATTTTTCCTGCGAAAAGATACAAAAATAGTCGAATGAGGCGCCTTTGACTATGAACATGCGTAAAAGATTCAATTTAGATTCGATCATGAGCAATGCACATTGAGTAAACTCTGGTGGATTTATTAGCCCAAAGAAGCCTAAATGATATAAAAATAACTAGTCCATATATCAAATCTGTCCGTTTAATGCCCGCTTCATTCAACAACACTAATTTGAAGTCATGCAATCTGTGCAAGGGGGTTATTTCTGAATAGATTTTTCCGAGTGCAGCGGAGTTGCTTTGGGACTCCCGTTTAATTTGCCATACGTCAGCTTGCGCCATATTAATTCCATCGGACCGTACTTAAATCGTCTCAACCACAATGTACTAAAGATCATAAGCACGAAATACACGGCCAGGCTGAACATGAACGTGCCGGCAGATTGAATATGACCCGCAAGCCCGAATCCGTACCTGAGGAACAGAACTGTTCCAATGATAGAGTGAAGCAGATAACAGGTCAATGACATCCGTCCGACTTTGGTGAATATCATCATAGGGCCTCGCAGCTGAGGAACGTATAGAAACAGCATTGCAAAAGTGCTCATATAAAACATACTTCCGGTTAAGCCGCCATTTTGACTCAAGACAGAGGAAATGTCCTTCCACAGCATATTCTCAGAAAGATTAAACATGTCTAGTAATATACTGCTTTGTGTTATTAGAAAAGCGATTGTGCTAATGATCCAGATACGCTTCCATATAGGCTTTTTCGCTTCCATGTCTTTGAAAAATTCCATCTTAACAAAGTACACGCCCAGCAGAAACATGAGAAACATGGAATAGATCATAGAGAAAGAGCCAGCAGCCATCGTGACCATATCTGTCCACCGAGTGCTGATGGATTCCACGTAGGTAAGGCTGCTGTGGCTAAACAAAGTAAACTCTGAAAAATTTGGGTTTTTTGACCCTGCAGTATTGATGACATTGTACAACATTGTGAAAACAGGAGTCAGGAATTGAAACACGATAAGTGCGATAATCCATCTAAGCACCGTTTTGGCCGTGCGTTTATAGAAGGCGAGTAACAGGAAGCCGCTTACGGCGTAAAAGGCTAATATGTCACCGACCCAAACAAATGTGATGTGCAAAATGCCAAATCCCAACAGGATAGATAACCTACGGGCAAACAGCTTGTTGGGACTATCTACCTTCTGCGCGGCTCGATCCATAAAGATCATAAACCCAACCCCGAACAGGAAGGAGAATAACGTAACGAATTTCCCTTCGGCAAACCAGGAAACCAGATTGTGCAGTACGTCATCGGAGGTCATTTCGAATCCCTTTACTGAATCTACGATCAGAAAATAATTGACAATAATAATGCCCAGCAAGGCAAATCCGCGTACGATGTCCAGAAAATGAACCCGTTCCCGCAGACTCACCGGTTGCCCGTGTCCTTCTTTTTGTACAGTCATATCAATGCTCCTTTTCCATTTATCATCGCAATGTGTGGTTCGGATCTGAAAAACCTGAGCCTTACAATGGATAAATATAAAGACCGAATCTTAACAATTTATGAAGAGTCATCGTTTTTTTAGAAAATGTGACAAATTTGTGGCGGGCATCAGCTTTCATAAATTGTTAAGATTTACGTAGTATCTTATAACGTACTTAACGATGAACGATATATAGTAAGGACACACGAGAAATAACATCAAGAATCATGAGGTGAGAGAGACATGACCCATCGAATATTAGTCGTAGAGGATGATCAGGATATTGGTGATCTTTTGGAGGAATCCCTTACGCGTGCAGGCTACGAGGTGCTAAGAGCCAAGGATGGAAAGCGAGCATTGCAACTTGTGGATGACTCGCTTGATTTGGTTATTTTGGATATTATGATGCCAGGCATTTCGGGAATTGAAACATGTCAGCACATCAGGAAATCCTCTAACGTCCCGATTCTGTTTCTGACGGCCAGATCGAGTACACTCGATAAAACTGAGGGGTTACTCGCCGGCGGCGATGATTATATGACTAAACCATTCTCGGAAGAGGAACTTCATGCTAGAGTGATTGCTCAATTACGCAGATATACTATCTATCAGGAAAAGAAGGAACAGGAAGAAACATTTCTTATCGGGGGCAAACTAAGAGTGAGCGAAGAATTTAATGAGGTCTGGAAAGAGGAGCAGCAAATCAAGTTGTCAGATCTGGAATATCGTATCCTGAAACTTCTGATGAGCAAACGTAACAAAATATTTTCTGCCCAAAATATATATGAGAGTGTGTGGGGACAGCCTTACTTTTACTGTTCCAACAATACGGTGATGGTGCATATTCGGAAGCTGCGCTCCAAAATTGAGGATGATCCGGCACGTCCGGTTTATATAAGAACTGAATGGGGAAGAGGATATCGATTTGGCGCATCGTAAATTTACGCTAACCAAAAAACTGGCTTTGCTGATCATGGTTGCTGCGTTTGTGAGTGGTGTGATCTTTCTGACGTTGCAAAAAATCACAGATGATCTGATCGAGGGATATCTGAGTTCGGATGAGTATTATCACGAGGAGTCAGCAAGATACATTCAAAAATTCAGCAAGTACGTTTCAGAAAATGAGTTGTCTACATCAGATAGAAAAGCGTTTGGTGAGTGGGTCAAAAAAGAAAATTACATTAACCTCACCATATTCAAGGATCAGGAGCTGCAATATGATTCCATTTATTCCGAATCGGATTATGGAAAGGAAAAGCTGACTCAGTACGCTCAAAATCATTCACATCCTGTCAAGTTTAGCGATGGCGAAGGAAGAGTCATTATCGACGGTTTCTACTCTTCCCGATATTATAGTCTGGCCTTTACATTGGATTTGCTCGGGGCAACCCTCATCTTTTTAATCATTGTTCTCTTTGGCATTCGCCAAAGTCTTCGCTACCTTAAAACGATTCACCAAGAGATTCATATTCTTGAAGGGGGCGAACTGGACTACGAGATGACGATAAAAGGGCATGATGAATTAGCGATGATTGCAAAGAGCATTGAGGATCTGCGGAAAGCTTTCCTGGACAAACTTAAAGCTATCGAGGAATTGCAAGCTGAGAGCCGCAGCCTGGTTACCGAAATGTCGCACGATATGCGCACACCGCTGACGTCGCTGATCATGAATCTGGAGTTTGCCAAAAAAGCGGGAGGCGAAGCGGGTACCAGCAAAGATCGGTATGTAGCCAATGCTTATGGTAAAGCACTGCAATTAAAAAGCTTGTCTGACAATCTGTTTGCGTATTTCCTGCTGGACAAGGAATATGAGGCCGATCTGGAGACCGTTGCAGTAAAAGAAGTGATCTACGATCTAATATCAGATCAGATTGCTATCCTTCATCAGAAGCATTTCCGGGTCCATATTTCAGGCGAGCTGCCGGAAACCTATATTAACGTGAATTTGGAGGAGCTTGGTCGTGTATTTGATAATGTGATGTCAAACTTATTTAAATACGCAGATCCGGAAGAAGAAATCAGCATCACGTTTGTATCGGATCAAGAGATATTTGAGATCCATGTTAGCAATACGATTAAACTTGCGGATATAACACCGGAAAGCAACGGACTCGGTGAAAGGAGCATTGCGCGAATGATGTCCCGCATGCAGGGACAGTTTCACAGTATACAAAAGAATTCTAAGTACTACATTGTGCTACGATTTTGGAACACCAAGATGTAGGCTGAGAATAAAAACCACGAATATATTGAAATAGGAGACAACATGATGAGATTTTCCAACAAATTCAAAAAGGTGCCTTACCTGTTACAAGCGCTTCTCAATGTCTGTCTGTTCTTCCTGGCGATAGCCTTAAGCGCACTTCTGATCAGTGAGACATGGTACATTGTGCAATTCGTATACAAGTCACTGTTCAACAAAGTGGACAGCTATTATGAGATGCTTGGAGAACTGCTTATATTCTTCATGTACTTTGAGTTCATTGCTTTGATTATCAAATACTTCAAATCAGACTTTCATTTCCCGCTTCGCTACTTCATTTATATTGGCATCACAGCTGTCATTCGTTTGATTATCATCGATCATGATCAGGCGATCTCAACGTTCTGGTGGGCGATGGCCATTCTTGCAATGATCTGTGGATTCTTTATTGCAAATAGACGAAATTCTGTTGTTGAACATTAATAAATTAGTTCACTTTATGCCGAGACGCCGCCGAAATGTCCTAATTGTGAATGGGAACTGGAACAGAATAAAAAAATTGATAATCGGTATTTATAAGTCTAGCTGTTTAATGTCAGTTCAGAAATCTGTAGTGGATCAAAGTGGATTGTGGTTGTGAGTGGATATCTGAATGTATTTTTTGGCTACTTTAACAGACATGTCCCGATGACATAGCATTAAGAACTGAAAATCGCTTCTTTATTTTAAAAGGAAGAGGTTAAAATTCTTAATAAATAAGATGAAAAAGTTAGGATGGACGTTTATTGTTTTTTCTCGCTATTTTTTAACCATAATTGATATAAACGTATAGATAAACGTATAGAAATGATAACAAATGAATATAGAGTGTGTAATGAAAATAAACTTTCATAACCAATGAGATAGATTTACTATATTGAGGGCCCAGTAATATAGAATACAGATCGATGGTTCAAGCCATCGGTTTTTTATTTGTTTTCATACTGAAAATCACCCATTAGGACAAACAGTTATTACATAGCATTACCCAAGGTGTGATGCATTTATGAAGGTGATGCTCATCGAGGGGCCGCAAGCTGACAAATGCATGAACGATTCCTCTCATCATTTAATAAAACTTGACAGGAAGTAGATCCAGAGTGATGGCAATGTATATAAGGGTATGGATCGAGCAACCACACCCAGATCGAGGCCTGTATAAAGAAAGCAGGGACGATGCGATTAAAGAACTCATAATCAAGTTATCTGCTATGATCCAGATTGTCTTTCTCATAGAGCTTATTAGTGTGCAAAAACGATTTTCATAACTCTTTCATCTATTTCTTTTAAAAGAAACTTTAGTGAAAATAGAGAAAAGCCGGAATGTCCAATCCGGCCTTTGCTAAATTATTTCCCCTTCGCCTTCTTCCGCTTTTCCTTCTCAGCCCGGTAAAACTCATGAAACATCTTCATCAGCGCGCGCTTCTCAATCCGCGACACATAGCTCCGCGAGATCCCAAGCTCCTTCGCGATCTCGCGCTGCGTTTTTTCCTTCTTCAAATCAAGACCGAAGCGGCCGACGATGACTTCCTTTTCCTGTCCGTCCAGAATGTCGATGTATTTTTTGACTTTTTCAAGCTCTGTGCCTGAGCTGGATGGTGTCGATGACGTCTTCGTTTTCCGATTTGAGGACATTGATGAGGCTGATTTCGTTGACTCCTAGAGGTTATCCGTTTTTGTTGTATTAAAGTAATAAAGAATTTTTAAGTTTAACGTTATTTAAAAAAGAAACATACATACGTATTTGGTATGTCCCCCATGATGCTATTCACACGTATGAAAGTAACGGTCTTGAAAATATGTGGGGAGACGCACAAACAATTGCAATGAAAATTAAAGATGACATGAAAAGATAATTTGGTTTGCCATGAACTGTTGGAATTGAACCGAATACGCTGCTGGCAAAACTCTGTCTTGACACGAGTTTTTGGGCATGCCGAGATGTGAAAACAAAGAAATTTCAGTTTCTCTTTCCAATATTCAGGAGACAATTTAATCAAGCTCAATCTATTTCGCCCTGATCAAGAAAAAAGCGAATACTTGGGTACGTTATGGACGGTTTCAGAGAACGGTACGGCTCGTCAGCACTTCTACACGAAGTTTTTTATACAAACGCCGGAACCGCACGATTGAGATTAAAGTTAGAAAGGAAAATTGTGTATGCTGCGGGACAGAGGAAGTATCAAATGGGTGTCAATGATGTTACCGGAACACGTTGAATTGCTCAAAGAATATCATGAAAGTCTTGATAAAGTGAAAAAGCCGGTTGGTTGTCATATCATTTTTAATGACCTTTCTAAAATGGAGTCGTGTAGTTTATACGGTCACTGATACTCCTTCGTCTATATCCACTTACATTCTTCTGCTGAATGATAATGTCCATTACTCTATCTAAATTGCTCCCAGCTCTTTTGATGTTGTAGATGATGCACCAAAGAGCTTTTTCTACACACCTGCAGCCTTTCCTTGTGCAAGAGGGGAAGTGTCTACACGTAGCCCCACATGCACTACTTATCCCATTTTCTTCTCCCCACTGAAAAATTCTGATCTCTCCTTCTCTAAATATTTATATAGACACAGTATTTTTTACTGTGCCTATCCTAACTTTTCCCTTGATATCTCATCTAGGTTAGAAAAAAGAATGTCACACCCTAAGAATAGAAATGTAATAAAAAAGGATAAAAGTAACTCTCCACCTTGAAATATGGATACATTACTTAGATGGCTATTTGTAACATACTCTATGGAGAAATAAACGGCTATCCACGCAACAGCAAACTCAAATATATAAGTTATCCACTTAGGAATTCTGAGAAATATTGAGAGTCCTTTTATAACTGCCATAAGTATAAGCATGTAAACAAGTGCTAATGCGCTTACTAATAAAGAAAATATGTATAAATCAGATCTAGAGCTATAATTTACATAGTCGCCTAAGAAATGATTAACACCTAAAGAAACAAAATAAATAATTAGGCTAGGAACAGCCATGGCAAAGAATAAACAAAAGCCTATGAGGAGGATAAAAGATATGAACGCCAAGGTGTTTGGGGGATTATCTATAACCCCCTTTTTAATCAAAAGTAAAAACAAAACACAGGAAATAACCAAACATGAAAGTATAGCTAGAGTTATTGCTGTAAAGATAGTCATCTTTGACCTCCATTAGAAAAGTGCCATTAGTGGGGAACTAACAGCACTTTCTTAAATTTTTTATTCGTTAAATCAGCGTAATAATGAATTTTGCCAATGCTCTTGCCACATCAGGCGGACAGCCAATGCCTCTCAGTCCATTATAAAACTGATTCTCAGTCCATTTTTCGCCTTTATCCATCAACTTAGCTACTTTAGCAGAGTTTTTTCTAACCCATGCGGCGGCCTTTGGAGACAAAGGTCTAAGCATTTGCGATAAAACCCAACCTCCTGAGCGGAGAGCTAATTTAAAGGCTTTATAAGTCCATGACACTGCGCCTTGAGTTTGAAAATTCCCATTAGCAGTAGCTACTGTTTTAACAGGTACATTCTGTGACTTGATAGCGTTTTGTACCCCTTTATGAACAGTCACTTTCATAGCAACAGGAGTAGATGACGCTGTTTTTTCAGATGCTAATGCACCTGATGTGCCTAAGAAAGATGTAAGAAGCGTGGCGCTTAGAACCACTGAAGCTATTCTCTTTTTATTTTTCATATATATTTATCTCCTATTATATTATGAATAATTTTAAAACGATTTAATTGCAATGGTTGTCCAATATGCTAAAACTTTGGCATTTATGTTAGAAAGTCCTGATTTTTTAAGCGAATTATATAGCTTATTTTGGACATCAGACCACCCAAAGGCATAATACTCATCTAAAAGGTCTTTTAGTACGGGTTCTATATACTTTGTAAACCTTTCTTCAAGTTCATTTCTTACTTTCTTTCCTGCAAGCCTTTCTACAAGTTGAAAAAGCTTTGCTTTATTCTTTAGAACTGCCCGGATAGCATCTTTAACAGGCTTTGTAGCAGAGTTTTTATTTTGTAATTCAACCTTTGGTGTGAACAGACTATCTACAGTATAAACAATGGGTACGGATGTTCCAGTGGCATTAGTATCAATCTCATCATTTTCCTTAGCTTGAGATGACTGGACAAAGGAAGTAGAGCCAAGGGCTAAAGAAGCTATTACTATGAATCCTTTAGCTAGTCTATTGATAATCATTTCCTCCTCTACGTATAATTAGTAGCAAACCAGTGACTATGTATTTAGGTTACAACCTGTAATTGTTTGCTTTGGTATGAATTCCCACCTCCTTGTGATTATTCTATCAGTAGTAAAAATATGGGTAAATAGGAAAAAGGAATAATATTTATTTACATAATTTACATTATTAAAAAGTTCAAAAAATATAATTGTGTATAGCTTATCTGTCATATGAGACTCTTTATAAGAGGAGAATAATGTACTAATAAATATTATCCCCTTCCATCTCTACCTTCCCTTTCGCCTTTTGTTTAATAATCTATTTTTAATCAAAATAAGACTTTCTAATGAACTTTACCAGGACTCAATCAGTGCAGGTTAAAGGCTTAGTGATGACTAATTTCATAAAGGCCAAATAAGTTTTCTAAAACCAAACTCAATTGACCTTTAGCAATGTTAAAGCCTATTATTTTGGGAGAGAGGTGCTATAATACTTTTACTCTTAAAAAAGGAGGAGGAACCTTATTAAGTTCCCCCTATATTCGACACAGTGGAGGCTGTAGCTATAGATTTATACTTCTAGTGTTGTAGGTAACTAGCAATTGGTACAGATTCTGCCCTTTCAAAGTAGTTTGCGATTTAAATAAGCAAAAAAAGACCAGGGTTATCTACTTCCTGGCCTTCTTATATTTTATTTTCCCTTCGCACGCTTCCGCTTCTCCTTCTCCGCCCGATAAAACTCATGAAACATCTTCATCAGCGCGCGCTTCTCAATCCGCGACACATAGCTCCGCGAAATCCCAAGCTCCTTCGCGATTTCGCGCTGCGTTTTTTCTTTCTTCAAATCAAGGCCAAATCTGCCGACGATGACTTCCTTTTCCCGTCCGTCCAGAATGTCGATGTATTTTTTGACTTTTTCAAGCTCCATGTTGAGCTGGATGGTGTCGATGACGTCTTCGTTTTCCGATTTGAGGACATCGATGAGGCTGATTTCGTTGCCTTCTTTGTCCTGGCCGATCGGGTCATGGAGGGAGACGTCTTTTTTCGTTTTTTTCAATGCGCGCAAATGCATGAGAATCTCGTTTTCTATACACCGTGCCGCATAAGTGGCGAGCTTTGTTCCTTTTCCGGCTGAATAGCTTTCGATCGCTTTGATCAGCCCGATCGTTCCGATGGAAATCAGGTCTTCTGCATCTTCGCCTGTGTTTTCGAATTTTTTGACGATGTGGGCGACCAGCCGGAGGTTATGCTCGATCAGCATGTTTCTCGCGTGTTCATCCCCCTGGGCCATCAGCTCCAAGTACTTTTTTTCGTCACTGCTTGACAGCGGCTGTGGAAAGGCATTGTTTTTCACATATGATACTAAAAAAACGAGTTCCTTGATGACATAACCGAGCGCTGCAAAAACACCTGTCATTATCGGCACCTCCACATAATGTATGTAGGCAGAAGCCTATATGTAAATGTATGTGGGAGGGGGGATGTCTGTGTCTGTACGCGGCAAAATTGCCGGACTGCCAAATATTCCGGCGTTCTGTTCGGCATGCAGCCGCTTGTTTTCGCAACCGCTTCCATTTTTTAATCGTTTACAAAAGTTAACAATAGCGGGATAATAAAGGCAAGGAGGTGAGGGTGCCGGACGGTTCACCATAGGGTAAACGCTATCAATCAGTTAGTCCGGTGCGGCAGATGAAAAACAAACGTCTGTTCATACTTTCGTTGATTGTGCTGAGCGTGGTCATGATCGGGGTTCAGGAAACCTTCCCAAATCTGCTGACGACAGGGTTAATGACTGTCGTTATTGCGGTGGCAGTTTTTAATATTTTAAAAGAATCGCTGAATAAAAAAGATGAAACACACAGCAAATGAGGCGTAGAAAGCGACGGTGCTTCTATCGCCAATAGGAAAAACCGGCTCAAAGTGGTGAGCCGGTTTTCTTATTTGTCAGTCTTTCAATGCTTTTCCCATGCCTTTTAAAAATTGCAGGCCGAAGCCGACGGCTCGGTTGATGTCAGGGTCGTTCATGGCTTTCAGCAGATCGAGGACCCCGGTTTTTTTATCGCTTTTTAAAAAGTCTTCTCCTTGTTTTGTGCCGGCGACGATGCTTTCTACCAGTTTCCCCATGACTTCCGGTTCGGCTTTGGAGAGAGCGCCGCCTGCCGCAATGGCTGTATTCATCAGGTTTTTGGCCGGCTCTTTAGACAGCTGGCCGAGGACGATTTTGGCGATATCTTCCTTTGCGCCGATCATGCTGTCTGCGGCATCAAGGACCCCGAGGCCGTTCAGTTCGCCGAGAAGCTTCATCGTTTTTGAAACGGCGGCTTCCTGTTCAGCCAAAAGGGTTTTGAGTTCTTCTAATTTTTCAAGCTTCATTTGCTCCTCAGATTTGTCTTCTTTGCGGATGGCGGTGATGGGAGCTGCCATGTGTGATGACCTCCTTTTGATTTAGTCTGTTAAATGAACGTATCCCGGTCGCTTCCATTTCCGCTCGACTTCAGCTCCGTTTTGCGGATGGCGTTTCTTATTGCGCGGATTTGTTTTCGGAAGCGGCGGTTCTGCGCATCCGCCGAGCACTTCCATACGCACCTTTGTCTGCTTGTAAGCAGGTGTATTGGTACGCGCATCTACTGCGGGGCCGGTCAAGAAATTGATCGCAGATTCTTTATCTGTCGAGTTCATCGGCAAATACAACTCGTTCGCTCTAACCCGGTCTGTCACAAGCGCGGTTAATTTTACGGCGCCAAACGGCGAGATCAGTCTGACCTGCGATCCGTCGCAGATGCCCCTGTCTTTGGCAAGCTCAGGCGAGACTTCAACAAAGACGTCCGGCACTTTCGCCTGGATGCCTGCCGATTTGTTCGTCATATTTCCTTCGTGAAAATGCTCCAGCATTCGGCCGTTGTTAATGTGAAGGTCGTATTCTTCAGGGAATTCGGCCGGCTCTGTCCAGTCTGCGAGGGCAAAGCGCGCTTTCCGGTCAGGGAAGTTAAAGCCGTCTTCATATAAAAGAGGCGTGCTTTCTCCGGTCAGGCTGCCCCACAGGAAGCTGTTCCATCCTTCAATTGCGTCATAATCGGCCTTTGCGAACAGCGGTGACAGGCTTGCCATTTCTGAAAAAATATCTCCCGGGTGGCTGTAATGCCAGTCAGCTCCAAGCCGGTTTGCGATGTCTTGAATGATGACCCAGTCCGGCTTTGCGTCTTCGAGCGGCGAAAGGGCCTGATACAATCGCTGGACGCGTCTTTCCGTGTTTGTAAAAGTTCCTTCTTTTTCAAGCGAAGCTGACGCAGGGAGAACAACGTCGGCGTATTGGGCTGTTTTCGAAAGGAACATATCCTGAACCACAAGGAAATCAAGGCTTGATAAAATGTCATGGACCCGGTTTGCGTTTGAATCGACTAAAGCCATATCTTCTCCGACGATATACATGGCTTTCATTTTGCCTTCTTCAACGGCGTGAAGCATTTCGATGTTGTCAAGTCCGGGTTTCTCGTTGATTGTTGTGCCGTAAGCTTTTTCGAACTTTTTCCGCGCTTTGTCATCTGTAATGTGCTGATATCCCGGAAGCCAGCCGGGGAGCGTCCCCATGTCGCATGCGCCCTGGACATTGTTATGGCCGCGGAGCGGGTACGCCCCAGCGCCCGGGCGGCGGTAATTACCGGTAGCTAAAAGCAGGTTTGAAATCGCGGCGGACGTGTCGGAACCGCCTGTGTTTTGGGTGACTCCCATTCCCCAGAGGACGCACGTACCGTCGGCGTCGCGGATCATCTCAGCGATTTGGATCAGCGTCTGTTGATTGATGCCTGTGATTTTTTCTGCATATTCAAGGGTGTATGTCTCAAGCGATTGCTTATATTCTTCAAAGAAATTGACGTTTTCATTGATAAACGCTTGATCGTGCCAGCCTTGGTCAATCATATACTTGGTCACGGCCATCAGCCATACTTGATCAGTTCCTTGCCGCGGTCTGATAAACAGATCCGAGCGTTCGGCCATTTCGTTTTTGCGAAGGTCAGCGACGATCAGCTTTTGTCCGTGAAGCTTATGGGCGCGCTTCACACGGGTTGCCAGTACCGGGTGGCCTTCGGCCGGGTTGGCGCCGACGATGATGACGAGGCCTGCTTTCGCGATGTCTTGAATGGTGCCAGCATCGCCGCCCATGCCGACTGTGCGGAACAATCCGTCCGTTGCCGGAGACTGGCAGTACCGCGAGCAGTTGTCGACATTGTTCGTGCCAAATACTTGCCGCGCCAGCTTTTGCATCAAGTAGTTTTCTTCATTCGTAATTTTTGAAGACGAAATAAACCCGACGGCGTCTTTTCCGCTCTGCTCCCGAATTGAGCCTAATCTGCGGGCGACGTAGTCAAGCGCTTCTTCCCAAGTTGATTCGACAAATTCGTCATTTTTGCGGATCAGCGGTTTGGTCAAACGCTCTTCCGCATTTACGAAATCCCATCCGAATTTCCCTTTCACACACGTCGAAATGGCGTTGACGGGAGCTTCTGACACCGGCTGAATTTTTAAGATGTCACGGCCTTTTGTCCATACTTCATATGAACAGCCGACACCGCAAAATGTACAGACGGTCTTTGTCTTTTTGATCCGCTGTGAACGCATCGCCGCCTCGACTTCTGAAACGGCAAAGATGCTGCTGTATCCCGGCTCTACATCTTTGACAAGGTCGATCATCGGCTCCATGACATCCGGTTTGATGCCTGTCATGAACCCGGCTTTTCCAAGCATCGATTTTTCCATTAACGCATTGCACGGACAAACCGTGACACACTGCCCGCAGCTGACACATGATGACTCGTTGATTGAAACGCCTTCATCCCAGATCACCCGCGGACGGTCACGCTCCCAGTCAATTGAGAGCGTCTCATTGACCTGCAGGTTTTGGCAGACTTCAACACATTGTCCGCATGCGATGCACTGATTCGGATCATAGCGGTAAAAGGGATGCGACATATCGACTGCGCAAGACGGGTCTTCTTTTGGCGTGTAAGGGTATTTCTGCTCTTCGATTCCCATCATTTCTGCCGTATTATGTAGCGTACAGTTGCCGTTGTTGTTGTCGCATACCGTACAATAAAGCAAATGGTTTTCGAGCAGGCGGTCCATTGCTTCTTTTTGTGCCGCTTTGACCCGTTCTCCAGACAGGCTGACCGTCATTCCGTCTTCTGCCCGCAGGGAGCATGCCCGCTTTAATTTTCCGTCTGCTTCCACAATGCAGGTATCACACGTTTGAATAGGATCCGTCTCTGGAACATGGCATATTTGCGGGTGTTCAAACCCGTTTTTGTTCAATATGTCTAAAACGGTTGCCCCGGCCGCTGCTTTAATTTCTTTGCCGTCTATCCGGACACTGATTGGCTTTCCGTCCATCTTTATTCCCCTCCATCATCTTTTCAAAATCAAAAAAGCCATGTACATATATACCGAATCCTGGCGTGGAAAGCGGTATAAACATACATGGCGGAATAGTTTACTAGCAAAGCTTACTAACAGACCAATCCTATATTGTCAGAATTCGATAGATTCATAACACGACGGTATTACAAATCCATCAGCCCGGCTTTTATTATAAAGTGATATTGATTATAATTCAATAGAATAGGAAAATTTTAACCAAGTGAAATGTCTAAGGGGACATCGAGACAGATGGAAGGTTTAAACGGAAGGGGTATGCATGATGTCTAAAAAAATCCACGAATTCAACGATATGATCCGCAAGCTTCGAAAAGAGCTGTTTGGCAAGGGGCCTGAACGGATTCACACGGTCTTTGTCGACAATATGGCAGTTTCGACGCTTTACGGCAATTTGACGGCGAGCGAGCAATTTATCGCAAGCACGTCGGAGGGAAGGGAAATGGTCCATGCCGCAAGGACGACCCTGATTCAGAAACACTACTCCAATCACGTGCCGGAAGGAATGGAGCAGCTCATCGGAGCGAAGCTCGAGCACCTTTTTACAGACATCAAAATTCAGGAGGATATTGCGGTGTCTGTTTTTATCTTTGACCGCAATATTGAATACGGCACCGAATCAGCCAGCGGGGCTTGACGATCGGTCTCAAGTTCGAGGGGGAGTCATGATGATTGAACTGAAATCGAGTGAAAAACGAAAAGCAAAGGTTTTGTTAACAGACGAAAGTCCGACATTCGCGCATGCGATAGCCGAAGGACTTATCGAAGGAAACGTTTATGTCGATGATTTCTTCACACCGGCCACTGTTCTTTTTCGAACAGCTGCCGGGATTTATTATGTCGCTGGAGATATCCCCGACAGCGGAAGGAGCGAATGGCTTCATTATTTGAATGAACAGAGGAACGGAGCGCGCTTTACCGTGTTTTCGGCTTCTGAGGAGTGGGACGCCTTTTTAATCGGGGGGCTTGGCGATCCTCTGCAGCAAATGGAGCGCGTGTCATTTTTCCTTGGAAAAGAGGAATATGTTCGCAGTGCCGCATTTGCCGGTGTTGAAAGATTTTCTGAAGATGACTTTCGAAAAAGCGCGAATTTCACGGAAAAATACGCGATTGAGTATTGGGGAGGGCCAGGCCGTTTTTTGAAGAACGGTTTCGGATTTAAAGTGTCGCATGAAGGTGTGATCGCCAGTGAATGTGTCACCATTTTTTGTTCGGAACGCTTTGCCGAAGTTGATATCGTAACACACCCGGATTACAGGGGACGTGGGTTTGCAGCCCGCTGTGCCGGCGCCTTTATCGCGTATGCAATAGAGAACCGCTTGAAACCGCGCTGGGATTGCGACCGGCAAAACGTTGCATCGATTCGCCTCGCTGAAAAATTAGGCTTTCGACCTGTCAAAACATATTCATTGTTTGTCGGAAAACCGTGAACCAATACGAATGTTTTTAAACAGGGGGGACAGGTTAAATGCATAGTAAGGACTAAACGCTTGCAGGATGGCAGAGATTTCTCCCATTGAAAGTGCAGCTTCTCTCCTATATGATCGTAGTATTGGCTTTTGGAGGTGGAACGAATGAAAAAAAGCTTGGTGATGGTCCTCATCTTTCTGCTTCTGCTTGCAGGCTGCGGAGAGGACGATCCCAGAAAAGTCGTAGCATTTGGAGACAGCAATACACGCGGCTCAAATTGGCAATTTCGCGATTATCCAAAAGCGGAAAAATGGGTCAATTTACTTCAGACTTCCCTTCAAGGGCAGTACAAAATAAATAATGCGGGAATAGGCGGAGAAACGACAGAAGACGCCAGGCTTCGGTTCAGGAAGGATGTGCTGGATGAGCAGCCGGCATATCTTTTTATCATGTTCGGAACAAATGATGCAGCAATTCTTGCGAAAGGGCTGCCGCGCGTATCCAAAAAAAGGTTTAAAGAAAACCTCTATTATTTTGTTAAAGAAAGCCGCCGCCGCGGAATAGAGCCGATATTAATGACGTGCCTGCCGATCGTCGAAGGAAGCGGGGACAACATCTTTTATTATGCAAGATACCGGGCTGCTTCGTTTGAAAAATATGGAGGAGCGCGCAAATGGCACGATTCCTATAATGATGTCACAAGGGAAACGGCGCGTGAACTTGATGTTCCGCTGATCGACAACTGGAAAAACATCGTGAAAAAAGCAGGCGGAGCTACAGATGAGAAGCTGATCCATTCGGGGTTTATCGACCCATCGGGAAATCACTTAACCCCAAAAGGCGCGCGAATTATTTTTGAAGGAATTAATGAAAGTAAAGTTATAAAAACTTCTTGATTTAAGTAAAAGGCCTAGCCATTTCTCCTTTTTCTTCATAGGCTGTTACTATAACAGTCTAAAGGAGGAATGATGCGATGGGATATCCTTTTCCCGCTGGTCCGTGTTCGTACCCGGCTTATCCCGGATATGCAGGCGCCGCATACGGATATGCGTTCGTTGTCGTCCTTTTAGTCGTCCTGCTCGTCATCGGCGGGTTCTACTGGCTTAGTCCTCACGGATTCTTCAAATAGCACCTCTTTTAGAGAGGTGTTTTTTCATGAAAAACAGTAGTAAGCGTATTATTCAAGTGATATAATATCAACCTAAGTGAAAAAAAGCGGCAAGAGCGCTCGGGAGTGCTTGAGCTATGAAGAGACGGAAAGCAGATGACCGAGCGACCTTCTTTTGATTTCGGTTTCAATCAGCTCGATGAATTCGCGGTTCAAATTCATCTCATTTGCTTTAATGTATGATTCTATTAAAAGTTCATCAGACAGCTTTTTCATACTCGGTACCCATTTAATGGGGAAGACACCTCCTCATAAAAATTGGAATAACCTGTTTGGAATAAGCATAAAATGTTAAGTTATATGATCTTTGTTTGAAGTACCTATAATCTATCATGAATATTGGGCGAGAACAATCGTTCTGTTATCCACACCAAAAAGTGGATAACTTGTGGGTATCATGTTTATAATTTAATAAAAGGTCGATGAAATATGAGTGGATACTGTGTGTAATTTTATCCACACCTGTTGAAGAATCCTATTATATGTCGAAAACTTTTCGGACAGCCGATTTTTTAAGACACTTTTAGATTTGTTTCGACACATTGAAAAAAGAAGCAGTAATTGAAAGGAAAGGGTGCGGCTTTGTGTTAAAAAAGTTCTTTTTGCCGGATGAATTTGTAAAAAATATTTTTCATATTACCCCTGAAAAACTAAAAGAGCGCAATGTAAAAGGGATTATTACGGATTTGGACAACACGCTTGTAGAATGGGACAGGCCTAGTGCGACACCGCGTCTCATCGAGTGGTTTGAAGAGATGAAAGAGCACGGCATTAAAGTGACAATTGTCTCAAATAATAATGAAAAACGCGTTAAAATATTTTCTGAACCGCTTAATATCCCGTTTATTTACAAAGCGAAAAAGCCGATGGGCAGAGCTTTCAGAAAAGCCGTCAAAAATATGGGTCTTAAAAAAGAAGACGTCGTTGTCATAGGAGATCAGCTCATGACAGATGTGCTGGGAGGGAACCGCAATGGGTTCCATACCATTCTTGTCGTGCCTGTGGCTGCTTCCGACGGCTTTTTTACGCGTTTCAACCGCCAGGTGGAACGCAGAATTCTCAGCGCTTTAAAACGGAAAGGCCATATTCAGTGGGAGGATTAAAGAATGGAAAAGGTAGTTTGTATCGGATGCGGAGTCGCCATTCAAACCGAAGATAAAAATAAACTGGGCTACGCGCCTGAAGCATCGCTGTTAAAAGATAATGTCATCTGCCAGCGCTGCTTCAGATTGAAAAATTATAACGAAATTCAGGATGTTTCACTGACGGACGATGACTTTTTGAAAATCCTGCACGGCATCGGGGAAACGGATTCGCTTATCGTGAAAATCGTCGACATCTTTGATTTCAACGGAAGCTGGATCAACGGCTTAAACCGCTTTGTCGGAGGCAATCCGATCTTATTAATAGGAAACAAAGCAGACATTCTCCCTAAATCAGTCAAGCGCGAGCGCCTTGTAAACTGGATGAAGCGCGAAGCGAAAGAGCTCGGCTTAAGGCCTGTTGATGTGCTGCTCGTCAGCGCCGGGCGCGGGCAGGGGATGAAAGATGCGATCGACGCGATCGAATATTACAGACAGGGCAAAGACGTATATGTCGTCGGGTGTACGAACGTAGGAAAATCAACGTTTATCAATCGGATTATTAAAGAGGTTTCCGGAGAGGGCGACATTATTACGACATCTCAATATCCGGGGACAACGCTTGACGCGATTGAAATTCCTCTGGATGACGGATCGGCGATGTATGATACGCCGGGAATCATCAACCATCATCAAATGGCGCACTATGTCGCGAAACGCGATCTGAAAATATTAACGCCGAAGAAGGAGCTAAAGCCCCGCACCTTTCAGCTGAACGAAGAACAGACGCTGTTTTTCGGCGGATTGTCGCGGTTTGATTATGCAAGCGGAGGCAGATCTTCGTTTGTATGCTATATGCCGAATGAACTCAACATCCACAGAACAAAGCTTGAAAACGCGGATCAGCTGTATGAAAAACACGCTGGGGAAATGCTTGCTCCCCCTGCAAAAGAAGATCTTGACTCGTTTCCGGAGCTTGTTAAACATACGTTTACGATTAAAGAGCCGAAAACGGACGTTGTGTTCTCGGGCCTCGGCTGGGTAACTGTCCAAGAGGCGAACCAAAAAATTGTCGCCCACGCGCCTAAAGGCGTTCACGTGTTTTTACGCAGATCTCTAATATAAGTGCTAAGGGGAGAGAGTTATGAAACCGATGTACGGACTGATTGGCAATCCGGTGGCTCATTCCATGTCTCCGGACATCCATAATGCGGCTTTGGAGGATCTTTCTTTAGAAGGACATTATCACGCTTTTCGCGTGGAAAACGAAGATCTTGAAGATGCTGTGAAAGGTATGCGGGCCCTTGGCATTCAAGGGTTTAATGTGACGGTCCCCCATAAAGTATCGATCATGAAGCATCTCGACCGTATTGATGAAAGTGCCGAAGCTCTCGGGGCGGTCAACACTGTCAGAAGAGAAAAAGAAGGGCTGGTCGGATATAATACAGATGGAGCAGGATTTCTTAAATCACTGAAGCCATCCCTTGATCGTCCGCTTTCTGAGCTCTCGATACTGTTGATTGGGGCAGGCGGTGCGGCGAGGGCGATATTTACCACTCTGGCAGCTGAGATGCCGAAGCAGCTGGACGTGGCGAATCGTACACCTGAAAAGGCACTAGCATTCACTAAGCGTTTTGAAGGAGAGGCACGTGCTTTGTCGTTGCAGGAAGCAGAAGCAGACTTGTCAGCATATGATATCGTGATTCAAACGACGTCGGTCGGGATGCACCCGAACATCGAAGCTGCCCCGCTTTCATTGGCGAATGCGAAAGAAACGTGCCTTGTATGCGATATTATCTACAATCCGCTGAAAACGGCCCTGCTGCAGGAGGCTGAAGCAAAAGGCTTGAAAACATTGGACGGAGTCGGCATGTTCATCGGCCAGGCAGCCCTTGCTTTTGAGCTGTGGACCGGACATGAGCCTAATATGGAAAAAATGAAATCAATTGTGTTGCAGCAACTAGGAGGAAAATCATGCTAACAGGAAAACAAAAACGCTATTTGCGCCGGGAAGCGCATCATCTGTCACCGATTTTTCAAGTCGGTAAAGGCGGAGTCAACGAAAACATGGTCAAACAAATCAGTGAAGCGCTTGAAGCCAGGGAATTAATCAAGGTGAGCGTGCTGCAAAACTGCGAGCAGCCTAAAGAGGAAGTAGCCGAAGCGCTGGCGGGCGGAGCACGCGCCGAACTGGTGCAGACGATCGGAAACATTATCGTGCTGTATAAGGAGTCGAAAGAAAATAAAAAAATTGAGCTTCCTTAACGCTTAAAGGTGGTAATCATGAGGAAAATCGGGATTTTTGGAGGGACATTTGATCCTCCGCACAACGGGCATTTATTAATGGCAAATGAAGTCCTGTATAAACTGGATCTTGATGAAATTTGGTTCATGCCCAACCAAATTCCGCCGCATAAACAAAAAAACTCGTTTTCGCTAAGTATGCACAGGGCGGAAATGCTGAAGCTTGCCATATCGGGGAAAGAGCAATTTAAATTGGAGACGATCGAACTCGAAAGGGAAGGCCCTTCTTATACATTTGATACCGTTCGCCTGCTGAAAGACCGATATCCAAACGATAAGTTTTACTTTATTATCGGCGCGGATATGGTGGAATACCTGCCGAAATGGTCAAACATTGACAAGCTTGTCAACATGATTCAATTTGTCGGGGTGAAACGGCCCGGCTTTCAAATTGAGACGCCGTATCCGCTCGTTTTTGTCGATGTGCCTATTTTTGAAGTATCATCATCTTTACTTAGGGACCGCATT
The DNA here is from genome assembly GCF_002993925.1 of Bacillus paralicheniformis. NCBI lineage: Bacteria > Bacillati > Bacillota > Bacilli > Caryophanales > Bacillaceae > Bacillus > Bacillus paralicheniformis. The sequence goes on along the minus strand of NZ_CP023665.1, from coordinate 2,813,307 downwards.
AAAAATCAGCAGCCGACAGATTATTTAATCCCTGACGAAGTGAAGGTCTATGTGAAGGAGAATCATCTATATGAAACGTGAGGAAGCCTTAGCCTGCGTGCAAGAACAGCTGACAGAACAGCGCTACATCCATACGGTCGGCGTAATGGAGACGGCTGTCAAACTTGCCGAACGGTTTGGCGCAGATGTGAAAAAAGCCGAAATCGCCGCGATATTTCATGACTATGCCAAATTTCGCCCGAAAGAGGAAATGAAACAAATCATCCTCAACGGGGGCGGGCCGCTTGAAGTGCTCGATTTTCATCATGAACTTTGGCATGCGCCGGCAGGAGCCGCGCTTGTCAAAACAGAGGTTGGAATTACGGATGAAGACATCCTGTCAGCCATTCGATTCCATACATCTGGGAGGCCGAATATGACGCTTCTTGAGAAAGTGATTTATGTAGCGGATTATATCGAGCCGGGCCGCCGTTTTCCAGGGGTTGAAGAGGTTCGGACTCTCGCTGAAGAAGATTTGGATTTGGCGCTTATCCAGGCGTTGAAAAATACGATGACATTTTTAATTTCAAAAAATCAGGCCGTTTATCCGGAAACGGTCGCCACATATAATGCTTTAGTAAACGATAGACACTAGGAGGAATTACTGAATGGATCAAGCTTCAATTTTAAAAATTGCCGCAGAGGCCTGCGATGATAAACGGGCGGAAGATATGATCGCCTTGAATATGCAGGGGATTTCCCTTGTGGCTGATTATTTTCTGATTTGCCACGGGAATTCTGACAAACAGGTTCAGGCCATTGCCCGGGAAATTAAGGATCAAGCTGAAGAAAATGGAATCAATGTGAAGAAAATGGAGGGCTTTGACGAAGCCAGATGGGTTTTGATCGATTTGGGCGATGTCGTTGTCCACGTTTTCCACAAAGAGGAACGAGGCTATTACAACCTTGAAAAGCTGTGGGGAGACGCGCCGACTGAAGACCTTTCATTCGGAGTTAATGAATGATTTATAAAGGATTTTCCGGTATTTATGACAAGCTGATGTCTCACGCTCCTTACGATGAGTGGGTCAGCTGGATTGAAAAAACGATCGGTGCACAGCAGAAAGAACGTATACGGATACTTGATCTGGCGTGCGGAACGGGTGAAATATCGGTCCGCTTGGCTGAAAAAGGCTACGATGTCACAGGAATCGATATTAGCGAAGATATGCTTGCACAGGCTCAGTACAAAGCAGCCGTTCGGCAGCTCGATATTCAGTTCTTTCAGCAGGATATGCGCGAGCTTGCCGGGCATGGGCAAGAGTTTGACGCGGTTGTGATCTGCTGTGACTCGCTGAATTATCTAAAGAGCGAAAAAGACGTTTTCAATACTTTTAAAAACGTTTTTTCTCTATTAAAAGAAGGCGGGCTTCTTCTGTTTGATGTTCATTCCATTTACAAAATGGATGTCATTTTTCCGGGAAGTACGTATGCCGATCAGGATGAAGAAGTCAGCGTCATTTGGCAAAGCTATGCGGGGGATGAGCCTCATTCAGCTGTTCACGATTTGACCTTCTTCGTAGAAAGCGGAGGCGTATACGAAAGGTTTGATGAATCGCATGAACAGCGGACTTTCCAGACGGAAAAGTATATCAGCTTATTGCGGCAAGCCGTATTTGAGGTGCAGTGCGTGACTGCCGATTTTTCAAAATTGGAGCCTGGCGCAGAGTCGGAACGTCATTTTTATACAGCGAAAAAAACAAAAACCATCGTTTAATCGTAACGATGGTTTTTCATAATGTATTTTTCCTTTGTTGAAAATCTCAGCGCGTTCGTGAAACAATGAATCAAACGGAAAATTGCTTCTTGACTAGAGCGATATCTTCTTCATACTTCAAATGGGTGTTCCGGAACATCTGGCGGAACATATCCTGAACGCCGCTTTCCAGCGCCTTAATTCCCTCACCGGTTACACCGCCTTTAACGCACACCTTTTCCTGCAGGGCGGGCAATGTGTAATGCCCTGTTTCGAGCAGCCTTCCCAAACCAACCAGCATTTCTGTCGTCATTAAAATCGCGTCTTCTTTTGAGACGGAGGTTTCTTCTACAGCGGCCTGAATAAACTCCTGAACCAAATAACTGACAAAGGCGGGGCCGCAGCTGACAATGTCTGAGGCGACCCTCGTAATCCCGCTTTCGATTTCAAGAGGGATTGAGATCTTGCTCACTAAAGCCGTCAATTTTTCTTTTGCCTCAGCTGTGCAGCTTTCTCCGAAAGTCAATAATGACACGCCAGACAACGCTCTGTTCGTAATGCTCGGGATCACCCTTGCCGCCTGGCAGGAGACGATGGCTTCCAGCTGTTCGACCTGCACCGGACTCGTAATGGTGACCACAATCTGATCGCGGGTGAAGACGGGTGAGAGCCGCTTTAGCAAAGGATAAATATCCAGCGGCTTTACACAGATAAACACGGCATCACTTTCCGTGATCACTTCTTCCGGCCGTTCTGCAACCTGAATGTCTGGGAATCGTTTTTTTATGTTTAACGCTTTGTCGATCGTTCGGTTAGTAATTGTTAAAGATGAGGGAATGACCGCTCTAGATTCAATCAACGCCTCAATTAAAATGGTCCCCATATTTCCTGTCCCGATAAAGCCGATATTCAATCGTTCTCCCCTCCTTTGAACCTGTATCTTTTAAACGATATGAAGGCTTCAGTCAAAATATGTATGAAAGCAGGTGAGCAGTTTGACAGATTGGCTAAAACAATATAAATGGCATGCGGCGGGAGGTGTGGCACTCGTCTTGATCATCAGCGCTGCCTTCATGCTGTTAAGCGGAAAGCGTGAAACTTCATCCGGCTTCTCCATTCCTGAAGAGGCTTCTGCACAGACTTTTGACAAGAAAGAGGAAGTGAAGCGGGAAAAAAACGCGGGGGAAGAGGAGGTTATCATCGATTTGAAAGGCGCTGTGAAAAATCCGGGCGTCTATCAAATGAAGGAGGGAGACAGGGTGCACGATGCATTGAAAAAAGCAGGCGGCACCGAGAAAAAAGCGGACCAAAAGCAAATTAATCTGGCAGCCGTTTTGCGGGACGGTATGGTTCTTTACATTCCATTTGAAGGGGAAGAGGCCGCTGGCTCTCTTTCGGAAGCGGACTCAAGAGCAGACGGCAGCTCAGGTGATATCGTCAATATCAATACGGCTTCCTCTGCGGAGCTTCAAACGATTCCCGGGATCGGTCCTTCAAAAGCGGAAGCGGTAATCGAATACCGCGAGGAGAACGGAATGTTTCAGACGATTGAAGACATAACAAACGTTTCGGGAATTGGAGAGAAGTCTTTTGAAAGAATAAAATCTTCCATCACGGTAAAGTAAATTGACGTTTGCGGATAAACATATGTAAACTTAGGGAAGTCGACATCGTATTTTTGGAGGGAAAACAAGTGGAACGGATTTCTTGGGATCAATATTTTATGGCGCAAAGCCATTTGCTGGCGCTTCGCAGCACGTGTACAAGGCTTGCTGTAGGAGCGACGATTGTCAGGGATAAACGAATTATCGCAGGAGGCTACAACGGATCGATCGCCGGAGGTGTTCACTGTGTGGATGAAGGCTGCTATATGGTGGACGGGCATTGCATCAGAACGATTCACGCCGAGATGAACGCGATACTTCAGTGTGCAAAATTCGGCGTTCCGACCGAAGGCGCTGAAATATATGTCACGCATTTTCCGTGCATTCAATGCTGTAAATCGATCATTCAGGCAGGTATTAAAACGATATACTATGCGAAAGATTACAAAAACCATCCTTACGCGGTTGAACTTTTCGATCAGGCTTCTGTTAAAGTGGAGCAGGTAGAGCTCGATGAGATGATTATCGACTTGAAAAACCAGGAAAAGTTATCGTTTGTGGCCGATCTGATCAAACAGCTGGCTGATAAAGGCCTTGAGGAAGAGGAAATCAGGAAAATACACGCAGAGGCTAACAAACTGTTTACAAGCTACGTGTAATCCAATGGACAGACATCGCATCTTCCCGTGCGGAGCGATTTCAGCGGCAGCCGGAATCGCCTCCGCTCACTCTTCTCTTTATCTCTTCCTCGCCGTCGGTTTTTTTCTGTTCTTTATCCTCTGTTTCTTCAAGAAACAAATACTCCTTTTCATCATATGTGCAGCGATTTGTATTTTATATTTCACCTCTTTTTACATGATTGACCATTTCAATACAACGATTTATCATGAAGGCAAATTTCACACGTTTGCTTCTGTTCGGGATATCCCCATAATAGACGGAGACCGGCTTTCATTCACAGCCGAAACAGATAAGGGGGAAGCTTTGAAAGCGGGCTATACGATCCGGTCTCCGCAAGAAAAACGGGCGCTCTCCGCTCTTCAGCCGGGAAGCCTCTGTGTCATGCAAGGTGAATTAAGAGCGCCGAAAAAAGAGACGGTTCCTGGAACTTTTGATCAAAAAGAATCCTTGTATCAAAAAGGGATTCACTGGATATTTGCGGTTCAGTCCATTGAAAACTGCAAGCCGGGCGGCGGTCTTATGCCATTTCTATTGAACATCCGAAAAGCAGGTCTTGATTTTACAGAAGAAAATATGGCTAATCCGGCTGCCGGTATTGTAAGAGCGCTTACTTTCGGGGACCGGTTTCTCATTGAACAAGATGTGCTGGACGGCTATCAGCGTCTCGGGATCATTCACCTTTTAGCGATTTCCGGGCTTCATGTCGGTCTGTTGTCGGCCGCTCTGTTCCACGTATTTATTCGCTTCGGTTTGACGAGAGAATGCGCTAAATGGCTGCTCGTTTTCGGGCTGCCCGTTGCGGCAGTTTTGACCGGAGGCGCCCCGTCGGTAGTGAGGGCGGTTCTCATGTCTGAAATCTATCTGCTGGCATCACTGTCCAATAAGAACTTCAAAAGCGCCGATGTGATCAGCATCGCCTGCCTCGGACTGCTGTTGTATCATCCTTATCTGCTATTTCAAGCCGGATTTCAGCTTTCTTTTGCCGTATCCTTCGTTTTCATTCTTTCAAAAGAAATATTGATCAAGCCGAAAAGCCGAATCTCTCAACTGCTATTGGGGTCATTTTTGGCTCAGCTCGCCTCCCTTCCGATCCTGCTCATCCATTTTCAAGAGTTTTCATTTCTCAGCACAGTGATGAATCTGCTTTTCATACCTCTCTATATTTTTATCATCATGCCGCTGTCTTTCGGAAGTCTGTTGGCTTTCATATGTTTTCGTCCTCTCGGGGAGGCGGCAGCCTGTGTGCTGGACCATCTGCTTGTGTGGAGCCATCAGGCTGTTAAATCGGTGTCTGCCGTGGATATTTTCGTTTTTTCTGCGGTTAAACCGCCGGATATTTTGTTGTTTTTCTACTTCGCAGCTATTTTTCTGTTTTTGCTGTTTCTTGAAAAAGAGATGTCGTTTCGTGCGGTCATGATTTCGTCCGGCTTCCTTGCCGCTGTGTTTGCTATTCACGTATGTCTTCCTCAATTTGCAGGAGAAGGAGAGGTCACAATGCTTGATATCGGCCAAGGTGACAGCATGTATGTCAGCGCTCCCGGTCAGAATGGCACCGTCTTCATTGATACGGGAGGAACCGTATCCTTCCGGAAAGAGCAGTGGAGAAAGCGGAAAAAGGATTTTTCCCTGGGAGAGAGCGTATTAATGCCATTTCTGGCATCCAAAGGAGTCAAGAAGCTCGATGCTTTAATTTTGACTCATGCTGATCAGGATCATATTGGTGAAGCTCAAGTGCTGATCCAAAAACATAAAGTCAAGCAATTGATCGTGCCGAAAGGCTTCGCAGCCGAACCGTCTGATGAAAAGCTGCTTCGCCTTGCCTTGAAAGAAGGCGTCAAGGTGCATGTAGCCAAAAGAGGTGACATCCTTCATATTGGCAATCTTGAATTTTATGTTCTTTCACCGAAAGAGGCGGACAAAAACAGCAAAAACAACGGTTCCCTCGTGTTGTGGCTGAAAGCTGGCGAATTTTCGTGGCTGTTAACGGGCGATTTGGAGAAGGAAGGTGAAAATGAGATGATGAAAGTGTATCCGAATCTTAAAGCGGATATTCTGAAAGTCGGTCACCATGGAAGCAAAGGTTCTACGGGGGAAGATCTGATTAAGCAAATTGAGCCGAAAGCAGCCATCATTTCGGCGGGAGAGCACAACCGCTACGGCCATCCCCACGGGGAAGTGCTGGATATCTTAAACCGCCACCATGTGAAAGTATTCAGAACGGGTCAGCACGGTTCGATTCAGTACCTATTTCGAGGCGGAAACGGAACGTTTTTACTTCATCCCCCATATGATAAAGTACATTCCTCGCAAGAAAAAAAGACTGCTGAAAAACAGCAGCCGTCAAAAAGCCGCTTGCCTGACGGAGAGTAAAGCGGTGTCCATGACTTGGCTTGATTAAGCGGCCAGATGTATAACAGTAGCGATAATAAACATTGTAGCGAAAAAGCCAAAAGACACGATAAAACCGACACCTGAATCTACAAGATCGTTACGTTTGCTTTGCACGTCTTTTTCAAATTCATTCACAATTTACCCCTCCTATTGATATCCAGTATAATTCAATTCTTTGCAAAAATCTAGGAGCTTCATGCAACCGTTTTCTAAAATTTATGAACATCGTCTTCTATAAACTGACCCGGGGGTTTATGGAAGGCGTTTATTATAAATGAGAGAGCGGGTGACTCCGCTTCTCTCTTTACTAATTGCAAAACACGCTTTAGGATAGAAAGGAAGGATGAAAGAGGGGAAAGTGCAGATGACGGTATTTGATATTTGGAAAAGCTTAAAAAAAGGCGATATTCATCCTGTTTATTGTTTATACGGGAAAGAGACGTATCTTCTGCAGGAGACGGTTCAAAGGATTAGACAAGCCGTTGTTGACGAAGAGACGAAGGATTTCAACCTTTCCGTATTTGATCTGGAAGAAGAGGCATTGGACCTTGCTGTTGAAGATGCTGAAACTTTTCCGTTTATGGGGGAGAAGCGTCTTGTTGTTGCGAAAAACCCGTCTTTTTTAACAGCTGAAAAAAAGAAAGATAAAACGGAGCATAACCTCGGGAGCCTGGAGGATTATATTGCGCAGCCGGCGCCTTATTCCGTTTTTGTGCTGCTCGCTCCTTATGAAAAGCTTGATGAGAGGAAAAAGCTGACCAAGCTCTTGAAAAAACACGCCCATATGGTTGAAGCAAAAGAACTGAACGGCCGGGAAACGGCTGATTTTATCACTGGGCTTGCAAAATCAGAGGGGAAGCTCATAGAACGAGAAGCGGCGGAGGAGCTTGTCATCCTGTGTAATGCCAGCCTGTCGGCCATTGCCCAAGAGGTGAAAAAGCTTAGTACATATATTGGTGATCGGGATTCGATCACGCTTGAGGACGTCAAAAAGCTCGTTGCCAGAGGTCTCGAGCAGAATATTTTTGAATTGATCAACAAGGTTGTGAACCGGAAACGTACAGAAGCGCTGCAGATTTTCTATGATCTGTTAAAGCAAAATGAAGAACCGATCAAAATGATGGCGCTGATCGCAAACCAGTTCAGGCTTTTGATGCAGACGAAATACTTTTCGCAGCAGGGGTACGGGCAAAAGCAAATCGCCTCAAACCTCAAAGTTCACCCGTTCAGGGTGAAGCTCGCGATCGACCAGGCGAGGCTGTTTTCTGAAGAAGAGCTGAAAAGCATCATCGAGCATCTCGCCGTTATGGATTATGAAATGAAGACAGGCAAAAAAGACAAGCAGCTCCTGCTTGAGCTGTTTTTGCTCAAGCTTTTGCAGTCCGATTGAAAAAACGGCTCTCTAATTTTAAGAGAGCCGTTAGGCTGTCGAGAAAATCTCGACAGCCTTTTCAGTTGTTCTTATTTCTTTTTCCGTTTACCCTCATAATCGGCAAGCTTCATCCTTCCTTAGGTGATAAAACATGCTTTGCATATCGCTTCGCTTCGTTTTTGAGGATATTGTCATGAGGATTGTGGGATGTAAAAGCCGGAAGAAACGTGCCATAACATCGGATAATAGTACCCTCAATCGGCCGTAAATACTCTTCTACAGTGAACATATTGCGGCCCCCAACGCGATATTCTTCTTCCGCTCCGCCTGTTGTCGTAGCAATCATGAATTCTTTGCCTTTCAAGTTTTCGCCTCCGGGGCCGTGCGCCCAGCCGTATGTCAGCACATCATCAAACCATTTTTTCAAAAGAGGCGGACAGCTGAACCAATAAAATGGGAACTGAAGAACGATCCGGTCATATTCAAGTAATAATTGCTGTTCTTTTTCAACATCGATACTCCAATTTTGATACTCCTGATACAGATCACGAATAAAGATATCAGGATGATTTTTCAATTCGTTCATTAGTGCCTTGTTCCATTTGGACTCCCTCAAATTTGGATGTGCTGCAATTACCATTATTTTCATAAATATCTTCCTCTACCGTTTGTTGTTTTTCTTGAACCTTTCTTCGTCCCAATTATTACGAATATTTTTGGCATTGCAAAGTACGCTTTTTTTTCGTACATAGACCTTTAAACCGTACTATTGCGGTGAAAGAACTTGTTTATGGTAGTCCGGTAAACCGTACTATGTATGTAAAATAAGAGTACTACCGCGAATCAGAATGATATGGTAACGTAACTGATATCACGAATACCGAATCGGGAGTTGACAAAGATGAAGTCAAAAGTACGGGAAATGAAGACGACGGAAGGTATCATCATAACTTTGGCGGCCATAGGAGGAAAATGGAAGCCGCTGATCCTGTTCGTATTACTTCATGAAGGCACCAAACGCTTCGGAGAACTAAGACGGATGCTCCCTGGAGTTACACAGGGGATGCTGACCAACCAGCTTCGGGAGCTCGAACATGATGGTCTCGTCAAACGGCAAGTTTATCAGGAAATCCCTCCGAAGGTCGAATATAGTTTAACCGGGCACGGAAAAACGTTGGCGCCGGTGTTGACCGATATGTGCAGCTGGGGATATAAACATCTCGACTTTGTCAAGCAATTGAGTGAAGAAGAGAAATGAGTTTGACCTAAAAGTCTTTGGGACTTTCATGATTTGTGTCTATTTTTCGCTTCAGCCCGGATCATTGTTTTTGGGACGCTTCCCTTTCTTTCGTTTTTCGCTTTGGCCTGCTCCAGTTACTCACAGGTTATAAGTAAAACCATCCTTACTAAACCGCTATGACGATCCAGGAACCAGTTGGAGCTTCGATTTCTGAAACCGACGATTTCGCAGCCTTTCTTTTTCCAGAAGATAGTTTAACGAGTTTCGGTGTATCCTGAATATGAACATCAGATGCCAAACATAGCAAAGGGGCACGATTGCAAAAAAGAAAAGATAAAATCGGAAACATTGAAAATGTGCGGAAAAGGAGAAATGAAATGACAAAGAATTTAAGGACTTGCAGCAAAGGACACCAGTATGATAAAAGCAGTGATTGTCCTGTTTGCCCGATTTGTGAGCAACAGCGCAAACCTGACAACGGATTTCTTTCATTGCTCTCTGCGCCAGCCAGACGAGCTTTGGAACACAATGGAATAACTTCTTTGCAGGCTCTGTCAAAATACAGCGAAAAAGAGATTTTGAAATTTCACGGTATGGGACCAGCGTCTTTACCTAAATTGCGGGTTGCTTTGAAGGAAATTGGATTATCATTTAAAAGTTAAACACCGGAATAATTAAACTTGTACATAGCAAGGGAATTTCCTTTTTGGAAGTTCCCTCATTTTGTATAAAAATCAACAATATTTAGCACAAAAAATAGCGTCGTGCGAGTGAACATAGCTGACAGGTGGAAGGGAAGCTCTCCCCCTGATAAGTCTTATACGCTATTTCATTTCATGTCCAGTTTACTCAATCCGCGAATATTTCGCTTCGGCACGGACGGGGTTCAGGCTTGACGACAAAAAAAGGCCGGACCTCAGAGGATGAGATCAGCAAGCATTCCCTTTTCTGCAGAGCCTACCTTATGGCTGGATTGACCGTATATTTTTGCAATGCAGCGCATCGCGCACATTGTCATGTTGATTTTCTTCCGCCAGCTGACCGCGCGTTTTTTACGATTTATCGGCGGTCTGACGGCTTCTCATTTAAGAGAGCCGTTTTTTATGAAGGCAAGCAAAAAAGCTTGGCATGGCCAAGCTTTCTATTATGCAGAAAGTCCGTTCACTTTTTTCGCTAGGTTTGATTTGTAACGAGCTGCGGTGTTTTTGTGGACAAGACCTTTTTTAGCTGCTTTATCGATTTTCTTTGCTGCTGCAGAAAGAGCTGCTTTCGCTTTGTCTGCTTCGTTGTTGCTTACGAAAGTTTCAACTTGTTTCATAGCAGTGCGCATTGAAGATTTGATTGTTGCGTTGTGCGCGCGGCGCTCGTTGTTTGTTTTTGTGCGTTTGATCGCTGATTTAATGTTTGGCAATGTGTTTCACCTCCTAAGACATAACCTCTGTTCCTTTTCTATAGGTTAGATCTCAACAATAGAACAAATTGTATTCTATCAAACACACCCTTAGATTGCAATATAAATGTAAAGTATTTTTGTTTGAAAGCTCCGCTTCGGGGGAATGTTCACAGACCTTGTGGGCACACTAACACCAGTTATGTTTTTGGAGGGAATGCAAATATGGAGAAAAAGAAGCTTGATTTAAGTCAATATGCAGTCCGGACAGACTTAGCCGTGGAAGCGAGGGATCTGGCAGAGGAAAAGGAAGCTTCTCCAAAGAAAGAGCTGAAAGGGTTTACAGTCAAAGAATACGAAAAAGACGGGATCAAAATTCAGACGATGGACATTGATGAAGAAGGAGCGAAGCTGTCGGGGAAAAAAGCCGGCCGCTATTTAACCTTTGAAACACAAGGGATCAGACAGCAGGATTCCGTCTTGCAGGAAAAAGTCGTCAATGTGTTTGCGAAGGAGTTTTCCGCATTTCTCGATTATTTGAACATTCCGCGGGATGCCAGCTGCTTAATTGTAGGGCTTGGCAACTGGAATGTCACGCCCGACTCACTCGGCCCCCTAGTAACGGAGAACCTTCTCGTGACGAGGCACCTTTTTCAGCTGCAGCCCGAAAATGTAGAGGATGGCTACCGTCCGGTGAGCGCGCTTTCCCCGGGAGTCATGGGCTTGACCGGAATTGAAACGAGCGACATTATCCAAGGGGTAATCGATCGCTCAAAGCCCGACTTTGTCATTGCCATTGATGCGCTGGCCTCAAGAGGGATCGAGCGTGTGAATTCTACCATTCAAATTTCAGACAGCGGGATACACCCCGGATCTGGGGTGGGGAATAAAAGAAAAGAGTTAAGCGAGGAAACGCTTGGCATTCCGGTCATCGCCATCGGTGTTCCGACGGTGGTCGATGCCGTCACGATCACGAGTGATACGATTGATTATATGCTGAAGCATTTTGGAAGAGAGATGAGAGATGACAGTCCGTCCAGGTCGCTCGTTCCCGCGGGGATGAGCTTTGGGAAAAGAAAGGTCCTCACCGAAGAAGACCTTCCCGATGAGGAGCACCGCAAATCGTTTCTCGGTATAGTCGGAGGCCTCGCAGAGGATGAAAAAAGGCAGCTGATCCATGAAGTCCTCGCTCCGCTCGGCCATAACTTAATGGTAACCCCAAAAGAGGTTGATACCTTTATCGATGATATGGCAAATGTGATTGCGAACGGTCTGAACACAGCGCTTCATGAAAATGTCTCGCAAGACAATAAAGGAATGTATAACCACTAAGATTAAGGCGGCTGACCAGGCCGCTTTTTTTTCGTGCTTATAGCATTGCCGGAACTTGTTCTACTTTCTCTATCTTGTACATAGTCTATTTACTAGACAAGCTCTGGAGGGATTTGCGATGAGAAAAAGAGGCAGGAATCGTCAGTTTGTGCTGGCTGTAAATGGAAGAAGTGCGATTAAGACAGTATTCTTATTTATCGTCAGCCTGCTGCTCGTTTTTATTTTATCAGGCGTGCTGACATCGCTGCGTCCTGAGTTAAGGCCGTCTTCATCGTTGTACCGGGTGACCGATGAATTGGCGGGCGAGACCTTTGGACTCATTTTGGGAATGGAAAACCACTACTTCGCATCAGAATTGCCGGAACCGAATAAACGCTTTGAGCTTTCTCCGATCGTCTTGAAACTGGCGACCAGCATTAATTTAAAAGATCCGCGAAGTTTTCTCGGTCGGGAGCTTCCGGGCTTCTCTCATTTTGACTCGGAAATCCTTATTGCAGGGCAAGGGACGGATTACACGAATATGCCGTCAGAATCTCCGCCGCCGACAGAGGTCTTAAAAGAGGAGAGAGAAGCGAATCTTGCAGAGCTTGAAGGGAAACAAAAAAAGCAAACAGGGGAGGAAAAACCTCCTGAACAATCGACGGGCGGCCGAAAAGTCGTATTTATCTACAATACGCACAATACGGAGTCGTATCTTCCCTTTTTAAAAGGGGAGACGGTACCTGATCGGGCGCTTCATTCGAAAGCAAATGTGACGCTTGTCAGCGATATGCTCGCAAATGCGATGAAGTCGCAGGGGGTCGGGGCAATGGTGGATAAAACTGACTTTCAGGCGAACTTGCGGAAAAAAGGCTGGGCTTATGCCCGTTCCTATGATGAATCAAGGCCGGTCGTTAAAGAGGCGATGGCTCAAAACAAAGATTTGCAGTATTTTATCGATATTCACAGGGATTCGCAGCGGAAGAAAGCGACAACCGCAACTGTCAAAGGAAAAAGCTATGCACGTGTTGCATTTGTGCTCGGCAAGAAGAGCTCTAATTTCGAATCGAACTTAAAACTGGCAAAAGAACTGCATGAACGGCTGGAAAAAAAATATCCCGGTTTGAGCCGCGGTGTTATATCTAAGGGAGCTGCCGGGGATAATGGCATATATAATCAAGATTTAAACGAAAGATCCGTCTTAATCGAATTTGGCGGCGTAGATAATAACCGCGAAGAGCTGGAGCGGGCTGCAGAAGCGATGGCGGATGTATTCAGCGAGATGTACTGGAATGCTGAAAAAGTTGATGCAGACACCGGTGAAGACGATAAGAAAAAACAATAGGACAGGTGATGGAAGTGGCTTCTTTTATGGGGAAATGCATATTGGCTTGCTGTGTCATGTTTTTCGGCGTCCTTCTCGGCATGCAGCAGGCGAACAACGGAATGATTGAAATGAAAGGGTATCAGGACCCTGATTTAAAAGCGGCGCTCAGCATATCTGAAGGGGATGCGAAGGAGGCGTCAGTCCTCGGCCATCAAATCGATTTGGAGGAAAAACAAAAAGAGCTGGAACAGCTGGAAGCTTTCAACCTCTTTTCCTCGGCCGGCCGCGCCCTGGCCGATTCGGTCACAAACACAGCCCGTTCATTGTATGACTGGATAAAGGAAAAAACGGAATAAGTAAAAGAAAAAACGAGTCGGATGCAGGACTCGTTTTTTCTTTTTCGGGTTTAGAAAGCATATGTGACTTAGCATTGAATCTTCACAACCCTATTGATATAATCTAAGCTAGCGCATATTGCGTTTCATAGTAGGAGTGATTAGTGTGACAGATAAAGAAAAACGATTACAAAGGCAGTCGAGAATCCGAAATTTCTCTATTATCGCCCATATCGATCACGGCAAGTCAACGCTTGCGGATCGAATCCTGGAAAAGACGGCGGCAATCACTCAAAGGGAAATGAAAGAACAGCTCCTCGACTCGATGGATTTGGAACGTGAAAGAGGAATCACCATTAAACTGAACTCCGTACAGCTGAAATATCAGGCAAAGGACGGAGAGGAATATATTTTTCATCTGATCGATACCCCGGGACACGTCGATTTTACGTATGAGGTTTCGAGAAGCCTTGCCGCATGCGAAGGCGCGATTCTCGTCGTCGACGCCGCACAGGGAATCGAGGCGCAAACGCTGGCAAACGTTTACCTTGCGCTTGACAACGACCTTGAAATCCTGCCGGTCATTAACAAAATCGACCTTCCGAGCGCAGAACCCGAACGCGTCCGCCAGGAAGTCGAGGATGTCATCGGTCTTGACGCTTCAGAAGCCGTCCTTGCTTCAGCAAAAGCAGGCATCGGAATTGAAGAAATATTGGAGCAGATCGTTGAAAAGGTTCCGGCACCAAGCGGAGATCCGGAAGCGCCGCTTCAAGCGCTGATCTTTGACTCTCTGTATGATGCATACCGCGGGGTCGTCGCCTATATCAGAGTCGTCCAAGGTACCGTAAAAGCCGGTCAAAAAATCAAGATGATGGCGACCGGAAAAGAATTTGAAGTCACTGAAGTCGGCGTTTTCACACCGAAGGCCGTCCCGGTTGACGAACTGACTGTCGGTGACGTCGGATTCCTGACGGCCGCAATCAAAAACGTCGGAGACACCCGTGTAGGGGATACGATTACAAGTGCGGAAAACCCAGCGCCCGAAGCCCTGCCAGGCTACAGAAAACTGAATCCGATGGTCTATTGCGGTCTGTATCCGATTGATACAGCGAAATACAACGACTTGCGGGAAGCGCTTGAAAAACTTGAGCTAAACGATTCAGCCCTTCAGTATGAGGCGGAAACGTCCCAGGCTCTCGGATTCGGCTTCCGCTGCGGTTTCCTGGGGATGCTCCACATGGAAATTATTCAGGAGCGGATTGAACGCGAATTCAACATCGATTTGATTACGACGGCTCCGAGTGTTATCTATGACGTGTACATGACAGACGGAGAAAAAATCGTTGTCGATAACCCGTCAAATATGCCTGATCCGCAGAAGATCGACCGGGTGGAAGAACCGTTCGTCAAAGCGACGATGATGGTGCCGAACGACTTTGTCGGAGCGGTCATGGAACTGTGCCAGGGCAAGCGCGGCCAGTTTATCGATATGCAGTACCTTGATGCGAACCGCGTCAGCATTGTCTACGAAATTCCGCTTGCGGAAATCGTCTACGAGTTTTTCGATCAGCTTAAATCAAATACGAAAGGCTATGCGTCATTTGATTACGAACTCATCGGATATAAACCGTCCAAGCTCGTGAAAATGGATATTATGCTGAACGGCGAAAAAATCGATGCCCTTTCCTTTATCGTTCACCGCGATTATGCGTATGAACGGGGAAAAGTTATTGTCGAAAAGCTGAAGGAACTCATTCCGCGCCAGCAGTTTGAAGTGCCTGTCCAGGCAGCCATCGGCACAAAAATTGTCGCCCGTTCAACCATCAAAGCCATGCGCAAAAACGTTTTGGCGAAGTGCTACGGCGGGGATATTTCCAGAAAACGCAAACTGCTCGAAAAGCAAAAGGAAGGAAAGCGAAGAATGAAACAGGTCGGCTCTGTCGAAGTTCCGCAGGAAGCCTTTATGGCAGTCCTGAAAATGGACGACAGCAGCCCGAAATCATAATCATGAGCTGCCGCAGCGTAACACACTGCGGCTTCTTCCTGTAAAAGAAGGTGAAAACAATGAAAGCAGCATATATCCATATTCCGTTTTGCGAGCACATTTGCCATTATTGCGACTTCAACAAGTTTTTTATTCAATCTCAGCCTGTTGATGAATATTTGCGTTCTTTAGAGAAGGAAATGGCCAATTCAATGGAAGCGGCCGGACATCCGGAGCTGAAAACGATCTTTATCGGGGGAGGAACGCCGACATCGCTGTCGGAAGCGCAGCTTGAGCGGCTTCTTGATTCCATTCATCGCGTTTTGAAACCGTCCGAAAGCCTTGCCGAATTTGCAGTGGAAGCCAATCCCGACGATTTATCGGCTGAAAAGCTGGAGGTTTTAAAAGCCGCCGGTGTAGACAGGCTGAGCTTTGGCGTACAAACGTTTGAAGACGAGCTGCTAAAAAAAATCGGCAGAGTCCATGAGCAAAAAGACGTACTCGTTTCCTTTGAAAGAGCGCGAAACGCGGGGTTCGATAATATCAGCCTTGACCTGATGTTCGGTCTGCCAGGACAAACCATCGGCCACTTCGCTTCATCGCTCGATACGGCGCTTGCCCTCGGGGCTGAACATTATTCGGTCTACTCGCTGATCGTCGAGCCGAAAACCGTTTTTTATAACTTGATGAAAAAGGGCCGGCTTCACCTGCCTCCGCAGGATCAGGAAGCAGAAATGTACGAACTTGTGATGCGGAAAATGGAAGAAGCGGGCATCGGCCAATACGAAATCAGCAACTACGCCAAAAAAGGATATGAGAGCAAACATAACCTCACATATTGGAACAATGAGGAGTATTTCGGTTTGGGCGCGGGCGCGCACGGCTATATCAATGGTGAAAGAACGGTAAATGCCGGCCCTGTTAAACATTATATCGACCTGATTGAGCAGTCAGGTTTTCCTTATAAAGAAAAACACAGGGTTACAAAAAATGAACAGATTGAAGAAGAAATGTTTCTCGGTCTTCGAAAAACCGCGGGAGTAGACAAAGAACACTTTTTCCAAAAATACGGAAGAACTGTTGACGATCTCTTCCCGAAAGTGCTCCGTTCGCTGGAAGAAACAGGGCTGATTGTGAACACGAGCAAAAATGTATTTTTAACACATAATGGAAAACTGTTAGGGAATGAAGTGTTTCAAGCATTCCTGGGTGAGTTATAATTGACATTTTGATTTTGGTTTGGTAATTTTGATATACAATTAGCACTCAGTTGTGTCGAGTGCTAACAGGGGTGATATGGATGTTAACAAATCGTCAGCTGTTAATCTTGCAGGTTATCGTCAACGATTTCATTCGTTCAGCTCAGCCGGTAGGATCAAGAACGCTTTCCAAAAAGGAAGATATCACATTCAGCTCAGCGACGATCAGAAACGAAATGGCTGACTTGGAAGAGCTCGGTTTTATTGAAAAAACCCACTCATCTTCAGGCCGGATTCCTTCTGAAAAAGGCTATCGCTATTATGTCGATCATCTGCTTTCACCCGGAAAGCTGTCAAAAACGGACTTGAACATTATTCATTCGGTTTTCAAAGAAAAAATCTTTGAACTCGAAAAAGCGGTGCAGAAGTCGGCTCAAGTGCTGTCTGATCTGACAAATTATACATCGATTGTCCTCGGTCCGAGACTGAGCGAAAATCATCTCAAACAGATCCAGATTGTGCCGATTCAGCCTAAGAAGGCCGTTGCCATTCTAGTAACGAATACCGGCCATGTCGAGAATAAAACGATCAACTTTCCGGCGGAGGTCAATCTTTCCGATCTCGAAAAGCTGGTGAATATATTAAATGAACGCCTTAGAGGCGTGCCGATCTCAGAGCTGAAAGACAGGATTTTCAAAGAGGTCGTCATCTTCTTAAAGTCGCATATCCAAAATTACGATACGATTTTACACGGGCTCGGCGCAACGCTGGATTCATCTGTTCAAACCGACCGGCTGTTTTTCGGCGGCAAGATTAATATGCTGAATCAGCCCGAATTTCACGATATTGACAGAGTGAAATCGCTATTGTCGCTCATTGAGAAAGAACAGGAGCTTCTCCGGCTCTTTCAGTCGACTGAGTCCGGAATTACCATTAAAATCGGCAAGGAAAACGACTATGAAGAAATGGAAAACTGCAGCCTGATTACCGCGACATACACGGTCGGTTCAAAACAGATCGGCTCCATCGCGGTCATCGGGCCGACGCGCATGGACTACTCCCGCGTCGTCGGTTTGCTTCAGCACGTATCATCTGACTTGTCAAAAGCGTTGACAAGTTTGTATGATGGGTAAGGCAGTACCCGAAAACAAAACAGAAGGGAGAAATCCCTTCTTTATCATGAAACTCATCCTTTAAGGGAGGTGAACACAGATGGCAGAAGAAAAACAAACTGAAGAGCTAAACGAACAAGAGGAACTGAACGAGACAGAAGCGGAGACAGCCGAAGCCGAACAAACGGCTGCTGAAGCTGATGCCCCGGCAGAAGACACGCAAACAGAAATGCTTGAAAAACAACTCAAAGAACTTCAAGAACGTCTTGAAGAAAAAGAAAATAAACTTTTACGTGTTCAGGCGGACTTTGAAAACTACAAACGACGCGCACGCCTTGACCTTGAGGCTGCTGAAAAGTACCGTTCCCAGCGCATCATCAGCGATTTGCTGCCGGCGCTTGACAACTTTGAACGTGCGCTACAGATCGATCCTGACAACGAGCAGACGAAAAGCCTGCTTCAAGGGATGGAAATGGTGCACCGTCAAATTTTGGAGGCTCTTAAAAATGAAGGAGTTGAACAGATTCCTTCAGTCGGAGAGCAATTTGACCCGAACATGCACCAGGCTGTTATGCAGGTCGAGGATGAAGCGTACGAATCAAACGCAGTCGTTGAGGAACTGCAAAAAGGCTATAAACTTAAGGACCGGGTGATCCGTCCTTCTATGGTAAAAGTCAACCAATAACTACATAGCAGGAGGTAAAAATCATGAGCAAAGTAATCGGAATCGACTTGGGAACAACGAACTCATGCGTTGCAGTGCTTGAAGGCGGAGAGCCGAAAGTCATCCCAAATCCAGAAGGAGCCCGCACGACTCCTTCGGTTGTTGCATTTAAAAACGGAGAGCGCCAGGTGGGTGAAGTGGCGAAACGCCAGTCCATCACGAATCCGAACACGATCATGTCGGTCAAGCGCCACATGGGCACGGACTATACAGTTGAAATCGAAGGCAAAAAGTACACGCCGCAAGAAGTGTCTGCCATCATCCTTCAGCATTTGAAATCATATGCTGAAAGCTATTTAGGCGAAACTGTATCTAAAGCCGTAATTACAGTTCCTGCATACTTCAATGATGCAGAACGTCAAGCGACAAAGGATGCCGGTAAAATCGCCGGACTTGAAGTTGAGCGGATCATCAACGAGCCGACTGCAGCTGCGCTTGCATACGGTCTGGATAAGACGGAAGAAGATCAGACGATCCTCGTCTACGACCTTGGCGGCGGTACATTCGACGTTTCCATCCTTGAATTGGGAGACGGCGTATTCGAAGTTCGTTCTACAGCGGGTGACAACCGCCTTGGAGGAGACGACTTTGACCAAGTGATCATCGATCATCTCGTCTCAGAATTCAAGAAAGAAAACGGCATTGATCTTTCTAAAGATAAAATGGCGCTTCAGCGCTTAAAAGATGCGGCTGAGAAAGCGAAAAAAGACCTTTCCGGCGTATCTTCTACACAAATTTCGCTGCCGTTTATCACAGCCGGTGACGCAGGTCCGCTGCACCTTGAATTGACACTGACCCGCGCGAAGTTTGAAGAGCTGTCTTCACACTTGGTAGAGCGCACAATGGGTCCAGTCCGCCAGGCTCTTCAAGATGCGGGGCTTTCTGCAAGCGAAATCGACAAAGTAATTCTTGTCGGCGGATCAACACGTATTCCTGCCGTTCAGGAAGCGATCAAAAAAGAAACTGGAAAAGAAGCGCATAAAGGCGTCAACCCTGACGAAGTCGTAGCCCTTGGTGCAGCCATTCAAGGCGGCGTCATCACAGGCGATGTCAAAGATGTTGTCCTTCTGGACGTAACTCCGCTGTCACTTGGTATCGAAACAATGGGCGGCGTGTTCACGAAGCTGATTGACCGCAACACGACAATCCCGACAAGCAAGTCCCAAGTGTTCTCAACAGCGGCTGACAACCAAACAGCGGTTGACATCCACGTGCTCCAAGGTGAGCGCCCGATGGCTGCCGACAACAAAACGCTCGGACGCTTCCAGCTTACAGATATTCCGCCGGCTCCTCGCGGCGTACCGCAAATCGAAGTGTCATTTGACATCGATAAGAACGGTATCGTCAACGTCAGCGCGAAAGATCTGGGTACCGGCAAAGAGCAAAACATCACGATCAAATCTTCTTCAGGTCTTTCTGACGAGGAGATCGAACGCATGGTGAAAGAAGCTGAAGAAAACGCCGAAGCGGATGAGAAGAAAAAAGAAGAAATCGAGCTTCGCAACGAAGCGGATCAGCTTGTCTTCACAACTGAAAAAACGCTGAAAGATCTTGAAGGCAAAGCCGATGAAGCGCAAGTGAAAAAAGCGAATGATGCAAAAGACGCGTTAAAAGCTGCGATCGAGAAAAATGACCTTGATGAAATCAAGGCGAAAAAAGATGAGCTGCAAGCGATCGTCCAAGAGCTTTCAATGAAGCTTTACGAAGAAGCTGCAAAACAGGCTCAGGCTCAGCAAGACGGCGGCGCCGGCGCTAAAAAAGCCGACGACAATGTCGTTGACGCTGAATATGAAGAAGTAAACGACGACAAAGAACAAAAATAATTGAAATAAAATGTGCTGTGCTTACCCCGGTTTGCACAGCACATGACCTTACAGGCGATGAAAGTCAAAGTCAGGATCTCTTGACTTTGACTTTTTTCTTCCTAAAGGACAAAAGGAATTGAAAAAACATAATTTGAAATGATACAATCTAATTTATGTGAGAAAATCGGGAGTGTGAAGAGATGAGTAAGCGTGATTACTATGAGGTGCTTGGGGTAGGTAAGAGCGCTTCTAAAGATGAGATTAAAAAAGCTTACCGCAAGCTTTCTAAAAAATATCACCCGGACATCAACAAAGAAGCCGGAGCGGATGAAAAATTCAAAGAAGTCAAAGAAGCCTATGAAACACTTTCTGATGACCAAAAACGGGCCCATTACGACCAGTTTGGCCACACCGATCCAAATCAGGGATTCGGCGGCGGAGGTTTCGGCGGCGGCGACTTCGGCGGCTTTGGGTTTGACGATATTTTCTCAAGCATTTTCGGAGGCGGCGCAAGGCGGAGAGACCCGAATGCCCCGAGGCAGGGCGCCGATCTGCAGTATACGATGACACTGTCATTTGAAGAAGCGGCCTTCGGAAAAGAGACGACGATCGAAATTCCGCGTGAAGAAACATGTGAAACATGCAGCGGCTCAGGCGCGAAACCGGGAACAAAGCCGGAAACCTGTTCACACTGCGGCGGCTCTGGCCAGCTGAACATGGAGCAGTCGACTCCGTTCGGAAAAGTTGTCAACAGAAGAGTATGTCATTACTGTAATGGAACGGGTAAGCAAATTAAGCACAAATGTTCAACTTGCGGCGGTACAGGAAAAGTGAAAAAACGCAAGAAAATCAATGTCACCATCCCGGCGGGTGTGGATGACGGCCAGCAGCTTCGAGTATCCGGACAGGGTGAACCGGGGATCAACGGCGGTCCGTCAGGTGACTTATTCGTCGTTTTCCGCGTCCAAGAACACGAATTTTTCGAGCGCGATGGCGACGATATTTACTGCGAAATGCCGCTGACATTTGCACAGGCTGCGCTCGGGGACGAAATCGAAGTGCCTACTCTTCACGGTAAAGTAAAATTAAAAGTGCCGGCGGGCACGCAGACAGGCACCAAGTTCCGTTTAAAAGGAAAAGGCGTTGCCAACGTACGCGGGTACGGTCAAGGCGATCAGCACATCGTCGTCCGCGTCGTGACACCGACGAATTTAACAGAAAACCAGAAAAATATTCTCCGCGAATTTGCAGAAGTGAGCGGAAATATGCCGGATGAACAGGAAATGAGTTTTTTCGATAAAGTAAAGCGCGCCTTTAAAGGCGATTAATGATTGGATGAGGAGTTGGTAGTATGAAATGGTCCGAAATCTGCATTCACACGACACATGAAGCGGTTGAGCCCATCTCGAATATTTTGCATGAAGCTGGTGCGAGTGGAGTCGTAATTGAAGATCCGCTTGATTTAATTAAAGAGCGTGAGAATGTATACGGAGAAATCTACCAGCTCGACCCCAATGATTACCCTGATGAAGGAGTCATCATTAAAGCGTATCTCCCGATCAACAGCTTTTTGGGAGAGACCGTAGAAGGAATCAAGGAAACCATCAATAATCTGCTGCTGTATGATATTGACCTCGGACGGAACAAAATCACCATCAGCGAGGTTAACGAAGAAGAATGGGCGACAGCATGGAAAAAATATTATCATCCCGTAAAAATTTCCGAGAAGTTTACGATTGTTCCGACATGGGAAGAGTACACACCGGTTCATACGGATGAGCTCATCATCGAGATGGACCCGGGAATGGCGTTCGGAACAGGCACACACCCGACAACCGTACTTTGCATACAGGCGCTCGAAAGGTATGTGAAAGAAGGGGATTCGGTCGTGGATGTCGGAACGGGAACAGGCATTTTGAGCATTGCATCAGCCATGCTTCGCGCCAAACAGGTTGAAGGATATGATCTCGATCCTGTAGCCGTGGAAAGCGCCCGCTTGAACTCCAAGCTCAATAAAGTCAGCGATCATATCGAGATCAAGCAAAATAATCTGCTTGACGGCGTCGAAGGGGAAAAAGACGTCATCGTCGCCAACATCCTGGCCGAGGTCATCTTGCGCTTTACGGATCAGGCATACAGCCTGTTGAAAGACGGCGGTTATTTCATTACTTCGGGAATCATTCAGCAGAAAAAACAGGAAGTCAAAGATGCACTGGTGAAAGAAGGCTTTACGATCGTCGAGGTTCTTTCAATGGAGGACTGGGTCAGCATCATCGCTAAAAAATAATCGTTAGTAGGTGTGACAAGCGTATGCAACGATATTTTATCGAACAATCAAAACAAGAGGTCACGGCCGCACCTGTGTTCTCGATCAAAGGCGAAGACGTTCATCACATTGCGACCGTGATGAGGATGTCTCCCGGAGACGAGGTCATTTGCTGTGCAAAAGACGGCCATGAAGCGAAATGCCGGATCGAGTCCGTCACAAAAGAAGAGGTTTTATTGAGCGTAATCGAATGGACGGGGAAAACACGCGAACTGCCCGTCCAGATCCATATTGCAAACGGCCTTCCAAAAGGAGATAAGCTGGAATGGATCATTCAAAAAGGGA
Organism: Bacillus paralicheniformis; assembly: GCF_002993925.1. NCBI lineage: Bacteria > Bacillati > Bacillota > Bacilli > Caryophanales > Bacillaceae > Bacillus > Bacillus paralicheniformis. The sequence continues at coordinate 2,790,486 of NZ_CP023665.1, read as the reverse complement.
CAGAGCTCGGTGCAAGCTCGTTTATTCCTTTTCAGGCATCACGCTCCGTTGTTAAACTTGATGAAAAAAAGGCAAAGAAAAAGCGGGAAAGGTGGGCGAAAATCGCCAAGGAAGCCGCAGAACAGTCCCACAGAAACACGATTCCCGATGTGGCGCCGGTTCACACGTTTCAACGTTTGCTTGAGAGCCTTGAGGACTTCGATAAATGTGTCGTTGCATACGAAGAGTCATCAAAGCAAGGCGAGACAAGCCGGTTTCAATCCGTGCTCAAAAGCCTGCCGGAAGGATCATCCGTGCTCATGGTGTTTGGTCCTGAAGGCGGATTTTCAGAAGATGAAATTGAGGCGCTTAAAGAAAAAGGAGCCCTCGCCTGCGGGCTCGGTCCGCGGATCTTAAGGGCGGAAACAGCTCCGCTGTACGCGTTGGCGGCAGTTTCTTATCATACAGAGTTACTAAGAGGTGAATAACAATGGCAACCGTTGCATTTCATACACTTGGCTGCAAGGTCAACCATTATGAAACAGAAGCAATTTGGCAGCTTTTCAAAGAAGCCGGCTACGAAAGAAAAGAATTCGAAAGTTCGGCGGACGTATACGTCATTAATACATGCACCGTCACAAATACAGGTGATAAAAAAAGCCGCCAGGTGATCAGACGGGCGATCCGCCAAAATCCTGACGCCGTCATTTGTGTGACAGGGTGCTACGCCCAGACTTCCCCGGCGGAAATCATGGCGATCCCGGGCGTTGATATCGTCGTCGGTACGCAGGACCGCGAAAAAATGCTTGGCTATATTCAGCAGTACCAGGAAGAAAGACAGCCGATTAACGGCGTCAGCAATATTATGAAAGCAAGAGTGTTTGAGGAGCTTGATGTTCCTGCATTTACCGACAGAACGCGTGCTTCATTGAAAATTCAAGAAGGCTGCAACAATTTCTGCACATTCTGCATCATTCCGTGGGCGCGCGGCCTGCTTCGTTCCCGCGACCCTGAGGAAGTCATCCGCCAGGCGCAGCAGCTCGTTGATGCCGGCTATAAAGAAATCGTTTTAACCGGTATTCACACCGGCGGTTATGGAGAAGATATGAAAGACTACAACTTTGCACAGCTGTTGAAAGAACTGGACAGCCGTGTGAAAGGTCTGAAACGAATCCGTATCTCTTCAATCGAAGCGAGCCAAATTACAGACGAAGTGATTGAAGTGCTTGACCGCTCAGACAAGATCGTCAGACACCTTCACATTCCGCTTCAATCCGGCTCAAACAGCGTTTTAAAACGGATGAGAAGAAAGTATACGATGGAGTTTTTCGCTGACAGGCTGACGAAACTCAAAAAAGCTCTTCCGGGGCTCGCAGTCACTTCTGATGTGATCGTCGGCTTCCCGGGGGAAACGGAAGAAGAATTCATGGAGACGTACAACTTTATTAAAGAACACAAGTTTTCCGAGCTCCACGTCTTCCCGTACAGCAAACGGACCGGAACTCCAGCAGCACGCATGGACGGCCAGGTTGACGAGAACGTGAAAAACGAAAGAGTTCACAAACTGATCGCTCTTTCAGATCAGCTTGCGAAAGAATACGCATCAGATTATGAAGGCGATGTTCTGGAAATCATTCCGGAAGAGCCGTTCACGGAAACGGGCGAAGACAATCTGCTTGTCGGCTACACGGACAACTATATGAAGGTCGTTTTCGAAGGTTCCGAAGACCTGATCGGCCAGCTTGTTAAAGTGAAGATCTTAAAAGCCGGCTATCCGTACAATAAAGGCCAGTTCGTCCGCGTCGCCGAAGACGACGTCCATGAAAACATCCGCTTATCGTCATAAATATCAATTTAGCCGGTTCACGAAAAAGGTGTTCCGGCTTTTTTTGCGAATATCATAAAAGACAACCACTTGAAAAGGAGTCGTGACGATGACAAAACAAATTGCGCGAATGATCGATCACACGCTATTGAAGCCTGATGCTGTCACATCCGAAATCGAAGCGCTTTGCAAAGAAGCACGTGTATACGATTTTGCTTCCGTTTGCGTCAACCCTTGCTGGGTAAAGCTGTGCGCCGAGCTTCTTAAAGATTCAGAAGTGAAAGTGTGCACGGTTATCGGCTTTCCTTTAGGTGCAGCGTCTCCGGAAACAAAAGCTTTTGAAACCAGGCAGGCGATTGCAGACGGGGCCGGTGAAGTTGATATGGTGATCAACATCGGTGCATTAAAAGACCGCGATACCGGGACCGTGGAGTATGACATCAGAGCGGTGACAGACGCGGCCGTTGGCAAAGCTCTCGTAAAAGTCATCATAGAGACGTCACTGTTGACGGATGAAGAAAAAAGGCTCGCTTGTGAACTGGCCGTCAAAGCAGGCGCCGACTTTGTCAAAACATCGACCGGTTTTTCCGGCGGCGGTGCGACAGTTCAGGATATAAAACTGATGCGGGAAGCTGTCGGACCTGATATCGGCGTTAAAGCATCAGGGGGCGTCCGCGATAAGGAAAGCGCCCTTGCTATGGTTGAAGCCGGAGCGACGAGAATCGGAGCAAGCGCAGGCGTGTCGATTGTCAAAGGCTTAACAGCGGATGAAGACTACTAATCAACAAAAACCAGGCGTTTACCGGGCCTGGTTTTTGTTTGGAATGAGAAACATGATCAGCGAATGGAACAGATTTGAGAGCGGCAGAAACAATAGGGATGTGACGACATTGAAGAGCAGGCTGAAATGGGCAATCTGCTGAGCGGGGCTTTCAGACAGTCCGGAGATAAAGCCTGTTATTGATGAAAGCAGGGGGTATACAGCTGCTACACCGATGACATTAAACAGCACATGTGCATAAGCCGTTTGCCTGGCCGCAGCTCCGCCTTTGAAGGACGCCATCACGGCTGTGATGCATGTCCCGATATTGGAGCCGAGAACAACGCTCATCGCTTCGGTCAAACCGACGACACCTTGATCCATAAAGCTCATCAGGATGCCGACACACGCCGAACTGGAATGAATCATCGCGGTCAACACCGTGCCGATGATTAAGGCGTAAAGCGGTGAATTTTCAGCAAGCTGCACAATATAAGCGCCCGAGTCTAGCTGTGACAACGGCACGGCAAGCCGGCTAAAGCCGCTGATACAGAAAAAAATAACACCCAAGCCGATCATGCTTACGCCCACTTGCCGAAAAGGGGATTTTCCGGCCATGAAAAGAACCGCACCTGCGGCAAAGAGGGCAAAAATCAAAAATTCCAGCTTCACCGCCAAAAATTCCGTTGTGAAGGTGGACCCGATGTTTGTTCCCAAAATGAGCGGAATCGAACGTTTAAATGAAAGGGCGCCTACCGAGACAAAGCCAATGACGATCACCATAAATGCCGAGCTGCTTTGCAAAACCCCCGTAAATACAATGCTGACCAAAAAGGCTTTCACCGGATGATCCGTGAAAAACAGCAGCCGCTTTTCGATTTTTTCAAATGTCAGTGAAATCAAACCTTTTCTCAGCATGCTCATGCCTTTGAGAAAAAGAACGATCAATAATATGAATAAGATCAAGATTATCATCAGTTTTTCGAACAGCCTCCTTTATAAATATATACAGACAAGCTGCCGAAATCATGACTGAACAATAAAACGATTCTCCTTGGTTGACCTTACCGGAGGCTTATATTATAATGTCAAAGTACATGTTTATATGTATGTCTTTTTTTAAAGCAGTCGATTGGTGTATTCGGAGGGAGGGAAAGAGAATGTCAAAAACGGTCGTTAGAAAAAACGAATCGCTTGAAGATGCTCTTCGTCGCTTCAAACGCAGTGTATCAAAGACAGGTACTTTGCAGGAAGCAAGAAAGCGTGAATTTTATGAAAAACCTAGCGTAAGACGCAAGAAAAAGTCTGAAGCTGCAAGAAAGCGCAAATACTAAAAGAGGGTGGATTTATGAGTCTTCTTGAGCGGCTGAATCAAGATATGAAGCTCTATATGAAAAACCGTGAGAAAGACAAACTGACTGTCATTCGCATGGTCAAAGCTTCGCTTCAAAACGAAGCAATCAAGCTTAAGAAAGACAGGCTGACCGATGATGAAGAACTGACTGTTCTTTCTCGTGAATTAAAACAGCGTAAAGACTCCCTCCATGAATTTTCAAACGCTAATCGTTCAGATTTAGTAGATAAAGTTCAAAAAGAGTTAGACATTCTGGAAGCTTATATGCCTGAACAGCTGACGGAAGAAGAGCTGCTCGGCATCGTCAATGAGACGATCGCCGAAGTCGGCGCCTCTTCAAAAGCGGATATGGGCAAAGTGATGAGCGCTATCATGCCGAAAGTCAAAGGCAAGGCGGACGGCGGTCTCGTCAATAAGCTTGTCAGCAAACAACTGTCTTAAGAAAAAGACGCCTTTAAGCAATTAAAGGCGTCTTTTTTTGTGCGTGTTCATACAATAGAAAAGTAGTAGAAAGATGAAACCTTTGCTACATTTATAACGTATGTAATGTTAATGATAATAGGGGAAGGAGGTCTCAGACATCGTTGCTGCTGAAAAAATTTAGAATTTTTGTTGCTCTGGCCAGCGGTTTTGTTTTATTCTTATTACTAGGCGTTCATTTGACCGTGAAAGCGGATGGAGATACAGTGTATGTCATTCCGATCGAAGAAACGGTTGAAAAAGGGCTTTCAAAATTTCTTGAGCGTTCTTTTCAAGAAGCGGAAGATATGAATGCCAAACATATCATACTCGATATCAATACCCCCGGCGGAGCGGTCGACGCAGTCCTTGACATGGCTGATACGATACATAACTCCGACATTCCGGTGACCGCTTATGTGAATAGAAGGGCTCTGTCCGCAGGCGCTTACCTCGCCTTGAATGCAGACGATATTTATATGGCGCCCGGCGGGAAAATGGGAGCTGCCGCGATCATTGACACGCAGGGAAATGCCGCTGATAAAAAGTCGGAATCTCTGTGGCTCGCTGAAATGGAAGACGCAGCCAAAAAAAACGGACGTGATCCGAAATACGCTCTCGCGATGGCCGATGCGGATGTCGATGCTAAAGAAGTTGGGGCGCCGAAGGGCGAGCTGCTCACATTAAGCCCTGACAAAGCGCTGGAAGTCGGCTATTCCGAAGGCACAGTTTCGAGCCTTGATGATCTTTTGAAAAAGCTGAACTTGAAGGATGCCAAAATCGAGCGTTCCGAGGTGAGCTTCGCCGAAAAGGTGGCCCGGTTCATCACGCATCCGGTCGTGATTCCGATTCTCCTTTCAATCGGAAGTCTCGGGCTGATTGTCGAGCTTTATTCGCCTGGTTTTGGGATCCCCGGCTTTATGGGACTCTCTGCGCTGCTGCTCTTTTTCTACGGTCATCTCGTCGCCGGGCTTGCCGGAATGGAAACGATCCTTCTGTTTGCAGCAGGCATTATTTTAATCATTTTAGAGATTTTTTTGCCGGGCGGAATAGCAGGGATTGCCGGCCTGATCGCGATTGTTGCGAGCCTCTTTTTAGCATCGGGAAGCTTTAAGGTCATGGCCGTCTCCATTTTGATTGCAACTGCTGTTTCTATAGCGGCATCCATTCTATTAACAAGGGTGTTGGGGAAGCGTATGAAATTTTTTAAAAAATTGATCTTAACCGACTCGACAAGCACGGAAAGCGGATATGTGTCAAATGAAAGCCGGCGCGATTTAATTGGTAAAACCGGCGTCACGTTTACACCGCTCAGACCGTCCGGAACGGTCATCATCGGCGATGAACGGCTTGATGTCGTATCTGAAGGCTCGTTCACCGCGAAGGACAAGAAAGTGAAAGTGGTTAAAGTGGAAGGCTCACGCATTGTTGTGAGAGAATTATAAATTATATTATTAGGAGGAATATTATGGATCCGTCAACACTGTTTCTTTTGCTTATTATAGCAGCCGGAATCATCTTACTAGCTGTCTTCTTTACATTCGTCCCGGTCATGCTGTGGATCTCGGCTTTGGCCGCTGGTGTTAAAATCAGCATTTTCACACTGATCGGAATGAGGCTCCGCCGCGTCATTCCAAACCGCGTGGTGAACCCGCTGATCAAAGCGCATAAAGCGGGACTTGATGTTACTATCAATCAGCTTGAAAGCCACTATCTTGCAGGGGGGAATGTTGACCGGGTTGTCAACGCGCTTATCGCTGCCCAGCGTGCAAACATTGAACTCACATTCGCCAGATGTGCGGCCATCGATTTAGCGGGCCGTGACGTGCTTGAAGCCGTTCAAATGAGCGTTAATCCGAAAGTCATCGAAACGCCGTTTATTGCCGGTGTAGCAATGGATGGTATCGAAGTGAAAGCAAAAGCGAGAATCACGGTTCGCGCAAACATCGACCGCCTTGTCGGGGGAGCGGGAGAAGAAACAATCATTGCCCGTGTCGGCGAAGGGATCGTTTCGACAATCGGTTCCTCCGATAATCATAAAAAAGTGCTTGAGAACCCGGATATGATTTCACAAACCGTCTTGAGCAAAGGATTGGATTCAGGCACAGCGTTTGAAATTCTATCGATCGATATTGCTGACGTTGACATCGGCAAAAACATCGGAGCGATTCTGCAGACCGACCAGGCTGAAGCCGATAAAAACATCGCCCAGGCGAAAGCAGAAGAACGCCGCGCCATGGCGGTTGCGCAAGAACAGGAAATGCGCGCCCGCGTCGAAGAAATGCGTGCTAAAGTCGTCGAGGCAGAAGCCGAAGTGCCGCTTGCGATGTCTGAAGCTCTCCGCAGCGGAAAGATCGGAGTCATGGACTACCTCAATATGAAAAACATCGACGCCGACACAGACATGCGCGATTCTTTCGGAAAGATGACGAAAGACCAAAATGAAGAGGATCATAAATAAACAAGCCCCTGTAAAAAGGAGGGAGCTCATTGCTTGATATCCTGTTCGACAATCCGATTATCATGGCGGCCATCATCGCAGCCATCTCCTTCATATTCAACAAGCTCGGAAAAAATGATGAAAATGAAGAAACCAAGCGAAAACCGGCGCCTGAACGGCCGAAAACGCAGACGACGCCGAAGCAGACGGCACAGCGCCAGCCGGCAGAAAACAAAAAACAACGGCCTGCAGCAGCAGCGGCTGCTGCAAAAAGCGAAGATATTGCCGCAGAACTCCGCAGAATACAAGCGGATGCCGAGCGGTCCATGCCGGCCGTTGAACGGGCCATTAAAAAGCAGAGCAGCCGGGTGATCAACCGGAAACAAGAGCTGCTCGATATGAATAAAAACACGATTGTCCAAGGCGTTGTACTCAGCGAAGTATTCGGCCCTCCGCGGTCGAGAAAGCCGCATTACACAATGAGGCGCCGGCCTAAAATTTAAGTATTAGAACCCCCATATCACTCATACATATGAGATGAAAGGGGGTTCTTTTTTTATGGCGCAAAGAAAAAACCGCATCAAAGCGTGGCTGACAAGAACATTGGAAATTCCCCCTGATGTCATGATGGATCTTCCGAGGATCACGATGATAGGAAGACTTCACATATATATTGAAAACCACAGAGGGCTTTTGCTTTTCAGCGATACGGAAGTAAGGCTGATGCTCAAACAGGGGCAGTGCATCATTCAAGGCAAAAACTTTGTCATCAAAACGATTTTGCCTGAGGAAATTCTGCTTGAAGGCACGATTGAGCTCGTACGCTATATCGATTCATAAGTCGGGGGGAAAGAATCGTGAAGAATAAATGGCTTTCTTTTTTTTCAGGAAAGATCCAGCTTGAGATAACGGGAAAGGGGATCGAGCGATTATTAAATGAATGCACCAGGCGCAGCATCCCGATGTTTAATGTTAAGAAAAAGAAAGACGCTGTCTTTCTTTATATTCCGCTTTCTGATGTACATGCCTTCCGGAGGGTCATAAGGGATTTTGACTGCAAGTGCCGCTTCGTCAGACGAAAAGGTTTCCCTTTCCTTGTGCAGAAGTCTAAACGGAATAGCGGCTTCACTATTGGAATTGCTGCTTTTTTTATCATCATGTTTTTATTGTCCAACATGCTTTGGAAAATTGACATAACAGGAGCCAATCCGGAGACAGAACATCAAATCAGACAGCACTTGAATCAAATCGGCGTCAAAAAAGGGCGCCTTCAGTTTACGATGCTGACCCCGGAAAAAATTCAGCAGGCGCTTACAAAGCGCGTCGAAAACATCACCTGGGTGGGCATTGAATTAAACGGCACGGCCCTTCACATGAAAGTGGTTGAAAAAAATGAACCTGACAAAGAAAAATATATTGGTCCGAGGCACATCGTCGCCAAAAAAGGGGCGACCATCTCGAAAATGTTCGTGGAAAAAGGCGAGCCGCTCGTCACCGTGAATCAGCACGTTGAAAAAGGGCAAATGCTTGTTTCCGGACTGATCGGGAGCGAAGAGGAAAAGCAAAAAGTCGGAGCCAAAGGGAAAATCTACGGTGAAACCTGGTACAAGTCAAAGGTAACGGTTCCTCTTGAGACATCATTTGACGTTTTTACGGGTAAAGTAAGGACAAGTCACAAGCTATCCTTCGGTTCTTTTTCTGTGCCTGTCTGGGGCTTTTCTTTTAAAAAAGAAGAGTTCTCGCGTCCGAAGACAGAAACCGAAAAACACTCGCTGCATTTTATGAATTTTACGCTTCCTGTCGCATATGAAAAGGAACATACGAGAGAGAGCGAACAAATCAAAAGGGTGTACTCGAAAAAAGAAGCGGTCCTTGAAGGGATCGAAATGGGAAAAAGAGACATCAGGAAAAAAATCGGCAGCGACGGGAACATTATCAGTGAAAAAGTTTTGCACGAAACGAGTGAGAATGGTAAAGTTAAATTGATCATCCTTTACCAGGTTATTGAAGACATTGTTCAAACAACACCAATTGTTCAGGAGACTAAAGAATGACAGAACACTTACTTGCGATTCATCAGCAACTGGAAAGTCCGAACGAGGCTCAAGCGCTGTTTGGGAACCAGGATTCCCATTTGAAGTTAATGGAGGAAGAGCTGAACATTTCGATTGTCACGCGCGGTGAAACCGTCTATGTGACCGGAGACGAAGAAACGTTTGAAATCGTGGACAGCCTGCTTGCATCCCTCTTGAATCTCATCCGCAAAGGAATCGAGATATCAGAACGCGATGTTTTGTATGCGATCAAGATGGCGAAAAAGCAGAAGCTTGAGTTTTTTGAAAGCATGTATGAAGAGGAAATTACGAAAAACGCCAAAGGAAAACCGATCAGAGTCAAAACCATCGGTCAAAGAGAATATATCGCCGCCATGAAAAGGCACGACTTAATCTTCGGCATCGGCCCTGCAGGAACGGGGAAAACCTATTTGGCTGTCGTAAAGGCCGTTCATGAACTGAAAAACGGACGCATCAAAAAAATCATTTTGACAAGACCAGCTGTTGAAGCAGGGGAAAGCCTCGGGTTTTTGCCGGGGGATTTAAAGGAGAAAGTTGACCCTTATTTAAGACCGCTATATGACGCGCTCCATGACGTGCTCGGAACGGACCATACGGCACGGCTGCTTGAAAGAGGAACGATCGAAATCGCGCCGCTTGCTTACATGAGGGGGCGGACGCTCGACGACGCATTTGTGATTTTGGATGAAGCGCAGAATACGACACCGGCACAAATGAAAATGTTTTTGACGAGATTGGGTTTTGGTTCTAAAATGGTCATTACAGGCGACATTACGCAAATCGATTTGCCGAAGGGCGTCACATCGGGGCTTGCCGTTGCAAAAAAGATGCTCCTTGATATCGAAGGCATTTCAATTGTTGAACTGGATCAGACGGACGTGGTCAGACATCCGCTTGTCGCACGTATTATTGAAGCATACGAAAAGTCAAAATAATTCCGAATGGCCCGATCGCCCGTTATCGGGTCATTTTTTAGTTTCCCGCGGGAAAAGAGGTGCTTTTGTTGAAAAAGAAAAAAAGAGACGGAAAGTTTCGGCCCATCCGCTTGGAAAACGGCCGCTTCCTCCCCGTCATTCTTTATGCGGCTTTATCCGCGCTAATGTTCATCCTGCTGTTTTTCCATGTGAGGCCCGAGTCCCTCGACCTCGATTTATTTTCGATCAGCGAGAATACGATCTATGCGCCGGCAACAGTCGAAGATCAAAAGGCAACGGCTAATAAAAAGCAGGAAGCGAGAGAGGAAGTTCCCGACCAGTACACCTTGAAAAAAGAGTACTCTGACAACAGGGTCGACCTTGTCTCATCAATTTTCGACATCATTAAAGAAGTGAAAAAAGAAAGCGCAGAACAAGAGAAAAAAGACAAGCAGGCCCCATCTGAAAAAGACCAGATCAAATCTGTCGAAGAAAAGCTGACTTCAGATGTGACGGACTCGCTGTCGCAGGATTCAATCAAACACCTGCTGAAGGCCAGCGACGGAGAGCTTTCCATGACACAGGATTCGGTCATCACCGCCGTCAATGACGTGATGAGCAAAGAAATCCGCGCCGGCAAGCTTGATGAAGCGAAAGAGCATGTAACGAAAGAGCTGAAGGGTAATTCAATACCTTCAAAATTAAAAAACGCCGCCGATGAAATCGGACGCTTTGCAATCATTCCCAACTATGTATACGATCCTGACAAGACGGAGCAGAAGCGTCAGGAAGCGGCTGACAGCGTGCAGCAGGTGCAGATCAAGCAGGGGCAGATACTTGTTGAGGAAAATCAGCTGATCGACAGGGAAGTCTATCGAAAGCTTGAACTGACAGGACTCTTAAGCGGAGCCAACATCTTCAAGCCTGTCGGCGGACTGCTGCTTTTAATCGCGCTTTTCATCTCAGCTTTGGTTTACTATTTCGAAAGGCAGTACAGCAGCCGGATTCCGAAAAATAAGTCGCTCATGCTGTTTTCATTGATTACAGCGATCGTTTTAATCGTCATGGAAGTGATCAGCCTGTTTCAGCAGCTTGAAATCGGCCATATCGGCTATCTCGTACCGATTGCGATGGGCGTGATGCTCATTAAACTGCTGATCAATGAAAGGCTGGCGATCCTGTCAAGCATGATCCTTTCCATTTGCGGAAGCATGATGTTTAACCAGGGTGTGACAGGCACGTTTAACTATGGAATCGGAACGTATTTCTTGATCAGCTCGATGGCGGGTATACTGTTTTTAGGGAAGCATAATGCGAGGGCGAAAATCCTCCAGGCCGGTTTGTTTGTCTCCCTGATCAACATCGTCGTCCTGTTTACCCTGCAGCTGATTCAAAACACGGCTCAAACCGGACTTGAGATGGGGACATACCTTGTCATGGGAGCGGTGTCCGGCATCGGATCGTCAGTTCTTGTTCTCGGGTTCATGCCGTTTTTTGAAAGCGGCTTTGGGATTCTGTCCACGATGAAGCTTCTCGAGCTTTCAAACCCGAATCATCCGCTGCTCCGCAAAATTCTGACGGAAACACCCGGCACATACCATCACAGCGTTATGGTCGCGAACTTATCGGAGGCGGCATGTGAAGCTGTCGGAGCAAACGGGCTTTTGGCAAGAGTCGGAGCCTATTACCATGATATCGGCAAGACAAAGCGGCCCCAATACTTTATAGAAAACCAAATGAATATTGATAATCCGCATGACAAGCTTTCTCCGCAGCTGAGCAAAAACATCATCATTGCCCATGCGACAGACGGCGCCGATATGCTGAGGGATCATAAAATGCCGAAGGAGCTTGTCGACATCGCCGAACAGCATCACGGCACATCGCTGCTCAAGTTTTTTTACTATAAGGCGAAAGAAAAAGGCGATCAGACGACTGAAGAAGAGTTCCGCTATCCTGGCCCTAAGCCCCAGACAAAAGAGGCGGCGATCATCTCGGTGGCCGACAGTGTCGAAGCAGCCGTCCGCTCAATGCATAACCCGAATCCCGAAAGGATTGAAAAGCTGGTGCGCGGGATCATATCAGATAAGCTGCAGGACGGGCAGTTTGACGAATGCGATTTGACTTTAAAAGAGCTCAATATTATCGCGAAGACGCTCTGCGAAACGCTGAAAGGTATTTTTCATTCCCGGATCGAATATCCGGAAGCTAATCCTAAACAGAAGGTGAAACACACATGAGTTTAATTCTAGATATCACAGACGAGACCGGACGGGTCCCTGAAGACCAGCTTGCTGAAATTGAGAAAATTCTTCAATTCGCAGCGGCAGAGGAAGGCGTCGCAGACGGCGCCGAAGTTTCGGTTACGATCGTCAACAATGAAGAGATCCAAAAAATCAACAAAGAGTACAGAGGCAAAGATTATCCGACTGATGTCATTTCATTTGCCCTTGAAGAAGACGGCGAAGGAGAGATTGAAATTATCGGCGCTGACATGCCGCCCGTTCTCGGAGATATCATCATCAGCGCTGATAAAGCACGGGAACAGGCCGAAGAATACGGGCATTCACTGATGAGGGAGCTGGGTTTTCTGACGGTTCACGGCTTCTTGCACCTCCTCGGCTATGACCATATGACAGAAGAAGAGGAAAAAGAGATGTTCACTAAGCAAAAGGACATTTTGAATCGATATGGGCTCTCAAGATCCTCATAAACAAAATGAATGGCGCCGTCTGAAATGGAGTTTTTCAAACGCCTTAACAGGAATAGTCAAGACGTTCATGTCGGAGCGCAATTTTAGAATTCATTCCGGGGCCGCCATCCTTGTGATCGTCTGCGGCTTTTTCTTCAGGCTGACTCTGATCGAATGGTCCATCATCTTGATCCTGATCGGCGGAATGCTTGCCTTGGAGCTGATGAATACGGCTGTGGAGCATACGATCGATCTTTTCACAAAAGAGAACCACCCGCTTGCAAAGGCGGCAAAGGACGCGGCGGCCGGGGCGGTTTGCGTGTTTGCGGCCGTTTCGTGTATGATTGGGTTACTCATCTTTTTGTCAAAATTGTTTTGATGCCGTGCCTTTCATTGTGCGCAATTCTTACAAAAATTTTACATTTGTGATTTGGGCGTGAAAAAGAAGCCATTTTTATGTAAAATAAAAGTGTTAGCGGTACCATAACCGCTATAGGAAGGAATACACACATTGATTAAACAAGAATTGATTGCAGAAGCTTTAAAAGCAAGGGAATTTGCATATGTTCCGTATTCGAAATTCAAAGTCGGCGCTGCCCTTTTGACTGAGGACGGCAAGGTGTACAAAGGCTGCAACATTGAAAATGCTGCATACAGCCTGTGCAACTGCGCCGAGCGGACAGCGTTGTTCAAGGCTTACTCGGAAGGGGAAAAATCGTTTAAGATGCTTGCCGTCGCTGCGGATACGCCGGGTCCGGTGTCGCCGTGCGGAGCGTGCAGACAGGTGATTTCTGAACTTTGTTCACCAAACATGCCTGTCATCTTAACCAATCTGAATGGCCAAATCAAAGAAATGACGGTTCAAGAATTACTGCCAGGAGCATTTTCATCGGAGGACTTACATGACACAGGAAAGCTTTAAATCAGGATTTGTCTCCATTATCGGACGACCAAACGTAGGAAAATCTACATTTTTGAATCGCGTGATCGGCCAAAAAATCGCCATCATGAGCGACAAACCGCAAACAACAAGAAACAAAGTGCAAGGTGTGCTGACAACCGATACATCCCAGACGATTTTTATCGATACGCCGGGCATTCATAAACCGAAGCATAAATTGGGCGATTTTATGATGAAGGTGGCGCAGAACACTTTAAAGGAAGTCGACTTGATCTTGTTTATGATCAATGCGGAGGAAGGCTACGGAAAAGGCGACGAATTTATCATCGAGCGCTTAAAAGGAGTCAAGACGCCGGTATTTTTGATCGTCAACAAAATCGACCGGATTCATCCGGATGAGCTTCTTGTGCTTATCGATGAGTACAGAACCAGGTATCCGTTTCAGGAAATCGTTCCGATCTCCGCCCTTGAGGGAAATAATATCGATACGCTTTTAAAGCAAATTGAAGATTATTTGCCGGAAGGTCCGCAGTTTTACCCGAGTGACCAGGTGACCGATCATCCGGAGCGATTTATCATTTCTGAGCTGATTCGGGAAAAAGTGCTGCATCTGACAAGGGAAGAGATCCCTCACAGCATTGCGGTCTCGATCGAGTCCATTCAAGAACGGGAAAACGGTTCTGTGTATGTGAGCGCGACCATCGTCGTCGAACGCGATTCACAAAAAGGGATCGTCATCGGAAAAAGAGGCAGCCTGCTTAAAGAAATCGGCAAGCGGGCAAGAACCGATATCGAGGCGCTGCTCGGATCATCGGTGTTTTTAGAGCTGTGGGTTAAAGTGCAGAAAGACTGGCGCAACAAGATGTCTCAGCTTCGTGATTTTGGATTTAGAGAAGACGAGTATTAACGGACAGAGCTTGACCGCGGTTTAGTCGTGACAAAATCTCTCGAAATCAAAGATATATTAGAAAAAATTGTTTAACATGAAATGGAGGATACAAGGTCAAGATAATCTTAAGAATTTGGATGTTTAAAAAGCTAGTTATAAACAGAAAGGTGGGGCTTTTTATGTTGAATTTTACTTGGAATGTATTTTCACAAACAGGAAGCGTAGACACGTACCTCCTTTTTAAAGAATTGGAAAAGGAGAACCTGGAAAGACCCGAAGTACTTGAAGAAGAGCTAGCGCAAATTGACTTTCCAATTTTGTGATCATGCTTGACCCCTCCAATTTTTGGATGGTGCACATATGCTGACGAAATGTGAAGGTATCGTCCTTCGTACAAACGACTATGGTGAAACAAATAAAATCATTACGCTGTTGACGAGAGAACACGGGAAAATCGGTGTGCTGGCAAGGGGCGCCAAAAAGCCGAACAGCCGCTTGTCAGCGATTTCCCAGCCGTTCCTTTATGCTTCTTTTTTATTCCGCAAATCATCCGGTCTCGGCACATTGGAGCAGGGCGAGATGATCGAAAGCATGAGGCATATACGCGAGGATCTGTTTTTAACAGCATACGCGGCCTACATCACTGAATTAATCGACAAGGGAACGGAGGAAAAGAAACCGAATCCGTTTTTATTTGAGCTGCTTCTTCAGTCGATGAGGAGGCTCGATGACGGTACAGATCCCGACATTATCGCCAACCTTATCGAAGTTAAAATGCTCAGCGTGATGGGGCTGTATCCGGAGCTGGATGAATGTGTACACTGCAAAAGCAAAGACGGCACATTTCATTTTTCGATCCGCGACAACGGCTTTATCTGCCACCGCTGTTTTGCGAAAGATCCATACAGGATACCGCTGACTCCCGCATCCGCCAGGCTGTTGAGGCTGTTTTTTTATTTTGACTTGTCAAGGCTCGGAAATGTCTCGGTCAAACAGGAGACAAAGGATGAGCTGAAAAGGGTCATACAGACGTACTATGACGAGTACTCAGGGATCTACCTGAAATCGCGGCGCTTCATGGAACAAATGGACAATATGAAAAAGATGCTGGGCGATGAAAACAAAAGTTGACAACCTCTTCATCTTTTTATAAGATCATGTCATGAAGATTGGATTCAATAATGACGTTGCGTTGACGGAAAGAAGTAATTGCGCACGGCCTCATTGAAGCGACTCCGGGGCGGTGAAAGCCGGGGATGAGAGCGTAATGAAAGGCATTCCCTGAGCAACTTTTAAAAAAGAGGCTGAGACATTTCCTCTCAGCAATTAGGGTGGAACCGCGGGAGAACTCTCGTCCCTATGTTTGTGGGCAAACAAGCATAGGGACGGGAGTTTTTTTCTGCCCAAACCAGCCCTATGCCAAAAATTAAACTTGAAAACACGTTTTATGGAGGTGCTTCATTTGAATATTCAAGAAATGATTCTGACCCTGCAAAAGCACTGGTCCAATGAAGGATGCGTACTTTTGCAGTCGTATGATGTAGAGAAGGGTGCAGGAACGATGAGTCCATATACATTTTTGCGGAGCCTTGGACCTGAACCTTGGAAAGTCGCTTATGTGGAGCCGTCAAGACGCCCTGCGGACGGAAGATACGGGGACAACCCGAACAGGCTTTATCAGCACCATCAATTCCAGGTGATCATTAAGCCGTCTCCCGACAATATTCAAGAGCTTTATTTAGATTCATTAAAAGCTCTTGGAATCGACCCTCTGGAGCATGATATCCGTTTTGTCGAGGATAACTGGGAAAATCCGTCGCTCGGCTGCGCCGGGCTTGGCTGGGAAGTGTGGCTTGACGGCATGGAAATCACCCAGTTTACCTATTTTCAGCAGGTCGGCGGGCTTGAGTGCAAACCGGTTTCTGTGGAAATCACATACGGTATTGAACGCCTTGCTTCTTATATTCAAGACAAAGAAAACGTCTTTGACCTCGAATGGACGAAAGGCTATACGATAAAAGACCTGTTCAAGATGGCTGAATACGAGCATTCCGTCTATACGTTCGAGACATCTGACGTCGACATGCTGTTCGAATTGTTTGCCACGTACGAAAAAGAAGCGAACCGTCAGATGGATCAGGGACTTGTCCATCCTGCTTATGATTATGTACTGAAATGCTCGCATACGTTCAACTTGCTTGACGCAAAAGGAGCGATTTCCGTCACGGAGCGCACAGGATATATTGCAAGGGTGAGAAATCTGGCCAGAAAAGTGGCGAAAACGTATTATGATGAACGCGAAAAGTTGGGTTTCCCAATGCTGAAGGAGGAAGAGGCTTCACATGAGTAATCAAGATTTGCTTTTAGAAATCGGATTAGAAGAAATGCCGGCGCGCTTCATGCATGACAGCATGACTCAGCTTGGTGAAAAACTGGAAAGCTGGCTCAAGGAAAAAAATATTGCCTTCGGTTCCGTCAAGCTGTATAACTCCCCTAGAAGACTGGCCGTTCTTGTCGAGAACGTGGCGGAGAAGCAGGACGATGTGACAGAAGAAGCGAAAGGACCGGCAAAGAAAATCGCCCTTGACGAAAACGGCGAATGGACAAAGGCGGCCATCGGCTTTTCACGGGGGCAAGGAGCAAGTCCGGAAGATTTGTATTTTAAAGACATCAAAGGAACGGAATATGTTTTTGTGCAAAAATTCCAAAAAGGTCAGGATACGTTTTCATTACTTCCTGAGCTCGGCGACTTGGTGACAAGCCTCCACTTTCCAAAAAACATGCGCTGGGGCAGCGAAGATTTGAAATACATCAGGCCGATTAAATGGATCGTAGCGCTGTTCGGCAGTGAAGTCGTTCCGTTTTCAGTCGCTCATGTCGAAACCGGCCGCACAACACAGGGACACCGCTTCCTCGGAAAAGCAGCCAGCTTGAGCGCACCTTCTGAATACGAAGCGGCACTTGAAAGCCAGTTTGTGATTGCCGATCCGGACAAACGGAAGCAGCTGATCGTTAAGCAGCTTGACGAACTGGCGGCTGAAAAGTCCTGGGACATTCCGAGAGACGAGGATCTGCTGGATGAGGTTACCCATCTGGTTGAATATCCAACGGTTCTGTTCGGTTCTTACGAAGAGGAATTTCTCGCAATTCCTGAAGAGGTGCTCGTGACAACGATGAAAGAGCATCAGCGCTATTTCCCTGTCAAAGATAAAAACGGCGATTTGCTTCCTTACTTTGTGACCGTCCGCAACGGAGACAGCCGCGCCCTTGAAAACGTGGCGAGAGGGAACGAAAAAGTACTGAGAGCAAGGCTTTCAGACGCCGCCTTCTTCTATAAAGAAGATCAAAAATTAAACATTGACGAGAATGTGAAAAAACTCGAAAAGATCGTTTTCCACGAAGAACTGGGATCGCTTGGAGACAAAGTAAGACGCACTGAGGCGGTTGCTGAACGGATCGCTGAAATCATCGGTGCGGATCAAGAGACGGTGCAGCTGATCAAGCGCGCTTCGCACATTTCAAAATTCGACCTTGTGACACACATGGTTTACGAATTTCCTGAGCTGCAGGGCATCATGGGTGAAAAATATGCGCGGATGCTCGGGGAGAAAGAAGAAGTGGCGCTCGCTGTCAATGAGCACTATATGCCGAGACAAGCCGGAGGGGAAACACCTTCATCAATCGTCGGCGCCGTCGTCGCATTAGCGGATAAACTCGATACGGTCGCTTCATTCTTTAAAATCGGCGTTATTCCGACAGGATCTCAGGATCCGTATGGACTAAGAAGACAGGCGAGCGGCATCGTCCAAATCCTGCTTGACCGGAACTGGGGCATTTCATTCAAAGAACTGGCTGCGTTTGCCGGACAGGAAGCAAACAGCGAACTGCTCGAATTCTTTAAACAGCGCCTCAAATACGTATTAACAGCGGAAAACATCCGCTACGATGTGGTGGATGCCGTGCTCGAAAGCTCGAACCTTGAGCCGTATTCGGCTGTCAAAAAAGCCGCTGTTCTTGAATCGGCTGCAGCAAAACCGGAATTTAAAGAAACGGCTGAAGCGCTGGCAAGGGTTATTTCGATCAGCAAAAAGAGCGAAACGAACGCCATTGACGCGTCACTGTTTGAAAACCCTCAAGAAGAGGAGCTTTTCAAAGCTTATGAGGCGTGCAGACAGCAATTAGAGACCCTTTACCAAGCAAAAGATTATGAGGGAGCCTTCAGTGAGCTGTCCAAGCTAAAAGAGCCGATCGAAGCTTATTTTGATCACACGATGGTCCATGCCGAAGATGAAAGATTAAAAGCGAACCGCCTGGCGCAAATGGCAAGCCTGGCGGAGCTGATCCGATCTTTTGCAAACATCAATGCCATCATTGTAAAATAAACACCGCAGAAGACGGTTGCTGACAAGCTGGCAATCGTCTTTTTGCTCAAATTGATTTTTCACATCCTTGTCAAATTGTGCCTGTCTTTTTCATAGAATTCAATTGTAATTGCTGTTATTTTAGTCTTCATATGCGTTATAATATGTTATCGACTTTTATACATAACGAACGAATTGTGAGCTTCGGCTTAAAGGTGGTGAGTACGATCGAACTAAATAAACGTCAGGAGCATATTTTGCAGATTGTCAAAGAGAACGGACCGATTACCGGAGAACATATCGCGGAAAAGCTGAATCTGACAAGGGCTACGCTTCGTCCGGACTTGGCGATATTGACGATGTCAGGATTTTTGGAAGCAAGGCCGCGGGTCGGTTATTTCTACACGGGAAAGACGGGCACGCAGCTCTTGGCTGATAAGCTGAAAAAGCTGCAGGTGAAAGACTTCCAGTCCATTCCGGTGGTCATTCATGAAAATGTCTCCGTTTATGATGCGATTTGCACGATGTTTTTAGAGGACGTAGGAACGCTTTTTGTCGTTGATGATAATGCCATCTTAGTCGGTGTACTTTCACGAAAAGACTTGCTCAGAGCCAGCATCGGCAAACAGGAGCTCCCTTCAATACCCGTCCATATCATTATGACGAGAATGCCGAACATTACGCTTTGCAGGCGCGACGATTTCATTTTGGACATTGCCAAGATGCTTATCGAAAAACAAATTGACGCACTGCCTGTTGTAAAAGATACAGAAAAAGGCTATGAAGTTGTGGGAAGAATTACGAAAACGAACATGACAAAAATTTTAGTCGGCTTATCTGAAAATGAAATCATGTAGAGTGAACTTCAAATGGAGGGATATCATGAGTAATCGGACGATTTATGTTGTATCAGACTCTGTCGGCGAGACCGCTGAGCTCGTAGTCAAGGCGGCTATCAGCCAGTTTAACGGTTCATCCGAGCAGACAAACATCAGGCGGATTCCTTATGTCGAAGACCGCGGAACAATAAAAGAAGTGATCTCGCTGGCAGAAGCGGACGGAGGCATCATCTGTTTTACGCTTGTTGTCCCGGAGATTCGTGATTTTTTAATCGCCGAAGCGGAAAAGGCGAATGTCGTGTATTACGATATCATCGGCCCGCTGATTGAGAAAATGGAGACGGTCTACGGCTTCAGCGCGAAATACGAGCCGGGCAGAGTCCGGCAGCTGGACGAAGATTATTTTAAGAAGGTAGAGGCCATCGAATTTGCCGTAAAATATGACGACGGCAGAGACCCAAGGGGCATCTTAAAAGCGGATATCGTGCTGATCGGCGTGTCGAGAACGTCCAAAACTCCGTTATCCCAATACTTGGCGCACAAACGGTTAAAAGTGGCAAACGTTCCGATCGTTCCTGAGGTGGATCCTCCCGAAGAGCTCTTTACCGTTGATCCGGCTAAATGCATCGGGTTAAAAATCAGCCCGGATAAGCTGAACCATATTCGCAAGGAGCGCCTGAAATCGCTCGGCCTCAACGACAAAGCGATTTACGCTAATATCAACCGCATCAAAGAAGAGCTGGAGTTCTTTGAAAAGATCGTCGGCCGCATCGGCTGCAATGTCGTAGACGTATCAAATAAAGCGGTAGAGGAAACGGCCAACATTATTCACAACATGATGACAAAAAGGGTCTAAGAATAAAACTCAGGACACCCCATCCTGGGTTTTTGCTTTGATGGTTTTGGGAAAAGTGAAAATGTTAGCATCTTTAACCCATTTGTATTATAATAAAAAATTGTGATAAAATAATTAACTTTTAGGTTTAAGCTTAGTACAGAACGAATAAACTATTATGGGTATCGTGTCAAGAATTTCCCGAAAAAAACTTTCGACAAATTCTTATAGATCGATTATTTTTGAAACCTGTGTGATTTTGCCTGTATTTATAGCAGGAGATTGATGGAGGGATGGAGAATTAGTCTTCTTGAAAAAGAAAGGACGATTTTTGTCGATGCAGACGCATGCCCGGTGAAAGATGAAGTGCTCAAAACAGCGGCGGATTTCGACGTAAAGGTCATATTCGTGGCTTCATTCGAGCATTTTCAAGTCACAAGGAAAGAAGAAGAGAATTGGACATATGTCGATCCGCATAAAGAAGCAGCCGATCTGTACATTGCCAACCATGTTCGACCAGGTGATGTCGTCGTCACACAAGATATCGGGCTGGCATCACTTTTGCTTGGCAAAAAGGTCTATGTGATGTCGGAGAGAGGCTATCTTTTCGAAGAGGACTCCATCGATCATGCTCTTTTCCGCCGTCACGTCGCACAAAAATTGAGAAGAAGCGGACGTTACACGAAAGGCCCGAAAAAACTGGTCAAGGAAGACCGAGAGCGATTTGTCAAAGAGCTGCAAAAAATCTTGTCGAAAATTGAAGGATTTACGTACTAAGCAGCGAATTATGTACGACGGAGTGTTGGAACATGGGCAATCGTATACCAGACGAAATTGTAGAACAGGTGCAAAAATCAGCTGATATCGTAGAAGTTATCGGAGAGTACGTCCAGTTGAGAAAACAGGGGCGTAATTATTTTGGGCTTTGTCCTTTTCATGGTGAGAATACGCCATCTTTTTCCGTTTCCGGAGAAAAACAGATTTTTCATTGTTTTGGCTGCGGAGCGGGAGGGAATGTTTTTTCATTTTTAAGACAAATGGAAGGTTATTCATTTACGGAGGCCGTCTCTCACCTGGCGGACAAATATCAAATAGATCTGCCGGAGCAGGTAGCGGCTGTATCAGCATACAGCACAGGCAGTTCGGATGAACAGAAAATGGCGGAAGCTCATGATCTGTTAAAGAAATTTTATCATCATTTGCTGGTCAATACAAAGGAAGGCCAGGAAGCGCTCGATTATTTGCTCGAAAGAGGCTTTGAGATGGAGCAGATCGAGCAGTTTGAAATCGGATGCGCCCTTGATTCATGGGATTTCATCACAAAGTTTTTGGAACGGAGAGGTTTTGATCTTGCGCTGATGGAAAGAGCTGGACTCATCATCAGACGCGAGAACGGTGACGGCTATTTTGACCGTTTCAGAAACAGGATTATGTTTCCGATTCATGATCATCACGGCGCAACGGTCGCTTTTTCCGGAAGGACGTTCACCGGGGAGCAGCCAAAATATATGAACAGCCCGGAAACGCCGCTTTTTCGAAAAAGCAAGCTTCTCTATCATTTCCATCAGGCCCGCCTTCACATTCGAAAAGAAGAGAGGGCCGTCCTTTTTGAAGGATTTGCCGACGTCATCTCAGCCGTCAGTTCCGGTGTGAAAGAATCGATCGCCACGATGGGCACATCGCTGACAGAAGAGCATGCGAAAATCATCAGGCGAAATGTCGGAGAGGTCATACTGTGCTATGACTCGGATCATGCCGGTTATGAAGCCACGCTGAAAGCGGCGGAGATTCTTCAGAAAAAAGGCTGCGACGTCAAGGTGGCCATGATACCTGACGGGCTGGATCCCGATGACTACATCAAAAAATTCGGAAGCGAGAAATTTAAGAATGATGTAATAGGGGCCAGCGTTACGATGATGACGTTTAAAATGAACTATTTCCGCAAGGGCAGAAACCTGTCTGATGAAGGAGACCGTTTAGCTTATATCAACGATGTACTGAAGGAAGTCAGCCTTCTCAGCGGACCTTTGGAACAGGAAATATACGTCAAACAGCTGGCAAATGAATTTTCAATCTCATTTGAATCCTTGAAGGATCAGCTTTCCGTATTTGAAAAGCAGGCTGTAAGCCGCAGCAGGGAAAGCAGCCGTCAGGACTCAAAAGAGCGGCAGGCGGCCGTTTCGCGCGCCCCGCGGAGAAAGACAGGTCTTCGGCCGGCTCATGAGAACGCGGAGCGGATGCTCCTGGCTCACATGATTCATGACCGGGACGTCATTCGAAAGGTTTTAGACCGGGTGGGCTTTGAATTCAACCTTGATCAGCACCGCGCGATTGCCGCTTATTTGTACGCCATGTATGAAGAAGGAGCGGACATTTCCATCCAGGAGCTCTTTAAGAGAGTTGAGGATCAGGAACTCGGTCAGCTTCTGACAGATATCTTAATGCTTCAGGTGAACGAAGAATTAAGTGAAGCGGAATTATCTGATTATGTAAAAAAAGTGTTGAATTATCGAAATTGGTCAATGATAAAAGAAAAAGAAGCTGCAAGGGCGGAAGCCGAGAGGCAAAAAGACTTCATCAAAGCGGCAACTTTGGCACAGGAAATTGTTAAGCTGAACCGTTCGCTGAAATAAACCGTTATATATAATAGGAAAAGCTTTTGGCAATGAATCCTAACGGAGGAGCAAAAGCTGCTTGTCCTAATCATATATTGTCAATTTATGATTTGCTTTCCCGTGAAGCCCTAGATGAGAGAGAAGGCTTTATTCGTGAAATAGGAACAAAAAAAGCGGGATGCTTTTAGAATTCGTCTGTAAGTTTTGGAAGGAGGGATCCATGAATGGCTGATAAACAAGCACACGAGACCGAAACTGAATTCACATTTGAACAGGTGAGGGATCAATTAACAGAAGCCGGAAAAAAGCGCGGAGTGCTCACATATGAAGAAATTGCAGAGCGCATGTCCAGCTTCGAGATCGAATCAGACCAAATGGATGAGTATTATGAATTTTTAGGAGAACAAGGCGTTGAATTAATTAGCGAGAACGAAGAAAATGAGGATCCTAATATTCAACAGCTGGCCAAGGCCGAAGAAGAATTTGACCTTAACGATTTAAGCGTGCCTCCGGGCGTTAAGATAAACGACCCTGTCCGCATGTATCTGAAAGAAATCGGACGGGTAAACCTTTTGTCTGCAAAAGAAGAAATCGAATACGCGAAAAAAATCGAAGAAGGCGACGAAGAGTCGAAGCGCCGTCTGGCTGAAGCCAACTTGAGACTTGTCGTCAGCATCGCAAAACGGTATGTCGGCCGCGGAATGCTTTTCCTTGACCTTATTCAGGAAGGAAACATGGGCCTGATGAAGGCGGTAGAAAAGTTTGACTACCGCAAAGGATACAAATTCAGCACATACGCGACATGGTGGATCAGACAGGCGATTACAAGAGCGATTGCCGACCAGGCGAGAACGATCAGGATTCCTGTTCATATGGTTGAAACCATCAACAAACTGATTCGTGTTCAAAGGCAGCTCCTTCAGGATCTCGGCCGCGAGCCAACGCCTGAAGAGATTGCGGAAGATATGGATCTGACGCCTGAAAAAGTCCGTGAAATTCTAAAGATCGCCCAGGAACCGGTTTCACTCGAGACTCCGATCGGTGAAGAGGACGATTCACATCTGGGAGACTTCATTGAGGATCAGGAAGCGACTTCTCCGTCAGATCATGCAGCATATGAATTGCTGAAAGAACAGCTTGAAGATGTACTGGATACATTGACAGACCGTGAAGAAAATGTGCTCCGCCTTCGCTTCGGCCTTGATGATGGTCGTACAAGAACATTAGAAGAAGTTGGTAAGGTATTTGGGGTAACAAGAGAACGAATTCGTCAAATAGAAGCTAAAGCACTTCGTAAATTAAGACATCCAAGCAGAAGCAAACGCTTGAAAGATTTTCTCGAATAAACTTGAACGGGTCAGGAGATCCGTTCTTTTTTTTACGACAGAATGAAAGCGCTATTATTGGTAACCCGATTATATTTTACTTAATTTCTTTCGAATTTGCAAATATCCAAAAGTGCATTTTGAGTCATTATAACCTTGAGATCGAAGGAAAAGCCCTTTATAATTATTGTTGTAACCGTATTCAAAAACTGGTCTTTAAATGGAAAATGAACAATTGCTTCATCATCCGTTATTTTGTCTAAAATGTGAACTTCATCAGCTTTTGTTTCATAATTGGTTTACTTTTTGTAAAATTAAAGTAGAATTAGAATTGTTTACATAAGGGGCAGGGGTAAATTAAAAAGGGGGATGTAAAATGAACCGCAATCCATTGATACCATTTTTATTAATCGCCATTATGGGCATAGGACTGGTTTTTATCTTATCCATAAAAGGCCTTTATGATGAAAAAGAAATTGCAGGCGAAGGGAATAAAACAGCTCAAGAAGACAAAGCGGATGCCTCGCCTGAAGAAATTTACAAAGCGAACTGTGTAACCTGCCACGGCGAGAATTATGAAGGTGTATCAGGACCTAAACTGAAGGGCGTCGGAGACCGGATGGATACAGGTGCGATTAAAGAAAAGATTGAAAAAGGCGGTAACGGAATGCCGGGAGGACTGGTTCCGGCGGAAAAGCTTGATGATATGGCAAAATGGGTGTCAGAGATTAAATAGGTTAAAACCGTTTCATCACCAAAAGGATTCGCAATGAAAGCTTTGATAAGAGCTTTTGTGCGAATCCTTTTTCTGTTTTCGGTAAATGGGTGATCTTGCTTGACGAGGAGTCACCTCGAAAGGGTGATTTGAACTGTTTCAGCATCCATGATTCCGTCCTTTATGACGGTGCGGCGTCTATCGGGAATAGGTCTTTATTACTTTTTCTGAAGACTGCACTCATCTTTGCAAGGGAAAAAATAAGCAATCCACCCTATTTAAGTAAGATTGCATCTATTTTACTATTATATAAATGGAAAGAATGCAGCAGATGCACTGTTTTCATCCGTCTATTTGAGTATTTCTTGAGGTGAATCATATGAGTCATGAGAGCACATTGAATCATATCCACAGCACGATTAACCAAAAGCTGACTGATGTAGAAAGCCGGATTGAACGTGTCAAAACAGCAAAAAAGGAAATTGAGAAAGAACACGAAACCGGGATTGTCGAGATCAGACAAATCTTGCACCCTCATCTGAACAGCCACTGGACGGGGGACTTCGCCAATGATTTTGATGACGAACGGGATGAAGCTCATACATCAATGTACAACATCGTGAACGGAAAGTACGAAGGCTATATTTCACAGCTGGAGAGAAAAATTTTCGCGCTGGAAATTGAAAAACACAGCCTTGAATTGGCGGGAGCGGCAGCTAAAGAGGCGGATCATTTGCTTTCTCTCGGAGAAAAAGCGGTTGATCAGTTGAGCGATAAACTCCGCTCAATCAAAAACAGTTGGAGCTGGTTTTAATGACGACAATCAAGCTGAAACATGAAGCGGTCATCAAAAAGCTGGAGGCCGTAAGAGAGGCGCTCGATGCCCTAGACCTGCCAAATCCTCCGAAAGCTGCGGGGAAAAATAAATTGACATATGTGACAAAGTGCCACGAACGCGAGCAGAACATACATCAGATGGTGGCCGATTACAAAAAAGCCGTACACAAAAACATAAAGGATACGAAGGAAAATGTCGATTTGCTGAAAGAGCAGGACAAAGCAATCGCCAGAAAATAGCCCTTAGGTTAGAGAGGACAATTCAATGAAAGTATTTGAAGCGCATTCTTTAATTGAAGCAGCGAATAACCGCAAGAAACAATACGAAACCTTTGAGGATCAACTGCAGACGCTCAAAAAAGCGTTTCTTGGCGTCGCTGATTTAGGTGAAGATTTTCAGGGGAAAGGTGCCGACAACATTAAAGACTTCTACAAAGGACAGGCAGAGATCGTAGACAGCTGGTTAAAGCTTGTTGAAGCGCAGATTGCTTTTTTTA
Organism: Bacillus paralicheniformis; assembly: GCF_002993925.1. Taxonomy (NCBI): domain Bacteria; kingdom Bacillati; phylum Bacillota; class Bacilli; order Caryophanales; family Bacillaceae; genus Bacillus; species Bacillus paralicheniformis. The sequence goes on along the minus strand of NZ_CP023665.1, from coordinate 2,764,174 downwards.
AAGGTATATCGGGTGATATAACGGACAAAAAGCTGTCCGATTCTTATGTGGAAATCTCTTTTTTGGATCATGAACTGAAAAACGCTGATTTGAAAGCGACAGAAATCGTCTCGGGGCTCAAGTTGGAAATGGATAAAATCATCGCAAGCATCAGCGATATCGTTGACTTGGACAATTGGACGCTCGACGATTATATTGATAAAATGTCTAAAGCGCAAACAACTCGGCAAAACACCATCGACGCCGTTAATCAGCTGGATGAATCGCTCAAGACCGAATACACAAACTTACAAGCACTCGACAGCGCCGTGCTCGGCAAATATTCCGGGCTAATGGAAGCTACAAGCCACGGAAAAACCGCCTCGCCGATGTATTTTAGCTTGAAATCGTTCCACTCAAGCGAGATCTATAAAAATACGATAGACGTCGAAAATCAAGCCGCCAATTATATTGAATTCAAAAATGAACAGGCAGAAGCGCGCAGGCTTCAGGAAAAACAAGAAGAAGAAGCGAACAAGCCTTGGTATTTAAAAGCGCTCGACGCTGCCGGAACATTTGTCGGAGAAGTCAGCGGGTATTATGATTATAAGAGAGCCGCTGACGGCGTCGACCCGGTCACAGGAGAAAAGCTGACAGACGGCCAGCGTGTCGCCGCCGGAGCAATGGCGGCAGCAGGATTTATTCCGATCGTAGGGTGGGCAGGCCGAGCCTTCAAAGGCGGCAAAGCCATTTATAAAACAGGAAAAGGACTCATCGCCGCTGAACACGCGCTTGACGCTTACAAAGCCTCAAAAACGTTGAACGTCTTGAAAATGACGGAAATGGGCGCCTACGGCCTTGTCGCTTCAAATGGGTTCTCAGAAGCCGTCACGGGCAAGGACATGTTTGGAAACAAAGTTTCTGAAGAGAGGCGGAAACAAGGCCTGATCGAAGCAGCCTTGAGTCTCGTCGGCGCAGGTGCTGTAGCAAAAACGGCAAACCACGGCGCTCAAACATTGGCCAAAACGGCCGGCAAAAATATTCCGCTCGCAAAATCGCCAAAAGCAGCGCTGGTACAAAAAGGAAACAACATCCTTGAAAAGGTGAAATCCTTCCAAGTTCCGACAAACGTCCGCGTCTACGTCGAACAGCCGGCCTCCGCAGCAGGCCACCGCATCGGCACCCCGATTGTCCGCATGAATGTTGAGAAAACGCCGGTGAAAGAGCTTGGAATTGTGAAGATGGTGAGTGGTGGGGGGAACGTCAGTAAGGGAGCCAATAGGACTGGGAGTAAAATAGATGTTGGAAAAGCTGATTTAGATGTTCTACGCCAAAAATGGAATGTTCCTAAAACTGACACTGTTGCGGTTGGAAAGACAGATGTGGAAGGTTTGGAAAATTTAGTGTTTGAGGGTGGATCGCCTAAAGTCAGAAAAGAAGCCGGGCTTCCTGATTTAGACTCAGTAATGCCAGATAGACCTATCAAATCTCCAGGAAAAATCGCAAGTGCAACAAGACATGCTGAAGAAGGCGTGTTAAATGACTTTATAAGCAAAGTAGAAGCTTTAGGAAAAAATCCTGCTGAAATAACAGGAACATTAAAAATTCACCAATCTAATCCTAAAGGGGTTTGTCCAACCTGTATTCAAGGGCTAAATAATCCGAATGTGCCAGCTGGAGTATTTAAGCAGTTTAGTGAGATGTTTCCTAATTTGACGATAGAAGTAACTTCTGAGACTATTCAAGGAATCAAGCCGAACGGAAGATTGAATTTAGTTATTAAAAATGGTGAATATATTTAATTGAGGAGTGTAGTAGATGTTTCAAGAATGGGAAGAATTGAATGATGATTTAAAATCTGCATATTATTTAGGACTTTGTGAAGCGATAGTTCCTACATTAAAACAATCAAATGATTTCAATTATATAAAAGAAGCACTAGATGCCTGCTGGAAGTGGCTTGAACACAAGAATATAGAAGCAGACGATCTTTATACTTACCTGGAAAATTTAGATGACACAGGGATTTTAACTTTAATGCAGCTTGAATCAAATGAAGATGCTCTAGATGCTTGGATATGTATTGCTGATGCAATATCTTATACAATTTACAAAGCATATAAATATCAGAAAGATGAGTATTTACCTGAAACCATCGAATCTATTGATTCTTACGAGTTATTTGAGGAATTTCACAGTCACTTTAGTTTATTATCTAAAAATCCAGGCCAAAAAGAAAAAGCCTTTTTGAAGTTTTTGAAAAAAGACAGTAAGGGGAAAGTTTCCAGGAAGAGCGTTCAAGATTTTTTACTTAATATTGAGGCTGCCAAATAAGGTGGTATTAATATGATCACGTATAATGGACCGGTTGAAGAACCAATTGAAAATCCGAATGATGATTTTATAAGAAGTATTGTATTTGAAAAAGGCGAGGATTATTGGAAGCAAGGAAGCGGGGATTCATGTCTTGAAGTAGAGGGCTGTGATGAATGGTTAATTTTCTTCTATGATGAACCATATGGTTTCTTTATAATGAGACATCCAGACTACTTAGTTCCAATGAATAAAATGTTGAAATAGAAACGGTGGAACATTTAGTAGGTGGGGAGCCAATGAAGGTTCCGTCTTGCAGTTATGTGGATCGTGTTTAGCTTACCGGATAATTAATGAGTTTATTAGAACTAAATCAATGCCGACTTTTATAGAATGGGTAGATTTGTATGAAATAGACTTTGACCATGGATTTTGATTAAGAAAACAGTAATTCCTATTTTCGAAAGGCTTTATTGTACGGGTTATGACGGGACGTAAAATATGTTTTATAGAAACCTTGATTGGCAATAGCTTTCAAGGTTTCTTAATGTGAATGGTTGAAAAAAGAAATAAAATTATTCATATTTCAATTTGTCATACATAAAAGACAAGAAGACGAGCATGATGATTGCTCCAAGCAGGAGAGCTTGTGGACACTGTCCTTTGTATTTTAGTGTCGGCAGTTTGAACTGGACCTCCGTCAGTCATCTAATGCAAATAGTTAAGTACTGACACATAGCTCCCTATTTGGAACAGAGGCGGTGGAACAACTGAAGAATTATGGGAAAGGTGGTTATCTAAATGGATTTTGGTAAGAACACTCCATTAGTCGAAGAAGTAATAAGCTTTATTCGTAATAACAAGATGTTTTTCAGTAAGAACTTTAATGTACCTAATTTGCAAGTAATCAATAGTTTTAGTGATGCGCAAAATTTTGCTTGGTCACAAGATTTAAATGAAGTTGATACAGTGTGGGAGAATGTTAAGTCATTAGGAACTGAAAATATTGTAGAAAAGATATACGATTTAGACTTAGCTACTCAGCAGGATGAATTATACGAGTATTTCGGTGACTATGAAAATTACTCTGAAAATTTTCTTCCGTTTGATTATGTAGATATTCATGAGGAGATTGAAGGAGACCTCACAATGTGTGCTTTAAATCGGTTGGTCAATGGAAAAACAAATAATTTTTATGAAAAGGTTTTTGAGATATATAAAGAAGGCGGATGGCCTTGCGGTTGGAAGGGAACATATCCTAAAGGGGAATTTATTGTCTTTGTCCCATCTAGTAGCAACGAATAAGAAAAAATAAATATAATCAATTTCAAGTCTTGATTAGCTGTATGCTTTTCAAGATTTTTTACTTAATAGTTAGAATAGAAATAAGAAAGCTGAATATCCAAGCTACGGATTGGACACTCGACGATGATATTAATAAAATATCAAATCGCAAAAAACGGCAAAACACCATCGTGAATACGCGCTTGACCCCTACAAAGCCTCAAAAACGTTGAAAGTCTATGTAACATCGGAAGGAAATTGATGAAAGCATTAAGGTAAACTGTGACTTAATCTAAAGATTAAAAATGAAAAGGATATTGATTAGTTGGAGGTTAAAATGATGACTGATACAAACTTCGATCGTTTCACAGAAGACGATAAAGTAATATTTTTTCTTGGGCTTTCAGAAAAAGTTTCGTCGGTATTTTCCCGAAAGGAAGACCAAATGTTTGCCCAGGAAATTCTAGAAAAATGTTGGGAGTGGATAAACGATAAAAATGATATTGGGGATATTCTTTATGATTTATTGGATAATGAGAAAAATGGTATAACTATAATTCAAGAGATGTCAGATAATGAAATAGATGTCGCAGCTTGGAACTGTATGATTGATGCAGTTGCATACACTAGTAAAAAAGCATTTGAACGAGAAGGGGTTAAATATTACCCAGAACCAATTACTTTAGTTGATGACACATTAGTGGACCATTTTATTGACTTTTTTGAAAAATGTATAGAAGATGCAGATAATTATATTCAGAAAATAAATTCTTTGCTGGACGATTACATAAATGGAGATATTGCGAGTGATTTGAGGAAAAAGATATTAAAGGAATTACAAATACAAAATTAACTACAGCTCTCCTATTTTATTAACCTTAGTGAATTAGAACTTATCAAATTAGAAAAGGATGTTTAAAGTTTAGAGTTACAGGAAATCCCTGAGCAGAAATACAAGATATAGCAGAAAACAAATCAACAGTTTATAATAGAAAATCAGGAGTGAACGATTTGTCTAATTCCATAAAATCATTAGAACCTATAAATATACCGTGCGGCTGGTTCGTTAAATATCATGATTTAACCGTCACACAAGAAACAGTTGAACCAAATACGAAATTAATAGAATTAGAAAAACAAAGATATCATGCTGCGGTCAAAATCATTAAAGGCCATGATGATTATCTTATACATATTTGTGACAATCATGGAGAAACGATTGACACAATCAATGTTGAAGATCGCCGGCAGTTAGTGGACGAATTGGAACGGATCATTTGGAAAATAGAAGCGGCGGCATTTGGAGGGAACATTTTTATTTTTGAAGGCCCTCCTGACTATTTACGTCTGAGAGTTCCTCAAGGATGGACTGTCTCTTATAATAAACTAATTGATATCGATCCAGATCAGTTAGAGGAAGACAGTGATGACTGGTTCAACTTTACGTCATCATTATTGCAGTTGGAGCATAAAGAAAGCCGCTTGACTTTAGATGTCGGCTGGTATATAGATATTGATCCTTCAGGCACCTTTTATATGCTGTTAATAAAAAATCTAGACTGGGATAACCCGTTAGAAGACATGGAAACGAGAAGACCAGAAAAATTAGTGGACCACATCGAAGCCACACTTCAAAAAGCAGCCGAACATAAATATAAATAGCCAGCCGATGATTTGTTAGATTTTGGTCAAAAAAAGTTGTATTCCATATACCCAGAGCCAGCATCTTATGAAGAATATGTACCGAATCATTGGATCGGAATTTATGAGGACTTTACAAATCTAGTTCCTACAAATCAAAAGTATTGGATCAATCATAAAGGGAAAAGTTTATTTTCAAAAAGATAGGAGAGTGTCTTATGAATAGTAATGATACGGTAACCATGTTAAATGAGGAATTTGTGAATGATCAGACAGGTGAAAAGGTCGAAGGCATTACGATTATCATAGATGGACAATTTAAACAAGTTTTAGATATCATTAAAGCCAAAAGCGACAGTTATGAGAATTACACTGAAATCATACGGGACGCTGTTTTTGAGGGTGTAAACAGTATGACGATGAAGCTGAGAAATAAAGAATAATAATGAATGATTAGAAAATACTTCGATTTACAAAAAGACAAACAGAGCTCCCAATTTTTTGCTTGTTGAGGGGTTCTTTTTTATATGCTGCTCATTCTATAAGACATCTTGCTGTCCCGGCTTATCCCGGTATGAATCAATAACTTTGAATGAACTGAACAATTTAGATATGATCTGGCTAAAGGCGCTTAAAAAAATGGGATGATAGAAAGTTGGTTTTTAAAGATGAACATCAACAACATACACGATTTTAATTTAAACCAAGAAAATGACTTCTTAACGATACAAACAAAACTAAAAAAACATATCAATCTAGTAAACTCCATCAGTAAAGACGCTCTGCAAACCTGTGCGGGGGTTGATTTAGCTTATTGGGAGGAAGATGGTGAAGCGTTTGGTGTCTGCAGTATCATCGTGCTGGATTTTCATACGAAGCGTGTCATTGAAAAAGTACATAGTGCAGGAAAAATCGCTGTGCCTTATATCGCGGGGTTTCTTGCTTTTAGGGAGCTGCCGCTTATTATTAAGGCGGCTAAGAAGCTGACGATTGAACCGGATGTTTTTTTATTTGACGGGAATGGCTATCTCCATTTTAACCATATGGGGATTGCGACACATGCGGCGTTTTTTCTCGAAAAGCCAACGATCGGCATTGCGAAAACTTACTTGAAAATAAAACAAACTGATTTTGTGATGCCTGATAATAATTTCGGTGCTTATACTGATATTGTAATTGATGGCGAAGTCTACGGACGTGCGGTGCGGACAAGGCAAGATGTCAAACCGATATTTCTATCATGCGGACATTTGATTGATTTAGACAGCAGTTATGACATCGCAATGAGCTTGGTCAATCGAGAAAGCAGGCTGCCGATTCCGGTTCGGCTCGCGGATCTTGAGACTCATGCTTTACGTGCGTACTACAGAGAAAATCAAAAATTGATCGAGTAAAATGTTGATTTGCTGTTCCAGCTTGGAAACTAAAGCGATTTTTTATATGATAGTAAAGGAAAAATGAATCTAGAAAAGTTGTGATAATTGTGAATGAATTGAAGTTATCGAAAAGGCTGCAGACTGTGGCGAAATACATAACAAAAGGGGCGGTTGTGGCTGATATCGGGTCTGATCATGCGTATTTGCCTTGCTTTTGTGTTCTGAATCGACTGGCAAGTGCCGCGATCGCCGGAGAAATCACAGATGGTCCTTTTCTTTCTGCGAAGCAGCAGGTTGAGAAATTGCAATTAAGTCCGCTCATATCCGTAAGGAAAGGCGACGGGCTTGAAGTGATTGAAAAGGGCGAAGCTGATGTGATCACGATTGCCGGAATGGGAGGCTCGCTCATTGCTCACATTCTAAAAGCGGGCAAGGATAAGCTCTCAGGTAAGGAACGTTTGGTTTTACAGCCGAATATCCACGCTCACCATATTAGAGAATGGCTCTATCAGGAAGGCTATGCACTGATCAATGAAGAAATCCTTGAGGAAGACGGCAAGTACTATGAGGTTCTCGTCGCGGAAGCGGGCGATCGGGATGCGGCTTACGATGGGATTTCCTTTGCGGCAGGCATGCTTGTCGGCCCATTTTTGGCCAAACAAAAAAATGCTGTTTTTATCAAAAAATGGTCGCAAGAACTGAAACATACGGAAAACATCTATCAACAAATTGAAGCGGCTCTTCCGAGTGCAGAAAATCAACAAAAATTGCTTGAACTGTCAAAACGGATAGAGGTCTTAAAGGAGGTACTTAGAAGATGACAAAAACGATAAACGGGCATGAAATCATCCAATTGTTTGAACAATTTTCACCAAAGTCATACGCCGTTGAAGGCGATAAAATCGGCCTGCAAATCGGCACGCTGAACAAAACGGTGTCCAATGTCATGGTCACGCTAGATGTTCTCGAAGAAACGGTTGATGAAGCGATTGCAAAGAACGTTGACTTAATCATTGCGCACCATCCGCCTGTTTTCAGGCCGCTGAAACATGTCATCACAGACCAGCCTGGCGGAAGGCTGATCGAAAAGTGCATCAAGCATGATATCGCCGTTTATGCGGCTCATACAAATCTCGATGTTGCTGACGGCGGTGTCAACGACATGCTTGCGGAAGCGCTGGAATTAAAGAACACAAAAGTGCTCGTTCCAACCTACGAAGAGCCGCTGAAAAAACTCGCCGTCTATGTCCCGAAAGATTATGAAGAACAGGTGCGCGCAGCGCTTGGAGACGCCGGAGCCGGTCATATCGGCGCCTACAGCCACTGTGCGTTTTCTTCAGAAGGAGTCGGCAGCTTCAAGCCGCTGTCTGAAGCCGATCCTTTTATCGGCGAGCGGGGCGAGCTTGAACGGGTCGAAGAGGTAAGAATTGAGACCGTTTATCCGTCAGGTATTGAAAAATCCGTGATCAAAGCGATGAATGAGGCTCATCCGTATGAAGAAGTGGCCTTTGATATTTATCCCGTCGAGCAGAGTCCGCTTCGAAAAGGGCTGGGCCGTATCGGTGAATTGAATGAAGAGATGACACTCGAAGCATTTGCCCGTTATGTGAAAGAAAAGCTGGAGGCAAACGGAGCGCGGATGGTGGGCAAGTCTGATGCGAAAGTGAAGAAGGTCGCTGTATTAGGCGGCGACGGCAATAAATACATCCATCATGCAAAACGTATGGGCGCCGATGTATATGTAACAGGAGATCTTTATTTCCATACGGCGCACGATGCCATGATGATCGGGCTGAATGTGGTCGACCCTGGACATTATGCCGAACAAATCATGAAAAACGGAGTTGCGAAAAAGCTGACGGCGATGTGCCGAAAGAAAAAATACAATGTCGCCGTCTTTCCATCAGATACAAATACGAACCCGTTTACATTTTTATAAAAACAAAACCTGAAGCGATGGATGCTTCAGGTTTTTGCTTTTACTTTAGGCAAGATTTTTTGAAGAGGTACTTCGTGACTGATCTTCCATGTGGAAGGATCTTCACGATCGAATTGTTCTAAAAAGCGGATGACTTCTTTTGTAATCGGAGTCGGGGTCGATGCGCCGGCCGTTACAGCGACGGTTTCCACGCCGTCGAGCCATTCCAGCTTTAATTCGCTTAAATCGCCGATCCGGTATGCTTTCGTGCCTGCGATTTCCTCGGAGACCTGGGCGAGGCGATTCGAGTTATTGCTTTTCGGATCGCCGACAACGATTGTCAAGTCGGCTTTTTTCGCCTGTTCGGACACCGCTTCCTGACGCACCTGGGTGGCCAGACAAATCTCCTGGTGGAATTCAACATCCGGATATTTTTCTTTTACTTTTTCCATAATATCATGGACATCCCATTGGGACATCGTCGTTTGGTTCGTGACAATCAGTTTCTCCGCTTCAATGTCCAGCCTTTCCACGTCTTCTTCGGTTTCGACAAGATGAACGATATCCGGGGCGACACCGACCGCTCCTTCAGGCTCCGGGTGTCCTTTTTTTCCAATGTAGATGACGTGATAGCCTTCCGCTTTCATTTTTCGGATTAAATCGTGTGTTTTTGTCACATCAGGGCAGGTGGCGTCAATCGCGACAAGACCTTTATCCTCAGCTATTTTACGGACTTCGGGCGAAACGCCGTGAGCGGTGAAGATCACCGTTCCTTTGTCGACCTGATTCAAAATCTCAAGCCGGTTCGGACCGTCAAGCGTATAAATGCCCTCTTTTTCAAATGCGTCGGTGACATGTTTATTGTGAACGATCATTCCTAAAATATATATAGGTCTCGGCAGACTTTTATCGAGAGCCGCGTTTTTTGCGATGACCATGGCGTCGACGACACCGTAGCAATAGCCGCGCGGCGATATTTTAATTACGTTCATTCTTAGTCCTCCTATAAAGAAGTAAGAGCCGGGCATGATAAAAAGCCGTAAAAAACGGCTTATTTTTGCAGTCTCTATAGACCTCATTATATCTGATCCCGCAGGAGATATCAAAGAATGTTATACATACAGTTTAGGTTTTGATCCTCCGGTTTTTCTTTTTGCAGACGGAGGGGCTGAACGGCTCCGTTTTTTTCTGATTTCTTCGGCTTTGGATTTTTCGGGTGTTTTGGAAGACACTTTTATTTCTTCTTTCTTTTCGCCGCTCGTTTCGGTCTTGTTGTCCGGTTCGTCTTTTTGTTGTTCGCTGTCCTCCGCTTCAGTATCATCGGAATTCAGCTGTCTGAACATTTTCACCATGCCGGGGAGATTGCGGACGAGAGGTCCGTATTGCTGAATCATCGGCGTTACTTGCTGGGCTACACCGAGCGCTTTTTGAACATTGCCGAGCATGTTTGAAATGGTAGCCGGATTGGCAAGACCCTGAATGCCTCCAAGGCCGCTTCCGGTTCCGCCGAGGCCTGCTCCTGTTCCCCCGGACGCGGCAGATCCAGGAAGGATTTTCGAGAGCAAACCCTGAATCCCGCCGCCTCCTCGCGCCCCTGCTTGCTCCTGGGCGGCGCCCATCGGCTGAAACATTTGCTGCAGGCCGCGCTGCTGCGCTTGAGGGGGCTGCATTCTCATCCCCGGATGTCTCGGCATCAAGGCTCTGCCGGGCCTTTGCGGCATCTGCGGTCCTGGCTGATTTCTCATCGGCTGTTGCTGAAACATACTTGTACCTCCTTTCAAAATCCTTCTCTTGATAGGGTATGCACCAACGGTGGCAAAGTGCCTTTGCCGCCGGCCCGAATAGGGCGGGGGTGATGGTTTTTTTCCGCAGGATCAGTTATAATTTAATGATGGACATGATATCAGCCTTTTTTTAAGCAGTGCGGCATAAAAAAGGATACATAAGCGCACAATTCAGCCATATAGGATAAAGCTTGGAGCGCCGGAATAAAGGCTTTCCAAGAAGGAGTTGGGAAAATGAAACAAACGAAATTTGAAATGTACGATTTAAAGCCGTTTATTATAGAGGCTGTTCACGACTTGGGATTTTATGAGCCGACTGATATTCAGAAGCGGTTAATTCCTGCGGCGCTGAAAGGGGAGAGCGCGATCGGACAGTCGCAGACAGGTACGGGAAAAACGCATGCCTATCTGCTCCCGCTCTTAAGCAGGATCGATTTTGAAAAAGAGTTCGTTCAAGTCGTGATTACGGCTCCGACAAGGGAGCTCGCCAACCAGATTCATCAGGAAGTCCTGAAAATCACCAAGTTTTTAGGGCCTGATGAAGCGGTTCGTTCGAAATGTTTCATCGGCGGTACCGATAAACAAAAATCGATTGACAAATTAAGAACACAGCCCCATCTGGTGGTTGGTACGCCGGGGCGGATTGCAGATCTGATCAGGGAGCAGGCGCTCGATGTTCATAAAGCCGGTTCGCTCGTTATCGACGAGGCGGACTTAATGCTTGATATGGGATTTTTGGAAGATGTCGATTTTATCGGGTCGCATATGCCTGAAGGCTTGCAGATGCTCGTATTTTCCGCAACGATTCCAGAAAAATTAAAGCCTTTCCTGAAAAAGTATATGGCCAATCCGAGGTATGCGCATGTTGAGCCGAAGCACATCACGGCCGAAAAAATCGAACACGTGCTGATACCTTCCAGACACAGGGATAAAAATGAGCTGCTGCTCGAGGTTATGACCCATTTAAATCCGTATTTGGCGATTGTTTTTGCCAATACAAAAACAACGGCTGACGAAATCGCCGCATACCTGACGGACAAAGGGATGAAAGTCGGACTTCTTCACGGAGGGCTTACGCCGCGGGAACGAAAAAAAGTGATGAAGCAAATCGGCGATCTGGAATTCACCTATATCATAGCCACTGATTTGGCTGCAAGGGGAATCGATATTAAAGGCATCAGCCATGTCATTAACTATGAACTGCCAGACGATCTTGATTTTTACGTTCACCGCGTCGGCCGTACAGCGCGCGCCGGAACATCCGGAACAGCGATGACGTTTTATGATACATCTGACGAAGATGCACTTGTGAAGCTTGAACAGATGGGAATCGTGTTTGAAAACATGAGGCTTGAAAAAGGCGAGTGGAAAAAGGTCGATGACCGCAAGCGCCGTCAGAATCGAAAAAGAACGCCTGATGAAACGGATGAGGCCGCTAAGCGGCTTGTGAAAAAACCGAGAAAAGTCAAGCCAGGATATAAGAAGAAAATGCAGACGGAAATCAATAAAATAAAAAGACAGCAAAAAAGAAAGCAATTTAGAAAAGGAAAGTAGGGGAAACAGTTTTGTTGAAAATCGGTTCACACGTCTCAATGAGCGGAAAACATATGCTGCTTGCGGCCAGTCAGGAGGCAAGCTCCTACGGCGCCAATACATTTATGATCTATACGGGAGCGCCGCAAAACACGCGCAGGAAAAAAATCGAGGATTTAAATATTGAAGCAGGAAGAGCCCATATGGAGGAGAACGGCATCTCTGATATCGTCGTTCATGCCCCGTATATTATCAATATCGGCAATACAACAAATCCGGCCACATTTGAGCTCGGTGTCGAGTTCCTGCGTTCTGAAATTGAAAGGACGTCGGCGATCGGCGCCAGACAAATCGTTCTTCACCCGGGAGCTCATGTAGGTGCAGGCGCAGAAGCGGGCATTCAAAAAATCATCGAAGGATTGAACGAGGTCATCGACCCGAATCAGAATGTGCAGATCGCTTTGGAAACGATGGCCGGCAAAGGTTCAGAATGCGGACGGACGTTTGAGGAGCTGGCACAGATCATCGACGGCGTTACACACAACGAACATTTATCCGTCTGCTTCGATACATGCCATACCCATGACGCGGGTTACGATGTCGTATCCGACTTTGACGGTGTCTTAAACGAATTCGATAAGATCGTCGGAATCGACCGTTTAAAAGTGCTTCATATTAATGACAGCAAGAATGTCAGAGGCGCGAGAAAGGACCGGCACGAAAACATCGGATTCGGAGAAATCGGTTTTGATGCGCTTCAATACATCGTCCACCACGATCAGCTGAAAGATATTCCGAAAATCCTTGAAACGCCTTATGTAGGAGAAGATAAAAAGAACAAAAAGCCGCCATACCGGTTTGAAATTGAAATGCTTAAAAATAAACAGTTTGATGAAGGGCTGCTGGAAAAAATCAAGCAGCAATAAAAAAAGGGGGGCGTATCAGCTCCCCTTTTTTTATGATACGTATTGAGAAAATAGCTGGTTCAAGAGCTGCACCGCTTCTTTTGAAGTGACCGCTTCCACCTGCTTGAGCAGTTTATTGCGTTCTTCCTCATTAAAAATATTGATGTTTTTTCCTTTCACAAGCTTTTCCACTTCAAGCGCCTGTTTTCTTGTTACATGAATTCCGTATTGTTTAGCGTACTTCAGCACCTCGTCAGCCGTGACCTGATTTAAACGCTGCAGCACGATTTTTTGAAATAAAATCACGTCCATTCCTCCCCTCTGAACTAATGTATGGCGTAAAATTAAAAATGTGTCATTTTTTTATTTCAGTCTGTTAAATGATATGATGATAAGGGACAGTTTGGCCAGTTTGGAAAAAGGAGAGACAGAATGGCAAATACCATAAAACAGCATAAAAAAGAATCAGCGGTCAAAGTGGCGTTTCGGATCGTCATGATTCTCGTCGGGGCTGCCTGTGCAGCCGCCAGCATCGAATTATTTTTAGTGCCGAACAACATCATTGACGGGGGCATTATCGGCATTTCACTAATATTGGACTACATTTTTAAAGATACTCCGTATATCAACTTCGCACTGCTCGTCGTCGTTCTTAACATTCCGTTTATGTTTTCAGGCTACAAGCACATCGGAAAAACGTTCTTAATTTCAACCCTGATCGGAATCATCAGCTTATCAATTATTGAAACCTTGTTGCATCATGTAGAAGGGGTTACGACTCAGCCCGTTCTGGCAGCCGTATTCGGCGGTCTTCTGCTCGGATTCGGCGTAGGGCTTGTTATTCGTAACGGCGGTTCTATGGATGGAACTGAGATACTCGGCATTTTGCTTACGAAAAAGCTGCCATTTTCAGTCGGCGAATTTGTCATGTTCGTCAATGTCTTTATTTTTACGTGGGCAAGCTTTGTATTCGGCCTTGAGCAGGCTATGTTTTCGGTTATGACGTACTATATTGCGATGAAGACGATCGACGCCGTTATTCAAGGGCTTGATGAGACGAAAGCGGTCATCATCGTTTCAGATCAATACGAGGAGATTTCCGATGCGCTGCTGCATCGCCTCGGCCGGGGAACGACAAAGCTCAAAGGGAAAGGCGGCTATTCCGATGAGGATACAGAGGTGATTTATGCCGTTGTGACCAGGCTTGAAGTGACAAAGCTGAAATCGATTGTTTTCAATATTGATCACAATGCTTTTATAACGATTATGGACACGCACGAAACGCGTGGAGGAAAGTTCAAAAATGCCATCCATTAGGCTTTCATTTACTTTTTTTTAGTTTATATGTATAATTTAAAGATGAACTGGTCAATCGTGAAAATGGCTTGCTGCTTTTCGGCTGCCATTTTCTTTTTGTGCGATAAATCGTAATGATTCTGGAGAAGTTGAAGGTGAACGTATTGAAACAACCTATTATTGAAATGAAGCATGTATCATATTCCTATGATCATCGAAATGTGATAGAAGATATCAATTTAAACATTGAAGAAGGGACTTTTCTCGGCTTGGTCGGTCCAAACGGATCGGGAAAGACGACATTGCTGAAATGCATTCTGGGGCTGATTAAGCCGCAGACAGGCGAACTTAATTTGTTCGGCGTCCCTCTCAGAAAATTTAAGGACTGGAGCAAAATCGGCTTTGTATCCCAAAAAGCAAACAGCTTTAACACCGGTTTTCCCGCTTCCGTATATGAAGTGGTGGCAAGCGGTTTAACAGCGAAGCTCGGCTTATTCAGACGCATGTCCAAAGCCGATAAGCAAAAGGTGGATGAAGCGATCGAAGCCGTCGGCATCACGTCCCTGAAAGACAGGAACATCGGCGAGCTTTCGGGGGGACAGCAGCAAAGAACTTTCATCGCGAGAGCGCTTGTGAGCGAACCGAAGCTGCTCATTCTTGACGAGCCGACGGTTGGAGTCGATCAAAAAACAGTTGAAGGGTTTTACAAGCTGCTGGAGAAGTTGAATCGTGAAAAAGGCATTACACTCATTCTTGTCACCCATGATGTCGGCACGGTTTCCGATAAAGTCACACACGTTGCCTGCATGAATAAACATCTTCATTTTCACGGCAATACAGAAGAGTTTGAGTCCATGACAGATCAAGACTTGTCTCAATTTTACGGGCATGATGTTCAAGCCATCAGCCACAATCACCATCATCATGGAGGACACGAATAATGCTGACACCTTTTTTTCATTATGAGTTTTTGCAAAACGCTTTTATTTCAGGAATATTAATCGGCCTCATCGCGCCCTTGCTCGGTGTATTCATCGTTGTCAGGCGCCTGTCGCTGATCGCAGATGCGCTCAGCCACGTCTCTTTAGCCGGCATAGCAGCGAGCCTGTATGCAGGCAAACAGTTTGCAGTACTCGCCGGCGTCAGCCCGATCTATTTCGGAATGGCGTTTTCCGTTGCCGGATCTTTGATTATCGAGAGGCTGAGAACGGTTTATAAACATTATCAGGAGCTGGCGATCCCGATTATCATGTCGGGGGGAATCGGGATTTCCGTTATTTTTATTTCGCTTGCGGACGGATTTAATACGGATCTGTTCAGCTATCTATTCGGCAGCGTCAGCGCTGTTTCGCGGGAAGACATGCTGGTGATCGTCGGAATTTCCGCGGCCGTTTTGATTGTGGTGTTTTCCCTTTTTAAAGAGCTGTTTCTTCTGTCGTTTGATGAAGAGCATGCTAAAGCTTCGGGGATTTCCGCAAAGTGGATTCATTTTATATTTATTTTGATCGTTGCGCTTGTTATTGCCGCCTCAATGAGAATCGTCGGTACGCTTCTCGTTTCAGCGCTGATGACGCTCCCTGTCGCTGCGAGCATGCGCATTGCCAAGGGGTTTAAGCAGGCGATCTTCTTATCGATTCTATTCGGTGAACTTTCCGTCATCGTCGGCCTGGTGCTTGCTTATCATCTCGATCTTGCGCCGGGGGGAACGATCGTGATGCTGTCGATCTTTATCCTGATACTGTGCATCAGTTATAATAAAATCAAAAGGAGGATTCGCCGTGAACGTACAGGAAGCGCTTGATTTACTGAAGGAAAAAGGATATAAATATACAAGCAAACGGGAGGATATGCTTCAGCTGTTTAGTGATTCTGATAAATATTTAACGGCGAAAAACGTCCTTTCCGCTTTAAACGATGATTATCCGGGGTTAAGCTTTGATACGATCTACAGGAATTTGTCGCTGTTTGAAGAACTCGGCATTTTGGAAACGACTGAGCTTTCCGGTGAAAAGCTGTTTCGCTTTAAATGTTCTTCTGCTCATCACCACCATCATTTTATTTGCATGATGTGCGGCAAAACGAAGGAAATCGAGCTATGCCCGATGGAAAAGCTGACAGACGATCTTGACGGCTACCAGATCAGCGGCCACAAGTTTGAAATTTACGGAACGTGCCCGCGATGCGAAGAAAAAAGCGCAGAAGCGCAGTAAAGAAAAGCGGCATATGGCGTTAAAAAGCCATATGCCTTTTTAACGCAAAAAGCATGTAAGAGACTTTATCTTACATGCTTTTTGCGCCTTTAATCGTTTTCTCGTTCTTTTTCAGCCATTGGGCGGCTTCAAGCCAGCTGTCGACTCTGACGATGTTTGAATCGATCGGAAGCTGATTATACGGCGTATTAAACAACAGAACCGGAATGCCTGCTTCTTTTGCAATCATGGTTGCATTCCCGTGGTGGTCCTCAAAGAAAACATCGATCTTATGCCTGAAGACGGCTTCCAGTTTATCGTGACCGCCGACAAGTTCTATATGGTCATAATGAATGTCGCGTTTCTCGAACCAATCAAAGGTGATATCCTCCAGATGGTGTCTTCTTGCCGTAATGTATATCAGCTTATGCTGCTTTTTCAGCTCATCCAGCGTCTGTTTGGCATATTGAGCCAGCAATGCTTCCTGATAGATGCGGGGCTCGTTTTCGTTCATCCATTTCCAAAAATCTTCCTGGGATATATTCAGCAGCTTTGTTAAGTCATATTCCTTAATATCTTCCAATGTAATGGAGAGGCTGAACGACTCGTTCAAATAGGGAACAAAAGTATCCTGGGCAGTGATCGTTCCATCAATATCGATTCCTAAATGTAACATGTCCACACTCCTTATCATCCATTCCTCCAGTGTATCATAATCTTTTAACATTTACAGTAAAGTTTAGCAAACATGAATCGGGCTAAAATGCTTAAACTATAAATGCTCCTTTATGGATTAAAGAGGGGGATATCGAATGGAAAGAGATCAAAATGTTCGCGGTCGTAACCGGGCCGGTTATGATGCTGACCTAGTCGATGCGACTTTAGATAATGATGACTTTTTAGAAGAAACAGCAGCAGAAGTTGCCCCGACTTATCGTACGGATAACAGGGACAACGGTGACGCGCGTAACGATGCCGATGCTGCCGGCGGACGCGTAACCGGGTATATCGCGCTTGCGCTTTCGATTATTTCCTTGTTTATGCTTCCAGTGCTGTTAGGAATTGCAGGGATCATTGTCGGTTATATAGCCAGAAGACAAGGAGCAGCTGGCTTAGGAGCATGGGCAATGGGTATCGGTGCAGTTTCCTTGGTGCTTGGCATATTCATCACCCCGTTTTTCTAACGGAAAAAGCTTGACGGATATCCGTCAAGCTTTTTTATTTTGTGTTTAATTTTTCTTTTTCGGCCGCTTGTTTGGCATAATGCTCTTCGGCGAGCTTGTCGATTTCTTTTTTCAATTCCTCGACCATCGTTTCCTCAGGCACTTTCCGGACGATTTCGCCTTTGCGGAACAGAAGGCCTTCGCCGCGTGCGCCGGCAATCCCGATATCGGCTTCACGCGCTTCTCCGGGACCGTTGACGGCACAGCCGAGAACGGCAACTTTAATCGGCGCCTTGATTTTAGCGATGTAATCTTCGACTTCATTGGCGATGCTGATCAAATCGATTTCGATCCGGCCGCAAGTCGGGCAGGAAATCAATGTCGCTGCATTGGAAGCGAGCCCGAAAGATTTCAGGAGCTCCCTGGCGACTTTTACTTCTTCGACCGGGTCCGCGCTTAAAGAAATCCGCAATGTATTGCCGATTCCTTTTGAAAGGATCGCGCCGAGACCGGCGGCGCTTTTCACCGTACCGGCAAACAGCGTACCCGATTCGGTGATGCCTAAATGAAGCGGATAATCGAATGCTTTTGCCGCTTTTTCGTACGCTTCAATCGCCAGATTGACATCAGACGCCTTCATGCTGACGATGATATCGTGGAAATCGAGATCTTCAAGAATTTTAATGTGGTGCAGTGCACTTTCGACCATGCCGTCTGCTGTCGGATAGCCGTATTTCTCAAGGATTCGTTTTTCCAGAGAGCCTGCATTGACACCGATCCGGATTGGAATGCCCTTTTCCTTCGCTGCATTGACCACCGCTTCAACCTTTTCGCGGCGGCCGATGTTTCCCGGATTGATGCGGATTTTATCGGCTCCGCCTTCGATCGCTTTTAAAGCCAATTTATAGTTGAAATGAATATCCACGACAAGAGGGATGGATATCCGCTTTTTGATCTCAGGAATCGCGTCTGCAGCACGTTCATCAGGACAGGCGACACGGACGATTTGACATCCCGCTTCCGCGAGTCTGTTGATTTCGGCGACGGTTGCTTCAACGTCATGTGTTTTTGTTGTTGTCATGCTTTGAATGACGACTTCGTTATTGCCGCCTATTGTTAAAGGTCCCACTTTAACGGGACGCGTTTTTGTACGATGTGTGATTTCACTCACTTGAATTCGCTCCTTAAGTATAATTCGGAGGCGGTTGCTCCTTTTCTTATACCAAATCGTTTACAAGTCTTATTGTAACAGCCCGTTCATGAAACTGACAAGAAATTAACGCTTATTCAGGATAAACGGGAAACTTGTAGGTGATGCCTGCTTGAATGCGGCTCGCCTTCACATTCGGATTCAGCGCTTCAAAATCTTCGGCTATTTTGTCGGCCGGAACGGCGCTGTTCCCGATGATTGAAAATACGGTCTGTCCGGGTTTGACGGTAACGGTCTTATATTGCAGGCTTGCAGCCGGAGCTTCTGCTGCCATGGTTGAAGCCGGCAAGGCGTTTTGAGGGATGGTGCCTGATTTCAAGTCATAATAAACAATGAACAGGGCGAGCAAAATCGAAAACAGCACAATCACACGTTTCATCTGATTTGTCCCCATTTCGTGCATTTTTTATTATGTTACGCTTGTCCCTCTTTCAACATGACAATAAATTTGCTCCTGCCCGTTTTACCTTGCTGCTTTAGAAGACGGCGTCTCTTTAATGGCGAGAAACAGGATGATAAAGTTCACAAACCAGTTCAGGAGGAACTGACTTGGAACCACCGCCTCCAGCGCGTCCATAATTGCAAAAAACACGGTCGCGAGCGTGATCGAATAAGCAGACATTACCCAAAGGTGCTTATAGGAGAGCATTTTCTTCTGTCCATTGCGAATGATCAGCCCGATGACGGCAAGAACCGAGACATCAATGAATTTTCCGGCTGCCGTCGCCAAAAACAGCAGAACGCATAAGACGGGAACAATCACCGATTTATTTTGATCAACTAAAGAAAGGATATCGTTCTTGGACATGTCTTCGGGAAGCATGGTGTACGGCATTTCCTGAACTTGGCCGTCAATGGCGATGACGAACTTATCTTTCAGAATGCCGACGGAATTCCGTTTGTCTTCGATCTGTTTTGTTTTATAAGAGCCGCTCGGATCAAAAACGATGACAAATCCGAATGACTGTGATTCAATCGCTTTCTTTGCATCTGTTTGCAGTGAGCCGTCTTTTATGGAGAAAGCGGGGAATTCTTTTACAGCTGACTGAAAGCTGTTCATTGTATTCACCACTCCGCTGCTGATATGGTAAAGGTTCGGGAGAGCGGCGATGATGCTGAGCAAAAATACGTATAAAATCGTTTTCCCTATGCCTTGGAAACGCATTTTGCCAATCGCGTGAGGGGAATATGTACTTTTAAAGAATCGCTGAAATAAATTCATTCGTTTTTCACTTCCTATTTCTATAATGTATCTGCATTATTGTATCGTCACAAAAGGACGAATACAAGAAAACTTATCGATCAACAGGGGTTCTGGAAGTTTCCTTTTGGAAAAATGGGTATAATATGAAGCATCACAATCGATTGGAGGAGATTCGGATGGATGTTTTATATTGGATCATCATTGCGGCGATGTTCGTCATTGCGTTCATCGGCCTTGTTTATCCCATCATTCCGAGCGTCGTTTTCATCGTAGCCGGCTTTGTACTATACGGTTTTTTATTTACATTCGGGCATTACTCCTACCTGTTTTGGATCATTGAAGGCATTTTTACAGCCGTATTGTTTGCTGCTGACTATATTGCAAATCTCCTCGGTATTAAGCGCTTCGGCGGCAGCAGGGCGGCGATATGGGGCAGCACAATCGGCCTTTTGATCGGACCTTTTGTGATACCTGTGGCGGGCATTATTTTGGGGCCCTTTTTCGGGGCCTTGGCGGGTGAGATGATTGTCCATCAGAAGGATTTGAAAACAGCGGCCAGAATCGGGATCGGTTCATTGATCGGATTTATTTCAGGCGTTTTTGCGAAAAGTGTGATTCAGCTGATAATGATCGGCTACTTTTTATATACTGTGCTCTAAAATTTTCCCGTCCATGTTTAAAAAGAAGGGGAAAAGGATAAAGTTTAGTGAGCGCTTGAAATGCAACTGTGATCATTTTGTGAGCATTTCCATTGAAACAAGCCTTTTCTTTTGATACATTGAAAGAGGAAAGGCTTGCTAAAGGCGGCATTTCAATACATACAAATTAAGGAGGAATTGATATGGCTTACAAACTTCCAGAATTACCTTATGCTTACGATGCGTTAGAACCTCACATCGACAAAGAGACGATGAATATTCACCATACGAAGCACCATAACACATATGTTACAAAATTGAACGAAGCGGTGGCAGGCAAACAGGATCTTGAAAGCAAATCTGTTGAAGAGCTTGTTGCAAACCTTGATGCTGTACCGGAAAACATCCGCACAGCTGTCCGCAACAATGGCGGTGGACATGCCAACCACTCATTGTTCTGGAAACTTCTTTCTCCAAACGGAGGAGGCGCTCCGACTGGTGAATTGGCAGAAGCGATCAACAGCAAATTCGGCAGCTTCGATCAATTCAAAGAAGACTTTGCCGCTGCAGCAGCTGGCCGTTTCGGCTCCGGCTGGGCATGGCTTGTTGTCAATAACGGAGAGCTTGAAATCACAAGCACGCCAAACCAAGATTCTCCTCTTTCAGAAGGCAAGACCCCTGTCTTAGGTCTTGACGTATGGGAGCACGCATACTACCTGAATTACCAAAACCGCCGTCCAGATTACATTAAAGCATTCTGGAACGTCGTGAACTGGGATGAAGTTGCACGCCTTTACAGCGAAGCAAAATAATCCAGTTTGAGAAAAGAGGCCCGCGAAAAGCGGGCCTTTCAGATTGTTGATAAAATCCCAAAACGACTTTTTGTTTTGGGATTTTATCATCCCTTTTCAGCGTGATTGAAAACCCTTGCAGTCTAGGAAGGCCGAGCATCGGAGCGGAGCGAATGTTGAAGGACCGGCAAAAAGCCGGTCTGTTTGTTTTTCGTTTCTTTTGCTCTGAAGTACATAACTGACTTTTGATGAGACAGACTAATGATGATCAGTAAAGGGGAGTCAGTTATGAGCAGAATCAAAAACATAATAGGCGATGTTGAAGTAAACAGGGACCTCCTGCTGCTGCTTGCAGTCGGCGGCCTTTATTCTCTTAGCATTGCCCTTTCCAATACGTTTGTGAATGTATATCTGTGGAAGCAGTCCGGACAGTTTGTCGATTTGGCCATTTACAATTTGTCGATCGTCGTGATGCAGCCTATCATCTTTATGTTTGCAGGCCGCCTTGCTAAAAAAATCGACAGGGTGTTTATACTCAGGTTTGGCGTTTCGTTTTTGGCTGTATTTTATTTAACTGTGCTGTTGGCGGGGGAGAATGCGGGATCACGGCTTGTGCTGCTCGGCAGTGTGCTCGGAATTGGCTACGGATTTTATTGGCTTGCGTTTAATGTCCTGACATTTGAAATCACTGAGCCGGACACGAGAGATTTTTTTAACGGGTTTCTCGGCATTTTAAATTCCGGCGCGGGAATGATCGGTCCGATTGTCGCCGGCTATGTTATTTCACGGCTTGCTGACAACACGGGGTACACGGTGATTTTCAGCCTGTCTTTGGCTTTATTTTCAGTGGCTGTCATCACGAGCTTTTTTTTAAAGAGGCGTGAATCGCGCGGCCGCTACATTTTGAAGAAAATCTGGGCGGAACGAAATTCAGACCCGAATTGGCGCAGCATTACAAATGCTCATTTTTTTCAGGGGCTGAGAGAAGGGATTTTCGTTTTTTTAATCAATGTCTTTGTCTTTATTACGACAAAGAGCGAGTTGGCATTGGGGAAGTTCGGCTTGATTAATTCAGCTGTTTCTTTTTTTGCATACTATTTCGCAACGCGGCTTATTAAAAAAGGAGCGCGCAAAAAGGCGATTTTAATGGGCGGTCTCATCCTGTTCGGCGCTCTATTTCTGATTTTGTTTCATATGACGTATGTGACGCTGCTGCTGTATGCTGTAGCGATTGCGATCGGCTATCCGATTTTGCTCGTACCGTATTCATCGCTCACATATGATGTGATCGGTAAAGCAAGGTATGCCCGGAAAGCGCGGATCGAATATATTGTCGTCAGAGAGGTTTTTTTAAACATCGGACGGATTGTCTCGATCTTGGTCTTTTTGCTGCTCGTGTCGCTGCTGAAAGAGGACCTGGGCATTCCGGTTTCCCTCGTTTTGCTGGGGGCAGGCCACACGCTGATCTACTATTTCGTCAAAGATATCCGTCTGACAGAGCCCGCCCGCGAAACGGTCGGAAAAGATGCGCATAAACAAACAGCTGAACCCAATTATTTAGAAGGAAAAAGGTAAGCCGTAAGGGAAAATAGTAGAAAAATGCCGAAAAAAACTTTACAATAGATTTGGCACCTTTTCATAAGGTGTCTTTTCTTTATTTCAAAAAGGTGATGCTAATGATGAACAAAAAAATGAAAACTGAAAAACGTAAATCGCTCCCCATTAGATTGAACATATTGTTCCTGCTCGCTTTTATTATTTTCACCATCGTCGTCGTGCGCCTCGGCATGGTGCAGATCGTCTTTGGCGAAGACTATACGAACGAAGTGCAGAAGCAGGAAGAAGTCGATGTCTCGACAAGCGTTCCGCGGGGGAAAATATATGATCGGAACTTAAACACGATCGTGAAAAATAAACCGATGAATGCCATTACATACACAAGGACATCATCGACCTCTCAAGAGGACAGGCTCAAAATAGCAAAAAAACTTGCAGAAATGATCGAAATCGATACAGATAAAATAACGGAGCGCGATAAAAAGGACTACTGGATTTTAACGAGGCCGAAAAAAGCCGAGAAGCTCATCACCGATCAGGACCGGAAAAAAGTTAAGGACGGCAAGCTGAAAGAAGACGATTTATACCAGCTGCAGCTTGACAGGATCACGGAAGATAAACTGAAAGAACTGACAGATCAAGATTTGAAAGTCTTGGCAATCAAGCGCCAGATGGATTCAGGGTACGCGCTGACTCCGCAGTATATTAAAAACAAAGACGTATCGGCAAAAGAAATGGCGGTTGTCAGCGAACACCTGGACGAGCTTCCGGGAGTCGATGTGACGTCAGATTGGAAGCGGGATTATCCTTATAACGGTCTGCTCAGAACGATGATCGGCAGCATATCTGATTCAAATGAAGGGCTTCCGAAAAGTCTGCTTGATCATTATTTGTCGCTCGGCTACAACCGGAATGACCGGGTCGGAAAAAGCTACCTCGAAGCCGAATATGAAAATGTGCTTCAGGGACAGAAAGAGAAAGTAAAAAATATTACCGACAAATCAGGGGACATCGTCGATACGGAAGTCATTTCCGAGGGGAAAAGCGGAAAAGATTTAGTCTTGACGATCGATGTTGATATGCAAAAAGCGATTGAAAAAATTATTGAGGATGAACTGAAGTCCGCCAAAGCCCAGCATAGCGCTCCGCTTCTCGACCGCGCATTCGTCGTCATGATGGACCCGCGAAACGGGGAAGTGTTATCGATTGCCGGCAAGCAGCTTAAAAACGAAAGCGGCAAATTAAAGGTTGACGACTATGCCCTCGGCGCGATGACGTCTTCTTATGCGATGGGCTCGGCTGTCAAAGGGGCCACTGTTTTAACAGGTCTGCAGACGGGAGCCATTAATTTAAATACGACTTTTCTTGATGAACCGCTTTGGATCGGTGACTCGCCGAATCCGAAAAAGTCATGGAGAGTGGGCTTGGGAACACTGGGTATCCAGGGAGCGCTTGAACAATCTTCAAACGTGTTCATGTTTAAAACAGCGATCGCCCTTGGTAAAGGTCAATATAAGGCGCACCAGCCTCTCAATCTTCAAACAAAAGCATTTGACACATTCAGGTATTATTTCAGCCAGTTCGGCCTCGGCGTCAAAACCGGAATCGATCTGCCAAATGAAGCAACAGGCTACAAAGGATCTCAAAGACTGCCTGGTTTCTTGCTTGACTATTCCATCGGACAGTATGACACATACACACCGCTGCAGCTGGCTCAGTACGTATCAACGATTGCCAATGGCGGGTACCGCATGAAGCCGCAGCTCGTGAAAGAGATCAGGGAGCCTGATTCGAAAAAAGGAATCGGGGCCGTTACACAGTCCGTGCAGCCTGAAGTATTGAACAAATTAGACATGAGCGATCAATACATTAAAGAAGTCCAAAACGGATTCAGGCGCGTAATGACAAAAGGTACGGCAGCGGGCCAGTTTGCTTCTGCTTCATATAAACCAGCAGGAAAAACAGGAACGGCCCAGTCTTTCTATGACGGACCGGACAAATCGAAAACGGGAACACCGACATACAATACAACGCTTGTTGCCTACGCTCCTTACGATAATCCTGAAGTCGCAATTTCCGTCGTCGTTCCTTGGGTTTATAATGACTATGGCCAAAGATATTCAATTACAAACGAACTCGGCCGGAAAGTGCTTGATAAGTATTTTGAACTGAAATCAAAACAATCGAAAGAAAATACCGCCGAAAAAAATAAAGACAAAATCGAAAAAGAAGCTACAGAATAGGACTTTTTCATTAAAACACCTGCATTGAACCATGCAGGTGTTTTTTTGTGCGCCCGTTCCTTTCACCCGCATTCTATACAAAGTTCAAGTTTATTTTACAAAACCTTAATAATTCATTTAAACAAGATTAACACTGAAAAGTTACGCTATACCCGTAGGACAAATTACACATTTACGCGGGAGGATTAAGAAGTGAAACCATTTAAAAAAATCACACTGATGTTCATCATGTCCGTTTTAGTTGTCTTCGCAGCAGCTTGCGGAAGCAGCAGTACAAACAACAATGCAGACGAAGGCAAACAAAGCGATAAAGCAGAGAATAAGGCTTCAGGTTCTTTGACGATTTCGGGTTCTTCGGCGATGCAGCCTCTTGTTTTAGCAGCGGCTGAAAAATTCATGGATGAAAATCCTGATGCCGATATTCAAGTTCAGGCTGGAGGATCTGGCACAGGTCTTTCCCAAGTGGCTGAAGGCACAGTCCAAATCGGCAACTCCGATGTCTTTGCCGAAGAAAAAGAAGGCATTCCTGCCAAAGAACTTACCGATCATCAAGTTGCGGTTGTCGGAATGGCAGCTGCGGTCAATCCTGAAGTAGGCATCGATGACATTTCGTTAGAGGATCTCAAAAAGGTATTCACAGGTAAAATCAAGAACTGGAAGGAACTAGGCGGGAAAGATCAAAAGATTACGCTTGTCAACCGTCCTGATTCTTCAGGAACCCGCGCGACTTTTGTTAAATATGCACTTGACGGAGAAACTCCGGCTGAAGGAATCACGGAAGATTCTTCAAACACAGTGAAAAAGTTAATCGCTGAAACGCCTGGAGCAATCGGATATCTTGCGTTTTCTTATATCAAGGATGACACTGTCACTCCGCTTTCAATCGACGGCGTTAAGCCGACAGCCGAAAATGTACAAAAAGGCAAATTCCCGATCTGGGCATACCAGCATTCTTATACGAAAGGCGAGCCTGAAGGCTTGGCGAAAGAATTCCTCGACTATTTGATGAACGATGACATTCAAAAATCCATCGTGACGGAGCAGGGCTACATTCCAGTAACAGACATGGAAGTCAAGCGCGATGCGAATGGAAAGCAAACTGATAAATAATTGACAATAGAAGGCGGGAAAGTGTGCTCCTGACACTTTCCCTCTTATGACTTGTTCTTATAGGAGTGTAAAAAAATGGTTCAAAAAATAGAGAAACTGTCCGCAAAAGAGCGGCTGATCAGCTCCAAGCATAATCGCAAAATGGATGAAATCCGCGGGAGGATTTTGGTTGCGTCGTGCGCGTTTATCATGATGGCGGCGGCGATTTCGATCACAATTTTTCTCGGAAATAAGGGGTTGCAATCTTTTCTGGCCAATGGTGTAAGTCCAATTGAGTTCTTAACCAGTCTAGATTGGAATCCAACGAACGAAAACCCTGAATACGGAGCCCTTCCGTTTATACTCGGATCTTTTGCAGTGACCCTTCTTGCATCTTTGATTGCTGCACCGCTTGGAATAGGAGGTGCGATTTTCATGACGGAAATCGCGCCATCATGGGGCAGAAAAGTACTGCAGCCGGTTGTCGAATTGCTTGTTGGTATTCCTTCCGTCGTTTATGGATTCATAGGCCTTACAGTGTTAGTGCCGTTCATTTCACAGTTTAAGTCAAGCGGATCGGGCCACAGCCTTCTGGCGGGAACGATCGTCCTGGCTGTCATGATTTTGCCGACGGTCACTTCTATTTCAACGGATGCGCTCATGTCTCTGCCGAAAAATCTGCGCGAAGGATCATACGCATTGGGCGCAACCCGCTGGCAGACAATCCGAAAAGTGCTGATACCGGCAGCGCTGCCTTCGCTTCTGACAGCCGTCGTCTTAGGAATGGCGAGGGCGTTTGGCGAAGCGCTGGCCGTGCAGATGGTCATCGGAAATTCCCGAAACCTGTTTGAGAGCCTTTTAGACCCTGCGGGGACATTAACAACGATTATAACGTTGAATATGGGCCATACAACATACGGAAGCGTGGAAAACAATACGCTCTGGTCAATGGGCCTTGTCCTTCTGATCATGTCGTTCTTGTTCATCCTGCTCATCCGCTATCTGTCATCCAGGAGGAAACTGTAATGAACAGCAAAGTAACAGATCGTTTAGCAACCGGTGTTTTTGGATTGATTGCTGCGGTAATCGCCGCCATTCTTGTCGGTTTGTTCACTTATATCATCATCAATGGTGTTTCACATATCAGTCTCAGCTTTTTAACTTCGCGTTCCAGTGCGCTTTCAAGCGGCGGCGGAATCCGCGATCAGCTGTTCAACTCGTTTTATATTCTCGCACTGACGATGCTGATCACGGTTCCCCTTGGAGTCGGCGGAGGAATTTATATGGCTGAATATGCGCCCGCCAACAAATTGACCGATTTTATCCGTGTCTGTATTGAAGTTCTGTCATCCCTTCCTTCGATCGTCATGGGGATGTTCGGCATGCTGATGTTTGTTAATTTGACCGGATGGGGGTACAGCATTATCGGCGGAGCGCTTGCTTTGACGATTTTCAACCTTCCCGTCATGGTCAGGGTGACAGAGGATGCGATCCGCTCTGTACCTAAGGAACAAAAAGAAGCTTCCCTTGCTTTAGGTGTGTCCAAGTGGCATACGATTAAAACGGTCTTGATCCCTGGTGCGGTGCCGTCCATCATCACAGGGGCGATTCTTGCGTCGGGCCGCGTATTTGGCGAAGCTGCCGCTTTGCTGTTTACAGCCGGACTAACCACGCCGAGACTGAATTTCGCCGATTGGAATCCGTTTTCTGAGACCTCGCCGCTCAATATTTTCAGACCGGCTGAAACGCTGGCCGTTCACATTTGGAATGTAAACACACAGGGGATCATCCCTGATGCTGAAGCGATCGCAAACGGGGCATCCGCCGTTCTTGTACTGTCCGTCTTGATCTTTAATTTGGCAGCCCGATGGCTCGGCTCTTTTATTCATAAAAAGTTAACGGCAAACAAATAAGAAGGAAGGATGAAATCATATGGTTCAGGTTCAGATGCCGGTTTTGGAAACCGTGCGCGACACTATCGGAATCGCTCCGTTTCCCGAAGCGAAAGAACATATTTTAGAAGTGAAAAATTTAAATATTTACTATGGAGAAAAGCGGGCCGTCAACGACATTTCCATGCATGTTGACAAACATGCCGTTACGGCTTTGATCGGCCCGTCAGGCTGCGGAAAATCAACTTTTTTAAGAAGCATCAACCGGATGAACGATCTGATTCCATCAGCCAGAACATCCGGAGAAATACGATATGAAGGACTTAACATCCTTGATTCCAATATCAATGTCGTCAATCTGAGAAGGGAAATCGGAATGGTATTTCAGAAGCCGAATCCCTTTCCAAAATCGATTTACAGCAACATTACCCATGCTTTAAAGTATGCGGGTGAACGGCGTAAATCTGTGCTTGATGAGATCGTGGAAGAAAGCTTGAGGAAAGCCGCGCTGTGGGATGAAGTGAAAGACAGGCTGCATGAGTCGGCTTTTTCGCTGTCAGGCGGGCAGCAGCAGCGCCTCTGCATCGCCCGGACGCTCGCGATGAAGCCTGAAGTCCTGCTTTTGGATGAGCCTGCTTCAGC
Organism: Bacillus paralicheniformis; assembly: GCF_002993925.1. NCBI lineage: Bacteria > Bacillati > Bacillota > Bacilli > Caryophanales > Bacillaceae > Bacillus > Bacillus paralicheniformis. The sequence goes on along the minus strand of NZ_CP023665.1, from coordinate 2,735,527 downwards.
GCTCGATCCGATTTCAAATGCGAAAATAGAGGAATTAATCGTCGGTTTAAAAGAAGAATACTCGATCATCATTGTCACGCATAACATGCAGCAAGCTTCAAGAATTTCCGATCAAACGGCATTTTTCCTTAACGGAGATTTGATCGAATACGATCGTACGGAAAAGATCTTTATGAATCCTTCAGAAAAAAAGACAGAGGATTACATCAACGGCAGGTTTGGATAAGGAGGGGCCGGTATGAGCGCTGTAACAGCCGTAAAGCCAAAAGATGTGTACCAGATCAATGATTTGAATTTATGGTACGGCGAACATCACGCATTAAAGAACATTAACTTGACAATACCCGAGTACGAAATTACCGCCATCATCGGTCCGTCAGGCTGCGGAAAGTCGACCTTCATTAAAACGCTGAATCTCATGATCAATATGGTTCCGAATGTCAAAATGACCGGAGAGATCAGCTACAACGGAACGAACGTACTCAACAGCAAAGTCGATCTTGTTGAGCTGCGGAAGAAAGTCGGTATGGTGTTTCAAAAAGGAAATCCGTTTCCCCAGTCGATTTTTGATAATGTCGCATACGGACCAAGGATCCATGGACTGAAAAACAAAAAGGAATTGAATGAGAGGGTGGAAAAAGCGCTTGTGGATGTGGCGCTGTGGGATGAAGTGAAAGACCGCCTTCATTCCCAGGCGCTCGGACTTTCCGGGGGGCAGCAGCAGCGCCTCTGCATCGCAAGGGCGCTGGCCACCAATCCGGACGTTCTCTTGATGGATGAACCGACATCAGCTCTTGATCCAGTTTCGACTTTGAAAATTGAAGAGCTGATGCTCAAGCTGAAAGAGAAATACACGATTGCAATCGTCACGCACAATATGCAGCAGGCATCGAGAATTTCCGATCAAACGGCATTTTTCCTCATGGGCGAGCTGATTGAGTGCAACGATACGGTCAAAATGTTTTCAAGTCCTGACGACTATCGGACAAAAGATTATATTACAGGCCGGTTCGGATGAGAAAGAGGCTGCCGCTTTAAAGCGGCAGCCTTTTTTGCACCGGAGCGGAGGCAATAAAAAAGCAGGCTGGTACGAAGGGGACCGGTCCCATAAGATGAGACAAATAAAAAACACCTTCAAAGTTGAACGGATAGTTGTTATCCGAAATAAGACGTGGAGGTGTTTTTTCTATGGGGACAAGAGTGAATTATCCGGTTGAAGTCAAACGGAAGGCTTTAGAAATGAGATTGGTAGGCGTACCTAAGAAAGAGATCATGCAGAAATCGAATATCAAGAATAAGGCGCGGGTTCAGGCATGGGGCAGGTGGTATAAGGCTGCGGATAAACACTGATTCGAACAGCCTGTTGGAAAACAATATACTTATCGAAAGGATCCCGAGTATTCTTCTGAATGCAGGCAGAAAGTCGTTAGCTGAAACAACAAAATGAAGTTTTAAAAAAGGGGGTAGTCCCAGAGGCATTCTTTTCGATTTTCACGAAACAATTCAACCTTAAATTTACCTTAATAAATAAAATCCCATATTGACCAAACATTGTAAAAGGTGATATGTTTTTAATAGAATTAACAAAAAATACTTTTGTTTATATAAGGAGCATTTATGGATAATAAACAAAACTTTATTACTCTCGTACATCATTTCATATTTTCTCCAAAGGACTTTCTTTCTATCAAGTATTCTAGCGATAAGAATTATCGTCATTCTTGGTTTGTCTTCCTAGCTGTATTGTTTCTGTTCTTAGGCTTTTATTTAGCTATCTTCCCAACACTCTCTACCTTGATTAATAATTCATTTCAAGACAATGGAATTGATTATACAACTGATATGAATACACTCATTATGATCATTACATTAGTATTAGGTATTATTCAATTTACCTCGATGGTTCTTGTAAGCTTTTTTATTATACATATTATTGGGATATTAATTGGCGGGACCGCTACAGCCAAAGAATTTTTCCCTAGTTTTATTTATTCAATCATACCTATAGGCATCAAATTTACAATACTCATTATTTTTTCTTTCTTTTTAGGTAGTGATTTCGCCTTTTCAGTTATTTACCCAAATTCTCAACAGCCGCTAGATATTATCTTGAATATTATTATCGACCCTTTCTTTTGGTGGTCTACTATTCTAGGGTGTATTGCCTTAAAAGTAATACATCAAATTTCTTATAAAAAAACCATCATAATCATTAGCATTACAATGTCTTTAGGTATTATTTCTCTTTTTTCAACAAGTTTATTTTTATAAACTGAAAGGAGGTGAGATTTCAAGATGAAAAATAGCAATCTTTTTAAAATTGCAAGTATTACAGGTGTAGTTTCTCTCTTTGCCATTGCTACTTTCCTTATGGGCTCTTCAGAAGGTATTGCAGGTTTAGCTTCTATTGACTTTAGTTCAGGTCATCAGTTCGCTTTAGACCTTGCAACAAACCTAGGAATTAGTAAAAAAACAGCCTATGTAGCAATCGGTGTTATTATGACAACAGGCGATGTATTAACAATTCTCAGCCTATTGGCTGTTGTTTTGGGCGGAACTGGTCTAATTACAGCTGCAATGGTAGCTACAGCGAAAAAGCTAGCTAAAAAATACGGCAAGAAATATGCTGCTGAATGGTAAGATGCTCAAAAGGAAGAGATTGAGGAGTATAATTATACTCCTCCTTATTTTCGTTCTAGGAGGAATATACACATGCTCAACAAAAGGGTTCTCATTGCAAACTTTAAACTAACCTATAGACGAACTTTAAATCGCTTGATTTATTTTTTCCCATCAAGCGAAAATTTACTTAAATCAAATAAAATTCTATTTGTCTTTGCGCCCTTTTTCTTGGTGTATATATTTATTCTATATAAAGCCTCACAGACTCTTTTAACTGGAGTTCCAGAGCATATTCTAACTCTAGGTACTAACTTTATCATTCTCTTTTTTGTTTTGAATATATTAAAATCATCGACTGATATCATACATCGATATGTATATCCTGAAGATTTTCTTCTTCTTCATACTTTAAAAACGGATCCCAAAAAAATTTTATTATCAAGATTCTTCACAACAATTTTTCTAAACATCCTGTTTAAATTAACAGTAGTGTTATTCCCTATACTCTTTTTTATAAATTTTTCTACACATGACCGTATATATCTTTTGTTATCATTTCCATCACTGCTAATATTTATTGTTGGACTGACAAGTCTTTATTCATCGCTTACATACATCGTTTATTCTAAATTTCTACATAACATTTTAAATTCACGATTAAAAAGCTTGTTATCCCTTATAGGAATTGCCTGTATATCTGCCATTTCAACTACTTTTCTTGGTTGGATTGGACTTAATTATTTTTATCAAAATGATCTCCTCGAAGCTATTGGCAATTTCATATATCTATTCAAATTAGATACGATATTAACCACCAATTGGCTGCCTACAAATTGGTTTTTACTTTCAACAAGTGATATACATTTATTTTTTTTATGTTCTATAGGTTATATTGCTTTAGGTTGCCTTTTCGCCTTTATTACCTTTCATTTAATTTTGAAAGTATTGATTATAAAAGAAGCAGTACCTAATAATCTTTTGCCAAAATTAAAACCAATCAAGTTGCCTTTTTTAAGTTTCTTACAAAAGACCTTACCACGGCAAAATATTGCTATTCTAAAGAAAGACCTTACTGCATTATTAAGAGCTAATTTTACAATAAAAAAACGACTGGTACTTTCCATTAATATGATTGCAGTAGAACTAGGTGTATTGATAGGTCTTAGTTTAAATCAAAAGTGGTTTGATTTCTCAGACATTTTTGTTATCTACCCAATTTTATTTGCTGTGACTTATAATACATCTTTATTAGGAGAGGGATTACTTGGCGTAACTTCAGCAGATGCAGAGCGTGAGAACCTTTACGTTTATAAGAGCTCGGGTGCTTCTATTTTTAAATTGATCGCAGGAAAATCTTTATTGCACTTATCTGTGATTCTTATTTTAATGAATACGTTATTTTTATTCATCTTATTGTTATTCAACTTAGATATTATGACGCAGCTTATATTGTTCATCATGATTAACTCCATCAGTCTTATCATAGGGGCTGGACAAATTATTGGAACATTTCTCTATCCTCGTTTAGATTGGGAGAACTTTGAAGACATTGGTTCATCTGTTAAAGCATCATTTTTTGAACATACTATTCTCGGAGTGTTACTGGCATTTTACCTTCAGTTGTATGGTATCACAGGCGTTCTCGTTACTTTTAATATTATTAATAGGGGAGTATTCTTTTTAATCATTGTGACAGGTACCATTTTATTTGTTATAGGTATTGGAGTCTTTTATTATTTTTGGATTAAAAGAATAGGAACGAAAAATTGGGAGATGAAAACATGAACATTGAAAATGTGTCTTTCAAATATAAAGATAAACTGATCCTTGAATCTATTAATTTAAAGATAGAGAAAGGCAAAGTTTACGGCTTACTTGGACCAAATGGAGCTGGTAAATCAACTCTTTTAAAATGTATCCTTGGTATAGTGAAACCTTACGAAGGTAAAATCACTGTCAAAGGAGAAACCTTGGAATCTGAAAGATCCTCTTACCTTAAATATATAGGATACGTTCCAGACGCACCTTTTATCTATCATTATTTAACACCTAGAGAGTACCTTGAGTTTGTTGCTGATTTACAAGAAGTCCCTTATGAGATTAAAAATGATAGAATAGATCTTTTGTTAAGTCAATTTAAATTGAAAGATAATGAAAACGACATGATATCTACATTTTCTTTTGGTATGAAACATAAGTTATCTGTTGCAGGAGCCATAGTTCATGAACCAGAAATATTAATATTAGATGAACCATTAGGGGCATTTGATCCCCCCACTACAAAGATGATGAAAAGTTTTCTCAAACGTTATGCTGAACAGGGAAATACTGTCATCATGTCTACACACCTTGTAAACATAGCGCAACAACTATGCGATAAGGTTGGTATACTGATTAATGGTACTTTAGTTAAAGAATATAATCACCTGACAGACATAAAGGATTTTGAAGATTTGATTATAAGGGATATGGATACGATACTAAAATGAAGGAATTAATAAAAAGAAATAAGCGTATACTCTATATAGCAAGCTCCTTTTACATAGTGGGTTTAGTTCTTGGTGTGATTTTTAACAATATTCTACCTAGCCTTAGTCAAGATAATGTTCAAAATATCACAGTATCAGGTTACTTTACACATAATTTTGCAGCAAATTTATTTCTCATTTTTTCAATGTTTACATTTGGAATTTTGACATCTATCTTATTACTATTGAATGGCTTCTTAGTCGGTCTATCTTCTTTACATAGTATCACTGACCATGGAAACGATGTCTTATTTATATTAACTGCTTTGGTTCCTCACGGTATTTTTGAGATTCCGGCAATGATTTTGTCGGGAGCACTTGGTTTCAAATTGTTAGATTACGTGTATATGAAGATAAGGGGTATTTATTTTTCAAAAAAACAGTTTTTACAAGATTTTTTGTACTTTGTTATTATACTTTTTTTATTGACATTACTTGCTGCTGTTACAGAAGCATTAATAACGCCTTATTTACTTAACAAATTAACATTAGGAGGCTCTTATGTTTTTTAATAAAAAGCAGATAGATAAATTACTGGATGATCATACAGAAGAAGAACAAAAAGAAACGAAAAGTAAAGTTAATACTTCATTTATAATAGTATTTTATTTTTCAATACTACTATCAATCTGTACTGTCTTTTTTGATTATAGGTACTTTTTGATTGCTTTGTTTGGCCCGACCATTTTAGTAACTTTTATATCCCCACCTTTCCAAACCAAAAAAGGTATTTATAGAATTTTTTCGGCCATATATTTAATACTTTTAATTACAGTTACTTTCTTTTGGTTAAATTGATTGCTTAATTCTCAATCAAAAAACGTCCTTAATGGATGTTTTTTTATATCGTTTAAATTAATAATTTGAATTGCTTTTTGACAAGTTCAACTTCGTACTACGAATGGGTTCTCCATCTTTTTTTATTGTATAGGTATGTAAACGGTTTCTGTAGGGGGAGGGCTTATGTTAACGTTTACTGGTTTGGGGAAAGCAAGTCCGACCATGGTGCCTTTGGTAGGGGTGCTTATTTCTGGATTTGGCATCAATGATATTTAAAGAAGGGATTATCAAAGTACTGCCAGTGGCGACCATGTTTATCTTCGTCACTTTAATTTTTGCATTCTACAAGACACAGTATTCTTTGAACCTCTAATCAAAGCATTAAACAGCTGACAAAGGGGAATGTTGTCACTGTTTCCATGGGTACAGCTGCAAGTGGGATGATCTCACACTTAGATGGTGCAGGAGCCACAACCTTTTTATGAACTGTACCCGCACTGCTTCAGCTTGTAAAAATTACATATGGGTCCTTGCTTACTGTGCGATCAAGGTTAAGTGTATACATCTTATGAGTATCAGAAAGCTATTAATATAATGCCTCCATCGGATCGTTTCATTCCTCACTAAAGTCTGAAACGTTTGATCTTAACAGCATTGATCGAACTACGACTGCCATCGTAGAACACACTGTTAAAGAAATACATTCATTATTTTAACAATATTCGTATTAAAACAAAACTAAACAACCAATCACCGGTAAACTATCGGGAATTGGTTGTTTAAAGGTGTTTTTAAATCCTGTCTCAAAACGGGGGTCAGTCCCGTTCCAGCCTGCTTTTTTATTTGGACAGTGTTTTGACGATGTTTTTCAAGCTGTCACCGCGCTTCAGTTCGTACTTACCTGCGCGGATTTTAGATTCGTTTCCGGTCTTTTTCACATAATCTTTGAAGTCATCGGCAGATGAAATGACTTTTCCTTTTGCAAGGAGGTCTGCTATCTCAGCCGTGCTCATGCCGCTTTTGATTTCAAGCTTATACTTGGAATCTTTTTTTTCTGCTTCTTTCTCTTTTTTGTTTTGAGACGAAGCATCCTGCTTCAGAGCGGTCTCTTTATAATGGAGCAGCTGCTGGTATTCTTCGCGTTTCAGCGAAACCTGCTGGTTGTCCTTTAAATAGGTTTTGACATCGGTTTCGCTGATGTTTTGAGCGTCTTTAGAAGCTTCAGCTTTTCCGTTATCCGTCAAATAAAATGCGCCTGCAAGAACAGCGGTAGCCAAAATCATTCCTCCGGCAAATGCTTGTACACTTTGTCTGGTCATACAAGCACCCTCTCATTGTCTTTAATGATCGCTTTCACATCTTCGACAGATACGTGCTCAGCTTTAGCGATGGCGTCTACAGACATGCCGTTTTGGTATTTTGAAAGAATCTGCTTCGCAATATGCTGGCTGATGCCGGCATTTGGTCTGCGGACGACCACATTTGAATCGAGGAGCTCTTCCTCAAGCACGGTCATCTTCTTTTTCAATTTATAGATTTCCTGCATGGCGGACAGCTGAAGGGTTTCCAACTCCTGTTCAACTTCCTTGATCGGTTCTCTTTGAAAATATGAGAATGCAATCAGCGCAATGCTGACAACGAGCAGCGCAATGATAGCAATTTCCACGTTCATCACCTTCAATTCTAATTTTCTCCTTCTTTTTTATACCATAAAAACGCTTGCTTCAAAAGGAGTTAATGCAAAAAATAAAAATTTTGTCGAAGAATTTTATTTTCGTTGCGCCTGCGGGGCCATTTCCAATAGGATAAATACATAACAGGGCTTAACGGGAGGGCGCACGGTGAAAAGGATAATCATCTCGAAAAAACCTTTTCAACATAGTATTCGAAGCGAATCTTTGTTTTGTAACGATATTTTAAAAATATCTTCGCCGGATCATGAAACCGTTCGGCTGAGCTGGGAAATCTCAGATGCTGTGCTTTCAGCGGCTGAAGCGGTTCTGTTTGAAAGTATAAAAGACGTCGAAAAGCAAATTCTTCTCTTTTGCGTAAAAAACGGAGAGCGCAGCGTACGGACGATCCATACCGATGCATTTAAAGGAGAAGCCTCGGTTTTTCCCGCTGCAGGCAATGCGTTCTACAAAGCGGAATACCGGATATACAATTCGCTCAACATGTCGCTGGCCGTTCTCACCTCCGGCTGCTTCTACCTTGGGGAAAACGGAATCCATTCAAACAGCAGCTGTTTTCTGTATCACGACAATCAGCAGGATTGGACGACTCAATTTTCCGCGTACACGAGTTATTCTTTAATAGAAGGAAAGGAGCGTTTCCGTTGATCAATGTATTGCTGCTGTCGTTGGAAAATCCTCTTTTATTGAAAAGCGGAGCGGGGCGCTATGTGAAAAGTCACCTTGAACTATTGCGGAACGAAGTCAGCTTTACCGTCTGCACGACGGCTGCCGGGCAAAACAGCAATGGATGGAAAACGCTTAAGATTCCGCTTGATTTAAAAGCGTTCGCTTCTTTTGAAGAGGCGGTGGCCGCCATGAATTTTCAGATGATCAAAACCGTGCTGGCGTATAAAGGACAATTTAATTTTATCCATGCAAATGATGATATCACCGCGCCTGCCGCCGTTTATCTCAGCGAGGTGCTGGCTCTTCCGCTGATTTCCACGGTACACGGCCTTGAAAGCGGCCGGAAAACGGCAGCAGGCGAGAATGTCCACCCATACAGAGCAAGCCTCGAACGGCTTCTGGCTGAAAAAAGCGATCAAATTCTCGTGCTGAGCAGCATGATGAAGACAGACATGCAAAAGGCGTTTTCGCTTCCTTTCGAGCAAGTCCGCGTCATTCCCCATCCGTGCATAAAAAGCCGCACGGTGAAAAAACGAATGAAAAGCGTACCGTACTTTTTTTCCTGCGGAAGGTTTGTTCCGGAAAAAGGGTTTATCGAATGGCTGCACGCCTTTCAGCAGCTTCGCAAACGGCAGCCTGATCTTGAACTTGTCATTGCCGGGGAAGGACCGCTTCAAAGCGGGATCGAGACCAAGGCAAGAGAATTGGGCATTAAGGAAAGTGTGACAATTCTTCCTTTCCTTTGTGAAGAAGAAAGAGAGAGCTGGCTGGCATTTTGTGAAATGGCTGTTTTTCCAAGTTGTTATGAGCCGTTCGGCATTGCTGCTCAAGAAAGCATGGCAGCCGGCGCTGCCGTCGCCGTCGGAAACAACGGGGGATGGAACGATTTCGTCATCGATCGGGTGACCGGTTTTCAGGTTGATTTTAATCATCCTGATAAAGCTGCATATGCGCTTGCAGAAATTGTCCGCGATAAGGAGCAGCTGCACAAGGTCGGACAAACGGCAGAGGCTTATATATTAGATTTGCATGATCCTGGATATATCAAAAATGTGTTTTTGCAACATGTGTATCACACGTCTTTTTAACAAACCGTGACAAACTAAAAAAAACGCCTGGCATTCCGGCATCATAAGTGGTATTATAGATAAGTCTGAACAGAAATGATATATAGTTTGGAGGGAAAAATAAATGCGCGTTAATATTACTTTAGCTTGCACTGAATGCGGCGAGCGTAACTATATTTCTACAAAGAACAAGCGTAACAATCCAGATCGCGTTGAATTCAAAAAGTATTGCCCACGTGACAAAAAATCAACATTACACCGCGAAACAAAGTAAGCAGCAGGGATTTTCCTGCTGTTTTTCTGTTTTTAAGGGGGAAAGAGATGTGAAGCGTTCTTTACGAAATGAGGTCAGAAAGAGGCTTGCAAACATGCCGGAACAGGAGTTTCTTCTAAAGGCGGAAGCGATTCACCGGAAGCTTTTTCAATCCAAACAGTGGAAAAAAGCGTCTGGCATTGCCCTTACGATTTCCAGAAATCGCGAAGTTCCGACAGAACCGATTATCGAACAGGCACGGCTTGAAGGAAAAACGGTGTGCATTCCGAAATGTATGCCTGATACAAAAGAGATGCACTTTCGCAGCTTTCAGGATGAAAGCGATCTTGAAGTTGTGTATTTTGGCCTGCAGGAACCGATCGTGCACAAAACCGGGCGGATGGAGCCTGAAGACATCGATTTCATCCTTGTGCCGGGAATTTGCTATGACCGGACAGGATACAGAATCGGCTATGGAGGCGGCTATTATGACAGATACCTGGCCGGTTTCACAAAAGATACCGCATCGCTGGCTTTCGAGTGCCAAGTGATCGATCATGTCCCAAAGGAGCCGCACGACATTCCGGTTGAGCAAATTTTTACCGAAGACGCCGTTTACACCTGCAGCGGGTCTGCTGAATAATTATTAAAAAATGAGACACGATACGGTTATAGGAGGGATCATATGAGAAAAGTTACATTCATTGCAGTAGGCGTCATTGCCGCCCTTGTGTTTTTTCAAAACCGTTATCGTGTCATCAATTTCATTCTTGGTCAAAACCAGATCCGCCACTATTTTATCCATTTGATGATGAGAATTCCGTTTTTTCGCAATAAGTTTATACAGCAGGCTTTCTGAATCCCGTTTAAAAACGGGATTTTTTTAAAGCGCTTAAAAGGCGCAGAATGACGCGTTTCCTGTTATAATGGACAAAAACAATTGTGGAGCGTCGGTATGTATTCAATCGATTATTTGTATTGGAATTTCATCGGGAACCTCTTAGACAGGGATTTTGAGCTTGTGCAGGCACCAGCTTCATTCGGAGAAGCCTGGCTTGAAGCAAGGGGGAGCGCGCCGTATGATTTGGTTCGCGTTTTTCGGAAGGATATCGATTTCAGACAGGATCTCGTCGGTGACTTGGAATCTCTTTATGAAAGAGCGGAGCGCCTGAGAGCAGCATCAAGGCAGCGAAAGCTCTCGATATTAAACGTCTATTTGTCACAGGAAGCACCTGTAGATGAGTGGGAAGATGTTGTCAGTCATCCGGTCGCAGATAAACGGATCAGCATCGTGCCGGTTTTTATTGAGCACGCTTCGGCTGAAGAAGGCTTCCGCAAACTCGCCGTTGCTTTAAACATGGGGCCGGATGAGCTGACAGGCCACATGCACGATGCCGGATACGAGAATGTGGAAGAGAAGAGAGCCGAAGTATTAGCAGCGGCTAAAGCAAGAGAAGAAGAAAGGCGGCGGGAAGCGGCTGTATTTGAGAAAGGCAAACCGATGTTTACCTGGATTTTTGCAGTGCTTCAAGTCTTCATGTTTCTGCTTCTGGAAATGTCGGGCGGCAGTCAGAATACCGACACGCTCATCCGGTTCGGTGCGAAGGAAAACAGCCTCCTGTTAGCAGGGGAATGGTGGCGGCTTGTCACGCCGATCGTTCTTCATATCGGATTGGTCCACCTCATGTTCAATACATTTGCATTGCTGTCTGTCGGAGCCGCGGCAGAAAGGGTGTTTGGATCATTCCGCTTTCTTGTCATATACATATCAGCAGGAATTTTTGGATCGATCGGCAGCTTTCTGTTCAGCCCGTATCCGTCCGCAGGGGCTTCGGGAGCCATCTTCGGTTGTTTGGGAGCACTTTTGTATCTGGCTTTTTCAAATCGGAAAGCTTTCTTAAAAACGATTGGAACAAATATCATTGTGATTATCATTCTGAACCTCGGCCTCGGTTTCACGATTTCAAATGTTGACAATGCCGGCCATATCGGCGGATTGATCGGCGGACTCCTGACGGCCTTGGCAGTCGGAATCCCCGGGAAAAAAAGACCACTCCAGCGGCTGACAGGCTGGGTTCTCATCTTTGTCATCGGAGGAGGCGCTCTGTACATTGGGACACATTCAGCTTCGATGCAGGAAAATGCCATGCTGCATCAGGCGGCGAAATGGTATGAAGAGGGAGACTATGAAAAGGTAAAAGATGCCTTGCAGGAAGCGGGCTCAAAGCAGGACGCTTCCAGCGACACTTTAAAGCTGCTCGCTTATTCCGAATTTCAGCTCGGCGAGTTTGAAAACGCTGAGAAAAGGTTCGAGGCCGTCGTTGAAAAAGATCCATCAGATCACGCCTCACTCTATAATCTTGCCAGGCTCTATGCTCAAAAAGGCGAGTTCGCCAAAGCCGAACAGTCTGTTGAAAGAGCGTTGGCAGAAAAGCCTGATGAAGAGATGTATAAAGCGTTTCGGGACGAACTTAAGAAAGAAACCGCCCGGTAACCAAGTATGAAAAGCTTCCGTTATGTTAAAAATGGTCTTTAGTATAGACTCATTTGACGGGAGCTTTTAATATACAATGGAAAAAAAGCATGCGGTCCAAAAAAATTTAGCGAAAAATGTTGAATATTTAAATGAAAAGCTGGGGGTCGACAAAAGCTTCGATATGATCCGGCTTGATGTTGTTTATGCTGATAGAGACATGTCGCTTTATCTTGTCGACGGCTTTGTAAAAGATGATATTATGCACCACTTGCTTAAGAATCTCTCAAGGCTCACCCCTGAAAGTCTGGAAGACGATCCGCTTGAGAAGCTGATCAAAACGTACATCCCATACATCGAAATTGATACGGAAGACGACCTCGACAAAGCAGCCGCCCAGGTGTTGTCCGGGCCGGCCGTTCTCCTTGTCGACGGGGTGGACCATGCCATTATTATCGATGCGCGGACATACCCGGCAAGAAACCCGGAGGAACCCGACAATGAACGTGTCGTCAGAGGTTCAAGAGACGGCTTCGTCGAAACGATCGTGTTCAACACCGCACTGACGAGAAGAAGAATCCGCGACCGTTCCCTCAGAATGGAGTTCCTTCAGGTCGGCAGAAGAAGCAAAACAGATGTCGTCATCTGCTATTTGGAAGATATCGCTGATTTGGAAAGTGTAAAAAAGCTGAAGCAATCGCTTGAAGCGATTGATACGGACGCTTTGACAATGGCGGAAAAGACACTGGAAGAATATATCGGCGGCCGTCATTGGAATCCTTATCCGACGGTCCGCTATACAGAAAGGCCTGATACTGCGGCCGTTCATTTGTACGAAGGCCACATTCTCGTCTTTGTGGACGGTTCGCCAAGCGCGCTGATTACCCCTGTTACTTTTTGGCACCATCTGCAGCATGCCGAAGAGTACAGAAACAAACCGCTTGCAGGCGCCTATTTGCGAGTGGTCCGTTTTATATCTGTGTTGGCATCGATCTTTTTGCTGCCGCTGTGGTTTTTGCTCTCCGTTCATCCCGATCTTTTGCCGGACGCCCTTCAATATATAGGGCCTGAAAAAAAAGGGGCCCTTCCGCTGCTTGCGCAATTCATCATAATTGAAATAGGCGTCGACATGATGCGGATGGCTGCAATCCACACCCCGTCGTCTCTGGCTACGGCTCTCGGACTTGTAGCTGCTTTAATGATCGGAGAAGTGGCGGTGCAGGTCGGACTTTTCTCGCATGAAGTCGTCTTGTATCTCGCTGTTGCGGCTATCGGCACGTTTGCTACGCCGAGCTATGAGCTGAGCATAGCGAACAGGCTGGCAAGAATCGTTCTCCTGATCGCGGCCGGCGCATTCGGACCGATCGGCTTTGTCATCGCGATCTTCTGCTGGGTGATTTATCTGGTCAGAATGAAGTCGTTTCATGTGCCGTATTTATGGCCGTTTATCCCCTTTGACTACAGAGCCTTTCGAGATATCGCGATTCGAACGCCAATGCCGCTGAAAAATAGAAGGCCCGTATTTTTGGATCCCCAGGATCCAGACCGCTGAATGTCTGTTTTCCTTCAGGAAAACAGGCTTTTTTTTTGCTTGACGCCGGACAGCTTTATGAATACTCTAATGTTAGACCTTTAAAGAATGGTGAAATAAAATGAAAACAGCCTATGATGTACAGCTGTTGCTGAAACAGTTTGGATGTTATGTTTATTTTGGAGATCGCGAACTTGAACTTGAATATATGATGGACGAACTGAAAGAAATGTTTCTTTCGAATCTGATAGAAAAAGAACAGTGGCTTAAAGGCGTTTCAATTTTGCAGAATGAACTCACAAAAGTAAAGAGAAAATAAAACAGGGATTAGAGGGGGAGCAAAATGAATGACAGCTGGCTGGTCGGAGTCGACCTTGGAGGAACAACGGTAAAGCTCGCTTTTGTAAGCGCTTATGGTGAAATCCTGCACAAGTGGGAAATTCCGACCGATAAATCGGGGGAAACGGTTACGGTAAGCATCGCAAAAGCCATCGACGGAAAATTGAAAGAGCTCGGCAAACCGAAGCACATCTTAAAATGGATCGGCATGGGCGCTCCGGGCCCCGTCAATACGGAGACCGGCATCGTTTATAAAACGACGAACATGGGCTGGGAGAACTATCCGTTAAAAGACCACCTTGAAGCAGAGACAGGATTAGCGGCGGTCATTGAAAATGACGCGAACATCGCGGCTCTCGGCGAAATGTGGAAAGGAGCGGGAGACGGCGCAAAGGATTTGATTCTTGTCACGTTGGGAACGGGTGTCGGAGGCGGCATTATTGTAAACGGAGAAATCGTCCGCGGGCAAAACGGTGCAGGCGGAGAAATCGGCCACATCTGTTCAGTTCCTGAAGGAGGAGCGCCGTGCAACTGCGGGAAAAGCGGCTGTATCGAAACGATCGCTTCGGCTACGGGCATCGTCAGGATTGCCAAAGAAAAAATAGAATCCGGTCATCTAGATACAGACTTGCGTGCATGTCCGGATATCACGGCGCGCGATATTTTTGAAGCGGCCCGGGAAAATGATCCGGTTGCTTGCGAAGTCGTCGATTATGTGGCGGGTCATTTAGGAATGGTCCTCGGCAACTTGGCGAGCTCGCTCAATCCTTCGAAAATCGTAATTGGCGGAGGCGTCTCAAAAGCAGGAGAAATCCTGCGCTCCAAAGTTGAACAATCTTTCAACCGCTTCGTATTCCCGCGGGCCGGCGAGGCGGCTGAGATCGTAATCGCTTCACTTGGAAACGACGCAGGCGTGATCGGCGGCGCATGGATCGCCAAAAACCAATGGCTGAAAAGCCAGGCGGAGCCTGTTTTATAAGCATTTTCGGACCGCTTTGCAGCATTGTTAACACTTTTAAGCCAATGTGAAAAATGATTGATTTTTTTGTACAGACAGGTTAAGATATGATTTAGTAATTTTAGCGATTTTTCTAAAATAAAACAATATGTGGAAATTCAGTTTGCGGAAACATGCGTCTTGCTGCATAGGGAGGTTTCGAATGCGAAAGTCATTTTTTTCAAAAATTTCGTTTTTGTTAATTGCGACATTGCTGATGTGGCTGAAAACGTATGTCGTCTACAAAACAAGCTTCAACATTAAAATTGAAAACTTCATGCAAGAGTTTATATTGTTCATCAATCCTTTAAGCTTTTTGCTGTTTATATTCGGAATCGGCCTGTTTTTCAAAGAAAAAAACAGGAACCGGTTTATTATCGGGGCAAGCATCGTCCTGACGTTTGTCTTGCTTGCGAACATGATCTTCTACCGTTTTTACAACGACTTTTTAACGATTCCTGTATTGTTCCAGACGAATAATATGGGTGATTTGGGAAGCAGTATCAACTCTTTGTTTATGCCGACCGATTTGCTCCTCGTCGTCGACATTGCCATTTTAATTTGGCTGTACAAGCGCCAGCCTGCCAAAACAGGCGGAAAGGCGACAAGAAAGGAACGCGCGGCTTACTATCTATTTGTCGCTGCCGTTTTCTTTTTCAATTTAGGGATTTCTGAAACAGAAAGACCGCAGCTTTTGACAAGATCGTTTGACAGGGAAGTTCTTGTGAAGAATATCAGTCTTTACAACTTCCATATCTATGACGGGCTGATCCAGTCAAAGCAATCTGCACAGCGTGCGCTGGCCGACAGCAACAGCCTCACGGAGATTGAAAACTATGTCAACGCAAACCGCACGGACACCAATCATAACCTGGCCGGGATCGCCAAGGGTCGGAATGTGATCCTCGTTTCCCTGGAATCCACCCAAAGCTTTGTCGTGAACCAAAAGTTAAACGGCAAAGAGATTACGCCTTATTTAAACGACCTGATAAAGAAAAGCTACAGCTTCGAGAATTTCTATCATCAGACAGGCCAAGGCAAAACGGCAGATTCCGAATTCATCGTTGACAACTCTCTCTATCCTCTTGGAAGAGGAGCGGTCTTCTTTACGAATGCAGGAAACGAGTATACGGCAATGCCTGAAATATTGAAAAACCACGGCTATTATTCCTCGATTTTCCATGCGAACAACAAAAGCTTCTGGAATCGGGATATTATGTACGATACGTTTAAATACGATAAGTTTTACGATATCAATTCCTATGATGTAAACGAAGAAAACTCAGTGGGCTGGGGACTGAAAGATAAGGAATTCTTTGAACAAACATCAGAGCTGATGAAAGAAATGCCTCAGCCGTTTTATACCCGCCTGATCACGCTGACAAACCATTTTCCGTTTGAGCTGGATGAGGAAGATAAACTGATCGATGAATTTGATTCAAAAAGCCGTACGTTAAACAGATATTTCCCGACCGTCCGCTATCAGGATGAAGCGCTTAAACGATTTATTGAAAAGCTGAAAGAAGACGGCCTCTACGATAATTCTGTTATCGTGTTATACGGTGACCATTACGGGATTTCCGAAAACCATAACGAAGCGATGAGCCAATTCCTCGGCAGAGAAGTAACCCCGTTTGAGGAAGTACAGCTTCAAAGAGTCCCGCTTGTGATCCACATTCCGGGAGTGACGGATAAAGAGCCGAAAGCCATTGACACCGTCGGCGGCCAAATCGATATTCGGCCGACTGTACTGAACCTTCTCGGAATCGATTCGAGCGATCAGATCCAGTTTGGAAACGACCTGTTTGCCAAAGACAAAACGGAGTTTACAGTGCTTCGCGACGGCAGCTTTATTACGAAAGACAAAGTATACACAGACGGCATATGCTATGATAAATCGACAGGAGAGCCGTCTAAAGATAAAAAAGGCTGTGAGCCGTACATTGAAAAAGCGAAACAGGAGCTTTCATATTCAGATCAAATCATTTATGGCGACTTGCTGAGGTTTTATGACAGCGAGCGCTTAAAAAAGCAATCTGACGCCAAGCCGAAAGACGAGTAAGCTTTTCTTTTGGCGGAGAAAGCTAATGCAGCAGGCCGGATATCGTTCCGGCCTGTTTTTAATGACAAGAGTCCGTCATCAAAATCATGATCCAAGCCGATGCCGGTTATGATATAATTGATAATGATTCTCTTTATCGATATTTAAACCAGAAAGAAGGTATGAAAGGTGAATATGAAAGGAAAGACGCTCGCTGGAGCATGCTTTGTACTATTATTGATCGCAGCATTGACAGCATGCGGTAATCAAACGGAGAGCAAAGATTCGTCTTCTCAATCAAAAAGCGAAGAAACGATTACATACAAGGCTGAAAACGGAACGGTTAAAGTTCCGAAGCATCCGAAACGGGTGGTTGTCATGGCTGACGATTATTTCGGCTATTTCAAGACACTCGGTCTCAATGTAGTGGGTGCCCCTGACAGGGTATTCAAAAATCCTTATTTCAAGGGGAAAACCGAGGGTGTGACAAACATTGGTGAAGGAAATTCCGCTGAAAAGGTTATTCAATTAAAACCGGACCTGATTGTCGTATGGACGACCCAAGGCGCTGATATCGAAAAGCTGGAAAAAATCGCTCCGACGGTCGCTTTGAAATATGACAGCTTGAATAACACTGAACGGCTGAAGGATTTCGCAAAAATGACAGGTACTGAAGATCGAGCGGAGAAATGGCTGGCTGATTGGGACAAAAAAGTTGCCGCGGCAAAATCAAAAATTCAAAAAGCGGTCGGGGACAAAACGGTTTCCATTATGCAAACGAATGGCAAAGAAATCTTTGTATTCGGCGATCAATTCGGAAGGGGAGGAAGCATTGTTTATCAAGATCTCGGCTTAAAGGCGACAAAGCTGACGAAGGAAAAAGCAATCGACGAAGGGCCGGGCTACACGAGCATTTCATTAGAAAAGCTGCCTGAATTCGCCGGAGATTATATATTTATAGGGCCCTGGGAATCAAGCGGAGACGACAGCGCCGTGCTTAATACCTCCATTTGGAAGAACCTTGGCGCGGTCAAAAATCAACATGTCTATAAAATCGACCCTGTCGGCTTCTACTTTTCCGATCCGATTTCATTAGAGGGCCAGCTTGACTTTATTACAGAAAGCTTAGCGAAATAATAGATGAACTTCCGCCTATTTGGGCGGAAGTTTTTTTGCGGGCTGAAACCTTATTGAAAAAGCGTTTTTTAAGCGAACCGGGAGAGTTTTTAAACGAGCCTTCATCATATGCTATTGTGGGAGGGATCATTGATGGCATTCATCAACATCAAACCGGAGTTAAAGCAGAATATGGAAAGATTGTCTAATATCCTGAACATACCCGAACCGCTTTTAATCAGCGCAAACGCGAATGCAGCCGCGGACGAATTTTATTTTCCGGGAGCGTCTTTTCAAGCAGGAAAAAGCGTTCCAGCAGCCGAAACATATGAACAGCTGCAATTATTGGTGAATCAATACACACTTGAAGATGAACAGTGGCTGACAAAAACAGTCGTTTACGATTCAGCAGTACTGAAAAAGGAAATTGACAGATTGACGGAGTGCTTTCCGTTTGTTACTTCCCGCATCATCGGTCGCTCAAGCATGGGCCAGCCTATATACGAACTGCTCCTCGGAGCTGAATATGCCGAAAAAAAAACGCATATGAATGCTTCTTTTCATGCCAATGAATGGATCACCACTTCTGTTTTGATGAAATGGCTCAAAGAATATTGTTATCATTTATGTACAGGCCGGTCCGCTTTAGGTTTTTCACCGCTTGACATTTTTTCATCAACAAAGCTTTCCGTCGTGCCGATCGTTAATCCCGACGGGGTTGATCTTGTGCTTAACGGTCCCGGTCATCTTGGGATAGCGCGGGAAGCACTGGATGAGATGAATGAGCATCAACCGGATTTCCGGGAATGGAAAGCCAATATAAACGGAGTGGATTTAAATAATCAGTTTCCGTCTTTTTGGGAGATCGAAAAACAGAGAAAACCGCCCAAATCCCCTTCCTACAGGGACTACCCCGGAGATGAACCGCTGACAGAACTGGAAGCGGCAGCGATGAGGGATTTAATCGCAAACGAGCCGCCTGATCGGCTTGTGGCGCTTCACACACAGGGAGAGGAAATTTATTGGGGATACAAGGGGCTGGAGCCTCCTGAATCAGCCGATGTGATCCAAACATTTGAGCGCCTGAGCGGTTATAAGGGCGTCAGATATATAGACAGCTATGCAGGATTTAGAGATTGGTTTATTCATTTTTTCGGAAGAGAAGGATATACTGTTGAACTCGGCAAAGGAAAAAATCCTTTACCAATGAAACAATTTGACGATATATATTGTAAAAGCAGAGGCATACTTTGGGCATCCTGCTTTTTTGAAAGCTGAAACTTTTCACGGTGAAAATCGTAAATTAGACAGCCAATCATTTATGGAGGGAGAATGGCCGGTTTGAGAGTTTCGTTATGGCTTATTGCCGCTGTGATGACCGTGGCTGCGGCTGGTTGCACACCGCAGCATCAGGAAGGAACGAAAAGCGTTCATCATGAGGAGCCGGAAGGGAAAAAGAAAAGCAGTGCAGCAGTAAAAGATAAAAAAGTGATAGCGCTGAAGGACCGGCACTTTGATGAGGCGGCAGGATGGCTTGATAATGAAACCGTTATATACACCGCAACCGATCCGGTCGCAGGAAGTGAAGTCAAATCATATGATATATTTAAAGGGACGGGCGAAACGATCTACAAGACGGATGACAGGCTGATAGCGGCGGAAGTAAACAGGGAAAAAGGCATGATTCTCATCCAAACCGCCGGAAACGGCTCTGAAATGAAGTTAACTTTGCTTAATTTACAGGGAAAACAGCTGTACACAAAAAAATTTCGCACGCATGAACTGCAAGTGGACTGGAATCGGTTTGACCCTTATCTTTTATACGTCACAACTTTTACGAAAGATTGGAATTATGAATCGCGCCTGATTGATGCGAAAGAACAGCAAACCGAAAAAGACATCGCACAGGCCGCCTTTGTTCATTGGACTTCCGCCGACACTTTTGAATATATCAAATGGAATGAACGGAACCGGGAAAAACCGGCTCCTGTTTATTCCTTCAACACAGCGGACGGACGGAAAAAGAAGCTCGCCGGTGATGCCGTACTGCTCGATGTTCTGGGGGATATGCGGCTGATTGTAGCGCCTTCATCCAGTCATCGCCAGGGCACCTACATATTTTCAGACGTTTCTTCTTCGGAAAAGAAAATTTCTTTCAAATTGCCGCTGTTCTCGGAATATGGCAGCCTGTCACCGATGGAATACAGCTACGACCCTCGGCATGAGCTGTTTTATACGTATCAGCCGAATGAGTCGGGCTCCTTGTATGATCTGATTTCCGTCAGTCTCAAAACCGGCAAACGGGAAGTCATTCGTGAAAAAGTGGAAATGCTTCCGATTACCGTATCTCCTGACGGGGATTATGCATTGTACGGTTATACCCAGGATCAAATCATTTCATTCAACTCAAAAACTGCAGCACCCCTTGTGACAAAAGAATAGAAAGGAGAATGGACAGTGGCCATAGCAGACGTTACCATCATACCGATCGGTACCGAAACTCCGAGCGTAAGCACGTATGTAGCGGAGATTCAAACCATTTTAGAAGGATTTAAAAAAGAAGGCAAAATCCAATATCAGCTGACACCGATGAATACTTTGATTGAAGGGGAATTAAGCGATTTATTTGAGGTGATTCAGACGATTCACGAAGCGCCTTTCCAAAAAGGCATCCACAGAGTGGCGACGAATATCAGGATTGACGACCGCCGCGACAAGAAAACGACGATGGAAGGCAAGCTTGCAAGCGTCCAGCGTCATTTCAGCCAATAAGAAAAACAGCCTTATTCCGGAATAACGGAATAAGGCTGTTTTTGTCTAAAGGCACCGGGTTTAGTGGACTGTCGGATACCCGCTGTTAATGATTGTCATGACGGTAAACCATCCAAACACTAAAAAAGCCGCCCCGCCAAATAAGATGCCAAGAACGTTGATTTGTTTAAGAGAACGAAGAACTCCAAGAGCAGATAATATCGTGACTAGACCGAAAATGATCACGAGCAACATCAATATAAACCCCCTTCGTTTGGATCCCCTGCAGTATATTTCCAATTTTATTTTAACCGTTTTCATCAAATTTGTCGAGGACAACATGATTCATTGAAAGTTTCCCGCAAAACCTTCATAATGGAACAAAGAAAGATGAATCTGAGGTGAAGAAAATGAAATGGAGAAGAATGCCTTTAGGGCCTATCCAGACGAACGCTTATATTTTATCCCATGATGACGGTACCTGTTTAATAATTGATCCCGGCAGCGAATCAGGGAAACTGAATGCATACATAAAAGAAAACGGTTTGAAGCCTCTTGCAGTATTGCTCACTCACGCTCATTTTGATCATATCGGAGCCGTGGACAATGTCAGAAAAGAATGGAACATTCCTGTATACGTACATAAAAATGAAGCTGAATGGCTGACTGATCCTTCATTAAATGGTTCAGCGCTGCTTACGGGACAGACGATCACAGCAGAAAAAGCAGATCATCTGATCGAAGAAGAGGGGGATCTTAAAATCGGCTCTTTTACGCTCCGCATGCTCTTTACGCCTGGACATTCTCCGGGCAGCGTCTCGTATTATGCGGAAGAAGAAAACCTGATCGTTTCCGGGGATGTTTTATTTAAAGGGGGAGTCGGGCGTACAGACCTGCCGGGAGGAAATCAAAAGGTGCTGATGGACAGTATTCATCAAAAACTGCTGACGCTTCCGGAAGAGACGCTTGTGTTAAGCGGTCACGGCCCCGAGACGGACATTGCAACAGAACAGGAACAAAACCCGTTCATCAACGGATTTACTTTGTAAAACATAAAAAAGACGATCCTGATGGATCGTCTTTTTTAATGGCCTCCCTGACCGGGAACCATAATAAACACAGAATAATATGTAAATGCGGCAAAAAAGACTGTCAAGTAAGCACCGAAAATATAAATGTACATCCGCTCGGTCAAGTTGAGATACGATAAGAACACAAAAAATACAGTTTGACCGAAGAACAGCAGTGATGCATCTTTCATATTTCCTAAATAAAACATGACCGCAAAGATACCTGTCCAGAATCCTAACACACGGAACATGCGATTCATTTATATCCCTCCCAAAAAGCCCCTTTGATTTTATTATAAGCCAATTTATCTTGAAATGTAAACATTTTCATTTTGGGAAAATCAATTCATTTTTTACAATTTTGTGATAAGCATTTTTAAAAAATCACCTGTCACGTGTTTAAACGGAAAATATCACGGGTACTAAAACATACAAAGACAAAGTCAGTACATGTTAAGGAGGAATCATTCATGGAAGAGCTGACCTTTTATTCATACCCGAGCTGCACATCATGCCGGAAAACGAAACATTGGCTGAAAGCGAACCAGGTTGATTTTACAGAGCGGCATCTTTTCAGGGAAACGCCGAATCAGGACGAGCTGAAACATATTTTGTCTCTCACGACCGAAGGAATTGATGAGATATTGGCGACAAGAAGCCAGGCATTTAAAGAGTTAAATCTTGATATCGAAGAATTAACGGTCAGCGAAGTGCTGGAATTGTTAATTCAAAAACCAAAGCTGCTGAGACGCCCGATTATCGTAAACGGCGATAAGCTGGTTGTCGGATATAATCCCGGCGAACTCTTAAAATTAAAAAAACACACCTTACACCGTTCTGTTTCCTGAAAAAAACGAAGATTGCTGACACATTGCATGTTCAGCATATCTTCGTTTTTTCGCCTGTGTAACTGGGCTAGCTGGATTCGAACCAGCGCGTCACGGAGTCAAAGTCCGTTGCCTTACCGCTTGGCTATAGCCCAATGCGCTTACGTATAGTGTAGACAATCGATTTCGTTTTATACATAGTGATCAAAATGTTGGTCATATAGCCGATTGATTTTAAAGGAAAACAATGAGGAGGATTGACATGGAAAACAAGCATGCAGCCCTTTATGAGTATTTGGTCAAACAGGCGGACAGAATCACCGATGAATGGCTGTCCCGAACAGCGTCTGAAAAAGAAAAAACGGCACAGCAATATAAGGACTTTTTACTGGCTGTTTCAAGGGTATTTGCCAAGGATGAACAGGCGCTATGCTGGGATAAAGCCTCCGGATGCGCCAAGGAAATTGCCTACGACAGGGCTGTCAGCCAAATTCCGGTGACTGAAAGCATAAAGGGGTTTAAAGTGTGCCGTGAACTTTTAATAGATGAAATCGAGCATTTTTCGGATAAACATGCACCGGACTGTTCGAAAAAAGACTTTTTTATCTGGAATAAACAGCTTCACTCAATGCTGGATGAGGTTATTGAACAGTTTATTCTTGAATATGAGCATACGACAAAGAGACAATTGAAGGCGCAGACCGAGATGATACGCGAACTGAGCGCACCTGTTATACCGGTATCAGAACACATCGGTGTGCTGCCGCTCATTGGCGAAATTGATACTCACAGGGCAACGGTGATCATTGAATCTGCGCTTAAGCAGTGTGCTGAGCTTCATCTCTCGCATCTGTTTATTGATATTTCCGGTGTTCCTGTCGTCGATACGATGGTTGCCTACCAGTTGTTCAAAGTCGTAGACAGCACAAAACTACTTGGCGTTGAGACGGTTCTTTCGGGCTTGAGACCGGAGATTGCCCAAACAGTTGTGAAGCTTGGGATGGATTTTTCGCATATTAACACAGAACAGAGCCTTGCTAAGGCGCTTTGCAATAAAGGCTTTTGCATCCGTGAAAACGGCAAGGCTGAAGAGAAGGTTTAAATTTCTCATTTCAGCAGTTGGAAGCTGAATAAAATAGTCAAATCGGTATTCGGAAATTCCGTTTTTGCTTCGTATTCAGCTTGATTTGCGATTTTTAAGGATTTGATGCTTCCGATGTTTTTCGTATAAACTGCGCTTAGAAAGGAGGCGCAATGGTTTGTACACGATTGAATCATTAAGCGGAAGATTAATTGACGAGGCATATAGAATGAAGGCGTCAGACATTCATATTGTTCCCGGTGAAAAAGAGGCGGTGGTTCGCTTCAGGATTGATGATGAACTTTTTCAAAAAGACAGATTAACGAGAAATGAGTGCTCAAGGCTCATTTCTCACTTTAAATTCCTTTCTTCGATGGATATTGGGGAAAGACGGCTGCCGCAAAGCGGAGCTTTAACTCTTTATATCAACCGTCAGCCCGTTCATTTAAGAATGTCTACTCTGCCCACCATCCATGATGAAAGCTTGGTCATCAGGCTTCTTCCCAAGATGAGCAGCAAGCCGCTCACAAAGCTCTCATTGTTTCCGAGTGCAACATTCAAGCTGCTGTCTTTTCTGAAGCATTCCCACGGATTAATTCTGTTCACCGGTCCGACAGGCTCGGGGAAAACGACAACACTCTATTCTTTAATTGAATACGCCAAGCGGCATTTTAAGCGAAATATCATTACCTTGGAAGACCCTGTTGAATCAAGAAGCGAAAACATTTTGCAAGTGCAAGTAAACGAAAAAGCTGGCATGACTTATTCTGCGGGGTTGAAGGCGGTGCTTCGCCACGATCCGGACATGATCATCCTCGGGGAAATTCGCGATGCCGAAACAGCCCAAATCGCAGTCAGGGCAGCTTTGACAGGACACCTTGTTTTATCGAGCATGCATGCGAAAAATGCCAAAGGCGCAATATACAGGCTGCTCGAGTTCGGCGTTGATATGACAGAAATTGAACAAACACTGGTCGCAATCAGCGCCCAGCGCCTCGTCGGTCTCGTCTGCCCGTTTTGCGGCGACAGCTGCTCTTTATATTGCAGATTGTCGAGGCCTGTGAGAAGAGCAAGCGTCTTCGAGCTTTTGTACGGAAAAAGCCTCAATCTCTGCATCGAAGAAGCAAAAGGCAGGTGCGGTGACATAAAAACAGAAACATTGAAAACGCTGATCCAGAAGGGAATAGCACTCGGATATCTGCCGTCGAATACTTATGAACGCTGGATAGGCCATGAAGATTAAAATGAAGTGGCCCGTCCGGGAACAGGCGGACATTCTGAAAAAACTCGGAGACATGATGAAGAGCGGATATACGATTTTGGATGCTTTAAGTATGCTGAAACTGCAATTGAATGAAAGGCGAAGTGCAGATCTGACATTTGCGATAGAGAAGCTGACAGAAGGGCGATCTGTGTTTCAAGTGCTTGAAATGATTTCATTTCATAAGGATGCTGTTACCATTGTTTACTTTGCCGCACAGCACGGGAATTTGCCATATGCCTTTCGGCAGAGCGGAGAGCTGCTTCACCGCAAGATCGCTCAAACCGAAAAACTAAAGAAAGCCGCCAGATATCCCTTGTTTTTAGTTTTAACGGTCTGCGTCATTATCTCTATTATGAAATCGGCAATCATCCCGCAATTTTCCGCGATCTATGAATCAATGAACGTTGAAACGTCTTTTGCAACGACCCTCATCTTTTCGGTTTTTGATCATTTTTATCTTTTTATCGCAGGAATGATGTTGATTGCCGCCGCTTTATCCCTCTATTATCTGTGTTCATTTCGCCATAAACCTCCAGAAGACAAAATGACCTTTCTCATTAGAATTCCCTTGCTGGGCCAAACCTTCAAACTATTCAACAGTTATTTTTTATCGCTCCAATTGAGCAATCTTTTGCAAGCTGGTCTGTCTGTATATGACAGTTTAAAAGCATTTGAAAGCCAGCCGTTTTTAACATTTCATAAAAATGAAGCGAAGCGCCTGATCGAGCGGCTGAAACAAGGGGAGAGTCTGGAGCAGATGCTGGCCGGGCATCCGTTTTATGAAAATGATCTGGCGAAGGCTGTTGCTCACGGCCAATTAAACGGACACTTATACAGAGAGCTGTATTCATACAGTCAATTTTTGATTGAACGGCTTGAACGGAAAGCAGAAAAATGGACAGGTTTGATCCAGCCATTGATTTACGGGCTAACAGCGGCGATGATATTAATTCTTTATTTGTCTATGCTTTTGCCAATGTATCAAATGATGAACCAGTTATAAGGAGGACGGAACTGTGAATGAAAAGGGATTTACACTGATAGAAATGTTAGTCGTCATGCTCGTCATCTCCATCCTGCTGTTGATCACCATACCGAATGTGACCAAGCATAATCAAAGTATTCAAAAGAAAGGATGCGAAGGGTTAATTAATATGGTTCAAGCGCAAATCACGGCTTATCAAATGGATCATGACGGGAAAACGCCGAGTAGGGCGGACCTTGAATCTGAAGGTTACGTGAAGAAGAACTTAAAGTGCCCGAATGGGAAAGTAATTAAAATTTCAAACGGCAAAGCACAGGCTGATTGACGGTTATGAATCAAAAAGGATTTACGCTTTTGGAAAGCCTAACTGTATTGATGATCGGTTCCATTATGCTCTCTCTTCTCTTTGCCGCACTGCCTCCCGTTTATGAAAAAAGAGTTGTTCAGCACTTTGTCTCACAGCTTGAAGAGGATCTGCTTTACGCACAGCAGACAGCTCTCGTCCGCCATGCGACGGTTAAGGTGCAGTTTGACTTTGCCGGCTGCCGCTATATTATTAAGCACGCGGACGAAGGCTCATCGCCTAAGCTGGTCAGGACATACAGTTGCCATATTGCGTTCAAAAAAGCGACGCTCAAACGAACTCTTACTTTTAACCCAAGCGGAGTTCCGAATCAAGGGGGAAAAATCGTGATCGATACACAGCACGCCTCTTTTGCACTGACGATCCATTTAGGAAGCGGAAAGATTAATGTGCAAAAAAAATAGAGGCTTTACAACAGTTGAAGCTGTTTCCGCATTCGGCATTTGGGTCATGATCACCATGTTATTGATTCCTATGGTTCATCAGCTGTCTTTGCAGCGCGGGGCATCTGAAAAAGAAGAAGAGGCATATCGCATATTGGATGAAAAGATCAGCCGCTACACACTGACCGGACGGTTTCAGCCTAAAGAAACTGTGCTTTACCGAAACACATCTTACTTTATTGAATGGAAGGAGCAGGGAGATGATTATAAAGTATGCATCTCCATTAAAAAAAGAGACAGTCAACGGCGTTGCTTCACCATTTTGCGGTCAAAAGGGATTTACCCTTCTTAATGTACTTGTTTCCTTAATGGTGTATATGTTCATTGCAGGAACGATGGCCTCGATATTTCATCTGTTTTTATCCCCGGAAAGAAACGGTGCGGATATTCACCCGCGCGAATGGACGATTACTGCCGAGCAAATATTGAAGGAATGCAGGAACTCGGTTGATCTAAGAGCGGGCGACGATCATCAGTCATTGGAAATGACAAATCGCCAAGGTGCCGCTGTTCGCTATGAGAAATATCAGACAGTTATCCGAAAAAGAGTCAATGGAAAAGGTCATGTGCCGCTTTTGCAACATGTCAAACACATGAGGTTTGTGATTGAAGATCATCTGCTGATCCTTGAAGCGACAAGTTTAAGCGGCAAGTCATACCGTAAGTCCATTCCGCTCTATCATATGTAAAAGGTGATCACGTGAAAAATTCAAAAGGATTCATTTATCCGGCTGCTGTTTTCACAGCTGTGATTTGCATGCTCTGCGCGGGTCATTCAGCCGTTTTATTAACGAATCAACGAATGTTTGCACAGCAAACAAAAGAATTTCATATTCAGCAAAACCTTCTCCAAAATGGAATGCTCCATGCCTTGTCTCATATTCACGAAGAGACAAAAGAGAAAATTCAAAAACAGCATGGCTTGATATCGTATACTGTCAATCCGGCTCATCAGCGGCTCAAGCGAGTGAAGATAGAGGTAACGACAGCTTCCGGCACAGGAACGAGCGCTGAATTTCAATATGATTTGAGCACTAAGAAAATCACACAGTGGAAAGAATATTAAAAATTGTGTGTCGGAATCATGAAGAATGTATAAAAAAAGATTCGTATGACAACACTTCAACTGACAGAACTCCCCAAGAGGTGATGTGATGAAAACGAACGATTATGTTAAATATATGACGGAACAGCTCGTAAAATATATGGACACGCCTAAGCAGGAAAGAAAAGAAATGAAAGAAAAACGTAAAGAATCAAAGCCGCCGTCCAGGATATATCAATGGTTCGGCATTCTTCCTCTTGGCTGTATCATGTTTTTTAAAAGGCATAAATAAAGACAAGCCGCTTTCTACTGCAAAGCGGCTTATTTATATTCTTCTACAACGACGACTTTGTTGATTTTGTGTGTCGCAGGTTCAAATGAAATTGTAACAAATACTCCGAAATTTTTATTTCCTTCACTCAATGTGACATGGTATTGTTTGACCGCTTCATCCGCCCGCTTTCGATCCCATACTTTTTTCGTGAGACGCACTTCTGCTTCCGGATACCTCTTTTTTGCTTCCTCAACCGCTTTTTCTTCCCACTTAGACATGCGGGCTGTTTCGTAAGCTGCCGCATGGGCATTGAGCGGCCCAATGCTTGCAAGCAGTAAAAAAGAGCATAACATAGCATTTTTCAGCACGGGGCATCATCCTTTCTATCCTATTTTTTCCTTGTCAACAGTGTTTATACAAAAATGAAGAAGAAATTATGTACTTTATAAAGAACTTCAAACTTTTCAAAAAGATGAGAATTTGAGAGATTTTTTGAGGAATCAAACGAAAACGTTCTGTAAAACGAACTTAATCGACTATTTTGATAGTTTTCAAATGGCACATTTGTTCTTTATACTCTAACTATCAAGTTCTTTAAAACGAACGAGCGAAAAAAGCCATTACATACTCGCTAGGAGGGTAGTCATGATCCGATTATCTCGAACTAGGAGATCCCGAAAAAGAGCCGGAAAAAACATCATCGTTTTTCAAACGCTGCTGATCATTTATCTTTTAATTGGATTGGGGAGTCAGCTGTCACAGCATACAAACGCATCATTTCACGATGTGGAAACATACAGCATGACAATGAAAGCGGCCTCTTCATTTCCTCAAGATGGGAAACAGTGGGACGGGAGCAATTTGAAGCTTCAAAAACAGACAAAGACGAAAGGAACGGTCTGTGCACCGCTGACATTGTTTGCAGAATATAAAAACCGCGGCAGCCAAATCGCCGACTCTGAATGGAAGTGGGAGCTGCATAAACTCGGTAATGCCAAAAAACCGTTAGAGG
The DNA here is from genome assembly GCF_002993925.1 of Bacillus paralicheniformis. Lineage (NCBI taxonomy): Bacteria > Bacillati > Bacillota > Bacilli > Caryophanales > Bacillaceae > Bacillus > Bacillus paralicheniformis. The sequence goes on along the minus strand of NZ_CP023665.1, from coordinate 2,706,304 downwards.
ACGGGACTGTGATCGATAAAGGCGCGTTCAAAAAAGAAGCCGAAAAGAACATCTACCGGATAGAGTCAAAGCGGGCGGCAAAAGGAGGGCTCTACGCATTTAAATTGATTAAGCCTGAAGGCCATCCCGATGTGAAAAAGGGCAAACCTTTTATTTGGTCAAATGTGATGAAGCTTCAAGACTGTAAAGAAGAAACACCGAAGCCGCCTAAAAAAGCATCAGAAAAGCCGAAGCAAACAGAACAGACAGAAACACGGGAAAAGTCTGAACAGGACATAGAGAAAACACCAAAGAGCAGTGAATCCGTAGATAAAGAAAATAGAAAAGAAGAAAATTCATTAGAAAGCGGGGAAGCGTCATGAAACATGTGATCAAATGGGTCAGCAATATCTTATATGTGATTATTTTCACACTCATCATCGCCGCGGTCATCGTCGTAATTTCGACAAAGTCGTCCGGCGGAGAGCCGCAGCTTTTCGGCTATCAATTGAAAACGGTTTTATCCGGTTCGATGGAGCCGGAATTTAAAACAGGTTCTGTGATAGCCGTTCAAAAGATTGAAAATCCCGGGTCTTTGAAAAAGGGAGATGTCATTACATTCATGCAAGACGAAAACACCATGGTTACCCACCGAATTATCGGTATAACAAAAAATAAATCAAACCTCATGTTTAAAACAAAGGGTGACAATAACCAAAACCCTGATTCCGATCCGGTGCTGGCGGAAAATGTTGTCGCTAAGTATTCGGGCATTACGGTTCCGTATGCCGGGTATTTGCTGGATTTTGCAAGTAAACCGATCGGCACAGCCATATTGCTGATCGTGCCGGGACTCTTGTTGATTCTTTACGCAGTGATTACTGTATCCGCGGCTTTAAGAGAGATTGACCAAAAAACTAAGGCAATTGAAGCCGCCGGGAAAGATCAATCAGTTTCCATGTAATCTTCGTTGGTCACCTGAACATTCAGGTCTCCATATATACAGATTTTCTTATTATAAAAGGAGGAGTTATCAATGGGTACAAAGAAAAAACTCGGATTAGGCGTTGCGTCTGCTGCGCTTGGACTGGCATTAGTAGGAGGAGGAACTTGGGCTGCGTTTAACGACATCGAAACAACTCAAGCAACTTATGCAGCAGGTACACTTGACCTGAATGCGAAAGATACATCTGCAAGAGTGAACTTGTCCAACTTAAAACCTGGCGACAAATTCACTAAAGATTTCGAATTCAAAAATGACGGATCACTTGCGATTAAAGAAGTGCTGATGCAGGTTGGCTACAGCAATTTCGTTGACGGAAACGCGAAAAACGGCGGAAAAAGCACAGCGGAAGACTTCCTGAAACAATTTAAAGTCAGCGTTCTGACTGTCGGAGTTGAAGGCGGAAACGGCTATCCTAAAAACATCATTTTAGATGAAGCCAACCTTTATGATCTGTACAATATGTCCGCGAAAAAAGATAAGGCCGCGTACGAAAAAGTGAAGAAAGCAATCGAGCCAGAGTTCCTGCATGACAATGGCAAAATCAATGTAGCGACAATCAACGGAAAAACGGCGCCTGAATACGACGGCATTCCGAAAGATCCATATGACTTTGACAAAGTTCAATTGGTGATTGAGTTCGTCAATGACAAAACAACAGACGCCAGCGGCAGAATGGTACAGAACAAATATCAAGGAGATTCTGTGCAGCTTGACTTCTCATTCGAAGGTACTCAATGGAACGGCTTGACAATCGACGGCAAAAAACATGCCGATGAAAAAGGTTATGTAAAAGAGAACGAAAGAGCACACAGTGAAGATAAATAATGGTGCAATTTAAAAAACGGATCTGTATGATCCGTTTTTTTATGTTCATGAGGAATCGGCTTATTCAGCGTAAAAAATGCCAAAGGGAGTAAGATATGTTTCCCTTACTCCTTTTCCTGTCTTTTCTTCCACTTTTGATAATCTAAAAATTCTCGAAATTGTTTTTTAGAAACCCCTGATGCCATAGCGTCACGAACTAGATTTTCCCATTCACTATCTAATTGACCATCGTATTCGGTTTCATCTTTCTCATTGAGCAGGGTATGAACCGAGACGTCCAGAACAGCGGAGACTTTTTCTAGAAATTGAATGGAGGGGTTTGTTTGCAAGTTTCTTTCTATTGAACTTAAATAAGACTTCGCTACCCCAGCCTTTTCAGCTAGTTCAGATAGTGAGTAGCCTTTTTCTTTTCGATATTGTTTAATACGCTGGCCAATCAATGTCATCACCTTCCTTTCGATATTATAGCACATTCAGAAAGGATTTATTGAATGACTTCTTTCAATTGATGCGGAAGGTTTTGAAGACTTCTCACCCAAATTGAGAAAAATACGTATATCCTCTGGACTAATGCCTTGTTCAAGAGCGTGTTTAATCAGTTCTGTCCACTCCTCATCCAATTCTTCTTTCTCATTTTTATCTTTATTCATACATTTCCCCCCCAAAATACTTCATTATGTATTTCAGACAACCGTGTTGTGATAAACAAAGATAAACCCCGAGACTCAACACTTTACCAAGCTTGTCCAAATGGCGTTACGAAAGTTCCTCCTATCTCTTTAGTTCTATTATAAGTCCAGCTCACTGAATAAAAACAAGAATGTTGTCGAATCGGAAAAATTATCCTGAATTTTTTTTGTGCAAATAAAATAATCCCCCGTTTTGAACTTTAATATCGATTTTAGGCTCGTAAAGCGTTTGGAGAGCCTTTTTCTCAATTTCGTATTCCTCCGGTTTTTCTTCAGTATCCTCGTAAAATTGGTTTAAAAGTGACAGGTCGTTATTCCAGCGTTTCAGGGAAGCTTCAGCCCAATCAAGCGGCTCGCTTCTGGCCGCCTGTTCGATATAGCGCTCAAGCCGTTTAATGCCGCTTTCCGGCTTAATCAACGGCGACATCGTGTAGCAGTAGTCAGAGATCTGTGAAGAGAGATCTCGGGCCTCCATTTGTTCTTGAAACGATTCGACCAGCTGACCGCTGATTAAATGAAGGCCGAGAGACAAAAGCTTATCTTTTTTCATGTCGGATTGGTACGAGATCGTCACATTCATGCCGAGCCACGGTTCCAGGGAAATATGGGCTCCATCGGAACGGATTTTCTCATAAAGGCGAATAAATTTGCCGTTTTTTTGCACGGCCTGGAAAATTTGAAAAAGTCTTGGTGATCCAAAATGAATAAACTCACCTTCGATATCGGAAGGGGCCTCGTCTTCATTCGTGATCAGCGTGATTTTCATCGGATTAGGTTCTCCGCCCGTCTTTTCGAGCCAGTGCCAGTAAAACGGCCTGTTCATAATCTGTTTATCGACTTCAACCGTCAGCTGCACAGTCATGTGGCCTGAACTTTTGTCGGTGATCGTGCAGCCGTTTGCGATGAAAAAGCGTTCTAAAAACAGGTATATTTCTTCCTGACGCATTTGATTTTAGCCTCCGATCTGTTCTTGGTTTGAAACGGCTTCATTTCCGTATGAAATGAAAGAGGTTAAGTTTTCCATTTTAATCTTCATTTCCTCGTCTGTCGCGGAGTAAAAGAGAATGTCATGAAGGTGGTCTTCAAAATTGCCGACCTCGATTTTTGTTAAAATATCATCCAAGTCTCCGACGACTTTTTCGAACAAATGGATCTTTTCATAGAGAAGTTTTAAAATATGCTCTTCTACGGTATGCTTTGTTGCCATGTTGTAAATGTAAACATCGCGTTCCTGGCCGAGCCGGTGAATCCGGCCGATCCTTTGTTCGAGACGCATCGGGTTCCACGGAAGGTCATAGTTGATGATTTTATTGCAAAATTGAAGGTTGATCCCTTCGCCGCCTGCTTCAGTCGCGATCAGAACTTGAACTTTGCCCCTGAACAAATCTTTCATCCAGTCTTTCTTTCCTCTTTTAAATCCGCCTCTGAACGGTACAGAACTGATACCGTTCTGCTGGAGGAACCATTGCAGATAAATCTGCGTCGCCCTGTATTCAGTAAAGATGATGACTTTGTCATCGAGTTCTTGAATGAGCTCAACAACTTTCAGAGCTTTTGAATTTTGCGCGACCTCGTTGACCTTTTCGATCAAATGGTGGATGACAGGTTCGGAGATCACCGGCGCTTCGCGATCCTTTCGGTCAAGCATGTTTTTCAGCGTCATATAGACAGCTTCTCTGCTTGAACAGCATTCGCGCTCCAATGTCATGATTGAGAACATGCTTGATGAATGCTGATGACTTGTCTTCAGCTTTTTAATCTCGTCATACAAAGCCTGTTCTGTAGGAGAAAAGGAAATGGGCACGGTTTCGACATGGCGCTTCGTCCAGGTGATGCCGGTATCATGCCGTCTGTTTCTGATCATGACTTTATTGATAAGGGACTTTAAGCGTTCATGCGCTTCAGCTGAATTGATCTGTTTTGTATAATCTTTGTTGAAGTTGCTTTCATTTCCCAAGTGTCCGGGTTTTAGCAGGGAAACGAGATTAAATATTTCGTCGATCTTGTTTTGGATGGGCGTCGCCGTCAGCATCAGGCAATATTTTTTCTTTAAGCTGCGGACAAACTCGTAATTTTTTGTTTTATTGTTTTTCAGTTTGTGAGCTTCATCAATAATCACCACATCATACTGGATCGACAAAACCGTCTCCCTGTGCGGCGACCGCTTTGCCGTGTCAAGGGAGGAGACGACAACATCGCACTGCTCCCAGACATAGCTTTTTTTCTGTTCCACGGCCGGAATTAAAAACTTTTCCCGCAGTTCCTTCACCCATTGCGAGACGAGCGAGGCGGGGACGAGGATTAAGATTTTCTTGGCCAGCCCGCGAATCATGTATTCTTTTAATATCAGCCCAGCCTCGACCGTTTTGCCGAGGCCCACTTCATCCGCCAAGATGGCTTTTCCGTTCATCTGCTCGACTACCTTCCGGGCGACTTCGAGCTGATGGGGAAGCGGGGTGAATCCTGGGAGGTGATAAGGGGCCTGCAAGCCTTCAAACGTCGGAATCGCAAGCCTTTTCTGCACTTCACAGGAAAGCTTGTAAAGCTCCCAATTCGCCCATGGTCCGTCTTCATCAAGGTGCTTTTTGAACTGTTCCGGCCACTCGTTGTCGAAATGAATGTCTGGTCTCATCACTAATGCCGCCTTTCTCTTCTGAGATTCAAATGTTCTTTTTTAAAAGAAAATATTGCGTGAAAAAAACGGATTTTACTAACGAATAAACAAAACACGAACATTCTTATTTTAAAATAATAAATTGTTAATGATTTTTCCTGTTGCCCAATTGTTGTGATGATGGTAGGATATTTGTAGATCATCAGTAAAAAAATCATAAGCTTTATATAGTATGTCCATGAAAAGAAATGAATATGAGCGAATGACAGCAAGGGGAGAGACCGATAGCGGGAAACCTTAAAGCGGCGCCGAAGGAGCAAGCTGGGGAAACAGTGAATCTCTCAGGCAAAAGAACTCTTGCTTGACGCAACTCTGGAGAGAGTTTGTATCATATGATGTTTTAACAAACCACCAAAGGGGACATCTTTGCTTTTGATGCAAAGTAAACTTTCAGGTGCCAGGACAGAGAGCCTCAGAACTGACAAAGGGGCTTCTCTGTCCTTTTTTGTGCCGTCCAAAGCGGCGGAACCATCCAGGTGATGTTGGAATCTTTCTTGTTTTCTGATGATTGGCAAACTTGTTTTTAGTTTGAAAAGCGAAGGGGGAAGCAGAATGCTTAAACGAACGCCTTTATTTGACCTTTATAAGGAATATGGCGGAAAAACGATTGATTTTGGCGGCTGGGAACTGCCTGTTCAATTTTCTTCAATTAAAGAGGAGCATGAAGCCGTCAGGACGAAAGCGGGGCTTTTTGACGTCTCACACATGGGGGAGGTCGAAATCACAGGAACAGACAGCCTTCCGTTTTTGCAAAAACTGTTGACAAACGATGTTTCGACACTGAAAGAAGGCGGTGCTCAGTATACGGCCATGTGCTATGAAGACGGCGGAACGATCGACGATCTCCTCGTCTATAAGAAAGCGGCCAATGTCTACATGCTCGTCATTAACGCAGCCAATATCGACAAGGACGTCGATTGGATGAACAAGCACCAAGAAGGAGACGTTTCGGTTCAAAACGTGTCTGACGAGGTTGCGCTGCTTGCCCTTCAAGGACCGAAGGCCGAATCGATTTTAAAACAGGTCGCAGATAGCGATCTTGCCGGGTTAAAGCCGTTTACGTTCAGGGATGATGCGGCGATCGGCAGCGTGCAGGCGCTTGTGTCCAGAACGGGATACACGGGAGAGGACGGCTTTGAGATTTACTGCCGGAGTGAAGATGCAGCCTACATTTGGAAGCTGCTTCTTGAAACGGGCAAGGATTCGGGATTAGTGCCGTGCGGCCTCGGGGCCAGAGATACGCTGAGGTTTGAAGCGAAGCTGCCGCTGTACGGACAGGAGCTCTCAAAAGATATTACACCGATCGAAGGCGGCATCGGATTCGCCGTCAAAACAAACAAAGCCTCGAACTTCTTCGGAAAAGCCGTCCTGGCAAGCCAAAAGGAACATGGAGCGGACAGAAAGCTCGTCGGCCTTGAAATGATCGATAAAGGCATTCCAAGGCACGGCTACGCCGTCTATTATCAAGGCGAACAAGCAGGCGAGGTGACAACCGGCACACAGTCGCCGACCTTAAAGAAAAACGTCGGCCTCGCATTGCTGAAAAAAGAAGCCTGCGCCCTCGACACCGTCGTTGAAGTGGAAATCAGAAATAAGCGCTTGAAAGCCAAAATCGTGAAAACCCCATTTTACAAACGGCAGCCGTAAGTTTGCCATGGCCGTGAAAGGAGACTGAAGATGAAGCACCGTTACCTGCCAGCTACAGATCAGGATAAAAAAGAAATGCTTGAGGCAATTGGAGTCGAGAAGATCGAAGAGCTATTCTCCGATATACCCGAAAGCGTCAAATTTAAAGGGGAATACCAAATTAAAAAGGCAAAGTCCGAGACTGAGCTCACAAAAGAGCTGACGAAACTCGCGGCTAAAAATAAAGATACAGTGATGCACGCCTCTTTTTTGGGAGCGGGCGTATACGATCATTACCAGCCCGTCATCGTGGACCACGTGATTTCGCGGTCGGAATTTTACACGGCTTATACACCGTATCAGCCTGAAATTTCTCAAGGGGAGCTCCAGGCGATCTTTGAATTTCAAACGATGATTTGCGAGCTGACGGGCATGGATATCAGCAACTCGTCGATGTATGACGGGGGAACGGCATTAGCCGAAGCGGCAATGCTTGCTTCAGGACATACAAAAAAGAAAAAAATTGTCGTTTCGGAAACCGTCCATCCCGAATCGCGCGAGGTTTTAGTAACGTATGCGAAAGGACAGTACATCGACGTGGTAGAAGTCCCTGCCAAAAACGGAACAACAGATCTTGCGGCTCTTGATGAAGCCGTCTGCGAAGATACAGCAGCAGTGATCGTCCAATACCCTAACTTTTTCGGGCGAATTGAGCCGCTGAAAGACATTGAACCGATCGCCCATAAAGGGAAAAGCATGTTCATCGTGTCCGCCAATCCGCTGGCTCTCGGGCTTTTAACACCGCCCGGGGCACTGGGAGCTGACATCGTTGTCGGGGATGCCCAGCCGTTCGGAATACCGGCCGCTTTCGGCGGGCCGCACTGTGGATTCTTTGCCGTCACGAAAAAATTGATGAGAAAAGTGCCTGGCCGTCTCGTCGGTCAGACGGAAGATGAAAACGGGAAAAGGGGATTCGTTCTCACCTTGCAGGCGCGCGAGCAGCATATCAGACGGGATAAAGCAACATCAAATATATGCTCCAACCAGGCGCTCAATGCGCTTGCCGCATCAGTCGCCATGACGGCGCTCGGCAAAAAAGGCGTCAAGGAAATCGCATGGCAGAACCTGCAAAAAGCGGCTTACGCAAAAGAAGCAGCTAAACGGGCCGGTCTTGAAGTCGTGTTTGACGGGCCGATGTTCAATGAGTTTGTCGTCAGGCTCAATGAACCTGTCGAAAAAGCGAATGAACGCCTGCTTGAGAAAAATATTATCGGAGGCTACGATCTCGGCGCTTCATATCGGGATTTAAAACAGCACATGCTGATCGCCGTGACAGAGCTCAGAACAAGAGAGGAAATCGATACACTCATGAATGAATTGGGGGATCGCCATGAATAATCAGGATCAATCGCTTATTTTTGAAGTATCAAAAGAAGGGCGGGTCGGCTACAGCCTTCCTGAGCTTGACGTCCCTAAAACAGATGTGACAGACGTCCTTGACGAAGCGTATCTCAGAGATGAACCGGCAGATCTCCCCGAAGTGTCTGAGCTTGATATTATGCGCCATTATACGGCTTTATCAAGGCGCAACCACGGAGTGGATTCGGGCTTTTATCCGCTCGGTTCATGCACGATGAAGTACAATCCGAAGATTAACGAAAAAATCGCGAGAATCCCAGGACTTTCTGCGATCCATCCGCTCCAGGATGAACGGACCGTGCAGGGTGCGCTAGAGCTCTTGTACGACTTGAGCGAGCATTTGGAAGAGATCACGGGGATGGATGAGGTCACCCTTCAGCCGGCTGCGGGTGCGCACGGCGAGTGGACCGGGCTGATGATGATCCGCGCGTTCCATGAGGCAAACGGCGATCATAAAAGGACGAAGGTCATTGTACCTGATTCGGCCCACGGTACAAACCCGGCGTCTGCGACTGTTGCCGGATTTGAAACGGTCACCGTCAAATCGAATGACGACGGTCTTGTTGATCTTGAAGATTTAAAGCGTGTCGTAGATGAAGAAACAGCCGCGTTAATGCTGACTAATCCAAATACGCTCGGCCTTTTTGAAGAAAATATTTTAGAAATGGCTGAAATCGTCCATAAAGCCGGAGGAAAGCTGTACTATGACGGAGCGAACCTGAACGCCGTTCTCAGCAAAGCAAGGCCGGGTGACATGGGATTTGACGTCGTCCATTTGAACCTTCACAAAACCTTTACAGGACCGCATGGAGGAGGAGGACCTGGATCAGGCCCTGTCGGCGTCAAGAAGGAATTGATTCCGTATTTGCCGAAGCCGGTGCTGGTGAAAAAAGACGGCCGTTATACCTTTGACCATGACCGTCCGCATTCGATCGGCAGGGTGAAACCTTACTACGGAAACTTCGGCATCAATGTGAGAGCTTATACGTACATTCGTTCAATGGGGCCGGACGGGCTCAAAGAAGTAACGGAAAACGCCGTTTTAAATGCGAATTATATGATGAGAAAGCTTGCTCCATACTACGATCTGCCGTTTGACCGGCACTGTAAGCACGAATTTGTGCTGTCGGGAAGGCGCCAGAAAAAGCTGGGAGTCAGGACGCTTGACATCGCAAAGCGGCTTTTGGACTTCGGCTTCCATCCGCCGACTATCTATTTCCCGCTCAATGTCGAGGAATGCATCATGATTGAACCGACAGAAACAGAGTCTAAAGAAACGCTCGATGCGTTTATCGATACGATGATCCAGATTGCAAAAGAAGCGGAGGAAACGCCTGAAGTCGTTCAGGAAGCACCGCATTCAACCGTTGTGAAACGCATGGATGAAACAAAAGCTGCGCGGAAGCCCGTGCTGCGTTATGAAAAATGATAAGAAGCCGGCGGATCAATTTCGCCGGTTTTTTTTGTGAAAAAAACATCTTTATGTAAACGGTTTATGTACTGAATGATAAGGATTTCTCTCGTATTAAATAGTAAATTCATCAAATTTAAAATTAAAAATAAAAATTACATTGTAAAACGTGATAGTTTCAATGTTTTTATCAAATATAATGGTTTAATTTGCCTTAAAAGAAGAGGATTATGGAGTATTTAAAAGGATTCACAAGGGTAGAGAGTGACAACGATGAATATGAAGGTTTGATACAAAATGACAGTGAATATGCCGTTTGTCTCATATGTTACATAAATGTTACGGTATATTAGATTGCTTCATACGGGAGGAGAAATATGAATTCAGACGAAAAGCCAATCAAGATAAAAGTAGAAAAAGTGTCTAAAGTTTTTGGGAAAAATACAAAGAAAGCAACGCAGCTGCTTGCCGATGGCAAAACCAAAAAAGAAATTCTGAAAGAAACCGGGGCGACCGTCGGGGTGAACCAAGCGGATTTTAGCGTGTATGAAGGTGAGATATTTGTCATCATGGGTCTATCAGGGAGCGGTAAATCAACCTTGGTGCGGCTTTTAAACCGGCTGATTGAACCGACTGCAGGACATGTGTACATAGATGGTGACATGATAACAAATATGTCCAAAGACCAGCTTCGGGAAATCCGCCGGAAAAAAATCAGCATGGTCTTTCAAAAGTTCGCTCTGTTTCCGCACAAAACGATTCTTGAAAACACAGAGTACGGATTGGAACTGCAAAAAGTCGATAAAAGTAAACGCCGGATAAGAGCTATGGAATCATTAAAGCTTGTCGGTCTTGAAGGATATGAACAGCAATATCCGGATCAGCTGAGCGGCGGGATGCAGCAGCGCGTCGGGCTTGCCCGCGCATTGACGAATGATCCGGACATTCTGCTGATGGACGAAGCGTTCAGCGCGCTTGACCCGCTGATTCGCAAAGATATGCAGGATGAACTCCTCGATTTGCATGAATCAGTAGGCAAAACGATTATTTTCATTACCCATGATCTTGATGAAGCGCTGAGAATCGGCGATCGAATCGCATTGATGAAAGACGGAAACATCGTTCAAATCGGTACGCCGGAAGAGATCTTAATGAACCCGTCAAATGAATATGTTGAAAAATTCGTTGAAGATGTCGACTTGTCTAAAGTGCTGACAGCCGGTCATATTATGAAACGCGCTGAAACCGTACGCGCAGACAAAGGGCCGCGCGTCGCTCTGACGCTGATGAAAAACCTCGGGATTTCCTCGATTTATGCCGTTGACAAACACAATAGGCTTCTTGGTTCTGTTGATGCTGAAACAGCTAAAAAAGCAGCCGAAAAAAGCCAGACGCTGGAGAGCGTCATCTCGAGAGACATTACAACCGTGGAAGAGAATGCGGTCCTGACGGATATTTTTGAATTGGTCTCTGATGCCAGCATCCCGATTGCTGTCGTCGATGAAAAACAGCGGATGAAAGGGATCATCGTCAAAGGCGCGTTAATCGGAGCGCTTGCCGGAAATGACCGGTATATTAATGCACATTCAGATCATGAACCAGCTCATGAAACTGTTGTTCAGGAGGTGAGATAATGTTTACTTTATCATCGCTTCCCCGCATTCCTTTAGCCGATTGGATCGATCAGTTTGTTGACTGGCTGACGGTGTCGTTCGGCGGGGTATTTAACGGAATTGCCAGCGGAGTGGAATCGTTTGTTGATGCGATTGTCCAAGGCCTGGGTTTTGTTCCGCCGGTTATTTTGACCGTTATCTTTGCCGCGCTCGTCTGGCTGATCAGCAAAAGAGGCATTGCGCTGTTTACTTTAATCGGATTTTTTATCATTGATTATTTAGGATATTGGGACGCCATGCTCCAGACATTGGCGCTTGTCGTCACATCCGTTCTGATTTCTGTCATTATCGGCATTCCGGTCGGAATCTGGGGCTCCCAAAAGAAAACGGTTCGGAGAATCGTTACGCCCATTCTTGACTTAATGCAGACGATGCCGGCATTCGTTTATTTGCTTCCGGCCATCTTCTTTTTCAATATCGGGGTTGTGCCGGGTGTTGTCGCTTCCGTTATCTTTGCGATGCCTCCGACAATCCGGATGACAATCTTAGGAATTCAGCAGGTGCCGGAAGATCTGATTGAAGCTACAGAAGCATTTGGTTCAACGACAAGCCAGCGGCTCTTTAAAGTGCAGCTGCCGCTTGCGACGAAAACCATTCTGGCCGGTATCAATCAAAGCATCATGCTTGCGTTGTCAATGGTCGTTATTGCATCCATGGTAGGTGCGCCTGGACTTGGAGAAGAAGTTTACCGGGCTGTTACCCAGCTGCAAACGGGTACCGGTGTAGAAACCGGGCTTGCGATTGTTATTATTGCGATCGTACTTGACCGGGTTACACAAAATATAAAATTGAAAAAAAGCAGGGGGAATGCATAATGTGGAAAAAGATAGCGGGAATCGGCACTGCAGCAGTACTGACATTGGGTCTGGCTGCCTGCGGAAGCAGCAATAATAATGAAAACGCGTCTGTAGGCGATCAAGTCAGTTATAAAATTACCGGCATTGATCCTGGAGCGGGCATTATGAATGCAACGGACAAGGCGCTCAAGGACTACGATCTCAGCAAGTGGGCTGTAACATCAGGCTCAAGCTCAGCGATGACAGCCGCATTGAAAAAAGCTTACGATAAAAAAGATCCGATCATTATTACGGGCTGGACACCGCATTGGATGTTTGCAAAATACGATCTCAAATATTTGAAAGATCCAAAAGGTTCTTACGGCGATGCCGAAGAAATCCATACTGTTACGCGCAAAGGATTCAAGGACGATCATCCGGGCGCACACAAGCTGCTCAGCCAATTCAGCTGGACAGAGGATGATATGGGAGAAGTCATGCTTGCCGTTCAGGAAGGCAAAAAAGCGGAAGAAGCTGCAGCAGATTTCGTTAAAAAACATCAAGACCTTGTTAAGAAATGGACAAAAGGCGTCGATAAAGCGGACGGCGAAAAAATTAAGCTCGGCTATGTGGCATGGGACAGTGAAATTGCGAGCACAAATGTCATCGCAAAAGTTCTTGAAGACTTAGGCTACAACGTGACGCTCAGCCAAGTAGAAGCAGGCCCGATGTGGACTGGAATTGCAAATGGAAGCGTCGATGCTTCACTTGCTGCATGGCTGCCGCAAACGCATAAAACATATGCTGAAAAATACAAAGGCAAATACGAAGATATCGGTACAAGCATGACAGGCGTAAAAATTGGCCTTGTCGTTCCGACATACATGAAAGATGTCAATTCAATCGAAGACTTGAAAAAATAACGAACAAAGCCGGCGAACCCATTTCGCCGGCTTATTTTTATTTGAAGGATCATCTGCTCCGCCTGTTTTGATTGTCTGCAGGATATGCTAAAAAAAATCCTAAAACGCAAAGACGCTTTAGGATGTTGGCCGCAACTGGAGACAGCTGCGGTTATTAATTTTTCGTTTTAATTTTTCCGCCCCATTTTTTGAACCCGCCTTTCAGGTTGTAAATCTCCTTACAGCCGTGTTTGCGGAGCGTTTGGGCGGCTCTTCCGCTTCTGACGTTGTTTTGGCAGTACAGGTAAACCGGTTTGTCAGGACGGATTTCGCTTTTTCTTTGCTTAAGCTGTGAAAGCGGAATGTTTCTCGCACCCAAAATGTGGCCGCCTTCATACTCGTTCGGCTCGCGCACATCGATGAGTTGCGCTTTGCGATAGCCAGCCCGGAATTCTTCTTCTGTCAAGGTTTTCATAATGCGCTGCTGATAGATGTATGAAACGACCGCGTAGATGATGAGCGCGGCGCAAATCAAGAGAATGATAATGCTGCTGGTAGACAATCTGATCCGACTCCTTTTTGAATTCATCCCGTCTGATAATCGGGAGATTTTTAACGATATGTTAAGACAAATACTATTATAGTAAAGCCTCAGAAATCTGTCATCTGATTCGCCGAATTTATTTTCAATTTTAAGAGGGAATGGTAGACTTATTTTATACCAAAGAAAAAGAGGGTAGGTTATGGAAAAAGAAATATGGCGTTTTATCGATTCGGGACGACAGGATCCCGCTTTTAATATGGCGCTCGACGAGGCGCTCCTTTATTGGCACAGCGAAAATAAGATTCCGCCGACCATCCGCTTTTACGGCTGGAATCCGCCAACGCTTTCAGTCGGCTATTTCCAAAATATCGAAAAGGAAATCAATCTGGATGCCGTCAAAAAACACGGTTTAGGCTTTGTGAGAAGGCCGACCGGCGGAAGAGGCGTGCTCCATGATCAAGAGCTGACCTACAGTGTTATTGTGTCTGAAGAACACCCGGAAATGCCCAAGACGGTGACGGAAGCGTACCGCGTCATCTCAGAAGGTATTCTTGAAGGCTTCAGAGAGCTGGGACTTGATGCGTATTTCGCCATACCAAGAACGGAAAAAGAGAAACAGAGCCTGAAAAACCCGAGATCTTCCGTCTGTTTTGACGCGCCGTCGTGGTATGAGCTCGTTGTCGAAGGCAGAAAGGTCGCAGGAAGCGCCCAGACGAGGCAGAAAGGAGTCATTCTCCAGCACGGTTCGATCCTTCTTGATCTGGATGAGGACAAGCTCTTTGATTTGTTTATTTACAAAAATGATCGCCTCAGAGAGCGCATGCAGAGAAACTTCAAACAAAAAGCGGTTGCCATCAATGAGCTCGCAAAAGAAAAAATCACGATTGAAGAAGCGAGCAAAGCTTTTAAAAAAGGGTTCGAAAAGGGGCTTAACATTCATTTGGAGCCTTATGAACTGACAGAAGAGGAAACGGAATTTGTCGCCGGTCTCGCCAGAACGAAGTATGCGGCAGATGAATGGAATTATAGAAGGTAATCGGGTGAAAACGTTATCCCGTTGCTTGTTTTTTACATGCACATAGTGTAAACTTGTTATGATTTGAATAGGTGTGATTTGGAGGGATTTGATGACAACACCGAGTATGGAAGATTACATAGAACAAATTTATATGCTGATTGAAGAAAAAGGATATGCAAGGGTCTCAGATATAGCCGAAGCTCTGGCCGTCCATCCCTCCTCGGTTACAAAAATGGTTCAAAAACTCGATAAAGACGAATATTTGATTTATGAAAAGTATCGCGGCCTCGTGCTGACGCCTAAAGGGAAGAAAATAGGCAAACGTTTAGTATACAGACATGAATTATTGGAGCAGTTTTTACGAATCATTGGTGTTGACGAAGAGAAAATTTATGATGATGTCGAAGGAATCGAGCATCATTTAAGCTGGAACAGCATTGACCGTGTCGGAGATCTTGTGCAGTATTTTGAAGACGACAGCAAAAGAATCGACGATTTGAGAAGCGTCCAAAAAAGAAACGAACAGGAAAATCAATAAAAGCCGCCGGGTAACGGCGGCTTTTCTCTTTCCGTATCAGTTTTTCCAGCTGCCGCTTTGTCTCATGGTCTTTTTTTTCTGTCCGTTTCTTAAAATGGTGTAAAGCCATCTTTTAAGGGAGGGAGATCGCGATGTACATCGACGGGGTTTTTTCAGGCGGCGGTATGAAAGGGATTGCACTTGTGGGGGCATACGAGGCGCTTGAGAAACGGGGCTTCCGATTTAAAAGGCTGGCCGGAACGAGCGCCGGTTCGATTATTGCCTCGTTTATCGCGGCAGGTTATACAAGCGCGGAGATCCGTCAAATGATGGAAGAATTAAATGAAAGCGAGCTCCTTGACCCGAGATTTTCACTCTTGCCTTTGAAAATGCTGCAATGGGCATCGATTTATTGGCGGCTCGGTTTATATAAAGGAGATAAACTGGAAAACTGGATTTCCGAAAAGCTGAAAGCGAAAGGCATTTCAGTTTTCGGGGATCTTGAACAGGGAAAACTGAAGTTGATCGCCTCCGACTTATCGAATGGCAAGATGCTTGTGCTGCCTGACGATTTAAACAGATACGGCTTAAACCCAAGGCGTTTTTCCGTCGCCAGGGCGGTCCGGATGAGCTGCAGCATTCCTTATTTTTTTGAGCCGGTGAAGCTCAAGTCCTCCAGCGGCATCAGCGTTGTCGTAGACGGCGGAGTTCTGAGCAATTTTCCGATGTGGCTGTTTACAACAGAAAAAAAACGGCCAGTATTGGGGATCACGCTGATGCCCAATGAAAAAGAGAGGCCGAAGAAAACGATTAAAAATGCGTTCGAACTGTTCGGGGCGCTGTTTGAGACGATGAAAGAGGCGCATGACGCCAGGCACATTGCCACAAAACATGAGCGCAACATCATTTTTTTACCTGTTGAGGAAGTCCTGTCGACTGAATTCGCGATGTCGGCAGAAAAAAAACTAGCTCTAATCGAGCTAGGAAAAAAACGAACAGAATTATTTTTGAAACAGTGGACGTTTTAAAAGAAAGCCCTGTTTTTCTTTTTGCTTTTTTTGCCTTCAATCACTGTCAGCTGAGTCTGGCTTTTTTTCTTCACCAATACCGGCTTCGATTTATTAATAGACGGTACGCTTCTCAGATGATTAACCTTGCCTTTTATAGAGCGTTTTTTGTGATCTTGAAAACGCTTGTTGGATTGCTTGGCTGCTTTCTTAAAAGCGGCTCCTTCACTGCCCATATCGCGATTGGAAATGCGCCTGATCACGAAATAAATGATGGCGCCGACCGCTGCAAAAACAACCAAGTATTGGAGCAGGCGGCCCGGACTTGTGACGGCGAAATAGACAAACCCAAAAATTCCAAACGCAATAATTAAAGCTGAGACAGGATGTACGCGTTGCTTCATAACTGTCCACCTCCCAAAAAATTAACCAATTCGTTGCATTACATTACGATATTAGAAGGTTCCTTCTGTTCGTCCTCTGCTTTGGTCTCCATATGAAGAAGCTCATTGAAGCTTGCGATGGCGACTTCCACCTGATCGTCAGACGGCTCTTTCGTTGTTAAAAGCTGCAGCCACAAACCCGGATAGCCGAGCACCTTCAATACGGGGATGTCTCTCAGTTTGTTTGTCAGCTGCAGAACTTCAAATGAAATGCCGAGAACGACGGGTATCAGTGCGAGTCTATTCAAAATACGGACCCAGAGAGGGTCAGTAGGAACGAGCAAGTAAACAAACATGCCCACGATGACGGTGAATAAAATAAAGCTGCTTCCGCATCGGTAGTGCAGTCTTGACTGCCGCTGAACGTTTTCAACCGTGACCGGCAGATTTTGCTCGTAACAGTTTATGACCTTGTGTTCTGCTCCGTGATATTGAAAAACTCTTTTAATAAAAGGAGTGCATGATATGGCGTAAATATAGCTTAAGAGAAGGAGCAGCTTAAAAAAGCTTTCGATCATAATCTGCGCGACGTCCGACTGAAAGACCGGACGGGTGAGCTCCGCTAAAAAAACGGGCACGAGCGTAAAAATAAACTTGCTGAACAAAAAAGACAGGACGCCGACTGCGGCGAGGCCAAAAATCATCGTCAGCTTGGACGGCTTCTCTTCTTTCAATTGATCGTCTAAAGAAGGATCGAGGTCATAGCGTTCGCTCGAAAAATTCAAGTGCTTGGTGCCGTTCGCGCTTGCTTCAATAATCGCGATAATCCCTCTGAGAAAAGGAATTTTTTTAAATTTTTCAAGCGCCGGATTGGTTTTCCGAGGCAGCTTAAAAAATTCAAGGGTTCCGTCTTTTCTGCGGATCGCGGTTACATAATGGCGCCTGCCGCCGAACATAACGCCTTCGACGACAGCCTGCCCTCCGTATGCGGGCTGTTTTGTTTGATTTGACATTTGCATCAACCTATCTGTATCAATCTATGAGTACATTAACCATTTCCTTACACCTATTGTACAGGAAAAACGCTGAAACCTCTAGATTGACGGGCTCAAAAATTTAAGAAATTCGAACCTATTACAAAGCCAAATCTAATTAAAGTATACCCTTTTTCATGCTTTTTACACTCGGATCTTAAAAATCCGGGAAAGCTGATGTTGGAGAGGCTGTTTTTGGACATACTGGAAATGGAGGTGATCTGGACTGTATGGGTAATGAAGACAATCAAAAACAGCCGGAAGAGCTTGAGCAAAATAAGCGTGAAACTCCGATGACTTTCATCGGAAGGGTGATCACGACTGGCTTTGTCGGCGGAGTGCTTTGGAGTGCACTCGGTGAGCTTGCGTACCTTTTTAAGTTCTCCGAAGTCAATGCAAACATGATTCTCCAGCCTTTTGTCATCGGCGATTGGAAAAACGGATTTCTCGGGACGTTTATCAGCATCCTGCTGATCGGTGTTATTTCCATCGGAGCTGCCCTGCTTTACTACGGCACTTTGAAGCAGGTCAAAGGCATGTGGGCAGGCATTGTATATGGAGCCGTTTTGTGGGCTGTCGTGTTTTACCTGTTCAATCCGATGTTCCCAGATGTTCAGACTGTGGCTGAATTAAAGAGGGAAACGGTTGTGACGACGCTTTGCATTTACCTGCTTTACGGTTTATTCGTCGGCTATTCCATTTCGTTTGAATACAATGAGCTCAATTCTGAAAAGTTGACGCGGGCCCTTGGAGAAACAAGAGAATAGTGCCTGATCAGGAAGCAATATGATAAAATGTTCACTGTAAGTGGACATTTTTTTGCGTGATGAGAAGGGGGAGGCAGAGTTGCCGCATATTTTAATATTGAACGGACCGAATTTAAACCGGCTTGGAAAACGCGAACCCGATGTATACGGTACAGACACATTAACTGATTTGGAACAAAAACTTTTTCAATTTGCCGAAGGCATTCAGATTGAATTGACTTTTTTTCAATCAAACCACGAAGGGGACCTGATTGATGCTCTTCATGAGGCAGAGGAACAATACGATGGAATCGTCCTGAATCCGGGGGCTTTCTCCCATTACAGCTATGCCATCCGCGATGCGGTGGCAGCAATCAGCATACCGGTGATTGAGGTCCATCTTTCAAACCCTCATGCGAGGGAAGAGTTCCGGCACCGCTCGGTCATCGCTCCGGTTGCAAGAGGCCAGATCACGGGACTCGGCTTTGAAGGTTATAAGCTGGCCATCTGTTATTTTATGAACGCAAATAACAAATAGGGGGACTAGTGGACAATGAAACTAAACAAATTGAGAGAGCTTTTCGGCGGTTTGGGTATTGACGGGATTTTGGTGACGAGCAGCGTTAATCTGCGGTACATCACCGGATTTACCGGATCTTCAGGACTGGCGGTCATCTCCGGCGACCAAGCGGTCTTTATTACAGATTTCCGCTATACAGAACAGGCGAAAGATCAAGTCAAAGGCTTTGACATTGTTCAGCATGCCGGCGGAATCGTTCAAAAGGCCGCCGAAGTGATCAAAGAGATGGGGATAAACAAAATCGGTTTTGAACAGGATAAAATGACATACGGAACGTATGCCGCCTACAAAGAGCAGCTTGGCGCAGCTGAACTCGTTCCTGTTTCTCAATCTGTGGAAAAGTTGCGCTTGATTAAGTCTAGTGAAGAGATTAAGATATTAAAGGAAGCTGCAAAGATTGCAGATGATGCATTCAGCCATATTCTGACGGTCATAAAGCCCGGCATCACCGAAATTGAAGTCGCCAATGAGCTCGAGTTTTACATGCGGAGCCAGGGAGCGGATCATTCGTCCTTCGATATGATCGTGGCATCAGGCGTACGCTCAAGTCTGCCGCACGGAGTGGCAAGCGGCAAAGCGATTGAGAAAGGCGACCTTGTGACATTGGACTTCGGGGCTTACTATAAAGGTTACTGCTCGGACATAACGCGTACGGTCGCGGTAGGAGAGCCGGATGATGAGCTGAAACGCATTTATCAAACCGTGTTTGAGGCGCAGGCTATCGGCATGCGGAGCATCAAGCCGGGAATCACCGGGAAACAGGCTGACGCTTATACAAGGGACTACATATCTTCACAAGGCTACGGCGGGTATTTCGGCCATTCAACAGGCCACGGCCTCGGCATGGAAGTTCATGAAAGTCCGGCGCTTTCAGCACGTTCGGACCAGATGCTTGAAAAAGGCATGGTTGTAACGGTTGAACCGGGAATTTACATACCGGGAAAAGGCGGGGTCAGGATAGAAGATGATATTGTCCTGACAGAGGAAGGAAACGAATCCCTTACCCATTCCGCGAAAGAATTAATTATTTTATAATCCGTTTGATTGGAGCAATAGGAGGATAATCATGATTTCAGTAAACGATTTTCGTACAGGATTAACGATTGAAGTAGATGGAGGCATCTGGCGTGTTGTTGACTTCCAGCACGTTAAGCCGGGAAAAGGTGCGGCATTTGTCCGCTCCAAACTGAGAAATCTTCGCACAGGCGCGATTCAGGAAAAAACATTCCGCGCAGGTGAAAAAGTGGCACGCGCCCAAATTGAAACAAAAACGATGCAGTACTTGTATGCCAACGGCGACCAGCACGTTTTTATGGATACGACATCTTACGAGCAGCTTGAGCTGAACGAGAAGCAAATCGAACACGAGCTCAAATTCCTGCTTGAAAATATGTCTGTCCACATCATGATGTATCAGACAGAGACGATCGGAATCGAACTTCCGAATACAGTTGAACTGAAAGTTGTGGAAACAGAACCGGGCATTAAAGGCGACACAGCCTCAGGCGGAACAAAACCGGCAAAAACAGAAACAGGCCTTGTTGTCAACGTGCCGTTCTTCGTAAACGAAGGAGATACGCTTGTTGTCAATACTTCTGACGGATCTTACGTATCAAGAGCATAAGAGTAACAGCGGGAAAGAGTCGGCTTCATTGAAGCCGGCTCTTTTTTTGCTGTCTGAAATCTTTTACCTCTCACAGGCCAAATAGAAAAATCGGAAGACTACTTTTTCAATGAGGAGCATAGATTGTAAAAAAAGAGGATGTGTTACTGGAGGTTTAAGATCATGAAGCTTTTCTTTGGACAAGTCAATCCGACGGTTCTGACAATGGCTGCGTTAAGAGTGGTATCATCTTTGATCGAACTGACGGCGGCTGTCGTAATGCTTTTGACAAACGACGTCAGAAAAGCCGTGGCGGTCAACAGTGTGCTTGCGATGGTCGGACCGCTCATCTTTATTATTACAATGACAATCGGCATCTATCAGATTGCAGGGCAGCTTTCTTACGCAAAGCTGATTTTGATCTTTATGGGAGTGGTGTTGATCATCGCGGGGATCTATAAATAGTGACACATGATAAGAGAGACCGACTTGTCATAATGTCTTCCGTTGATCATACATTTTTATAGAAGACAAGCAAAAAGAGGAGGGAGTGTTTTTGCATCACATCACAGAGATTCTCCCCGATACGATCAAACGCGCGCTCAACGGTCTTGGCGACCATGAAATCAATCAGATAGAAGAAATTCGGATTCGGACAAGTCGTCCGCTCGAACTGGTGAACAAAGGAAAGCCACGCTTTCTCCCTTATGCGGCGACGCCTGAAGACTCGGCGCTTCTTTTAAACAGGCTGGGAAATTACAGCATGTATACACTGGAAGAGGAATTGAAAAAAGGATATGTCACGATCAGAGGCGGACACCGCGTGGGGCTTGCCGGCCGGGTTGTCGTCGAAAACGGAGCAGTCAAAGGAATCAGAGAAATATCATCATTTAATATCCGCATTGCCAAAGAAAAAATCGGCATTTCCGAACCGTATGTCCCTCATTTATTTCAAAACTCGTGGCTGAACACGCTGATCATCGGTCCGCCGCAAACCGGAAAAACAACACTGCTCAGAGATCTCGCCAGGCTGATCAGCTCAGGGAGCGGCAACGTGTCTGCCAAAAAGGTGGGAATCGTCGACGAAAGGTCTGAAATCGCAGGTTGTGTAAACGGCATCCCGCAATATCGGCTCGGCGACCGGGCAGACATCCTTGACGCCTGTCCAAAAGCGGAAGGCCTGATGATGATGATCAGATCGATGAGTCCGGAGGTTATGATCGCCGATGAGATCGGAAGAATGGAAGACGCAGAAGCGCTCTTGGAAGCGGTCCATGCGGGGGTGTCTGTCATCGTTTCGGCTCACGGCTCCTCATATGCCGATATCGCCAGGCGTCCATCATTGAAAATGCTTCAGGAGCACCGGGTTTTTGAGAGAATCGTGGAACTATCCAGAAAGAACGGTCCCGGCAGCCTGAGCCGCATCTTGAACGGGAATGGAGAGCCGCTCGGTGCGGCGAAGAGGATGTTATCATGCTGAAGCTTTTAGGTGCCGTGCTTATTTTGGCAGCAGCCACATGGACAGGATTTGAAATGGCGAAGCCTTTCAGGGATAGACCGAAGCAAATCCGCCAGTTGTTGGCCGCTTTGCAGTCTTTAGAGGCTGAAATCATGTACGGGCACACACCGCTCCTTCAGGCGTCAAAGCAGATCGCACACCAGCTTTCCGGGCCGATAGCTTCTTTGTTTCAGACATTTGCAGAACAGCTGGAAAAAGGCAGCGCTTCAGCGGGGACGGCATGGGAAGACAGCTTGGAGAAAGTATGGCCCGAAACGGCTCTCAAAAAGAAAGAATACGAGATTTTACGGCAATTCGGCGAAACGCTTGGCCGTCATGATCTGATTTCTCAGCAAAAACATATCAAACTGGCGTTAACCCATTTAGAGACAGAGGAAGCTGAAGCAAATCTCGCCCAGGCGAAAAATGAAAAAATGGTGAAGAGCCTTGGGTTCTTGTCGGGACTGCTGCTGATTCTTCTATTGATGTAATGAAGAGGGGAGCATACACGAAATGGGAGTAGACGTAAATATTATTTTTCAAATTGCCGGCGTCGGGATCGTCGTCGCTTTTCTTCACACCATACTGGATCAAATGGGGAAGAAGGAATATGCCCAATGGGTCACGCTTTTAGGATTCATTTATATATTGTTCATGGTGGCTACTGTTGTCGATGATCTATTCCAAAAGATAAAAGCTGTCTTTCTATTTCAAGGATAGGGGGGCTCACTCATTGAAATCGTACAAATCGTAGGATTGGGAATGATCGCCACCTTCCTCAGCTTGATTGTGAAAGAGCAAAAACCGACGTTTGCTTTTATGATTGTCGTTTTTGCCGGATGCACGATTTTTTTATTCTTAGTCGATCAAGTCTACGAAATCATTCGGATGATTGAAAAAATAGCTGCCAATGCCAACATCAACATGATGTATGTCGAAACGATTTTGAAAATTATCGGGATTGCTTATATAGCGGAGTTTGGCGCCCAGCTGACGAAAGATGCCGGACAGGGTGCGATTGCTTCAAAAATCGAATTGGCAGGCAAAATCCTCATCTTAGTCATGGCCGTGCCTATTTTAACCGTCATTATCGAAACGATCATCGGACTCATCCCTTCCATGTCTTAGTCAGAAAGGAGGATTTCCTGAGTGAAGCGTTTTCTGTTCTGGCTCTTGGTCATAGGAATCGTATGCTTTGGAGCGCATGATGTACAAGCTTCGCCAAAAGAAGCGGAGCCGGCTGGGGAACCCGCCGCGGAAGAATCGGCTGAAGCGATGGCCAGAGAGCAGGCTGAAGGTTTGGAGCTTGACCGGGTCGGGGAGTTCTGGAACAACATTTTGACTGAGTATGGAGGACACCTTCCCGAAAGTCAAAAAGGAAGCCTGCTTGAATTTGTCAAAGGTGAAAAGCACTTTTCGCCTGAGGAATGGAGCAAAGCGCTGTTTTCTTACTTGTTTCATGAAGTGCTGGCTAACGGGAAACTGCTCGGGACGCTGATCCTGTTGACCATCTTCTGCGTGCTGCTTCAGCTTTTGCAAAACGCGTTTCAGCAAAGCACCGTCAGCAAAGTGGCGTATGCAATTGTCTACATGGTGCTGATCATTCTTGCGCTCAACAGCTTTCGGGTTGCCGTCACATATGCGAATGAAGCGATCCAGACGATGACAAGCTTTATTCTGTCGCTCGTACCTTTGCTTCTAGCGCTGATGGCGACTTCGGGAGGAGCCGCCTCAGCCGCATTTTTTCATCCGGTCATTCTCTTTCTCATGAACACGAGCGGCTTGTTTATCCAATATATCGTGCTGCCGCTTTTGTTTTTATCAGCGATTTTAAGCATTGTCAGCACGATGACGGACCAGTATAAAGTCACACAGCTGGCTCAGCTCCTCAGAAACGCGGCGATCGGCACGCTGGCTGCATTTTTAACCGTGTTCCTCGGTGTCATCTCGGTTCAGGGCGCCTCAGCCGCAGTGACGGACGGCATTACTTTGCGGACGGCCAAATTCATCACCGGAAACTTCATCCCCGTATTGGGCCGCATGTTTACCGAAGCGACGGACACGGTGATCAGCGCGTCTCTCCTGTTGAAAAACACCGTCGGGATACTCGGGGTGGCGATCTTGATTTGCATCGCAGCCTTTCCCGCAATCAAAATCCTCTCCCTCGCGCTCATATACAAAATTGCCGCAGCCGTTCTCCAGCCTCTCGGAGGCGGTCCGGTGATCAGCTGCCTGGATGTCATCAGCAAAAGCGTCATCTACATTTTCGCGGCCATGGCCATCGTTTCGCTGATGTTTTTTTTAAGCTTAACCGTGATCATTACAGCGGGGAATTTGACGATGATGATGAAGTAGGGAGGGATGAGATGGAATTTCTGACAGAGTGGCTCACGAACATTATTCTATTTATTCTGATGGCGATCGTCATCGATATGCTTCTGCCGAATTCGAGCATGCAAAAATACGCGAAAATGGTGATCAGCCTGCTCTTGATCGTTGTGATACTGAATCCGATCTTCTCTTTATTCAGGACCGATCCGGATGTAATCTTTGAGAGGCTTACAAAAAACGGACAAGTTCAGTCAAACGAAATAAAAAATCAGTTGAATTCAGAAAAAAAAGAAATACAAGCCTCACAACAAGCATATATCTTAGAACAGATGGCTGTTCAATTGAAAAAGAGCGCAGAGGGAAGGTTTACCAGCGACAAATACAAGATTGACCGAGTCGCGGTCTCTTCTGACGGCCAGCTGAAAACAGAGAAAGATCTCAGTAAGCATGCGGAAGTCTCGGTATTCATGGAACCGGCATCCGAAAAAACGGTCCAAGCCGTCGCTCCTGTCGAAATCAATACGGATCGCGGCTACCAGCCAATGCGAGAAAGAGAAAAGAAAGAGACGGGGGAAGTCAGAGAACAGCTTGCAGGCATATGGGAAATAAGCCCCGACAAGATTACAGTTCATATTGAAGGGGGAGAACGAAGCGGCAATGAATAAAAGAACCTGGATCGAAAAGCTGATCGGCCACCTGCTGCCCAAAGACGAGAAAAACGGAAAAAAGCTGACGAAATATCACTATTTTCTGCTGCTTTTTGTTCTCGGCGTTTCCTTCATGCTCATCAGTCAAATCTTCTCTTCCGAACCTTCTCAAGATCGAGCGGCAGATCAGCCGTCGGCTTCACAAAAAGCTTCGTCTGAAAGCGCCGGACAGAGCGGTGAAGGTGAAAAAGAAGTGTTCAAACCCGCCTCAGATGACAAACCGAAGGACTCGATCCAAGATTACGAACAGGAATATGAGAATCAGCTCAAAGACATATTGGAAACGATTATCGGCGTGGAAGACGTATCAATCGTCGTCAATGTTGATGCAACCTCATTGAAAATATTCGAGAAAAATAGAAAAACCCAGGAGACTTCAACGAATGAGACAGATAAACAGGGAGGCAAGCGAACGGTGTCTGAAATGTCTTCTGACGAAGAAATTGTCATCATCAAAAACGGAGATAAAGAGACGCCTGTCGTCGTTCAGACGAAAAAGCCCGATATCAGGGGTGTTCTCGTTGTCGCTCAAGGAGTCGACAACGTTCAAATAAAAAAGACCATCATTGAAGCAGTGACAAGGGTTCTTGATGTTCCGAGCCACCGCGTCGCTGTTGCCCCTAAAAAAATGAAGGAGGATTCATAAATGATGCTGAAAAAACAAACGGTTTGGCTTTTAACCATGTTAAGTCTCGTCGTTGTGCTGAGTGTCTACTACATTATGTCGCCTGAAGGAGAAAATGTCGTCACGGTGGATGACAAAGAACAAGTCGCTGCTGAAAAAGAAAAACCGATGAAAGAAGAGCCTGCCAAAGATGGCAAAGAAGACACCGCGCCTGCTAAAGACAAAACTGAAGGGAAAGACACAAAAGATAAAGAAACGTCTGCGAGTGAGCAGAACGGAGAAGTTGTAACAAAAGAATCATCCGGTGATGAAGATTTATTCACAACATACCGCATGGAAATGGACGATCAGCGCAGCAGGGAGAGGGAGGAATTAACCGAAATCGTCAGAAGCGATAAAGCGACGGCAAAAGAAAAAAGCGAAGCTTACGACAAGATGACAGAGCTCAGTGAAGCTGAAGGAACGGAAAAGACGCTTGAAACGCTGATCAAAACAAAAGGCTATAAAGACGCCTTGGTCAATGCCGACGGCGATAAAGTCAATATTACGGTGAAGGCGAAGGAGCACTCGAAGGCCGCTGCCACCGATATCATCGACATCGTCGCAAAAGAAGTGAAAAACTTAAACGATGTGGCTGTGACGTTCGAGCCAGCAGAGTAAACATGTCCCGCTTGCAAAAAGCGGGATTTTTTTATGCTTGAGGCTCCTGTTGATGCAGGGCGCTCATGATTGTAGTTGAATTCGGCATTCCTCTCCTGTAAGATGAATATAGTATGTACTTTTAGTACTAACTGATAAATGCGTAAAATCTTTTTCATTAGGAGTGCGATAGCATGTTAAACATTGATGAAATCAGACAGTTGATAAAATTAATTGATGAATCTTCGATAAATGAATTTACATACGAAAACGAAGGATCGAAGGTTGAACTGAAAAAACAAAGCGGAACCGTGCAAACCATCCAGCAAGTGGCTGCGGCGCCTGTTCAAACACCGGCTCCGGAAGCTCCCGCGATGCAAGCGCAAGTTCAGGATGCGCCTGCAGCAGAAGAAGCCGCAAAAGACGGCGGAAACCTCCACAAAATTACCTCTCCGATGGTCGGAACGTTTTATGCGTCTTCTTCGCCTGAAGCCGACCCTTACGTAACAGTCGGTTCGAAGGTAACAGAATCCTCTGTCGTCTGCATTGTGGAAGCAATGAAGCTCTTTAATGAGATCGAAGCCGAAGTGAAAGGCGAGATCGTTGAAGTATTGGTTGAAAACGGCCAGCTGGTTGAATACGGACAACCTTTATTTTTAGTAAAAGCAGAGTAAGGAGCAATAAGATGATCAAAAAGCTATTAATTGCGAACAGGGGAGAAATTGCTGTCAGAATTATCAGAGCTTGTAAAGAACTGGGGATCGATACAGTAGCCGTCTTTTCCGAGGCCGACAGAGAGGCGCTCCATGTTCAGATGGCTGATGAAGCATTTTGCATCGGACCTAAGCTATCAAAAGACAGCTACTTGAATATAACGAACATCGTCAGCGTCGCCAAAATGACCGGCGCTGATGCGATTCACCCGGGCTACGGCTTCCTGGCGGAAAACGCCGATTTTGCCGAGCTTTGCGAAGAGGTAAACGTAACCTTCGTCGGTCCGACAGCAGACGCGATCTCTAAGATGGGGACAAAGGATGTTGCCAGGGAAACGATGCAGCAGGCTGGCGTTCCGATCGTACCGGGTTCCAAAGGAATTATTGAAGATATTGAAGATGCGGTTTCATTAGCGCGCGATATAGGGTATCCTGTCATTATAAAGGCAACTGCCGGGGGCGGCGGAAAAGGAATCAGGGTCGCCCGTACGGAAGAAGAACTGATCAACGGCATTAAAATCACTCAGCAAGAAGCGGCCACTGCTTTCGGCAACCCGGGTGTTTACATTGAAAAGTACATTGAAGACTTCAGACACGTCGAGATCCAAGTGCTTGCGGACACACACGGAAATACGATTCACTTGGGTGAACGCGACTGTTCAATCCAAAGAAGGCTCCAAAAGCTGCTTGAAGAAACCCCTTCACCTGCGCTTGATGAAGGAATCAGGGAGCAAATGGGGCAGGCGGCTGTCAAAGCGGCTGAAGCCGTTAAGTACACGGGCGCGGGAACAGTTGAATTTATCTACGATTACCGCGAGCAGAAGTTCTACTTTATGGAAATGAACACGCGCATTCAGGTTGAGCATCCGGTAACAGAGATGGTGACGGGCGTTGATTTGATTAAAGAGCAGATCAGAGTGGCGTCAGGTGAAAAATTAGCCCTCATCCAAGATGAAGTCACTTTTAACGGCTGGGCCATCGAATGCCGGATTAATGCGGAAAACCCTGAGAAAAACTTCATGCCTTCTCCGGGAAAAATCGAGATGTATCTGCCTCCGGGCGGGCTCGGCGTCAGAGTGGATTCTGCGGCTTATCCGGGATACTCGATTCCTCCTTATTACGACAGCATGATTGCAAAAGTCATCACATACGGGAAGACGAGGGAAGAAGCTGTATCAAGAATGAAAAGAGCGTTGAGCGAATTCGTCATCGAAGGCGTTCATACGACGATACCGTTCCATCTGAAACTGCTCGAGCACGAAACATTCGTAAGCGGAGAATTCAATACGAAGTTTTTAGAAATATATGATGTAATGGGGTCGTAATTTTAACGGAGGTGAACATATTGAAAGACGACAACAGCTTATTGGAAATGAGCCATGAAGACAATCATTTAGGAAAAGTGGAAATCGCTCCGGAAGTCATCGAAGTCATTGCCGGAATCGCAGCTTCCGAAGTTGAAGGCGTAGCTGAAATGCGCGGCAATTTTGCGACAGGTGTCGTGGAACGGTTTGGAAAAAAGAATCACGGCAAAGGCGTCAAAGTTGATTTGTCAGATGACGGAATTATCATTGATGTTTATTGCGTGATGATGTTTGGCGTTTCGATTCCTAAAGTTGCAAATGCCGTTCAGGATAATATCCGCCAGACGCTTCTCAATATGACAGCTCTTTCGATTAATGAAATCAATATTCACATCGTTGGCATTCAATTCGATTCAAAAACGCACGAGGTGGAAGTCGATCAAGAGATGTAGTGCGGTGAAGTGGAAGAACCAAGGGGAATGACGGCCCTTTGGTTTTTTCATGTTCCGTTTTAAAAAATGACGTTTAAAAGCATCTTTCCGCTGTTATCGACCAAAAATAAGAGGAACCGGAAAGTTTGCAAAGAAGTTCGAAAAACGAATGATAACAAATGTTTGTTTCTTATTATTCGGTTATTGACGATAAAACCGCGATTTTTGCATGCGGAAAGACTAAAAATATGATATGATCTCTTTGTGGCTTAAACGGCAAGCGGCAAAGAGGGTTAAAGGAGAAAAAGAAAGAATGAAAAGAAGAACAGCAAGAGAAAAGGCTTTGCAGTCACTATTCCAGATTGATGTCAGTGATACAGAACCGAATGAAGCGATGCAGCACGCCTTGGACGGGCAGGAAAGCGACGCTTTTTTCGAGCAGCTTGTTTACGGGGTCTTAGAGAACAAAGAGAAAATCGATGAGATGATCAAACGGCATCTCGTCAATTGGAAGCTTGACAGGCTAGCGAATGTCGACCGCGCGATTTTGCGTTTGTCCGCCTACGAAATGATTTTTTTAGAAGACATACCTGTCAACGTCTCTATGAATGAAGCGATTGAACTGGCCAAGCAATTTGGAGATGACAAGTCGGCGAAGTTTGTAAACGGTGTTCTTTCTAACATTAAATCCGATCTTGAATAATCTAGGAGGAGAGCAAATGACAGCAACCATCATCGACGGGAAAGAAACAGCAAAGGAAAAGCGCGGGCAGCTGGCCAAGGAAGTTGAAGAGCTGAAAAAACAAGGAGTGACCCCGGGACTGGCCGTTATTTTAATTGGTGATGATCCGGCGTCTCTTTCATATGTACGGGGAAAGAAAAAAGCAGCTGAAGCCATGGGGATTCGTTTTCAGCTGGATCATTTCGATGCAAGTTTCTCTGAACAGGAACTTCTTGAAGTAATTGACCAGTACAACCAAAATAACGACTTTCACGGAATTCTTGTCCAGCTGCCTCTTCCGGATCATATTTCCGAACAAGCGGTGATTGAAAGAATATCCCCTGACAAAGATGTTGACGGTTTTCATCCATTAAACGTAGGAAAGATGCTGCTTGGCGAAGATACATTTCTACCTTGCACGCCTGCGGGCATCGTGGAGCTTTTAAAGAAAACCGAGATTGATCTGTCGGGAAAAGAGGTTGTTGTCGTCGGGCGAAGCAATATCGTCGGAAAGCCGGTAGGGCAGCTGCTCTTGAACGAAAACGCAACCGTTACGTACTGCCATTCAAGAACGGCCGACATTACGGCTCACACAAAAAAAGCCGACATTCTGATTGTCGCTGTCGGAAAGGCGAATTTCATCAAAGCGGATCAAATGAAAGAGGGAGCCGTTGTCATTGATGTCGGCGTTAACCGCCTTGACAACGGAAAGCTCGTCGGTGATGTCGATTTTGAAGAAGCGAAGGAAAAGGCTTCCTATATTACACCTGTACCGGGCGGTGTCGGTCCGATGACGATTACAATGCTGGCCCATAACACGGTTAAATCAGCGAAGCGTACAATTTAACTTTAATGTACAGCCGTTCATCCGCCTGGTCTCGCGCCGGCGGATGAACGTGCTTGTGCCTTCTTAGAAAGGAGACTGTGCCATGAGTGAAATTTCATTTGTCACGGTCACGGCTTTGACAAAATATATTAAGCGCAAATTTGACGTGGACCCCCATCTTGAAGATATTTGGATCAAGGGCGAGCTGTCAAATGTTAAAATACATAGCAGAGGCCATATTTATTTTACACTGAAAGATGATAACGCCCGCATTCAATCCGTCATGTTCGCCAGACAAAACAGAAATCTTGCCTTTACCCCTGAAAACGGGATGAAGGTATTGGTGAGAGGCGGCATTTCGGTATATGAACCGAGCGGCAATTATCAGCTCTATGCGAAAGAAATACAGCCTGACGGCATAGGTGCGCTTCATCTCGCGTATGAAGAACTTAAGAAAAAGCTGTCGCAAGAAGGCTTGTTTGATGAAAAACATAAGAAACCCATCCCCGCGTTCCCATCCGTCGTCGGTGTTGTCACATCTCCAACCGGAGCGGCTGTACGCGATGTGATCACCACCATTAAAAGAAGATACCCCCTTGTAAAAGTGATCGTCTTTCCAACGCTCGTTCAAGGAGTAAACGCGGGCGAGTCCATCGTCAGCAGCATCAAAGAGGCTAACCGCAGAGAGTTATGCGATGTATTAATCGTCGGACGCGGAGGGGGATCGATCGAAGAGCTGTGGGCATTTAATGAAGAGGCTGTCGCCAGGGCCATTTTTTCTTCCGACATTCCGATCATTTCCGCCGTCGGGCATGAAACGGATTTTACAATCAGCGATTTTGTTGCGGATTTGCGCGCGGCGACCCCGACGGGAGCGGCCGAACAGGCCGTACCTAATATGATTGATTTGCTGGAGCGTCTGAAAACGCTCGAAGCGAGAATTGCAAAATCGATGAAGCAGGATTTAAGAAAGCGGCAGGAGCGCGTGAAAACCCTCCAGTCCTCTTATGCCTTCCGCTACCCGAAACGGCTGTATGCCCAAAAGGAACAGGAATTCGACCTGATATTCGACCGTTTCCAAAAACAGCTGGCGATGACCGTTGAACGCAAAAAACAAAAACTGAACGAACAGACATACAAGCTGGAAATGCTTCATCCCGAGGAGCAGCTTAAACAAGCGAGAAAGAGGCATGAAGAGCAGACAGTCCGGCTGAAGCGGAATATGGATGTGCAGCTTAAGCAGATTCACTCGCAGTTTCAAACGGTTCTTGGTAAACTGAATGCATTAAGCCCTCTCCAAGTGATGGAAAGAGGGTACAGTTTGACATATAAAGAAAACGAATTGATTAAAAGTATTGAACAGGTTCATGAAAAAGACGAGATCCGCGTCACATTAAACGATGGGACGCTGACCTGTGAGGTACTGCAAAAGAGAGGCGAAACAAATGGCTGAAGAAAACAAAACAAACCGGGAAGACCTGACATTTGAAGAGGCGATGAAAGGTCTGGAACAGATCGTATCAAAGCTTGAAGAAGGGGATGTGCCTTTGGAAAAGGCGATCGACTACTTCCAGGAAGGGATGGCTCTTTCGAAAATGTGCCACGAAAAACTGCAAAATGTCGAAAAGCAGATGGACTACATTTTGCGGGAAAATGGGGAATTAGCTCCTTTCAGTGTTCGGGAGGAGGAAAAAGGTGACCGGTAAACTTGACGGATTTTTAAAATCGAGAAAAACAGTAATTGAAGAACGCCTTCCGATGTATATTAAAGACCTGCGAGCGCCGTCCATCCTTAAGGAATCCATGCTGTACTCATTGGAAGCCGGAGGGAAACGGCTGAGACCGATTTTGGTACTTGCGCTTCTTCATGCGTACGGAAAAGACGAAGAAGCCGGAATTCCGGTAGGGTGCGCGGTTGAAATGATCCATACGTATTCATTAATCCATGACGATCTCCCTTGTATGGATGACGATGACCTCAGAAGGGGAAAGCCGACAAACCATAAAATATACGGGGAAGCGACGGCCATTCTCGCCGGAGACGCCTTATTAACCGAAAGCTTCAAAATGATCACTTCCAATATGCCTTCTGATGTATCTGCTGAAAAACGCATCAGACTGGTGAATGAGCTGATATCGGCAGCGGGGGCTGAAGGCATGGTCGGCGGTCAGATTTTAGATATGGAAGCGGAATCAAAGTCTGTCTCTCTTGATGAACTGCAGCGGATTCACGAAGGAAAAACGGCTAAACTCCTCAGCTTCAGCGTCATCGCGGGGGCGATTCTAGCAGATGCATCTGAAAAAGAGATCGAAAAGCTCCGCGAATTCAGCCATCATATCGGCATCGGCTTCCAGATCAGAGATGACATTCTCGACCTTGAAGGATCAGAGGATAAAATCGGCAAACGGATCGGATCTGACGAGACAAACGGAAAATCGACCTATCCGTCGCTCCTTTCGCTTGAGGGCGCCAACAAAAAGCTTGATGAACATATTGAAAAAGCAAAACGGCTGATTTCAGAGCTTCCGCTTGAAAAAGAGCTTATGTACGAGTTTTGCGATATGATTGCCGCAAGGGATCATTGATACAGGGCTTCCATTTGAGCATCAAAGGCTTATTATGCTAAAATATAAAGAGTTGAACTCTAAAACGCCGCGCCGTTATCACGTTGTGTTAGCGGCTGTTTTTTCAAACGAAGCGTCCGCATATGCAAGTTTGCGCATGGGGATGAATTCGTCATATAATAATTCAAGCTGAAACTTAAAATGAAGCAAGGCGCATACTTGCAGAAATCATGCTGAAAGTGAGTTGATCCGATTGGATCTGTTATCGATAAAGAACCCTGCATTTTTGAAGAACCTTTCAAATCAAGAACTGGAAAGCTTGAGCGCTGAAATTCGCCGTTTTTTAATTGAAACGCTTTCTGAATCCGGAGGGCACATTGGTCCGAATCTCGGCGTTGTCGAGCTTACCATTGCATTGCATAAAGAATTTAACAGCCCGAAAGATAAGTTTTTGTGGGATGTGGGGCATCAATCGTATGTCCATAAACTGCTGACCGGCCGCGGAAAGGACTTCGCCA
The DNA here is from genome assembly GCF_002993925.1 of Bacillus paralicheniformis. Lineage (NCBI taxonomy): Bacteria > Bacillati > Bacillota > Bacilli > Caryophanales > Bacillaceae > Bacillus > Bacillus paralicheniformis. The sequence goes on along the minus strand of NZ_CP023665.1, from coordinate 2,673,014 downwards.
CCCTGCGTCAGCATAAAGGACTGTGCGGTTTTCCAAAGCGGAATGAAAGCGAACATGATGTCTGGGAAACGGGCCACAGTTCGACTTCTCTCTCCGGTGCGATGGGGATGGCAGCTGCGAGAGACTTGAAAGGGACAAACGAATATATCATCCCGATCATCGGAGACGGTGCACTGACCGGCGGCATGGCTCTTGAAGCGCTTAACCATATCGGCCATGAGCAAAAAGACATGATTGTCATTTTGAATGACAACGAAATGAGCATCGCTCCAAACGTCGGAGCGATTCATTCCATGCTCGGAAGGCTGCGCACAGCCGGAAAATACCAATGGGTCAAAGATGAGCTTGAGTATTTGTTCAAGCGGATTCCTGCTGTTGGCGGGAAGCTTGCCGCTACAGCCGAGCGGATCAAAGACAGCCTGAAATACCTGCTGGTATCCGGGATGTTCTTTGAAGAGCTCGGATTTACGTATTTAGGGCCTGTAGACGGTCATTCCTATGATGAACTGTTTGAAAACATGCAGTATGCGAAAAAGACGAAAGGCCCGGTACTCCTCCACGTTATTACGAAAAAAGGAAAAGGCTATAAGCCTGCGGAAACCGATAAAACCGGCACATGGCACGGAACCGGCCCATATAAAATCGATACCGGTGATTTTGTTAAGCCGAAAGCCGCTGCGCCATCATGGAGCGCGCTCGTAAGCGAAACGGTCAGGAAGCTTGCCCGCGAGGATGAAAGGATTGTAGCCATTACTCCGGCCATGCCTGTCGGTTCAAAACTTGAAGGGTTTGCGAGCGAGTTTCCGGAGCGCATGTTTGATGTCGGCATTGCGGAACAGCATGCGGCAACGATGGCGGCTGGTCTCGCGACTCAGAATATGAAGCCGTTTCTGGCGATCTATTCGACATTTCTTCAGCGCGCTTATGACCAGGTTGTCCATGATATTTGCCGGCAAAACCTAAATGTCTTTATCGGCATTGACAGAGCGGGCCTAGTCGGCGCTGATGGGGAAACACACCAGGGCGTGTTTGACATTGCTTTTTTACGGCATATTCCGAATTTGGTTCTCATGATGCCGAAAGACGAAAACGAAGGCCAGCACATGGTCAACACGGCTGTCAAATACGATGACGGCCCGATTGCCATGCGCTTTCCGCGCGGAAACGGACTCGGCGTCAAAATGGATAAAGAATTGAAAACGATCCCGATCGGAACGTGGGAAGTGCTGAGACCCGGGACAGACGCGGTCATTTTAACATTCGGCACCACCATTCCGATGGCGCTTGCTGCCGCGGAGGAGCTGCAGAAAGAAGGACGTTCGGTCAGAGTGGTTAACGCTCGTTTTATCAAGCCGCTTGACGAAAACATGCTGATGGAAATCCTGAACGAAGGGCTTCCGATTTTAACGATCGAAGAGGCTGTGCTCCAAGGCGGATTCGGCAGCTCGATCCTTGAGTATGCCCATGAACATCAGTCATACAGCCCGATCATTGATAGAATGGGGATACCTGATCAATTTATTGAACACGGCAGCGTCGCCAAGCTTCTGGAAGAGATCGGAATGACAAAAGAAGACGTCATCAGACGAATAAGACTATTGACGCCCGTAAAGACTCATAAAGGAATTGGATCATGACAGGAAAAAAAGAACGGCTCGACGTTTTATTAGTAGAAAGAGGGTTAATGGAAACGCGGGAAAAAGCGAAAAGAGCCATCATGGCCGGCATCGTCTATACGAATGAAAACAGACTGGACAAGCCGGGCGAAAAGGTCGACCGCACGATTCCGCTGACCGTTAAAGGAAACCCGTTAAAATACGTCTCAAGAGGCGGATTAAAACTTGAAAAAGCATTAAAAGAGTTTCAGCTTTCCGTTCAAGGCAAGCTGATGATTGACATCGGCTCTTCCACCGGCGGCTTCACAGACTGCGCGCTGCAAAACGGCGCTCTCCGCTCATATGCCGTTGATGTCGGGTATAATCAGCTCGCCTGGAAGCTGAGACAGGATGAGCGGGTTGTAGTGATGGAACGCACGAATTTCCGGTATTGCACACCAGCCGATTTTACGGAAGGACTGCCGGAGTTCGCGACGATCGATGTCTCTTTTATCTCACTGAAAATCATCCTGCCTGTGCTTAAGAGCATTTTAGTTCCGGGAAGCGACTGCATCGCTCTCGTCAAACCGCAGTTTGAAGCAGGGCGGGAATCCGTCGGGAAAAAAGGGATCGTCCGCGATCCCCTCGTCCATCAAGCTGTGCTTGATGACATCAGCCGGTTTGCGGCTCGGGAAGGATATGACTGCAGAAACGTCTCGTTTTCGCCGATTACCGGCGGCGACGGCAACATCGAATTCCTTCTCCATTTGCATTGGGACGGAGAAGAGCAACCTGGCACGCCGATAGCAGAAGAAACGATCAATCAAATTGTCGAAGAAGCTCACAAGACATTAAAAGCGAAAAAAACGGATCCGCGTGATTAAAAACCCTTGAGAGCCGTACGGCGAATGCGAGGGTGGCCGGCACGCAAAAAGGAATAATAGTGGGCTATTATTCCTTTTTTACTGCAAACATGTACTTTTCCGACAAAATCATTTAACATAAATGTATAAACATACACAATTTGTGTATAAAACGAGGTGTGAAATGAACAAAGGTCAAAGGCATATTAAAATCAGGGAGATTATCACCGCTAATGAAATTGAAACGCAGGATGAGCTTGTCGATATTTTAAAGAAAGACGGCTATAATGTGACGCAGGCCACCGTCTCGCGGGACATTAAAGAGCTTCATTTGGTCAAGGTGCCGACAAACAACGGTTCCTACAAATACAGCCTGCCTGCTGATCAGCGCTTTAATCCCCTTTCCAAATTAAAAAGATCATTGATGGACGCATTTGTCAAAATCGACTCAGCCAGCCATCTGATCGTTTTAAAAACAATGCCAGGCAACGCGCAGGCGATCGGGGCGCTGATGGACAATTTGGATTGGGAAGAAATCATGGGAACGATCTGCGGAGATGATACCATTTTGATCATCTGTCGGACGCATGATGATACCAAAATCGTACAGAAGAAAATATTGGAGCTTTTATAAACGAAGGCCTGAAAAGAGGTGTCATGAAAGCTTGTTAGCTGAATTATCGATCAAAAACTTTGCCATTATCGAAGAATTAACCGTTTCTTTTGAAAAAGGGCTGACGGTTCTGACCGGTGAAACCGGGGCCGGAAAATCGATCATCATCGACGCCGTCTCTTTGCTTGTTGGAGGCCGCGGCTCGTCCGAATATGTCAGGTATGGCGAAAAAAGAGCCGAATTGGAAGGGCTTTTCCTCCTTGACAGCGGCCATCCGGTTTTTGATTTGTGCACAGAACTCGGGATTGAAGCCTCGGATGACATGATCGTCATGAGGAGAGATATTAACGCAAACGGCAAGAGCATCTGCCGCGTCAATGGAAAACTTGTCACCATTGCCGCTTTGCGGGAAGTCGGCAGACTGCTGCTTGACATACACGGGCAGCACGACAATCAGCTGCTGATGGAGGATGAGCACCATCTTCAGCTTCTGGACAGGTTTGCAGGAGAAGAAATCGAGCATGCTCTAAAAGCGTATCAGGAAGTTTACAGCCGCTACATGGACGTCATGAGAAAGGTGAAAGAGCTTTCTGAAAGCGAGCAGGAAATGGCTCACAGACTCGATTTAATACAGTTCCAGCTTGATGAAATCGAATCTGCAAACCTTGAGCCGAAAGAGGACGAACTTCTTCAGGAAGAGCGCCGTCAAATCGCTAATTTCGAAAAAATATACGAAGCTCTGCAAAATGCCTATAATGCGCTACGCAACGAGCAGGCTGGGCTTGACTGGGTCGGCATGGCTTCAAGCGAGCTTGAAAACGTCTCAGGCATCAATGAAGGGCTCAATAAAGTATCTGAATCCGTAGCCAACGCATACTACATTCTCGAAGATTCAACTTTTCAGATCAGAAATATGCTGGATGAACTCGAATACGACCCCGAGCGCCTCGATTATATCGAATCGCGATTAAACGAAATCAAACAGCTGAAACGCAAATACGGCGCTACTGTCGAAGATATCCAAGCTTATTCGGCTAAGATAGAGGAAGAGATCGACCGGATCGAAAACCGGGACAGCCACTTGCAGGCTTTAAAATCCCGCCTCGAATCAATCGGCAAGGATGTGGCGATTGAAGCCGCCAATGTGTCCGAAATCAGAAAAAAATGGGCGGAAAAACTGGCCAAACAGATTCAGCAGGAACTGAAAGATCTGTATATGGAAAAATCGACATTCGATACGGAATTCCAGGTGAAAAAAGCGGAACGGGATGATGATGCACCCGTCGTCAACGGTATGCCGGTTCAGCTCACAAAGCACGGCATTGATACCGTCCATTTCCTAATCTCAACAAACACGGGAGAACCGCTCAAATCTTTGTCAAAGGTTGCATCTGGAGGAGAGCTGTCAAGAATCATGCTGGCCATGAAAAGCATTTTCTCTGCTCAGCAGGATGTTACATCGATCATTTTCGATGAAGTGGATACAGGTGTAAGCGGCAGAGTCGCGCAGGCGATCGCCGAAAAAATACACCGCGTCTCGATCGGCTCTCAAGTTTTATGCATTACCCACTTGCCGCAGGTGGCCGCGATGGCTGACACCCATCTTTTGATTACGAAACAGTCGAAAGACGGGAGAACGACGACAAGCGTCACACCGTTGACAAAACAGGAAAAAATAGCGGAAATCGGCCGGATGATCGCCGGAGTCGAAGTAACGGATCTGACGAAGCGCCATGCGAAAGAACTTTTGAACCAAGCTAAGCTTGTTAAAACTACCGGATAAGCTGTTCATCCTGAACAGCTTATTTTTTTGTCGGCATTTTCTTATACAAACTCTTTCTTATCATTTTATCCAATGATTTTCTTCCGTCCGCAGTTATAAATCGCTGTCCGAAAGGCAAAAGTAATGAATGTAGCGAAAGAAATTTTATATGGTGTGGGTTAGGTGCGAGGAGAGTGAAAAGGTGGATGTTGAAAAAATCAGAAAAGTTGTGGGTATGATTCTCCTTGTTTCTTTAATAAGTGTAGGGTTTTACAAACCGGTGAAAGAATACATTGTAATCCCAAAAAACTTGAACATTTTTGAGACGGGTACCCGTGCGGTTGAAACGAGCTTATCCGTCAGTGCTTCGAAAGATGGATCATCGGAAGCATTCACACTGAAAGAAAATCAAAGTGAAGTGGAAATAAAAGGTGAAAAGAATGGAAAGGCAGAACTCGTCTATGATTTTGCCGGATTCCCAGTTAAAAAAACGAAAGTAAATGTCCTGCCTGATTTGAAAGTGGTCCCCGGCGGGCAGTCTATTGGTGTAAAGCTTCACTCCGTTGGCGTATTGGTCGTAGGTTTTCATCAAATCAATACCTCTGAAGGCAAAAAATCGCCCGGTGAAGCAGCCGGAATCGCGGTAGGCGACATTATCACCGAAATCAACGGCACGAAAATCGAAAAAATGAATGACATTACCCCTTTTATTCAAAAGGCCGGGAAAACAGGAGAAACCTTACATCTGTCGATTAAAAGAGATAAACAAGAAATTAAAACGAAGCTCATTCCGAAAAAAGACCAGGCTGAAGATAAATACAGAATCGGCTTATATATCAGGGACTCTGCCGCAGGAATCGGCACAATGACTTTTTTCGAGCCGAAATCGAAAAAATACGGAGCGCTTGGTCACGTCATTTCAGACATGGATACGAAAAAACCGATCGTTGTTGAAAAAGGGCAAATCGTGAAATCGACCGTCACTTCGATTGAAAAAGGAACAGGCGGAAATCCCGGAGAGAAACTGGCCCGTTTCGCATCAGAACGAAAAGTGATCGGTGATATCAACAGAAACAGTCCATTCGGGATCTTCGGGACGCTTCACGAGTCAATCAAAAACCGCATCGCTGACAAAGCCATTCCGATTGCATTTTCAGATGAAGTAAAAGAAGGCCCGGCCCAAATTTTAACGGTTATCGAAAACGACAAAGTCGAGAAATTCGATATTCAGGTCGTCAGTACGACACCTCAGAAGTTTCCGGCTACAAAAGGGATGGTGCTGAAAATTACCGACCCGAGGCTGTTGAGCAAAACAGGAGGCATCGTTCAAGGGATGAGCGGAAGCCCGATCATCCAAAACGGAAAGATCATTGGCGCCGTAACTCACGTTTTCGTCAATGATCCGACGAGCGGATACGGCGTGCATATTGAATGGATGCTGTCTGAAGCGGGAATCGATATTTATAAAAAAGAAAAAGCAAGCTGACTGCCGGATTCCTCCGGCAGTTTTTGATTTCGTCTTTTTTTCTTGCGCGTTGTGCGTTAAAATGAAAGAAGAAAAGATTTTTCGACAAATTCACGTTCCCCGGTTTGTCAAGTCGCATTTCGAGTCGAAAAATCGAGAAAATCAGAAAAAAACAGAGAAAAAGCGAGAGATACCACTATTATTGGAAAAATCCTTTTTAAAAAAAGGGAATAAAGTGGTGCTGTCGAATTAAACATATTAGAAAAAGAATGATGAAATTTATCAACATACACATTGGGGAGGAAGAAACGTGGAGAAAATTAAAGTATGTGTTGCTGATGATAACAGGGAGCTTGTCGGCCTATTAAGCGAATATATCGAGGGACAAAGCGACATGGAAGTACTTGGTGTCGCATACAACGGACAGGAATGCCTTTCGTTGTTTAAAGACAAGGAGCCCGATGTGCTTGTGCTGGATATTATCATGCCTCACCTCGACGGATTGGCCGTTCTTGAAAGGCTGAGGGAATCGCAGCTTAAAAAGCAGCCGAATGTCATCATGCTGACGGCGTTCGGTCAGGAAGACGTGACGAAAAAAGCTGTAGATTTGGGCGCGTCGTATTTTATTTTGAAGCCTTTTGACATGGAGAACTTAGTCGGCCATATCCGCCAGGTCAGCGGAAACGGATCTCAATTGACACACCGTGCCCCGTCTTCTCAAAGCAGTGTGCTTCGGCCGCAGTCGGAATCGCCGAAGAAAAACCTGGACGCCAGCATTACGACCATCATCCACGAAATCGGCGTGCCCGCTCATATAAAAGGCTATTTATACTTAAGGGAAGCCATCTCCATGGTGTATAACGACATCGAACTGCTCGGAAGCATTACAAAAGTGCTTTATCCGGATATCGCCAAAAAATTCAACACGACTGCAAGCCGAGTCGAACGGGCGATTCGCCACGCCATCGAAGTCGCATGGAGCAGAGGCAACATCGACTCGATTTCGTCACTTTTCGGCTACACAGTCAGCATGTCAAAAGCCAAGCCGACGAATTCAGAATTCATCGCGATGGTCGCAGACAAGCTGAGACTGGAGCATAAGGCTTCTTAAACGTTGACATGGCGCGGTTTTGACGAAGATTTACCGTTGAATTGCCGACCTGTTTCTAACGAATAGTTTATCGTAATTCCGATGAATTTTTCGTCCTTATTGCGATGAATTGCGATCCGAAGGGTTTCATACAGTATTTGAAGGTCTCGTTTTTATAAACGAGGCTGTTTTTTTGCTCTTAAATGTACTGTTTGTGTTTCAGCACGGTGTGTATTGTGTAAAGTCAGCCTAACAGCTTATCAAAAAATACCAAAATATTGTAATTTATGCACTTTTTAGAAATGCCTGTTTGTTATATGATGAAATCGAAATGAAATAAATGGAAAAGGAGTTGTTTTAAAATGAAAGTCAATAAATTATTAACTGGTACGACTCTGGCTGTTGGTTTACTTATTTCTACAGCGCCGGTATTTGCTGCACCGCATTCATCTGAGGTGATTGCACATCCGACTGCTCAATACATCAATTGTCCAAGTGACTTGCCAAGCTCATTCAAAAGCAGCAAATCATCAAAATGTGTAAAATCTTCTTCAGGAGTTTTCAGTAACAAATTTTCTGATAGCGATGGAACATGGTATTTCAAAGGGAAATTTTACAGTAATGTTTTTAACACTTGGGTTGGTTTTTACGAAGGATGAACAAAAAAGGGGGGCTCCCCCTTTTTTTGTTTTCCTTTTAGTAATTTCACGGAAATAGATGGCGGAGAATGTAAAACCTTTCGAAAAAGCCAATCTCGAGTTAAAAGTATGAAATAAGCAGGTGGTATGATGATCTTTACGAAAACAGATCTTCGCTATTATCTCGAACAAGACAAGAAAGCGTTAGGAATCTCAAGTCGAAAAAGGCCTAAATGGTTTGGCGATGATATTTGGAAGTATCAGATAGCCTTGCGCAAACATGAATATTACTCAAATGCCAACTCCAAGGTGTTCAAGCATGTTTACCGGTATCTGCATAAAAAGAGAGGATTGAAGCTCGGATTTGACATCCCGGTGAATGTTTTCGGTCCGGGGTTGAGGATCAACCATTACGGATTGCTCATCGTAAACAGCAATGCAAAAATAGGTGCAAACTGTGACATTCATCAAGGAGTTAACATCGGGCAAAATCACGCTCACCACGATGTTCCAACAATCGGAGACAATGTCTGGATCGGGCCTGGAGCAAAGCTCTTTGGCAGCATTCACATTGCCGACGGCATTTCGATTGGCGCAAACGCCGTAGTCAACAAATCTTTCACTGAGGAAAACATTACAATAGCCGGTGTGCCTGCCAAAAAGATTAAAGAGGCGCCGTCAACAATGGACCGGAAGCAGGCTCTGCAGCAGCAAATATAAGCATGAGAACTGCGGAAGGAGCAGCGCTGCTAAATCATCCGCTATGAAGGACTAAATGTTGTCATGAAGCAGCCGGGCTTTAAAAAATGCATTCCTGCAAGTTCTGATAAAAGCTACATAGCACGCAGCCAGCTTTCGGTGTATCCGTCTATTTTTCAAAGTTTGTCTCACGCCCGGTGCATTGGCGTCATAGAATGAATCATATAAAGCGAAAGCCGCATGAAACGTCTTTTTTCTTATGAAAAAAGACGTTTTTTTATACAAAAAAATAAAAATGATGAAATAGATCTGATTTCTTCCAGATGACAACCATTTTTCGCCTTGGGTAGACCGTTTTTCACAGACGTTTTTGAGCGGATGGCTTCTAACAATTCGGAAATCCCTGGGGCGTTGGACGGGTAAATCGGGCGAATATCTGCTGGAGTGGCCTGCTTTACAGCCGCCGGGTATTAAAGATAAGGTACGGGGTGTAAAAAATTCAGCGGGCGAGGTGGTCGACATGAAAAAAGGAGTCATCCTTGTTTTGTTCGCTATGCTGCTATTGGCAGGCTGCGGGACAACGCAACATAATGAGAGCCGAAAAGGAACAGGCGGGGAAACGTTTGTGAAAGAAGGCACCTTTGTCGGTTTGGCGGATCAGCATACCGTCGCCGTCAATATTGACGGTAAAGAAACGACGTTTCAGGTCCCTCCCGAAAAACGGGATAAATATAAGGGGATCAAGGATGATACAAAGGTGGAAGTGAAGTACACGAAAACAGAGGACGGAACATTACAGCTTGAAGATATGAAAGAGAAAGAATGATCGTTTGCAAAAAGGGATTGTAGGAGGAACTAATCGTGAAACTGTTAATGAGGAGTTTAGTTTTGCTGCTGTTTTCGTTTATTGCGGTTTTTCCAGCTGCTTTTGCAGCTGAGCCGCTTTCCGGTAAGACGGTATATGTTGACGCAGGTCACGGGGGCGAAGACAGCGGCGCGGTCGGAAACGGGCTGCTTGAGAAAGATGTCAATCTTGAAGTGGCAAAGCTGGTTGATGAAAAACTGAAAGAAGAGGGAGCTGCCACAGTCGCCTCAAGAACGGATGATACGTTTTTGACACTGGAAGACCGGGTGGCCAAAGCGAGCAAGCACGCTTCGGACTTACTGATCAGCATTCATGCAAACTCGGCCGTCCCTGAAGCGTCAGGTACAGAAACATACTTCGATTCTGCCTATCAAGCCGCTGACAGCGAACGTCTGGCGTCTAACATTCAAGAACGCCTTCCGGATGCGCTTGGCACTCGGGACAGAGGTGTAAAAGAATCAGGGTTTTATGTCATCAAAAATTCTCAAATGCCGAGTGTTTTAGTCGAACTCGGCTTTATCACGAACAAAACTGATGCAGCTAAACTCGAAAGTCCGGAATATCAGGAAAAAGCGGCAGACGCGATTGCTGACGCTGTCACAGCTTATTACGAATAACAATAGGGGCCCCGGTATAAGACCGGGGTTCTTGTGTTATGTTTATGTTAAAAAAGGCCTTATGTGTGGAAAGAAAACAGTAAGACCTTCATAATGGGATATAAACTTGCAATTCTTGTAGAGGTGAACCAGAAATGACGAAAATATTTGCACACCGAGGAGCTTCAGGCACTTTCCCCGAAAATACAATGGCGGCGTTTAAGCAGGCGGCGGCCATCGGTGCAGACGGCATCGAATTGGATGTACAAATGGCAAAAGACGGACGTCTTGTTGTAATACATGATGAAAAGCTTGACAGGACGACTTCGCTGAAAGGATATGTGAAGGATCTTACATATAAGGAGATCAAGCGCGGAGACGCAAGCCACCGTTTTTCCGAAAAAACCGGCTCTGTCCCGGTACCGACCCTTGAAGAAGTGTTTGAGTGGGCGGCAGATGCTGAATTTCTTCTCAATGTGGAATTGAAAAACAGCATTATCCGTTATGAAGGGATGGAAGAAAAGGTGATGTCGATGATTGAAGCGTACGGCCTTCAAGACCGGATCATTCTTTCATCATTTAATCATGAAAGCCTTGCGTTATGCAGCAGATTGAATCCAAGTATCGAGTTGGCCGCGCTTTACATGGATGTCATCTACAAGCCGGAGGAGTACATTGAAATGATTCCGGCTGCAGGATTTCATCCGTATCGCCGTTCAATGTCGGTTGACATGATCAAAAACGCCCATTTGAAACAAAAAGCGGTCCGGCCGTTCACCATCAACCGTGAAGAGGAGATGAAAAAGCTGATTGCTGAAGGAATTGACGGTTTCTTCACCGATTTTCCCGAAAAAGCGTTAAAAATAAAAGCCGAGATGTGATACGCTGAAAAGGATTACAAAATCCCAAAACTAAAAGTCGTTTTGGGATTTTGTCAACAATCTGAAAGCCGCAGACAATATCTGCGGCTTTTTGCTTTCCGTTCGCAGAGATCACACCTCGCGGCCGCTCTGCTTTTTTCTAAAGCGGGGGCTTACTTGGTTGCGTTTTCTGTCTCTGTATAGAATAAATCCGCCTAATAAATAAAGGCCGCCTGCGAAGCATATGAACCCCGCCAGCCCCTGAAGCCAAAGGATCTGAAACGGGCTGATCAAAACGCCGAAAACAGTGTCGCGCATCAATTTAATTCCGAGAGCAGCCAGGCCTCCCGGTATCAGCAAAACGAGCAGTGCGATCATTCTCCCCATACACGAATCCCCTTACCAAAGATTTACCTTTATTGTCTATTTGAAAAAAAAGTTTGTCAAGAAAGGAAAACATGATAACATAGATGTTGTGCAAATTGTTGCAAGTGAACGTGATAGTGTGCAAAATTTTTCATACAAAGGGGTAAAGGGATGATGCAAAAAGTACTGATCGTTGGTGCTGGAAAAGGGGGGACCGCTCTCTTGGATGTGCTGCTGAAAACAAAGACGATGCATATCGAGGCGGTCATCGATAAAAATCCGGAAGCTCCCGGGCTTTTCATCGCGCAAAAAAACGATATCGAAACGGCGCTCGATTGGGCACCGTACATCACAGAACAGATCGATATCATCATTGAAACGACCGGAGACGCCGGCGTATTAAAGCAACTGATGCGAAAAAAGCACGACAGTACGATCGTGGTGCCGGGATCGCTCGCTTATATCATCTCTCAGCTGATGAACGAAAAGCAGCAGCTCATCCAAATGTTAAAAGAGCAGACGTATAAACACGACCGTATTTTCAACTCTATGAATGACGGCATGATTTTTATCGACATTAACGAAGAGATCATTTTGTTTAACAAAATGGCGGAAGTGATGACCGGGACAAAGCGCACTGAAGCGATCGGCCAGCATATTCAAAGCGTGATCCCGACGACGAAGCTGCCGCGCATTCTCAATACGAGAGAGCCTGAGTATCATCAAAAACAATTTCTCCATCCGAACAGGCAGATCGTCACGACCAGAATTCCGATTATCGATGACGGAGGGACGCTGCTCGGGGCGCTTAGCATATTTAAGGACATTACCGATGCGGTCGAGCTGGCTGAAGAGGTGACCAACCTGAAGGAAGTCAGAACGATGCTTGAAGCGATCATTCAATCTTCGGATGAAGCGATATCGGTCGTTGATGAAAACGGAAACGGGATGATGATCAACAGGGCGTATACAAAGATGACGGGCCTGACAAAAGACCAGGTGATCGGGAAGCCGGCCAATACCGACATATCCGAAGGTGAAAGCATGCATTTGAAAGTGCTTGAAACGAGGCGCCCTGTCAGAGGGGTCAGAATGAAAGTCGGCCCCAATAAAAAAGAAGTGATCGTCAATGTCGCGCCGATTATTGTTGACGGTATTTTAAAAGGGAGCGTCGGTGTTATTCACGATGTATCTGAAATTCAATCGCTCACAAACGAGCTGAACAGAGCGCGCCAGATTATCCGTACACTCGAGGCGAAATATACATTTGCCGACATCATCGGTTCAAGCGAGCAGATGCTCGTCGCGCTGGAACAGGCGAAATTGGGGGCGAAGACGCCTGCGACGATTTTGCTGAGAGGCGAATCGGGAACGGGGAAAGAGCTTTTTGCCCATGCCATACATAACGAAAGTGACCGAAAGTATAATAAGTTTGTTCGCGTCAATTGTGCGGCCATTTCGGAATCACTGCTTGAATCAGAGCTGTTCGGCTATGAAGAAGGCGCTTTTTCAGGCGCGCGCCGCGGCGGCAAAAAAGGATTTTTTGAAGAGGCGAACAACGGCAGCATTTTCTTGGATGAAATCGGAGAGCTCACGCAAAACACACAAGCGAAGCTCCTCCGCGTTCTTCAGGAAAAAGAAATTGTCAGAGTCGGCGGGACCAAACCGATTTCTGTGAACGTCCGGGTCATCGCAGCGACAAACGTCAATATTGAAAAAGCGCTCGCTGAGGGCAGGTTTCGCGAAGACTTGTACTACCGGATCAATCGCTATCCGATATCAATTCCGCCGCTCAGGCAGCGGAAAGAGGATATCGAAGCCTTGAGCAGGCATTTGATTGGGAAGATCAATCAAGAATACGGACGCAATGTAAAGGGGCTCACGAAAAACGCACTCAAATCGTTAAAAGCACGGAAGTGGCCGGGGAATGTCAGAGAGCTTGAAAATGTCCTTGAGCGGGCGATGATCTTTTTAAAACCGCAAATGGAATGGATTGATCTCGAACACCTGCCTGAAGCAGACCGTCCGAAAAAAAAGGTGGAAGCCGGAGCAGCTTTCCCTGAGATTGAAGAGGAAAAGCTGTCTGATGCGGTTGAGCGGTTTGAAGCTCATGTCATAAAAGAAACGCTTGAAAAGCATCAATACAACAGAACGAAAACGGCGAAAGCGCTTGGAATCAGTATCCGCAATCTCTATTACAAAATGGATAAATACAATCTTGCAAAAGATAGCATGCAATAAATTGCAAAACGAGTGCAAAATCATGCAAACTGTAAAACAGGATCACAGTACCGAACCGCTTTTTTATACTGGCACGAAACTTGCATGATATAGTGGGCGGATGTTTGCTAAGAAAGGTGGGTACTATGAAGCTGAAACAATTATTGCAAAAAGCGGCGGAGCTAGACAATAAAACGGTCGCCGTCGCACATGCAGAAGATGACGAAGTGCTGCAAGCAGTCAAACTTGCGGTCGACAAACAATTTGCCCGGTTCTTGTTGATTGGGCACAGAGAAAAGATCAGGCATATGATGACAGAACAGAACATTTCAAAACGGCACGTGGATATCATTCATTCGGAATCGCCGGCGGATTCGGCGAGAATTGCCGTTCAAGCTGTCAAAAGCGGAAATGCTGATGTTCTCATGAAGGGGAATGTCCCGACAGCCGTGCTATTAAAAGCCGTTTTGAATAAAGAGTACGGGCTCCGTTCCTCGCATGTACTGTCACATGTAGCAGCTTTTGAAGTCAGCGGGTTTGAGAGGCTGATTTATGTAACAGATGCGGCAATGAATATCAGCCCCAAGCTTGATGAGCTGAAACAAATTTTAGAAAACGCAGTCGGCGTGGCGAGAGCGGTCGGCGTGCAAATGCCGAAAGCCGCTTGCCTCGCCGCGGTGGAAACGGTGAATCCCGCAATGGAAGCGACATTAAATGCAGCTGCCTTGACGCAGATGAATCATCGGGGCCAAATCAAAAATTGCATCGTTGACGGGCCTCTTGCGTTGGATAACGCGATCTCACCGCTTGCCGCCCGGCATAAAAACATTTCTGGAATCGTTGCGGGCGAGGCTGACATCCTGCTTGTTCCTTCAATTGAAACAGGCAATGTCCTTTACAAATCATTGATTCATTTTGCGGGTGCGAAAGTGGGAGCCATTTTGGCAGGGGCAAAAGCGCCCATCGCCTTGACAAGCAGGGCCGATTCCGCAGAAAACAAGCTGTATTCGATTGCTTTGGCGCTGTGTACGTCTGAAGCACGACAAGAGGAGGAATAAAAAATGGAACTATTTCGATATATGGAACAGTATGACTATGAGCAATTGGTATTTTGCCAAGATAAACAGTCCGGATTAAAAGCGATCATCGCGATTCATGATACGACGCTCGGGCCGGCTCTCGGCGGCACGAGAATGTGGACATATGAAAGTGAAGAAGCCGCAATTGAAGATGCGCTGCGCCTTGCGCGGGGAATGACCTATAAAAACGCGGCGGCCGGACTGAACCTCGGAGGAGGCAAAACCGTTATTATCGGCGATCCGCGCAAAGATAAAAACGAAGAAATGTTCCGCGCTTTCGGCCGTTACATTCAAGGGCTGAACGGCAGATACATCACCGCGGAAGACGTCGGTACAACCGTTGAAGATATGGACATCATTCATGACGAAACTGATTTTGTTACAGGCATTTCGCCTGCTTTCGGTTCATCTGGCAATCCTTCCCCGGTAACGGCTTACGGGGTATATAAAGGGATGAAGGCTGCGGCAAAAGAGGCCTTCGGGACAGATTCGCTTGAAGGAAAAACCGTTGCTGTCCAAGGGGTCGGAAACGTGGCATACAATCTGTGCCGTCATCTCCACGAAGAAGGCGCGAAACTGATCGTGACCGACATCAATAAAGAAGCGGTCGAACGCGCAGTCGCCGAATTCGGCGCCCGTGCCGTCGATCCGGATGATATTTATTCACAGGAGTGCGATATATATGCACCGTGTGCTCTGGGAGCGACAATCAACGATGATACGATTCCGCAGCTGAAAGCCAAAGTGATTGCCGGGGCAGCCAACAATCAGCTGAAAGAAACGCGCCACGGGGATCAAATCCACGACATGGGTATCGTTTATGCCCCTGATTATGTCATCAATGCCGGCGGCGTCATCAATGTCGCTGACGAGCTTTACGGCTATAATTCAGAGCGCGCGTTGAAAAAAGTCGAAGGCATCTACGGAAATATTGAACGCGTCCTTGAAATTTCAAAACGCGACCGCATTCCGACATACTTGGCCGCAGACCGCCTGGCGGAAGAGCGTATTGAGCGCATGCGCCAATCGAGAAGTCAATTTTTGCAAAACGGCCATCACATTTTAAGCAGGCGTTAAGATCATAACCCCTATTCGCTATTGGAGGTTTTATATCAATGCAGGTACAGGAAAAACGTATTCTCGTCATCAATCCGGGATCAACATCTACAAAGATCGGCGTTTTTCATGATGACCGTTCGATTTTCGAAAAATCAATCCGTCATGACGAGGCTGAGTTACAGCAATACCAAACCATTATTGATCAATATTCGTTCAGAAAACAGGCGATACTCGAAACCCTGCATGAACAGGGAATCAATATTTCTAAATTGGATGCCGTTTGCGCCCGGGGAGGGCTGCTCAGACCGATTGAAGGCGGCACTTACGAAGTCAACGATGCGATGATCACCGATTTGAAGAACGGATATGCGGGGCAGCATGCATCAAATCTCGGGGGTATCATCGCCAGGGAGATTGCCGACGGATTAAATATTCCCGCTTTTATCGTCGACCCCGTTGTTGTGGATGAAATGGCCCCTATCGCAAAAATTTCCGGCACGCCGGCCATTGAAAGGCGCAGTATTTTTCACGCGCTCAACCAAAAAGCTGTCGCGAGGAAAGCGGCCTGGCAGTTTGGAAAGCGGTATGAAGATATGAAAATGATCATCACCCACATGGGAGGCGGCATTACGACCGGCGTTCATTGCCACGGTCGGGTGATCGATGTCAACAACGGCCTCCACGGAGAAGGTCCGCTCAGTCCGGAGCGGGCCGGAACCATTCCTGCGGGTGATCTGATCGAAATGGCCTTCTCCGGCAAGTATACGAAAGGCGAGCTGATGAAAATGCTAGTCGGCGGCGGAGGCCTCGCCGGCTATCTCGGCACGACGGATGCGGTTAAAGTTGAGAAAATGATCAAGGAAGGCGATCAAAAGGCTGCGCTCATCTATGAAGCGATGGCTTATCAAATCGCCAAAGAAATCGGGGCGGCCAGCGCCGTCTTAAAAGGCGAAGTCGATGTCATTATTTTGACAGGCGGACTGGCGTACGGAAAATCGTTTGTTACCTCGATCAGACAATACATAGACTGGATTTCGGATGTCGTCGTCTTTCCGGGAGAAAATGAGCTTCAAGCATTGGCTGAAGGTGCATTTCGCGTATTAAACGGCGAAGAAGAGGCGAAACAGTATCCGAACCAGAGGAGGGAAAGTCATGGCAACTGAATACGATATCGTGATTCTTGGAGGGGGCACAGGCGGCTATGTGGCTGCCATCAGAGCTTCGCAGCTGGGGCTGAAAACAGCCGTCGTTGAAAAGCGGAAACTCGGCGGCACGTGCCTTCATAAAGGCTGCATCCCGTCGAAAGCGCTCCTAAGAAGCGCGGAAGTTTACAGGACAGCAAAAAAGGCGGACGAATTCGGAGTGGTCATTTCTGAAGTCGGCCTGCGGTTTTCTCAAGTTCAAAGCAGAAAACAAAAAATAATTGACCAGCTGCACAACGGTGTCAAACACTTGATGAAAAAAGGAAAGATTGATGTTTACGAAGGAATCGGACGGATTCTCGGGCCGTCGATTTTTTCCCCGATGCCGGGGACGGTTTCCGTTGAGATGGCAAACGGGGATGAGAATGAGATGCTCATACCGAAAAACGTCATCATCGCCACAGGCTCAAGGCCCAGGTCGCTGCCGGGGCTTGAGCTTGACGGGGAAAACGTGCTGTCATCCGACGAAGCGCTTGAACTTGAGCAGCTTCCGGCTTCCATGCTGATTGTCGGAGGAGGTGTCATCGGAATCGAGTGGGCTTCCATGCTGTGCGATTTCGGTGTTGACGTGACCGTCATTGAGTATGCAGACCGGATTTTGCCGACTGAAGATGCCGATATTTCTAAAGAAATGCAGACGCAGCTGGCGAAAAAAGGCATCACCATCATCACGGGAGCGAAAGTGCTGCCCGACACATTGGCGAAAGGCGATACGGTCAGCATTCAAGCGGAAAAAGACGGAGAAAAACAGACCTATTCCGCTGAGAAAATGCTCGTATCTGTCGGAAGGCAGGCAAATGTTGAAGGGATCGGTCTGGAAAACACAGATATCCAAGTGGAAAACGGCTTTATCGCGACAAACAGCATGTACCAGACAAAAGAATCCCACATCTATGCGATCGGAGATGTGATCGGCGGCCTTCAGCTTGCACATGCTGCTTCCCATGAAGGGATTACGGCTGTTGAGCACATTGCTGGCGAGAATCCGCACGACATCGACTATTCGCTTGTCTCAAAATGCATCTATTCAAGTCCTGAAGCCGCATCGGTCGGCTTGACAGAGGATGAGGCGAAGGCACAGGGCAAAAGCGTCAAAGTAGGCAAATTTCCGTTTCAGGCGATTGGCAAAGCGCTCGTGTACGGTGAGACGGACGGCTTTGTCAAAATCGTCGCCGATCGCGAATCAGATGATATTTTGGGCGTTCACATGATCGGCCCGCATGTGACAGACATGATATCTGAAGCCGGTCTGGCAAAGGTGCTTGACGCCACCCCGTGGGAAGTCGGACAAACGATCCATCCGCATCCGACGCTGTCGGAGGCGATCGGAGAAGCCGCCCTTGCCGTAGATGGAAAAGCGATTCATTTTTAGAAAGCATGAAGGAGTGAAAAAAATGGGCAATAACCGTCATGAAGCAGTTGGATTAACAGATGAACAAGCAATCGACATGTACAAAACCATGCTTTTAGCCAGAAAACTTGATGAGCGGATGTGGCTCTTAAACCGTTCAGGCAAAATTCCTTTTGTCATCTCTTGTCAAGGACAGGAAGCCGCCCAGGTCGGAGCGGCATTTGCATTAGACCGTGAGAACGATTATGTGCTTCCATATTACAGAGATATGGGCGTTGTCCTTGCTTTTGGCATGACGGCAAAAGATTTAATGCTGTCGGCGTTTGCAAAAGCCGAGGATCCGAATTCGGGAGGAAAGCAGATGCCGAGCCACTTCGGTCAAAAGAAAAACCGGATCGTCACGGGCTCTTCGCCAGTGACAACGCAAGTTCCGCACGCGGTGGGTGTAGCGCTTGCCGGAAGGCTTGAAAAGAAAGACATCGCGACTTTTGTGACGTTCGGCGAAGGCTCTTCAAACCAGGGGGACTTCCATGAAGGGGCGAACTTTGCCGCCGTTCATAAGCTTCCCGTCATTTTCATGTGTGAAAACAATAAATACGCCATTTCGGTTCCTTACGAAAAGCAGGTGGCTTGTGAAAACATTTCCGACCGCGCCGTCGGTTACGGCATGCCCGGCGTGACCGTTGACGGAAATGATCCGCTTGAAGTCTACAAAGCGGTTAAAGAAGCAAGGGAACGTGCCGGAAGAGGCGAAGGTCCGACATTAATCGAAACGATATCATACCGGCTGACCCCGCACTCCAGCGATGATGATGATCGAAGCTACAGAGAGCGCGAAGAGGTGGCGGAGGCGAAGAAAAATGATCCGCTTAACAAATTCGCGCATTACTTAAAAGAAACAGGGCTTCTGGACGACCAGTCTGAGAAGCAAATGTCGGATGAGATCACAACCATCGTCAATGAAGCAACAGATTATGCTGAACATGCACCTTATGCAGATCCGGAAGATGCGCTGCGGCATGTTTATGCGGAGTAAGGGGGAAGAACAATGCCAGTTATGTCATATATAGATGCTGTCACTTTGGCTTTGAAAGAAGAAATGGAAAAGGATTCCCGCGTCTTTGTTTTAGGGGAGGATGTCGGCAAAAAAGGCGGTGTGTTCAAGGCAACAGCCGGTCTTTACGACCAGTTCGGCGAAGAGCGGGTGATGGATACGCCTTTGGCGGAATCCGCAATTGCCGGCGTCGGAATCGGGGCTGCCATGTACGGGATGAGACCGGTCGCCGAAATGCAGTTTGCAGATTTTATCATGCCGGCTGTCAACCAGATTATTTCAGAAGCGGCAAAAATCCGCTACCGCTCCAACAATGACTGGAATTGTCCGATCGTCATCCGCGCACCTTACGGCGGAGGCGTGCACGGCGCGCTGTACCATTCTCAGTCAGTTGAAGCCGTATTTGCCAACCAGCCCGGGTTGAAAATCGTCATGCCTTCGACACCTTATGATGTCAAAGGGCTTTTGAAAGCGGCCATCCGCGATGACGACCCTGTCCTGTTCTTCGAGCATAAACGTGCGTACCGGCTGATCAAGGGCGAAGTGCCGAGTGACGACTATGTGCTGCCGATCGGAAAGGCGGATGTGAAGCGGGAAGGCGAAGACATCACCGTCATCACATACGGATTGTGCGTCCATTTCGCCCTTCAGGCTGCCGAGCGGCTTGCCAAAGACGGGATTTCCGCACATATCCTTGATTTAAGAACAGTATATCCGCTCGATCAGGAAGCGATTATTGAAGCGGCTTCCAAAACGGGCAAAGTGCTTCTGATGACCGAGGATACGAAGGAAGGCAGCATTATGAGTGAAGTAGCCGCGATCATTTCAGAGCATTGCCTGTTCGATTTGGATGCGCCGATTAAGCGGTTGGCGGGCCCTGACGTCCCGGCAATGCCGTATGCTCCTACAATGGAAAAATTCTTTATGGTCAATCCG
The DNA here is from genome assembly GCF_002993925.1 of Bacillus paralicheniformis. NCBI lineage: Bacteria > Bacillati > Bacillota > Bacilli > Caryophanales > Bacillaceae > Bacillus > Bacillus paralicheniformis. Next base: position 2,652,701 of record NZ_CP023665.1, on the reverse strand, counting down.
GATAAAGCAGAAGCAGCAATGAGAGAATTGGCCGAGTTTTAATATAGCGAAGGAGGACATATCGTATGGCAGTGGAACAAATGACAATGCCGCAGCTCGGGGAGAGCGTGACGGAGGGAACCATCAGCAAATGGCTTGTCAGCGTCGGAGATCACGTCAACAAATACGATCCGATTGCTGAAGTGATGACGGATAAGGTCAATGCTGAAGTCCCTTCATCGTTCACGGGAACGATTACCGAGCTTGTCGGGAAAGAAGGCGAAACTCTGCAAGTCGGAGACGTCATCTGCAAAGTCGAAACAAACGAAGAAGCGAAACCGGAGGCTGAGGCTGTTTCCAATCTGGATCAAGCGGAAGCGGAGCCGGCCAAACCGGAGGAAAAAGATACATCTCAGAAAAAACGTTATTCCCCGGCGGTGCTGAGACTTGCCGGTGAGCACAACATTGATTTGGAGCAGGTGGAAGGTACCGGTGCCGGCGGACGGATCACCAGAAAAGACATCCAGCGCATCATTGCTTCCGGAGCTGCTCCTCAAGCTGATGCGGCGCCGGAAAAACAGCCGGATACAAATGCCGCGGGAGCGAGTGAGCCCGTCCAAAAGCCGGCGCAAGCCGCCCCTCAAGCTGCACCGCCTCAAAGTGCGGCTGGAGACGTCGAGATTCCTGTGACCGGAATCCGTCATGCGATTGCGACCAATATGGTCAGAAGCAAGCATGAAATCCCTCATGCCTGGACGATGATGGAAGTGGATGTTACAAGTCTTGTGAGCTACCGCAACAAAATAAAGGACGAATTTAAGAAGAAAGAGGGCTTCAGCCTGACCTTTTTCGCGTTCTTTGTCAAAGCGGTCGCACAGGCACTGAAGGAATTCCCGCAAATGAACAGCATGTGGGCCGGAGATAAAATCATTCAGAAAAAAGACATCAACATCTCAATTGCAGTAGCGACTGACGATGCGCTGTACGTTCCTGTCATCAAGCATGCCGATGAAAAAACGATTAAAGGCATCGCGAGAGAAATCTCCGAACTGGCTCATAAGGTCAGAAGCGGCAAGCTGACGAGCGGGGATATGAGCGGAGGTACGTTCACGGTCAACAATACCGGTTCGTTCGGGTCGGTTCAGTCAATGGGGATCATCAACCATCCGCAGGCGGCCATCCTGCAGGTTGAATCGATCGTCAAGCGTCCCGTCGTCATGGAGCATGGCATGATCGCGGTCAGAGATATGGTGAACCTGTGCTTATCCCTCGACCACAGAGTGCTTGACGGCCTCGTTTGCGGCAGATTCCTTGCCCGTGTGAAAGAGATTTTGGAACAAATCGATGATCATACTTCCATTTATTAAAAAAGAAGAGCTGGCCCGTTAAGGGTCAGCTCTTTTCTTTTTCTAAGGGGGCGAGCATGCGGAGATGTCCGTTTAGCACCTCGATTGAAGCCGGCGTTTTTGTGCAGATTTCGCCGTCTGTATCGGCTTCCATTGGGAGGGCGGTTTCAACTTCAACGGTTTGCCCCTGATAATAGGAGAGCTCGCCTGCAAAGGAATCCCATTCGGGATCATCCATTGCAAAAAGTTCTTTCAATGCAGCCAGATTCGTATTCCGGCAGACGAGGATGTCCGCTTTTCCGTCGTTAATGCTCAGCTGCGGAAGGGGGATCTTGTTTGTTCCGATAAATGGTCCGTTCAGCACGACCACCATGACCGCTTCGTCAGTAAACTCTTCTCCGTCGATCGACAGGCGGAAAGAGAAAGGCTCAAGATTGGAGATGGTCCGCAGTGCGCTTGTAAAATAACTGATTCTCCCGAGCAGCGCTTTTTCCGTTTGATTGATATGGGTGGAAGCTTCCGTAATCAATCCGATGCCCCAGAAGTTGAGACAATAATGATCATTTGCTTTTAACACATCGACCGGGACAGGTTTTCCATTGACGAGCGCTTCCGCCGCTTTTTCAATGTTCTGGGGAATGCGGAGCGCCCTCGAAAAGTCGTTGCATGTGCCGCCCGGGAGAATGCCGATATCTGGCTTCGTTTGAAGCTGGCTGATGCCGTTAATGCATTCGTGCACCGTTCCGTCACCGCCTAATATAAACAATTGCCCGATATCCTCCCCGATCTTTCGGCAAAATTCGAATGCATCACGTTTCTTTCTCGTCGGTTTTACGATGAGTTCGTCTATAGCCTGTGAAAGAACAGGCACGGCAGCACCCAGTGTTTTTTCAACATTTTTTTGTCCTGCATTTCCGTTGTAAATCAGCATTGCTTTCTTTCGGTTCATAAAGGTGCTCCTTTATTTGATAGAGTCTTTACTTATTTTTCCCCGGGCTGCCCGTGCCATAAACCTGAAGGAACACGAATCGCCTGATTTGCGGTTCGGACGGTTTCAAAGTATCATTAGAACAGATGAGCAAACAGCGCCTTTAGCATCATGCTAAAGGCGGCTAAAAAGGAGAGATCTTAAAGTGAACATGGATTTTAATCTGTTTATGAATGATGTCGTGCGCCAAGCCAGACAGGAAATAACGGCTGCCGGCTACACCGAATTGAAAACGCCTGAAGAGGTCGATGGAGCGCTCACGAAAAAAGGGACTACGCTTGTGATGGTCAACTCCGTCTGCGGCTGTGCAGGGGGAATTGCAAGGCCAGCCGCACATCATGCGGTTCATTACGATAAGCGCCCGGATCATCTCGTCACCGTTTTTGCCGGACAAGACAAAGAAGCGACGGCTCGAGCAAGGGAATATTTTGAAGGATATCCGCCCTCTTCTCCGTCATTCGCTCTTTTAAAAGACGGCAAGATTTTAAAAATGGTCGAACGCCATGAAATTGAAGGCTATGAGCCGATGGCTGTCATCACTAAGCTACAAGGATTGTTTGAAGAATACTGTGAAGAAGTATAAGGTAAAGGAAATACCGCCTGCCAAAACAGTGGCAGGCTTTTTTTGTGTATAAAAATTCTTTTTATATGCAATCAGAAAGATAAAAACACAGGCTTTCAATTGGTATTTAAATGCTTGTTTGAAGGTTTTTCAGTTATTTTTCAAAATGGTATTGCATCTGGCCTAGAAAATGTTTAAAATACATATCAACGAATAAATATTCAAAAAAGGTTCAGGGGGATACACAACATGAAAAAATGGATGTTACTGGTAGTGGCAGCATGTGTCACATTTGCATTGACTGCATGCGGGACGAGCAGCAGTTCTGCTGATAAAAAAACATTGGTGATGGGAACTTCAGCCGATTACCCGCCTTTTGAATCGAAAGACGGAGATAAGATTGTCGGTTTTGATGTTGATCTGGCCAATGCACTGGCTAAAAAAACGGGCCATGAAATCGAAGTGAAAGACATGGACTTCAACGGCCTGGTGACCGCTCTTAAAACAAACAAAGTCGACATCGTGCTTTCAGGAATGACGCCGACGCCTAAACGCAAAAAGCAGGTCGATTTTTCAAACGTCTATTATACGGCTCACAACATGATCGTTACAAAAAAATCAAGCGGCATCAAATCGCTTGACGATTTGAAAGGAAAAACGGTCGGCGTGCAGCTTGGCTCCATTCAGGAAGAAAAAGCGAAGGAGCTTACGCCGGATTATAATTTAAAAGTTGAAAACCGCAACCGCATTTCGGATTTAACCGAAGAAATCAAAGCGGGCCGCTTTGACGCAGCAATCATAGAGGATATCGTTGCCGAAAAATATATTAATAAAAATGAAGAACTGGTTGGCTACAATCTGCCGAAAGAACCGGATGAAAAAGCCGGCTCCGCGATCGCCTTCAAAAAGGGAAGCGATTTGACCGAGAAGTTCAACAAAGCGCTTGAAGAAATGGAGAAAAGCGGAGAACTTGAAAAGCTGAAAGAAAAATGGTTCGGCGGAGAAACGAAAAAGTAAGCGTGAAAAGTTCAACTTTTTGTTGAACTTTTTTTTCTAAAGCGATGTGCGCCTCTTTGATGATGAGGCGGGAGAGGGAGAGTCACATGAATTTTCTTGATTTTTCTAGTACAATACCCGAGATGCCTTTCATTTTGGAAGGCTTGGGCGTCACCTTAAAAGTGGTCGCGGCTGCGGCCGTGCTTGGATTTTTGCTGGGGGTTTTGATTACGCTTTTAAAAATCAGTTCGATCAAGCCCCTCGCATGGATTGCCGATTTTTACACTTCCATATTCCGGGGGACACCGCTTGTTCTGCAGCTGATGATCGTCTATTACGGGCTGCCTCAGGTGCTGGGCTTCGATATTGATGCTTACTGGGCGGCCGTCATCGCATTCGGCTTAAATTCCGCCGCTTATGTGTCAGAAATCATCAGAGCCGGAATCAATGCGATCGACAAAGGGCAAAAAGAAGCGGCGATGGCGCTGGGCGTCCCGTATGCAAAGATGATGAAGGATCTCTTGCTGCCGCAGGCCTTTAAAAATATCATGCCAGCGCTGATCAACGAATCGATTACACTGACAAAGGAATCGGCTGTTGTCACCGTCATCGGACTCGGCGATATTATGAGACGAAGCTATCAGGCGGGAGCGGCGATCTACAGCCCGCTTGAGCCGATGCTGTTTGCGGGTCTCATCTACTATGTGCTCGTTTTGATCCTGACGTTTGTCGGCAAAGCGATTGAAAGGAAGCTGAATGTCAATGATTAATGTTCGCAATCTCTCAAAATCTTTCGGAAAGCACGAGGTGCTTAAACATATTTCCGTTTCCTTTGAAAAAGGCGAAGTAGCCGCTGTCATCGGTCCGTCAGGCTCAGGCAAGTCCACGTTTCTGCGTTGCTTAAACATGCTCGAAAAGCCGACGGAGGGCAGCATTTTCATTCAGGATCAAGAGATTACAAGACCGAAAACAAATGTGCTGAAAATCAGAGAGAACATCGGCATGGTCTTTCAGCATTTTCATTTGTTTCCGCATAAAACGGTTCTTGAAAATATTACGTATGCACCTGTCCATGTCAAAAAAGAAAGCAAACAGGCAGCAGCGAAAAAAGCGGAAGAACTGCTTGAGAAAGTGGGGCTTATCGATAAAAAAGATGATTATCCGAACCGTTTATCAGGGGGGCAAAAGCAGCGCGTTGCGATTGCGAGGGCGCTGGCGATGAATCCGGACATCATGCTGTTTGACGAGCCGACATCGGCCCTTGATCCTGAGATGGTCAAAGAAGTGCTTCAGGTGATGCAGGATTTGGCGAAAACCGGGATGACGATGGTGATCGTGACGCACGAAATGGGCTTTGCCAAAGAAGTCGCCGACAGGGTGCTTTTCATGGATGAAGGAACCATTGTCGAAGACGATGATCCTAAAGCGTTTTTTTCTTCTCCAAAATCGAAAAGAGCTCAAGACTTTTTAGAGAAAATACTATAAAATAAGCTGAAGAAGATGCTGATCTTCTTCTTTTTATTCACTAAGACTAGCAGAAAAGATTGGGGTTAACGATGTTTAAAATAGGTTATCGCACATTGAAAACAGCGCTTGGCACAGCATTGGCCATCTATATCGCACAGCTGCTCGGCCTTCATAATTTTGTGTCGACAGGGATCATCACGATCCTCTGTATTCAAGTGACGAAAAAGCGGTCCCTTCAGGCATCATGGGCCCGGTTTGCGGCATGCATTCTTGCGATCGTTTTTTCATACGCGTTTTTTGAACTGATCGGCTATCATCCGGCTGTCATCGGTCTGATGCTGCTGTTCTTTATTCCGACAACCGTTCTTCTGAAAATAAAAGAAGGAATCGTCACAAGTTCGGTCATCATTCTTCATCTTTATATGTCAGAAGGGATCACCCTTTCTCTCATTTGGAATGAATGCCTCATCATCATTACGGGAATCGGCGTTGCCCTGCTGATGAATTTGTACATGCCGAGCCTCGATAAAGAGCTCAAACAGTATCAGCAGAAAATCGAAGATAACTTTGCCAAGATTTTTGAAGAAATCGAACGGTATTTGCTGACCGGGGAACAGGACTGGACGGGAAAAGAGATTCCTGAGACGCACCGTTTGATCAATGAAGCGAAGACCCTGGCATACCGTGATGTGGAAAATCACTTTCTCAGGCACGAAAATCTCTATTATCACTACTTTAAAATGAGAGAAAAGCAGTTTGAAATTATCGAAAGGGTCCTGCCGAAAATCACGTCGATTTCGATGACGGTTGAACAGGGGCATATGATCGCAGCGTTTCTTCATGATTTAAGAGGAGCCATCCATCCCGGCAATACGGCTCATAAGTTTTTGAAGCGGCTCGTGAAAATGAGAGAGGAAATTGATGAGATGGAGCTGCCGACGACACGCGAAGAATTTGAAGCGCGCGCTGCTCTTTTCAATTTTCTCGGCGAAATGGAACAGTATCTTGTGATTAAGAGCTACTTTAAAGGAATTAAATCTCCTGCATAACCGCATGAGTTTCTCCTTCATTGGTCAATCTAATGAAACAGGGGGAAACCCGTGCGGTTTTTTCTATTCTTGCGGAAGTCCGGGCTTGAAAAAAAGCAGGCGTTTCTCCGCAAAAAGAGCCGCCTGCTTTCATGATTTGTATTAAAAAATCATGCTGAGTCCGGTAAGCAGAGTCGTCAGCACCATGACGCCGATCATTAAAATAACCATGAATTTGATGAATTTTCGAGACAAGCTTTTCACCTCTGTTTTTTAATCTCCCATTATTTTATACTGCTTTTTTTCATCGGACAAGTTTCGTGTAAGAATCAAATAGAGAAGGGGCAGAACACGATGAATATGTTTGAAAGAGTCGACGATTTAAACAACAGCCGTCAACAAGCTTTGCTAGGGGGCGGGCAGGAACGGATCGACAGGCAGAAGCAAAAAGGCAAGCTCACCGCCAGAGAGAGAATCGATCTTCTGCTTGATGAGGGAACGTTCACTGAGCTGAATGCTTTTGCCAGAAGCCGGCAGTCCGGCGGCCCGTTAGGCGACGGGGTTGTCACGGGATTCGGAAAAATCGATGGGCGGCCCGTTTATCTGTTTTCCCAGGATTTTACCGTCACCGGCGGAGCGCTCGGAGAAATGCACGCCAAAAAAATAGCGGCCGTCATGGATCTTGCCCTCAAAAATAAGGCCCCTTTCATCGGTCTGAACGACTCAGGTGGTGCGAGAATTCAAGAGGGTGTGCTATCATTAGATGGATACGGTCATATTTTTTACCGAAATGTCCTTTGCTCAGGCATCATTCCGCAAATCTCTGTCATTCTCGGCCCTTGTGCGGGCGGCGCGGTTTATTCTCCAGCTTTGACCGACTTCGTTTTCATGAACGAAAAAACCGGACAGATGTTCATTACCGGTCCGAAAGTCATCAAAACGGCGACAGGCGAAGCTGTCAGCTCCGGAGAATTGGGGGGCGCCTATATACATAATTCAATCAGCGGGAATGCCCATTTTTCCGGGGATTCCGATGAGGCCGTCCTCAGTGAGGTGCGCAAGCTCTTGTCCTACATCCCCCAGAATCACGAAGAAAAGCCCCCGGCTAAGGCGAGAAAGGCGAAAGACGATGAGGTAAGGCCTGATTTAATGACGATTCTGCCTGAAGACGGTCAGCGGCCGTATGACATCAAACAGATCATCGCGGAAATCGCAGACAGCGGAACATTTTTTGAAGTGCAGCGCCACTTTGCCAAAAACGCGGTGATCGGTTTTGCAAGGATAGCGGGGGAAACGGCGGCGATCGTGGCCAACCAGCCGAAGTATTTAGCTGGAAGCCTCAGCATGGATGCGGCTGACAAAATCGCCCGGTTTATCCGTTTTTGCGATTCCTTTCAGATCCCGATTTTGACTTTGGTGGATTGCCCCGGCTTTCTTCCGGGAATACGCGAAGAGCACGGCGGGGTGATCAGACACGGCGCTAAAATCCTTTACGCGTATGCGGAAGCCGCCGTCTGCAAGGTGACGGTCATTTTAAGAAAAGCATACGGCGGAGCATATGTCGCTTTAAACAGCAAGGCGCTTGGAGCGGATGCCGTATTTGCTTGGCCGAATGCAGAAATTGCAGTGATGGGCGCCTCGGAAGCTGCAGATGTGCTGTTCGCGAAGGAAATCGAACGGTCGGAAGACCCGCGGGCCGCCCGCGAGGAAAAAATCCGGAAATGCATGCACGCTTCAAGCCCTTTTGCCGCTGCAAGATACGGCATGGTAGACGATATCATCGATCCGAAAGAGACGCGGAAGAAGCTGATCCAAACGTTTGACATGCTGAAGAGCAAAAGAGAAATCAGGCCGGACAAAAAGCATGGAAATATACCGCTTTAAAAATGGAGGGGAAACTAGCATGAATGAAAAACGCCTGTTAGAAGAGTTTTTAGAACTTGTGCAAATTGATTCCGAGACAAAACACGAAGCTGATATTTGCAAGGTGCTGAAAGAAAAATTTGCTGCTCTTGGAATGGATGTCGTGGAGGATGACACCGCGCCAAAAACGGGGCACGGAGCGGGAAACCTCGTGTGCACGCTTCCTGGAACGAAAGAGGCGGACACGATTTACTTTACATCCCACATGGATACCGTCGTGCCCGGAAAAGGTGTGAAGCCGGTCATTGAAGACGGATATGTCAAAACAGACGGCACAACGATTTTGGGAGCTGACGACAAAACAGGCCTTGCAGCGATGCTCGAAGCCGTAAAAGTGCTGAAAGAAAAAAACATTCCGCACGGAACGATCCAGTTTATCATTACGGTCGGCGAAGAATCGGGGCTTGTCGGAGCGAAAGCTTTAGACCGATCGCTGATCAAAGCCGATTACGGATATGCGCTTGATTCCGACGGGAAGGTCGGCAATATTATCGTAGCAGCGCCGACACAGGCGAAAATTAGAGCAACTGTCTACGGAAAAACGGCTCATGCCGGAGTAGAGCCGGAAAAAGGAGTCTCCGCCATCACGATCGCTTCAAAAGCGATTGCCAAAATGCCGCTTGGCCGCATCGACGAGGAGACGACGGCTAATATCGGCCGCTTTGAGGGCGGAACGCAAACCAATATCGTCTGCGATCAGGTCGACATTCTCGCTGAAGCCCGTTCGCTTGTTCCGGAAAAAATGGAAAAGCAGACCGAAAAAATGAAGCAGGCGTTTGAAGCAGCCGCCGCTGAAATGGGTGGCAGAGCCGAGGTGGAAATCGAAGTCATGTACCCGGGCTTTAAATACAAAGACGGGGATCTCGTCGTTGAAATCGCCAAAAAAGCCGCCGGGAAAATCGGCCGTCCGTACGAGCTATTGACGAGCGGCGGAGGAAGCGATGCGAACGTCATCGCAGGACACGGCATTCCGACTGTCAACCTTGCAGTCGGATATGAACAAATCCATACGAAAAACGAAAAAATGCCGATTGAGGAACTTGTCAAAACTGCAGAAATGGTTGTTGCCATTATTGAGGAAGTAGCAAACCCGTCATAAAGGCGGGTTTTTACAGGGACCGTTTCAGCTCGAGCCGATGGTTTCAGCGGAAACGGTCACACTACCTGAAGTCGCGATCGAGAAGATGGAAGGGAAACGCAAAAAAGCTTGCGCCTTTAAAGGCGCAAGCTTTTTTATTTTGTAGCCGATTCAGCAGGCTGAATGGCTTTTTTGTTTTTTTGGTAAACTTGATGAAGAACGACGGATTGAATCGTCAGAAGCAGTCCGCTTGTCAGCCAGTACAGCGGCAGGGCTGCAGGGACGTTGATCGAAAAGATCGTCATCATCACAGGGAAAAAGAAGCCCATGATTTTGGCGGACTGCTGAGCCGCCGGATTTGTTTGGGCGTTCTGTGCGTTCAGCTTTTGAGACACATAGAACTGGATAAAATACATGAACCCGGCGCATAAAGATACGATAATATCCGAATGCCCAAGGTTAAACCAGAGAAAAGAGTGTGAAGCAATTTCGGGCGTCGAGCGGATCGCATAATAAAAACCGATCAGGATCGGAAACTGAATCAGCATCGGCAGGCAGCCCATCGCCAGCGGATTGATGTTATGCTTTTGGTAAAGCTGCATCATCTCCTGCTGAATTTCCCTCTGCTTCACAGGATCTTTCGTCTTTTTTAGCTTGCTTTGAATCGCATCCAGCTCAGGTTTGACAAGCGCCATTTTTTCCTGCATGGCCCGCTGTTTTTTATACTGGTTGGCAAACAGCGGAAAGACGAGAACCCGGACGATGATGGTCACAAAAATAATCGACAGTCCGTAGTTTCCGTGGAAAAATCCGGCGATTCCTTTAATCAGCTCTGAAAAAGGCCCCACGACATAGTGTTGGAAGAAGTTGTCGCTTCCTCCGGTACTGCCGGTGGCTGCCGAAGCTTGTTCACCTATAAACATGGTCATGATCAAAAACATTGCAGTCGCAAACAATTGTTTTAATTTCGTGTTCAACACGTTCTCCTCCTTCTGAATAAAAGGGCCCGTCTGCCGGACACCTTTTCCCGTTTAAATTGAAAGAAGAAGGGAACGGTGGTCTTCATCGTCGTTCGATGAAGCTTTCATGCGAATGACTTTACTTATCCATACCGTAATGCGATGATATAGGATGATAAGAAAATCGATTGCAGAAACAAACTGTATTGCATGATATTCTTCAAACCGTTTCGTTTTCCAGCTGTCGCCCGTACTGCAGTCCTTTAGGATGAGGGCGATACCGATCGCCGTCAGTGCGGGAAGGACGATTGTGAAAAACTCAAACAGTAAAAAAGCATCGTTGAAAGATTCAAGAATCATCTATTATCACTTCCGTTTCATTTAACATCTTACTATATGAATGCCGGGATGTCTAATCTGAGTACCAGGAGGGAGCCGTTTTGTCTGCTGATAAACAAAAGGGAAGAGTCATCTTTCATATCGATATGAACAGCTTTTACGCGTCTGTTGAAATGGCGTATGACCCTTCGCTGAAAGGCAGGCCGCTCGCCATCGCGGGAAATGCAAAGGAGCGGAAAGGCATCGTCGTCACGTGCAGCTACGAGGCGAGAGCACGCGGCGTAAAACCGCCTATGCCGCTTTGGGAAGCGAAGCGGCTCTGCCCCGAGCTGATCGTCAAGCCGCCGAATTTCGACCGCTACAGAAGCTCTTCAAGAGAAATGTTTCAAGTGCTCAGGGAGTATACGGACCTTGTCGAGCCTGTTTCCATTGATGAAGGGTACATGGATTTAACGGACACGCCATACAGAAATCGGGCATATGAAACGGCGAAGGAAATTCAAGAGCGCCTTCAAGAAGAACTGCTTCTTCCGTCAAGCATCGGGATCGCTCCGAATAAATTCCTGGCCAAAATGGCTTCGGATATGAAAAAACCGCTCGGCATTACGATATTGAGAAAGCGCGAAGTGCCCCGGATTCTTTGGCCCATGGACATCAGCGAGATGTACGGAGTCGGCCGGAAAACCGCTGAAAAGCTCAAGACGCTTGATATCGGCAAGATCGGCGATTTGGCTGCCGCAGATGAGTATGCTTTAAAGCGCCTCCTAGGTATCAACGGCCCCCGTTTAAAAAGGAGGGCAAACGGCATCGACACCGGAGAGGTGAATCCCGACAGGATATACGAATTCAAAAGCGTCGGCAATTCCTCGACTCTCCCGTATGACAGCACAGATGAGAAGGAATTGTGCGGCCTGATTGACAAGCTTTCCGTCTCAGTAAGCGACAGGCTGAAGCGAAAAGAGGTCATGGCAGCAAAAGTTTTCATCATGATCCGCTTTGCGGATTGGACAAACATAACCAGAAGCAAGACCCTTCTGAATCCGACCGATTCAAGAGAAGATATTGCGAAGGAAGCGAAAGCCCTTTTCAGGCAGCATTGGCACGGAAGCCCTGTCAGACTTTTAGGCGTGACGGGAACAGACCTCGTCAATCGGAAGGAAGCCGTCAAACAGCTTGATTTATTTTCGTTTCATGAGGATGCCAAAGATGAGCCGATCCAAAAAGTGATGGCCGAATTGAATGAAAAATATGGAACAGACCTCATCAAAAAAGGGATCAGGATCGTGAAAAAAGAAAGCAAGACGAGCGGAACAAGCTTTAACAAAGATTTTTTCCAGGACGAGAGACAAGATCAATAGCTTGAAAATGTAGGTCAAAGTGTGGTAATTTCAATTTAAATAAAAATTAAACTAAAATGCTAAACGCTTTAGAAGGGACGTTAGACATGGCAAAACAACAAATAGGTGTAGTTGGTTTAGCAGTAATGGGAAAAAACTTGGCTCTAAACATTGAAAGCCGCGGGTTTACGGTTTCTGTTTACAACAGATCAAGCGAGAAAACGGAAGAGTTTCTGAAAGAAGCCGAAGGCAAAAACGTTGTCGGTACATACAGCATTGAAGAGTTCGTTCAATCTCTTGAAAAACCGCGCAAAATTCTGTTGATGGTCAAAGCTGGAACACCGACAGACGCAACGATTCAATCGCTCCTGCCTCATCTTGAAAAAGGCGACATTTTGATTGACGGCGGAAATACATATTATAAAGATACGCAGAGAAGAAACAGAGAGCTGGCCGAAAGCGGCATTCACTTCATCGGCACCGGTGTTTCCGGCGGTGAGGAAGGCGCTCTGAAAGGTCCTTCTATCATGCCAGGCGGACAAAAAGAAGCCCATGAGCTTGTCAAGCCGATTCTTGAAGCCATTTCTGCAAAAGTAGACGGTGAACCGTGTACGACATACATCGGTCCAGACGGCGCCGGCCATTATGTAAAAATGGTTCATAACGGCATCGAATACGGAGACATGCAGCTGATCTCAGAATCATACTTTATTTTGAAACACATTGTCGGTCTGTCTTCAGATGAGCTTCACGAAGTCTTCTCCGAGTGGAATAAAGGAGAGCTTGACAGCTATCTGATTGAAATCACGGCTGATATTTTCACGAAAAAAGACGAGGAAACTGGCAAGCCGCTCGTTGACGTCATCCTCGATAAAGCAGGTCAAAAAGGCACAGGAAAATGGACGAGCCAAAGCGCTCTTGACCTGGGCGTGCCGCTTCCGATCATTACGGAATCCGTTTTCGCCCGCTTCATTTCTTCCATGAAAGAAGAGCGCGTCAAAGCAAGCAAGCTTCTGACAGGTCCTGAAGCGAAACCAGCCGCCGAGAACAAAGAAGAGCTGATCGAAGCGGTCAGAAAAGCACTCTTCATGAGCAAAATCTGTTCTTACGCACAGGGCTTCGCTCAAATGAAAGCCGCATCAGAAGAATACGGCTGGGATTTGAAATACGGCGATATCGCGATGATCTTCCGCGGAGGATGCATCATCCGCGCGGCGTTCCTGCAAAAAATCAAAGAAGCGTATGACCGCGATCCGGGGCTTGACAACCTGCTTCTTGATCCTTACTTCAAAAATATCGTTGAAGGCTATCAGGGCGCTCTCCGCAAAACGATTTCTCTTGCGGTTGAACAAGGAATTCCTGTACCTTGCTTCTCAAGCGCTCTCGCTTATTTTGACAGCTATCGCACTGCGACATTGCCGGCCAACCTGATTCAGGCGCAGCGCGACTACTTTGGCGCACATACGTATGAGCGTACAGATAAAGAAGGCATTTTCCACACTGAGTGGATGAAATAAGATGTAAAACCGCAAGCTGAAAAGCTTGCGGTTTTTTGATTTCGGAAGGATGCATGTTTAAGCGCTTCTGTGGAAACCTACTCAAAAGAGAGTTTCAATAAGGAGGAATCAACCCATGTATCCTAGTTTAGAGGGAAAAACGGTGGTTATTACAGGGGCGGGTACAGGTCTTGGAAAAGCGATGGCACTTCGCTTCGGTTCTGAAAAAGCCAATGTAGTGATCAATTACTTCAAGGAAGAAGAAAATCCTGAAGAGACGGTGAAGAAAATAGAAAACAGCGGAGCGCGCGCGATTGCCGTTCAAGGAGATGTCTCAAAAGAAGACAATGTAAAAGCGCTGATCAGACAGGCTGTTGATTCATTCGGTTCCGTAGATGTGATGGTGAACAACGCCGGGGTGGAAAATGAAGTACCTTCTGAGGATTTGTCTCTGGAAGACTGGAACCGCGTCATATCAACTAATTTGACAGGGATGTTCTTAGGATGCCGGGAAGCGATCGGCTATATGCTCGATCATAATATTAAAGGCTCGGTCATTAATATGTCGAGCGTCCATCAGCAAATCCCGTGGCCGCATTTTGTCCATTATGCGGCAAGCAAGGGCGGGGCAAAACTGCTGACGGAAACCCTTGCCCTTGAATATGCCCCGAAAGGAATTCGGGTAAACGCGATCGGACCGGGTGCGATCGATACGCCGATTAACGCCGAAAAATTCGCTGATCCCGAATTGAAAAAAGGCGTTGTTGAATTGATTCCGATCGGGTATATCGGAAAGCCGGAGGAAGTCGCGGCTTGCGCGGCCTGGCTTGCATCCGAAGAAGCGAGCTATGTGACGGGCCTGACGCTGTATGTGGACGGCGGAATGACGAAATACCCGGGATTCCAAGCTGGAAAAGGATGAAAAGAAGGCGGGGTGCCTTCTTTTCATCATAAGCCCAAAAAAATTTACATAAGATTAATAGAAAGCAAAAGTGCTGTTTACATAGCAATGATAGTGTAGGTTTGTCAACAAAAAGCGGTTATGGAGGGAGTACATAAGAATGGGTTTCTTACGCAACAGAATCGTCGGCATTACACTGGCAGGCGCAGTCGCTTTAGGATCAGCGGGAACAGGCAGTGCAGCAATGGAAACAGCGAAAAAGAAGGAACAACCAAAGGTCAAAAACGTGATCATGATGGTCATGGATGGAACAAGCTCTTCTGCAACAACATTGGCACGCTGGTATAAAGGCGAACCGCTCGCGATGGACCAGATTGTCAGCGGCGGTGTCCGGACGCATTCGGCAGAATCGGCGATCACTGATTCTGCACCTGCAGCAACTGCGATGGCAACGGGACGAAAATCAAACTCTTCCTATATTGGAGTGCTGCCTTCAAAGGTGAATACACCAGGTGTCGAGAAGGTCGGTAAAAAAGATCAATACCGGCCTGTGGCAAACGTGCTGGAAGGCGCCAAACAGAAGGGAAAAGCAACTGGCATTATTGCAACCTCTGAAATTCAGCATGCCACGCCTGCCGGCTATTCCGGCCATCATAAGGACCGCAATAACTTTGAAGTGCTCGGTGAACAGCAGGTTTATCAAAACATGGACGTTGTCCTTGGCGGAGGAAAAGAATCGCTTCAGCCGGGGACAAAGGATAAAAGCCGCAAAGACGGTGAAGACCTTGTCAAAGTGCTCAAAGATAAAAAGTACGATTTTGTTGAAACGAAAGATCAGCTCCTCAAGTCAAAATCGAAAAAAATTTGGGGCGCATTCTCACAGCGCGATCTCGCGTATGACATGGACCGCCGTGCAACGCATCCAGAGCAGCCGACGATTGCGGAGATGACGAAAAAATCGATTCAGACGCTTTCTAAAGACAAGGACGGTTTCTTTTTATTCGTGGAAGGAAGCAAGCCTGACTGGGCAGCGCATCAAAACGATCCGATCGGCATGATCAGCGATGTATTGGCATTTGATAACGCGGTGAAAGAAGCGCTTGAATTCGCTAAAAAAGACAAACATACAATGGTTATTGCCGTCTCAGACCACGGCAACAGCGGCATCTCCATCGGCAACAGCAACACGACGAAAGGCTATGACACAACGCCGGTATCAGCATATATCGATCCGCTGAAAAAGGCTAAAATGACGGTGGAAGGCGCAACCGGCAAATTAAAAGACGATTTATCGAATATCGAAGAAGCGGCAAAGCTTTACGGACTTGATGATTTAACGCCGGCAGAGAAGGAACAGCTGAAAAGCGTGAAAAACAAAAAAGAAGCGGCTTCATTATTCACCAAGCTGCTCAGCAACCGAGCCAACATCGGATTCACAACAGGCGGTCATACAGGTGAAGATGTCTTCCTGTATTCGTACGGTCCCGAAAAGCCGCAGGGGCTCGTCGATAACACCGGCATCGCTAAAACGATGGCAAAAGCAATGGGCTTCAACTTAGACAAATTAACAAACGAATTATTTATCGAAGCAAAACAGGCATTTAAAAAAGCCGGAGCCAGCGTAACGATCGATCAGAAAGATCCGGCTAATCCAGTTCTTGTCGCATCGCGCAAAAAAGGGAAAGCCGAAATGCCGGTGAACAAAAACCTCATCAGAATCAACGGAAAGGAATATGAATTAGACAGCGTGATTGTTGAAAGCAATGGATCCTTCTACGTGCCGAAGGAAGCAGTTCAGCTGTTCAAAAAATACGCCCGATAATTTGTTTGGCCCCCCTCTTGAAAGAAGAGGGGGTTTTTATTATTCAAAATAAATACATACATTTATTTTTAAATGTCTAGACATATAAAAATAAAAAGATATAATAATAGTTGTGTGAAAGCGCTTTTAATAAAGGAGGATATGACGATGAAAAAGATTTTACTTGCATGCAGTTCGGGTATGTCGACAAGTCTCCTTGTCACCAAGATGGAGGAATACGCGCATTCAATCGGTGACGAGGCAAAAATTTGGGCGGTCGGACAGGACCAGGCAAAAAAAGAGATGGCAGAGGCAAACGTCGTTCTCATCGGCCCGCAAATGAGCTTTTTAAAAGGCGAGCTGCAGAAAGAAGCAGAACAGTACGGTACTAAGGTTGATGTGATTGATATGATGGCTTACGGAATGGCAGACGGAAAGAAAGCTTATGAACAGGCGCTCAGCTTGATCGGAGATTGATGATGATGGGAAAATTAAAACTCGATGAATTAACAGGCGAACAAATTTGCTTTCAGCTCATTCTTCATAGCGGAAACGCCCGCAGCAAAGTCATTCAGTCCATCAGGGCATACCGCGCCGGCAGCGTTCAGAAAGCAGAGGAGCTGCTGCACCAGGCTGAAGCCGATTTGCAGCAGGCCCATGATATTCACTTTCAAATGATTCAAAAAGAAGCGGGCGGGGAAAAAAGTGAGTTCTCTTTGCTGCTCTTGCACGCGGAGGACCATTTGATGTCGACGCTCACGATGAAGGAACTTGTGTCCGAATTATTGGAATTATTCAAAGAGAAAAATCTATGATTCGCACTGTATGGCAAAATCGAAGGGGGATAAGAGACCATGTTTGAAAAATTGAGCAACCTCTTGGTGCCGATTGCCGGGAAGCTGAATAACAACCGGTATTTAGGCGTGCTGAGGGATGCGTTTATGCTGGCTTTTCCGCTCACCATTTTCGGATCGATCATTGTCGTTTTAACCAATTTGCCGTTTCTCAATAAAATGATGAGCAAATCGGCGCTTGAAACGTTCCAGTCGGCTTTAAGCATAGCGCCGAGCGCAACGATCAGCATTATGTCCGTTTTCGTCGTGTTCGGGATCGGGTATTATTTATCCAAAACTTATGAAGTCGAAGCGGTTTTTGGAGGAGTCGTCGCTTTGGCATCGTTCCTTCTGCTGACTCCGTTTGTATTAAACGGCGAAGGAGGGGAAGTGATTCCGAACGTCATCCCGATTGACAGGCTCGGTGCGAAAGGGATGTTCCTCGGAATGATTACCGCCTTTACATCCGCGGAGATTTTCAGATTTTTTGTCCAGAAAAACTATACGATCAAAATGCCCGCCGGCGTTCCGCCTGCTGTAGCTAAATCTTTTGCCGCGCTGATTCCGGCGGTGATGACCTTGTCCGTCTACTTGGTCATCAATATCCTTGTGACCCAAGCGTTTAATACGAATATGCACGATTTAATTTACAATCTGGTACAGGCTCCGCTTGTCGGTCTTGGAAGCGGTATCATTCCGACCTTGATTGCTATATTTTTTACTCAGCTTCTCTGGTTTTTCGGACTCCACGGGCAAATTATCATCAACTCTGTTATGGATCCGATCTGGAATACGCTTTCGATCGAAAATTTGAATAGCTATACCGCAACAGGGGAAGTTCCGCATATTATCAATAAGCAGTTTATGGAAGTGTACACCGTCGGAATGGGCGGAACCGGGATGACACTGGCCGTGATTATTGCCATCCTGCTGTTTATGAAGAGCAAGCAAATGAAGCAGGTCGCAAAACTCGGAGCAGCGCCGGGGATTTTCAACGTAAATGAACCGATCATTTTCGGCCTGCCGATCGTCATGAACCCGCTCATTTTTATTCCGTGGGTGATCTCGCCGATGATCGTCACTTTAATTACGTATTTCGCAATGGCGTCCGGGCTTGTGCCGCCGCCGACCGGGGTCACGATTCCTTGGACTGTGCCGATTTTTATCAGCGGAATGATGGCGACCAATTCGCTTGCCGGTGGCATTCTACAGATTGTGAATTTAGCCGTTGTCTTTATGATCTGGTTCCCGTTTTTGAAATTCATCGACCGGATGAATATGAAAAAAGAGCAGGAAATCAATGCAGCGGAACAAGATCAGACAACGCTAGGACTTTAAAAGGAGATTGATGACATGTCAAAAACAGAACTGCAGCTAGAACAAATTCAATACCGTTTTCCAAAAGGCTTCTGGTGGGGGTCGGCGGCATCCGCGACTCAGACTGAAGGAGCGGCGGCTGAAGGAGGCAAAGGAAAGAACATTTGGGATCACTGGTACGAAAAAGAGCCGAACCGATTTTTTGACGGAGTAGGCCCTGAGAAGACTTCGCGTTTTTACGAGACTTACAGAGAAGATATTCTGCTGATGAAGGAGCTCGGCCACAACTCTTTTCGTTTCTCCATTTCGTGGGCCCGTCTGTTTCCTGAAGGAAAAGGGCGGTTGAACGAGGAAGGAGCTGCCTTTTATAACCAAGTCATCGATGAGCTGCTGGCGGCTGGGATCGAGCCTTTTGTCAACCTTTATCATTTTGATATGCCGCTTGCGCTCCAGCATATCGGCGGATGGGAAAACAGGCAAGTCGTCGATCACTTTGTTTCATACGCGGAAACGTGCTTCCGGCTGTACGGGGATCGTGTGAAAAAATGGTTTACCCACAATGAACCGATCGTTCCTGCTGAAGGCGGCTATTTATACGATTTTCATTATCCGAACATCATCGACTTTCAAAAGGCCGTCCAGGTCGCATACCATGAAATTCTTTCAAACGCCAAAGCGGTCGAAGCCTACCGCAGACTCGGAGGCGACGGCAAAATCGGCATCATTTTAAATTTAACGCCATCCTATCCGCGAAGCCAGCACCCGGCAGATGTGAGAGCTTCTGAAATAGCTGACGCTTTCTTTAACCGGTCGTTTCTTGATCCTGCCGTTAAGGGTGAGTTTCCGCAGCTTTTAACAGATATTTTAAAAGAAAAAGGCTATTTGCCTGTCAAGGAAGAAGGAGACTTGGAGCTGATCAAAAATCACACTGTCGATCTGCTCGGCATCAATTATTATCAGCCGAGACGGGTGAAAGCGAAGGAGCACATGCCTCATCCGGACGCGCCTTTTATGCCGGAGCGTTTTTTTGACCATTATGAAATGCCCGGACGAAAAATGAACCGCCACCGCGGCTGGGAAATATACGAAAAAGGAATCTATGATATTTTAATGAATGTCAAAGAAAACTATGGAAATATTGAATGCTTTATTTCTGAGAACGGAATGGGTGTTGAAGGAGAAGAGCGTTTCCGCGGCGAAGACGGCATAATCCGCGATGACTACCGAATTGCGTTTATCGAAGAACACTTAAAATGGGTGCACAGAGCGATTCAGGAAGGAGCGAATGTCAAAGGTTATCACCTTTGGACATTCATGGACAACTGGTCATGGACGAACGCCTATAAAAACCGCTACGGATTTGTATCTGTCAACCTTGACAAAAACGGCGAACGAACGATTAAAAAAAGCGGATACTGGTTTAAGAAACTTGCCGAGAACAACGGTTTTTAAAAAGGACTCGGGCTAAAAGATGGTCTGTTGGGCCATCTTTTTATTTCCGCTTCAAAACCGATATAATGATAAGGAAGGTGTTACAAGCATACAGAATCCTTAGTAATGGTGGTTAAAACATGAGAAAATACGAATATATTTCAAACGAAATGAGGAGGCGGATTCAGGAAGAATACTATCCGATTGATCAGCCCATACCTGATGAGCTTTCTCTCGCCAAAGAATTTTCCTGCAGCAGAATGACGATGAAAAGAGCCCTCGATATTCTCGTGTCAGAAGGCATGCTGTACCGCAAGCGCGGACACGGCACCTTCATAGTAAAATCATCGATTCAGCAGCTTCCCGTCAGTGTGACAGACCGCGAAAACCTCGGGCTGACCAAGCTTCTCGCCAATAAACAAATCGAAAGCCGCATCATTCAATTTGATGTCGAATTCCCTTCAGATGAAGTGGCTAAGCAATTGTCAATCGAAAAGACCGTTCCGGTGTATCATATCATCAGGCTCAGAAAGGTTGAAGGCGAACCGTATGTCATTGAAGAAACGTATATGCCTTCGAATGTCATCTCTGAATTAAATGAAGACGTTCTTCACGGCTCCGTTTACCGGCACATCACCGAGACGCTGAAACTGACAATCGCCGGCTCGCACCGGAAGATCAGGGCGGATAAGTCGAATGCGCTCGACCGAGAGTACTTGGAATGCGCCCCTGACGATCCGGTTCTTGAAGTTGAACAGGTCGCTTTTTTAAATACGGGAGAACCGTTTGAATATTCTTTTGCAAGGCATCGCTACGACAAGTTTGTGTTTTCCAGCGTCCATGTTCGGAAATGAAAAACCTGCATAACCGCGGGTTTTTTGTTTTGTCATGCAATCTTCCAGCACGCTTGTCCTCCGAGGGGATCGTGGGCTACCATCGCTTTAGCGAACGGGAATTTCCGAGGCCGTGCGCATATTCAGAACCAGCTGCTCATAAAATTAACTAAATAATTAGAAATAAAACAATATATTGACAACTAATACATTTTTCGTGGTACGATAGGATTGTTATTTGTCCAACAAGCAAAGGGGGAGAATGAATGAAAAAGTGGAAAAGCTTATCATGGATTGTATTGCTGCTGACGCTTGTCATGGGATTGGCAGCGTGCGGAAGCGGCAATGCATCAGGAAATAAGGACGGCGGATCTGCGTCAAAAGGATCAGAAAGCTACAGTCTGCTGACAGGGGGAACCGGCGGTACATATTATCCGCTCGGCGGTCAATTTGCAAACCTTTGGGAGGATGCAACAGGAGACAAATTTACGACGCAGACTACAGGTGCTTCTGCTGAAAACATGGCAACTCTGCAAAAAGGGGAAGCTGAGGTCGCTTTTTCTCAGACGGACATTGCCACTTATGCCATAGAAGGCAAAGAAATGTTTAAAGAAAAAATTGAAGGAATCAAGGCGATTGCCGCCCTGTATCCTGAAACTGTACAGATTGTAACAACGGAAAAAAGCGGAATCAATTCGATTGAAGATTTAAAAGGCAAAACGGTTTCCGTGGGTGCTGCGGGTGCAGGGGTCAACATTAATGCCAAGCAGATTTTGGAGGTTCACGGGATGTCTTTTGACGACATCAAACCGCAAAACCTGTCTTTTGAAGAGTCGACAGACGGCATTCAGTCAGGCGCGATCGATGCCGCCTTCATCACGGCTGGAACGCCTACCGGGGCTGTCGAAGGGCTTTCTGCGCAAAATAAAATAAAAATTTTAAATATTGAAAAAGATAAGCAGGAAAAGCTGATGGAAAAGTATCCGTTCTATGCTGAGGATACGATCAAAAAAGGCACCTACGGCATCGGGAGCGATATGAACACGGTCGCTGTCAAAGCGATGCTCGTCGCATCCGACAAGATGGATGAGGACACCGTCTATAAAATGACGAAAGCGCTGTTTGAAGCCGATAAAATCAATCATGCCAAAGGCGAATTTATCAAGCCTGAAACCGCGCTTGAAGGATTGGGCGATATTGAAATTCATCCTGGAGCGGCTAAATATTTCAAAGAAAAAGGGATAGAAAAATCGTAAAGCCGCAGGCAGATAAGCGATGAACAAGCCCGGACAATCGATAGACCGTTGCAATGAAACATCGGTCTATCGTTTTTCTATTCGGCAGGGGATTTGGAAAAATGGGGAAATTTAAAATTGTAAAACGGCTTGTGCCGGCGCTGATCATTGCCGCTTTTGCAGCGGCATGCCTGATTCCTTATCAGACCGCTGTCGTGTTCGAGAAAGAGGACAGCGGCGAGATCATTGCTTTTCTTCCCCTCCAAAAGGAGAAAAGCTTTGATGTGATCTATACGCATTCCATCCATCGGACAGAAGTGATCGAATCGTATGTGTGGGAAAAAAGAATGATTCGGCAGACCGCTCTGAACTATCATGATCCGGCCGTCGGGATGCCCGCAAACGCGGAGCAAGGTGAAAGGCTCGTCATCAATAACGGTGTCTATACCATTTCGGATATGAAGAGGACCTTTCCGTTCATTGATATGCGGATCGGAAGGGTGAGGGCGAATCACAGGATCAAGTATTCAGGCGCTGAACATGAGTTAAAGCGGTACATCCGCCCCGGCACATGGACAAGGATGAGTGTCCGAAAACTAAATGTCTTGCAACAACTGAGGGGAGTGAAGATCAATGACTGAGCAGCTTTCGGAAAAAGATCAGCAGGAACTGCTGGAGAAATACGATCCTGAAGCGGGGACGAGAAAGCTCAAAGGGTTGACGGGGGTCATTGCATTTGTCGGCCTGCTCGCTTTTTCTTTGTTTCAATTATACACAGCCATTTTTGGCGTTTTTCCGGCTCAAATTCAAAGGTCGGTTCATTTAGGATTTGCGCTCGGTCTGATTTTTTTATTGTTTCCGGCGACAAAAGGTTTACGGAAGACCGGCAAATTCAAAGTCGCCTGGTATGACGCAATCTTAGCCGTATTAGGAGCGGGCGTCGGCGCTTATTGGGTTGCCAATTATGAAACGATTGTAGGCGGGATCGGATTGATCACGGAAACGGACTTTTATGTCGGACTGTTGGCCGTCCTGCTCGTATTGGAAGCGACAAGACGTGCTGTCGGGCTGCCGATTACGATCATCGCCGGCCTGTTTCTTTTGTACGGCCTTTACGGCTCGTATCTGCCGGGCTTTTTGTCTCACAACGGCCTGACGCTGGAAAGGCTCGTTCAGACGATGTATTTTACGACGGAAGGAATTTTGGGCACGCCGCTCGCTGTGTCTTCGACATTCATCTTCCTGTTCATCCTGTTCGGTTCATTTCTTGTCAGAACCGGTGTGGGGCAGTATTTTAATGACCTTGCTGTGGCGATCGCCGGACGAAGCACTGGCGGACCGGCAAAAGTCGCGATTTTTTCAAGCGCGCTTCAGGGAACGATCAGCGGAAGCTCTGTCGCCAATGTCGTCACTTCCGGATCGTTTACGATTCCGATGATGAAAAAACTGGGTTATAAAAAAGAATTTGCCGGTGCAGTCGAAGCTTCCGCATCTACCGGCGGACAGCTGATGCCTCCCATCATGGGAGCCGCCGCCTTTTTAATGGTTGAGTTCATCGGCGGAGGCATTACGTACTGGGATATCGCGAAAGCCGCGATGATTCCGGCTGTTTTGTACTTTACGGGCATCTGGATTATGACCCACTTTGAAGCGAAGCGCCTCGGCTTGCGCGGTTTAACGAAAGAAGAAATGCCGAACCGCAAGGAAGTATTCAAAAAGATTTATTTGCTGCTTCCGATCGTTTCGGTCGTCGTTTTGTTAATGTCGGGCATTACAGTCATGCATGCCGCTTTGTATTCGATCGTTCTGGCGATCCTGGTCGGTTTGTTCAACAGGGAGACGCGAATGGGCCTTAAAGGGATTGTGCTGGCTCTCGCGGAAGGAGCGAGAATGGCACTTTCCGTTGCGGCGGCAACGGCTGCCGCCGGCATCATCGTCGGAGTCGTCACAAAGACGGGCCTCGGCCTTAAACTTGCAAACGGTCTGCTCGATTTGGCAGGAGGTGCATTGCTGCCTTCGCTCTTTTTGACAATGATCGCCGCTCTTGTTCTCGGAATGGGATCGCCGACGACGGCGAACTATGTGATTACGTCGACGATTGCCGCACCAGCCTTGATTTTGCTGAATGTTCCTGATCTGTCGGCCCACTTGTTCGTGTTTTATTTCGGCATCGTAGCTGACATTACACCGCCCGTTGCTTTGGCCGCATTTGCCGCCGCCGGTGTTGCGGGAGGAGAGCCGATCAGAACGGGGATCAATTCAGCAAAGCTTGCGATTGCCGCTTTTATCATCCCGTATGTATTCGTCCTGTCTCCGGAGCTTCTCATGATTGACGCGCATTGGTATGAAATTCTCTGGGTGATCTTTACCGCATTGTCCGGAATGATCGCCATCGGTGCGAGCATGATTGGATTCTGGATGAGAAAAGTGTTCTGGTTTGAAAGAATAATGGCGGCTGCCAGCGGTCTTCTGCTGATTTATCCGGAGGGCTATTCCGACATAATCGGTCTCGGCATATTCCTTCTGTTGTTCGTTCTTCAGCTGATGTGGAAGCGGGACAAAAGCCATCCGGAAGAAATGCAGGCCTTAAAAGCATAAATAAAAAAACAGCCTTCAATGTGAAGGCTGTTTTTTATTAAAGCGGCCACCAATGAAAGCCGTCTTTTGCGAGCAGGTCATCAGAAGCTTTCGGTCCCATAGAGCCCGCCTCATAGTTAGGGGAAAGGGTTTTGTTTTCCTCCCAGTTTTGAGAAATCGCATCAACAAAACTCCAGGAAAGCGCAACTTCATCCCAGTGGGCAAAGTTTGTCGCGTCTCCGTGCAAACAGTCCAAAATCAGCTTTTCATAAGCTTCAGGCGTGTTGATGCCGTCCCCGCAGTTATGGCAGTAGTCGAGCTTGATCGGCTGGGCAAAAGTGCCGCCTCCAAGCTTCCTTGCGTTTAAATGAAGGGTGATGCCTTCATCAGGTTGAATATGGATCACCAGCAGGTTAGGATGCATCGTGTTGCCGTTTCCGTAATAAAGATTCATCGGAATGTCTTTAAATTGGACGACAATCTGCGTTGATTTTTTCTGCATCCGTTTCCCTGTCCGGATGTAGAATGGCACACCGGCCCATCTGAAGTTGTCGATCAGCAGTTTGCCGGCAACGAACGTTTCCGTATTCGACTCTTTTGCTACATTTTGCTCATCGCGATAAGCCGGAACCTGTTTTTCGTCAACGACACCCGCGTCATACTGGCCGCGCACAAAAAACTGATCGACTTCGTCTTTTCGAATCGGACGAAGGGCTCTGAGCACTTTCACTTTTTCGCTGCGGATCTCTTCCGTGTTCAGCTTGATCGGCGGTTCCATCGCAAGCAGCGCCACCATTTGAAGAATGTGGTTTTGAACCATGTCTCGAAGCGCACCGGATTTTTCATAATATCTCGCTCTGTCTTCCACACCCAAATCTTCACTTGACGTGATTTGAATATTCGAGATGTATCTGTTTGTCCAAAGCGGCTCAAAAATCGCGTTGGCAAAGCGGATGACTTCGATGTTCTGCACCATTTGCTTTCCTAGATAATGGTCAATCCGATAGATTTGATCTTCTGTAAAGGCTTCACGAATTTCCTGATTCAAGGATTTTGCGCTCGGCAGATCATGTCCGAAAGGCTTCTCGATCACGAGCCTTGACCAGCCTGTTGTTGAAGTGACACCCTCTGATTTTAGGAACTTTGCAATCGTTCCGAAAAATTCAGGAGCCATCGCTAAGTAAAACATCCGGTTATTCGGAATATCATATGTACTTTCCAGCTTCTCTAAAAGTTCGTTCAATTCCCGGTATGAGCCGGAATTTGTAACATCAAAAGGATGATAGTAGAAGTGAGATGTAAACTCGTCTACATCCTTTTCGTTTAACGGAAACTTCGAAACCGATTGCTGTACGGTACTGCGAAAGTCTTCATTTGTCCAAGGGCGTCTGCCGACTCCGACAACCGCGAATTCATTCCCGATTTGTCCGTTTTCGTAGAGCCTGTGGATAGAAGGATATAGTTTTCGTTTTGCCAAATCCCCTGTTGCGCCAAATATTACGATAACTGCTTTTGGTTCCATTTGATCTTTTTTCAATTAAACGTACCTCACTTTATTCGAAGCTAAGTTTATTTTCTTCATTTTAAAGCTAATAATCCCTTAAAGCAAACATTTGAGATCGAATCGTATGAAAAGTTTACTGAAAACGGGCAGGGTATTTAGTTGCATAGCATGGCGTGAAGCCGGCGTTTCTTTTTTCTCAGACTTCCTGTATGCTTGTGATAGATGAAGTTTTTAGCAGGAGGAAAGGATATTGGAGTTATTATTTTTAGGAACGGGAGCAGGCATCCCCGCAAAAACGAGGAATGTCACATCCGTTGCATTGAAGCTTTTAGAAGAAAGGCGGTCTGTTTGGCTGTTTGACTGCGGGGAGGCCACACAGCATCAAATTTTACATACATCGATCAAGCCCAGAAAAATTGAAAAGATTTTTATTACCCATCTTCACGGCGATCATGTATACGGGCTTCCGGGTCTTGTCAGCAGCCGCTCTTTCCAGGGAGGAGAAGGTCCACTGACCGTGTACGGACCGCAAGGAATCAAAACGTTTCTTGAAACGGCGCTTGACGTATCGGGGACGCATGTCACATATCCGCTTGTGATTAAGGAGATTGAAGAAGGGACAGTCTTTGAAGATGACCAGTTTATCGTGACGGCGAGAAGCGTATCTCACGGCATCCCCGCTTTTGGATACCGCGTGCAGGAAAAAGATGTTCCAGGCGCACTTGACGCCGAAGCGCTGAAACAGACCGGAGTCTCGCCTGGCCCTGTTTATCAAAAGCTGAAAAACGGGGAGACGGTCACATTGGAAGATGGCCGGAAGATTCGCGGTGCAGACTTTATCGGACCGCCGAAAAAAGGGCGGATTGTCGCTTTTTCCGGAGATACGAGGCCATGCGAGAATGTGAAGAAGCTTGCCGAAAAAGCCGATGTCCTCATCCATGAAGCAACATTTGCGAAAGGCGACAGGGAGCTTGCCGGAGACTATTATCACAGCACTTCAGAACAAGCGGCGGAAACAGCGCGGGAGGCCTGCGCAAAAGAACTGATTTTAACCCATATCAGTGCAAGATACCAGGGGGAAAACGTGCTTGAACTGGTCAATGAAGCGAAAGCGATCTTTCCTGATACCGTGGCAGCTTTTGACTTTTATGAGCATGAGATCAAAAGAACTTAATTGGCATTCGAAGCTTCTTTGTTCCGGCAATGCGGGACGGGAAGCTTTTTTTGTTGACACGGTTTTAAAATGGTGTATAATAAAGCGTAATCATTACGTTTTGAAAAGGAGGACAACATGAGAGTCAAAATTACATTGGCGTGTACTGAAACAGGGGACCGCAATTATATTACGACAAAAAACAAACGTACAAATCCGGATCGCCTGGAATTGAAAAAATATTCTCCGCGTCTGAAAAGGCACACGATACACCGAGAAACAAAATAACAAAAAACCAGCAGAATGTCTGCTGGTTTTTTTGTTTAATTGGCGGCTTGATAAGCGTATGTTTGCTGCTGTGCGGCATACCACACATCATAGATCGCAAGCTGGACGATGTGGGGCTCATCATGATGGATCAAATGCGAGCTGTTTTTCGCTTGAATCCAGCCGCTTTGATGCGAAAGAGACAGCAGTCTGCTGTGAAGCTTCAGCCACTCGTGATGAGCCTGTTTCGCCGCCTCCGTTCTTTTTCCCGCCGAAAGGACGAGCAAAGGAACCGAACCGAGGTGTTTCTTTTCCTGCTTCAGAATGTCTAGGCTTTGTTGAAAGTCCTCATGGGACCCTTCGATCGAAAACTGTTTGCTGTAGTCTTCTTTTAATGTTTCCGGAAGAAGAGGCAGCACTGTTTCCTCCTGATCTTCACAAGCGGGATCAAGCAGCACCATGCCGATGACTTCATCGCTGTACCGGCTTGCAAACAACCTTGCAATGACGGCGCCGAACGAATGGGCAACAAACAGGTATGGTGGTTTGACGCCTGCTGCTGCAAGCAGCGCTTTTAGTTCCTTCACCATCTGAT
This sequence comes from Bacillus paralicheniformis, assembly GCF_002993925.1. Taxonomy (NCBI): domain Bacteria; kingdom Bacillati; phylum Bacillota; class Bacilli; order Caryophanales; family Bacillaceae; genus Bacillus; species Bacillus paralicheniformis. The sequence continues at coordinate 2,624,756 of NZ_CP023665.1, read as the reverse complement.
CCGCTGTTCTTTTGCTGCTGCTCGGCCCGCTGTTGCCAAGGCCTGCACGGTCGTATGCAAACAAGCCGAGATCTTCGTCTATATCGGGTAAAATGGGCTGCCAAGTCTTTGAAGAAGAACCGTAGTCCGCTTCAAAAATAATGGTTGCGTTCTTTTTTCCTTTTCTCTGCTTTGTGTAAAACATGCATCCTTCAACTGTATATATTCTTTCCGTTATGGTCATAGAGGTCATCCTCTCTCTGTATATGGTGTTCTATTAGGAAAGACGCACGAACAAGGATGTTCGTTTCTCACGAGTTTGAAAAAAAGAAATATCCCGCCTTGAGGCGGGATATCAGCAACTTACCAGGCTCTGTCGTACTGAACAGGTCCTTCAATTTTTGTGTTCAGCTGTTTGGCAGCGGTTTTCGGCCAGTATGGATCTCTCAGCAGCTCTCGCGCAACGAAAATGAGATCTGCGCGTCCATTTTGGAGGATTTCCTCAGCTTGAAGGCCGCTTGTGATCAACCCGACTGCACCTGTCTGGATTTCGGCTTGGGCGCGAATTGTATCGGCGAAGCCGACTTGATAGCCCGGGAAGACGTTGATGTCGGCAGGCACGACTGCACCGGAGCTGACATCGATCAAATCAACGCCCTGTTCTTTCATCCATTTGGCGAAACCGACATAATCGGCGACATCAAGGCCTTTTGTTTTGTAGTCTGAAGCTGAAACGCGTACGAACAATGGCCCGTCCCAGACTTCTTTTACAGCGTCGATGACTTCGCGAAGCAGCCTGTAGCGGTTTTCCGGTGATCCTCCATATTCATCCTCGCGTTTGTTGGAAAGCGGTGATAAAAATTCGTTGATCAAATATCCGTGGGCCCCATGAATCTCAATGATGTCAAAGCCGGCGGCTTTCGCGCGTTCAGCTCCTTTTTTGAAAGCCTGAACGGTTTCTTTTATGTCTTCTTTTGTCATTTCAATAGGTGTTCGCGAATTTTCGTCGAAAGGAAGAGCTGAAGGCCCGTAGATTGTACCTTCGACCTCGGCTTTTCTTCCGGCGTGTGCCAGCTGAATCGCCGTTTTGCTGCCGTACGGCTTGATTTGTGACGTTAATGCGGCAAGTCCGTCAATATGCGCGTCATCCCATATACCAAGATCCTGATCGGAGATTCTGCCCTCTGGGGTGACGGCGGTAGCTTCTACCATGATCAGTCCGACTTGTCCGACGGCGCGGGAGATGTAGTGGGTCATGTGGAACGGCTGCACTTTTCCATCCTTTTCATGGGAGGAATACATGCACATCGGCGACATGACAATCCGGTTTTTTAGTGTAACTCCTTTTAAACTCCATGGTGTGAACAGTTTTCGATTACTCAAATTTTTTCGCCTCCCGTAAGTTTTCGCCTCGATTATACCAATTCTGCCCATTCACGTCATATAAACTGCTCAAGTCATTTCCATATGTAAGAATGTTCAGTACAATAAAGTTGTTCACATTCTATTTTTTACTAAATACGATATTTGCATACACCTGCGGAAAACAGCGAAAGAGGGGGTTTGCTTTGTGAAGTGGCAGACAGTGGAAGAACTGAAACAGCTGCTCATTTCTCTAGTTCAATACGAAAGCATCTCAGGCACGGCCGGAGAAGTGGCGCTTGCGAAGTATATGCATGATTTATTAAAAGACCGTTCGTACTTTCAAAAGAATCCTGAATATTTAAAGCTTCACCCGATGGAAGACGGGCGTTATTTTCTAACCGCCCTCGTCAAAAAGGAAGAGAAATCAAATACGGTGCTCCTCTTGAGCCATTTTGACGTGGTCGATACGGCAGACTACGGCGAATTCAAACATACGGCATGCAAAGTCCCAGAACTCATGGATGTATTAAATGATAAAAAAGAACTTTTGCCTGAACGGGTCAGAAGAGACTTGGAAAGCGGCGAGTGGCTGTTTGGAAGGGGAAGCATGGACATGAAAGCGGGTCTTGCTGTTCAATTTTCGATGCTGGAACGGGCGATGAACGGAGAATTTGACGGAAACCTTCTATTAATTACGGTTCCGGACGAAGAAGTCAACTCACAGGGGATGCTTGAAGCCGTACCCGCACTGAAAGCTTTAGAAGAGGAATTTGGCCTTCATTATACATCATGCTTAAATTGTGAGCCGATGTTTGAAAAACATCCGGGAGATCAGAAGCAATACGTCTATTCAGGCAGCATCGGCAAAGCGCTTGCCGGATTTTTCTGCAAAGGGATTGAGACGCATGTCGGCGAGCCGTTTGCAGGGGTGAATGCGAATTTAATGGTGTCCGAAATCAACAGGCTGCTCGAATTAAACGTTGACTATTGCGAAGAAGCGGATGGAGAAGTGACGCCTCCCCCGGCCAATCTGATGCAAAAAGATTTGAAGGAAGCGTACTCGGTTCAGACTCCTCACGCAGCGGTGTCGCTCTTTAATGTGCTGATGATGGAGCGTTCCGCCGCCGAGCTCCATCACATGCTGCTTGACACAGCCAAGGAAGCGGCCGCCAATATTCAAACAAATATTGAGCGTAAAACGGCCGAATATCAGCGATTTGAAGCATTCACGCCAATGAATCCGACCGTTTCCGTGCTGACGTTTGAGGAGCTGTGGAACAAAGCAAAGGAAAAGGCCGGGAAGTCCGAGGCGGAGCGCATACTCAACTTTGCATTTGCCAACAGGGGGAAGCTTGGAGACCGCGATTTTTCAACGAAAATCGTGTCTGAATTGGCTTCGCTCTGCAAAGAAGATGCTCCGATGATCGTTCTGTTTTACAGTCCGCCGTTTTATCCGGCTGTTTCTTCAAAGGACGATCCTTTGATCCGAAAGGTGATGAAAGATGTGAAACAGTATGCGGCCGACAGGTACGGTATTGAATTTACAGAAGTCCAATATTTTCCCGGCCTGTCCGATTTAAGCTACCTTCAGCTGCAAAAGCAGTCTGTCGATGCGTTCACATCCAATATGCCGCTGTTTCAACACGGCTATTCATTGCCTAAAGGACGAGAAAACGCACTGTTTGTGCCGGTCATCAATATCGGGCCGGCCGGCAAAGACCCTCATAAATGGACGGAACGCCTCCATGTGCCGTTTTCATTCGGAAAGCTGCCCGATATCCTTCGGCTGGCGATACACAAGCTTCTCTAAGTATACGGACGGGGCCGCTTGGGGAAAAATCGGGAACAAGCGAAACGCTGTCTCCCGATTTTTTTAAATTTTGGCCGCAAACATATCCCTGATTTCCGCAGAACGATTCGCCGCTTCTTTGACGCAGGATATGACGATCTGTTCAAATTGTTGGTCGTCAAGCACCCGAAGGCCTGCTTCTGTTGTCCCTCCGGCGCTTGTAATCTCTTTTCTCATGACAGAAGGGTTCCTGCCGGTTTCAAGCATTTGAGCTGCACCTGACATCATATCGATAATCAGCTGTTTCGCCGTTTCTTCAGGAAGTCCCAATTCCGCAGCTGACGCCAGCAGGGCTTCGACAAATCGATAAACAAAAGCGGGGCCGCTTCCGGCTACTGCTGTCACCGCATCAAGGGCAGATTCCTCAACGATTGCAACGCTTCCGATTGTCGCAAAGAGGTCAGCTGCTTCCCGCATCTGCTCTTTCGTCACGAGCGGGCTTGCCGCAAAGGCTGTGGCTGATTTTTGAATGGAGGCCGATGTATTCGGCATGGCCCTTACAACTGGCAGATCAAGCCCGGCGTAGTGCTGGATCGTGCGAATCGGAATGCCTGCAAGGACTGAAATCAGCAGCTGATCTTTTCGCAAATAGGGGCGGAGTGCGGCCATTCCGGCCGCCGCGTCCTTCGGCTTCATCGCCAAAACGAGTGTATCCGAACGGGCGGCGACTTTTGCCGTATCGGCTTCTCCGCACACCCCGTATGTCTCGCTTAACTCACGAAGTCTGGCCGTATTCGACTGATTCGTAACGAATATCGCTTCCGGCTCCATCGCACCGCTTTTGACAAGCCCCTTAATCATCGCTTCAGCCATCGAACCGGCTCCGATAAATCCCATTCGTTTCATTATGAATTCCTCCTTCTAAAAAACAAAAAAACCTTTCCGTCTTCACAAAGGACGAAAAGGTTTCGCGGTACCACCTTCATTAGCATATAAATGCTCAGCTCTTGCCCCGTAACGCGGGATACGTTTAGGTTTGCCTAAGCGCTCTGAGGGCAGGTTCAACATGCAAGCGGGCTGTGAAATCTTTCAGCCGTGGATTTCACTCTCTTTCACCATTGCTTGTTTACTATTCCTCTTCATTGCGTCTTCAATCATTTACCTGCATATATTTGTTGTTCATTATGCTATGAGGAATGATGAAATGTCAACAGGCATTTGAAGCAAAAATGACATGCGCGGGAGAAAAAGGTAAAATATGATCAACATCAATTCGCAGGATGAGGAGAATCAAACGATGAAAGACGCAAGAATCATTCCTATTTCACTGCCGACTCCGTTTGCAGTCGGAGACGTCAACATTTATTTGGTCAGAGGCGAGGCGCTGACTCTGGTCGATGCCGGGCCCAACACAAAGGAGGCGGCCGCCGTTTTGAAGAAAGAGCTGGCCGGCCAGGGACTGTCATTAAACGATATTGACCAGGTCGTTCTGACCCATCATCACGCTGATCACGCCGGACTGCTGGACGAATTCCCCGCAGGGGTCAACATCATCGGCCATCCGTTCAATGAACCGTATATCAGCCAAAATCCCGATTTTATTGAAAAACAAAAGGCCTTTTTTACATACCTGTATCAGCGATTCGGCGTTCCCGGCGATATGAAGCCGCCGGGGCTTACGGTAAAAGCGTCGTACCGGTTTTCCTGTAATCGGACTTTGACAGAGACCGTTTCAGAAGGCGCGCAAATTGACGGGCTTGAAGGGTGGAGGGTTCTTGAGACGCCCGGACACGCCGCTTCACATATTGTCCTTTATCATGAGGAGCTTGGAAGCATGCTCGGAGGAGACTTGCTGTTAAAGCCGTCTTCTTCAAATCCGCTTCTTGAAGTGCCGCAAAAAGGAGAAAGGCGCCCGACTCCGCTGCTGGACTATTTGAAATCGCTCGGCAGGCTGCGGGAGCTTCCGCTCAACATTATTTATCCCGGCCACGGGGAGGACATCACAAAAGTGAATGAGCTTGTCGCCAAAAGGCTGGAAAAGCAGCGAAACAGAGCCGAAGAGGTGTACCGCATCCTTACTGAAAAACCGCATTCACCTTATCAGATATGTCAAAAACTGTTCCCTGCAGTCTATGAAAAAGAGCTGTTCTTAACGATGTCAGAAACGATTGGGCAGCTTGACGATTTGGAATCCCAAGGGAGGATCGGTGCAGAAACGGCCGATGGAATCGAGTACTATTACGCAAAGTAGGTGACGAACATGCAGCAAAAGTTGAAAGAGCAAAACGTGATGATTACAGGGGCTTCAGGAGGACTTGGGGAACGGATCGCATACCATGCCGCCAAGGAAGGAGCCGAGGTCATTCTGGCTGCGCGCAGAAAAGACCGCCTCATGGCTTTGAAGCAAAACATCGCCGATGAAACCGGTGCAAAATGCCGCATAATCGCATTGGACGTCAGCCGGACGGATGACATAAAAGCGGCGTTCCAAGAGGCCGGTCCGGTTGATATTCTTGTGAACAACGCGGGATTCGGTATTTTCGAAAACGCGCTTGACGCTTCCCTTGAAGATATGAAAGCGATGTTTGAGGTCAACGTATTCGGTCTGATCGCCTGCACGAAAATGGCACTCCCGCATATGATCAGGCAAGACAAAGGCCATATTATCAACATCGCCTCGCAAGCGGGCAAATTAGCGACGCCCAAGTCAAGCCTTTATGCGGCAACAAAGCATGCTGTGCTCGGGTATTCAAACAGCTTGAGAATGGAGCTTGCCGAAACGAGGGTCAACGTGACAACGGTCAATCCTGGACCGATTCAAACCGACTTTTTTAAGACGGCCGATAAAAGAGGGGATTATGTCAAAAGCGTCGAGAGATGGATGCTTGATCCGGATCAGGTTGCTAAGAAAGTCGTCTCGGCAATGATGACGAACAAGCGAGAAATTAATCTTCCAGGCTGGATGAACGGCGTCAGCAAACTCTATCAGCTCTTCCCAGCCCTGGTTGAACGAGCAGGCCGGAGCGCTTTCTATAAAAAATGATCGTCTCTGAAAGGAACGGTTTCTAGACTAAAGAGAAAGCTAGAAAGTGTCAGTGGTCCTGATGAATTTGTTGAAATTGCAAAAGAGATTGGAATTGAGAATCTGACAGAATAGCAGCAGAATTATTATTTATACACTATAAATAGAAAAAACAAAAACAAAGTGGAATCATGGGGCACATCAATAGGGGTATTGAAGAAGGATAAATTTGTAAGAAATTTTAAAGATATTAAAAATCTACTTGTCCAAATTGCTGTCCACCAACTAGCCTTGTCATTAACAACATGACTACTTTTTTCAGGGATTGATGAAGCATCACCCAGAAGTTAAAAATCCATATTGTGGTCGATATGTTTTGAAGACTCATAAGGTCGAAGAGAAGTCCTTTTAAAAGGGCTTTTTTTATGTGTAATTTTTTTGATTACATTTTGGATAGTCATAATAGAACTTACATTCGGAATGAGGTGAATAATTTTGAGAGCCTGTAATTTCGAACTTGAAAATGCCATTCATGAAAAAATTATAATTGCCTCTGTGTCCATGCGATAGAACAAGAATTTATAAAGCTGAAGCAAGTGGCAACAAGAAAATAGAGGAACATTATCAGCTCAAATTAAAAGAACTGTTTTCCCAAAGAAAATAAACGATTATTTGAGAAAAGAAAATGTCAAAATACAAGAGGTTGTTATGTGATGGCATGTTTGTAAAATATCCATATTATATTAGGAGCAAGGAAGGGGGCATAAAAGAAGGGGAGGCGATGTATTGGAAAGCTGCCTTAAAATTGCAGATGATAAGGAAACTAAATCATCTTTGAGATGCGAGTATCTCATGTTTTAGGTAGCCAAAAAAGCAGAGATGTGGAAACACCTCTGCCATTCATTTTATGCAGCAGCAGTTTGATAATAAGCGATTATCCCTACCGCTAATAATACAATCATTACTGCCAGAATAGACCACAAGATGGTTTTTGCTTTTTTGGACATTGGTTTCACCTCACAGTCGCCGATTAATCAAGCCTGGTTTTTTTGTAAGTCCTCTTTCCATTTTTGTCGCCAACAGCTTTAAGATGCACATTCCCTAATTGCACCGCAAAATCTTTAAGTGGCCCAATCCGATAAAAGAAGCTTCCTGTGACAGCTGCCTTATTGTCACCTGTTACCCAAGCATTTTTGCCACCTGGGTTTAATTCTGTTCTGACGACAGGATTCCAGTTTCGAACGACATAAGCGCTACTAGAGTTAATTTTTTTCACTTTACCTTTAGTAACACTATAGTTTACTGAGACCCTATATGTAGTTACAGGTGCTCCAAAAAATTTAACTGAATCTGTGTAAGAAACTGACTTATTTGCTTGAGGTTTCGCAATAATATCCTCTTCTTCATTTACTTCTGTATTTACAGTTAAAGCATTTGTGTCAAACTTGGTAAGATTGTCAACAAACTTCTGTTGACCTTCTTTCGGCATCGCCTTAAATTGGTTTAATACATTTTGTGCATCAAACACTGCGGAAGAAACATATTCTGGTGAAACTCCACCATTTATGGCATCTTCTTCACTATAGTTGGCCAGGTAATTGATATAGTCCTCTATAGTGTATTTAAACGCTGTATCGTTGGCGTGGACCTCTGCGGCCGATATTTGACTTGGCATCGTCAATCCAATTGTAGCAAAAACAGCAACAAAAAACAGGATCAATTTCCTCATTTTTCCTCTCCCTCTCAAGCTTTTTTCCAAGGATTATGACCTACACCGTATCACCTATACTTCTGATTAATTTGCCCCTATATCCACCCCCTTTACCTAAAGGTTAACAAACAATACTCCAAAAATAAACAGTTTTTGATTAAAATAGGTAATTAAATATCAATATTTTGAAAATATGTCAGTATTAAAGTCTTGATCCGATTTCAGTGAATGTGGTAAATGTCTAGCAATCTTGACATATATGAAATTATTTCAAATCAAAACCATGATTGACTAATGACAAATATATGGATATTGTATTAAAATGAATAACTGTAAAATTGAGGTATTGATGTAAGGGGGACAAAAATATGCAGAAAAGCAACAGCTTGTGGCAAAAAAACTTCACCTTTTTATTCGGCTCCAAAATGGTGAAGATAACCGCAGACAGTTTTGCGTTTAGCACTATTCTGTGGTTTTTAATTTTAGATGGCAAGGGGGCTATCGGTACTGCTTTTTTGATATCTGTAAGCTTTCTTCCTCAAGCGATTTTGGGGCCGATCATCACGCCACTGATGAAAACAGCTACATTAAAGTTCTGGATGTTCTTCTCAGATTTGACCAGAGCATCAATAATGCTAATCATTCCAATATGTTATTTTAATGGCTTTTCTCCTTTGTGGTTTATTATATTTCTAATGCTTATACATTCTGCAACAGGAGCTTTATATGATCCAGCTTCTGTATCCTTAATTCCGAAAATTGTGAAAGAGGATATTATCCAAAAAGCCAATGCAACAATTCAGTCATCTGGCCAAGTTGTAAGATTGGCCGCGGTAACACAGCTTGGTATTGGTAGGTGTTGACTCCAAATATTAAACCGAGAATTATTAACCCAATCCCAATAAGCCCTTTGAATCTCTCCATATTCCCCTCCCTTTTTCCTTCCTCTTTTTCCATTTTTTATTTTACTTCCCTTTCCATTAAAACTCAAGGCGTTTTAACACAATTAGGAATTAAAACCAATATACTCCTTCAATATATCATGAGTATTTAAACTCTGGGATTAGCCATCTAAACAATAGCCCATTGTTAGATCTTATAGATCAAAAGTTCTTTCAGGAAAGTTTGCATAGATTTAGGTTAAGTTTACAAAGAAAGAGATCAATTGTTAAGATCTGATCTCTTTCTTTTAACATAATGTCAGCTAATATAATTCTTAGGATTTCACATACAGCATTTTTATTAGAAACAACATAGTCGCATTTGCTGCTTGCAGCATAGTCTATGTTGGCCCGATCAAGAGTGCACGGATCTCCTCTTTATTCCTATCTTGTTGAATTTTCGTGACTCCAGATCTTGTAAAGGGGTATGTATAAAGATCCCAAACAGTTTAGTCTCTTGAATAGCCCTCTATTTTTTTAATTCCTTCGGAACGGAATCGTCCGTTTCTTTTTTATTTGCATTTTTTTAGATGATCTCCTGTCAGAGAGGCTCAAAATATCATATAAAGACAGGGAGACTTTGTCCCTCTTCAAACCGCTGCACCGAACCTGTGCTTCCTTCTATAGGCTTTGCTTGATCTGAAGGCACCTGTCCCGTCTGAGGCAATCGATATAAAAATACTGTATGCCGAAAGATTCCGTGCTTCCGGGAACACGTGCCGGCCGCTGATGAAAAATAAGGTAAAGGTCGCTTTCGTTATGCTGTTCTTCTTATATAAAATGGCAACTGGGTGACGAAAAGGAGTAATATTTTACCATTTATTGAAATTCTCTCATCCCGGCCGAAACATGATATCACGTGATACTCGCAACAAAATACACGATAAAAGGAGTTTCTTAACGGTGCAGGAAGAATGGAACCCATTGATGAAAAATCGTTGCATCATCTGGTTAGTCACGGGGATTTGCTTAACGGTCATCTTTCAATTTCCGCTGCAGAGCGTCGCTTCATCTGCAGACAAATACGCCAATTTTGCCGAGCTTGCCGAACATGAAACAGAAGGAGAAGATTATCAAATCGAATATACAGACATGGGCACCGAACTGCTGATTCTTTCGCCGCACGGCGGAGGAATCGAAGGAGGTGTCAGTGAACTTGTCCGCGCCTTCAGCGCCGATTATTCCACTTACTTATTCGAAGGAATCAAACCCTCGCAAAACTGGGATCTTCACATCACAAGCAATCATTTTGATGAACCGCAGGCCGTCAAAGCGGTCAAAGAGCACAAGTATACGCTGGCTTTTCATGGATATCATGACATCGTTGAACATACGCTTGTGGGAGGAACGGATACCGGAGGGGCGAAAGCGATTGTCAGAGCGCTGCACAACCAAGGTTTTTCAGCGGAGCTGGTCAGCCCAAGCCACCGGCTTGCAGGGGGAAATCCCGAAAATATCAATAATCAATGCAAAACAGGTCAAAGCATTCAATTGGAAATCAGCACGCCTCAACGAGAGGCTTTTTTTTCGGAGTTCGGCCTGTGGACGCGGGCAAGTTCTAAAAATGAGACGTTCCAAACGTATGTCTCAGCTGTTAAAGAAGTTTTGGAAACGCGGTATAAATAAGATTGTATATTTGGGTCACATTAAAACTAAAGACATTTAAGAGGGTGAGTATGTTGATCTATATATACAACTGTTACGGCGGCACTCATTCTTCTGCACTTGCCGCCGCTTATCATCTGAAAAAGCTCCCATTCAGCAGAAAACCGTCGAAAAACGAAATTTTAAGTACCGACTGTTTTAATCAATTAAGTCCGAAGGAAATGGGGAAATTAATCTTTCACGGTCTTGATGAAGAAGGCCACCAGGTGTACACGATCGGCAGAGGATCATCAAAAGCGGTCATTCCAGCCATGCTGGGCGTTTTTGAGCTGTTTGAAAAAAACGGAAAACTGCAGGAAAAAGTCGTTTTTTCAAACACGTCTCCGACTGTGCCCATTGCGATGACATTCGGCGGTTTATTTTCAAGAAGGCTGAAAATCGATCCGATCGGGGTTCCTTTGCTGGTGCTCGGAGCGCAGCAGGCATACAAAGACATCATCAAACTGGTGCAGCAAACAAAAGACCGTTCAAAAACGACTTCTTCGGTGATCGAAGTGCTGGATAACAATTTCATAAAAAAATGAACATCTAAACAGCTTCCAGTATGATGAGTCTTTCGGCTTCCATATTGGAAGCGTTTTTTTATTTTTTAAATATAGTAATTGTTTTTTAAAAAGGACATTTTCTAAAAAATTGAATATAAGATAGAGGATATTGTTGAAATAGGACGAATCTATAACCTTAGAATTACTTTTCATAAATTTACTTCTTTGTAAATTTGAAGGGTAGAGATCAAGGATTTCCCTTCCACTTTGCTAGAGAATACTATCTGAAAGAAGAAACGGGGGGTTAAAAAGACGGCTGCAATCGTTATGAGAAGCAGCGATTTTATATTGGGAAATTCAATCTGTGACACTTTAAATGATAGAAGTGTAGTTTTGAAAATGAAAATCAGCGTGATAAGAGGCGGAAAATTAGAATGATGTTCTTTTTTTAGAATAACAAATGGAGCCGTCTGTCTCAATACAAATTAGGAGGCGCCTATGAAAAAAATGTTTTCTATTTTTCAAAATAAAAATTATGCGCTGCTGTTCTTCGCATCCTTTACCTCACAAATGGGAGGGATCATCGGACTCACTGCCCTCTTGTTTTACCTGCTAGACCGTTTTTCCAATCAGCCTGCATATGCCACAATGACCGAGCTGATGCTGTCATTGCCTACATTGGCTGTATTTTTCCTCGTCGGTGTTTTCGCGGATAAGTTTGACCGGCAGAAAATCGCCAAAAACTGCGATTGGATCTGTATGGGACTATCGATTGTATTACTGCTGTCTCTCTATCTTGAATGGATGCCGTTTACATTTGCCGTTCTTTTTTTAAGAAATGCCGTTAAAAGTTTTTTCACCCCTGCCCAAACTTCTCTTATTCAAGGAATATTATCTGAAAACGAATATTCGCTGGCCGTCGGATTGAATCAAATGGTAGCCAGTTTATTTATGCTGTTCGGAAACGGGCTTGGCGTATTTTGTTATTGGACGCTTGGAGTTGAAGGAGCCGTTATGGTTGATGCAGCCAGCTTCGCACTGAGCGGGCTTTTAATTCAAGCCTGCCGGATTTCCGATGCCGTCCGCATGCCAAATGGAAAACATTCCATTAGACAGCTGAATATCGCTGGTATATGGAAAGATTTCACACTTGGTTTTACTTATATTCTCAACCATAAATTGCTGCTTGCCCTCGTGTCCGGATTCGTCCTTTTCGGAGTTGTCAATGGGGGGCTCTCGGTCATGCAGGTGTTTATATTAAAATACAAGCTTGCACCTGTAAACTATGAAGAGATGTCGATTGTACTCGGCATTGTTTTCGGTGCGGGGTTTTTGGCGGGGAGCATCGCCGCATCCTTGCTTTCTCAAAAATTGAAGCTTTATCAACTTTTGATCCTAGCGCTGATTGTTTGCGGATGTGCCACGATTTCCGGCTCCCTGGTTAAAAGTTTGTGGCTGTATATGGTCTGCTCCTGCTTTATCGCGGTTTCGCTTCCAAGCATCAACGTTGCCATCGGAGGGTGGATACCAAACATCGTCAATCCGAAAATGATGGGTAGGGTGCAGGGATGGATTCATCCGCTTATGATGCTCTCACAGTCGCTGACCCTTCTGTTTATTGCGTGGCTTTACCCGGCATGGATCGCGCTTGAAAGCCTGTATTGGCTAGTCGGGGGAAGCCTGATTGCTGTTGGCGTTTTCTACATGATTATCCTTCCGAAGTTTTTAGCGCTGAATCGGACGGCTGACGTATCTGTCGATTAACGGCTTATTCACCAAAAAATATCTACAACGAAAGGGAATGATAGAAATGAAATTATTTTGCCTGCCTTACGCCGGCGGATCCGAATCTGCATTTTATTCCTGGAAAGGCCATATGCAGCCCGACATTGAGATTTGTCCGATTCAGCTGAAGGGAAGGGGCCGGCGTTTCAACGAGCCTTGTTACGAAAGCCTTGAAGAAGCAGTTCAAGACATTTTTGAGCAGGTTCAAGCTGAACGAAAAGGTGACGACTACGCTCTTTTTGGGCACAGCATGGGAAGCCTTTTGGCATATGAACTTTACTATCAAATGAGCGGGGCGGGGGCTGAAAAACCGGTTCACATTTTTTTCTCGGGCTATAAAGCGCCAAAGAGGATCAGAAAGAAAGAAAAACTGCATACCTTGCCCAATCCTATTTTTAAGAAAAAAATTGTCGAGCTCGGGGGAACACCTGAGGAGCTCATCAATCATGAAGAGCTATTTGAATTGTTTATCCCCATTCTCAAAAGCGACTTTAAAATGGTAGAAAACTATATCTATCAAGAAAGAAACAGCAAAATAGATTGCGACATTACCGTTCTCAACGGAAAAGAAGACGCTATGAGCAAGGAAGATGTATCCGATTGGAAACATCATACTTCAGGACACTTTACAGCCTACTACTTTGAGGGGAATCATTTCTTTTTGCACCATCACGTTGAAAAGATCACCGGCATCATCAATTATTCACTGACAGCCAGCCGGACGTTTTAACCTACGATTTCGGCGAGATTCAAGCCCGGGTCTAATCTATTTTTCCTTCCTCCGCCGCTTCGAAAATTACTTTTATTATAATCGGAACAGTGTTTTTTAGGTCTTTTGATCTGGTTGCTGTTTATCTTGTCTCATAAATACGTGTTTCGACAATGTAAAATATAAAATATCCAATTCATAAAAAATTAACCATTATTAAACAATATTCCCATGGAAAATAATGATTATTTTTGATAATCTGTTTTCACAAGACGGAGGTTCAATAAAAAATCGGTAAAAGAGCAACTACAGACCAATATTATGGTGAATATTTTATCAAAAAGGAGAATTTTTATATGGTTGCTAAACATTCATTAGAAAATGGGGTATTTCACAAAATGACAGAGAATGAAAAAGAACTGATCCTACATTTTAACAACACAAAGACCGATTATCCAAAAAACAAGACGCTTCATGAGCTTTTTGAGGAACAGGCCATGAAGACGCCTGACCATACGGCTCTTGTGTTCGGTGCTCAGCGCATGACCTACAGAGAGCTGAATGAAAAAGCAAACCAAACCGCGAGACTTCTCAGGGAAAAAGGGATCGGCAGAGGCTCGATTGCCGCGATTATCGCGGAGCGCTCCTTTGAAATGATCATCGGCATCATTGGCATTTTAAAAGCGGGAGGTGCGTATCTGCCGATCGACCCTGAAACGCCGAAAGACAGAATGGCCTTCATGCTCAGCGACACGAAAGCCGCGGTGCTGCTAACGCAAGGAAAAGCGGCAGACGGAATCGATTGTGAGGCTGACATCGTTCAGCTGGACAAAGAGGCTTCAGACGGATTCAGTAAAGAACCGCTCAGTTCTGTCAATGATTCCGGCGATACTGCCTATATTATCTACACATCAGGTTCCACGGGAACGCCAAAAGGCGTCGTCACCCCGCACTACAGTGTCATAAGGGTCGTTCAAAATACCAATTATATCGATATCACAGAAGACGACGTGATCCTCCAGCTGTCCAATTATTCGTTTGACGGATCAGTGTTCGACATCTTCGGCGCTTTATTAAACGGAGCGTCGCTGGTCATGATTGAGAAGGAAGCGTTATTGAACATCAATAGACTTGGAAGCGCTATCAATGAGGAGAAGGTCAGCGTGATGTTCATTACGACGGCACTGTTCAACATGATTGCAGATATTCATGTCGACTGTCTGTCGAATTTACGAAAAATCCTCTTCGGCGGGGAGAGAGCGTCGATTCCGCATGTGAGAAAAGTGCTGAATCATGTCGGCCGGGATAAATTGATTCATGTTTACGGCCCGACGGAAAGCACGGTATATGCGACATATTATTTCATCAATGAAATAGATGAAAAAGCCGATACAATCCCGATCGGCAGCCCGCTGGCGAATACGTCAGTCTTGATCATGGATGAAGCCGGCAAGCTCGTGCCGATCGGGGTTCCCGGAGAGCTGTGCATCGCAGGCGATGGTTTAAGCAAAGGATATTTAAACCGCGAGGAACTGACGGCGGAAAAATTCATCCCGCATCCGTTCATTCCGGGAGAAAGGCTGTACAAAACAGGTGATTTAGCGAAATGGCTGCCTGACGGCAACATCGAATTCATCGGCCGAATCGACCACCAGGTGAAAATCCGCGGTTTCAGGATCGAACTCGGCGAAATCGAAAGCCGGCTGGAGATGCATGAAGACATCAATGAGACGATCGTCATCGTCCGGGAAGACGAAGAAAGCCGCCCGTACATTTGCGCCTATATCACGGCAAATCATGAGATTTCCCTTGATGAGCTGAAAGGATTTTTAGGTGAAAAGCTTCCAGACTACATGATCCCCGCATATTTTGTCAAATTGGACAAGCTGCCCCTCACCAAAAACGGAAAAGTGGACAGAAAAGCCCTGCCTGAGCCGGACAGAACGGCGGGGGCGGAAAACGAATATGAAGCGCCGCGAAATGAAACGGAAGAAAAGCTGGCAGCTGTTTGGCAGGATGTTTTGCACGTTGAAAAAGCGGGCATTCATGATCATTTTGCACAAATGGGCGGACATTCATTGCATGCGATGGAGCTCATCGCCAAAATAAAGGAAAAAATGAATGTTGAAATTCCGCTGCATCAGCTATTTAAGCTTGCGACCATAAAGGAATTGAGCGCTTTTATCGAAGCTAATCAACAAGAAGACAAGGGAGACGGCTTCGTGACAAGGGCTGCCGATCCGGAAAATATCCATGAAACATTCCCGCTTACAGGCATTCAGCTGGCTTATTTAGTTGGAAGAGATGAGTCGTTCGAAATCGGCGGAGTCGCTACGAATTTAACTGTCGAATTTGAAGCTGATGTCGATTTGAATCGATTTCAGCTGACACTGCAAAAATTGATTGACAGGCATCCGATTCTCCGCACGATCGTATTTGAAAACGGAACGCAAAAAATTCTCGAAGCAACACAACGTTATACAATCGAAACTCAGGATTTAAGAGGTTTCACAGAAGAAGAAATCAACGCCAGAATTTTAGAACAGCGGGAGAAGATGACATCAAAGATCATTGATCCAAGTGTATGGCCTTTGTTTGAACTCAAAACGTTTATGCTGCCGGGAGAGAAAAAATATTTTTTCCTCAATGTGGACCCGCTCATTTGCGATGACAGCAGTATGAAACGATTAATCAGGGAGTTTAAACAACTATATGAAAACCCCGGCCTCAAACTGCCTTCACTAGCATACAGCTTCAGAGATTATGTTTTGGCCTCGATCGATTTTAAGCAAACAAGCAGATATCAAAAAGACCAAAAATATTGGCTGGATAAACTGGATCATTTTCCAAGTGCGCCTGAGCTGCCTCTTAAATCAGATCCAGCCCATGTAGCGAAACCTTCGTTCAAGAAGTTTTCAACGTTTTTGGATAGACATACATGGAATGAATTAAAAAAGAAAGCCCGGAATTATCATCTCACGCCGACCTCAGTCCTTTGTGCTGCATATGCCTATATTTTAGCTTATTGGAGCCGGCAAAACCACTTTGCTATCAATTTAACCGTATTTAACAGAATCCCGTTTCATCCGGATGTCAAAAACATGATCGGAGATTTTACCTCTTTAATGCTGCTGGACATCCATGCCGAAGAAAACACGAGCTCTTTCTGGAGATTTGCTTTAAATGTTCAGGACACGCTTTTAGAAGCACTGGAACACAGACATTATGACGGAGTTGATGTGATCAGAAACATCGCCAAAAAGAATGGCATGAATAAAAAAGCGGTCATGCCGATCGTATTCACAAGCGTGCTGAGTGAAAATCCCGACGACTCATTTGACAGTCTTGTCGATTTTGACAACATTCATTTCTTTAGCACAAGAACGTCGCAAGTATACATTGACAACCAAGTATATGAAATAAACGGCGGCCTTTATATTACATGGGACTATGTGGAGCAAATTTTTGAACATGAAGTAATTGAATCGATGTTTGACCAGTATATCGCAGTCATCCAGAAAGCCGTATCCGGCGAGGACGTTTCAACCATCCAAATAAATGAAAAAAGCCGCCAGATGATCAGCGCCTATAATGACACAGATCAATCTTTCGATACCGAGCCCTTGCACGAATTGTTTACCGGCCAGGTTAAACATGGACCTGACAGAGTGGCACTCAAGCATCATGATGAGGTGATGACCTATCAGGAGCTTGACGAAAAATCCAACCAGGTCGCAAGATTTCTCATTGGAAAAGGGGTTGAAAGGGGCGACTATATCGGTGTCATCGGCAAAAGAAGCCTGGGGACGATTGTCAATTTATTGGCTGTATTGAAGACTGGAGCAGCTTATATCCCTCTCGATCCGGATTATCCAGAAGAAAGAAAGGCGTATATCCAATCAAAAAGCAACTGCAAATTCTTCATCAGCCATGACGTGTATGACAAAGAACATATCGAGCGCTTCTCAAAAGCGCCGGTTGACCGAAAAGTCGATTTGGATGACATGGCATATGTCATCTTTACGTCAGGAAGCACAGGCAAGCCAAAAGGCGTTCAGATTACGCATGGTGCCGCAGCGAATACCATTCTCGATATCAATGAAAAATTCAACGTCACAGAACAAGATAACATAATGGGCATTTCCTCATTGTGCTTTGATTTATCTGTATATGACGTGTTTGGCGCTTTAAGCAGCGGGGCGTCACTTGTCATCATTGATGACCAAAGGGATGTATTCAGTCTGAAAGAGACAGTCGAAAAAGAACGGATTACAATTTGGAATTCTGTTCCGGCGATTATGGGAATGACGGCCGATGTATACCCGGCCAACGAGCTCAATCATCATCTCAGACTCATCCTGCTAAGCGGAGACTGGATACCGCTTCAGTTGCCTGCAACCATAAAGAAGACGTTTAAAAACGCAGAAGTGATTAGTTTGGGAGGCGCAACAGAGGGATCGATCTGGTCGATCTACTATCCGATTCAAAAAGTAGAGGAAGACTGGAAAAGCATTCCTTATGGAAAACCGCTGGCCAATCAAAAAATATACGTATTGAACCAGAATAAACAATTATGTCCCGTCGGTGTCGAAGGAGAGCTGTACATAGGCGGAGCAGGGGTAGCAAGCGGGTATATTCATGATCAAGAAAAAACGGATCATTCATTTATCCATCATCAGGAATTAGGTTACATCTATAAAACGGGTGACTATGGCGTCTTGAAAGAGGACGGTTATGTAGAGTTTCTCGGAAGAAAAGACAGCCAGGTGAAGATCAGAGGCTACAGAGTGGAAATGGGGGAAATTGAAAATACTCTCGTAAGCCATCAGGAGATTACGAAGGCATCGGTTATTGATTACACAAGTCCGGATGGAATCAAAAACTTATACGCTTTTGTTGTAGCAGAGAACGCGATCAGCCAATTAGATGTAAAGGAATTTTTGCAAAAAACGCTGCCTGACTATATGATTCCTGCGAAATTCGTGGAAATTGACAAAATCCCGTTAACTGTAAACGGAAAAGTCGATAAGCGCACGCTCCATGACTTGGCTGAACAGCATACCGCAGATGAAGGTCAACGAGGCGGATCGATGCTGCCGGAGAATGAAACACAAGCCATGCTTCTGGAGATTTGGAAAGATATATTTGGCCTAGACAGCATCAATCTTCATGTCAGCTATTATGAAATCGGCGGAGACTCACTCAAAGCGATATCCATCATCACGGAAATCAACAAACGAATGAATGTTGAGATGCCGATCAGCGAAATCTTTAAAAATGATTCAATCATCGCTTTGGACCACTATTTGAAAAACAGAGAAGAAAGCGATATGGAACATCCGATTCAAACAGCTCACGAAAAAGAGTATTATCCGACATCCCCTGCCCAACAAAGAATGTATATGCTGTCGATGCTGGAAAATGAAAGGGGAGCTTACCATATTCCGATGGCCCTTCTTGTCGAAGGCCGGATAAACGCCATACAGCTTGAAAACGCATTGAAGACATTTTTGCAAAGACATGAAGTTTTGCGAACCGGGTTTGAAATCCAAAACAATGAACTCATCCAAAAAATTTATGAGAATGTCGAATTCCGCCTCGAATACGAGTGCTTAGACGCTTCAATTACAGATCAGCATGCTTTAATGGAGATCACAAGCAGGTACTGTAAAGAATCCATTAAGCCTTTTGATTTGAGCCGGCCGCCTCTTATGAGGGCCAAGCTGATCAAAATCGACGATATTAGGCATATACTGGTCATAAATTTTCACCACATCATCAGTGACGGGGTTTCTCAAGGGATCCTAATGAATGAAATATTGGAACTTTACAGCAATGTGCCATTGCCGGAAGTAAATGTGCAATATAAAGATTATGTGGAATGGAATCATACATTTAATCAATCAGCCGCGATGAAAAAGCAGGAAGCTTATTGGCTTGACGTTTATCGCGATATACCGTCAAAGCTGGACTTTCCTTATGACTATAAACGTCATCATATCGACACGTTTGAAGGAAGCAGCGTGTTTTTGGAAATGGAGCGGGAGCTGTCAGATCATATAAGGAAGCTGGCGAAACACACCGGAACAACTCTTTATACGGTGATGCTGAGCGCATATTATGTGCTTTTAAATAAATATACAAATCAAACAGATATCGTTGTCGGAACCGCTGCTGCCGGAAGGCTGCATCCTGATCTACAAGATGTATTCGGCGTTTTTGTAAATACACTTGCTTTGCGAAACGAGATTGATACTTCCAACAGCTTTAAAGAATTTTTGCAGCAGACGAAAGAGCGTACGATAGCGGCCTTTGACAATTCCGAGTATCCGTTTGATGATTTGATCCGCAAACTCAATGGTGTACGGGAGTCTAACCGCAATCCTTTGTTCGACACGATGTTTGTTCTGGAAGATGCCAGGATGTTTACCAAACAGAAAGGCGATGTCAAGCTGAGTCCGATCATCTTTGAACTGGACAATGCAAAATTTGACATGATCTTTAATGTGTTGGATTTTGAACAAAAGATCGTATTGAACATTGAATATTCGACAAACCTTTTCAAGGAAGAGACGATTCAAAAGATAGCGGAAGATTATTTCAGGATTTTAGAGGAAGTTTCAGAAAACCTTGATGTTACTTTACATCAAATCGATATGATATCCCGTCAAGAAAAACGGACACTTTTAGAGTTCTTCAACCATACAAAGACGGCATATCCAAAAGGAAAAACAATCCACCAGCTGTTTGAGGAGCAGGTGAATCGAATACCAGATCACACTGCGGTTGTTTTTGAAGATCAAAAACTGACGTACCGACAGTTGAATGAAAAAGCAAATCAAGTGGCAAGGCTGTTGCGAGAAAAAGGTGTCAAGCCGGATACGCTCGTCGGGATCGTGATGGAGCGGTCGTCCGATATGATTGCAGCGGTTCTCGGTGTGCTGAAAGCAGGCGGCGCCTATTTGCCGATTGATCCTGAGTATCCTCTGGAGCGGATGAGATACATGGCTTTTGACAGTGAAGTCAAAGTCATCATCTCTGACGTTCCGCTGGCCGAGGAGCTTACAGCGGAATCGATCGAGTTGATTCATATGGATGATGAGAGGATTGCCGGGCAGGATCGGTCAAACATTGACAATGTCAATCAAAGCGGCGACCTTGCATATGTCATCTATACGTCGGGTTCAACAGGAAAGCCAAAAGGCGTGATGATCGAGCATCAATCATTGATCAACTTGTGCCGCTGGCATCAATCCTGTTTTGAAGTCGGACAAAACGACAACAGCTCGATTTATGCGAGCATCAGCTTCGACGCTTTTGTCTGGGAGCTGTTCCCTTATATAACAGCGGGAGCCACCGTTCATGTCCTCAATCAGGAGACAAGACTGGATGTTGAAAAGCTGAACCGGTATTTTCATGACCATCATATTACGATCAGCTTTTTGCCGACACCAGTCTGCGAACAATTTACAGCGCTTGACAATCATTCGTTAAGAACGTTGTTAACGGGCGGAGATAAATTAAACGTCTTTAAAGAAAAAAGCTATCAAATCGTAAACAATTACGGACCGACGGAGAATACAGTCGTTGCTACAAGTTTTCCAATCGACAAATCGTATCAAAATATTCCGATCGGAAAACCGATCGATAACGTCAAAGTGTATATATTGAACAAAGACCTTCAGCTTTGTCCGCTCGGAGCCAGCGGTGAGCTCTGCATCGCCGGGGAAGGGCTGGCCCGCGGGTATGTAAACAGACCGGAATTGACTCGGGAAAAATTCATCGAAAATCCGTTTGCACCCGGGGAAAGAATGTACCGCACAGGTGATCTTGCCAAAATGCTGCCGGATGGAAACATTCAGTTTTTGGGACGGGTTGACCAGCAGGTTAAGATTCGCGGCTATCGGATCGAACCCGGCGAGATCGAGAACCAGCTGCTTAAATATGAAAAGATTGAAGAAGCGGCGGTCATCGCAAGAGAAGACGGAGATCATGACCCGTATCTTTGCGCATATGTAACGGCTAAAAAGGAAGTAGAACCGGAAAAGATCAGAGCGTTTTTAAAGAAAAGCCTTCCGGATTATATGATTCCTCAGCACTTTGTCCAGCTTGACGGGCTGCCGCTTACCGTGAATGGAAAAGTGGACAAGAAAAGCCTTCCGGTTCCGGAACGGAGCATCACAATGGATCGCTGCTATGAAGCGCCGCGGGATCAGATGGAAGAAAAACTTGTTTCCATATGGGAAGAGGCTTTAGGAATCAATAAAATCGGAATCAACAGCAGCTTCTTTGAAGCCGGCGGGCATTCGCTTAAAGCCGCCGCTTTGGTATCAACTATTCATAAAGAACTGAATGTCAAGCTGCCTTTAAGACAAATATTCGATACCCCGACGATTAAAGGGCTGAGGGAATATATCGGTGCGGCGAAGGAAAGTACTTTTACATCGTTAGGAAAAACGGAAGAAAAACCATATTACCGATTGTCTTCAGCGCAAAAAAGGCTCTATATCCTTTCTCAAGCAGGCAGTCATGTTGCATATAACATGCCTTTTGCCATGACGCTCGAAGGCGATTTTGATATCCGCCGATTTGAGAATACATTCAAAAATATGATTAAAAGACATGAATCATTTCGAACTTCATTTGTCATGATCGACGGTGAAGTGATGCAGCAGATTGAAAACGAGATCGATTTTCAAGTCGCATACAGTGACATCGGCAAAGAAAGTGCCGAAGAAAAAATCAAAAGCTTTATCAGGCCGTTTCAATTGGAAAAAGCACCGCTTTTAAGGGCGGAGGTCGTCAAAGTGAATGAACGTGAGCACTTGCTGATGTTCGATATGCACCATATCATTTCCGATGGCGTGTCCACCGACATCTTCATTCAAGAGCTGGGAGCACTGTATGAAGGGAAATCACTGGAACCGTTCGATATTCAATATAAAGATTACGCAGAATGGGAAAATAGCCATGCCCGTAGCGAGGAGCTGAAAAGACAGGAAGAATACTGGCTGAAGACGTATAAAGGCGATATCCCGGTCCTTGATCTCCCGACAGATCATAAAAGGCCGCTGACGAAAAGCTCTGAAGGTGACACCGTCACTGCAGCAATCGAAAGTGAAACATTCCGCAAGCTTCAGCATATGGCGAAAGAAAACGGCGTTACGATGTACATGCTTCTGTTGGCCGGTTATACAGCGCTGCTTTCCAAATATACAGGTCAGGAAGATATCATCGTCGGGACTCCGGCTGCAGGGAGAAATCATGAGGATATTCAACATCTCATCGGCATGTTTGTCAATACCTTGGCGATCAGAAACCATCCGGAAGGGAAAAAGACTTTCAGACATTATTTGCAAGAGGTAAAAGAAAACACGCTTCAGGCTTATGAAAACCAGGATTATCCGTTTGAAGAGCTTGTAGAAAAAGTAAACATCAAACGGGACATGGCCCGAAACCCGCTCTTTGATACGATGCTCGTGTACCATAACACAGACGTAAAGCCGTTTGAAGCAGAGGGGCTGAGAAGCAGACTGGTGGAGATCAAGCGCGGCATTTCCAAGTTTGACATCACAGTGACTGCGAGTGAAGCGGCAGACGGATTAAGATTGGAAGTTGAGTATTCAACGACGCTATTCAACAAGGAAAGAATGGAAAGACTATCTGAACACCTGATCAGCTTGTTGGAACAAGCGGCGGATCATCCGGACATTGCCATCAATCAGATAGATGTCCTGACAAAGGGTGAAAGACATCGGGTTCTGTATGATTTTAACCGAACAGACGGTGTGTTCTGCAAAGAGATGACGATACCGGAGCTGTTTGAAAAGCAGGCGGAAAAAACGCCTGATCATCCGGCGGTTGCCTTCGGGGATGAAACGATTTCTTACAGGGAGCTGAATGAAAGGGCGAACAGCCTGGCTTTCACCTTGCGTCAAAAAGGAGTAGGCCCTGATGTGATAGCAGGGATTCTCACAGAACGGTCAATCGAAATGATCGTCGGTATTATGGGTATTTTGAAAGCTGGCGGAGCCTATCTGCCAATCGATCCGGCGTATCCGCAGGAAAGAATAAGCTACATGTTAAAAGACAGCGATGTCAGCGTATTATGCGCGGCAGGCGATGTGGATCTGGGTGAAGCTTATGCCGGAGACATCATCCGGATTGATCAAACCGGACAAAATGACCACGTGGAAAACCTTAAGCATGACATCAAGCCGGAGCATTTGGCATATGTCATCTATACATCGGGATCCACTGGAAAACCGAAAGGCGTCATGATCGAGCATCATAGTGTGAACAATCTTGTTCATGGATTAAATGAAAGAATTTACCATCATCTCGATGCTCATTTAAATGTAGCACTGGTTGCGCCTTATATATTTGATGCCTCTGTCAAACAAATATTCGCAGCGCTTCTCTTCGGGCATACCCTTTGCATCGTCCCGCGCGAGACAGCTTGGGATGCGATGAGTTTAATTGAGTATTATTCGAAAAACAACATCAATGTATCGGACATGACGCCTGCTCATTTAAACATGCTGGCGTATGTAGACAAAACGGAACTCGAATTCGATCTGAAGGAATTGATTGTCGGCGGAGATGCTTTAACACCTGATGTCATAGGCGGCCTATTTCATAAATTCCCGAATCTGTCATGCAATATCACGAATGTATACGGCCCGACAGAGTGCTGTGTTGATGCTGCTTCACATCAAATCGAATCGGGAAAAGTGCCGCAAACACCGTCCATTCCGATCGGCAGACCGCTTCTCAATACAAGCATCTATATTGTGGACAAAGACCTCCACCCTCTGCCGGTTGGGATTGCCGGAGAACTATGCATAGCAGGCGAAGGGGTTGCCAGAGGGTATGTAAACAGACCTGAGCTTACGGCGGAAAAGTTTGTCGACCATCCATTTGAGCCGGGCAAAAAAATGTACAAAACCG
This sequence comes from Bacillus paralicheniformis, assembly GCF_002993925.1. Classification (NCBI taxonomy): domain Bacteria; kingdom Bacillati; phylum Bacillota; class Bacilli; order Caryophanales; family Bacillaceae; genus Bacillus; species Bacillus paralicheniformis. The sequence continues at coordinate 2,600,355 of NZ_CP023665.1, read as the reverse complement.
GAGATTTGGCGATGTGGCTTCCTGATGGACAGATTGAGTTTTTGGGACGCGCCGATCATCAAGTGAAAATCCGCGGCTATCGAATAGAGCTTGGCGAAGTGGAACAGCAGCTCTTGTCACATGAGAAGATTAAAGAAGCGGCGGTGATCTCAGGAAAGGATCAAAACGGCAACAGCTATTTATGCGCCTATTTCGCGTCTGATCAGGAATTGCCTGCAGCTGATGTACGACAATTTCTTGAAAGGGAAATGCCTGATTATATGATTCCGTCCTATTTTGTTAAGCTTGACAGGCTCCCGCGCACCCCAAGCGGTAAAGTGGACAGAAGCGCACTGCCTGAGGCGGACGGAAATTTAATAGAAGGAACTCGGTACGATCCGCCCCGAAATGAAATCGAACGAAAACTCGTGCAAGTCTGGAGAGAGATTCTCGGTGCCGAGGACATCGGGATCAGCCACCATTTCTTTGCGGCAGGGGGAGACTCGATCAAGGCGCTCCAGATCGTTTCCAGGCTGGCAAAGATGAACCTGAAACTTGAGATGAAGGCGCTGTTCGCCAATCCGAAAATAAAGGATCTCAGCCGATTGATCACAGAAGAAACGAGACATCGCAAACATAACAAACCCGTTACAGGTGAGACGGAACTGCTTCCTATCCAAAAGAGATATTTTGCGAACAACAAAGAGGAGCTTGACCACTTCAACCAGTCATTTATGCTCTTTAGAAAAGACGGCTATGACGAAAACTTCGTCAGAACAGCCTTCAATAAAATACTGGAGCAGCATGACGCGTTAAGAATGATCTATGAAGAAAAAGACGGAGACATCATTCAATACAACAGAGGCTATCGTGAAAACTTGTTCGACCTGGATGTTTATGATGTAAGAGGCCTTGACAATCAAGCGGAAAAGGTGTTTGAGCTGGCGACAGGCATTCAAAAAAAATCATCGATTAGAAAAGGAAAACTCGTTCATCTTGGCATCTTCCGGGCTGATGAGGGCGATCACCTGCTCATTGCGATCCATCATCTTGTCGTTGACGGCGTATCGTGGAGAATTTTGTTCGAGGATTTTGAAACATTGTACCTTCAGGCATTGAAAGGCAAACCTCTCGACATCGGATACAAAACGGATTCATACCAAGAGTTCGCCCGTCAATTGAAGAAGTATGCCCAAAGCCGCAGGCTGTTAAAGGAAAGGGAGTATTGGCAAAAGGCCCTGGAAGCGGATGCTCCATTTATTCCTGCTGAAAAGCTTGAACGAGACACGTTTGAACACAGCGCGACCTTGTGCATCAGAATCAGCCCAGACGTGACAGCAAAACTTTTGCGAAACGCAAACAAAGCCTACAACACGGAAATCAACGATATTTTGCTGACGGCATTAATCGCCGCAGTCAGGGATATCACCGGAGAAAACAAATTGAAGGTCATGATGGAAGGGCACGGCAGGGAGGACATCTTAGACGGTGTTGACATCACGAGAACGATCGGCTGGTTTACGACGGTTTATCCGGTCTTTATCGATTTGGGAGAAGAAAAAGAAACATCGCAAAATATCAAAATGGTCAAAGAAACGTTGAGAAAAATACCGAATAAAGGAATCGGCTACGGCGTTTTAAAATACATGACAGAAGAGCTTCAGAAAATACAAACTCAGGCTCCGCTTTCTTTTAACTATTTTGGAGAAATGAACAATGATATGAATAGAAAAGTATTTTCCCAGTCGCCATTTTCACCGGGCGAAAGCATCGGCGGAAAAATCGCTAGGCACTGCGCCGTCGAAATGAATGCGATCTCTTTAAACGGCGAATTGACAATCTATACGACGTTCAACCAGGACCAATACCAAACAAGCGCAATCGAACAACTCAATCAATCATTCAAAGAAAACCTGGAAAAGATCGTCGATCATTGCGTTGATAAAGAAGGATCGGACATGACGCCTTCCGATTATGGCGATGTCTCACTTGGTCTTGAAGAGCTGGAGCGTATTAAAGATAAGTACAGCGCTTTTCAAATCGAAAAGATCTATCCGCTGGCCAACATGCAAAAAGGAATGCTATTTCATAACGCTATGGATCAGACATCAGGGGCATACCTCCAGCAAATTGTCATCGAATTAAAAGGACGTGTCCATCCGGACATTTTAGAAGAAAGCTTTCACGAGATCGTGAAGAGGCATGAAATCTTAAGGGCGTCTTTTGAATATGAAATCACATCCGAACCGAGACAGATTATAGCTAGAGAACGGAAAACGCCTTTCGCATCAATAGATCTGACAGGCGAAAATCGGACTCGCCAGCATAGGTTCATAGAAACATATTTAAAAGAAGATCAGGAAAAAGGCTTTGATCTGAGCAGTGAAGCCCTCATGAGGGTTTGTTTGATCAGAATGAATGACGAATCGTATCGGCTGATTTGGAGTCATCACCACATCCTCCTGGACGGCTGGTGTCTGGGTATTGTTTTGAGCGAGCTGTTCAGTCTATATGGAAAAATAATGAAAGGTGAATCCCGCCGATTAAAAGAGCCGAAGCCGTATGGAGACTATATCAAATGGCTGGAAGAACAAGATAAAGAAGAAGCGGCGGCATACTGGAAGGATTATCTAAAAGGGTATGAGTCGCGGTCTGAACTTCCGGCGTTCAATCGCGGCGCAACGTCAGAAGAATATGGCGGCAAAGAAAAAGTCATATCGTTTTCAAAAGAACTGACAACGAAAATCACCCGGATCGCCAAGACGCATCATGTCACCATCAATACGGTTCTTCAAGGAATTTGGGGCATGATTCTCGCCAAATACAACAATACCGATGAAGTCGTATTCGGAACCGTCGTCTCGGGACGGGAGGCTCCTGTTGACGGCATCGAAGAGATGGTCGGCTTGTTTATTCATACAATACCGACCCGGATCAGCTTTGAAGGCGCAAGAAGCTTTAAAGAGGTGTTAAAGAAAACACAAGCCGAGTCTATCGAAAGCAATCGATACAGCTATATGAATTTATCGGAAATTCAGGAACTGAGTGAAATGAAAAGAGAGCTGATCACCCATGTCATGGCCTTTCAAAATTATGCGTTTGATGAGGAGCTGTTCAGAAGCCAATCCGGGGAAAGCGGTTTTGAACTGGAAGGTGTTCATGGAAAAGAACGGACCAACTATGATTTTAATCTGACCGGCGTTTTAGAAAATGAGCAGCTGAAACTCAAATTGACATTTAATGAAAATGTGTATGACAACACCATTATCGAAACACTAGAAAAGCATATCATCACCGTCGCAGAACAAGTGGCGGAAGATGAGACACAAACATTACGAGACATCAACCTTGTGTCAAAAGAAGAAAAACAGAGGATTTTACACACATTCAACGATACAAAAACAAATTACCCGAAAGACAAGCCGCTTCATGAGCTTTTTGAGGAACAGGCCATGAAGACGCCTGACCAGACGGCTCTTGTGTTCGGTGCTCAGCGCATGACCTACAGAGAGCTGAATGAAAAAGCAAACCAAACCGCGAGACTCCTCAGGGAAAAAGGGATCGGGAGAGGCTCGATTGCCGCGATCATCGCGGACCGCTCCTTTGAAATGATCATCGGCATCATTGGCATTTTAAAAGCGGGAGGTGCGTATTTGCCGATCGACCCTGAAACGCCTAGAGACAGAATCGATTATATGTTGAAAAATAGCGGTGCGGCATTGTTAGTAACAACAGATTCGCTTCTTCAACCTTTTGATATAAAAACCGTTGATTTGCGTTCGGACGAGTTGCACTTACTAAGCGGAGAGAATCTTCCGCGTGTGAATTGCTCAAGCGATACAGCGTACATCGTCTACACGTCCGGCTCAACCGGAACACCAAAAGGAGTGGTTATCCCGCATTACAGTGCGGCGAGAGTCGTTCAAAATACCAATTATATCGACATCACAGAAGATGACGCCATTCTCCAGCTGTCCAACTATTCGTTTGACGGATCGGTGTTCGACATCTTCGGCGCTCTCTTAAACGGAGCGTCACTCGTCCTGATCGAAAAAGAGACAGTCTTGAATACACATGAGCTGGCCGAAGTGATTGAGAAAGAACGAGTCAGCGTGATGTTCATTACGACAGCGCTGTTCAATACGCTCGCCGACATCAATATCGGCTGTCTTGCCAAGCTGCGGAAAATCCTTTTTGGCGGGGAAAGAGCGTCGATTCCGCATGTGAGAAAAGTGCTGGATCATGTCGGCCGGGATAAATTGATTCATGTTTACGGCCCGACGGAAAGCACGGTGTATGCGACATATTATTTTATCAACGAGATAAACGATGAAGCGGAAACAATCCCGATCGGCAGCCCGCTGGCGAATACGTCGGTTTTGATCATGGATGAAGCCGGCAAGCTCGTGCCGATCGGGGTTCCCGGAGAGCTGTGCATCGCAGGCGACGGCTTAAGCAAAGGATATTTAAACCGCGAGGAACTGACGGCGGAAAAATTCATCCCGCATCCGTTCATTCCGGGAGAAAGGCTGTACAAGACGGGCGATTTAGCGAAATGGCTGCCTGATGGCAATATCGAATTCATCGGCCGAATCGACCATCAGGTGAAAATCCGCGGCTTCAGGATCGAACTCGGCGAAATCGAAAGCCGGTTGGAGATGCATGAAGACATCAACGAGACGATCGTTACCGTCAGAGAAGACGGAGAGAACCGCCCGTACATTTGCGCCTATATCACGGCAAAGCGTGAGATTTCCCTTGATGAGCTGAAAGGGTTTTTAGGTGAAAAGCTTCCGGATTATATGATTCCCGCCTATTTCGTGAACATGGACAAGCTGCCGCTCACCAAAAACGGGAAAGTGGACAGAAAAGCCCTGCCTGAGCCGGACAGAAGCGCAGGAACTGAAGCGGAGTACGAAGCGCCAAGAAACTATGTCGAACAGCGCATCATTTCCATCTTGGAGGACGTACTCGGAACAGAGCGGATGGGTATTTCCTGCCATTTCTTCGACAAGGGGGGGAATTCGCTGAAAGCGATGCAAGCTGTTCATTCCATTAACAAAACGTTTGGCCTTAATATGAGGATCAGCACGTTCTTTAAACATCCGACTGCAAAATCATTAGCGCGTTTTGTATTAACCGCTGAAGCCGAATCGGCCGTTAGTGAGGAGTACGCGGAAGAGGAAGTGTGATGGAATTGCACTGTACAATCTATCATTTGAAATGATAGATTGTACAGCTTCCCCATTTTCCGCAAAAAAACGATTCTGATATTGGCCGCAAGTCTGACGAATGGAGTGAGATGAGTATGAGCATAATGGACTTCATAAATGATTTGAAAAAGAAAAATATCACCTTATACCATAACAAGGGAAAAATCAAAATCATCGGTCCTCAAGAATTATTGACGGCTGACTTAAAACAGCAAATCAAGCGGTATAAAGATGACATCATCGCAGCGCTGGAAGCGGGCGAAACGGACATTGAGCGAAGCTTTCCGAAAGCGGCGCCGTCTAAAAGCGGAACCTATCCTTTGTCAAGGGAACAAAAAAGGATGTTCATTTTAAATCAGCTTGATGACAGCAAAACGGCCTATAACATGCCGATGGCAGTAAAAATAAACGGTGAAGTTCAAATCAGCCGAATTGAACAGGCATGGAAAGCGCTCATCAAAAGGCATGAATCGTTAAGAACTTCTTTTGTCATGCTCGATGGCGAACCGGTGCAGAAAATCGAACAGGAAGCCGAGTTCCGACTTGAATACAGCGAGTTGGGGGATCAAAGCATCCAGGAGAAAATCAGCCGTTTCATCAAACCTTTTCAATTAGAAAAAGCCCCGCTTTTAAGAGCGGAAATCGTAAAAGTGGATGAAGCTGAGCATATGATGATCGTTGATATGCATCATATCATTTCAGACGGCATCTCTATCGGAATATTAATGAAGGAATTCGCCGACTGCTGTGAAGGCAAAGAATTACCTCCGGTGGCGGTTCAGTATAAAGATTATTCAGAGTGGCAGAAAGACATCGAGCAGCAGAGCCGGTTGAAGAAGCAGGAAGCGTATTGGCTTAACACCTTCCGGGGAGACATTCCGGTATTGAATATGCCGCTTGATTTTCCGAGACCGAAAATCCGAAGCTTTCAAGGGAACAGAACGGTTGTGGAATTGGATCAGGACACCACAAAAAAACTGAAGACGATAGCCGCAAAAAACGGCGTTACGATGTACATGCTTCTTTTGGCAGGCTACACCATTCTGCTGTCAAAATACACCGGACAAGAGGATATCATTGTCGGCTCGCCGATTGCCGGAAGACCGCATGCCGATTTAAACGGGACAATCGGGATGTTTGTCGGCACCCTTGCGCTGAGAAACCGGCCAACGGGGAACATGACATTTAGCGAATATGTCCAAACGGTCAAAAACAATACATTGAACGCCTATGAAAATCAAGATTATCAATTTGATGCATTGATCGAACATCTGGGCTTGACACAGGACATGAGCAGAAATCCGCTGTTTGATACGATGTTTGATCTGCAGCATGCGGATGATTTCGCATCTGAAGCCGGCGGGGGGCATTTTGACACGTATGATATTCCATTTCATGTCGCGAAATTCGATGTAAGCCTGACGGCATTTTTGCATGGAGACAACCTGAAATTTGATTTTCAATATTGCACGGATCTGTATAAAAAAGAAACGATTGAAAGAATGGCCGGACATTTTTTGAATGTTTTAAAAGACGCTGCTCATCACCCTGAACTGGCGTTAAGCGAGATTAGGATGATGTCGGAAGAGGAGAAAGACATCATCTTACATACATTCAATCATGAGAAGACAGATGGTCCGAAAAACAAGACACTCAGCCGGCTGTTTGAAGAGCGGGCTGAAAAAACACCCGATCACCCCGCTGTTATATTCGAAGATCAGCAATTGACATATAGAGAGCTGAACGAAAAAGCCAACCAATTGGCCTGGCTTTTAAGAGAGAAGGGCGTAAAGCCGGATACAATTGTCGCGATCATGACAGACCGTTCATTCGAGATGATCATCGGAATTATCGGAATTTTAAAAGCCGGCGGAGCCTATCTGCCAATTGATCCGGATTATCCGGAGGACAGAGTCAAATATATGCTGGAAGACAGCGGGGCTGATATGGTCGTCATCCAGGAGCCCTTTAAATCGAAAATAGACGGGCGTCAACTGATAACCGCCGAAGACACCCGATCTTTCAGCAAAGAAAATCTCCCAAATGTCAATAAGGCTTCTGATTTGGCATATGTAATTTATACTTCGGGTTCTTCAGGCAGGCCGAAAGGTGTCATGACGACTCACCGCAATGTCGTTCATTATGTTGATGCTTTTACGAAAAGGATCCCTTTGAGCGAAGATGATACAGTTTTGCAAGTCGTATCCTTTTCATTTGATGCATTTTCTGAAGAAGTCTACCCTATTTTAGCTTGCTCAGGGCGCTTGGTGATCAGCAGAAAAGTAAGCGATCTGAACATTGATGAACTGGTGAAAACGATCGGGAAGCATCGTGTCACACTTGTCAGCTGCTCCCCGCTTCTATTGAATGAAATCGATAAAAATCAGCACTTAACCTTTCATCCGCAGATGAAATTTATCAGTGGAGGCGACGTATTAAAATTTGAGTACGTCGAAAATATCATCAAAGGCGCCGACGTTTACAATTCTTACGGTCCCACGGAAGCGACAGTTTGTGCAACCTATTATCAACTAAGCAGCGCAGACCGCAAAAAAACGAGCATTCCTATCGGCAAGCCTTTAAGCAATTATAAAGTATACATTGCAGATCAATACGGCCGGCCGCAACCGGTTGGAGTACCGGGCGAACTATTGATCGGCGGCGAAGGGGTCGCAAGGGGATACTTGAATCATGAAACATTGACAAAAGCGGCCTTTGTGCTGGACGAATCAGGCGAGAGAGTATATCGTACAGGCGATTTAGCCAGATGGCTGTCTGACGGAAACATCGAGTTTTTAGGCAGAATCGACAGCCAAGTCAAAATCCGCGGCTATCGGATCGAACTGGAAGAAATCGAACACCGGTTGCTGATGAACGACGATATTAATGAAGCCATCGTGGTGGCGAAGGAAGATCAGGAAAACAGCAAATATCTATGCGCCTACATCGCATTCAATAACAAAAACGCAGATATTGAGCAGGTTCAAGAACGCTTGGCGAAGGACCTTCCGGAGTATATGATTCCGTCCTGCTTTATCAAGCTTGATCAAATTCCCCGCACGATCAATGGAAAGGCTGATCTTAAGGCATTGCCGGAGCCGGATCGAGGGGCATTTGCCCAAGCCCGCTACGAAGCCCCGCGCAATCAAACGGAAGCCTTACTTTTATCGATCTGGCAGGATATCTTGCCAGCGGAACAGATCGGGATTAACGACCATTTCTTTGACATCGGCGGACACTCGTTAAAAGCTTTTTCAATGGCCGCGAAAATTCAAGCGGCATTAAAAGTCGAAGTGACGCTAAAGGAAATCTTCAGCCATCCGACGATTAAAGACATCGCAGCTTATATCGTACAAAAACAAAAACAAGTTCAATCCGACATTCTAAAAGCGAAAAAGAAAGAATACTACCCGCTTTCTTCCGCTCAAAAAAGGCTGTACATCCTCAATCAAATCGAAGAAGGCCAAACCGCCTACAATATGCCTTTTGCGATGAAAATAAGAGGTGGGCTCCAAACGAAAAAGGCCGAGAAGGCCTTCAAAACGCTAATCAAAAGACATGAGAGTTTAAGAACATCCTTTGTGACCATCAATGGCGAACCCGTTCAGAATATAAACGAAGGGGTCACATTTGAAATGAAATACCGGGAGCTTGACAATTGCAGCCTTCGGGAACGGATGAATCAATTTATCAGACCGTTTGACCTGGAAAAAGCCCCTCTTCTGAGAGCGGAGCTGGTGAGGGTGAACGCAGCCGAACACATTCTCCTGCTTGATATGCACCATATCATTTCCGATGGCGTATCAATCGGGATCTTGATGAAAGAATGGGCGGCTTTATATGAAGAAAAGGAACTTGCACCGTTAAAGATCCAATATAAAGATTATTCCGAGTGGCAGCGAGAGTCCTGTCAAAAAGACCGGTTGAAAAAACAGGAAGAATACTGGCTATCCGTTTTTCAAGACGCCATCCCTGTTCTGAACATGCCGACGGACTTTCCAAGGCCGCAAATGCAAAGCTATGAAGGAGATCGAATCGCATTTGCAATCGAAAGAGAGCTGACGGATAAGCTGAAAAAAACAGCGAAAGAAAACGGAGTCACGATGTATATGCTGCTGTTGGCCGGGTATACAATACTGCTTTCGAAATACACCGGACAGGAAGATATCATTGTCGGTTCGCCGATTGCGGGGCGAACCCGGGAGGAGTTGGAACAGACGGTCGGGATGTTCGTAGGCACCCTTGCGATGAGAAACCATCCGAAAGGCGGCAGGACATTCATTGAGTATTTGCAAGATGTAAAAGAAAATACGTTTAACGCCTATGAAAATCAAGATTATCCTTTCGATGAACTCGTAGACAAATTAGATTTGGAACGGGACATCAGCAGAAATGCCTTATTTGACACAATGTTTGATATGCAGGCGCTGGATGATGCAGAGCCTGATATAGAGGGATTGCATGTTGAACCCGTTGATTTGGAGTTTCAGATTTCAAAATTCGATTTGTCGCTGGCAGCAGCAGAGTCCGCAGGCGTCATTACGTTTCACCTGGAATTCTGCACAAGGCTGTATAAAAAAGAAACCGCCGAAACGCTGGCGCAGCATTTCGTCAATATCCTAAGAGATATTTCCGATCATCCGCAGAAGCCGTTAAACGAAATCAGCATGCTTTCAGAGGAACAAAGGAACACAGTGCTGTATCAATTTAATGATACGAACGCCGAACACCCGTCGGGAATTTTTTCTGAGCTGTTTGAAGAGCAGGCCGAAAAATCACCGAATCATCCGGCGGCGGTCTTCAAAGATCATATGTTGACATACCGCGAATTAAATGAAAAAGCGAATCAATTGGCCAGAACATTGCGGAAAAAAGGGGTTCAGCGGGAGTCAGTAGTCGGAATCATGGCGGAGCGTTCGTTGGAAATGGTGACAGGCATATTGGCGGTTCTAAAGGCCGGCGGGGCGTACATGCCGATCGATCCGGGGCTTCCGAAAGAGCGCATCCAATATCTTATCACGGATAGCGGAGCTGATCTATTGCTGACCCAGCATCAGCTTATTGGCAGCATCAGCTTTGCCGGAGAAATCATCCAAATCGATCAGGCCGATGCTTACGACACGGATGGAAGCAATTTGGAGCATCTTAATTCCCCCGGTGATTTGGCATACGTCATCTATACCTCGGGTACGACGGGAAACCCGAAAGGCGTGATGGTCGAGCACCGCAATATCATTCATGCCCACTATACTTGGAGAAAGCACTATGAATTGGCATCATTTTCAGTTAACCTGCTCCAGCTTGCCAGCATGTCGTTTGATGTATTCGCAGGAGATTTATGCCGCAGTCTTCTCAACGGCGGAACAATGTATATGGTCCCGGATGATGTCAAACTGGAAATGAATCTGCTGTATGACATGATCAACAAATACGGCATTCATATGTTGGAATCGACGCCAAGCCTGATCATTCCTTTGATGAAATATATCGATCATCACAAGCTTGACCTTTCAAGCATGAAGCTGTTGATCATGGGTTCTGACACTTGCACGATCAAAGATTATAAGTGGCTCGTTGAACGGTTCGGACAAAGGATGAGAATCATCAACAGCTATGGCGTCACAGAAGCTTCTGTCGATTCCGGCTATTATGAAGAAGCTTTGGATCGGATTCCAGAGATTGCGAATACGCCGATAGGAAAGCCGCTGGACAATACAGCATTTTATATATTGGATTCCTCATTAAACCCGCAGCCGGTCGGCGTTTATGGTGAGTTGTACATCGGCGGTGAAGGGGTCGCGAGGGGATACTTAAACAAACCGGAACTCACGAAGGAAAGGTTTGTTCCAAATCGTTTTGCCGCCGGGGGGAAGATGTATAAAACGGGAGACTTGGCAAGGTGGCTGCCTGATGGAAATGTCGAATTCCTCGGGAGAATCGATCACCAAGTCAAGATTCGCGGTTTCAGAATAGAAACAGGCGAAATTGAAACGAAGCTTTTGGAAAATCAAAACATCAGCGAAGCTGTCGTTATAGACCGGGAAGACAAGAAAGGACATAAGTACCTGTGCGCCTATATTGTCGCTCGAGCGAAAACAAACGCAAATGAACTGAGGGAATATTTGTCCGATCATTTACCGGATTATATGCTCCCTTCCTATTTTATTCAAATCAACAAGATGCCCCTCACGCCAAACGGAAAGATCGATCGAAAAGCGCTTCCTGAACCTGCCGGAGATGCCATAGCGGCAAACGGATATAAAGCGCCGCGCAATGAAACGGAAGAAAAGCTGGCCGCTGTTTGGCAGGAGGTGCTGGACAGGGACAAAATCGGAATCAACGATAATTTTTTTGAAATCGGGGGAGATTCAATTAAGGCTCTGCAAATCGTTTCAAAATTATCAAGAGCCGATCTCAAGCTTCAGGTTAAAGATCTGTTTACCAATCCGTCCATCAGACACCTCAGTAAATATGTCAAAAAAGAAACGAAAGCTCGCACCAGCGAAATCGTGCAAGGGCAAGTGCCGCTGACTCCTGTGCAAAGGTCGTTTTTTGAAGCGAATCAAAGGGAGCAAAACCATTATAATCAAGCGTTTATGCTCTACAGGGAAAACGGGTTTGCTGAAAGGATCGTCGAAAAGGTTATCCGTAAACTCACAGAACACCATGATGCATTACGGATGGTCTATCGGGAGAAGAACGGTGAAATCATTCAGCATAACCGCGGCTTGGAAGACAGCGTCTTCGATCTGAATGTCTATGATTTGAAAACGGAAAAAAATCTCGAGGAAACTGTTTATCAGATAGCGACGAATATTCAAAAAGACATATCCATCAGCGAGGGCAAAATGATCAAGCTCTGCGTGTTTAAAACAACGGAGGGAGACCATCTGCTGATTGCGATCCATCACCTTTTGGTAGACGGCGTGTCCTGGAGAATATTGTTCGAGGATTTTGAAGCGGCATACGGTCAAGCCTTGCAAGGCAAACCGATAGAGCTCGGTTATAAAACGGATTCGTACAAAACGTTTTCCGAAAAACTGGCTGAGTACGCAAGCAGCAAAAAGCTCCTGAAAGAACAAGAATATTGGCGGGAGATATCCAAAGGAAAGATGGCATTCCTCCCTAAACATCGCCAAGCGGCACATGATAACTATGAAAATAGCAGAACACTCAGAATATCCCTCAGCCAAATGGAGACGGAACAGCTCCTGAAAAATGCGCATAAAGCATACAATACGCAGATTAATGATCTCCTTTTAACGGCTTTGTTGATCGCCTCAAGGCAGCTGACGGGGGAAAACAGGCTGAAAATTCTTATGGAAGGCCATGGAAGAGATGATATTTTGCAAGATGTGGATATTACGAGAACGGTCGGCTGGTTCACCGCAATGTATCCGGTATTCATCGACTTAGAAGATGAAACAGACTTGTCTGTGATGATTAAGATCGTGAAAGAAACTTTGCGGAAAATACCGAATAATGGAATCGGATACGGCATCCTCAAGTATTTGAGAAAAGACGAAGGGCTTATAAAGGATGAAAAGCCTCCGATCTTATTCAATTATCTTGGTGAGCTCGATCATGATCTGACGACTGAACAATTTTCATCGTCAAAGCTTTCAACAGGTCAAAGCATCGGAGAAAAAAGTGCAAGAGATGCTTCTGTTGAAATCGATTCAGTTGTTGTCGGCAGGCAATTGATGATCAGTACGACATTTAACGAATACGAGTATTCTCCAGATACGATCAGCGAATTGAATCAAGCATTCAAAGAAAGTTTGCAAATGGTCATCAGCCATTGTACGGGCAAAAATGAAACCGAAAAAACGTCCTCTGACTACGGTTATGACAAACTCTCGTTGGAAGATCTTGAAGAATTATTAAATGAATATGAATCTATCGACAGCTAGATATCATGAAAAAAGCTAAAGAAGCCCCCTTGAAATGGTTAACCTGCTGCTTAAAAATGGGCGGCCCATGTGGATCTGAAAACAAAAGGAATTCTAGGAGATGAGATGACGATATGAAAACAAAAGTTGAGAAAATATATCCGTTATCAAACATGCAAAAAGGAATGCTGTTTCATGCCATGAAAGACGAAGCGTCACACGCATATTTTGAGCAGTTCATCATTGAATTAAAAGGTGATGTGGATGAGCGGATGTTTGAAGAAAGCCTAAATGAAGTCATGAAAAGGCATGAGATCCTAAGAGCATCATTTCATCACAGATTGGATGAGCCGCTGCACGTCATTATCAAAGATCGGCACATGAAGTTTGACTATCTTGATATACGAGGCCGGCATGAGCAAGACGGCGTTTTGGAGAGTTATTTGGCAGAAGATAGACAAAAGGGTTTTAACTTAGCCAAAGATACGTTGATGAGAGCTTGTCTCATCAGAACGTCTGACGATTCGTATCAATTTGTCTGGACGTATCATCACATCTTGCTTGACGGATGGTGCCTTGGCATCATCCTGGATGAGCTGTTGACGATATATGAAATGAAGCGGAAAGGCCAACATCATCAATTGGAAGACCCGAGGCCGTACAGCGATTATATCAAATGGCTGGAGGATCAGGATAAAGAAGAAGCTCAGAGCTATTGGGAGAGCTATTTGAGCGGCTATGATCAAAAAAATTCGCTTCCAAAGCTTCGCACACCTTCTGAGACGGGTTTTAAAAGAAGAGAGAAAACGATTGAATGTTCCAAAGAATTGACAAATCGCCTCATCAAATTGGCCAACCAGAATCATGTAACGATCAATACCGTGTTGCAAAGCATTTGGGGCGTGATTTTGGCGAAATACAACAACAGCGAGGATGTGGTGTTCGGAACCGTTGTTTCCGGCAGAGATGCCGAAGTGGAAGGTATAGAAACAATGGTCGGCGTCTTCATCAACACCATCCCGACCAGAATCAGGCTGGGCAAAGACAAGCTTTTTAAAGACGTTCTGCGCCAAACCCAAGCCGACGCTTTGGAAAGCAGCCGCTACAATTACATGAATTTAGCGGAGGTTCAAGCGCTAAGCGAGTTGAAAAATGATTTGATCGACCATGTCATGGTCTTTGAAAACTATGCCGTTGACCAAAAAGCGTTTGAAGAAAAAAATGATGTAGGTTTTGAAATGGTGAATGTCAGCGGGGAAGAACAGACCAATTATCATTTCAGCATTTCCGCGGCTCTTGACGATCAATTAAAGCTGCTCTTCATCTATGATGAAAATGTATATGACGACACCATCATCGAAACATTAGAAAAGCATATCATCACCGTCGCAGAACAAGTGGCGGAAGATGAGGCACAAACATTACAAGACATCAACCTTGTGTCAAAAGAAGAACAACAGAGGATTTTAGACACATTCAACGATACAAAAACGGATTATCCGAAAGACAAGCCGCTTCATGAGCTCTTTGAGGAACAGGCCATGAAGACGCCTGACCAGACGGCTCTTGTGTTCGGTGCTCAGCGCATGACCTATAGAGAGCTGAATAAGAAAGCAAACCAAACCGCGAGACTCCTCAGGGAAAAAGGGATCGGCAGAGGCTCGATTGCCGCGATCATCGCGGACCGCTCCTTTGAGATGATCATCGGCATCATCGGTATTTTAAAAGCGGGAGGCACGTATTTGCCGATCGATCCTGAAACGCCTAGGGACAGAATCGATTATATGTTGGAAAATAGCGGTGCGGCATTGTTAGTAACAACAGATTCGCTTCTTCAACCTTTTGATATAAAAACCGTTGATTTGCGTTCGGACGAGTTGCACTTACTAAGCGGAGAGAATCTTCCGCGTGTGAATTGCTCAAGCGATACAGCGTACATCGTCTACACGTCCGGCTCAACCGGAACACCAAAAGGAGTGGTCATCCCGCATTACAGTGCGGCAAGAGTCGTTAAAAACACCAATTATATCGACATCACTGAAGATGACGCCATTCTCCAGCTGTCCAACTATTCGTTTGACGGATCGGTGTTCGACATCTTCGGCGCTCTCTTAAACGGAGCCTCACTCGTCCTGATCGAAAAAGAGACGGTCTTGAATACACATGAGTTGGCCGAAGTGATTGAGAAAGAACGAGTCAGCGTGATGTTCATTACGACAGCGCTGTTCAATACGCTCGCCGACATCAATATCGGCTGCCTTGCCAAGCTGCGGAAAATCCTTTTCGGCGGGGAAAGAGCGTCGATACCGCATGTGAGAAAAGTGTTGGATCATGTCGGCCGGGATAAATTGATTCATGTTTACGGCCCGACGGAAAGCACGGTATATGCGACATATTATTTCATCAATGAAATAGATGAAAAAGCCGATACAATCCCGATCGGCAGCCCGCTGGCGAATACGTCAGTCTTGATCATGGATGAAGCCGGCAAGCTCGTGCCGATCGGGGTTCCCGGAGAGCTGTGCATCGCAGGCGATGGTTTAAGCACAGGATATTTAAACCGCGAGGAACTGACGGCGGAAAAATTCATCCCGCATCCGTTCATTCCGGGAGAAAGGCTGTACAAAACAGGTGATTTAGCGAAATGGCTGCCTGACGGCAACATCGAATTCATCGGCCGAATCGACCATCAGGTGAAAATCCGCGGCTTCAGAATCGAACTCGGCGAAATCGAAAGCCGGTTGGAGATGCATGAAGACATCAACGAGACGATCGTTACCGTCAGAGAAGACGGAGAGAACCGCCCGTACATTTGCGCCTATATCACGGCAAAGCGTGAGATTTCCCTTGATGAGCTGAAAGGGTTTTTAGGTGAAAAGCTTCCGGATTATATGATTCCCGCCTATTTCGTGAACATGGACAAGCTGCCGCTCACCAAAAACGGGAAAGTGGACAGAAAAGCCCTGCCTGAGCCGGACAGAACGATGGGAGCGGAAAGTGAGTATGAGGCGCCGCGAAATGAAACGGAAGAAAAGCTGGCAGCAATTTGGCGTGATATTTTAAAGGTGGAAAAGGCCGGTATCAACGATCATTTCTTCGAGCTGGGGGGACATTCTCTCAAAGCGGCCGCGATGGCGGCAAGAATCCGAAAGGAGCTCAAAGCGGAAATCCCTCTTGGGCAAATCTTTAAAACGCCGACAATCAAAGGATTGGGAGAATATATCAGATCGACAAAAGATAGTGTTGATTCATCTATTAAAAAAGTGGAAGAAAAAGAATACTATCGTCTTTCATCCGCGCAAAAAAGACTGTACATTCTAGGTCAAATCGAAGGGAGCGGATTGTCCTACAACATCCCTTTTACCATGAAAGTCAAGGGCTCCTTCGATATACGCCGGTTTGAGAACGCATTGCAAATTGTCATTCAAAGACATGAAGCGCTTAGAACGTCCTTCTTGATGGCGGATGGAGAGCCAGTTCAAAAGATTGAAAAAGAAGTAGATTTCAGCATCAAATCCAGCGAAATAGAGTCTCTATCCATTCAAGAGATCATCAAACAATTTGTCAGACCGTTTGATTTAAAAAAGGCCCCGCTTTTTAGAACAGAGGTGGTCAAGGTTGACGACGAGGAACATATCATTCTGTTTGATATGCACCATATCATTTCAGACGGCGCATCGATGGGGGTTTTGACAAAAGAAATTTGCGATTTGTACGGCGGAAAAGAACTGGAGCCGCTCAGCCTCCAATATAAAGACTATTCAGAATGGCAAAGGGATTTTTATCAAAAAGATGAGATGAAAAGGCAAAAAGAGTACTGGCTCAATATTTTCAAAGGCGAGATTCCAGTCCTCAACATGCCGACGGATTACCCGAGGCCGCAAATGCACAGTGTTGAAGGCGATAGAATCGGTTTTGCAATCGACGGCGAATTGACGAAGAAGCTCAAGCGGATCGCCAAAAACAACGGAGCGACCATGTATATGCTTCTTCTGGCGGCATATACGGTTTTGCTTAGAACATATAGCGGACAGGAAGATTTGATTATCGGAACGCCGATTCAAGGAAGAAAACATCACGAGCTGAAACATGTAATCGGAATGTTTGTCAATACGCTGGCGATGAGAAATCATCCGAAGGGCGACAAGACATTCGCTGAATTTTTGCAAGATGTAAAAGAGACGGCGCTGAAGGCGTATGAAAACCAAGATTATCAATTTGACGATCTTGTCGAACAGCTTGACCTTGAACGCGACATGAGCAGAAATCCGCTGTTTGATACGATGTTTGTCCTGCAAAACTTGGAAAAAGCGGATGCTGAAATAGAAGGGCTCACATTTGAACCGTTTGAAAGCGACATCCATATTTCAAAATTTGACCTCACTTTATCGGCAATCGAAAAAGACTCGAAGATCGAATTTGATTTGGAATACTGTACAAAGCTGTTTAAAAGAGAAACGGTCGAAAGGATGGCGGCGCATTTCGTCCGTGCTTTAGAGGATATTTCCAATCGGCCGGACAAGCGGCTTGATCAAATAGAGGCCATGTCAGAAGACGAAAAAAACACATTGTTATACCGGTTTAATGATACGAAAACTGATGCTCCAACAGACAAAACCATTTGCCGGCTGTTTGCGGAGCGGGCGGAGACATCGCCTGACCAAACCGCGGTCGTGTTTGAAGATCAAAAGCTGACCTATCGACAATTGCATGAGAGGTCAAATCAGCTGGCCCGGTTTTTAAGAGACAAAGGGGTTAAACCGGACACAGCCGTCGGCATCATGGTGGACCGCTCTCCCGAGATGATCATCGGCCTTCTGGGAATTTTGAAGGCCGGAGGCGCGTACCTGCCGCTTGATCCGGCATATCCTGAAGACAGGATCAAATACATCCTAGGCGACAGCCAAACAAAGTTTCTTCTGTCGGAAGAGGCGCTCATCAAAAAACGGTCCTTTATCAAAGAGGCCGGCATGATCAACATTGATATTCACGACAAACAAATTGCCGCACTGGATGCGGCTCAATTGGAGACTGTCAGCCATAGTGGGGATTTGGCTTACATCATCTATACTTCAGGGTCCACAGGAAAACCGAAGGGCGTCTTAATCGAACAAAAAGGGCTGAGCAATCTTGTTTCAGCAGTTGTCAAATTGATGCATTTAAACACGGACAGCAGAGTGATTCAATTTGCTTCACTATCATTTGATGCGTCAGCATTTGAAATCTTTCCGGCGCTGGCAGCCGGGGCGGCTTTAGTGTTGGGACGGCAGGAGGAAATGATGCCGGGGCAGCCGTTAACAAGCTTTCTAAGACAGTATGACATCACTCATGCGACTTTGCCGCCGACCGTTCTGAATGTGTTGGATGAATTCAGATTGGAAAACCTCAAAGTGATCGTTTCCGCGGGCTCTGCCTGCACTGAAGAACTCGCAAAAAGGTGGTTCGGAAATCGGCTGTTTATCAATGCCTACGGACCGACGGAAACGACGGTCTGTGCAACGGCGGGGGTTTACGGAGGATCCGGTCGTCCTCATATCGGCAGTCCGATTGACAATACAAACGTATATGTATTGGATCAAAACCAGAAGCCTGTGCCGACAGGCGTTGTTGGAGAGCTTTGCGTCGGCGGAATCAGTCTTGCACGCGGGTATTTAAACCGGCCGGAACTGACAGCCGAAAAGTTTATTTCACATCCGTTTGTATCAGGGGAAAGATTGTACCGGACGGGTGATCTGGCCAGATGGCTGCCCGGTGGACATCTCGAGTTTTTAGGAAGAATAGACCATCAGGTGAAAATACGCGGATACCGGATTGAACTGGGAGAAATCGAGAATCAATTGCTCAAGCTTGACAAAATCGACGAAGCGGCGGTTATAGCCAGGAAGGACGATGACAACAGCGATTATTTGTGCGCTTATATCGTCTCCAAAGAAGACTGGACATCAACCGAGCTCAGTGAATGGCTCGAAAAAGAGCTCCCTCACTATATGATTCCGGCTTATTTTGTCAGACTGGATAAGCTGCCGCTCACCGCAAACGATAAAGTCGATCGAAAAGCCCTCCCTGCACCTGACAGACATGTCGCAACAGGAGCGGAATACGAAGCACCGCGGGATGACACAGAAGCTAAGCTCGTTGACATCTGGAGGGATGTTCTCGGTGCCGGAGACATCGGTATCAGCCATCACTTCTTTGCAGCAGGAGGAGATTCGATCAAGGCGTTGCAAATCGTCTCAAGGCTGTCCAGGCTTGGCCTGAAGCTTGAAATGAAGGATCTGTTCGCCAATCCGAGAATCAAGGATCTTTCCAAGTATGTTAAAAAACAATCACAGAGGCAAAATGCCAATACAATCGTCACGGGACATGCAGAACTCACTCCGATCCAAAAATGGTATTTTACTAATAACAAAGAAGAGCTGGATCACTTTAACCAGTCATTTGTGCTCTTCAGAAAGGGCGGATTTGACGAAAGCTGTGTTAAAAAGACTTTCAATAAAATAATGGAGCAGCACGACGCGTTAAGGATGATCTATGAGGAAAAAGGCGGGGACTTCATTCAGTACAACAGAAGCTTTCAGAAAGACCTGTTCGACCTGGATGTTTATGATGTAAGAGGGCTTGATCGTCAAGCGGAAAAGGTGTATGAGCTGGCGACAAGCATTCAAAAACAAACATCGATCAGAAAAGGAAAACTTGTTCATCTCGGCATCTTCCGGGCTGATGAGGGCGACCACCTGCTCATTGTAATCCATCACCTTGTCGTCGACGGTGTATCGTGGAGAATACTGTTTGAGGACTTCGAAACATTGTACAGTCAGGCATTAAAGGGGCAAACGCTCGAGATCGGCTACAAAACGGATTCCTATCAAGAATTCGCCCGCAGGTTAAAAGCATACGCCCGCAGCCGAACCTTATTGAAGGAAGCCAAATATTGGCGGAACGTTGCCAAGGCACGTGTCCGGTTTATTCCGCCAAAGAACATATTAAAGGAAGATGTATACGAAAACAGCACGACGTTGAGCATCAAGCTCGGCAAAGAGGCAACAGCGGACCTTTTGCGAAACACGAACAGAGCCTACAACACCGAAATCAACGATATTTTGTTAACGGCATTACTAACCGGAGCAAAGGACATCACAGGGGAAAACAAACTGAAGGTCATGATGGAAGGCCACGGCAGGGAAGATATTTTAGAAGGCGTTGACATCACGAGAACAATCGGCTGGTTTACGACGATGTATCCGGTGCTTCTTGATGCAGGAGAAGAAAAAGCCCTCTCCCAACATATCAAAATGGTCAAAGAAACGTTGAGAAAAATACCGAATAAAGGAATCGGCTACGGGCTCTTAAAGTATATGGCCGAAGACCCGGATTTTATCAACGAAGAAAAGGCCCGGATTTCATTTAACTATTTAGGCGAGATCGATGCCGACATGAATCGCGGCGAATTTTCCGGCTCAAGCTTCTCCGAAGGGGAAAGCATCGGCGGAAAAATCGCGAGAAGTCATTCTATCGAAATCAACGCCATCGTGATTCATCATGAGCTGGTGATTCATACAACCTTTAATCAAATGGAATACGAAAAAGATACGATCAGCCGGCTGAATCATCAATTAAAAGAACGCCTGGAACAAATCATTAAGCACTGCACGCAACAGACGGAAAGCGAAAGAACGCCGTCCGACTATGGAGATACAAATATCAGTTTAGACGAACTTGAAGAAATCAAAGGAAGATACAGAGGCGTCATTGAAAAAATCTATCCGCTTGCCAACATGCAAAAAGGTATGCTGTTCCATGCCATCGAGGATCATACCTCAGATGCATATTTTCAGCAGACGGTTATGGATATTGAAGGATATGTCGATCCGGCGATTCTTGAGGCAAGCTTTAATGACATCATGAAACGGCATGAAATCTTAAGGGCCTCTTATGAATATGAAATTGTTGAAGAACCGAGGCAGATCATCATCGAAAACCGCAGCATCGATTTCACCTATTTCAATATCGCGAAAAGCTCCGCACAGCAACAGGAAATGTTCATTGAGAGATTGATCAATGAAGATCGAAAAAAAGGCTTTGATTTAAGCAGAGATGTGTTAATGAGGGCTTACTTGCTGAAAACGGCGGAGCGCTCGTACCGGCTTGTCTGGAGCCATCACCATATTTTACTCGATGGCTGGTGCCTTGGCATCATCATGCGTGAGCTGTTTGTCATCTACGAAAACCGGATGAACGGCAAAGCCAGTCCATTAAAGGAGACGAAGCCGTACAGCGATTATATTAAGTGGCTTGAAAGACAGGATCAGGAAGAGGGCCGTCAATATTGGCGCGAATATTTAAAAGGGTATGAGGAACAGGCACAGCTGCCTACATTAACAAAACGCAAAAAAAGCAGCCTGTATGACCGCCGGGAGAAGGTCATCCATTTGTCAAAACAGCTGACAAAACAATTGAAGGCGCTCGCTGCTAAAAACAGCGTTACGCTTCATACGGTGATTCAAACGATTTGGGGCTTGATGCTTACGAAATATAATAAGATCGATGATGTCGTGTTTGGAACGGTCGTATCGGGCAGGGAAGCAAACGTAGACGGAATCGAAGACATGATCGGTCTGTTTATCAACACCATCCCGACAAGAATCAGATTCAATGAGCAGGCGCGTTTTAACGAATGTTTGCAAAAGGTTCAGGAAGATGCGATTCAAAGCAACCGCTACAACTATATGAATCTCGCTGAAGTCCAGGCTTTGAGCAGCTTAAAGAAAGATCTGATCGATCATATTCTCGTATTTGAGAACTATGAAACTGATGAACAGGACTTTGAAGAGAGTCAAATGAAGACAGGCTTTAAGGTGAATGAGATCAGCGCTGCGGAACAAAGCAATTACAGCTTTAGCATGTCGGTGACTCCTGGCGAAGAGCTCACCCTTGTTTTGACATATGACGGCAATGTCTATGACAGGGATATCATCAACAATATCGAAGGTCATATCAAAAGGGTCGCTGAGCAAGTGACGGCAAATGAGAACCCGAAAATCGCAGAGATTGACATGCTGGCGGAGGAAGAAAGAAAGACGCTTCTATATGAGTTCAACCGGACAAACGCAGATTATCCAAGGAATAAAACGATCCATCAATTATTTGAAGAACAGGCGGAACGGACGCCTGGGCATACTGCGGTCGTATTTGAAAAGGAGAAGCTCTCGTACAAAGCACTGAATGAAAGGTCAAATCAGCTGGCGGGACTGTTAAGGGAAAAAGGCGTAAAACCTGACATGATCGTCGGCGTTATGGCGGAGCGTTCTGTGGAGATGATTGTCGGAATGCTGGCGGTGCTGAAGGCCGGAGGCGCATACTTGCCGATCGATCCCGAATATCCGGAAGACCGGATCAGATACATGATCGAAGACAGCGGCATCAGCATCCTGCTGAAAAAGGCGGACAAACAGATTGACGTTGATCTCACCTGTATCGATATGAACGAAAAAGGGCTGACAAAAGACAAAGCCACAGAGAACTTAGAGCACACGAGCGGTTCTTCTGACATGGCTTATGTCATCTATACCTCAGGTTCGACCGGAAAGCCGAAGGGTGTCATGGTCAACCATCAATCAATTGTTAATACGCTTTATTGGAGGAAACAATCGTATGGCTACAGTACAGCCGATGCCACACTTCAAGTGCCGTCCTTTTCATTTGACAGTTCTGTTGAAGATATTTTCACGACGCTTATATCTGGGGCGAAGCTGGTTTTAATTAGAGATTTGCGGATGAATCCGCGTGAGATCATCGGTGCGTTGCGAACGCATAAAGCGACAAACTTGCTGGCCGTTCCGAGCTTTTATCTAAGCCTGCTCGACACGATTGAGCAGCCTTTAGAGGATTTAAGATTTATCACGGTCGCAGGGGAAGGCTTCAATGAAAGTCTGATCCGGCAGCATTTTGAAAAGCTGCCGAACGTCAAATTGTTTAATGAATACGGACCGACGGAAAACAGCGTTTGCTCAACGCGGGGCGAGCTGCAAAAAGATGACGAAAAAGTCGTCATCGGCCGGCCGATCAGCAATCACAAGGCTTATATTTTAAATCACAACCAGCAACTGCTGCCGTTGGGCACACCCGGTGAACTTTGTCTGAGCGGGGAAGGCCTTGCCCGCGGATACTTAAACAGACCTGACCTCACGCTTGGAAAATTTGTTCCAAACCCGTTTGTTCCAGGAGAAAACATGTACAGGACGGGGGATCTCGCAAGATTTTTACCTGATGGCCAAATCGAATATTTAGGAAGAATCGACCACCAAGTCAAAATCCGCGGATTCAGAATCGAACTGAGCGAAATCGAAAACCAATTGCTGAAAATAGAAGGCATTGACGCGGCGGCAGTTATGGCGCGGGAAGATCAAGCCGGCGGAAAATACCTATGCGCATATATCGTCGCGGACAAAACGGCCGGCGTTGCAGATGTCAGAAAATGCTTGTTAAAGGAACTGCCGGATTACATGGTGCCGTCATACTTTGTCAAGCTCGATCAATTGCCGCTTACGGCAAACGGCAAAATCGACAGAAAAGCGCTCCCTGAACCTAGCGGCACAATCAGTGAAGCGACGTACGAAGCACCGAGGAACCGCACAGAGGAAAAGCTTGTCTCAATCTGGGAGGACGTTTTAGGGATCGAAAACATCGGAATCAGCCACAATTTCTTTGAACTTGGCGGCCATTCCTTAAAAGCTGCGGCATTGACTGCAAAATTGCATAAAGAAATGAAGATTGAAGTCCCTTTAAGACAAATATTCGAAACACCAACAATCAAAGACATCGGTGATTTTATCGAATCCATGAAAGAAAGCCCTTATGCGTCCATCACACAAGCGGAAGAGAAAGAGTATTACGCATTGTCATCCGCACAAAGAAGGCTGTATATCCTTAATCAAATCGAACCAGGCGGCCTCTCTTACAACATGCCTTTCGCCATGAAAATTGCAGGAGATTTTGATGTCGACCGGTTCGAGGATGCTTTTCGGCAATTGATAGAAAGACATGAAGCCTTGAGGACGGCCTTTGTGGTGGTTGACGGCGAGCCTGTACAAAAAATCGAAAAAGAAGTCGATTTTAAAGTGAAGTACGGACGACTCGGACAGGACCGGCTGGAAGAAAAAATCAAAGCGTTCATCAAGCCGTTTGCTTTGGAAAAAGCGCCGCTTTTAAGAGTGGAAGTATTAAAAGCGAGTGGCGATGAACATGTACTGATGTTCGACATGCACCATATCATTTCAGACGGGGTATCCATGGCCATTTTCACAAGAGAACTGGCCGAGTTGTATGAGGGGAAAACATTGCAGCCGTTAACGATTCAGTACAAAGACTTTTCAGAATGGCAAAAACTTTTTTATCAAAAAGATGAGATTAAACGCCAGGAAGACTACTGGCTCAACGTTTTTCAAGGTGAAGTGCCGGTGCTGAATTTGCCGGCGGATGAAAAACGTCCGCAAAAGCGTTCGATTGAAGGAGATATCGTTCAGTTTGAAATAGACGGCGAAACGTCCGCCATGCTGAACAAACTGGCGAAAGAGAACGGCGCGACGATGTATATGTTGCTTTTGGCGGGATACACAACGCTCTTGGCGAAGTATACAGGCCAGGAGGATATCGTTGTCGGCTCACCGATCGCGGGAAGGCATCACAGCGATTTGAAACATGTCATCGGAGTGTTTATCAACACGCTGGCGATGAGGAACCATCCAATAGGAGACATGCCATTTGCCGATTATTTAAAAGAGGTTAAAGAAACGGCGCTGAAAGCTTATGAAAATCAAGACTATCCATTTGATGAACTGGTTGAAAAACTTGATGTCAAACGGGATATGAGCAGACACCCGCTGTTTGATACCATGCTTGTTCTGCAAAACTTCGACGGCGATGAAGCGGACATCGATGGCTTGATATTCCAGCCACTCCAAACCGAGGTGAACATCTCAAAATTTGATTTGACGCTGACAGCCGCTGAGACAAATGAAGGCATTCAATGTGTTTTCAACTACAGTACAAAATTGTTTAAGCGGTCCACGATTGAAAGAATGGCGGGCCATTTGATCAATATTTTAAAGGAAGCGGCAAACGATCCGCAAATGCCGTTGAGCGACGTGAACATGCTGTCAGATGAAGAAATCAGAGTGCTTCGGGATCAGAATCAAGGACAACGAACAGATTACCCTAAAGATCAAACGGTTCATCAGCTGTTTGAGCATCAGGCTGGCAAAACGCCGGAGCAAACAGCGGTGGTCTTTGCGGATGAAAAGCTGACGTACAGGGAACTGAACGAAAAAGCAAATCAATTGGCAAGGCTTTTGAGAGACAAAGGAGCAAGCGCCGGTGCACCTGTAGCGATCATGATTGAACCATCGCTTGAGATGATCATTTCCATGATGGCGGTACTGAAAGCCGGAGCGGCTTACGTGCCGATCGAGTCGGAGCAATTGGCCAAACGGACGAATGAGATTTTAAGTGACAGCAGAGCTGCAATATTGCTTGTCAAAGGCTCTGTCAAAGAAAACGTCGCGTTCGCTGGAGAAATCGTCAATGTTGCCGACGGTTTGATTGATGCGAAGGCCGCGTCAAACCTGTCTGCATCGGGTGCAGCCGATCAGAATGCATATATTATATACACATCAGGCTCCACCGGAAAGCCGAAAGGCGTATTTATCAGACACGGGAATGTGGTGAATTATACAGCATGGTTTATGAAGGAAGCGGGTCTTACAGAAAACGACAAAGCCATGCTTGTGTCTTCATATGCGTTCGATTTGGGCTATACGAGCATCTTTTCGGCGCTGTTAAGCGGAAGCGAACTGCATATCGCACGAAAAGAATGCTATACAAATGCGCACCGGGCTTTAAAGTATATCAAAGAAAACGGCATCACCTATATCAAACTGACGCCGTCTCTGTTTAACATTTTTGTCAATGATCCGGGCTTTTCCGCCGAAAAACCTTGCGCTTCTCTCAGGCTGGTCGTCTTGGGCGGGGAGATGATCAATACAAGGGATGTTGAGACATTTTACAACCAATATCCCGATCATGTAGTCATGAATCATTATGGCCCGACGGAAACGACAATCGGCTCAGTCTTTAAAGTAATCGACCCGGAACACCTCAATTCTTTCAAAGAATATCCGGTTATCGGCACTCCGATCCATAATACGAATGCATATGTGCTTGATGAAAATATGAAACTGCTTCCGGAAGGTGTGTACGGAGAGCTCTGCATCGCAGGCGCCGGAGTGACAGGCGGCTATGTAAACAAACCGGATATCACGAAAGAAAAATTCGTCGAAGATCCGTTTGCACCGCATACAAAAATGTACAGGACCGGGGACCTTGCCAGAAGGCTGAGCAATGGAAATATCGAACTTGCAGGACGGATGGACAGCCAAGTAAAGGTAAGGGGCTACAGAATAGAACCGGAAGAAATCAAAAACAGGCTGTTGGCTCATGATGATATCAAGGAAGCCTTTATTGCTGCAAGGGAAGACCATAAAGGTGCAAAACAGCTGTGCGCCTATTTCACAGCAAACGCCGAATTACCGTTCGAGGACATCAGGACGTATCTGATGCGCGAGCTTCCAGAATATATGATTCCGTCTTCATTTGTCCAAATTGAGAAGATGCCGCTTTCAGCCAACGGAAAGATCGATACAACCGCATTGCCTGAACCGCAGCCGGGAAAAGAGACGGAATACGAACCGCCGCGGAACGAGACGGAAGAAAAGCTTGTTCAAATATGGGAAGATGTGCTTGGCATTGACAAGATCGGGATCACTCATCACTTTTTTGCAGCAGGCGGCGATTCCATCAAAGCGCTGCAAATGATCTCAAGATTATCAAGAGAAGGCCTGTCGCTAGAAATGAAAGATCTGTTTGCAAATCCGCAAATCAAGTCTTTGAGCCGATATGTCAAGGCCGAAACCGACAAATCAGCATCATATGAAACGGTAGAGGGCGAGGTTCTCTTGACTCCGATTCAACAAGAGTATTTCTCGTTGAACAAAACGGACAGGAACCATTACAACCATGCGGTTATACTTTATAGGAAAAACGGATTCGACGAGAGCATCGTCAAACGTGTATTCAGAGAAATCATCCAACATCACGATACACTCCGGACGGTGTTTAGAGAAGAAGGCGGAAAGATCATTCAGTACAACCGGGGACCGGGCAAAAAGCTGTTTGACCTATTTGTCTATGATGTCTCGAGCGAAAACGACCAGCCACAGAAAGTGTACCAATTGGCAACGGAGCTTCAGCAAAGCATCGATATTAAAACCGGCCCTCTGGTTAAACTGGCGCTCTTCAAAACGAATAATGGGGATCACCTGCTGATCATCATCCATCACCTTGTGGTCGACGGTATCTCCTGGAGAATATTATTTGAAGATTTGGCGCTGGGGTACAGTCAGTTATCAAATGGGGAAAAAGTCGAGTTCTATCCAAAAACAGCTTCCTACCAGGAATATGCACATCACATCACGGAATATTCAAAAACTGAAAAACTGCTTGGTGAAAAACAGTATTGGCTGAAGGCCGTTTGTGAAGACGTCAAATTCCTGGAAATGAATGAAGATGCAGGTGTCTTCAAAGTTGAGGACAGCAAAACATTCAGCACGGAACTCGAAAAAGAGGAGACAGCGCGGCTTTTAAGAGAAACAAACCAAGCTTACCGTACCGAAATCAACGATCTTCTGATCGCTGCGCTTCTGGTGGCGGCAAGAGATATGACCGGGCAAAATAAATTAAGAATCACGCTGGAGGGGCATGGAAGAGAACAGGTGGCAGATGGCATCGATATCAGCAGAACGGTCGGCTGGTTTACCTCGAAATACCCGGTATTCATCGATTTGGGACAAGAAACAGACATGTCCAGAACGATTAAAATGGTGAAAGAGCACTTGCGAAACGTGCCGAACAAAGGCATCGGCTACGGAATTTTAAAGTATCTCACCCGGGACAGTGAGATCGCAAAAGGCGCAACATCACCAATCTTGTTCAATTACCTGGGACAGCTTGATGAAGACATCAACAGCGGAGAATTTTCTTCATCACACCTGTCGCCGGGAGAAGCAGCCGGAAAGGGCATCACTAGAGAAAATCCACTCGAAATCAATGCGGTGGTCTTCAGGGGACAACTGGCCATTCAAACGACCTATAACACAAGAGCATACAGTGAAGACGTCGTCAGAACTTTTGCTCAAAAATATAAAGAAGCCTTGAAAGCGGTCATTCGCCACTGCGCGGAACGAGAAGAGACGGAAAAAACGCCGTCCGATTACGGAGACAAAGGCATCAGCTTAGATCAGCTTGAGGAAATCAAACTGAAATATAAAGGGATGGAAATCGAAAAAATCTATCCGCTTGCCAACATGCAAAGGGGCATGCTGTTCCACGCACTCGAAGACAAGGAATCACAGGCGTACTTTGAACAAATGGCCATCGATATGAAAGGATTGATCGATGAGCGTCTGTTTGCAGAAACGTTCAATGACATCATGGAAAGACACGAGATTCTAAGGGCCTCGATCGAGTATGAAATAACGGATGAACCAAGAAATGTGATCATCAAGGACAGAAAGATCAATCTTGACTATCATGACTTGCGAAAGCAGAGTCCGGCGGAACGGGAGCAAGTGATTCAAACGTATCGCAAAGCAGATCGGGAGAAAGGTTTTTGCTTAAACAGCGAACCATTGATCAGAGCCGCGCTAATGAGAACCGAGGATGACAGTTATACGTTCATATGGACAAACCACCATATTCTGCTTGACGGCTGGTCCCGGGGAATCATTATGGGAGAGCTGTTCCAAATGTATCATATGAAAGAAGGCGGGCAAAAACACCGGCTTGAAGAGGCAAGACCGTACAGCGATTATATCGGGTGGCTAGAGCAACAAGATAAAGAAGCTCCAAAAGCGTACTGGAGAAACTATTTATCAGGCTTTACCGAAAAATCGCCGATTTCGGTTTTGGCGAGTTCTTCCGGACATGCGAAATATAAGAGAAAAGAGGCCGTCATAGAATTCCCGCAACAATTAACCGGCCGGATCACAGAGCTTGCCAGCCGTAACAATGTCACCCTCCATACTGTTTTACAATGCATTTGGGGAATGCTTTTGGCAAGGTACAATCAAACGGATGATGTCGTATTCGGTACAGTCATTTCCGGCAGGGATGCACAAGTAGCCGGAATCGAAAAAATGGTCGGATTATTCATCAACACTGTACCGACGAGAATTAGACTGGAAAAAAGCCAAAGCTTTAAGGAACTCATCAAAAGCGTTCAGGAACAGGCTTTGGAAGGCAGGACATATCATGACATGAATCTGTCGGAAGTACAGTCGCTCAGTGAATTAAAAAGAGAGCTGCTGGATCATATCCTGATTTTCGAAAATTACGCGGTTGATCAGAGTGCATTTGAGACAAGCGGCAAACGCGGTGCTGGTTTTATCTTTGAAGAAATTCACGCCGAAGAACAAACAAATTACGGATTTAATATTGTGGCCGTCCCGGGCGAACGTTTGGTCATCAAATTGACTTATGACGGAAATATCTATCATGACCACATCATCGCCGGTATCAAAGGACACCTTCAACAAGTGATGGAACAGGTCGTCCAAAATGAAGATCAGTCATTAAACGACATCACAGTCCTTTCGGAAGCTGAAAGAAACAGGCTGTTGTACGAATGGAATGACACGAAAGCGGAATATCCGAATCAGACGATTCACCGGCTGTTTGAGGAACAAGCCGAAAAAACCCCTGAGCTTGCTGCGGTTGTCTCAGGAAATGACAAACTGACGTACCGTGAGCTCAATGAAAAATCAAATCAGCTTGCCAGATACCTCAGGGACAAAGGAGTCAAAGAGGATACGAT
Source organism: Bacillus paralicheniformis (assembly GCF_002993925.1). Classification (NCBI taxonomy): domain Bacteria; kingdom Bacillati; phylum Bacillota; class Bacilli; order Caryophanales; family Bacillaceae; genus Bacillus; species Bacillus paralicheniformis. Next base: position 2,570,347 of record NZ_CP023665.1, on the reverse strand, counting down.
TGTCGCCATCATGGCAGAACGCTCACCGGAAATGGTGGTCGGAATCATGGGCATTTTGAAAGCCGGAGGAGCCTATTTGCCGATTGATCCCGATTATCCGGAAGAAAGGATCAAGTATATGCTTGAAGACAGCGGAGCGGCCATCATCCTTGTGGATCACAAGCAGGACTTGGGCACACTTCATCAGGAAGCCGTCGAATTAACCGGAGATTTCAGCAGTTATCCGGCTGACAATCTGGAACTGGCGGGTAACACCGACAGCCTTGCATATATCATCTACACGTCAGGATCCACAGGAAAACCAAAAGGGGTCATGATCAGGCAAAGAGGGCTGGTTAACTATATTACCTGGGCTGCCCGTGTATATGTCCAAGGCGAACAGCTTGATTTTGCCCTCTACTCATCCATTGCCTTTGATTTAACGGTGACATCGATATTTACGCCATTAATCTCAGGCAACCGGGTGATTGTGTATCAGCATAGCAGGGACGGGGAACCGCTGATTCGAAAAGTGTTCAGAGACCAAAAAGCCGGGATTGTCAAATTAACCCCGTCTCATTTAAGCCTTGTCAAAGACATGGGTGCCAGCGGATCAAGCATCAAACGCCTGATCGTCGGCGGAGAAGATTTAAAAACGGAACTGGCCAAAGAAATCACGGAGAGATTTCATCACAACATTGAAATCTACAATGAATACGGTCCGACCGAAACGGTTGTCGGCTGCATGATCTATCAATATGATGCCGGACGGGACCGGCAAGTTTCTGTCCCGATCGGCAAGCCGGCCTCCAATGTCCAGCTCTATATTCTGGATGAGCGTCAGGAAGTACAGCCGGTCGGAATTGCCGGAGAGCTGTATATCAGCGGAGACGGAGTCGCAAAAGGCTATTTGAACAAACCGGAACTGACGTCTGAAAAATTCCTGCCAAATCCGTTTTTACCGGGTGAAAGAATGTATCGAACAGGAGATCTTGCAAGGATGAGGCCGGATGGACATATTGAGTATCTGGGCCGGATCGATCACCAAGTCAAGATTCGGGGCTACCGCATCGAACTTGGCGAAATCGAGCATCAATTGTTAAGGCACAGCGATATAAAAGAAGCGGCGGTTGCCGCCAAAACAGATCAAAGCAACGATCAAGTTCTTTGCGCATACGTCGTTTCCGAAAGAGACATCACACAGGAAGACATCAAAGCGTTTTTGGTTAAGGAGCTTCCGGAATATATGGTGCCGTCCTATTTGCTGAAGCTTGATGAGCTGCCGCTGACACCAAACGGAAAAGTCGACTTGAAGGCCCTTCCAGAGCCAGATCGAAGCGCGGGCGCTTTACTGGAATATGAGCCTCCAAGACATGAGTTGGAAGAAAAAATGGCCGCCATTTGGGAAGACATCCTGAATATCGAACTGATTGGCATCAACGCCAACATATTCGATATCGGAGCGAATTCTTTAAACATCATGTCATTTGTCTCTAGGCTATATGCAGAGCTTGGCTTCAGAGTTCCGTTTAAGGACATTTTCTCCAAGCCGACCATTAAAGAGCTGTCTGATTTTCTGAAGCATGCACAAGACCTGCTGAAAGACTACACAGATGATTGCATGCAGCTGACCAGGGCGGAAGAAGGCGGCAAAAACCTGTTCTGCTTCCCGCCGGCCGCGTCGATGGGCATTGCCTACATGGGCTTGGCCAAGTATCTAAAGCAGCATTCGGTGTACAGCTTCAACTTCATTCCATCCGCAAACAGGGTTCGAAAATACGCGGATATCATTAAAAACATTCAAGGTGAAGGGCCGTACACATTAATCGGCTATTCATCCGGCGGAATCCTGGCATTTGATGTGGCGAAAGAATTGAACCGGCAAGGATATGAAGTCGAAGATTTGATCATCATGGATTCAAAATATCGGACAAAAGCCGAGAAACATCAGTTCACAGAGGAGGAATACAGAGAAGAGATATCCAAAACATTTGAACTTGAGAAATACCGCGATGCAGAGAAATTATTGAGCGACTATTTAGTGGACTTGGTGATGAAGTCTTATGTATATATACAAAACACAGTCACAACCGGCGCAATTGACGGACATATCAGCTATATCAAGTCAAGCGACAATCAGCGGGATGAAAATATGATGATGTGGGAAAAAGCGGCGTCCAAAACCTTTACAGTCGTTCAAGGAGCCGGAACCCATATGCAAATGATCTCCAAGTCCCATCCCGACATTCTTGAAAGAAATGCAAGATTGATCCATGATATCATCAATAAGACTGTCAAAATATGAACAAAACGGCATCCTTTTCAGGGTGCCTTTTGTTTGCCTTATCAACTCTCTGTTATAATGAAAGGCAAAGAAAAGAGAGGAAATATTTCAAAAAACAAGCAGCAGCTGGTGCTGCGGTGTGAACATCTATCAAGACAAAATAAAAGCGGGTGAACCAAGTGGAAACCATTCGAGTGCTCATAGCGGATGATGAAAAAGAAATCAGAGATTTATTGAAAACCTATTTAAAAAGAGAGTGTTATGAGGTTGACGTGGCAGTTGACGGAGAAGATGCGTTAAGGCTGTTTGAACAAAACCATTACCACCTCGTGATATTGGATGTCATGATGCCGAAAATCGACGGCATCGAGGTCTGCAGAAGGATGAGGAATCATACGAATGTTCCGATCCTGATGCTGACCGCCAAAGACCTTGAAGGCGATAAAATTTTAGGACTGTCCATCGGCGCCGACGATTATATAACAAAGCCCTTCAGCGTAAACGAAGTGCTTGCGCGGATCAAAGCCATGCTGAGGCGCTTTTTGGTCCTCGGAAGCGAAAGCCGCTCCGATGAACAATCGCTGATTCAATTTAAAGGATTGACCATCGATTTGAAAACATATACGGTCACCGCGGGCGGACAGGAGATCTCTCTGACGGCGAAGGAGTTTGAACTGCTGAAGTTTTTCGCCTCAAATCCGGGGCAGGTATTTACGAAAACGCAGCTGTTTCGAAACGCATGGAGCGATCAATACATAGAAGATGACAATACGGTCATGGTGCATATCAGAAGGCTGAGAAAAAAAATAGAGCCGGACCCTTCCGATCCACAATTTATTCAAACTGTTTGGGGAATTGGCTATAAGTTTGTAGGTGAGAAAGATGCTGACCGATAAAAAGCTGCTGCTTCTCATTCTGCAATGTGCGGCGATTGCAGCACTTTTGTTCATCTATATGAAAACGGCTTCCTTTGGGGTTTTCAGCACAATGTTGTTTATTTTTCTGTTTGCCGTTACCGCGCTGCTGTTTACGATGAGGCTTCGCTTCATCGATCGCTTAAAGCTGATCGAAACCGAGCTGAAGCGCGTGGCGGATGGAAATTTAAGAAGAAGATTGCTGGCGAAAGGCGGTCAGCCGTTTAATGAAATCATTTTTTCCATTAACGAATTGATAGAGCAGCTTGAAAAAGTTCAAATCAACGCCGCAAAATCGGAAGCGGCCAGAAAACGGCTGCTGTCTAATATTTCCCACGATATCCGAACGCCGCTCACATCAATTATTGGCTATGTTGATGCATTAAAAGACGGGGTCGCGTCTTCGGAAGAAGAGAAACAGGAATATCTCAATATCCTTTCTAAAAAATCCAACAGCCTCAAGCAATTGATCGATGAAATATTCAACATGGCGAAATTAGACGCGAATGAAGTCCAGTTGAAAACAGAGTTTTTTGACCTGGCCGAAGTCGCTAGGGAAACGCTGATCGACTTTTTGCCGGAACTGAAAAAACATGACATTGATTTGAATGTACAGATCCCGGAAAAGAAATGCTCTGTTATTGCAGATCGGCTCAGCTTGATCCGCGTGATCGAAAACATCGTGAGAAACGGCATTCATTATGGAAAAGAGGGAAAAGTACTTGGAATCGAACTGACGGAATCAGAACATGAATATCAGCTTCTCATCTGGGATCAAGGTCCGGGAATTCCGGAAAACGATATTGAAAACGTGTTTGATAGAATGTACCGCAGAGACCGGTCGAGAAGCCTTGATGACGGGAGCGGCCTGGGGCTTGCCATCGCCAAATCGCTCGTCGAAAAAAACCGCGGACGCATATGGGCACAGAGCGTTCCGTGGGAAAAAACGACGTTTGGTTTTTCGCTGCCTAAACAAAACCATCTCCAATCATTTAAGAATTAATTAAGAATTGGTTAAGAAGAAGTTAAATCCTTCTGTTTATGATGTAGTTATAAGGCGAGTGAAAGAGAGTGGATCAACTTTGAACACAATTATTAAAACGACGGATCTCACGAAAATGTACGGGCCGCAAAAGTCTGTAGACCATCTCAATATCAATGTAAAACAAGGAGATATATACGGATTTTTGGGACGAAACGGCGCCGGCAAAACGACGACGATCAGAATGCTGCTGGGCCTGATCAAACCGACCAGCGGGCAGATAGAAATTTTCGGAGAGAATTTTTTCAAGAATAAAAAAGAAATTTTAAGAAGAATCGGATCTATCGTGGAAGTGCCCGGCTTTTACGCGAACTTGACGGCAAGGGAAAACCTGCTGATCAATGCGAAAATCATAGGTATCCATAAAAAAAATGCGATCGATGAAGTATTGGAGATCGTGGGCCTGCAGCATGAAACGAAAAAGCTCGTCGGCAAGTTTTCCTTGGGCATGAAACAAAGGCTGGGAATTGCAAGAGCCTTGCTTCACTATCCGGAGCTGTTGATACTGGACGAGCCGACAAACGGCTTGGACCCGATCGGGATCAAAGAAATGAGAAGACTCATTCATTCTCTCGCCAAAGAAAGAAACATCACCATCTTTATATCAAGCCACATTTTGTCTGAAATCGAACAGCTCGTCGATCATGTCGGGATCATTCATGAAGGAAAACTGCTTGAAGAAATTCCGTTTGACCATCTCAAAAAAAGAAACCGCAAATATCTGGAATTTCAATTATCCGATCAAAATAAAGCGGTCGTTCTGATGGAACAGCATTTTGATATTCATGACTACGAAGTTCACCAGGACGGGATCATCCGGGTATACTCCCATTTGGGCCAGCAGGGAAAGCTTAATAAATTGTTTGTCGAAAACGGAATAGACGTATTGAAGATTGCGATGAGCGAAGACAGTCTTGAAGACTATTTCGTGAAGTTGATTGGGGGCGGGACGATTGGCTAATTTGCTATATACCGAATTGCTGAAGCTTAAGCGGTCACAGATGTTTCTTGTCAGTATCCTGGGAGCGGCGGCAGCCCCTTTCATCTGTTTTATATCGTCTTTGGCTAAAAAAGCCAAGTACCCTGATGTACCGATTCGCTTCAGTGAGACCTTTTCCGATACCAACCTGTATATTGTGCTTTTGATCGGAGTCCCGTTGTATGGCGTGATTACATCATATTTATTCAATCGGGAATACGCTGAAAGCACGCTAAAGAATCTATTGACGATTCCTGTTTCAAGAATCAGCCTGATTGTCAGCAAATTGGTTCTGCTCCTCATTTGGATCATGATGCTGACGTTGATTGCCTGGGTGCTGACGCTGCTGTTTGGGCTGATCGGCCAGTTTGAAGGGCTCAGTTCGGCGGTTTTAATAGATGGGTTTAAACAATTTATGATAGGCGGGGCACTTCTTTTCTTCCTGGTCAGTCCAATTATATTTGTGACACTGCTGTTTAAAAACTACGTGCCCACCATTATCTTTACAATCATTATATCAATGGTCAGCATTATGGTATACGGCACGGAGTACAGCGCTTTACTCCCCTGGTCGGCGGTATGGGTGATCGCTTCGGGTACGTTCTTTCCGGAATATCCGCCCGAATATTCTTTTATCAGTGTTGCCGCCACAACCGTTCTTGGATTAGCCGCGACAATCGTTTACTTTAAAAAAATCGATATTCATTGATGCAGGAGGAGTCTAAGGGAATGTGCAACACATGTTTGTACATTCCTAATCCCGATAAAGGCTTATTGCACAATTTTGATGGATATATTTAGGATAAAAGTATAAAAAAGGAGAATGGAACATGTCTTTTTCAGAATTAAATATTGATGCTTTTCGTTTCATTAATGATTTGGGAAAAGAGTATTCGATGCTGAATCCGGTCGTTTACTTTCTGGCCGAATATATGATGTACTTCCTCGCGTTGGGTCTTGTCGTTTATTGGCTGACCCGGACGACAAAAAACAGATTGATGGTCATTTATGCAGTCATCGCATTTGTGATTGCCGAAATTCTTGGGAAAATCATGGGCTTTCTGCATTCCAACTATCAACCGTTTGCCACGCTTCCGAATGTCAACAAGCTGATAGAGCATGAAATTGACAATTCGTTTCCGAGCGACCATACGATTTTGTTTTTTTCAATCGGCTTTTTAATCTTCCTGTTTCACAAAAAGACGGGCTGGCTGTGGCTTGTGCTTGCGTTTGCCGTAGGCATTTCCCGCATTTGGTCGGGCGTTCACTATCCGCTCGATGTTGCGGCGGGAGCCCTTCTTGGCGTGTTGTCAGCTCTGTTTGTATTCTGGACAGCACCAAAGCTGTCATTTATTCATCAAATGCTGTCCCTTTATGAAAAGGTGGAACACCGGATTGTTCCTTCCAAAAGCAAATCGAACGATAAATCGAAGAACTTTTAAAGGATGAGGCTGCCTTGGATTTAGGCAGCCTTTGCTATGTGCACTCACAAATAAACGATCGGCTTCTTCATCCTCCAAATCGAAGGCGGTTCCCGACAGCAAGAGTATATGACCGTCTCCATGAAGGTAGACGGTCTGTCGGGTGCTTTGTTTTTTTGTACGAATAACAGCTGTAGAATCGCTTTCCAGGTATATAGGTTCCTCTTCTTCCTCCTTTTTTCATCCCCATTATAAAAGATGCGGGCTATTCATGACGAAAATTCCAAATAATAGGAATTGAATATAAGTAAAAATATGGTATAATATCAAATACATAGGAGGTGATAATTTCCAATAGGTAATGATAAAATGGTCCATTCTGCTAGAAATCTATTTTTTCATCCATTAAAATGAGAGAACTCGGACCTTAAATTGTTTTGGATGCGGCAGTAGCTTATGGATGGCAGCTGAAGACGTACATACGAATTATCAAAAATACGGAGGGAAACGAAATGAAAAAAGCGATTTTAGGGTTTTCTTTGTCTGCGGCGCTCCTGGTTCCATCCTCATTCGCTGCGGCTGCTGGGGACGGGCAGCTGACAAGTGAGCAAAAAGAACTGCTTGAAGCCAAGACAGAATACGTGCAGTCACTTCCTGAACAGGCATCTGTCCAAAGCGGTGTGACGGCATATGCAGGAAAAAGGCTCACAATTAAAAGAGGAAGCTTCCTCGCCTGGTCGAAAGATTATATCGACTGGTACTACAACGGCAAAAAAGTATCGAAAAGCAGCGGATCGCAGGATGTCGGCTACGTCTTTCCGAATGTCGTGAGAGCAAAAGGGATTAAAAGGTATTACAAGTCTTCAGGGCTTCACAAATGGAGAGCGAAAAAAACGCTGAGCTTCGGGACCGTTACACCGTGGGGAGATGTTGAATTCGCCAGCTCAACCTTTACAGACAGAAGGTGGGTCAATAAAAAAGGAAAATACGGAAACGATTAATTTGCCGTAAGCCATTTCATACAACGCTGCTAAAAGACTATTTTGAAATTAATGGCAGCGTTGTATAATGGAGAATGTTGCAACACCATCCTGATGCAAGAAAGGATTTTTTAAATTGATCAAAATCGATGACCTGACGAAATCTTATGGAAGCAAAAAGGTATTCAACCGTCTCAACATGAATATCGAAAAAAACAAAGTCACCTTCCTGATGGGGGAAAACGGCGCCGGGAAAACGACGCTCTTGAAATGCCTGCTCAAGCTGGAACATTTCGAAGGCGGCATTCTGTACGACGGAGAGCCGCTTGAAGCCGTCAGGAGCAAAGTGCACGTTATCTATGACGATTCCCCGTTTTACGATCATCTGAGCGGATATCAAAATATTAAACTGTTGATCAATAAACCTGCCGGCAAAGAAGAGCTGGAACAATTATCGCAAAAGTTCCTCGGCCGGGCGCTGCTGAAAAAAAAGGTTAAGACCTATTCATACGGACAAAAGAAAAAGCTGGCCTTAATGATCGCTGCATTAAACAAACCGTCATATTTGTTTTTGGATGAGATATCAAACGGGCTTGACTACCGGTCCATGATGGAGCTTCAGGCGCTGATCAATGACTGGTCGAGCAGGATGACGATTGTTGCCGCCGGCCATCAGTTTGAGTTTTATTCTTCAATCGTCGATCAATTATACGTGTTGAAAGACGGTTCAGCTATCCACATAGACAATTTTAAAACGAATGGAGCAGAATTGGGCGATGTCTATAAAGAATATTTATAATATTTTCAAAAAAGAGCTTGCATTTCAATCATATTCTAAAATGCTCGTCATGTTATTGCTTCCTCTATTATTCATTTCATCCGGATACATATATGTACATTATAAAAATACAATTGACAGCTATCAGCAGTTTAAAAAGACTGAAGACGAATATAAAGAACTCGGTATCGATATTAAGCAGGCGCTGGCGTCGCCCGTCAAGGTGAAGGAAGGGGAGCTGAAAAGCGAGGATGGCGACGGAGAGATCGTCGAAAATATTTTAAGGTTTGACTATGAGAATTTCGTCTTGTCCCTCCATCATCTGGAGCCCAAGCAGTCGGTTATCATGACGCTTGAGCTGATGGGCTTCATCATTTTTCCCTTGGCTTTTACGCTGTATGCCATCTATATCTCCTCTTACGACATCAGGTTCAAGACGGTGAAAGTGAAAGCTGTCAGCCATGATTGGAAATCCGTTCTGCTGGCCAAACAGTGTTCGGTTTACATGGTGATGGCTGCCGCCGTGATCGCCGTTGTATGTACGGCATATGTGTCAAGCTTCGTCTTTTATTCCCTGGCTTCAAGGGCCATACCGGTCGGCGAGTTCACAATACCCGCTGTTTCAAAAAGCAATATCCCGCTTCAGCTCGTTGTCGTTCTGGCGGTCAGCTTCATTTTTTCGACGGTCGGATTTTATTTGGGCGTCCTCTTCAGAAGCTTTATTACGCCTGCTTTGCTGTATATCGTTTACAGCCTGCTTATCCCTGCTTTGGGGAGATTCGATTTGAAAAACCTGCTGTCTAATCTCGGGCATGCGGTTTTCAGTTTCAGCGGCGGCTTTAAACTGTTTACACCGGTGAAGGTGGACATGATTCCGGTCGTCATCATTTTAGCCGCATCCATCGGCTTGCTGTCTGCGGTTACTTATTATATGGCGCACAGGCAAAGCAAATATGTCGTTTGAAAAAAGAGCGCAAGTGCCTGCGCTCTTTTTTTTGCAAGCGACGGATGCCCGTTGGCTCAGGTTTGGCAGGCGAGTGTCAAATAGTTGGAACAACAGAATCTGCCGTCTCTGGATGAGGCGGTTGTTTTGATTGAAACCTTGTTCCTCGTAAATATTCGAAAAATTCTATATAATAATAAAGCGGTCTCAGGAATTCATGCACTTTTTAGTAAACAGCTTTTGAACAGAGGGCAGGTGAGTATAATGGCGAATCAGGATTTGAATTTGCACACGTTATATACGAGTCATACCCGCGATGCCTGGGCAAATCTCGGCGGGCATATGGCGGTAGAAATGACCGAAGAGGAAGTAAAAAGGCTTGAAGGTTTAAATGACTATCTGTCTTTGGAAGAAGTCGAAACCGTTTATGTTCCGCTGGCGAGGCTGCTTTATTTACACCGGACAACTCAATATGAACGGAACACCCGGGTGAACGGTTTTTTGAACCATCCTCACGCGGCCAAAATTCCGTTCATCATCGGGATTGCCGGAAGCGTCGCGGTTGGAAAAAGCACGACGGCCCGCATCATTCAGACGGTGCTCTCCCGTTTGCAGGAACGGCTGAAAGTCAGTCTGATCACAACCGACGGTTTTCTTTATCCCAATGCGGTGCTGACAGAAAAACAGATGATGTCGCGGAAGGGGTTTCCGGAAAGCTATGATGTCAAAGCATTGCTTGAGTTTTTAAACGATTTAAAATCCGGCAAGGAAATCGTTCGCGCACCCGTTTATTCCCATTTAACGTACGACAGATTGGAAGGGGTTTACGAAACGGTTGAACAAGCGGATATCGTCATCATCGAAGGCGTCAATGTGCTGCAGACGCCGACGATCGAAGACGACCGGACAAAACCGCGGGTTTTCGTTTCCGATTTTTTTGACTTCTCAATTTATGTGGATGCCGAAGAAGACCTCATTATCAAATGGTATCTTGAACGCTTTCGCATGCTCAGAGAGACGGCATTTCAAGATCCGAGTTCTTATTTCCATAAATTCAAAGACCTTGCGGACGAAGAAGCGGACCATATGGCAAAGTCAATATGGGAGACCGTCAACCGTCCGAATTTGTATGAGAACATTCTGCCTACAAAATTCCGGTCTGATTTAATCTTGAGAAAAGGCGAAGGCCACAAGGTGGAAGAGATTCTCGTCAGACGGGTGTAGAAGAGGAGGCTTGCATGATCCATCATATTGAACTGTATGTTTCAGATTTGGAAGCGTCGAAGCGCTTTTGGGGCTGGTTTCTCGGAGAGCTCGGCTATGAGGTTTTTCAACAATGGGAAGACGGGATCAGCTGGAAAGCAAACGGCGCCTATCTCGTGCTTGTGCAGGCGAAAGAGCAGTTTGTCAAAGCAGGTTATCACAGGTGCCGCGTCGGTTTAAACCATCTTGCTTTTTACGCGGCATCCAAAGAACAGGTCGACGAAATGACAATGAAACTGAGGGAGCGGGGATGCCGCATTTTATATGAAGACAGACATCCGTTTGCCGGCGGAAGCGGGCATTATGCCTTATATACCGAAGATCCCGACCGCATCAAAGTCGAACTTGCGGCGCCTTGAGGCGGGCGTCCGCCGGAAGGCCGGCCTTTGACCGAGCCGGCCTGTTTTCAATTAATGCTGCATCGTTTTTTTCGAACTTAATTTGACTTTTGCTTCATCTATTTTGAGCTTCCGGAAGGCTGCCACCAGGAAAGGAACGCCGCAAATGGTGACAGCGGACAGGATTGCAAAAGTGAAAAACGGCTTTTCCGCTCCAAAGGCGTCCAGCAGCATTCCCCCCGCCCAAGGGCCGATCACGCTTCCCAGCTGGGTGAAGCCTATAGCCCCGAAGTAAGTGCCTTTCAGCTCAGGCCGGGCAATCCGGTCGACCAGTAAATCCATCATCGAAAAGAGAAGCACTTCCCCGATCGTAAACACGATAATGATCAAGACGATGGACCATAGATCGTGGAAAAACGAGAGGCTGAACAGGCTTCCGCTAATCAGCACATTTCCGGCAATCAGCGATAAAATCGGTGAAAACCGTTTGGCGATATGTACGATCGGGTACTGTACGACAAGCACGGCCAAGGCATTCAGCGTCAGCATCATACCGAACACTTTCGTCCCGTCTTCGATGAACGGGCTGGCCGCCATGTATTGTGCGAGCGTGGATGTGAAGTGGGAATACCCGAATAAACAAAGAATCGAACCGATTAGTGTAATCGTAAATACCCGGTCTTTTTTTGTCACCTCCAGCGCTTCCCGCACTTTTATACGCTTATTCCGCTCAGTTGCCGGTACGGTGTGGTGTTTAAATTGAATGACCAGCACCGCCGCATAAATAAAATAAATGAAAGCCGCAATGAAAAACGGCAGCGTCGTTTTCGAAGATCCGAGGTACAGGCCTAAAAGCGGACCGAAGACGACGCCGAGGTTGATCGCGGTATAGCGGAGATTAAAGACGAAAAGGCGCGTTTCGGGTTTGGATACGTCTGAAAGCAGCGCTCTTGAAGTCGGTTCAAACAAAGCGCGGCATAATCCGTTTAAGGCATTCATGACAAAGAATGTCCAGACATGATCGGCGAGCGTGAAACCGGCGAACACGAATGTCCAGCCGAAAATCGAAACGAGCATGATGGTTTTCCGGCCGAACCTGTCTGATAAGTACCCGCCGTAAAAGCTTGCCGCAATTCCGATCAGAGAGCTCGCTGCAATGACGGCGCCGGCAAAGCCGGAAGAGGCGCCTTTCACTTGTGTCAAATAAATTGCTAAAAAAGGGATGCTCATGGCTGTGCCCATACGTCCGAAAATGGTTCCGACAATAATGGTCCAGCTGAGCGGGTGGATGTTCTGCCATTTTTGTTTCATGAGAAACTCTCCGTTACGTTTTTATTTGTTTATCATACATGAAACAAATGGCGGTGAATAGAGGAATTTCTATATGCTGGGTGATCAAAAGGAGAACAAGCCTTGATTTGTGACATAATCATAGATGACATCTTCGATATGGGCATGCAGCCCCTCATTCGGTTCCTCGATCCGCCTTTCCTGCAAAGCCATCTTCAGGATTTCTTTTTCGCCGGGGCTGAGCGGATCGGTTGCAACATTGCGTCCGTACTGCTTCAGCGCCTGTCCGAGCATTTTTTCAATCAGTTTCTCATCCATTTGTCTTTCTCCTTTAGGAGCGCTTTTTCTTTTATCTTACTAGGAAAAAACGAGGTTCTCAAGGGAGCTTTCAATTTGAGTCATTAAACCGGATGCGGCAGCATTCCGAACTGGAATGATCCGCCATGTCACCTTCTTTCCAAAGAAGGTGTTTTTTGTTGCTTTCAGCCAGGATTTTCTTTGGATAAAATTACGCCTGGAAATCGAACGTATATTCGGAGTATAGTATTCATACACTAATTGTGCGAACATCAGTTCTTTTTGGAGGGAGAGAGATGGATTACGGTCAATATCCGTCGCGTTCGGTTTTGTGCGTTGATATGCGGAGCTTTTATGCAAGCTGTGCCGCAGTCCTGCTCGGACTTGATCCGATGACTTGCCTGCTGGCGGTTGTCGGAAACACGGAGCGGCAGGGGAGCATCGTTCTCGCTGCTTCTCCGGCTCTGAAAAGAGAGTTCGGCGTGCAAACGGGAACAAGGCTTTATCAGCTGCCGGATGATCCGCGCATCAAGCTGGTCAATCCAAAGATGGGGCTGTTTGTCCGTGTTTCTACAGAGCTCACCCGGCTGTTCTGCCGCTATGTGCCGCCTGATGCCATTCATACGTACAGCGTGGATGAAAGCTTTATTCAGGTGGACGGTGTTGAGAGCATGTGGGGAGACGCCCGAACGATTGCGATGAAAATTCAAGATGATATGGAAAGGGAGTTTGGCCTTCCCTGTGCTGTCGGAATCGGACCGAATCTGCTGATGGCAAAGCTGTGCCTTGACCTTGAAGCGAAAAAATCAGCAGACGGAGTGGCCGTTTGGGGCTACGAAGACGTGAAAACGAAGCTGTGGCCGCTGTCTCCGCTGCGCCGCATGTGGGGAATCGGCTCCAGGCTGGAAAAGACGTTAAACCGGATGGGGATTTTTACAGTCGGTCAGCTGGCTCACTATGATCTCAAGCGGCTTGAGAAAACATTCGGGGTGATGGGAAACCAGCTCTATTATCACGCTTGGGGCATCGACCTTTCAGCGATCGGAGCGCCGCTCTTGGAGGGGCAGGTCAGCTATGGAAAAAGCCAGATTTTGCTTCGCGATTATCCGAATCCGGAGGAAGTCAAGCATGTCATTCTTGAAATGTGTGAAGAAGTGGCCAAAAGGGCGCGCGCCCACCGCCAGGCGGGCCGGACCGTCAGTCTTGGCGTCGAATACAGCCGCGATGAGCTTGGCGGCGGGTTTTACCGTTCAAAAACAATGGAAAGCCCTTCAAATGTCACCCTTGATCTCTACCATACATGTCTGGCATTGTTCGAGCGGTTTTATGCCGGCAAAACGGTTCGGAAAATTTCCGTCTCTTTGTCCAATATTCAAGACGACACCAATATGCAGCTTGATCTTTTTCGTCCCGATCAGGAAAAGAAGCGGCAGCTCGGGTACGTGATGGACGGCATCAGAGAACGGCACGGATCAACAGCGCTTTTGCGGGCTGTTTCCTATACAAACGCCGGGACGGCCCGGCTGCGGTCAAAATTGGTCGGAGGCCATCAGGCATAGAAAGGAGAATCATTTATGCTTCGCGACAGAGGCAGTATCAAATGGGTTTCCATGATGCTGCCTGAGCACGTGGAATTGCTCAGGGAATATCATGAAAGCCTTCAAAAACTCAAAAAACCGATCCTGGATGAACAAAAATATGAAGAATTTAATGAAATCATTTGTGAAGCGATGGCAGAAAACAGAATGTTGCAATTTGCCTATTATCGGCAGGGGGAAGTGAAAACGCTGGCCGGCCGGATTCACTATGCCGACGCCCTGAAAAGGGAGCTGCGGATCGTAAGCCGGGCGGATGAAATATGCATTTTAAAGATGGAGGATATCATTGAGATTGAATACGATTGTCGTTTATAATAGAATCAGTATTCGGAGGTGGATAAAATGGTAAATGACATTCATTTGCCGACTGCAGCGTCTCATGCAAAGCCTGTTATCTTGAAAGGCGATACTTTGCATGAGGCGGGGTTATAAACAAATCGCCTAAAAAAAGCAAGGTATCATTTCTGATCATCCGGCTTTGCACCTTATTTTTAAATATAGATCCATAAATAAGGAGCTGGCAGAAATGAAGACACCTTTTATCAGAAATGACCAATATAATTTTATTAAGTTTCAAACGGACAGCCTTGTTCAGGGACATGCGAACATCAATGACGAAAACGTACTTGACGCTTTGAAATGCAATGCGCTCGATCAAGTGTTCAACCTGTTTCCTGATCTCAGCAGCGATCAAAAGTCTTTGCTGCAGAAGATGGCAGAAGTGGAAGACAGCGGTGAAGCGATGCGCTTTTTAGCCGAATTAAAGCCTCATGTCATTCCATTTCAGCGTATAACAGTAAAAACCGCTAAAAAGCTATTTTCTAAAGTGAAGAAGTTAAAGACGCCCGATTTTGAACAGATGGATTTCAGCGGATATTCCTACCTGGGATGGAATGATGCAGGATCAGGCAGAAAGTACATGATTGTGGATGCCGGCGGAAAGCTGACCGGAATACACGGCACCATCAAATCCAGCAATAAAAAAGGAATCTGCGCGATATGCAACAGGACCGAAGAGATCGGACTGTTCATGGCCCGGGTGAAAAGCGGGAAAGAAACCTATACAGACAGAGGCAATTATATTTGCTGTGACAGTGAAACATGCAATCAAAATGTGATGACGCTGGATCATCTGAACCATTTCGTCGCACAATTAACGAAAGAATAAACGAGAACCCCCCGGCTAAGCTTTAGCCGGGGGGTTTTATGATTTGGCTTTTAGCCTGCCTCTTTTGCAGCACTTCGCTCTCCGAAGAGACGGGTGGTCAGCCCGGGAACAGCCATACATAAGAATACGGAACGTCCAAGGCTGAATAAAAGAAAAGCGAGCCACAGCCCATGGTTTCCGAAAGCGGGCACAGCGGTAAAAAAGGCGGCCAGGAAGACGAGAACAGCCAAGAACATTGAATTTCTGACCGGGCCTATTTCAGTCGCTCCTGTAAAAATCCCGTAAAAAACGAGTCCGAAACTTGCGGCCAAAGGAAAGAGAGCGATCCAAATATCGTAGGTTTTCGCTGCTTCCAAAACGCTTTCAAGCGGTGTAAACAAGGGAAGGATTACACCTTTCAAAAGAAAGTAGCCGACTGAAAGCAGCGCGGCCGAGATCAGCGACCACTGGATCGAAAGGGAAAGCGTACGGGAATAAAGTTCCCGATCCATTCTTCCAACGGCTTTCCCGGCAAAAATGCTCGATGCATTGGCAAATCCATCAAACACATAAGCCATCATATAATGAATTTGAATTAAGATCGCATTTGCGGCCAAAACTTCAGCGCCGAAGCCGGCTCCTTTAGCCGTAAACAAATTAAAAACCGTTAAAAGGCACAATGTCCGAATCAATAGATCGCGGTTGACAACCATCATTTTTTTAAACGGTTTCGGGTCGAACAAAACCTTGACGGACGGCAGCTTAAACCGCATGGCGGCATTCGTTTTCACAAGCCAGCAGCCGATCAGGCAGCCCGTCACTTCCGCAATCAAAGTGGCTAGAGCGATGCCGTATACTTCCATGTGAAAGACGTAGACAAAAACGATGTCAAGCACGATATTCAAGACGTTCATCGAAATCTGCAAAAGCAATGTCACTTTGATAAGGGACATTCCCATCAGCCAGCCGAGAATGCAATAGCTGATTAAAGCAAATGGAGCGCCCCAAATCCTCAGCGAAAAATACTGCGAGGCGAATTCAGCGGTATGGCGGTCAGGCTGTATCAGCGTCAGCGCTGCGTATTCAAGCGGTTTTTGCAAGAGAATGAACATCAGTCCGGCAAAAACCGCGATGCAAACAGGCCGGGCAAGAGCCAAAACGCTCTCTGATCTGTTTTGGGAGCCGAGCGACTGAGCAGCGAACCCCGATGTGCTCACCCGCAAAAAGCCGAGGAGCCAATACATCGTATTAAAAATCATCGTTCCGACTGCAACACCGCCGATGTAAGCAGGGGAGGAAAGCTGCCCGGCTACCGCCGTATCGACCGCCCCCAGCAAAGGAGTGGTGATCGTTGAAATGATCAGCGGAACGGCGAGTGCTAGATAATGTCTGTGATTCATCTCTTATGACCCCCCTTAGGATTCAAACACCTGAAGCAGCTTTTTGGCATATGGGTGCCTTTCGGCAGAAAAAAGCTCTTCTTTTTTAAATTGATCGGCAATCTGCCCGTCTTTCATGACCATGATGCGATGGCTCATAAAGTGGACAGCGGCCAGATCATGGGAAATAAACAAATAGGAAAGCCCCATATCATCCTGCAAATCTTTGAGGAGGTCGAGGATCTTCGCCTGACTGGTGACATCCAGGCTTGCCGTAGGCTCATCAAAGATGATTAAAGACGGGTGAGTGCTGATGGCTCTGGCGATTAAGGCCCTTTGGAGCTGCCCGCCGCTTAATTCATGCGGATAGCGGTCAAGGAGGCTCGAGGGAAGGCCGACCATTGAGAACAGACGCTCAGCCGTCAGACGGCGGCTGCCTTGGAAGTCCTTTAAAAATGGCGGTATGTCTTGTTTGGAAACATCAAGCGGCTCCATAACTGAATCGATAATATTGAGCTTTGGATTCAATGATGCGGCCGGATTTTGAAAAACAGCCTGCAGCTTTCGGCGCAGTCTTCGGGTCTCTTTTTTGTTTATGCCGGGAAGCGGATGTTGATGAAGCCGAATCTCTCCGTGATCGATTTTTTCGAGCAGGAGAAGGCAGCGCGCGAGGGTGCTTTTCCCGCTGCCGCTCTCGCCGGCGAGCCCGAGGCATTCGCCTTTTCGAATGGAGAACGATACATTGTCAACCGCTTTGTGGCCGCAAGCGTAATGTTTTGTCAGATTGCTGACAAAAAGAACGGTTTCTGCTGAATGGGTCATCACGCACCTCCTGTTCCCGCCAGCACCGCTTCCTTTGTTTCAGGCGCGGCTGTCAGCCTCGGCGGAGGATTTTTCAGCGGCGGGACGGCTGCGAATAAACGTCTTGTACATTCATGTGCCGGTTGTCTGATTAAATCAGCGGTTAAACCGCTTTCGACGATTTCTCCGTTTTGCATGACAGCGGTTTGATCGGCGTACCTTTTGACAAGCCGGAGGTCATGAGTGATAAAAAGGATGGCGCAGTTTGTTTTGGCGCGCATCACGGTGAGCTGTTGCAAGACGTCCGCGGCCGTGATGCTGTCTAAAGCCGTTGTCGGTTCGTCTGCGATGAGAAGCTTCGGGCGGAGCACCATCGCTTGAGCGATCGCGGCCCTTTGCAGCTGCCCGCCGCTCAATTGAAACGGGTAGCTTTCATATACTCTGTTTTCCGGCAGAGAAACCTCCCGAAAAGCGCGGAGAATCGCTTCTCTTCGCTTGTTTTTAGACCAATCGGTATGCGTTTTGACCATTTCGTCAATTTGTCTGCCGATCCGTATAAAAGGGGTGAATGCTCCGTGACAGTCCTGAAAAATACAGGCGATATCCTTTCCGCGCATGCGTCGGAGCGCTTTGCGGCCGGCTTGAAGCATCTGGCGGCCCTCAAATATCACATCTCCGCCGGACACCGTTAGTCCGTCCGGAAGCAGCCCGGCTATGGCCGAAGCGGTCAGGCTTTTTCCGCTGCCGCTTTCCCCGAGCAGCGCGAACCATTCCCCTTCATGGATCGAGAAGGAGGCATTTTTGACAATGGTGTGCTGTCGGGAGCTGATTGATAAGCCCTCAATGGATAACATCGGCATGCTAAGAAACTCCTTTCTTGTGTTTAACGTCAAACCTGTCCCTTAAACGATCACCGTACAGGTTGGACAACAGAACGATGAACATGATCGCAAGACCGGGAATCACCATAAGCTGAGGCGCATGCAAAAAGTAATGTTTTCCGTCATTCAGCATGGCGCCCCATTCCGGGTATGGAGGCTGAGCACCCAGTCCGATATAGGACAGGGCAGCAATCATTAACACCGTTTTTCCGATATCAAGTGTCGCAAGTACGGAAACGTTGCCGAGAACATGGGGCAGCAAGTGCTTTTTTAAAATCGCCCCGGAGCCTAAGCCCGTCAGCTCGGCCAAGGCGATGTAATCTTTTTGTTTTTCCGAAAACACCGTGCTGCGGACCAGCCTTGCATAGCCGACCCATTTGACAGCGACAACGGCTAATATTAAGTTCATCAGACCAGGGCCAAGCAAACCGCTTAAAACAATCGCGACAATATAGTCCGGAAACGCCATGACCGCGTCAACGATTCTCATGATCATCCGATCCAGCCGTCCGCCGAAAAAGCCGGAGACAAGCCCGACGGGAACGCCTATGAAAACGGAGATCAGAATCGCGGCCAAGGCGGTGCCGACCGTCGCTTTCGCACCGGCGATCATTCGGGAAAATATATCTCTGCCCAAATGGTCTGTCCCGAGCCAGTGCTGCAAGCTGATCGGCTGGAGACGGTTGGCCATATCTGTGCGGAGCGGATCGAACGGCAAAAAGAAGGGGACGGTGAACAGCGCCGCGGAAAACAGCAGCACGAACCACAGTCCTGTTTTGGTTCGGAATATAAGTTTGACGTTTTTTCTCATCGGCGTCCAGCCTCCTTTAAGCGAATTTCCGGATTGAGGTACCGATAGGAGAGGTCGACCAAAAGATTGATCAGGACAACCGTGATCCCCATGAAAAGAATGTACCCCTGAATGATCGGATAATCACGCTGAACGATGGCGTCAACGACAAGCTTGCCGACGCCGGGATATGCAAACAGGACTTCAATAATCACCGTGCCGCCGAGCAGGCTGCCGAGGCTGACCCCGAATATCGTGATGACAGGGACAAGACAGTGGCGAAACGCGTGAAAGAAGAAAATTCTCGCCTCGCTGATACCGCGCGCCCTGGCTGATCTGATGAAATCCTGACCAAGGCTTTCGATCAAGCTTGACCGTACAAGGCGGACATAAACGCCCGACATCGCGATCCCGAGCGTGAGAGAGGGGAGAATCAAATGTTTAAACGTTCCGGCTCCCATCGACGGCAGCCAATTCAGCCTGACGGAGAAGAGATCGATCAGTATCAATCCGAGCCAAAAGCTTGGGAGCGCGGCTCCCACTAAAGCGAGCAAGCGGCCGAGATGATCGATCCACCGATCCCGGTATAAAGCGGAAAGCGTTCCGACCGGCACGGCGATCAGCAGCATGACGAGAAGCGATGCGCCGGTCAGAAGCAATGTCGCCGGGAATTTCCGGCTGAGCTCGTCGATGACGGGTTCGTGTGTTGTATAGGATTTTCCCAAATCAAATTGGAAAAAGCGTTTAAACCAGTTCCAATATTGAATATAAACCGGTTTGTCCAAACCGAGCTCCTCTTTGAATGCCTCGATCTGCTCGTCTGTTACCGCTACATCATCTACGCGAAGCATCTGTTTCACCGGATCACCGGGAGCCGCTTTCATAAATACAAAGCTGATAAACGAAAGCAGGAATAAGAATAGAACCAGTTCAAACAGCCGCTTAGCGATCTGCTTCATTTCGTTTTCACATCCAAATCTTTCGTCAGCATATAATACTCACTTTTGCTCGTTTCCCAATTTAATACACCGTCTCGGTATGCCGTGATGTTTTCGGGAGTGACGATAAAAGAGTTCAATGTCTCCTTCTCGATCAATTCAGCTGCTTTTTTAGCAAGGCGGTCCCGCTTCTCTTTGTCGATTGTGCGGTTGAATTCCTCAATCCATTTGATCAAGGTTTGATTTTCGATGCCGCTGTAGTTTAAAGCGCCATTCGGCATATAGGCGGTGTTCAGCAAATAGCCGGCATCGCCTCTGGGCGCGGTCATCGAGCTGTATGTCGCCAAATCCCAATCATCGTTCTTCGCCAAATACTCATCGATATTTTCGACTTGTTGAATCTTAATCGAAATGCCCAGTTCCTTCGCATTTGATTCAAGAATTTGTGCGATTAAAGGCAATTCCGGACGAGACTGATAGGTTAGCAGTGTAAAAGATAAGGCTTGTCCGTCCTTCACGGCTTTGCCGTTTTCAAGCTCGTAGCCGGCTTTTTTCAGCTCAGCTTTTGCCGCTTCCAGTCCGCTCGGCTTTTGAACCGTACCGGCGGAAAACGGGAAATCCGCTAAGAAAGGTCCGTCTGCCGGCTGAGCATGCCCGTTCAAAATGCTTTCAGCGATTTCTTTGCGGTCCAGTAATGCGTCGAAGGCGCGGCGCAGGTGACGGTCAGCGAAATGATCCTTCTTTGTATTGTAGAGAATCTGGTGAACGCGCAAGCTCGGCACCGAATCAACGGTAATCGATGAATCTTTTTGAATTTGGTCAATATCCTCCACGCTCGGTCTGTAAATAATGTCGGCATCTTTTGATTGGAGAGCCATGACGCGGGCGTTTGCGTCTTCATTAAACGAAAATGTGACGTGCTTCAGCTTCGGTTTGCCGTCCCAATAATCGTCATACCGTTCTAACTCTATTTTATGGCCGGCCTCAAAAGAGGAAACTTGAAAAGGGCCCGTCCCAACGGGCTGTTGAGAAATGTTTGCTGCGCTGACGTCAATGATCGATGTGTTTGGATGAACCAACTCTGAAGGGAATTCGGGAAAAGGCTCCTTTGTTGTAATCGTCAATGTTTGTCCTGCAGCTTTGATTTCTTTAATTTTTAAGGCGTTATTCATCGCTTTGCTCTCGCGTATCGTCCGTTCTAAAGACGCTTTTACCGCTTTGGCATCCGCTTTTTTGCCATTTTGAAACGTCAGATTGTCTTTAAGGGTGAAGACCCATGTTTGTCCGTCTTTACTTTCCCAATCCTTGGCAAGCCAAGGTTCGATGGAAAGGTCAGCGCTGATTTTGACGAGCGTTTCGCTGATGCCGGCGCGGACAGCCGTATAATTGACATCGAGATTCGGGTCAAGGGTTTGACTTGGAATATTGAAAAGAAAGGTGAGTTTCTTCTCATCACCTTTCGCTGAGTCAGCGCCTCCGGCGGAGCAGGAAGCGAGAATGAAGAGAAAAACAATCGGTATGATCATGCGTTTTGCTATGTAAGCCATCGGTTAATACCCCCAAGTAGTAATGATTTCGATTTACCCTCATTATCATAGGGGATATTTCCTTTGTTGTAAAGGAATGTTTGTTCGTGTTTGACGAAAGTGCGTGGACAAATTTTTCGGAGCCCGGCCAGCTTTTCCATATAAAATAGGTCTGCAAAAAAGAAAGCCCGAATAATTTGAAACAAGGGAGTTAATGGAACGATTTACAGGGGAAAAAAATATGCTGTTAATAAGATGTTCAAACAGCAAGTGAAAGGAGCCATAAAGCGATGATGATTACAGTAAAAATACGCCATACCGCTGAAACCGAAGGCACAGACATAGGTGACTTCACTCCTGCTGAACTCGAAAGCATCGTCCAGACGATCAGAAAATACGGAGCTTGGCTTTCACCTGATGCCGACGCAGATGATTATAAATTTACATTCCAAGACGCTAAATACAATCTCGAACAAAGAGTCTTTGAAATCATTGTGGAATAATCATATATCGACGGGGTTGACGGACACTGAATGAACGATCGGAAATGGCGTTTATTTAGAGTCCTTTTTATTTTTGCCGGGCGGGAAGACAGTCCCGATAAATGAGGAGGAGCCTTGAAGAAATTTAGCTCTTCAAGGTTCCTTCACTTTTACTTCCCGTTGACGGTCAGCCCGTCTTTAATCAAGGCATTCACTTTGCTGCTGAATAAAAGGCCGACATGGCTTACGCCTGAGATTTGCACATTGTTTGCACCACCAAGTTTGGAGAGGCTGTTTAAGACGATATAGTCGCTTGTGCTGTAAATCGAAGTGTATGAGATTTTGTCATTCGGAGCGATTCCCTGAGGCGCCGTGTTTGTAACCAGCCGGTTAGCACCCCCAAGGGTAACGACATGTCCGACTTTATCTGCTCCGTCCAGATTTTTAATATAATAGAGCGTATTGGCCCCGCCCATGCTGTGGGCGACAATATCGACTTTTGATGCTCCTGTTTGATTCAGCACATGCTTGATGTATTCGGATAATGTCGGCGCATTAATTTTATTATTTCCTGTTTTATCGATAAAGTTGATGGCGTAAAGCTCACTGCTTGTCCAGCCTTGAGATTGTAAATACGATTTAATGCCGATGAAGTTATAATTGGCTCCGCCGATGCCGTGAACCATGACGACCGGATTGTGGGAAGCGGCGGAAGCTGTTGAAGGCCGGCATGAAAATACGGACACAACAGACAGCATGCAAATCAATAGAATAGATAAAAATGAATGGCGACGCATTGTTTCTCCTCCTAAAAAAGTAATAAGTTCACAACAACGACAATTCTATAAAACGAACATATGAAAACGAAGTGTAAATTTATCTATTTTTTACACTCGGAAAAAGAGCAGTATATGAAACGGTTTTTTGCCGCTGGGCGCGCCGGTATCCTATGGGGCAAGGTGAGTGAAGCTTTTCAGGGAGATGGCAAATCGATTTGTGCTGTTGAATTAGAACTAAGAATTTACTCCCATTCATCTACTGACGTATTAAAATGGTAAATTGGGAGCGGGAAACGGTATAATAAGGAAGCATATCCATTGCTTAGTTGCAGAACATTTGTGCCGATGGTCAGGTATAATGTTGAAAGGAGAGGTTAGATTTTGATGAAAACATGGGCATTGAAAACAATGTGCCTGTGCTCTCATGTGCAGTTTTTTTCCGACTGCAAAGCGGTCCGCTGCATATCAACAAAGTGTTGATTGCTTATCAGCGGAAAACGGGATTTTCGTAAAAAAAAGACGTTTCGAATGATGACAGACCGGATCAGGATCAAGTCCTGTTTACCAAAGGGGGATGAACATGATTTCAAAAACGCCGGAGCCGCCGTATTACGCAGTGATTTTCACATCGGTCAGAACGAACGGGGATCATGGCTACAACGAGACGGCTGCGAACATGCTAAAGCTTGCCGCAGCACAGCCAGGCTTTTTAGGAGCAGAAAGCGCAAGGGACATGAACGGAAAAGGAATAACGGTTTCCTATTGGGAAAGCCTTGAGGCGATTGAAAAATGGAAGTTTCACAGCGAACACCGGCAGGCGAAGGAAAAAGGCCGAACAAAATGGTATTCTGACTTTGCCGTGCGGGTTGCAAAAGTTGAAGCCGCAAGGATTTCGGAGCGGCCCGGCCGGCCCCCGTCAGATGGCACCGGCGGGGAGGAAATGCAATGATTCAATTGTTAAATCATAAAGACCCGCACACGGCCCGCTGCATTGTAAATGTTCAAAGGCCGGCTTATGAAAAAGAAGCGGAGATTATTCAATTTCAGGGCATTCCGCAGCTGAATGAAACAGCTTTTGATGTGATGGATTCCCGTGAAACTTTCATCGGCTGGTTTGAGGGAGGAGAATTAGCCGGAATCGCTTCCTTTATACATACAGCCGAAAAGCTGACGATCTGCAGGCTGGCCGTTCATCCCGTCCATTTTCGAAAAGGGATTGCGATGGCATTGCTTCGTTATCTATTGATGGAGAAGGAAGCCGAAGCGTTTGAAGTGACGACGGGAGCGGAGAATGAACCGGCAAAAGCGCTATATCAGAAATTGGGATTTTCCGAGATTGAGCAGTATGAACCTGAAAAAGGAATTGTTCTTTCAAGACTGACGCTGAATGCGCCGAGAAAGGTGAAAGTCGTCTCCTATCAAGAGGAGTGGAAGGGCGAATTTTTCAAAGAAAAAAAGCAGCTTGAAGCGCTTTTCCAGAATGAAGTCTTGCATATTCACCACATTGGAAGCACGTCAATTCCGGGGATGAGCGCCAAGCCTGTCATTGACATCCTGATCGAAGTAAACGATCTCGGCTCCGCCGCCCGCTTCGAAAAGGGGATGAAAATGCTCGGCTATGAATCGAAGGGGGAAAACGGAATTCCGGGGAGAAGGTTCTTTCAAAAAGGAGGACGGAAGCGTACACACCATGTCCATCTGTATGAAAGCGGGCATCCCGATATCAGGCGGCATCTCGCGTTTCGGGATTATTTAATCTCGCATCCGGAGCGGGCCGAAGAATATGCTGCTCTGAAGATGAAGCTGGCGGAGATGTTTCCGCTTGACATGGCGGGCTATGTTGACGGCAAAAACGGCTGGATAAAAGAGACTGAGCGCTTGGCTGAACAATGGGAAAAGGGAGGGGAGGACAGGTAAAGCCCCCTCCTGTTTCAGGCTCTGACACAAGAGTCAAACGTTCCTTTGTGGCTTCCGTCACAGTAAGGCATTTTCAGCGATTTTCCGCATCTGCAGAGCGAAAAAGCGGGTTTTTCAGGGAACGGGTTTCCTTCCATATCGATCAATTCGACGTCTCCCGTGACCCGGAAACCGCCGTTGTCCATCACTTTAATCTGCACTTTTTTGGGCATCATTCCACCTCCGAATCCCTTCATATTTATGCCTGACAGTCGGAAACGATGCGCTTTTTCCCGCTCCTGTGGTACAATGTCCGTAAACGAAATAGAGAAGGATGATATCATGCAGCTTGAAATCACTGCACAGGCAAAACAAGCCATTCAACGGGCAACAGAGCCTTATCCTGATAAAAAGATCCAGCTTCGCTATGATTCCGAGGGCTGCGGATGCGCGGTCAGCGGCGTGCCGGTTCTGTGGCTGACGGACGAATTATCGGGAAGTTGCGAGCCTCTTGAGACAAACGGGCTTCCGATTTATATTCAGTCATCGCAAAAAGTCTTTTTTGATGAAGCGATGACCATCGACTATTATGAGAAAGCGGGTGCCTTGATGCTGAAAAGTCCGGCACAGGTGCTTTCTCCCAGAATGAGTATTTTAGTGAAATAGGGTGGCGTTCGATTTGAATCAAAAGGTAAAATCTTTAAAACAAACCGCTCAAAATAAAACATGGGCGTCCTTTTTACATCAAAATCATCCGTATACACTCCTTCATTGGTCAATCGGAGGGACAGAGTCCGTCAAAAAGGATGTCTGGCTTCTTCAGGATGAAATGACTTTTGAAACAAAGGAATTCGATACAATTGAGACGGCCATCTCTTGGATCGGCGATCATATGAGCGACATTACGGATATTTTGTAGCACAAAAGAAGGCGGACGAGACTTATGCTCGTTCGCCTTCTTTACGCCGATTTGTGATCTCTTGAAGAAAGTCCCGCACCGTGTTTTTGTAGCTGGTTCTGTTTTGGGTATAGCTCATCGCGTGCACACCTTTTTCAGCGATATAAAGCCTTTTCTCCCCCGGCTTCTTCTCGTAAAGCATTTCGCTCGATTCAGCCGGGATATAGTCGTCTTGTTTGCTGTGAATGAACAGCACCGGTTTTTTGATCTTCCCGACGACGGATAAAGGGGAGACATCACCGATGCGGTAGCCGTCCCGCCATCTCAAAAAGAGGCTGGCAAGCGGCAAAATGAAAGCTCCCGGAAGATGAAAATCTTCTTTCAGCCGGTAAACGAGCTGATCCTCAAATGTGGCAAACGGACAGTCGGCCACGTAAAAATCAGCGTCGGCATCGTCCATTCCCGCGTAAAGAAGCGTCGTGACAGCGCCCATCGATTCGCCGTGAATGCCGATCAGCGCGTGTTCGCCGTGTTTTTCCCGAAGCCAATGGACAACCGTTTTCAAATCGTTTTTTTCATAATATCCGTAGCTCGTTGTTTTTCCGCCGCTTGTGCCGTGCCTCCGGTGGTCATATATGACGGCGTTCCAGCCGAGATCAAGAAACAGATTCATATATTTGATCGAATTCAGCAAATTCATCGTCACCCCGTGGCAGATAATCACGGTGTTTTTCGTTTTGTGCGGATGGACGTAGTATCCTTTAATATTGTAGCCGTAAGAAGAAGGGAGGTTGATTTCTTCTTTCGGGAGAGCGGCAAAAGCTTTTTCGTCATAATGGCCGTCAGCCGTTTCCCGCTCGATAATGTATTCGTCTGTCCGTTTTTTAATGTACATGATTTGATTCGTAAAATAGATTCCGAGCGCGGCAATAAACAGCAAAACCGCCCCGATAGCAGCCAGCCAAATCAACATCTGATGTATTCTTCCTTTCTTAAATGCTTCTCACTTTATCATACCACACAACGATTGGCATTTGCCGAGAGAGACGGCTCTCCGAGTGACGGCTTGCCTGAACTTTTAGATTCCTGATAAACTATCATCACAAACAGGGAGAACGGAGGACAGGATATGGGAAAGAAAAAACAAGACCCAAATGCCCGGCAGCTGCTGAAAGATGCGCTCGCCGACGATTTGAAAGATAAACTTCAGCAAATGAAGAGCGAATTGAAAGAGGAGGACGAAAAAAGAAAAGAGCGTGAGAAAGAGCGGCTCATCAAGGAAAGACAAGAAAGGGAAAAAAATAAAAGCTTTGAAGAGCTCCTCAACGAAAGCGGAATTGACGACTGGAAGAAGTATAAGTAAGAAAGCCCCGTCTGATCAAGAGACGGGGCTTTCTTATTGCTTTATTCGCGATGTGCAGTGTACACGCCGCGTTTTGTATAAAAGCGGAGCGCTTTGATTTCCTGTTCTGTCAGACCGCGTCCGCCGACAGATTCAACGTTTTCCCGAAGCTGGGAGATTTTGCTCGCTCCGGGGATGACCGCTCCGACAGCCGGCTGGGCGAGAATATACTTCATCGCGGTTTCGGTCGCGGATAAATCAGGCGCCGTTTTTTCAATGTCCGCTTTTGTTTTAACGAGTTCATCGTAGGAATACGATAAATAGCCGTTTTTCTTGATCGCGGCGTTTGCATCTGACAGAGGTTTTTCTGTCAGAATCCCTTTTGCCAAAGGTCCTCTTGCAATCACGCTGATTCCATGTTCTTCAAGGAGAGAAAGCCATTCCTCAGGCCGTCTGTCCAACAAGCTGTATTGCATCATGACCGTGACGATGTTTGATTTTTTGATGTATTCCTTAATGACGTTCGGCCGAATTGAAGAAATGCCGTAATGGCGGATGACGCCTTCCTGTTTTAATTCTTCAAAAGCTTCGATCGTTTCGTCGATATTGTCTTCAATTGTGCCGCCGTGCAGCTGATAAAGATCGATGTAGTCGGTTTGCAGCCGCTTTAAGCTGTGCTTGACGGCTTCTTTTATGTACGCTTTCCGGGGATCCCAGAACCAGCCCTGTTTTCCTTCCTCCCAGCGGTTTCCTGCTTTTGTCGCAAGGATCACGTCTTGGCGCCTTGATTTGATCGCTTCACCGACAATCTCTTCGTTGCGTCCAAAATCGTACAGGTCGGCAGTATCCAAATAATTGATGCCTAGCGCCAAAGCTTCATCCAAAATTGACACTGCGTGCTTTTTGTCTGTTCCGAGAGACATGCAGCCGAGGCCGACTTCACTCACCTGTAAATCGGAATGTCCGAGCGTCCTTTTTTTCATAAGCTTCACTCCTTTTTTTCTTACTTTGAACGTAATACAAAGGAGCGAAGTTTTCAACCCATCGGCATCGGAATCAGAAGTACAGCTCGAAGATGATCACGCTTAGGGCGCAAATCAAACAAACCGCGGCAGGGATGGCCGTAAAAAAAGGCTGCCGCGCCCGGAATAGGTGGGCATGAATGGCGCCTGTCATAAGCAGGGAGAACAACAGCCCCGAGCCGACAGCCAGATGCACATTCCAAATCCCGGCGATCATGCCGAGCGCTCCGGCGATTTCAAGAAATCCTGTTACTGAAAGAAACCACAGCGGGTATTGATAATGGCGCCAATGTTCCACTTGAAAAGGAACGTGCATCGCCTTGATTACGCCTCCGATCAGCATAAATGCCGCCAATCCTGCTTTTACGAAAATAAATGCCACCATGTTCACTCCGTTTCTGGATGTTGCGGATTAACGAGCATCCCGTGGATCAAAAGATCCGTGATTTGTTTTGCGAGACTTGAGGAGTCTTTTGATCCGTCAAGCAAATAGATATCGGCAAGGTGCTCAATCATGCCTGTCAGGCATTCGGCAACGGTCTCCATTTCCAGGCCGGACCGGAAGTAGCCAAGCTCCTGCTCTGCTTTCAAGTTTTCTTTCAAGGCCAGTGTTAAATCTTTTTTCATTTCATATGCTTCCGGGCTGAGAAAAAAACCGATGCGGGTCAAATCCGGGTCCTCTGCCAAAAAACGAAATACAGCCTCTACAGCAGCCGTTACCCGTTTTGATACGTGTTTTTTCTCGATTCCTTCTTCTAAACGAAACGATTCGATCAGATTTTTTAAGTTCGCGTGAAAGCCATTGATCAGCTCGTTATAGATGGCGCCTTTGCTTGGAAAGTATAAGTAGAAAGACGGCTGAGTCAGCCCCGCTCTTTTGACAATCGTACTTACTTTCGTCTCATGGAATCCCCGGTTTGCAAATTCGTTTGCAGCAACTGTGAGCAGCCGCTTCCGGCTTTCTTTACCTTTGCGTCCTTTTTCATTTCCCACATTCATCCGCCTCCAAAATAATACTTTCAAGTAATGTTACTGAAAAGTATTATTTCATGCGATCCTTCTTGATGTCAATCAAAATCATGCGATTTTCTTTTTCAGAAAGCCAGTCTTTCACATAGTGATACATTCGTCCGTATTCCTTCAGCTTGGCGCGGATTTCCCATGCTTTCCCCGACATGACGATGCAGTTGTTCAGCCGGTAGACCTTCATGGCGCGTCCCCCTTCCATGGTGTATGATAAAATGTATGGGATCAAAAGCCAGAGCAGAACTTAGGAGATGATCAAACTGAAGCATTTAGAGGAGAAAACCATATCTAAAGAAAAACTTTTTTCGGGCAAGGTGATCGATCTTTATCTTGAAGACGTCGAACTGCCGAATGGTAAAACGGGAAAGCGCGAAATCGTGAAGCATCCGGGCGCTGTTGCGGTGCTTGCTTTGACTGATAAAGGAAACATCATTTTGGTGAAGCAGTACAGAAAAGCGCTTGAACGGACGATCGTTGAAATACCGGCAGGCAAGCTTGAAAAAGGAGAGAAACCTGAATATACCGCGCTGCGGGAGCTTGAGGAAGAGACGGGATACACGGCGGCAAAGCTGGAGAAAATCACCGCTTTTTACACATCGCCGGGCTTTGCGGACGAATTGGTGCACCTGTATCTTGCCGAAGAGCTGACACCGCTTGAAGAAAAGCGCGAACTTGATGAAGACGAATTTGTAGAAGTAATGGAGGTGCCGCTTACAGGTGCGCTGAAACTGATGGAAACTCAGGACATCTATGATGCGAAAACGGCTTATGCCGTGCAGTATCTGGAGCTGAGAAAGGCCCTGCAAGCAAAAAAATGAAAGAAATATTCGCAGACATGCATATCCATATCGGGCGGACGGAATCAGGCCGGCCCGTTAAGATAACGGCTGCCAGAACGCTTACGCTCGACGAAATTTTGATTGAAGCAAGCGAGCATAAAGGAATGGAACTGATCGGCATTATAGATTGTCATTCACCGGAGGTGCTGGCGGAAATTGAAAAAGGGGTGTCTTCAGGCCGTTATACAGAGCTTGAAGACGGCGGAATCAAATATAAAGATACCGTGCTTCTGTGCGGTTCTGAATTGGAAATCAATGATGACAGATGCCGGGGCCCGATTCATGTGCTGGCATTTATGCCGTCGATCTCCGCAATGAAGCAGTTTTCCGCCTGGCTCTCGGAAAGGGTGACGAATATCCATCTGAGCTCCCAGCGCATCTATGAGACAGGCATCGGCCTTCAGCGGAAGGTGAAAGAGCTCGGCGGCTTGTTCATTCCCGCTCACATTTTTACGCCGCATAAGAGCCTGTATGGCAAAGGAGTCAAATTTTCGCTGCAAGAAGTGCTTGACCCGAAGATGATTGATGCGGTTGAACTCGGGCTGAGCAGCGACACAGATATGGCTTCACACGTATCCGAACTGAATCCCTATGCATTTTTGACCAATTCGGACGCCCATTCTCTTGGGAAAATCGGCAGGGAGTATAATAAGCTACACATTAAACATGCCAGCTTTCAAGAGTTTTCACTTGCTTTAAGAGGACAAGAAGGGCGCTGCATTGCCGCCAATTACGGAATGAATCCGCAGTTGGGCAAATATTTTCAAACCGCTTGTGAAACATGCGGCCGTTTGCAGGAGGCAGGTGAAACGGTGTGTAAAGCGTGCGGAAGCCGAAAGTTTACAAAAGGCGTCAGCACACGTCTAATGGAGCTTTACGATCAGGATAAAAGCCCGGTCAAGCGCCCGCCGTACGTTCACCAGGTTCCGCTGCAGCTGATCCCCGGCATCGGTCCGAAAACGATTCAGAAGCTGAAAGATGCTTTCGGCACTGAGATGAATATCCTTCACCGGGTAAAAGAAGGCGAACTAAAAGAAACCATTCGTCCGCAGACGGCTGATCTCGTGATCAAAGCAAGGAACGGGGATTTAGAGCTGAAAGCCGGAGGCGGCGGAACCTATGGAAAAGTGCAGAGCTGAAGGGGGCTTTGGAAAAAGGGATGGAGTGGAAACTAAAATCGTATGAGGAATTGTCGAAGGAAGAGTTGTACCGCATCATCAAGCTTAGAATAGACGTCTTTATCGTTGAACAAAACTGTCCGTATCATGAGCTTGATCACTTAGATGAGCGGGCACACCATTTATTTCTAAGCCAAGAAGGAGAGATCGCTGCGTATTGCAGGCTGTTCCCGAGCGGTACGGCTTACCCGGAGGCATCAATCGGCCGGGTGATCGTCCGTAAAGAGGACAGGGGAAAGGGATATGCGCAGACGCTTCTTGATCAAGCGCTCCGCTTTTTGGAAGACGAGCGGGGGGAGAAAAGGGTCAAGATCAGCGCCCAGAATCATTTGCGTTCCTTTTACGGCTCCTTCGGATTTAAAGCAATATCAGACGTCTATATGGAGGACGGCATTCCGCATGTGGATATGATCAAAACGGCAGAAACCGTATGACTTGCGTTCAGAACCCCGCCTTTCTATAATAATAAGATAAAAATTTGACAGGAGAGTGGGGAACATGGCCAAAAGCAAGGCAAGGAAAAAGCGTGAGCACATGTTGAGAAACACAGGCAGAGATGCCGCCGTATCAAGAGGCAAGGCGCCTGAATTCAGCACGCACGTCAGAAAAACGAAAAGCAGGCGGGAAGAGCTTGCAAAGCTGCATATGAAACATAAACGAAAGAACCCTTATGATTTGCTTCATGAAGATCATAAGGGTTCTTTTTTTAGAAGATGCGCGAATACATGCATGTGTCCCGATGTTCGCTTAAATCATTCGAAAGGTCATCGCTTTGTAAAACGGCTTCCAGCTGAAAGCCGAGGCGCTCCGCCATTTTTCTGCTTTTCGTGTTCATGCTGTCACAGCATATCTCAAGCCGCTTGGCTTTGATGTGTCCCCTCGCGAAATCAATCAGTCCGTTAAGTGCTTCGGTCATGTACCCCTGTCCGGCAAATTCAGAACTGCGCCAATAGCCGATTTCAAACCGTTTCGCTTGCCAGTTCATGCGGTGAAGGCCTGTGCTGCCGACGAATTTCCCCGTTTCTTTATGGAAAATATGCATCCGTAAATCGTTGCGCAAAATAAAATCGGCCTGTGCCTGCCTGACGTTGATTTCTACATGTTCTTCCTCGGGCATTTCCCTTGCAAACGGCATCCACGGCTTGAGCTCAGGCAACGATTTTCGAATGGCGTCATGGACGGCCGCGCCGTCGCCTGCCCTTGGCGCTCTGACAAAAAGGCGCGGGGTTTCAAAACTGTCCGGAAAATCGAGCAGTATCGGATTCATCCAGGTTCCCTCCAGATATTCTTTCTATTTTCGATTGTGCCATCTTCCCATCATAATCGTGTTGTTATATGTTCCGTCAGAAAGCCGCTTGTCTTTTTTTAAAATCCCTTCTATTTTAAAGCCATGCTTTTGATACAGGGCAGAAGCCCTCTCATTTGTTTCCGACACGCGCAGGGTCATTTTTTGAATGCCTGCGGCATCAGCCCAAACAATCGATTCGTTTAAAAGGCGTTTTCCAATGCCGTATCCCCAAAATTCTTTCAATACGCATACGCCAAACTCGATTTGATGAGAGAAGCGTTTTAAATCCTGTCCGGCACATCTTGAAAAGCCGACGATCCTGTTTCGAGCGACCGCCACTAAAAACAAGCATCGGTCATGTTCGCTGTCTCTTTTGATCAGCTCTCTAAAACCCGCTTCATCAATAAAACCTTCACCCTTTTCCCTGTCCAAATATTCGGTTTCTCCATCGATCTGTACCCTTACAGCAGATAATTCCTTTGCATCTTGTTGGACAGCTGGCCTGACGATGTAGCTCAGCCCTTTACCATCAAAGCGTTTGTTCATGAGATATTCCAATCATTTTTTATATCCATTAGTCTATCACATTCCTTAGCTCGAATTTGTTTAAAATGACTGAATATAACAAAAAATGGATCGCGAATAGCGTTTTCGCGGACCTTGAGCCCGTGCTTATACATTGCTTTCGGCAGCGTAGTCAGCGGTTTTATCTCTAAGGACGCCGGGTGGATGGATGCGCATCAAAAAGATGTATGCGGCAAATGCGAGCAGCACGCCTGAAAACCATGAAATATCATAGAGGGGTTTCAGGGCCGGCAAGTATGTCCCGATCAAAGACATAAACGCTCCAAGTCCAACTGCGGCAAATGCGCGGTAATTGTAGCCTTTATAGTACGTATACCTCCCGGTTAGAGAGTAGAGATCTTCGATGTGAAGCGTGCGCTTCCGGATGATAAAATAATCGGCAAGCATAACGCCTGCGACCGGCCCCAATATTCCGCCGATTGTGCCGAGAAACGAAAACACGCTCGCTTCATTCTCCATCAGCTTCCATGGGAAAGTGAACAGGGCCAAAACAGCTGTCAAATAGCTGCCTCGCTTAAAATCGATATATTTCGGCAAAAAATTGGCCAGGTCATAGGCTGGCGAGACAATATTCGCTGCAACGTTTACCGAAATGGCGGCGATGCAAAGCGTAATGACCGAAAGCGCGATCACATACGGGTTGTCAAAATGGGCGAGAATATCGACAACATCCCAAATCGGCTCCCCGAAGGCAGCCTGTGAGCCGGAGGTGACGGTAATGCTTGCAAATGCAAACAGAACGAATGTGCCCGGCAAACCGTAAAACTGCCCTCTGATTTGTTCTTTTTGAGAGGCTGCAAACCTCGTAAAATCGGGAATGTTCAAAATGAGTGTCGCCCATATGCCGATAATTCCCGTCACACCGGCAAGAAACGGCCAAATCAATTCGCCGAATGTCTGAAATTTTCCCGGCTGCGAATAAATCGGACCGAGTCCTCCCGCAATATCGACTGCCCACCACACCATTCCGCCAAAGACGAGATAAACGAGCGGGCCGGCCCAGACTTCAAACTTTCTGATCGACTCCATTCCGTGGTGAAGGACAAGCAGATGAATTCCCCAAAAGAAAGCAAATGACAAAAGCCCTGATAAATGCAATCCAAACAAGTTCCAATCGCCGCCGATGTCTTTCCAGCCGCTCCACACATTTAAGATCAGGATGTTAAGCGCCATGCTTCCCGCAAACGCTTGAATGCCGAACCACATAATCGCCACAAAACCTCTGAGAAGCGCCGGAATATTAGCCCCGTATATCCCGAAAGAAGCCCTGATTAACACGGGAAAAGGCACGCCGTATTTTGTGCCGGCATGTCCATTCAATGCGAGGGCTGCATAGAGCACGACCGAAGCGACTGCGATAATCCCAAGCACCTGCCACGGAGAAAGCCCGATCGCTATCAGTCCGCCAACCGTTGCGTAAGTCGGGATGTTATGGATGCAGCCCATCCAGATCGATGCGAAATTGACCGCTTTCCATGTGCGTTCCTCAGGCTTTAGAGGCTGCAGGTCGCTGTTTGAGAGTGTACGGTCTGATTGAACTTTTTCATATTGGCCAGATTTCATATAATCCCTCCGCTTATTTTTAAGGAAAAATATAACTTATTATTCTGAAAAATTCATTAGATAAACTAAACAAATGTTTCAAGGCGTTTGTTGAGGTTGACTAAACGAGCCGTTTGAAACCGTTATAAAAATATTGATTTTTATGAAACAGTTGTCTATCTCGGTCATAGGATAAAAGACCAGGTTGAAATATTACTCCGCATTGTAATGAAAGCGTTTTCTGATCGGCGGGGAAAAAGGTGAAACTGAAGGGGGTTAACAAATAATGAAAAAAATTTTATTGGTTTGCGCGGCCGGCATGTCAACGAGCCTGCTTGTCAGCAGAATGAAAAAGCATGCCGAGGCGCTGAACGAAGAGGTCGACATCATCGCACTGCCTGTATCCGAAGCCGGGACTGCCGCGTCAAGCGCGGACGTCGTATTGCTGGGGCCGCAAGTCAGGTACCAAAAGTCACAGGTTGAGGCGAGCGCGGGAGACACGCCGGTTCAGGTGATCGACATGCGCGACTACGGCACCATGAACGGCGAAGCTGTGTTGCAAAAAGCGCTGCAGCTGATGAAATAAAAAGGAGGGGAGACAGGGATGAGCGGGTTTATGGAGAAGTTTGAGCGGAACGTGGAACGGTTTTTGGTTCCCGTTGCTACAAAACTGAACTCACAGCGCCATATATGTGCGATCAGAGATGCTTTTATTCTATCATTTCCGATTATTATGGCAGGGTCGATTATCATTTTATTGAATTTCGCTATTTTATCTCCGGACGGGTTTATCGCCAAAATTTTGTTCCTTGAAAAGATATTTCCGAACTTGGCTGATTATCAGTCGGTCTTTACCCCCGTACTGCGGGGATCGCTCGATATTATGTCCATATTTGTCGTGTTTCTCGTCGCACGCAATTTAGCCATCTCAATGAAAGCGGATGAACTGCTTGCCGGATTAACGGCCGTATCCTGTTATTTTATCATTTATTCACCGTACCGCCTGATCGAAAACGAGAGCTTTTTAACGACGAAGTGGCTCGGTGCGCAAGGGCTGTTCGTTGCCTTAATCATCGGGATCCTCGTCGGTGAAGTGTTCAGCAGGCTTTCAAATGCCAAGCGCCTGCAAATTCATATGCCTCCGCAGGTGCCGCCTGCGGTTGCCCGGACATTTAAAGTGCTGTTTCCGATCATCTTCATTACGATTGGTTTTGCGATGTTAAGCTTTGCGCTATTGTCTCTGTCGAAAAACGGTTTGCATGAATTGGTGTATACCGTGCTGCAGGCGCCGTTGAGAGAGATGGGAACGAATATTTTCACTGTTGTTTTCCTTGGAATCGTCGCCAACTTTTTATGGCTGTTCGGCATTCACGGCCCGAATACAATCGCGGCGATCAGAGAAACGATCTTTGCCGAAGCAAACCTTGAAAATCTCGCTTTTGCCGCCAAAACAGGCTCTGCCTGGAACGCTCCGTTTCCTGAAACATGGGCGCTGAATGACGCCTTTGCAAACTACGGAGGATCGGGCATGACGCTGGGGCTTTTGATCGCAATATTCATCGCTTCAAAGCGCCGGGATTATAAAGACATCGGTAAGCTTTCGATCGGGCCGGGGATATTTAACATTAATGAACCTGTTATTTTCGGACTTCCGGTCGTGCTCAATCCGATCTTCATGATTCCCTTTATCATCGTTCCGGCAGTCAACACTGTCATCGGCTACTTGTTCATCAAGTTTCAGCTGATTCCGCCGATCGCATACGCTGTTCCGTGGACAACGCCCGGGCCGTTGATTCCGTTTCTCGGGACAGGAGGAAACTGGCTTGCGCTCGGGGTCGGCTTTCTTTGCCTCGCCATTTCAACAGTGATTTATCTGCCGTTTGTAATGGCTGCCAACAAGACTGTGAATACGGACAGGGAGCATTCTTCGGAAAACAGGGAGGAATCATAACGTGATCAGGGCGCCTTTTACGGGCGCCTGTCTTTTTTCAAAAAAAGTCATGCGGCTCTCTTTTCTCTCATACAATCTATTAAAATCAAAAGCACGTCTGGGAGGAAGATACATGCGGAAGCCCACAATCAAAGAGCTCATCTTTCAACATATGAAGGATCATCTGTCAATCTATTTATTTGTTTCAGTGCTGTTTTTAATGGGTGTGATTTTCGGCGCGGTCATCGTCAACAGCATGACGATCGGTCAAAAAGAAGATTTGTTCTACTATTTGAATCGATTTTTTGGACAGCTTTCCGAAGGAAAAGCAGCCAGTTCAAAGGAAATGTTTTTGCAAAGCTTTCTTCATAATATGAAATATTTAGGCTTAATGTGGATTCTCGGGATTTCCATCATCGGCTTGCCCGTCATTTTTATCATGGTCTTCTTAAAAGGGATCGTCGTCGGATTTACAGTCGGCTTTCTCGTCAATCAAATGGGAATCAACGGCTTTTTCCTGTCTTTTGTCTCCGTGCTCCCGCAAAATATGCTGCTGATCCCAGCTTACTTGATCATGGGGACTTGCGCCATCGCCTTTTCGATGAGGCTCATCCGCCAGCTTTTTGTCAAACGCAGCCTTGCAGAAGCGCCTGTCCATTGGTTTGGCCGGTACGCTTTTGTGCTCGTCCTGATTCTCGCGATGTCTCTTATATCCTCTTCCTTTGAAGCATATCTTTCGCCGGTGTTGATGGAAAAGCTGACGGAGTACGTCTTGCCGAAACAGCATTAATTTATAATGATTATTAAAAAATATTCATTTTGTTTCTCAATTTATAATGATTATAGTTGGCTCCCTGCGCTTGTTTTGTTATAATAAGCTAGGTAATGCGGCGTAGGAGGGAAAGTCAATGGAAACACGTATTGATCGGATTAAAAAGCAACTGCATTCTTCCAGCTATAAACTCACCCCTCAGCGCGAGGCTACTGTAAGGGTGCTGCTTGAGAATGAGGAAGACCATTTAAGCGCAGAAGATGTATACCTCCTCGTAAAAGAGAAATCTCCTGAGATTGGTCTTGCGACAGTATATCGGACTCTTGAACTGTTAACTGAATTAAAAGTAGTGGATAAAATCAATTTTGGCGACGGTGTGTCAAGATATGACCTCCGTAAAGAAGGTGCCGCACATTTCCATCACCACCTTGTTTGCATGGAATGCGGTTCGGTTGTTGAAATTGAAGAAGATTTGCTTGAAGACGTGGAAGAAATCATTGAAAAGGATTGGAAATTTAAAATAAAAGACCACAGGCTGACGTTCCACGGCATCTGTCATGACTGTCAGCAAAAGGAATCGGAATAGTCTAAACCGGAGAGAACCCTTTCAGCCATGAGCGGGTTCTTTTTTGATTCAGACGTATAAAACTTGTCTCATTTGGCATAAGTTTTAGTAATCGAATCAAAAGAAGGGACCTGAAACCGTATGAAAATGCTGAAAACGGCTGCCGATATGATCAAGGTGTTCGTGCTGTTTACCGGTTTTACCGTCTTGTTTTATTATGCTATGATATGGATAAATTCAGAGTATGAAAACTATCATCGGTATGATAAACCTGAAGGAGCAGCCCTCAAGGTCGCCTCGATGGAAGGGGACGAGCAGGGCAGCTGGTTTAACCGGTTAATCTTTTTTTATTTGAACGGGGAGTAGGATAGCGTGAAAGTTCATATTAAAGACTTTATCCACTACGCCGTTGTTGAACGGGGGCTTTCCCACAACACGGTTGTGAGCTATGAACGGGATTTGAACAGCTACGCCGCCTATTTAGAGGAACAGGAGCAGCTGAGCTCTTTTGACCAGGTGACAAGGCTTACCATCATCCAGTTTTTAAAGCATTTAAAAGACGCCGGAAAATCCGGTAAGACGATTGCGAGGCATCTCGCTTCCATCCGCAGCTTTCACCAGTTTCTGCTGAGGGAAAAAGTAACAGCCCAGGACCCGTCCGTCCATATTGAGTCACAAAAAACGGAACGGACGCTCCCGAAGGTGCTGTCATTACAGGAAGTCGAAACGCTTCTCGATACGCCGAAGCTGACGGGGCCGTTCGGCTACCGCGATAAAGCGATGCTGGAATTACTGTATGCGACAGGAATCCGCGTCAGCGAGATGATCGCATTAAAGCTGTCCGATGTCCATTTATCGATGGGCTTTATCCGCTGCTTCGGGAAAGGAAGAAAGGAGCGGATCGTTCCGCTCGGCGAAGCGGCGTCACATGCGGTCGGCGAATATCTGTCAAAAGCGAGGGGAAAGCTTTTGAAAAAAAATTCCGAAGACGCCCTGTTTCTGAATCACCACGGCAGACAGATGAGCCGGCAGGGGTTTTGGAAAAATTTAAAGAAAATCGCCTTGGAAGCGGGAATTAATAAAGAGCTGACGCCGCACACACTGAGGCACTCATTCGCCACACACCTGCTCGAAAACGGAGCCGATCTCCGGGCCGTTCAGGAAATGCTCGGACACGCCGACATTTCGACGACGCAAATTTATACACATGTGACGAAAACAAGGCTGAAAGACGTATATAAGCAATACCATCCCCGTGCATAGCCTAAAAGAACAGGCGAAAGCACGGTTTTTCATGTTGAGTGAGCAGCAAATTGCGGGAAGTTTCTCACTATTCCCGTTCGTATTGTCAACTGTTGTGTAAACGGTTTATACTTGGCTAATAGCGGTATTTTGGTTTTTTTATGCCAAGCGTGACAGCCTACAGCTGACAGAAAGAAAAAAAGGAGGCCGACAAATGCCTGCATTTGATTACAACCGCGTATTTTTAATTGTGATGGATTCCGTTGGAATCGGCGAGGCGCCTGATGCCGATCAATTTAATGACAAAGGCGCAGATACATTGGGCCATATTGCCGAACACATGGGAGGCATCCGCCTGCCGAACATGTCGAAGCTCGGACTCAGCAACATCCGAGAAATCAAAGGTGTCGAAAAGGCAGAAGAGCCGCTTGCCTATTACGGCAAAATGAAAGAAGCCTCAAACGGAAAAGATACGATGACTGGTCATTGGGAGATAATGGGACTTTACATAGACAAACCTTTCCAGGTGTTTCCCGAAGGTTTTCCGGACGAATTGATCCATGAACTTGAACAGAAGTCCGGAAGAAAAGTGATTGGAAACAAACCTGCATCAGGCACTGCGATTTTGGATGAGCTCGGTGCGGAGCATATGGAAACCGGCGCGCTGATCGTCTACACCTCAGCGGACTCCGTTCTGCAGATTGCCGCACACGAAGAAGTCGTGCCTCTCGAGGAATTGTACAAAATCTGCGAGATCGCGCGCGAGCTTACGCTTGACGAGAAATATATGGTCGGACGCGTCATTGCGAGGCCGTTTGTCGGCAAGCCGGGCGAATTTAAACGGACGCCGAACCGGCATGATTATGCGCTGAAGCCGTTTGACAGAACCGTAATGAATGAATTGAAAGATGACAGCTTTGATGTGATTGCGATCGGCAAAATCTCCGATATCTACGACGGCGAGGGCATTACGGAATCGCTTAGAACGAAATCGAATATGGACGGGATGGATAAGCTGGTGCAAACGCTTGACAAAGATTTTACAGGGATCAGCTTTGTAAACCTCGTGGACTTTGACGCGCTGTTCGGGCACCGCCGCGATCCTGAAGGTTACGGAAAAGCGCTCGAGGAATTCGACGCGCGCCTTCCTGAAGTATTTGAAAAGATGCGTGAAGACGATCTGCTCATCATTACCGCCGACCACGGCAATGATCCGGTTCACCATGGCACAGACCATACAAGGGAGTACGTGCCGCTTCTTGTATACAGCAAAAAGCACGAAAAGCCCGGTGCGCTTCCGCTCGCAGATACATTCGCGGACATCGGCGCGACGATTGCCGACAACTTTAAAACGAATATGCCAAAGTACGGAAAAAGCTTTTTATCCCTGCTGAAATAGGAGGAAACGACGTGAAACAGATGATTGCAAATGCCGCAGACTATATTAAAAGCAAAACAGAAATCAAACCGGCGGTCGGCCTGATTTTGGGATCGGGCCTTGGCGTGCTTGCTGATGAGATAAAAGACGCCGTTCGCATTAAATATGAAGACATCCCGGATTTTCCTGTTTCCACTGTTGAAGGGCATGCCGGACAGCTTGTCATCGGCAGACTTGAAAATGTGCAAGTCGTCGCGATGCAAGGGCGTTTTCATTTTTACGAAGGATATTCAATGGACAAGGTAACCTTCCCGGTACGTGTCATGAAAGAACTCGGGATCGAGACTTTAATTGTGACCAATGCCGCAGGCGGCGTCAATGAATCGTTCCGTCCCGGCGATTTGATGATCATATCCGATCATATCAATTATATGGGAACGAATCCGCTGATCGGGCCGAACGATTCCTCGCTGGGTGTCAGATTCCCTGACATGTCATCCGCATATGATAAGGAACTGCGCCTCTTGGCGAAAAAAACAGCCGAAGAATTGAACATCAGTGTACAAGAAGGGGTTTACACAGCCGTCACAGGACCTACATACGAAACGCCTGCCGAAGTGCGCTTCCTCAGAACGATCGGATCGGATGCCGTCGGCATGTCGACGGTTCCGGAAGTCATCGTGGCAAAACATGCGGGCCTTCGCGTGCTCGGCATTTCGTGTATATCAAACGCGGCAGCCGGAATCCTCGATCAGCCGCTCTCCCATGACGAAGTGATCGAAGTCACCGAAAAAGTAAAAGCCGACTTTTTGCGGTTTGTTAAAGCGGCCGTCGCCAAAATCGGCTAAAACCGCTGCGAAGTTGAAATGTGAGCCAATGCAAGTTCAAATAAGAACCTGCATTGGCTCTTTCTTTTTGCCTGATGAGAAATTTTTTCCAAACAATCCGTATAAATCCAACTGGATTGGAAAAAATAGAGAGGATTACGAAATGGAGGTCTGGGTGATGAAACGTCATTTATCCAAATTGCTGATTTTTACGATAATCCTGATGACTGCGCCGCCGGCGTTTGCAAAAGAGAGCGAAAAGAAACCGTCGGAGCTTGCTGATGACGCAAAATCTGCCGTTTTAATCGAGCGGGATACCGGTAAGGTGATGTATGACAAGAACAGCCGTGAAAAGCTTCCCCCGGCCAGCATGACAAAAGTGATGACCATGCTGTTGATCATGGAAGCTCTTGATGAAGGCAAGATCAAAATGAAAGACAAAGTCAGAACAAGCGAGTATGCCGCTTCAATGGGGGGATCGCAAATTTTCCTTGAGCCTGGCGAAGAAATGACGGTTGAAGATATGCTGAAAGGGATCGCCATCGGATCGGGTAATGATGCCTCTGTGGCAATGGCAGAGCATATTGCCGGATCTGAAGAGGAATTTGTCAAAAGAATGAATGAAAAAGCCGCTGAGCTCGGCCTCAAGGATACATCTTTTCAAAATACGACAGGTCTGCCTGAAGAAGGCCATTACAGCACAGCCTATGACATGGCACTCATGGCGAAAGAGCTTTTAAAATATGAAAACATCACGAAATTTACGGGAACATATGAAGACTATCTGAGAGAAAACAGTGATAAAAAATTCTGGCTCGTCAACACAAACCGCCTCATCAAATTTTATCCCGGCGTTGACGGAGTCAAGACCGGCTTTACAAATGAAGCAAAGTACTGCCTGACAGCTTCAGCGAAAAAAGGAAACATGCGCGTCATCGCTGTCGTTTTTGGTGCCAGTACGCCAAAAGAACGAAATGCCCAAATCACAAAAATGCTTGATTTTGCATTCAGCCAATATGAAACGCATCCGATGTATAAACGCAATGAAATCATTTCCGATTTGAAGGTCAATAAAGGCCATGAGCAAAAAATAAACCTTGTCACATCGGAACCGATTTCCCTTTTGACGAAAAAAGGCGAAAATATCGAAGCTGTTAAAAAAGAAATCAAACAGAAGGAAGATATCCAGGCCCCTGTCAAAAAAGGCACAGAGCTTGGGACGCTCGTATTGAAAAAGGACGGAAAGGTTCTCGCTGAAAGCCCTCTTGTCGCGGAAAAAGACATGGATAAAGCAGGGATGTGGACGATGTTCAAGCGGACGATGACCCACTGGACGAAGTGGAGTGAATAATGCCGAACGGTCACTAGTTTTGTCACGGTGAAGGAATTTATAAAGTCTGAAGCGAAACACTCATTATCCGATTTAAACCAAGGAGGAATGAGGATGAGCCTCGGAATCGATATTCACGTCAAAGAATCCGTACTATGCATTCGGTTGACAGGTGAACTCGATCACCATACAGCAGAAACCTTGAGAAAACAAGTCAGTGACCATCTGGAACAATCCGGCATTCGCCATATTGTCATGAATCTTGCAGACCTTTCGTTTAT
This sequence comes from Bacillus paralicheniformis, assembly GCF_002993925.1. NCBI lineage: Bacteria > Bacillati > Bacillota > Bacilli > Caryophanales > Bacillaceae > Bacillus > Bacillus paralicheniformis. Next base: position 2,527,577 of record NZ_CP023665.1, on the reverse strand, counting down.
GGACAGTTCAGGACTTGGCGTCGTGCTCGGCAGATATAAGGAGATTAAACAGCTCGGCGGAGAAATGATCGTCTGCGCCATTTCTCCTGCTGTCAAACGTTTATTTGATATGTCCGGGCTGTTTAAAATCATTCGCCTTGAGCAATCAGAGCAGCGTGCACTTGAAACGTTGGGGGTGGCGTCATGAAAAATGAAATGAATATCCAGTTCACGGCACTCAGCCAAAACGAATCGTTTGCACGGGTGACAGTCGCTGCTTTTATCGCTCAGCTCGACCCGACGATGGATGAACTGACCGAAATTAAAACGGTCGTATCCGAAGCGGTCACAAACGCGATCATACACGGTTATGAAAACTCAGGGCAGGGAGACGTATACATTTCCGTCACCCTTCATGATCATATCGTCTACTTAACGATTCGTGACGAAGGAGTCGGCATCCCTGATCTTGAGGAAGCGCGCCAGCCCCTGTTCACGACAAAGCCTGAACTCGAGCGGTCGGGAATGGGCTTTACGATCATGGAAAATTTCATGGATGATATCTCGATCGACTCCTCACCTGAGATGGGAACCACAATACACTTAACAAAGCACTTATCAAAAAGCAAAGCGCTTTGCAATTAAGGGAGATTTGTTATGGATGTGGAGGTTAAAAAAGAAAACCAGAACACTCAGCTTAAAGACCATGAAGTGAAAGAACTGATTAAAAACAGCCAGAACGGCGATCAAAAAGCAAGGGACCTCCTCATAGAAAAAAACATGCGTCTTGTTTGGTCTGTCGTTCAGCGTTTTTTGAACAGAGGCTATGAGCCTGATGACCTCTTTCAAATCGGCTGCATCGGCCTCTTGAAGTCGGTGGACAAATTCGATCTTTCCTATGACGTTCGGTTTTCCACCTACGCCGTCCCGATGATTATTGGCGAGATTCAGCGGTTTATCAGAGATGACGGAACCGTCAAAGTGAGCCGCTCGCTGAAAGAACTCGGCAACAAAATCCGGCGGGCAAAAGACGAGCTTTCCAAGTCAAACGGACGGATTCCGACCGTTCAGGAAATCGCCGATTATCTCGAAATCAGTTCGGAAGAAGTCGTGATGGCTCAGGAAGCGGTCCGCTCTCCCTCATCCATTCATGAAACGGTTTACGAAAACGACGGAGACCCGATTACACTTCTGGATCAAATCGCCGATCAGTCGGAAGAGAAGTGGTTCGATAAAATCGCTTTGAAGGAAGCCATCAAGGATTTGGATGAACGGGAAAAGCTGATTGTTTATTTAAGGTATTACAAAGACAAGACGCAATCTGAAGTTGCCGACCGCCTCGGCATATCCCAGGTGCAAGTGTCGAGGCTTGAAAAAAAGATTTTAAAGCAAATCAAAAACCAGATGGATCAATTTGAAAGCTGAGGCTGCTCGGATGTCTAATGAAAAACCGGAACGCTCCAAAAAAGAGTGTTCCGGTTTTTTTGTGGTAATTTATGGTCTTTTGCCGCTTGCTGAATGATAAATGGGATGTACTTCATACTACAACTATAACCATCATATAGGAAGTGACCCAGATGGAACGTCAAGTTTTTATCAGACTCCGCCACCGGCTTGAGGCCGATCCCGATGAATTGATTCTGCTCGGCCATATCGCACAGGTAGCGGGCGACCGCCGATACAAAGAAAAGCTTGAACGGCTGCCTATTTATCAGGTCAGCAAAGCGGATCAAAGCATGGTGGTGTTGGACGTGATGAAGGTGATCGAAGCTGTACATAAATCGTTTCCTGACCTTGACGTCCAAACCGTCGGCGGTTCCGAAACAATCGTGGAGATCCAATATCCGAAAAGGGGGCTGTCTCCCGTACTGTTCGTCGGCGTCTGGCTGCTCCTGTTCGTCGGTGCCGGCCTTGCTGTCATGAACTTTCATGAAGATGTCAGCATGAGGGACGTACACATCTTGCTTTACGAAATGGTGACGGGCAAGGAGAACCGCTATCCATACCTTTTGCAGATTCCGTACAGCATCGGTCTCGGTCTCGGCATGATTTTGTTTTTTAATCATTTATTTAAAAAACGGTTTAACGAGGAGCCGAGCCCTCTGGAGGTCGAGATGTTTAAATATCAGCTTGATTTGGACCATTATGTGGCATTGCACGAAAACAAAGAAACGACAAAGGATATTCATGATCATTAGCGTGATCTTTATCATCTTTCTCGGACTCGCAGGAGGGATTGCGGTTGGATCTGGATTTGTCGCTTTTCTTACCGTGCTTGGCATTATCCCGAGACTGACTCAGCTGACGAAAACGCAAGGGTTTATCCAGGCGTATGAATGGGCTGTCATTCTGGGCGCGGTGTTCGGAGGATGGGAATCGCTGAACATGTCCCGCTTTTTTTTATCCAAATGGCTGCTTGTTCCGATCGGCCTTTTTGCGGGCGTTTTCATCGGAATGCTTGCAGCGGCGCTGACAGAAGTGTTGAACGTGCTTCCGATACTGGCGAAACGCATCGGTATGGGGGACAGGATTTTGATACTTTTAATGGCCATTGTGTTCGGGAAGATCCTTGGCTCGATGTTTCAATGGCTCATTTTTGTTCATTTGTCATAAAAGGAGGAATATGATGTCAAGTTTGAAAGATAATTACCAATCGAAAGTCAAAGCTTATCAGCCTACGCCGCCTTATGTCCTGAACTGTATCAAGGCTTTTCTTGTCGGTGGTCTGATCTGTACGATCGGCCAGGCTCTCCAGAATTTTTATATGGCCGTATTCCACTTTGATGAAAAAACAGCTGGAAACCCGACGGTTGCTACGCTCATCTTAATCTCCGCTCTGTTAACAGGCCTTGGCGTCTACGACAGAATCGGCCAGTTTGCCGGCGCTGGTTCCGCCGTTCCGGTTACAGGGTTCGCCAACAGTATGACGAGTGCAGCCCTTGAGCATAAAAGCGAAGGCTATGTTCTCGGCGTGGGGACAAACATGTTCAAGCTTGCCGGAAACGTCATCGTGTTCGGCGTTGTGGCCGCTTATATTGTGGGAATGATCCGCTTTGCCTTTGACAAGTTGTTTTAGGAGGAAAACATCATGAAATTAACTGGAAAACAAACATGGGAGTTCGAGAACCCGCTGTTTGTTAACTCGAGCGGAACAGCGGTTGGACCTAAAGAAAAAGAAGGTCCGCTTGGACACTTATTTGACAAAACCTATGATGAAATGCACTGCAACCAGAAAAACTGGGAGATGGCAGAGCGCAAGCTGATGGAGGATGCGGTTCAGACTGCGTTATCAAAACAAAACCTTAAAAAGGAAGACATCGATATCTTTTTGGCAGGCGATCTGCTCAACCAAAACGTGACAGCCAACTATGTGGCGAGGCATTTGAAAATTCCTTTTCTTTGCTTATTTGGAGCATGCTCGACATCAATGGAATCGATCGCGATCAGTTCGGCATTGATTGACGGAGGTTTCGCAAAGCGTGCCCTAGCGGCAACCAGCAGTCATAATGCTACTGCTGAAAGGCAGTTTCGCTACCCGACGGAATACGGCGGCCAAAAGCCGGGAACCGCTACATCCACAGTGACCGGAAGCGGAGCAGTCGTCCTCAGTCAGCAGCCAGGCGGCATCAAAATCAGCAGTGCAACCGTCGGAAGAGTTATCGACTTGGGGATTACCGATTCGCAGGATATGGGTTCGGCGATGGCCCCCGCTGCGGCGGATACGATCAAGCAGCATTTAGAGGATCTGGGACGCACCCCTGATGATTACGATTTAATTTTAACCGGTGACCTTTCAGGTGTCGGCAGCCCGATTTTGAAGGATTTGTTAAAAGAGGAAGGAATCAATGTCGGGACAAAACATAATGACTGCGGACTGATGATCTATACGCCTGACCAGCAGGTTTTTGCAGGCGGAAGCGGATGTGCTTGTTCCGCTGTCGTCACCTTTGGCCACATTTTTAAAGAAATTGAAGCGGGAAGGCTGAACAGAGTGCTTGTTGTAGCGACAGGCGCCCTTTTAAGCCCGACGATCGTCCAGCAAAAAGAATCGATACCATGCATTGCCCATGGCGTCGTATTTGAACGGGCCGAAGGGGGGAACGCTTAAGATGGAATATGTCATTGCTTTTATTGCAGGAGGATTGATTTGCGTCATCGGCCAGCTTTTGCTTGATATCTTTAAAATGACGCCGGCTCATGTCATGTCAACTTTTGTCGTATCAGGAGCGATCCTTGACGGTTTCGGCCTTTACGACCGTTTTATCGAATTTGCCGGTGCCGGGGCTACAGTCCCGATTGTCAGCTTCGGCCATTCTCTTTTGCACGGCGCGATGCACCAGGCTGAGGAACATGGCTTTATCGGAATCGGCATGGGGATATTCGAACTGACATCTGCCGGTGTATCTGCCGCTATCTTGTTTGCTTTTCTTGTTGCCGTGATTTTTAAACCGAAAGGATAAAGGATAATGCCAGCAAAACGCAAGGTCATTTTGGTCACAGACGGCGATATATACGCTGCAAAAGCAATCGAATATGCGGCAAGAAAAACGGGCGGCCGCTGTATTTCCCAATCGGCGGGGAATCCAAGCATTAAAACGGGACCGGAGCTTGTATCCATGATCCTAGAAACCCCTCATGATCCTGTATTCGTGATGTTTGATGATTCCGGACTTCAAGGCGAAGGGCCGGGAGAGACAGCGATGAAATATGTAGCGATGCATGCCGATATCGAGGTGCTCGGGGTCATCGCCGTCGCTTCAAAAACTCATTATGCAGAGTGGACAAGGGTCGATGTATCAATCGATGCGGAAGGTGAACTGACGGAATTCGGCGTCGATAAACACGGGGTCAAAGAGCTCGATGTCAAACGAATGAACGGTGACACGGTCTATTGCCTTGATCAGCTGGATGTTCCGATCATCGTCGGAATCGGTGATATCGGTAAAATGAACAGAAAAGACGATGTGGAAAAAGGGTCGCCGATTACAATGAAAGCGGTCGAGCTCATTTTAGAAAGGAGCGGGTATCATGAGTGCTCAAAAGCAAGAGAAGACGAACGTATTCCTTGATCCTTCTAAGAATGAAGCGTATTTCAAGAAGCGGGTCGGCATGGGAGAAAGCTTTGACCTTGGCGTACGCAAGGTCTTTATCCTCGGCCATGAAGTTCAGCTTTATTATGTCAACGGGTTGTGTGACACCCAATACATCATTCACCTGTTAAGGGAACTGGTGCATCTCAATGATAAAGAAAAAGAGTCGGGCGAGGTCGAAGACATTGTCGAAAACAGGCTTTTGAACCAGCAGGTTTCAAAAGCAGAAACGCTTGATGAAGCGGTGGACCAAGTGCTGTCGGGCCTGGTTGCCATCATCGTCGAAGATGCGGGATTTGCATTTATCATTGATGTCAGAAGCTATCCGGGCAGAACGCCGGAAGAGCCTGATACAGAAAAAGTCGTACGCGGTGCAAGAGACGGGCTCGTCGAGAACATCATCGTCAACACAGCCCTGATCAGACGCCGGATCAGAGATGAACGCCTGCGCTATAAAATGCTTCATATCGGTGAACGCTCCAAAACAGACATCTGCCTTTGCTATTTGGAAGATGTTGCAGATCCCGATCTTGTTGAAGTATTAAAAAAAGAAATTGAAAATGTGAAGATCGACGGACTGCCGATGTCGGATAAATCGGTAGAGGAATTCATTGTCGGCCAAGGCTTCAATCCGTTTCCGCTTGTCAGGTTTACGGAAAGGGCAGACGTAGCCGCAAGCCATATTTTAGAGGGGCATGTCATCGTGATCGTCGATACGTCGCCAAGCGTCATCATTACGCCGACGACTTTGTTTCACCATGTACAGCATGCTGAGGAATACAGACAGACACCGGCTGTTGGGACGTTTTTAAGGTGGGTGCGGTTTTTCGGTATTTTGGCCTCCACCTTTTTGCTGCCGCTTTGGCTGTTGTTTGTCATTCAGCCGTCGCTCTTGCCTGATCATTTATCGTTTATCGGTTTAAACAAAGACACTCATATCCCGATTATCATGCAGATTTTCCTGGCGGATCTCGGCGTCGAATTTTTAAGAATGGCCGCCATTCATACGCCGACGGCGCTTTCGACTGCAATGGGCCTGATTGCTGCCGTATTGATCGGCGATATCGCGATCAATGTCGGCTTGTTTTCTCCCGAAGTCATTTTATACGTTTCCCTCTCGGCAATCGGAGCGTACACGACACCAAGCTACGAGCTGAGTCTGGCGAATAAAATGGTGAAGCTGTTTATGCTGATATTGGTGGCGCTTTTTAAAGTGGAGGGATTTGTCATCGGATTAACGATCTTAACTATAGTGATGACTTCGATCAGATCATTGCGGACGCCTTACTTATGGCCCCTCCTCCCGTTCAACGGAAAAGCGTTTTGGCATGTTCTCGTGCGCACTTCCGTTCCCGGGGGAAAAGTCAGGCCGAGCATCGTTCATCCGCGAAACCGCTCCAGACAGCCATGAAGACGGTACTCCAAGAGGCTTTTCCCCGGGGAAAAGCCTCTTTTTCAGTAATCGAATTCAGGGGTCCCGATGCCTCTGTATTCGTTCGCAGAGATCGCGACTGCCCGGAGACTGCAGATGTTGTTCTGTCTTCTGATCGGATAGACGACATACAACATTTCGCGGCCGGACGGGTCAAACGTTGACGAATGAAGGAAAACCTCGGTTCCTCTCCGCCAAAATCTCGTATTCGCCGGAGCTGTAATAATCTGCCCTTCATAAGGCTCGTAAATTCGCTGTTCATGATGTACAGCCGGCTGATAAGAGCCGTATACATCTTCCGGTGTATAGCCTGGAGCCGGGGTGTAGGGGTAACGGTTTGGATACATATGATAACCTCTTTCCCACTTCGTTTTTTTAGGTTTCATCTTTAAGATTATATTCAGGTAAATGCCTATTTGTATGGGCGATAATCTCGATTTTTCAGCTCTTTTTTTAACTGAATGGACGTTATGTATGCCTATTTCTATCAAGTGCTGTTTTCTGTTATTCTATAATCAATAGAATGGATTGGTTTTTTAGGGGATTATTCCCTTTGTAAATCAAGAAAATTTGGACAAATGGTGGTTTAGTTTTTAAAACGAAATGTTATAATACAACATAAGAATCGCACTATCATGAAGCCGGAAGATGCATCGGGCAGCAATCGGACCGCCCCTTGCACCTTTGTAGATAGAGAAAGAGGGAATGACAATTGTTTTTACATGGTACTAGCAGACGAAATGAAAGTGGACACCTCGAAATCGGCGGTGTCGATGTTCTATCATTGGCAGAAAGATATGGAACACCTCTTTATGTATACGATGTCGCGCTGATAAGAGAGCGCGCCCGAAAATTCCAGAAGGCATTCAGGGAAGCCGGTTTAAAAGCGCAGGTAGCTTATGCAAGCAAGGCGTTTTCAGCGGTCGCCATGATTCAGCTTGCCGAACAAGAGGGGCTGTCTCTGGATGTGGTATCGGGAGGAGAGCTTTTTACTGCGATCAAAGCAGGGTTCCCCGCTGAACGGATTCATTTTCACGGAAACAATAAGAGCCCTGAAGAACTAGCCATGGCTCTGGAGCATCAAATCGGCTGCATCGTGCTCGATAACTTTCACGAGATCGCCATTACAGAAAAGCTTTGCAAGCAATCAGGACAAACTGTAGACGTTTTGCTCAGAATCACACCGGGAGTTGAAGCGCACACGCATGATTATATTACGACGGGACAGGAAGATTCGAAATTCGGTTTTGATCTGCACAATGGGCAGGTCGAACAAGCCATCGAACAAGTCCTTCGCTCATCTGCGTTTAAGCTCCTCGGCGTGCACTGCCACATCGGTTCGCAAATTTTTGATACGGCAGGATTTGTTCTTGCGGCAGACAAAATCTTTGAAAAGCTCGCTGAATGGAGGGAGACTTACTCATTCATTCCGGAAGTGCTCAATCTCGGCGGGGGCTTCGGCATCCGCTATACAAAAGACGACGAGCCGCTCGCTGCCGATGTCTATGTTGAAAAAATCATCGAGGCGGTCAAAGCAAATGCCGAGCATTTCGGCTTTGACATCCCTGAGATTTGGATCGAACCGGGCAGGTCTCTTGTCGGAGATGCGGGAACCACACTGTACACGACCGGTTCGCAAAAAGAGGTGCCGGGCATTCGCAAATATGTGGCTGTTGACGGCGGCATGAGCGATAATATCAGGCCGGCGCTTTATGAGGCAAAATATGAAGCGGCCGTCGCCAACAGGATGAACGATGCTTGTCATGATACCGTATCAATTGCAGGAAAATGCTGTGAAAGCGGAGATATGCTGATTTGGGATTTGGAAATCCCCGAAGTTCGTGACGGAGATGTGCTCGCCGTTTTCTGCACCGGTGCATACGGCTACAGCATGGCCAACAACTACAACCGCATTCCGCGCCCGGCCGTCGTTTTTGTCGAGGATGGAGAAGCGCAGCTCGTCATTCAGAGAGAGACGTATGAGGATATCGTCAAGCTGGATCTGCCGCTGAAATCGAAAGTAAAACAATAAAAAATGGAGATTCCCTCAAGGGGGGTCTCCATTTTTTTATTCAAAAAGAATTTTTTCCCGTTTGCCGCATGAAGAATATTTCCCGGCCATCGGGCGGTGTTTTTTGCAAAAAAGATCATGACATGCATAGAACAGCGACCGGGCTGATTGTATATAATATTGGGAATTTAACAAAAATTTAACAAAGGAGATGGTAAAGGCAATGATCAAGGTGAAAAGGATGAGATTTGCTGATTTTGCGGATTTAGAGGCGGAGTAGATGAAACCGGCCAAAGTATCCCTACTCCACCGCATGCTCCAGTGCCTGAAGCAATGTGTTGATTGTAACATAGCGAAGTGTTTTACAGCAATAAACAGTTCTGTGAATATTTTATTAATTTCTGCTGTGATTTCATTCCCATATTCTGCTGCGGCTCATCCTGCAACACAGTCCGCTGATAAATATTCAAGCTTTGAAGAATTGAAGCGGAATGAAGATCCGGCGTCTTACCGAATGACGGAGAAGGACGCAAAAGTGCCGATGCTCATCATGGCGATCCATGGAGGCGGCATCGAACCCGGAACAAGTGAAATCGCCAATGAAGTGGCGAAAAATTATTCCTTGTACTTGTTTGAAGGGCTGAAATCATCAGGCAATAGGGCTCTTCACATTACAAGCACCCGTTTTGACGAGCCGGCGGCGCTCGCCATCACTGCGAGTCACCAGTATGTCATGTCGCTTCACGGCTATTACAGTGAAGACCGCGCTATTAAAGTGGGCGGGACAGACCGCGTTAAAATCAGAATATTGGTTGATGAGCTGAATCGCTCGGGGTTTGCCGCTGAAATGCTGGCGACGGACGACAAGTACGCCGGAACCCATCCGAATAACATCGCCAACAAGTCGCTTTCCGGGCTGAGCATTCAGCTTGAAATGAGCACAGGATTCCGCCAATCTTTATTTGATCGGTTCACGCTAAAAGACAGGGCAGCGACGCAAAACGAAACGTTTTACCGATTTACAAAACTGCTGACCGATTTTATTCACGAAAACTATGAAGAAGACGGAGGGGGCTTCCCCTCTGCAAAAATAAAACACCCCCTTCAATTGAAAAAGGAGGTGTTTTGGCGGTTGTGTTAACCGTTGGACTCTGAGGTGCCGCCGCCGGTGAATACGGAAACGATGGCATTCCACAGAGACACAAAGAAGTCGATCAGTTTTTGAAGGAAATTTTGTCCTTCTTCAGAATCCAGGAATTTCGTGATTTTATCTTTTGCTTTGTCAAGCTGGTCTCCAACCTGGTTCCAGTCGATATTAATATTTTTCATGTTATTAAATAAAGACATGAGAGATTTTTTCTGATCCTCTGTGAGCGTCACTCCCAGATCGGAAGCGGCGGAATCAATCGTTTTTTCCAATTCCTCTTTTGATTCGGGAACCCCGTTTTTCGAGATTTCTTCCTTGACTTTGGCCATCAGCGCTGATGCATTCTCACTGCCGATTTTCTCGCCAAGCGCTGAAGTGGTGACTAGCTCTTCATTCGCGACTTTTTTCACGTCTTCGGAGATCTTTTCGCCCGAAGTCGTTTCATAGGCTTTCATTAAACCGGTCAAAGCGGCTGTGCCTGATACTTCAAATGGTGCAGTGATATAGACTTTAGCGTCTTTTACACCGGCTGTCATCAGCGCGTTTAAATACATTTCATCCGTAATTCTGCTGATATTGTGTGTCTGCACTTCCAAACCGGTGCCTTTTTTCGCTACGGTAATCGAAGAAGAAGAAATCGCTCTTGTTCCGATTTGTGCTTTCGGTATATAATCCCCTAAATATTTATGCTCCTCATCATTTGTCACCTCGATGATGGTCGCATTTTCAGGCGCATTCATTTCTTTTAATACCTTTTGTCTGTCCTGGCTTGACAAGTCTTTCCCCAGCGTGACGATCACATCACCCACTGCGGCGTCAGCAAAGCTGACCTGCGGGAAAATGAGCAGACACAATGCTGTAAAGATTCCTAGTATCGATTTTTTCAAGCTCAATGCCCTCCTTAAAAATGCAGGCTTCAGGCAGAATTGCTGTACTTTTAAAGAAGCCTGCCGGAACGGAAATAATGCGTTCCGAAATATAGACGGATGAAAGATGAGAGAGGTTTCAAAGAAAAAAAGAGATCCATTTTTCTTCAAGTCAAATGCCCTCCGGGTATCGTATCACACGCTCTTTTATCATTCATGATTTTCACAGGCGATTCAACCTTTTTTTTAAATCTTTTACAAAAGTGATGCAAGAGCGCCGTTTATTTCAGGTAGATTGGCTCTGTGCTTCTTTGATATGATATAATGACCCTTGTGAAATGAAAGGAGAGAATCAAGATGGCTAAAAAAGGATACATACAACTGACAAACGGCAAAAAAATCGAGTTTGAACTATATCCGGAAGCGGCGCCGGGAACTGTCGCCAACTTTGAAAAACTTGCAAACGAAGGGTTCTATGACGGGTTGAAGTTCCACCGCGTCATTCCGGGCTTCGTCAGCCAAGGAGGCTGCCCGCACGGCACCGGAACAGGCGGACCTGGATATACGATTAAATGCGAGACAGAAGGGAATCCGCATAAACACGAAGCCGGTTCTCTCTCAATGGCTCACGCAGGAAAAGATACTGGAGGCAGCCAATTCTTTATCGTCCATGAGCCTCAGCCGCACTTGAACGGCGTACACACTGTTTTTGGAAAAGTCACATCAGGTCTTGATGCTGTCACTTCAATGGAGCAGGGACAAGGCATGGAAAAAGTCGAAGTATTTGACGCATAATTAGAAAGCGAAGAAACAGCCCGCTAAGCCGGGCTGTTTTTTTGTCTGAAACGGTGTTCATTTTCCAGATGCAATAGGACCAGGGACCGATTCTTCGACCGCGTTTTGCTAGGAAATGATGATCCTAATAAATAAAATAATTGTGAAAAAATGACCCTTTATGTAAAATATATTCAAGTGAAGAGCTAGAAAGAGAACGCAATCTGTATAAAAGGAAGGGGCGTAAGGGGTGAGCGTAAAAATCCCATCGACTGCAGTCGGCGTAAAAATTAATGACTGGTATAACGCGATACGCAAATTCAATGTTACGGACGCCGAAATGCTGAAGGCAGAAATTGAGCGCGAAATTTCTCAAATGGAAGAAGATCAAGACTTATTATTGTATTACGCCTTAATGGAATTCAGACACAGAATTATGCTTGATTACGTAAAACCATTGGAAGAAGGCGAAACCCCGCCTGACTTTTCTGAAATATTAAAAGATATCGAAGATGAACAAGGAAAGCTGACAGGCCTGCTTGAATATTATTTCAATTTTTTTAGAGGGATGTATGAATATAAAAACCATGATTATATTAAAGCGATCTCTTTTTACAGGCGCGCCGAAAAAAAGCTGCTGCATGTCGAGGACGAAATAGAGAGAGCAGAGTTTCATTTTAAAATGGCTGAAGTGTTTTATCATATGAAACAGAGCCACGTGTCGATGAATTATGCGCTTCAAGCGATTGAAACCTACCAGGCGCATGAAACTTACACGGTTCGGAGAATCCAATGCGAGTTCGTCATCGCAGGCAACTATGACGATCTGGATTCGAATGAAAAAGCGCTTTCGCATCTTGAAAAGGCGCTGAAGCTTTCACAGGAGAAAGGCCAGCTCATATTGGAAGGACACACCTATTACAATTTGGGTAACTGCTATTATAAGATGGGGGATTTTAATCGGGCGGCTGAATACTTTAACAGAGCTGCTGCGATTTATCAAGAAGAGTCATCAGATATTCTCCCAAAAGCGTTTTTTAGTCTTGCACATGCATATTTCAAGCTGAAGCAGCTGGAACAGGCGGATGACGCGTTAAACAAAGGGATTGACATCGCCCGGCGATCAGACGATTCGATCTATCTATCAAAATTTCATTTTTTGAAAGCCTTGTATCTTGATGATGACGGAAGAGCTCAAATGCTGGAAACTTTTCAGCTGCTCGGGTCAAAAAAGATGTATCCCGATATTGAGGACTTGGCATTGGAAGCTGCTGAATACTATAATGAAATTGGGCGCTTGAGCGACTCTGTTTATTTCTATCAAACGGTATTCAGTGCTCGAAAACAAATGAAAAAAGGGGACTGGTCGTATGAAATCTAAACTGTTGTTAACCGCCGTTGCTTCAGTAGCAGGACTTTCTCTGGCAAGTGCTGTGCTGATGACGCAAACAGATGGTATGAAAGTCGCCGAGAGAAATGTAACGTCCGCACCGACGCAAATCGCCGAGAGAAACGTAACGTCCACACCGGTGCAAATCGCTGAGAGAAATGTAACATCCACACCGGTACATGTTGCTGAGAGAAACGTAACATCTGCCAAAACGTCACCGATTCATATCGGAGAACGAAATGTAACATAATATTCCGTCAAAGGGCAGTGCTCGCTTATATGAGCACTGCCTTTTTTATGTCCGATAAAAAGAGGATAGGTGTGAAATAACACGTAAAAAGTCCCCTTTAGGGGATATTTTTTGTTTATTTTTTGAAACAAAAAGCAAATAAGGACGTATATTCTTAGAAGGAATGCTAAATTTTTTTATAATAAAACTTATCAGAACTAAATAAGGAGATCAATAATGAGGACTTTGGTACTGCTTAGAGGCTGCCCTGGCACCGGAAAATCAACCTGGATCAGGGATCATCAATTGAATCAATATACACTGTCTGCTGATCAGCTGAGGCTGATCTATCAGTCACCCGTGTTAAATTTGGAAGGGAAATACGACATTTCTCAAAAAAATGACGGAAAAGTATGGAAGCTTTTGTTCACCCTCCTTGAAGAAAGGATGGAAAGGGGGGAATTCACCGTTGTTGATGCCACACATGCGAAACCAAGCATGATTTCAAGCTATAAAGCTCTCGTTTTAAAGTATCGCTACAGAGCGTATGTGGTTGATTTTTCCGATATTCCGCTTGAGACCGCTCTGTTGAGAAACCGGGAGAGGGCTGAGCATAAGCGGGTGCCCGACAGCGTGGTTCACGCCATGCACGAGCGGATTTTAACCGAACCGGCGCCTTCCTGGACAACGGTCATCAAGCCGGAAGAATTTGACGATGTGATGCAGTATAAGCCGAGGCGGCTCGACAGTTATGAAAAAATACATGTGATCGGGGATGTGCACGGCTGTTTTACGGTGCTGGATTCTTATTTGAAAGGCAGACTCGAAGATGACGAGTTATATATTTTTACAGGTGATATGCTTGATAGAGGAATAGAAAACGCAAAAGTCGTTCAATTCCTGCTCAGTATCAAAGATCGTAAAAATGTGATTTTGCTCGAAGGAAATCATGATAAATATTTGAAGCAATACGGGCATGATGAAGAAACAAGAAGCAGCGTATTCAACAAGAAGACAAAACCGGAATTAGACGAAGCAGGCTTTGACAAAAAAGATATCAGGGAACTGGCCAGGCGCTTCCACCAAATTGTCTACTTCACGTATGGAGAAGATACTTACATCATCACGCACGGAGGTATTTCCGCGCTTCCTGACAACCTTCTGCTTACAGCTACCAGCCAGCTGATCAACGGTGTCGGCGGATATGAGACAGATATCGACCATGTCTTTACGAAAAATATGGAAGGGCGGAACATCATTCAAATCCACGGGCACAGAAACATGTTCCGGCTTCCAGTGCATGCAGCCGCAAAATCATATAACCTGGAAGGGCAGGTGGAGCACGGCGGGCATTTAAGGGTTGTCACCATCGATCGGTCTGGCATTCAAACACATGAGATAAAAAATGATGTGTTTAAAACGTCCTCTCCTTCGCTTGATTCTCATCACGAACACGAGGAGCTGACTGTCGACCATTTTCTAAAGCATTTGGACGAACACGATTATGTATCTGAGCAAAAATTAGCCGGAGGCATTTCCTCTTTTAACTTTACGAGGAAGGCTTTTCAGGAGAGAAAATGGGACAGCGTCAGCATGAAGGCAAGAGGGCTGTTTATCAACAGAAACACCAAGGAAATCGTCAGCAGAAGCTACAACAAATTTTTCAACATCGATGAACGCCTGACGACGAAAATGCATGTTCTCGTTAACACGCTGCGCTTTCCGGTCACTGTTTATGATAAGGCGAATGGATTTTTGGGAACGGTCGGCTACAATTCTGAAACCGATGAGCTAGTCTTCACCTCAAAATCTTATACATCGGCAAGCGGACAAAAAGACGGCCATGCGAAATGGGTGGAAGAGCTGTTTCACAAAACGTTTGACGCATCTCAGATTGAGGATATAAAAGAATATGTAAAAACACGCAATGTTTCGTTAGTGTTTGAAGTCGTGCTGCCAGAAAAAGATCCGCACATTATCGAGTACAAATCGGATAAGCTTGTCCTTCTCGACATTGTCAAAAGACAGATGAAATATGAAAAGCTGCCGTATGAAGATGTCCTCTGTTTTTCTGAGACATTTCGCGTAGAATGTAAGCAAAAAGTCATTTCTTTTGACCAGTGGACCGATTTTTATAAATGGTACCTATCTGTGTCAAATGACCCGTCGATTGAAGAGGAAGGATATGTGATTGAAGACTCGGCAGGATTTATGACAAAATTAAAACTGCCTTTCTATCAATATTGGAAGTTCGTGCGCGGTATCAAGCACAGACTCGGCGCGGCTGCTGGTCGCTCGCCCCATCACGAGGCCCTGTTCCATTCCGAGCATGTGAAGTTTCTCGCCTGGGCCAAAACGAAAGACAGCGAGTATCTTAAAAACCAGTCCGTTATCACCATCCGAAACGACTTTTACAGCGAAACCTAAAGTGAAGAAAACAGAACAAACGGTTTCTTGAAACATAGTTATTTAGACTCAATTTTCAAGCTTGTTTTCACTCACACACCCCTAAACCAGAATGTACATTCGTAGGTTATAAGTAGTATTTCGTCTGAATATGAAACGATTTCCCTTCATTTTGCGTTATACTTAAAAACCACATATTTTCCGTCTGAATCGAACATGTTTTATTTCATCATTCACAGGAAATAAACATAGGATAGTTCAGAACGTGTTCTGGAGGTTTTGATCATGGGGAAAATAAGATTCAAGCTCACGGTTCTGCTCGTTTTGGCTGCCGTACTGGCCGGAGGCTTTTATTATTTAAAAAACGGAAGCGTTCAAGATGTCTCAACGGCGCTCAGCCAAACCGTCTCATCTGAGGAAAAGAACTATACCATTTATCAATATAAGATCACCAAAATTGACGGCACTGAATACCACGGGGTATCAGATAACGGAACGAAGATCATTTTCAATGCGAAAAATCTCAACCAGGATCTGTCCGACATTAAAGAAGGAGACAAAGTAAAGGCCTACTTCTCTAATGCCAACAGAATCGACGGATTAATCAAAGTCGTCAAGGTGGCAGATTAAAAACCCTCTGTTTCTCAGAGGGTTTTTTTGTGCAAGCAGTTTTCATTGCAATTTTAATATGCGGCCGCTATAATTACGCATAAGGACAAGTAAATATCGATTGTATCCTTCGGGGCTGGGTGAAAATCCCGACCGGCGGTAATAAAGCGAGAGACAGCTTTAGAGCCCGTGACCCGCTGTGCTTCGTGCAAAGCGGTGGATTCAGTGAGAAGCTGAAGCCGACAGTGAAAGTCTGGATGGGAGAAGGATGAAGAGACTATGTGAAAAATAATGATGATGCATAGTTTTATTTCTCATGCACAAAAACAACCCCCCGGATCGACATCCGGGGTTATTTTTTTGGAAGAAGGGAGGGAAATTCATGACAGATGCGCATTATATGAATCTTGCATTGGAGCTTGCGAAGCAGGGTGAAGGTCAGACAGGAGCCAATCCGCTTGTCGGAGCCGTTGTCGTCAAAGACGGTGAAGTGGTCGGAATGGGGGCTCATTTAAAATACGGCGAAGCGCATGCAGAAGTGCACGCCATTCAAATGGCAGGCCGCCATGCGGAAGGAGCCGTCATTTATGTGACGCTTGAACCGTGCAGCCATTACGGCAAAACGCCTCCTTGCGCGGAACTGATTATCCGTTCCGGTTTGAAGCGGGTAGTCGTGGCGGCCGAAGATCCGAATCCGCTCGTTTCCGGAAGAGGAATCGGGATGCTGAGAAGCGCCGGGATCGAGGTCGAAACAGGCGTTCTCAAAGAACAGGCGGAAGAGCTGAACGAAAAGTTCATGCATTTTATGCGGACAGGCCTTCCGTATGTGACATTAAAAGCAGCTGCCAGCCTTGACGGCAAAACCGCTACCGCAACAGGCGACAGCAAATGGATTACTTCTGAAGAAGCGCGGATGGACGCTCACCAATACCGAAAAAACCACCAGAGTATTTTAGTGGGATCGGGCACAATAAAAGCAGACGACCCGAGTTTGACATGCCGTCTCCCCGGTGCAGTGAATCAGCCGGTGCGTGTCGTTCTCGATACGACGCTGTCAATCCCGCTTCAGTCAAAAGTCATTCAGGATAAAGCAGCGGCAACCTGGATTTACACGACGTCCAAGGCAGATCCCGAAAAGGTTCGGAACCTGGAAAAAGAAGGTGTACAGGTAACCGTGCTGGATGCGGATGAACTTCCGGTGCGCGACGTGCTTCTGCACCTTGCAGACCGAGGTATCGCTTCAGTCTTTGTCGAAGGTGGTGCGACGGTTCACGCAAGCTTCGTCAAAGAAGGACTCTATCAGCAAATGATCTTCTATCTTGCCCCTAAATTAATCGGAGGGCTGCAATCTCCCAGCATCCTCTCCGGTGAAGGCTTTCAATCGATGAAAGATGTCCCCTTACTGCATTTCACAACCATTACCAAAATCGGCCAAGATATAAAGCTGGCGGCAAAACCGATAAAAAAATAAGGCGGTGGCATATGTTTACAGGAATCATTGAAGAAGTCGGAATGATTTTGGACATGAAAAAGGCGGGAAGCGCCATGTCTTTAGTCATCCAATCCAACAAAGTGACCGAGGATGTGAAGCTTGGCGACAGCATTGCTGTCAACGGAGTCTGCCTGACCGTAAATGAGTTCGGTTCCGGCAGTTTCACGGCGGATGTCATGCTTGAAACCCTGAAAGCAACATCACTCGGCACATTAAAAAAAGGAAGCCGCGTCAATCTTGAACGGGCGATGGCGGCAAACGGCCGCTTCGGCGGGCATATGGTGTCGGGGCATGTCGACGGCACCGCGTCTATCGTGCGCATAGAAAAAGCGGCTAACGCCGTATACTATGATTTAAAACTTGACCCTTCACTGGCCAAAATGCTTGTGTTAAAAGGTTCGATCGCCGTAGACGGCGTCAGCCTCACCATTTTTGGACTGACGGAAGATCAAGTAACAGTCTCGCTTATCCCGCACACATTGGATGAAACGATTTTTTCGGAAAAAAAGCCCGGAAGCATCGTCAACATCGAGTGCGATATGATCGGCAAATACATTTACCGGTTTCTCCACCAAGCAAAACAAGACAAACAGGCAAAGCCATTGACTGAATCGTTTTTTAAAGAAAACGGGTTTTAAATGAAAGGAGGCTGCGCGCCTATGTTTCACACAATTGAAGAAGCGATACGCGATTTGAAGCAAGGAAAAGTCATCATCGTGGTCGATGACGAGGACAGGGAAAACGAAGGCGATTTCGTTGCGCTGGCAGAATACGCAACACCTGAAGTGATCAACTTTATGGCTTCGCACGGAAGGGGTTTGATCTGCGCGCCGCTTAATGAAGAGATCGCTTCACGGCTCGACCTCCATCCGATGGTGGACGAAAATACCGATTCTCATCACACGGCATTTACGGTCAGTGTGGATCACCGCGATACAAAGACGGGGATCAGCGCTCAAGAGCGGTCGTTGACCGTCATGTCGCTGATTGATGATCACGCGCTTCCGGGCGATTTTAAAAGACCGGGGCACATTTTCCCCTTGATTGCGAAAACAGGCGGCGTTTTAAAAAGAGCCGGACATACGGAGGCGGCCGTTGACCTTGCGGAGGCGTGCGGTTCCGCGCCGGCCGGCGTCATCTGCGAAATCATGAATGAAGACGGCACGATGGCAAGGGTGCCTGAACTCAAAAAAATAGCCGACCAGCACGACTTGAAATTGATT
Source organism: Bacillus paralicheniformis (assembly GCF_002993925.1). Lineage (NCBI taxonomy): Bacteria > Bacillati > Bacillota > Bacilli > Caryophanales > Bacillaceae > Bacillus > Bacillus paralicheniformis. Next base: position 2,508,929 of record NZ_CP023665.1, on the reverse strand, counting down.
ACGATTAAAGATTTGATCGAATACCGCTACAGCAAGGGAACGCTGATCAACCGAGAAGTGAAGATTACGCTGCCTTCCGAATTCGGCACATTCAAGGTTTACGGCTATACAAACGAAATCGATGACAAGGAACATATAGCACTCGTCAAAGGCGATATACCTTTCGGAGACGAGCCTGTCCTTGTCCGCGTACACTCAGAATGCCTGACGGGCGATGTTTTCGGCTCTTACCGCTGCGACTGCGGCCCGCAGCTTGCTGCCGCACTCGCGCAAATCGAACAAGCGGGCCGGGGCGTGCTCCTTTATTTGAGACAGGAAGGAAGAGGAATCGGCTTAATCAATAAACTGAAAGCTTATAAACTGCAGGAAGAAGGATATGACACCGTGCAGGCTAATGAAAAGCTCGGTTTTCTCCCAGATCTTCGCAACTACGGGATCGGCGCCCAAATTTTAAGAGACCTCGGCGTGAAACAAATGAAGCTGCTGACGAACAATCCGCGAAAGATTGCCGGTCTCGAAGGCTACGGACTGACGATCGCAGACAGGGTGCCGCTGCAGATGGAGACAAAAAAAGACAATGAAAAGTACTTAAAAACGAAAAAATCAAAATTGGGGCATATGCTTCATTTTTAAACTAAAATCAATCACAAAAAAGGACGGGATTCATATGAATAAAATAGAAGGTCATGTAATTGGAACAGATTTGAAAATTGGGATCGTTGTGTCAAGGTTCAACGATTTTATTACAAGCAAACTTCTAAGCGGTGCAGAAGATACGCTGTTGAGACATGGGGTCAAAGCTGATGATATTGATGTCGCCTGGGTTCCCGGAGCATTCGAGATTCCGCTGATCGCCAAAAAAATGGCTGAAACGAAAAAATACGACGCCGTGATTACACTGGGCACGGTCATCAGAGGAGCGACAAGCCACTATGACTATGTCTGCAATGAAGCGGCAAAGGGGATTGCGGCGAGCAGCATGTCAACAGGCGTTCCGGTGATCTTCGGCGTATTGACGACAGACACGATCGAGCAGGCGGTAGAACGCGCCGGAACAAAAGCCGGAAATAAAGGTGCAGAAGCTGCCGCGGCAGCGATTGAAATGGCGAACCTGACCCGGTCGCTTCAATAATTACCGAAAAAGAGTTTAAAAAGGTTATAAAAATGTTTATAATGTGATGTGAAGCGACTAGCCTTCGTTAGATCCACATTTTGATATATTGAGGGGTATTTATGTTAATTCGTTATAAAAAGTCATTCGAAAAGATTGCGATGGGGCTCCTTTCGTTTATGCCGAATGAGAAGGACGTCAAGCAGCTTCAGCAGACAATTAAAGACTATGAAACGGACACTGAAAGGCAGCTGTTCCTATGGAAAGAAGGCGAGGATATTGTCGGCTGTGTAGGAGTAGAGAAAAGAGAAGAAGAAGTCGAGATCAAGCATATCAGTGTAAACCCGTCTCACCGTCATCAAGGAATCGGCAAAAAAATGGTGTCGGCCATTTCGCAAATGTTTGCACCTAAACCGCTGGTTCCGAATGAATTAACTAAAGGATTCTTTGAGCGCTGTCAGGATCACGAAAATGAAGACATCACATATAACCAATGAGCAGAGGCTTCTAGCCTCTGCTCTTTTTTCGCCGTTCGATTTGTTTTTCCCTCTCGGCAACCACTTCAGTCCGGTCTCTCAGCAGGTGTTTATCAATGATGAAGGCGTCCGGTGGATCGTTTGCTCCCCACTCATACGACTTTTTTTCACATTGTTTCCGGCATGCTTTGATCAAAGATTCATCTGTGATCGGAAGCATGATGCTTTCATAAGGAGAATGGGCTTTGATTTTTTGGTAAGTCTTCCTTAACAGCTTGATGAAGCGGCTGTAATCTAATCCGAGCGATTCGACTGCGTCTTTTTCGGACACCAGGATGCGGATGCTGTTCGCCATTAATCTCTCTGCACCGGCAAAATTGTTTCTCCGCTGATGATAGAGTGCGACTGCCAGCTGAATCAATCCAACCCAGTATGATTTCCGCTCGCCGGGATTGTCCTTTTTCCAATGTTCTTCTAAAATTTCGTGGCATTCAAAATAATCCCTTGACCCGTGGAATTCGGCCAGGTAATCGATATAAGCTTGGGGATACATCTGACATCCTCCTTTAAGTTTCCGTTAAAGTGTATCATAAGAACGGAACGGAGGAAAAACGGAGATATATCCAGGCTATGAAAAAAGCGCCCGGGTAACGGACGCTTCTCATTTTTATGTTAATAGATCCATGCCGCTCCTACAATAATCAACAAAATAAACAGAACGACAATCAAAGCAAATCCTCCGCCGTAGCCGAAGCCTTTACCTCCCATGTTGTTCCCTCCTCAGGTTTAAGATTTTACACAGTATTCTATGCAGCATACGCTCAAATCGTATAGGCGAATGCCAAAGCTTCTTAAATTATATTGGACTTCATGCAGACGCGTAATTTATACTAAAGGGTAGCCAGTTTTAGCCGGCTTAGAAGCGATTTTGAAAATGGTGAGAAATGAACATGGAATATCAGGTGAAAATCGAGGCGTTTGAAGGGCCGCTGGATCTGCTGCTGCACTTAATCAACCGCCTTGAAATAGACATTTATGACATACCTGTTGCGAAGATAACCGAGCAGTATTTATTATATGTGCATACGATGCGCGAACTTGAGCTCGACGTGGCCAGTGAATATTTGGTGATGGCTGCGACCCTTCTCAGCATTAAAAGCCGAATGCTCCTTCCAAAGCAGGAAGAGGAGTTGTTTGACGAAGAGTTTCTCGAGGAGGAAGAGGACCCGAGAGAAGAATTGATTGAAAAATTAATAGAGTACAGAAAATACAAAAGTGCCGCGCAAAATTTGAAGGAGCGCGAGGAAGAGCGGCAAAAAGCATTCGCGAAGCCGCCGAGCGATTTAAGCGACTATGCCAAGGAAATCAAACTCAGCGAGCAAAAGCTGTCCGTCACCGTTTACGACATGCTCGGGGCGTTTCAAAAGGTGTTAAACCGTAAAAAAATCAGCCGGCCGTCTGAAACTAGAATTTCAAGACAGGAAATACCGATAGAAGAACGAATGACGCAAATCGTCGATTGTTTGAAATCGTCCCGTCAAAGGATGCATTTTATGGAACTGTTCCCATACGAACAGAAAGAGCATCTCGTTGTGACGTTTTTGGCGATTTTGGAGCTGATGAAAAACCAGCTGATCATCATTGAGCAGGAACACAACTTTTCAGACATTTACATAACAGGGAGTGAAGCGATTCATGACGCTTGATATCGTGAATTGGAAAGCCATTGTCGAAGCGCTTTTGTATGCCGCCGGCGACGAGGGCCTGACAAAAAAACAGCTATTATCCGTTTTGGAGATCGATGAAGCCGAGCTTCAGGATATTATGCTCGATGTCAAAGAAACCTATGAAAAAGAAGACAGGGGCATCGAGCTTGTCGAGTACGCGGATACGTACATGCTTTCGACCAAAAAAGAATTCGCCGTCTATTTGAAAAAGCTGATTGAAGCCCCTTCAAAAGGGCTTTCTCAGGCTGCCCTCGAAGTTTTGGCCATCGTCTCATATAAGCAGCCGATTACGAGAGCGGAAGTCGAGGAGATCAGAGGGGTCAAATCTGAACGGATTCTCCAGAGCCTTGTCGCAAAAGCGCTGTTGTGCGAAGTAGGCCGGGCGGACGGACCGGGCAGGGCAATCTTGTACGGTACAACCGAAACATTTCTTGAACAATTCGGCTTAAAAACGCTTGAAGAGCTTCCGCCGCTGCCCGAAAATGTAGAAGAAGACGGGGTTCAGGAAGAAGCCGATCTGTTCTTTGAGAACTTTAACCAGACGTTCGAAGATTTAAAATAGACTCACCTTAAGGACCGAAGTATGATAATATATATTATCGTATTTTTTATGTTTAATTTCATGCATGAAAGAATACGATTGTAACAAAGCGATGAGGAGAGGGTGCCGACACCAATGGGAAAATCTATGGCAAGAGCCCAAACCGAGCAGGCAGGCGAATTTTTAGCACAGACCGTTCAGACGCTGAGCGATTATTTAAACGAAACGACGCTCTCATCCCTTGAAGCCGAAGAGCCCGGGAGCAGAGATTATTATCGCGATGTCCTCAGCAACTTGAGAAAACTGGCGGTTTACTGTGAAGAAGGGCTTCTGGCTTGCCGAATCAGGCTGAAGCAGGTTCCTTTTCAGGACGCTGCCGCCGAAAGGACGCTCTATCAGATCTATCATCGATGCATAGAAGAATTTTTTACACCGAAAAAAGATACTTGGTACGAAGACAGCAGAGCGGCCTACACGGGAAAAAACGCCATTTGCTTTCACGAACCAGCGCCGGCCTCATTAAAAAATTTGATGGCTTCGCTTGAAACAGAATATCAATCGATGAGAGAAGAATTGGAATACTATGCGACTGACTATCGGATGAAGATGGTTCAGCCGAGATCATAGCTTAAATGAACCGTGTGCCGGAACTCCCCCTTTCATGAAAGGGGGAGTTTTAATGTTGCTTGAGATTTTTCTCGGGGAATCATCCAATTGGTGTTCATAACGGAAAGACAAGCGCATAAACTTGTACAAACAACCACAAGGACGTGAGAAAAAATGCGCTTTTTTCTAAAACAGGCTGCAGCAGCCATCATCATATGCTCTCTTTTATGCTCTTCATACCAAATCGCTGAAGCACAGCCTTCCCTTCATGTCAGCGCAAGAAGCGCGATTGTCATGGACGGGCAATCCGGACGGGTATTGTTTGCGAAGGATGAGCATGAAAAACGGCGCATTGCAAGCATTACGAAGATTATGACAGCCATTTTGGCCGTGGAATCGGGCAAATTGGATGAGACAGTCACGGTCAGCGACAGGGCGGTCAAAACGGAGGGATCATCAATCTATTTGACAAGCGGGCAAAAGGTGAAGCTGAAGGACCTTGTTTACGGTTTGATGCTGAGATCGGGAAATGACGCAGCCGTTGCGATTGCTGAGCATGTGGGCGGAAGCCTGGAAGGGTTTGTCTACATGATGAATCAAAAAGCGGCCGACCTCGGCATGGAAAACACCCTGTTCCGCAATCCGCACGGACTCGATGATCACCCTGACCACTATTCCTCGGCCTATGATATGGCGCTTTTGACGAAATATGCGATGACAAACGAAACGTACCAAAAAATCGCCGGAACGAAGAGCTATAAGGCAGAAACGATGCAAGGCATCTGGAGAAATAAAAACAAGCTTTTAACAGGGCTTTACGAATACAGTACAGGCGGGAAGACGGGATATACCAAGCTGGCGAAGCGCACGCTCGTCTCCACTTCATCGAAAGACGGAACCGATTTGATCGCCGTCACCATCAATGCCCCTGACGACTGGAATGATCATATGAACATGTTCAACTATGTATACGGCCACTACAAAACATATATCATCGCCAAAAAAGGCGAGGTTCCGAAATTAAAAGACTCTTTTTACGGGAATAAAGCTTTTATTAAACGGGATGTCACATATTTGTTAAACGAAGATGAAAAAGAAGACGTGAAGGTTGACATCGAGCTTCTTAAACCGAAAAAATCGTGGCGTAAAAACAAAAAAGAAATCCCGGACATCATCGGGGAAATGAACGTCATGTTCAACGGAAAAACGATTGCAAGTGTACCGATCTATTATGAAAACGAACGCAACAAAAAGCCGAAAAAATCGTTTTTCGAGACCTTTCAATCCGTATTCCAAAAAGCGGCAGGCGGTTCATCATGGTCAATATAATCTGGGTCGGCTTAACGGTGATCGGTCTGGTGTTTGCGCTTTTCAACGGAACGGTTCAGGAAGTCAATGAGGCCGTATTTAAAGGTTCGAAGGAAGCTGTCACGATTTCGATCGGCCTGATGAGCGTCCTTGTTTTTTGGCTGGGGCTGATGAAAATCGCCGAACAATCCGGGCTTCTCGAAAAATTCAGCAGGTTGTGCCGGCCGTTCATTTCAAAGCTGTTTCCCGAGATCCCTCCGGATCATCCGGCGATGGGGTATATTTTATCCAATTTAATGGCCAACTTTTTCGGGTTGGGCAATGCGGCGACACCGCTCGGCATTAAAGCAATGGAACAGATGAAGGCGCTCAACCGGAACCGCAGGGAAGCGAGCCGCTCAATGATCACCTTTCTGGCGGTCAATACGTCAAGCATTACCTTGATTCCGACGACCGTCATCGCGGTCAGGATGACATATGATGCAAAGGCGCCGACAGACATCGTCGGGCCGACCATTTTGGCGACTTTAATATCGGGAATCTTTGCGATCTTCATCGACCGATACTTTTATTATAGAAGAAAAAAGAAGGGGTGAGCATTTGGAATTCATCAATTGGCTTTCTCTGGCCCTTATCCCGTTTATCATCGCCACGATTCTGCTGTATGGTACATTCAAAAAAGTCCCGACTTATGAAGCGTTTGTTGAGGGAGGGAAGGAAGGAATCCAAATTGCGTTTTCCATTATCCCTTATTTGGTCGGTATGCTTGTAGCGATCACCGTTTTCCGTGCTTCAGGGGCGCTCGATTTTTTTATGAATCTTTTAAAGCCGGTATTTTCCGCCGTGGGAATTCCGACGGAAGTGGTTCCGCTGGCTCTGATCCGGCCGATTTCGGGAACGGCGGCGCTCGGCATGACGACCGATTTAATCGCAGTTTACGGACCCGATTCGTTCATCGGCCGGCTGGCCTCTGTCATGCAGGGATCGACAGACACGACGCTGTATGTTTTAACTGTCTATTTCGGCGCGGTCGGAATCAAGAAAATGGGGGATGCTTTAAAAGTGGGACTGCTTGCTGATTTAGCGGGGATTATCGCGTCTGTGATTATTGTAACATTGCTGTTTGGAAGCGCCTGATCAACAGGCGCTTTTTTGCTTTTCTAGCCAAAACTGTTTTACTTTTGACGTGAGAAAGGATACATTTAAGGGCGGAGTGCTTCTTTCCTAAGGAAGAAGGCGCCCGCAAACTTGTTTGTTGGTCTGGAAAAAAGTAAGATAATACATGAGGTGAAAGATATGGAACGACTTCAAAAAGTAATCGCCCACGCCGGTATTGCATCAAGGCGAAAGGCGGAGGAACTTATAAAAGAAGGGAAAGTCACGGTCAACGGCAAAACCGTCAGAGAGCTCGGCGTTAAAGTATCAAGCTCAGACCGGATCGAGGTAAACGGCGTCCAGCTTGAAAGCGAAGAACCCGTTTATTTTCTCCTGTATAAACCGAGAGGGGTTATATCAGCGGTTAAAGACGATAAAGGCCGGAAAGTTGTGACCGACTTTTTCACAGAGGTGGAGGAGCGGATTTATCCGATCGGAAGGCTTGATTATGATACAAGCGGCCTCTTATTGTTAACGAATGACGGGGACTTCGCCAATAAATTGATGCACCCGAAATACGAAATTAATAAAACGTATGTGGCAAAGCTGAAAGGCATTCCTTTAAAGGAGAATTTAAAAAAACTTGAGCGGGGCGTACGCCTTGAGGAAGGAAAGACAGCTCCGGCAAAAGTGAAGCTTTTGTCACTCGATAAGAAAAAGCAGACCAGCATCGTCCAAATCACAATCCATGAAGGGCGAAACCGTCAGGTCAGGAGAATGTTTGAAGCCATCGGACACGAAGTGCTCAAGCTGAAAAGGGAAGAGTACGCTTTTTTGAACCTGGCGGGCTTGAAAACCGGGGAAAAAAGAGAGCTCACGCCTCATGAAGTGAAAAGGCTCAGGGCATTGGCTGAACACGGTAAAGCGGCTTTCTAAATTTTCACACAACCTTCAAAAAAGGCAAATGGCAGGCAGTCATGAGATGATATAATGATACTGAATGTCTAAATGAGGGGGCGGATTATGAAAAAAAAGCGTTTTTACATTCGGACAGGCATCCTCCTTGTGCTGCTTGCAGCGCTTGGCTACACGCTGTACAGCGCCGTGTTTCAAAAGACGGAGAGTGTGGCGGTGGGGGAAAAAGCTCCCAATTTTTCGCTGGAGGATGTTGACGGCAACCGTCTCAAGCTGGACGATCTAAAAGGCAAAGGGGTATTTTTAAACTTTTGGGGAACATGGTGCGAACCATGCAAAAGAGAATTTCCTTACATGGCGAATCAATATAAAGTGTTTAAGGATCAAGGGGTTGAAATCGTCGCCGTCAATGTCGGCGAATCAAACCTTGCCGTCCGAAACTTTATGAAAGACTACGGCGTCAATTTTCCGGTTGTGCTTGATAAAGACAGGCAGGTTCTGAACGCATACGATGTCACACCGCTGCCGACCACGTTTTTGATCAATCCTGACGGAGAGATTGTCAAAGTCGTGTCTGGCACGATGACAGAACGAATGATCCATGATTATATGAATATGATCAAACCAGAGGGATCGTCATGATGAAAGAAATCAAATGCGAATGCGGCCATGTGAATCCGACGGGCACCGTTTTGTGTGAATCGTGCGGAAAGCCGCTCGTCAAACAGGATGCCAAACTCCTTGACATGCGGTATGACGGAAGTGCGAGACGCTCTCAAACATATAACAAAACAATCGTAGATAAAATATGGAATTTCTTTTCGTCTGTAAAGGTCGGCGTCTGGCTGATCGTCATTACGCTGACAGCATCTGCTTTTGGAACGATTTTCCCGCAGGAAATGTTCCTGCCGCCGGGTGCGCAGGCTGATACATACTACAGCGAACAATACGGGCTTCTCGGACAAATCTATTATACTCTCGGTTTCCACAATCTTTACGGTTCATGGTGGTTTATTGTTCTGGTTGCTTCAATCGGCATATCGCTTGTGATCTGCAGCCTTGACAGGGTCGTTCCTTTGTACAGGGCGCTGAAAAATCAGGGCGTCACGAGAAATCCGAACTTTATGGAGAGGCAGCGCCTTTTCAGCCGGACGGAAGCGGACATGTCTGAAGACACCAGATCACAAATCGTCGGTAAACTGAAGAAAAAACGATACCGAGTCAAAGAAGAAAACGGAAACCTGTTTGCGGAAAAAGGCCGTTTTTCAAGATGGGGCCCATATGTGAACCATATCGGGCTGATCATATTCCTCATCGGTGTCATGCTCAGATTTGTTCCGGGCATGTATGTCGACGAAACCCTTTGGATCAGGGAAGGGGAGACCGTGCCCATCCCGGGAACTGACGGCCATTACTACTTGAAAAACAACCGGTTTACAAAAGAAATGTACGACAGTGAAAAAGAAAAAGAAGTATTTTCAGAGGCGATTACTAAAGCAGGTGACGGTACTGTCGCAAAAACATATCAAACCGATGTTGAACTATATGAAAGAAAAAATGACAGCCTCCCGGGTGAAGCGCCTGAATTGAAGAAAGTGAAAAGCGGCAAGATCAGGGTCAATGACCCGCTGAAATTCGGTTCATATGCACTCTATCAGCTGACTTACAAGGAAGGCGAGCTCGACAAAATGGTCTTTCAGCTGATTGAAAAAGACAGCGGGAAATCTTTCGGCAAAGTGGCAATCAACCTCTTGGAGCCGAAGCCGGAATATGATCTTGGCAACGGTTACAAAGTTCATATTGCAAGCTACCTGCCGGACTTTTATTTTAACAAAGACGGGGAGCCGAGCACGAAAACGAGGAATCCGAACAATCCGGCTTTTGTATTCCAGATCACCGCCCCGGATAAGCCTAAAGGAGAAAAGAGTTTCGTTGCGATTCAGGAAACAATCGAAGGTTCTGACGACAATAAATACAAAATGAAGTTTGACCACGTCGAAACGAAAAATCTCTCAGGCCTCACCATTAGAAAAGATTTGACTTTGTGGGTGCTCATGGTCGGCGGCGCCATCTTTATGATCGGCGTCATCCAGGGGATGTACTGGCACCACAGAAGGATCTGGCTCAGAACGCTGGACGGGCATGTGCTCGTCGCCGGACATACGAATAAAAACTGGTACGGGCTGAAACAGGACTTGAAGGCCGTACTTGAGGATACGGGGATATCCGAACCGGCCGATCAAAAAGAACTGTCAAAGGAAAAAAATAAACGGCCAGCATAGGGAGGGGTTTTCATGGCAGAGTTAAGCGGCAATTTATTGTACGCGGCATTTCTCTTGTATCTCTCAGCGGTCTTCTTTTTTGGCGGCTCCATCAGGAGCAAGGCTTCAGACCGGAAGAAGAAGAACCGCTGGGCGTCGATCGCAGTGTTGATCACGATCATCGGATTTGTATGCCAGTTTGGATATTTTATTGCGAGATGGATCGTTTCCGGACACGCACCGGTCAGCAATCTTTTCGAATTTACAACTGCTTTCAGCATGATGCTCGTTCTGGCGTTCATCATCATCTACTTTATTTACAAGCTGTCTGCTTTGGGGCTGTTTACACTGCCCGTTGTCCTGCTGTTAATCGCATATGCCAGCATGTTTCCGACCGATATCACACCGCTGATTCCGTCGCTTCAAAGCAACTGGCTTTATATTCATGTTACGACTGCAGCTCTCGGCCAGGCGATTCTCGCCATCAGCTTTGTCGCCGGCGTGATCTTTCTGCTCAAGCATGTGGATCAGTCACAGCCTGGCAAAAAAACGTTCTGGCTCGAATTTGTCATGTTTATGCTCGTGACAACGCTCGCGTTTATCCTTGTCACGACCTCATTCCGCATTGGGGGCTATGAAGCGCAGTTCAAGTGGATTGATAAAGACAACCAGGAAGACGTCATGATTTACGAGCTTCCCGCTCTGATCGGGCCGAACAAAGGCGAACTTTTAACAGAGGAGAGAATGGAGCCGCTTGTCAATGTGCCGCCTATTTTTTCAGGACGGAAGCTGAATACGGTTCTCTGGTCGTTTGGAACCGGCGCATTGCTTTACGGTGTCATCAGGCTGATCATCAGAAAACGCATCAGTCAGCTTCTTCAGCCGCTCGTGAAAAATGTGAACCTTGACCTTGTCGATGAAATCGGCTATCGATCCGTTTCGATCGGCTTTCCGGTTTTTACGCTTGGCGCGCTTATTTTCGCGATGATATGGGCACAGCTTGCATGGAGCAGATTCTGGGGCTGGGATCCGAAAGAAGTCTGGGCGCTGATTACATTTTTGTTTTATGCAGCTTATCTGCATCTCAGGCTTTCAAGAGGCTGGCACGGCGAAAAATCGGCGTGGCTTGCCGTTATCGGTTTTGCCATTATTATGTTTAATCTTATTTTTGTAAACCTTGTCATCGCTGGACTTCACTCTTATGCATGATCCGTGCGGTGCAGGAAGGTCCGGGCTTTTCGCCGGGCCTTCCGCAGCTTATCGTTTTAAATTGGGAAAGGCCATTCTTAGCTTGGCTTACGATCGCTTTTCTAATAAAATGAATGTAAGAAGATTCAAATCAGGAGGTTTACGATGGAACAGACGAAAGAGACAAAAATATTAGTAGTAGACGATGAGGCAAGAATCAGACGACTTTTAAAAATGTACCTGGAAAGGGAAAATTATAAGATCGAGGAAGCCGAGAATGGCGACGAAGCCATCGATAAAGCCCTGGGCAACGAATACGATTTAATCCTGCTCGATTTGATGATGCCAGGAACCGACGGCATTGAAGTATGCCGCCAAGTACGCGACAAAAAAGCCACTCCGATCATCATGCTGACGGCGAAAGGCGAAGAAGCGAACCGGGTGCAGGGCTTTGAAGTCGGAACCGATGACTATATTGTAAAACCTTTCAGTCCGAGGGAAGTGGTGCTGAGAGTCAAAGCGCTCTTGAGAAGATCATCGCAAACCTCTTATCTGAATACAGATACAACGGCAAAAAATGTTCTTGTTTTTTCTCACTTATCCATTGATCACGATGCTCACAGAGTTATGGCGGACGGAACCGAAGTCAGCCTGACGCCGAAAGAATATGAACTGCTTTACTTCCTGGCCAAAACTCCTGATAAAGTATACGATCGTGAAAAGCTGCTGAAGGAAGTATGGCAATACGAGTTTTTCGGCGATTTGAGAACGGTCGACACCCATGTTAAACGTCTACGTGAAAAATTGAACAAAGTCTCGCCGAAAGCTGCGAAAAAAATCGTAACAGTATGGGGTGTCGGGTATAAATTTGAGGTCGGAAACGAATGAAGTTTTGGAAGAGCGTAGTCGGTAAACTGTGGTTTACCATACTGCTTTTGGTTTCATTTGTCTTATTTATCCTTACGTTCTTTCTGCTTGAGTTTATTGAAAACTACCATGTCGATGAAGCGGAAGCTGATTTGACAAAGCTCGCCAGCAAGGTGGCCGTCATCATGGAAAACCATAAAGACCAGGAGACGGCCAGATCGATCACATGGGAGCTTGCCGATGAACTGACGAGCATCACCGTTATCAAAAATGAGAATGAATATTGGTATTCACCGCGGGAAAATCAAAAAGTGGCTTCCATTACATTAAAAGATATTAAAAATGATTCCGATCTGAACGAAGCGCTTCAGAAGCATCAAAAAGTGCAGAAGCGGACGGTCATCTCCGATCAAAAGAACGATCAGCTGATTGTCGGTGTACCGTACGGGAAAGGCGAAGATGAAGGCATGGTGTTTCTTTCTCAATCGCTTCTTGCCGTGAAAGATACGACACAGCATACGACAAGGTATATTCTCTTTGCCGCTGCGATTGCGATTGTGTTAACGACGATTTTCGCTTTCTTCCTGTCAAGCCGGATTACCTACCCGCTCAGAAAAATGCGGCAGGGTGCACAGGATCTTGCAAAAGGGAAGTTTGATACGAAGATTCCGATCCTGACCCAGGATGAAATCGGCGAGCTGGCGATTGCCTTTAACCAAATGGGGCGCCAGCTGAAGTTCCATATTACAGCGCTCAATCAGGAAAAGGAGCATTTGTCGAATATCTTAAGCAGTATGGCTGACGGCGTGATCACCATCAATATCGACGGGACGATCCTTGTGACTAACCCTCCGGCTGAACGCTTTTTACAGGCGTGGTATTATGAGCAGAACATGAATGTAAAAGAAGGCCATGAACTGCCTCCTGAAGCGCGTGAGCTTTTTCAAAACACCGTCGGCACGGAGAAGGAGCAGATGATTGAAATGACCCTGCAAGGCAGAACATGGGTGCTGCTCATGAGTCCGCTGTACAATCAGTCACATGTGCGCGGAGCGGTCGCCGTTTTGAGGGATATGACGGAGGAAAGACGGCTTGATAAGCTGAGAAAAGATTTTATCGCCAATGTCAGCCATGAGCTGAGAACACCGATTTCGATGCTTCAAGGGTACAGTGAAGCAATCGTTGACGACATTGCAAGCTCTGAGGAAGAAAAAAAGGAAATCGCGCAGGTCATCTATGACGAGTCTTTACGAATGGGAAGGCTTGTGAATGATTTGCTGGACCTTGCCAGAATGGAGGCGGGCCATATTTCCTTAAACGTAGAACTGGTGGAGCTCCGCGAATTTTTCGAGAGGGTGTTCAGAAAGTTTTACGGAGTGGCCGGTGACAAAGAAATTACGCTTTCTCACAATCTTGATCTGCACGAAGCCAAATTTGTGTTTGATCCGGACAAAATGGAGCAGGTATTAACGAACCTGATTGACAACGCGATCCGCCATACAAATGCCGGCGGCACCGTACATGTCGATGTGCAGTCAGCGCAAAGCGGGCTGAAAATCGCCGTGAAAGACTCGGGCAGCGGCATCCCAGAAGAGGACCTGCCGTTTATTTTTGAACGCTTTTACAAGGCGGATAAAGCAAGGACGAGAGGAAAAGGCGGGACGGGCCTCGGACTTGCGATCGTTAAAAACATCGTCGATGCACACAACGGATCGATCACCGTCCACAGCATGCTGAACGAAGGTACTTCCTTCACGTTTTACATTCCAAGAAATAAGCAGGATGTTGGCCAAATTTGACGAAGAATCTTGTTCCATAAGAAACAAAGAGCACCTGTTCATGAAGAACAGGTGCTCCGTTATTTGAGGGCAACTTGTATCCAAGTTGTAAAATTTCTGCTTATCCTGAAACGTTTTTGCCTTTGTTGCCGTTAAAAGAGTGGGGATTCCAAAAGACAGATGAACATCAGAGGAAATGGATGAAGGATTTGGACAAATGGACTAGTGAAAATCACATATGGACATAATTGCTCCCGTTCTGATCATCTATAAAAGGCCGTTTATTTTTTCTGCGCCTTAAAAGTCCGCCAGCGCTCCAATTGCGGACCGTCAAAGGAAGAGTTTGGTTTGGATTTATGTATAATCTCTATAGAAGGATGCGAGAAACAAAAGAGGTTTCTAGACAAAAATAAGCTTGAAACAGGGAATGAGTGATGACTTTATGGATAAAACCAAAATACTGATTATAGAAGATGATGAAGCAATTGCTGATTTGCTTGCTTACGGGCTGACGTCCGAAGGTTTTGAAACGTGCACGGTCAATAACGGCTCTTCAGGCATGAGGAAATTAGATCAATTCAAACCTGATCTTCTGCTGCTCGATTGGATGCTGCCTGACTGCAGCGGATTGGATATTTGCAAAACAGTGACTGAAAGCTATAATATTCCGATACTGATGATCACCGCAAAATCAGATGTCACGGATAAAATACTCGGGTTGGAATTCGGGGCCGATGACTATATTACAAAGCCGTTTGATCTGCGCGAAGTTGTCGCGAGAATCCGCACGATCCTTCGGCGTCTGGAACAAGCCTATCATGTGAACGAACGGGAAACGGAAAAAGAGGATGAGATCCGGTTTAAAAATATTGTGATCATCCCGGGTGAAAGACTGGTGAAAAAAGACGGGGCAGCCGTCGAATTGACTCCTAAAGAATATGATCTGCTGATGACTTTGGTTGATCATCGGGGAAAAGTTTTTACGCGTTCAGAGCTTTTAGAATTCATTTGGGGATACGATTTTTTCGGTGACACCCGTACAGTTGATACCCATATTCAAAGACTCCGCAAAAAGCTCGATGCAAGCGACTTGATTAAAACGGTGTTCGGTATCGGATATAAATTCGAGAAGCAGGAGGAGTAGAGAGTGTTACGGACCATCAAGGGCAAGTTTATTGTTGGCTTTTTTCTGATTTTTTCTCTCTCTTTCCTTGTGCTCAATCATACGGTTAAGAACGTGATTTGGTCGAGTAATGAAAAAATTGTAACATCGGATTTAGTCGAACTGAAAAAAAACAGTACCGTCTATGTAAACCAGGCATTTTTAATCAATCATTATAAAAACAATGAACTTTATTTCGGTGATATGGCCGATGAAATGGTAGATAATTTGAATCACTCCACAGGAAGCAATGTCGGTGTTTATACCGTGAATGGCGCATTGTTGTCTGCTTCTGATCAGAAGGCGTTTTCCCGTGGAAGTAATGAAGATCTTAAACAGGCGATCAAAGGAAAGACTGCCTATCATATCACCTATAATCGCAATAAAGCAGAAGTGTTTTTTTCATATCCGGTTGTCGTTGAAGGTACAAAGGTAGGCATATTGCGTTTTTCGAAAAATTTTGACCTGCTGTATAAGCAAAGCGGAGAGGTTCTGGATATTGTTTTTTACATCGCGCTTGCCATATTTTTGGCGGCGTTCCTTTTCTCCTATATCCTGTCCAGACATATCACGATTCCGCTCGTCAAGCTGACCGATGCCACCTCGCAAGTCAAGAAGGGCAAGCTGGATATGGATATTCACTTTAATAGGAAAGATGAAATCGGCCAGCTTGCCGTCAACTTTAACGATATGATCAGCAGAATTCGAGAACAAATTTTAACCATTGAAAGGGATCGTGACCGTTTAAAGGAACTGAACGAACAAGAAAAACGATTTTTTGACAATATGACGCATGAGCTGAAAACACCTCTGACTTCCATCCAAGGATATGCAGAGATCATAAAAGATAAAGGGGAATCGGATCGGGCGTTTTTTGATAAAGGAATGAACCACATTGTTGAAGAAAGCAGGCGCCTGCATCATTTGGTGATCAAGCTTCTTGAAGTATCCCGGGAACCTGCCAAGGGCGCTCAATTTGACAGGGTCGAGGCAGGGGAAATTTTAAAAGATGTTTGCGAATCGATGAAGTTTCGGGCAGAACGGTATAAGAAAAGGATTACCTGTGACATTGAAGATGGCCTGTACGTTCACGGTCAGGTGAGCAGGCTGCGCCAGCTTTTTATCAATCTGCTGGACAACGCCATCAAATACAGCTTATCTCATTCGGAAATCTTCATTAAGGCCGAAATCGTTGGAGAAAACATTCTTTTTACATTCAAGAATCCAAGTGCTCCATTGGAAAATGACCAACACTCCAAAATGTTCCAGCCTTTTTATTCAGTCAATCAGAAGATTAAGGAAGAGGGAAGTGTAGGTTTGGGATTAAGCATTGTGAAAACAATTGTTGACGAACACGGAGGAACAATCGAGATGTACTACAAGGAAAACCAAACAGTGATTCATGTTGAATTAGCTTACGCAAAGGTTGAGAAATGATGAAAAACAAACCGTTTATCATTTGGGCAGGAGTGCTGTTGTTTCTGGCCATTATCGTGTCCAGTTATAATGTCGGAAAAAGATCTGAAACGATTATCATCCCAAGCGGGGAAGACAATCATGTCGATGACCAGAAAACCCGCCCTTTTCAAGTCAATACGATTTATCGCCTTCCAAAAGCAGGGCAGCTGCTTGGGTGGTCTTCACCGGATTCCGTTGTCGGTTTTTTCAAGGGAGATGGGACATCCGAACGTACAGCGCGCAGTCTTCAGCGCCTTTCCTCCCCCTATGAAAAAGCTGAAATCGTAAAAGGCATTGAAAGCAACATGTCCAACCTGAAAATGTCTCCAGACGGAAAGCGTATCGCCGGAGTCACTTTGTCATTAAGTAAGACATCAATGCAGCTGTTTTCGCCGGCGAACGGAAAAAACACAGAAATCGCCAGCATCTCCGCCAGCAATGAGGTCTATGTCCAAGATGTTTCATGGTCAAATAATAGCAGATACGTTTGTTATCTCGTTTTAGATGTTGGGCAGGGGAATCAGACAAGCCTTCGTGTTTATGATACGGATTCCGGAACGCTCAAAACGTATACATTGAATGATTTTGCGGAGAAAGATTCGCTTACGGGAGTTAACATCTCTGATAATGGACGAGATTTTTTGCTTACCGTGTTGCAGCGTTCCGACGAGTACGGAATCAGAATAGGAACGATTGACGGCAACCGCATTAAAATCCAGGACAAGCGTCTGGACAGCCGCGGCGGACCGGTTTGGTTAAACAATGATCAATTTGTATTCCTGGACACAGGGGAAACCCTGTACGAATATGATCGCAGAAACGGCGAGCTTTCTGCTCTGCTCGAAAAAGTAACTGTTTTTAAATTCTCAAACGACTTAAAGAAAATCGCTTACTCTTTGAAGGATGAAGACAATATCTATGCAGGCAAGCTTCAAGGGAAAAATATCCTCTATGAAGAACCGATATACCACGGCACCATCCCTTCGGAAATATATTGGAGCCCGGACGGCAACAGCCTGCTCGTTAGCGCACAATACCAGTATCCTTCTATGGAGAGTGCATCGGCGCGATTTTTAGAAGAACAAGCTTATATCATCACATTTAAATAACCGATCGTTTTATACTTTAATATCAGGCAAAAAAACCTTATTTCAGTTAAATACCGAAATAAGGTTTTTCTTTTTATCCATTCCTTTCTCACTATCCCCTTCAAGGTAATAAGTCTTATTATTTACTGATTAACATCCCTCAAAAAATGATGTTTTTCCTCTTTTTGTGACATTTTGTTTACAAGTTGGCCGAACTTCTGCGATATCTTCCCTTTATATTTAAAGAGCATCCTTCTTATAGAACGTTGTCTTGTATGTGACGAGATTAAAAGAAACCTAGTGATTGATAATTACAGCTTAAGGAGTTGGAAAAAGTGTTAAATTCACCAAAAGAAGATCGTAAATTGAGCGCACTAGGAAAATTAGTGCTGGGTATGTTGATTGTACTGGGGGTGACTTTGTTATGCATTTCGTGGAATGCACTCGCTGGTCCAAAGCAGGAACCGCTAAAAGAAAATTCCTCCGCTTCAGCACCTGTGACGGGAGGCAAACATAAAGCAGAGAAAAAAGAAAATAAGCAAACAGCGCCGGAAATCGGAAAGGTCGTCTATTTGTCATTTGACGACGGGCCGAATCCTGCGGCTTCAGATAAGATCTTAAGTTTGCTCGATAAGTATCATGCAAAAGCTACTTTTTTCATGTTAAAACCGAATATCGAACAAAATCCCGATATTGTGAGAAAAATGGTTGAAAGCGGCCACTCTGTCGGCTCTCACGGAGTGACGCACCAAGTATCGAAAATCTATAAATCTCCTGAAAGCTTTGCAGCAGAAATGAACGATACGTTGAAAACGATCAAAGAAACGACCAACGTTGACACACATTTGATCAGATCGCCTTACGGATCAAAGCCTTATATTACCGGTCCATTTCAAGAAGTCATTAAGCGCGACCACTTTAATCTTTGGGACTGGACTGTTGATTCAGAGGACTGGAAATCTGCAAATACAAACGGTCAATTCGTCAATAATGTGATTCAGCAAGTCAATAACCTTTCCGGTGTTGAGCCGCTTGTCGTATTAATGCATGAAAAACCGACAACTGCGGCCCATTTGGAGAAACTATTGAAATACTTTCAGGAAAACGGATATGAAATGAAGCCTATTCATGATTCGATAAAACCGGTTCATTTCAGATGGAATTAAAAAATATGACCTGGATCAACAAGGAAGGGATACTATGGTGAAAATGAGAAAAAGAAAACTAAAGATGAAAAATGTGATATTGTTCGCCCTCGCGCTAGTGATAACGATTGGCAGTGTGGTTTCATACGGGATTTACCGTACCGTCGCAAAATCAATAAATGGAATGTACGAGCCTCTTCACAGGGATGCCGAGCAGAAGGATACTGCTCCGCACCATCCTATATCCATTCTCTTATTAGGGATAGATGAGCGCCCTGGTGATAAAGGACGACCGGATTCTATGATTGTGATGACGATTAACCCGGAGACAAAGAAAACGACAATGACAAGTATTCCGCGTGATACAAGGGTGTTTATCAAATCGAAGAATAAATTTTCGAAAATGAATTCGGCCTACACCTATGGCGGAATTGAAGGGACCGTTGAAACTGTAGAACAATTTTTGAACATTCCCATCAATTATTATATTAAAATCAATATGGATGGGTTTAAAGATATTGTCGATGCAATTGGCGGCATTACGGTGGATAATCGGATTGATTTCACCCTTGAAGGCGTGCATCTGTCAAAAGGAAAGCAGCATCTTAATGGCAAAACTGCTTTGACATATGCTAGGATGAGAAAAGACGATCCCCGCGGTGATTTTGGACGTCAAGAGCGTCAGCGTGAGATCATCAATGAAATCATTCATGAAGGTGCCCAATTAAAATCATTAACAAACTATCAAGGAATTTTGACAGCATTAGAAAAAAACATCAAAACAAACTTAACACTGGACAAGATGATCGATATTCAACATTCTTATAAAGAAGCTGCCAAGGATATTAAACAGATAGAAATTGAGGGTGAAGATAAAAAAGTTGACGGCTTATGGTATCACCTGGTGACTGACGAAAAGAGAAAGGAGATTTCCAAAAAGCTTCGCCAACAATTGGACTTAAAGTCATAAACGGATGAAAATCAGTCCATTTCAAAGGATCCGCCTTAAGGAACGTTCCGATTATGAGTATACGGACGCAGCTTAGTGAGAAAGCGGAAGTTCCTGTAAGTTTGGCACCTGTTCATTTAGAACGGGTGCTTTTATGCTTGTTAAGTTAAAATTAAGCTTAACTTTAGTTAAACCCCCTTTCCATTTTCATATGTTCGTAATATAGTTGTAATAGTTGTAATGTAACCTTTTAAGATTGACAAACGACAATAAATTGAACGGAGGGGTTTCAGGTGGAAGAAACCTTTCAGAAAATATATGATCAGTATCATCAGGATTTATTTCAGTTTTTATTTTATATGGTAAAAGACAAAAACCAGGCAGAAGACTTAGTTCAGGAAGTATACATCCGCGTCCTGCATTCTTATGAAACATTTGAAGGCAGAAGCAGCGAAAAAACCTGGCTTCTTTCGATTGCGCGGCACGTTGCGATCGACTGGTTCAGAAAGCAGCAGACGATCCGCCAGCGGATTTTGGGGACGTTTGACTGGGAGAAGCAAGATGTAAAAGACCGCAAGCCTCTGCCTGAGGACATCGTGATGCAGAATGAAAACCTGAAGGAAATTTTCGAGGCCCTTGACAGGTGTACGCTTGATCAAAGATCCGTTATCGTATTGCGGTTTATCCAAGGGTATTCGATCAGTGAAACGGCAAAAGCCTTAAATTTTTCCGAAAGCAAGGTGAAAACCACTCAGCACCGCGGTCTGAAAGTGCTTCGTAAACAGATGGAGCTTTTGAAGGAGGATCCAAAGAATGAAGAAGTCAGAATGGAACGAAGAACGGCTGAAGGCGTTACTAAGCCAACTTCCAACGGTTAAGGATAATCGTTCGGCAAATCAGATCTATCAAAAGCTGATTTTCGCACCAAAGCGTAAATCACCGAAAAAACGGGTCGGCGCATTTGCTGCTACAGTTTTGGTTCTCTTTCTTCTGATGCTGATCACTCCTCAATTAATCGAACAGATCAGATCTCAAAACAGCGCCGACGCCAACATTTCATCTGACGGAAAATTGGTGCAGACGGAGGCTGATGCTGCCAAGTCTGAACCTGCAAATACGTTTGTCGTCTCCCAGAATCAAAAAGACGACTATATCACCTTCGCTTTCCTTGACAAGTCCAAGTCTGTCGTTGTCCCGATAAGTCTTGAGAAAAGCATAAGCATGACGAATCTTGAAGATGCACTTCACGCATACAGCCGGCTTAAAGTGGACCAATTTACATCATTTGATACATCTTATCTTGATCAGGTGAAGTTCAAAGAACAGAAAAACGGTAAAAAACTGACGATTCAAGTAAATGAAAAAATACCGGAGCTTTCAGTGGAAGATTTCGAACGGCTGAAAAATGTGATCAACGAAACCTTTAAATGGGGTTCATATGATTCTGTTTTGTTTATTTCCGATGATGAATCTGGCGTTGAATTTGAATCATTCGGAATGCTCGCTGATATGGCGATTATGCATCAGACGCAAAAAGGCTACTATTTATATGAAAGCTCTGACGGACGCCGGTTCCTTGCACCTTCAAGCGAATCTTACGAAACGGTGCAGGAAGCGATAAAGATGATGAAAGTTAAAGAAAGCGGCACTAATTTACAACCCATTCTATCCGATGATACAAAGATTGAAGATATTCAAAAGAATGGAAAAGAACTGATCATTCAATTTTCTTCCTCCGCGAATATTGAAAATAAACCTGAAGACGTTTTGATGGTTGAAGGCCTTCTATTGACCGCCAAAGATTTCGGGTTCACAAAAGTGAAATTTAAAAATGCATCCACAACCAAGGTCGGCGCCTATGACTTGTCGAAATCTGTACAGGTTCCTTACGCACCGAATCCGATAACGATAGAAAGCTAAAAGACTCCCCGCGCGGAGTCTTTTTTTGATGTATAAAATGTATTGATTTGGAAGTATACTAAGCTGTCTCCGAATAGGGGGAATTTTACCGCAGATGCTTGTAATAGGAGGATATGGAAACCCTTGAAGATACTCAGACATCAAAACTTCCTGTTCGCGATCGCATGGCTTTCGGGGCTTGCGTTTCTCGTCACTACGCCGGGAGCGGCAGCTTCAGAGTGGATTGAACCGATTAAAGGGGAGATCACAGATCAATTCGGGACGAGAGACGGAAAACATAAGGGGCTTGACATTGCCGCTCCTGAAGGGGAAGCTGTAGCGGCAGCCGCAGACGGAACGGTAAGCAAATCGTATCAATCGGACTCCTACGGCCACGTGATATTTATCAAACATGACAACGGATATGAAACCGTTTATGCCCACTTAAGCAAACGCCTGAAAAAGGAAAAAGAACGGGTGAAAAAAGGCGAGCAAATCGGAATCATCGGCAATACGGGAATATCGACCGGAACCCACCTGCATTTTGAAATGCATCACGGTTCATGGACTGAAGATAAAAGATATGCAATCAATCCGCTGACGGTGCTTCGTGAAGAAGCGTTCCAGCAAAATTCGGTCCACGTTCATCAAAACACCGGGACAATGAGCGGTGCCGTAACTGTTCAAAAAGGGGACACGCTCTGGAAAATCAGCAAGGATAGCGGTATATCTATCGAGGAGATCATGAGAATAAACGGGTTGAAACATTCGAAGCTTAAGGCCGGCCAAACACTCCGCCTTCATGACGATGAACCGAAGACCGGCACATATGTGGTGCAGAAAGGGGATACGCTTCATCATATCGCCGAAAAAATGGGCGTTACTGTCCGGCACCTCAAAGAATGGAACGATTTGAAAGGCGAACAGATTTATCCCCGCCAGCTGCTAGAGATCAGGGAGAGTTCCTAAAAAAAACGGAACCCGAAAGGAATTTCTTTCAGGTTCCGGGGCTTTTTATTAAGGAAGGTCGATGACTTTAACAGACACGATATCCGGGATGTTTTTCAGCTCATTTAAAATATCGTCCTCAAGGTGGCGGTCAAATGAAAGCATCATGATCGCTTCTCCGCCTTTTTCTTTTCGGCCCACCTGCATAGTGGCGATGTTGATGTCATGGTCTCCTAAAATTCGTCCGACATGGCCGATAGCCCCCGGTTTATCCTGGTGGTGAATATACACAAGGTGTCCAGCCGGATAAAAATCGATATCAAAGCCGTTTAAGGCAACGATGCGACCGCCGAAGTGCGGAATGTACGTCGCTCTTAAAGAGAATGTCGTCACATCTCCGGTGACAGTCACAGAAATGCAGTTTTCATAGCCTGACTCATTGGAAGAAATTTTTTCGCTGAAGCTGATGCCGCGCTCTTTCGCGACAGTGCCGGCATTCACTTCGTTGACGGTAGCCGCGACCCTCGGCTTCAGGAATCCGGCCAAAAGGCTTTTCGTAATAAATGACGTTTCAAGCTTGGCGATAGAGCCTTCATATTGAATGGCTACATCTTGAACAGGCTCATTCATACACTGAGACACAAGGTTTCCGATCGTATTGGCAAACTGATGATAAGGCTGGATTTTTTCGAATGAATCCTTTGTCATGGCCGGAAGGTTGATCGCGGACATCACAGGATTTCCTTGCGCATATTGAAGGACTTCTTCGGAAACTTGTGCAGCGACATTCAGCTGAGCTTCTTTCGTTGAAGCGCCCAAGTGAGGAGTCGCGACCACAAGCGGATGATCGATCAGTTTTGAATCGACCGGAGGCTCGACTTCAAACACATCGAGGGCAGCGCCTGCGACATGTCCGCTTTCCAAAGCTTCCAAAAGCGCCGCTTCATCGATGATCCCGCCTCTTGCACAGTTCACGAGACGAACGCCTTTTTTCGTCTTTGCGATGGTTTCTTTGTTCAAAAGTCCCTTCGTTTCTTTTGTGAGTGGGGTATGAACTGTAATAATGTCAGCGCATGCCAGAACTTCTTCAAAGCTGTTCGCGTTAACGCCGAGCTTGCTTGCCCTTTCTTGCGTCAGGAACGGGTCAAATACATGAACGGTCATGCCGAACGCTTTTGCGCGGCTCGCGATTTCGCTTCCAATGCGGCCCATTCCGATGATGCCGAGTGTTTTTCCGTAAAGCTCTGAACCGACGTAAGCCGAACGATTCCACTCCCTGGATTTAACGGAGATGTTTGCCTGCGGAATATGTCTCATTAACGCTGAAAACATTGCAAAAGTATGTTCAGCAGTTGAAATTGTATTTCCGTTTGGCGCATTTACGACGATGACACCGTGCTTTGTCGCCTCGTCAATATCGATATTGTCGACGCCGACACCTGCTCTGGCAACGATTTTTAGCGAAGTCATCTTTTTAAACAATTCTTCGGTCACCTTCGTGGCGCTCCGCACCAAGAGAGCGTCAAACGTATGAAGCTCGTCTTCCGCTTCCGCAACATTCTTTTCTACAATTTCAATAAAATCTGCTTCCATTAATGGTTTGAGGCCGTCGCTGGACATTTTATCTGAGACCAATACTCGAAACATGTAAGATTTCCTCCTAAATAAGCGTCATAAATATCTGATAATTTACCATATTCCATAAAGGGTGTCAATGAGTTTCGCGCGGAAAGACGAAAATTAAAAATGAAATAACTGTGAATGTGCGGTTTTTAGTGTGTGGAAAAAGTGAGTTTGCCGAAATATCCTGAAGGACGCCCCAAAACAGCTCAATAAGCTTTGAATCTGTACATTTTTTCACAATTCATTTATAATAATATCAGTATCAAAAATAAATAAGATCAATCTTCGGGGCAGGGTGAAATTCCCTACCGGCGGTGATGAGCAAGCGCTCTAAGCCCGCGAGCCTCTTTAGGGGCAGGATTCGGTGCGATTCCGAAGCCGACAGTATAGTCTGGATGGGAGAAGATGGAGGTTCCGTGCGTTTTGAAATGATATTTTCAAACGTTTATTTGACCTGTCTGTAAAACAGCCCCGCTTTTTCAATAAAGCGGGTTTTTTGTTTAGGGCAGGGGGAAAGAACCATTCCTCTTTTCGTGAGATGTGATCGAAAAGGAGAGAGTGACAAAATGAAACACAACAAGGTGAGACGTCTCGTCTCAATCAGCATGCTGAGCAGCATCGCATTTATTTTAATGATGCTGAGTTTTCCGATCTTGGGGGCATTCCCGTATTTGAAAATCGATTTTAGTGATATCCCGGCACTGCTCGCTGTTATTTTGTATGGTCCGGGAGCCGGAATTGCTGTTGAAGCGATCAAAAACGTGCTGAATTACTTTATTGCCGGAAGCGCCTCAGGCGTTCCGATTGATCAGGCGGCTAACTTCATTGCCGGAACATTGTTTATCCTGCCGGCGGCTGTGCTGCTTAAAAAATCAAGTTCTGCCAAAGGGTTTGTCACAGCTCTTTTCGCAGGGACGCTTGTGATGGCCGTTTCGATGAGCATTTTAAATTATCTATTATTTCTGCCTGCCTACACTTGGTTTTTAAATGCTCCAGTGCTATCGGGAGAAGCGCTCAAAACCACAGTTTTGGCCGGAATCCTGCCATTTAATTTCATCAAAGGCATCGCTGTGGCTCTCGTGTCCACGCCGATTTTCCTTTCGTTGAAGCCGCGGCTGAAGGAAAACGTCCGCATGGCCGCCAAATAAATAGACATGAAAAATGCCCGGCACAGTGCCGGGCATTTTCAGCTGCAGAAGGAGCCGGCTTCTTTTTGCTTGTTGGCGAAGCAGTGCTTATCTGGATAAAAAAACATCCGGCACTTTGTGCACCGGATGTTTTTTTGCTTTATTCGTGTTTAAGCGGGTCGCCTTCGAACGGCTCATCCGCAACTTTGATCGAATCTGTAGGACAGCCTTCAAATGCGTCCATCATGTCTTCTTCCAAGACGTCAGGGACTTCGACGACACCCTGATTGTCGTCAAGGGTGACAAACGCGATTCCCTCATCGTCGTAATCATAAATATCAGGAGCCGCAGCACCACAAGCTCCGCATGCGATGCAC
Organism: Bacillus paralicheniformis; assembly: GCF_002993925.1. NCBI lineage: Bacteria > Bacillati > Bacillota > Bacilli > Caryophanales > Bacillaceae > Bacillus > Bacillus paralicheniformis. Next base: position 2,483,280 of record NZ_CP023665.1, on the reverse strand, counting down.
GTATCTTTGTCTACAATTGTATATTTTGGCATGAATAAAAAACCTCCCAGATTGTTCTTCGTTGGAACAAATGGTTTAACCCTCTATCTATCCGATATGAAACCTATTCCCATTCCTTATTGTAATGGTGTTAATCTTACATTTCAACTCAAAAATATTGAGAATGCTTATCACACAAGGGTTCTACTGCTAACATACCCCTTTTATATGAGTTTAAACGTCGATTTCTCCGCAAAATCTGTTAAAATAAAAAGAAGAAAAGATCGAATGTTGCCGGAAGATTGTAGGTGATGATATGCCGGTTCATTTTTTTGACGCCATTGTGCTCGACATTCTGTCATCCATGAAGGGTGAGCGTTCTTCAAGCGCGGTCTATCATTTATTAAAAGGAAAAAGGTCGTCACAGACGATACAGGACGCCGGTTTATTTGCCGTTTCAAAATACTTTGGCTTTTGTTCGGCTCTATCCAGAGAGCAGGTGACAGTCAGCGTTCAACAATTGAAACAGGAGTCTTTGGTCAGAGAAAAAGCGGAAAGCGGCGCTTACATCGTCACCGAAAAAGGAGAAGCGGAACTTGCCGGCTTTTTTGCCCTTTACCCGTGGCCCCGCCATTTTCACGGCGGCTATTATCAGGCGGCAGCCAAAATCATGTGGGCAAGGATGTCGCTTTTGATTCAGGTGCTCTCCAACAAACTTTACCGCGAACGCGTGTATTTACCGATCGTAAAAGATTATCAGATTCAGAACTGGATTAAACAATATTTAAGAAGCCGGAATGCCGCTGAAACAGCAGCCCAGTTTCACCATGAGCTGAAAGAGAAGCTGTCTGTTTTGAACGATGATGAACAGGCCGCTATTTTTGTCCACTCCCTGACTTCCGGGGCAAAAGCGGGCTATACATTTAGACAGCTTTCCGAAAAAATGGACCTTGATGAGTGGTACATATATGCACTGTTTTGGGATGTTCTGCATTATTTTATTCAATCCGCCCAAAATGGTGAAAGTCCGCTTTTTCAAACGCTCATTCAGGACATTCCTTTGAATGATGGCTTGACACAATCGACGAGAAAAACGCTTTTTCTTATAAAAGAAGGGCATACAATAGACCGGATCGCAGACATTCGAAAGCTGAAAGCGGCGACGATCGAGGATCACATTGTGGAAATTGCCATTCATGATCCGTCTTTTTCCATCGATCAGTACGTGTCGAAAGAGGAGCAGAAAATCATTGCCGATTATGCGAAAGCGAACCAAACCAATAAAATCAGACAAATTAAAGAGGGGCTCGGCGGCCGATACAGCTATTTTAAAATCCGCCTGGCCTTGTCGAAAACGGTGATCAGGAATGGATAAACTTCATCAGGCGCTCCGCCGGTACTTTGGTTATCATACTTTTAAAAACGGCCAGGAAAAGATCATCAAAAGCGTGCTGGAGGGGCGGGACACGGTGGCGATGCTTCCGACAGGAGGCGGGAAATCGCTGTGCTACCAGCTTCCCGGATTGTTGAAAGACGGAACCGTCCTGATCGTCTCACCGCTTTTGTCTTTAATGGAAGACCAGGTGCAGCAATTAAAAATGCGCGGAGAGAAGCGGGCCGCGGCCTTGAACAGCGCTTTGACACACCAGGAAAAAAATGACGTATTAAGTCGGCTTCACAGCCTCAAATATCTGTATATTTCACCAGAAGCCCTCCAATCCGGCCAAGTGCTAAAAAAGCTTCAATTGCTCAATGTCAGCCTTTTTGTCGTTGATGAAGCTCACTGCATTTCAGAATGGGGGCATGATTTCAGGCCTGATTATTCGAAGCTTGGAGACATCAAGGCGCTCCTCGGTCATCCCGTCACCCTGGCGCTTACAGCGACGGCAACCGAAGCGACATTGAAGGACATTTCCAATATGCTGGGGCTTAAAGGCGCCAATTATTTGATCCATTCCGTTGATCGCCCGAACATTGCGCTTCATATTGAAAAGTTGCGGGATACCGCTGAGAAGACGGAGCGACTGACAGGGCTGGTTCAAAAGCTGCAAGGTCCCGGTCTTGTCTATTGCCCGACAAGAAAATGGGCTGAAGAACTGGCTGACAAGCTTCGTGATGAGACAAAATTGAGAACGGGATTTTATCATGGCGGGATGGAGGCAAGCGACAGGATGCTGATTCAGCAGCAGTTCATTCGCAACCAGCTTGATGTAGTCTGCTGCACGAACGCCTTCGGTATGGGAGTTGACAAGCCTGATGTCAGATATGTGATCCATTTCAGCCTCCCGCAGACGACAGAGGCGTATCTGCAGGAAATCGGACGTGCGGGCAGGGATGGAAAGCAGAGCGTCAGCATTTTGCTGAAAGCTCCGGGAGACGAGGAAATCCAGGAGCAGCTCATTCAAATGGAAGCACTCTCTCAAAGTGATATCGGCTTTTTATACGAAAAGCTTGCCGGAGTGAAAGATGAGCGAAACCGGCGGGAAGTTCTACAGCAGGCCGGTTTATCGGAAACGCAAGCCCGCCATTTTCTACATCTTTATCAGAAGGTGCATCACCTTGGCGACGACGGCCGGGCGGTCATTCAGAGGGAGATGGACAGCCGCAGGGAGCTCAAGTTGAAAAAAGCGGCTGGGTTCGCCGCCGTCACCGAAAGCGAAGGGTGTTTCAGGGAAAGCTTGCTCGCTTATTTTAATGAACAAAAAGAACCGCTGGAAACGGATGACACAGCGTGCTGTACATCCTGCGGTTTAAGTCTTGAAGCATACGAAGCCAAAGGAGACCGTCCGTCTATGAACAAATTGACAGCGTGGGAAGAAGAATTAGATGCCATATTTGCCGCCAGCTGTGATCGTGTATGCTGAAAAAGCAGTCGGAAATCATACGTCGCCTGTCAGACAGGGAAATGCTGAAACAGCTCTATTTTTCCCAGATGCTGATGCTTTTTACCGCATTATTGATGGGCATCTTTTTATTTGATGATGCAGACGATTTTTTGTCGCTTTGGAATCCATCGGACTTGAGCATCTTGAAATACGGGGCGCCGCTCGCGGCTCTCGTGATTATCGCCGACCTGATGGTGATGAAATGGGCTCCGAAGCATATGTATGACGATGAAGGGATAAATGAAAAGCTTTTTCGTGAACGCTCGTACCCGCATATCGTGATTCTTACCCTTTTCATTGCATTTGCAGAGGAAATATTGTTCAGAGGCGTTATTCAGACGCATTTCGGTCTCTGGGCAGCGAGCATTATTTTCGCGATTTTGCATTTTCGTTATTTGAAAAAATGGCTGCTGTTTGTAATGGTTGTGTCCATCAGCTTTTTGCTCGGATTGAGCTTTGAATGGACAGGGAATTTATTCGTTCCTGTGACGGCACACTTTTTGATCGATGTTGTATTTGCGTGCCAGATTCGTTTTCAACACGTAAGGAGGAGTTCGCATGACGGAGATGTCAAGGATAGAGAGGAAGAAGAAGGAGCAGGAGAAGACCCGTGCTGAAATGAGCCGGGAGGCGGCCGTGGCTGTTGAACTGAAGACACCTGATGATGACATTCCTTCCAGGCAGACGTATCACAAAAAAAAGAAGCACACCAAAAAAAAGAATAAAGACAGAAATCCGCTATTCACGTCACTTGCAGTCATGTTTGTTTTCATTCCGATCATCGTCTTCGTGGTGTTTATGTACATGCTGAACCAAGACAAAGGCGGCGATTCCAACTCTGATCAGTATGATAATGTGTTTTATGAAAACAAATCCGGTGAGACGGGAATGACGAATGAAAATCAAAACGGTGAACAAGAAGCGGATCAAAAGGCGGCTTCGCAGCATACAGCCGCCGCCCTTCAAGAAGAAAAGCTGAAAGAGAACAAACAATCGGAAAATAAAGAGGATGAACCGTCAAAAAAAGACGAGCAAAAGGAAAAAGAGCAGCCTAAAGAGGCAAAAAAAGCTGAGGAGAAGCCTGTCGCTGCAAAGAAGCCTACCGCACCGAAGCAGCCTGCGGAACAAGAGAAGAAAACGGCAAGCGCAGCTCAAACGCCGCCCGTTCAGCAAGCGCCGCAGCCCAAAAAGGTGCTGAAGCACACGGTTGGCGAAAAAGAGACGCTTTATCGGATTTCGATGAAATATTATAAGAACCGGTCAGGAGAGGAAAAAATCCGCAATTATAATCAATTATCAGGCAACAATGTCTACACCGGCCAGATTCTGAATATCCCGATTTATTAACAATGGCATCATTTTGCCCGCGAATACATATACATTGTACTATCAAATAGGACAAGGTGTGAGGACTGTGGGAAGCGAGCTTGAAGAGCTGAACCGTTTTACGGACGAACCGACGAAACAAATGCTCCGCGCCTTAATTAAAAGGAAGAAAAAGTACGAAAACTATGCCAGACAGACATTCAGGTGGCAGGCGCTGGCGGCGATATGCGCGGTTTCGTTTTGTTTGTTTGCAGCGTCAAAAGGGCTCGGGCAAAACGGCTTCCTTTCCGGCTTGCTGAATGACTCCGTCTACCTGCTTTGGATTTTGTCGGCCGCTTTTGCATACAGCACCGCTTACTATTTTAAAAAGAAGGAAGAAAAAGCAGAAGGGGAATTTCATAAGCTGAGATGCGAGATTATTCAGAAAAGCACGGATTTATGGCCCCAGCCTGAAGAGTGGAAATCAAGGGAAACGGTTTTTAAGATCATGAAACAGCAGTATGACATTAATCTTTATTTCGAAAGCAAATAAAAAAGACGTTTTCTTATTAAAAGAAACGTCTTTTTGCATAAAGCCGTCTTATGATAAACAAAACAGATTGGAGAATGCACATGATCTATTGGCTCAGTCTGGCTTCGGCCGTTTTCATCGGTTTTGCTGCTTTAGTGTGGAAAATGTCAGGTATCGCGCGAGAAAACCGGGTATTGAAAGCCGAGTTTTCGCTCAGGCGCCTAAATAACGAATTGACCGTCTTTTTTATTTCGGATATTCATAGGCGGACAGTCAGTGAAGACATTATTCGTGAAGTGAAAGAACACGGGGTTCAGCTCGTCTTGATCGGCGGCGACTTAGCGGAGGGCGGCGTTCCTTATTCGAGACTTGAAGAAAATATCAAAAGGCTTTCAAGTTTGGGAAAAACGTATTTTGTATGGGGAAATAACGATTATGAAGTTGATCAGGAAAGGCTGCAGGAAATATTCAAGGCACACGGCGTAACGCCTTTGCGCAATGCTTCGGTTTTGCATGACCATCAAGGACAAGCCGTCAATATTTGCGGAGTGGATGACATCAGGCTCGAATTGGATGATTACCAGGCAGCGCTCAGAGGCGTGCAGCAGGATTTTCCGACCATCCTTGTGTCACATAATCCGGAGATTCATCATCAAATACAGGAGACAGACGGTATTGATCTCATATTGAGCGGTCATACCCACGGAGGACAGATTCGCCTCGGCAGATTCGGGCTCTGTGAAATCGGAGGAACCGGAACCGTTCATCAGGCGCCGTACTTGATCAGCAACGGCTATGGCACATCGAAGCTTCCGCTGCGGCTGGGAGCGAGGCCGGAAACCCATCTGATTAAGCTGGTCCCGGGACCCTGCATGGAAGGAAACTGATGCTTTTTCACTGAAAAGGAACGAAAAGGCGGCATTGTGCTTGTCTTCCGCCCAAACACAGTGTAAACTGGTATCAAAATTAAGAACCTATGACTCATCATCTCCATATAATAAGATATATGATGTGTGCAAGAAGAGGCAGGAGGGAACGTTATGCGGCTTGAGCGTCTAAATTATAATAAGATCAAAATCTTTCTGACACTTGACGATCTGACAGACCGGGGGCTGACGAAAGAAGACCTTTGGAAAGACTCATTTAAAGTTCAGCAGCTGTTTAAAGACATGATGAACGAAGCGAATACAGAGCTCGGGTTCGAAGCGAATGGCCCAATCGCTGTTGAAGTGTATTCTCTTCAAGCACAAGGAATGGTCATCATTGTCACAAAAAATCAAGAAACAGATGAAGACGATAATGAGTATGATGAGGACTATATTGAAATGCAAGTCAAACTTGGCGAAAGTGTTGACATTATATATGAATTTCAAACGTTTGAGCATCTGATTGAACTTTCCAAAAACCTGGACCGCATCGGTATTCAAGGCGGGACAGTCTACCACTATGAAGACAGGTATTTCTTAAGTCTCGACGATTTTGACTCCCATGAGGCTGACGGCGTGATTTCGATTTTAGCCGAATATGGGAATCCGACGACTTTAACGATTTACAGGCTTCAGGAATACGGAAAGAAAATCATGGAAAACAATGCCGTTCAGACCATTCAGACATATTTCAAATAGCCCGCATTCAAAAAAGATATTCTGCTGTGTTAAACAGCAGTTTTTTTCTGCCGAAAATAAGAATATAACAAAAAAGATTTTTCTCGAATATTTTCACGAAAAATGGTTGATTGTTCTTTGCATGATTAGTGCAAGGGTGTATACTATTCTCTGAAAGGACAACATGCCAGAAAGACTTTAGGAGGTTAACTTATAATGGTAGCCGATCAAAACACCGGTCATACTGAAGAAAACACACATGACGTTTTGAAATCAACGCAAACGGTGATACATAAGGCGCTTGAAAAATTGGGGTATCCTGAAGAGGTGTATGAATTACTAAAAGAACCGATCCGTTTTTTAACGGTGAAAATTCCGGTTCGCATGGACGATGGATCTGTTAAGATTTTCACGGGCTACCGAGCCCAGCACAATGATGCAGTAGGGCCGACAAAAGGCGGCATCCGTTTTCATCCGGGAGTTACAGAAAAAGAAGTTAAAGCGCTTTCTATTTGGATGAGTCTGAAATGCGGCATCATCGACCTTCCATATGGAGGCGGAAAGGGCGGGATCATCTGTGATCCGCGGGATATGTCCTTTCCTGAACTGGAACGTTTAAGCAGAGGGTACGTCCGGGCGATCAGCCAAATTGTCGGACCGACAAAAGACGTGCCGGCTCCCGATGTATTTACCAATTCTCAAATCATGGCATGGATGATGGACGAATATTCAAGAATCGACGAATTCAACTCGCCGGGCTTCATTACCGGCAAACCGCTCGTTTTAGGTGGTTCTCACGGCAGAGAATCTGCGACAGCAAAAGGGGTTACAATCTGCATTAAAGAGGCGGCGAAAAAGAAAGACATCGACATTGAGGGAGCTTCTGTCGTCGTGCAGGGGTTCGGAAATGCGGGAAGCTACCTTGCGAAATTCATGTATGACGCGGGTGCAAAAGTTGTCGGCATTTCTGATGCATACGGCGGCCTGTATGATCCTGAAGGGCTTGACATCGATTACCTGCTTGACCGCCGGGACAGCTTTGGAACGGTCACAAAGCTGTTTAATGACACCATTACAAACAAAGAACTGCTGGAGCTGGAATGCGACATTCTGGTGCCGGCTGCAATAGAAAATCAAATTACCGCGGAAAACGCCCATAACATCAAGGCGAAAATCGTTGTCGAAGCAGCCAACGGCCCGACGACGCTCGAAGCGACGAAAATTCTTTCCGACCGCGGCATTCTTCTTGTACCGGACGTGCTGGCAAGCGCCGGCGGTGTAACCGTATCGTATTTTGAGTGGGTGCAAAACAACCAGGGATTCTACTGGACTGAAGAAGAAGTTGAAGAACGTTTGGAAAAAATGATGGTCAAGTCGTTCAACAATATTTACGAAATGGCGCACAACCGCAGAATCGACATGCGGCTTGCAGCCTATATGGTGGGCGTCCGCAAGATGGCGGAAGCATCCCGCTTCAGAGGCTGGATATAGGTTCAAACATTTGCAACAACCCAAAAAATCTCCTATCATAAAATAGGAGATTTTTTGATTTGCCCGATATGACAGGAGATGAACGGAACATGAAAGAAGAAAAAGTGATCATTATCGGCGGTGGCCCCTGCGGGCTTTCAGCAGCTATTCACATGCAAGAGATCGGAATAGATGCACTCGTCATTGAAAAAGGAAACATCGTCAACAGCATTTATCAATATCCTACACACCAAACCTTTTTCAGCTCAAGCGAAAAACTTGAAATTGGCGATGTCGCTTTTATTACCGAAAATCACAAGCCGGTCAGAAATCAGGCGCTTTCTTATTACAGGGAAGTCGCCAAGCGGAAAAATTTGCGGATCAACGCGTTTGAGAAAGTTCAATCCGTCACAAAAACAGAAAATAACCAATTTGTCGTGGAAACATCAAAGGATACGTATTTGTCGTCATTTTGCGTGATCGCAACGGGATATTATGACAACCCGAACTATATGAACGTCCCGGGAGAAGACCTTCCGAAAGTATTCCATTATTTTAAAGAGGCTCATCCGTATTTTGATAAAGATGTTGCGGTTATCGGCGGGAAAAACTCAAGCGTCGACGCGGCGATGGAGCTCGTTAAAGCGGGCGCAAGAGTGACCGTTCTGTACAGAGGGAACGAATATTCCTCCAGCATCAAACCATGGATCCTTCCCGAATTCCTTTCGCTTGTCAAGCACGGAAAAATCAGAATGGAATTCCGGGCGGTCGTCAAAGAAATTACGGAAGAAGAGCTGATTTTTTCTGTCGACGGAAAAGAGACCAAGATCAAAAATGATTTTGTATTCGCGATGACAGGCTATCACCCTGATCACGGCTTCCTTCAAAAAATGGGAGTCGAAATTGACGCGGAGTCGGGCCGTCCTTCCTTTAATGAAGAAACGATGGAGACGAACGAAGAAGGCATCTTCATCGCCGGCGTTATTGCGGCCGGGAACAACGCAAATGAAATCTTCATTGAAAACGGACGTTTTCACGGCGGCTTAATTGCAGCTGAAATTGCTAAACGAATATAAAACCAATATTTTATGATTTTTATCAGGCAAAAGAGAGCATATTCTATAAATAGATGTGCTCTCTTTTTTTATCGGCACACAGACCAACATGAAAAGGGGCAGCCTGACATGAAAAAGAAAGTAGCTCTTATTACAACGGGAGGAACGATCGCCAGCCGGAAAACCGAAAGCGGCAGGCTTGCGGCAGGGGCGATCAGCGGTCCTGAATTAGCCGAAATGTGCAGCCTGCCGGAAGATGTCCAGATCGATGTCTATCCGGCGTTTCAGCTTCCGAGTATGCATATTACATTTCAGCATTTACTAGAACTCAAACAAACCGTCGAACGCGTTTTTCAGGACGGCAGCTATGACGGCGTGGTTGTGACGCATGGTACGGACACGCTTGAAGAAACCGCTTATTTTTTAGATTTAACCTTGCAGGATGAGAGGCCGGTCGTTGTCACAGGCTCACAACGAGCCCCCGAGCAGCAAGGAACAGATGCATATACAAATATCAGACACGCCGTTTATACAGCGTGCAGCCCAGATATAAAAGGAGCCGGCACGGTCGTTGTTTTTAACGAGAGGATCTTCAACGCGCGCTACGTTAAAAAAGTGCACGCTTCGAACCTGCAGGGTTTTGACGTATTCGGCTTCGGTTACTTAGGGATTATTGACAATGATAAAGTATACGTTTATCAAAAGCCCTTAAAGCGGGATGTTCATCAGCTGCAAAGACCGCTTCCTGAAGTGGATATCGTCAAATGCTATCTGGATGGAGACGGCAAGTTTATCAGAGCCGCTGTCCGCGAGGGTGCAGCAGGGATCGTCCTTGAAGGAGTCGGAAGGGGACAGGTACCGCCGAATATGGTGGGCGATATTGAGCAAGCTTTACATCAGGGCGTTTATATCGTCATCACGACGAGCGCAGAGGAAGGCGAAGTGTATACGACCTATGACTATGCGGGCAGCAGCTATGACCTCGCAAAAAAAGGGGTCATCTTAGGCAAGGATTATGACAGCAAAAAAGCGAGAATGAAACTGGCCGTCCTTCTTGCAAGCTATGAAGAAGGTATAAAAGACAAATTCTGCTACTAGGCGGCCCGTTCTTTTTCAATTTCAAAACAATCAGAATCATGGTAGGATAGAATGAGATGAAAAGGAAAGAGGTTTCCTCATGTTCGGAATTATCTCAGCAGGCTTAGCTCCCGGAATCGCACTGTTAATGTATTTTTACTTAAAGGAAAAATATGAATCCGAGCCCATTCATATGGTCATCCGCCTTTTTATACTGGGGGTCTTGCTCGTTTTTCCGACGATGTTTATCCAGTATGTATTGGAAAAAGAACACATTTCTGAGGGCAGTTTTGTCGTTTCATTTTTAACTTCCGGCTTTTTGGAAGAATTTTTAAAATGGTTTTTGCTGATGGTCAGCGCTTTTCAGCATATCGATTTTGATGAACACTATGACGGGATCGTATACGGGACAAGCCTTTCATTGGGGTTTGCGACGCTTGAAAATATATTGTATCTCATCGGGAACGGGGTGGAGTACGCTTTTATGCGCGCTTTGCTTCCGGTTTCCAGCCATGCCTTATTCGGAGTGATCATGGGCTTTTACATCGGCAAAGCCCGTTTTTCCTCAAGTAAAACAAAGATGAAATGGCTGTTCTGCTCGCTTTTTATTCCGGCTTTGCTTCACGGTCTCTACGATTATATTCTGCTTGCCTTAAAAAACTGGATTTATTTTATGCTGCCCTTTATGGCGTTTCTTTGGTGGTTCGGCTTGCGCAAAGCAAAAAAAGCCCGTTCCGTCAAAGCCGGCGGGCAGTCTCTTCAGCAATAGCCGCCTCGAGCATAGGCGGTTTTTTTCATTTTCTGTCCGGCATATTTACCTAAAGTTGAAACAGAAAGGAAAGCGTGTATAAAATCTGCCTCTCTACAAAAGATATGGGTACAAAAATGCTGGAGGAGGCTTAAAACATGAAGTCGAAAGGTTCTTTTTGTTTGAATGTCATTTTATGTACCATTATGGCAACCAGTCTTTCACTTCCATTCAGTCAAAAAAGCGCTGCCTTTTCTGAACAGGTAATACAGCGGGGGGCGACAGGGGATGATGTGATTGAACTGCAGGCAAGGCTTCAATACAACGGCTATTACAATGGCAGAATTGACGGAGTATACGGATGGGCGACATACTGGGCCGTCCGCAATTTCCAAAATCAGTTCGGCTTAAAGGATACAGACGGCCTGGTCGGGCCGAAAACAAAACGATTTTTAATCAATCATACTAAATATTACAGCGACTACGTGCACAGACAACTTCGAAAAGGAAACCAATTTACACATTACGGCGGACTGCCGCTAAAGTATCAGACGAAGCCTTCAAAAGAAGTGCAGCAGCAGGCGAGAAAAAAGGCGGAAGCAAGACAGCAGCAGGGCGCACAGCAGCAGGGCACTGCCCAAAAGCAGCCGCAGCAAAAGCAGCAGGCCGCTCCTGCACAGCCGAAAAAACAAGCGCAGCCAAAGGCTGCACCTAAACAGCAGGCGCCTAAAAAACAGGATGCCGTTGCAGCCAACATGCCGGGCGGTTTCTCGAACAACGACATTAATCTGTTGGCCCAAGCGGTTTACGGTGAAGCGCGCGGAGAACCGTATGACGGCCAGGTTGCTGTTGCAGCCGTTATTTTAAACAGGCTCGACAGCCCTACCTTCCCGAACACGGTGGCTGGTGTTATCTTTGAACCGCTTGCATTTACAGCTGTCGCGGATGGACAGATTTACATGACCCCGGATGAAACGGCGAAAAAAGCCGTTCTTGACGCCATCAATGGCTGGGATCCGTCAGAAAATGCGACTTACTACTTTAACCCTGACACGGCCACTAGCTCATGGATTTGGGGCAGACCACAAATTAAAAGGATCGGTAAACACATTTTCTGTGAATAAAAGCGAGGTGCTATAAATGATCAGAGGAATTTTAATCGCCCTTTTAGGTGTCGCCATCGTCGGAACAAGCTATTGGGGCTATAAGGAACATCAGGAGAAAGACGCCGTTTTGCTTCATGCCGAAAACAACTATCAAAGGGCATTTCACGATTTAACTTATCAGGTGGATCAGCTGCATGACAAAATCGGGAGCACACTTGCGATGAACAGCAAAAAAACCCTGTCTCCCGCCTTGGCGGAAGTATGGAAGACGACTTCTGAAGCGCATAACAATGTCAGCCAGCTGCCGCTGACCTTAATGCCGTTTAACAAGACAGAAGAATTTTTGGCAAAGGTCGGAGATTTCAGCTACAAAGCAGCCGTGCGCGACCTTGACAAAGAGCCGCTTAATAAAAAAGAGTACGCTTCTTTAAATCAGCTATATGAAAATTCAAAGGATATACAAAATGAATTGCGTAATGTCCAGCATTTGATTATAGACAAAAATCTGAGATGGATGGATGTAGAGCTTGCGCTCGCGTCCGGCCAAAAACAAAGCGACAATACGATCATTAATGGATTTAAAACCGTTGAAAAAAGCGCAAGTGCGTTTTCTGATACGGATTTAAGCGCGACAGAGATGACGAACACGAAAAAAGAGCAGCAAGGGTACGACCATTTAAAAGGCAAGAGAATAACCGAAAAAGAAGCGCGCAAGATTGCCCAAAAATTCGCTCAGGACAAAAATTACAATATCAAAGTGTCGAAAAGCGGCAAGAAAACGAACAGGGATGTATATAGCATCAGCATGCAGGACCCTGATCAAAAAGCGGATATTTATATGGACATTACCGAAAAAGGCGGATATCCAGTTTATCTGATCCAAAACAAAAAAATTAAAGATGAAAAAATCAGCCTGAACGACGCGTCGAACAAAGCCCTTCAATTTTTGAAAAAAAACGGCTATAAAACCGAAGACCTGAAGATGGATGAAAGCTCGCAATACGACGGCGTCGGCGTATTTTCGTTTGTTCCGGTCCAGGACGGCGTCTGGCTCTATCCGGACAGCATCCGCATCAAGGTCGCGCTTGACGACGGCGAAATTACCGGATTTAATGCAAAGGATTTCTTAATCTCCCATAAAAAAAGAGACTTGCCGAAGCCGAAATTAACGCTTGAAAAAGCGAAAGCAAGCCTGAATCCCAACGTAAAGGTTCAGGAGACGCGCCTTGCTTTAGTCACAAACGAGCTTTCACAAGAAGTGCTCTGCTACGAAATTCTCGGCACGATTGAAAACGATACATTCCGCATGTTTATCAATACCGAAGACGGCACGGAAGAGAAGGTCCAAAAAATGAAAAGTGCAGAACCGATATATAACGATTTGTAAAACGATAGATCAGAGGGAAAAGGCGGATACATGCCTTTTCCTTTTTAGCATTCGGAATAATTCGTCCTAAACATTTCCATACTGAACGTATGGGCGGAACGTCCGCCGGTGAAAATTGAACATGCCCGGTGCCATAAACTTTCCGGGCAGCGGAGGAATGTTATGAAAACAATAGAACGGTTATTATTTAAGATTCTTGTCGTACAGGCGGTCATATTAATCAGCGTGCAGCTTCTTTTTCATTTCTCCAAGGCTGAGCCTTATCTGTCAAAAGTTGTGCAGTATGAAGGCGTGAACAACATGAAAATCGGCGAATGGATCGAGACATTTAAGCCGTAAATTCACGCTAAAATCTCCCCTTTTTCGCCTGATACATGATACAATCCTATAAGGAGTACCAGATAGCAAGGAGAGGAATTATGGAAAAGAAATTATGCATTGCAATAGACGGCCCTGCGGCAGCCGGAAAAAGCACCGTGGCTAAAATCGTGGCCGGAAAAAAGTCGTATATTTATATCGATACGGGTGCCATGTACAGGGCGATTACGTATTTAGCGCTGAAAAAGGGCGTCGATTTAAACGACGAAGCGGCGTTGACGGCCTTGTTAAAAGAATCTGCCATCGATCTCACGGTTTCGCTTGAAGGGGAGCAGAAGGTTTATATCGCAGGCGAAGATGTAACAGAGGCGATCCGCACGGATGACGTGAGCAACCAGGTTTCAATCGTCGCCAAATACGCCGGGATCCGCGAAGAAATGACGAAAAGGCAGCAGCAGCTGGCTGAAAAAGGCGGCGTCGTCATGGACGGCCGCGACATCGGTACCCACGTTCTCCCGAATGCGGAAGTGAAAATATTTCTTTTGGCGTCCGTTGAAGAGCGGGCAAAACGCCGCTTTGAAGAAAACGTCAAAAAAGGGTACAATGTAAACTATGAAACGCTTGCAGAAGAAATCAGGCGCCGTGACAAACTCGATTCAGAGCGCGAGATTTCGCCGTTGAAAAAAGCGGACGATGCGCTTGAAATCGATACGACTTCACTGACGATCGATGAGGTGGCCGAAAAAATCCTGCAGGTTGTAGACAAAAAGGCTCAAAAATAAAAAATCCGGGCAAATTACTTATTGTCTGCATGTTTTGACTTGACAAACACAGGCTTTTATTAGAAGTTAGTAATAATAAATCATGTTTTAGAACATTCAAATATCCATTTTTGAATGGTTCTTTAATACATATCGGCTGTCCGGATCGGATATCAATTCGTCCGGAATAACCGTTTTTACAAAAGCTGTGTAGGTTTGGACCAAGGAGGTTATTGAAATGACAGAGGAAATGAATCAAATTGATGTTCAAGTACCAGAGGTTGGAGATGTGGTGAAAGGTATTGTAACGAAAGTTGAGGACAAGCATGTCGATGTTGACATCCCCAACTGCAAGCAAACCGGAATTATCCCAATCAGTGAATTATCAAGTCTTCATGTTGAAAAAGCATCAGATGTCGTCAATGTAGACGATGAGCTTGAATTAAAAGTGACAAAAGTGGAAGACGATGCATTGATTTTATCAAAACGTGCTGTTGATGCAGACCGCGCTTGGGAAGACCTAGAGAAAAAGTTTGAGTCAAAAGAAGTGTTTGAAGCCGAAGTAAAAGACGTCGTTAAAGGCGGTCTGGTCGTCGATATCGGCGTGCGCGGATTCATTCCCGCATCGCTTGTAGAGGCGCATTTTGTTGAAGATTTTACAGATTATAAAGGAAAGACGCTTACTTTAATCGTCGTTGAGCTTGACAGAGATAAAAACCGCGTGATTTTATCACACCGTGCGGTTGTTGAAAAAGAGCAGTCGGAAAGAAAACAGGATTTTCTTCAAACGCTGGAAGCGGGACAGGTACTTGAAGGAAAAGTGCAGCGCCTGACAGATTTCGGTGCTTTCGTTGACATCGGCGGCATTGACGGTCTTGTTCACATCTCCCAGCTGTCGCATTCACACGTTGAAAAACCGTCAGACGTAGTCGAAGAAGGCCAGGATGTCAAAGTCAAAGTGCTGTCCGTCGACCGCGACAATGAGCGAATTTCGCTATCAATCAAAGAAACGCTTCCTGGGCCTTGGTCCAACATCGGCGAAAAAGTGAAGCCTGGAGACGTATTGGACGGAAAAGTCCAGCGCTTGGTGAGCTTCGGTGCGTTTGTCGAAGTGCTGCCTGGAGTTGAAGGCCTCGTCCACATTTCGCAAATCTCGAACAAACACATCGGAACACCTCATGAAGTCCTTGAGGAAGGCCAGGACGTTAAAGTGAAAGTTCTTGACGTCAACGAAGAGGAAGAGCGCATTTCTTTAAGCATGAAAGAGCTTGAAGAAAACACCGATAAAGCAGAGCAGGAAGATTACCGTCAATACCAGGCGAAGGAAGAGTCTTCAGGATTCCAGCTTGGTGAAATGATCGGAGACAAACTGAATAAATTAAAGTAAAATTTGGTGATGATGGTGACGCGAGCAAAAAGAAAAAAAGAACACATTGATCATGCCTTGTCCACCGGACAGAAACGTCAGACCGGGCTTGATGATATTACGTTTGTTCACGTCAGCCTTCCGGAAACGGAATTGTCACAAGTTGATACTTCAACCAAAATAGGCGAACTGTTTTTAAGTTCGCCTATTTTTATCAATGCGATGACAGGCGGGGGCGGGAAGGCGACGTTTGAGATCAACAGGGCTTTGGCGAGGGCGGCTGCACAAACGGGCATACCGGTCGCTGTCGGCTCGCAAATGTCCGCTTTGAAAGACCCTGATGAACGTCCTTCATACGAGATCGTCAGAAAAGAAAATCAGAAGGGTCTTGTATTCGCCAATTTGGGGAGCGAAGCGACGGTGGATCAGGCCAAACGGGCGGTCGACATGATTGAAGCCGACATGCTTCAAATTCACCTCAATGTGATTCAGGAAATTGTCATGCCTGAAGGCGACCGCAGCTTTACAGGTCGTCTGCACCGGATTGAAGACATCTGCCGAAATGTCAGCGTACCGGTCGCCGTAAAAGAAGTGGGCTTTGGCATGAGCAGGGACACCGCGGCCCGGCTTTTTAACGCCGGGGTCCAGGCGGTCGATGTCGGCGGTTTCGGAGGAACGAATTTTTCGAAAATCGAAAATTTGCGCAGAGATAAAGCGGTTCAGTTTTTCGATCAATGGGGCATATCGACAGCAGCCAGCCTGGCCGAAGTCAGCTCTCTGTTCGGCGATCAGCCGATTATCGCATCCGGAGGCATTCAAGATGCCCTTGATCTGGCCAAATCGATAGCGCTGGGTGCGTCTGCGGCGGGGATGGCGGGCTATTTTCTCCAAGTGCTGACAGCTTCGGGAGAAGAGGCGTTAGCCGCCGAAATCGAGAGCCTGATCGAAGATTTAAAAAGGATCATGACCGTCTTGGGGTGCCGGACGATTGAACAGTTGAAAAAAGCACCGCTCGTCATCAAGGGCGATACATATCATTGGCTGAAAGCGAGGGGTGTTGACCCCTTTGTTTACAGCAAGCGCTAAAAAAACCGGCTTCTCATGAGCCGGTTTTTTTACGGGTTTCGCTTCCGTGCTTCCTCCGCACTTTCGAGAGAGGCGGCCCCATTGTAGCTGATGGACTGGTCACGGTCGGATTCGGTTCGCTTCTGCTGTTTCAGCTTCTTTTCCTGCCTGTCTTTTCCCAACGCTGTTCCCTCCTTATTGCACGTTTAAAAAATCTCAAGTCACTCCATACTGAAAATGGAGGACGAAAACATATGGAAGAATTCTATTATTATTGGTCAATGTGGTTTTTATGGGTGTTAACGACTTTTATTCTTGAGAAAAACAGCTTTCGCTTTTATGCGTCAGCATTTATTCTGCTCAACATCATGTTAAGTATGTATCAGATTCAGCTCTTTCTGCATTTTAATGCCGCCTATTTGTCGTTTTATATAGGAGCTTTCATGCTGTGCGGTTATTTAAGGCTTCATAAAAGCGTCAAGCGGCTCCTGCTTCATTTGTCGATGGTGTCCGCCTACGGTTTTTTGTTTCTGTTTGCATTATATGACCCTGTTTGGTTTATCCTAAAGCCTGAATGGCTGATCATCATTCTGTTTGTCATCATGACGACGGCTTTTGAAAGAAGCTTCGCCGCCCGTCTCGGGATGTTTGTGCTCGGTGCGTGCCAGGGGGAGCTCTTGTATACATTCGTCATCAGAAAGCTTTATGGAGACATTGCAGCCGGCGGTTATTCATGGCTGTCAATGTGCGCTGCGGGGATCGTTCTCGTTTACGGAATCTCCCAGTATGAACGGCTGATGCATCAGTTCTATCACAAATGGAAGCGATTGAATAAAGGAGCAGCAAAAATGTCATGAGCCAATATACTTATCCGATCATCTTGGGAATTATCGCCGGTATTGTTGTCAGAGTGTACATGCTCCGAACCGACTACCGCCAGTACCCTACATATCTTCATGGGAAAACGATACATATTGCGCTGGCTTTGATCGCTGCCAGCATTGGAGCGATCATTATTCCGTCGATCTTAAAATCGGATTATACAGCGATTACGTTTTTAACGCTGGCTGCAACCCAATTCAGGGATGTCCGGAATATGGAACGCGAAACATTGACGCAGCTTGACGGCTATGAACTTGTTTCAAGAGGCAGCACGTATATCGAAGGAATTGCGATCGCCTTTGAAAGCAGAAATTACATTGTCATTTTCACATCGCTCCTGACGACCCTCGCATATATTCTGTTTTCATCGGTATGGGCAGGCCTTGCTGCAGCTTTCATCTGTTTTATCTCGGGCAGGATCTTAATGTCCGGAAGCTTTATTAAGGACATCGTCGATATAGAGTATAAAAAGCCTCATTTTGAAGGAGCCGGCCTTTATGTCGACAATATTTACATTATGAATATCGGGCTTCCTGAAAAACAGAAGCTGATTTTGGAACACGGCATGGGTTTTATTTTAAAACCGAAAAATTTTAATTCCGCAGTAACCATTGCCAATCTCGGGCAAAGGCAAGCGATTTTATTCGACGTTTCCAATGTGCTCGGAGTGTATCGAGACTCCGGAGAACCCTCTCTTTCGCCGCTGGCGAAAAGGGATTTGAATGACGGGCGGGTCGCGGTTTTTGTCCTTCCGGTCATCAAGGACAAGGAGACGGCGATCAGGGTCATCGGCGATGTTCCGACGCTGGAAAACGCCATTCGCGTACCGATGGAATTTATTAAAGAAAAGCACAGCAAGGTGATAAAATGAGCGAATCAATCGAAAAATTCATCCTCGCCGTCGTCACAACAAGGCGAGAGCGAGTGATCGGAGGGACGGCTGCATTTTTCTGCGACACCCCCGAGGAAATGAACACGTACGCGAAAAACCTTGAAGCCATTCTCGACGGAATCGCCCACGGAATAGGAGATGACCTTTATTTGATTGTGAAACATTTTTAATTACAGTTGTGATCTTTTTAGAAATTGATATAATATATGAGTTAAGCCCTTCTCATGGAATAAGAAGGGTTTCTTTCTTCAAACTGATTTTTGAAAAGAAAAATAAATGATGATTCATTTAAAGATGGAAAAGCTTTACTGAATTGAAAGGAAGGGTACTATGGGAAAACCTGTCGTAGCCATAGTTGGAAGGCCCAATGTGGGGAAGTCCACGATCTTTAACAGGATCGCTGGCGAAAGAATTTCGATTGTGGAAGATACACCTGGCGTGACGCGGGATCGGATATACAGCTCTGCCGAGTGGCTGAATCACGACTTCAACCTGATTGATACAGGCGGAATCGAAGTCGGTGATGAGCCGTTTTTGGCGCAGATTCGCCATCAGGCCGAGATCGCCATGGAAGAAGCAGATGTGATTATTTTCATGACGAACGGCCGCGAAGGCGTCACGGCTGCTGATGAAGAAGTGGCAAAAATTTTATACCGTACAAAAAAACCCGTCGTTCTGGCGGTTAATAAAGTGGATAATCCTGAAATGAGAGCAAACATTTACGATTTTTATGCCCTCGGCTTTGGCGAGCCGTACCCGATTTCAGGGACGCACGGCCTCGGTCTCGGCGATCTGCTTGATGCGGTCAGCGAACATTTTAAAAACATACCCGAAACGAAGTATGAGGATGAGGTCGTTCAATTTTGCCTCATCGGCCGGCCGAACGTCGGAAAATCCTCTCTTGTAAACGCCATGCTTGGAGAAGAGCGCGTGATCGTCAGCAATATTGCGGGAACAACGCGCGACGCCATTGACACGAGGTTTACATACAATCAAAGAGACTTTGTCATCGTTGATACAGCCGGGATGAGAAAAAAGGGAAAAGTGTATGAGGCAACTGAAAAATACAGCGTCCTCCGGGCTTTAAAGGCGATCGACCGCTCAGAAGTCGTCTGCGTCGTCTTGGACGGCGAAGAAGGCATCATCGAGCAGGACAAGCGGATTGCCGGCTATGCGCATGAAGCGGGAAAAGCCGTCGTCATCGTCGTGAATAAATGGGATGCAGTCGAAAAAGACGAGCGGACGATGAAAGAATTCGAAGAAAAGGTTAGAGATCACTTTCAATTTTTGGACTACGCGCCTGTTTTGTTTATGTCCGCTTTGACGAAAAAGCGCATCCATACGCTGATGCCTGCAGTCATGACGGCAAGCGAAAACCATTCGATGAGGGTGCAGACCAATATTCTTAATGATATCATTATGGATGCAGTGGCTATGAACCCGACGCCGACGCATAATGGCAACCGCTTAAAAATTTATTATGCGACACAAGTGGCTGTGAAGCCGCCGACATTTGTCGTATTTGTCAATGATCCTGAGCTGATGCATTTTTCTTACGAACGCTTTTTGGAAAACCGGATACGCGACGCCTTTGGATTTGAAGGAACACCAATCAAGATTTTCGCAAGAGCAAGAAAATAAAGAGGTGTAGTAAAAATGACAAAAGTATCGATTTTGGGAGCCGGAAGCTGGGGAACAGCCTTGGCGCTCGTTTTGGCGGACAACCAGTACGATGTGTGCATTTGGGGTCATCGTGAAGAACTGATTCAGCAAATTAATGAACACCATGAAAACAAAGATTATCTGCCGGGTGTCAAACTTTCTGAAAACGTGCATGCCACACCAGATCTCGAAGCTGCAGTGGCCGATGTCAAGACGATCATCGTCGCCGTTCCGACAAAAGCGATCCGCGAAGTTCTCGCACAGGCTGTTTCCTTCATCGACCAAAAGGCGATTTTTGTACATGTTTCAAAAGGAATTGAGCCTGACACACTGCTCCGCATTTCTGAAATGATGAAAGAGGAAATTCCGGCTGAATTAAGGGAGGACATCGTCGTTCTCTCCGGGCCGAGCCATGCGGAAGAAGTCGGTTTAAGACACCCGACGACCGTAACCGTAGCTGCCGACAGCAGCATTGAATCGGCACAGGCGATCCAGGATATGTTTATGAATCAGAATTTCCGCGTGTATACCAATCCGGATATGATCGGCGTAGAGATCGGCGGCGCGCTGAAAAACGTCATTGCGCTTGCCGCGGGCATTACAGACGGTTTGGGGTACGGAGATAATGCGAAAGCTGCGCTGATTACAAGGGGCTTGGCAGAGATCGCCCGACTCGGCACGAAAATGGGCGGAAACCCGCTGACATTCTCGGGGCTTACAGGAATCGGGGATTTGATCGTCACCTGCACGAGCGTCCATTCACGAAATTGGCGAGCCGGTAATATGCTGGGTAAAGGCTTCAAACTGGATGAAGTTCTGGAAGAAATGGGGATGGTCGTTGAGGGGGTCCGCACGACAAAAGCCGCTTATCAGCTTTCAAAGAAATTTGATGTGAAAATGCCGATTACCGAGGCATTGCACAAAGTATTGTTTGACGGCGAAAAAGTTGAGACGGCAGTCGAATCATTGATGGCGAGAGTCAAAACACACGAGATGGAAGATCTTGTGAACACATTTGAAAATCAAATGAAATGACCACTCCATCACCAACTGCTTTATACTCTCCTCTAAGTTCGTTTTAAAAAAACCGAAACATTTTGGAGACTTAGGCAAGAGAGGATACATTTGTCCGAAGACTTGCATAAAATAGAATCGAAGTCTGGAAGAGCTGTATCTTACCAATTGGGTTATATAGTCACAATCGTTATGCCTGAAGCAAAGCCCCCCTCTTTGCTTCAGGTTTTTTTTGCGGTTTTTTCCGTTTCGAAATATTGGAAAAGCTGTTGAACTTCTGATTTTTCTTATATAAAATGAAATATAACGCTTACATCACAAGAAAAGGTAGAAGGAGGGCTTCAATGTGAATGTCGGTCTGTTAAAAATGTGGTTTGCCTTGGGATCAATGGGCCTGA
The DNA here is from genome assembly GCF_002993925.1 of Bacillus paralicheniformis. Lineage (NCBI taxonomy): Bacteria > Bacillati > Bacillota > Bacilli > Caryophanales > Bacillaceae > Bacillus > Bacillus paralicheniformis. Next base: position 2,461,774 of record NZ_CP023665.1, on the reverse strand, counting down.
TGTTCTTAGCGGTGATTGCCATATACATAAGCAGATATAAATTTAAAAACCGTTTTTTAAAAGTGCTCACGTCGTTCGTCGCCTATACATGTATGCTCATCTCCGGCGTGATCGTCTTTTTTGTCGTCTTCAGCGGTCCCGTCAACGAATAAAGCATAAAAAAGGAAGATTCATATGAAAATCGTAAACGCACTGCTTGTTACTGTATTGACCGCAATCATGCTAAGCGGCTGTTTGTACCCTGAAGAAAGAAAGGCGAAAAACAGCGTGCCGTATCAGCACCAGCTCAAAGAAGTGCAGGCGGCCGTTGATGAATTCAGGGAGGCGACGGGAGGGCTTCTGCCGATTAAGACAAGGGATATGAGCGTTCCAATCTATCAAAAATACCCTATCGATTTTAACAGGCTGTCCCCCCGGTATATGGCTGAGCCGCCGGGTACTTCCTATGAAAGCGGCGGAGAGTACTTGTACGTTCTTGTCGATGTAGAAAAAAAGCCGACGGTCAAGCTCATTGATATAAAAATGTCGGAAATGATCAGAGAGCTAAAGCTTCGGGTCGAAATGTATAAAGATCAGCACAAGTATCCGCCGTATAAAAAAGTCGTATCCAATCACTTATTCATGCTTGACCATGAAAAGCTCGGACTGAAAGAGGCGCCTTCTGTCACGAGTCCGCTTTCCGGCACCTCTCTGCCGCTTCTCGTCGATGAAAAAGGCGACATTCAAGTGGATTACCGAGTGGATTTGGCCAACCTGATAAAGCGGTCGAAAAAAACGGTAAAGCCGGGTGAGGAAATTCAGGATTTGATGTGGAAAGAGACGCCTTTTGTTCCAGCGTTTTCGGTAAAGTATACAGTGAATGACAAACAGGAACCTGTTTTTCTCGAATAGAATATCGGTCAAAATGCAAGTATCAGTCATGAACCTTTCTCCTCAGCATACAATGAGGAGAAAGGTTTTTTCATGCATGCCGAAAAAATTTCCCTAAGCTGTCATATTGAAATAGGACAACGTCATACACTATAGTGTCCTGTTTTTGATTGATGAAGAAGTAAAAAATTGAAAAGGATTGGAAGTCCGGGAGGGGATCACTTGGAAAAGGTCGATATTTTCAAGGATATCGCTGAACGAACAGGAGGCGATATATACTTAGGTGTCGTAGGAGCTGTACGTACAGGAAAATCTACGTTTATCAAAAAATTTATGGAGCTAGTGGTGCTCCCGAATATCAACAATGAAGCAGACCGGGCGCGCGCACAAGATGAGCTCCCCCAAAGTGCCGCTGGCAAAACCATTATGACAACTGAACCGAAGTTTGTTCCGAATCAGGCAATGTCAGTTCATGTCAGTGACGGACTCGATGTGAATATAAGGCTTGTCGACTGTGTCGGCTATACTGTACCCGGAGCAAAGGGATACGAGGATGAAAACGGGCCGAGAATGATCAACACTCCTTGGTATGAAGAGCCGATTCCATTTCACGAAGCTGCCGAAATCGGCACGAGAAAAGTCATCCAGGAACACTCCACCATCGGTGTTGTGATTACGACTGACGGCACGATTGGAGAAATCGCCAGACAGGATTATATCGAGGCTGAAGAACGGGTGATCGATGAATTAAAAGAGGTTGGAAAACCGTTTATCATGGTCATCAATTCCGTAAGGCCGTACCATCCGGAAACGGAAGCGCTCAGGCAAGAGCTGATGGAGAAATACGACATTCCGGTGCTGGCGATGAGCGTTGAAAGCATGAGGGAAGCGGACGTTCTGAGCGTTCTCAGAGAAGCGCTTTACGAATTCCCTGTACTCGAAGTCAACGTCAATCTTCCGAGCTGGGTCATGGTATTAAAAGAGAATCATTGGCTCAGGGAAAACTATCAAGATTCCGTTAAAGAAACCGTCAAAGATATTAAAAGACTGAGAGATGTCGACCGCGTCGTCGGACACTTCAGCGAATTTGATTTTATCGAGCGCGCCAGCCTCGCCGGAATAGAAATGGGCCAGGGGATCGCCGAAATCGATTTGTACGCGCCGGATTACCTGTACGATGAAATTTTGAGGGAAGTCGTCGGCGTTGAAATCAGAGGAAAGGATCACCTCCTTCAGCTCATGCAGGATTTTGCCCATGCCAAGACCGAATATGATCAAGTATCAGATGCGTTGAAAATGGTGAAACAAACCGGTTATGGAATCGCTGCTCCCGCATTAACCGATATGAGCCTTGATGAACCGGAAATCATCAGGCAGGGGTCAAGATTCGGAGTCCGCCTGAAAGCGGTGGCGCCGTCGATTCATATGATCAAAGTCGATGTGGAGAGCGAGTTTGCGCCAATCATCGGAACAGAGAAGCAGAGCGAAGAGCTTGTCCGCTATTTAATGCAGGACTTTGAGGATGATCCGCTGTCAATCTGGAATTCCGACATTTTCGGAAGGAGCCTGAGCTCCATCGTCAGAGAAGGGATTCAGGCGAAGTTGTCCCTCATGCCTGAAAATGCAAGATATAAGCTGAAGGAGACGCTCGAGCGCATCATCAATGAAGGATCAGGCGGCTTGATTGCGATCATCTTATAAAAGGGAAGGCCTCTTATCATACGGGAGGTCTTTTTTTCATGCCTGAAACAGGATGAACAGGCGCCGTGAAAGGGATTGAGACGGCAGGGGCAAGCGGCTGGAAATATAGGAAAGATTATGATTAAAAAAGGAAAAACAGGAATATTTGTTCGTTTCATTCTGCTTAAACCTTGACGAATAAGGGATCATCGCTTTAAAATGCTTGATATGGTTATTCAGATGTGTTAATCTACATACAGAAAATCTTCACTTTACTGGACAAACGTTCCTCTCAAAGTGAAATTTTCACTGAAAGCCGTGAAATGCCTTTTCTATATTTATTTGAAATTTCTGTTCAAACAGGTATAGAAACAGGTTGAACTGTGAAGAAATGATGATAATCTATTGTTTGATACCTTTTGGGAGGAGGTGAAAGGCATGAACAAGACAGAACTAATCAATGCGGTTGCAGAAGCAAGCGAACTATCTAAAAAAGACGCTACTAAAGCAGTTGATTCTGTTTTTGATACAATTTTAGATGCACTTAAAAACGGTGAAAAAATTCAATTGATCGGTTTTGGTAACTTTGAGGTTCGTGAGCGCTCAGCTCGTAAAGGACGCAATCCTCAAACAGGTGAAGAAATCGAAATCCCTGCAAGCAAAGTACCTGCTTTCAAACCAGGTAAAGCGCTTAAAGACGCTGTAGCAGGAAAATAATTGTATGTATATATGCCGTTTTCGCGCGTAATACATACCATGTTGTTTCTTCACAGGAAAGCCCCTTTTCAAAGGGGCTTTTCATAATTTTAAGGCTTTTTTTCAGACGGAAAACATTTTGCCGGCAAAAAACCTTTCATTTTGCTTTTATAAGCTGAAGTGTGCTAGAATCTGAATTAAATGTATGCGTTTCTGGAGGATATAAAACAATGAGAGAAATCAACAAAGAACAAATTGAACAAGCTGTCCGGCAAATATTGGAGGCGATCGGAGAAGATCCGAACCGTGAAGGCCTTCTTGATACACCGAAAAGAGTCGCGAAAATGTACGCCGAAGTATTTGCAGGGTTAAACGAAGATCCGAAAGAGCATTTCAAAACGATTTTCGGCGAGGATCACGAAGAGCTTGTTCTTGTTAAAGATATTCCCTTTTATTCAATGTGTGAGCACCATTTAGTCCCTTTCTACGGGAAAGCCCATGTAGCTTATATCCCTAAAGGGGGAAAAGTGACAGGGCTCAGCAAATTGGCGAGAGCCGTTGAAGCGGTGGCAAAGCGCCCGCAGCTGCAGGAGCGGATTACGTCAACAATCGCCGACAGCATTGTTGAAACGCTGACTCCGCACGGTGTCATGGTTGTTGTTGAAGCCGAGCACATGTGCATGACGATGCGCGGCGTGAAAAAGCCGGGTTCAAAAACTGTCACTTCAGCCGTAAGAGGAACGTTTAGACAAGATGTAGCCGCTCGCTCTGAGGTGTTGGAGCTTATCAAAACATCATGATTAAAAATGAGAAGGTGTGCGATGAACATGACCAATAATCAATCGAATGATTTTGTCGTTATCAAAGCCGTCGAAGACGGCGTCAACGTGATCGGCCTGACGAGGGGCACGGACACAAGATTTCATCATTCAGAAAAGCTTGATAAAGGAGAGGTGATGATCTGCCAGTTTACCGAGCACACCTCTGCGATCAAGATCCGGGGCGAGGCCCTGATTCAGACGGCAAACGGCGAGATGAAAAGCGAGTCGAAAAAATAGATAGCCGGCCTTTTATGGCCGTTTGCGTGGCATAAGACAATATCTTTCAACATATTATGGTATAATTAAACTTTCTCCGCTCAAAAAAGATACATAATCAATCAAAAAGAAAAACTGCGAATTTTGGGACAAGGGTGATATCTTTGCAAGACATCTACGGACAATTATCTTATTTGAAAATCAAGCTGAATCAAAAGCTTTCACATCCATATTTGGCGAAGCATTTGACTGCGCCGAAAGTTGATGAGGATAAGCTGTTTCTTTTCTACGCTCTGTTTGAGGAAACGGATTTAAAAGAAGCTGACAAGGAAAGTTACATCTTAACGGCGATGCTTGTTCAAACAGCCCTTGATACCCATGATGAAGTCACGACCGCAGCTTCAATTAAGCAGGACGACTATAAAAACCGCCAGCTGACCGTATTGGCCGGTGATTATTTCAGCGGCATGTACTACTCGCTGTTATCGGGTATGAAGGATATTTATATGATTCGGACGCTCGCTGCGGCCATCAAAGAAATAAACGAACATAAAATCAGGATTTACGACCATTCCGCAAAAGATGCGGACAGCCTGAAAAAAAGCGTCAGCATAGTGGAAGCTGCACTTTTTCACCATCTCGCCGACCACTTTTACCTGCCTCACTGGAAAACAGCCGCCAATGACTTTCTTGTGTTTAAAAGGTTTGCGGCCGAAGAAAAAGCTTCAGATTCCCGGCTGCTGGAGACGATCATACAGAAAGAGTTTCCGGAAGACCAGGCTTCATGCGGACAGCTGGCTGCAGCGGCTTATGAAGAAGCCAAGCTTGCGATCAACCAGTCGCTTGCTGCAAAGCCCGCCGTCCAAAAATGGCTTTTGAAACGCCTGCAGGAAATTCGGCCTGAAAAACGAACTTATCATCAGAAAGTGGAAGAAGGGTAATCATGGTGCAGTCAAAAGAACAGCGCGTACACGGCGTGTTTGAAAAGATTTATAAAAATTACGACCAGATGAACTCCGTCATCAGCTTTAAACAGCATAAAAAATGGCGCGACAAAACGATGCAGCTCATGAACGTACCAAAAGGAGCCAAAGCGCTTGACGTCTGCTGCGGGACGGGCGACTGGACAATCGCGCTCGCTGATGCGGCCGGAGAGACAGGGGAAATCAAGGGCCTTGATTTCAGCAAAAACATGCTGAGCATCGCCGAACAAAAGACCGACAGCTACAGCCAGATCGAACTGATCCACGGCAACGCGATGGAACTGCCCTTCCCGGACAATACGTTCGACTATGTCACCATCGGCTTCGGGCTTCGCAATGTTCCCGACTATTTAACCGTATTAAAAGAGATGGCGCGCGTGGTAAAACCCGGCGGCCAGGTTGTATGCCTTGAGACGTCCCAGCCTGAAATGTTCGGGTTCAAACAGCTGTACTTCCTGTACTTCCGTTTTATTATGCCCATGTTTGGAAAGCTCTTTGCCAAAAGCTTTAAGGAGTATTCATGGCTTCAGGAATCGGCCAGGGAATTTCCTGGTATGAAAGAACTTGCTGCATTGTTTGAAGAGGCTGGATTAGAAAATGTTCAATATCATCCGTTCACAGGCGGCGTAGCGGCTACACATGTCGGCTTGAAGCGATGATGACTACTGAAATACTCGGGTGAATCGATATGAAATTGACAACGTTTTATTCTTTTTTAAATGACGATATTGAATTAATAGAAAAAGAGCTTGAAAAGACCGTGCACTCCGACTATCCATTGCTAAGTGAAGCGAGCCTGCATTTGCTGCAGGCCGGAGGCAAGCGGATTCGTCCTGTGTTTGTCCTGCTTTCCGGCATGTTCGGTGAATACGATATCAACAAAATTAAAAATGTCGCTGTTTCATTGGAATTGATACATATGGCTTCGCTCGTACACGACGATGTCATCGATGATGCGGAGCTTAGAAGGGGACAGCCGACTATCAAAGCGAAGTGGGATAACCGGATTGCAATGTACACAGGTGATTATTTGTTCGCTCGCTCACTTGAAGCGATGACGAAAATAAACGAACCGAAAGCCCACGAAATCTTGTCCAAGGCGATTGTCGAAGTCTGTCTTGGAGAAATTGAACAAATCAAAGATAAATATAATATGGAGCAAAACCTCAGAACCTATTTGCGGAGAATCAGGCGCAAGACAGCCCTTCTGATCGCATCGAGCTGCCAGCTAGGCGCCATTGCTGCCGGCGCGGGTGAAAACATTCATAAAACGTTGTACTGGTTCGGCTATTATGTCGGCATGTCCTATCAAATTATTGATGACATCCTCGATTTCACCTCAAGCGAAAAAGAGCTTGGCAAGCCTGTGGGCAGTGATCTGCTTCAGGGGAATGTCACGCTTCCCGTATTATATGCACGGAAATCGCCTGAATTAAAAGCGCGGCTTATGCTGGTCAACAGTGAAACGACTCCGGAACAGATCAAACCAGTGATCGAGGAACTGAAGAAAACCGATGCCATAGAACAATCGTTCAGAGTCAGCGAAATGTATTTAAATAAGGCTTTCGCACTGCTTGAAACGCTCCCGAAAAACCGGGCGCGGACGGCATTGGGCCAAATTGCGAAATACATCGGCAAACGAAAGTTCTAAAAAAAGACAAATGAGTCGAAAGTATGAATATTCTCCACCCTTTATTGATTAATTGTTTGAAAAATGCTATATTTCTGTTGTAGTGTTGAAAGCCTATACATATTAGCGGGGTGGAGAATCGACTATGGAAAAAACCTTTGTGATGGTAAAACCTGACGGCGTTCAGCGTCAGCTGATCGGCGAAATTTTGTTAAGATTCGAACGTAAGGGCTTACAATTAATCGGAGCCAAGCTGATGAAGGTTTCAGAAGAGACGGCAGGCGAGCATTATAAAGAACATAACGGCAAACCGTTTTTCGGCGAGCTTGTCGACTTTATTACTTCAGGCCCGGTATTCGCCATGGTGTGGGAAGGCGAAGACGCAATCGCGGTCGCCAGACAGCTGATCGGGAAGACGAACCCTAAGGAAGCGCTCCCAGGAACAATTCGCGGAGACTTCGGCATGTTTGTCGGAAAAAATATCATTCACGGTTCAGATTCTCCTGAAAGTGCAGCACGCGAAATCAACTTGTTTTTTAAAGAAGACGAACTTGTTGAAGACGAGAAGTTAATGAATCAATGGATTTACTAAAAATCAGCTGAAAAGCTGATTTTTTTATATGGATCAGAATGGCTGCCGCCGGGTAGGCTTTTTTCTTTTTAAAGATACAAATTTAAAAGAAAACAAGCTATAATTGTACTCATATCAGCACGACGATTAGGAGAGAAAACATGGACAATTACAGTTTCTTTGTTGATAAATGGAAAAAAATAACTGGTGTGGATTTGGCATTGTACAAAGAAGCGCAAATGAAAAGAAGGCTAACGTCTCTTTATGAAAAAAAGGGGTACGGCGATTTCCGCGAATTTGCGCTTGCTTTAGAAAAGAATGAAGCTCTTCTGCAGGAAACGCTGGACAGGATGACGATTAATGTTTCAGAATTTTACAGAAACTATAAGAGGTGGGAGGTTCTCGAAAAAACCATCCTCCCGCTCTTAAAGCCTGCGAAAACATTGAAAGTATGGAGTGCGGCATGTTCAACCGGTGAAGAGCCGTATACATTATCGATGATTTTAAGCAGACAGAAAGGCCTCTCAGACTATCAGATCATCGCAACAGATATCGATGACAAAGTTCTTGCGAAAGCGAAAGAAGGCGTGTATCAGGAAAGATCTCTGCAGGAAGTGCCGAAAGAGATAAAGGAACTTTATTTTACGCAAGACGGAAACCGATTTGCCGTCAAAGACGAGATCAAGAAAAACATTCGCTTTCAAAAACACAATTTACTGGCTGATGCATATGAGAAAGATTTTGATATCATTGTATGCCGCAATGTTCTCATATATTTTACAGAGGAAGCAAAAGAGAAGATCTATCATAAGTTCAGCGGCAGTTTGAAGAATAATGGAGTTTTGTTTGTCGGAAGCACGGAACAGATCTTCAATCCGGAAAAATACGGTTTTCAATCGACAGATACGTTTTTCTATCAAAAAAGTTAGCTGACTTTTTATAAAAGGTTATGTTATAGTTTTACTTAAAAGCGTTAATGTGATGAAGGGAGAACGAAAGCATGAGGTATTTAACAGCCGGTGAATCTCACGGTCCGCAGCTTACGACAATTATCGAAGGAGTCCCAGCAGGGCTTTATATCACAACAGAAGACATTGATTACGAGCTTCAAAGACGTCAAAAAGGCCACGGCCGCGGACGCCGGATGCAAATCGAAAAAGATCAGGCACGGATCACAAGCGGTGTAAGGCACGGGCGTTCTCTTGGATCGCCGATCGCTCTCGTCGTCGAAAACAACGACTGGAAACACTGGACGAAAATCATGGGATCAGAGCCGATCACGGCTGAAGAAGAAAGCGAAATGAAACGACAGATTTCAAGGCCAAGACCGGGTCACGCTGATTTGAACGGCGCGATCAAATACGGGCACAGAGATATGCGCAACGTGCTTGAACGTTCATCTGCCAGAGAAACGACCGTCCGTGTGGCGGCAGGAGCCGTCGCCAAAAAGATCCTTTCCCAGCTCGGCATCCAAGTGGCCGGCCACGTGCTGGAGATCGGCGGAGTAAAAGCCGAAAAAACAAATTATGAATCTATCGAAGACTTGAAAAAAGTAACCGAAGAGTCTCCTGTCAGATGCTATGACGAAGAAGCGGGCAGAAAAATGATGGACGCGATCGATGAAGCAAAAGCAAATGGCGATTCGATCGGCGGAATCGTCGAGGTGATTGTTGAAGGGGTGCCGGTAGGAGTCGGCAGCTATGTCCATTACGACCGCAAACTCGACAGCAAGCTGGCTGCCGCCGTGCTGAGCATCAATGCTTTTAAAGGTGTTGAATTCGGCATCGGCTTTGAAGCTGCACGCAAAAACGGCAGTGAAGTCCATGACGAAATCATTTGGGACGAAGAAAAAGGCTATACGCGCGCTACAAACCGTCTCGGCGGCCTTGAAGGCGGGATGACAACGGGAATGCCGATTGTCGTCAGAGGCGTGATGAAGCCGATTCCAACGTTATACAAACCGCTCAAAAGCGTTGATATCGAGACGAAAGAGCCGTTTACAGCAAGCATCGAGCGTTCCGATTCCTGCGCTGTCCCTGCCGCAAGCGTAGTGGCTGAAGCGGTTGTTGCATGGGAAATCGCCAAGGCGATCGTCGAGCAGTTTGGCGTTGACCAAATGGACCGGATCGCTGAAAATGTTGAGAAAATGAGAAAGCTTGCGAGGGAGTTTTAATGAAATCACTTCAAATCGAAACCGCTTCTTTGTCCTACCCGGTGTTCATCGGGGGAGGCATTAGAAAAAACGCGGCAGAGCTCTTGTCATCCTTGAACCTTCCGATGACGAAAGTGCTATTGATCACCGACGAAGAAGTTGATAAACACTATGGAGAAGAACTGTTCGGCCTTCTCCGCAGCAAATGGCCCGTCAAAAAGGTTGCGGTGCCAAGCGGTGAACAGGCCAAATCAATCGATCTGTTTATGAAGCTCCAGACGGAAGCCATTCAATTTCACCTTGACCGTTCGTCATGCATTGTGGCGCTGGGCGGCGGCGTTGTCGGCGATCTTGCAGGGTTCGTCGCTTCAACTTTTATGAGGGGCATCGATTATGTGCAATTCCCAACGACTCTGCTGTCTCATGATAGCGCGGTCGGAGGGAAAGTTGCCATTAATCATCCGCTCGGAAAAAACTTAATCGGCGCTTTTCATCAGCCGAAGGCGGTGGTTTATGATACCGAATGCTTGAGCACGCTTTCTGAAAAAGAAATGCGTTCAGGTCTTGCGGAAGTCATTAAGCACGCATTTATCCGTGATGAATCTTTCTTGAACGAATTGCTTAAAATTGATTCAATTAAAGCGATTACGACCGGCCAGCTCAGTGAAATGGTGTACAAAGGCATTTCGATTAAAGCGGAAGTTGTCTCACAAGACGAGCGCGAACAGGGAATCAGGGCCTTTCTGAATTTTGGGCACACGCTTGGCCACGCCGTTGAAGCCGAATACGGCTACGGAGAGATGACCCATGGCGACGCTGTCGCTTTAGGCATGCAATTTGCTTTGTTTGTCAGCGAGAAGGTGTTGAATTGTCCTGTTGACCGTACAAAAATCGCCGCCTGGCTGAATAATCTCGGCTATCCGGAAAGCGTAAAACGCGAAGTTTCAACAGAAGCTCTCATCAATCGAATGATGAACGATAAAAAAACACGCGGAGGCATCATTCAGTTTGTTCTGCTGGATAAGATCGGCAGTGTGCGGCTGCACTCCTTTAAAGCCGATGAAATTGAACGATGGCTGAATATGTGGAGATTGGAGGGAGGCAAATGATGATGCGCGGAATTCGGGGAGCGACGACAGTTGACCAGGATACAGAAAAAGACATTACGGAGCGGACGAAACAGCTGATCGGAAAAATGATCGATGAAAATCAACTCAAACCTGAGCAAGTTGTGCAGATCTTCATTTCTGCCACTTCCGATATTCACGCTGCTTTTCCCGCAAAGGTCGTCAGAACGTTTGACGGCTGGCAGCATGTGCCCGTCATGTGCATGCAGGAAATGGATGTTGAACACGCCCTTAAAAAATGCATCAGAGTGATGATGACGGTTCAGACGGATATGCGGCAGGATGAAGTCCGCCACGTTTATTTAGAAAATGCCGTAACGCTCAGACCTGATTTATCATTGACAAAAAATACTGAATTGTAATACGATTGTAGAAACCTTGAAATACACAGGAGTGTGTATGGGGTTTTAGTTTAGAAAAGCTGAGTATGAGACTAGGGTAGATTGAGAATGAGCTGAGATGAGCTGAGTTGAGACAAAACGTTTATTCATTCTACCCAAAAGACGCTGTTCTTTTGGGTTTGTTTCGTTTTCCCCTCTTCAATTCAATCATTTGTCCTCTAAAGGCCTTCTTCTCATTCTCTCCGCCTGAATAAGGAGTGAGAGATTGTTGAGTCTGCAAACCGATTTTGCCTCTTTTTCAGAGGATACTTCACACTTTAAAACAATACCGATAATTGAGAGTTTTTCCGTCGATACGCTGACGCCCGTTCAATTGGTCGAGAAGCTGCAGGAAAACATCGTGTATTTGCTGGAAAGCCAGGATGAAACCTCTGCATGGTCAAGATATTCTTTCATCGGTCTGGACCCCTTTTTGACGATCAAAGAAGAATGCGGCCGGTTTCACGCCTGCGATCAAAAGCAGAAAAAGCTATATTCAGCTTCACAGTTAAAAGAAATTCTCGAATGGATGTCGGAGACATATTCGATCAAAGCGCCTGAGCTCGACATCCCGTTTACAGGGGGAGCGGTCGGCTATTTAAGCTATGATTTAATGCCGCTCATTGAACCGTCCGTCAAAGGGCACAGCAAAGAAACGGAGATGGAAAAATGCCTCCTGTTTGTCTGCCGGACGATGATCGCCTATGATCACGAGCTGAAAAAGCTGCATTTCATCCACTATGCAAGGCTTGAAGGCAGTGAAACAAGGGAGGAGAAACAGCGCATTTTTAAAAAGGGGAAAGAAGAGCTCAAACAGCTTACACAAAGGCTGTCAGGCCGGAAAACGACGAAAGAGCTGTTTCTCCCGCAAGGACGGCACACGGCCCCCAGCTTTAAAGGGGTTCAATCAACATATGAGAAATCCCGGTTTTTGGCCGATGTTAATCGCTTGAAAGAGTACATTAAAGCGGGAGACATTTTTCAAGGCGTCCTTTCGCAAAGGTTCGATATTCCGGTGAAGGTCAGTTCTTTTGAGTTATACAGAGTGCTGAGAATGGTCAACCCGTCCCCGTACATGTACTACATGAAGCTTCCTGACCGCGATCTCGTCGGAAGCTCGCCTGAACGCCTGATCCATGTTCAAAACGGTCATCTTGAAATTCATCCGATTGCCGGCACGAGGAAAAGAGGCGGTGATCAGGCTGAAGATAAGCGGCTCGAAAAAGATCTTTTAGCTGATGAGAAAGAAAAAGCGGAGCACTACATGCTCGTCGATTTGGCGAGAAATGATATCGGCAGAGTAGCTGAGTACGGATCTGTCCAAGTGCCCGAGTTTACGAAAATCGTTTCCTTTTCACACGTCATGCACATCATTTCGATCGTAACCGGCTCGTTAAAAGCGGGCGTTCATCCGGTAGACGCTTTAATGAGCGCATTTCCGGCCGGAACTTTGACCGGCGCTCCGAAAATCCGCGCGATTCAGCTTTTAAATGAACTTGAGCCCGAACCGAGGGAAACATATGGGGGATGCATTGCTTATATCGGATTTGACGGAAATATCGATTCATGCATCACGATCCGGACGATGAGCGTGAAAAACGGAGTGGCGTCCATCCAGGCCGGAGCAGGCATCGTAGCCGACTCCGTGCCTGAAAAAGAGTGGGAAGAGACCTGCAATAAAGCGGGGGCTCTGTTAAAAACGATTCAAATCGCTGAAGAAATGTTTCTCGAAAAGGGGGAGGACGGCAATGAACGAACTGCTGAAATCATGCGTTAATGGAGGAACAATGAATGAAACCGAGGCACACAGCATCATGCGTGACATGATGACCGGCTCGCTGAGCGCCGCGGAAATTGGAGGCCTCCTGTCCGTTCTCGCCTACAGGGGAGAAACGGCTGAAGAGATTGCGGGATTTATCAGAGCCATGCGGGAGCAGGCGCAAACAATAAACGGGCCGGAAGATGTTGTTGATACGTGCGGAACCGGAGGAGACGGAAGCTCCACCTTCAACATTTCCACAGCGGCGGCGATCATCGCTTCATCAGCCGGGGCAAAAATCGCCAAACACGGTAATCGTTCCGTTTCTTCAAAAAGCGGGAGCGCTGATGTTCTCGAATATCTCGGCGTTTCAATTCAGACGTCGCCTGAAGAAACGATTCAGAGCATTGAACGCCGCAATATGGGATTCCTCTATGCGCCAAGCTATCACTCTTCCATGAAGCACGTGGCCGGCGCAAGGAAGGATTTGGCTTTTAGAACCGTATTCAATCTGCTCGGCCCGCTCAGCAATCCAATGAAAGCCAAGCGCCAGGTGATCGGCGTCTACTCGATTGAAAAAGCAAAGCTCATGGCCCGCGCACTTGAAGCGTTTGAACCGGAACACGTATTGTTTGTATCGAGCCGGGACGGTCTTGATGAACTGTCGATCACATCGCCGACAGATGTGATTGAACTGAAAGGCGGCAAAACATACGAATACACCGTTGAGCCTGGCGATGTCGGTCTGCCGTTCGGCAGCATAAGCGACATTCAGGTGGCGACGCCTGAAGAAAGCGGCCGTCTCATCGTCGATATTTTGAAAAACCGCGCTCCGGATTCGGCTGTTCATATCGCAGCGTTTAATGCCGGAGCCGCTTTATACGTCGCAGAACAGGCGCCGGGTTTAAAAGAAGGCGTTGCACTCGCTTTAGAAGCTGTTGCAAGCGGTGAGGCGCTTGATCAGCTGGAACGATTAAAACAGAAAGAGGAAGAGTTGTATGCTTAATCAAATTATTGATAGAAAACGAGAAGACATTCTGAAAATCGAACTGCCGGAAGATTTGAAGCTGCCAAAGCGGTCATTTAAAAAGGCGCTTCTTTCTCCTAACCGGTTTGTCGCTTTAATTGCGGAGGTGAAAAAAGCTTCACCGTCAAAAGGTGTGATTCAGGAAAACTTTGAGCCCGTACAAATCGCTAAACAGTACGAACAGGCTAAAGCCGACTGTTTGTCTGTTCTGACAGATACACCTTTTTTTCAAGGGAAGAACAGTTATTTGTCAGATGTGAAACGCTCGGTTTCGCTGCCAGTACTGCGCAAGGATTTTATCATTGATTCCATTCAGGTTGAAGAAGCGGACCGCATCGGAGCGGATGCGATCCTGCTGATCGGAGAAGCGCTTGAACCGCAAAAGCTGTTTGACCTCTATCAGCAAGCTGCTGAAAAAGGTATGGATGTGCTTGTCGAAGTTCATGGCGAAGAGACGCTTGAAGGTATTTTAAATGTCTTTACACCCGAAATCATCGGCGTAAACAATCGAAATCTAAAAACCTTTGAAACATCCGTCGGGCAAACGGAGCGTATGGCAAAACTCGTTCCGTCAGGTACCGTTCTTATCAGCGAAAGCGGCATCGGACAATCGGAAGACCTCGCTTTTGTAAAAGCGTGCGGAGCCCGGGCTGTGCTAGTCGGCGAATCGTTAATGAGAGAGCCGTCACAGCTGAAGGCTGTCCATGCGTTATTCGGAGAGAACGGATGATGGAGAAACCGGGCTTAAAATATTGCGGGATTCATTCATTGGAAGATTTAAAGGTGACAGCCCGCTCGAAAGCCGATTACCTCGGATTTATTTTCGCCGAAAGCAGACGGTCGGCAGACCCGGAGGATGTGAAACGCTGGTGTGGCAAAACGGATACAGCGGGTAAAAAGCTTGTCGGCGTCTTTGTTAATGAAAATATTTGCAGAATAGCAGAAATCGTAAAAGATGCCGGTTTGGACGTGATCCAGCTTCACGGAGATGAAACAGAGGCAGACATCAAGCGGCTGAAAAGCATGACAGACTGCGAGATTTGGAAGGCGCTCCACCATGGGGATGATACCGTTCAGCGCATGGCATCTTTCGCACCTTACATCGACGGGTATGTCATCGACTCGTCTGTTAAAGGGCTCAGAGGAGGAACGGGCGTTTCGTTTTCGTGGGACAGCGTTCCGATGTATAAAGATGCAGCGCAAAGAGAAAGAAAGCGACTGTTTATCGCCGGGGGCGTGAACCCGGACACAATCGCGGATCTTTTAAAGCGGCGCCCGCCGGGAATCGACCTGGCAAGCGGAATTGAAGAAAGAGGCAGGAAAAGCGAAAAGCTGATCGGCCTTTTAGAAGAAAGGATGTTCGAACATGTATTCATATCCGAATGAACAAGGCAGGTTTGGTGATTTTGGCGGGAAATTCGTGCCGGAAACACTCATGCAGCCTTTGGAAGAAATCGAAAAAGCGTTTCTTGAACTGAAAGACGACCCCTCGTTTCAAAAGGATTATCAAAAGCTTTTAAAAGACTACTCAGGCAGGCCGACGGCTTTGACGTTCGCTGACCGGCTCACAAAGCAGCTGGGCGGAGCGAAGATTTATTTAAAAAGAGAAGATTTAAACCATACAGGCGCCCACAAAATCAACAATGCCCTCGGCCAGGCTCTGTTGGCCAAGAAAATGGGGAAAACAAAGCTCATCGCTGAAACCGGCGCAGGGCAGCACGGCGTGGCTGCGGCGACTGTCGCTGCAAAGTTCGGCTTGTCATGCATTGTCTTTATGGGTGAAGAAGATGTTGCCAGACAATCGCTGAACGTGTTCCGGATGAAGCTCTTGGGAGCGGAGGTCGTTCCGGTGTCAAGCGGAAACGGGACATTAAAAGATGCTACAAACGAGGCGATCCGTTACTGGGTTCAGCATTGCCAGGATCATTTTTACATGATCGGTTCCGTCGTCGGGCCGCACCCGTATCCTTATATCGTCCGTGAATTTCAACGGATGATCGGCGAAGAGGCGAAAGCGCAGTTTTATCAATTGGAGCAAAGCCTCCCCGATAAAGTTGTCGCCTGTGTCGGAGGCGGAAGCAATGCGATCGGGATGTTCAGCGCATTCATTGAAGAAACTGTTGAACTGATCGGAGTCGAAGCTGCGGGAAAAGGTGTCGACACCCCCCTTCACGCGGCAACGATCACAAAGGGTACAAAAGGCGTTATCCACGGTTCTTTGACCTACTTGATTCAAGACGAGTACGGACAGATCATTGAGCCTTATTCCATCTCAGCAGGCCTTGATTATCCGGGGGTCGGCCCCGAGCACGCTCATCTTCATCAAACAGGGCGCGTCACATATGAATCTGTCACTGATGATGAAGCGGTCTCGGCATTAAGGCTGCTGACAGAGACAGAAGGCATTTTGCCGGCTATTGAATCCGCCCATGCATTGGCAAAAGCATTTGACATCGCTAAAGAACTGCCGAGAGAGAAAAGTGTTCTCGTCTGCCTTTCAGGCAGGGGAGACAAAGACGTCCATACCTTGATGAAGGTGTTGGAAGAAGAGGTGAATCAAGATGTTCAATCTGAAAAAACAGCCGTCCGATAAGTTATTTGTTCCGTTTATTACAGCGGGAGACCCGCTGCCTGAAATCTCGATCGAGCTGGCGAAATCCCTTCAAGAGGCGGGGGCGTCCGCCCTTGAACTCGGGGTTCCGTATTCTGATCCGCTCGCTGACGGCCCGGTGATTCAGCGCGCGTCCAAAAGGGCGCTTGACAACGACATGAACATCGTAAAAGCGATCAGGCTTGGCGGTGAAATGAAAAAAAACGGCGTCCATATTCCGATTATTCTCTTTACGTATTATAATCCTGTGTTACAATTAGATACAGATCACTTTTTCGCTTTACTGCGACAAAATCGGCTAGACGGACTCCTTGTACCGGACCTTCCTTTTGAGGAAAGTGTATATTTGCAGCAGCAGTGTAAAAAACACGGGATTACCTATATTTCGCTGGTCGCGCCGACAAGCGAATCGCGCATTCAAAAAATAACGCAGCAAGCGGAAGGTTTTGTGTATTGCGTTTCTTCGCTCGGTGTGACAGGTGTGCGCAATGAATTCGAAGATTCTGTTTCTTCATTTATCAGGTCAGTTAAAGGAATGAGCTCCGTCCCGGTTGCCGTTGGGTTTGGGATTTCCAGCTCCAAACAAGTGGAGATGATGAATGAACTGGCGGACGGCGTTGTCGTGGGAAGCGCCCTTGTCAGAAAGATCGAAGAGCTGAAAGACGAACTCATCGCCCCTGAGACAAGGGAACAAGCCTTAAAGGCGTTTGAGGCATACGCTAAGACATTTAGCGGATCGTACATGGTAAAATGAGGTGACAGAATGTTGCAAATTAAAGAACAGTTAAAACAATTAACGCCTTACAAGCCGGGCAAACCGATTGAAGAGGTCAAAAAAGAATTCAACCTCGACCGGGTCGTCAAGCTCGCTTCAAATGAAAATCCTTACGGCTGTTCGGAAGCGGCAAAAGCAGCGCTCCAGACTGAAGTGCAGCAAATGGCTCTCTATCCTGACGGCTATAGTGCGGCATTAAGAACAAAGCTTGCCTCCCATCTCGGCGTAAACGAAACGAACATCATCCTTGGAAACGGAACGGACGAAGTCATTCAAATTATTTCCCGCTCTTTGTTGGATCCTGCATCAAACACTGTAATGGCGAATCCGACATTTTCACAATACAAGCACAATGCTGTCATCGAAGGAGCGGAAGTCAGGGAAATCGGCCTGCTTGAAAACGGCTGCCACGACCTGGATGCAATGCTGGAGGCGATCGATGAACAGACGAAGGTTGTCTGGGTTTGCAGCCCGAACAATCCGACCGGAACGTATGAATCCGGCCGCAACCTGATCCGTTTTCTTGAAAAAGTCCCGGAACATGTCCTTGCTGTCGTCGATGAAGCTTATTACGAATACGTAACGGCTCAAGACTACCCTGAGACCATTCCGCTTTTGGAACGCTTTTCGAACTTGATGATTCTCAGGACGTTTTCAAAAGCTTACGGTTTAGCGTCTTTGAGGGTCGGCTATGGGATTGCCTCTGAACAGCTGATTCAGGCGGTTGAGCCGGCGAGACAGCCGTTTAATACAAACCGGCTCGGCCAGGCTGCCGCGCTTGCCGCGCTGGGCGATCAGGCATTTATCGACGATTGCGTGAAAAAAAACAATGAAGGGCTCAAACAGTACTACGATTTCTGTGATGAGCACGGGCTAAATTACTATCCTTCACAAACGAACTTTGTGCTGATCGATTTTAAACGGAATGCAGACGAACTTTTCATGGATCTGCTGAAAAAAGGCTATATCGTCAGATCGGGGAATGCGCTCGGCTTTCCGACATTCCTTAGAATATCGGTCGGTACGAAGGAACAGAACGAAGGCTTGTTGAAAACGTTAGCCGGCATGTTGTAAGAGGTGATGATTCAGTCACCTCTTTAGTCTATTGATGAACTTAGGTGATAAAAAATGACTCAACCAAATGAAACGATTTTATTGGCCGGTTTGGGCTTAATCGGCGGTTCGATCGCCCTTGCCATCAAAAAGGAACACCCCGGCAAACGGATCATCGGGTTTGACGTGTCAGAAGAGCAGGCAAGAGCTGCACAAAAGCTTGGCGTTATTGATGCTCCGGCTGTTTCTTTTTTAGAAGGGGTGAACGAAGCATCAACCGTTTTTTTAGCGGCGCCGGTCGAACAGACGCTTCACATGCTTGATGAACTTGCCGCTTCAGGCATCAGAAAAAAGCTGCTCATTACAGATGTCGGCAGCACGAAACAAAAGGTCGTCAGCCATGCCGAGAAAGTGCTGCCGGATGAATACAGGTTTATTGGGGGCCATCCGATGGCCGGATCGCATAAATCGGGCGTCGCAGCCGCCAAAGACTTCCTTTTCGAGAACGCGTTTTACATTTTGACGCCTTCCGGCTCCGCCGGCAAAGAAGCGGTTGCTTCCTTAAAAGATCTGCTCAAAGGAACAAATGCAAAGTTTGTGGAAATGTCTCCGGCTGAACACGACGCCGTTACAAGCGTGATCAGCCACTTTCCGCACGTCGTAGCGGCCAGTCTCGTCCACCAGACCGTCAAATTCGAAGATCATTATCCGCTCGTCAAGCGTTTTGCCGCAGGGGGCTTCCGCGATATTACGAGAATTGCCTCAAGCAGCCCGGCGATGTGGCGCGATATTCTTTTGCACAATAAAGATAAAATATTGGAACGGTTTGACGAATGGAAATTTGAGCTGGACAGAATCCAGTCTTTTATCGAAAATGAAGATGCAGACGGGCTGTTTGAATTTTTTCGGCAGGCCAAGGAATACCGCGACGGTCTGCCTTTGCGGCAAAAAGGCGCGATTCCTTCCTTTTACGATCTTTATGTCGATGTCCCCGACCATCCCGGGGTCATCTCGGAAATTACGGCGATTCTCGCTGACGAGAAAATCAGCATTACGAACATCCGGATTATTGAAACAAGGGAAGACATAAATGGTGTTCTCAGAATCAGCTTTCAGTCCGATGAAGATCGAAAACGCGCCGAAAAATGCATTCAAACCCGTGCAAAATATGAAACATTTTATGCTGATTGAGGTGGAACACATGAAAAGAGGAAAAATCAGTTCACTAAAAGGAGAGCTTCATATTCCGGGAGATAAATCCATCTCTCATCGCTCTGTTATGTTCGGAGCCATAGCAGAAGGGAAAACTGTCATCAAAAACTTTTTGCCAGGAGCTGACTGCTTGAGCACGATCGCCTGCTTTCGGAAAATGGGTGTGGAAATCGAACAGAATGGCAGTGATGTCACCGTCCTCGGCAAAGGGCTCGATCAGCTGGCTGAACCTGCGGAACTCCTTGACGTGGGGAATTCCGGAACGACGATCAGGCTGATGCTCGGCATTTTGGCGGGACGCCCGTTTCACAGTACAGTCGCCGGCGATGAGAGCATCGCCAAAAGGCCGATGAAGCGTGTCACAGAACCGCTTCGAAAAATGGGAGCGAAAATCGACGGCCGCGCCGGAGGGGAATATACACCGCTCTCTGTCCGCGGCGGACATCTGGCAGCGATCGATTTTCAGTCGCCTGTTGCAAGTGCGCAAATCAAATCTGCCGTTTTGCTTGCAGGTCTGCAGGCCGAAGGCGCCACAACGGTGACGGAGCCTCATAAATCAAGAGACCATACGGAACGGATGCTGTCAATGTTCGGTGTCAGCCTTCAGGAAGATGAAACAAGCGTAACAATTGAGGGCGGGCAGCAGCTGAAAGCGGCCGAAGTCTTCGTGCCGGGTGATATTTCATCAGCTGCGTTTTTCCTGGCAGCGGCTTCCCTAGTTCCTGACAGTGAAGTCGTGCTTCGCAATGTCGGACTCAATCCGACCAGGACGGGAATCATCGATGTCTTGAAAGAAATGGGGGCCGATCTTGAAATCGAAGAAAAAAATGCCGGAAACGCCGAGCCGTACGGCGATCTGAGAATCAAAACGTCCTCTTTGAAAGCCGCTGAGATTTCGGGCGATTTGATCCCGCGCCTCATCGATGAAATACCGATCATCGCTCTTCTCGCTACACAAGCTCAAGGAACGACGGTCATCAAAGACGCGGCTGAGCTCAAAGTAAAAGAAACGAACCGAATCGATACCGTCGCCTCAGAGCTGAAAAAAATCGGTGCGAACATCGAGCCGACAGAAGACGGGATGAAGATTCACGGCAGGACGCCTCTTACAGGCGGCGCGAAAGTCTCAAGCCACGGGGACCACCGGATCGGAATGATGCTGGGAATCGCCGCCTGCATCTGCGAGCAGCCGATCGACATTTTACAGCCTGAAGCTGTGAGCGTCTCATATCCTTCGTTTTTTGAACATATTGAAAAGCTTGCAAAAAAAGCCTGAAGCCTTGTGCTCAGGCTTTTTCAGCCCGGAAAATCATGAAAGCCGGGCGTTTGATCATAAAACGAATGTCTCCCGCATAGCTTGTCTTAACAGAATCAATCTGCTTCATACAGGTGTGCGGGCAACATATTTGCCGGAAGCCGCCGCGTGAATTATGATAGTAAGTAACTCACCGCGATATGCCGGCTGATACGGCAGGCGATGAATTGACGAAAGAAAGGGACGTTTAGATTTGAATACTTCGATTCAAGAAGCCATAAAATTAGTTGAAGCAGGCCACCCGGAAAGCGGATTGAAAAAGCTTGCTGATATCGAGTCTGACCTTCATGATGAAGACAAAGCCATAGTAGCTCAGCTGTATTACGAATGGGGCATTGTCGATAAGGCTATCGCCATCGCGAATGATCTCCATGAACTGTATCCGGATGAAACGGAACTGACATGCTTTTATGCCGAACTCCTCATCGAAACCGACCAGGAAGAAAAAGCGCTGAGCGTGCTCGAAACGATTCCGGAAACAGATGAAGCGTACCCGCAGTGCCTGCTTTTAATGGCTGACCTCTATCAGATGCAGGGTCTGTTTGAAGTCAGCGAGCAAAAGCTGTTAAAGGCCCAAGCCATTTTGCCGGATGAGCCGATTATCGATTTTGCCTTGGGAGAGCTGTATTTCACTCAGGGAGCTTACGGCAAAGCGGTCCGTCAATTCAAAAAAGCGGCCGAAGAAGAAGCCGTCATCGGCGGCGTCAATGTGTACCAAAGGCTGGCGGAATCATTAAGTTCATCCGGCGCGTTTGAAGAAGCGCTTGAATGGTATGAAAAAGCCGTCAAGGAGAACCCGGAGCCCAACACACTGTTCGGGTTTGGTTTTACGGCGCTGAAAGCGGGGTATCCTAAAACTGCGATTAAACAACTGACAGAGCTGAAGGAAATGGATCCTGCTTATTCTTCACTTTACAAGCCTCTGGCAAACAGCTTTGAAGCAGAAGGGCTTTATGAAGAAGCATTTGAAACGGCAAAAGAAGGAATCCGCTTCGATGAATTCAACAAAGAGCTTTATCTTTCTGCTGCAAAAGCAGCCTTAAAAACGAAAAGGCATTCGGAAGCGAAAGAGCTGCTTCGTGAAGCGCTGGCGCTGGACCCCGGATTTCTGGAAGCCGTCCATACCCTGCTTGCCCTGTTTCTTGAAGAAGACGACGATGAGAGCATTATTGAACTTGTACAGGAAGTGCGCAAATACGGAGAGGATGATCCGAAGTTCAGCTGGCATCTGGCATCGGCGTTCGCCCGGACAGAGGTGTACGACAAGGCGCGTGAGGAATATGAGAACGCATTTTTGCACTATCGGGATGACGCCGATTTCCTTTACGAATATTCAATGTTTCTGCTAGAAGAAGGACGGCGAAAAGAAGCGCTGCCTATGCTGAAAAAACTGGCAGAGCTCGACCCGGCAAACGAGGAAGTCCAGGAGACGATTTTCAGAATCGAAGATGAAAATTCCTTTGAATAAGCAGGATATGATCGGTTTGTGTGGAATTTATAAAGTAATACACAAGATGCGATAGAGGAGGGAATAACATGCAGACCCCTGTTTCTGTCAATGAAAAAAAAGATTTTATCCGCTGGTTTCTCAACCATTATCAGCTGAAACGAAGAGAGTGTGTATGGATTCTGAATTATTTAATGAGCCATGACTCGCTGATGGAAAAAGTGCATTTTGTCGAGCAGGCCGAATTTTGTCCGAGGGGCATTATCATGTCTACCCACTGCGTTGAGGAAGTGCCTTTTCGTTTTTATAAAGAAAATGTCATGACGACCGATGCAGAAAAATCATTTCATGATATCAGGCTGAATAAGCAGCAGGATCTCTTTATCCAGCTGAACTTCCGCTCAGCCTATAATTCTCCGGAATATGCGGCGGTACTCGAAGCCAACCCCCATATTCCGAAAGACCTATATGAAAATGAAAAAGATAAAATTGTCGCTGAACAGATTTTGGAGCATTCCATTTCCACTTTTCAGAGACAAAAGCTGCTGCGGGAAATCGATGAAGCGCTTGACCGCCAAGATAAAGAGAGCTTCGAAAAACTAGCTAAACAACTGAGCCAGCTGCGATAATCCGCTGCCAATCAAGCCTTGCCGAGAGCAAGGCTTGTTCAGCTCTGGAGAAAGCGCTGTCAAAACGAGGAGGCCGGGAGCCGTGAAATGGAATACGCACGATGCGGATATTTACTTGAACGCGAAAGAATACATCGATACAGCTGTCATCCCTTTAATATCGGTTAATTTGGGAGATCAGTTTAAATCGGCCGTATCAAAAGGGGAATTTACGTCTATACTTGCAGAAGAACTTGAAAGGCAGCTGAAGGGCAGAATCTATTTGTTTCCGCCCTGTACATATTTAGATGCGAATGAAAAATCGGCGCAGCATATCGCCGATTTAAAAGAAATGGCCGGAAAACATTTTCGCCACATCGTTTTTTTAACGACGGATGAACGCTGGAAGCAGGTGCTCGAAAGCGAGCAAAAGCTGCTGTGGGTTCCGGCGATTCCTCTCGAACATATGAAGGATTCGTTAAAGCAGAAGCTGCTGGAAGACCAAATTGAGCAAATATTGAACATTTTGTTACAATATTGGAACTCTTAATAAAAACACTTACATTTCCTTTGTATAATGATTTTGGGAATGTTGACCTTCCTAAAATATTGATATATTATGAGGGTGTCCTAGTTTCATGAATTTTTTTCTATTTCAGTTATATTGTAGCTGGGGACTTGAGGGGGGATATGAAGATGAGCGAAAAAAGACATCGGGTATCCAGACGTCAGTTTTTAAACTATACGCTGACCGGAGTCGGCGGCTTTATGGCGGCGGGGATGCTCATGCCTATGGTTCGCTTCGCGCTCGATCCGGTTTTAAGGCCGACTGAAGATCAGGACATGGTTCAGGTTGTCAGCGTTGATGAACTGACAAATGAACCGCAGCGCTTCGATTTTAAAATCAAACAAGTGGATGCCTGGTACGAATCGGAAGAATCGAGATCAGCGTGGGTTTTCAAAAGTGGGGACGAAATTGTAGCTTTATCACCGGTTTGTAAACATTTGGGGTGTACGGTCAACTGGAACAGCGATCCTAAAAATCCGAATAAGTTCTTTTGTCCGTGCCATTACGGACTTTATGAAAAGGATGGTACCAACGTGCCCGGAACTCCGCCGCTTGCTCCTTTGGACCGCTATGAGCAAGAGGTTAAAGACGGCTACCTTTACTTAGGGCAAGCCAAGCCGAGGAAGGATGGGTGATCATGCTAAACAAAATTTATGACTGGGTGGACGAAAGACTTGACATTACGCCGCTCTGGCGGGACATCGCCGACCATGAAGTTCCTGAACACGTGAACCCGGCTCACCATTTTTCAGCTTTCGTGTACTGCTTCGGGGGATTGACGTTTTTCGTTACGGTGATTCAGGTGCTGTCCGGCATGTTTTTGACGATGTATTACGTTCCGGATATTAAAAACGCCTGGGAATCTGTTTATTATTTGCAGAATGAAGTGGCGTTCGGACAGATTGTAAGGGGAATGCACCACTGGGGTGCAAGCTTGGTCATTGTGATGATGTTTCTTCATACGCTCAGGGTTTTCTTCCAGGGGGCCTATAAGAAGCCGAGAGAGCTGAACTGGATTGTCGGCGTTTTGATCTTCTTTGTCATGCTCGGTTTAGGTTTTACAGGCTACCTTTTGCCTTGGGATATGAAAGCTCTGTTTGCGACAAAAGTAGGTTTGCAGATTGCTGAGGCGACGCCGCTGATCGGCTCGGAAATTAAAACGCTGCTTGCCGGTCATCCGGATATTGTCGGCGCTCAGACGTTGACGCGCTTTTTTGCCATACACGTCTTTTTCCTGCCAGCCGCTCTGTTCGGACTGATGGCTGCACACTTTATCATGATTCGCAAGCAAGGAATTTCTGGGCCGCTGTAAGCGAGCGACTCAATTGAGAAGGAGGGGATGGCATGAAGAGGGGAAAAGGGATGAAGTTTGTCGGTGATTCACGGATCCCGGCGGAAAGAAAACCGAATATTCCAAAAGATTATTCCGAATTTCCAGGGAAAACGGAAGCGTTTTGGCCGAATTTCCTGTTGAAAGAATGGATGGTCGGGGCGGTTTTCCTTGTCGGTTTTCTCGTGCTGACCATCGTGCATGAGCCTCCGCTCGAGCGGATGGCAGATCCGACCGATACCGGCTACATACCTTTGCCAGACTGGTATTTTCTATTTCTTTACCAATTGCTGAAATACGAATATGCTGCCGGGCCGTATACGGTGGTCGGCGCAATTATTATCCCGACAATTGCATTCGGAGCGCTATTATTGGCACCGTTTCTTGACAGAGGCCCTGAAAGAAGGCCGTTTAAACGCCCGGTTGCCGTAGGGTTAATGCTTTTGGCAATTTCAGCGACGATTTTCTTAACATGGCAGTCCGTTGTCACCCACGACTGGGCTGCTGCTGAAGAGCAGGGTAAGATCAAGGAAGAGGCCAATATAGATACGAGTGCAGCAGGGTATAAGATTTATCAGGAGCAAGGCTGTATTTCGTGCCATGGAGACAACATGCAGGGAGGAGCGGCAGGCCCGTCTCTCGTTGACAACGGCTTGTCTCCGGAAGAGATTGCGAAAATCGCCAAGGAAGGAAAAGGCGAAATGCCTGCTGGCGTTTTTAAAGGATCTGATAAAGAGCTTAAAGAACTGTCTAAATTCATCTCCGAAACAACGGCGAAATAAAACGGTTGTCAAGTTGATGAAGGCAGGCTATACTCTTGATAGAGCTGAAGCTGACGCCAAGTCAGCCTCTCGGGCTGTCGACGATGTCGATGGCCTTTTCAATTTTGACCGCTGCTGATCGTGAACCGTACGGAAGCCGGAAAGGCCGCTGCTTCTTGGCGCACGTTTCTGCGGTCAGTCTGTGAAGCTGACTCGGCGGTGGCTTTTTTTATTTAAAGAGACTGTGAGTTGATTGCTTTGAAACTGATTTCCTACATGCTCGCTCAAAAGCCGCTGCTTCTGCTGCTTTTGATCATTAATTTCTTCGGTACGGTTTACGGGTATTACTGGTACCTTCCGCAGCTGACGAATACGCCTGCGAAATTTCTGATTTTCGTTCCCGACAGCCCGACGGCGACATTGTTTTTTTTATTTGTTCTCATCGGACTTTTATTGGGGAGGAATGCTCCTCTCTTTGAGGCGCTTGCGCTTGTTACGCTCGTCAAATACGGGCTGTGGGCGGTTGTGATGAATATTCTTGTGCTTGCGGTGTCCGGAAGCCTCCATTGGACGGGCTATATGCTGATCGCGTCGCATTTCGCAATGGCTGTGCAAGGCGTGCTGTACGCCCCTCATTACCGGTTTAAAGGGTGGCATTTGGCGCTTGCGGCTGTTTGGACGCTGCATAATGATGTCATTGATTACTTGTTTGGCATGATGCCGAATTATTCAATGCTCGATCAATATATGCCGCAGATCGGCTATTTTACATTTTGGCTCAGTATCGCTTCGATCGCTTTGGCCTATTACTTGATTTTGTCCCGGAAAGCTTTTAAGCTTTAACACGGATTCACAATCTAGGTCTAACCTTGTCCCTCTCTTCATACGCTTTAATAGAAGGAGTGGGAGGGACCGTAATGATACGAAAGGTGATCCTTTGCATGATGCTTGCGCTTGTTTTTCCTGCGGCCGGTTTAAAAGCGAAAGAATCATCGGCTTTGCAGGAATTGACGGAACTGTCAGATACGGTATTCCAGCTAACAAGGCAGTCTCAATATGAGGAAGCGGTACAAATTCTTCAATACTTTGAAAAACGGCTGAAAGCAGCGGAGAATGGGGAAACAGAGGGTATTATGACAGGCTCGGAAATCCGCCAGGTCAGTCTGGCCTACCATGATACGCTGAAAAGGCTGGAAAGCGAAGATGTCGCACAGCAGGAGAAATTTAAAGCCGCTGCCCAGTTTAGAATGCTGATGGACGCCATAGAATCTGACCATGATCCGCTGTGGAGCAGTTTGAAAAAGCCGATCATGGATTCTTTCAGCGCTTTGAAGGCCGGGATTCAGAAAGAAGACAACCTGACATTCAGGGAAAAGTGGAATCATTTTTTATCCTTGTATGATACGATTTATCCAAGCTTAACGATTGATGTTTCGCCAAAGCAGTTAAAAAGCGTCTCCAACCATATTGCAGTCGTGGAAAACGGGGGCTTTCAGCAAATGACGGAAAGCAGCAAGCTGGAAAGGCTGACGCTTTTGGAAAAAGATTTGGAAGATGTGTTTGATCAAGTAGAAGAAGATGATGCAGACCCTTCACTGTTATGGGTCATCCTGACGACAGGAAGCATTATCCTCTCGACGCTGACATATGTCGGTTTCAGAAAGTATAAAGCTGAAGAGGACAGGCGCAGAAAAAGAGAAAAAGATTGGCCGAAATAAGAAGCTCCGCTGATCGCGAGCTTCTTTTTTTTGCTGACCTTCAATCAGCGTGTGATGGGATTTTTGTTCTCATCAAGCGTAAACCCTTCTCCCAGAACGTCGTGTACGTCGCTTACGGCTACAAAAGCGTGCGGGTCGACCGAGGTAATCACGTTTTTCAGCTGGAAAACCTCATTTTTCGGAACGACGCAGTAGAGAACGTCCCGCTCTGTTTTCGTATATGACCCCTGACCTTTTAAAACCGTGACGCCTCTTTCCATTTCTTCAATGATTTTGCGCTGGATCTGGTCGTTCTTTTCAGAGATGATGGTGGCGCCTTTTGCAGCATAACCGCCTTCCTGCATAAAATCGATGACCTTTGAGGCGACAAATACGGCAACAAGCGTGTACATCGCTTCCTTATAGGAGAGGTAAAAAATAAGGGATAATGTAATGACGCAGGCGTCAAACACAAACATGGCTTTGCCCATCGGCACTTGAAAATATTTGTTGATCAGCCGCACAATAATATCGACGCCGCCCGTCGTTCCGCCGTATCTGAAAATAATGCCCAATCCGGTACCGATAAACACGCCTGCAAAAAGAGCCGCGAGCGCAAGATCGTTTTGTAGCGGCATATGAATCTGGAAGCGCTGAAAAATCCATAAAAACACCGACAGACTGACTGTGCCGAGAATGGTATATGAGAAGACCGTTCTGCCGAGGAGTTTCCAGCCGATGAAGAAGACCGGGATGTTCAGCACCAGATTGGATATGGAAGGATCGATGTTAAACAGGAAATAAAGCAGCAGGGTAATGCCGGTAAAACCGCCTTCCGACAAGTTGTTCTGCATATTAAAATGAACGAGTCCAAAGGAAAAAACAGCGGCGCCTGCTAAAATGAACAGGACGTTCTTCATTCTGATGTCTCCGAACATAAAAAAACTCCTTTCCTTCCATAAGCTGGCGTTAATATTATAGTGTATCCGTTTTAAAACAGCAAACCCGTCTTAAACATTTGTCAAACTTGTTTGAATTCGCTAACATGTAAGAGATGACAGGAGGTTTTGTCAGCATGACGAAAGAAAAAACGATGAAAGATATACAGCGTGAGGTTGACGAATATATCGGCCAGTTTAAAGAAGGCTATTTCAGTCCGCTTGCCATGATGGCCAGGCTGACGGAAGAGCTTGGCGAACTGGCGAGGGAAATCAACCATCATTACGGTGAAAAACCGAAGAAAAAAACCGAATCAGAAAAAAAGATCGATGAAGAAATCGGCGACGTATTGTTCGTTTTAGTTTGTCTTGCGAATTCGCTTCATATATCATTGGATGAAGCGCATGATATGGTCATGGAGAAGTTCAACACCCGTGACAAAGACCGCTGGACAAGAAAAGAAGAAGGAAAGTAGAGGAGAATCAAGATGCAAAAGGAGACCATTAAAATCGCAATAGCAGGACCGCGCGGAAGAATGGGAAGCGAAGCGGTCAAACTTGTTGAAGATACCGCACATTTTGAGCTTGTCGGTGCAATCGACCGTACATATAACCGTGAAAAGCTGTCAGACGTGATGATATCAAGTTCAGAAGCCGTCATTTACACCGATATTACCGAATGCTTTTCAGAAACGGCTCCGGACGTTCTAATTGATTTGACAACGCCGGAAATCGGCAAGCTACATACAAAAATCGCGCTGGAGCACGGCGTCCGTCCTGTTGTGGGAACGACAGGATTTTCTGAGAGTGACTTGAACGAGCTTATGGAACTGACCGACGAGAAGGGGATCGGAGCCATCATCGCGCCAAACTTCGCGCTCGGAGCCGTGTTGATGATGAAGTTTTCGCAAATGGCTGCCAACTATTTTACCGATGTCGAAATCATTGAACAGCACCATGATCAAAAGCTTGACGCACCAAGCGGAACGGCCTTGAAAACGGCGGAAATGATTTCGGCTGTTCGCGAAGCGAAAATGCAGGGGCATCCGGATGAAAAAGAAATTCTGCCGGGAGCAAGAGGAGCCGATCAAAACGGAATCCGTCTCCACAGCGTTCGTCTGCCGGGATTGATCGCCCATCAGGAAGTGATGTTCGGCGGAGACGGCCAAACCTTGAAAATCCGTCATGATTCATACAACCGCGCATCTTTTATGTCTGGTGTGAAACTGGCTGTTGAACAAGTGATGAAAATCGATCAGCTTGTCTACGGCCTTGAAAATATCATAGAGTAACAAGAAGGGGGAAATCGCTTTGAAAATCGCCTTAATTGCCCATGACCGAAAAAAACAGGACATGATTCAGCTGACGACCGCTTATAAAGATATTTTAAAAAAGCACGAGCTGTTTGCGACAGGGACGACCGGTTTAAAAATCACCGAAGCGACAGGGCTGCCCGTCGTGCGTTTTCAATCGGGACCGCTTGGCGGAGACCAGCAGATCGGTGCTTTAATTGCGAAAAATGACATCGACCTTGTGATTTTTCTGAGAGACCCGCTGACGGCCCAGCCGCACGAACCTGATGTGTCAGCTCTTATCCGCTTGTCTGACGTTTATGCCATTCCGCTCGCCACCAATATGGGAACGGCGGAAATCTTGATCCGATCTGTCGAGGAAGGCGCGTTTGAATTCAGAAACATTGTCCACGGCGGGGATCGAGATGCTTGATATACTGGCTTTCGGCGCGCACAGCGATGATGTAGAAATCGGCATGGGAGGAACCATTGCCAAATATACTAAAAAAGGCTTTCAAATTGGCATCTGCGATTTAACCCAGGCTGAACTGTCTTCAAACGGAACAGTCGAAACGAGAAAAAGCGAAGCGGCGCAGGCGGCCGACATTCTCGGCGCCAGCGCGCGGATTTCCCTCACGCTGCCGGACAGGGGGCTGTTTCCCAGCCAGGAGGCGATCAGGGAAGCGGTTGCCGTCATTCGAAAACATAAGCCGAAGCTTGTCTTTGTCCCTTATCCGAAGGACCGGCATCCCGATCACGGGCATGCAGCGGAAATCGTCGAAGAAGCGGTCTTTTCCGCTGGAATACATAAATACGAAGATGCAGAAAAACAGCCGGCCCATAAAGTCCAAAACGTGTACTACTATATGATCAACGGTTTTCACAAACCCGAATTTGTCATCGACATTTCCGAAACGATCAATCAAAAAAAGGAAAGCCTTGCTGCTTATCAGAGCCAGTTCACCCGTTCCCGGCAGTCGGTTGAAACACCGTTGACGAACGGATATATTGAAACGGTCGAAGCAAGGGAAAAGCTTTTGGGAAAAGAGGTCGGCGTCGCATACGCGGAAGGGTTTTTTTCAAAGCGGACTCTTCTGTTAAACAACGATTTATTTGGGGGCGGATGATGAAACAGTTAAAAATCGGAATCACATGTTATCCGAGTGTCGGAGGATCAGGAATTATCGCTACCGAGCTCGGCAAGCTCCTTGCGGAAAAAGGACATGAAATTCATTTTATTACATCAAGTGTTCCGTACAGGCTCAATAAAGTGTATTCCAACATCTATTTTCACGAAGTCGAAGTCAATCAATATGCCGTGTTTAAGCACCCGCCGTATGATTTGGCTTTGGCCAGCAAAATGGCGGAGGTGGCGAAGCGGGAACAGCTTGATGTTCTGCATGCCCACTACGCGGTGCCTCACGCGATTTCCGCTTTTTTAGCGAAGCAAATGCTGAACGGAAACATTAAAACGGTCACAACGCTGCACGGCACAGATATAACCGTTCTCGGCTATGATCCGTCTTTAAAAGATCTGATCAAATTTGCGATCGAGTCGTCTGACCGCGTAACAGCGGTTTCTTCAGCTCTTGCCGCGCAAACGTACGATTTGATCAAACCGAACAAAAAAATCGAAACGATCTATAATTTTGTGGATGAGCGCGTGTATTTAAAAAAGCAGGAGCATCATTCGCTGAAAGAGCAGTACGGCATCGCCCCTGATGAAAAAGTGATCATCCACGTATCCAATTTCAGACAGGTGAAGCGCGTGCAGGACGTCATCCATGTCTTCAGCCGCATTGTCAAACGAATGAAGTCGAAGCTGATTCTCGTCGGCGACGGGCCGGAGATGACCGTGATCTGCCAGCTTGTCAGACAGCTCGGACTAAAAGATGATGTTCTTTTCCTGGGCAAACAGGACAGCGTAGAAGAGCTTTACGCCATCAGCGATTTAAAGCTGCTTTTGTCCGAGAAGGAAAGCTTCGGTTTAGTGCTGCTGGAGGCGATGGCCTGCGGCGTTCCGTGCATCGGCACCAATATCGGAGGTATTCCCGAGGTGATCAAAAACGGTAAATCCGGTTACTTGGTCGATGTAGGAGATATTGAATGCGCAGCTCGTAAAGCGCTCCATTTGCTGACTGATGAAAGCCTGCAGCGCCAGTTTGCGGAAGCGGCGCTAGAAAGCATCAAGGAGCGCTTTTCTTCCAGTAAAATCATCGCGCAATATGAAGAAATTTATCAACAATTAACAGACGGGGAGTGTGACAATGGAGGATCTCTTTTTGAAGGCTCTTCCTCTCCTTCGTGAGCTGAAAAAACACGGCCGGCAGGCCTACTTTGTAGGCGGATCTGTCAGGGATGCCCAAATGAACCGGGATATCGGTGATATTGACATCGCTACAGATGCATCCCCGGAAGAAATTGAAGCCATTTTTCCGAAAACCGTTGATGTCGGAAAGGAACACGGAACCATCATCGTCCTCTTTGAGGGAGAATCCTATGAGGTGACGACCTTTCGTGCAGAGCTTGAGTACGAGGATTACAGAAGGCCGAGCGGCGTTCAGTTTATCAAATCGCTGAAAGAAGACCTGAAGAGGCGGGACTTGACGATTAATGCTATGGCGATGGATGAACAGGGGAGACTGATCGACTATTTCGGCGGACTCCGCGACATCCGGGAAAAATTGATTCAAACGGTCGGCGACCCGGCGGAGCGTTTTCACGAAGATGCGCTACGCATGCTGCGGGCGCTCCGTTTTATGAGTCAGCTCGAGTTTGAGCTTTCTCCAAATACAAAAAAAGCGATTTGCGAAAACCGTCTGCTCTTGGCTCATATTTCTACAGAGCGGAAAACGGTTGAATTCGAAAAGCTTTTAAAAGGAAAAGCGGCGGACAGGGCTTTGGAAGCGGCGGCTGAAACAGGGCTTTACAAGGAGCTTCCGGGGCTGGACGGCAAAAAGGAGCGCGTTCTGGCTGCCCGTGCTTTTCCTTTTTACCAACTTCAAAAAAGAGCGGATATATGGGCGGCTTTCATTCACATGATATCACTCGATTCCGCTGAGGCTCACCGGTTTTTAAAAGGGTGGAAGCTTCCGGGGAAAGTCATAAAACAGGCGCTCCTGACGGCTGAACGAATCGATCAAAAATGGGATGCCGTCTCGATGTATGAGGCGGGGGAAGAGACGCTGCTGTCCGCTTCCGCCATCCGCAGCTTAAGGGACAAGCAGGCAATCGATGAAAAGCGGCTGGCTGAAATCAGACAGTCGTACCGCGCGCTTCCGATTAAAAGCCTGAAAGACCTGGCGGTGTCTGGAAGCGATTTGTTGAATTTCAGAAAGAAGCCGGCCGGGAAATGGGTGTCCGATGATTTGAAACGGATTGAGCGGGCCGTGTTAAGCGGGGAGCTTGCCAATCAAAAAAAAGCCATAGAGGAGTGGCTGGATTCATGCAGTCAAATTTAAGAAAGAAACTCATTCAATTGTTTACAGAGGCCGACGGCGAATTCATTTCAGGCCAGAAAATCAGCGAAGAGCTCGGATGCTCAAGGACCGCCGTTTGGAAGCATATCGAAGATCTGAGAAAATCGGGATATGAACTTGAAGCGGTCCGAAAGCTCGGCTATAAAATGATAAAAAAACCTGACAAAATCACCGAAGATGAAATCAGGCTCGGGTTAAAAACGAAAAAAATGGGACAGACCATCCATTTTCAGGATGTCGTCTCATCAACTCAAAAAATCGCCCATGAGCTAACAAACAACGGTGCGCCGGAAGGAACGATCATCGTTGCCGACAAGCAGACTGAAGGAAGGGGAAGAATGGCGAGAGCATGGCATTCCCCAGAAGGAAACGGCATTTGGATGAGCATCATTTTAAGACCTGAAATGCCCGTACAAAAAACGCCGCAGCTGACGCTTTTAGCCGCAGTCGCGATCGTTCAGGCAGTCGAAGAGCAAACCGGCATCGCAGCTGAAATCAAATGGCCGAACGATATTTTGATCAACCGCAAAAAAGTCGTCGGGATCTTAACCGAACTGCAGGCGGAAGCCGATCAGGTCCATTCTGTCATCGTCGGAATGGGGATCAACGTCAATCAGCTTGCTGGCGACTTTCCGGAAGAATTAAAAGAAACAGCGACAAGCCTTCGTCTCGCAAGCGGTGAAAAAATCGACAGAGCCGCTTTGATTCAAACGATAATGGCGACATTTGAAAAAAGGTATGAAGACTATCTCGCCTACGGTTTCGAGCCGATCAAGCTTTTATGGGAGAGCTACGCTTTGAGCCTGAACCGTGAATTGACGGCCAGGACGCTGAACGGAACGTTTCACGGCAAAGCGCTGGGAATAGACGAAGAAGGCGTCTTGATCCTGGAAACGAGTGACGGCATCAAAAAAATATACTCCGCCGATATCGATATAAATCCGTCATAGTTGGAAGGATCCATGCGTTTTTGGTATACTTCGGATGGGCAGTATCCTGTAGGAACTGCACCTGGAAAACATGCAACTGATAAAAAACAGTCTGCCTTGATCCAAAAAGGACTGGGACAGAGGGATGATTCTTGCCGAACACGGACGATTCGAAATCCTTCTTCTTGCCGGAAGGTTTTTTTGCTGTCCGAAAAGATGCACATGCAAGCACGGCAGCTCATCTCCTCTGAAAAAGAGGAGGAGAAAACATGAAGACAAAGATTGATTTTCTAAAAATGAAACAAGAGGGAGAGCCGATCGTCATGCTGACGGCCTACGATTACCCGGCGGCAAAGCTTGCCGAACAGGCCGGCGTCGATATGATTCTTGTCGGCGATTCGCTCGGCATGGTTGTGCTCGGCCTTGATTCGACCGTATCTGTGACGGTCGCTGATATGATCCACCATACAAAAGCCGTAAAACGCGGGGCAAAAGATACGTTTGTGGTGACGGATATGCCGTTTATGTCTTATCACTGCTCTTTGGAAAGCGCTCTGAATAATGCCGCGGCGATCGTTCAGGAAAGCGGAGCCGATGCTTTGAAGCTTGAAGGCGGCGACGGTGTATTTGAGACGATCACGGCTTTAACACGCGGCGGAATACCTGTTGTCAGCCACTTAGGCTTGACTCCTCAATCCGTCGGTGTCTTGGGAGGCTATAAAGTTCAGGGGAAAGATGAAGAAAGCGCCCGCAAGCTGATTGAAGACAGCAGGCGCTGTGAAGAAGCAGGCGCAATTGCGCTCGTTCTCGAATGCGTCCCGGCAGCGCTCGCTGAACAGATTTCAAAGGAGCTCACGATTCCTGTCATCGGCATTGGAGCAGGCCCTGGTACAGACGGACAAGTTCTCGTTTACCACGATGTTGTCGGACACGGAGTGAGCCGGACGCCTAAATTTGTAAAACAGTATGTGCAAATCGATCAGCCGCTTGAACAAGCGCTTCGGGGATATGTTGAGGATGTCAGAAGCCGCGTGTTTCCTGAAGATGCTCATTCATTCCGTATCGATCAGCAAGTTCTTGAAGGATTATACGGAGGGAAATAAGCATGATTCAGATCCATACAGCAAAAGATATACAAAATGTAACGAAAAATTATCGCAAAGAAGGCAAAACGATCGGTTTTGTGCCGACAATGGGCTTCCTTCATGAAGGCCATATGTCGCTTGTGGAAAAAGCGCGAAAAGACAATGATATTGTCGTGATGAGCATTTTTGTCAATCCTATGCAGTTCGGTCCAGGTGAAGACTATGAAGCGTACCCGAGAGATATCGAAAGGGACCGGCAGCTTGCGGCTGACGGAGGAGTGGACATCTTGTTCACTCCTGAGCCTGAAGAAATGTACGGTCAGGAGCCGACGGTTACCGCAAGCGTGAAAAAGCGGACGGACGTCCTTTGCGGCCGTTCAAGGGAAGGTCATTTCGACGGTGTCGCAACAGTGCTCACAAAGCTGTTCAATCTCACCTTTCCGACAAGGGTTTATTTTGGCATGAAAGATGCGCAGCAGGTTGCCGTTGTCGACGGGCTGATCAACGACTTTTTCATGGATATTGAGCTGATCCCGGTTGAAACAAAACGGGAAGAAGACGGGCTTGCCAAAAGCTCAAGAAATGTCAACCTGCGAGCAGAAGAACGGCAGGAAGCACCCGCTCTCTATCAAGCCCTTCAGCGCGGCGCCGAGCTGATCCGCGATGGAGAGAGGGATGCGGAAGCTGTTAAGCGAGAGGTTCGGAGCATTCTTGAAAAAACGAGCGGTGTCATCGATTATGCGGAAATTTATTCATATCCCGATCTGGAGATCAGGGAGCCATTGACTGGAAAAGTCATCATAGCGGTTGCCGTTCAGTTTTCCAAAGCCCGCTTAATTGATAATATCATCGTCGATATCCCGGCAGATCAAAAGGAGGATTTATGATGTACCGTACGTTAATGAGCGCAAAACTTCACAGAGCGAGAGTGACGGAAGCCAATTTGAACTACGTCGGCAGCGTGACAATTGATGAAGATTTGCTGGATGCCGTCGGAATGATGGCAAATGAAAAAGTGCAAATTGTGAATAATAATAACGGGGCCCGGCTGGAAACGTACATCATTCCCGGTGAAAGGGGGAGCGGCGTCGTTTGTTTAAACGGAGCTGCCGCCCGCCTTGTTCAAGTGGGAGATGTCGTCATCATCGTTTCTTATGCCATGATGTCTGAAGAGGAAGCAAAGACCCATAAGCCGAAGGTTGCCGTTTTGAACGAGAGAAACGAAATCGAGGAAATGCTGGGTCAGGAGCCCGCCCGTACCATTCTGTAGCCCCCTTGCCTTTAGGGGGCTTTCATATCGTTTAGAAAGAGTAGAAGGCGAAGCTTTTTCCCCGCATCTTTCTAAAACGTGTTACACTTTTGTCGAAGGTATCGAAATTGAGGTGTCCATTGAATGAACAATCAACGATATGTGGTCATTGATGTGGAAACGACAGGGAATTCGCCAAAAAAAGGCGACAGAATCATTCAAATTGCAGCGGTTGTGATTGAAAATGGACAAATGACCGAACGTTTCTCCAAATATGTGAATCCCAATCAGCCGATTCCCGCTTTTATCGAGCAGCTGACGGGAATTTCGAATGAAATGGTTGAAAATGAAGAGCCATTTTCGGCGATTGCCGAAGATATTTTTGAGCTGCTTCAAGACAGCTGTTTTATCGCTCATAACATTCATTTTGATCTTGCTTTTGTAAAGTATGAGCTGCAGCAGGCCGGTTTTGGCGAGCTTGAATGCAGCGTTCTCGATACGGTGGAGCTTTCGAGAATCGTTTTTCCGGGTTTTGACGGCTATAAATTGACTGAGCTGAGCGAAGAGCTTCAGATTCGCCATGAAAACCCGCACAGGGCTGACAGCGATGCGGAAGTGACCGCTTTGATCTTTTTACATATGATGGACAGACTGAAAAGGCTGCCGATTCCGGTTTTGAAATCAATCAGACGTTTATCCTGGCATTTGATCAGTGACGCGCAGGAGCTTTTTGACGGCTTGATCGCTGAAAAAGGCGCCGATGCCGAACTTGATGCCGGCTTTATGAAGGTTGGTTCCTTTGTGATCAGGACCCCTGAAGACGAGGATGAAGAGGCCGGTCATAAGAGCCGGGTCCCGCAGACAGAGCCGCTTATTTGGGAAAAAGACGGCGGACTTTCTTCATTGGACGACCGGTTTGACAAGAGAGAAGGACAGACGAAAATGATGCGGGAGGTCTGGACCGCTTTTCAAAATCATGAGCATGCTCTGATCGAAGCTGCCACTGGAATCGGAAAAACGCTCGGATATCTCGTGCCGGCTGCAATCCGCGCCAAGCAAACAGGCAAGCCGGTCGTGATCAGCACATATACGACATTGCTTCAGCAGCAGATGATCAACCGTGATATCCCGCTTTTGGAAAAGATTTTTCCTTTCCCGGTCAAAGCCGCGGTTTTAAAGGGCCGCTCTCATTATTTATCCATTCGCAAATTCAAGCATATTTTACAGGAAGATGATGACAATTATGATAGCGTCCTTGCAAAAGCGCAAATTCTCGTCTGGCTGACAGATACAGAAACGGGCGATTTATCGGAAATTAATCTTCCGTCAGGCGGAAAGCTTCTGTGGGACAGACTGGCATATGATTCGCATTCATATGCAGAAAACAGCACCCTAAGGAAACTGTGTTTTTATGAGAGAGCCAAAGCGCGGGCGCAGAAGGCTGATATGATCATTACCAATCATGCGCTTCTGTTGACTGACGAAGCCAATCAGCGAATTCATACCGGTGATGCCGATACGTTTGTTATTGATGAAGCCCATCACTTTGAACGCGCAGCGGGCGAGCAGTATGGGGCAAGAGCAGACTATGTCTTTCTCCATAAAAGGTTGATGCGGCTCGGCACCCTCAAACAAAGGGGGATTTTAAAAAAAGCCGAACGCCTCTACCGGTCAGCAGGCATTTCACCAGAATCTTTTTTCCAAATGGACGAATGGCTCGCTCAGCTTCTTGAAGAAAGCGATCTGTTCTTTACGGCTGTTCATTCTTTTGTCAAGCGGAGGAAACCAAGAAACGATCTCAACCGTCTCTTATATAAGATCGGCGAAATCGGTGAAAGCAGGGCATGGAACAGGCTTGAAGAAAGCGCGAGAAGACTGTGTTCCTTGCTGTATGACATGCACCGGCTGTTTTCGGATCAAAAGAAAAGCCTCGCTGAAAAACAGGCTTCCTTCACCAGCCGCCAGGCGTTTTTGTTAGAGGAATACGATTCATGCATGGACGACCTTGAAGAATATCGAAAGACGCTCGCCCGCTTGATGTTTGACCCTGTCGAAGATGAGGTCGTCTGGATTGAAATTGACGCGAAGGGCGCAAAAAACGCCGCGGCCATTTACGCTCAGCCGCTTGATACAAGCGAAATTCTGGCCGACCGGTTTTTCACCGAGAAAAAAAGTGTTGTGCTCACATCGGGGACGCTTGTCGTCGAGAACTCATTTGACTATATGATCAAAAAGCTCGGTTTAAGCGATTTCTATCCGAGGACCTTGCAAATCGAGGCGCCTTTTTCTTATGATAAGCATATGAACATCATGATTCCGACGGATGTCAGCCCGATTCAAAACGATCCTGAAGACTATATTCGAGATGTCACGCGTTTCGTCAAGGCGCTTGCAAAACAGAAAAACGCCAAAGTGCTCGTCCTGTTTACGTCTCATGATATGCTGCGAGATGTCTACCATGCAATAAAACAAGAGGAAGACTTTCCTTGTCAGCTCCTTGCGCAGGGGATTTCCGGCGGAAGCCCCGTCAAGGTTATGAAATTGTTTAGATCGTATCCCCATGCGGTTCTTCTCGGAACGAACCATTTTTGGGAGGGCGTTGACTTTCCGGGTGACGAGCTGACGACGCTGGTCATCGCAAGGCTGCCGTTCAGGCCGCCAGACCACCCCGTTGAATCAGCCAAGTGTGACCGGGCAAAGAGAAGGGGAGAAAGCCCGTTTCAAGCGGTATCTCTGCCGGAAGCTGTCCTGGCATTCAGGCAGGGCATCGGCAGGCTGCTTCGCTCGGAGAAAGACAGCGGAACGGTCGTGATTCTCGACCGCCGCATCCGAACCTCTTCCTACGGTACGGTGTTTATGAAGGCTCTGCCCCCTGCAAAAGTCATGGAGCCTACATTCCTTGAGCTTGAAGCCTACATAGCCGGGAAAAACGGCTAAAAGCCGCATAAAGCGGCTCTTAAATGGTGTGGATTAAGGTTTTATTTTTTAGGCTGTTTATTTAAACGGTTATCCCGTTGTAACAACTAGTATGGCTTTAGGCACAGAGAGTATGAATTACAATTATTGTTTCGTTCGGAGGTATTTGAAAAATGGAAAACAAAATCGAAATTTTATCTACCGTAAGCGTCGAGCATTCAGAAGACCTGTATAAAATCGTCGACCTTTTGAACCGCACGCTCAAACGCGATGATCTCATGTTCGGCCTCGCTCTCGATGAAGAAGATCAAAAACAGGCCATTTTTACGATTTATCGTACTTAGGAGCAGAAAATGGGCAAAAAAACATTAATTTTCATACTGATATTTGGTATTATCTTTTTAACAGCACTTCTTGCGGGAGCGAATGTCTACCGTACGGCTATGGATCAGAAAGAAAGCGGCCACGAGCAGGCTGCCGAAACAGCCAAGCAGGAAGCAGGCTTAAAACAAGTTGACAGCGTGGAGACGTTTGTCGGCAAAGAAAAGCAGTACATTGTCACAGGGACGGACAAAAAAGGCGGCAAAATGTATGTTTGGGTGCCTGCTGACAAAAAGCAGAAAACGATTTACAAAAAAGCGGCAGACGGCATTACCGGCCGCCAGGCTTCAAAAGCGGTTCAGGATGAAGGCCTTGTGTCT
Source organism: Bacillus paralicheniformis (assembly GCF_002993925.1). Classification (NCBI taxonomy): domain Bacteria; kingdom Bacillati; phylum Bacillota; class Bacilli; order Caryophanales; family Bacillaceae; genus Bacillus; species Bacillus paralicheniformis. The sequence goes on along the minus strand of NZ_CP023665.1, from coordinate 2,421,896 downwards.
GAGCTTAAAGAGGTGCACCTTGCAAGGGAAGGCAATGTTCTATTGTGGGAAGTTACATACTTAAATAAAGATGGGCAGTACAGTTTAAGCTATGTGGACTTTATAAACGGAAAAATTCACAAAAATATTACGCCTTAGACGAAACAGGGGGAAATCGAGTTGAATCTAGCTAAAAGAGTATCAGCGTTAACACCATCTGCAACACTGGCAATCACTGCAAAAGCAAAAGATTTAAAAGCGGCAGGGCACGACGTCATCGGTCTTGGGGCGGGTGAACCGGATTTTAATACGCCTGAGCACATCATTGAGGCGGCTGTCCGTTCGATGAATGAAGGACATACCAAATACACGCCTTCCGGAGGTCTTGCGGCGCTGAAAGACAGCATCCGCGAAAAATTCAAGCGCGATCAGGGAATCGAGTACCGCCAATCTGAAGTTATCGTGTGCACAGGTGCAAAGCATGCTCTTTACACCCTATTTCAAGTGCTCCTCGACGAAGGGGACGAAGTGATTATTCCGACTCCGTACTGGGTCAGCTATCCTGAACAAGTCAAGCTTGCAGGCGGCAAACCGGTATTTGTGGAAGGCCTTGAGGAAAACAGCTTCAAAATTTCTCCGGAGCAGCTTGAAAAAGCCGTCACGGAAAAAACGAAGGCTGTGATCATCAATTCCCCAAGCAATCCGACAGGCATGATGTATACGGAAGAAGAGCTGAAAGCGCTCGGTGAAGTATGCCTTCGCCGCAACATTCTAATCGTATCTGATGAAATATATGAAAAGCTGATTTACGGCGGAAAAAAACATGTATCCATCGCACAGCTTTCTCCAGAACTTAAAAATCAAACCGTAATCATCAACGGGGTTTCCAAGTCACACAGCATGACCGGCTGGAGAATCGGGTATGCGGCAGGCAGCGAACCGATCATTAAAGCGATGACGAACCTTGCCAGCCACAGCACGTCAAATCCGACATCTGTCGCACAATACGGAGCCATTGCTGCTTACAATGGACCAAACGAGCCTGTTGAAGAGATGAGAAAAGCTTTTGAAGACCGGCTGAACAAGGTGTATGAACTGCTTGTTGACATTCCGGGATTGACATGCCTGAAGCCTGAAGGGGCCTTCTACTTGTTCCCGAATGCAAAAAAAGCGGCAGAATCGTGCGGCTTTTCAAGCGTTGATGAATTCGCCGAAGCGCTTTTGGAAGAAGAAAAAGTTGCGATTGTTCCCGGTTCAGGGTTCGGCGCACCGGACAACATCCGTCTGTCGTATGCGACATCCCTGTCACTTTTAGAAGAAGCGGTCGCACGGATTCGCCGCTTTGTCGTGAATCGCAGCCGCTAGAAGCAGAAAGCGTCCGCAGCTGGACGCTTTTTGCATGCACGCAAGCTGCATTGACCTGATCGAATCAAAAAAGGTATAATATACGTTATGGACGTCAGAAAGAATGAGGGCTTGACCGAATTCTTTCGTGTTTTGGAGGGAAACGATAGTGAAAACAACAATAAACCAAGTGTACAAGCATGTTGGTGAAGAAGTAACAATCGGCGCTTGGATCGCCAACAAACGCTCAAGCGGCAAAATTGCGTTTTTGCAGCTTAGAGACGGGACAGGCTTTATCCAAGGAGTCGTCGTCAAAGCGGAAGTGGACGAAGAAACATTTCAAGCCGCTAAATCTGTCACACAGGAAACATCTTTATATGTAAAAGGCGTCGTCAAAAAAGACGAGCGTTCGCCACTCGGCTACGAGCTTGCAGTCACATCGCTTGAAGTCATCCATGAAGCGACAGATTATCCGATTACGCCAAAAGAACACGGAACAGAATTTTTGATGGATCACAGACATTTGTGGCTCCGATCAAAACGGCAGCATGCAACGATGAAAATCCGCAATGAAATCATTCGCGCTACATACGAATTTTTCAATAAGGAAGGCTTTGTTAAAGTCGATCCTCCGATTTTGACGGGAAGCGCACCTGAAGGAACGACAGAGCTTTTTGCGACAAAGTATTTTGACGAAGATGCCTACCTTTCGCAAAGCGGCCAGCTTTACATGGAAGCAGCTGCAATGGCTTTAGGAAAAGTCTTTTCATTCGGGCCGACTTTCAGAGCTGAGAAATCAAAAACGAAGCGCCATCTGATTGAATTCTGGATGATCGAACCGGAAATGGCGTTTGTCGAATTCAATGAAAACCTTGAAGTTCAAGAGAACTATGTCTCTTTCATCATTCAAAGCGTGCTTGAAAACTGCAAAATTGAACTGAATACGCTCGGCAGAGACACTTCCAAACTGGAGCTTATCAAAGCGCCTTTTCCAAGAATCACGTATGATGAAGCGATTCAGTTCTTAAAAGAGAAAGGCTTTGACGATATTGAATGGGGCGATGACTTCGGCGCTCCTCACGAAACGGCGATTGCCGAAAGCTATGACAAACCGGTATTTATTACACACTATCCGACATCATTAAAGCCGTTTTATATGCAGCCTGCACCTGACAGGGACGATGTCGTACTGTGCGCTGACTTGATTGCGCCTGAAGGCTACGGTGAGATTATCGGCGGATCTGAACGGATCCATGATCTTGAGCTTCTCGAAGCGCGCCTGAAAGAGCATGGTTTAGAATCGGATGCTTATCAATGGTATGCAGAGCTGAGAAAATACGGCTCAGTTCCGCATTCAGGATTCGGACTCGGACTCGAACGGACGGTTGCCTGGATCTGCGGTTCTCCGCACGTCCGCGAAACGATTCCGTTCCCAAGACTATTAAATCGCTTATATCCTTAAGAAAAAAGTCTCCTGATTGCAGGAGACTTTTTCACAGTCATCCATGATATACTGGAAGGTAAGAGGTGTATCGAATGAAAAAACAGCACTTTATTAAGATGCAGGAGATGGGATCTGTCACCATTCCGAATCTGCTTTTTTTGAACTATCGGGAGCTTGGCTTAAATGAGACAGAATTCATGCTGCTCTTAAACATTAAAATGCATGTTGAAAGAGGTTCATTTTTTCCGACGCCGGAGGAATTAAGCAAGACGATGTCGATTGAAACCGAACAATGTATGAACATGCTGAGAATGTTCATTCAAAAAGGCTTCATCTATATAGAAGAATGCGAAGACCAGAACGGCATTAAGTTTGAAAAGTATTCGCTCGAACCTCTCTGGGGCAAGCTGTTTGAGCATCTTGAAATGGACGAGCAGAAGAAACTCGCTGAACAGAATGAAGGCGAAGAGAAGAGCCTTTATACGATCTTTGAAGAGGAATTTGCGCGGCCGCTGTCTCCGCTTGAATGCGAGACGCTCAGCATCTGGCTTGACCAGGATCATCACGATGCACAGCTGATCAAACAAGCTCTCAAAGAAGCCGTCATATCAGGAAAACTCAATTTCCGCTACATTGACCGGATTTTGTTTGAGTGGAAGAAAAACGGCATTTCAACAGTCGAACAAGCCGCAAACTACAGCCAAAGATTCAGGCGGAAGACCGCACCGCGGCAGAGTGAGCAAAAGGAGTATACAAGACAGGTTCCTTTTTACAATTGGCTTGAACAATAAAGTGAAAGGTGAAGACATGCTGACAAAAAAACAGATCGAGTTTTGTTTAGAAACAATCGGTGAAATGTTTCCGGATGCTGAATGCGAATTAGTCCATGACAATCCGTTTGAACTTGTCATCGCCGTCGCTTTATCGGCCCAATGCACAGATGCGCTTGTCAATAAAGTGACGAAAACGCTTTTCAAAAAATATAAAAAGCCTGAAGATTATCTTGCTGTTCCGCTTGAAGAGCTGCAGCAGGACATCAAATCGATCGGCTTATACCGGAATAAAGCAAAAAATATTCAAAAGCTCTGCAAAATGCTGCTGGAAGAATACGGCGGTGAAGTGCCGAAAGACCGGGATGAGCTGGTGAAACTTCCGGGCGTCGGGAGAAAAACCGCCAATGTCGTCGTTTCCGTTGCATTCGGTGTTCCAGCCATTGCCGTCGACACCCACGTGGAAAGGGTCTCAAAAAGGCTCGGCATTTGCAGATGGAAGGATTCGGTCACGGAAGTCGAAAAGACGCTGATGAAAAAAGTGCCTGAATCAGAGTGGTCCGTTACTCATCACCGCCTGATCTTTTTCGGACGCTATCACTGCAAGGCGCAAAGGCCGAAATGTGAAGAATGCCCGTTGTTTTCTCTGTGCAGGGAAGGGCAAAAACGATATAAAAAAGGGCTGGTGAAGCTGCCGTGACAAGCGTTTCTCTGTTGGACGAATACGAAAAAACGCTGCGTAAGAGAAGACCGGAATCCGGCGAAAGGCTTGACGTTCTTTTGGAAAATCCGCTCTGCTGCGATTTTTTTCAGGACATAGAAGAGGACAAGCCGTGGGAGCATGCGGAAGAATGGGTTCCGCTTCTGTTTGCGGCTTGGGAGCGTACAAAAGAAAAGCTTCTGCCCGTCTTTAAAACGAGAAAGTCAAGGTGCAGCCAGGATGATATGCTGAACGGGGTGTGCTGCTTGATCGCAAGCCTCCACTGGACGATGGGGGAGCCTGTCACAAGTCTCAACTGGGAGGCCATCACCCGTAAGGATTTTGGAGCCAAGCCGATGAACTGGACGGAACGCCTCGAGTTTATCCTCCAGAAACCAACGCAGTATCATTGTTTTATTCAGCTTGACGAATTGTTTACGGAAATGAAAAAGCAATTTTATAAATATGTTGCCATCAATCATAAAAAAGCCACTCACTAAACTGTGAGTGGCTTTTTAGATTAATGGGTGCCGGTTGATTGACCATTGGAATTTGTTTGTTGATCATCTGTGTTGCTGTCTTGATCCGGGTTTTTGTTTTTGTCTTTATTCTGATCTTTGTTTTGATCATCGGCGTCATCATCTTTTCTGCCGTCTGTATTTCCCGGATTTTGATTGTTTTGATCTGGATTGCCTGAATTTTGATCATCCGGCTGATTAGAGTTGCCGTTATTTTGTTTGTCTTTGTCCTGATCATCATCAGCATCCTGCTTCTTCTCGTCATCCTCGTCTTTCTTTTCATCGTCCGCTTTTGACTCATCATCTTCAGCCGCGTTGACTTTAAGCGTCACAGAAGCAGGGTCGCTTTCGCCATCTTCAGTAACGGCCGTGACTTGGAATTTGTAGACGGATCCTTCTTTTGCATTCGGTATGACGGCTTCTTTCGCACTGCTGTTTTGAATTTCGCTGTATCCGCCTCCGTCAACAGATTGTTTGACTTTAAAGGATACATCACCGTCTCCGGAATATGACCATGAAAGCTTGATGCTCTTTGATGCTTCATCATATTCTGCGCTCAAACCTGTCGGCTTGTCGGCATCTTCTTTTTCCTCATATTTTTTCGAAACAGTCGTCGGCTGTGTGCCTTTTACAAAGTACTCAGTGACTTTTTTATCGCTAGGCGTGTTGCTGCTGGCAAGCACCGGCGGGTTCGAGCCTTTTAGAACTGTCGCTTCAACGACGCTGTCAGGCTTTTCAAATGAGCCGCTGCCGTTGTCCACCTTGGCAATCAGTTTTTTGAACAGAAGTTTGGCGACTTGCTGTTCGTTCGCGCTCAGCGAATTATGGCCAGATTTTCCGGTCCAGACGGCAGCTGTGTATTGCGGTGTATAGCCGACAAACCAAGAATCTCTTGCTCCATTAGGATTTATGCCATATTTTTTGATATCGGCTTCTTCAAAGTTGGTTGTACCTGTTTTACCAGCTACAGTAACATTAGGAACTTGTGCGGCTCTACCTGTTCCCGTCTGGACGGCTGTTTGTAGCATATCCGTCATCATGAATGCCGTGTAGTCGCTCATGGCAGCCTTTGATTCAGGCGTCAAGTCAAGTTTTGTGCCGTCATTGAATTCCACCGCTGTGACGGTGTGCGGCTCATTGTAGTAGCCGTTGTTGCCGAATGCGCTGTACGCTCCGGCCATTTGCAGTGTCGATACACCGTTTCCGAACCCACCGATCGCATAGGATTCGTGTAACTCATCCTTATCAATCGAAAGGCCAAGGCCTTTTGCAAAATTTAACACGTTATCTTTACCGGCAGCCTGAAATGCTTTTAAAGCAGGGATGTTTCTTGAATCGGCGAGTGCCTCTCTCATTGACATCCAGCGTTTGTAATTCCGGTCATAGTTATGAATTTCCTGGCCAGTTGAATATTTGTACGGCTCATCTTTAATCTGTTCATATGTCGACCATTTTTTGTTCTCAATAACAGGTCCGTAGTCAAGGATCGGTTTAATTGTTGAACCCGGTTGGCGTTTTTCATCAACTGCATAATTCCAGTCGCCCGTATTTCGATTTCGCCCGCCGCCGATCGCGCGGATTTCTCCGGTTTTTGTATCAAGCAAGGTGAGGCCGGCCTGCATTTTTTCGGTATACTGGATCGAATCGCCGTCCATCAGCTCATCCACATAATCCTGGGCGTCTGTATCAATCGTCGTGTAAATCTTCAGTCCGTCCGTTCCCGGCGTGACGTTCGCTTTTTCTTTTACTTCGGCGACGGCCTGCTCGACAAACGCGCTGTATTTGTTGGACGTTGATTTTGCGTACTCCTTCGGAGAGACAAGGCCTTTTGTGACGGCTACTTTTTTCGCTTTGTTGTACTCTGCGTCAGAGATAAAGCCGTGTTTATTCATCAGACTCAGCACGACATTGCGCCGTTTCTCGGCTTTTTCCGGATGTTTAATCGGGTTGTAGTTATTCGGGCTTTGCGGCATGCCGGCAAGCGTTGCGGCCTGCTCGACCGTTAAGTCGTTAAGATCTGTAACCCCGTAGAACTGCTCAGCCGCTTTTCCGACACCGTAGGCTTGCGGCGAGAAGTAAATCCGGTTTAAATACATTTCCAGAATTTCGTCTTTTGAATATTTTCTTTCGAGCTGGAACGACAGCCAGACTTCCTGGACTTTCCGTTTCAGCGTTTTTTCATGTGACAGAAGGGAGTTTTTGACGACCTGCTGTGTGATCGTACTTCCACCTTCAGAACCGAATCCGCCTTCGAAGTTTGCCAGAAGCGCTCCCCCGATCCGGATCGGGTCGACGCCGTGGTGGTCATAGAAACGCGCGTCTTCCGTTGCAAGAAATGCGTTTTTGACGGAATCAGGGATGTCTTTAATCGACACGTACGTCCGCTTTTCTGAACCAATTTCGGCGATTTCTTTTCCGTTTTTGTCATAGACGGTGGAAGAGTACGGTGTTTTCAGTTTTGCGTCATCAAGGGACGGCGAGTCCGCTACCATCACCGCAAAAGTGACGCCCCCGGCAATCAAGCCGATAACACCAATGATTAAAATGGATAAAAGAATTTTCTTAAACAATCCTGCTTTTTTCTTTTTCTTGGGTTTAGAATGAGTATTAGACCTGCTATTGCCCTGCTGGGCTTTTCGCCGTTCCTGGCGGCTGTTAAATTGATCTGACATAACATCTCAACCTTTCGTAGTTAAACCTTTCCGCTCACATGACTTTAAAATCATAATTTATGATGGCGAAAAATACAACTGATCAATAATCTTAATATAATCAATTCTTGGCGAGTATCCAAGTGAAATAGGGTGAGCGGCTTCCTGAAGCTCGTCTTTTCGGATTGATTTTCTGCCGTTTTGCTTTTTCCGCTCCCAGAAATAAAATAATTTTTCTGCTTCCAAAAAATAAATTTCTTCAAAAGCGGATATGATAACAAAACAAATGCCGTCTTGCGCCACAACCTGCTTCATATGCTCGATCTGATGATCGTGGAAATTTTGAAGCGGGAAAGAGGTCCGGCTCTTCGTTTCTTTCGCTTCAAAATCGATGTAGCGGCCTTTATAAACCCCATTATAATCAGTAGTTGACGACTGCTTGAAATATGCTTCCTTGATCACCGCAGCGCTTCGCTTCGGATAATCGACCTGAACAATCTGTACAGGAGTCGGTTTTTTATGGATGACCGCAATCGAATGAGATTGATAATACATATTCGTTTCATTCAGGTCATCTTCGAGGGTCATGCCGCGATTGGAATACGACGGCTTCTTTTGCAAGGATGAGGCAGCTGTTTTCGGCTGATACGATTTGCCGTTCGGGTAACGAATCACTTTCTTCATCCTCCTTTTACAAAAAATATGGATACTAACGGAAGTGGCTGATCTTGCACAACACTTTTTCCGCGGCGGAGCTGACGAGCCGCATTCAAGAGCTGACCGCAAAACTGAACAAGGACAATATCTCACGGACAAATGCCTACAAACGCTACTTTGACCGCCATCCTGAAATCAAGTGGTCGCTTTTGGCTTCATTTGTTTCCAGGAATGCCGGCTGGTCGATGACCGATTTAAAAGGGCGTTTATTCGAGCTCGGACTTACGGCTTTTCAGCAGAACTGGCTGTTTTTAACGTATGAAAGAGCGAACTGGCTGATTTTTTCGGACGCCTATCCGCAGCTCCTGTTATACCATTGGTCCAAGCAGCTTGGCCAGCCGCTGTTTCATTTGCTCTCCTCATTTGGTGTGTCTTCATTTATGAAAACGGAGTGGGAGCGGTTCTGGCATGAGCGCGATCAAAAGCGGCTCATGTACGCTCTCATTATAAATGAACAAAACACTATCCAAACTTCTATTATACAAAATCCTTTGTTTAAAAAGAATGTTTTTCAGACGATTCCTTTTCAGCTATGTGAATGGTTTCACTTCAACACAGTCATTTTTCCGACGGTAGAAGGCGTTTTTTATGGCGTGTCTGTCAAACGCTTCACTAGTTTAAAGGAAAGGATCAAGCTCGGCAAGCAATTAAGCGAGCTACTGTTTTCGCCTGAGCTTTTCCCCGGTTTTTTTCACTTTACATCATGTGTTCCGCATACCGGGTCGCGCTTTGATATGGAACGCTGGGCAGGGGTTAAAATCAGAACTTCGCCATTTTTGAGAACGTGTTATCCCGTTGTTGCCCATTCATTAGACGGATTAAAATCCGATTGGTTTCGCGGAGGAAAGAGAGAGGCGATGTTCAAAGATGAAAAACTGCCGAAAACGATCGAAATCACCGATTGGTATTTTCAAAAAAGAAGGCAGCTGCAGGCATTGTTTTCACTGGAGCATTGGCTGAATAAGAGGTAAAACAGAAAAAAGCAAGGGTTCTCCTTGCTTTTTAAGTGGATGGGCGGTTAGGTCCGCCTAATTTCTTATCCAGTGTGTCTGTTTGTTTAGCATCAGGTTTTGTTTTCGCAGGTGATTTCTTTTTGTTGTTTTCCACAGCGGGCACCTCCTTACCTTTTTAGATTTTGCAAAAAAGCGCTGATCATACCATTTTTCGCAAGATCACTTGTCGAAAGCGGCGCGTTTGGCTGGAAAATGAGTTTCTTTGGCGGTTTGCTTCTAGTTTTGTCAGCTGCGGAGGAGAGGGGGCACATAGGGGAGAATGCATAGAAGGCGATCAAAAAGGAGGGAAGCAAATGAACGGATTTGCAAGCAAAGACTCGGTCCTTCAAATGCTTTTGGAAACGGAATCACACATGTCGTCTGCTGAGAAAGCTTTGACAGAAGCCGTACGCCGGGCGGAGCATGAAAAGCGGGCTGGCTGGAACGAACGGCTCGATCTGATTGAAAAAGAACTGGCAGAGCTCTCAGCTTGTTTAAACAGCACGTTAATGGGAGTGGAGCCAAGAGGAGAGACGGCATAAGCCGGATTCGTTGTAACGGTCGTCTTCCTTTGGTACGATAAACCCGAGGTGAAAAAATTGGATACACAATCTCTTCTTGTACAGACACGGGAATTAATCCGCCTCATAAAAGAAGCGGAAGAACGATACAGTAAGGGAAAAGAGGAAGGGACGGAATACGATTTTTTCGAGGTTGTCAAACCTTCTGTCGAGAGATTCGAACAAACAGTGAAAAGCTGGCTGGCGGAAAGCCTGCCTTATATCAAGGCGAATCGGCCAAAATACATTTATGAAGAGCAGCTCAGCTCGGTTGAGGAAAATGCAAATGAAATTTTCATGCAGTCCTATTTCTGCAAAATCCATAAAAAACGCTTTAAAGATCTGACGGAGTCCGTCCTCTATACGCTGAAAAACGTAGAAGACGATATATTAAAAGAAGACCGGGATTAGACCCGGTCTTCTTTTTGTTTGTTTAGCTGGCGTCCGTATTCATATCATAAGCAGGGTGCTGTGCGCCATTCGCTTCAAGAACTTTCATACTTGTGCGAAATTCGTTTAATGTCAGATGTCCCTGGATATACAAAAACTTGGCGAAATCCATCAGTTTGTTCATGCAGTCTGTCTCATACTGTTTCATCTCGGCAAAACAATTTCTTAAGTATGATACGTTCATATGGTGCATCCCCTCTCCTTTATATTAATAATATCGTACCATAACGATTCGACTTTTTTCTGTTTTTCAAATATTAAAATTTTCGACACTTTTTGACAAACTTGTGACAGAACCTTTGGAACAGGAAATGCCTTTATATCATACACATATAAAAAAGGGCTTTAGGAGGAGAGGAAAGATGGAAGAGAGGAGAACCGCCGTATATCCTTATTCCGGCCCCGGTGCGTATGTTCAAGCCGATCAGCAAAACCATCATGCCTATCATCCCGTTCAGCCGTACTACAGCCAGGAAACCGTCCCGTACGTTCATCCAGCTCAGCGGCCGCAGGCCTATCAGCAGCCGATCGAGCAGAATGTGGACCCGTTTTCAGTCTATCATCAGCCTGTTCAGCAACAAATACAGCCGCCGCTTCCGCCGTTTCAGGCATTTCCTTATCAGCATCCATATCCCTCGCCGCGGCCGAATCTCCACCAGCCATCTCAGTTTCAAAGCTTTCTGTCGCAATTCAAAAAAAAGAACGGGCAGTTTGATTTCAGCAAAATGATGGACACCGCTGGCCAGATGGTGAGCACGGTCAACCAGGTCGGAGCGCTGGCCAAAGGGTTTATGGGATTCTTTAAATAAAAAAAGCATGGATGAAGGTCATTCATGCTTTTTTTGCTCCGGAAATGAGACCGTGAGGATATTTCGGTTCCACGACGTCTTCATTGTTTCTTCGCGGACGGGATATGGGAGCAAAACGGTTCTGGACAGGCTTGTAAACGATGAAGAACCGCCGCTTTCTTTTTTCTCCTTCAAGGCGACATGAAGATACCTTGATTTCGCTTCAATCATGATATCTCCGTTTTGAAACGATTCAGGAACGGCAATGTCGACGTGAAGCGCCTCATTCTCCTCTCTGATGTTCATGGAAATGGTGGAATTCTGAAGCTGGTCTGATATCAGTTTTTGGAATGAATTTAAAATATCGTGGAAAGGTGAATTGTAAAATAACTGTTCAACCGCTTCTTGAATTTCGTCTTTCTTGCTGAGCGAGTGATTGTCGTTTTCCTTGAAATCCATTCTTCATCACCCCGGTTTTTTATTTTCAGCTTATGCAGGGGCTCTTGGTATGGTTATTCATTGATGGGAATTTGAAAGTGTGGTTAAATAGTGGGGAATCCAAAGATTTATTTAACCTGTTCCTCTTTTAATAGCCATCATAAAGAGGCGTTTTGAAAGGAGCCCAACTGTATTGCTGAAAAAATTATTCGGTATTGGTCAGAAACAAAATGAAATGAAAGAAGAAACCGTTTTTTCACCGGTAGACGGACAAGTTTTGGAACTTTCAAAAGTCCCTGACCCCGTTTTCTCCCAAAAGATGATGGGTGACGGAATGGCTGTCGAGCCTTCCGCAGGCGAGATCGTATCACCTGTCGACGGGGAAGTGATCCAGCTGTTCCACACAAAACATGCCATCGGCATCCGTTCACTGTCCGGCGTGGAACTCTTGATTCATATCGGTCTGGAAACCGTAGCGATGGAAGGCGAAGGTTTCACAGCCCATGTCAAAGAAGGAGACAAAGTAAAAGTCGGCGATCCTTTGATAACGTGCGATTTGGAACTGATCAAGGAAAAAGCGAGCAGCACCATTACGCCGATCGTCATTATGAACGGCGATGTGTTGGAGCGCGTCACAAAACATGAAGAGGCAAAGGCGAAAAAAAGCGAGACAAAGCTCATGGAGCTTAAAGTTAAGTAACAGCAAAAAAGCAGAGAGCGATTCTCTGCTTTTTCATTTTCTCAGGAAATCACCTCTTTCAGAACGAACGGACATTCGCTAAAATAGAAGGGAGAGGTGACAGCGTTGTTTCAAAAACGAAATTTGACAGATATGATTCAGCTTCTGAAAGAAGACCAAGCTTTCAGCAAGCAAATTGTTCATTGGCATACAATTGAGGAAAAAGAAGCGGATTACCGCGATTTTCCTGAAGGTTTAGATAAAAGAATCGTGCATGCTTTACAGCAGAGAGGGATAGAAAAGCTGTATTCCCATCAGGCTGACGCGTTTCTGCACAGCGCCGCCGGCAAAAACGTGACACTTGTGACGCCGACGGCATCTGGGAAGACGCTTTGCTACAATCTGCCCGTCATTCAGAGGATCACAGAAGACCAGGATGCGCGCAGCTTATATCTTTTTCCGACAAAGGCATTGTCGCAGGACCAAAAAAGTGAACTGAACGAATTAATCGATGAAATCGGTGCGTCGATCAACTGTTATACATATGACGGAGATACGTCGCCTTCGATCAGGCAGAAAGTCAGAAAAGCAGGACATATCGTCATTACAAACCCGGATATGCTGCATTCGGCGATCTTGCCCCACCATACAAAATGGGTGTCATTGTTTGAAAATCTGAAATATATTGTCATCGATGAGCTTCACGTATACAGGGGAGTCTTTGGCAGCCATGTAGCCAATGTCATCAGACGGCTGATGCGGATCGCTGAATTTTACGGAAGCAAGCCGCAGTTTATCTGTACATCCGCGACGATCGCCAATCCATTGGAGCTCGCTGAGACGCTCACAGGGCAGCCGATGCATCTGATTTCAAACAACGGCGCCCCGTCGGGAAGAAAGCACTTTTTATTTTACAACCCGCCGATGGTCAACCGTTCGCTTAACATCAGGAAAAGCGCGACCCTTGAAGTGAGAAAGCTCGCATCCGAATTTCTGAAAAACGGTATTCAGACGATTGTGTTTGCAAGAAGCAGAGTCCGGGTTGAAATTATATTGACATACTTGCAGGAAGTGATGAAACCGATTGTCGGCCCTCATTCGATTCAGGGGTACAGGGGCGGCTATCTGCCGAACGAGCGGCGCGTCATTGAAAAAGGCCTTCGCAGCGGGGACATTAAAGGCGTTGTCAGCACGAATGCGCTTGAGCTGGGCGTTGATATCGGACAGCTGCAGACATGCATCATGACCGGATATCCGGGAACGATCTCGAGCGCCTGGCAGCAGGCCGGCCGTGCTGGAAGAAGGCACAACGAAGCGCTGATTGTCATGGTGGCAAGTTCCGCCCCGCTCGATCAGTACATTGTACAGAATCCGGACTATTTCTTTAAACAAAATCCCGAGACTGCCGTCATTAATCCGGATAACCTGGTCATTCTTGTCGATCATATTAAATGCGCAGCCTTTGAACTGCCTTTCAAAAGAACGGACACATTCGGCGGTGCCGAAATCGAGGATATTCTTGACTACTTGGCAGAAGAAAGAGTCCTCCACTTAACCGGGAACACGTATCACTGGATGAATGACGCTTTTCCGGCGCACGGCATCAGCTTGAGGTCGGCTTCTCAGGAAAATGTTGTCATTATTGATCAGTCAAAGCGCGAGAAGGCGAAAGTGATCGGGGAAATGGACAGGTTCAGCGCCATGACGCTTCTGCATGATGAAGCCATTTATTTGCATCAAGGCATCCAATACCAGGTGGAAAAGCTTGACTGGGAGGAGAAAAAGGCGTTTGTCCGCGAGGTTCAAGTTGATTACTATACGGATGCCAATCTTGCCGTCCTATTGAGAGTTCTCGAAGTTGACAAGGAGAAAAAGACAGAAACCGCAGCGTTCGGTTTTGGGGATGTGACCGTTCAGGCGAAAGCGACGATTTTTAAGAAAATAAAATTTGAGACGCATGAAAATATCGGCTCAGGCCCGATTCATCTGCCTGAAGAGGAACTGCATACCAATGCGGCTTGGGTGCAGGTGAACGATGAGGAGCGGCAAAATTGGAACGACATCAAATTGGAAGAAGCTTTGCTTGGGACTGCAAACGTACTGGGACATGTCGCCGCCTTAAAAGTGATGTGCGATCCGTCTGATCTGCACGTTTTTCCGCAAATTAAAGCCGTTCATAACGAAAAGCCGACGATCTTTTTGTATGATCGCTATCCCGGCGGAGTGGGGCTGTCTCAGAAAGTGTATGAACAAATGCCTGAGATCATCAGTGAAGCGCATCGGCTGATTTCAAGATGTCCGTGTGAGTCAGGATGCCCTTCCTGCATAGGAGTGGGCGGCAGCGGCGATCAGACAAAAAACAATGCGCTGCGCCTTTTAAAAGGCTGGAAAGGTTGAGCGGAATGTCTTTAAAACGAAAACTTAACCGCTATAAGCATCACCTGGGAAATCAAGCGAAAGAAGAAAAAACGGATTCTCCGGCAGAAAAGCGGACTTCCGTGTCCGTCGGTTTTGAGAAAGAATGGGCCGAACTCGGTGTTAAACCGTATGTGTTTGAGAACTGCTATTGCCTGATCAGGGAAGTCGTTTATCCGTTGACACATGTTCATGGCCATTACGCATTTTCTGAACTGCATGAGACGGTTATGCGCTGGAACAACAGCGCAGTTTCCCATTCGCTTTCAAGCAAAGGGTATACACCGAGCCAGCTTTTCTTCTTTGATACGGAAACGACCGGTCTCGGGGGAGGGGCCGGCAATACGATCTTTTTGCTCGGCCATGCACGGGTGTATGACGACCGCGTAGTCGTCAAACAGCATCTGCTGCCAAAGCCGGGGCACGAAGCCGCCCTCTATCACAGCTTCCTGAGTGAAGTCGATATTCAGTCTCTTGTCACCTATAACGGGAAAGCGTTCGACTGGCCTCAGGTGAAAACGAGGCACACGCTGATCCGCGACAGGGTTCCGAAGCTGCCGGATTTCGGCCATTTTGACCTACTCCACGGATCCCGCCGCCTTTGGAAGCATAAGTTTGACCGCGTCTCTTTGGGGACGGTGGAAAAGGAAGAGCTGGCCGTTGTAAGAACTGAAGATACGCCGGGCTACCTGGCGCCGATGATGTATTTTCATTTTTTAAAGGAGGAGCGTCCGGAAATCATTGAAGGCGTTTTGCGCCACAATGAGCTTGATGTGCTTTCTTTAATTTCTCTTTACATCCATTTATCGAAGAAAATCCTCACTCCGGAGCAGACAGCGGAAGCAAACGAAAAGTACGCGATGGCCAAATGGCTTCTCGCCAACCGGGAGACAGAGCTTGCGACAGCGCAATTGCAGGAGCTTGAAAAAAAGCCTTTCGAGCAGTCTGAACGCGCATCATTCGATTTATCCATGCAGTATAAAAAGCAGGGCATGCTAAAAGAAGCCGCATCCCTTTGGCTGAAGCTCCAAAATGGAACAGACGGAAAAACCGCCTGGCGCGCAGGCATCGAACTCGCCAAATACTTTGAACATCGAAAGCGGGACATTCGGGCCGCCCTCGAGGTAACGGATAACCTGATGCTGCAGCACGGTTCACAAAAGTTTGAGCTGACCGAAAAAGAAGTAGCCGGTCTTTTGAAACGGCGCGAGCGGCTGGAAAGGAAATTCGGACGAAATATTCCCCGGGCAAGCGCAGAAAACGACGATCTTCGAAAGCCAAACATTTCAAGCATGTTATGAATTGTAGAAACCGATCGCTTCTTGTAAAATAGCGTTAGAATAGTTTGAAGGGAGCGTCGATATGTATAAGGGGCTGTTTTATCTGTTTTTTGTCGTCGTACTGTTTATCGTATTAATCATGACGAATTTCAAGGAAAGCTTTATGGCTTACTTTTAAAATAGGTTTTTATATTAGTACATGTTTACCCCTTGCTTCATAGTTTAATAGTGTATATAGAAGCTTAAAGAAAGGGGAATTTTCATGCACTGTAAACCGCATGTAATGGCGCCGATTGTTCATCCTACTCAATGCTGCTACAACCATACGCAAAGCAAAACCGTCGTACCGCACATTCACCCGCAGCACACAACGAATGTCAACCATCAGCATTTTCAGCATGTTCATTACTTCCCGCAAACTCAATCAGCTGTCAACCAGGCATCACATCAGCACTTCGTGAGCCCTGGCGCAGGAATGATGCCCGGGCCTGGAGCGATGCCAGGACCTGGAATGGGTATGGGTCCTTACTAAAAAGGATTTTCGGAAGTTTTGTCAGGATGAACGAGCGCCGGATTGAACGTGAGCAACAGAATATCTTTTAAAAAAATGGGGCGGAATACGGCCCCATTTTTTAGCAGGTGATCATAATGAAAGTATTGGCCGTTACAGGGTACAAGCCGTTTGAACTGGGGATTTTCAAACAGGATGACAAGGCCCTGTTCTACATAAAAAAAGCGCTTGAAAACCGATTGACCGCCCTGCTTGAGGAAGGGCTGGAATGGATCCTTATCTCAGGCCAGCTCGGCACGGAACTATGGGCGGCGGAAGTTGCGTTTTCGCTGCAGGAAGAATATCCCGACTTGAAAGTGGCGGTTATCACTCCGTTTTTGGAACAGGAAAAGAAGTGGAACGAGAAAAATCAAGAGCAGTATGAAGCTGTGCTCGCAGCCAGCGATTTCACTGAAAGCTTGACACACAGGCCGTACGAAAGCCCGGTCCAATTTAAACAAAAAAACCGGTTTTTCATCGAAAAGGCGGATGGCTTATTGATTCTGTACGACGAAGAAAGAGAAGGCTCGCCTGTGTATATGCTGAATGAAGCAAAAAAAGCTCAAGAAAAACGCGATTTTCCGATTTACACGATTACGATGGATGACCTGAGAGTCACCGTTGAAGAAAGCAGCTTTTACGAAGAGTAAAAAGTGCAAGAGAAAATTTGACATTGCACACGTTTTCTGAAAAAATATAAGATGATGATTCACGATATGAGGTGAAAAAGATGCTTGCTGATAAAGTGAAGCTTTCTGCTAAAGAAATTTTGGAAAAAGAATTCAAAACAGGAGTCAGAGGCTACAAGCAGGAAGATGTTGACAAATTCTTGGACATGGTCATTAAAGACTATGAAGCCTTCCATCAGGAAATCGAAGAATTGCAGCAGGAAAACCTGCAGTTGAAAAAACAGCTTGAAGAAGCGAACAAGAGACAGCCGGCTCAATCAAATACGACCAATTTTGATATTCTAAAACGGCTTTCCAATTTGGAAAAACATGTGTTTGGAAGCAAATTATACGATTGATGAAAACCGCTTGCCCTTTAGAACAAACTAAGCTATAATAGTTGATGTCTTAACGTTCGGGTAATCGCTGCAGATTTTACATCTGTAGAGGAAAGTCCATGCTCGCACGGTGCTGAGATGCCCGTAGTGTTCGTGCCTAGCGAAGTCATAAGCTAGGGCAGCCTTGCAGAAGGCTGACGGCAGGAAAAAAGCCTACGTCCTTTATGGATATGGCTGAGTATCCTTGAAAGTGCCACAGTGACGAAGTCTCACTAGAAATGGTGAGAGTGGAACGCGGTAAACCCCTCGAGCGAGAAACCCAAATTTTGGTAGGGGAACCTTCTGGACGGAAATGAACGGAAAGAAGGACAGAGTTGACTCTGTAGATAGATGATTACCACCCGAGTACGAGGCTTAGCAGCCGACAGCAGTACGACGGAACAAAACATGGCTTACAGAACGTTACACACTATTATGATGATGACAATGTATAAGCTCTCCGCAGGTAGGAGAGCTTTTATCATGTAAAAAACATACATAAAAACAGGTGATATGATGAAAACCTATACATTAATTGCAACAGCGCCGATGGGAATTGAAGCGATCGTTGCCAAAGAGGTGCGAGATCTAGGATATGATTGTACGGTTGACAACGGCAAAGTCGTGTTCGAAGGTGATGCCCTCGCCATCTGCAGAGCCAATCTGTGGCTGAGAACTGCTGACAGGGTGAAAGTGCAGGTTGCCGAATTTACGGCCAAGACCTTTGACGAGTTATTCGAGAAGACAAAAGCGATCGACTGGAGCGCCTATCTTCCTGAACACGCCTCATTCCCCGTGACGGGAAAGTCTGTTAAATCAGTGCTTGCAAGCGTGCCGGACTGCCAGCGCATCGTCAAAAAGGCGATCGCCGAGAAGCTGAAATCAGCGTATCAGACACAAGGCGGGTGGCTTGAGGAAACAGGCCCGGAATATAAAATCGAGGTCTCCCTTTTAAAAGACAAAGCGGTCATTACGCTTGATTCATCCGGAGCCGGGCTTCATAAACGGGGATACCGAACCGGTCAAGGGGAAGCGCCGCTGAAAGAAACCCTCGCTGCAGCATTGATTCAATTGACAAATTGGACGCCTGACAGACCTTTCGTCGATCCGTTTTGCGGTTCGGGCACGATACCGATCGAAGCGGCTTTGATCGGCCAAAATATTGCGCCGGGTTTCAACAGGGATTTTGCATCCGAAAGATGGGAATGGATCGGCAAAGAAGTGTGGGATCAAGCAAGGCTTGAAGTCGAAGACAAAGCGAATTATGATCAGCCGCTGTCAATTTCGGGGTATGACCTGGATCATCGTATGATCGAGATCGCCAAAGCGAATGCCGAGGAAGCAGGACTCGCCGATGTCATCGAATTTAAGCAAATGCAGGTAAAGGATTTTCGGACGAAAGAGGAATACGGCGTGATTGTCGGAAATCCGCCGTACGGGGAACGCCTCGGTGAAAAGAAAGCAGTCGAAGCCATGTATAAAGATATGGGCGAAGCATTTGCCGGACTTGATACGTGGTCTGTTTACATGCTGACATCAAACGAGCGTTTTGAAGAGTGCTACGGGAAAAAAGCGACAAAAAAACGGAAACTCTTTAACGGTTTTATTAAGACGGACTATTACCAGTATTGGGGGAAAAGGCCGCCAAAACCGAATAAAGAGAAGTGAAGCTAAAAGGCTGCCATGAAACGGCAGCCTTTTTTCTTTCCATAGCTGGAAAGCCGCCGAACGGCGTTTTTAAATTTGCGCGCCCGCGGGATTATCCCCTTAAAAGCGCATGGCAAAACATCGATTCACTAGTAAATCCATGAATCATTTTTCTTTTTATAAGACGAATCATAGCATTTTTTGCGCGGCTCATAGTAGCAGTCTTTCTTGCAAGGTTTGTGGTAATCGTAGTCTTTTTTACAAGGCTCATGGTAGTAATAATCCTTTTTGCAATAATCGTAATCCTTCTTGCAAGGCTTATGGTAATCGTAGTCTTTTTTGTAATCCTCATGGTAGTAATAATCCTTTTTGCAATAATCGTAATCCTTCTTGCAAGGCTTGTGGTAATCGTAGTCTTTTTTGTAATCCTCATGGTAGTAATAATCCTTTTTGCAATAATCGTAATCCTTCTTGCAAGGTTCATGGTAATAGAAGTCTTTTTTGCAAGGCTCATGGTAGTAGTAGTCCTTTTTGCAATAATCGTGATCTTTCTTGTAAGGATCATAATCATAATCCCAATAATCTTTCTTTGCCGGTTCATAATAGTACATAAACTCTCCACCTTTAGTCTATAAATTTTTAAGTCCCTACAGGATATGATAGAAAAACAGAATAGACTGGGTTTTTATTGTGGATAAAGCGCACATTGTCTAACAC
The DNA here is from genome assembly GCF_002993925.1 of Bacillus paralicheniformis. Lineage (NCBI taxonomy): Bacteria > Bacillati > Bacillota > Bacilli > Caryophanales > Bacillaceae > Bacillus > Bacillus paralicheniformis. The sequence goes on along the minus strand of NZ_CP023665.1, from coordinate 2,402,212 downwards.
AGTCCTTACTATCTGATGTTAAGCTGTTGTTTGACTGGAAAAAGGGTGTTTGACCGCTGTGAAAACGGTTAAACGTAAATGTTGATATTTGATAACTTCCCCGAAATTTTGATACAATCAAAATCAGAACAAATATTCGATGGTAAGTTATCAAGGAGAGCAAAGCGTTTAGCAACTTGTTAAAGGATATCGGCAGATTACCACACACCCAAAAAGAACAAGATGGGTTAAACGCTATGTTGAACCTTCTTCCACTGTGAGTGGTCGATTGTCGCTGCGAAATATCTTGATTTTTATTTGTCGATAGTCGAAATGACAGTTTACGACTCGCAAAAAGGAATGTGCAGTCCTAATTCAACCATTAAGCAGATTGTTAAAAAATGTTGAATCATTAAAAAAGAAAAATGAGGTTTGTATATGAATTCTGTCAGCCAAGAAATCCAAGATTTGTCCATTCAATCGTTGGAGTCAACTTTTAATAAACTAACAAATGCTTATAAAAGCACGAAAGAAAAAGGTTCAAACACAACTCTTGTCAAAAAGAGACTAAACGCAGTAAAAATTGGTTTAGAAAGCCTAAAAGGTATTTGGAATGGAGAAGATTTTGGCTATAACGAAGAAATCATATTGACTTCTAAAGAAGTTTTACAAGGTATCATTCCATCTATTGAAAAACAAATAGCCAAAGCAAAAGAAGGCAGTCCTCAAAAAACATTAAATGAGCGTCGCTTGACTGCACTAAAACTGGCAATCGAATCTTTGGAGAACCGTCTTATATAAGACGGTTCTTAAAGTTTTTAATTGTTCCGGAATCGGGTGAGTTACATAACAAGATTGAAGGAAACCATATATACTATGGATTCCCTTTATTTTTGCGTATTTATCAAGAGCAAAGAAAAAACATAAAATCAGCCTGTATAAAAACGATTCATCCTGCATATACTCGGGATTATTGATTTTGAAAAGGGGTGATTTCATGTTGAACAGCGATCACATTCATATGATTCAAAAAGCGCTGGAGACGTCAGAAAACCAGCTCGAGGACATTGGCGAAGAGCGCCTTACATATGCGAAGGAAGAATTGAAAAACGCGATCAGCCATATGGAATCGACGGATCATCCGTTTTTGACGCATTCGATTTACCGGAAATAGTTAAGAGAGGCTTCCTGCTCCTTTTCTCAAATCTTTCTTGTTGAATTTCCCGAATCATAGTGATAGGATAGAAGTTCTGAAAACTCGATAGTTGGGGGTTGGAGCAGGGTGACAGCATCTCGTCTGCCTTTTTCATTAACAAAAACAAAAAACTTTTATGAAGAACTGAACAATTGGATCGGTGATGTATTTTACGATATTCTTCCTGAAAAAGGCTTTGATTTGCGCGATGAGCAAATATTCATGGCTTTTCAATTAGAACGGGCATTTAAGGAAAAGAAGGTCATGTTTGCAGAAGCCGGAGTCGGAACCGGAAAAACGCTCGTCTATCTTCTGTTTGCCTTGAGCTATGCCAGGTATACGGGCAAGCCGGCGGTCATCGCTTGTGCGGATGAGACGCTGATCGAACAGCTCGTCAAAAAAGAAGGCGATATTTACAAAATTTCCGAGCATTTGGGCTTGACGATTGACGCAAGGCTCAGCAAATCGCATGATCAATATTTATGTTTGAAAAAACTGGAGAAAACGATGCAGCGATCTGATGATGAGAAATGGCTTGACCTCTACGAAAGTCTGCCGTCTTTCGTTCATGAATCGCAGGGCATGCAGTCTTTTTATCCGTACGGAGACCGCAAAGAGTATTCGTCTTTATCAAATGATGAATGGTCTGAAATCGGTTACGATTCTTTTCAAGACTGTCTCACGTGCGACATGAGGCACCGATGCGGACTTACACTGTCAAGAGACCATTATCGAAAATCAACCGATTTCATCATCTGTTCCCACGATTTCTATATGGAGCACGTTTGGACAGAAGAGGCGAGAAAACGGGAAGGCCAGCTTCCGCTTTTGCCGGAACACAGCGCTGTGGTTTTCGATGAAGGGCATCTGCTCGAGTTTGCGGCGCAAAAGGCGCTGACGTACAGGGTGAAGCAATCGACGCTCGAAATGTTTCTCGAGCGCCTGCTCGGCAATGACATCAGAGAAGAATTTGCAGAGCTTGTCGAAGAAGCGCTTCGCGCCAACGACGAATTTTTCGGTTTGCTTTCAGAAAACGCCGAAAAAGCAGAAGGCTCTGAGCGCATGCGCATCAAAGATCATGCCAATCTGAAAAAAGCGGCCGCCGAGCTGTATGATTTGCTTGAAAAGATCGGGGAGGCGCTCGTTTTTGAAGGCGAGCTGTACACGATCGACCAATACGCTTTAACCGTTGTTGAAGAGTATCTCGAACAGATGGCTTACTCCCTTTCGCTCTACAGGAAAAATGCGATCAGCTGGCTTGAGCAAAAAGAGCTTGAGTCAACATTCGTCGTCATGCCGAGAACCGTCTCCGAAGTTCTCGGAGAAAAAGTGTTCTCCAAGCAGATTCCATTTATTTTCTCATCGGCGACATTATCGGAAAACGGATCGTTCGATTATTTAGCGACAAGCCTTGGGATCCGCGACTACTTATCATTTACCGTTGATTCGCCGTACGACTATGAAGAGCAGATGAAAGTGTACATCCATCGAATTGAGGAAAAAGAAGCAAAAGAAAAAGCGGCAATCCGTGCAATCAAAGAATCGGGCGGGAAAACGCTGCTCCTGTTTCCGTCTTTTGAGGAGCTTCTGTCCTTCAAGCGCCGGACTGCACAGGAATCATTTTCGTTTCCTGTTTACTTTGAGGGGGATGAAGAAATCAGTACAATTGTTGAAAAGTTTCAAACGGTTGAAGAATCCGTTTTGTGCTCTGTGCATCTATGGGAAGGGCTCGATATTCCCGGAGATCCGCTGCAACATGTCATCATCTGGTCGCTTCCTTTTCCGCCGCATGATCCTGTGTTTGAAGCGAAGCGGAGCGGTTTGGAAAACGCCTTTCGCGAAGTAGACCTTCCTTACATGCTGCTAAGGCTGCGCCAAGGCATCGGCCGTCTGATCAGATCAAACAGCGACCGCGGCACGATCAGCATTTTTGCGGGCGATGAACAAGAATGGAATGTGATAAAAGAAGTCGAATCTGTGCTTCCTGTTCAGCCGGTTTATGTATAAAGAAAAGCGGACATCCCGCTTTTCTTTTTTTTGGCTGCATAAAAGTTGACTTTCGTAAATATTTCCATTAGTCTGATTACAATTCGCATCATATAAGGGAAGAGGAGGATGAATGATGTCGATCAATACATATGAAAAAGAGTTTTTAGAAACATTAAAGAAAATCAGCCGGTATGAGCAGGCGATTAACGTGATGTATTGGGATATGAGGACGGGCGCGCCGAGAAAAGGCGAAGAAAGCCGCGCCGAAGCGATCGGACAATTGTCGGCAGACGTCTTTCAAATGAGAACGTCCCCGCGGATGAAGGAGCTTTTGGATGCCCTTGCCGAGCAAAAACAGGATCTGCCTGCCGATACACAGAAAGCGGTTGAGGAAGCGAAAAAAGAATACGATTTAAACAGCAAGATTCCGGAAGAAGATTTCAAAGAATATACGACGCTGACATCCAAAGCGGAATCCGTCTGGGAAAAAGCGAAAAAGGCGTCCGATTTTTCTCTCTTTGCTCCGTATTTAGAAAAAATCATCGACTATAAAAAACGGTTTATCTCGTACTGGGGATATGAAGGCCACCCCTATAACACCCTTCTGGACCAATACGAACCAGGTGTTACAGTCGAAAAGCTCGACGGCCTTTTTTCTGAATTGCGGGAGGCGATCGTTCCGCTTGTACAAAAGATTGCCGCCAGTGATCAAAAGCCTGATACGGGCTTTGTGCACGAACGTTTTCCAAAAGAGCGGCAGCGCGATGTATGCCACTTTTTCTTAAAAGAACTGGGCTATGATTTTGAGGCGGGGCGCCTGGATGAGACGGTTCATCCTTTCCAGGTGACGATCAGTCAAGGGGATGCCCGGGTGACCACAGCATATAATGAAAACGATTTTCGCTCGGCCGTTTTCGGAACGATTCATGAATGCGGCCATGCCATTTATGAACAGAACATTGATGAAGCGCTGGGCGGAACCAATTTAGCAGACGGCGCATCAATGGGGATACATGAATCCCAATCCCTTTTCTATGAGAACTTTATCGGCAGACATCAAGGTTTTTGGAAGCGGTATTTTGAGAAAATAAAAGAAGCAAGTCCTGACCAGTTTGCAGGCGTTACTGCTGAAGGGTTCTACAGGGCCGTTAATGAATCAAAGCCGTCGCTGATTCGGATTGAGGCTGATGAGCTGACATATCCGCTGCATATTATGATTCGCTACGAAATTGAAAAAGCGATTTTCAGCGGCGAAGTATCGGTCGGAGACCTTCCGAAACTATGGAATGACAAATATGAAGCATATCTGGGCATTACGCCTCCTGACGATGCTAAAGGAATTCTCCAGGATGTCCATTGGTCCGGCGGCGATTTCGGTTATTTCCCTTCATATGCGCTCGGATATATGTATGCGGCTCAACTGAAATCAAGCATGCTGAAAGATTTTCCGGAGTTTGACCGCATGATTGAAAACGGCGAATTTGAACCGATCAGAAAGTGGCTGACAGAGCACGTTCACATCCACGGCAAAAGAAAAAAACCGTTGGACATCATCAAGTCTGCGACAGGCGAAGAATTAAACGTCCGTCATTTAATCCGCTACCTGAAAGAAAAATATACAACACTCTATTTGTAAAAAAGAAATCCCTCCCGTGAGTCCGGGAGGGATTTTTGGATCAGAATTTTCTGTTAAATACGAACATTAAACTAAAAAAATGTGTGCAGGTTCGTCTTTTTTTGTTTTATCCCTTTTCAACCGGATCGAAAGTTGATATAATTTGATACATTATATCACTCATATAATCGCGTGGATATGGCACGCAAGTTTCTACCGGACACCGTAAATGTCCGACTATGAGTGGGCGCTAAGAAAACGAACGTCATTTAGTGAAACAGACGGAATTCGTCTTTTTAAGCATTGCCCGCTCGCATTCAAAATCCGAGCGGACAATGCTTTTTTTTATGAAGGGCAATTGATGAACGGAGGGGTTTAATGGAAAAGCTAAAACGAAAAATTGCAGAGCATGGCACGGTGTTGTCTGACGAAGTGCTGAAAGTTGATTCATTTTTAAATCATCAAATCGATCCGGAATTAATGCTTGCTGTGGGCGAAGAGTTTGCCTCGCTTTTCCGGGAGGAAGGCGTCACGAAGATTGTGACGATCGAATCCTCAGGCATCGCACCTGCCGTGATGGCAGGCTTGAAGCTGGGCGTGCCGGTAGTATTTGCAAGAAAGCGTCAATCGCTTACCTTAACGGAAAATCTGTTGACGGCTTCTGTCTATTCATTTACAAAAAAAACGGAAAGTACGATTGCCGTATCAGCCAGCCATCTTTCAAAGGATGACAAAGTTCTGATCATCGACGATTTTTTGGCAAACGGACAAGCGGCGAAAGGGCTCGTTTCCATCATTGAACAGGCCGGCGCAAAGGTGTGCGGAATCGGGATTGTTATCGAAAAATCATTCCAGACGGGCAGGGAGGAGCTTGACAATCTTGGAATCAGAGTCGAATCCCTTGCGCGTATTGCATCCCTTGCCGATGGAAAAGTTACCTTTTTACAGGAGGTTGGGTCATGAAACTTACGGCCGGTAAAACCGTTTCATTAAGTATTCAGCACGTCCTGGCCATGTATGCAGGAGCCGTTGTCGTGCCGCTGATCGTCGGCGGCGCTCTCGGCTTGACGCCGGCTGAGCTCACATACCTTGTGTCTGCCGACATTTTGATGTGCGGTGTGGCGACACTGCTGCAAGTTTGGAAAAACCGCTTTTTCGGAATCGGTTTGCCTGTTGTATTGGGGTGTACGTTCACAGCCGTTTCACCAATGATTGCGATTGCTTCAAAATACGGTATTCCAGCGATCTATGGAAGCATCATAGCAGGCGGTGTGATTGTCGTTATCGTTTCTTTTTTCTTCGGAAAGCTTGTTAAGTTTTTCCCTCCCGTGGTCACAGGATCGGTCGTCACGGTGATCGGTATCACCTTGATTCCCGTTGCGATGAACAACATGGCCGGCGGTGAAGGCAGCAGCGATTTCGGTGAGCTGTCCAATCTTGCTTTAGCTTTTTCCGTTTTACTGGTCATCGTCCTTTTATATCGTTTTACAACAGGATTTATCAAATCAATTTCCATTTTAATCGGTTTAATTGCAGGAACAGCCGGCGCCGCTCTGATAGGAAAAGTTGATTTTACAGAAGTGGCAAACGCAGGCTGGGTGCAGATGATCCATCCGTTTTACTTCGGCACTCCCGTTTTTGAGATCACACCGATCTTGACGATGTCCCTCGTGCTGATCGTCAGCCTTGTCGAGTCTACAGGCGTCTACTTTGCATTGGGTGATTTGACGGTCCGCCGGCTGACAGAAAAAGATTTAGCAAAAGGCTACCGTGCCGAAGGGATTGCCGTGCTGCTGGGCGGGGTTTTCAACGCCTTCCCTTATACGGCCTATTCGCAAAACGTCGGTCTCGTCCAGCTGACAGGAGTTAAGAAAAACAGCGTGATTGCGCTCACTGGAGCTTTTCTTATTCTGTTGGGGCTGTTTCCGAAAGCCGCTGCTTTAACGACGATCATTCCTAAACCTGTGCTCGGCGGCGCTATGGTCGCGATGTTCGGCATGGTAATCGCCTACGGGATCAAAATGCTGAGCCGGGTTGATTTCGGAAAGCAGGAGAACTTATTGATCGTAGCGTGTTCCATCGGAATCGGCCTAGGCGTGACGGTTGTACCGCAAATGTTTCAAAACCTTCCCGATGCCGTCAAGCTTTTGACAGAGAACGGAATTGTCGCGGGAAGCTTTACAGCCATTCTCTTGAATGCGATCTTTCATATCCATCCGTTTTCTCGTCATGCTGAACAGCCTGAAGCAGTTCCAACTGAAAAATCAGCCGTTTAAAACCTCACAGATTGTGAGGTTTTTTTGCATTGCGGATAAGCCATACTACCGGTATGAAGAGGAGGCGTAACGAATGGAAACTGTGAATGAGCTTGTCGAACGAATCAGCACGAAAGACGGCGGTGAAGCTGTCATCCGTCCCGTCAAAATGGCGGATGCCCCCGACATCATTGAAGCAGTAAAAGATGTGATTCAAACCGGTGTGTACATCCAAAAAGAACGGCCGCGCACACTTGAGGAAGAGCGGGCATTCATCAGCGATATGATGGAAAAGGATAACATGTATGCGGCGGTTGAAATCGATGGTGCGGTGTACGGAATTGCCCGGGTCATTCGCGGCGACCTCAAAATGAAGCGGCACACGGGGCTGTTCAGAACATGGCTTCACAGCAAAGCGCAAGGGCTTGGGATTGGCAGGGAAATCATGTCCTACACCCTCAACTGGTGCAGGCTGCATCGTCTGCATAAGCTCTGCCTGACCGTATTTTCTGCAAATAAAGCAGCGCTGTCGCTCTATGAGAAAAGCGGCTTTATCATTGAAGGGGTTCAAAAGGAGCAGGTTTTTGCGGACGGGAAATACGAAGATGAAGTGCTGATGGCCTATTTTTTCGAGAGGTCCACATAAGGCCGGGCGATTCGGGAGACGCTGTAAATAGAGGTGGTATTATGGCCTACGTCATTTCGGCGGGGACAAGCCTTCCCCGCTGCCATGTCGACCAGAAGGAAGCGGCCGTTTTTGCGAGGGAGATGTTCAAAGATTCATTTAAAGACATTGACCGGCTGCTGTCAGCTTTCCAAAATGGAGAAATCGCTTCAAGACAATTTGTCATGCCTTTGGATTGGTATAAAGAATCCAGGAGCTTCAAGGAAAAAAATCAGGCGTACATTGAAATGGCTGTCAGACACAGTGCAGAAGCCGTTTCGAATTGCCTGTCAGACGAACGGTTTTTGAAAAAAGAAATCCCTTTCGAAAAAATTGAAGCGATTTTTTTTATATCTTCTACAGGCATCTCGACTCCCGGCATTGAAGCGAAGCTCATGAACATTCTGCCTTTTTCAAAACAGACGAAGCGGATTCCGATTTGGGGGCTCGGCTGTGCAGGAGGAGCTTCAGGTATAGCGCGGGCATTCGAATACTGCAAAGCGTTTCCAAAAGCCCATGTCCTTGTGATTGCGGCGGAGCTGTGCAGCTTAACGTTTCAAAAGGATGATCAATCGAAAAGCAACCTTATCGGCACATCTTTATTTGGCGATGGAATCGCCGCGCTCTTAATGTGCGGCAAGGAAGCGGATATCTCATCAGCCAGATTGGAGGTTCTTCCGGAAGTAGTGAGCTCACAATCAGCCACCTTGGAAGATTCGGAAGATGTCATGGGCTGGGAAATCAATGACAACGGTTTCCGTGTCGTTTTTTCCAGGGACATTCCGACATTGATCAAAACACATTTAAAGAATGATGTCGAAGCATTTCTCAATAGGGAACAACTCGCTTTGGAGAACATTCAAGTATTTCTTGCCCATCCTGGCGGAAAAAAAGTTCTCGACGCTTATATAGCAAGCCTCGGCTTTTCCGAAGCGCACATCGACTGTTCACGAAAAATTTTGGCCAGGCACGGCAATATGTCATCAGCCACTGTGATGCATGTTTTAAAAGAATATTGCCTGCATGGCAGTCCCATACCGGGAAAATACGGTCTCTTAGGGGCGCTCGGCCCGGGCTTTTCATCGGAGCTGCTGCTTTTGAAATGGACAAAAAGAGAGTGACTGACACATGTTTTGGACAATTTTAAGCATTTTTGCCGCCCAGCGCTTGCTTGAGCTGGCAGTCGCGAAGTTCAATGAAAAAAACGCTCTGAAAGAGGGAGCGGTCGAATACGGGAGACGTCATTACCCTTATATCGTCGCGATGCATGTTTTGTTTTTCATATGTTTGATTTGGGAAACGATCGCTTTTCAACGCGGACCTCTTCCGATGGCGCTTGTCGTATTAACAGGCCTCATCTTCACTCAGGCCCTCCGGTATTGGGCGCTCTTTTCTCTGGGGAGATGCTGGAACACGAAAATCCTTGTCATCCCTGGAACGAACCTTGTCCGAAAGGGGCCTTATCAATGGTTCAAACACCCTAACTATGTGGCGGTGGCTCTTGAATTTCTGCTTTTGCCCCTGCTTTTCCAGGCATACGCCACCGCACTTTTATTTACGGTGCTCAACGCTGCTGTCATGTACATCCGCATCCGCACGGAAGAACAGGCATTAGAAAAATTACACCATTGAAAATGATTATCATTTCATTTATAATGATGATAAACATTCTCATTATAGGATGGTGAGTCGCGTATGACGATGTTTTTTTTGCTGGCGGCGGTCAGTACATACAGTTTATTGATTGGTTATGTCTTAAAAGGTATCGCAGGAGCGAATCCGCAAAAATAAATAAATACACGTGCTGAAGCTGCCGAAACAGGCAGCTTTTTCTCGTTTTTTCTTTCAGATTGTGAAGAAAAATACAGCAAGGTTGTGTAAAATGGGAGAAAGGGCTAAGATGGCAAACAACAACGCAAAAAGGGGTAGGAAACATGGCACAAATAAACACGAAAGACGACCTGTTGAAAAGAGCCGGAGCGGTTTTCGGGGAGCTCAGGAAGAACGGGGATGACAAGCGGTCTGCGCAGCTTGCGGGAATCATCCGAAAATGGCTGAGAAAAGAAGTGTACATTGCGTTAACCGGACATTATTCAGCAGGAAAATCATCGCTATTGAACGCGCTGCTTCAGGAAGACGTCCTGCCGACAAGTCCGATACCGACGAGCGCCAATCTTGTGCTGGTCCGCCGGGGGGAAATGAAAACAACACTCCATACGATCGATGGAAGATACGCCCGGATGGATGGCTCTTATGATAAAGAAAAAGTGCAGGCGTACTGCAGGGACGGCAGCCAGATTGAAATGGTGGAAATCGAGGGGCCATTTTCAGGAATCGCGCCTCAGGCCGTCTTAATTGACACGCCCGGAATTGATTCGACGGACGATGCCCATTTTTTATCGGCGTCTTCGATACTTCACCAGGCGGATGCCTTGTTTTATGTCGTGCATTACAATCATGTCCATTCCGAAGAAAATGTGAAATTTCTTCGATCAATAAAAGATCAGATACCCAATATTTTTTTCATCGTGAACCAGATTGACCGTCATGACGAAGCAGAAACAGGCTTCCATGCCTATAAAAAGCAAGTGCTTGATATGCTGCAGAAAGAAGGGATCGATGAAGATCATCTCTTTTTTACATCGGTCACCGAAGCCGGTCATCCGCTGAACGAATTCACCCGGCTTCGCGCTGTGCTGGAAAGGTTGCAGCATCAATCCGAACAGCAGCTAAAGGCATATACGGAGCAAAAAATCAGCAGCCTGATTCATGAACATATCAAAATGCTGATCAGTGACGAAGACATGGCTCTGTCTGAAGAAACCGCTTCCTTAAGAGAAAAAGTCGAGTCTGTAAAAGCACGGCTTGCCGATTTGATAGAACAGGAAAAACGGGCGGAGGAACAAATCAAAAAAGACATTCATACAATTGCCCAAAACGCAAACTTAACGCCGTTTGAGATGAGAGAACTGGCCAAATCGTATTTGGAATCTATCGAAAAAGGCTTTAAAAAAGGCTTTCTTTTCAGCAAGGCCAAAACGCTTGAAGAAAAACAAAAACGAAAAGAAGTGTTTCTTGCCGACGTTCAAAAAAGGGTTCAAGCCGAAATCGACTGGCATGTCATTGAAGCAATCAAGGCTTTCATGAACCGCTTTAACGTCCAGAGTGATGAACTGCTTCGGGACGTTCTTCAATTTCGGACAGAGGTAGATGAAAATGAACTGCTTCGTTCCCAGAAAAAAGGGGCTGAGCTTACACCGGAATATGTGCTGAACTATACGAAAGAACTGGCTGAAAACATCAGAAGAAAGGCAAAAAGACAAGCGCAGCCGCTTATCGATCAGCTCAAAACATTCATCAAAGAAAGAAGCGGCCTGCAGGCGGAAGCGATGAAAGTCGAATATGAAGCGGAACAGGCGAAGCTCGCCGAGCTCGAAAGCCGGTTGATCGAACAGCAGAAGTCATATGAAAAAGCAAACCGTCTCTGGGATCAATGGGAACACGGCGATCAGAGCGAGCTACCAGCGAATTGGTATGCCGAAGAAAAAAAGCCCCTTGAAAAACCGCTTGATGCCCGACGAGCGGAACCGGTCCGTGTGCAAGGGGAAAACAGCAGCCGTAAAGACGATGTGCTCCATCCGAAAAAGGGCGTTTCTGAGTACATTGAGCACTTTTTCGACTTGGCCCGGTTTTTGGCGGATATTCCTGCTTTGGAAAAGCAGCGAAAAGCATTCTTGGACAAAACGGAACGCCTTCATACAAAGCAGTTTACCCTGGCGCTCTTCGGCGCATTCAGTTCCGGCAAATCGTCTTTTGCAAATGCGCTCTGCGGGCGGAAAGTGCTGCCGTCATCTCCGACGCCGACAACGGCAACGATTAATAAAATAACAAAACCGTCGGGAACCAAAAGGAACGGGACGGCTGAAGTCGTTTTTAAAACGGAAGAGGAAATCAGAGCGGAACTGGATCAGCTATTGGAGGGGAAAATGGCTGAGGCAAAAGGCTCCGCTTTTGGCGAAAAACTTGGAAAGCTTTTGAAAAAAGGAGACCTGGATGATGATGAACGGCTGCTGATCAAGAACTTCCTCAAAGCTTATGAGCGTTATGGTTCATATATCAACGATCGGGAAATCCTGACGATTCACGCTGAAGATCTGCATCCGTATGTCGCTGAAGAACAAACGGCCTGCGCCGTCCGTGAAGTCACCGTTTATTTGAGCACACCGGTCACGGAGAAAGGAATTACGATCGTCGATACACCGGGTGCCAGCAGCATGAATAAGCGGCATACTGAGCTTGCGTTTCAATACATGAAAGATGCCGATGCTCTGCTTTACTTAACATACTACCAGCATGCATTTTCCAAAGCGGACCGGTCGTTTTTGCGCAAGCTCGGACTCATTAAAGACGCTTTCAGCATGGATAAAATGTTTTTTATTTTAAATGCGGCAGACCTCGCGGAAAACCCGGCCGAATTACAGACGGTTGAAGACTATGTTAGGGGAGAGCTCTTGAAAGAAGGCATTCAAAACCCGCATCTGTATCACGTATCGAGCAAACAGGAGCTCAGCAAAAAAGCTTCGCCGAATAACGATTTCAGCAGATTAAAGCGGGAGCTCGACGATTTTATCGAAAATGGTCTAGCCAGAACAGCTGTCGAAGAGCTGCTTGATGAAGGCAAAAAACTGTGTGAAACCGTCTTTCAGCTCCGCCGTTCACTGCACCGTTCCGCTGAAGAAAAGGAAGCGGAGCAAAAGCGGATCGCCAAAGCTTATCAAGCGGCTTTAGCTGTCATTGAAGAAGCAGAAAAGGGATCATCAATCCTTCAAATGACCGAAAAGGATGTGGAAGAGCAATTTTACCACATGAGGCAGCGCCTGGCCTTTTATGCACACGATTTATTTAAAGCTGCAATCCATCCAGGGCTTCAGAACGGAGATTGGCGCGCCAATCTGCAAACCGCTTTGAAAAGCTGCTTAAAGGAGTATGAATTCGAATTTTTGCAGGAACTAAAAGCGCTTGATATCAGAATGGAAAACATCATGCTCAAGTATGCCGGCGAACAGTGGGCAAATGCCGTAAAAGAGCGGCTTGCCGATAATCCTTATTTTGCGGTTCATATCACAGCTGACCGCCCTGAGACCGGCAGCTGGGAAACAGCTGCAGCGTCAGCGGATGAAGGGGAATTTGCAGATGAACTGAAAATGTTCAAAACGCCTAAAGCGTTTTTTCAGCAAAATGGCAAAGCCCGGCTTGTCGAGGCGTTTACTGCAAAGCTTTTGGCTATCACGGACGAATGGATTCAACGTGAAAAGCGGACATGTTTAAAGCGCTGCAAAACGAGCGCCGGACAATTACAGAAAGCGGCTGTTCTGTCCGCAAAAGCTCAACTCGAAGAACAAAAAGAAGCGTACTTTCATGAGCCGTTGGAAAGCGCAGAGCGTGAAAACATTGAAAAAGCGCATAACTTGGCAGGCCAATGGCTCCGCTCAAGTTAAATCAGATTGATATTGGTATGGATATCTGGCCGGCAGACATGATAGACTGAATAAAAAAAGAAGGGAATTAGATGATGACAAACGTTCATGAAGCCATTACAGCACATTCCAAAAAACAGCACCAGCACATCAAGCAGTTCGTGCGTCTCGAACAGGAGAGGGAAAAAGCGATCGATGAAGCGGTTGATAAGTGCCGGCGAAATGAAGCATTTTCAACCGGCCTCATCAACCAAATTACCATGCAAATGAACGAATTGGCCAAAAAAGGCATCGTTCCCACGAGACGGCTCGTCTCGAAAGAAATGGTCGCCGAATACGTCAGCCGAAAATATCCGCAGGCCTAGCTGGTGAATCCTTCCGCGTGTGGCGTCATGTTTTTTTGCAAAACATAAACCATGACACGCCCGCTGGAGGTGAAGTGTAATGGGAAGAACAAAGCTTGGCAACGCGAATGCACAGCGAAACAACAACGCTAAAAAGAAGAACGGCTTTAATACTGAATTTGCGACTGAATCCTATTCGCAAATGGAAGCCGCCAAATTAATTTCTAGCAAAAAACAGCACCAAAAATAGAAACAGCGTCGATTGACGCTGTTTTCATCATTTTTGCTCCTGTGGTACAATAAGTGCATTGTATGATGAAAGGAAGTTTCCATAATGAACAAGAAGCTGCTGCTTGTAGACGGGATGGCTTTATTATTCCGGTCTTTTTTTGCGACTGCGGTGCACCGCAATTTTATGCTGAATGACAAAGGGGTGCCGACAAACGGGGTTCACGGCTTTTTAAAGCATCTGTTAACCGCGGTGTCTGCGTTTGAACCGAGTCATGTCGTCTGCTGCTGGGACATGGGAAGCAAAACGTACCGCAACGATTTATTTAAGGACTATAAAGCGAATCGCGGCGAGCCGCCTCTAGAATTGATACCGCAATTTGACATGGCAAAGGAAGCGGCGGAAGAGCTCGGGATTTTAAATATCGGCATTGCGGGCTATGAAGCCGATGACTGCATCGGCACGCTGTCAGCGATGTTCAGCGAAGAAGCGGAGATCACGATCGTCACCGGTGATAAAGATTTGCTTCAGCTTTTAACAGTCAATGTTAAAGTCGCCCTGCTACAAAAGGGAATCGGCAATTATAAAGTATACACGGAAGAATCATTCAGTGAAGAGACCGGTGTCGAGCCGAAGGCTTTGATTGACATCAAAGCGCTGATGGGTGATACAAGCGATAACTACCCGGGTGTAAAAGGCATCGGCGAAAAGACGGCCTACAAACTGATTAAGGAATATTCGACTGTTGACCGGCTGCTGGAAAACATCGGACAGCTGACAAAGGGTCAGCAGACGAAAATAACCGAATGTCTTGAAGACCTGAAGCTGTCCAGAATCCTTGCAGAAATCAAATGCGATGTACCGCTTTCCTGCTCATTGGACGACGCAGACTTCACCTTGATGCATGACAGGGCGAAAGCGATGCTGAGACTTCATCAAATACGGGGAATCGAACCGCTGCTGGTGAAATTCGAAAAAAGAGAGATCGGATAACCGATCTCTCTAATGTTTTGTATTGCTTTTTTTCGCCCGGTTTTCAAGCTCGGTTTTTGGGTCTGTATGCCGGTTATCCCGGTTTAATACAATATCTCCCTGGGGCGTGACACCGCCTGTCAGGCGGCCTCTTCCTGCTGAATGCTGTTTTTCCACATGAACCACCTCACTCGTTATGATGTGCAGCGGGAATGGATTTTACTCGGGGTGGTTCAGCAATATCGCCTTTTTCGCAAGCTTGTCAGCCGCCTGGTTAGACTTCGAAGGAATCCACTTGATAAAAAATAAATCAAAATCGTTTTTTAAGCGGATGATTTCATCCAGATAAGGCTTAAATGCCTGATTTTTGACAAACTCCAAATCCGCCGTGCGCTCGACGATCTGCGAATCGGTCCGAAACGAAACGATCCGGTAGTTTCGTTCGGCGCACAGCTTCATTCCTTCGATCAGCGCCTTGAATTCCGCTTCATGATTGCTCAGTAAGCCGGCGGGAAGGGAGAAGGACTCGGTCTTCTGACCGTCTTTGATGAAAATGCCAAGTCCGGACGGTCCGGGATCACCCGCGCTTGCTCCGTCGATATAGACCTCAATCGGCATTGTTTCCGCTCCTTTCATCCAAAGGGGTGATTCTTTTAGCGGCATAAGCGTACGGCGCTGCGAAAACGGCGACAACGAATTTCAAGACATATGTCGTGATGAAAATCTGAATCCAGACATTCAGCGGATAAGCGCCCATAAATGCGACGCTTGTAAAAATCAATGTATCGAGCAGCTGGCTTAGGGCTGTGCTGCCGCTGTTGCGAAGCCACAGTGCCCGATCGGAAGGAAATAACCTTCTGATTCCCGAATATACATAAACATCAAGCGTTTGGCTGATGATATAGGCGAGCAGGCTGCCGAGCGCCACACGGGGCAAGAAGCCGAATATCGTCTCCAGCGCAGGCTGTGCAATGTCTTCCGGATGCGGCTTGAACAGAAGCGCTCCCTGCATGACGAGCGTCAAAGCAATCAGAATGAAAAAACCGATTGAAACGGCTTTTTTCGCTTCTTCCTTTCCGTATCTTTCATTGATGACGTCAGTCGCAAAAAATACGCTTCCGTACAGGATGTTGCCGAGTGTCGCGGTCAACCCGAACAGCTCGACCGTTTTGACCACCTCGATATTGGCGGCGGCTGTCGCAAAACCGATCCAGACAAATAAACCGGTTTTGCCAAATCGTTTAAAAAAGAAGAGAACAATGATAAAATTAATGATCGCAAAACTAATCCATAATATTTCGTTAAACAAGAACGGGTACTTCCTTTCTGAATAAACTGTTTTGATTATAGCATAACAAGCCATAATTTGAATAAAGGTGATTTTGTGAAACTGAGAGCAGGTATGAAAATCAAGATTAAAGGGTCTTCACCAATTCCTTTTACAGCTGATGAATGGATCGAGATGAAAGAGGCAGTGGCGGCTGGGCGTCAGCTTTCTCAAAGTCCGTATGTCACTGAACTTGAGTTTGAAGATGAGAAGGGCAGCTTTTGGACTCTGAAAGAGCTGGAAAAGCTGAAAGAAGAACTTGCGGCTGAACCGGATGAGATCACCGTCTATTTTGACGGCAGCTATGATAAAGAAAGTCAGCTCGCTGGTTTAGGCATTGTGATATATTACTCCCTCGGCGGGGACCGGTACCGATTGAGAAAGAACAAGAGCTTTCGGCTGACAACGAATAACGAGGCGGAATATGCGGCTCTCTCCGAAGCCGTTAAAGAGCTTAGAGACCTTGGGGCAAGCAGGAACTCCGTCGTCATAAAAGGGGATTCGCTCGTCGTGCTGAACCAGCTTGAAGGTAACTGGCCATGCTATGACCCCGTTCATTCGAAATGGCTGGACAGAATCGAGAGCCAGCTTCAAAAATTAAAGCTAACGCCCACCTATATTCAAATCAGCCGCAAAGACAACAAGGAAGCGGATCAGCTCGCAAAAAAAATGCTTGAGCATACCATTGTGGAAAGCCAAATCAAACTAGATGAATAACGGAGATGAACGTTTTGGATAAGAAAGAGATCTTTAAGGAACTCACACATTTGCAGGACACCTACTGTGAAGGGTGCTTCATTAAAAAACACTTCAGAAAAGAATACGGAAAAACGTATGCCCACGCATTTTGCATTTCAAAATGCACGGTCGGAGAAAAGCTCCGAACCTATGGAGACGTGCTGACAAACAAAAATTGATCCCCCCAATAAACCATCTTCCTTGGGCCGCGCTAAAAAAACCGCTGAACGCGGTTTTTTTAATGCTGTGATTCGTCAAGCTGGTGCTGGCAATCATTTAAGATGTTGAGCTGTTCGTTTAAGAAGTCTTCATCCAGTGCGGATAGTTCCTCAGCCTGTGACAGCTGTCTGGCGTCTTCGATGGATTGATACGCCGATTTCAGCAAAGTGGAGCTCTTTTGCCTCGTCGCCATTCCCGTCGTCTTTTGGGCGGTTTCTACGGCTATTTCAAGCTGCTTGCGCTGATTAAATCCCGTTATAAGATCATCGCGATGTTCTGAGTTCATGATCATACACCTCCGACAAGTATTTTTTCTAAAAAAGGCATTTTTATGTGTGAAATAGAAAAAATAAAGTAAAATTAATCCGATATAACTATTGAACCTAAAAAATATAAGTCTTTATTACTAATTTAGGTAATCATGAAAAAAAGGAGTCTGAGGAACAGTGGAAAGCAATGAACTGCAAACCGTTCTTCACAAGACATTTGTGGAGGTATATAAAGATCTTGAACAGCTCGTTGATATCGCGAAAAAGGGGCGTCCATCTCTCGAGAAGAACATTGAAGAAATCGAGCAAAGGTTGAAGCAAAATATACTGGCAATCGAAATTCAGCTGAAAATTAAATAGGAGAGGCAAAAAATGCCTCTCCTCTTATTTGAAGTCTCAATTGTCTTGATTTTGTTAAAGCTTTACAACGTTAGATGCTTGAGGTCCACGATTACCTTCAACAATCTCGAAAGAAACTTCTTGTCCTTCTTCTAGAGATTTGTATCCGTCACCTTCGATTGCAGTGAAATGAACGAATACATCGTCTCCGCCTTCAACTTCGATGAAGCCGAAGCCTTTTTCATTGTTAAACCATTTTACTTTACCGTTTTGCATATTGCTTAATCCTCCTAGTACTGTAGCACAATGTGCTAAAAAAAATTTTCATCATCTAACGGTGTTCTGCTAAATGATGGTTTCACTATACACTATCTATGGAGGCTTCGTCAAGCTGTCAAGAGAAAAAAATGAACTTTAATGCTTTTTTAAGGAATTTCTTTGAAATCGTTTTCAGTTTCTGGTTATTGATCATTATTTTTCGCAAAGTGGACGAAACATTTTAAGCGTCAGCCCGTATATAATAAAACCAATATCAGGAATGCGAAGAGGAGTGTTTATAGATGAACCGTTATTCGGTTGATGAGTTTGTATCCAAAACCCAGCAGGAAGACAAAGGGGAGGGGCTGTTTGAAATGGAAACACCCCGTCTCTTGGAAGTTAATCTCGATGGAAAAGTGTGGGCAAAGGCCGGTTCGATGGTTTCCTACAGGGGAAGAGTCAAATTTAAGCGTGAAGGGGTATTTGAACACGGAATTGGACGGATGGTGAAAAAAGTGTTCAGCGGAGAAGGGGCTGCACTGATGAAAGCGGAAGGAAACGGAAAGGTGTACCTTGCTGATCAAGGAAAGAAGATCTCCATCTTAAACTTGAAGGGGGACTCCATATTTGTGAACGGGCACGATCTGCTCGCATTTGAGCCGTCAATCCATTGGGACATCAAACTGATGAAAAGAATTTCCGGCATGCTGGCCGGCGGATTGTTTAACATTAAGCTTGAGGGAACTGGAATGGCTGCAATCACAAGCCATTACGAACCGCTCACTTTGATCGTAACCCCGGAAAGCCCAGTCTATACCGATCCAAACGCAACGGTTGCCTGGTCAGGAAGCCTTCAGCCTGAATTTGTGACAGATGTATCTTTTAAGACGTTCATCGGCAGGGGAAGCGGGGAATCGATCCAAATGAAGTTTTCAGGGAACGGGTTTGTCGTTGTGCAGCCGTTTGAAGAAGTTTATTACTCGGAATCTTAATATTAAACGAAAAAAACACTTGCAGGGCAAGTGTTTTTTTGACTCGGGCTTTTTTAGGACAGCGCCCGGACAGTCTGTTTTTTGTTCATGATGATTTCAGACTGCTCGATAATGTCCGTCAGGATGACTTCTGATGAATTGGATAAATGCAAGTTTTTAATGTTTTTCTTCATTTCGTTTAACTTTTTCTCATCAGCCAAAAGGGAGGAGACTGATTCAAGAATTTCCTCATGCCTGTTGACGACGATGGCAGCTCCTCTGTCTTCGAAGAACAGGGCATTTTCCTTTTCCTGCCCGGGAACAGGCTTGTAAAGGATGACGGGAACGCCGATTGCCGTGGCCTCCGTCAGGGTAATTCCGCCCGGCTTTGTGATCATGCAGTCAGCCACCCTGAACAGCTCGTCAATTCTTTCGATATAACCGAGTGATTTCAGCTTGTTTGGATAAAGGGCTTCAATGTCTTCCAGTGAAGATTTCAGCATCGTATTTTTTCCGCACACCACGACGACTTGAACATCCTCTTTCGTCACCAGAGATTCACACAGTTCCTTTACGTTTTTAAGAACCCCGTGTGCGCCTGCCATGATCAGCAATATCTTCTTGTCGGGAGACAGCTGATACTTCTCGTAGATTTTATCTTTGTCCATTTCTTCTTCAAACTGCCTGCGGATCGGAATACCCGTGATCTTGACATTGCTCGGGTGAGTGCCGATTTCGAGCAGTTTTTCCTTCACATAATCAGTGGCTACGTAATATTTGTCAATGTGTTCGTGGACCCAAATTTTGTGAAGGCAGAAATCCGTCATGACGTTAAAGGTCGGAATGACTTTTCCCATTCTCCGTCTGTATTCGGGTACGACAATCATTGGAAACGTATTGATAATGATGTCTGGCTGATGTTTTTTAACCAGTTGGTCCAGCCGTTTATTTCCCATTTTGAAATAAATATTAAACTTTCTTTTATTGTAAATTTTATCGACCCCATAGTAGAAAAGGCGATAAAACTGTTTACCGATTGAAAAGCTTTTCAGGTAGAGATACTGTGTGATCTCTGACACAATCGGGTTTGATTCTTGATACAAATTCGAAACAGTTACATTCTTAAAACCGAGCCGTTCGCACTCTTGGTAGAGCGTTTTGGCTACTTGAACATGGCCATTTCCGTAATTTGCAGTCAAAATTAATATATTTTTATTGGTATTCAAGCATATTCACCTCAATTAATTCAAACAGCAAGAGCTAAAATGGTAAAAAAACAGGAGTCAATGTCCACACATACCATACCATAAATATTATTTTAATTATAAATGAAGAACAAAAATTAAGGTATTTTTAAAGTATGGATCGGCAGGAAAGCACTGGGTTCCTTATTATTCCTGCTTTCGCGGCCAAGCCGAACCCCCTTATGGAAGACTAACCCAACAGTATTTTAACACATTTTGAATGTCTTGCATCAGACCAGGGCATGAGAATTTCATTTCCACTCGTACGGTGTTTCCTGGTAAACGTAATAATTCAGCCAGTTCATGAACAAAAGAGTCGCGTGGGCTTTCCAGCGGTTTACAGGCGCCGCACCGTCCGGCCCGTCTTTAAAATAATTCACCGGCGGATCAATGTCCATGTTTCTGGCCAAATCCCTTTCATACTCTTCTTTAAGAGTATCTGTATCATACTCAGGATGTCCAGTTAAAAAAACTTGTTTTTCATCTTTTGAAGCAATTAAACAGACGCCCGCTTCATCGGATACGCTGAGCACTTTTAAATGAGAAACGGCTTTTAGGTCATCCATATTTATATCTGTATGCCTTGAATGCGGGACATAGTAGAACTCTTCAAAGCCTCTGACCAGTCTTTCATTTTTCTCCATTATTCTGTGTTCGAAAACGCCAAATGTTTTTTTCGGCAGTTTGACTTTGCGAATTCCGTAATGATGATAAAGCCCCGCCTGCGCTCCCCAGCAGATGTGAAGCGTTGACGTGACATGCGTTTTGCTCCACTCTAAAATCTCCTGAAGTTCTTTCCAATAGGACACTTCCTCATACTCCAGGTGCTCGATCGGCGCGCCGGTAATGATCATGCCGTCAAATTTTCTGTCCCTGATCGAAGAAAAAGTTGTATAAAACTGTTCCAAATGCTGCCTTGGTGTATGTTTTGGCGTGTGTGTAGACGGTATTAAAAAAGTGAAATATACCTGTAAAGGAGAATTTCCGAGCATTCTGAGCAGCTGTGTCTCGGTCCTGATTTTCTGCGGCATCAGATTAAGAATCACAATATTTAAAGGTCTGATGTCCTGATGAAAAGCCCGTTTTTCATCCATGACAAAAATATTTTCACTTTCAAGAATCTGCTTCGCTGGCAAATTGATAGGTATGTTGATAGGCAACACGCCACCTCCGGTTTTCTCCGCTGATTTTTCTTCATTATAGGAACTTTTTGGCGATATTTCAATGTGTGAATTGTGTTACAATGAAAGAAGTGTGTGAAAAATATGGAAAATCATCGTGTGATGAACCAAAAGGAGGATCCTCTTGCAAATGAAATCCCATCTATCAGACATAGAAATCGCCCAAAGCACGGAATTAAAACCGATTGCCGAAATTGCACGGAAGCTCAATATAAATGACGATGAAATAGAGTGTTTTGGTTGCACAAAAGCGAAAATTTCTTTAAAAATTTTTGAGCGTTTAAAAGAAAAAAACGATGGACAGGTGATTTTGGTAACCTCCATCAACCCGACCCCGGCCGGCGAAGGGAAGTCGACTGTCACCGTCGGATTGAGCCAGGCGCTCTGGCAGATTGGCAAAAAATCGATCGTTGCACTGAGGGAACCTTCACTCGGTCCGACAATGGGACTGAAAGGCGGGGCTGCCGGAGGAGGATATTCCCAGGTTCTGCCGATGGAGGATATCAATCTTCACTTTACAGGAGATATGCATGCGATCACAGCTGCGAACAACGCTTTAGCGGCTTTTATAGACAATCATATTCATCAGGGAAACGAATTAAACATCGATATTAGAAAAATCGTCTGGAAAAGGACGCTTGACCTCAATGACAGGGCGCTGCGCGAAACCGTTGTCGGCTTAGGCGGAAAAGCGAACGGATTTCCCCGGGAAGACGGCTTTGACATTACAGTCGCATCGGAAATCATGGCCGTTTTATGCCTGGCCGGAGACTTGGCCGATTTAAAAAGACGTCTGGCGGCAATGATCGTTGCCTACACTGTTGACGGACAGCCGGTGACGGCCGGCATGCTCGGTGTTCAGGGAGCGCTCGCTCTCCTGTTAAAAGATGCCATCAAACCAAACCTTGTTCAGACTGTTGAAGGAACACCGGCGCTCGTCCACGGAGGCCCGTTTGCAAACATCGCACACGGGGCGAACAGTTTGATCGCGACTAAAACGGCGGCGAAACTGGCTGATTATGTCGTGACTGAAGCGGGATTTGGCGCGGATTTGGGTGCGGAAAAATTCATGCACATCAAAACGAGAGCCGGCGGGTTCACCCCGGGAGCGGTCGTGATCGTCGCCACCGTAAGAGCGCTGAAAATGCACGGCGGAATGCCTCTCGCCGATTTGAAGCAAAAAGACGTAAACGCATTAAAAAGCGGAATCGCAAACCTTGCCAAGCATATCGAAACGATAGACGCCTTCGGTCTTCCGTACGTTGTGGCCGTCAACAGGTTCGTACACGATGCGGAGGATGAGCTTGAGACGGTTCTTGGCTGGTGCAGGGACAACGGGCATCCGGCTGCACTGTGCAATGTTTGGGAAGAAGGCGGAAAAGGCGGGATTGACCTGGCAAGGGAAGTCATTCATGTCATGGAGCAAAAGGACAATCATTTTTCCTATTTATACGAATTAACCGACTCGATCGAAGACAAATTAGCCAAAATTTCCCGCACCGTTTATGGAGCCGAGGGGGTAGAGTTTACCGAAAAGGCGAAAAAGCAGCTGCTGGAATTGAAAAAGAACGGATTGGACGGGCTGCCAGTATGCGTGGCCAAAACTCAGTATTCTTTATCAGATGATCCGGAGAAAATTGGCAGGCCGAAAGGTTTCAGCATCACCGTCCGTGAATTAAAACCATCGAGGGGCGCGGGATTTATCGTCGCTTTAACTGGCAGCATTTTAACAATGCCCGGGCTGCCGAAACATCCTGCTGCACTTAAAATGGATGTCGGTGAAGACGGCAGGGCCAAAGGTTTATTCTAAAAAGGAGGGACCGTCATGTCCATTTACGATATCAGCGTCAAGACGATTAAAGGCGAGGACACGACACTGCGGCCGTATAAAGGCAAAGTGCTTCTCATCGTCAACACGGCCTCAAAGTGCGGATTTACACCCCAATATCAACAGCTTCAAGACTTGTATGAAACATATAAAGACCGGGGGCTTGAGATTCTGGGCTTTCCCAGCAACCAATTCATGAATCAGGAGCCTGGCGATGAAAAAAGCATAGAAGAATTTTGCAGCGTAAACTACGGGGTCACGTTTCCGATGTTTTCGAAGGTGAATGTAAAAGGAGATCAAATCCACCCGCTGTTCCGCCACTTGACGAACAAGGCGAAGGGCATGCTTGGAACAAAAGCGGTCAAATGGAATTTCACAAAATTTCTCGTTGATCAAACCGGGGAGAACGTTGAGCGTTTTTCACCGCAAACCAATCCAAAGGAGATGGAGGAGGCCATTCAGAAATGGCTGGGCTGAATCAGGAACAAACAGAACAGATCCGCTTGATGTCCGAATGGGTAAGAAAAAAGCTCGCAGCCGAAGGGACAGGACATGACTGGCTGCATATCGAAAGGGTTCGGAACATAAGCCTTCAGATTGCAAAAGAAGAGGGTGCAGACCTGTTTGTGACCGAAGCTTCCACCCTTCTCCACGATATGATTGATGTAAAGCTGGACGATGAACACCGGGTTCCGCTTGATGAGTTGAAAAGGCGCCTCTCAGAAGACTGGAAGGTCGATCCTGGAACGGTTGACGGGATTCTTGCCATCATCACAAGAATGTCATTCAGAGACAGAGAAAAATATAAAGACGAACGCCTTTCAAAAGAAGGTATGGCAGTTCAGGATGCCGATCGGCTTGATGCGATCGGCGCCGTCGGGATCGCCAGGGCTTTGATGTATGCAGGGGCAAAGGGTCATCTCCTCTACGGGAGCGCCAATGCGCCTACTGCTGTCGGCCACTTTTACGAGAAGCTTCTCCTTTTAAAAGATTTGATGAATACAAAGACGGGAAGGATGCTCGCGGAAAAAAGGCATCAGCTGATGCTCGAATTTCTCGGCGAACTGGAAAATGAATGCGCCTTCTCCGGAGAAAGCCGCCTTGATAGATCAGGGCCGGGGGTTATGGTAGAATAAGACCGGATCTTTTAACAGAGGGGGACAATGATGAAAATTAAATCGATAGAACCGACACCGAGCCCGAATACAATGAAGGTGATTTTGACCGAAGAACTGCCGGGCGGAAAAAGCAATAATTATAAAAAGGACCATGCGGAAGGCGCGCCTCCCGTCATCCAAGAGGTTTTAAACATAGAGGGAGTAAAAGGCGTCTACCATGTGGCCGATTTTATCGCTGTCGAGCGCAATGCGAGATTTGACTGGAAAGACATCCTCCCTGCGGTGCGTGCTGCTTTCGGAATGGACGAAGCCGAAGAGGCGGGGGGCCGTTCCGAAGAAAAAGAATCGTTTGGCGAAGTTAAAGTCTTCGTGCAAATGTTCAGCGGGATACCGATGCAGGTGAAATTGACCGACGGCGAGCGCGAGGAGCGCTTCGGCCTTCCGGAACGTTTCCAAGAAGCGATCTTGAAGCTTAAAACCGCGTCTTCCAACGTCGTGCTCGAACGGTCTTGGAAAGAGCAAGGCGTCAGATTCGGCGATTTTTCAGAAATCGGCCGTGAAGTAACGGAAGAGCTTGAGGCGGCTTACGATGAGGAGCGCCTGCGGAAGCTGACGGAATCAGCCGCATCAAGCGATGCTGAGGATAAACGCGCGGCTGTGCAGCGAAAGTCTTACCGGGTAACGCTTGAAATGATGGATGAGGAAGATTGGCAAAAACGCTATGCCCATCTTGAACAAATGGATCCGGATGAAAAGGACATTCCAGTACTCGAAAAAGCGCTCAATGACCCGAAAACATCGATCAGAAGACTTGCTGTCGTTTATTTGGGCATGATCGAAACGCCTGCGGTGCTTCCTCTTTTATATCAAGCACTCGAAGACAAAACGATCACGGTCAGAAGAACAGCCGGTGATTGTCTGTCAGACATCGGAAACCCGGAAGCGATTCCGGCAATGATCAAAGCGCTCAAGGACCCGAGCAAGCTTGTGCGCTGGAGAGCCGCCATGTTTCTGTACGAAGTCGGCGATGAGAGCGCGCTTCCCGCTTTAAAAGAAGCTGAAAACGATCCCGAATTTGAAGTCAGCCTTCAAGTCAAAATGGCGGTCGAACGGATCGAATACGGTGAAGAAGCGAAAGGCTCCGTATGGAAGCAAATGACGGAAAGCCGCAAAAAAGACGGCTGACAAGGACGCTGGAAACAGCGTCTTTTTTTATGCCTTAAGCTCTTCGCTCTGCAGCGGCGATCCATCCGGGAATTTTGAAAAAAGTCACGCGTCTTGTTATAAAATATCACTTTTTCTATAAAAATATTTCGAATATTGTTGAAAAACACGCTGAAAATATATATAGTAGTTAGCAATCATATGGAATGTGGAGGTTCTGATTCATGGGGAATGATTTACAGATGAAGATCAAAACAGCCGTCATCTTGCGGATCAGTCCGGCAAGCGGTTAGCAGACAGTTTTTTAAAACTGAATATTCAGAAAATATAGAATGTAAATACGAAGATGTTTAGGAGGATCACGATGACAGGTTTACGCAGTGACATGATTACAAAAGGGATCGACAGAGCGCCGCACCGCAGTTTGCTGCGCGCGGCTGGGGTAAAAGAAGAGGACTTCGGCAAACCGTTTATTGCCGTTTGCAACTCATATATCGATATCGTACCGGGTCATGTCCATTTGCAGGAGTTTGGAAAAATCGTCAAAGAGGCGATCAGAGAGGCCGGCGGTGTTCCGTTTGAATTTAATACAATCGGGGTCGACGACGGAATTGCGATGGGGCACATCGGAATGAGATATTCTCTTCCGAGCCGCGAAATCATCGCCGATTCAGTGGAAACGGTTGTATCAGCGCACTGGTTTGACGGAATGGTATGTATTCCAAACTGCGATAAAATCACTCCGGGTATGATCATGGCAGCAATGCGGATCAATATTCCGACCGTGTTTGTCAGCGGGGGGCCGATGGAAGCGGGAAGAACGAGCGACGGACGGAAAATCTCGCTTTCCTCTGTATTTGAAGGCGTTGGCGCTTATCAATCAGGCAAAATCGATGAGAAAGGGCTTGAGGAGCTTGAACAGTTCGGCTGTCCGACATGCGGATCATGCTCGGGCATGTTCACGGCCAACTCGATGAACTGCCTTTCTGAAGCTCTTGGCATCGCCATGCCGGGCAACGGCACCATTTTGGCGACATCGCCCGACCGCAGGGAATTTGCCAAACAGTCGGCCCGCCAGCTGATGGAGTTGATCAAGTCGGATATTAAACCGCGCGACATCGTGACCGAAAAAGCGATCGACAACGCGTTCGCTTTAGACATGGCGCTCGGCGGATCAACGAATACGATCCTTCATACGCTTGCGATCGCCAATGAAGCGGGGGTCGACTACTCGCTTGAACGGATCAATGAGGTAGCGGCAAGGGTTCCGCATTTATCAAAGCTTGCGCCGGCTTCCGATGTGTTTATTGAAGATTTGCATGAAGCTGGAGGCGTATCAGCAGTCTTAAACGAGCTGTCGAAAAAAGAAGGCGCGCTTCACTTGGATACGCTGACCGTAACGGGAAAAACGCTTGGCGAAAATATTGCCGGGCGCGAAGTGAAAGATTACGAGGTCATTCATCCGATCGATCAGCCGTTTTCAGAGCAAGGCGGACTCGCCGTCCTGTTCGGCAACCTGGCGCCTGACGGTGCGATCATTAAAACCGGCGGCGTCCAAGACGGGATTACCCGCCATGAAGGACCTGCGGTTGTCTTTGACTCACAGGAAGAAGCGCTTGACGGCATCATCAACCGTAAAGTTAAAGCGGGAGATGTCGTCATCATCCGCTATGAAGGTCCTAAAGGCGGACCGGGAATGCCTGAAATGCTTGCACCGACTTCGCAGATCGTCGGAATGGGCCTCGGTCCGAAAGTTGCTTTAATTACCGACGGCCGCTTTTCCGGAGCCTCCCGCGGTCTTTCGATCGGCCACGTTTCGCCGGAAGCAGCCGAAGGCGGCCCGCTTGCTTTCGTAGAAAACGGCGACCATATCATTGTTGATATCGAAAAGCGGATTTTAAACATCGAAATCTCCGATGAAGAGTGGGAAAAAAGAAAAGCAAACTGGCCCGGATTTGAACCGAAAGTGAAAACGGGCTATCTCGCCCGGTATTCAAAGCTGGTGACATCTGCCAATACCGGCGGCATTATGAAAATCTAGCGGTTTTTTCGCCCGGTGTTTGAAATTCAGCCCCCGCTGTAGTATCCTTGACATCAGTAGTCAAGGTTTATAGAGGGGGCTTTTTAATATGTCAACAGCTTATGAAGAATACATGCGCCAGCTCGTTCTTCCGATGCGTCAGGAATTGGTGCAGGCCGGCTTTAAAGAGTTATCGACCGCGGAAGAAGTTGAGACATTCATGGAAGGTGCAGAAGGCACGACTTTCGTCGTCGTCAATTCAGTCTGCGGATGTGCCGCAGGGCTGGCGAGACCGGCAGCCGTTCAGGCCGTCTCCGGAAGCGAAAACGGGCCTGATGAGACCGTTACAGTCTTTGCCGGACAGGACCGCGAAGCAACGGCGAAAATGAGGGAATACTTCGAAGGATATGAACCGTCTTCACCTTCAATGGCACTGCTGAAAGGCAAAAAAGTCGTTCATTTCATTCCTCGTGAACAGATTGAAGGCCGTGAAATGACGGAGATTATGAAAAACATCACGGACGCTTTTGAAAAACATTGCTAAAATGCCCTTTGAAGGGCATTTTTTACGGAGAAGAACATGATTGTCACAACAAGCTACAGACCGACTGAAAACACGGTTTTAACGGCGGAAAAAATCAGCCGGACGCTCGGCGCCCGCTTTTCCGAACGGAGAAAACGGCCGATTCGCCAAATCCGGGAGACAGAGCAGGAAGATGTTCTCGTGGTTGGAAAAGAGCGCTTCGAGCTGTATCATTCAGAAGGCGAAAAGTTCTTTTTCCACCCGAACTCTGCGATGTTCCGGGCGAAGCGCATGTTAAGAGGCGAACCGGATCCTTTTGTCGAAGCTGCACAAGTTGAACCGGGAGACAAGCTGCTCGATTGTACGCTCGGCCTTGGATCAGACGCCATCATTGCAAGCCTTGCCGCTGGCGAACAAGGCGAGGTGTGCGGAATTGAAAAAAGCCCGCTCCTCGCTTTTCTTGTCGAGGCGGGGCTTCAATCGTGGGAGACAGGCCTTGACGCTTTGGATCAGGCGATGAAAAGGATTCGGGTTCATTCCGGCGACAGCTTTGAATATCTGCTGGAGCTTGATGATGATTCAGCAGATATCGTCTACTTTGACCCGATGTTTGATGATGGAATCGAAGAATCAAGCGGCATCGCCCCTTTAAGAAAGTGGGCGCATTCCGAGTTTACGCTTGACGGTGCTTTAAATGAAGCCCTTCGGGTCGCCAGAAAAAGAGTGGTCCTGAAAGACCACTGGAAAAGTCCGCGCTTCGAAAAATACGGATTTCGCGTAAAAAAACGCAAAACGGCCCTGTTTCATTACGGTGTTCTCGAAAAATGAAATCCCAAGGCATATACCTTGGGATTTTTTAATCTGCGATTTCCATGACGATAAAATAAGCGAGGGTAATCAATGAAGCGGTTATAAAAAGACCTTCAATCATGAACGATCACTCCCAATTTTGGAATTTTCATCTTTGATTGTAAACGTTTTATCGCCAAAAGAAAAGGCGTTTTGTTTATTTGCACCGTCACTTTATGAATGACTGAAAATTCAACCTATGATAGAATAAGAGAAAACGAGAAAGCGATCCAAAAGGGGACTAACCAGTCATGAAGATGTGGATGAGAAAAGCGCTTGTCACATTATTTACAATTGCAACGTTCGGCCTTGTATCTCCTCCTGCGGCATTAATGGCGGACAAGCCGCAGGAGCATCAGAGCATGAAAGAATCCGGGTATACAGCTGTTTATCAAAAGCAGGAAGAGCCCGAACTTGAAGAAGACGGCGAATCCAAATCTTCATTTGACAGCTACAAGGATGAACTGCTCAATGAAGCAGAAGATCTGTCATTCGTAAAATTCGGCAGCAGGATATCGCCGGTCATCGAAGACGAGTACAGGGAAGAAGTGCTTCCAAAGGTCGAGGAGATCATCGTCAGCCATCTCATGACAATGCAGGACAATGACGCTTACCAGGATCTTGTCATTTCCAAAACGCCGACGGCGGGGAAGTCGGAGAGAATCTTCCACGTTTACAACCGGAAAACGGGGGAGGATGTGCTGAGGTTCCATGTGCGCAGGGACAAGCCGCCGCATAAAGGGTACTGGTTTAACTTTCATTATCATACTGCCGAAGACGGCTTTCAAAAACATCACGATCTCGGAAGCATATACTGGGACCGCAATACACCGCCTAACTGGATGAGCCACTAAAGGAGATTGATGCAGATGAAGAAGTATACGATGAATGAAATGGTGCACTTAACGAAAAATATGCTGAATGAGCGCGGGGTTACGATTGAGGATATTGCACTGATCGTACAAAAGCTGCAGGAAAAATACCATCCTGATCTGTCGCTTGCTGTATGCGTTGAGAATGTCGAAAAGGTCTTAAACAAAAGGGAAATCGTTCATGCCGTGTTAACGGGGATAGCGCTTGACCAGCTTGCCGAGAAAAAGCTATTGCCTGAACCGCTTCAATATTTGGTCGAAACGGATGAACCCCTTTACGGGATCGACGAGATTATTCCGCTTTCCATCGTAAACGTCTACGGTTCGATCGGCTTGACGAACTTCGGCTATCTGGATAAAGAAAAGTTCGGCATCATTAAAGAACTGGACGACTGTCCGGACGATGAGGTTCACACGTTCCTTGATGATATCGTCGCTGCCTTGGCGGCAGCTGCTGCAAGCCGAATTGCCCATTCGCATCAGGATCTTGAGGATGAAGAGAGAACAGACGGACAGAGCGTTGCGAAAAGCCGTTGAAAGACCTCGCCCTCCCCGCCATCAGGCGGGGTTTTTTTATGCCGATATTTTATGTCTTTTCCCGAAAAATGTCTTGTTTTCGAAAGGTTAAACAAGATACACTACAAAAGGATGAAAAAAATGAAACATCATGCGGATATATGCCGTCATATGTTAGAGAACCGGAATTGAACAAAACGGGGAATGACACCAATGCATTCGGGCGGCCTGATCAGAATGAAAACCTCGAAGAAAGGTTTCCTCTCATCACAGCTTTAACCTCCATCTTCATGCATCATGTTCACAGATGATCACACAAAGAGATGAGCATCATCCGGCATTATTTCGCTACAAACATCATAAGGGGGCTTTAAATTAATGATTTCATTGATTACCGCCATGGACAGAAACCGCCTGATCGGCAAAGATAATGATCTGCCATGGCATCTGCCGCAGGATTTGAAGTATTTTAAAGAGGTGACGAAAGGACACGCCGTGATCATGGGGAGAAAGACGTTTGAATCCATCGGCAAACCTTTGCCTCACCGGGAGAACATCATCGTCACATCCAATAAAGAACTGGATATTCCGAATTGTCAGGTGATGCACTCGGCAGAAGAAGCGGTGCGGTTTGCGAAAAACAAAAACGAAGAATGTTTTGTCATCGGCGGTTCAACACTGTACGCGGAGATTCTGCCTTTTGCGGACAAGCTGTATGTGACAAAAATCGATGAAACCTTTGAAGGGGACCGGTATTTTCCTGAATTCAGCGAAGCTGAGTGGGAAATCGTTTCGAGGCGGAAAGGCCTGAAAGATGACAAAAATCCATATGACTACGAATTCCTCGTTTATCAAAGAAAAGGATAGAGGAGAGGATTTTCATGTTTCGCTATTGTTTTTTATGGATGTATTCGGCCTATATGTTCATCAAGCATATCAAGCTCCTGCAGGCGCTACAGACACTTGACCCGCGCCTTTCGTACGCCAATCAGATGGAAGCTGTCTTTGATAAGCCGAAAGCTTTTTTACGGGGGTGCATCGGCTTAACCGGTTCGACCGTTTCCATCCATCAGAATGGAAGATCCCCGGCTGGCCCCGTCCTTTACGTGCATCCAAAGCTCGGCCTGTCAGAGCTCGCCGTGCTGCTCGGACACCTTGATAAAACGGCTTCGTTTTTTGCTGATCCGCGCGCCTTTCGTTATCCGCTGCTCAGCGGCTGGCTCAATAAAATGGCCGCGGTCAAAAAAAGCGCCGACAAGGAAGCATCACTTGAAAAAGTGGAAGAGATCGTCAGGAAAGGCCAAAGCTTTATTCTGTCTGAAGATGACGGGCTCGATTACAAATCTTTATCCAAAAAGCTCGGCATTCCGATCGTTGCAGTCGAAACAGCCGGTACGGAAGACATGAAGAAAGGCAAGTTGTTCAAGAGGCTGAGACCTGCTGATATCGACTTGACGATCTACCCGGCATACGTCCTGACCGAAAACAAACAGCTTCGGGCATAAAAAAACCAGGCTTCCTTTATGGGAGCCTGGTTTTCGCCGTTTATGATATAAACGGCACCTTTGCCACGTAGAAAAGCACGCAGAAAAACATGGAGGCGCTGCCGCCGAGTACGAAGGTGTGCCAAATCGCATGATGATACGGGATCTTTCTCCATAAATAAAAGATCGTTCCGACAGAATACAATATTCCCCCTAAGAGCAGCAGGGCGAATCCTTCTCCGGTCAAGGCCGTATAAAGCGGCTTGATCGCAATAATCGCCATCCAGCCCATCACAAGATACACCAGCGTGCTGACCACGATAAATCGTTTCACAAAAAAGATTTTAAATACAACTCCGCCAATCGCAAGTCCCCAGACGACCGCAAGCATTGTATAGCCGAGCGTGCCTTTCAAAGGTCCGAGGAGCAGCGGTGTGTATGTACCCGCAATCAGTACGTAGATGGCTGAGTGATCGATGATCTCAAGAATATCTTTTGTTTTTTGGTGCTGAATGCTGTGCAGAAGGGTCGAACTTAAATACAGGAACAGCATGGAAGCGCCGAAAATCGAAAAGCTGACAACATCCACCGGACTTCCGTAGCGAATCGCAAATATCACCAAAAATACGATGGCGGGTATGGAGAGGAGAACGCCGAGCCCATGGGTAATTGCATTCGCAATTTCTTCTTTAATCGTGTACATACCAAGACACCCTTTCTATTCTTGAATAATGTGATGCTTTAAAGAGCTTAAAAAGCGGAGGCCTTCAAGCGTGATTTTTGTCCCGGCTCTTCCGCGGCCCTTTGTAATAAACTCTCTTTTTTCCAAATAATCCAATCTGCTGCGCACTTGCTGGGGGGTAAGCTCCGACTTGCCGTTTTTGCTCAGTTCAGACAGAACTCTGCGGCTGGCAGGCTCTCCTTTTTCATTTAATTGCTTGACTGCATCGAGCAAAAACGCAAACTCCTCTTTTTCCATTAAAGTCAGTGATGTTGAAGCCGTTTTTTTATCTTTTGGCTTCTTCTTTTCGATTTGTTCTCTTAACGCCGGCGGAGTGTCGTAAAGCTGAATCGTTTTCCCGTCTGAGACGGTTTTCATATAATCCGTCATGTTTTTGAGTTCTCTGACGTTCCCCTCAAACTCATGCTGCTCTAAAGCCTTCCAAACGACCGGTTCGACATATATGTCATGATCCCCGCTTTTTAAAAAATGATGCACGAGAAGGGGGATGTCGCTTCGCCGTTCAGCAAGGGGGGGAAGCGGAAGGTCGAGCACATTGAGCCTGTAGTACAAATCCTTGCGGAATTCGCTGCTTTCAATCCGTTCACCGAGCGGCACGCTTGAGGTGACAATCAGTCTTTTTGGCATCCCTTTTTCAATGGCTGCCAAAAGCTTGCCCTGGAGAGGCAAGGAAAGCCCCCACACTTCGTCGAGAAACAAGGTTCCGGATTCATTCATCTCTGAAAGAAAAAAGTCTTCAGCCGCTTCATCTTCATTCAGCGTGCTGCAGCTTACGTGTGTGAAGGGATCATGGTTGAAAGATGATCCGGAATGAATGGCTTTGGCGAACAGCTCTTTGCCTGTGCCTGTTTCTCCATGAATCAGAATCGGATGGGAAGAGGCTGCAAATTGTATCGCTCTGTTTTTCGTTTGCAAAAAGGAATCGCATTCCCCGATCAGCTCGGAGAACCCTATGGATGGGTACGTGTGTTTAATCATGGCGGGTCTCCTTTTGGTTCTAATTGGTTCTATTATAACACCCAATTAGAACAAATAAAGAGTTTTTTGAAAAAAAGTATATTTGGCTGCACATTAAGAATCGAAAAGAACTCCGTATATATTGAGAAAGTGTATAATATTCTGTAAATAACAAAGAATTGCCCTTTAAATTTTGAATATTCATGATATAATGGCGTATTAAATAAAGCTTTATACAGAAAGGATCTTATACATGAAACCGTTGCTTAAAGAAAACTCTCTCATCCAAGTCAAAGACATTTTAAAAGCCCATCAAAATGTAAAAGATGTTGTCATTCATACCCCCCTCCAAAAAAATGAGAGGCTCTCCGAGAGGTACGATTGCAACGTATATTTAAAAAGAGAAGACCTGCAGGTTGTCCGCTCTTTTAAACTGAGAGGCGCCTATTATAAAATGAAGCAGCTTTCAAAAGAAACGACGAAAAACGGGGTCGTCTGCGCCAGTGCAGGAAACCATGCGCAGGGGGTCGCTTTTTCCTGTAAACATCTCGGTATTCACGGAAAGATTTTTATGCCGTCGACGACTCCGAGGCAAAAAATTTCTCAAGTCGAATTGTTCGGCAAGGAATACATCGAGATCATCCTGACAGGCGACACGTTCGATGATGCATATCAAAGCGCAGTCGCCTGCTGCGAGGAAGAAAAACGGGCATTTATCCACCCGTTTGACGATCCTGCCGTCATGGCCGGACAGGGAACGGTTGCGGTCGAAATCTTAAACGATATCGAAACAGAACCCCATTATTTATTTGCAAGTGTAGGCGGCGGCGGCCTGCTTTCAGGAGTGGGAACCTACATGAAAAACGTGTCCCCGGATACAAAGCTGATCGCGGTTGAGCCCAAAGGCGCGCCGGCTCTATTTGAATCAAACAAAAAAGGCGAAGTCGTGACCCTCGAGAAAATCGATAAATTTGTAGACGGAGCCGCCGTGCAAAAAATCGGCGAAGAGACATTTAAAACGCTTGAAACCGTTGTAGATGATATTTTGCTCGTTCCTGAAGGAAAGGTATGCACCGCGATTCTTGAGCTGTACAACCAATGCGCGATTGTCGCCGAGCCTGCGGGAGCGCTGCCGATCGCCGCTTTAGACCTTTACAGGGATGAAATCAAAGGAAAGAATGTCGTATGCATTGTGAGCGGAGGAAACAACGATATCGGCAGAATGCAGGAAATCAAAGACAGATCGATGATGTATGAAGGACTCCAGCATTATTTCATCGTGAACTTCCCGCAAAGGGCGGGAGCTTTGCGCGAATTTCTAGATGAAGTGCTCGGGCCGACCGATGATATCACCCGGTTTGAATATACGAAGAAAAATAATAAAAGCAGCGGCCCTGCGCTCGTCGGCATCGAATTGAAACAGCGCGAAGACTACGAGCCGCTGATTGCGAGAATGGACCGTAAAGGCTTCCGCTATGTCGAAGTGAATAAAGATGAAGGGCTCTTTCATTTGCTGATTTAAGAAATTTTTTTGAAAACACGCATAAATCAAAGACAACGGCTCCTGAGATTATGTATAATAAAGAAAATATCTCATAAATGAGGATTGATAGCTTGTTACTTAAAAGCCTGGAGTTCAAACGTTCGGATGGACAGAAGGTGAAGGTGACGGAAATACCCCTGCTGAAGGAGGACGACCCGCATTTTTTTATGGCCAGTCTGAGGCTCGAAATCTTTTTAAAGACACTCTATTGCTCAAAGCGGAAAAAAAACGTCTACTCCTTTAGGGACTACTTAAAGAGAGCATTGAAATGGCAGGATTACCTCGCCATTTATCAAGAGGAAGAATTGAAGCATAATGCATAAGAATTGATAGCATTCTTTGCCGGCCCATGAAGACAGCCAAATCCGCTTGGAAAAGGGCGGAAGACGGCATTCGGCCGGCAAAGAATTTTTCATGCCGAATTTGGCCTCACTAGGAAATTCACCATTTGAACCGACAGGATGTGAAGGGAATTGCCAAGCATTAAAATTGTAACGGACTCAACAGCTGACTTGAGCGAAGAACTGCTCAGAGAATATCATATTTCCGTTCTCCCGCTCTCGATATCAATCGACGGCATTGTTTACAGAGACAGGTTCGATATTCAGCCGGACGAATTTATTGAGAAAATGGAGAGCGCCGCAGAACTCCCGAAAAGTTCACAGCCGCCTTTAGGCGCTTTTATCAAACTGTACGAAGAGCTGACCGCTGACGGAAGCGAAGTGATCAGCATCCATCTCTCAAGCCAATTGAGCGGGACATACCAGACGGCTGTAAGCGCTTCAAACATGGTCGACGGGAATATTACGGTGATTGATTCCATGTATATTTCAAAAGGCCTCGGCTTTCAGGTCGTACGAGCCGCCTTGCTGGCCGAAGAGGGAATGACGGCCGAAGCGATTGTAAAAGACCTGGAGAACTTGCGCGACCGGACATCCCTCTATGTGACAATTGATCATTTTGATAACTTGATCAAAGGCGGCCGCATCGGGAAAGGAAAAGCGCTGATCGGCTCATTGCTCAAGGTTAAGCCGATCGCGAGGCTTGAGGACGGAATCTATACGCCTGAAAAAAATGTCAGGAGCACCAGTCAGCTTATCCGTTATTTAACGGGTCAATTTCTTTCCGCGGTGAAGGGAAGGACGGTGCAAGCGATCGGAATCGCCCATGCCGATGCACTCGACCTTGCTCATAGGCTGAAAGACTCTTTGCTTGAACATATCCCGGGAATCGATATTGATATTGCGTACACAACGCCGATTATCTCTGTTCATACCGGAAAAGGAGCGATCGGTTTTACTTTTTACACCGATTGAAAAAGGGGATGGAAGGATTGAAAAACGTTTTTGGCATTTTCCTTGCAGGGATTCTCACAGTGTTTCTTTCGTCCTGCGGAACTAGCAAGATTGAAAATTCTTTAAACTATGACGTACAATCTTTTTCTTTTCAAAATCAAGACGGGAAAACCGTGTCTCTTGAAAGTTTAAAAGGCCAGGTGTGGGTGGCCGACTTTATATTTACGAACTGTAAAACGATCTGTCCGCCGATGACTTCACATATGGCTGAACTGCAAAAACAAATGGAAGAGGAAAACCTGCAGGCCCGCATCGTCTCTTTCAGCGTTGACCCCGAAAATGACACGCCGGAAAAGTTGAAAAAATTTGCGGCCAACTATCCGCTCAATTTTCAAAACTGGGATTTTTTAACTGGATACTCGCAGGAGGAAATTGAAAAATTTGCGCTGAAAAGCTTTAAAGCAATCGTGAAAAAACCTGAAGATGAGGATCAGGTGATTCACCAATCGTCATTTTATCTAGTCGATCAAAACGGCAAAGTCGTCAAGGATTATGACGGTGCAAAAAAAACGCCGTACGATGAAATCATCGCCGATATTAAGACGCTGGAAAACCGTTGATAAAAACGGGCGCCTGCCGCTGAAGCCTGCTTCCTGACCACCGGAAACAGGCTTTTTTTTACACCTGTCAAATCATTTTCAAAAGAATCAAAACATGGTACACTTTTTTTTAGGTATCTAGAAGGAAGGGGCATCATTTTTGAACATACGGTTTATAACAGTCATGATGGCCCTCGTCTGTCTGCTTTCAGCCTGTACGGAATGGAATGCGGGCGTTGAAAAAACATCGGTCTCCCCTAAGCGCGATATCGTGATTGCAGCAGTGGGCGATTCTCTGACAGAGGGGGTAGGCGATCAAGAGAAGAAAGGCTATGTCGGCATGGTGGCCGACGAGCTTGAAAGCCGGAGCGATGTGAAGTCCGTAACGGTCAAAAATTATGCCGTTAAAGGCTCCCGGACTGATCAGCTGCTTGAAAGATTAAAAGAAAAAGAAGTACAAGAGGGCCTGAAAGATGCAGACTACATTTTGTTTACAATAGGGGGCAACGACCTGATGAAAGTCGTCCGCCAAAACTTCGCGCACTTAACGCTTACACCTTTCCGCGTTGAACAAAAACTGTTTGAAAAGCGGTTTTCGAATATTTTAGCGGAAATTAGAGAGCAAAACGCCAGCGCTGAGTTGATTTATGTCAGCATGTATAATCCGTTTAAGTTTACGCTGTCTGAACTGAGGGAAATTGACCAAGTCGTAGACGAATGGAATGAAGGAGCAGAAAAAAGCCTGAAAAAGGTCTCCAACACGAAAATAGCGAATATCGCTGATATTTTTGAGGAATACAGCGATGAAAAGAAGATTGCAAAAGATGAGTTTCATCCTAATCAATACGGATATTCTTTAATAGCGAAACGCGTTTACGAACAAATTAAAAACGAAGACCCCCAAGCAGAATAAGGTGAAAAAATGAAGAAATGGAAGAACTTATTTTTAATTTTAGCAGCAGTCAACGTCATCATACTTGCCGGGATTTTCATTCTCGTATTCATGCCCGGCGGTCAAAAGGAACCGTCGCGGCCGACTCCGAGCGAATACCAATTGAACGTGACGAGCACGAAAGAATCATTGGCCGCATTCATCAACACATATTTGGAGAAGGAGTCTTCGCCGGATCTTGACTATCAAATCGAAATCGACGATGAATTCCACATCGTCGGTGCGATCCGCGCCTTTTCCTCGACAGTCGATGCGAGGGTGTCCTTTCGGCCGACAGTGGAAAAAAACGGAGATGTGGTTCTTGACGTGACGAGATTTTCGATCGGCAAGTTAAATGTTCCGATATCGATGGTGCTGAACTACATGGATCAATTTTATGATCTTCCTGATTTTGTACACGTTCGTTCGGATGCTAAAGAAATTCAAGTCCGTCTGTCAGAGATGCCGCTTAAAAACGGAATGTATGTGAAAGCAAAAGACATTGATTTAGAAAAAGATCAAATCGAATTTGTTTATTATCAGCCTGCACAAACAGATTCATAGATCGTGCGGCGGGATTTACAGGGGTGAACATATGGAACGTATCTACACATATTTCAGCTTGCTGTCTATGTTGTTTTCACTGTACTTCGGCGGCCTGGCCGCCTTCAGTTTCATCGATGAAAACATGGACAAGATGTATTTGAACATCGGGTATTGTGCGTTGTTTTTAAGCATTATGATTTTTACCCTAGATGCGAAAAAACATAAAAAAACTGACCATCACAATCAATAATTGCCGGCAAAATCCTAAAACATGAGACCGTTTTAGGATTTTGTTGTCCATGCTTCAGCAGACTGTAAAAGAGACATCAGGTCTCTTTTTTTTCGCTATGAAGGGGGAGCTTTGGCAGGAAACGGCGCCGTTTTTATTGTGAGAGAAGGGGAGCCGTTGACGAAACCGAGGCCATACAAAGTTGTGGATTTCCCGGCGTGAAGCGTGATTTTCGGAACCTTCAGCAGGACCGCTGTTGAACCGGCGGCCTTTACCTCCATGTCGATTTTCTGTGAACGCACCTGGATGTACCGCGTGACCGTTTGAAAGGGGACACCTGAAAACAGGACAGGTCCGTTTTGCACTGCAAAGTCAAGAGCCGGAGAGTCCGGTGATAAATGAACGAAACGGATGCTGCGGCTTTCCGGATCAGCCGCAGGCCGGTCATACATTCCGACGGGAATGAGCTTTGCAGCTGTGCCTGTAACGGCAACCGTGCAGTACCCGCCGTGGATCAGGTGATACTGTACCGACAGCAAGGGACCGTGCGCCCTGCCTCTTTGAAAAACATCGATTTGAATACGGCCGGCAGGAAACCGGACATAAGAAGATAAATCTGTATAGGAGATGTTTTGAAAAACGGATATGCCGTTTATGAATACGTCGAGATTGTCGGTGTGAGGAGCAGCGTGGAGCAGTCTGATCATCGCTGCTTTTCCGCCGTTTCGAAAATAAAAGGGCGCCTCTACAGGCGGAAGATGGTAGCAGTTCCTCCGAAAACCCTCCGCCGTTTGCCGGGCATCATGATCTGTAGAGAACATTTTGTCACGCCCCTTTGCATGCTTTCTGACATTATATGAGGCTGAGAAGCGATCGGTCACATCGCGATCAAGACGACAGATGAAAAGGAGTAAACAATGAAAACGGATTTTACATACGGAAATGTGTTTAAACAGCTGGTCTTTTTTTCCGGCCCGATCATTTTAGCCAATCTTTTGCAGATTTCATTTCAATTCGTCGATAGCTTGTGGGTCGGAAATCTGCTCGGAGCAAAAGCACTCGGTGCTGCGGCCGTCTCGGGGACGGTTTTCTTTACGGTGCTGTCGTTCGTATTGGGCGTCAACAATGCGGCGCTGACGATTCTTGCGCAGCAGAAAGGAAAAAGGGATAAGAAGGGACTTGCTTCATATATCAACGCGTTTGTTGTTCTGATGACAGCGATGAGCGTATTGCTCGGGGTTATCGGCTATTTTTTCACAGAGCCTCTGCTCTCGCTTCTTCAAACGCCCGGAAATATGATGGATTTGGCTGCAAGCTATTTGAGCATTCATTTTATCGGGATTATATTTTTATTCGGCTATAATTTCATCAGTACAGTGTTAAGGGCGGTCGGCGACAGTCAAACACCTTTGCGTTTCGTCCTCTTGGCCGTCATCCTGAACCTGTTCATGGATCCGCTGTTTATCTCGGTATTCAACCTCGGAATTGCCGGAGCGGCCTATGCAACCGTCGTTTCCCAAGGGATTGCTTTCATTTACGGTGTGGTCTATACGGTGAGAAAGCGGCTTGTTCCATTTTCAAAGCCCGCGCTTCCGTCTCTGGAAGAGACGTCCGTCATTTTGAAGCTCGGAGTGCCTGCCGGCTTGCAAATGATGGTGATTTCAGGCGGCTCGATGGCGATTATGAGCGTTGTCAATTCATTTGGAGAACGTGTCGTGTCAGGGTTTGGCGCGGTACAGCGGCTTGACAGCCTGCTGATACTCCCGGCGATGGCCATCGGCACGGCTGTCAACAGTATGGCTGGCCAAACCGTCGGCAGCGGCGATATGGAGCGTACGAAAAAAATCGCTCACTACGGCGTCATTTATGTTCTGCTGTTTATGGCTGTCGTCAGCACCGCGATATTTCTGACAGGCTATCATGCGGTCAGGCTGTTTATTTCGGAAGCCGATTCAGCTGCATTCGGGGAAGAATATTTAAAAACGATTGCTTTTTTCTATCCGTTTATCGGGATTAACTTTGTGTTAAACGGTGTTGTAAGGGCAGCCGGCGCGATGTTTCAAATTTTGGTGCTGAATGTGATTTCTTTTTGGGTTTTGCGCTATCCGTTTACATACTTATTTTCAAAGTGGCTTGGAGATAACGGCATAGCGGTTGGCATTGGAATGAGCTTTATGCTGAGCAGCCTGACCGCGTTTTTATATTACCGCTACGGGAAGTGGAAGCACCTCGTTTTATTTGAAAAATGAAAGAACAAGCTCCTGCGGCAAGCCCCGGAAGCGATTCCCGCCGGGCATCTGAAGCAAAGAAACAAAAATGCTGTTAACGTCTTAATAATTGACGATATATACAATATAAAATGAGTTTGGTGTTGGGGGCTTGTCATGTTTTTAATCGATTTATTTTTGAATTTGTGCATTTTAATTACTTCACTCTTTATCTACACTCAGCTAAAGTGGAATATTTTTTCCCGAAAAGCTACAAACAAACAACTTAATTGGATTGACGGCGTCATGGGAGGATTGCTCGGGAATGTGCTCATGTTCTTTTCGATCCAGGCAACCGATGAAACGATCGTTGATTTGCGTTATGTGCCCGTTATGATTTTGTTTCTATTTACGGGCGTCTTTCCGGCCTTTATTTGTTCTCTACTGATTATAGGAGGAAGATTTGTTTACGGGGGGAATATATCTTCGATTGCAGCGCTTACAGGAATGATCGCTATATTCATAGGATATTATCTCATCCTCAGGGTCATGGATAAAGACGCTGACACTTATCGAAAGACATTTGCTTTGGTTATTTTTGCTAATGTGGCGATTTCAATTGTGATCTTGATGCTCCTCCATGATTTCCATTTAGTGAAAATTTTAATGATATGGTTCTGGATTTTATCTACTATCGGCGGATTTACATCAGTATATGTCGTCTCATATTTAAAAAAATCTCATTTTCTGTTGAAAAAGTATGAAGAGGAATCGTCGCTTGATTATTTAACGGGATTGAATAATGTCCGCCATTTTGATGCGATATGGAATGCTCATATTTCAAACGCAAGGGAGAAGAACGAGAAACTGTCTTTGCTTATGATCGATATCGATTATTTCAAAAGGATTAATGATACATACGGACATTCAAATGGAGACGTGATTTTAAAAGAACTGGGAACGATTTTAAAAAAGTCAACACGTGCGGAAGATATCGTATCAAGAAACGGCGGAGAAGAGTTTTCGGTCATATTGCCGAACAGTTCTCATTCGCAGGCTGCAGAGATTGCTGAAAGGATACGCAAGGAAGTGGAGACACACACTTTTTCAATTTCTCATTCTAAAAAGATTCATATTACCGTTTCGATTGGGGTTGCGGCATTTCCGGAGGTCATTCGCAGTACGGACGAGTTGATTGAAAAAGCCGACCAATGTTTGTACAGGGCTAAACACCTTGGGAGAAACCGGGTGTGCGCCTCCGTTTGAATTCACGTTAAGCTGCACGAAAAAGGATAGATGAAACGATGTCCATCTATCCTGTCTTTGTTATGTTCGTTTATCGAATTCCGCAAGTTTGATAAAAGTCTTTTCGTCTTCAATTAATCCGCACGCGCCGCACTGCACTTTTATGGCGGGACCGCTGTAGGGCAGGTGAAATGGAGAAAGCTCGTCATCTGAATACGTTTCCATGATCTCCCCTGTTGCCGGATCAATCTTAACGGATGTCGGGGACTGTTCGATTAAGTTGAACCGTGTTCGGTTTGTTTTGCAGTTTGGACAAAGATAAGGAGCTGTCATATGTCAATACACCTCTTTTTTAATTAAGGTGCACAGATTCGGGCCAATTTATGAAAACCCGATTAGCGCTGTTCCCGTTTTTTGTCCAATTTGCTGAACAGTTCAATCAGCGTTTTCAGCTCTTCATCACTGAAGCTGCTGAACCGCTTGAAATAATATTCCGTTTTCTTTTCTTCAAAATATCTGATAATTTCTTTTCCCGCGTCTGTCAGATGGATTTTGATGATCCGTCTGTCTTCTTTTGACCGGACTCTCGTGATCCAT
Source organism: Bacillus paralicheniformis (assembly GCF_002993925.1). Lineage (NCBI taxonomy): Bacteria > Bacillati > Bacillota > Bacilli > Caryophanales > Bacillaceae > Bacillus > Bacillus paralicheniformis. The sequence goes on along the minus strand of NZ_CP023665.1, from coordinate 2,359,682 downwards.
CCTTTTTCAACCAACGCATCGGTTACAGCTGTGATATGGCTCGCAGAAACGCCTAAAATCGTTGCAAACTCCGTGACTTTCTTCGGACCTTGCTCACTCAGCAGGCGGAGAATCATGAATTCATTGCGGGACATCTCTTTTTCGAGCAGCTCATTTATCTCATCACGTATCTGTTTAAATACTGTGCGAAGCAGTGCTTCCATATCATACATCATTTGTTCTCTAACTTTCAAAATTTCGCCCCTCCATATAAGTAGCAAATTTCAGCTTTTTTTAAAAAGGAATGACCGAATCAGCATGAATATTATTTTTCATGAACATGATATCACTATGATACCATAATTTTCGTTTTTCAAGTGTATGTTTCAGAAGATTTTTAGTTCATTTGACCATCAATTGAACAACGGTCCATGACAATGATAGATGAATACTGCTGTTTCTTAGAATATAGTGATGGCAATGACATATTATTGTCATTTTTTCTTTTTAGGCAGCGGCTGATTTTGCGATGAGCGGGAGAGGGCTTAAAAATGAGCATGCTGTGATATAATGGTTCCCAACAAATGTTGAAAAGAAGGAGGCAGAACAGATGGCTGAAAAACGAGAACTCGCCACATTTGCCGGAGGCTGCTTTTGGTGTATGGTCAAGCCTTTTGACGAACAGCCGGGCATTATAAAAGTCGAATCCGGCTATACCGGCGGCCATACGGAAAATCCGACCTATGAAGAGGTTTGCAGCAATACAACGGGACATAGGGAAGCGGTGCAAATCACGTTTGATCCCGATGTCTTTCCATACGAAAAACTGCTGGAACTCTACTGGCAGCAAATCGATCCTACTGACAGCGGAGGACAATTCGCAGACCGCGGCGAGTCTTACCGGACAGCGATTTTTTTCCATAATAACAAGCAGCGGAAACTCGCTGAGGAATCGAAGAAAAAGCTTGAAGAAAGCGGCATCTTTAAAGATCCAATCGCGACCGACATTCTGGAAGCCGCGCCATTTTATCCGGCTGAAGAATATCATCAGGATTATCATAAAAAGCATCCTGATCGCTACACACAGTATCGGATCGGAAGCGGAAGAGAAGGATTTATACAACAGCATTGGGGGCGTAAGCATGGCGAACAATAAAGAAGAACGGCTGAAGCAGCTGACCCGGATGCAGTATGAAGTGACGCAGAAAAACGGGACGGAGCCTCCATTCCAAAACGAATACTGGGATCTGCACGAAGACGGAATCTATGTCGATATCGTGTCGGGAAAACCGCTGTTTTCATCGCTTGACAAATTTGACGCACACTGCGGCTGGCCAAGCTTCACAAAACCGGTCGATACCGGGGAGATCGAAGAAAAACTTGACACTTCACACGGCATGGTTCGGACTGAGGTGAGAAGCAAGTCTGCCGATTCCCATCTTGGACACGTGTTCCCGGACGGCCCCGGACCGGACGGCCTGCGTTATTGCATCAATTCAGCAGCCCTCCGTTTCGTGCCGAAGGATGACCTTGAGAAAGAAGGGTACGGCGAATATGCCAAGCTGTTTGAAGGGGAAAAATAGATCTTAAAGGCACTCGTCGTGTACCTTGGTATGATAAATAACCAATGGTTTGCCCTCTTTGCTCTCACAAAGCAGAGAGGGCTTTTTCATCTCCGAATTTGGAATTGAATACTCCGAGCTAGAAAGTCGAGTAGTTTCTATTGCTAAAGTAAAGCGGCATCAGACTGCCGTGAGGATACCCAGCATACAGAAAAATCTGTTAACATCCCACGAAATACAAACGAAGAAAGCTGAGAAAAACGGCATGTTCAGATGACTTTTTTCAAAAGGGCCATCTTTTTTAGAGGATTTTCTGCTCTGAAAGCGAAAAACAATATAATAGAACATCATGAGAAAAGAGGCAGCCGTTGTGACATCCATTTCAAACACAGAAGACCGTTATTTAATGCTGACATGCAGCAAAAAAGTTGAGTCGCATTATCATATATACACAGATGACCAGATCCCGCAAATGTTTTCATCTCATTTTCTGCAGCTGCAGGACGAATTTCCGCTGACAGAGCTGTACTCCCTGCTCGTTGGGGTACCCGATATTTTAAACCGAAATTATATTCATGTGAAAAGCTCTTTTAACCGCGATCTCCCTTCCACAATGAAAAAGTCGCTCTTTGATCTTGGATACATTCTTGATGAAGAATTGTTTTATTCGATCCGGCTTGCAGATTGGAAAGGAGTTTCCCCTGTGCGGACAGAATGGGGGACGAAGAAATCTCTCATTGACGGCTGCCGCATCATGCAGGCTTATGATTCGTTGTCGATCAATGAAGCGTTTGCGAAGGAAAAGCTGCTGCGCAAGTATCGTTTTTACGAGGAAGGCATCATCCAGCTGTGTGTCTGCTACTCGGAAGAAGGAGAACCGATTGGATGTGCCGAGCTTTATCTCGATCAGGACGAAAACGTTGCTAAAATCGAGGAAGTCGCCATTTTGGAGCCTTATCAGCGGAAAGGCTATGGATCGGGCCTTATCAAGCAGATGCTCGTCGCTGCCAAACAATCGAGCATGGAATCGTGCTATCTTGTGACTTCGGGAAGCGATCAGGTGAAAACGTTTTATGAAAAGCTGGGTTTTCAGCAGAAGGGAAAGCTTACGACGATATTTAAATATTTGTTCGAATAAAGTAGGCAGGTGCACATACCAATTGGGACTTGGCCTGCATAGGCTGGGGTGTAGACTTTATACGAAAGGATGATAAGCCTGTGCATTACTCCCATTATTGCTGTCCTACTGGAGGATACGGCTACGGGTTTCACGGCAGAAACACATTTGTGCTCATCGTTGTCCTCTTTATTTTGCTCATCATTGTCGGTGCGGCTTTCATTTGCTAGCTAAAAGCCCAACGCCCGGTCGCTTGACATGCTCACAAAGCCTTCCATCCGGAAGGTTTTTTGTTTTTGTTGTAAAATTTTACATATATATGTAATATAATCATGAGGTGAAAATATCGGACAAACGGGGGAGAAACTTTGAAATATGCTTGGGTCATTAAAGGGGACTTTTTCAGACTGTGGTCTGGAACGTTTTTATCGCTCTTTAGTTCGGTTCTTTTCTATTATTCATTGGTATGGTGGTCTTTAGCTGAAACCGGAAGCGCCCTTTCGGGAAGCGTCGTGATCGGCATCGGGCTGACTGTCTCGATTTTGATATCGCCGTTTACAGGCTGGCTGTCCGACAGGTTTCACAGGGGGAAATTGATTGCGGCTTCAGATATGATCATTTCAACTGTATTTTTAATAATCGGATTTTTGGCGCTGTCAGGCATGAGTTCAGTTATGTTACTGGCGGTTGCAAGGGTGATTGTATCGGCATGTTTGACCGCAATCGAACCTGCTGCAAGATCGCTCTTGCCGGATACACTGAGGAAAGAACAAATTGAAAAAGGAATCGCATTTCAAGAAGTGATCACACAGCTTATCCAAGTGATCGTTCCGCTTGTCACAGGGGTTCTGTTTTCCTTTCTGCATTTCGGCTGGTTATGGGTGCTGTGCGGAAGCCTCTCCTTCCTATCCATCTTTTTGGAGTGGAGAATCAAAGATAAAAGGGGCAGCCAAAAGCGTATTCCTTTTACAAACAAACAATTGTTCAGCGGTTTTACAAGCTTGCTTCAAAATAAGCCGCTCAAGTATTTGTTGTATGGGACGAGCATACAGCAGCTTGTATTCAGCGGTTTTCCAATATATATCGTCATTTGGACCTCGCTATTATTAAAAGATCAGGCTTGGCTGGGCGGCGCTTTTCAATCATTTTGGGCGTGCGGGACGCTGTCTGCGGCGCTTTTCTTGTCTTTTATCGCAAAACCGGAGCACGCAAAAGCTGCTGTGCCCGCTTTAATGCTGATTTTCGGCCTGCTTTTGTCGCCTCTAGGCTGGATTAATCATGTCGTGCTCGGCGCCGCGATTTTGATCGTCATCGGAATGATCAGCGGCGTAGTCAACATCTATATTGAAGGTTACTTGCAAAGGGTAACGGAAGGTGAAAACAGAGGCAGATCGCTGGGCGCTTTTTTTGCGGTCAACAGCGCTTTTATGCCGCTCGGCTATGCGGCCGCGGGAATGTTGTCGGATGCTGTCAGTCCCGAATATTTATTCCTCATCGTCGCACTGCCCGCGCCGTTTGCTGCGTTTTCGATGATGAGATCATTTTATTTATGGGAAAAACAGACGAAGGAAACCGTTGCTTTGCAGGACAAAACGTCAATGTGAATAAGCGCGCTTGGAAAAATAAAAGGACATGTCCTTTTATTTTTTTGTTTACACTAACGGCGATCGCTCCGAAATCAACCATTTCACTTGAAAAGAGAATGCCGCCTTTTCCCCATTCATATAATGTAAAGAAAAACCTCTCATTGGGGAAGGGGGGATGTTTTCATGTCATTTTTGCTTAAGCCTGATTTGCACGCAAGCTATCCGGTCGTTCAGTATGCAAAAGGAAGCTGGATTGTCGACAATTCCGGAAAACGGTACCTTGACGGCTGTTCGGGGGCTGTTACCTGCAATCTCGGGCACGGTGTACAAGAAGTGATTGATTCTCTCAAAGAGCAGCTTGATTCCGTTTCATTTGTCTACCGTTCACAGTTTACGAGTGAACCGGCTGAACAGCTTGCCGAACTCCTTGCTGAATGGCTGCCGGGTGATCTGAATTGGTCTTTTTTTGTCAACAGCGGGTCGGAAGCTGTTGAAACCGCCATGAAAATCGCCGTTCAATACTGGCAGGAAAAAGGACAAAACGACAAAACGATTTTCCTTTCAAGATGGAACAGCTATCACGGAATTACAAACGGGGCCCTGTCGCTGTCGGGATTTTATGAGCGCCGCTACAGGTTTACGCACATGCTGCACAAGTATCCCGCCGCTTCTGCGCCAAACTGCTACAGATGCCGGCTTTCTCATCCCGACTGCCAGGAAGCGTGCGTGAAAGAAATCGAGCTCGCCATTAAAAGGATCGGCAAGCAGTTTATCGCGGGCTTCGTGGCCGAACCCGTCATCGGGGCTGCTGGAGCAGCCATAACAGCGCCCGATGGTTATTACAAAAAAGTAAAAAAGATTTGCGAAGAAAATGAAATTCTTTTTATTGCGGATGAAGTCATGAGTGGGATGGGAAGAACCGGCCGGTTGCTGGCGATTGAACATTGGGGTGTGACCCCGGATATTGCCGTACTCGGCAAGGGGATGAGCGCAGGGTATTCACCGATTGCCGCAGCTGTCATATCCGATGACATCATGGAAACGGTCAAAAACGGCTCAGGAGTCATCATGAGCGGACATACGTACAGCGCAAACCCTTTTTCAGCCCGTGCGGCGCTCGCTGTTCTCCGCTACATTCTGAAGCACGATCTTGTCAAACAAGCCAGGGTAAAAGGGGAAAAGCTGAAAAAGATGCTGAAAGAAGTCATGAAACAGTCGAGCATCATTGGCGACGTTCGGGGCAAGGGGCTTCTTATCGGGATTGAATTTGTCGCCGATCGAAAAAGCAAAAAGACATTTCCTTCATCAATGCCGGTGTCGGCTCTCGTCATTTCCGAAGCGAAAAAAAGAGGCCTGCTTCTTTATCCGTCCCAGGCGGGCATTGACGGCGGCGGGGGAGATGCGGTCATCATTGCGCCGCCCCTTACGATATCGGATCAAGAGCTGGAAGAACTTATTCATATATTTAAACATGCCGTACACGAGATTGAAAAACAAGCAGAAAAGGTGATACGCGAAAGATGACGGTCCTGAACAAACGAATTGCTGTTGAAGATGCGATTGCCGATTTGAAAGACGAAGCGACCGTCATGTTTGGCGGATTTGGGGGAGTCGGTTCACCGCCTTCTTTCATCAGTGCGATTTTGAAAAAAGGCGTAAAAAATTTAACGGTCATATGCAATGACGCAGGCTTTCCCGGCATCGGCATCGGGCCATTAATCGTCAATAACCGCGTAAGGCGGCTGATCGCTTCCCATATCGGATCAAATCCCGTTGCGGGAAAACAAATGACTGACGGTTTTCTCGCCGTTGAATTTTCACCGCAAGGGACGCTCGCGGAAAGAATCCGTGCGGGCGGCACAGGTCTTGGCGGCATTTTGACCGATATTGGGATCGATAATGACATGGTGCGTCAAGGAAAGAAGATCGTTTCTTTGAATGGTCGTGCATACCTTGCCGAAGAAGCGCTGAGTGCGGAATACGCTTTTATTTATGGGAAAACCGCCGATGAATTCGGCAATATCATCTACGACAAAACGGCGCGTAACATGAACCCGCTTATGGCGATGGCTGCTGATCGGACATTTGCCGAAGTGGAGCGGATCGTTCCCCTGGGAGAGCTGGATGAAGAAGAAATTGTAACACCCGGTGTTTTTGTCGAAGGTGTCGCTGAAACGGAAGGGGTGAACTGGAAATGGGTTTGGGAGTCATAGAGCGGGAGAGAATTGCAAAACGGGCGGCCCGCGAAATCAAAAGCGGAATGATTGTCAATCTGGGCATCGGCATTCCGTCTTTAGTTCCCAATTTTCTAGATCCGGGCACTTCCGTTATGATCCAATCTGAAAACGGGCTTCTCGGCATCGGCGAGTCGCCTGAAAAAGGAAGGGAAGATGAGAATCTTTGCAATGCGGCAGGCTGGCCTGTCACCGTAGTAAAAGGCGCTTCTTATTTTGATTCGGCTCTGTCGTTCGGCATGATCAGAAAGGGCGCGATTGATGTCACGATTCTTGGTTCTCTGCAGGTCAGCCAGTCAGGCGATCTGGCCAACTGGATCGTCCCTGGCAAAAAGGTTCCTGGAATGGGAGGGGCGATGGAGCTTGCCCAAAAGGCGAAAAAAGTCATTGTCGTGATGAGCCATACCGATAAAAACGGCGCACCCAAACTTGTCGCGGACTGCACTCTGCCACTGACTGCAAAAGGCTGCGTTGACATGGTGATTACAGAAAAAGCCGTGATCACCATTGACAGCGGCGGCTTTGTATTAAAAGAGCTGATGAATGAAGAGGATCTTGATGATGTGCTGCGGCTGACGGATGGAAAGGTCCGGATCGAACTGCCGCTTTCGTAAGAGGAGGAATTGGATGGAGAACATAGAGAGAAAGGTGTGCGATTGGATCGATTCGCACGAGAAAAAAGCGGTTCGCCTTTTGAAAAAACTCGTCGGAGAAAAAAGCACAATGGGCAGTGAATTTACCGCCCAAGCTGTCGTCCTGGAGAAACTGAGGCAATTCGAAGCTGAAATCGATGTCTGGGAGCCGAGCATGAAGCAATTGGAACAGCACCCGCTGTTTAAATCAGACAGAACAAGCTTTAAAGAAAGCCCGAATATTACGGCTGTCAAAAGAGGAAAGGGCGGCGGGAAATCGCTGATCTTAAACGGACACATCGATGTCGTGCCTGAAGGAAACAGAAAAGACTGGGAGACGGAGCCTTTTCAGCCGGTCATGAAGCAAGGACGGATATACGGCCGGGGCACAACTGACATGAAAGGCGGCAATACGGCTCTTTTAATGGCGATGGAAGCGCTGGAGCAATGCGGGGTTCAATTAAAAGGAGACCTGATTTTTCAAAGTGTCGTAGACGAGGAGTGTGGCGGAGCCGGGACGCTGGCGGCCGTCATGAGGGGCTACAAGGCGGACGGCGCTTTGATTCCCGAGCCGACAAATATGAAAATGTTTATTAAGCAGCAGGGGTCGATGTGGTTCAGAATCACGGTCAAAGGGCTTTCTGCACACGGCGGCACAAGATATGAAGGTGTCAGCGCCGTTGAAAAAAGCATGCTTGTCATCCAGTCGCTTCGCCAGCTTGAACAGGTCAGGAATAAGAGAATAACAGATTCTTTGTATGACAATATCCCGATTCCGGTTCCGATTAACATCGGCACGATCAAAGGAGGCGCATGGCCTTCATCGGTCGCTGACACGGTGACACTGGAAGGAAGGTGCGGAATCGCTCCGAACGAATCTCCTGAAGCCGTCCAGTCCGAGTTTGAAAACTGGCTCAATGATCTTCAATACCATGATGAATGGTTTAAACACTACCCTGTTGACATAGAATGGTTCGGCGCCATGTGGCTCCCGAACGATTTGGCTGAAGACCATGAACTGACGAAAGTGCTGAAATCCGCCTATCAAACCATCACGGCAAACGATCCCCTAATCGAAGCTTCCCCGTGGGCGACAGACGGCGGAATATTGTCGCACGCCGGAGGCACCCCTGTCATCGTCTTCGGACCGGGAGAGACGAAAATGGCCCACCAGGCAAATGAATACATTGAAAAAGACGCCCTGATTCAGTCAGCCAAAATCATCAGCCTGTTTATTATGAATTGGTGTGATTATGAACGGTGAAAAGATCAGCTGTTTTGGAGGTTAAATATGGTGGAAAAATGGAGTAATGACAGCTGTACGCTTGAAGCGGATGTCGACTTGTTCAGTAAAAGAATCAGAATCATCAATTATGAAGGCGATGTGTGTTCATTTTTCCCCGCCATATTGAAAGAAGCAAAAAAACACGGCATAGGGAAAATGATCGTTTTCACCAAAACGAATGACAGAAACGCTTTGCTTGAGCGGACGTTTGAACAGGAAGGGAAAATTGACGGATACTTTAACGGGCATGATGCTGACGTGTTCGTAAAATATGTGAAAGAAGACAGGCGAAAAACCGCTGACTGGTTTGCGCAGGATCAAATGCTGACAGAGCTGTTCAGCACTCCCCGCATCGCGGAGGCCCAAAACGCTTCCTTTCAAATCAGGAGGGCCGCCTCCAGTGATGCGCCTGGTCTCGCCGATCTCTACAACTGCGTCTTTCCTGTATACCCCGCGCCTGTTTCAGATCCGGCATATCTTAAGGAAGCGATGGGGAAAGGGGCCGTTTACTACCTCGCTTTTGACGGGGAAAAAGTGATTGCATCAGCAGGTGCAGACGTGAATCCCGTTTTGGGGAATGCGGAAATAACAGACTGCGCCGTCCTGCCGGAATACAGGGGCTTTTCATTGACGAGGCGGCTGATTGCCGCACTCGAAACCGATTTGAAACAAGCGGGTATCTTTTACGTTTATTCAATCGCAAGAGCAGCTTCTTTCGGGATGAACGCCAGTCTTTATCATTTATCATACTCATATAGGGGCCGGCTTTTGAACAACTGCCTCATTTATAAAACCATCGAGAACATGAACATCTGGTGCAAAAATTTAAGCCGGTCTTAAAAAGCGGTCTTCCGCGGGTTTTATATTTGAAGAGACACTTTTCACACCGGTCACATAACCTGAAAAGTATAGGGAAAATGCTGATAGGGGGATGAAAGATGGAAAACGGTCTGTTTCAGCCGAAAAGGCACTGGAAGGATATTGAGCTTTGGAAAGATGTTCCTGAGGAAAAATGGAACGACTGGATCTGGCAGCTGACCAACACCGTCAGAACGCTTGACGATTTGAAAAAAGTCGTCAATCTTACGAAAGAGGAAGAAGAAGGGGTGAGAATCTCCACAAAGACGATCCCTTTAAATATTACGCCGTATTACGCTTCACTGATGGATCCGGATGATCCGCGCTGTCCGATCAGAATGCAGTCGGTGCCCCTGGCAGAAGAAATGCACAAAACAAAATACGACCTTGAAGATCCCCTTCATGAGGATGAAGATTCGCCTGTCCCCGGCTTAACCCACCGCTATCCGGACCGGGTTTTGTTTCTCGTCACTAATCAATGCTCGATGTACTGCAGGTACTGTACAAGGCGGCGTTTTTCCGGACAAATCGGCATGGGCGTGCCGAAAAAGCAGCTCGATCAGGCGATCGCATATATCCGGGATACGCCCGATGTCAGGGATGTCCTGATTTCAGGAGGGGACGGTCTTCTCATTAACGATCAAATTCTTGAATATATTTTGAAAAACCTCCGTGCGATCCCGCACGTGGAAATCATCCGGATCGGCACGAGAGCCCCGGTCGTCTTCCCGCAGCGGATTACCGACAAACTTTGCAGCATTTTGAAAAAGTATCATCCCGTCTGGCTGAATACGCATTTCAACACGAGCATCGAAATCACGAAGGAAGCGAAGGAAGCCTGTGAGAAGCTGGTCAACGCCGGGGTTCCGGTCGGCAATCAGGCCGTGATTTTGGCTGGTATAAATGACAGCGTTTCCATTATGAAAAAGCTGATGCATGATTTGGTGAAAATTAGAGTCCGTCCGTATTATATCTATCAATGCGATTTGTCTGAAGGAATCGGCCATTTCAGAGCGCCTGTCTCCAAAGGTCTTGAAATCATTGAAGGCTTGCGCGGACACACAAGCGGCTATGCAGTCCCTACCTTTGTCGTTGACGCGCCGGGCGGGGGCGGAAAAATCGCCATACAGCCGAATTACTTGATTTCGCAAAGCCCCGATAAAGTCGTGCTCCGCAATTTTGAAGGCGTCATTACGTCTTATCCTGAGCCTGAGAACTATATTCCGGGAAGAGCGGATGACTATTTTTCCAAAATTTTCCCTGATGTAATGAAGGAAAAAGAGGAGATCGGCATATCGGCAATCTATGCGGATCAAGCTCTTTCATACACACCGGACGGCTTAAAACGGCTTGAAAGAAGGGAGAGCTATTCCACAAGGCCCGATCATGAAACATTGAAAAGCCGCCGGGCAAAGCGCGATGAATTGAAAGAAAAGAAATTCCTTGCTCAGCAAAAAAAAGAAGGCGAAGCTGAGGGGCGTGTGCAATGAAGAGGTGTGAATGGTGCAGCGAAGAAAAAGCCGGGGAAGCCCGCACGGCGGTTTATTGGGAGCTTCCTGACGGGACGAAAGCGATCGAAATCACCGATACACCTGCGGTGGAATGCGAAGGCTGCGGCATGGTCTATCAGGAGGACAATGTCACTTGGGAAATTGAAAATCAGCTGCTCTTGATCGATACAAAAAAACTGCCTTCGTCCGTTTCGTATGATGCGCTGATGAAAACAGAGCGCATATTGAAGCGCAATTACTTTGATTTTTCTTCATGAAGCCGGCTTTTTGCCGGTTTTTTTTGTTTGTATTTTTTCAGACGCCCTGTATAATAGAACATCAAAAGAGGACAGGAGGGGAGACCGTGAAGTCTTTTTACCATTATTTAATGAAATACCGCCATCCGAAACCGAAGGACGCGATCAGCGAATTTGCGAACCACGCTTATCTTGATCACGGATTTCCCAAGACATCAACTCATTACGATGAAATCAGCTCTTACCTTGAGCTTAATGGGGATTATTTATCGTCGATGACGACATTTGATGAGGCTTGGGAGCAATATATTTCGGAAACAAAGCGATAAAAAATCCGCAGTTCTGAATAACTGCGGATTTTTTACGTTCGCCTAAAGCCGGCTGGGCTTTTCGGAAAACTCATCGGGCTTTGTAACCTTAGCCCATGCGAATTAACAGCACTCAGCATACGATAAGCGTAACACGGAAGCTTCAAGGCAAGGGGGAATCCAAATATGAAGTCAAACGCGCCTAAATTCAAAGTCGGGGATGTTGTCGTTGTCGTGATGTACGGGACGGTCGGAACGATTACAAAAGTTCATAAAATCGATAAGCATTTTTTGTATGAAGTCAATCATAATGAAGTGCTTTATTTTGAGACTTCTCTTCAGCTCTACAAAGATTATGACGGGGTCATTGTCGATACGGAAAAGCTTGATATCGAATATGAATTTTTAATCGGGGATGTCGTCTATGTAAAAGATTACGGCAAAGAATTGTTTAAAATCACCGGGCACAGAACGGAAATTTGGAGATATGTGGAGGATGGCTGGGAAGACATCATTTACGAGCTGACCCGTTTGAAAGACGGGGAATGGCTTGAAACCGAAGAAGAAGATTTAACGCTCGTCCTCAGAACTTACGAAATGGACCAGTTCGTCCATCAGCTTCTGTTTGTTCATTATGTCGGCGAAGCAGGACAAGAGCTTGATGAACCGATATCTGAAAAGGTGTTTCTGCCATTCGCGGGGGATCCCGAGGAGCATGAGCATGAGCGCAACATGGCTGTTGCTGTCGTGGATGAGCTGCTTGATATTTACAATGACTATAAAGTATTGTATGAAATGTTTCAGGATGCGGAATATAAAGAAATGATGGAGTTTGTGTTAAGCAGCCTGAAAGAATATTTCAAATGATAAACAACAAATATAAAAAGTAAGGAAAACAGCCGAACACAATCAGGCCGAACATGGCTTTCAAGACCTTCCCCAATACCAGGTCAAACCCTTCTCCGTCAAGTGCTTCAAGCGTTTTTTGGATCATTTTCTTTTCCCCTTCCGGCTTTTGTCTTGTTACGACATGTATATGACAGAGGACAAACATTATGACAAACCGGTTATAAAACCGGATGCCAGCTCATACATCAGAATAAGGAGGCGATCACAATGAAAGAAATTGAACTGATGATAGATACAGAAGAAATCGCTGATTTTTTTTATCTAGAGCTGACAAGAAGAGGCTACATACCGAGCGAGGACGAACTGTTCGAAATTGCCGATATCACCTTTGATTATCTGATTGCAAAATGTATGATAGATGAGCATATAGAGGATTGAAAAAAGGGACCGGGGCGCACCTGCTCCGGTTTTTCTTATAAATTTGCCCGGCGGGGGAGCCGGGTGTAAAATGTTTAAAAACAATGACAAGGAGGCACTGATTTTTTCAATGTATAAAGCACTATTTTCAGCCGCTGTCTTTGCAATGATGGCCATTCTTATCCGCATCCCGGCGGTTCAATCGTTTGATGTGAGCGTGATACAAGCTCTCGAGTCTGTCAGACACCCGGTTCTCACAGCGTTTTTTAAAGCGGTGACAGAGCTTGGGTCAAGCGGCTTCATGCTGCCGCTGATGCTTGCTTTAACCTTGGTACTTGCCGTCTATAAAAAAGCAGCGGCATCACTGTATCTTTATTTGCTGTTTTTTGTTGAAAGAACGGCCAATGAAGCTTTAAAAGGCTGGATTGCCAGAGAGCGCCCTGCGATAAACCCGCTCGTCCACGAATCGTCACACAGCTTTCCGAGCGGCCATTCAATGAATGCGGCGAGCATATATCCGTTTATCGCATATCTCTTTTTGCTCTGCATTCCTTTTTTTCAACAACGCAGCCGCGCACTTTACATGTGGACAGGCTTTATCGTCGGACTCATCGGCATCAGCCGCATGTATCTCGGCGTTCATTATATGACAGATGTCATCTCAGGATTTTCTCTCGGTCTGGCGCTGTTTTTCATCTTCAAAAAAATTGGCGAAAAGTACCCGCTTGTTCGACAAAAGTAGTCAAAGGGATTGAGCCGCGAAGCGCCAATTGTATAAAAAAAGGAGGGATCTGTATTGCCGTTAATGTTTCAACTGTTTAAAAAGAAGCTGACACCTTATGATGTGACGATTTTTCAAACGCCTTGCTTTGGTGAAGATAAGGGATATGAAATGGTTTACAGAACGGAAATAAACGGCAGAACCCATGAAGATGTGCTGGAACGGACATTTTCCACTTTCAATGTTTATGACACGGTGCCGAATGATTATAAGGCGAGATTCCTTGCAACAGGCGACATCGTTTTAATCGATGAAGGAAGAAAGGGAAAAACCTATTATAAACTGCTGTCTACGGGATGGAGCAAAATCAACCGCATTTTGCTGCAGTCATCGTAAAGCTGAAAAAACTGCGGAAGCGCTGTCCGCAGTTTTTTTATGTTGTATTCTTTCGTTTTCTGGCGCTGAATTCCTTTTCGTGTGCATCCTCTGCTGCGATGACGTCCTTTGTCGGGATGTGGTTGTTCTTTTTCAGACCGGTGACTCTGTTTCGCTGTTTTTTGCCCATCATTTATGACCTCCTTCCTAAAAAATAGGATGACTAAACGCCCCGCTATTTATCCAAGAGAAAGTCGTCTTTATTCTGTCATATTGATCGCGGCCGGGTAGACATACGGCTGCTTCGGCTCGCTGATCTCCTTCCATCGCTTCGTGCGGATGATCGGGATGACAGCGCCGTTATAAGATGCTTTGCCGAGCGTTCCTTCCAATTCAATCCATGTATCAGGCTGCAATTGCTCAGCGCCGCTCCATTCGGCGAGAAACCCGATCAGACTGGCGTCTGCAATGCAGTGCGTGATCATAAATCGGGACAGCACGAGCTGGCGTGCGCTCAGCCCCGCTTCCTTATGGACGAAGCCTTTGACCGTGATTTCTTTTCCAATGTAATGATCAAGACGGCTTGTCACTTCATCATAATAGTCTGCAAACATATCGTCATTCATGACAATTCGCTTTTCATGCTTAAATTGCTCCATCTTCCGGTCATACGCCGACTTCGGCATCGCTGAATCGGCGAGCCCCTGCTGAATCTCCGGTGTCATGACATGTTCCTTTTCGCCTTCGGTTTGAGGGGCGATCTCCGTTTTGGTGAGCATCGTCCCTTTATTGGCGGCGACAGACGAATTCAGTACAGCCGGGGAAAGGGTGAATCCGGTGATAAGGGGAAGCGTGATTACGCCATAATGCATCAGCCTGATGAAAAAAGGCTTTGATTCGTCATGATCATGTCCGCAGCCGCAATCTCCAGAGTGGTCATCCTTCACTGTCCAGACCCTTGTCAGCTGAATGATAAACAGAAACGCAAACACACCTGCGGCGATGAGGCTTGTGTAATCGTATTTCGGATTGATCAGCTTATTAATTTCCCCTGTGTAATGGAGCTTGAAAATAAAGACGGAAAAAGCCGCCAACACGAGTGCGCGCAAAAATTGCCGAGGCTGAAAAACCATTGGTGAAACCTCCTTTCTAAAGCAAACTGACAAATTTGATACAAACATAGACAACAACTGTGATCAGAACAGACAAACAAATGACGAACTTCGGCTTAAACGCATGCAGCATCATGACCGTATTTTTTAAATCGAGCATCGGTCCGTATACGAGAAAAGCAAGGATGGACGAAGAAGGAAACAAATTGGAGAAGGAGGCGCCGATAAATGCATCCGCTTCAGAGCACAGTGATAAGAAGTAAGCCAGTCCCATCATGACCAATGCCGAGTCGAGCATGCCCCCTCCGAACAAAAACAGCGATTTTAACGGGAGGTAGGTTTGCACAAGTGCGGCAATTAAAGCGCCGATAATCAGAAACCTTCCCATATCAAAGAATTCGTCAACAGCGTGTTTCAGCATATCAAATAGCTTTTCCGAAAAAGGGGATTGTCTGCCGGAATGGGCGCAGTGTGCAGCTGTTATGCTGCTTTCCGTTTTCAGCTGGCTGGAGCGGAACATCATGCTGATCGTAAAAGCGATGATGACCGCTACGGCAAAACCGACAGTAACCCTTAAAACGGCCATTCGCAAATCATTGCCAAATGCCATAAAAGTGGATAAGATGACAATCGGATTGATCAGCGGACCTGTCAACAGAAAGCCGACGCCGGCGTAGATGGGAACGCCTTTTGAGACGAGCCTTCTCACGATCGGGACAATTCCGCATTCGCAAGCCGGAAAACAAGCGCCGAGCAAACAGCTGACAATTACTCCTGAAAACCTGTTTTTTGGAAAAAGCGAGCGGATGTGCTCTTCAGTCACAAAAATCTGGATGAAACCGGCGATCAATACCCCGATTAACACAAAGGGAAGAGCTTCGATTAAAATGCTGATGAAAATCGTATTCAGCTGCTGAACGGAAGCCGGAATCTGGAAGGGGAGGCCTGCGGCGAGCGATCCGCCGGCTGACACAAGGCATAGCAAAACACCGATGACAACAAGCCCGGTAAAGTCGATTAAATAACTATTAAGTGAACGAAACATCACTTTTCCTCCATCCTGAAATAGCTAATCGTAATGATTCTTTTTTAAAGGTATGCCTGTCCTTTTTTAAACATGACAACAAAAGAATGATGCCGAAGTGAAGCAGGGCTTTATTTTCTTTTTCCGCGATGTTGGTTTATAATACATATGCGAGTGGATGCTGCAATCATCATCACCAATCAGCTTTAAAAAGGCAGGAGGAATATTCATGAGCGTACATATTGGCGCAGAAAAAGGACAAATTGCAGAAACGGTGCTGCTGCCGGGAGACCCGCTGCGTGCAAAATATATCGCTGATACATATTTGGAAAACGTTGAATGTTATAACGAAGTACGGGGAATGTACGGCTTTACGGGCACTTATAAAGGAAAGCGCGTTTCCGTACAGGGGACAGGCATGGGTGTGCCGTCTATTTCAATTTATGTCAATGAACTGATCAGAAGCTATGATGTGAAAAACCTGATCCGCGTCGGATCGTGCGGTGCGATCAGAAAAGACGTCAATGTAAGAGATGTCATTCTGGCAATGACTTCATCAACCGATTCGCAAATCAACAGAGTGGCATTCGGATCGATCGACTTTGCGCCCTGCGCAGACTTCGGCCTGTTAAAAGCTGCTTATGACGCTGCAAGTGAGCGGAACATCCCGGTTACGGCAGGGAACGTGTTTACGGCGGATCAATTCTATAATGACGACAGCCAAATTGAGAAGCTTGCCAAACACGGAGTGCTTGCGGTCGAGATGGAAACGACGGCGCTTTATACATTAGCTGCGAAATTCGGCCGAAAAGCCCTCTCCATTTTAACGGTCAGCGATCACGTTATTACCGGCGAGGAAACAACGGCAGAAGAAAGACAGACGACCTTTAATGATATGATTCTGCTGGCTCTGGATACCGCATTGTAACCAGATACATGCACTGAAAAAGGATGGATTCGAATGAACGGAAAGTACAAATACGTGACGATTGCTTCATTGCTGAGTGCAGCGGTTCTGCTTGGCACAGGATGTACCATGACTGAACAGAAGCAAAATGACACGGCTAAAACACAGAACACTGCAAATGCAAGCAAAGATGCGAAAGACCAAAAGGACGACAGCAGCCTGGAAGATCAGGAGTTCATACTTGAGAGCAAGTATTTTAATCAAATTAAAGATGTAGACGGGCTGCCGACGATTCAAAATCCGGAAAACATACTGGCGCTTGTCAATAAAGAGTACGCGCTTCCCGGTAACTATGCACCGAGCGACTTGACAGTGCCTGATGTCGCGTTTTCTTTTACCGAGGATATTGACAAGCGGTATATCAGAAAAGAAGCCGCCAAAGCGCTTGAAGAGATGTTCAGTGCCGCGAAAAAAGAAGGCTATGAACTGGCTGCGGTGTCCGGCTACAGATCCTATGACAGACAAAAAGCGATCTATAACAACGAAGTGAGCCAAAAGGGAGAAGAAAAGGCGAAAGAAGCTGTGGCATATCCGGGTCAAAGCGAGCATCAGACAGGACTTGCGATGGATATTTCCAGCAAAAGCAACGGCTTCGCCTTATCAGAGGACTTCGGCAATACGAAAGACGGACAATGGGTCGAGAAGAACGCCTACAAATACGGCTATATCATCCGTTATCCGAAAAACAAAGAAGACATTACGAAATATAAGTATGAACCATGGCACCTGCGCTATGTAGGCAAAAAAGCGGCTAAAGTCATCCAAGAACGCGGCTTGACGCTTGAAGAGTATTTTAAACAGGTGAAAAAGATATAAAAGGGAAAAGGCCGATAGATATCGGCCTTTTCATGTTACCAAAAAAACAAACCTGCAAGGGCCACACCTGCAATTAAACCGAGGCCAAGTCCGTATACAGGGCCCCAACCCCATCCGCCGCCGTAATATCCGTAGGCGAACCCGCGGCCTCCCCGTCTGATCATCGGGGCGATATACACTTTGCTTGGTGATACACGGACGATTCTTCCGACATGGACGCGGCCTCCTTTGTCGGTGATTCTCGCAACTCTGCCAACATTTTGGTGGCAAAACCTATAATATCGGTCCACTTGAATGCTCCTTCCATCATCTAATCTATTCTATTCCTAGTCAGCTTATGACAGTTTCAATAGAAAAGGTTGGACGAAAGAAGGAGGACAAATGATGGTTTATAGATGTGATATAAAAATAATATGATCAAGAGAATCCCGGTATTTTTCCAGGTAATGCAGGTGTTTTTCCATTGTTTCATAGTTTTTGTCGGAAATCGAAGGCGACAGATCCATTTCGACGGCGTCATCAGGGTCTGCTGTGTCTTCCAATAGGACAGGGATGATGCTAACCTTTGAAAATCCTTCTTCCCGCAGGACATTGACCCATTCATTCTCGGCATTTAAAGCGGTGAATCCGTAAAAGTCCGTGATTTCTTTTTTGGCTTCGTCTGTCAGAGCGTTGCCTTCCTTAAGGCACACTTCGATCGCGATCAGCATCCCTCCGGGTTTTAAAATCCGCCGGATTTCCTGTAAAGCGGACCGGATATCTGTGAAGCTCAGTACAGATTCAGATAATACACAGGCAAAGCTTTCAGACTGAAACGGCATTTCCTCGAGTGGAGAGTGGACAATCGGAATGGATAGCTGTTCTTTTTTAAAACGCTGTCGGGCTTTATCGATCATGACCGGGTCGGCATCAAGGGCAGTGACAGGAAACAGCATCTGCCCCAAATAAGCGGCGGTCTGGCCGGTTCCGCAGCCTGCATCAAGAATCGGCTGCTCAGGGTCGATGCCGGCTTTGGCGAGCACTGCCTTTGACAGGGACATCCCGCCAGGATGAGCGGATGAGACGCCGAAGCTGGCAAGCATGTCTAAATAATCGCTCAAATTGAGATCCCTCCTTTTTTGTATGCATATGCAAAAAAGGAATAATGGTTGAAAAACGATCGAATGCCAGCAGCCCGGAAAATCGGATCCTGAGTAATTCGAGTTGACGAATAAAGATTCGTCCATGATAATATGGTAAGAAGAAAAGGTGGTGTTCGTTTGAAACAGCAGTTAAAACTCTTTTTGGCTGTATTGATTACGGCTGTCGCCGCCTCCGCACTGACGCTTTATCTGGTGGGCAAAGGCAGCGGCGGTTCAGTATATTCCGCTTCAGACTCCGAGAAATTCGAAAAGCTGATGGCGGCGTACGACAAAATCAAGAGCGACTATTATCAAAATGCAGACGATGAAAAGCTGACTGACGGGGCAATTAAAGGGATGCTTGGAGCTTTGGACGATCCATATTCAACATACATGGATAAGAAAGAAGCTAAAAGCTTTGAAGAAAGCATTACCTCTTCTTTTGAAGGAATCGGCGCCCAAGTAGAAGAAAAAAATGGACAAATTCTAATCGTCGCGCCTATTAAAGGATCTCCCGCAGAAAAAGCCGGCTTAAAGCCGCATGATGAAATTCAGAAAGTGGACGGCAAAAGCGTAAAAGGCAAGACCGTCAACGAAGCGACAGCAATGATCCGCGGCAAAAAAGGCACGAATGTCAAGCTTGTTCTCAACAGGGGAGGCGTCGGCCAAATCGATGTTACGATTAAGCGCGATACGATTCCGATCGAAACGGTGTACTCTAAAATGATCGGCGGCAACATCGGTGAAATCCAAATTACGTCTTTCTCTGAAAATACCGCTAAGGAACTGACGAAAGCCATTGATGACTTGTCTGAAAAAGGTGCGGAACGATTTGTGCTTGACCTCAGAGGAAATCCCGGCGGCCTGATGGACCAAGCGATTATGATGAGCAACATGTTTGTCGATAAAGGCAAAACCATTATGCAGGTTGAATCCAAAAACGGGAAAAAAGAAGTGTACAAAGCTGAGAAGGAACGAAAAGTGAACAAGCCGACCGTCGTTCTCGTCAACGGAGGAACGGCAAGCGCCGCTGAGATCATGGCCGCAGCACTTCACCAGTCTTCAGGCATCCCGATTGTGGGTGAAAATACGTTTGGAAAAGGAACGGTTCAAAATGCGGAGAGCTTCTCCGACGGATCGACCGTCAAGCTGACGATTGCCAAGTGGCTGACGCCAAATGGTGACTGGATTCACGAAAAAGGAATCAAACCTCAATATAAAGCGGAGCTCCCAAGCTATGCTAAACTGCCGTACCTGGATTCCAAAAAAGAGTATAAGGCAGGCAGCACCGGAGACGAAGTGAAAGCTGCCCAGCAAATGCTCCAAGCGCTCGGCTATAAGCTGAATGCGACGGGGGCATTCGACGCACAGACGGAGGCTGCCGTTAAGGCTTTTCAAAAAGACCAAAAGCTGAAAACGACAGGCATCCTAACGGGCGAGACGACGATCAGCATGACAAGTAAGCTGCAGGCTAAGCTTGCTGACAATGATACGCAGCTGGATAAAGCGATTGAGATCTTAAAAAAAGAAAAATAAAAGAAACCCTTGCGCTCACACGAAGCGCAAGGGTTTTTTGGTGATCAAGCGCTTTTTTGCACATCCTTCTTAGCATGGAACAAAAAGCTGATCACAGAATTGTGTTTTACATTTTTCACAAAAAACGGATTCAACAAGACAACGGTCAAAAGGTTGGCGGTAAGCCCCCAGAAGCCTTCGTAAATGCCGAAAGTAGCACCTGTTAAATAAACGGTAAATGTAACGGCTAGGCCGATGAGAAGACCGATGATCGTCGCTTCCTTCGTCTGGTTTTTCCAGAACAGGCTGATGACGATGGCAGGGAATATCTGCACCATGCCTGATACGCCGAGAAGCTGAAGCGTTACAAGCGCTGCCGGGAACAGCATTCCGAATAAAAGGGCCAGACCGATGACGACGAATACCATCGAGCGGGTGATGATCGTCAGCTTTTGTCCCGAAACGCGGGGGTTGATCAAATCGCGGTATAAATTGTTAGCGAATAGGTTGGATGCCCCTATCGCCATAATCGAACACGGGATCAGACTTGCCAGGGCAATCGTTGAATAGGCGAATCCTTGCGTGACGCCGCCGTAGGAACTTTGAATTAAATACAGCAATGCAAATCTCGGGTTAATGTCATCAGGAAGTACGAGAAATGCGATAAAGCCTAAGAAAATGACTAAAATCAATACAATATTGTACAACGGCAGAAACATACTGTTCTTTCTGAGTGCATCCGCGCTGTTCGCCGTGAAAACGCCTGTCGCCGCATGGGCCCACATGAACAGAGCAAACGCGGAAACGATCGATGCCGTGATGAACCAGGCGATTCCGCGAGGTCCGTCAGAAGGGATTGTCAGCATATGCGGCGCTTCATTTGCCAGCTTGTCAATCATCGGCGTCCAGCCGTTAAAATGGATGAGCGGCAACGAAACGACCATAAACAGCATCATCACCCAAACTAAAATGTCTTTAATAATGGCAGTGTATGTAGGACCTTTGATGCCGCTGAAAAACGTATAAAGCGCGACAAGGACGAACGAAATGATTACGACGACATTGACGTTAATAAACCCTGTACCCGCGACTTGAAGCGTATCCTGAATTCCGCTGAGCTGCAGGCAGATATACGGGATCAGCATTAAGACGCCGACAATCGCAACAAGCGAAGACAGGAGCTTGCTGCTGAAGCGCTCCCTTGCATAATCGGCCAGCGTTGTGAGCTGGTGCACTTTCGCAACCTTCCAAATCTTCGGCAGAAAAAAATAGGCGATGAAATAGGCCAAAACCGAATAAGGAATCGCGAAAAAAGCGACGCTACCGCTTGTAAAAGCGGTGCTTGTCAATCCTAAAAACGTGTAGGCCGTATACAAGTCGGCACCCACAAGAAACCAGACGAGCAGCCCTCCGAACCGCCTTCCGCCGACAGACCACTCTTCAACCGATTTCCGCGACTGCTTATTGCTGCCGGCGATAAACCCGATACAGACCACGGTCAAAATAATGCCGGCGGTGATGAGGAGCGCTGTTAAATTTCCCTGCATCACTCATAACCTCCGTTTCTTTTCTCAAATCTGTAAATCGCAAATGTGATCATCGGTGTCAGCACAATCCACAGCACCAGCCAAAAATGAAAAAATGGAAGTCCGAAAACGATCGGATCAATCCGGTTTACAAATGGTAGCAAGGCAAGCTGCCCGATAAAAGGGATGATGAACAAAACCCATTTAAAAAGCTGTTGATTCACCTTTTTTCCTCCTTTAGCGATTTTAATGTTCATAATCATAGCAGTTGTCAGATTTAATCACAAGATAATTATTAGAAAAAAGTGATTTTTTAAATTATTTAAACAGGCGTTCTGGCTTGCATATTCGAAAGTATAACTTTACAATAATTAATATCTTGAATTCGAGATAAAACAGAATGAAGAGGATCACCATGCAGGAGACTGCTGAGTAAAAGAATGGGAAAGAGACGGGCGAACGGGGGCTTTTTGATTGATGAACCGCTGGAAAGCACCGGCGCAATGACATCGCTGAAACAAAATGGGAAAAGGAGTGAAAGGAAATGAATCATATATATGAGAAAGGGAATTCTGATACCACCCTGTTGTTATTGCATGGAACAGGGGGAAACGAACACGATCTTCTGCCGATCGGCAGGATGATTGATTCCGATGCAAATTTACTCGGAGTCAGGGGAAATGTGCTGGAAAACGGAATGCCCCGGTTTTTCAGGCGCTTGAGAGAAGGGGTGTTTGACGAGAAAGATTTGATCGACCGGACGGATGAATTAAAAGTGTTTTTAGATGAAGCCGCAAATGAATTTCACTTTGACAGGAGCCGGGTGGTCGCAATCGGTTATTCAAACGGCGCCAATATCGCGGGAAGTCTGCTGTTCCGTCATGAACGTGTACTGAAAGGGGCGATTTTGCATCATCCGATGGTTCCGTTTAGAAATCGCAAGCTCCCTGATATGACAGGCCTGCCCGTGTTCATTGGAGCCGGCAAAACAGACCCCCTCTGCCCGCCGCAGGAATC
Source organism: Bacillus paralicheniformis (assembly GCF_002993925.1). Classification (NCBI taxonomy): domain Bacteria; kingdom Bacillati; phylum Bacillota; class Bacilli; order Caryophanales; family Bacillaceae; genus Bacillus; species Bacillus paralicheniformis. Next base: position 2,336,914 of record NZ_CP023665.1, on the reverse strand, counting down.
AAGCGAGCTTGCCGGCTATTTCACAAACGCCGGCGCCCAAGTACTCCTTCACTGGGAAAGCGGAGGTCATCAGCTGACACACAGCGAGATCGACCAGGCGAAAATCTGGTATGAAAAGCATATAAAAGCATAAAAATAAACCTTAGTCCTTTTTGGGGACTAAGGTTTTTAGCGTGTTTACAGCCATGTAGATACGTCAGACACATAAAAACGATTGCTTTTGTGCGCAGGTTTGACCGGTTTTCCGATCGAAATCAGCATGACCGGTACATAACGTTCATTGATGTTGAATTCTTTAACGAACGCTTGCTTGTCAAAGCCGCCCATCGCGCATGTGTCATAGCCCATAGCTTTAGCCGCAATCATCAGCTGCATGGCCGCGAGCGATGCGTTAGTAAAGGCGGCGTCTCTTGCAAATCCGCTGTTTTGATAAGCGCCGTTGATTTGTCCGAGCAGCGTGTTTTTAATGTCTTCGGTCATATAACCTGCTTCTGTCAGAGGGCCGTATACGGCTTCACCGTTCAGGTTCGCTTGTAAGTCTCCAAGCACGGCTACAACCGCAGATGCCTGGCTGACTTGTTTTTGGTTGAACGCGATCGGAAGGAGCTTATCTTTTGATTCTTGGCTGTGGAAGACTGTAAAATGCCAGTGCTGCAGATTCCAGGCTGACGGAGCCTTTGTTGTGACGCTCAGCAGCTTTGTCAGCTCCTCTTTGGAAATGGAAACGCTTGTGTCATATTCTTTAATCGAAGTACGCTCTTCCAGAATGTTGAGAGCGGTGTTTTCTTGTGAAGACATGTGACTTCCTCCTTTGGGCTAAACATGTTATGATAGAGTCAGACAAAAAGTTAGAAACTTACTTTTTGTAACTTTATTGAGTATTTTAATGGCACACATTATATTTGTCAACTGGATATGGAGGGGTGAGAGAATTGGGGTTTACAATGTGTCCTAGAATGGAAGCCGCCTTTTCTTTACTCGGCAAACGATGGAATGGATTGATCATCCATGTATTGTTGGATGGACCTAAACGGTTTAAAGACTTGACCGAAATGATACCGATGATTAGCCAAAAAATGCTGGCTGAACGTTTAAAAGAGCTCGAACACTGCAAAATAATCGAGCGCCAAGTGCTGCCGGAAACGCCGGTAAAAGTCATCTATCAATTGACAGACAAGGGAACGGCGCTAGAGCCTGTCCTCAGAGAGATACAAACCTGGGCCGAGCATCATTGCGATCCGGAAGGGAGCTGACCGGATTGACTAGTAAAGAAACAGTCGTCATTACAGGCGGGGCCAAAGGCATTGGAAGAGACCTTGTGACCGCCTATGCTCAAAAAGGTTTTATCGTCGTATTCGCCGATGTACTGAAGGAAGAGGGTGAACAGCTTGAAAAAGAGCTGACCGCTTCCGGAGCGCGGGTTCAGTTTGCAGCTTGTGATGTGGGATCTGAAGAAGATGTGAAACAGCTGATGCAGGAAGCTTCCCGAAACGGCCGTTCGATATCTGCGCTCATTAATAACGCGGGCAGATCAGTTTGGAAGTCCCCTTATGATTTGACGGCGGAAGAATGGGACGATGTTCTGAATACCAATTTGAAAGGCGCGTTTCTTTGCGCAAAAGAAGCCGCCAAAAAAATGAAAGAAGCGAAAACAGGCGGAGCCATCGTCAATATCGCTTCGACAAGGGCGTTTATGTCCGAGCCTGACTCGGAAGCATATGCCGCGTCAAAAGGGGGCTTAATCGCTTTGACTCACGCATTGGCCGCGTCTTTAAGCAAAGATTCAATTGTCGTCAACAGCATTTCTCCCGGATGGATCGAAACCGGTGATGATACTGCCCTGCGGCCTATTGACCACGGGCAGCATTTGTCAAACAGGGTCGGCCGCCCTCAGGATATCGTCAAAGCATGCTTTTACTTGACCGATCCGGACAATCGCTTTGTCACCGGTACAAACTTGATGGTGGACGGCGGAATGACAAAAAAAATGATTTATGAAGAATAGCCCAAACGTTTCCCGACTTTATGAATACCTTTACTATAGGCAGACATAAAGGAGGATAAAAGCCAATGAACCCTCATATGCTTTATTCGAGATCAGGTCCTGCCGGATACCCGGCCAGATTCCCGTTATTCTGGGGTTTTGGAGCGCCGCTTGTCGGCGGATTGCTGGGCGGATTTCTCGGAAGTGCGATTTTTAACTACCCAAGACCTTACGCTTACCCGCCGCCATACCCTGGACCTTACGGCGGCACGCCTTATTACGGCTACGGGTCAGCTCCTGGGGCCGTTCCGTACGGAGGTGTTCCGGGCGCAGCTCCATTCAGAGGGGCGGGACCGGGCTATTGATCAATAAGCCAATTGTTGCTGGCATCTAAATGCCGGATGTCCAATATGAAGCGGCGGCCAAAGCTTGCGAATCTTTTCGCCTTTGGCCGCCGTCTCATTCTTTCCGGATCGATCAGTCAGGGAACTGTACTTTTCCAGGTACGGTATATGCGCTTGACGTCCCGTTTTCCGGCAGTTTTTTGATCGTGTCTTTTACGACTTTTCCTCGGATATCTGTAATTCTGACTTTAAGCGGACTTGTCCCAAGATTGGTGCTGACGAAATGGTTGTAGTCCGTTTTCTCCATGTTGATCCACTTTCCGCCTTTGTAATATTCCATTTTCATGACGGGATATTTGTGATTTCTGACTTGGATTGCCGCCCACCACTGGCTGCTGCCTTCTTTGATCCGGTAAGTGAAATTGCCGGTAATCGGCGCTTTGACTACACGCCATTTAATGTTGATTTTGCCGTCTTTCATATCGCCGATCTGGCGAAAAGCGTTCGGTGAAAGGTCAAGAGCTCCCGGCGCGCCTTCAGGATACAGATCGGTCACATAGACGGTCGTTTTTCCTTTCGGCCCTTCAACCCGCAGATAGGCGCCGGCAAGAGCTGCTTTCACTCCGCGGTAATTCATATCTGTCGGATTTAAAGCGGTGATCTTCATATTGGACGGAATAGGATCCAAAAGCAATGCACCGCCGGAGTAACCCGACCCCGTGTAAGTGGCGTAGCCCTTATGCAGTGAGTTGTATGCTGCAGAAGCTTGAGGTGAAAAACAAAGGATCGTCAAAAACATTGCTGTGATCAATAAGCTGATTTTCTTTTTCATATCCATCCTCCTGTTTTATAAATTGAGAACCATTATCATTATAAGGACTAACTGACAACAGCCGAAAGAGCAAATAGTTACAGAGATTTTTTAAGGAATAATGACTACCACCGTTGAAATGTAAAAGTTCAGCCGCATGTCAGGCAAATGAGGTGATCATCCTTGAGGACTAGTGTTAAAATGGTACAGGAAGAAAAAAAACAGCCTGCTTTGCCAAGCTGGCCGTTTTCAAAACGTGATGTCGATTTCAGACAGGTTAAAGTCCTCATTTTTTAAGAACATCACTTCTAAAATGCCGTCTTTAAATATTGCTTTCGTACCCTTTCTGCGCACTAGAGAGGGGAGAACGACTTTTTCCTGCCGCCCTTTTTCAGGGTAGTTTTCTATGATCAGGGTTTGTGAAGTATGTTTAATTTTCAGAAGGTTAAGCTGTTCTTTGGTGAGCGGTATTTTAACAAATACATGGCTTGTCGTTTCAAAAATATCAATCGGATCAGATTCATCTGCCGCCTGTGTTTCTTTTGAGAGAGGGTCACGAAAAGGAAATTGAACTGCATACCCCGGGCCGAAAACGCTTTTCATCATGTGGTGGATATACTGCTCCACATCTTTCGGGTCAGCGTTTTTTAATCCGTCCTTGGAAAACTGCTGAAATGGAAAAAAGCGTTGCCAATCAAACACGATCACACTTCCTTTCACATAGACGGTACAGTATATGCAAAAAAGTGCGGAAAGTGATGAGAAGAAAGGAAAGAAACAGACATGAATCATTCATCTCAAACGAAAGGAATCATTTACACAGCGCTTTCTTATCTGCTGTGGGGGCTCCTTCCTTTATATTGGAAAGTGCTCGATCAGACGGCTGCGCTCGATATACTGGCGCACCGGATTATCTGGTCATTTGTTTTCATGTGCGGCGTGCTTCTCGTTTTGCGGCAGTGGAAAAACGGAGTCAAAGCATTTCGCGCGCTTTCGGGAAACCGTAAGGAATTTGTACCGCTCATTTTGTCGTCCGTTCTGATTTCGATCAATTGGTATGTCTACATATGGGCTGTCAGCAACGGTTATATTCTTGAAGCGAGCCTGGGCTATTACATCAATCCGCTCGTATCGATCGTGCTCGGAATTGTCTTTTTAAAGGAAAAGCTGACGCGGATGCAGGGAGCGGCAGTTCTTCTCGCTGCCTTCGGCGTGCTTATTTCCGCCTTCCAGTACGGTTCCGTGCCGTACATCGCCCTGATACTTGCATTCAGTTTCGGGCTCTACGGACTGGCGAAAAAGCGTACATCGCTCTCAAGCGCCATAGGACTTACCCTGGAAACGATGATGATCGCTCCGGTTGCAGTGATCTATCTGTTGTTCTTCAGCCATCCGGAAAAGGCTCAAGCCGCTTCAGGGAGCATCGGCATGATGGTACTGCTGTTTTTGGCAGGAGTGTTAACTGCGATTCCGCTGCTTTTATTTGCGGAAGGTGCGAAAAAACTTCCGCTTTATCAAGTCGGCATTTTGCAATATATCGCTCCGACCATTACATTATGCTTAGGCGTGTTCGTCTACCATGAACCGTTCAGCAGCAGTAAGGTCTTTACGTTTACCTGCATATGGGCGGCGCTGATTTTGTTTACACTTTCGCAATTTCAATGGAAGATACCGGAGAAGGTATTTTTAAAAAGAAAAAATTCCTTTCATCCGTAAGCCCTTTTTCTTTTCAATAAGCACTGATTATGTATAATTAAACATTATTGAAGCAATTCGGAGGTTATTCCGTCATGGCAGACGAACTAGAGCTTTTCCGGGCGTATAAAACCCTTTGGAAAAACCGGACGATGGACGGAGAAGGCAGGCAGGCGCTTCATCGGGCGATTGATGATGAGTTGAACGACCTCCGCACCCATCCAAGGCTCAGAAAGACGAAGCACGAAAAATACTATCAATCAATCCGGCGCATTGTGAATTCACAATTGGAACCAGATATGAAGCTCAAGCTGATTGAATGGCATACGGAACGATTGGAGTTATTAACAAACGAAGAAAGCAGGGAGTAACATGAAAGCAATAATAAAAGAAGATGTGCAGGCTTCTTTGGAAACATTTTTAAACCAGCCTGTTTACATTCATTTGGAGACGACAACCGGATCGTATTCCGCGCATAAAGATGAGCAGAACATGACCGTGGTGGCGTATATCAGAAACGCGAAGGTGACATGCTCCCGCGCCAAAATCACGGGCGAGGGGCCATTTCGCGCCGGTTTGAAAATCGAAGACGGCTGGATCTACGCCGAAGGCCTGACGGATTATACGGTTGATGATGAAGGAAGGTTGCTTCTCGCCGGCTATTTGCCGGGCGGCAAACTCGCCATTTCGCTTCAAATCAGCAAAAAGCCATTTGCAGTCTAAAAAGAAGGTGTTATAGATGAAAAAACATTTACTCGTGATCTTGCCGCATCCTGACGATGAATCTTTCGGAGTCGCCGGCTTGATCGCCTTAAACCGAAAAGAAGATATACCTGTAACATACGCGTGCCTGACGCTGGGCGAGATGGGAAGAAATATGGGAGACCCGCTTTTTGCCAACAGGGAAACCCTTCCGCTGCTCAGAAAGCAAGAGCTGATCGACGCCTGCAGGGAAATGGATGTACAGGACTTGCGCATGCTCGGATACCGCGATAAAACGCTCGAATTCGAGGATGAAGAAAAACTGGCCGATCGAATAGAGGCTGTCATTGATGATGTAAACCCGAGCCTTGTTGTGACGTTTTATCCGGGACACGGCGTTCATCCTGACCATGATGCGTGCGGTGCTGCGGTCATCAGGGCATTATCGCGGAAAAAGAAAGAAGACCGGCCGCGCGTCTTATGCATGGCCATCACCCACCACAGGGAAGAGGTTCTTGGCAAACCTGACGTCGTTCTTGATATCAAAGAAGCCGCAGATATTAAAATGAACGCGCTCAAAGCGCATAAATCTCAAACAGGCGGCTTTATGAAAGAAATAGAGAAAAAACTCGCCAATGGCGAGCCGGTTGTTGAGACATGGTTTGAAAAAGAAACATTTTGGACCTATCAATGGAATGATTAAAATGATCAAAAAAGGTGTCGGGCATATGAGCCCGGCACCTTTTTACACGCTTTGAGTGTGAATATAGCGGTTTTGAATGCGTTTGAGCCTGAAAAACAGCCCGACTGCACCGGCTGCGAGCCCCGTGATCAGTCCGATCCAGTACCCGAAAGCTCCGAATGAAGTATACGTTCCGATCACAAAACCGACCGGAAGCCCGATAATCCAATACGAGACGAGAGCTGTGACAAGCGTGTAGTTAACATCTTTATATCCTCTGAGCGCTCCTTGAATCGGAGCCGCGATGGCATCTGACAGCTGAAAAAACAACGCAAACAGCAAGAAGTCCTTTGTCAGAAGCAGCACATCCCGGTCAGCCGCATACAAACCGGCGATTTGCTCTCTGAACAGTAAAATGATGAGTGCGGTGAATAATGAAAAACCGACCGCTATTGAAATGCCGAGATAGCTGTAGGTTCTCGAGTCTTTAAACCGTTTTGCTCCGGCCTCAAAGCCGACGACAATTGTCAGCGTCATCGATACGCTCAATGGAAGCATGTAAAGAAGCGAAGCGAAATTCATTGCCGCCTGATGGGAAGCGATCGTGACCGTGTCAAAATGGCTCATCAGCAAAGTGACAGCTGCGAATATACTCGTCTCAAAGAAGATGGCGAAACCGATCGGAATGCCGATCTTCAGCAGTTTCATACTTTCAGCAAAAGAAAATGAATAGAATGTTCCAAAAATCCTAAACTGGTGAAACGGCGTCTTTTTGTGGACGATGTATAAAGAGATCAGACAAATGCACCAATATGTGATGGCGGAAGCCATACCGGCTCCTGCTCCTCCAAGCTTTGGAAAGCCGAAGTTCCCGAAAATGAACAAATAATTCAAAACAAAATTAATGGGCAGAGAACAGAGCGTAACCAGCATCGTCACCCGCGTTTTTCCGAGTGAATCAATAAAGCAGCGCATCACATTGTAAACAAACAACGGCAATATGCCGAGCCCGATGCAGATTAAATATTGCTTTGCGATGACCGCTACCTTCTGTTCAAGATCGAGATTCTCAAGCACCGGATCAATCAGTAAGTACCCGGAGACGATCACGGCAATGCTGATGATTCCGGCCACATAAATCGATTGAATAACAGTATAAGGGACATCCTTTTGCCGCTTGGCCCCCATCAGTTGGGCGACCATCGGTGTTACAGCCGTCAAAATGCCGGCAAGCCCTGTATAAACCGGGGTCCACAAACTCGAGCCGATTGCGACGCCGGCGAGGTCGGCGGCACTGACTTTGCCTGACATCACCGTGTCGAGAACCGTAATGAGCGACAGTCCCGCTTGCGTAATCAAAATCGGAATTAAAATCGTTAAAAACTGCCTTGTTTTCTCCCGCAAATCCTTTGTTTCCCTCATATCAGTTCCCCGTTTCTTTTGGATAACGAGAGAAATTATAACACGTTATGTATAAAATGCAATAAATGTCTGTTTAATCTTTTTTCGCCTGTTTTGCTTTTTTAAACATTTGCACATAAATAAAGGAAAGAGAAAGAATTCCTAAACACGTACATAAATATTGACATATTTTTTGAATGGTCAAGAAGATTCACCTCCATATCTTAAAATGCGTCATAAAAGGAGGAAACATGCATGAAAGCGGCGGTAATAAACCGGAAGTTTTTTTATGTGTTTTCTAATAGTAAATAACGACTATTTATATACAAAAACGAATGAGTATTAAGTGTTAATTTTACATTTATCTTTATATTAAGATAGGAAATAAGAATCTATAGATGAAATAGTAAAACGCCGTTCGATCTAAAAAAAGATACTCCCAATTCCGGATGTTGGCAAAAAAAATGTATGATATAGTCAATTTATGGTTTCGTGGAGGAATTTGTGCTGAAATGTAGAAATGTATAAGTGATCCTGATCTTTGCTTTTCGATTAGGCAATAGATGAGGATTGATCGGCGATTTACGGTAAACTAATGAATAAGAATACGCAGTTTTTACACCCTCAACTTGAACGCTGGGCTTGACCGTTTGATCCGAAAAAGAAAATCGGCTGTAAAACGGCACAGAAATCCGCATGTTACGGCGTCTATTCGGGCTGTTTCGGCACATGCAGCATATCCAGTTAACTCCTTTTCGCTGTTTTTCACCATGAACCTCTGATTTTAAAACAACTGATCATCGTATTTCCGAAAACTTAAAACTCAAACCTTTGCAAAAAAAGCACCCGATATCTCGAGCATTGAAAAAAGTGTTGATTTTTGTCAATGTGCCTATCAGTCTGTATTTTTAATAAGAAATTTGTAAAAAGGCAAAAAGACTATTAAAAAAATATAAATTAGACCGATACAAATCGTGAATTGCATTTTTTGCTTAAGAATATAAAAGGGGGCTTTCAGCCAAAGGCCATCCATACGGTGATCAGATCACCTGCCTGACCGGCTGGATAAAGTCTTAAGCAATGGCAAATGTAATGGCATACATAGAGAGAACGAAAATGAAACGGGAGGTTAAGAGGTTATGAAGAAGAAGATAGCAGTAGGTTTGGCGGCCTCTGCGGTAGTTGGAACTTCATTGGCGGCGTCACCGGTAGAAGCCCAAACCATCAAGGTGAAAAGCGGAGACTCACTGTGGAAGCTTTCAGCTGAGTACAATACCAGTGTTTTGGCACTTCAATCAGCCAACAATCTTTCATCTACAGTTATTTATGTCGGGCAAACTTTAAAAGTACCGGACGGCAAGTCAAAAAGCAGCTCACAGACAAAATCCGCAAGTTCCAGCTCAAGCACTGCAAAGTCAACTTACACAGTGAAATTAGGAGATTCCTTGTGGCTGATTGCCAAAGACTACAAAACAACCGTAAAAGAGATTAAAAACTTAAACGGTCTGAGCAGCGATATGATTTACCCAGGACAAAAGCTGGTTATTAAAGGAAGCGCGAAAAACACCGGTTCCAGCTCTGGCTCAAGTTCGAGTTCCAGTTCGAAATCATCCAGCTCATCCTCAAGCTCGCAAAGTTCAAGCAGCACATACAAAGTCAAATTGGGCGATTCTTTATGGAAAATTGCCAATAATTTGAATATGACAATCGCCGAAATCAAAACGCTGAACAACTTGAAGTCGGACACGATCTACCCGAACCAGGTTCTTAAAGTGAAAGGAACCGTTTCCAGCGGAAGCAAAACATCTTCTGGTTCGTCTTCAAATTCTTCATCAAGTAAAACGAACACAAGCAGCAGTTCAAAAACGACCACTTACACGGTTAAACCAGGCGATTCTCTGTGGAAAATTGCAAATTCGATGAATGTGACAGTACAAAGCATCAGAGAAGCTAATCGATTAAAAACAGATGTCCTGCAAGTCGGCCAGAAGCTTAAAATCTCCGGTGCATCGACTTCCGGATCATCTGGCAGCCCGTCTTCCAGCTCGCCGAACTCTTCAGTTTCAACCGGCACTTCGACAAGTGCAAAGGTCGAACGGATGATTGCAGAAGCAGAAAAGCATATCGGCGTGCCTTACAGATGGGGAGGCAACAACCCTTCAGGCTTTGACTGCAGCGGATTCATCTATTACACGTTGAACAAAGTCACATCTGTCTCAAGGCTGAGCGCAGCCGGATACTGGAGCGTCATGTCACCAGTCAGCCAACCTTCAAGAGGAGACTTCGTTTTCTTCCAAACATATAAAGCGGGCCCTTCACACGTCGGCATTTATTTAGGAAACAACAAGTTTATCAATGCCAACGATTCCGGTGTCACTGTCAGCGACATGAACAATTCCTACTGGAAACAGCGCTATCTCGGCGCAAAACGGTATTCATTCTAAAAAAGCCATTTTATATGGCTTTTTTTTTGCGTGTTTTCAGGATAGGAAGGACAGGTTTAATGCCCCTCTTCGTTGTCTAAACTGAAAAGAAAAGCGAAGGGGGGAGCCGTTTGAGAACATTACATTACATATTGCTCACATGTATGGCCGTTTGTTTGGCAGCTGCATGTACACAGCAGAAAGAAATTCAGCAAAAAAATGTCGAACAGGAACATAGAGTAACCTTTGAAGCGATGACACAGCCGTTAAAAGTACCGCTGATCAAACGCGACGGTACGGAAACCGGTTTTATAGAAGTGTCTGAATCCGCTGCAGAAGGCCTTGATATCAGAGTCAGCGCCCATAATCTGCCGCCGGGAATGCTTGCTTTTCATATTCATGAAACGGGCGTGTGTAAAAAGCCTGATTTTGAAAGTGCGGGTGCTCATTTCAATCCTGACCAAAAGGAGCACGGCTTTCACAATCCGAAAGGACCGCATGCCGGTGATTTGCCGAATATTGAAGTCGGAGCCGACGGCAAAGTCGACGTTATCGTAAATGCGCCGGACGTCACCCTCGATCAGAAAAGCAAGTTCAGTCTGCTTGATCATGACGGAAGTGCTTTCGTCATTCATGAGCATCAGGATGATGATCTGACAAATCCATCCGGAAACTCCGGAGCCCGGATGGTTTGCGGAGCGCTGACGAACACCGGAAAAAAGTGAATCGGCGCATGGAAGCCGTTTATATTGAGGGCAGCGCATCTTTTCTAGTATACTTACATACAGAAGACGCTTTGAGAAAGGAATTTTACAACACATGAAATATGATCTGCATGAACTAGAGCTGCCTGAAAAAATAAAAGAGCGGCTGATTCAGTCTGCCGCTAAACCTGTTGCCGCGGAATACCAATCATTGATTGGAACGCCCGGTTATGAAGCGGAAGACAGCGCCATTCTCTATGACGCGATGATCGCGCTGTCACTCGGAAAAAACGTTTTGTTAAAAGGCCCGACAGGCTCCGGAAAAACAAAACTTGCCGAAACGCTCTCCGCTTATTTTCAAAAACCTATGCACAGTGTCAACTGTTCTGTGGATCTTGATGCAGAGGCGCTTGTCGGTTACAAAACGATTGAAAACACCAACGGGAACGCCTCTATTGAATTTATCGAAGGTCCTGTGACAAAAGCGATGAACAACGGCCATTTCCTATATATTGACGAAATCAACATGGCGAAACCGGAAACGCTGCCGATCTTAAACGGGGTGCTCGATTACCGGAAAATGATGACCAATCCGTTTACGGGGGACGTCATCAAAGCGAAAGAGGGATTCGGCGTGATTGCAGCGATAAACGAAGGCTATGTCGGAACGGTCCCGTTGAACGAAGCGCTGAAAAACCGGTTTGTCATTATCGACGTGCCCTACATTAAAGGTGACCTGCTGAAGCGGGTGCTTGAAACACAATCCGAACTAAAAAATCAGAAGCTGCTGAACCGGTTTGTTACCCTGTCATCGGACTTAATGACGCAGGCTCATAATGGACAGGTTTCTGAAGAGGCCGCTTCCATCAGAGCGCTTCTCGATACTTGCGACCTGTCGACATATATTCCGCCGCTGCGAGCGATCGAACGCGGCATCGTTGAAAAGCTTGATGATGAACGCGAAAAAGCGGCGGTCCGAAATATTGCCCAGACTTTGTTCGAATGAGGGTTTTTTTATGAAGTTTATTAAATTCAATGACAGCAAGATTGACTCTCTGCTTTTTATGGAGCTGACAGATCTCGCGAAAACGCTCGCGAAAAGCGATCAGGTTGAAGTGGAGTACGGGGTTCAGTCTTACTACAATCCTTTTGAGATAAAGATCTACATGAGCCATTTTTGGAAAGACCGGAACCACCGGGATATGGTAGACGGTTTGAAAAGCGATGTATACTTGCGGTCAATCGGCTCCCGTTACAGCTCGATGAAAGACTTTTCCCGCATGCTTGACGCGACTCGGAAATATCATTTTAAGAGTTTGGCAAAACAGTTGTTTATGCTTTTTGAAGATATCAGAATCGAAGAGTTCATCAAGAGGGAGCGGCCCGGTACAAAACCGGTATTTTCGAGCCGGAAATCAATGTACCGGAAACATTTTGCGACCCAGTTGACGCTGAATCTGGAGCGGAGCATTTTTACAGATGCTTTGTTTTGCGCTGTATATCTTAAGCTGACCGCGGAGTCGCCGCTTGATGAGATACCGGCTATCCATGAATCGGTCGATCCGATGAAGGGATTTATAGAAGCCGAGCTCGCCCGCGTATTCGAAGCGCGTTCAACTGCTGACATCGTCTCGATTGTAAGCGGGCTAATGGAAGGTTTTGAAGAGGTGCTCGAAAAAGATATGCTGAATACGTACTTCTTTTTTCCGGAATTGGAATACGAACAAGTTGACGAAGAAGCGCTTTTTCAAGATTTGAAAGCAAAACCGAAGCTGAGCGAGGATCTGACGCTTGAAGAGAAAAGTGCGGGTGATGAGGAAGTTCATGAAGAAGAAATGCCGACTTGGCACAGAGAAACGGAAGCTCCGGCGAAAAGCTTTCTCCAGTTTGATTTGGAGCACGGTGCAAAAACCGATATTTCCGGCGGGGCTTTAAGAGAAGGCGAAGACGGCGACCAAGCGCTCGGGTCAGTTCAGGGAACGGCGAAGCAGACGAAAAGAAAAGACTATTCAAAACTTGAATCGCTTGAATCTGTTCAAGATGAGCCAAACGGCGGCGCCGCACCAGCCGGCAAAGAAAACCGCTATGCGTTTTCGGTGATGAAGCCTCCGGAAAAACCTTCTAACGAAGACATATTAGACTACCAGGCTCAAGCAAAAACAATCGAATCGTATCAAAAACGGCTCAAGCAGATGATTCAAAAAACGCTCGAGCATAAAAAAACGCTCCCGAGAACCGATTTGCATGCAGGCAGATTGAACAATAAACTGCTCCGTTACTTTACAGAGCGCAATCCACGGCTCTTCTATAAAAAGCAAGAACCGTCAACAGAGATCGACGCCGTTTTTACATTGCTCGTCGACTGTTCAGCAAGCATGCATGACAAAATGGCGGAGACGAAACGGGGCATTGTCCTGTTTCACGAAGCGCTTAAATCTGTTGCTGTCCCTCACCAAATCGTCGGTTTTTGGGAAGATACGAACGATGCGACAGAGACGAGCCAGCCCAATTACTTTCATACGGTCGTCTCTTTTGCGGATTCCTTAAAAGCAGGCGCCGGACCGCATATCATGCAGCTTGAACCGGAGGAAGACAACCGGGATGGATATGCGATCAGACAGATGACGAAGATGCTTGTTCAAAGAAGCGAAGCTCAGAAGTTCCTGATTGTCTTTTCAGATGGGGAGCCGGCCGCATTCGATTATGAACAAAACGGGATTGTCGATACACATGAAGCCGTTATGGAAGCGCGGAAACGAAATATCGAAGTCATCAATGTATTTTTATCAAACAGCGAAATCGAAGAATCGCAAATCAAGACGATACAGGACATGTACGGAAAGTACAGCCTTTTCGTCCCGGACGTCGATCAGCTTCCCGATGTTCTGTACCCGCTTTTAAAAAAGCTGTTGAACAAAAGTATAGGCTAGATATGACAGATGGCAGCAATACTCGCGGCCATCTGCTTTTTATCGTAGAAACACAGTGAAATATTGAAATTTTTATTATTTTTATCAACTTAATTTTTTGCGGAGCACATCTGGATGTTAAAAAATAGACGGTCAGGGGAAATATGTGAATAAATAATGAGCCGGTTTAAAAGAATTCGGTCTGAAAGTTCAAAATTATAAAATTTTTTATTTTTCAAGATGATTTTTTAATTTTATTTGAACAATCTGTGTAGAAACAAATGAGAAACAGTGGTAAAATGTACGTGGAAGCGTTTTTATTACATATTTCTGGGCGTAAGGTTCAGAAGATATATTAAGATAGTGAATCATTCACTTGATTATTAGGTTGGGGGTAATGTTCAAATGTTTCAAAATAGTATGAAACAAAGAATGACTTGGGAAGAATTTCACGGTCCGAACCTCGGCTATGTGCTGGAGCTTTACGATCAATACGTCAAGGATCCAGAAAGCTTGGATGCTGATTTAAAAGAGATGTTTGACGAACTTGGAGCTCCCCCGGGCGATATAAGGGCCGCCTCTCTAAAAAACGAAGAGGCAGATTTCACGGCTGGATCTATTCAAAAAATCGCATCAGTGATAAAACTCGCAGAAGATATTAGAACCTATGGCCATTTAAACGCTTCCGTCAATCCACTGAGAAAAACACAAGAGAAACAGGAGCTTTTTCCTCTTGCTGAGTACGGGTTAACTGAGCAGGATGTGAAAAAAATTCCGGCGTCTGTCATATGCAAAGATGCCCCTAAAGAAGTAACGAACGGTTTAGAAGCCATCCAGTACTTGAAAAACACATACAAAAAATCGATTTCTTTTGAATTTGACCATGTGCACATTTTTGAAGAGCGCAACTGGCTGATGAAAAAGATCGAATCCGGGGAATTATTCGCCCCGAAATCGAAAGAAAAGCTGGTGGAAGTTTTAAGAAGGCTGACAGAAGTTGAAAGCCTTGAACAGTTTCTCCACAAAACCTTTGTCGGGCAAAAACGCTTTTCAATAGAAGGACTTGATGCGCTTGTGCCCATGCTGGATGATATTATCGCCAAGTCCGTTTCGGCAGGTACGACAAACGTTAATATCGGAATGGCGCACAGGGGCCGCCTGAACGTTCTTGCGCATGTGCTCGGAAAACCTTATGAAATCATTTTTTCTGAATTCCAGCATGCGCCGAACAAAGATCTCGTTCCGTCGGAAGGTTCGACAGGGATCAATTACGGCTGGACGGGTGACGTAAAATATCACCTCGGCGCCAACCGTCAGATTCAGGATGAGCATACGAAAACGGCGCGCATTGCGCTCGCGAACAATCCGAGCCACCTGGAGTTCATCGATCCGATCGTTGAGGGATCGACAAGAGCCGCCCAGGAAACGAGAACGGAGAGCGGCTATCCGCTTCAAGACGTTAAAAAATCGCTGGCGATTCTGATTCACGGCGATGCGGCATTCCCAGGGGAAGGCATTGTCGCGGAAACGCTGAATTTAAGCCAGCTTAAAGGCTATCAGGTGGGCGGAGCGATTCACATTATCGCCAATAACATGATCGGCTTTACGACGGAAAGCAATGAGTCAAGATCAACGAAATATGCAAGCGACCTTGCAAAAGGTTTTGAGATTCCGATCGTCCACGTCAATGCGGATGATCCTGAAGCATGCCTTTCAGCGGTTCAGCTCGCTGTTGAATACCGCATGACTTTCAACAAAGACTTTTTGATCGATCTGATCGGCTACCGCCGTTTCGGCCACAATGAAATGGATGAGCCGTCTGCAACGCAACCGATGCTGTATGATGCGGTCAGAAAGCACCCGACCGTCAAGAACATCTTTGCTGAAAAGCTGATTCATAACGGGATCGTCGATAATGAAACCGTCGACAAAATCGGGGACGCTGTCATGAAGCGTTTAGAAGAAGCCTATCGCAAAGTGCCGGCCAAAAAGGAAGATATGACGCATGAAATCGTTCTTCCGGAACCTGTTTCCAACGGTTTTCCGGATGTTGACACGTCGGTTGATGTTGAAACTTTGCGCAAAATTAATCAGGAGCTTGTTTCATGGCCTGAAAACTTCAACGTTTTCGATAAGCTAAAGCGAATCCTCGAAAGGCGCGCCAAAGCGTTCGACGATGACCGAAAAGTCGACTGGTCGCTTGCAGAGGCGATGGCTTTTGCATCCATTTTGAAAGACGGCACACCTCTAAGGCTGACCGGGCAGGATTCAGAACGCGGCACATTCGCACACCGCAACCTTGTCCTTCACGACAGCAAGACAGGGGACGAATTCATCGCACTGCATCACCTTGCAGATACGAAAGCGTCATTTGCGGTTCACAACAGCCCGCTTTCTGAAGGATCCGTCCTTGGCTTTGAATATGGATATAACGTGTCTTCGCCGGAAACGATGGTGATCTGGGAAGCGCAGTTTGGAGACTTTGCAAACGCGGCGCAAGTGTACTTTGATCAGTTCATTTCTGCAGGAAGAGCGAAATGGGGACAAAAATCAGGGCTCGTTGTTCTCTTGCCGCACGGCTATGAAGGGCAGGGACCTGAGCATTCAAGCGGAAGAACGGAACGCTTCCTTCAGCTGGCGGCGGAAAACAACTGGACTGTCGCCAACTTGACGAGCGCTGCCCAGTATTTCCATATTTTAAGAAGGCAGGCGAAGATGCTCCTTCGCGAGGAGATCCGCCCGCTGATCATCATGACGCCGAAAAGCCTGCTGAGAAATCCGAATACCGTATCAGAAGTGCAGGAGCTCAGCGACAGTAACTTTAAGCCGGTCTATGAAATGTCAGGACTTTCCCATCAGTATGACAAAGTGACGCGCCTCGTCCTTTCAAGCGGTAAAGTTTCGATTGACATCAGCAGCCATTTCAATAAAATGGAAGGTGAAAAAGATTGGCTGCATATTGCACGGGTTGAAGAGCTGTATCCTTTCCCTGCAAAGCATATTAAAGCGATCTTCAGCAAACTCCCGAATTTGGAGGAGATTGTCTGGGTACAGGAAGAACCGCAAAATATGGGTGCATGGAACTATATCGAGCCTTATTTAAGAGAGATTGCTCCAAAGGACGTGAAGGTCCGCTATATTGGCAGAAGAAGACGTTCAAGTCCGGCAGAAGGGGATCCGACGGTTCATAAAAAGGAACAGGAACGCATTGTATCTGATAGCTTGACTCGCAAAAATTAAGGGGGAACTAAAAAATGGCGGAAATTAAAGTACCTGAATTAGCGGAATCAATTTCAGAAGGAACGATAGCCCAATGGCTGAAACAACCGGGAGATTATGTAGAACAAGGGGAATTCCTGCTTGAGCTGGAGACTGATAAAGTCAACGTTGAATTGACGGCAGAGCAGTCCGGCGTTCTTCAGGAAGTGCTGAAAGATTCCGGTGACACGGTTCAGGTCGGCGAAATAATCGGAACGATTTCAGAAGGCGAAGGAGAAGGAGGCCAATCAACGGCTCCTCAAGCTGACGCTCAAGAAAGCGCCGGCGCTTCGGAAGAGAAGCCAGCCACGTCTGAAAAGACAGCCGAACCTCGCGAAAGCGCGAACGATGAGGCGGATACAACCAAAACAAGGACAATCGCTTCTCCGGCTGCCCGAAAGCTCGCCCGTGAAAAAGGCATCGATTTATCGGAGATTCCTACCGGTGATCCGCTCGGAAGGGTCAGAAAGCAAGATGTTGAATCTTATCAGAAGAACGAGCAGCCGCCAAAAGCTCAGCCTGAACCAAAACGCGAAACACAGGCGCCGGCTGCTAAACAAACCGAAAATGCAGGTAAACCGGTAGAGCGTCAAAGAATGTCCCGCCGGAGACAGACGATCGCCAAACGCCTCGTTGAAGTTCAGCACACCGCCGCTATGCTGACGACATTCAACGAAGTGGACATGACGGCGGTCATGAACCTAAGGAAACGCCGAAAAGATCAATTCCTTGAGCAGCATGATGTGAAGCTCGGATTCATGTCATTCTTTACAAAAGCTGTGGTCGCCGCGCTGAAAAAATATCCGCTCCTCAACGCGGAAATTCAAGGCGACGAGCTTGTGATCAAACAATTCTATGACATCGGAATCGCTGTTGCTGCGCCGGATGGCCTCGTCGTACCGGTCGTTCGGGATGCAGACCGCAAAACCTTTGCTGATATTGAAAAGGATATCGGAGAGCTTGCGAAGAAAGCGAGAAACAACAAATTGTCGCTCAACGAGCTTCAAGGAGGCTCCTTTACGATCACAAACGGAGGAACGTTCGGATCACTGTTGTCGACTCCGATTTTGAACAGTCCGCAAGTTGGTATTTTGGGCATGCATAAGATCCAGCTGCGCCCTGTAGCAATTGATGAAGAGCGTTTCGAAAACCGCCCGATGATGTACATTGCATTATCGTATGACCACCGGATCGTCGACGGTAAAGAGGCAGTCGGCTTCCTGGTTACGATTAAAAATCTGCTTGAAGATCCTGAACAGCTTCTGTTGGAAGGTTAAATCAAGAAAAAAGCTTTGGCCGCATGTACGGTCAAAGCTTTTTGTTTATCATCTGCGGGGCAGGAGAATAATTGTTATTCTTCTGCTTATTTGCTTTCTTGCTCCAGTATGTCGCAAGCCATGAGCCTGAAAGGTTATGCCAGACGCTGAAAACAGCGCTCGGGACAGCGGAAAGAGGAGAGAAGTGCGCCGTTGCCAATGCTGCACCGAGACCCGAATTCTGCATGCCGACCTCAATGGACACGGCTTTTTGTGATGCATAATCCATTTTAAAGCACTTTGCCAAAACAAAGCCAAGGAAAAGGCCGAGGCCATTATGAAGAACGACGACCGCAAAAATCAACAGCCCTGATTGAATAATGTTTTCCCGGTTGCCTCCGACGACCGCGGTGACGATGGCGACGATGCCGAGAACAGAAACGAGCGGAAGCACCTGCACCGCTTTTTTCACTTGTTTTTTAAAGAAAAATTGAACGATCAGCCCGGCGATAATCGGGAGCAGCACCGCCTGTAAAATCGACAAGAACAGTGAGCCCGGAGATACCGGAAGCCATTCTTTTGCGAAAAATAAAATGAGAAACGGCGTTAAAAAAGGGGCAAGCAATGTGGAAACCGTTGTAATCGCCACTGACAGGGCGATATTCCCCTTCGCCAAAAATGTCATGACGTTTGATGCCGTTCCCCCGGGACAGCATCCCACTAAAATGACCCCAACCGCTATTTCGGAGGGAAGCCCGAGTCCATAGGCCAGTCCAAAAGCGAGCAGCGGCATGACCGTATATTGAACCAGCACACCGATCAGCACATGCAGGGGACGTCTCAGCAGCTCTTTAAAATCGTCCGCTGACAATGTCAATCCCATGCCAAACATAATCACGCCAAGCAGGATGGTAATATAAGGGGTGATCCAGGTGAATTGCGTCGGAAAGGCAAAGCCGAGAACCGCAAACAGAATCACCCAAATGGCGAACGTTTTTCCTGCAAATTGACTGATTTTGATCAAATAACTCATAAGTCCAGCTCCTCACATCTGTAGAAAATATAACATCCTCTTATTATAATTAATATTCTGAATAATTCAATACTTGTAAAATTCGAATTTGTTTTAAATAATATTATTATGTAAACTGAAAGAAATGTTTGAAAACCTTGACGAATTCGTTTATGCTTTTTAAAATGATAGTTTGTAGCCATATGCAATTAGACCGAGAAGAAGAGGTGCTTAAGTGGAAAATCAACAAAATATATGGTCATCAAAGCTTGGATTTATCTTAGCTTCGGCCGGCTCGGCAATCGGGCTCGGCGCGATATGGAAGTTTCCTTATGTCGCCGGAACAAGCGGCGGCGGAGCATTTTTACTTATGTTTATTCTTTTTACTTTATTGATTGGGCTTCCGTTATTAATGGCGGAGTTCATTATCGGCAGAAAGACTCAAAAAGATGCCGTTGAATCCTATAAGGAGCTGGCGCCCGGCTCGCTTTGGCATTGGATCGGCCGGCTTGGCATTATCACGTGTTTTATTCTGCTGTCTTTTTATAGTGTTGTCGGCGGCTGGATCATCATTTATATTATCAAAGGACTGACCGGCGAACTGTCAAGAAGCACGGATTATGCAGGTCTTTTCGGAGAGACAATTGCAAATCCGTATCTCGTTCTTGCGAGCCAGTTTGCATTTATCATGATCACGATTCTTGTTGTTGCAAAAGGGGTCAGAAGCGGAATTGAAAAAGCGAGCAAGTTTATGATGCCTGCTCTGTTCGTTATTTTTCTGCTTTTGATCATCCGTTCGCTTACACTTCCCGGTTCAATGGAAGGATTGGAATTTTTCTTAAAACCTGATCTTTCCCATAT
Organism: Bacillus paralicheniformis; assembly: GCF_002993925.1. Taxonomy (NCBI): domain Bacteria; kingdom Bacillati; phylum Bacillota; class Bacilli; order Caryophanales; family Bacillaceae; genus Bacillus; species Bacillus paralicheniformis. The sequence continues at coordinate 2,316,872 of NZ_CP023665.1, read as the reverse complement.
CACAGCCAAAACGGTGCTGTTTGCGCTTGGACAATCCTTTTTCTCGCTGAGTGTCGGTGTTTCCGTTATGGTAACGTACAGCTCTTATTTATCGAAAAAAGAAAACCTTATACAGTCGGCCGTTTCAGTGACATTGCTCAATGTATCTGTAGCGATTCTTGCCGGGTTTGCGATTTTTCCGGCCGTTTTTTCATTCGGATTATCTCCTGATGCCGGCCCGATGCTGTTATTTAATGTGCTGCCGTCAGTCTTTCACAAGATGCCTTTGGGAATCGTCTTTTTATTGGCGTTTCTGCTCTTATTTTTATTTGCTACACTGACGTCCGCATTTTCAATGCTTGAGATCCTTGTTTCTTCCTTATCAAAAGGGGATCCTAAAAAAAGACAGGCTTTCGCTTGGGCCGGGGGAATTGCGATTTTCCTATTCGGAATTCCTTCAGCATTATCATATGGCGTGCTTCAGGATGTATCGATTTTTAATCTATCTATTTTTGATGCGGCGGATTACCTTGTCAGCAATATTTTAATGCCGCTCGGCGCTTTGCTCATCGCTGTTTTTGTGCCGCTCAAAATCCCGAAAGAAGAGCTTTTTGCTGAATTGAGGGAGGGCTCTAAAATCAGCAGAAAATGGTTTGCAGCATGGCTTTTGCTGATCCGCTACGCCGCTCCGATCGTTATTATTGTCGTCTTTTTGGACGTCATTGGCGTATTTTAAGATTGAATTGTTTATAAGGCCGGATTTGTCCGGCCTTTTTTTCATGCAGACAGTTTGTCAGCGGTACTTTCTTTTCTCTCTGTGAAATGGCAGCGGTATGACCGGCAAGGGAAGTGTATGATTAATCGGCTTTTTTCTGCGGCAGACATATTAAAAAGGCCTGCCGGTGAATTCGTTCTTGACGATTTTACCGGCAGGCAGAAGAGGGGGATACTTTGACTTTGATTAAGGCTTGCGGAATGTTACAGTTTGGCCGTTTCGATCAAACCAGCCTTTAAAGGCCCAGTTAATCCAGCCGCCGTCTCCCTGGTTTGTAAATTGTCCGCTTTCAAATACCCAAATGCCGTAAATCACGCCATGATAGTTGGCAGATCCATAAAATTTAACTCCTCTTAAACCGTTGTGATAGCCTTGGCTTAAGTTGAACACCATGACATTGTATCTTTGCCCTGCAGAATAAAAAGCGGTTTCCATGCAGTTTTTGACGAAACCGCTGCGGTTGGAGCTTTGAACGATAGCATCTCTAATCGAGTTTCCGATTCCTAAAAGATCGAGGTTGATGTTGAGATTAATAGCGGAAGTTTTAAACTGTTGTTTTTCCTGGTCCAATGACTGATTGAGAGATGTGGATATAGACATAGAAGGCAAGGTTGTAACAGAACTGTCCGTATGCTTTGATTCTTTCGCTTCTGATAAGTACGGCAAACAAGTCAAACCGAGCATTAAGGCTGTAAAGAAAGCAAACATTTTTTTCATGATTTACCCTCCTAAAATAAATTTGCCATTTTCGAAAAACTGACCGGCTGAATCAGACAAACATCGACAGTTTATTCATTTATTCCCTCCCTTCTTGTAGAATAGCTTAACGATTTTTGGAATTAGAAGAATGAGAAAAAACGACTATTTTCCAAATAAATCAAAAAATGTTCACATTCCATACTTAAGGCACAAATTTGGGATATATTGATAGACTGTTGAGATTCAGTATTTCATAAAGGGATGATCAAAATAGCAGATTCAGAAGGATGTATGGTTGTGGGGGTTCTCTTCCGACCCCGCCTTGCCAATCTCCGTGTAGCGGTCTTAACAATCCTCAAGAGAAACTGGGATATTTAAACTTTTATTTGTTATCTTATTACAGACGATAGAGGGTTTAAGGGATATAGATACGGTATTGAGAGTGATAAGGTATCGGCACTTTCGCTCGATTCGGCCAGTGTCGACGGCTGCCTGGCGCAGAGAAGAGAAAGGTGCGAGAGGAAAGACTCGTCCGCTTTTTGAGGCAAGGCTTTGACGGGGAGGCCGATGTCCGGCGCAACTACCGAAACAAAAGAGGACTTCAATAGTTGAAGTCCCGCCATTGAATTTGAATCAGAAGGGCTCCCATAGAACGCGCTTTGCTGTCGCAAACCGCCTTTCAGGTTCTCTCCAGTCAACGACATTCCACCAATTATCGACGTATTTTGCCCTTTCATTTTTATATTGAAGGTAGTATGCGTGTTCCCATACGTCGAGCGGGAGAAGGGGGATCACATCCCATTGGCTCATCAGCTGATGTTTTTCTGCGATCAGAATTTCCAAGCGGTGCGAGCGAGGCGCCCAGACAAGGATCGCCCAGCCCACGCCTTCCACCTTTTTCGCCGCTTCGGAAAATTGTTCTTTAAAGGCCGAATAGCTGCCGAAAGAACGGTTAATCATTTCCAGCAATTCGCCTGTCGGCCGCCTTTTTCCTTTTGGATGCATCGCGTACCAAAATATCGTGTGCAAATAGTGCCCGGCTCCGTGGAAGGCGAGCTCTCTTTCCCAGTGGTTTACAAGGTCGAATTGTTTGGTTTGCCTTGCTTTCTGCAGTTCTTTTTCAGCTTTGTTCAAGCCGTCGACATAGCTTTGGTGATGTTTTGTATGATGAAGAAACATAATTTCTCTTGAAATATAAGGCTCAAGGGCTGAATAAGAGTAGGGCAGGCTTGGCAGGCGATGGCCTCCGATCGGCACTGTTCTGAATGGCTGCCGGCCGGCTTGAGACGCATCACTGCGGGAGATGGCTTGATACACGGCTTCTGCCTGTTCATACCATTCCTGTTCGGTCGCACGAGGATCATCCAGTGATTGAAAAAGTTTTTCTAACTGGCTTTCTAAAGAAGGATCATCTTTCATCTGGTCTTTCAGACCTTTGGCCCATGACGCTATTTTTTCTTTGTAAGCATTCAATATGTCTCCCTCATTTCCGCTTTTTTAATAAATGCGCTTGAAGCGAGCAATGAAAACACAAAAGGATAACTGTGATAGCGGATGTAGAATTGTTTCGGCAGCCCGATTCCCGTCGGGTATTCGAGTCGCTCAGGCGAGCTTTCGTGATCATCGGTGAGAAAACGAATCCCTTTTAAGATCTTAGGGTCATCCGGACGTTCATATTGCAAAAGCGCCTCCAGCGCCCATGAAGATTGAACAACTGTTCCAAAGTGAAGAGGGACAAAACGCTTCGCTTCACAGCTTTTGCAAGATTCTCCCCAGCTTCCGTCTTCAAGCTGGATCGATTTAAGCCAGGAGACCGCTTTTCTGACAGACGCGTGATTGTGGGAAATTCCGACGGCTTTCATTCCGGTGAGTGCGGCCCATGTCCCGTAAATAAAGCAGACGCCCCATCTGCCATACCACGAACCGTCAGCTTCCTGATGGTGATCAAGCCACCTTAGAGCGCGTCTGACTGCGGGATGGTTATCTGTCAACCGCTCTTTAAGTCCGAGCAGATGAAGAACGCGCCCAGTCAAGTCTGCCGTTGACGGATCGACTGCTGCGTCAGCGGCAGATTCGAGCGGCAGATGTCGGATGAGCGGATGGTCAACGTTTTTTTCAAATGCTGAAAACCCCCCATCCTTGTTTTGCATTGATAAAAGCCAGGTGAGCCCCCGGTTCCAGGCAGCCGGACGCCTTTGAAACGGAATTGCTTTTAATGCCGCAGCGGTATCGTCCAAATCGGGATTGTTTGTATTGATGTGTGAAAAACCCCATCCTCCCGGTGCCGCTTGAGGGTTTGAGACCGCCCAGTCCGCTTTTTTCACATGCTGTCTTTTGAGAAGGTAGTCCGCTGCCGATGAGATGGAAGAATGTTGTTCAGGTATTCCGGATTCCTGCATGGCAAAGCTGATGAGCGCGGTGTCCCAGACAGTGGAAGTTGAGTTTTCCAAATGGAAGCCTTCCTCTCCGCATGAGGAAATAAGGCTTTTGATTCCGCCGACTGCTTTTTTAACAACGGGGGCGTTTTTTGATATTCCCATCGCCAGCAGGCTGTAAATCATGAACATGGTCGCGCTCGCATAGCTGTATAGTGTTCCGTCTTCTTCGATTCTGTCCAGCATATATTTTTTGCCCGCTTCAAATCCAAGCTGATGAACATAAGCCGGCCATTGAAAGAGCTGTTTCCATTGCAGATTGAAAGAATAGAAGGTTCTCTCGTCAAAAGAGCGGATGTTCAGCCATTCGAGAGGATTTTTTGACATGGCTTCATCCAGATGCCGAAGCGAGCCGATTTGGTTGTTTTTTAAAGAGAATCGTCGATTAAACGTAATGGCCATCGGGACAAAATGAATTCTTGCGTATGTGCTGAAATGGTAAAAATGAAGCGGGAAATAGGGCGGGATCAGTAGAAACGAAAGCGGAATATAGGCTCTCGGCCATGGATACAGCCCGTTGGCAGCGAGCATCCACTTCGTCATAAAGTGCACATTCTTCAAACCGCCTGCTGCCTTAATAAACGCCTCGGCTTTCTGCATATGCGCATCTCTCCGGTCATAGAGCCCCGAAGCCAGCATCCCGGTATAGCCCTGGACTGTCGCGGTCAAATTGCCTGCCGTTTCATCCGGATGATTGCGAAACGCACCGTCTCCGCTCTGCTTCGAACGGATTCGTTCAGCAAGACTTGTGATGAGAGAAGAGTCCTGATCGCCAAGTGAGGTCAGCATTAAAATGAAAAAGCTGTCTGTCATCACGGGCCCTTCAAAACAAAACCGCCATGACCCATCAGGTCTCTGTCTATTTTGAAGCTTTGCGAGCGTCTTTTGTCTGAAAGCTTTCACGTCTTCTAGTAAAGAACGCAATCTTCTCATCTCCTTCATTTTACTGTATTCATTTCGGAAATGTGTCATGCCAACCGGATGAAAACAGAAGAACAGCGATTTTGAATATGTGATGAGCATACAGAGGCATTCGTCAGCGCGATCAGGAAATCATGAATATCTTCGTTTACCTCTGTTCCATTATCAGGTATTGTAAAAAGAGAGACCTTAGAAACAATGTTTGGGGGATGTTGCTGAATGAATATTGAACAGATGCTGTATGACACCGCAGTCGAATTGATCAAAAAGAGGTATCCGACCGGATGGGGCGGGGCAGCCGCCATGTATACCGAAGACGGGAGAATCTTGACGAGCGTAGCGCCGGAAGTAATCAACGCTTCAACCGATTTATGCATTGAAACGGGCGCCATTCTCGAAGCCCATAAATATCAGGCAAAAATTACGCACTCTGTTTGTGTCGTGAGAGATGATGAACATTCCGAATGCAAGGTATTAACACCGTGTGGGGTATGCCAGGAAAGACTTTTTTATTGGGGGCCGGATCTTAAAGCAGCTGTAACTGTACCGGATGGGCATCTGCTTTATAAATCTTTAAAGGAAATACAGCCATACCATTGGTTTGCTGCGTATCAAAAGTAGCAGGGGAGGAGCGTTCGATGTTCGAGTGCCGCAAGGTTTATCTCAGACCTGTTGAAAAAGGGGATATGGAGAGCTTTTACAAAGCTGTTCAAAATGAAGACATCAGATATATGACGGGCACGACGCGCGAATTTACGATGGAAGACCTTTATGAGCACTACGAGAGAATCACAAGCGACGAGACGCGCTATGATTTTGCCGTCTGCTTAAAGGAGGACGATCGCTTGATAGGCGATCTGTCCATCATTGACATCGACCGGACGAATCGAAAAGCAGGGTTTAGAATCGCTTTGCACAGCCCCGCTTATTTGAACAAAGGCTATGGTCCTGAAGCGGTGCGGCTGGCCATGCAGTTTGCATTCGAAATGCTCGATCTTAACCGCCTTCAGCTCGAAGTCTTTTCACACAATAAGCGCGCGCTGAAAGCATATGAAAAAGCCGGATTTAAAAGGGAAGGTACTGTCAGGGATGCTCTTTATATGAATAAACAGTACTCAGATGAAATCATTATGGGGATATTGAAGCGGGAATACGAAGAGCTGATATCCCGCTGAATCAGAGGGCGCGCAGCATGTTATTCTACTGAGCGCCGCTTTGTTCATTTTTATTTTTCAATCTTTGCTGAACGGCTGTAAATGCCGCCGGCAATCAGCGCCATTGTCATCGAATATCCACAGCAGCTTCATCGTTCTATTTGCCTTGCAGACTGGCTGTACTTTCTCACATCCCGCACGAAAAATGTGACAGCGGCTGTTCCGGCATATAATACAGCGGCAGCGATAAATACGCTTTGGATCCCGATCAAGTCTGCCAAAGCCCCCATAATGGCAATTGTTAAGACAGACCATGCAGTCAAAATAGTATTTTTGGCGGCGGTGACCGGTGCGCGCTCTTCATCTGTCAACGTATCTTGAAGGATAACCGTCTGGCTGACGTCTCTTACTTGATAAAGCGGACCCATCATGATACAGAGGATGACCGAAAGGAGGGGATTTGACGAATAGGCGAATAAAAGCGTTGTGATTCCCATTGAAACAGAACCCAAGACAATCATGAGGCCAAGCCTTTTTTTGAGCTGGTTGGAAAAGAGCACAGCGAGAATGCCGCCCAAAATCGCTCCCAAAAAATAACCGGCATTGATGAATCCCCACCAAGCCTCCCCTTTATTTAGCACCTCTTTCGTAAAAGCCAGCAAAACGGCGGAAGTCCAGACCGCATTTGCTAAACCTTCTGACATGTCCATCATCGTAAGCAGCAAAACGGTTTTCTTCCTGTATACAGTGCGCCAGACTGATTGTGTGCGGGTTTTTTGACGAGGGATAACCGCTGTTTTCAAATCCGGCAATTTGATTAAAAGTCCTGATACGAAAAAGAGTCCTGCTGTAAACAATGTCAGCGTGTGAGTTTGGGCCAAAACGGTTAAATAGCCGCCGAGCCCCCAGCCTGCTGCCTGAACAAACTGGTTGACCGTTACGATGCTTCCCGATGCCGCCACGTAATCGCGCTTTTTAATCGCTTGATACAGTAAACCTAACTGTGCGGGGGAATACCAGGAACCGACAAAGCTTTGCAAAAACAGCAGCATATAAATGATATAAGAGGGTAAGCCCAGCGTTTGGCATAAGCCGATGCATAATGCGCAGACCGCTCTGAACCATGTTGACCAAGCCGCTGTTTGAAGCAGGTCGAGGCGCTGAATAGCAAAAGAAGCCATCGCACCGCCTAATACACTGCCGAACGAGGATAAAGCCAAGACCAGACCCGATCCGAATACAGAGTTCGTTTCCTTAAACACATCGACCATGACGATGATCGTCATCAAAATCGACCCGACAGCCTGTGCTGTTTGTGATGCCCATATGTATCTAAAACTTTTTTGATTCCAGAGGGTTTTGCCAAGAGAGGAAGAAAACACGATTCTATCATTCCATTCGACTTAAACTATCATCCATTTTACCATATGTGTCTATAAATGTTTATTTCTATAAAAAAGAAAACCGCCCTGATCGACAGGGCGGCTGCAGAAACTCATATCGTGCGTTATTCGCCTGTATGAATCCAGACGCTTTTTACTTCTGTATAGTTATCCAGAGCGTATGAGCCCATTTCACGTCCGAGTCCCGACTGTTTGTAGCCGCCGAATGGGGATGCGGCGTCAAAGGCATTATAGCAGTTGACCCAAACGGTACCGGCTTGCAGACGGTCGGCGATATAGTGGGCGTTTTTCAAATTTTCCGTCCATACGCCAGCAGCAAGGCCGTATTCGCTGCGATTGGCCCGTTCGATGACTTCATCTACCGTTTCATAAGGGATCGCCGCCAAAACAGGACCGAAGATTTCTTCTTTTGCTATTGTCATCTCGTCTTCGACATTGGTGAATACAGTCGGAGAAACAAAGTATCCCTGCTCATAAGGGCATGTTCCGCCGGCTGCGATTTTCGCACCCTCCTGACGTCCTTTTTCAATATACGAGAGGACGCGTTCGTGCTGATCTTTGCTGACAAGCGGTCCCATTTGCGTGTCTTCATGAAGGCCCGCACCCTGGCGGAGCGACTTGGAATATGCGGCCATTTCATCGACGACTTTGTCATATTGGTCCTTATGGATGAACACGCGCGATCCCGCACAGCACACTTGGCCTTGATTGAACATAACGCCGGTTAGTGCGCCTGGAATCGCTTTCTTCAGATCGGCGTCAGGAAGGATGATATTCGGCGACTTTCCGCCGAGTTCAAGGGTCACCCGTTTAACCGATTTGGCCGCTTTCTCCATAATTTTTTTACCGATTTCCGTTGACCCTGTGAATGCCAGTTTGTCGACAAGGGCATGATCGGTCAGAGATTCTCCGGCCGTCTCACCGAAGCCAGGAATGATGTTGATGACGCCTTTCGGGAAGCCTGCTTCATCGATCAGTTCCGCCAAATACAGAGCGGAAAGCGGCGTTTGTTCCGCCGGTTTTAAGACAACCGTACATCCGGCTGCAAGAGCGGCTCCCATTTTCCACATGGCCATCAGAAGCGGGAAGTTCCAAGGGATAATTTGCCCGACAACTCCGACAGGCTCATGTCGTGTATAGTTAAAATAAGGTCCGTTAACAGGAATCGTCTGTCCGGTTATTTTCGTCGCCCAGCCGGCATAATAACGCATATGTTCAATTGACAGCGGAATATCGCCTGCGGTCGTTTCGCTGATCGGCTTCCCGTTATCCAGCGTTTCAAGCTGAGCCAGTTCCGTTTTGTGTTCCTCCATCAGATCGGCGAGTTTGTACATCAGCCGGCTTCTTTCGGCCGGGTTCATCGTCCGCCACTCACCGCGGTCAAAAGCTTCCCGCGCGGCTTTCACCGCTTTGTCCACATCCTCGGGACCTGCTTCATATAAGGTGGCGAGCGTTTCACCAGTCGCCGGGTTTGGGGTCTCAAACGTTTTGTTTGAGGCGCTGGCTACAAATTCCCCGTTAATATAGAGCTTCTTTGTTCCCTGCAAAAATGACTCCAGCTTTTTACTGACCTGCATTGTTAATGAACTCATGTTTGTCAAACAAACCTCCTTTGAAATTTTGGTCTGTCTTCGGGTGAGTTGTCTTGGTGCTGGTTTGTCTTTTGATTTGGTCATTGCGCGGATGAAAGAGGGATATATTTCTGATTTTGGAACTATACACCACCATTCTATAACAGGGAATGAATCCAAATCAATATCCATGCTCTTTAAAATCACTTTCGCCTCCAGATCGCATTGCATTTCGGCGAAAAAACGCTACAATGGAAACTATACACGTATGAAAAAGGAGACATCCGCATGATTCACGAAAAATGGCAGAACAATAACACCATTAAAAAAGTAAAGTGCATACATACCGATGCCAAAAAGTACATCGTCAACAGAGCGCTGACCGTAGGCAACGTATACGAGGTCAAAAACGAAACGGAAGAGTTTCTGTTTATCATCGATAATACAAACAAAGTCGGCGGCTATTACAAAGAGTACTTTGAAGAAGTAAAAGCCTGAATCAATTTGCACGGGTCATCAACAGCAATGAATGGGAGTTGAACATACACCCGCACGCATTCATAAAAAATCGGCTGACTGAATCAGTTGCTTGACCGAAGCAGAAGCAAGTGCCTGATATGTGCATATCAGGCATAATAGTCAGAAGAGAACCGCAGAGGAAGAACATCCTGCTGCGGTTTTTTGTTTTATCCGTTATCCACCTTTTGATTGGTAGCAAACGAAAAATAAGCTGAAAAAACTGATAAAAAGTTGAAACCTCCCGCGTCCGCCGGGCGTATTAATTGATAGTAAAAACAAACATATAGCGTTAAAGAAATGTAATCTGCTCGTAATTGTTTATAAATCAGGGTTATCGTATCCTTATTAGTAACTGACAAGTATACTTTGCCTTGTGCATAAACATAAATTGGATATACAGAAAGAGGGGTTTTGATTGGGCGTTTTTTCAGCAAGCAAGACAGCAGACGGCAAAAAATTTGAACCGCTGCTCATAGAAGGAGAAAAAATTGAATCGGTTTGCAGACTGAGGATAGATCAAATTTGTTTTACGAACAAGCGGATTATTTTTTTTGATAATAAACTGTTTTCCAAAAAGAAAGTCCGCGTCTTTCTGCCATACAGATCGATTGAAGGCTTTGCGATTAGAGAAGTCAGCATGTTCAATCCAGACAGTTCTCTTTCTCTGATGACCAGCAGCAAAATCTTTGACCTGGAATTTACGAAGGATACCGACATGCTTGAAATTCAAGCGCTGTTATCAAAATACTTATGTGCATAAACCGTAAAGGCTATTCACCGCTTGCCCGCGTCTGAACGGCCTTTTTATTTTGGAAAGGCGGGTTTTTCTCCCACGAAATCGGGAAAGGAAGAAGAAAGGAGGAGAATCAGCCATGCCATTAACACAAAAACAAAAAGACCATCTCTACCATAAATTAATTGACTTAAAACAAAGCCTTTCCCCTGCAGAAGGAACAGATCAGTCGATGGCGGAAGAAACGGGCGAGCTTTCAAACGGAGTTGACAATCATCAGGCTGACCATGCCAGCGTTTATTTTGAACGAATGAGAGAGCAGACCTTCCGGCAGACGGACAGAAATTTATTAAAAGAAGTGGAAGACGCCCTCAAGCGATTGGAAGACGGCACATACGGAATATGTGAAGCAACAGGTCAAGAAATACCATATGAGCGCCTCGAAGCCGTTCCATATGCAAGAAAAACCGCGGAGACTCAAGCTGAAACAGAAAAAAGAAATCAAGAGGGGGAAGGATATGACGAGCAATTTACACGGCAAATGAAGGATTTGACAAACAGAGAAACGATGGATCAAAAGCGTTCATATGCTTACGAACGTCTTGATGAGGAGCAGGATTCAAAATAAGCACCCGCAAAAACAGGGTGCTTTTTTCTATGGCTCTGTTTGTTAAAAGAGATGTCCTACAACTGTCGACGGGGAGTCAAGTACTCGACACAATAAAACATTTATCAGTTATCGGAGGTTTAATTGCAGCTATTGATATTCTAGAGAAAAATCCGGACATCCAGGAAAAGTTACACGAAAACGAAAAGTACTTAAGAGACGGCATTCAACAAATAGGTCTTAATGTATTACATAGTGAATCACCTATTATTCCAATTATTCTTCCAGATCGCGACACAACTTTACGTTTTGCAGACTCACTTCATCAAGAAGGTGTCTACGTTAACCCAATTCTCCTCTTCGCATACCTGTTTCTAAAGCTACTAAGACGAGCACATGAAATTCTTCCTCTGTGTGTGCTAGTAGATATGTTCTTAGCTTTTGGAAGTCCGTAATGGATAACGCTTTGTTTCGTTTCGATAACTCTTTCCCACGAGGTTTGACAAGTTCTGCGAAATCATTCGTGAGATAACCACGAGCGTAAGCGTCACGAAGTGCCATTTTGACTTTTATTAACAAGCTGCGAGTGGTACTGTGAGAACGCTTCTTTGCGTATTCATCAATTTTTCTTTGCACAGCAATGTCATTCATATCTTTTAACTGAATATTTCCGAATAACTTTCTAATAATCCCTGACGCTTCTAGGTATCTTTGAAACGTAGCTTTTTGTATATCATTTTTCTTCACAAGATATATCCAGTGTTAGTTGTTTAAAAGAATCTACATGCCTAAGTCAAATCTCTTTGTTTCTTCCATCAATCTGATATAAAAGTCTTTTTTTATCACCTTTTTTATCCAATTCCTTGATATGTCCGCCACAAAATTCCAGCACAGGACATCATTTCCCTTACCGTATCAACGGATTCCATACTATTATTCTCTATTTCCTACCTCCCTGTTAGATATGGAGAGGTAGAATGGTGTCGTTGCTACGCAACGACACGCACACCGCTTCCACTTGCTCGCTTTTGCTGCCGCTTGCGGAAGCGGTGTCACTTCGGCAGTTTTTCATAATTTCTCCATGCACTCACTTCCATTGTGAAAAATGAAGCACTATTTCTATTTATCTCGCTAACCGTTCGTATTCGGTATCTCGGCGCTTATCAATCGCTCTGGAATAGGCTTCCATCATGGCGATATATAGTAGATTGTTTTTACAATCATTAGTCTACATAACAGCTTTTACGGTCAATACTGCTCGCTGTTTTATCAACTACAATGTTTAGAGACTGCTTGTATGTCTCGCTTGAAACAAGTCATCTTAGGTTTCCATTCATGAATGTAGTAGTTTCAAACTTCTGTATTTAGTTGTATGGGAGTATTTTTAAATAATTCCTTTCAAAGACAGCTTATGAAGTGATTTTTCGCATGTAGAAAGGTTTTAGTATGGCTATTCTCACAAAATAAATATCACGATATGCAATGTTGTTTTTTAAAAAAATAGCTCTTCATACATCGCTCTTTCTCATTTTTATTTTCTCGCTTGCTAAGTTTCTGTCTATATCTTTGTTACGGTTAATATCATATTACGATTTGTATTGGAGTTGTAGGGGGGGTGCAAAATAAATCTTTATTTGTTCAATGTTATTATCGCATGATGTGTTGTGATATTGTGTAATATCCTTATCATATCAACTATTAGAGAGGGAGAAAAAAGTATCAAATTCTGCAATAAAATTCTTGCTGCAATAAAATTCTTGCGGACATATTGTCATAGGGGCATAATCGATGTTGAGTGAGAGACAGAACGCCGATAAAGTATAATATCTGGATATAAAACGAAGAAACAATTGCTTGATGGATTGTAGACATGAAAGCATTGAATATACACCTATCAAAATCTTTTACATTAGCAGAAAAATAAGGAGATTTACATATAATCATGTTTAATATGTAAATTTCTCTATTATGTTTATCAAAGATAAGGTAATAGTTTTTACGTACTGCGCCATAACTTAATCTATCTTTTTCCATTTTATTAATCTCATTACATATTCAGAAATAACCTTTTCCCTTGTATAATCGGTATAATGTGTCTGCTTTGAAATGAAAAAATATAGTGGCATCATGATCACAGATAGCGAGTCAATATTTTATTACTGGGGGTGTCTCATGGGAAGTAAGATGATAATTATAACAATAATCACAGTATTTATGTTGTTTGTTGGATTTAACACCTCAGCCTATGCATTGACAGAGGAAGAGTCTGTTGCAATCCAATCATTATTAGAAGATGCTAGGCGTATATCTGGCACACCGGGCATGTCAGTTTCAATACAATCAAGGGATGATACCTATTTCTTTTCATCCGGCTATGCAAACTCTGAGGAAGGGATTTTGACCAATGAAAACACCATATGGGAGTTAGCCTCCGTCAGCAAAGCTTTTACTGCTTTAGGAATTTTACTTTTGGAAGAGCAGGGATTTTTGTCTATGGACGATTCGGTTGTAGAGTATTTACCTTGGTTCTCATTGCGATATCAGGGACAGCCCGTTGACATGCAGAGTGTTACTTTGAATCATTTCCTTCATCATACTACAGGGTTAATCAATAGGTATCATACTCAGCATATCCCAGAGGGAAATACACCAGATATGTTGCAAAAGACCGTTGAAATGTTAATAGATGCCGAAGTGGTATTTCCTCCTGGCGAAAGATATGAATATGGGACGGTAAATTATGATGTGCTGGGCTTGGTGATAGAAACCGTATCGGGGCAAAGCTTTGAGGATTTTATGGAAGAACAAGTATTTCGACCACTGGGGTTGTATGAAACTTATGCGAATAGAGGTAAGGTACAAGCGACAGGTCAGTTGGCACAGGGCTATCGTTCCGCTTTTTTCATGACGCTGCCATATGATGCACCGGAATTTAGAGGAAACACACCTGCTGGGTATCTGTTTTCGTCCTCTCAAGACATAGCCCGTTGGATGGGAATTCAATTGGGAATTGTTGAAGATATTCCGGAAATCTTTCAAGGGCTGATTGCAAAATCACATGAGGGCAATAGGTCTGTTGCGGCTGTGGATGAACTGTACTATGGGGCGGGGTGGGTCGTGAATGCAGATCAGACATTCATCCAACACGCAGGTGGTAATCCAACGTTTGCAACAAATATATTCTTATTCCCAGAAGAACAGCTAGGTATCTCTCTATTATCCAATAGTGCCAGTACAAATATTGATATGTTATATAATATTAAGGATATTTTAGACGGAAACATCTCCCAAAGCTATCAAATGAGTTTGATGCAGATTTCCGATATCGCCCTATCTTCCGCTACAATTGCTCTAACATTACTAGCAATTCTATTTTTCTTTTTAGGGGTGCGTAGAAAGAAACAGAATAGGAAATTACCGTTAACGAAAAAGAGATTGATACTCATAGCTTTTTGGCTTGTGACTACAATTTTTATAGGTATCCTATGCCTAATCCTCCCCACAATATTTGGGGCTAGTTGGAGGTCATTTCTAGTTTGGCAAACGTATAGTTATCTAACCGCACTGATTGCGTTGTCTTTACTAAGTGCAAGTATCACTTGGTTTGTATATTGTTATCGATATAAATGTTCCTAATGAGATGTGCCATTGTAACCTAAACGAAAACTTTTTTATTTGCTTCGCAGCATATTCCTACCACGCATAAATATGCTACATAATATAATATTTTATGCTTGAACTTAAATAATGTTGTATTATCCGAACGAAAGTTCTTGCTGATATGAGCAATCGTTTGTTTTTTATCAAATATGAACAGGGCTTTTTTGATAGAAACATCTTTTGGCATCAAAATAAATGAGTTGACTTTCTATTTAAAAGAAAGTAACATACTATTTGTAAGTAAATATTGAAACGTTAGCACGGGAGGAAAATAGAATGTCTAAAGTATTGTTTGTTAAAGCTAATGACCGTACTGCTGAAGAAGCTGTATCTGTAAAACTTTATGATGCGTTTCTTAACAGCTATAAAGAAAATCATCCAAACGATGAAATTGTAGAGCTTGATCTTTACAAAGAAAACCCGCCGTACCTGGGCAGAAATGCTATTAACGGGACATTTAAAGCAGGAAAAGGCATGGAATTGAACGAGGAAGAAAAAGCAGCTGCAGCTGTAGCGGACCGTTACTTGGACGAATTCGTCAAAGCCGATAAAGTTGTTTTTGCTTTCCCATTGTGGAACTTTGCTGTTCCAGCTGTACTTCACACTTATGTGGACTACTTGTCCCGCGCAGGAGTGACGTTTACATACACTCCTGAAGGACCTAAAGGCCTGATGGGAGACAAGAAGGTTGCTCTGTTAAATGCCAGAGGCGGCTTCTATTCTGAAGGACCGATGGCTGCAATGGAAATGTCATTGAACTACATGAAAACCGTCATGGGCTTCTTCGGTGTTCAAGACCTGCATACCGTTGTCATCGAAGGACACAACGCTGTTCCTGACGACGCTCAAAAAATCATTGAAAACGGCTTAGCAGAAGCTAAAAAACTTGCAGCATCATTTTAATTGTGAAACCCTTGTTCCAAAAGCGGAACAAGGGTTTTTTATTTATGTCGGCTGCTTCATGCTTAATAAATAATAAACATAGTCAGTCGGCACACCCGCTTCACCCATTTGCCTCAGCATCGCTGAAATGTTGCCTCTGTGGTACGTGCCGTGATTGACCACGTGATGAAGGAGTTCGCTAACAGGCGTTTTGATTTCGCCGAATGCCGGATGTGCAATCGTGATTTCACCATCGGGGTCTTCAAGATTTTCAAAAAACGTTTCATATTGAAGCGCCGTGTCTTGAAAAATGGAGACGAAGTCATCAATCTTTTTTCCCTTTAACATTTCTTTCAGCCGCATGCCGGTTTCCTTTGCTTCCTCGTAAGCGGCTCCGGATATTACTTTCAGCCACAAGGCGTCGGCCACGCACATATGGGTAACGACCTCAGATACAGATTGAAAAACGCTTTGGATTTCCCGGGTGAACAGCTCTTCAGGCAGGCTTTTCAGGTGGCTGAGCACCCTTTGATTCGCCCAGTTGTGATAATCTAAATGCTTTAGTGCGCGATGTGTCATATTTTTAGCCCTCCTCACTTTTTTATTATCAATTCGTGAAAAAGATCGATATTCCTTTAAATGAGGAAAAAATACCTCGGGGCATAAAAAGTAAAAAACCTGCCGATCGGCAGGTTTTTGTGCTTAGTCTTCGTCCTGTTTTTTAGATGGGGTAACCGGGTAAAGTTCTTCCGATGCTTCACTTTGATACTGCAATGAGCCTGGCTTTTCCCGTTTTTCGTTTTCCGTTTCGCCCAAAACGTTGGCTTCCATATAGCGGTGGAAGAAATATTCGAACACTGTGACGCCGATTGCTGACACGATTGAAGCGGCAGCAAGCGAACCATACGGCGGATTATTTTGCATGGCGAGAATCGCCCAGATCAATACGAGGGAAAGGCCAAAGTCTCCCATTGTTGCAGTTGTATTGTTTGTTCTCGGCAGAAGAAGAAGATCTCCGATCAGATAGGAGATCACACCTAAAAACAATGTCAAAACAAACATTTCGCCAAATGGAACGCCAAAAAATAGAGTTAGCACCACATATAAGAGGACAAGGCTCACAATAAATTTTAAACACAATACTCTTACATGCTTCATTTCGTTTCCACACCTTTCAGCTTATTTTAAAGCATTCCTGTTTTGTTGCTGTTTATTGCTTTTGTTATCCTGCTGGAATGCGCTTTCTGTTTCGTGGTCGTTTTTCAGCTGCTCGAGGCTGCTGTTTTGAATGCCTTTCTTCTGCATGGTCTCACCACCTTTTTCACTATATTTTGGATTGTTTTTGATTTCTTATACATACCACGAAAAAAGCAAAAAAGAGGGTTATCCCTCTTCCTGAAAGCCTGTCATTTTTTTCTCAGTCCTGCCGCGTATGCAGGGCCCATCCCGGTTATTTTTGATAAAATGAGCGCCATATCATGCGGCGTCTCTTTCATGCCGTTTTCCAGCCATTGCTGCATGACGCTGATATGAGCGCCGGTTATATAGGAAATCAAGTAGTCCTCCGGTACGATCGGATCCGCCTTGATCGCTTTTTTCAGCCGTTTTAAATTGATGCTCAAAACCGATTTGAATTTCAAACGGAAGGAACCCGGGCCTTTCGGGCCTAAAATTGCCTTCATAAAAACCTCGTTTTCTCTTATATATTGAAAAATATCGACGACAAACGTTAGCGGATGATCAATCACATCCTGATTTAATATGTCCATTGAGTGAATCGAGCGTTTAGCAATGTTACTGATCTCTTGGATAATTTCCTCCTCGCTTTGTTCCAGCAAATCGTATTTATCTTCGTAATGCAAGTAAAACGTGCCGCGGTTAATATCGGCTTTCGTTGTAATGTCCGTGACGGATATCTCTTCAAACGTTTTATTTTTCATCAGTTCAGAAAGTGCGTCTCTAATCATTTTTTTCGTGCGCTTTACCCTGCGGTCTTTTTTTTGTCCAGTCATACAAATCCTCCTGAGGTCCATGAAAATCAACAATGTCCATGTTTGTGTTGAGAACTTAACATTTGCTGATTGATTGTTCATTGCATTCGCCTTTTGTGCAATTATAATAAACATGATGAATATTAATCAACACAGTGTTCAATATTTGTGTATGAAAAAGCATGCCTCATAAGACAAAGTGTGTTGAAAGTCCGGCCAGGGCAAAATCAATCGTCCAAAATGAGGCGTGGAATTTCAAAAAGCGGCTCTAAGGAGAGGATAGAATGGAGAAATATGTGCTGTATTTCAATGAAATCGATCAATTTGCTTTGCCCTATGTCGGCGGAAAGGGGGCGAACCTCGGGGAAATGACAAAAGCGGGTTTTCCCGTTCCCGAGGGGTTTTGCATATCAACTGCCGCCTATCGCGCGTTCATACAAACAAGCGGCATCATCGACAGCCTGCTCGACCAGCTTGGACAGCTCAAGCATGATGATCTGGAACAGATTCGGATTGCGGGGAAGCAGATTCGCGAGCATCTTGCCCAGATTCCCATACCTGACGAGATCAAATCGGCGATACTGGAAGGCGTTGATACGACCGGCAAAGATAAAGCCTATGCTGTCCGCTCCAGTGCTACGGCAGAAGACCTGCCGACAGCTTCATTTGCGGGGCAGCAGGATACCTTTTTGAATGTCTGCGGAAAAGATCAGCTTCTTGATGCGGTAAAACAATGCTGGTCCTCTCTGTTTACGGACAGGGCGATTTCCTACCGCGCGAAAAACGGTTTCGATCACCGCTCTGTTTTTCTTGCAGTTGTCGTGCAAGAGATGGTTTTTCCTGAGGTGTCCGGTATTATGTTCACTGCGGACCCGATCACGGGGCACCGCAAAACGGTTTCCATCGATGCCAGCTTCGGCTTGGGTGAAGCGTTGGTGTCCGGAATTGTGAGCGCTGATCTGTATCAGGTTCAGTCAGGTGAAATCGTCAAAAAACAACTTTCGAAGAAGGAATCGGCCATTTACTCCGTTCCAGAAGGAGGAACCATTCAGAAAACCCTCTCTCCGGAAGAACAACAAACACAGGCTTTGCCGGATCAAAAAATCGTCGAATTGGCAGAACTGGGGCGCAGAATCGAGGCTCACTACGGTAAGGAACAGGATATAGAATGGGCTTTTGCCGGCGGCAGCTTTTACATTCTTCAAAGCCGGCCGATCACATCCCTATACCCGGCCGTACACGTTTTTGATGATAAGCCGCATGTATTGATTAATTTTGGCTATATCCAAATGATGACCGATCCAATGAAACCATTGGGTGTATCGGTGATCAGCCAAGTTCTCCGATTTTTTAAAAAAGACCCTTCGGCACAGCCGATTCTTCGCGAAGCGGGAGGAAGAGTGTTCGCCGATATTACGGGTGTTCTTTCCCTCAGATTCGCCCGAAGCCGGCTGCTTAAAGTATTAAATGGTATGGATCAGCTGATGGCATCTGCTGTATCGGAGGCAGTCAAGCGCAAAGAACAACAGCTTAATTCCATTTCGATAAAAGGCATGTTTCATATTGCCGGGAGATTGATGCCGATTTTGATTCCGGCAGCATTAAAGGTTGTCGGAATCCTGCTGATGAAAAACCCCGATAAAGCCGAGAAAAAAGCGGAATTGATCATTGAAGCGATCGTGACGGACACCGAGGAGAAGCTTAGCCGGACTTCCGGTGCTGAGACGATCCGCGTCATCCAAAAAGGAATGGAAAGGATGTTCCAAGACGTGCTTTCAAAAGTCGCTGTATATGTCTTCAGCGGAATGATTGCAGCCGGAGCGCTCGAAAAAAAGCTGAAAAAAAAGCTGGGGGACGAAAAAAGCGCTATTTTACTGGGAAAATTGTATAAATCCCTGCCTCATAATGTCACAACGGAAATGGGTCTTGAGTTGGGGGATCTTTCCGATCAAGCGAGGAAGTATCCTGAAGTCATTGACTATTTCAAGCGTGCAGACAGCGAAAACTTTATGGAAGAATTGCTCAAAATCCCCGGCGGCGCCGAATTGAAGGCGAGTTTAGATGGTTATCTCAAAAAGTACGGGATGCGGTGCGTGGGAGAAATCGATATGACAAGGTCAAGATGGGCAGAGGCTCCGGTTCAGCTCGTTCCGTCCATACTCAGCCATATTCGGACGACTGCCCAAGGGGAACACAGGAGGAAATTTAAACAAGGCGAAATGGAAGCGGAAGAAGCAAAAAAGGAAATCATCTCTCAATTTCGT
Organism: Bacillus paralicheniformis; assembly: GCF_002993925.1. Classification (NCBI taxonomy): domain Bacteria; kingdom Bacillati; phylum Bacillota; class Bacilli; order Caryophanales; family Bacillaceae; genus Bacillus; species Bacillus paralicheniformis. Next base: position 2,297,279 of record NZ_CP023665.1, on the reverse strand, counting down.
TTCACGGAAAAAAAGAGAATCTCCCGGCTCGTTCATATGTATCGAAGCCTGATGGGAATGCGGGAGCATCATAAATTTACACTTGTAAAATTGATGTTTTTATACAAAAAAGCCATTCTTAAAGAAGCCCGCCACCTCGTTGAAAAAGGAATCCTCAATTGTGAAGACGATGTTTTTTACTTGACGCTTGAAGAGCTTATCGCGCTATTGGAGAATCGCAGCATCGGGAATATTCCGGAATGGTTAACAGACAGAAAACGGCAGCATATGTCCAATCAAAAGCTCACATCCCCCCGTGTGATGACAAGTGAAGGGGAGATCATCACAGGGAGGCTGCGAAATGCAAAAAGTCCCGAAGGAGCTCTCACAGGGACACCGGTTTCTGCGGGCATCATTGAAGGGACCGCCAGAGTTGTGAAGAGCCCTGAAGACGCGAGGCTGAATCAAGGGGACATCTTAGTGGCGCCGTATACTGATCCGGGCTGGACTCCGCTTTTTACTTCAGCGGTTGGACTGATTACGGAGGTGGGCGGCATGATGACTCATGGTTCAGTAGTGGCAAGGGAATACGGCATTCCTGCGGTCGTCGGAATTGACAAAGCGACAGACATCATAGAAGACGGCGCCTACATCCGAATCGACGGAACAAACGGGTTTGTTCAAATATTGAACAGTGACGGCTCATGAGCGCTTATATTGATGTTTGATGCTTATACCTGATATAATAAAAACAGAACAAGAGTTCGGTTTGATTCTCAAGGTGAGCAAAGCGTTGAGAGCTTTCAATGAACAAAGCAGATTCATGAAAGAAGAAGCCAGTCAAACCAATGAAAATGAAGGAGAAATGGATGTCGCAAAATGGAATTGTTTTAGTAGCCAGTGTATCAATCTTACGGGATGATAAAGTCTTGATGATAAAAGAGAATAAGCCTACCGCCGTTCATAAGTGGAACTTTCCGGGTGGACGTATCGAATATGGAGAGGACATTCTCCATTCAGCTCGAAGAGAAGTTAAAGAGGAAACTGGATTGGACGTAAAACTGATTGCGGCTGCTGGTGTATATAATTTTATCAGCAGGACGAAGAATCAAGTTATTTTATTTCATTTTATTGGTGAAGTTACCGGAGGTTCTATCAAGCTCGAAGAAGATGAAATTTCAGACTGCAAGTGGATAAAAGTAAGTGACCTTGTAACATTTGAGAACGAAGACTTACGAGAACCAAATGTAATAAAGCAAATCATTGATAACCTATTAAAAGAGAATGTACACTCAATGAGTGTGTATAATGAGCAACTGATTCAATAGTTCTTATCCAGCTAACAGAGACGTTAGTTGAACAAGTATAGAGGAAACCCTAATCATAGGATTTCCTCTATTTTCATGCAATATCAACATTAAAATTCAACAGAGCCTAAATCAAAAAAGCCAGCCTCTTAAAAAGGCTGACGAAGTCGTTCTTACCAGCTTGCTTTTTTAACGCCGGGGATATGCCCTTTGTAAGCAAGCTCACGGAAGCAGATGCGGCACAATTTAAACTTCCGAATCACGGAATGCGGTCTGCCGCAGCGTTCACAGCGGGTGTACTCTCTGACTTTGAACTTTTGTTCCCGTTTTTGTTTGACAATCATTGAAGTCTTGGCCATCTTTTTACCTCCTTCATTTTAAATTCATCGATTTATATAAATAAAAATAGAATTTATTTCTGTAAACAATTTATTATAACATTTAAAATATCATTTGTAAATAAATTCAAAAGACTCGCTTTGCAGATAAAAAGCGAAAATGAATCTCATTGATTAAAGCAATTAAACGATCCCGTTTCTCCTTAAAAAGCGGCATATTCTATCAAAAAAGACCCACGCCCATCGATTGACTGATCTGCCATCCCTAAGATCGATGTGTCCGCTTTGCTCGATCTGATGATTTGGATTGAGCGGAAAATAACCGATTTGCATCATTACGAAGCAGCGGGAAATTTGTATACTGGCTTCAAAGAAAGGGGGGAAGGATAGAGAACAACGGTATTTAGATTTTTGTCTCATTGTCTGACACTCCACTATACAATGAAACGAAGGAAGAATCTAACACAGCAAGAAAGCGCTGCAGAATTTGACAGTCTTGTGATTCGACTCCAGCCAAAGAAACAAATCACTTCGATTCCGCAACACCAGCTCCCGCTCCAGATCAAGCTTGAAAACGAATCACGGAATGCAGGGCTGTTCATTTTCACATGAACCTCGATGTTCTAGGGATGACATTGCCGCTGTGTCCTTGAAAACGGCGCCGACGGCGGATATGGTAAACGCGTCAAATGTTATAAGCGGTAAAATCGGGAAAAGGTGTGCCGGCTGCACACCTTTTTTTCAGCGGCTACCTTTGGCTGACCGCTATTTTAAGCCCGATCAAAGCGAATAAAGACCCTTCCAGCAAATGAACTTTTTTGGCGGCTTGCGGACTTCTGCGCAGCCGGTCTCCGACTTTTTCCGCAAACAGGCTGATCATCACAAAGATCACAAACGCTTGAATTAAAAATAACATGCCGTAAACGAGCATTTGCGTTGTCACGCTGAAGGTGCCGGGATGAATAAATTGCGGAAGAAAGGCAAGGAAGAACAAAGAGACCTTCGGGTTTAATAGATTCATCACAACGCCTTTTTGGTATAAAGCTCTGCGGTTCAATGAATCTTTAGCTTCAAGATTGAAACCAGCACTTTTTCGCCGGAAAGACTGGTAAGCTAAAAACAACAGATAGGCTGCACCTGCATATTTCACGATCGAGAAGGCGACAGCTGATTGATAGATCGCAGCAGAAATACCTGCTGCAGCAGCTGTGATATGGACGACTAACCCTGTGCATAGCCCGCATGCGGTTGCTGTACCTGCCGATTTTCCCTTTGAGATGCTCTGTGCCAAAACGAACAAGTTGTCAGGGCCCGGCATAAGTGTAAGCAGTACAGCCGCACCTAAAAAAGAAACGATCGATATCACATCCATCTGTCCAACTCCATTTTCATTAGTATTTTTTTATTATACTATCAGAGAAACTCTTTTTTGAGTGAAAAGGCGGGGAAAATGGACGGTTTTTTAGTTTCTTGTATTAGTACAAGTTTGTGCTAATCAACATATTTTGATAATGAAGAATGAAACTCAAGGAAGGGAGAAGTGCTTATGTCTTACTGCAAACCGCGCGTTCTGCCGCCAGTTGTGCATCCTACCAGGTACTGTGAGGATCACAGATACTCTAAAACGATCGTTCCTCACATCCATCCGCAGCATATTAAAAAAGTGGATCATCAGAAATACGAGCATGTTCACTATTATCCGCATTCTTATTCAAACTATAAGCCGGTTTATCATGATCACTCTTACTGCGGTAAACCTTGTAATCGCTACGAAAAATACTAACCTTTCCGGAAGAAAAAGTTCTTCTCATGAAAAAAAGGCCGTAAGAAGCGTCCTAATGGTGCTTCTGCGGCCTTTTTTTCATTTAGTTCCTGCAACCTTGCAAAGTCCCCTGCAAAACAGCTCGGCCGGCCTTTTTCGTCTTCGAATTGAAAGGACGCACTTCGACTCGGGTATTCACAGTCAGCTCTGACGATATTTCGTCAAATTTGCCCGCCCAAAGACTTCCGCCAAACCAGCTTGGCGCGTCTTCCCGGACGAGATGCATGGTGAAGCGCCAGCTGATCTGGTCCGGTATCCGGGCCATTCCTTCATATTGATCATAATCTCCAAATGAAGCAGGGGCCGGAAGCCAATCGGCGTAGATGCCGACGCTTCGCCGTTCCCTGACTGGACTGTCAGGTGCTTCGGTATACGGTTTTTTCACTTTTGCAATTAAAGCCGTTCCACGGGCATTGGGAATATCCTGGGCTGGATGAAGAACGACGCTGCATGGATAAGGTATTGGTGCGGCAGGCTGCGCTTGGATCGCCGCCGCAGGCAGCATGAGGACAAGCGACAGCGCAAGACTTCCCAAGCGTTTCATCATTGAACCACCTCCGTATCTTGAAATAGTCTAACCAGTCACACCTTTTCAAATTCTTCACCTTCAGCCGCCAGGACATTCACCTATTGACATTTTGGGAGTACCTTATGGTAAAAGACACCATGATTGGGGGCGACGGCATGGGATACTTTGTTCAGGCAGAATCAGGCGTTAACCTGTACGTAGAAGACATTAATCCTCAAAGCCGCAAAACAATTGTATTTTTGCACGGCTGGCCATTAAGCCATCTGCAGTTTGAATATCAATTTGACGATCTTTCACAAAAGGGATACCGCTGTATCGGCATTGACTGGCGGGGATTCGGGCGTTCGGATAAGCCGGCGACGGGCTACAATTACAACCGTTTGGCTGACGATATCCGCGCTGTCGTTGAGACGCTTCAACTAAACCGCTTCACGCTTGCCGGTCATTCAACCGGCGGCGCCATAGCACTTCGCTATATGTCGCGATACAGGGGTTCCGGGGTCTCAAAGCTGGTTTTGATCGATGCAGCGGCACCTGTGGGATTTACAGAAGAGACGGCAGCCAAATTGCTTCAGCAAGCGTCTCACGATCGTCCTAAGATGATGCGTGAAGTGACCGACACATTTTTCTTTCAATATATTACACAACCGTTCTCGGACTGGTTTTTTCAATTGGGATTGCAGGCGGCGGGCTGGTCAACAAAAGCGGTCATCGACATGCTGAGAGATGAGAAACTGTATGATGATCTTGGAAAAGTCGCTGCTCCGACCTTGATCATTCACGGTGTTCAAGACAAGGTGATTCCGTTTGCACAAGCAAAGGGACTCAACCGCAAAATAAGAAATTCATATCTTGTTCCGTTTCAATACAGCGGACACGGTCCGTTCTGGGAGGAACGTGAAATGTTCAACCGTATTTTAACGCAGTTTATCGGTTGATTCTATACCGAGGAGCTGCCGCCACATAATGTTCAAAAAGCAGAAAGGAATATTTTGGATAACGTGTTATGATGATAATCACCGAGACTGCTTCTACAGTTTGTAGCGTAAAAATACCCGAATAATTTTGCACTCCAGGGAAGAGAAGAATCGCAATTTTTACTAGGGTGAATCTCCGTTTTGCGCAGAAGCAGAAGGAAGCATGACGTTTCTTGAGGGGGAATGGAATTTAATGAAGTCAATTCAAGCAATCACCGTTCATTCAAAGCAATATATTGTAGGTGAGCCATGCCATCCGCCAGGATTTAAAGACGAAGCGACCGTTATGAAAATTACAGAAAAAAACAAGTTCTATGGATTAATCAGAGGCTTTGTTGTTCATTTCGATACAAAAACAGAGCTGCATATTCATACAGAGCCCGTCAAGGTATATTGGAGATGAAGGACTTTAAGCGAACATTTAAAGTATTCGTTTAGTGTGTTTTTTAACTCCGGAAGCAAGGGGTATTCAACCGGCGGATGCTTCAGGGTAATCAAGCAGATTTTCCAAACACGATCTTCAGAAAATGAACGGGCAAAAATAGGGACAAAGTATAGGTACTTATGCAGTCAGACTTTAGCTTTTCAGCATAATGTACTAGTGAATCTATAAAATGAAAGGAGCGTGTACACATGTACTGCAAAAAACATCATGAGCCGCATGTTTACCCTACGAAATATTGTGAGGATCATAAGTATTCAAAGTCTGTCGTTCCTCATATTCATCCGCAGCATACTAAAAAAATTGACCACCACAAATATGAACATGTTCATTACTATCCGCACACTTATTCACATCATAAAGACGTTTCGCATGAACACTATCATTGCGGAAAACCTTGCAAAGGCTATGAAAAAAAGTCGGACTATGGCCATTGCTATTAATAAAAGCTTGATTATACCATATTTTGATCGCAGTTAAATATACGTTCACTCATTTCACAGACCATAGCTTTTTTATGGTCTGTTTCCATTTGGGAGGTAGTAACCGTATATCGTGATTGCGAGCAGTATGAAAGCAGAATTTACGATAAATACACAACGCATCATTGCAATTTAAACAACCGCTGTTTCCTGCAATTCACCTTTCTTTTTTTCTAACGTGATCGTGTACTGCATCTCTTCCATCTAGCTCAGAAGGCGGATTTTCAAGTCGCACAATACATATTAATATCATTTATACCTTTTTTATTTTAAAATGGTACATATAGGATGCTGTTTTTTCTAGTTGGCTGGGAAGAAAGGAGAACCGTTATGAAAAAAACACTTTTTCAAAATGCAACGATTGTAACTCTTGATCCGCAGCTTCATACGATCGAAAAAGGGGACATGCTGATTGAAGGCTCCTTCATTCTAGACGTTGCCGAGTCGATTGCACCGGGAGACGCTGAGATTGTTGATGCCTCCAACATGCTGATCATGCCTGGATTTGTCGATACACACCGCCACGTATGGGAATCTGTGATCCGCGGAATCGGAGCCGACTGGTCCCTGCAAACCTATTTAAACCGGATTTATTATGGCAATTATGGATCAATGAGAAGGCCTGAGGATGATTGGGTCGCGAACTATTTAGGAGCGCTTGAGGCGCTTGAGGCAGGGGTCACAACTTTGCTGGACTGGACGATGATTGAATCGCCTGATCATACGGACCAGCTGATTGCGGGACTGAAAGACGCCGGCATTCGCGCAGTATTCGCTTTCGGAACATCCGGTGATGCCGAATATTGGGACAGAGACAGTGATCTTTCGAATATGGACGAAGCGAAACGGGTAAAAAAAGCATATTTTCAATCGAAGGATCAGCTTTTGACGATGGGGCTTGCCATTCGCGGTCCGGAGTTTTCTTCATGGAAGACATCTGTGTTTGAAATCGAAACGGCCCGGGAACTTGATGCCTTATGCAGCATGCATATTGCGTTTGGCAACTGGGGAGCGAAAGATCGTTCGATTGAGAAGCTGAATCAAGCCGGGCTGCTCGGTCCCGATTTAAATATGGTGCATGCCAATGCGATGAGTGAAGAAGAAATGAAAATGCTTGCGGCTCACGGAAGCTCGATTTCTGTGACACCAGAAATTGAGATGATGATGGGGCACGGCTATCCTGTTACAGGGCTCGCCCTAAAAAACAGGGTTCTTACTGCACTTGGGGTTGATGTTGTGACATCGACGGGAGGTGACCTTTTCGCACAGATGAAATTTGCCCTTCAAGCAGAGCGTGCAAAGCGCAATGAAGAGCTGTTGAAAGAAGGGATCATGCCTGGTCCCGAATTGAGCATATCGGCCGAACAAATCTTGAAAGCAGCGACCATTGACGGGGCGAGGGCATTAAGGCTCGATCATAAAATCGGCTCGCTTTCCCCCGGCAAAGATGCTGACTTTATCATGGTGAAAACGGACAGCGTCAATTTGCTCCCTTTGACTGATGCGGTGGGGGCCATCGTCCAAAGCGCGCACACCGGAAATGTAGATTCCGTATATGTCGCAGGAAAAGCAGTGAAACGAAACGGTCGATTGGTTGATGCAGATCTTGAAAAGGTGAGACAAAAAGCGCTGGAAGCTAGAGACCATATCTTATCCCGATCCCCTGAAGGCGCCTATTGATCTTTCCTTTGAAATTCAGTGATAAACTTACCTTGCTTGACTTCAGAAGGCCGCTCTTTGGGAATTGTTTCTGTTTGAAGACCAGCTTTTTGGTTTAGTTTTCAGAGAAGAGTATGTATGGAAAAGGTTATGATGATGTTATAACCTTTTCCTGTCGCTTATAAGTTTTGATTAGAAGGGGATATAATTCACGCCATTAAGCATTTCTCTCCACAGATGATCATTAGACTGCCAAATTTCACGATCTGGAAGTGTAACCGCGCATATTCTTTTTAATGGCCAATTCTGCTCGACAATTCCTTTAACTTTTGAGTGATTGATAAGGAGTACCCTGAAGTCGTTTTGTACTAAATCCGATAATACGGACTCCAGTTCTTGAGCCTCCTTGTAGGTTCCGTTAGTTCTGACAAAAAGGATCCGATTAGCGGTTGACATCTTTTCATAAAATCTGTTGATTCTTCTATTGAATTTTTCCATCACTTCATTGTATGTGGCAAGATGTTCGAGTGTATTTTTATCTGCTTTAAAATCATGAGCTGAATCGACATGATAATAATCATCTGTTAAAGAGATATAACGGTCAGTAGTATAAACACCTGTTGAGTAGCCTGTTACCCTTAGATTTTGGGGTGCCATAAAATTTGAAAAGCGATTCTTTAAAAGACGGTTCAGTTCGGTCAGGGAAGAGGTGCCGACCCAGTCTAAAGGACCTGCATACGGCCTTAAATTGTTTTTCCTAAGCTGAAGAGCAGTTAAACAGAGGTGGCCTAATCCGAAAATGGCATTATAGTCTCCTTTTATATCATTCAAATTCATAATCTTAACTCCTTTTGTGGATTAATTTCCAACAATCTATTTAGTATTCTATGTTTTATAAAAGGGTTGAGTAACAACAGTTGCCTACATTGAGGTCTCGGAACAGGAGAGTTTAAAGAATGGGGCGGAAACATAAATAAAAAACAACGTAAAAGTTGTTTTTTAAAGGGAATTTTTTATCTGTAATAAAAGGATGTCTATAACAGAGTCATTCAAATTCTTTAGAATAGCTGAAATGTCTAAAACCAGCCTTCTTGTTTGTTCGTTATCAAGGATTAAATCTTTATGATGGGAAATAATAGATTCCAAAACAACGGCAAGTTCGACACCATTGTCAATATTTGCTATCAATGAGCTTTCTTTTATTTTTGTCAGAAGCCAATTTAAATCATCCAAACCTTCAATAGGGTAGTAATGAATCTGATACAGATCGGCTGCCGAATTTTCAGTCAGAATCTGTTCCGCTTTTTCTTTTGTGATGGCATCTTCCGAATAGACATAGGGAATATCTGCATTCCCAGAATGTATGCCTCCCGTATGTCCGCAGCGGTCATCGTCAATGGAGTCATCTGTATAAAGTTTAGAGAGAAATTCTCCAAATGAGCCGGCTAATCTAAAATCTTCTTCAAATTCTGAGTCAAAATAGTGAACGGGCGGATTTTCTTTCGTCTCCCTGTAGTCAAGCGCTATCCACGTATGGCCGTCTCCATGAATAAGGACCAGGTTGTCAGGCAGTCCCCATTCTTTAATAAAGGCTTTACTCTCGAGAATTCCATCCTTTTTCCCTATGCCTAATAAGTAGTCAAACTGGACATGATCTTTAGCCCAGGAGGTGGGCCGTTCAGAAGGGAAGGCGTTAAAATTGATATAGCCACCATTTTGTTCAAGAATAAGCGCTTTATATTCCTCCGGAAGTCTCACACCTAACTTTTTTTCAGCTTTCAGAATGCCTCTCTCTGATATGCTTTTTAAAGTGTACGGATCTTCGTCTTCGTATATCCAAAAGTTTTTCAAATGATTCCCCCACATTCGTTTATATCAGTATCTATCATGCAAAATGCTGCTCGGGCCTTTATGCTTGTATTGCCTTCCTGCAGTCTTTTATAACGGCTATCTTTGGCTGAAGACCGAGAAATTATCATACGTTTGCGGAATAGCTCCGTATGTTCCTTTAATACGAATATCTTTACATTCACCTTCGGTATTCTCAAAATAAAGCCTGTAAGTCCTAGGCATCAATGTGATGACATCCTGAGCAGTTCGATCAGGCCAGTTCCCTTCAAAATCTTTAATGCTTAAACTCATAAACCTGCCGGAAAGATGCATCATCTGAATTTTAATCGTTGTTTTGCAGTTTTCTGCATTAAAAATCGTAAACTTGTAGCCAATATGCCAGTGAGAAACGTTAGAGTCGCTATAGGGAATGTCCTCCACATGAGTTCCCGTAAACGTAAGATTCAGCTTATGCGGGAACGAATAAGCTTCAGCACTGCTCCCAAAACTGAAAAATCCACAAAATAACACCATGACCAGCAAAAAGCGTTTCATTCAAAACCCCCTCCTTTTTCCATTTTATTGTAGCATAGATGAGTTGAAAAAGATGGAAGTTTTTTGAGGAGAAGCACAAAACCAAAAATCGCGTATGGCTTTGATAGGGTGTAAAAGCCTCTCCAACTTTTTTTAACCGGATGGTCGAGCAGCCATGAAATTGAAGATCTTGGTTTGACTTTTGCTGTAGGGGTTGATGAAGGCCGAGAGACTGCCCTTGAAAAAATTTATTTAAATGGGCGTCAATGATCCAAAGAAAGATCGAATCACCTTGACATACCAATATGTTAATCCGTACACAGCAGGAGCCCAGATTGCCGGGCTGATGAATGCTGGAACGAACTATTTGCTTCAAACGTTATCGGTGTCAATAGGGAAATCAAATATGCAGGAGCTGCAGCCATTAACGGAAAAACAAATAGGCTCCTTGGTTTACTAGATGAAAAAGATGTAGACGGGATCATGTGGATCAAAGGGAAAGGCGGTACTGTCAAAAACTATGAAAAACAAAAAACAGATGGGCATGGCAGTCAGTGAAAGGGATAGAAGGAATGGGTGGAAGGTTGATCATAAACAAAGTGACTATTCAGAAAATTGAATCGTGGGACTAGGGGGCTGCCGATTTCACCTTTGGCTCCCCCTAGGTTGTTGATTGCAAGAAATAGCTTCTTGTCCTACCGACGAAGGAAAAGAAATATGGAACATGAAAAATCAAAGAATTTTAAAAAATGTCGATGGCCGTTTATATTATTCTCCTTCAATAGGGAAAAAACGGTTTTACCGTAATTTCAAAATGACCCGCAGGTCTAGATTTTCCGTTTAAGATTAGCCTTCCCGTGTTTGGAGAGGCTTATGTTGGCTATGTCCAAATAGTTTATTTAATCTGCCATTCTTTAATGACAAGTGTTGAAGAGCCGCTGTCAACAATCGGATCAGAATTTCCGATCTCTGTTGCTTCCTTGAGAGACTCTGCGCTGATAAGATAAGCGCCCCCGGAAGCATCGCTGAAAGGGCCAAACATTTCCAAGCGGTTCTCGGCTTTAAGCCTGTCCAAAAATTGATAATGGGCTGGCACATATTGATCTTCAAAATTCTCGGTTCTGGTTGTTATGAGTAAATATTTTTTCATCGTAGCACGCCTTTCTGTCAAAAGATGACTTTATCTTAGCACAAATATATAGAAGATTCATATAAAAGTTCGATCGGCGGAAGGCGTAGCTGCTTTCCTTTCGATTGCGCCACATTGGCAATGATTGAAAGTGATTTTGAAGTAAAGGAGCGGAAGACCAAGGAGACGGGATTTGAATTTCATGAAAAGAGTGGCACGGATAATAATAGGGAAACAGGGAATAAAAAAATAGATATTTACAAAAATATTAGTCTTAAATGGAGAGTCCTCGGACACAAAACCAGCGCAATCATGAGTTTGCTTTGTGTCTTTTTTATTTTAAGGAGGGATCAATCATCTTTTTATAATTGTCAAGATCATTGAGGGAATTCTAGAGATGAGGCAGTAAAAAGACTAAGCTTGTCATTCGGCCATCACTTTTGATTTACTGAATGATTAATTTGGGACTTGAGAACATCGATACTTTGTTAATCTAAGCGGAACTAACTTACTTTTTAAGTTAGTTCCGCCGTTCAAATGACTAATCCAGATTTTGATCGATCGTTCCTTCAAAATAGTCATCACTGACTTGTTCATGAGTTTCAGCCAATCCTTTTTCCAACTGCGTGGCTCCTTCATAATCCGAGGGGTCAAAATATTTTCCTGCCACATCCGTGCTGTCATTCATGTTTTCTTTGTTATCAGTTTCAGTATTAACGTTCTCTGTCTTAGCATTGCTGTCTAACGATTGCTGAGAATCGTATTCCTTGTCTGCTGAAGAAAATCTTTTGTAGTCATCGGGTCTGTCTGCTCCATGTTTTTGCGTCACGTTTATCACTCCATATTATTGAATTTTATGTTTCCTTTAAAATAGAAAGGGGCATTTTCAGTCTGATGATCATTCAATACAATGGTTTCACTCCTTTGCGAATTGTGCTGAAATATCAACTCTTTTTATTGTGTCTGTTGAGGTGGTATTCATTCGCTTTTTCGGGAAATCAATCTTCAGCCCTATATCAAGGGAAAGAGAACAGGCGCACAAAAATCATAAAGCAAAACCGGGCGTGCAGCAGGAACGACGCCGATCCTTTCAATGGCAGACATCAAACAGGATAACTTCCTATTCGATGATTAAGGCTTATGTATTTAAGAACATGTGAACTTACGTTGGGCGCCTCCTCTGGGGGATAAAAGCGGAAAAAAAGCGAATTCAACTCTGGATATATTTTTCCTGCCTGTTTATGCTTTTTTGTTTCTATATGATGAAATGGTTGTTTTCAATGATGCATATGAACCAATAGCTGCGTAACCATAGAATCCGCCCATAAATACTCCAGCTATGAGGCTGTGTCGATGGCTTATGCAAACAGATATGATTAAGCCTAGTGCGATCGCAATTGATGGGACATACTTTTTGGGAACCTTGAGAAAAATTTTAATTATCTGTGTGACGATCAAAATAATTGGCACTGCTATAACAGCATCCCAAAAGTTTGTATGAATGATTGGAAAATCCAAAAAAGACACCACCTTTTTCATCAGTATTTCTTGATTTGCTGAAAAGTATTTAACCCGAGCAGCAGAAAAACTTACGGATCGCATAAATGAGGCAGTATATCAGCTTCAAGAAACATCACAAGCGCTCTCAGTCATGATGTTGTTGTTTAGCTTAGAAATAAGTTTTGAATTATCTTTTTGCAGCCGTTTCATTAGCGGTATTTTTTATGCGCTTGAAATTCTTGATTAAAGAATAGTTGAAAGGATTTATTCACCAATTCCTTTCCGTATAGTGGTAAACTCTTAGTTGGTCATTACTTTTGTCATACATTTTTCGGGAAGCGAGGTATTGCATATGATCGGTTCAATACTTGGAGAAACGCTGGCTTTAGATATCATGAAAGTTGATTTATCGATGAAGAAAGAATTTTTGACAGAGCTGAAAGCTTGCCGTAAAGAGTTAGAAAAAGACAAAACGGAGTTCTCTGATTCTAAAAAGACGATCACCGAACCACAGTTGTCGTCTCATTCGTGGCAAGGCAGTCTTGCTGACTCCTTTAACCGTATTCGAGGCCTGATGAAGACTGCCTACAATGACATCAGCGGAAAACAGCTTTCTGATCTTTTAAGCAAAATCGATGAACGAATCAAATCTTTAGAAGAGGATATTCACTCGCTCAGCCAGGAAGTTCGTTCTTTAGAGAAAAAGATTGAGAACGCGAAGCGCGAAGCAAGGAGTAAATGAAAAATGGGTCAAGAAATAAAAGTAAATACTGGGGAAGTCAAACAAGAGCTTTCTAATTTGAAGCATTCCAGCCATTCAATGAAAGCATCGGTTCCGACAGATATCAAGGGCCAGAATCAGCTTGATGCGACGAAGAAGATAGAGGAATTGAATCGGGCGATTCATAAGATCGCTTCTTCCTATGCCTCTGCCTTCTCAAAACAAGCCGCCCAAACGGAATCAGCAGTCGAAGGAATGCAGGGCACCGACAAACAGCTGGCTTCTTCGATGAAAACAAAATAGAGGAGAATGCCATGAAGACTCTTGATGTTCAGGCGTTGCACAAAGCCATTGATCAAACGTTGGAAGAGCAGAAGAAATTGAAAAGCAGATGAGGTGAATAATTTTATGACATTCTCAAAAGTAAGTAAATTTATTGAAGAGAATAAACATGAGGCAATATTTACTGGAGGCACGAATGAAAATAATATAAAGTGGATCGAAGAAACACTTCAAGTTGAATTCCCGGAGAGTTATAAATGGTTTTTAAAAAACTATGGCTCAGGTGGAATTTTCGGCGTGGAGATACTTGGATATGACCTTGAGGGTGCCTATGTTGTAGAGCAAACTGAGGACTATAGGAAATATTATAATTTACCTGATGGGATAGTTGTAATAGAGTATGTTGACGAGTTCTCCTATTGCCTCGATACAAATAAAATGGAAGACGGAGAGTGTCCTGTAATTGTATGGGCTAATGACGGAGGTTACGGAAATGTTGTTGCACATAATTTTCTAGAGTTTTTCATGAAAGACCTTAAGGAGTCTAAAGAAAACTGGGAAGAAGACGAAGAGTGGGACGATGAAGAATAATTTAATATATTCAAGCACTTATCTCAGATCGAGTGCTTGTTTTATGTTCAGGGGATAAAACTAGAGAAAAGAAAAACGAACGTGAATATTAAGTCAAAGACGAAGAGGCTGCGGACACTGATCTTTTGCACATGTTGTGCAGCTGATTGGCGGCCGCTTTTTAATGCCGGGGACACACCTTTCCATAATCAAATGATGTATCGAATGAAGATGAAGATCGTCAGGGTTACTGGTGAAGCGGCTGAGTCTATGCAGTATGTAAGATTTAGTAGCCTTTCAATGCCTTCTTCTTTTCTTTTTTTAAATTATGTGTCATAGTACCGATATAATGATTAAGTAGAATTGAAAGAGTGATGTCCATTGTTATCTTTAGGAAATATTATAACAATAGAATTTGAAAACGAAATTCAAGAATATGTCCTTGCGAAAAGCAAAGTACTATCTATTGAAGACAATGTTTTAAGAGTGCATTATCCTGTTGATGAAGAAACGGGGAGAACTGTTATTATTCCAACAAATACAGCGGTAACAGTTCATTTTATAAATGAGCAACAAGTCCCATATAAATTTAATAGTGTAATAAAAGGCCGGGAAATTTATCAGGATATACCTGTACTAAATATGTATTTACCTGAAGAAGTTCAAATGAAAAAAGTTCAAAGACGGCAATTTTTTAGAGTCAATACAACGCTTCCCGTCACTGTTCGCCCATATGGATCTGGCTCAATGTTTAAAACATATACAGCAAATATCAGTGCTGGAGGCGCTGCGTTAATCATTGAAGAAACGCAAAAACACGAACCGGAAGAAGATTTGAAGCTAAGTATCCATCTGCCAAATGAGGGACATGATGAAGATGTGATTGACGTCCATGCTCAAGTTAAACGCACTTACATTGATCGCAGAACAAACAAACAGCTCATGACAGTTGAATTTATCAAGATGAATGAACATGATGAGCAAACCCTTGTACATTATTGCATAAAATTGCAATTGACAGAAAGAAGGAAATTGAAAACTGAATGAATGGAAGTTTAGGAATACAGTGATCTGCCTGATATCCCTCAATTAATTCAGAAGAGATGTTTCGTCCCCGCCATATACATTTATGGAAATCTGTTGGCAAGTTGGCGTCCAACTCTGCCAACAGAAGTCATCAACTGCACTGAAGTGTAGTGAGCCTTCATATGTAACAGATATTCTGCATGAAAACGGCAGATCGACAAGCAACATCGTCGGTGAAGCAGTGGAATCCTAGGCTGCGCCGGCCGATTTCAAGGTCAAAAAAGAAGCTTGAGTTCTCGTCGCATAAGCTTGGAATGCGTTATCAAAAAAGGTGACATAACCGGGATTCAATGGTCGCGACCGCTGAACCAACGAAAAAAAAGAGAAGCCTTTTTTCTTCTGCTAATGAAGAAAAAGGGCTTTTTAATTTGCTGAAAAACTTCTTTTTTGAAGCAAAGCACCAAACACCAGTAGAAAAAGGCGGTCGTAAGATTTCTGTGAGCTCTCGTCTGGCAGAATCGAATACGAATTGAAAAAAGGTTGAGAAATTGCTTGATGACAAATTAAAACCGATCAAGACTTAGTTAAAAAAGGCCGTTTGGGATGGCTTATTTTAAAAGGAAGATTACGATGAGAAACCCGGAGATTATCAAAAAGGCAGAAATAACGTTTGCTATTCTTAAAAGCGGTGGACTGGTGATTCCAGCTTAAGTATCAACGTGATGATGGCCGTGTCATTCGGATGGACCATGATGCCCAGAAATCCTGAGAAGAACGGTTTCTGGACTGCGTACCATAAGAGCTGGTGTGAAGGAAATTGAAACCTAACATTATTTAATTCGTATCTATAGTAATTTGAACATTATAGGGAGTGTTAAATTGAAGATTGCACTATTGATTATTGCAGGTATAATAATTTCTCTTGGTTTAGTAATAGCAATCGGTATTCTTATGTTTCGGAGGGAAATAAAAAAGTTAAATCCAGAGTATATTGTACAGTTTGTTAAAGCAAAATCAGGAAGCGGGAATGTCTCATTATCCATAAAACACAACGATGAGAATTGGGTTGATGTTAACGTAAACGAACAACTCCCTCTGGCAAGTACTGTGAAAATCATCTTAGCCATTGAATATGCACAACAAGCAGCAGCAGGAAAAATCGATCCGCAAAAAGAAGTAAGATTAAAGGAATTAGAGAATTTCTATATCCCAAAAACAGACGGCGGTGCGCATGAGGCTTGGATTATTCAATTGAAAAAAGACAAAGAGATAGAGATAGATCGTGTTCCATTATGTGAGGTAGTCAACGGGATGATTGCTTACAGTTCTAATGCAAATACTGAATACTTAATTGAGGTGCTGGGGCTTCAAAACATCAATCATGTTCCAAAGAGCTTAGATATGTTAAAGCATGAGCCTATGTATCCCATTGTAAGTGCACTTTATATACCTGCCCAACTGATGAATGAAAAGAACTTATCGAAAAAAGAAGTCCTAGAAGTAATGAAAAACATGGATATGCATGAATACCGTAATAAAGCGATTGAAATTCATAATAGATGGCTGAGCCAACCACTAACTGATCAAGAAAAAAAACAATTAAGAAAAACTTTGGACAATGATTTTCAAAAAATTTGGTCTGACCGTTTGCCCCGATCAACGACTAGAGATTATGTATCTATTATGAAAAAGCTAAATAGCAAAGTATATTTTAGTGAAAGTGTATATCAATATCTTGATCCAGTAATGGAACAAATAATGAGAAATCCAAACAATTGTGAATGGCTTGTTCATGCGGGACAAAAGGGAGGATCTACCGCGTTTATTCTTACGATTGCAATGTATGCGACAGATAAAGATGGAAACCAGACAGATATTGCATTTTTTGCAAATGATTTAACTCCAGTCGAGAAAGCAAAACTTTCTCGAAATATGAATGGGTTCCTGCTGAAATTTTTAAAAGACTCTAAATTCCGCGCCCATATCAAAAAAGAATTATCTATTTTAGATTTGCCTGGTTCACTTTCATGACTATCCCCCATCGGAAACCACGCTCGCGGTCTTTACCGTATTTGGCCAAAATATAATTTCAATTCTTGGTTTCTCGAAATCAATAATCTTAGCTGTTTACTCTCAGCTTAATAGAGACACGCAGCGTAAAGAGTTTATCAATGTTGAAGTGCTACTTCCTTCGTTCAGATTTGATCAATTTTACGCTACTGAAGAATTCAACATCAAATTGCAATCGGTATTTGTGAAAAATGCGGGCCGAGACTCATGTTAAAGGTCGTTGGAAATATCAAAGAGGAAGAGGTCAATTCCGTTGGGGTTTCAACAAGTTGTTGCAAAAACAGGAGTTGCTTCATTGGCAAACGTACAAGTACCAAATCCAGTCGTCTTGGCTCCATCATATAGAACGTTCGCCCAAGTTGAGCAAGCCAGAGTCAGAATTTATATTCAGAATGAAGAATGGTCCAATCTTTGCACTTTTTGAGGCTGATGGTGATACATGAAAGATCAAAGCGATGGACTCAATCAAATATTATCTCGCAACTGCTTTGAGTGAAGAAATCAAACAAAAGAAGTCCAAGTCATCGCGTAATGGGCAAGAGAAAAAAGCGGTGGTACGGAACAGCTTACGAAGCTAAGGCACCGGAACATGGAAAAACGATCATTGAAACGGTGAAGGGTGAATTTCCTCGTGTTGATTACAGAATGGGTTACAAGATTAAGTAGGAAATTTATAAAAGGATTTAAATTCTTCTTTTGTCATACCAAAATAGATTTCATCAAAATATGAACCATTTGTATAAATCATATTTCGTAACCTACCTTCTTCAACAAAATTAAGATTTTTGTGAAGAGTTATAGATTCATTGTTAAACGAGTAAACACAAATGGTTGCCTTTTGATATCTAAGTTCAAAAAAATAGTATCTCAACACAGTTAAAATCATATCTTTACTAAAACCTTTTCCTCTATAACTAGGGAAAACAGATAAGGCATAAGAAAATGTACCATTTTTAATATCACAATCAAATGTTTCAATCGTGCCGATTACATTTTCATTTTCATCTTCAGCAATAAAATAAAAATCGTCACTTTCATTTGAAGGAGTTTTTGAAATAGTATCAATCCATTCTTGAATTTGTATTCTGGTTCGAGGAAAAGAAATTGAATTCAGATTCTTTAATATGTCACGATCCAAAGTATCAAATATATGTATGTCTTCTTTTAAAGGTGCTCTTAACTTAATTGTATTACCGAGCCAATAAGCTGATTTCATTAAGTCTCATACCCTTCCATAAAAAAATGAATCAATCAAATTATACCATTTTAAAATTTATTGGAAAGGATTAAAAGAATTATATAAAGGCAATCATCGTTAATTCAAATACCTTATTGTGGGCGAACCATGCCCCCAAATGGGATTTAAAGATGGGGCTACTGCTTTGAGGATTACAGAAAAAATTCTTTGGTTTGTTCAATGGCTTTGTGGTTCACTTTGACACGAAAACAGAGCTGCATATTCCAATCGTATGATGTCATTGTTCATTAAAGATGATTATTTATTATATTAATTAAATTTTGGAGGTAATATTTTGAGACTAAAAGAATTGAAACTACATTTTAGTTCAGAAGGTCTAAAAGTTGATATAATGGGGGGAGAGGAAAACTTTGCGATTTTGTTACATGCAATAACCATTTGACACGTTGCTGCTCTATTGGAATACATACCGTTTGCTTTAAAACTCTCTAATGCTCTTTCAGCATGATTTAAGGAAAAATAATTTTGCCGAATTTCATAGTATGCAATGGCAACTTGATAATTGAACTCTGCCCTTTCGATTTCATCAGGGATTTTATGTAGATGACTTTCAGCAATTCTATAAAAATTAATAGTTTGGGTGAATCTTTTCTTATAAAACTCATACAACCCGGAAAAGAAAGAGAAATAGTACTGAATCATTTCATCAGTACAGGATTCTAAGCTATTGATTTTATATCGTTTAACAGATCTCCAGATTCTTTGTAATTCTCGGTCATCAGTTTAAAACGTGAATCTATAAGGTTAAAATATAACAGCACATTTTGATTTTCTTTCATATTAGGCAGTATATTTTTAATTTCTTCCCGCAGTTTAGTAGCATTTTGAATATTGTTTTGTCTAATAAAGCAATACCAATCATTAAGCATTTTACCGACTTTCTCAAACGCAACTTAGCTTCCAATGCCCCCAGCATCCTTTCATATAGTTGATTTTAAATATTCGAAAAATTAAACCTTGTCTTTTTCTGCATATGATTCATTTTACATAAAGGATCATTTTTTTACAATGATTTTCCTTTTTTGGAATCTGAAAAAGGTTATGCCGAACGTGTCAGGGTATAAGACCTGCTCAATAAGATTCATTTTCATGGATTGGCAGGATTTATTCACCAATTCTTTTCTATAAAGTGGTAAAATATTTTGTGGTATGTCACTTTAGTATTAGAGGAGAATGCTATGAAGACTCTTGATGTTCAGGCGTTGCACAAAGCTATTGATCAAACGTTGGAACAATTAAAACATCAATCAGACGAATTCGACAAAGTCCAAAAAAGCGTTGAGGAAATCGCATCACTAGATGATGCTTTAAAAGGAAAAGGTGGCGACGCGATCCGTGCCTTTTACAAAGAGTGCCACACCCCTTTTCTACAGTTCTATGATACTTTCATAGAGAAATACAGTTCCACGCTGAAGAAAATGAAAACCGCATTGAATTCGCTGGAACCAAACCATAACGGGTTTATTTCGCAAACCTTTCTTGAGCACGAGCTAGAACAAGGATTGAATGCGGCCAATCGAACAACCAAACACCTGGTGTCTAAATCGAACGCCACGATCGCGAAGGTCAGTCATATTGTCGATTTGCCTGATTTGAATGACACCGATTTTCATGAACAGAATCAGAATCCTTAAAGGAAATCAATCAGACAATTGAAAAGCTGCATACGTTCGACAGGGAACAGACAAGCGCTCTAAAAACCGCAGAAAACGACCTGGAAACGATGCAGAGATACATAAGTAGGCTTGAAAAGATGTACACAGGCCCTAAAATTGAAATCACCGGTTACCAAAAGGGCTCGATTTTAAAGCCAGATGAGATGGATGCTTTACGTGGTGGCCAAGACACAGCGATGGGCGTCATGTTGGATAAGCTGGATAAGAGATCAAAGCTTGAAAAAGAAGTTAGCGAGGTTAGCAAACAGGATAATAAAATTTCTGAACTCAAGAAGAAGCTTGATGATTTCAATTTTTCAACGGCTTCAGAGTTTTATGAGATGGCTGCGGAAATAGGGTACGAAAACCTTTCCCCTTGGCAACAGCGATATTTCAATCAAATTGAAGGCGCTCGTGATTTTGGCAACGCAATTAAAGGAAGTGCTGAAGGACTCAAAAATGCAGTCGTCGATACTGCGGTAGGCCTATGGGACATGGTCGTTCACGCAGACGAAACGATTGAGGGCATTAACTTTACACTTCATCATCCTGATGTCACATTCAATATTATAAAAAAAGGAATTGAAGACTCGTATCAACGAGATGTCGTCAATGGTGATTCTTACACCCAAGCCAGATGGTTTAGCTATGCCGTTGGAATGGTCGGGACATCGATTGTTGGTTCTAAAGGCGTTGACAAAGCAGCAAAAGCCGCCAAAGCGGGGAAGGTAGGGCAGGTCGCTGCCAAAGCAACTAAAGCTTCTAAAAAAGTATCGAAACAAGCTTTGGAAAAAAGCGTAGCGTCTTTCAAGAAATCGATGCAAAGGGTTGCTTCAAACATAAAAGGGATTCAAATACACAACCCTTTTGCGCCGCAAATTCAGCTTGCAGGCGGAGGGAAAGTTCCTTATCATGCACTTAATGGGGAGCATATAAAAGACAGTCTTATTCAGTTTGCGAAGAAAGTCTCTGATATAAGCAGAAAACCGTTTACAGGAAAAAATATAAATCTACCTTGGTTAAATAAAAAACGGTATGAAGCTGTTGAAATAGAAGGACACGTAAAGACAAAAGGAGAGACTAAAAATGTAAGCCGGAGAGTGTATATGTTTAAGGATGTTGATATTAATAGAATTGATCCTAAAAGTGGAAAGACAAATTTACAGTTAATGAAGGAAGGAAGACCACCTTTTGCAAATGATGGTACTCAAATTAACCTACACCACCTAATACAAGAAGAACCTGGCGCTATGGCAGAGATTCCAAATAGCTGGCATACTAAATATAGCAAGGTATTACACGGGCTAAAAGGAAATGGAGAGAGTTTTCGAAATGATCCTGTTTTAGAAAGTCAGTATGATAGGTTTCGGGATAGGTACTGGAAATGGAGAGCTAAACAATATTTAAAATGATTAGAGGTGTTGTAATTGTTAACCGAAAAAGTAGAAAAATTAATTGATGAGAACAAAGACCATGCGACAATTACAGGAGGAGTTTCTGAAGAAAAGGTTAAATTTATTGAAAATGAACTTAATGTTAATCTTCCGGAGAGCTATAGATGGTTTTTAAAAAAATATGGTTCTGGAGGGATCTACGCTGCTAACATTTTAGGCTACGATCTGGTAAGTGCATCTGTAGTTGAAAAAACTAAAGAGTATAGAGAGCTTTACAACCTAAATGAAGGATTAGTAGTGATAGAGGATATCGATATCTTTGCCTACTGCCTAGATACGAATAAAATGATTGATGGAGAATGTCCTGTAGTTGTTTGGGCAACTCAAGGAGGTTATGGAAGAACTGTTGAACAAGATTTCTTAACTTTTCTTTTTGAAAGACTAAAAGAGAAAAAAGAAATTTGGGAAGAAGACGAAGATTGGGACGATGAAGAATAATTTAATATATTCAAGCACTTAATCTCTGATTGAGTGCTTTTTTTTATTGTTCAATTTCCGAGAAAAATCCGACAAAAAGGGGGATAAAATGGGGGACTTTTTCTATTCCACTTTGTCATACGATAGAGACAAGAAAAATGAACGTATACCTGAGTCCAAGAAGGAGAGCCTGCGGACACTGATCTTTTGCACACGGATGTTGTGCAGCTGATTGGTGGCCGCTTTTTTATTGGCCAGAATGGGAGACGCACCTTTCCCTTATCAAGGGTGAACTCGGATGTATCGAATGATGATGAAGGTCGTCAGCTTCACAGGAGGAGCGGCTGGAGTCTATGCAGGATTGCGCGCCTTCAGTTACGGTGTTTGTCGGTGTTGAAAAGGACGGCGCCCCAAAGCCGGAAAGAGAGCCTGTCAGTGCTGCTGCCACGGTTAGAACAGACATTGTTTTTTTCATGCTGATCCCTCTTTTTCATCTACCCTCTCGTTTCCCGGTGAGGATGCAATAAAACATGTGAGTGCGCTTTGTATGTTTTATTGATCCCTTGCAAGGGAAGAGAAATGGGTAATTCGGTATATACACAAGCAAGAAAGGGGAATGGAGATGGCTGACAAGAAAAAAATCACAATAAACGGCGTTGAAATGGAAGCGTCCGAGGAACAGACGGTGCTGCAGCTTTTGAATAACAGCTCGATTGAAGTGCCGCAAGTTTGCTATCATCCTAGCTTAGGGCCGATTGAAACATGCGATACGTGCATCGTCAGCATCAATGGCGAGCTGAAGAGGTCGTGCTCCGCTGAATTAAAGGATGGCGACGTCATTGATACGCTTTCGTCTGATGTGAAAAAAGCGCAGGTTATCGGGATGGACAAGATTTTATATAATCATGAGCTTTATTGTACAGTTTGCGATTACAACAATGGGGGATGTGAAATACATAATACGGTGAAAGAAATGAAAGTCAATCACCAAAGCATCCCGTTTGATCAGAAGCCTTACCATAAGGATGAATCAAATCCGTTTTACCGGTACGATCCGGATCAATGTATTTTGTGCGGACGCTGTGTCGAAGCGTGTCAGGATGTTCAGGTAACTGAAACACTGACCATAGACTGGGAGCGGAAACGCCCGCGCGTCATTTGGGATAATGATGTGCCGATCAATGAGTCATCTTGTGTATCATGCGGACACTGTTCTACCGTCTGTCCATGTAATGCGATGATGGAAAAAGGAATGGAGGGGGAAGCCGGATATTTAACAGGAATCGATGACGAAACGCTGCGTCCGATGATCGAGATCACAAAAGGCGTAGAAACAGGGTACGGCTCGATTCTCGCCATTTCCGATATGGAATCTGCCATGCGTGATGAACGAATCAAAAAAACGAAAACCGTCTGCACATACTGCGGCGTCGGCTGCAGCTTTGATGTCTGGACAAAGGGCAGAGACATTCTGAAAGTCGAGCCGCAGGAGGAAGCGCCGGCCAACGGCATTTCTACTTGTGTAAAAGGAAAGTTCGGCTGGGATTTCGTCAACAGCGAGGAACGCCTGACAAAGCCGCTGATCCGAGAAGGCGACCATTTCCGCGAAGCTGAATGGGAAGAGGCGTTATCGCTGATCGCCAGTAAGTTCACGGATTTAAAAGAGGAGTTTGGCCCGGATTCGCTTGCCTTTATTACATCTTCTAAATGTACAAACGAAGAATCTTACCTCATGCAAAAGCTGGCCAGAGGGATCATCGGCACAAATAATGTCGACAACTGTTCGCGCTATTGCCAATCTCCTGCGACTGCCGGCCTGTTCCGGACAGTCGGCTATGGCGGTGACTCAGGGTCGATTACAGATATCGCGGAAGCGGACCTTGTGTTGATTATCGGTTCGAACACGTCTGAATCGCATCCGGTCTTGTCCACTCGCATTAAACGGGCTCATAAGCTGAGGGGACAGAAAGTGATCGTAGCGGATATCAGAAAACACGAAATGGCAGAGCGCTCTGATTTATTTGTCCAGCCGCGTGCCGGATCAGATATCGTCTGGCTGAATGCCATCGCCAAATATTTAATTGAAAACGGCAAGGCAGATGAACGCTTTTTGCAGGAAAGAGTGAACGGACGGGACGAATATGTGAAAAGCCTAACGCCGTATACCCTTGAATATGCCGAGGAGAAAACCGGAATTGATCAAGAAACCCTCATCCAAATGGCGGAGATGATTGGTCAGGCTGACAGTGTGTGCGCATTGTGGGCAATGGGCGTGACACAGCATATTGGCGGAAGCGACACGAGCACGGCAATTTCTAATCTGCTGCTTGTGACAGGAAACTACGGTAAACCGGGAGCAGGCTCTTACCCATTGCGCGGCCATAACAACGTGCAGGGGGCAAGTGATTTCGGCAGCATGCCTGACAGAATGCCGGGGTATGAAAAAGTGACGGACGAACAAGTCCGCCAAAAATACGAGCGGGCGTGGGGTGTGCCGCTGCCGAAGGAGCCGGGCATGACCAACCACGAAATGATCGAAAAAATCCATTCTGGCCAGCTGAAAGCGATGTATGTAAAAGGTGAAGAAATGGGTCTGGTCGATTCCAATATCAATCATGTACACGCCGCATATGAAAAGCTTGATTTCTTTGTAGTGCAGGACATTTTCTTTTCACGAACAGCCGAGTTTGCTGATGTTGTTCTTCCTGCGAGCCCGAGCCTTGAAAAAGAAGGAACCTTTACAAACACAGAACGCCGTATTCAGCGGCTGTATCAGGTGTTTGAACCGCTGGGCGAATCAAAGCCTGATTGGCAGATTATTATGGAGGTAGCCAATAAGCTTGGCGCCGGCTGGCACTATGAGCACCCTGGAGAGATTATGGAGGAAGCAGCCATGCTGTCGCCGATTTATGCCGGCGTCACCTATGAACGCCTTGAAGGCTACAATTCCCTGCAATGGCCTGTAAGCGCTGATGGAAAGGATTCGCCTTTACTCTTTACAGAGCGCTTCCCTTTCCCGGACGGCAAGGCCAAACTCTACCCTGTTCAGTGGACAGAGCCTGAAGAGTTCGGTAAGGAATATGACATCCACGTCAACAATGGGCGGCTCTTAGAGCATTTCCACGAAGGGAACCTGACCTACAAATCAAAAGGGATTTCGAAAAAAACGCCGGAAGTGTTCTTAGAAATTTCTCCTGAACTGGCGTCAGAGCGGGGAATTCAGGACGGAACCCTTGTCAGACTCACATCGCCTTTCGGAAATGTCAAAGTGAAGTGCTTGATCACTGATCGTGTCAAAGGGAAGGAAGTGTATCTGCCAATGAACGATTCAGGGGAAGCAGCGATCAACCTGTTAACAGGCAGCCATGCTGATAAGGATACCGATACGCCTGCATACAAAGAAACATCGGCCAAATTGGAAATTTTGAAGCGCGATGGAACCAATCCGTTGCCTAAGATCAATCACCGCAACGGCAATCCGCAGCCGCAAATCGGTGTGCAGGTACAAAAGAAATGGGCGCGGAAGGATTATATTTTCCCTGGCGATGCTGTGAAAAGGGGGATTGGGTATAATGGCTAAAGCGATTAAACGAATTCAGAAAATCGAGATAACCGAAGAGGATCAGAGAAAGCGTGATATGAAAGAAATAGAAGATGCATTAGTCGAAAATAAGGAAGCCATTCTTGAAACGCTGCATATGATTGGGCACATGAACGAGCGCGGTGTTTTGCCAATGCTCCGCGGCCTTTTTGGCCAAGGAGATAAAGTTCTGGACATCTTAGTGAAAAAGGCAGATACAGAGGAAACGGCCAACACGCTTAAAAATCTGCTTCTTCTGTTTGGGACGCTCGGCATGTTAGACGTGAAACAGCTGGAACCTCTCATTTTGAAAGTGAATGCGGGGGTGGCAAACGCGGTGGAACAAAAGGACAGCGAAGAGAAAACAGGTTATTTTGATGTCATCCGCTCACTCAAAGACCCGGAAATCAACAAAGCAGTTACACTGCTATTCTCCTTTTTAAAAGGAATGGGACAAGATACAGAGGAGCTGGAACGCACGACTCAGCCTCCGGAGCACCAAAAACATCATCAGGAACCCCGAGAGAAAAGAGGAATGAATAAGAGGGATTGACCCCGCCCGAGCCGGCTGTTGCCAGCTCGGGTTTTTGGTGAAAAGATCTCATGAACTAGTTAAAAATGATCAAATACGAGGCAGCCGGCTAATCATATGAAATCGAAGCAAAAAGAGCTCACTCAAAAAACAGGAAGATCTTGCGAGCGGGAGTGGTATGAAAAAGTGTTGGATGCAGGCAGCACATTTGCAGGAAACATCACCGGATATTATGATTACAAGAAAGCCACTGAGGGTGTTAATCCCGTTACAGGAGAAACATGTCTCCTTCACATCATGACTTCAAAAAATTCACCATTGTTCCATCTGGATCGGCAAATGCCGAAAATCTATTTAAGTTGTTGGAGGAATGATTCAGTATGTTAACAAGAGAAGATATCTTTAAGCATGTCAAAGAAAAATTCGGTACATCGCCAGATTACCCATTCCAAAAATTTCCAAACTATGCCGCTTTAAGACATGAATCTAACGAAAAATGGTATGGTCTTGTAATGAATGTTCTCCCAGAAAAGTTAGGCTTAGATGGAAATGACGAAATAGATATTCTGAATTTAAAATGCCCTCCCGAAATAAGCGGCAGTTTAAGAAATGGAAAGAGCATTTTACCTGGATATCATATGGATAAGGAAAATTGGATATCACTTGTTTTAGAACGTATAGATTCAGAAGAAGAAGTTTATAACTTAATTGAGCAAAGCTTTAATTTAACCAAGTAAATCATGAAATGATCGTTTCGCAAAAGGAACCAGAAAATGTTCAAACTTTTTTATAAAACCGAAACTTAAATTCGTTGGATAGGAATCCGTTTTGATCAATCTTTTTTTCAAAACGGGTTCTTTCTATAATATATGGGTTCTCATGATGTTTTTAATCAACTTTATTTTAAAGCAACAACAACACGGCCATTAACAAAAGAGGCAAACCCTTACGCACCAAGGGTTTGCCTCTTCTCATTTAAAACGTCCCAGGAGAGATTCGAACTCCCGACACACAGCTTAGGAGGCTGTTGCTCTATCCACCTGAGCTACTGGGACACAGAACAATATTATAGTGCAAAAATCAGAAAAAATAAAGAGGTTGCAGCGGTTTTTTTGAAAATTTCTTCGGGAAAACATACATCCGGCAGACTTTGCAGCCTGCTGAATGTATGTTTTGGCCTTAACCTTTCAGGTCAATATGATGTCCTGAAACGGGATGTGGCGCCTGAACCATGTCAACGAGCTGCTGTGCGCTTTGTTCGGCGGTGTCCAAAGCCGTCTTTGTCAGCGACATTTGCACGTTTTGATAAAGAGCGGCCTGACTCATGGCCATTGATAAAACAGCAATATCCAACATAACCACCTCCTTAACATGTGTATCGGTTAGAGAGGTGAGGACTTTACTCATATTTACTAATCAGAATATTCAATTTAATATAGTTGTAAACCGATCCCAGCGGCATCTTAAACACCATGAAAAAGAAGCCGTCTCTCAATACCGCCACTGACCGGTTCCTTGTTTGTCTTCGAATAAGGAGAGGGGCTGTTTTGTATCTTCCGCGATTCTTCACTTCCTGAGCATTTGTCTAATGTTTTTTGTTGATTTCATTCTCGAAGAGGCTGATGATTCTATCATTCTGCTTGACAATCGTTCGCAACATGGCAACAATGTTTCCTGCAAATCCGATCAATATGATCATTAATATGATGATGATCCACATGGTAAACCACACCCCTTTTGCACAAAATTTTCCTTTCGATTCAACATTACCACCTGGTCTTTCACAAAACAACTTTCCTTTTGAAACGGAGGCTGATTTTATGGATTGGCTTGAATTTGTTTCTGCGACGGTTCAATCATTGGCATGGCCAGCTACTTTGATGATGTGCGTTTTGCTGTTAAAGGAACCTTTGTCTGAACGGATGAAGGAATTGATCAAACTGAAATACAAGGACTTTGAATTGGAGTTTGACAAAAGGCTTCAGAAGCTCGTCTCCGTACGGGAAAAAAGGTTATCGGGACTGACATCTGTACGGTCAGCGCCGGCAGGGGAGAACATGATCGAAAGCGCTTGGTCTGATGTTCACAATGTTCTGCGGGAAACAGCCTCGACATTTGATCAAAATGCGATCCGCCTTGAAGGCGATGAATTGATTCAAATGCTGCATGACCGCGGAATGATACAAGACGACGCGGCATCTGTGCTTTCAGAGCTTTCCGCTCTGCGTCGGGATGCATCGGACAGAGTGAGCATTACCGGAGCCCTGGCATACAAAACACTTTGCTTGGAGGAAGCGAAGCGTTTGCAATTATTAGCTGAACAACAAACTGCGATTAAATGAAAGGCGAAACGATTCATTTGATACTCTGACGCTTTACATCAGCGCCGGAGTTTTTTTGTATTTGAGCTAAAAATGAATTTTCTTTATCGAATAGACGATTTTACGGAGAGAGGCTGATTGCCGGTTTAAATATGATATCATGGTGGACAGGAAGAAGTTTATGATAAGAGAGGGTTTCATTTATATGCTAGAGAAAGCTGAAGCTTTATTGCAGCACTATTATGGCTATCCTTCACTGCGTCCGGGTCAGAAGAAAGCCATTCAATCGGTCGTTTCTGAAAAACGGGATACAGCATGCATTATGCCTACGGGCGGAGGGAAATCAATCTGCTACCAAATTCCCGCGCTCCTTATGGAGGGGACAACCATTGTGATCTCTCCTTTAATTTCCTTGATGAAGGACCAGGTGGATGCGTTAAATCAGCTTGGAATTCAAGCTGCGTACGTGAACAGTTCTTTAGGCCATGGCGAAATCGCTGAGCGGCTTTCCGTTTTAAAGGAAGGCGGCTACAAGCTGTTTTATGTCACACCTGAGCGGCTGACGTCTCCCGATTTTATTCGCGTGCTTTCCCGCATTCATATCCCGCTGACAGCGATTGATGAAGCTCATTGCATTTCACAGTGGGGCCACGATTTCAGGCCGAGCTACAGACATATTGAAAGCTTTTTAAATAGCCTCGGCACCCGTCCGGTCGTATTGGCATTGACGGCTACCGCAACGCCCGAGGTTCATGAGGATATTTGCACACAGCTCGGGATCGAAAAAGAGAGCACGGTTTTCACCGGTTTTTCACGGGATAATTTGACGTTTAAAATTTTAAAAGGCGAAAACAAGGATCGTTTTATCGAATCATATGTGGAGAAAAACCGCTCAGAGGCGGGAATTATTTATACAGCGACAAGAAAGGAAGCCGAAAGAATATCAAGCCGCCTGTCTCAAAAAGGAATTGCGGCCGGGTGCTATCACGGCGGGATGAATGATGAAGAAAGAGACCGGCAGCAGGATCTCTTTTTAAATGACGAGATCAGTGTGATGACAGCGACCTCAGCATTCGGAATGGGCATCGATAAATCCAATATCCGCTATGTGATTCATGCTCAAATTCCAAAGAACATGGAGAGCTATTATCAAGAAGCAGGACGAGCCGGACGCGACGGTCTTGACAGCGAGTGTATCCTGCTATTTTCTCCTCAGGACATCCGGCTTCAGCGGTTTTTAATCGAACAGTCGACAGAAGATGAAGACATTCGGGCGCAAGACGTGAAAAAGCTGAGGCAAATGGTTGATTTTTGCCATACTGAAGGCTGTCTTGAGCGGTTTATTCTTTCTTATTTTGGCGAAGTTTCGACTGAAGACTGCGGCAGGTGCAGCAGCTGTCTCGACACCCGAAGCATCACCGATGTGACGAAGGAAGCACAGATGGTACTGTCCTGCATCATCCGCATGGGAGAAAGGTTCGGAAAAACCATGGTGGCGCAAGTTCTGGCAGGTTCGAAAAATAAGAAAGTGACCGAAAACGGCTTCCAGCAATTATCGACTTACGGAATTTTAAAGAACCGGTCTATTGCCGACATCAGCGATTTTATAGAGTTTTTAATCGCAGATGAGTACATCCAGATGTCCGACGGAACATATCCCGTTCTCTTTGTCGCCAACAAGGGGCGAAACGTTTTGCTCGGCCGGGAAGCGGTGATGCGCAAAGAAAAAATGCAGACAAGTCAAATTGTTAAAGATGACGAATTGTTTGAACGGTTAAGAGCGCTGCGCAGAAAACTTGCCCAGGAACAAGGCGTGCCTCCTTTTGTCATATTCTCTGACGAAACGCTGCGGGAAATGAGCGGGAAAGTTCCCCTGACAGACGAAGAACTTTTGTCAGTCAAAGGAGTGGGAGAACAAAAAAGAGTAAAATACGGCGCTGTATTTCTACAGGAGCTTCAAGCCTATAAAACTGAGAAAGAAGCATAAAAACCCAAAAACATCATATGTAAAAAGTTTTTTTAGTAAATCTCCTATTGCAGATAAAAAAAGATTGGAACCCTTGATCCACCTGAATTTATGCCGATTTTTGGACGGCTGAAAATCCTCCTCGTAAAATAACTGTAATCAAAAACAAATTGTTTTGTTATTGATTTGACATTTTCATATGTTACGATTGCTCCTGTTAGCCGGACAATAAAAAGCTAACAAGGGAGGATTTACTTATGAAGAAGACGTTTATGTCCTTTGTTGCAGTTGCAGCACTATCTTCAACTGCATTCGGAGCGAGTGCCTCTGCAAAAGAAGTAACAGTCCAAAAAGGTGACACCCTTTGGGGAATCTCGCAAAAACAAGGGGTAAATCTGCAGGACTTAAAAGAATGGAATCAGCTTTCCTCAGACCTGATTATTCCAGGACAAAAGCTGAACGTTTCTGAAAAACAGACAGAAGAAAAGAAACAATATACCATTAAAAAGGGAGACACTCTCTGGAAAATCGCTCAACAATTCGGCGTTTCCGTGAACGACCTTAAAAATTGGAACAACATAAAATCAGATATCATTTACCCGAATACATCCATAACTGTTGACGGACAGGCGACGGTTCAAGCTGCTGCGGCGCAGCCTGCGGAAACAAAGCCTGCCGTACAAAAAGAAGCGAAAGTTGAGAAAGCTGCGCCTGCACCTAAGCAGGAAAAAGAAACGGCTTCCCGTTCAAACGAATCTCAAAGCTCTCAAAGCGCTGCAAAAGAACTGACGGTTACCGCAACGGCATACACTGCCAATGACGGCGGAATGACAGGCGTGACAGCTACGGGTTTTGATCTCAATGCCAATAAAAACGCCAAGATTATTGCGGTGGATCCAAACGTGATCCCGCTTGGATCCAAGGTGTATGTTGAAGGCTACGGAGAAGCGACTGCTGCCGACACCGGCGGTGCGATCAAAGGGAACAAAATCGACGTATTTGTTCCAAGCAAATCCGCGGCAAAAAACTGGGGCGTTAAAACGGTTAAAGTAAAAGTTTTAAAATAAGAAGTTTTACCATTGATGGACACTGACCATGGAGATGATCAGTGTCTTTTTTCTGTTTTCTGCATCTTTTTTTCGATTTAGATGTTTTTTTAGATTGGCAAATGGGTAGTTCAATAGATATGTACATATCAGCTGATTTAGAAAAGGAGATGTAGGAGTATTGCTGTGGATTATCATGACATTTTTATTGATTAATGCAGGGATTTTTATTTTTTCTTATCTGAGGACAAAAGATATTAATTTGAAGACGTCAGACGGTTATTTTCTCGGCGGGCGCAGTCTCACTGCTCTCTATATTGGAAGTTCGCTGCTTTTAACCAATTTGTCAACAGAACAAATGGTAGGGTTAAACGGTCAAAGCTATTCGGGAACGATGAGTGCGATGGCTTGGGAGGTTACAGCACCGCTTGCGCTCATTATGCTGGCATTCGTTTTTTTACCGAGGTATCTCAGTTCTGGGGTTACGACGATACCTGACTTTCTTGAAAAACGCTATGATCAAAGAACGCGGCAAATCGTCTCGATTCTCCTGCTTCTGGGATATGCGACCTCGTTTCTGCCAACCGTATTGTACTCCGGGGCGCTCGTTCTCGATCAAGTGTTTAATATTTCCTCTGCGCTTGGAATCAGTACGTTTGCGACTGTTTTTTTCATCTCGCTTGTGATCGGGGCCGCAAGCTGCTGCTACATATTTTTTGGGGGACTAAAAGCTGCGGCATCGGCTGATGCCATTTATGGCGCCGGTTTAATTCTTGGCGGTCTGTTTATTTTTGTGCTTGGAATCATGGCAATCGGCGACGGCAGTCTCTTAAACGGCTATACTGAGCTGACGAGTGTACATAAGGAAAAGCTGAATGCCATTACAGCCGACAACGCTGCAGAAGTCCCGTGGCCGACGATTTTTACGGGACTGCTTGTGAACAACTTATTTTATTGGGCTGTTAATCAGTCGATCGTTCAGCGGGCGCTCGGGGCGAAAAACTTGGCTGAAGGGCAGAAAGGCGCGTTGCTGGCCGGTGTATTTAAGACAATCGGTGTGTTTTATCTCGTTCTTCCCGGGGTTATTGCTTACCATCTTTACGGAGGTCATATTGAAAATGCTGACACCGTTTACCCTAAGCTGATCGTTGATTTGCTGCCGACTGCACTTATCGGTGTCTTTGCCGCGATTTTATTCGGAGCGATTCTCAGCTCGTTTAACGGTTCGCTGAACAGCACGATCACGTTGTTTACATTGGATTTGTACAAACCGATCTTCAAGCCTGAGGCAAAAGAAGAAGAGCTTGTGAAAACGGGAAGGATCTTTGTGGTGATCCTTGCCGCGGTGTCAATTATCATCGCGCCTTTTATTCTGTTTGCGCCGTCCGGACTTTACAATTATTTGCAGGAAATGTTCGGATTTTTCAATGTCCCTGTATTGGCTGCCGTCGTTGTTGGATTCTTTACGAAAAAAGTGCCGGCGCTTGCCGTGAAATGGGCGATATTCGCACACATTGTTTTGTATACCATCTCAAAAATCTATTTTGGCCATATTCATTTTCTCTATATATTGGCCGTTTTGTTTCCGTTTTCCGTCCTCTTGATGCTTTTCATCGGAAAATTGAAGCCAAGGCCGTCAGAATTCAAGCTTGAGAAAAATGCAAAGGTTGACTTGCGGCCATGGAAGCATGCCAAACTTGCTTCTATTCTTGTGATTTGTCTGATGGCCTGCATTTATCTGTTATTTTCGCCTTGGGGTCTTGCCAAATAAAAAAAGGCAGAGGATGTGTTCATCCTCTGCCTTAATGTTTTGTGATACAAAGTGATACATGTTCTTTCTGTGCGTCGATCCGGCACCGTCCGCCAATCGGAAATGTAAAGAAAGGGGTTGTATGGCCGAAATCTATATTTGCGATAACGGGTATTTGAGAAAGCTCTTTTTTTGTTTGCACAATTTGTTTAAGGCGCTCAAGCGTTACGGCTGATGCTGTCTGAAAACGGCCAATGAGAACGGCTTTGACACCGGAAAAATCGGGCAGATGAAGCAAGGACTGCAGATCGCGGTCAAAAAACGCTGCCGGCGATTCCCAATCATCCTCAAGAAACAATACGGCGTTCTTGATGTCAGGGAAATATTCCGTACCTTGCAATAGGTTCAATGTGCACAAATTCCCTCCTATGATCTTTCCGTCTGCTGAGCCTTCGTTGATCACAACAGGGCCGCTGTTTTGTTTGGGACATTCTTCAGTTTCGATTTCTTCACACCACATCGATGATGGTTCAACATCGTAGACACCGCTTGCGCAACAGCACTTCAAAAAGTAATCTGTCATATAGTTCAGTCCATACCCCATTGAAAAGCTTGAAAAATGAGGTCCCGAATAGGTGACAAGCCCGGTTTTTGCATAGATCGCCGCTGAAAGAGCGGTAATATCTGAAAAGCCGCAGAACACTTTTGGGTTGGCTTTTATGAGTTCATAATTCAAATGTGATAACAGCTGATTGCTGTTATACCCGCCGAGCACAGTGAGTATTCCTTTGACGCGTTGATCGGAAAAGGCATCATGGAGATCGCTTACTCTCGATTGAATGCTGGAGGAAGAACATTCATCAATTTCATTAGCATGTGCGGAAAAAGAGATTCGAAATCCGAGATTGTTTAAAACCGTTCTCGCTTTTTCGATCTTATCGGTGTTGAGAAGTGACAGGCTTCTCGATGGGGCAATCACCCTGATTTCGTCACCGGGCTGTAGTTTTTCTGGAAACATGAACGGGCACACCTTTCATTGTTTCTATCTATTTCACCATACTTTTAAAGATCCTGCCACTGAATTTCACCGGATTTTAAACCGGGGTCGATCGTTACTTCAAAATGATGCTTTTCATAAAAATGGATCAGCCGGTCCACATGGTCCCAATCCCTTTCAGCAATGTCCCCCGTGATGACCGGTATGTTGTGCTCGCGGGCTTTTTCTTTTAAATATTTCATGCAGATGGAACCATAACCGTAGCCTGCCGGCCCTTTAATATCCCCGATATGGATCGCGCATTTTTCTTCTTTGTAGGAAGCGACAAGAGAAAAATCACATCTTCCGCGGTACGGCGACTGGCAATCGCTTAACATAATCTTGCATGTCCGGCCATCATCAATCGAATGGACAATCATCCATTCATCGTCTTTCGATTGATCAATACCGAGCACTCGCGAATCTTTGGAGATATCCTTCATATTTTCACGCATCCGAAACAGTTGAAATTGCAATTCGTTCAATTCCTTCTGCAAGCCGGAGCTGTCTTTTTGCAGTTCTTCATCCGTTATCATAAAACTTGCTCCTTTCCATTAAAACATACAGTTTTCGATTATAGTAAAAAGAACGGCAATTTGCAAATGGGTTGCTAGAATTAAATTTTAATGTAATTTTAAACAAAAATTTCACATTCTACGATTTTTTTGTGATAGAATTCATATGACTTCTGGTATATTTACCTAGGATACGAGACAATGGATCCTCCTAATCCCAGAAAAACCATGACAAAAGGAGCGTACGATTTTGAAGAAAAGAATTTTTTCTCTATTGATGCTGATGTCAGCTTTTGTTCTTGTATTAGCTGCATGTCAGCAGGCTGATCCAAAAGGATCTTACGCAACGGCTTATAAAAAGCTGATTTCTGCGAAATCATACGAATTTTCAAGTGATATCGGCTTGAAAGTTGACGCATCCAACCTTGGAGCGGAAGATAAGCAAGTTGCTGATATGCTGAACGATGCAACATTAACGATCAGCGGAAAAACGAATGCTGAAACGAAACAGTCTGAGGCTGTGATTAAAGCGAAGCTGAAAGTCCAAAACATGTCGCTTGATTTCGATATTCCGGTTTATATGGACGAAAAGAAACAAGTCGGCTACATCAAAATTGACAGCGTTCTTGACAGCTTCGGCTTCTTCCTTGGAACAGCCGGCATGAATTTTGACAGCGTCAAAGGCAAGTACCTTGAATTCCCGCTTGAAGATGACAAAACTTCATCTCAAGACACGGATGAACTTCAAAAACAATTGATGGAATCCATCAAAGAAGCTGCAGACAATTTGCCTGCAGATAAGTTTGAAAAAGCGGATCTGACAGATAAAGAAAAAGAGCAGGGTGCTGCTCAAAAAGTCGCTTTCAGCTTTAGTGACAAAGAAATTAAAGCTGCGGTCGTCAAGTTCATCGAAATCGCCGGAAAAGCGAGCGGAGAAGCTGTTCCGAAGAGCGAGCTGAACAAGATTAAAGACGGACTGAAAGACGTCACATTCAAAAAGTTCGATGTGACATCAACAATCGATGACAAAGAAAATCTTCTGACTGAAAATGCGGATATCTCTTTGTCTGTTGACAGCAAAAAAGCACCTCAATCTTTAGGCATCACGGCATCTACAACTTACAAAAATATCGATGGTGACGTAAAGTTTGAGCATAAACCGAATAAAGAAGATATCGTAACTGAAGAAGAATTCGAAAAATTAATGGCTAAAGATGCTATGAATTTCTAAGGCATCCGCCTTGGTTCCCTTCCTCGTTCTAGAGGAGGGGAATTTTTGTATATTCTGTGACTAAATTCTGACGAAAAGCCGAAAACGTTGACATTCCTCCTGAATTTGAATACGATTTTGATAGCTTGCACAAATAGGAGAGATTGCCCGATATGACACATACACAAAAAAATAAAAACTATACAGGCATTGTTGTTGCTCTGACGATTATCATAAACGGTGTCATTGCCCTCTTGTTTTTCATGCCGAAAAGCGACAAATTCACTCATTTGGATTTGACTTTTCTGCCGCTTTTGAACGCAGTCTGCAACAGCTTCACATTCATTTTCTTAGTGGCTGCACTGATCATGATTAAACAGAAAAACATTAAGGCGCACAAGCGGTTTATTTTTGCCGCTTTTACGACAACGTTCATCTTTCTTGTTTCATACTTAACTTACCATTCATTAATGCCTGACACTCATTTTGGCGGGGAAGGGATTATAAGACCGATCTACTATTTTATTTTGATCACACACATTGTCTTGTCCGCTTTAATCGTTCCCTTGGCCTTGTTTACGTTGTTCAGAGGCCTGAGCATGCAGGTGGAACGCCACCGCAAAATCGCCCGCTGGACGATGCCGCTTTGGCTGTATGTCAGCCTGACAGGTGTTCTCGTCTATATGATGATTTCCCCATACTATTAAAAGCCGGAGAATCCGGCTTTTTTTTGTTCTTGCAACATTCTTCTCTTTTAAAAGCGATTTTCCTCTGGTACAAAAATATATCCTGAAATAGATGATCGTCTACACAAGATATGGAAATAGGAATATAAATAATTAGAGCTTTTTATAGAAATGAAAAAGGGAGATGGATATGAAAATTTTGCTTGCCACTTATTGGAGCATACCCCATGTAGGTGGTGTATGGACATATATGGTCCAATTAAAAGAAAAGCTGGAGTCATTAGGACATGAAGTAGATTTGCTCGGATACGGAGAAGAGAACAGCATCATTCATATTGTAAATGAAAACCGGAGTATCGCGAAAGATCAGCTGCTTCCATTAGTGAAAGCAATGATGAGCGAAGAGGATTTTCCGGAAATATACGCAAATCAATTGGTCAGCTATACTGAGCTTCAGCGGAATGCCTATGAGCTGGGCGCTGCCTATTTGGGGCTTGACAAATATGATATTATTCACGCGCAGGATGTCATATCAAGTGCGTGCATCAAGCGTATTATGCCGAAAGATAAGGTGCTTGTCACGTCAATTCACGGCAGTGTCACATATGAAATCAGAGATCAGCTCAACAATATTCACAGATCACCGACCTCCTATATTGCCAAGGAATATTTTGACCACCTTGAACATACGGGGGCGATGTCTGCAGAAACAGTGATTGTTGCAAACAATTGGTTGAAAGACATTTTGACAGAAGAATTTGCGGTACCAGACGGAAAGATTCACGTTTCCCAGTACGGCTATGATATTGACGGATTCCTTGCGCGGATGAACACAAAGACTGCCGATACGCCTGAGACAGACAAGAAAGTGATCCTTTTTACCAGCAGAATGATCGGGAATAAAGGCATCCATTACCTAATCGAAGCACTCTCCCAATTAAAGGACACCCGCAATGACTGGGTTTGCTGGATGGCAGGAGAAGGGGAGAAGCTGGCTGGACTCAAAATTCAAAGCGAGCAGCTAGGCCTTGTTGATGACGTAGTCTTTCTGAAAAACCGGGAGGATGTTCCTTATTTGCTGTCGCTTGCTGATATATACGTTCTTCCAAGCCTTTTGGATAATCAGCCGTTATCTTTAATTGAAGCCCAAATAGCCGGAGTTCCTGCAGTTGTCAGTGATGCCGGGGGATTGCCGGAAATGGTGGAGCATGAAGAGACCGGCCTTATCGTTCCAAAAGGGGATGCAGCTGCACTGTCAAGCAGTTTGGAACGATTGTTGAAAGACGATGATTTCAGAAATAAATTAGGAATTAACGCCAAGGAGTTTGCTAAGAAACATTGGGATATGGATCAAGCGGTTACGAGAATTCTTGATATCTATCAAAATACGAATGGGAAAGAGGAGTGAGATCATATGAAATCTTTAATTGTTAATCATTTGTTTGACAGCTTGAATAAAGAAATGGATGCCGACTGGTGGGCAAAATATTTGGATCTGCTCGTCGAGTTTGCCGAGGAGCGGGCTCTGCAGGAGCAGGATAGCTCTTCAGATTCAGCGGAAGAATCCATCGATGAAAGTCTGAAGCCTTTAATATCGGAGCTGAAATCTATTTTTGAGAGTATAAACAATAATATTTTAGAAAACAATAATAAGGTTTTAAAAGATATTTTAGGAGCTGCTGCTCAAGGAATGGATCGCCAAGTTTTAGAAGAAATTATCGAGTCGGTGCGTTCAGAAGCTCAATTATCCAACACCGAAACGGCAGAGTCTTTGGGAACGCTAAAAGAATCGCTGTCTGATAGTGGGACGGCCGCCGGCTCTACGAAAAGTGTCGAGCGGTCAGTTGTAGAAACGCTAAAAGAATCGCTGCCTGAAGACCACACGATCCCGAGAACTGAAACGGTAGAGGTCCTTAGAGCGGTTCAAGAGAAACATGAGGAAAACGAAAACAATTAATACTGAAATCTTGTCAGCCTTCGCAACTCGAAGGCTTTTTATTTTGGAAAAGAATCCTGCGTCGTGCCAAGCGTTTGTTTCTTGCTGGCTTTTCGGCGGACGCGGAGACCCCTATTACACATTGATCCAGCTGCTGCAAGGGAAAATATAAGCAAGACAAAGCAGAAAGAGTTTGCAAGACGGCTCACGCACAGCTAGGTTAATAGCAAAACGGGAAACAAAACGCCGCCATCTTTTTTCTCTGATTCAAATTAAAAAGGAGTAGGTGGTTGTCTTTTACCTTTCTTTGTAATGCGGCATACAATACTAAAAAACAGCGGATTCTTAACTATAACTATTAATGAACAAAACCGGGAACAATGGGGTGTTAGATAGGTGAATTTAAAGGAGATTAAAGGACAATATAATGCCGTGTTTAGTTTAGGGCATCTTTGTTTGACAGCTATACAGCTGAAAAACAATGACCTAAGACCGTTTTCAGGCCCTCTTGACTGGGTGACTATTCATTCCTTGACAGACCTCAATCTCCTTCTTCGAAATCGGTTTACCGGCTTTATGGAACCAAAAAACCTCAGGGTAATCGGATATAATACCGGTAAAAAAAAAGAAGAAGGATCTACTATCTATGTTTCAGATGATTTTTATAACATTGGCTCTGTTCATGATTTTGATGCAAATCAAAATACGCTCGACCATTTGGCTACCTATCCTGAGGTAATAGAAAAATACAATAGAAGAATCGATCGCTTTATAGAAAAAATGTCAACTAGTAAACGCATCCTATTTGTCAGGACAGAAGGAGAAGGCAGCTTTAAAGAAGCACAGGAACTTGAACTTGTATTATCAGATTTGGTTCAGCACGACTTTAGCGTTCTTCTGGTGAAGCACTCGAAGGTGAATGGGATTGTAGAGAAAAATTGGCCATTAGAAAAGACTTGCACTGTTGAACTGCCGGACAAAGAGATATGGGAGTCAAACAATGATCTATGGGCATCGTTGTTTAAAGGAATCACTCTCGTTTAAACCGGATTTTTTTGGAGTTTACCAGAGGAGGAAAAGAAATGTTTGAAAATAAAACGATATTCATTACTGGAGGAACAGGCTCATGGGGCCAGGAACTCATTCTTCAGCTGCTATCCTTAAATCCTAAAAAGCTCATTGTATTTTCCAGAAATGAAGAAAGACAAGTTCAAATGAGAAGGCAGATTGAAGATCCGAGGCTGACGTTTTTCATCGGGGATATCAGAGATCGGAAAGCGCTGAATACAGGATTAAAAGGTGTCGACTATGTCTTTCATTTAGCTGCGCTGAAGCATGTGCCGGTTTGTGAAGAACAGCCGCTTGAAGCATTAAAAACGAATGTCACAGGGACGGAAAACGTTATTGAAGCAGCGATCGAAAACGGGGTTAAAAAAGTCATCAACGTCTCGACTGACAAAGCGGCTGACCCTGCCAACTTTTACGGAATGACGAAAGCGATCGGCGAGAAGTTGATCGTATATGCGAACCATCTCTATTCAGACACGGATTTTATTTGTGTAAGGGGAGGAAATGTGCTCGGAAGCAGCGGAAGTGTTCTTCAGCTTTTTAAAGACCAGATCAGGAAAAAGAACCAGGTCTCCATCACAGACAAAAGAATGACCCGTTTCTTCCTCACGAAGGAAAAAACGATCCGGCTTTTATTAAAAGCGGCTGAAAGCGGTCAAGGCGGGGAAATTTTCATTATGAATTCGCCGGCCTGCAGAATTTTAGACATGGCTGAAGTGCTGATCGAAGCTTACGGAAACGAAAAAACGTCCATTGCAGAAACGGGGGCAAGGCCGGGGGAGAAGCTTCATGAACTGCTGATTTCACCTCATGAACGGCAGCATGCTGTTTCATTTACAAATGACCTCGCGGTGGTGCTTCCTGCAATCAAAATGCCTGAACTTCATAAAAAGTATGCGGATTGTCAGCCTTTAGAAACTGATCAT
This sequence comes from Bacillus paralicheniformis, assembly GCF_002993925.1. Taxonomy (NCBI): domain Bacteria; kingdom Bacillati; phylum Bacillota; class Bacilli; order Caryophanales; family Bacillaceae; genus Bacillus; species Bacillus paralicheniformis. Next base: position 2,256,726 of record NZ_CP023665.1, on the reverse strand, counting down.
TTGAGCTCAAAAGACTTTTTAATCTCAAAAAAGGAAGTAAAAGAAATGCTGAAAGAAGGCGGTTTTTTGGAGTAGAAGGATGGACCGAAGCGTTCACGGAGAATACGCGAACTGATGACAGGCATGGCATGCGGCTGCAGGCGATGCTTCTGTTCGCTCCTCGAAAACAAGACAAGCCGGACGAAAATTCACCCGGCTTGCCGTTTTGTCAATGTTCAAGTGTTAACCCTTCGATATGTTCTTCGACTTTTTTTGTGCGTTCCATTACTTTTTCCGTGTAAGAATAATCCCCGTAGCAATAAGGGTAGCGGAAATTGTTTGTATCTCCGCCGCAATTATACAGATCGGGGTTCTTTTTGACTTGTTCCTCGGAAAATGCCTTTGCCAGCTTCTCTGAGTGCTTTCCGCCGTGTTTTGAGACGTAATCGATATAACCCGATCCCATATTATAGCTTTGGATAATCGTTTCAATATCGACGCCTTTTTTCTGTCCCTTTTTATACATTGCTGTAAAGTGGCGCACACCCTGCTTAATGCTTGCTTTTGGATCGTCAATCTCATTTCGCTTCATACCGAGAGATTCCGACGACTGCATCGGATCACCGCCTCTGCCTTTCGACTCCTGATACATCATGCCCAATAAAAGAGCGGTGTATTGTGAAAGATCCTGTTCATCGAGTTCTTCTTCAACAAGAGGTTTGTAATCTTTTAATCTCTCAAGAATGTTAGATTCAGTGTCAAGAGGAAGCCATTTTAATTGTTCCAGACCGGAGATGGCAAAGAAAATGATCAAGGGAACAAACACAAAAAAAGACAAACAGCCAGCTCCGGCTAAACATCCCGATTTCTTTTTCTTCAATGGTTTCACCTCTGTAGCGCCCTGATGCAAAACAGTATACAGCCTCATTTATTATGACATATATCTTCAAGAAGACCAAGCGATATCCTTCTATCTTGGATCGCGGTCAAAGCCGAATGTGACGTTCGGAAGAGTACGGATTCTGAACAAAAAGTATATAAAACCGGCAATCAGCCAGCCGGCTCCAATCATGAGCGCATTTTTGCTGATGCTAAGCAGCAGCCAGCCGCAGAAAGAGGCTCCCAAAAAGGGCAGAACCAAATAGCGAAGCGTTTTTAAAAAGCCTCTTTCCTGTTTTCGAATGTAGTAATGGCCGATGACAGACAGGTGGACAAAAATGAATCCGATCAGCGCGCCGAAACTGATGAATGAATAGATGACCTCGAGTTCCCCGATCATGGCCGTCAATGAAATCAGCCCGATGAACATAATGTTAAACACCGGCGTCTTTAAAGTCGGATGCACATAGCCGAAAAAGCGTTTCGGAAGAGAGCTGTCCCGCCCCATCGCATACAAAAGCCTCGAAGCGCTCGCATGCGAAGAAAGCGAGGATGAAACGACAGCGACCATCGTGCCCGCCAAAAAGAAGGACTTTAAAAAAGCGCCTCCTGTATATAGGGCTATTTCCAGCGATGCCGAATCGGCATGCTGGAAGCTATCATAGGACGGATAGATTTGCTGCATCAAGTAAGAAATCGCCGTAAACAGCGTTCCGCCGATCGCTACTGTTAAAAAGATGGCTAACGGAATGTTCTTCTTCGGGTTGACCGTTTCTTCAGACATGGTGGAAATCGCATCAAAGCCAAGAAACGAAAAACACAAAATCGTCGCTCCTGATACAATCAGGGAAGGCTCGATATCAGAACGGAAAAACGGATCGGCTGAAACCAGCTCGCCCGTCCCGAGGCCGTCTGCGAGCCCGGCGATCATAAATCCGGCAAAAGTCAGGGCGACGATCACTTGAAAAGCGACGAACAGCCCTGTAATATTTGCGGTTAGTCTGATGCCTAAAATATTGACAACGGTAATCGATAAAGCGAGCAGAACGACCCAAAAGCCATGCGGCACTTCAGGAAAAGCCGCCGTCAAATAAGCGCTGCCGATCGCAAAATTGACCATCGGCAAAAATAAATAGTCTAGCATGATCGTCCAGCCGGCTAAAAATCCTGCGTGCGGATGAATGCTTTCATATGCATATGTATAAACCGATCCCGCTTTTGGATAGGCTTTGACCATGCTGCCGTAGCTCAAAGCGGTCAAAAGGAGTGCGGCAACAGTGAATATGTATGCCGCCGGAACGTGCCCCTTTGTCAGTTGTGCGACCACTCCGTATGAATCAAATACGACGAGCGGGTCCATATAAGCAAGGCCGATCACAACAAGCGGGCCGAGTGTAAGGCTTCGTTTAAGCGCAGTTTCGTTTTTCAATGACTTCTAAATCCCCTTATGTAAAAAATACAGAAATTAAGACATATTTTATCTGTTTTTTTGCGCTTGAGCAACTGTATAAAACCTCTTTTTTTCGTATAAAAATAGCAAATGTTGCAAACCCTTTGAAAAAAGGCAAGGAGTATGAAGGTATGGATATATTGAGAGGCTATGTTGAAGCCGTCAAAAGAAATATGGAGACGATGAATGCATCTGATTATGATGGAAAAGAAGAGGATCTAAGAAGACAGCAGGAAGAGCTCGAACGCTATGAACAACGGTTAAAAGAGAAAAGCGCTTCGGCCGATCGCTTTGATCAGGTAGTCGATGCCGCTGTAGATTGTGCGGCCGGCGATATTTCATTTTCACAGCTTGAACATATGTATCAGCAAGAAGGCAGCTAGCGTCCGGATCAGCGGACGCTTTTTTCGCGTTTCAGGATGATGCGGACAGATCAGCCTGGATAGCGAAATATATAGAAGCGAAAAAATCATGTACATGTGAAGGAGATGGTAAAATATAGTTTGAAAGGGGAGGAGCAATTTTGACTAACTATATTTGCACGACGTGCGGTGTTCAATATGACGCTGCTCCGAAAGAGCCGGCGGAATGCATTATTTGCAATGAAGAAAGACAGTATGTCAATCATTCAGGGCAAGCTTGGACAACGCTGGAAGAAATGAAGCAATGCGGAAGGTTTCAAAACGAAATCGCATTGGAAGTAGAGCGATTATACAGTTTGACGACAACCCCCGAATTCGGCATCGGTCAATCGGCATACCTGATACAGGAGCCCGGTTTTAACTTACTGTGGGATTGTATCACATACCTGGATCAGCGGACGATTGAGAATATCGAGCGGATGGGCTGAGTCCAAGCGATCGCTTTATCACATCCGCATTATTATACTGCACAAACGGAATGGGCTGAAATGTTTGATGCTCCGATCTACATTCATGAAGATGACAAACAATGGGTGCAGCGGCCGAGCAGCCGGATTGTGTTTTGGTCCGGCGATTCCCTCAAGCTGTCAAGCGGGTTGACCTTGCACAGGCTTGGCGGCCATTTTAAAGGGGGAGCGGTCTGCCATTGGGCAAACGGAAACGGAGGCAAGGGAATCCTCCTTTCAGGAGACATTATCCAAGTCGTTCAAGATCGCAGATGGGTGAGTTTTATGTACAGCTATCCAAATTTGATTCCTCTTCCCGCCGGCAAAGTGGAGCAAATAGCTGATCAATTAAAAAATGTTCCATTCAACCGGCTGTACGGCGCTTTTCGCCGCTCTGTGGAAAACCATGCCGGAGAATGTGTACAGCTGTCAGCCGCAAGGTATGCAGAAGCGCTTCAGGGAACGCTGTTTTCGACTTGATCTGTTCCCTGGCTATAAAACTTTTCAACCGGTATGTTTTGGTATATGATATGAAGGTAAAAGTTGCGCGGAAAAGGTGAAAAGCATGAGTGAGCACAATCAGGAAACAACAGAAAAACAGGTGCGGGCCGAGTTAGATGAAGAAACTTTATTTCTCGTTTCACAGACGTTTAAAGCGCTCTCAGACCCTACGAGAATCAAAATTCTTCATCTGCTCTCACAAGGCGAACATTCGGTCAATGAAATAGCAGAGAAGCTGAGTCTGCTGCAGTCAACCGTTTCGCACCAGCTCAGGTTTTTAAAAAATCTTCGTCTCGTTAAATCAAGAAGGGCAGGGACTTCCATTTTTTATTCTCCGGAAGACCAGCATGTCCTCGATGTACTTCAGCAGATGATCGATCATACACAGCATGACTAAAGCTTATGAAAAGGCAAACTCCACATCCCGAGTTTGCCTTTTACGCTGAGCGTTTTTCTTCGTTTCTTCCTTTTTTTAAAACAAAAAAAGAGAAACCGACATAATAAACGGCCAGTACAAAAAAACCGATCATCGTGGCCGGGTCCTGCGCAAAAAGGGCGCCGTACGCTGCTGAACCCCCGTTTGAAACCGCAGTCTGGAGCTGGCCGATCTCGGCGATCCGGTAAAGAAACCGGTATAAAAATAACAAAAGTACGATCAATTCAATCCATAAATGCGTTCTGAAATAAAGGATGCCGTCCCGATTTTCAATTGACACATGCTTCAGCGCATAGGCGGTCAAGATGAGTCCGAGCGCGATCCCAATCAGATCATAGAAGTATGATAAAGGGTGAAGTGCGCTCATCGTCAGCAGAAAAACGAAAATTCCCGAAAAGAGGATGATCCGGAACAGCATGCGTGCCGGCTTTAGAGGCTGATAGCCGACTGAGCGTTTGAACTTGATATAGACGAAGGACACAATGACGAAAAACTGTAAAAAATAATATATGATGTTTTTAAAACCTCCTTTTTTAAGGAGTATATGTCCAAACTGTATAAATCGTAACAGGAAAAGTGATTTTCTAAATAATTGGGTGATGAGATCCCCTTTTTTGTCATGATATTCCAAAATGGTGTGTGCTTTAGAATGAAAATAGGCAGCGTAAGATGAATGTGAGGGATCTGCGGTGAAAATTGACCGGCTATTGGCCATCGTGATTTTATTGATTAATAAACGCCAAGTGCAGGCAAAGGAGCTTGCCGGCATGTTCGAAGTCTCTGTCAGAACGATTTACCGGGATATCGAGGCGATCAACCAGGCGGGCATTCCGATTGTCACCTCACAGGGAGCGGGAGGCGGGATCAGCATCATGGAGCGATTTCGGCTCGAAAATAAACTGCTTTCTGCAGACGAACTGGCTGCCATTACTACGGCTTTGGAAAGCGTTTCTTCAACGTATGAAGTCCTTCATCACGGTTCTGCCCTTGAAAAAATCCGGCTTCTCGTTTCCGAAGAAGAAATGCCGGAATTCCGCAAGAAAACGGAAAAATGGTTTGTTGACATCTCTTCCTGGGGAGAAAGTCCTGTCATCAAAGAAAAGATCCGTTTGTTGGATGAAGCGGCAGACAGCACGCGGGCGGTCTCATTTACATACGTGAACAGAGAGGGGCAAACCGGAACAAGGAAAGCTGAGCCGCATACCCTCGTCCTAAAGGGAAGGCACTGGTATTTATATGCGTTTTGCCTAAAGAGACAGGCGTTTCGCTTCTTTAAACTGTTGCGTATGAAAGACGTGCAGATGCTTGAAGAAAAGTTTGAAAGAAAGGAAGTTGATCTGTCTTCACTTCCTTGGGAAACATCATGGTACAAACCGGACAATATGACCGAGTTGACCCTTCTCATTAAACCGTCGGGAGAGCCTTTGGCGAGAGAATGGTTTGGCTCAGAAGCTCTCACTTATGAAAACGGACAATGCGTGGCAACCGTTTCTTATCCGGAAGATCAATGGCTGTACGGATTTCTCCTCCAATTTGGAACACATATTGAAGTTCTCACACCTCCCCGCATCCGTCAAAAAATAAAAAACTTGGCTAATCAAATTGTACATTTATACGAAACCTGACACGATGCTGTCAGGTTTCTTTTTGTATGATGAAGAAAAAGGAGGAATGAAACATGGAACATCATATTTGCCAAAGCTGCGGCATGCCGATGACAAGCGAACTTTTCGGCACAGAAAAAGACGGGGGGAAGAATCGCGACTACTGTATGTACTGCTATGAAAACGGAGCATATACACATCCGGATGCGACATTGAAAGAGATGATTGACATCTGTGTTCCTTATATAAAAGAAGAGGGAGGCCGAAGCGAGATCGTTCTTGGAGCGGACGCTCCCTCATTTAAAACGGTGGGCGTCGGATACGCAAACGAAAGGCGGGCTGAGAAGATGAGCTTTTCTCATTTCGAAAAACAGAAGGCAAAGTTATTCAGCGGGATATCGACCGTGACAAGCAACCGGGATGAAGTATCTGAAAAAGGTAAAATTCCTTCCATGTGGAGTTTATATCGCGAAAAATTTCCGCATACTGAACGCCAGGACATTAGGAGAGACACGATCGCACTTTATTCAGATTATGAGACGGACGAACACGGGACATATACATTTTCAATCGGAACGTTCGTTGATCAGCAAGAAAAAACGGCCAATCTCATTTCGCTCCCTGCATCCGAATATGCCGTTTTTGTTTCAAAGCGGGGGAGGATCGCGGAGGTCGTGTTTGAAACTTGGCAAGAGATTTGGACATGGGATGAAAAAAATCTTCGTACTTATACCGGAGATTTTGAAGTTTATGATGAACAAGCAGAAAATCCCGAAAATGCCCAAGTTGTCATCTATGTTGCTGTCGATCGAAAAAAATAATGCTTGCAAAACTAATACCATTAGTTTTAAAATGAAAACTAACGGTATTAGTTTTTTATTTTGATCGAAGAGGTGAAAGCGATGAGGATTACCCGATTTGAATCGGTCTACCAGCTGACTTTTTTTCCGCGCCTATTTCCTGTCAACTGTTATTTAGCAGATGAAGAAGACGGCCTTACATTAATTGATACAGGGATTCCGATCAGCAAAACAGGGATTTTAAAGGCTGCGGATCATCTCCGTAAGCCGATTAAACGGATTTTGCTGACCCATGCCCACAGCGACCATGTCGGTTCGCTTGACGCGCTGTACTACAGCCTTCCCGGTGTGAAAGTGTCCATATCTGAACGGGATGCGCGTCTGTTAAAAGGTGATACAAAGATGCTGGAAGGGGAGCGCGGAACAATCAGAGGAGGCGTTCCGAAAAACATCAAGACAAATCCTGATATCCTTTTAAAGGAAGGAGACAGGATCGGTTCATTGCTGACTGTTTCATCACCTGGGCATACGCCTGGCAGCATTTCGTTTTTGGATGAAAGAAGCGGTCTTCTCATAGTCGGTGACGCGTACCATACGCGAAGCGGCATGACGGTATCAGGACATTTAAAGCTTTCATTTCCTTTTCCGGCTTTGGCCACGTGGGACAAAGAAATCGCTTTAGAAAGCGCGCAAAAGCTGTTAGATTTAAAACCGAAGGCGCTTGCCGCCGGCCACGGCAATCTTGTCCATGATCCGGTTCAAGCGATGACAAAAGCGGTGAACGAAGCACATATCAAATTGAACAGGAAAGGATGAAGAAATCGTGTCTCCACGAATCGGTTTGAATAAAGAAGCAGTATTGGAAGCTGCGGCATTTCTGGCTGATGAGGAAGGCATTCATGAAGTGACGCTTGCTTCTCTTTCCAAAAGGCTGAATGTCAAATCTCCGTCTCTGTACAATCATATAAAAGGATTGAACGACTTACGGAAAGAACTCGCACTTTACGGCTTGACGATACTTTATGAAAACATGGCTTCTGCTGTCCAGGGAGCCGAAGAGGATCAGGCTGTCAGCAGAATGGCTCACGCCTATGTCACTTTTGCCAAAAACAGGCCGGGGCTTTATGAAGCAACTTTTATTGCAATGCCTGATGAAGATGAACGGCTTGACGAAGCTGGAGACAGAATCCTCGCCTTGGTGCTTTCCGTTCTGAAAGACTATCATTTAGACAATGACTCCGCGATCCATGCGGTCAGAGGCTTGAGAAGCATCATGCATGGATTTGCAACACTCAGGCAACACGATGCGTTCGGTCTTCCTTATGATGTGGAAGAAAGTTTTGATTTGACAATCCGTGCCTTCCTAAAAGGCATCGCTATCTATCAGACCGAATAAACAAGGGAATTTTTCCTTAATTGTTTACATTTTTTCGAAAATTTAGTATGATTGTCGTATGGCTCTTCCATTTTTTGAGTCATAGGTATGAGAAGGCTTAACCAGCCATTAATTGCCTTGGCCTAACAGCCGAGGATTTTTTTATGTCGGCAAAGAGAGACTGGATATGCAAAAATTGGTTCACACATGATGTGTTCCATGTTATGCTGTTATTGTGAATATATTCACAAAAGGGCGTGCGCAATGAAAAAAACTCCGATTTACGTAGAAATATCTATCCAGACAGATATGGAGCGGCTATGGCGCTATACTCAAGATCCTGCACTCCATCGGCAATGGGACTTGCGATTTACGGACATTACCTATTTAAAGCGCAGACCGGGTGAACCGCAAAGGTTTTTATACGAAACGAGAATCGGCTTCGGTTTAAAAATTTCCGGTACAGGAGTGTCTGTCGGAAACGTATATCAAGACACGGGAGACAGAGTCTCGTCACTCAAGTTCGCTACAAACCACCCGCTTTCTGTCATTCGCGAAGGCCGAGGATATTGGAAATACAGCGAAAGCGAAACCGGGATCACGTTTATGACACAATACGATTATGACACCCGTTACGGGAGGCTGGGCCGGCTTGCAGATAAGGCATTCAGGCCGCTCATCGGCTGGGCGACGGCCTGGAGCTTTGCTGCGCTGAAGATCTGGCTTGAAAAAGGACACCATCCAAGGCTGCTTTTTCAAAAAACATTGATCTATTGGCTCGTTTGTCTGCTGTTTTCTTTCGTCTGGATTTACCAGGGGCTTGTGCCAAAGCTCATGATGGTTCATCCTGAGGAAATCAGCATGCTTTCGACTTTCACGGGCGGCCGTTTTCATCCCGAAATGCTCCTGAAACTGATCGGCATGGCCGAGGTGATAGCCGGCGTGTTATGGCTTTATCCAGGTCGGAAAAGGAAGTGGTTTCTTTTGCATATCGCCCTGCTTGTGCTGCTTTCGGTATCTGCAGGAATGGCTGATCTCGCATCTTTTGCCCAACCTTTTAACCCGGTCGTGCTTAATGCCGCGCTTATCATCTTGTCCGTTGTCGGCTATGTGAGCGCTTGCGGCATTCCAAACGCGGGTAATACGATCAGAAAGAGGCGTTGATTTGGTTTCGATGTATGAACGGGTGATCGAGGATTTTCATCTTCTTCACCCAAAACTCAAGGAACGGTATCACCTCACCCAAGAAAGCGCGTTCAGAGGAAAAGGAGTGATGACGGAAATATCCGGCGGTTCGTACTGGATCAGGCTGTTGTTTAAAGCGGGAACGGTCTTCCGCTGTTTTTTTCCCGAAAGAGGGAGGAACATTCCGTTCACGATTGAAAATCACATTCGGCTGACGAAAAATGATACACCGGCAGCCGTTTGGAACAGGACTTTCTTTTTTCGTGATAAACAAAGGTATTTTGATGCTGTCATGATCTATGATGAAAGCCGGGGAGAAATCATCGACTATTTCGGACATCCGCCAATCTTAATTTCAAGCCTGCGGTTTAAGGCGGAAGCTGACGGATCACTGTCGATTACTTCTGTCAGACAATGGCTGCCTTTATTCAGTAAAAAGCTGCCCCTTACAAAGTGTTTATACGGTATTTCCAGGGTGAATGAATCGTATGACGAAGAAAAAGGCTGTTTTACGATTGATGTTCATGTGAAAAATCCGCTGTTCGGAACGCTGTTTGCCTACAGAGGAACGTTTAACAGGGAGGAGGAGATGGCATGAAATTCCGCCGCTTTTTTGTAAGCGTTCTTTGCTATGCGGTTTTTTTCGCCGGCAAAGCGCCGGACATCCCGCCAGCAGAGGCGCTGCTTTTATTAGCGATGCTATTTTTTGTTCCGGCCGCACTCGATCTTACTCAGCATGAAAACGGAATGTTTCGGCTGATCAGCGCGTGCTTTCCTTATGCGGCTTGTGCGGCTTCGTTATCCCTGTTGTTCCATTCCCCGCTTTTTTCAGCGATTTGGCTATGCTATACGGGGATGATCGCCTTATACGGCGTCCTTCGTCTCTGGGAAAGAGGAGGAAAGGGCCTTGAAGAGGCATCGATTGACAGCGGTCTGCTTTACCTTCCTTTCGGAGGGGGTTGGCTTTTTGCTTATACGCTGAATCTCCAGGTCATGGATTTCAGCCCGCTGATCGTGCTGCTGACAGCGGTGCATTTTCATTATTCTGCATTTCTCATTCCGATTTTTAATGGAATGCTCGGAAGGAAGCTGAAAAAGAAAGGCCTTTTTTATACAGCGGTGACATGGCTCATCATGCTGTCTCCGCTTTTCATTGCGGTCGGCATATCGTTTTCGAAAACCATTGATGTCTTCGCCGTTGCGCTGTATTTGGCGGCCATATACGGCAGCGGCTTTCTCGTCTCGATCGCGGCCTTCAAAAACAGCGCGGCTCGCCGCTTTGTGATCTTTTCGTCTTTTACATTGATGATTACCATTGCTTTTTCACTTATTTACTCTTACGGTGTTTATCGCGGCCGGCCGACTTTTACAATTCAGGAAATGATTTGGATTCACGGGCTTGTCAACGCTTTTGGCGTCATTATTCCAGCGCTGACCGGCTGGCGTCTTGAATCTCCTGAGCCGGACTGTGAAAGGAGGCAAGGCGAAATGATGAGCAACATTTACGGGTCATGGAGAATCGGAGCCGATTTTTTACAACGGCACCGATTACAAAGCGATTCGTCTTACCAAGGTCTTGCCGATGATATGAGCGCATTTCAGAGAAACGGATTTCAGCTTGAGACGGTTTCTCCTCTCATTCTCGATTTCTATGAGCATACTGCCGATTATTCGTTAACAGCGGAGATCGCCTGGCGTCCATGGTTTAAGCCGCTTGCGCACATGTATCAGCTGATTTCAAAAATGACAGGGCAAATTCATTTGGGGACAAAGACCGGGCGGCAAACGATGGAGGGCGAGATTATCGGTGTTGATTCAGCCAAAGACGGCAGGAAGAATGTGCGCGCCTGGGTCAGAACGAACGAGGAAGGCGAGACTGTGTTCGTGGCGCTTTATTCTGCTCATACCCATGATGACATCACATATATGAATATTGCACTGCCATTGCCGTTTTCCAATATGACAGGCATTTTAAAGCCGAAAGCAGAGGACGGCTGCCTGATTTTGACGAGCAGTGACAAACGATCTGACCGGGGTGATGAAGGCATTTTCCTTTCGACCGGAACAGGTACGTTTAAACTGCCGCTTGCCGAACGCTTTATCATCAAAAAGCAGGGACGAAAGAGGCTCTGCGCTCATCACTGCATGTGGCTGTTCGGCATACGGTTTCTCGACATTCAATATCATATTGAAAAAAAGGATTCTGCCGTCAATAGGGCGAAAATAGCAAAAGAAAGCTAGGCAAAAATCGAATCGAACTGGAGGGTATTTATGCTAAAAAACATTTTGCTTGAACAGTTTAAAGCATGCTTTAACGAAACGACTTGGTTTGTTTGTTTTCAAACGGCTTCCGCTGATCTTACGGAAAGCCAGGCAAGGCAAAAAGGGGAAGGTTCGGAAAATTCGATTTTAGAAATTGCCAACCATTTGATTTTTTACAACGAGCGCTATTTAAAGTGGTTTAAAGGAATTCCCGTTCCGGCTTTTGATTATACGATCGATGATACGTTTGTAAACAAAAGCGGACTGGGCTGGGAAGAAAGCCGGCAGGAACTGAATACGATCTATAACGAATGGATCGATGCGCTTTCGGCATGCGAAGAGAAGATGCTGAAGGAGCCGGCCCAGCATGATCCGCATTCCACCTGGGCGGAGATTTTGTCCCTTCTCATTCTTCATAACGCTTACCATCTGGGACAAATCGTCACGATCCGAAAACAGCAGAAATCGTGGGACCCTTCAAAAGGCGTCAACTAACGGTGTTGTCAGGCAAGATGGCGGCTTAAGGCGGTCACCCACCCTAAGCCGCAGTTCATTTTGCCTGGGTCAAGCTTCGATTATTGCTTTCAGGTGATAATAGGCATCTTTTAGCCAGGGATGGACAACTTTCAGTTTATCTTTTTGTTTCCACAAATACTGAATATAAACAAACGCCCCGTGCTCCAGAGAAATTTCAAGCGCTTCACAAAGCTCCTTGATATAAGGCGGAGTCCCTGTCTGATCCCATTCTATTTTGTCCGCTGAAAACAGGACAAGGTCGAGCTGGGAGGGATTTTTTTTAAGCGTTGTATGGCATTCTATTGCATCTAAAATATCTTGATCCGCCACCTGAAACAGGTCCCGCGCCATCACTTTCGACAGTTTTTGATGGATAATCATCGGAAATATCCGTTCTTCGGGCAGAATATCAATACCGAGCGCCTCAGCAGCCGCAATTCTTTTTTCATTAGGGATGACACCGCTGATGTCATGCATAATACCGGCTATTCCCGCTTTTTGTGCAGGAACATGAAAACGCTTTGCCAATTCTTCCGCCGCTTTTTTCACTCTTATCGAATGTTCGGCTGTTTTTTCGTGGTTATGGCGTCTCAAAAATTCAAGGGCATCTGAACATACATCACCTGTGCAACGAACTTCCATCTCTATTCCTTCAATATTCATCAGAGATTCTCCTTTTTGAGGTTGTTTCATGATAAACAAAACACATTCGTTATCTGATTTTACCTTATCATAACATTGACAAACTCTAAAACATACCATTAAAATATTTTGTTAACCGGAAAATAAAAAGAAGGGACTGTCCATTGACTATGTCTGAACTGACAAAACAGCTGATCTATGATATGTATGTTAAACTCCTGCACCTGAACGAACAAAAAGCGGATACTGATCTCAAGGCATTTTTAAAGCAGGCGGCAGAATCTGATGTTAAACGGCTCCCGGGGAATATGACGACCATCCATGTCATCAGCTGTATCGGTCATGATGAACCGATTAATAATACAGGCATCGCCAAAAAAATGAATTTATCAAAAGCAAATATTACAAAAATCAGTTCAAAGCTGCTGAAAGAAGGCCTCATTAAACGGTTTCAATTGACGGACAATAAAAAAGAGATCTACTTCAGGCTGACGCCCAGCGGAAAACAAGTGTATGAACTTCATGAAAAGCTCCATCAGCAAAAAGCGGAACAGTTTCAGAGGTTTCTCGATTCGTTTTCAACAGCAGAACAGGGAGCTATTTTGAAATTTCTTCAAGGTCTGACACTTATGACAGAAACGGTTAGGAAACAATAATAGTATTATGTTAACTTGAATGAGCGATTGACAAGAAACCCCTTCCAGATTATAGTTGAATTAATGAGTTAGTTATTTAGATAACTAAGAGGTGAAGTGAATGGCGAGGCCGAATGTGACTTCAAAAGAAACGTTGATTGAGGCAGCTAAGCGCCGCATTGCCGGACAGGGTCTGGACAAACTGACGTTAAAGGCGGTTGCTGAAGAAGCAAAGGTGACACAGGGAACGGTTTACTATCATTTCCGGACAAAAGAGCAGCTTGTGTTTGAAGTGGTTCGCGACCTTTGCCGCGCGTCGTGGGAACGGTTGAAAGCAAATGATAGACCCGCTGCCGAAAGGATAAAAGACGGATTGTCATCGGCGAAATCAAGAACACGAAAAGATGCGTATTACCATCAGCTTTTTTTAGAATTGGCCGTTTTAGGTTTTCGAAATGAAAAGATAAACGAGCAGCTTGGAGAACTTCTCGAAGAGGAAAATGCGGTGTTGGCAGAACAGCTTTCCGAGATGTGGAAGCGTTCTCCTGTTGACGGGGTTTCTTTCAGCACGTGGGGCATTCTTTTAAACGCACTAATCGACGGTCTTGCTCTTCAGTCGCTGATGTCTTCGGGATTTTCCTCTGAAAAAGTCTACGGGGAATTAGAGGCGGTGCTGCAGATGCTGACGGAAACCGCCGTAAAACAGCATGGAGGGGAGTAAAGGGAGATGGAGATGTTAACTGAAAAACTCGGTTTGGCTCTTGTTTTTTCGTTCGTTGTCTGGCTTGGCGCCACCGTGTTTTTTATGCTGTTCGGCAGTGCGGTTCTTGCCGAACCCGGCCAAGATTCTTTTATGCTCCGCTTTTTGCTTCTTGAAGCCGGAACTTTTGGCCTACTATATGCCGTGATCCTCGCTTACCGGCGAGTTGACAAATCGAGGTTTGCTGCGGTTAAGTTTGGCATTGTAGGGTCGGCAGTCGGTTTGTTTCTCGACACATTTTCTTTATGGCATCATTCATTGATCTTCCCGGCGCTTTCAAAGGGCCAGGTGATTGGATTTGCGGTTTGGATGGTCTTCGCGTATGCCATGTATTTGACGATACCGCTCATACTTGAAAAAAGAAGGTCTGCGGTTTAAATCTTTTATGTAAGATTCGCCCGCTTTATGCTAAAACGGGCGAACGGTCTTTAATCTTGCGGAACCGATTGTTCTGCATTGATGTATCCAGCACCGTAAACATTTGGATCGCGATCTTTCCATAAATCGGTTCCGTTTATTAACAGTTGTTTGATTTCATCAGGTCCTGTCCCTGGGGCTTGCTGAAGAATAAGGGCTGCAATGCCTGCGCAGATCGGCGTGGCCATCGAGGTTCCGGATAATATCATATAATCTGTGCCGACTCTGTTTGCTTTTTGCATCTTATCGAGGAAAGATCCAGGTGAACGAAGCGATGTAATATTTGTGCCCGGTCCCAGCAAGTCCGGTTTAACTTGACCGTAGATCGTCGGCCCTCTGCTTGAATAAGAGGCAACATCATCATCCTCCCGGCTGACTGTATCCCGGTCATCCAAAGCTCCGACTGTAATAATCTTGCTGCTGACGCCAGGGCTGGCAATCGTTTGCGCATCAGGACCGGAATTTCCGGCTGCCGCACATACAACAATGCCTGCGTCCCATGCTGCATGAACAGCTTTAACGACCGGATCTTCTTCCTCATTCTCGTAGCGTAACGCATCTGCCCCCAATGACATTGAAAGAATGTCGATCGGATCATCAGGGTTTTCCTCATTGAATTGAATGCACCAATCGATCCCTTGAATGACAGTTTCCAGCGTGCCGGATCCCATTTTGTCCAATACTTTTACACCGACAAGTTCCGCTTCAGGAGCAGGCCCCCGGTACTGACCCGATGAGGCAGCTCCGTTTCCACAAGCATCGCCGGCGCAGTGTGTGCCATGGCCATTGTCATCATACGGTTCTGTCCTTTGGTTGACAAAGTCTTGAAAAGCCCTGATCCTGCCTTCAAGATCTTTGTGAGGGTATATGCCCGTATCAATGACAGCGATTGTAACACCTTTGCCTGTCAGCGTCTGGTTGTTTCTGATCACCTCTTTGGCACGGCTTGATTCAACCGCTACGTCGAGGAGCGCTTTCACTTTGCGATTTAAATAAATTTTGCGAATGTCACCGCATTGAGATAGAAGCGATTGCAAAGAAGAAGGGGTGACTTCCGCGCTGCAGCAGCTAATGTTGGAAAAGCGATGCTTGATTTTGTTTCTTCTCTTGCTGCCGATCATTTCATTGACTAATTGATAGCCTTTATGGTGGCTGTCTTTTTCAAATTCAATAATGACCGGTATTTTTTTGTTCTTCATTAATATTTTTTCAAAAAATCCGTGTAAAAAGCAAGGCGTCCATTTAAAAGGTTTATAGAGTTTCAGCACGCTTTCTCTCAGCGGCCGGTCCAGTTTATGGGCGTTGGACCTTACCATTTGAACCATATAGGAACCGAACATCCTAGTTCCACCTCATCTCTTATAGTTTATTCTTCCTCTTAATCTATGAATGAAAGGGGGTTCCCGTAAAGTTGGCTGTCCTAAAACGGCGGCAAAAGAGGCCTGTTTCCCATTCGCTTCTGAAAGTGGTAACGGAAGTCCAGGGTTTAAACGAACCAAAATACATGATATTCTAGACATGTCAATATCACCCTCTAGAAAGCGGCCAAAGGAGCTGAATTCATGGCAACAATCGAAGATTTTTTAGAGCTGGATATTCGGATTGGGACAATTTTAAAAGCGGAAGAGTTTCCTGAAGCGAAAGTGCCGGCTATTAAGCTTGAGATCGATTTCGGAGAAGAGATTGGCGTCAAACGTTCGAGCGCTCAAATCACAAAGCGTTATACACCTGAAAAGCTTATAGGCCGGCAGGTGACGGCAGTCGTCAATTTTCCGCCGCGGCGGATTGCCGGGTTTAAATCGGAAGTTCTCGTTCTTGGCGGCGTGCCGGAAAAAGGCGACGTTATTTTGCTGGCGCCTGATCAAGAAGCGCCCAATGGAACGAAGATCAGCTGATACATAAAAGAGAGGCTCCCTCTACCAGAAGGAAGCCTCTTTTTTTATTTCACCTTGAATTTTTTCGTTAAATCTCGCAGATCTTCCGCCATTTGTTCAAGTGTGGCAGAAGACGTACTGATTTCTTCCATTGAAGCCAGCTGTTCTTCCGCTGATGCTGCAATATCTTGTATTCCAGCTGTGTTTTCCCTTGAAACATCGGCGATTTCCTGAACGGCACCGGAGACTTCCTCTGAGCCTTTCGACAATTGTTCGACCGCTGCATTGAGCGTTTGCAGCTTGCCGGCGATCTCATTCGTCATGCCGCTGATTTCGTGAAAGCTCGTTTCTGTTTTCTCGGTAATTTTGAGTCCGGATTGGACTTCATGGTTGACCGATTGAAACATCTTGAGAGAATGTTCGATTTCTTTGACGATTTCCTGAATCAGCGCTTCGATTTCTTTTGCCGATTCCGCTGATTGGGCAGCAAGCTTTCGAACTTCTTCGGCGACGACGGAAAAGCCTCTGCCTGACTCGCCGGCGCGGGCCGCTTCAATCGCGGCGTTCAATGCCAATAGATTCGTTTGATCGGCAATTCCGTTAATGACCCTGAGAATTGATGTGATATCTTTCGATTTGCCTTCGAGACCTTTGACGACGCTCTCAGCTTGTTTGACAGATCGATCGATGGAGTTCATCTGGCCGACCGTTTTCTGAACGAGTTCTCCGCCGGTTTCGGCGATTTCTGTCGATTTGATCGATGATTCAGTAATCGATTCCGACACTTCGGTCATTTCGCTCAGATGATCATTCATTTGGCTGAGCTGCTGCGAGCTGGTTTCGACTTTTTCATTCTGGCTTTCTGCCCCGTTCGAGAACTGTTCGATCGCGGAAGTAATATGTTCTGTCGCTTGGCTCGTCTGTTCCGCGCTTGCTGTCAGCTGCTCTGATGATGAGGCGACATTCTCAACCGATTCCTGAATGGTGCCGATCAGTGTGCGGAGCGATTCCGCCATATCATTGAAGCTTGTGCCGAGCTGCCCGAATTCGTCATTTGAACGGACTTTAATTTGCTGTGTCAAGTCGCCGCTGCTGATGTTTTTTGCAGATTGAACGAGCTGATTCAATGGTTTACTGATCGCGCGGACGATAAAGAAAATGAGAATTCCGCCTAGCACCAAAGCCCCTGAAAAGACGATCAGAGCCATATAAAAGACGGGCTTTGTGGCGTTTGTTATCTCATCGGAAAACATTGTCCCGGCAATTTTCCAGCCTGTCAGTTTGTTTGTTGCAAACGCCATTTGCTTTTCTTTTCCTTCAAAAGTATATTTGAATTCACCTTTTTCTTTGCCGTAAACTTGGTCAACCCAACCGCCTTCACCTTCAGTTCCGGCTTTAATCTTCGGATGGGCGATATATTTTTTAGATGCACTTGAGATAAAAGCAAAGCCGTCTTTTCCGACTTTGACATCATTTGTCGCTTTAATCAGCTCATCGATATTCAAGCTGAGCGCCGCGACGCCTGACCCGTCTTCATTCTGCTTGGCGATGGTAATGACCGTGTTGCCGGTAGCGGCAGAGGTGTATGGATCAGTGACGATGATTTCGCCTTTTTTCTCAACCGCTTCTTGGAACCATGGCCTTTCCGCGGGATTATAGCCGTCAGGCATTTTCGTATAAGGATGCTGCACGTAGACACCGTCTACAGAGCCTGTGAACACGGCTTCTACATCTTTATTTTGTCTGGCGTATTGTTCAAACTGTTGTCTTAACGAAGTCTGGCCTTTATCCTTGTATGTTTTTTCTTTGATCACTTCACTGAAATATGTAATAGCATCCGCTTTTTTTTCGATATTTTGATCGATCGTTTCGTTTAATTGATCCACGCTGTTTCTTGCGCTTCTCATGATTTCATCTTCAATCGAACTTCCCGCCGTATAATAGGAAACACCTGAAAGGATTAAAACAGGGAGTGTTAAAATCAATAAAAATGAGACCGCTAATCTTTTGGAAAGAGATGGATGCTTGATCCAATTTACTATTTTTTTCATTCGCCAAAACTCCTTTTTATAGGTTACGAGATTAATATCGGACAATTTTCACACTTTTGCATCAAATTTTAAAATTTAGACTTCAAAATAAAATGCTCAACTAAGGCGAAGGCAACAGTTTTCGGGATTGGCTGAAAAAAGGGCTGCATAACTGTTGACAAAGTTTACCTTCGTTTATATACTAATCGGTAAATACAGTGAAAGGAATAGGTATAGGGGACATGAAGCAGTAATCTTATTTTCCATCGTTTTTTTTAATATGAAAAAACGGAAACTTGGAGAATAGGATGAGTATGCCCTTTTATACCTTGCATCAATTTCTGAAATTTGCATGTTTTTTGTCGTGCAAAGAAATGGGATCGGTTCATACCGCTTTCACGGTGCATATTTTGGCATGATATCCTCTCCGGGTTTCCGCGAGAGGTTTTTTGTTGTCAGCCAAAATAAAAACAGAGGTGAACGGTATGACGATCTTAATGAAAATAAGAGGTTTGCAAAAAAGCTTTGGAGAGCAAACGATTTTAAAAAACATCGATTTTGACATTTCCAATCAAGAGCGGATTGGGTTGGTCGGATACAATGGAGCGGGGAAAACAACGCTCGCAAATATATTGAGCGGTCATATAAAAGCTGACAAAGGCACTGTTCAAACAGACCGGACGCTTAAAATCGGCTATCTGCTCCAGTCGATTGAGTACTCCGTTCATGACTTCAACAGCATATTAACAGACGATCAGGGCGGGAAATTATATCAGTTGACCAGCCGTCTTGGCTTATCAAAGGTTCAAAGCTGGAATTCCGAGCGGCTCAGTCATTTGAGCGGGGGAGAAAAACTAAAGCTTGCGCTGGCGCACGTCTGGAAAACGATGCCTGACCTCCTCATCTTAGATGAGCCCACCAATCACTTGGATTTAAAAGGAATCAGCTGGCTCCTTGAAGAACTGCAACAATATCGAGGGGCTGTATTGATTATTTCTCATGACCGTTATTTCTTGGATCAATCCGTTTCCAAAATACTTGAGCTGGAAGATGGGAAGTTGCACACTTATCAAGGAAACTATAGTGCATACCGGCAGGAGAAAAAACGGTTATATGAAGAACGTCTGCACCAATATGAAGTCCAGCAAAAGCAAAAAGAAAGAATCGAGTCACAGATTGCAACGCTCCAAAATTGGTCACAGAAAGCCCACCGTGACTCAACAAAACAGGGATCACGGTCAGAACGAAGGCAGCTGGGCTTTAAAGAATACCACCGGGTAAAAGCCAAAAAGCTCGATAACCAAGTCAAATCAAAGCTTAGACGCCTTGAACAGGAACTTGAAAAAAACAAAGCGGAAAAGCCACAAGAAGCAGAATCTGTCAATTTTCAATTTTCATCGGGAGAAAAAAGGGGCAAGCGGATTATCGAAGCGAAAGGCCTGACAAAAGCGTTTGACGGACGCACCTTATTCAAAGACAGCCATTTTTATGTCAAACATGGCGAGAGAATAGGGCTTATCGGAGACAATGGCTGCGGCAAAACGACCCTTGTGAAGATGATGTTGGATGCTGAACCTGCAACAGCCGGAACGCTATGGAAGAGCCGATCTGTAAAGGCCGCATATTTAAGCCAGGATGTCAGTGATTTAAGCGTTGATCAAACAGTGGCTGAAGTACTGAATTTGTCTGACAGAGCCGAAATCGCAAATGCGCGGACCATTTTGGCCAATATGGGAATCAAAGAAAACCGCTTTCATAATGAAATCGGGACATTCAGCCTCGGGGAGCGGACCCGGATTAAACTGGCAGGTATGATTTTAAAGGATTATGATCTGCTGATTCTGGATGAACCGACCAACCACCTTGATTTGCCAAGCAGAGAGCAGCTTGAACAGACATTGCTTGAGTTTCAAGGCACGATCATCATTGTGTCGCATGACCTGTATTTTACAGATCAATTGTGTAACAAACTTCTCGTATTTGAAAATGGGCGCATCACCCGCGTCGAAACCGGATTGAAAGATTATCGGAGCAGAAAGAAACAGCGACATGCAAAACGCGATGAAGAGGAACGGCTTCGTATCGAAAATCGGATGACCGCCGTTCTCGGAGAATTAGCCGGACTCACCCCCCAAGACCCGAGATATCATGAATTGGATCAGGAATTTTCAGAGCTGGCCAAACGCAAACGGGCGTTTTTAGAAAAAGAATAAATGGAAAGAACCATTTGTGTTTTTTAACACAGATGGTTCTTTTTTGTTTGACGTGGTTTAAATTACCACCCATTAGAGATGGCACCCAAGGTAATAATAGGATAAAAATGATGGACTTACTACAGCAATAAAAAAGGGTGATCAACATGTGGAAAACGATTGTTTCCTATTTTCCGGACTGGATGGTCCTGATGCAGGCTTTTTTTGTTTTTTTCGTCCCGTTTGCCATATCAAAAGTATTTCTGTGGCTTCGTACGGCAGGGGATGATTGATATGAGATGGTGGAAAGCAAAAACGCGCAGATTGATACAATCGTCCAACAAGCCGGAAAAACCTAAAAATGAAGTGCCGGCTTTGGAATCAACGGGGTATTTGACCGGCGATTTTGATCACGACCTGCAAGCGGTCAAAACAGCCTTGGAGAATAACTCAGACGTTCATTTCCGAGAATTCAACTTAGGGCGCACCGGCATCCGGGCGGCGATTGTTTTTGTTGAAATGCTTGCAGATCAAGACCTGATTGACAAACATATTATGAAATCCCTTATGGATGATTTCTCCAAAGAATATAACATTGAGCTTTCTTCATTAAGCAGCAATATACCGGACTTAATCCAAAAGCAGATTTTATCAATCAGCGGAGTATCAGTGGCAAAGCATGTCAGCGAAGTGGTGCCGGAAGTGTTGATGGGTACGGCCATACTGCTGATCGACGGTTCAGCGGAAGTTTTATTGCTGGGAACCGTTAAAAAAAATACAAGGAACATTGAAGAGCCCGTATCTGAATCCTTGGTCAGAGGGGCGCGCATCGGCTTTACGGAAACGATTGGCACAAATACAGCCCTTTTGAGGCAGCACGGCAAAAATCAAAATTTGTCTATGGTTCAATTTCAAGTTGGGAAGCGAGCTGTCAAAAATCTTGTCGTCGCCTATATTAAAGACGTGGCTGAACCAGGACTGGTGGAAGAAGTCAAAAAAAGAATCGAAAAGATTGATATCGATGATGTGCTCGAATCAGGTTTTGTCGAGCAGCTGATCGAAGACAATTATCTCAGTCCATTTCCGCAGGTGCAAAGCACTGAACGTCTTGACAGGGTGATGAGTGCGTTAATGGAGGGCAGAGTGGCCATCTTATTGGACGGGACGCCTTTTGTTTTAATCGTTCCTGTTACATTCAGTATGCTCCTGCAATCGCCCGAGGATTATTATGAACGCTGGCTCCCGAGTTCACTGATCCGCATCATGCGAATTGGCGCAGCGATGATCTCGCTTCTTGGACCCGCTTTATATATTTCCTTTATTTCGTTTCATCCCGGGCTGATTCCGAGTGAACTTGCGATTTCCATTACCGGAACGAGGGTGGGTGTACCTTTTCCATCGCTGATCGAAGCGCTCATTATGGAAGTGGCGATCGAAATTTTGCGCGAAGCCGGCCTCCGGCTGCCAAAACCAATCGGTCCGGCGATGGGAATCGTCGGCGGTATCATCATCGGGGAGGCTGCCGTGCAGGCAGGCATTGTCAGCCCGATTATGGTCATTGTTGTCGCCGTTACCGCGATTTCTTCATTCGCCATTCCGCAATACAGCGCCGGTATTTCGCTGCGCATGTTGAGATTTGTGGCGATGTTTTGTGCAGCCACGTTCGGTTTGTACGGGGTGATTATGTTTTTCCTCATGCTTGCCAGCCACGCGGTGAAGCTGAAAAGCTTTGGTGTTCCATACGCAAGCCCGGCTGTCCCTTATCGTTTGCAAGATTGGAAAGATTTCATCGTTCGCATGCCGATACAGATGATGAAAAAGCGGCCGAAAATGCTAAAAACAGACGATTCGACACGTCAGTAGCAGAGAAAGGAGAAAACGCTTATGATGGTCAGGCAAGAAGAGCGCATTACCACTTCGCAAACAGCTGTTATCATCACCAATTTCCTGCTTGGGACAGGGATCCTGACACTTCCGCGAACGTCTGTTGACGAGGTCGGAACCCCTGATGTTTGGATCACGCTTATATTAGGCGGCTTAGTCGCTCTCTTGGCCGCGGTCATCATGGTAAAGCTCAACCATCAATATCCTGATAAAACCTTTTATGAATACAGTCAGGACATCATCGGCAAATGGATCGGCAGCCTGATCAGCTTGTTTTTCGTATCTTATCTATTGGCCCATTCCGGTTTTCAGGTCCGCTCGATGCTTGAAATCATCCGCTTTTTTTTACTGGAAGGAACACCCCGCTGGGCCATTGTCATGATTTTTTTATGGGTGGGATTATACTTGATCGTTGGCGGTTTAAGTTCGATCGCCCGATTGTTCCAAATCGTGCTCCCCATTACATTTATTCTTTTTCTGCTGGTCGTGTTTATGGGTATCGGAATTTTTGATGCGGACAACTTGCGTCCTGTACTTGGCAAGGGAATAGGGCCTGTCTTAAAAGGAATAAAGGTGACCGCATTGTCTTTTTCAGGTATTGAAATCATTTTGATCCTGATGCCCTTCATGTATCAGCCTCGCAAGGCCATTCATACGGTTGTGATCGGGATCGCCATCCCTTTGCTTTTCTATATGATCACCGTCGTTATGGTAATCGGCGCCCTGTCTATAGACGGGGTGGTATCACGAACCTGGCCGACGATTGATTTGATGAGAAGCTTTGAAATACCCGGTCTGATATTTGAACGGTTTGAGTCTTTGCTGCTGGTCATCTGGATCATGCAGCTGTTCTCCACCTTTGTCATTTCTTTTTATGGTGCAGCATTAGGCCTGGCCCAGCTCTTTAAAACAAATATTCGGCCGATGCTGTTTGCTTTACTTCCGGTGATTTATCTCATGGCCATGATCCCGAAAAATATCAACAACATGTTTGCATTCGGAGATTTTATTGGAAACAGCGGCGTTTATTTAGGCGGCATGACACCGCTCGTCCTGCTGGTGATTTCAAAAATAAAAAGGAGGAAACAAGGAACTGACAGAGGCTGATGATTGAAAAAGGAAAGGGGGGATTTCTCCATGATGGTGAGTCAGCAAGACAAAATTACCGTTTCGCAAACCGTCATCGTCATCACGAATTTTCTGCTGGGAACTGGTATCTTGACACTGCCGCGGACATCTGTGGAAGCGGTTAAGACGCCGGATGTCTGGCTGTCTGTTGTATTTGGAGGATTGATTGCTCTATTGGCAGGTTTCATCATGGTGAAATTAAGCATGGAATACCCCGAAAAAACGTTATATCAATACAGCCGCGATATTATTGGCAAGTGGCCGGGAGGGCTTTTCAGCCTGCTTTTGATTTGCTATTTTCTCGCAACGTCGAGTTTCCAAGTCCGTTCTGTTACAGAGGTTATGGGATTTTACTTACTGGAAGACACGCCGCTTTGGGCGATGGCGATGGTTTTTTTATGGAGCGGGATCTATTTAATAACCGGCGGTATCAATCCGGTTGCCCGACTTTATGAAATCATTTTTCCGATTACAGTTCTTATTTTTCTTGTCGTCATATTTATGAGTGCAAGCATATTCGAGACCGACAATTTGCGTCCGGTTCTCGGGAAAGGGATCGTGCCGGTGATGCAAGGAGTCAAGACAACGTCTTTTGCTTATACAGGCATAGAAGTTCTGCTGATCATCGTTCCTTTTATGAGAAAGCCCGAGCAAGCGTTAAAAGCTACTTTAATAGGTATTTCTTTCCCGATTGTCTTTTATATGATCACCGTTATTATGGTCATCGGTGCACTGTCGATCGATGGAGTGACATCCCGGACCTGGCCGACGATTGATTTAATGAGAAGCTTTGAAATACGAGGGCTGATTTTTGAACGATTTGAGTCCTTGCTGCTGGTCATCTGGATCATGCAAATATTCTCCAATTTTACGATCAGCTATTTTGCTGCTGCTATAGGGCTGTCACAACTCTTGAAGAGGAGGATGGAACCGATATTATTCGGCTTGCTTCCGGTTATTTATCTCATTGCGATGACGCCTAAAAATATCGACCAGCTCTTTCAAATGGGAGATCTGATCGGCAACAGCGCCATCTTTTTAGTCGGGCTCATTCCGCTCATGTTTTTGGTGATATCGAAAGTAAGGAGGAGAAAGTTTGGAAAAAATTAACACCATTCGCTACTTAACGATTGCTTTACTTTTGTTTTTATTAACCGGATGCTGGAGCAGCCACGAAATTGAAGAGCTGGGTCTCACATTTGCGATGGGGATTGACAAAGGCAAAGAAACCGAACTTGAAAAAAAATTTGACGAAATGGGAGGTGATTACCCGAAAAAAGATCGGATCACGATGATCTATCAATACGTGAACGAACAGGCGGCCGGTTCAAAATCGACTGGAGGAAGCACTGATCAAAAATCGTATATTAACGTTTATGAAACGGGGGACTCGCTTCAGCAAATTAACTCTGAAGTAGCATTGAGACAGGACAGGCCTGTATTCAGTCCTCATTTAAAGGTAATTGTCATCGCCGCTGAGCTTCTCCGCACCTATTCGCTGGCAGAACTGCTTGATCAGCCTCTCCGCGATAATGAAATCAGGCCGAGCAGTATGGTGATCGTCACAAGAGGGCGGGCGAGAGACACGCTTGAGCTGAAGGAAACCGGTGAAATGCCGGCGTTTCGACTGCGCAAAATTGTCGAAAATGAATATAAAGCGAAAAAAATTCTTCCTCCTGTGACACTTGCCAAACTGACAGGCAAAATGAGGTCAGGAACGAGCTATCTGCTTCAAAATGTTATTGGTACCGATGGGGAAGTCAAATATGCAGGAGCAGCCGCGATCAACGGAAAAACCAATAAGCTGATCGGTTATTTGGATGAACATGACTTAGAAGGGGTAATGTGGATCACCGGAATGGGAATTGGAGGCACGGTTAAAAGTTATGATCCGGAAGAAAAAAAAGTGACCGCATTTGGTGTCGAAACGATTAAAAGCGACATCAAGCCCATTGTCAAAGGAAACCGTCTTTCTTTTGAAGTGAACGTAAAGTCAGATGGGTATCTTGCGGAAAACTGGAGCACGAATGAAAAAGCTTTTGATAACAAATTTTTAGAAAAAGTCGAAAAAACAACCGCGAAAACCGTAAAAAAAACGATGGAGGACATTACAAAAAAAATGAAAACCGAATACAAAGCAGATCTTGCCGGATTCGGAAACGAGCTGAGGATCAAGCATCCGAGGCTTTGGGAAAAACTAAAGAAAAATTGGGATGAGACCTTTACCGATATACCGATTACATTTCATGTGCAAATCACGATTAAAGAATACGGTACCGTTGGGGATCAGTAACAGAAGCACTTCTAATCACGAAAGGCGGAGAAATACGCAATGATCCGTTCCGAAGATAAAATTACGACTTCTCAGGCCATTATTGTCTTAGTCAGTTATATTATGGCTGCCGGGATTCTCACCTTGCCAAGAACCGCTGCAGAAGAAGCCGGTACGCCGGATGTATGGATTTCCGTCCTATTAGGCGGAATTATCACAATGGCAGCCGGAGTGGTGATGACAAAATTAAGCCAGGATTATCCCGGGCAAACATTTTTTCAATATGGGGGAAACATTGTCGGAAAGTGGCTCAGTATTGTGATCAGCCTGCTGTTTATTGAGCATTTTGTGATGATTGCGGCTTTTGAAGCAAGAATTATGGCAGAAGTCATCACCTTTTTTTTGCTGCAGCAAACACCGATTTGGGCGATCGTCATGTCGATGATGTGGGTCGGATTTTATTCGATAAAAGACGGTATGGGATCGCTTGCCCGTTTATTTGAAATCATTTTTCCGATTACAATCCTTTTCTTTTTAACCGTCGTATTTATGAGTTTTGGCATATTCGAACTGGATAACCTGCGGCCAGTCCTCGGGGAAGGCATCATGCCGGCATTAAAGGGGACAAAAGCGACAATGCTTTCATTTATCAGCGCAGAAGTGATGATGTTTCTTTTGGCGTTTATGAAAAAGCCGAAAGATGGTGTCAAAGTCGTTGTCATGGGAATCGGCATTGCGATACTCTTTTACTTAACGACGGTCGTATTCGTGATCGGAGGGCTGTCAGTCGACGGGGTAACCGCGTTGACATGGCCGACGCTTGATCTCATCCGCAGTTTTGAAATGCCCGGCTTAATATTTGAACGTTTTGAATCGCTGCTCCTTGTCATCTGGATTATGCAGTTGTTTGCGACTTTTTCCGTCTCATTTTACGCCGCATCGCTGGGGTTGTCGCAAATTTTCAAAAAAAAGAGCAGACCGATCATGTTCGGTCTGCTTCCGGTGATGTATTTGCTCGCAATGACGCCAAAAAATATCGATAATGTATTTTCTCTCGGCGACATGGTCGGCTATCAAGCGGCTGTTTTATTCGGTATTGTGCCGATTCCGCTTTTATTGATTTCGAAAATGAGGAAAAAGAAACCTTTGCAAAGCTAGATGTTCAGCCCGCTTTGTTCACTTGCTTCTTAGCTCTCGGTTTCACCCTGTCATTCGGCATGAAAAACACGAGCAAAAAGGCGGCCGCTGCGGGGAAAATTGCCCAAGTAAACGTATGAACAATCGAATGTGAAAGCGCCTCGGTGATGTGATTTAAAATATCCGGCGGCATTGATGCCCGGGCACTAGACAAAATCTGGTTGGCATCATTCGGTGAGGCGAGATTTGAAGCGCCTGTGCTTTTAAACATATCTTCCATCTGTTCTGAAAATTGGTTTTTTTGAATCATGCCGAACATACTGGCGCCGATCGTCATGCCGAGAGAGCGCATAAAGTTGCTCGTAGAAGTCGCTGAGCCGCGCTGTTCCGGGCCGAAATGATGGATAGCCGCCATGCTTAATACAGAGAAAGAAAAACCGACTCCCAAGCCGACAACAATCATATAAATGGTTAATAATAAACGCGGAGTGTCAATGTTAAGCGTGCTTAATAAAGAAAACCCGCTGACGAGAACCAGTCCGGAGATGAGCATAATGTTCCGGTAGCTCATTTTTGTCGTTAAGAATCCGCCAAGCTGGGCTGATACGACAGAGCCGAGCATCATCGGCAAAAGAACAAGCCCGGAGTTTGTCGCAGAATCTCCGTAAACACCCTGAACAAAGATCGGAATCTGGATGGTAGCTGAAATAAATGTCCCGCCGTAAAATAAAGCGACAAGCGTGCTGCCGGCAAACAGCCGGTTTTTAAACATATGAAACGAAATGATCGGTTCACTGGCCTTACGTTCGATCATGAGGAAGCAAACCAATAAGACGGCTGCACTTCCGAAAAGAGTAAGGATGACATTCGAATCCCAGGCGTATTTCTCGCCGCCGAGCTCCAACGCAAACATGAGGCAGACGACCGCTCCTACGAGCGTGATCGCCCCTAGCCAATCAATGCGATGCTTTTCATGCTGTTTCGTTTCTTTGTAAAATAGAAGAATGAAAACAAAAGAAACCATACCGAGCGGCAGATTCATATAAAAAATCCAGTGCCAGCTGATGTAGTCAGTGACATAGGCGCCGATGAGCGGTCCGAAAATGCTCGAAAGGCCAAAAACAGCGCCGAAAAGTCCAGTGATCTTACCGCGTTTTTCCAGCGGGAAAATATCAAAAATGATGGTAAAAGCAATCGGAATGAGCGCGCCTCCGCCAATTCCTTGGATCGCGCGGTAAATGCTGAGCTGCTCAATGGTTGTAGCCGTTCCGCACAATGCTGATCCCGCCATGAACACGATGCTGCCAAAAAGAAAAAAACGTTTTCTTCCATACATATCCGACAGCTTGCCGAATATCGGCATGCCGGCCATTTCAGCGACCATAAAGGCAGATACAACCCAGACAAAGCTGTCGAGTCCGCCAAGATCGCCGACAATTGTTCCCATTGCCGTGACAACGATGGTATTGTCCATCGAAGCCATCAAAATAGCAAGCAAAAGCCCTGCTACAACAAATCCTAATTTTCGATTTTGAGTTTGTGACAAATCAATCTATTCTCCTTTAAATAAATTCGTTCTAAAGCAGCGTTTGGCATGGACGCTTCATCCTGTTATGATCATTTATATCAGGAAATAAATATCTTAGCTGCTAAGACATAATGATTTTATAGAAGGGTGTTACCGATGTCAAGAACAAATCATATTGAAGGAGAAGGGCTGCTCAACGAGCTGATACAGCAGTTGAGATTTCACAGCACCGCAACCATTTTTCTGCACGAGGCGATCGGCGAGAAAATCGGACTGAACGCCACGGATCATAAATGCCTTGAGATTATCGCGCGGGAAGGGAAAGTAACAGCGGGGGAGCTTGCCGCAAAAAGCGGGCTGACAACGGGAGCGATCACAGGCGTGATCGACCGCCTTGAGAAAACGGGCTATGTCAGACGCATCAGGGATTCGTCCGACAGAAGGCGTCTTTTAGTCGAGCTGATCCCGGAAAACATGGAGAAGATCTCTCATATCTTTCAAGACTTGGCGCAAGAATCTGCCGGATTTTTAAGCCGATATTCAGAGGGGGAACTGCAAACCATTATCAAATTTTTGAAAAACAGCACGGCGTTCGCCGCCGATTATGCCAAAACTTTAAAGAAGACAAAGTGACAAAAGACCGGTTTTGTTTCAACCGGTCTTTTGTACACGTTCATATTTTTTCAATTTGAACTCTTCCGGAAAAGAAAGTTGCTCCACCGCCCATATCAGCTAATCGATCAGGCGTCAGCGCATTGACGAGATAATGCTTCCCATCTGCATCCGCCCATAATCCTTGGCTGACGGCCACACCCGGAAGGACGTGTTCTCCGACCGCAGCGGGCAGGATACATGATCCGCGGTCATTCCAAACCTTCACCAAATCTCCGTTTTCGATGCCTTTTTCTTCGGCATCCTTTCTATTTAAGTGAAGTTTCGGCTCCTTTTCTAGTTTGATATGCTTTTCATTGTTTGAAAAGGTCGAATTTAAAAAATTATGATTCGGTCCGGGTACAAATAAAAACGGATACTTGTCAGTTTCAACAAGCGGGGTATGAGTCGGCAGGCCCGGATAGCCGTGCTGTTCCATCAGTTTTGAGTACAATTCAATTTTTCCGCTGGGCGTTGGCAGTTTATCAGGAAAAATCGTTTTCCGATTGGCTTTGACAAAATGCTTTTCAGTCAGGCTGTCGTAGTCAATGCCGTCGAGCCACGGATTATCAGGGTAGTCAAGCGCCTGTCTGATCATCTCTTCGTCGGAATCTTTCAGCGGTTCATCATCAAAGCCCAGCGCCTCAGCCAAAAGTCTGAATACTTCTGTATTTGACTTGCTCTCACCGTATTTTTCAATAACAGGCTGCTGAATTTGCGCATAATGGTGCCAATATGATGTATAGAAATCCGTATTTTCGAAAGCGGAAGAAGCCGGCAGGACGATATCGGCATACCGTGCCGTTTCCGTCAGGAATAAATCGTGAACAACCGTGAATAAATCTTCGCGCTCAAGCCCTTTCCTGACTTTGTTCGCCTCCGGCGCGACGACGGCCGGATTGCTGCTGTACACAAACAGCGAACGGATCGGAGGCTCGGTTTCTAGGAGAGCTTTGCCGAGCTGATTCATGTTGATGACTCTCGGCGTTCTGCCTTTTAGTAAATCGGGACGCTGCAAAGCTTTTGTATTATAGGCCAAAAATGCCGTGTTGCCTTTGATCGCTCCGCCTCCTTTTTTCGTCCATTGGCCCGTGATCGCGGGCAGGCACGCGATGGTGCGAACAATCATTCCTCCATTGTCATGATGCTGAAGACCGTTGCCGATCCGGATCAGGGAAGGGGAGGTGCGGCCGTACAAGCGGGCGAGCTCGATAATATCATTCCGGGATACGCCGGTGATTGCCTCTACAGTGGCGGGATCGTATTGCAGTACATGGCGACGGAGCTCTTCATGGCCGACTGTAAATTCTTTCAGAAATGGTTCATCAGCCAAATTTTCCTCGAATAAGACATGCATAATGCCAAGCGCAAGCGCGCTGTCCGTGCCGGGACGAATCGGAATAAACCAATCCGCCATCCGCCCTGTCTGATTTTTATGAACGTCGATCACAACGATTTTTGCACCGTTTTTCCGGGCTTTTTGAGCAATAGTGATTTGATGCATGTTGGTTGAGACTGCATTGATTCCCCAAAAGATAAACAGTTTTGTTTCCGTTGTATCTTCAGGGTCTGTGCCGATGCTTCCGCCCATCGTGTATTTATAGCCGACAGAACCGGCAGGAGTGCAAATCGCCCGGTCAAGCTGGCTCGACCCGAGGCGGTGAAAAAAGCGCCTGTCCATTCCTTCAGCCGTCAAATTCCCCATATTGCCGTAAAAGCTGTAGGGCAGAATGCTTTCGGGGCCTTCCTGTTCAATGAGCGACTGCCAGCGGGAGCGAATCGTTTCAATTGCTTCATCCCAGCTGATCGGTTCAAAAATCCCGTCACCTTTTGGACCCGTCCGTTTCAGCGGAGTTTTCAGCCGTTTGGGATCATAAATACGCTCCGTCATATTGCGGACTTTATTGCAAATATTGCCCTGTGTGACCGGATGATCCGGGTCGCCTTGTATTTTAACGATTTTTCCGTCTTTTTTATGAACGAGCAGCCCGCATTGATCCGGGCAGTCGAGCGAACATACGGATTTGAAAATCCCGTCTTTTTGATCAACAAATGACTCCATGGAATCCGTTCCTTTCCGATAAAATGAATATGATTCTAGCATTATATCACAAAATCTCGTCAATTCTGAAAATAAGAGCCGAAAGAATCGCGGCAGAACAACGATAAAAAAGGATGCCCCTGGAAGGACATCCTTTAAGTTTTTGTTTATTCTTTATCAAAATCAGGCGCGACCGCTTTTTTAATAAATAAAGCGGTAAAGAAAGCGATACAGCATAAAGCAAGCGCAAACCAGTAGGCATGGTGAACACCGTGTGTCATCGCTTCATGCACGATTTGTGGGCTTGCGGCTTCTTGTCCGGCAAGATAGCTTTTCTGGCCTTGGCTCATGATGCTGACGAACACCGAAACACCGAGTGCGCCTGCAACAGGCTGAAGCGTGTTGGCGATTGCCGTTCCATGAGGATATAAATGTTTCGGCAATTCGTTTAATGCATTCGTCTGCGCAGGCATCATGATGGCTGAGATCGACAGCATCAAGATGATGTACACAATAATAAACGCCCAGACCGGCACAGAAGGATTGATCCTGCTGAAGAAAAACATCACGCCGACGAGAACGATCGTACCCGGAATGATGAGTTTTCTCGGCCCGAACTTATCGAATAAAGCGCCCATGGCCGGTGACATGAGACCGTTTAGCAAGGCCCCGGGCAAAAGTAAAAGCCCTGCTGCTTTGGCTGTAAAACCAAGCGGTCCTTGCAAATACATCGGCATCACGATTTCGGAAGCGAACATCGCCATAATGACAATCACAAATAGGCAGACCCCGCGCGTGTAATTTTTATAGGCGAACACACGCACATCGAGCAACGGTTGTTCAAGCTTCAGCTGACGAAGCACGAACAACACGATACTGATCAGGCTGACGATGATTACACCGATGATCAGAGGGGACTGAAACCCTTCCGGAGCCTCTCCGGCACTGCTGAATCCGTATACGATTCCGCCGATCCCGATGGTTGAGAGAACGATCGATAAAAAATCAGCCCGCGGGCGCGTCGCTTCTCCGACATTTTGCAAATACTTCACCGCAAACAAGATTGAAAATACTGCAAAAGGGATGACGATAATAAACAGCCAGCGCCAGCCGAGGATGTCAACAATGACGCCCGAAAGAGTGGGGCCGATCGCCGGAGCAAACATGATGACCAAACCGAACGTCCCCATGATTTTCCCGCGGACTTCAGGCCGATAAATGAGCAAGAGCGCGTTCATAATAATAGGGATCAAGAGACCTGTACCGACCGCCTGAATCATGCGCCCCGTCAAGAGCATCGGAAAATTCACTGCACAAGCGGCGATGATGGTTCCGACTAAAAAAATCGACATGACGCCGATAAACATCTGTCTTGTCGTGAACCATTGAATCAGTAAAGCGGAAATAGGCATTAAAACACCCATGACAAGCATAAATCCGGTTGCCAGCCATTGAACAGTCGGGGCATCAACGTGAAAGACTTCCATCAGCTCTGTTAATGCGATGTTCAACAGCGTTTCATTTAATATTGCAAAAAATGCACCAATCATGAAGGTGACTAATATTGCTTTGGAATTAAACTTTTTCTCCATATCAAACCTCCTGTAATACAATTTACCCAAAAACATGACGACAAATGATATGTAGGATTCCCAGATATCCGGAGTCCCAATTTGTTTCTTTCGTTTTTCATCTTATATAATAACGTGTCTCCACCGCCGTTCATTGTTTTTCTTCATGATTGGCAACTATATGAGTATACTCGGTTTCACCCATATTTACAATAAAATTGTCAGGTTCATCTTTTGAAGTTAACGTATGGATGATTATGAAAAGACAGGGAGGGAAGGACATAGATCATCTTTTCAGTCAAATCAGCCGATTATTACAGGTATAATTTACCTGTATTGCTGGCAGCTGTTCTGACTGAAGAAAATTATCTCCGGATCCTTTCCCTGATAGATACTAAATCTGAAGAGTTCTTTTAAATGCACTGTCGACTCCCGTATTTATTTGGGCAACAGACACCATTACAATATTTCGATATATCCCTCTGTGCCATGCACGCGAATTTGTTGCCCATCTTTTATCAGCCCAGTCGCATTCTCCACTCCGACGACTGCCGGCAGGCCATATTCGCGTGCGATCACTGCTCCGTGGGTCATCAATCCGCCGACTTCGGTGACCAGGCCTTTTATGGATACAAATAATGGTGTCCAGCCTGGGTCGGTAAAGGAGGTGACTAATATATCTCCATCTTCCAGATCGGCATTTTCCATGTTTAAAATGACACGTGCTCTTCCTTCTATCACCCCGGAAGAAACAGGCAGGCCTGCAATCGCATTAGGCGGCAAATTTTCTCGTTTGTACGCACTTGTAATGATTTCGCCATCAGACGTGATCACACGCGGTGGAGTTAGTTTTTCATATAATTTGTACTCGTCTTTCCGTTTGCTGATGATCTGGTTATCTATTTTTTTTGTGCGTGCGACTTCGTAAAGCTCTTCAAAAGTGAGGTAGTATATATCTTCTTTTTCATGAATAACGCCCGCTTGTACGAGTTGTTCGGCTTCTTTCAGCAATGCCTGCTTATATACGAAGTAGCGACTGACTATGCCGTATTTTGGATATTCCCGGTAGCCGATGAAATTCCGGATGAGATCGATCATTCGTTTTGTTTCTTTAGCTTTTTGTTCACCATCCGGCAATTGCTTCAATCGATCAATTAACTCTTGTTCTTTTTCCAAAGCAGCCCGCCGCCCTTGCTCAAACTTTCGATTGCCGGCGTTAGGCTCGAAGTTTTTGATATGACTAAGAATCATGGGGACAAGTGTTATTGGTTTTTCACTCCAGCGAGGTCTTGTAATATCAATTTCTCCGGGACACCGCATTCCGTATTTGCTGAGATAATCATAAATAGCGTCTTGAATTTCCTTTCCACCATCAAACTTAACCAGTTCATCGAGAAAGTTATCTTCTTTTGCATGCTGCAAATAATCAATCACTTCTGGATAAGGGCGAATCACATCCGCGACATCCATCAGCTCCAGACCCATTTCCGAAGTAATATTGCCCGGTACAGATTGAGAAAGGGTATCAGCGGCGTTTTTTTCGCCTAGCCACTCGTTCATGTTTTCATTGATCCATGCTGAAGCATTCATCGCAGCCATAAACACAGCCGTACTTTGCGGGTCAAATAAGATCTTCTTTAATTGCTGAATATCTTCAAGAATAAAATCAAACAAATCCGATCCCGATTTCGCTTGGATGTTTTGCTTTAACTCTTCGATCGACGTTTGATTGCGCTTCATCAAATCAGAAACGATTGTCGGATCGTTCTCGAATTGCACCGGCATATCTGTTTGACCGTTGCCCGGAATCGGTGCTGTTTGATCATTTGGCATCAATTTTATAAAATCTCGCTCGATTACGGTCATGATTGCGTCTTTTGTAAGCGGATCTGCTCCCACGGTGTTTAATAAAGCTTCCCGGCCGGCACGTGTCGTCAGCCTAGGCGCAACATCAACAAACAATCTCCCGCCGGCTTTACGCATAGGTGCAGGAGTAATTAACAGATAAAAAGACAATCCCAACGGTTTAATGGGATCAGTCATCATTTGCTGATGACCAACAGATAGATAGACGTGATTTTCTTGATCATTCGCTTCAGGGATCGGGAATAAAGTCGTGATCGGCCGGCTCTGAACAATATAAAATGTATCATCAGCCAAACACCATTCGATATCTTGCGGCTGGCCGAAATGAGCTTCGATCTGTCTTCCGATACGTGCCAGCTGTAAAATTTGCCCATCAGTGAGTGCTTGAGACATCTGCTGATCAGGATCGATCTGCTTTGTCTCTGTTCCGCCTTGTGCTCGTCCATAAATCGCTAATTTCTTGGCCGCTATTCTCTTATCGGCGATTTGTCCGTTTTGCACTTTATAACAATCGGCAGAGACCAAGCCGGAGACCAGAGCTTCTCCAAGTCCAAAACCGGCATCGATTGAAAGCAGTTTCCGGTTGGAAGTCATCGGATCAGCGGTAAATAAAATCCCTGAAGCATGCGGGAAAACCATCTTTTGAATGATAACGGATAAATAAACTTGCCTGTGATCGAATCCATTCTGCATACGGTAGATGACCGCGCGCTCCGTAAACAGGGAAGCCCAGCATTTGCTGATATGCTGCAAGATCGCATCCTTGCCGATAACATTTAAATAGGTATCTTGTTGACCCGCAAAAGAAGCATGCGGCAAATCCTCGGCAGTCGCGCTAGAACGCACTGCATAAGCATGTTTCTCGCCAAATTGAGAGAGATAGTGAGCAACTGCTTTCACAACATCAGCAGGAATTTCTGCTTCCATAATGATTTGCCGAATCTTCCTGCTGATGTCACTAATTTGATCCCGATCCTCAACTTTTAGCATGGCCAGTTGAGCCAGCAACGCTTGGAACGTTTCGTTTCCCTTGACGGCTTTTTGAAATCCTGCTGTCGTGACGCAAAAGCCTTCTGGTACTTGTATTCCTTGAATTTTTGATAATTCCCCTAAATTTAACCCTTTTCCCCCGACAAGCAAAAGCTGTGTTTTTTCCATTTCATGAAAACCGAGAACGAAATGACTCATTCTGCATCTCTCCTTCGAAAAAAAATTTGACAAGAGCTTTCTGATATGGTAGACTTAAAATGTAAGATGGGATATCTATGACATTTAATTTTAAACGTACGTGATCTGATTATATCATCGCGTCTGTTTTTATGCAATATTAAAAGAACCTGGTAAAACCATGGTTCTTTTTTTGTTTCTTCATGCAATCGAATATAACGATGGCCGATTTAATCCGGTCGGTTCGCGGAAGATGCCAGCTGCGCAGGAGGTTTATTCTTCGCAAGTCGTCATATTTGCAAAAACGTAGTTTATTTTCCTATAATTTAAACGTGTGATACATATAGAAAGGAAGTTTTTCATATGCAATCTTTACAAAACAAAACCGCTCTGATTACAGGAGGGGGAAGAGGGATCGGCCGCGCAACAGCGATTGCCCTTGCAAAAGAAGGCGTACATATCGGCCTTATCGGCCGTACAGCTGCGAATCTTGAAAAAGCAGCAGAGGAATTAAAGGCGTTCGGCGTAAAAGTATCTGTAGCCGCAGCTGACGTAAAGGATTTAACAGCTGTAGAACGTGCAGTCCAATCCGTAAAAGGAGAGCTTGGACAAATCGACATTCTCATTAACAATGCCGGGATCGGCGGGTTTGCAGGATTTCTTGAGCAATCCCCCGAGGAGTGGGAAAATATTGTCCAGGTGAATCTGATGGGAGTTTATAATGTAACACGCGCCGTTCTGCCTGAAATGATCGAAAGAAAAGCCGGCGATATTATTAATATTTCTTCTACAGCAGGCCAAAGGGGAGCAGCCGGGACAAGCGCCTACAGCGCGTCTAAGTTCGCGGTACTCGGACTGACCGAATCGCTGATGCAGGAAGTCAGAAAGCACAATATCCGCGTGAGTGCTCTTACACCGAGCACGGTTGCGACGGACTTGGCAATCGACTCCAAATTAACAGACGGCAATCCGGAACGCGTCATGCAGCCTGAAGATCTGGCGGAATACATGGTTGCCCAACTTAAACTGCATCCGCGCATTTTTATTAAATCAGCGGGCATGTGGTCTACAAACCCTTAAACAATCAGGAAAGGACAGGCTTGAAACAGCCTGTCCTTTTTTCGTGCTATTTTTGCGAAAGGCGTACGGGGAGATGACGGACGCCGAAGACAAACGGACTTTGAATCGCTTTAAGCTCCTCTGAGCTGTCCTTTTCCACGGATGCATGCCGCAGCAAGTAATCGAGTGCGACTTTCGCTTCAAGCCGGGCAAGGGGAGCACCGAGACAAAAGTGGATGCCGAAGCCGAAGCTCATATGAGGGTTTGATTTACGATCAAGCTTAAAGCTGTCAGGGTCGTCAAATTTCAGTTCGTCACGGTTCGCTGAAGCGACCCAGTTGATCACCGTGGAACCTTTTGCAATCCGCACGCCTTTGATGTCAAGGTCTTCAGCCGCCGTGCGGCCGATTGCTTGCACGGGCGGATAATACCGCAGTGTTTCTTCAACAAAAACAGGAACGAGGGACAAATCTTGCCTTACGGCTTCCTGTGTGGCTTTGTCTTCGGTGAGATAGCGGACGCTGTTTGCGATCAGGTTAGTTGTCGTTTCGTTGCCTGCGACCAAAAGAATGATGCAAAAATTCAGCAGTTCTTCTTCTGTCAGCGACTTGCCGTCAACTTCTGCCCGTAGCAAAAGCGAAATCAGGTCGTCTTTTGGCTCTTTTTTGCGCTGCTTGATAATGTTTTTAAAATAATCCGCCAAAAACCGATTGCCTTCTTCACGGCGTTTGTACATCTGTTCAGCGGCTTCAGCCGAGCGGTCTTCCGCACCTGCGACAAGGATGTCTGAATAATGTTTAAACATGAGGCGGTCTTCAGCCGGAACGCCCAAAAGTTCAGCAATGATAATGACGGGAAGGGGAGCAGCCAAGTCATCCACCACATCAAACAAATCCTTCTGTTTCGCTTCGTTAAATAAAAAAGCCGTCACTTCTTCGATATGCGGCTCAAGCTCTTTCACCGCTTTCGGCGTAAAAGCTTTATTAACGATGGCCCTCATTTTTGTGTGTTTCGGCGGGTCCATTGTTAATATGCTTTTTCCTTCCATATTACCGCCGCGTTTTGAAGAGAAAAGCTTCGGGTTTTTTAACACGAATTGAACGTCTTCATACGAAAAGATATCCCAGCATTTTCGCTCATCATCGTAACGCAGAGGAGACGTCTTTCTGATCCGGTTATAAATCGGGAACGGAAACAGCCGGTCATTACTGGAGCTGATTTCTTTCATCGGAATCCAATTGGCATAGTGCTTGCTTGATTGAAGTGAATTTGAATTTGCCACGTCAACTCTCTCCTTTAACATGAATCGTTTATACATGATGAACCGGTTCAATCTTTACGTTATCACTATTTTTACAACGGTTTCAACGGACATATCATGAAAAAATTGTCAATTGGCCGAAAGTATCGGATCTAAAAAAGGAAAAAAGGCGAGGTATGCTCACAACACCGGGAACATCAGCTCAGAGATGGATGAAAAAAACGAGGCCGCACCTGATCAGGTACGGCCTCGATCTTTCAGCTTACGGCTTCTTCCCGGGAGAACTGGCTGTTATACAAATCGGCGTAAAAACCGTTCTCGCGGAGAAGCTCTTCATGGCTGCCTTTTTCAATAATATCTCCGTTTTTCATCACAAGAATCAGGTCGGCATCTTTAATGGTAGAAAGACGGTGGGCGATGACAAAACTCGTGCGGTTAGCCATCAGTTTGTTCATCGCTTTTTGAATATTCATTTCCGTCCGGGTGTCGACACTGCTAGTCGCTTCATCCAATATTAAAATCTTCGGATCGGCTAAAATGGCTCTCGCGATCGTGAGGAGCTGCCGCTGCCCTTGCGAGATGTTTTGGGCATCTTCGCCCAGTACCGTATCATAGCCGTCCGGCAAGGTACGGATAAAATCGTCGGCATAGGCGGCTTTTGCCGCCCTGATGATGTCTTCATCTGTTGCGCCATCACGTCCGTAGGCGATGTTTTCGCGGATGGTGCCGTTGAACAGCCATGTGTCCTGCAAAACCATCGCAAACATGCTTCTGGCCTGTTCGCGCGACAGTTCGCTGATGTCAGTGCCGCCGACCTTGATGCTGCCTTTGTTTAATTCATAAAACCGCATCAGCAAATTGATGATCGTCGTTTTTCCTGCACCAGTCGGTCCGACGATCGCAATTGTCTGGCCTTCTTTGGCATGGAGGCTTAAATCGCGGATGACCGGAACGTTTTTATCATAGCCGAAGGCGACACGTTCAAACGATACATCGCCTTTTAATGCGCCGGTATCGATGGAAGCCGGCGTCTCCTCGGTTTCCTCGTCTTCGTCTAAAAGACTGAACACCCTTTCGGCGGATGCGATTGCCGATTGGATTGTATTCGCGATTCCGGCAGCTTGAACGAGCGGCTGGGAAAATTGCTGCGTGTATTGGATAAAAGCCTGCACGCCTCCGATTAAGAGGGTGCCGTTAAGAACGAAAATACCGCCGGTTATGCTGACAAACACATAGCCGAGGTTGCCGATGAATGTCATGATCGGCATCATCAGACCTGAAATAAACTGCGCTTTCCAGCCTGACTGGTAAAGACGCTCATTCACTTCATTGAATTGCTGAATCGCTTTTTCTTCATGACCGAATGCCTTTACTTCCTGGTGCCCTGTAAACATCTCTTCAACGTGTCCGTTGATGTCGCCGAGTTCTTTCTGCTGCGTGCCGAAGTGTTTCTGCGAAAATGAGGCGATAAATCGGACAGCGAGCATGCTGAGCGGAACCGTGATGAAGACGACGAGCGTCAGCACAGGGCTGATCAGGAGCATCATGACGATGATTCCGACTATGGTAATGACAGACGTAATCATTTGCGTCAGCGCCTGCTGCAGTGACGTATTAATATTGTCAATATCATTGACGGCGCGGCTGAGCGTATCGCCATGCGAATGCTTGTCATAGTACTTTAAAGGGAGTCGCGTCAGCTTTTCATTCACTTCCTGGCGCATTTCGTATATCGTTTTCTGGGCTACGCCGGCCATCAGGTATTGCTGCAAGAACGTAAAGAAAGCAGAAAGCAGATACAGTCCTGCCAGGATCATCGTGATCCGGCCGAGAAAGCCGAATTGAACACCGGTGCCTTCTGTAAAGCTTGCGAAAAGGGAAGAGGTCGCATCTCCGAGAAGTTTTGGACTGATGACATTAAACAACGTCGCCAATATTGCAGCACAGACAACGAGCACCAGCTGGAAGGTCCGCGGTTTTAAATAGCGGGCCAATCTCAAGAGGGTCTTTTTAAATTCTTTCGGTTTTGTCTCGTGCATTCCTTTTGGTATCGAGCCGTGATGCTTTTGTTGTTGGCTCATGCGCTTTCCTCCTCGGCCTGCTGTGATGCCACAATTTCCTGGTAAATTCCATTTTCAGCAAGCAATTGTTGATGGGTGCCGATACCGGCTATTTTTCCTTCATTTAATACGATGATTTGGTCCGCATCTGTAATCGTGCTTACCCTTTGGGCAACAATAATGACGGCGGCATCAGCGGTAGTTTTCTGAAGCGCTTTTCTAAGCTTTTGATCCGTTTTGTAATCAAGCGCCGAAAAGCTGTCGTCAAATAAATAAATTTCCGGTTTTCTGACCAATGCCCGGGCGATGGAAAGCCGCTGTTTCTGGCCGCCTGAAAGGTTGGCTCCGGCCTGCTCGATATCAGATTCAATTCCATTTTCCTTGCCTTCCACAAACTCGGCAGCCTGTGCCGTTTCAAGTGCTTCCAAAATTTCTTCATCTGTTGCATCTTCTTTGCCAAATCGGATATTGTCCTTGATCGTCCCGCTGAATATTGAAGCTTTTTGCGGGACATAGCCGATTTTCGCGCGAAGCTCCTTTTGCGCCATCTTTCTGACATCTGTTCCGTTGACAAGCACAGACCCTTTTTCAATATCGAAAAATCTCGGGATCAATTGAAGGATCGTCGTTTTTCCGGCCCCTGTGCTGCCGATGATCGCAGTCGTTTCACCCGGTTTTGCCTTGAACGTAATATTTTCGAGAACGGGCTTTTCAGCTCCGGCATAACGAAAAGTCACATCTTGAAATTCCACATAACCGCGCAAGCCGCTGTCTTTCTGCGGCTCTTTCGGATCGGTAATCGAAGGCACTGTTAACAGCACTTCGTTAATGCGGTCGGCAGATGCCTGAGCCCTTGGGATCATCACGAATGTCATCGCAAGCATGATCAGCGCGATTAGAATCATGGATGCATATTGAAGGAAAGCCATTAAGTTCCCGACCTGCATGCTGCCTTGATCGATGCGGATGCCTCCGAACCAGATAATCGCGATGTTCGTGAAATTCATCATAATCATCATGACAGGAAATAGAAAAGCCATAATTCTGTTGACGGCGATGCCTGTATCGCGAAACTCTTCGTTTGCCTTTTGAAAACGGGCTTTTTCTTGATCAACTCGGTTAAAGGCGCGAACGACGCGAACTCCAGTCAAACCTTCCCTAAGAACAAGGTTGAGACGATCCGTCTTTTTTTGAAGAACGCCGAATAAGGGAACAGCTTTTCTTGTAATGAGAAAAATCAGCCCCGCAAGGATCGGGAGAGCGGCCAGAAATATAATCGACAGCTTGGCATCTCTGGACACGGCAAGCACAATACCGCCGACCAGCATTAACGGCGCTCTTGTCATCAATGAAAGCATCATGTTGAGTACATCCTGGACTTGCTTGACATCATTTGTGGTACGGGTAATGAGAGAAGCAGAACCGATTTTTCCGAATTCATCCATTGAATAGTGTTCAACTTTGACAAACAGCTTGCGCCTGATATCCCTTCCAAAGCCGAGGGCTGTTTTCGAAGCGAAAAACGCTTTTCCGACAGTCATGATGATGGCCAGAAGGGAGCAGGCGATCATCCAGCCGCCGGTTCTCAATATGAATGGCATGTCGCCGTTCACGATTCCGACATCAACGACATCTGCCATTAACGTCGGCAAATAAAGCTCAAGCACACTGCTCAGCAAAGTAAAAACAGCGACAAGAATCACTTGCAGCTTATAAGGCTTTAAATATTTTAAGAGTGAGATCATTTTTCAACCTTCTTTTCACTTGTTTTTTCTCCGTGTTCGATAAACTCGGATAACTTATGAATCAAATCGGCGAACTGCCTGCTTTCATCCTCGCCCAGAAACCGAGTGAGCTGCAGGAACCACCGGTTCAGCCCTTTAAGCGCATCGTCCGCCGCTTTTTTTCCTTCATCGGTTAAAAAAATCCGGACGATCCTCCTGTCATCCTCATCCATGCGCCGAAAAACGAGCCCTTTTTTTTCCATTCTGTTCAACATCTGCGTGACGAAAGGGGAGGTGACATGCAGAGCGCGGCTGATTTCGGATGCCATTTTGCCTTCACCGCTTGCTTCATTTAAAAACATCAGCGCTTTTGCCTCAGTCTTTTTCCATTCAACCGCAGGAAAAGACTGCTTCATTTCCGCATACCGCAGCCGGTTGAAAGCTTCGATCAACTGCACAACGGTCTTGCGGCTGACTTTATCTTGTTTCATAAAAAGCACCTGCTTCTCCATTTTAATTAATTAAGTAAATAAACTAAAACACGGTATTATCATACATAGAACAACAAAAGATTGTCAAAGAAGAAACTTATAAAAAAGAAAAAACCCGATCATTGATGACATGACCGGGTCATTGTACGAGCTTCATAAAAAAATCTTTCATTTCAAGGTGGCGAAGATGTTCCGGAACTTTTTCCGAACCGACGATGATCATCGGAGCCAAGCTATCCGTTTTATAAAGTGAGCCATGGCCGCCTCCGCCAAAATGGAGGGGAGACTTTTCGCCGGCAAATTGGAACCCGGGTTTCGCGTCGGCGATCACAAACTGTCCGCGATGCGAATGCATGGCGCTGTATAGGCGGGCAAGAGCATCCGGGTAATCGCCGTATTGGATCGAGACGCCGTCTGCTTTAATGTCCAATAAAGAAAAATCTCCGCTGATCGTCCATGACTGCCCGTAAGGATCTTGATAGCCGCCTTTTGGACGAAACCGAAGCGGTTTTAAAGAACGCTTCGAATCAACATATATCCAGCCGCTTTTTTTCCACGCTGTGAAAGCGATTCGTTCGTCTTTTTTCAATTCATTGACGGCACCTTGCAGCGGCATGTTTCGATCCGTGACATAAATGTATGCCATTCTGTCGTTTACTGCAAAAAGAAGCTGGGCGTTTCGATCGGGGGCTTCGTTTATTTTAGCGATCCGGTATCCTTTAAAAAGCGAATGAAGCCGGATGGCGGCCTTGTCTTTATCGCGTCCGATCGCTGTCTGCCCGCCATCACCCATGACGACCCATACCGCTTTTTCGGCCGCATCGCGCCAAGAATCATATGCATTCAATATACGCTGCAGCTGCTGGTCCATTTTTTCGAGGCCTTTCATATCCATCGGGCCTTTTTTGTGTGCATCATGGTCAAAATCGGGCAAGTAGGCGACAGTCAGCGCAGGAAGCTTCCTCTTTTTAATTAAATAGGCCACTTCCTGTGCTGTGAACTTGTCGTTAACGCCATAACCTTGCCAAATATGGTGGTAGGAGTTATTGGGATCGAGCTGGGCAAAGCGGCCGAACGAAAAAAGAGCCGGCCCGTTTACCGTCATATGTTCAGGCATCAATTTAAGCTTTTTGAGCGGGGGCGGGATATTTAATTCGTGGCGGTCAGGCCCTCTGTATATGAGCCCGTTGATGGATGCCGACTGTTTTCCTCGCACTTGCAAATCATCATGAACCGTTGTCACCTTTCGGCTTAAATGGCGGTGATTAAGAGAAAATATCCCGTCTTCGATCGTTTGTTTGATGCCGAGTGTGGCGATTTCTTTTTTATCGCTCCCGTAATTCACGATCCTCTGTTCATCCTGATTATACCAGACGAGCCCGGGAACGCGGTGGATATTCGGATAAGTTCCGGTGAGCAGGGTGCTGTCAATCGAAACCGACATGGTCGGATACGCGTTTACCACTTCAGGTTCATAATGACCGTTTTCAAGAAAGAATTTTAATGCCGGGGCGCGGCCTGCTTGAATCGCTTTTTTCAAAGGCTGATCCATCAAAGAGTCGATGATAAGGACAATGACCGGTTTTTTGGAGGATTTGACGGCCTCTGCTTCTTCATCCGGGAGTCCCAATTTTTCATTCCCGGCATTCAGCCATATAATAAATGAAATTAACGCACATATAAAAATGGCAAGAACAATGCTTAGCTTTTTCAAAATGGCCTCATTCCTTTAATCCCATCATATGCATATTCTGGCATGGGACGCCGGAAGTTATAGCTGGTAATACGTTCTAAATGATTCACGGCAGCTCTGGGGAATCCTATTCAATTAGAAAGGTGGGTCAATGATGAAAAAGCATAAATGGTTAGCCGCATTTGCTATCATCGCGATTTTAGCCGTAATTGGCTATATCACGGTCAGACATCTTGAACCGGAATATGTATATATGCCTCCTAAAGAAAAAGTCATCTCAAAAGAAAAACGAGTGCACGGATACGATCTATGGGGAGCATTTACACCGGACAAGCCCGCCTCCGCAGAGGAGGGAGCTGTAAAGGTTGATGACCGCCTTCTCGACTTGGGACGGGAGACATTTTATAAGGAAACT
Organism: Bacillus paralicheniformis; assembly: GCF_002993925.1. NCBI lineage: Bacteria > Bacillati > Bacillota > Bacilli > Caryophanales > Bacillaceae > Bacillus > Bacillus paralicheniformis. The sequence continues at coordinate 2,212,373 of NZ_CP023665.1, read as the reverse complement.
TTCGGCAACGAAGTGTTTTTGACAGATATCATCGGACTCCTTGACGGTCCCATTACAGCAGCCAACATGACGAAAGCCATTGCCGGATTGAAAGGGAAAGGGACGACGAACTTGCGCATCGAATTAGCTGAAACGGTTAAGGTCGGCGGGAAAATCTTTAAAAAAGGCGAGAAGATCGACACCGGCATTGATGTTCCAAAAGGGGCATACGCACCGCTCGGCATGCCTTTCAAATACGCTGACGGAAAAATCAAAGCCGGCATCAGCTGTGCGGCCTGCCACGCCGCAGTCGATCCGAAAACGATGAAGGTGATGGAAGGCGTGACAAACTCTGATTTAAATACAGGGCTGATGCTGGCGCTGGCGACAAATTCAGCGGCTTATTTTACACATGCCGAAATTGATAATATTCAACAATTTATGAATGATAAAAGCCCTGTGATCACTGCCAGAAACGGCAAAAAAGAACGCCTTCCCGATCCGGACCGCCTCGAAGATGCGGTCGATCGCATTTTCCTGAAGTGGCCGAGAGGTTTTTTCGACTCGACGATCGATATGAAAAGCAATCCCACGCAGATTCCGGATGCCTATACATTGGGCGACCATCCGTACAGCTGGAGCGGTTCGGCAATGGCCGGTCCTTTTAAAGGCTTGACTGTGTTCAGCAATAATGTTCATGCGCAAAATTCGGACAGCCTCTCGCAAGCCCCGGCAAGCCGGGCGCTTTTCGGCATGAGCGAAGATGTTTATAATGGGACGATCCTGCAAAGGGCTCCCGTCTCAACATACAGGTATCAGTCGAAAAAAAAGGAAAGTCCGACTGCGTTTTTCAAAAAAGCCGATCCCACTCCCGGAGTACCGGGCGTCAACCAAATGGTCAAGCCGCCAAACTATCCTAACATCACATTGGCGGCGCCCGACGGCGTACTTGTGAGCTCACCCGGACGAAAAGTGAATGAAGAAAACAACGCTGTATCCGCCTGGCAAAATACACTTAGACCTCCTGATCCGCGGCAAAAAACCGACAGCCAAACCGTCAGGCGCGGCAGGCGTGTTTTTGAACAAGCGGGCTGCATATCCTGTCATGCCGGCCGGTATTTGACGAACAACAAGGTCATCTCGGTTGAAAAAATCGGAACCGAGCCGACAAGGGCTCGGTCTTTTAAGAAAACGGAAAACATATTCGGGAAAAGCCTTATTCATTCGCCTGACACACCGGTGCCTCTGCCGCGCAAACCGAAGATCCTGAAAGTCCCGACAGCCGGGTTTGACCCCGAACAGATCAAGCTTTCCTGGGCGCAGGGAGATTCCAAAGGCGGGTACAAAGTGCCGAGTCTGATCGGCGTTTACTGGCGCGCTCCTTATTTGCACGACGGAGGGGTTGCAGTGGGAAGCTCATTAAAAGAGACAGGTTTACCAAAGACGGTCATAAAAGGTAAGCAGGCGGATCCTTATAACAGTTTGCTGGCGATGATCGACAGAGATTTAAGACAGCAGGTCGTCAAAAGCAATTCGGAATCGCCCGACTTAAAAGCGGTCAGGGTAACCGGCAAAGGGCATGAATTCTGGATCGACGCCAAAAGCGGCTTTTCCGAACAAGAGCAAAAGGCGTTGATTCATTATTTAATCCATGCCGATATGCCGAAAAAGTAAGGAATAAAATGAAACGATAAGCCGCCTGAATGGCGGCTTTTTTTAAAACTTCATCACGGGAGCGGCGATATGATCGCCTTTTCGGTCCTTTGTGACGGCGCGATCCGGCTGACGGAATATGTCATTCACTTCAGCGGTTTTGACGAGTCAAAGGCCGGTTCCAGGCTGCAGCCAGTGCAGGCGAGTCCGTTTCCAGGCAGAAAAAACTGGCGTCAGTATGAAAAATCAGCATAAAAAAAGGGGATAAACATACATATATAAGATGTGCTTTTTACAATAGAAGAGATGCGCAGAGAATAAATGGACAGAAAATTCAGACATTAATCATTGTTTATGATAAAATGAAAACAGCCAAGCTTTTGCGCCCGGCTGAATTCGTTGTCATACTGGCTATTGGTATTGCTGAAGGCGAGAAAAAAACTTCTTTACGAACTGATAAAAGACTTTTGCAGAAGGGGAAAGCTCCCTGTTTTTAGGGGTGATGATTCCGACTGTGCGCTTTACTTGAGGATAATCAATCGGGATCTTCTTTGTAAAACGGGGAGCCGTTTCATTAAAGGCGCTTTCCGGCAAAAGCGTCACACCCATATCAGCAGAAACCAGCCCTTTGATCGCATCCAAATCTTCGCCCTCTGAGGAAATTTTAGGCGTATATCCTACTTGCTTGCATGCATCAACAGCCATTTTTCGAAGGATGTATCCGTCTGGAAACAGCACATACTGATCATTTCTGAGATCGCCGAGATGAAGGCTTTGCTGGCCTGATAGGGGATGATTGATCGGCACGAGTGCCAAAAGGCTTTCCGAAAACAAAATGTCCCCTTTAATCTCAGCGATATTTGACGGAACAGGACCGAGAAAAGCCAAATCGATATCCCTGTTTTTCACCGCTTCGATTAAAAATTTATAAGATCCCTGCCTTAAAAGAAAAGCGACATGAGGATGCTCCTCTTTAAAAGCGGAAATAACCGTCGGGAGGAACTGGCCCGCAAGGCTTGTCGGGAAACCGATTTTAACGGTCCCGCGATTCGGGTCCAAATACTCATCGATTTGTTCCTTCGCGAAATCGATCGCTTTCATCGCTGTTTTAATATGGTCTAAAAACTGTCTCCCGATCGGAGTCAGCTTCACATTGCGGCCTTCGCGCTCAAACAAATCAACACCGAGCTCTTCTTCGAGATTGGCGATCTGCCTGCTGATCGCCGACTGAGCGACATGAAGGTGCATGGCCGCTTCCGATACGTGCTCTCTTTCTGCAACTTCCATAAAATAATGCAATTGGCGTAATTCCATCGTTGTTTCACCTGCTCATCTCAAAATGAGATAGTTTTAATCTAAATTATATATTGTTTGTATAGATTTGAAAACCTACAATAGGATTAGAGTTTGTAAGATTTTATGACCGGGGACAAACGGGAAAAATGAACGGGGGAGAGGAACAATGACTTATAATCAACTACCAAAGGCACAAGGTCTCTACCGTCCTGAATTTGAACATGATGCATGCGGAATCGGCCTTTACGCTCATTTGAAGGGCCTTCCTACTCATGATATTGTCAAAAAAGGATTACAAATGCTTTGCCAATTAGACCACCGGGGCGGTCAGGGCAGTGACCCGCATACCGGAGACGGAGCAGGCATCATGATGCAGATTCCGGATGCTTTTTTCAAAAAAGTCTGCGCCGGTTTCAACTTGCCTGAAAAAGGACGCTACGGCGTCGGGATGATCTTCTTTTCTAAGGATGACAGCGGGCGCGAAAAAACCGAAGCGCGCATTAACGAGCTGATCGAACAGGAAGGACAGACGGTGCTCGGCTGGCGAACTGTACCTGTAAATGTCGGAAAAATCGGAACAGTCGCACAGAAAAGCGCGCCAGTCGTCCGCCAGGTATTCATCGGAGCAAATGAAGCGCTGAAAGACAATCTGGCATTCGAACGGAAGTTGTACATCATTCGCAAACAGGCCGAAAATTGGGCGAAAGAACACGACAAAACGTTCTATTTTGTCAGCCTCTCTAGCAATACCATCGTATATAAAGGACTTTTAACGCCCGAGCAGGTTGATGCTTTCTATGAAGATTTACAGGACGAGGACTTCGTCTCAGCTTTTGCATTGGTTCACTCCCGTTTCAGCACAAACACGTTTCCGAGCTGGGAAAGGGCACATCCGAACCGCTATCTGATCCACAACGGGGAAATCAATACGCTGCGCGGCAATATGAACTGGATGAAAGCGAGGGAGCAGCAGTTTGTTTCCGAAGCGTTCGGCGAAGACTTGCCAAAGGTTTTGCCAATCCTCGATGAAAACGGAAGCGACTCCTCGATCCTGGATAACGCTTTTGAATTCTTTGTTCTGGCTGGAAGGAATCCGGCCCATGCTGCAATGATGCTGATTCCGGAGCCGTGGAACGAGAACCCGTACATGTCAAAAGAAAAGAAGGCATTTTACGAATATCACAGCTCTTTAATGGAGCCATGGGACGGCCCGACTGCGATTTCATTTACAAACGGAAAACAGATCGGAGCCATTTTAGACCGGAACGGGCTCAGACCCGCTCGCTATTATGTCACTAAAGACGACTACCTTATTTTTTCCTCCGAAGTCGGCGTGATTGATGTCGAACAGGAAAACATCTTATATAAAGACCGGCTGGATCCCGGGAAAATGCTTCTTGTTGATCTTGAAGAAGGGCGGATTATCTCCGATGAAGAAGTCAAATCCGAAATCGCCGGGGAGTTTCCGTACCAGGAATGGCTCAGTAAAGAACTGGTTCATGTCTCAAACGATATTGAGGAAACCGAAGAAAAATCTGTGCCTGACCTATTGACCCGCCAAAAAGCATTCGGTTTTACGTACGAAGATATTCACAAATATTTAATTCCTGTCATTACAGAAGGCAAAGACCCGCTCGGTTCAATGGGCCACGATGTCCCGCTGGCGGTGTTGTCAGACCGTCCGCAATCGCTGTTCAACTATTTTAAACAGCTGTTTGCACAAGTTACAAATCCGCCGATTGATGCAATCCGTGAGCAGATCGTCACTTCGACATTGACATGGCTCGGAGCGGAAGGCGATATTCTCCATCCGAATGAAAGCAGCTGCCGCCGGATTAAATTGTATACACCGGTCTTGACAAACGCACAGTTCAATTCTTTAAAAGGACTTGTGCATAAGGATTTCAAAAGCAAGACGATTCATACGCTCTTTACAGACGACTTGAAGAGCGGCCTCGAAGATATGTTTAAAGAAGTGGACAGAGCGATCGCCGAAGGCGTGACTCTCCTTATTTTATCCGACCGCAAAATGGACGGTCAGAAAGCGCCGATTCCTGCGCTGCTAGCCGTCAGTGCCTTGCATCAGTATTTAGTCCGCGCGGGAAAACGTACGAAAGTCAGCATTATCGCCCAATCCGGTGAAGCGCGCGAAGTTCACCATTTTGCCGCCTTGATCGGCTACGGAGCGGATGCCATTCATCCGTACCTCACGTATGCGACATACAAGCAGGCGATTGAAGACGGAGCACTTTCCATCAGCTATGAAGAGGCCGTTACAAAATACAGCAAAAGCGTGACAGAGGGCGTCGTAAAAGTGATGTCCAAAATGGGTATTTCCACTGTTCAAAGCTACAGGGGCGCACAGATTTTTGAAGCGGTTGGGATCAGCAAAGACGTCATAGACAGCTATTTCACAGGAACGGCATCACAGCTCGGCGGAATCGGTCTGGATACGATTGCCGAAGAAGCGAAGCGCCGCCACAGGGAAGCGTATGAAGATACATTCAGCGAAACGCTTGATTCGGGAAGCGATTTTCAATGGAGAAAAGGCGGGGAGCACCACGCTTTTAACCCGAAAACGATTCACACGCTGCAATGGGCATGCCGCAAAGGTGATTACAGCCTGTTTAAACAATATTCGAAAGCAGCTGATGAAGAAAGAATCGGTTTTCTCCGCAATCTCTTCTCATTTGATGAAAACCGGAAGCCGCTGCCGCTTGAAGAGGTCGAATCTGCTGAATCGATTGTGCGCCGCTTTAAAACAGGGGCGATGTCATTCGGCTCTTTAAGCAAGGAAGCCCATGAAGCGCTGGCGATTGCAATGAACCGTCTCGGCGGAAAAAGCAACAGCGGGGAAGGCGGAGAAGATCCGGCGCGCTTTACCCCAGACGCAAATGGCGATAACCGCCGCAGCGCGATCAAGCAAATCGCTTCAGGCCGTTTCGGTGTGAAGAGCCATTATCTCGTCAATGCCGATGAGCTGCAAATTAAGATGGCGCAGGGTGCAAAACCTGGAGAAGGCGGACAGCTTCCTGGCAACAAAGTGTATCCATGGGTTGCTAATGTACGCGGATCTACGCCTGGGGTCGGCTTGATTTCACCGCCGCCGCACCACGACATCTACTCGATTGAAGATTTGGCGCAGTTGATCCACGATTTGAAAAACGCCAACCGCGATGCACGGATCAGTGTAAAGCTTGTCGCTAAAGCCGGTGTCGGCACGATTGCAGCCGGAGTCGCCAAAGCGACTGCCGATGTCATCGTCATCAGCGGCTATGACGGGGGCACTGGAGCCTCACCGAAAACAAGCATTAAGCATACCGGCCTTCCGTGGGAGCTTGGACTCGCAGAAGCTCATCAAACACTGATGATGAACGGTTTGCGCGAACGCGTCGTATTGGAAACAGACGGCAAATTAATGACCGGCAGAGACGTTGTCATGGCTGCGCTTTTAGGAGCCGAAGAATTCGGTTTTGCCACAGCGCCGCTCGTTGTTCTCGGCTGCGTTATGATGAGAGCCTGTCATTTGGATACTTGCCCTGTCGGGGTAGCGACGCAAAACCCTGAGCTGCGCAAAAAGTTCATGGGCGATCCGGATCACATCGTGAATTACATGCTCTTTGTCGCAGAGGAAGTTCGCGAATTGATGGCCCGGCTCGGTTTCAGAACAGTTGATGAAATGGTGGGCCGCACGGATGTCCTTCGTGTCAGCGAACGGGCGAAAGCACATTGGAAAGCGGGTCAGCTCGATTTATCAAACCTGCTATATCAGCCGGAAGGCGCACGCACATTCCGTACGCCGCAAAACCACAAAATCGATGAATCACTTGATATTACGCAAATTCTACCCGCCGTCCAGTCAGCTGTTGAAAACGGCACGTCTGCGGAAGCATCCTTTGAAATCCGCAACATCAACCGTGTAACAGGAGCCATAACCGGAAGTGAAATTTCTAAGCGCTACGGCGAAGAAGGCCTCCCTGAAGATACGATTACGCTCAGATTCACAGGTTCAGCGGGGCAAAGCTTTGGCGCGTTCGTACCAAAAGGAATGACAATGTATTTGACAGGGGATGCCAATGATTATATCGGCAAAGGTCTTTCAGGCGGAAAAATCGCCGTCAAAGCGCCTGACGAATTCAACCCTGCATTCCGTGAAAATGTTATTGTCGGAAATGTTGCGTTCTACGGTGCTACAAGCGGAGAAGCTTATATTAACGGACTCGCCGGCGAACGGTTTGCCGTCAGAAACAGCGGAGTCAGCGTTGTCGTTGAAGGCATCGGCGACCATGGCTGCGAATACATGACCGGCGGACGCGTCGCTATTCTCGGCGACGTCGGCAAAAACTTTGCCGCGGGCATGTCAGGCGGAATCGCCTACGTGTACACCGAAGACAAAAAAGCCTTTAAACGGAAATGCAATCCTGAAATGATCGAATTTGAAACACTTGAAGCACCTGAGGAAATCGCCGAACTGAAAACGATGATCGAAAACCATTACAGATATACTGAAAGCTCAAAAGCAGCTTCGATACTTGATCATTGGGAAGAGGCCGTCGGCCGGTTTGTGAAAGTGATTCCGAAAGACTTCAAGCAAATGATAGAGCGGATTAAAGAGCAAAAAGAAGCCGGCTTGTCTGATGAAGAAGCGCTGATGTACGCGTTTGAAGCCGGTACGAAGCAAAAGATTGAACCGTCTGCGGCTGCTTCATCAAAAGAAGCGGTGGCACAGTAAGAAAGGGGAGGGGAAAATGGGCAAAGCAACAGGATTTATGGAATTCAAGCGGGAAAAGCCTGCTGAACGCGATCCTCTCACACGGATAAATGACTGGAACGAATATTCGTCTCCATTTTCTGAGGAAGCATCAAAAAGACAGGGAGCGCGCTGCATGGACTGCGGCACCCCCTTTTGCCAAATCGGCATGGATATAGGCGGTTATACGTCAGGATGTCCGATACACAATTTAATCCCTGAATGGAACGACCTCGTTTACAAGGGAAGGTGGAAAGAAGCGCTTGACCGCCTTCTGAAGACAAACAACTTCCCTGAATTCACGGGGCGGGTCTGTCCGGCGCCTTGCGAGGGCTCTTGTACGGTGGCGATTTCCGACCCGGCCGTATCCATCAAAGGGATCGAACGGACGATTATTGACAAAGGATTTGAAAACGGATGGATTCAGCCGCGGATTCCGAAAAAACGGAGCGGCAAAAAAATCGCGATCGTGGGCTCAGGGCCTGCCGGTCTGGCAAGCGCCGATCAATTGAATCAAGCGGGGCATTCGGTCACTGTTTACGAGCGCAGCGACCGCCCGGGCGGCCTGTTAATGTACGGCATTCCAAGCATGAAGCTTGAAAAAAGCGTTGTCGAACGCCGCATCAAACTATTGACGCAGGAAGGCATCGACTTTGTCACCAATACGGAAATCGGCAAAGATATTACAGCCGACGAGCTAAAAGAACAGTACGATGCGGTTATCCTTTGCACAGGAGCCCAAAAACAGCGCGATCTCTTGATTGAAGGCCGGGAAGCAAAAGGTGTCCACTTTGCCATGGACTATTTAACAGGCACTATAAAAAGCATGCTCGATTCGAATTTTAAAGATAAACAGTTTATCAATACGAAAAATAAAGATGTCATCGTCATCGGCGGGGGAGATACCGGAGCAGACTGCGTTGCAACGGCCTTGCGCCAAAAAGCGCGAAGCGTCGTCCAGTTCGGCAAACATCCGAAGCTGCCCGATACAAGAACCGCCGAAAATATGTGGCCTGAACAGCCGCATGTCCATTCACTGGACTATGCTTATGAAGAGGCGCAAGCAGCATTCGGCAGCGATCCGAGACAATATTCGATCCAAACGAAAAAGCTTGTCGCAGACAAAAACGGCCATTTGAAAGAACTGCATACGATTCAAATGAAAAAAGTAAAGAATGATCAAGGAAAATTTGAGTTTCACGAAATTCCGGGCACGGAAAAAGTATGGCCTGCTCAATATGTCTTTATCGCTATCGGCTTTGAAGGAACGGAACAGCCGCTGCTTGAACAATTCGGGGTAAATACGGTGAGAAATAAAGTTGACGCAGCATACGGGGAATTTAAAACGAATGTCGATGGAGTCTTCGCAGCAGGGGATGCGAGAAGAGGACAGAGCCTGATCGTTTGGGCGATTCACGAGGGACGCGAAGTCGCCCGTGAGGTTGACAAATATTTAATGGGAAGTTCTGTACTGCCATAAAACAAAGGGGTTTTCACATCATATAAATAAAGCCTGTCCTGCGACCTTCTTTAGGTTGACAGGGCAGGCTGTTTTTTTGTTTGCTTCACAATATTCACCTGCTGATTCGACTTGCCATATCGTTATTTGTTCGAATTTATACAAAGGCAATGATAAAAAAATTGTGTACGTACTCCATTTAATGGTATATAACATAACCTAAAGTATGCAACGCAATAAAGGAGGCTATAACAGTGGAAGAAACTTATCAATATCAAGATGACTGGACGGATGCGGATAGACAGCAGCCTTTTACTTATGGCGGCTACGGCGGCTACCCCTATCCGCGGCCAAGACCGCGCCCTAGACCGAGACCGCCGTTTTATCCGTATCCATTCTTCTATCCGTTCTTTCCTTTTTATCCATACTACCCTTACTACCCGTACCCTTGGTAATGGGTAAAGCGAAGCTGTCTGGTGAAACAGACAGCTTTTTTCATTTTGATGAATTTTTCAAAACGCTTCCACGAATAATAACAGCGATATGATAAAAGCTCTATATTTCCAAAAGAGAACAAAATTGGATGTGGTATTCGTGTCGTTATTCGTCAAAAAGACCAGCAAGGAAAAGCGATATTTAATTTTCGCATTCAGTGTCATTCTTCTCTATGTCCTTCCGCTTTACATATTAAATGAAGACGCTCATATCCGCGTGCATGACAACCTGGATTCCAACATTGCATGGTATAAGGTGCTGGCGGAAAGCGGTCAACTGCTCGGCGGTGTTAAAGCCGTTATTCCGCAAATCATCAACGGACTGCCGCGGGATGCTTACGGAACGGAATGGAGCGGCATTGTCTGGCTTCATGCCTTGTTTCCCTCGATGACCGCATACGCTATAAGCCAAACGATCACGAGGGTGTTTGCCTTTGTCGGGATGTACCTGCTGCTGAAAAGCCATTTGATTCGCGATGAAAAAGCGTATTTCATCAGAATCGCGGTATCACTTGCTTTTGCCCTGACACCCTTTTGGCCTTCGGGAATGCTCAGCACGCTTGGCCATCCTTTAGCTTTATGGGCTTTTTTAAACATCAGGGCAGGAAGAGACTCATGGAAAGAATGGGCGACCCTTGCGCTTTTGCCGCTTTACTCAAGCTTTGTGCTCGGTTTCTTCTTTTTCCTAGCAGCCGTTTCACTGATTTGGCTTTATGATTTGGTTTCAAAGCGCAGCTTTAACCTTCGCTTTCTCGGAAGCATCGCTCTCATGACGGGCATTTTTCTGGCGATAGAATACCGGCTTGTTTATTCGGTTTTCGCTTCAGGCGAAACGATGCATCGGGTTGAATTTATTTCATCCAGGCACGACATCCTTCATTCGTTTCGGCTGTCATTTAAAAATTTCGTGCTCGGCCACAATCATGTCATGACCGTCCATACGGCGGTGATCCTGCCTTTGATTGTGCTCACTTTTGGGCTCGTCGTTGCGAGACAACGAAAAAAGCGGCCAAGAGAAGAAAAGCTGTTCATCTTTTTATTCATTTTAAATTATGCGCTTTCTTTATGGTATGCCCTCTGGTTCAACAAGCTGTGGGCGCTTCCCAAGGAAAAGATCAGTCTGCTTTCGGCATTCAATTTCGCGCGTTTTCACTTTTTGCGCCCTCTTGTGATATACGCAAGCTTTGCAGTTGCATGCTACATATTGTGGAAAATGGGGAAGAGATGGCGGCGCTTCGTCCATGTCGCGCTGGTCGCCCAGCTGCTCGTGCTTATACCGTTTCATGAAGAGCTGACTTACGGCGCATACCACCATGCCCCGACCTTTCGGGAATTTTATGCATCAGATCAGTTCAAACAGATCAAACGGTTCATCGGCCGGTCTCCCGATTCCTACCGGGTGGCGAGCATCGGCCTGCATCCCGCGATTGCGCAGTATAACGGTTTTTACACACTTGATACGTATGCCAATATTTATCCGCTGAAGTACAAGTATCAATTCCGGAAAATCATCGCCAAAGAGCTTGATAAAAATCCGGTCCTGAAACGCTATTTCGATGAGTGGGGGAGCCGCTGCTACTTGTTTGTTGACGAGCTCGGAAAACATTACGCGTTCAAAAAGAGCACGAAGAAAAAAATCACGAACCTCGAATTGAACACTGAAGCGTTCAAAAAAATGGGGGGGCGATATATTTTTTCTTCGGTTCCGATTATGAATGCAGAACAAAACAAGCTGGCGTTTTTAAAGCGGTTCAGCCACCCGCAGTCCGCTTGGAACATCTATGTATATGAAGCGAAATAAGCATCGATAAGGAGGAAGCAAATTGAATCTTCAACAGCCTTTGCTGACAATCGTCATACCCTGCTATAACGAAGAGGACGTGTTTGCCGAAACCGCAAAACAGCTGACTGCGGTATTGGATGATCTCACAGCAGACAAGCTGATCTCTGCAGAGAGCAAGCTTTTATTTGTCGATGACGGATCGACGGACCGCACATGGCCGCTGATTGCTATGGAAAGCACAAAAAACCGCTATGTGACAGGCTTGAAGCTGGCCCGTAATTCGGGACATCAAAAAGCTCTCTTAGCCGGACTAGATAAAGCGAAGCAAAAATCGGATTGCGTTATTTCAATCGATGCCGACCTTCAGGATGACATTTCGGCAATTCGCCGGTTTATCGAAAAATATCATGAAGGCTATGAAATCGTCTACGGCGTACGCCGCAGCCGGAAAACGGATACATGGTTTAAACGAACAACAGCCGCATGGTTCTACCGGATCATGAATAAGCTCGGCATCCAGCTGGTCGATAACCATGCCGATTTTCGGCTTTTGAATAAACGGGCGCTTGAAGAGCTCAGCCGCTATGCAGAAGCAAATGTTTTTCTGCGCGGTCTGGTGCCCCTGATCGGCCTCCGGTCGGCCAAAGTGTTCTATGACCGAAAAGAGCGGCTGGCTGGAGAAACGAAATATCCGCTGAAAAAAATGCTGTCTTTCGCTTTTCACGGGATTACGTCATTCAGTGTCGCTCCGATCCGTTTTTTTACCCTGATTGGCTTCTTCTTATTTTTCCTAAGCTGTATCGCAGGTTTATATGCAATGATTCAAAAGCTGCTCGGCTACACGAATGCTGGCTGGGCTTCGTTGATCATTTCGATATGGTTTTTGGGCGGTTTGCAATTGATGGGGATCGGCATTATCGGCGAATATATCGGAACGATTTTCACCGAAGTGAAAAGAAGGCCGAGGTATGCGGTGGATATCGATTTATATACGGAACGGCTCGGCCGGCGCGAACCTGAAAAACGGCCGGAAACGAAGTTCAGTTGATGACGGATCAAACGGATTACTTAACTTTTACAGTTCATTTTGAATAAGGAAGGATGTACAAATTTATGACAGAAAAACAAACCTCTGGCATGACGGTTGTCGCGATCGGGTCGATCCCATTGATTATGACGTTGGGAAATTCGATGCTGATTCCGATTTTGCCGAAGATGAAATCTGAACTCAATTTATCGCAATTTCAAGTCAGCCTTGTCATTACCGTGTTTTCGATTACTGCAGCGCTCTTTATTCCGCTGCTGGGTTACTTGGCGGACCGCTTCTCAAGGAAAGTGGTGATTATTCCGTGCCTGTTCCTTTACGGGGCCGGCGGGATTCTTGCAGGATTTGCATCGACGACCTTTGCGAACGCTTTCCCGTGGGTGCTTTTCGGGAGAGGACTGCAGGGGCTTGGAGCAGCCGGTACAGCGCCGATCGCAATGGCGCTGACAGGAGACCTTTTTAAAGGATCTGAAGAAAGCCGGGTGCTCGGTCTCGTTGAAGCCTCGAACGGCTTCGGAAAAGTGCTGTCTCCGATTTTAGGATCATTGATAGCATTGATCGCTTGGTTTTGGGTGTTTTTTGCATTTCCTGCTTTCTGTATTGCACCGATCATTTTGACTTGGATTTTTATCAAAGAAAAAGACAAGAAAAAAGATCCGCCGCCTCTCGGAAAATATGTGAAAGGGCTGACAAGCGTTTTTAAACATGAGGGCAGATGGCTTTTCACCGCATATCTCGCAGGGGCCGTCTGTTTGTTTACTCTGTTTGGCATCCTCTTTTACTTATCTGATGTTTTGGAAAAAGAATTTCATACAGACGGCGTAAAGAAAGGTCTGATCTTGGCGATCCCTCTGCTTGTCATGTGTACAACATCATATATTACGGGCAGCAAAATCGGACAAAATCAGCAGCTGATGAAAAAAATGATGGTTATCGGGCTCGCTCTGATTACGGTTTCCTACGGCACACTGTCTTTTTTCTCCGCGCTCATTCCTTTTATTTCGATCCTTGTCATCAGCAGCATCGGTACAGGCTTTGTTCTGCCGTGTGTCAACAGCTTCATAACCGGGGCTGTCGGAAAAGAGAGGCGCGGCTTTGTGACATCGCTGTACGGATCGGTCAGATTTTTAGGAGTCGCGATCGGTCCGCCGATTTTCGGGAGGCTGATGGAATGGTCGAAACTCGGCATGTTTATGTCGATTGCGGGCCTGACATTAGTCGTCGGTGTGTTGGTGCTGACGATGATTCATGTCAAAAAGGAAGACACCAAAAAAGGGGAGAAGGGGCTGCAGCCTGCTGACGCAAGATAGGAGGGAAGAGAAAAAATATGCGCATTGAAAAGGTTGACACATTTCCGCTGTTCCACAGGCTTTCCTCCCCTTACGGCGATGCGAACGGATTGAAAAGCTACAGAACGTGCTACCTGATTCGGATCACGACAGCTTCAGGCCTGTCGGGATGGGGAGAATGTGCGGATTGGCTGCCTGCTTTGGATGCGGGCTTTAAAAAACGGATCATTCCTTACTTAATTGGAAAAGAAGCGGGCAATCGCACGGAGCTTGTCACCGTCATCAAAAAGTGGCATCAGCGGGCCGCAGCTGCCGTTAGCATGGCTTTAACGGACATTACGGCGAAAAAAGCAGGCCTTTCGGTATGTGAATTATGGGGAGGAAAACTGAGGGAGCAGATCCCGGTCTATGCCTCATTTCAATCATATTCAGACAGGCCCGATTGGAGCCGCCATTCCCTCCGGCTCGTCGAAAAGGCCGTGCGGTCCGGATTTAAAACCGTCAAGCTGAAAGCGGGAGGCAAGTTGTTTTCCGAAGACTTGGCGCATATTCAGGCGTTCCAGGAGATGACAGGCCAAAACACCCGACTGATACTCGATGCCAACCAGAGTTATGACCAGGCCGCCGCACGGAAGTGGGAAACGTGGTTTTCCGCCTGGGGCAACGTGCTTTGGTTTGAAGAGCCCATGCCGTTTGACGTTCCCGCTGAATACCGGATGCTGCGTTCAGCGCTTTCTGTTCCGGTTGCCGGAGGAGAAAATGTAAAAGGCGCAAAACCGTTTTTGCCGATTTTTCTGGAGAACGCAGTCGATATTGCTCAACCCGATGTTATGCACTGTGACGGCACAGACGATTTTCAAACCGTTCTGAAGCTCGCCAGGCATTTCGGAAAAAGGGTTTCTCCCCACAGCTATGACGGCGGACTTTCAAGAATGTACGCCGTTTTCGGACAAGCCTGTCTGCCGCCTTGGAGCAAAATGGACGGAGAAGATATCGAACCGCTCGAATGGGATGCGATGGAGAATCCGTTCACAAAACTCGTGCCCGTCAGCATAAAAGACGGATACATTCAAGTCCCGGACAAAATCGAAATCGATACAGAGCTCGTAGAAGCGTATGGATGGGACGGCTCGTCTTACATGTGAAAGCGCCAACTCGAAAAAATGTGATATTTTTCATTTCCCCTTACATATAGTAGGAAGAGGACAAGTTTCTTTAAAGGGGATTATATCCGTATGGGAAGAAAGCTCAAAATCGTACATGCTATCGTGCTGGGCAGCGTGTTACAGGGTCTCGGCATGGCGCTGTTTTTGTTTCCGAACCATATTCCTTCAGGGGGCGCAGCCGGCATCGCTGTTTTGCTCAATTTTTGGTTTCAGGTTCCGCACGGATTAACCGTCTGGGCTGTCAACTTTTCGCTGCTTTTAACGGCCGTTAAATGGCTTGAACCCGTAACGGTCTTCGGGACGATGGGGGCGATTACCATGACGTCCGTTTCGGTGCAGATCTTCGAATCCTGCATGCCCCTCATGACGACGAACAATATCTGGCTGGATTTATTTTACGGATCCGTCCTTTTGGGGACGGGGGTTGGACTGCTATATAAATACAATATTTCTAACGGCGGTTTTGGCGCCCTGGCTTTAATGATATCGATTTACCGCGGCGGAAAACCGGGAACGGCGCTGTTTATGATGAACGCATTCATCTTCCTTTTGACGGCGTCTGTCATCGCCTGGGGAATCGTTATCCAAGCTCTAATCTGCCAGTGGATTTCTACGAGGATCATCGATGCGATTTATCAGATTCGCTTCCGTCCGTTATTGATGCCTATCGCCAGTTTCCGCAATAAAAAATAGGCCGCTTTTCAAACGACCCTAATCATATAAATAAAATGTATCTGATCGAAGTCCCAGTCTCAGCGTTTCAAGCGGAATGGCATCCTGAAACGGTATATTCGCCAAATTGGCGTCAGGACCGATTTTTTCAATGAAACACGTCTGCAGCTGTTTCGTCGGCGCTTCAAAAATTAAATCCCTTGAAGCGATGCCGGAATGAAGGATCTCCTCAATAAGCTGGGACCGCATTTCTCCATCGCTTTTGCACAGCCCGCTCGTGCCGCTTTCCCTCGTTTCCGTGATCACTTTCTCGGCCCCGGCTTCAAGATCTTCGAGGATGTAATCGATCCATTCGGCTGACTCGAGCTCACTGCTGAGGGCGCTGTCTTTGCTGCCGACTTCGCTGAACACGTGAAACTCTTTCGAAAAATCGGAAATAAAGCTTGCTTTATCTTTATTAGAGAGACGGACCGTTCCGTTTGATATTTCCACATAACGACATCCATATAATTTGCAGTAGCGATAGTAATCTTCAATTTTATCCTGGCTTAAAAACTTCTCAAACAACGTTCCGCCAAAAAAGAATTGAACGTCATTTTGCTTCAGACAATCGATTTTCTCAACCAAATATTTCGTAATTAAAGATGTTCCCCATCCAAATTTCACAAAATCTATATAATCTGCCGCTCCGTGAATCGTATCTTTAAAAAAGTTCAAGGGAACCCCGTTATCAATCAGGATGGTGATCCCTTTTAATCTTGGTTTAAGCTGCCTGTCGGGCAGTATCAGTTCAGATGAAATCATTGATTACCCCTCACAATCTGCTGTATCTTTCATACTTTTAGGTAAATGTCTGTCGGCCATTATTCAGCTGTCACAATAAGAATTCACCTTTTCCCGTTTATCGTTTCTCCCATTCATGTGTTGCCGTTCGGCAAGGAGTGATCTTCGTCCACCTCCCATTAGGCAGCATGTTAGCCTCTCATCTCCTGACTTGCTTCTCAACTAGGTATCTATCCATTTTGTGAAGTCAAAGTAAGTATATTCGCCGTCCTTTCATATGGTTCCTCACTAGTTCTTCACAATGAAAACTGACGTAAAAAGAAGGCCCGCGACAGATACGCGAAGCCCTTACTTAATCTTAGAAAATATATCAGTATATCAAATCCGGATCTCTCACCGCCAGTTTTTATTTTAATGCCGCAAGACAGATGTAATGATTGACTGATATGAATCGGTTTATTTCAATTTGGCGCGCCGGGTCTTTCAGATATTCACAAAATTGCTGAAATCATAACAATTTCCAGATCACATTTAGTTTAAAAAGTGAATAATCTGCCTATATGTTCTTTCAGTTCATGTTTCGTATCAGGGGGTAAGAAAACTAACCTTTAGGACATATTGGGGGAAAATCGATGAACGATGTTTTAACGTATCACACATGGAATGAAAAAGCTTCTGAAGAGGTGATGGATACCTTCAGCGGCGAGATGGACGTTTTGAAATGGGCGTACAGCACGTATCAAAAAATTGTTTATGCCTGCAGTTTCGGCGCGGAAGGAATCGTTTTGATCGACTTGATTTCAAAAGTTGTGAAAGAAGCGGACATCGTGTTTTTAGATACAGGACTGCATTTTCCGGAAACATATGAACTTATCAATGAAGTGAAAGATCGCTATCCCGGTCTGTCGATTCGCTTTTTAAAACCCGGCCTCTCGCTTGAAGAACAGGAAAAACGCTATGGCAGCGAACTTTGGAAACGCCATCCGGACCATTGCTGCCGCCTTCGCAAGATCGAGCCGCTCAGAGAGCATCTGTCAGGGATGGAGGCATGGATGACCGGGCTGAGGCGGGAGCAGTCGGAAACACGGAAACATGTCCGTTATATCAACAAGGACGACAATTTTAAACTGATTAAAATC
The DNA here is from genome assembly GCF_002993925.1 of Bacillus paralicheniformis. NCBI lineage: Bacteria > Bacillati > Bacillota > Bacilli > Caryophanales > Bacillaceae > Bacillus > Bacillus paralicheniformis. The sequence continues at coordinate 2,194,865 of NZ_CP023665.1, read as the reverse complement.
TGCCCCCTTATTCACTGGACATGGGAAGATGTCTGGACTTACATTAAGCTGAATCAGCTGACGTATCACAAGCTTCATGATCAAGATTATCCGAGCATCGGCTGTGAGGTGTGTACGTCTCCCGTGGCAGACGGCGGCAATTTAAGAGCGGGAAGGTGGGCCCGTCAGGAAAAAACAGAATGCGGGCTGCATCAATTCCGGTAGGAGCTGGGTAAAAGATGACGATTACCATTTTGGCATTCATTATCGCTTTGTTTTTTGCCATGAACATAGGAGCGAGCGGAGCAGCAGCTTCAATGGGAATAGCGTATGGCGCAGGTGCCGTCCGGAAAAGGCAGGCGGCCTTGTGGATCAGCGGAATCGGTGTATTTTTGGGCGCCATGATAGGCGGAGGAGAGGTTGTGAAAACAATCGGTTCAGGCATTATCCCCACGTCTATTCTCAATGTGCATATTGTCGTGATTATCCTCGGAGCATCTGCGATTTCGCTGTTTATTGCAAACATCGCGGGGATTCCCCTTTCAACCAGCGAGGTGACGGTCGGCTCGATTGTCGGGGTCGGCGTCGCATTTCAAGCGGTATTTACCGATAAGCTGTTGGTGATCGTCATGTATTGGCTGATCATTCCGATTGCCGCTTTTTTTCTCGCTTTTTTCATTGGACAATTGCTGAAAAAAGCCGAGAAGAGGCTGCGGTGGCTTAAACAGCAAAAATGGGCGCGGCTGCTCACCGCACTAGTGATTTTAACCGGGTTTTTAGAAGCCTTTTCGGCGGGAATGAACAATGTCGCGAATTCCGTCGGACCTCTCGTTGGAGCAGGCCTCTTGTCAGTCAGCAGCGGAACGCTTCTTGGGGGACTGTTCGTGGCTATCGGAGCCATTTGCCTTGGAAGCAGAGTCATTGAGACGAATGGGAAAAAAATCACCGAGTTTTCGCTTTTGCAAGGGTCATGTGTTTCCGGACTCGGTGCGTCCCTAGTCATCGGCGCTTCGCTATTTGGCATTCCCGTGCCGCAAACCCAGATTACGACTTGCAGCATCATTGGGATTGGCCTTTCTGAAAAGGGAAGGGCAATTTTTCGTAAAAGCGTTATTTTGAAGTTAATGAAAGTATGGGTTGTTTCACCGGTTTTTTCACTTGTCATTTCGTATAGTCTCGTGAAAATCTTTCTCGATTTTGATTTATATTCAGTTGCAGTTGTTTTATGTGTTTTTCTTGCCACTCTTGGATCTGTAAGCCTTATGAAACATGCCAGGCAGAAACAATCAGATGTCCGAAGAAACAGGGATCATGTAAAGTCGATCGTTGGAGGAAGAGGGCGTAAAAGAGAACCTGCCGCATGGAGGGACTTTAGTTAACCGGCCCGCCTGTTTTGGATGATTGGGACTAAGGCCCGGAATCAGCCGGATTTAAAAAAGGCGCTCGTGCAGCTTTATCTGTTTCATTGCCTGATCGTGAGAAGTCATGAGCGGAACGGCACTTCTCAGCCGTATGATCGAAGAAGAGGTTGGCACGACGCCGCTATTTTTTGAAGAATACCAATGGATTGGCAGAAGGCGCGGCGCAGCAGATGGCCCTTTTTCTCAGGAAAAGTATTCCTCTGGTTTAAACTACATCCCGATTGTTAACAATGAAGAGAGAGATTCGGGAGGGAACCTTGATGGAATATGTACACTTGGTAGTCGAACTGACGATAGGGTTTGCAGCTTTATTTCTGATGACGAAAATTCTGGGGAAAACCCAATTTGCCCAAATTACGCCGTTTGATTTTATTTCCGCTTTAATATTGGGGGAAATGGTTGGAAACGCGATTTTCGATCAGGATGTCACCATCTGGAAAGTCCTTTTCGCCATCCTCGTTTGGGCCATTCTAATCTATTCAATAGAAGTTTTATCACAAAAAGTGCAAAACATCAGAGGTTTTCTCGAGGGCAGGCCAAGTATTGTGATCAATAAAGGAAAAATCGATTATAATGCCCTCAAAAAAAATAAATTGGACCTGAACCAGCTGCAGACATTGGCACGTGAAAAAGGCTGTTTTTCCTTAAACGAGATTCAATATGCCATCCTTGAAACAGACGGTTCGCTCAGCGTCCTGCCAAAACACAAATACGGGATGCCGACAAAAGAAGACTTAAACATCCCTTACAAACCGGTTCAGCTCCCGGTGCCGTTAATCCTCGACGGCGAGCTCGAAAAGAACAATCTGCATGAAGCCGGCTTTGACGAGCTTTGGCTGCAAAATCAATTATCAAGTCAAGGTATTACACAGTATCAAGAGGTGCTTTATGCGGAATGGCGCGGCGATGAGGGGCAGCTTTACGTTACAACCTATTGATATTGGCAAGCGCGGGTTCGACAAGCTTCGAGCCCGCGCTTTTCTATTTGCGCTCACACGGCTAAAGGATCGTACTTTTTTACCGGTCCGAAAGGCTGTCAATCTCTAAAAAATTCCGTTAAATCATTCAAACGGCCTTCAAATGGAGGAAAGACAAACGACAAAAGGTGCAATTGAAGCTGAAAAATCTGCTTTCAGCCTCTTTTTCTTTTCCTTTTTTCTTCAAAAATCTCCATTTTTCACATGACCTGCGCTGTCCAATCAAAACACGCAAACTTGACATAAATATCTAAAGTGTTAATATACTAACCGTGTTCGAAAAAATACGAACAGAAATGCGAACAAAGGGAGATGTTAAAGATCTTTAATCAAAAAAACGTAGCTTTTATAGGGGCAGGATCAATGGCAGAGGGAATGATCTCAGGCATCGTTCAATCCAAAAAACTGCCTGCTTCGCAAATCTATGTTACAAACCACACGAACCACCGGCGTTTAGAAGAACTCCAGCAGAAATATGGAATACGAGGCGTCAGAAAAGAAGAACTTGACTATCAGAACATCGATTGCTTCATCTTGGCGATGAAGCCGAAAGATGCAGAGAGTGCTCTTACTTCCATGAAACCGCATATTCAACCCCATCAGCTTATCGTGTCAGTTTTAGCTGGCATATCAATTTCATTTATTGAAAACGAGCTGCACGGCATGCAGCCTGTCATCCGAATCATGCCTAACACCTCAAGTGCAATCGGCGCATCTGCAACCGCCATGGCCGAAGGCAGCCATGTAACAGCCGATCTGTCAAAAACCGCGAAACAACTGCTTCAATGCATGGGAGAAGTCTATTCCATCGAAGAAAGCAAAATGGACATTTTCACCGGCATTGCCGGCAGCGGGCCTGCTTACTTTTATTATTTAATGGAGCACATCGAAAAAGCGGGAGCCGAGGCTGGATTAAGCCAAAAACTAACGAGGGAAATCGGCGCGCAGACATTGTTAGGCGCCGCCAAAATGCTGTTGGAAAGCCCTGAAGATACAGCTGTTCTCAAAGACAACATCACTTCCCCTAACGGTACGACTGCCGCCGGTTTAAAGGCCTTGGAGGAAAGCGGAGGAGGCGAAGCGATCGAACAGGCGGTCAAACAAGCCGCAAAACGATCCAAAACCATCAGTCTCGAACTTGAACAATTAGTCGCAGCAAAGTAAGCACCCGTAACGAAGAAAAATACTACAGGAGTGATAAAATGACCTCTAATCAACAGAGGGTAGTTGTCAAAGTGGGAAGCAGTTCTTTAACAAGTCTTCACGGCGAAATCAGCAGCAAAAAGCTCGAAAAGCTCGTTGAGCAGATCGTCCGCCTCAAAGATGAAGGGCACGAAGTCCTCCTCGTTTCATCTGGCGCTGTGGCGGCCGGATACCGGAAACTTGGCTTCATTAACAGGCCGGATACATTGCCTGAAAAACAAGCATCCGCATCTGTCGGCCAGGGCTTACTAATCGAAGCGTATTCCAAGCTCTTTTTATCCCATGGCTATATCGCTTCACAAATATTAATCACAAAAAGCGATTTTTCAGATGAAAAACGGTACAACAATGTGAGAAATACGATGAATGTTCTGTTGAAACGCGGCATTATTCCGATCATCAACGAAAATGACACAGTTACCGTCAACCGGCTCAAATTCGGAGACAATGATACGCTTTCTGCTAAAGTGGCGGGTCTGATCGACGCTAACCTGCTGACCATCCTCTCTGATATAGACGGCCTTTATGACGCGAATCCGCGAAAAACGCCGGACGCCGCACTCGTCCGGGAAGTAAATGAAATCACGCCGGAGATAGAAGCTTCAGCAGGGGATGCCGGAAGCGAAGTCGGAACAGGCGGCATGAAGTCGAAACTGGACGCTTTTAAAATTACAATGGCTTCAGGCATCAAAGGATTTTTAGGGCGTTCAGACACCTCCGGTCTGTTGCAAGAAGCAATCAGCGGGACTGCGAGGGGAACGTATTTTATTCCGAATGACGATTCACACACACTCAACCATAAAAAGCAATGGATAGCATTTAACTCTGGACCTGAAGGAGACATCATCGTCCACAACGAAAGCAAAGAGTTTATTATCGACCGTAAAAAAAGCCTGTATCCTTCTAGTATTTACGAAATTAACGGCCGTTTCAGCAACGGTTCCGTCGTTCGAATCCTTGATCAGGAAGGAGAGGAAATCGGCCTCGGCGTCGTCAACTTTTCCTCATCCCAGCTTCGTAAATGGAAGAAGGATACGAATCAGGAAACAGCCGCTTCCTCACAGGCTGTCGTTGACAGAGAAGCGTTTGTCTGTCATTTAGAGCTATCCGTTCCGCTTTAAAAAACAAATCAAAGGAGGAATTGACATGACGGCGACAAGCGAGAACACCAGGGCACAAATCGAAGAAAAAGCGATAAAGGCAAAAACAGCCGCAAAATCTTTGCGGCTGACAACTGAAAAAGACAAGAACGAGGCGCTTGCTACACTGGCCGAACACCTGAAACAAAACATGAGCTATATTCTCACTGAAAATGCCAAAGATATTGAAGCGGGACGAAAAAAAGGCTATGATGCAGCCTACATCGACCGCCTGTCGCTCAATGAAGACAGGGTACTGGATTTTGCCGATGGACTGCTGGAAGTCGCGGAACTGGATGATCCGGTCGGAGAAACGCTATCAAGCTGGACGCTCGACAACGGGCTAAAGGCGGAAAAAGTCAGCGTTCCTCTCGGCGTCATCGGCATGTTCTATGAAGCGCGTCCGAATGTGACTGTCGATGCGACCGGGCTCGCTCTAAAATCGGGCAATGCGATCGTTTTGAAAGGCGGCTCTTCCGCCATTCATTCGAATACAGCGATCGTATCGGTCATGCACCAAGCGCTGGAAACGACAGACATTCCCCGCGATGCTGTTCAATTTATCGAAAGCACGGACCGAAGCGCCACGAAGCAGCTCTTCAAGATGAAAGAGCATATCGATGTACTCATCCCCCGGGGAGGCGGTGCCCTCATTCAGGAAGTCGTTGAGAACGCAACCGTTCCCGTTCTTGAGACGGGAGTCGGCAACTGTCACATCTATATCGACCGGGAAGCAGACCCTGAAAAAGCAATCAATGTCATGATCAATGCGAAAACAGACCGCCCCGCCGTCTGCAATGCGCTTGAAACGCTGATTGTTCACGAAAAATGGCTTGAGGAAAACAGTGCAGCGCTTATCAATGCTTTAAACGAACACGGTATTCAAGTTCACGGGGACGAAAAGGCGGTTCAATGGATTCCAGGCGCGATACCAGCGGGGGAAGCTGATTGGCAGAACGAATATTTAAGCCTTGTTCTCGCGGTTAAAGTCGCAGCAAGTCTTGAAGAAGCCTGCGATCATATCGAAACATACGGAACAAAGCATTCAGAAGCGATTATCACCGAAAATCCGAAAACAGCCAAGGCTTTTCTGAATACCGTTGATGCGGCAGCACTGTATCACAATGCCTCAACCCGGTTCACCGACGGCGGCGCACTCGGCTTCGGCGCGGAAATCGGGATTTCTACACAGAAGCTTCACGCCCGCGGACCTATGGGTCTGAAAGAATTGACCACATGCAAATATATCATGAGAGGCGACGGCCATATCAGAAGATAAATAAAAAAGCCTGCATTGAAACTGCACCTCAAGATTGTCAGGTGACAATTGAGGTGCAGTTTTTTCTTACGGCTGCATCCGCCGTATCACGGAAAACATACGGCGCAGTGGTTTTTCTTTAAGCATCCTTTAAAATCCTTCCTTTACATCCTTTCAATCAAATTACATAATGATCTATGATATAGGATTCAGAAGGAGAGTGTACGTTATGCAACCCCCAACCGGAAAAACCTGCGTTCCGACCGGTGTGGATCTTAAAAACACCGGTTTTGGATATACGTTGTCATTGATAAGCGGCAAATATAAAATAATCATTCTATATTGGCTGTCTGAACGCGAAGTGATGCGGCATAATGAGCTGAAGCGAAGCATCGGCACCATTTCCTTCAAAACGCTGAGCATCATGTTAAAAGAGTTGGAGGCAGACGGCCTTATTATACGTAAGGAATTTCCCCAAATTCCCCCAAAGGTGGAGTATTCATTATCTGAACGCGGACGTTCTCTCTTACCTTTGTTCAATATGATGTGTGAGTGGGGAGAGAAAAACAGGCTGGGCTGACAGCCTGTTTCAACCGGAATGATTTCCGCAAAACTTAAAGATTGTCAATAAAACGCAAATAATCCCGGGCGCTTTTCTCCAATTCTCCCGCTCCCGGCCCGGTCGCTTCTTCCTCATTTCCGCCGGGCTCATTTTCCTTGCCGTAAAACGCAAAAAATGAACGATAGTCTGCATGACAATATCGGAATGTCGTTTCAAATGGAACTAATATTTGTTCAAGCGTATAGCGGTACCTTCCGTTTTCACCATAATCTTCTTCTTTAATTCCGGCGGATACACCTAATGCCACTTTACGATTTTTTAATCGATCACCTCCATTTGAACCATAAGCCCATCCGTAAGCCAATACATCATCAAGCCATTTTTTAAGAAGAGGCGGACAGTTAAACCAATAGATAGGGAATTGAAAAACAAGATTGCCGTGCGCTTCCACCAATTTTTGTTCTTTTTCCGCGTCAATGTTTCCATCCGGATATACGTCGGACAATTCGTGAACCGTATACTTTTCCGGATATTTTTTGAGCTCCTCTACCCAGCGCTTATTGATAACTGATGTTTCTAAACTTGGATGTGCAACGATAATCAGTGTTTTCAAAAATTTTCCTCCTTCGGCATGTTTTCATCTTGATTATAAAGTTCACACTGCGAATTTGTAAGTATGCACTTTTGGTTCAGGTACTTACGTAAAGGTAAGTATCAGTTGTCATCAAACGGTCCGATTTTGCCTGTCCAAAATCCTCTGGCATGAAAAATGCACTTTTTTAATATAATGTTACAAAGCTCTGCTGCCTAAGGAATTTGACGATCCAAAAAGGGGGTCACTTTATGAATTTTGAACTAACAAGAGAACAGCAAATGGTTCGCGAACTCGCCAGAGATTTTGCGAAACAGGAAATTGCACCGCATGCCGAACATGTTGACAGGACGGGAGAATTTCCGGTTGAGACATTTAAAAAAATGGGGGAGCTCGGCCTCTTGGGGATTCCGTTTCCGGAATGCTACGGCGGGTCAGGCGGGGATACGATTTCCTATGCGCTTAGCGTCGAAGAAATCGGCAAAGCGTGCGGGAGCACCGGTCTAAGCTATGCTGCGGCTGTATCGCTCGGGGCTGCACCGGTTTATTATTTCGGCACCGAAGAACAAAAACAAGAATATCTCGTGCCACTTGCGACGGGCCGGGCGCTCGGAGCGTTCGGGCTGACCGAACCGAATGCAGGATCAGATGCGGGCGGCACCCGGACAAAAGCCCGCTCGGAAGGGGACAGCTATGTGATCAGCGGGGAGAAATGCTGGATCACCAATGCCGGATATGCCCGGACCGTCATCGTCACCGCCGTCACCGGAAAAGATGACAACGGAAAAAACATCATCTCCGCCATCATCGTTCCGACAGATTCGGAAGGCTTCACCATTAATAGCGAATATGACAAAATGGGTGTCCGCGGCTCCAATACATCGCAGCTCATCTTGGACAATGTCCGCGTTCCAAAACAAAATCTGTTGGGAAGCCCGGAAAAAGGGTTTAAACAGTTTCTCAATACACTTGACGGGGGCAGAATTTCGATCGCCGCGCTGGCCGTCGGTATCGCTCAAGGCGCATTTGAGGCCGCGCTTGCATACGCACACGAACGAAAACAATTCGGCCGGCCCATCTCCTATTTCCAGGCGATTCAGTTCAAGCTTGCCGACATGGCCATGGAAATTGAGCTTGCCCGCAATATGGTGCTGAAGGCCGCCTGGCTGAAAGATCAAGGCCGGCCGTTTACAAAGGAAGCGGCTTTCGCCAAGCTTTATGCCTCAGAGATGGCGTTCAGGGCATGTAATCAGTCCATTCAAATACACGGAGGATACGGGTATATGAAAGAGTACGGAGTCGAGCGGATGCTGCGGGATGCCAAATTAATGGAAATTGGTGAAGGAACTTCAGAAATTCAACGGCTCGTCATCGCAAGGCAGCTCGGCATAGGCAAACAAGCGGCGAAATGAAAACGCTTTCCGGGAGAAGGGAGGGACAACGTTGGCAGAGCTGCTCCATTTGACTATCGGAAAATTGTTGGAGAAAACCGCGGCAAACGCACCTGATCACGAGGCTGTCGTCTATCCGGATCGCCGCCTCCGTTATACGTACCGGCAATTTGACCAGTTGTGCAGAAAAGTCGCAAAAGGACTGGTGGCGCTCGGTATTGAAAAAGGTGAACATGTCGCAATTTGGGCTTCCAATACTCCGGAATGGCTCACCGCCCAGTTTGCCTCGGCAAAAACGGGCGCGGTGCTTGTCACAGTCAACACGAACTATCAATTATCAGAGCTTGAATATGTGCTGAAACAGTCAGATGCCACAACACTCATTTTAATGGAATCATACCGGGGCACTTCTTACATTGATATCCTTTACAAACTGATTCCTGAATTGAAGGAGTCGGAACCGGGTAAGCTCGCATCTGAAAGACTGCCTTTCTTAAAAAATATTATTTTGATGGGAGATAAAAGGCATCCCGGCATGTACCTTTGGGATGACATATTAAAGCTCTCCGGTTCGGTAAGCGAAAAAGCGCTTGATCACAGGATGGAACGACTCAAAGAGCATGATGTCATCAATATGCAATATACATCAGGTACGACAGGCTTTCCAAAAGGCGTGATGCTCACTCATTCCAATTTGGCAAACAACGCGGCAAATATTGCGGAATGCATGAATTTATCGAGAAAAGACAGAATGTGCATCCCCGTACCCTTTTTTCACTGCTTTGGATGCGTGCTGGGAACTCTCGCTTGCGTCACCGCCGGTGCGACGATGGTGCCGGTGCAAGAATTCAATCCAAAAGGAGTGCTTTCTGCTGTCGAAACGGAAAAATGCACGGCGCTGCACGGTGTACCGACCATGTTCATTGCCGAACTGAATGATCAAGATTTTGCATCATATGACTTGTCTTCTTTAAGAACGGGTATCATGGCCGGTTCAAACTGTCCGATTGAAGTTATGAAAAAAGTGATCAATAACATGGGGATGTCTGAAATAACGATTGCATACGGACAGACAGAAGCATCACCGGTCATTACCCAGACGAGGGTCAACGATTCGCTCAAAAGAAGGGTCGAAACCGTAGGGCGCGCCTTGCCGAATGTTGAAGTCAAAATAACTGAACCGGGCACAAATCAGGAGGTTGCAAGAGGCGTTCAAGGCGAGCTGTGCACACGCGGCTACCATGTCATGAAAGGCTATTACAAAAATTCTGAGGACACGGCAGCGGTGATTGATGAGGACGGATTTTTGCATACAGGTGATTTAGCCGTAATGGATGAAGAAGGCTACTGCCGGATTACCGGGAGATTAAAAGACATGATCATCCGAGGCGGAGAAAACATATACCCGCGGGAAATAGAAGAGTTTTTATACAAGCATCCCAACATTCTCGACGTCCAAATTGTCGGTGTGCCTGACGAAACATTCGGTGAAGAGATATCGGCCTGGATCAAACTGAAAAGCGGAGCATCCATGACAGCTGACGAATTAAAAGAATACTGCAAAGGTAAAATCGCCCGTTATAAGATTCCGCGCTATATCGCATTTGTCGAAGAGTTCCCGATGACGGCATCAGGAAAAGTGCAGAAATTTAAATTAAGGGAGCAAGCGCTTGAACATTTTCAATTGTAATTTTCTCTTGCAAGTGCGACGAACTAAAATGAGGGACTCTTTTGTTTAACGGATCATCCGTACATGTAAACGGATGCCGTGTAGCCTAAAGCTTTTGAAAGTGAAGCAAAACTGTATCTTAATTGGTTAAGGTACAGTTTTTTTATGAGCTTTTTCAAAAACACGTGAGATGATATTTTTTACGAATAAATGATGACAATTCATTTCCATTTCTGCTCGGAGTGCGTGGAATTCCAGCTCTGTTTTTTGAATAAAATGGTATAAACATCGTGATATTTTCTCCGCTTTAGAGCTTTTCTTATGTTATGAGCAGTAAAGACAAGAATTTTGCAGATGAGATAAAATAACTATTTTCTAAAAAATTATTGAATTTATTGTAAACATTGTTGTATTTTATCGAATTTGTATTACAATGATTCTCATACGTATGATTTAGCCATATATTGTCATATAACCTGTAATTATTTTACTTTTTTTATTCTCTTATATTTGAAATGGAGGGGTTCCATTGAACACAACCTACACTTTGACCCATGCTCAAAGGAGAGTATGGTTTACCGAGCTGCTCGATCCGGGTACAAGTATCTGCAATCTTGCAGCCTGTGTCAAATTCAGGGGCGCTATTGACCTTGATGTGCTGCGGCGGGCTTTGGACTTTTCAGTTTCCCGGCATGATTCTCTTCATTTTCAGCTGACAGAAGGGAAAGGGGAAGAGCCTGATCTTTATCTCGCTGCACATCGCCCGCTTTCCATAGAGACCATTGATTTGACAAAGGCCGGCAAGTCCGAACGGAATAAGTGGATTGACGATCAGACTTCGATTCCGTTTAAGCTGTTTCATTCACCGCTTTATCAATTCACCCTGCTGGCGATTTCGAGTAAGGAAGTTTGGCTCTATGCAAAATTCCACCATATCATAATGGACGGTATTTCTCTTAATCTGCTAGGCAATCAACTGATAGAGATGTATCAAAAAATGATTCGGAATGAACCCTTACCTCAACATCATGAACCTTCCTATCTCACCTATATCGAAAAAGAGAAGCAATACTTGCAATCTTCCCGGTTTGAAAAAGACCGCTTATTTTGGACAAACACCTACCACACCATTCCAGAACATTTCCCACTAACAGAAAAAGCCTTGCCTCAACAACAAAGCACCGCCGCTTTAAGAGAAACCCTGACTCTTTCACATCCCTTGGCAGAATCAATCCGACACTTTTGCGAAAAGCATCAAATCAGCATTCTTTCTCTGTTTATGGCTTCGTTTTACATATGCATCAGCAGAATGACTTCCAGCAAGGATATTGTGATTGGGACCTATTACGGTAACCGCGCCTCCAGGCTGGAAAAAGACATGCTCGGTATGTTTGTGAGCACACTGCCAATCAGAATGGAAGTTGATCCGGATTGTGATGTTCTTTCATTTGTCACAAGCATCGGGAAAGAACAGCTTTCAGTCATGCGTCATCAAAAATATCCCTACAATCTGCTGATGAACGAATTAAGGCATCAGCATGGTGATCTGCAAAATTTAATTGTCACTTCCATACAGTATCAGCCGCTTCAATGGCAACAAGCGGATGGCTTTGAATATGAAACGGCCATGTATTTCAGCGGGCGCACTGCAAATCAGCTGTCTGTTTCAATTAAAGAGCGCCTTGATACCGGTATCATACAGTTAAATTTTGATTATCAAACCGCTATGTTTACTGATCATGACATCAAACGGATTCAATCCCATCTTTTAACCGTTTTGGAGAAGGCGCTTGAGAAGCCGAACCAGCCGATTAAAAACATCGATATGGTAGAGTCCAACGAAAAGGAACGGATTTTGTCTGCTTTTAACCAAACAGATTCCGTCAAACCTTTGGCGCCGACGCTGCATGGTTTTTTCACCCGCCGCGCGGCGCTGTCGCCGAACTTGCCGGCGGTTCGTTTTTCCGGCGGTATCTTAACGTACCGAGAGCTTGATCAGTATACCAATCAACTTGCTGTCCGGTTGAAGAAAAAAGGCGTCGCCAAAGAAAGTGTGGTCGGCGTGCTCGCCGACCGTTCACCGGAGATGGTGATCGCGGTGCTGGCTGTTTTGAAAGCCGGCGGCGCTTACGTGCCGCTTGATCCAGACTATCCTGAAGAACGGCTCAGATATATGCTCGCTGACAGTGGCGCCCGGCTTCTCGTCACAGGGCCGGGTTTGTCCGTCTCCGGATTTTCCGGGGAAACGCTTGAAGTCAATCTGTCATCACTTCGAACGGAACCAGCGGAGAACGAACCGGTTTGCGCTCATACGGATGGCGGCTCACTCGCCTATGTCATCTATACATCCGGTTCAACCGGGACACCGAAGGGCGTCGCGGTTGAGCACCGACAGGCTGCCGCCTTTTTGTCCGGGATGCAGCGCCAGTTCCCATTAACTGAAGATGATGTCATTGTGCTCAAGTCATCGTTTTCATTTGATGCTTCGATCTGGCAGTTGTTTTGGTGGATGATTCCCGGCGCCTCCATGTATTTGCTTCCGCAGGGCTGGGAGAAGGATCCCGCTTTAATGACAGAAGCCTTCACAAACGAAGGAGTGACGACGGCGCATTTTATCCCGGCGATGGCCAACAGCTTTTTAGACCAGGTCGAGATGGAAACAGAGGAGAAAAGGACAAGCCTTGCGAAAACCTTGAAACACGTATTCGCCGGAGGTGAAGCGCTCGCTCCCCAGACAGCCGCCCGATTTGCCCGGTCTTTGCCGGAGACTGCGGTCATTCACGGCTACGGGCCGACAGAAGCTACGGTGGATGCCGCATTTTTTCGGTACGACCATGAAAAAGACAGGGAACGGATGCGGCTTCCGATCGGAAAACCTGTACCGGGAGCCCGTCTTTATATTTTAGACAGTGAGAAAGCTGTCCAGCCCATAGGGGTGGCCGGAGAACTGTATATCGCAGGCGCGGGTGTCGCAAGGGGCTATTTGAACCGTCCGGAGCTGACAGAAGAACGGTTTCTCGATGACCCGTTTTATCGAGGGGAACGCATGTATCAAACGGGCGATCTGGCGAGATGGCTCCCGGATGGAACCGTTGAATGGCTGGGCCGCATGGACGGCCAAGTGAAAATCCGCGGCTACCGGATCGAACCGGGGGAAGTCGAAGCGGTGCTTCGCCAGATCGACGGCGTGCGGGAAGCGGCGGTTATCGCCCGGACAGAAGGGGAGGAAACCGAGCTTTGCGCCTATATTGAAGGTCAGGACCAACAGACTGTAAGGACAGAGCTGCGCAAACGCCTGCCGGCCTATATGATGCCTTCAGCCTTCATCGAGATGCGTGAGTGGCCTGTCACTCCGAGCGGAAAGCTTGACCGCAAGGCGCTGCCCGCTCCCGACGGAGCGGCTGAACGACGCGCTTACACCGCGCCGCAAACCATCACGGAAATGAAGCTCGCCAAGCTTTGGGAAGAGGTGCTGAAATACGGCCCTGCCGGCATTCGCGACCACTTTTTCGAACAAGGCGGCCACTCGCTGAAAGCGACAGCGCTCGTCTCCCGCATCGCCAAAGCGTTTGGCGTGCAGGTGCCGCTGAAGGAGATTTTCGCCAAGCCGACACTGGAAGAGCTCGCCGCCGTGATTCAGGAATTGGATGAAAGCCCGCATGCGGCGATTGAACCGGCGGACAAGCAGGACACCTATCCGGTGTCCTCGGCGCAAAAGCGGATGTATGTCCTTCAGCAGCTGGAAGACGGCGGTGTCGGCTACAATATGCCGGCGGCGCTTAAGCTGACAGGACCGCTCGACCGCGCCCGGCTTGATGAAGTATTCAGGCAGCTGATCCGCCGCCACGAATCGCTCAGGACGTCGTTTGAAACCGGGGCTGACGGCGAGCCTGTCCAGCGCATCCATGATGATGTCCCGTTTCAGCTGATGGAGTTGGTCGCGTCTGAAGACTTTGTCCGTCCGTTTCGGCTTCAAGAAGCGCCGCTTTTCCGCGCCACTCTTGTGAAGGAGGCGGAGGAGAGCCACCTGTTGTTGGTAGACATGCATCACATCATTTCCGACGGGGTGTCTGTCGGCACCTTAATCCACGAATTCAGCGAGCTGTACGCCAGCCGGACGCTTGCCCCGCTGCGGATTCAATATAAAGACTACGCCGTCTGGCAACAGGCATTCAAACAAGGGGAGGCGTACAACAGACAGGAAGCCTATTGGCTGAAGCAGCTCGACGGAGAGCTGCCGGTGCTTGAGCTTCCGGCCGACAACGCCCGCCCGGCGGTACGAAGCTTTGCGGGTGATACAGTGTCCCGCACGCTTGATGCGAAAACAACAGCCGGCCTTTACAAGATCGCCCGCGACAACGGCTGCACCCTGTATATGGTTCTTCTCGCCGCGTACAGCACGCTTCTTGCCCGGCTCAGCGGACAGGAGGATATCATCATCGGTTCGCCGATCGCCGGAAGGCCGCACAAAGACTTAGAACCTGTCATCGGCATGTTTGTCAACACATTGGCGATCAGAACGCAGCCGGCAGAAAACAAATGTTTCAGCAATTTCTTAAGAGAGGTCCGCGAAACGGCGCTTGAGGCATTTGAACATCAGGATTATCCGTTTGAGGAGCTTGTCGACAGGCTTGATGTCGTCCGTGATATGAGCCGCAATCCGTTGTTTGACGCCATGTTTATTTTGCAAAACATGGAACAGCACGATATGCAATTAGCCGGCCTTCAAGTCAATCGCGTTCAAACATTTGCCCATCAAGTATCTATTTTTGACCTTACATTGACCGCTTGCGAATCTAACGGGAATATCCGTCTCGACATGGAATTCAGCACCGATCTTTTCTTAAAAACAACCATCGAGCGCTGGATGAAACATTTGCTTGTACTTTTGCGCCATATCGTCCATCAGCCCGAGACAGATCTTGCACGCTTCAATCTTCTGAACGATGAAGATCAATACCAAATTCTTGTTGAATTTAATCACAAACACCTTCAACTTCCAGAACGAACAGCAGTGTTTCACGAACTGTTTGAAGAAACAACAGCGAATAATCCTCAGCAAATCGCAGTCATTGAGGGCTCGAAACAGATCAGCTATCACCAATTGAATGGTCGCGCCAATCGACTGGCGCGGACGCTTCAAACAGCCGGAATCGGTCCTGGAAAACGAGTTGCGATTTTGGCCAATCGTTCGATTGAAGCCATCATAGGTGTTTTGGCCGTGCTGAAAGCGGGAGGAGCGTATATCCCGATAGATTCCCATTATCCAGAAGAAAGAATTCGGTTTTTATTAAAAGACAGCGAAGCATCTGCGCTGCTGGCCCAGGCTGAATATATAGATATCGCTTCACTTTTGACAGATGGCAGTATGCCTTGCATCCATCTTGACCATGAACATAATGGCCTGCACGAGGAAAATATAGTTTCAACAGCAACTCCAAAAGATACTGCCTATGTCATCTATACTTCGGGAACAACAGGAGCGCCAAAAGGAGTTGAAGTCAGACATCGCAATTTCACACATGCAGCGCTTGCTTGGCGAAGCATCTATGAGCTTGACCGCACACCGGCGAGAGTGCTGCAAATGGCCAGTTTCTCGTTTGATGTCTTTTCAGGAGACATAGCCCGGGCATTCTTAAACGGGGGAACGCTTGTGATTTGCCCGGATGATGTCCGAATTGAGCCCGAACTGTTATGTAAGCTGATGAATCAACAGCAGATTACATTAATGGAATCGACACCAGCCCTGGTTGTTCCCTTTATGGAATATGTTTACCGGCGGAAATATCGATTACCGAGCCTAAAGGTGCTGATTCTGGGCTCAGATATTGTCAGTGCACAGGATTTTTACACATTAAATGAACGATTCGGAAAAGAGATGCGGATCATCAACAGCTACGGTGTAACAGAGGCGACCATTGATTCAAGCTATTATGAAATCACGATGAGTAAAGAGCGCTATCACGATTTTGTACCGATCGGCATTCCGCTCCCAAATGTACAAATGTATGTTCTCAACAAGAACAAACAAGTTCAGCCCATCGGCGTCCCGGGAGAACTTTTTATTGGGGGGGAAGGCGTGGCCAAAGGCTATTGGCGAAAAGCTGAATTGACAAAAGCCAAATTCAGCGATCCTTTAGCGCAAGGTCGGCCGCTGTATCAAACCGGAGATCAGGCCTGCTGGCTTCCTGACGGCACCCTCCGTCTTTATGGGCGTCTTGATCAACAAGTCAAAATAAAGGGCTACAGAATTGAGCTCGAAGAAATAGAAAATGCGCTTTTGAAGAACGAGCATGTCAAAGAAGCGGCAGTCGCCATTCAAAAAGATATTGAAGGGAAAACCTATTTGGCGGCTTACGTCGTTCCTAAAGAAGCAGACATCATCGATCTGCGTTTAGATTTGGCAAAAAGGCTTCCGGCTTACATGATTCCAGCTCATTTTGTCGGTTTAGAGAAAATGCCGCTTACATTTAACGGCAAATTGAATAAAGACGCTTTGCCTGCTGCACATGTTCAGAGCTTGGAAACTTACCATGCCCCGCAAAATGAAAAACAAGCATTGCTATGCCGGATTTGGGAGGATGTGCTCCATGTACGGCAAGCAGGCATCACCGACTCTTTCTTTCAGCTGGGGGGAGACTCCATAAAAGCGCTGCAAGTGTCGGCTCGTCTTGCCGCTGAAGGATGGGATATGACGATTCGGGATTTATTTCAATTTCCGACCATTGAAGAACTGGCGAGTCACCTGACTCCGACCGTATCAATTGCCGATCAGGGACCTGTTGAAGGGAATGCCAGTCTAACACCTGTACAGCAAAGGTTTTTTGCCTATCCTGGCGCCTTTGAACATCATTACAATCAAGCAGTCATGCTCACAAGTGAAAAAAGATTGGACGAGGCTGCACTGCGCCGGGCCGTATCCGCTTTAATCAAGCATCATGACGCCTTGCGGATGATGTTTAAAAAAGACGATAACGGACGCATCCTTCAATATAATCGCGGAATCAGTCAAACGGATGAGGATGGATTCAGCTTTAAGACCATAGACCTCGCCGATGAGACGCAGATTGCCGAACGCATAGAAGCGGAGGAAAAACGAATACAGCGGGCAATGCGTTTGGACGAAGGACTCCTTTGTCACATTGGATTGTTCAGATTGCGGGATGCAGACCATCTGCTGATCGCCATTCATCATCTGATTGTGGATGGTGTGTCATGGAGAATTTTGCTTGAAGATTTACAAACAGCTTATCAGCAAGCTTTAGCAGACAGAAAAATTAAATTGCCGCAGAAAAGCGATTCTTACGTAACATATGCAAACAGGCTGCATCCATTGTCAACAAGCAACGAACTGCTTGAGGAAGCGGCATATTGGGAGCATGCGATATCTTTTGAAACGACCGCATTACCAAAAGACGGTCACAGGAATGCGGACAGGCTGCAAAAAACGGCACTCACCGCTTCGCGCTTGTTAAGCGTGAAACTGACAAACCAGCTGCTGTTTCAGACAAAACAGGCATACGGCACAGAGGTGAATGAACTGATGCTGGCGGCCTTGGGAATGGCGCTTGCCGATTGGACGAAACGTGAGCATTTCCTTGTCAGTGTTGAGGGACATGGCAGGGAAGGACATGTTCCGGACATTGATATTTCCAGAACTGTAGGATGGTTCACCTCGATATATCCGGTTCTTCTGGACATGAGTGCACCGGACAATTCAAGCGAAAAAACCGCTTGCCGTATAAAAAACGTGAAAGACATGATGAGACGCGTGCCGAACCAAGGAACCGGATACGGGCTTTTGCAATCGTCCCAACGTATTCAGCACCGTGAACCTGAAATCTGCTTTAACTATCTCGGACAGTTCGACGGTCTCGAAGGAATGATGCGGATGTCTCCTTATCAGCCGCGCCACAACATTGCAGAAGAGCGGCCGAGAGAATTTGATTTGGACATCAATGCCATGGTCGTCAATCAGCGGCTTGATATTCAAACTGTCTATACCGACGTCTTTTCCAGGCGTACGATTGAAACATTTATGGATGGCTTCCATGACCGCCTTTGTGAGGTCATTGAGCATTGTTCCGCCAAGAAACAACGAGAAAAAACATTGAGCGATTACAGCAATAAACAATTGACTTCCGCTTCATTCGAAAGTATTGCCAATCTCGTAAAAGAACTTTAATTTCGCCGGAAAGGTGTGTGGCATTCATGGCGCAAGAGACAGAGATTCAAGATATTTATCCATTGTCATATATGCAGGAAGGAATGCTGTTTCATTCACTGCTTCACCCCGATTCAAACGCCTATATTGAACAAATTTCCTTCACCATCAGCGGTGATTTGTGTCTGGATTCATTTCAGAAGAGTCTGGATCTATTGATTGAACGTTACGACATTTTCAGAACGATTTATATAAAAGAGGTGCCTGATCTGGACGGGCCGCAGCAAGTCGTTCTATCACACCGAAAAGTAGCTGTTCAGACGGAGGATATTTCTGCCTTGACGGCTGAACAACAGAATACGTTGATAAATAGCCGCAAACAAGCAGATCGGCTTCAACGGTTCGATCTGCAAAAAGGCCCATTAATGCGGCTGACCCTGTATCAAACAGGAGAAAAACGACATACATGCGTCTGGACCCACCACCACATCATGATGGATGGATGGAGCTTAGGTATTGTGCTGCAAGATTTTTTCCATATGTACTACGCTCTAAGAAACAGCCGGCCTTTCCGCCTTGGGAAGCCGGCGCCTTACAGCACATACATGACTTGGCTTCGCGGTCAGAATAGAGAAAAAACAGCTGCCTTCTGGTCCGATTATTTGGAAGGGTACGGGGAGTCTGTCTCTGTCCCCGGTTCAAAAAGCAAAACAACAGAAGGCGGTTATACACCGAGACACCTTCAATACTCACTCAAGCCGGAAACGGTTGAAAAACTTTCCGATTTAGCAAGGCGATTGGGCGTGACGTTAAACACGTTGTTTACAAGTATATGGGGCTTGCTTCTGCACCGCTACAACGCGACTGATGACGCTGTATTCGGCGCAGTTGTTTCAGGGAGGCCTTCCGCCATTGACGGAATCGAATCAATGGCCGGACTGTTCATTAACACGGTGCCTGTCCGGATTCGCTCTTCCGCGGGTATGTCATTTTCTTCACTCGCCAAACAAGTGCAAAAAGACATCCTGACTTGTGAAGATCACGGCTATTATCCGCTCTATGAGATTCAAAACGAGAGCGGCTTAAACAAAGACCTGGTCAATCATATCCTTGTATTTGAAAATTATCCCGTCCAAATGCAGAAAGAGGTTAACGGCTGGGAAGAATCGGAGGAAAACGCTCTTCATCTTGATCATTTTTCCACGTCAGAGGAAACCAATTACGACTTGAATATTGTCATTGTTCCCGGTGAGACCTTTTACATAAAATTCAGCTATAACGCCGAGGTCTATGATCAAACCGACATACTTTGGCTTCAAGGGCATGTAAAAGAAGTGATCGATTGTATACTATCAGATCCCGATCAATTGATCACAAGCATTGATCCCGTGCCACTCGCTGAAAAAAAACTGATTCATTCCTTTCACGGCAAACAGCGAACTTATCCGGATCAAACAGTTTATGAGCTGTTTGAAGAGCAGGCCGCCAAAACACCGAAACAAGAGGCGCTCAGATTCAATGAAACAAGCTGGAGCTACCGTGAATTAGATGAGCGAGCTAATCAAATCGCTCGTGCGCTAAGGAAAGAAGGCGCAGGTCCAAATCAAGTTGCAGCTGTTATGCTGCGCCGCTCAAAAGAAACTGTCGCAGCTCTTCTCGGCATCTGGAAATCGGGCAGTGCGTATATGCCGCTTGATCCGGATCATCCGCCTGAGCGGCTCTCGTTTCTCTTACGCGACAGTCAAGCCAAATGGCTCGTTACGCAACAAGAACTGCTCCCTTTTATCCCTGCGGATTACAAAGGGAAGATTGTCACAATTGAAGAAACAGACGCGGAACCAAAAGCCGCTCTTTCAGCACAGTCAGACAGCGAAAATTGGGCCTACATCATTTATACATCAGGGACAACGGGGCAGCCCAAAGGGGTGCTCGTCAGCCACAGAAGCATTTCCAATACATTGCAATGGAGACGGGAAGAATACAGCATGACAGACCGAGATATCGCGCTCCATCTCTTTTCATATGTGTTTGACGGGTCAATAACAGGTCTGTTCACACCGCTTCTGTCAGGCTCCTGCGTCTTGCTGACCGATGAAGATGATGCAAAAGATGTCGTGGCTATGAAACAGCTTATCGCCCAACACGGCGTCAGCCATCTGCTCTTCGTTCCTTCCTTATACCGCGTACTGCTGGAGACCTTGACAAAAACAGACGCGGAAACACTCCGGGCTGTGACATTCGCCGGGGAAGCCGTGACACCTGATTTAATCACCGTAAGCCGCGAGATTTGCAGCAACGCCGAACTGATAAACGAATACGGACCGACAGAAAACAGCGTGTCAACGACGGTGCTGCGGAATCTTCAGAAAAGCGAGCGATTGACAATCGGACGGCCGGTTGATAATACATCTGTCTATATTATGCACGGGAACCTCCTTCAGCCGATCGGTGCTGTCGGTGAATTATGCATTTCAGGAAAAGGCCTTGCTGAAGGGTACTTTCAGCAAAAGGAATTGACAGATCAAGCCTTTACCGCCCATCCCTTTCATGAAGGAGAACGGCTGTACAGGACAGGGGATAAGGCGCGCTTTTTGCCGGATGGAACGATCGAATACCTTGGACGCCTGGATCACCAAGTAAAAGTCAGAGGATTCAGAATAGAACTAGGAGAAATTGAATCCGCACTTCGCGGTATTTCCGGGGTAAAAGACGCGGCGGCACTCGTACGCACCACAGCAGATGGAGAACAGGAGCTTGCGGCTTATGTTGTGTTGCAAAAGGAAACAGAGCGCTTGGACCTGCATAGAGCCCTTGCCGGGAAATTGCCGGCCTATATGATGCCTGACAGCTTTACAATACTGCCCAAAATGCCGCTTACAACGAGCGGAAAGCTGGATCGCTCCGGTCTCCCGGAACCGGCACATTCAGGCGGGACAGACGTCATGCCGAAAGCGCCCCGCACTTTGCTGGAAACAGAGCTTATGTCGATTTGGCAAGACGTGTTGAAGCGGGAGCGGATTAGCATACATGATGATTTCTTCCAATTGGGCGGTCAATCTCTTAAAGCGGCGGCGCTTGTCTCAAAAATCTATCAGCGGCTTAATGTTCAGCTGCCGATTCGCGAAGTCTTTTCATATCCGACGATTGCCAGCATGGCTTCTGCAATAGATCGGGTCAAAAGTGAGACCCGTCCGGAGATAAAACCGGCGCCGGAAAAAAATCTGTATCCTTTGTCTTTCGCGCAAAAAAGGCTCTATGCCCTGCATCAGCTGGCAAAAGACAGTACAAGCTACAACATGCCCGCTTGCTTGGAACTCTGCGGAACACTGAACCGAAAGCGATTGAAAGAAACTTTTGCAACATTAATCGACAGACATGAAGCGCTGCGCACTTCGTTTGTTTTACAGGACGGGGAGCCGATGCAAAAAGTCGTATCATCTGCCGAAGTGAAGTGGACAGAGTTGCACATCCAATCCGAGAAATCGCTCAATGAAGTGTTGGAATCGTTCGTTCAGCCGTTTGATCTTGAAAGAGCTCCGCTGATCAGAGTCTGCTTAGCCGCGTTGAACAAAGACCGGCATTTCTTCCTGCTTGATATGCATCATCTCATTGCTGACGGTATGTCAATGAGCACGTTTATTCGTGAATTCTCGGCCATTTACAGCGGGAAAGAGCTGCCTCCATTGACACTGCAATATAAAGATTTCGCTGTATGGCAAAATGAACAGTTTTCAGCCGGGGCATTCGGCAGCCAAAAACAGTACTGGCTGGAAGTGCTGAAGGGAACGTTGCCGGTGCTGGACTTGCCGCTTGATCAAAAACGGCCGCTTCTCCCCGATTTTAGCGGAGACACTTTGACCACGCATATTGACAGGGAAACAGGGGCAAAGCTGCGCCAGTTAATGGATGAGACCGGTTCAACGTTATATATGGTGTTGCTGGCTGGCTTCTCAGTCTTTCTTTCTAAACTGAGCGGCCAAGAGGATATTGTCATCGGTTCGCCGGCACATGGCCGAGAACACGCAGAACTTGATGGCGTGATCGGGATGTTCGTGAATACAATGGCGATGCGAAGCAAGCCTGAAGGGAATAAAACAGTCCGTACATATTTGAAAGAGATCAAAACACTGACACTTGAGGCTGTTGACAACCAATATTATCCGTTTGAGGAGCTCGTCCAACACCTTGACGCCCCACGAGAAGTGAACCGCAACCCGCTTTTTGACGCTATGCTGGTGCTTGAAAACAGCGATGATTTCAAGGTGGAATTACCGGAACTGACGCTTTTATCACATAAACTGCCGCATCACTCGTCAAAGTTTGATTTGACTTTGCATGCCGAAGAACAAGATGACGGTACGATCAGCTGTCATTTTGAGTACAGTACCGCCTTATTTGAAAAGGCAACGGTCGCGCGCTGGTCTGATCATTTTAAAGCGCTAATCGGCAGCATGTCGGCCAATCACGACATGAAACTGTCCGACATGCAAATGCTGACTCCGAAAGAACAAAACATGCTGATCAATGCTGCAGGAGAAACGGCTGAATACCCGAGACAAGAGAACATCGCGAGTCTATTTGAAAAACAGGCAATGGCCGCTCCGGATCAAATAGCCGCCGTGATCGATGATCGGCAGCTGTCTTACCGGGAACTTGATGAAAAGGCTGAACGGACAGCTGCTGTGTTGAATGAACATGGTGTCGGTTCAGGGCAAGTGGTCGGTTTAATGACAGACCGTTCACTCGATATGCTGGTTGGGATTCTCGGCATCTTAAAAGCGGGAGGCGCCTATTTGCCGATCGACCCTGATTATCCAGCTGAACGGATCCGCTTTATGCTGAATGACAGCGGGGCCAAACTGCTGCTTACTCAATCCGGACAACAATGGGAAGAACCTATAGACATACCTGTTTTATATATTGACGAGGCAGAAAAAGCCGCAGCGAAAAGGCGGCGCCAGCCGATATCAGCCGAACAGCCGGCATATGTGATCTACACATCAGGAACAACAGGAAAGCCAAAAGGTGTAGTGATTGAACACCGCAATGTGGTCAGCCTGATCAAACATGACGAGCTGCCTTTTTCATTCGGATCCTGGGACGTCTGGACGCTGTTCCATTCCTATTGTTTCGACTTCTCAGTTTGGGAAATATTCGGCGCTCTTTTACACGGCGGAAAAATTGTCATTGTCCCGAAAGAAACCGCCCGCGATCCCCATGTCTACCGGCGGCTTTTACAAAAAGAAGGCGTGACTGTGCTAAACCAGACGCCTACAGCTTTTCACGGGCTTATCGATGAAGAATTAAGGCATTCGGACCGCTTACAGCTCCGCTATGTCATCTTCGGGGGAGAAGCCCTGCAGCCCGGGATGCTGATGAACTGGATTGAGAAGTATCCAGAAACGGATCTCATCAATATGTACGGCATTACCGAAATAACGGTGCACGCCACGTATAAAAAGCTGACTCGAACCGATATGAAACACAATAAAAGCAATATCGGAAAACCTCTGGCAACCCTACAAGCCTATGTCGCGGACGCCTATATGAACCTGCAGCCTGTCGGTGTGCCGGGAGAACTGTATATCGCAGGCGCCGGAGTCGCAAGAGGCTATATCAACAGAGAAGAGCTGACCGCTTCCCGATTCATCACAAATCCATATGTCGGAGGTCAGCGCCTGTATCGTACGGGAGACATCGTCAAAAGGATGCCAAACGGCGAGCTGGAATATGTCGGCAGAAAAGATGCGCAAGTGAAGATCAGAGGATACCGGATTGAGTTGGGAGAAATCAGAAGCGCCCTTCAAGAACTGCCTCCAATCAAGGAAGCAGCAGTCATAACAAGAAATGACAAAGACGGACAGCAATCGATCTATGGATATGCGGTAACGGCGCAAAGCCTGAATGAAGCAGAGATTCGTACATCTCTCAGAACGCTCCTCCCGGAATACATGATACCCGCGCGGATCATACAGGTTGATGAACTGCCACTGACAGCTAACGGCAAGCTCGACGAAAATGCGCTGCCAGAACCGGCGGCCAATCAGGGCGCAGGTGAAGATATAAGCCCAAGAAACGATATTGAACAGATGATGGCTGAGATTTGGGAAGAGCTCTTAGGAATGGAGGGGCTCGGTGTGAACGCCCATTTCTTTCACCTTGGCGGAGATTCTATTAAAGCGCTGCAAGTATGCGCAAGGCTAAAGCAGCGAGGCTATGAAACAACGGTTCGCGAGCTGTTTAAACATCAGACGCTTGGCGAGCTGTCAAAGCGGGTAACGAAAGTCCGGCGCGAGATTGATCAAGCGCCCGTCAACGGCGAAGTGCCGCTGACGCCTGTACAGCACTGGTTTTTCTCACAATCTTTGTCACACGATCACTTTCATCAATCTGTCATGCTGCACAGTTCCGCGCGATTTGATGAAACAGCTCTGCAAAAAACGCTCGCCCATATCGTGGTCCATCATGACGCATTGCGGATGGTATGCGGATATCAAGACGGAGTTTTAACACAGTACAACAGAGCCGAAGAGCTTGCCAAAGAGGAGCTGTTTTCGTTTGAACTGCTTGATGTAAGAGAAGCAGGATCATTAGCTCAAGAGCATGTGATGATTGAAAGGGCCGCGGAACATATTCAGAAATCGATTCAGCTTCAGACAGGGCCGCTTGTTGCAGCCGGCGTTTTTCGCGGATCGGACGGCGATCATTTGCTGCTTGTGATTCATCACCTTGTCATCGACGGAGTATCATGGCGCATCCTCTTCGAAGATTTAACCGCCGGATACAAACAGGCCCTGGCGGGAAAAGAAATCGTGCTTCCGGAAAAGACAGATTCCTATCAAACCTATGCCAAGCGGCTGACTGATTACGCAACAAGCCGACAGCTATTACGGGAAATAGATTACTGGACTGAAAGGGAAAAAACAAGAGTTGAACCGCTTCCGAAAGATGCCGAAACCATTACGAATCTGCTGCAAGATACAGACACCATAGACATTCGGCTGACAAAACAAGAAACAGAGCGTCTGTTAACGGCTGTAAACAAGCCGTATACGACAGATACAAATGACATATTACTCGCCGCGTTAGGTCTTGCGCTTCACAAATGGACCGGCAATGATCGATTCAAAATCAGCTTGGAAGGCCATGGAAGAGAAGCGCATTTGGAGGATATCGATATCAGCCGGACGGTCGGCTGGTTTACCTCGATTTATCCTGTTTTACTCGATGCAAGCCTTCCGGAGTCCGCAGATGATCATGAGCGTTTCGGCTACCACATCAAGCGGACAAAAGACATGCTGCGCCGTATTCCGTATAAGGGCGTTGGCTACGGGGTGCTGAAATACATCGGCGGCATGTGGGAACCTGAAGATTTCCAGCGTCCCGACATCAGCTTTAACTATTTGGGACAGTTTGACGAAGATATCAAGTCGAGCGGATTTCGCGTTTCTCCCGTCAAAGCGGGGCATGAGATCAGTCCGGATTGGGAGCGGCCTCATCTTCTCGATATCAGCGGCGCCGTATCTTCAGAATGTCTCGTCATGCACTTTGTCTACAACCGGCTTCAATATGAGAAAGAAACAGTACAAGCTCTAGCAGACCATGTTCAATTTTTTCTCAAAACGATCATCAAGCATTGCACAGAAAAAGAAAACCATGAAAAAAGTGCAACAGACTTCACTGATGAAGATTTAACTTTGGAGGAACTAAGCGACATTATGGGAGCTGTCAATAAATTATAGAAAAGGAGAGTCGCTGATGGTGCAGCAACCGGAAATACAAGATATCTATCCTTTATCTTTTATGCAGGAGGGCATGCTGTTTCACTCGCTATTGGATCAGGAATCTAGAGCCTACTTTGAACAGGCATCATTTACGATAAACGGCTCGCTTGATACAGAACGGTTTCAAAAAAGTTTAGACGCGCTGATTGAACGCTATGATATTTTCCGCACTGCGTTTATACACAAAAATGTGGCAAAGCCGCGCCAAGTCGTGTTAAAAGAGCGGCAAAGCCGCCTTCAATTTGTTGATATTTCTCATCTGGACGAGGCGGCTAAAGAAACATTTGTCGATCAATTCGAACATGACGACAAGAAAAAAGGATTTGATCTGCAAACAGACCCTCTTATGAGAGTATCTATCTTAAAAAGGGCACACGAACAATATCATTGTATTTGGAGCCATCATCACATTTTAATGGATGGCTGGTGCTTTGGTATTGTGATGAAAGAATTTCTTGCGATTTACAAGGCTTTAGGAAAAGGGCAGCTTCCTGATTTTGAACCGGTTCAGCCGTTCAGCAAGTATATTAAATGGCTGATGCGACAGGATCGAAAAGAAGCTGAAGCCTTTTGGAAAACAAGGCTTGTCGATGTCAAACAAACCGCATCACTGCCCAAAACATCATCATCCTCAAAAGGAAAGCTTGAGCAGATGGCATTTACCCTATCTAAAGAACAGACTGAAGGGCTGCGAAAATTGGCCTTGCAAGCAGGCGCGACGCTGAATACGGTTTTTCAGGCATTATGGGGAATCATTCTGCAAAAGATCAACCGCTGTGATGACGCAGTCTTCGGTTCCGTTATTTCCGGGAGGCCGTCTGATCTTGAGGACGTAGAAAAAATGGTCGGGCTTTTCATTAATACCATTCCCGTCCGGGTCCAAAGCGGGCCGGAGTCCTTTTTGACATTGGTCAGCCACTTGCAACAGGAGTCACTGAAAGCGGAAGCGTACAGTTATTATCCTTTATATGATATTCAGGCGCAAAGCACGCTGAAACATGAGCTGTTTGACCATATTGTCGTATTTGAAAACATACCGGCCCAGCGCGAAATTGAAAGTCTGAATCAAGCTGATGCATTCGATTTCACAGTCGATGATTTCGATATGGATGAAGTTACCAACTATGGATGCAGCATTAAAATCATTCCGGGAAGCTCGCTTTATATTCGCATAAATTTTGATATCGGACTGTATGATCCAGCCATGATGAAAAAAATCGAACTGTATTTACGCCATATCATAGGCTCTGTCATCGCTGATCCCAATCAACAAATCGCACAAATTGCATTGCTTGGCGAAGAAACTGCCAAAAAGATGCTGTACGAATTCAATCAAACAGAGCCCGCTGCACCTTTAGCGCCGACGCTGCATAGCTTTTTCACCCGCCGTGCAGCTCTGTCGCCGAACATGCCGGCGCTTCGTTTTTCCGGCGGTACCTTAACATATCGAGAGCTTGATCAGTATACCAATCAGCTCGCTGTCCGGTTGAAGAAAAAAGGCGTTGCCAAAGAAAGTGTGGTCGGCGTGCTCGCTGACCGTTCACCAGAGATGGTGATCGCGGTGCTGGCTGTTTTGAAAGCCGGCGGCGCTTACGTGCCGCTTGATCCAGACTATCCTGAAGAACGGCTCAGATACATGCTCGCCGACAGCGGCGCCAAGCTTCTCGTCACAGGGCCGGGTTTGTCCGTCTCCGGTTTTGCCGGTGAGACGCTTGAAGTCAACCTGTCATCGTTTCAAGCGGAGACAGCGGAGACCGAATCGGTTTGCGTTCATACAGATGGCGGCTCACTCGCCTATGTCATCTATACATCCGGTTCAACCGGGACACCGAAGGGCGTCGCGGTTGAGCACCGACAGGCTGCCGCCTTTTTGTCCGGGATGCAGCGCCAGTTCCCATTAACTGAAGATGATGTCATCGTGCTCAAGTCATCGTTTTCATTTGATGCTTCGATCTGGCAGTTGTTTTGGTGGATGATTCCCGGCGCCTCCATGTATTTGCTTCCGCAGGGCTGGGAGAAAGATCCCGCTTTAATGACAGAAGCCTTCACAAACGAAGGAGTGACAACGGCGCATTTTATCCCGGCGATGGCCAACAGCTTTTTAGACCAGGTCGAGATGGAAACAGAGGAGAAAAGGACAAGCCTTGCGAAAACCTTGAAACGCGTATTCGCCGGAGGTGAAGCGCTCGCTCCCCAGACAGCCGCCCGATTTGCCCGGTCTTTGCCGGAGACTGCGGTCATTCACGGCTACGGGCCGACAGAAGCTACGGTGGATGCCGCATTTTTTCGATACGACCACGAAAAAGACAGGGAACGGATGCGGCTTCCGATCGGAAAACCTGTACCGGGAGCCCGTCTTTATATTTTAGACAGTGAGAAAGCTGTCCAGCCCATAGGGGTGGCCGGAGAACTGTATATCGCAGGCGCGGGTGTCGCAAGGGGCTATTTGAACCGTCCGGAGCTGACAGAAGAACGGTTTCTCGATGACCCGTTTTATCGAGGGGAACGCATGTATCAAACGGGCGATCTGGCGAGATGGCTCCCGGATGGCACCGTTGAATGGCTGGGCCGCATGGACGGCCAAGTGAAAATCCGCGGCTACCGAATCGAACCGGGAGAAGTCGAAGCGGCGCTTCGCCAGATCGACGGCGTGCGGGAAGCGGCGGTTGTCGCCCGGACAGAAGGGGAGGAAACCGAGCTTTGCGCCTATATTGAAGGTCAG
Organism: Bacillus paralicheniformis; assembly: GCF_002993925.1. Taxonomy (NCBI): domain Bacteria; kingdom Bacillati; phylum Bacillota; class Bacilli; order Caryophanales; family Bacillaceae; genus Bacillus; species Bacillus paralicheniformis. Next base: position 2,166,004 of record NZ_CP023665.1, on the reverse strand, counting down.
GATCAAAAGACCGCAAGGACAGAACTGGGCAAACGCCTGCCGGCCTATATGATGCCTTCATCATTCATCGAGATGCGTGACTGGCCTGTCACACCGAGCGGAAAGCTTGACCGCAAGGCGCTGCCCGCTCCCGACGGAGCGGCTGAACGACGCGCTTACACCGCGCCGCAAACCATCACGGAAATGAAGCTCGCCAAGCTTTGGGAAGAGGTGCTGAAATACGGCCCTGCCGGCACTCGCGACCACTTTTTTGAACAAGGCGGCCACTCGCTGAAAGCGACAGCGCTCGTCTCCCGCATTGCCAAAGCGTTTGGCGTGCAAGTGCCGCTGAAGGAGATTTTTGCCAAGCCGACACTGGAAGAGCTCGCCGCCGTGATTCAGGAATTGGATGAAAGTCCGCATGCGGCGATTGAACCGGCAGATAAACAGGACACCTACCCGGTGTCCTCGGCGCAAAAGCGGATGTATGTCCTTCAGCAGCTGGAAGACGGCGGTGTCGGCTACAATATGCCGGCTGCGCTTAAGCTGACAGGACCGTTCGACCGCGCCCGGCTTGATGAAGTATTCAGGCAGCTGATCCGCCGCCACGAATCGCTCAGGACGTCGTTTGAAACCGGGGCAGACGGCGAGCCTGTCCAGCGCATCCATGATGATGTCCCGTTTCAGCTGATGGAGTTGGCCGCGGCTGAAGACTTTGTCCGTCCGTTTCGACTTCAAGAAGCGCCGCTTTTCCGCGCCGCTCTTGTGAAGGAAGCGGAGGAGAGCCACCTGTTGTTGGTGGACATGCATCACATCATTTCCGACGGGGTGTCTGTCGGCACCTTAATCCGCGAATTCAGCGAGCTGTACGCCAACCGGATGCTTGCCCCGCTGCGGATTCAATATAAAGACTACGCCGTCTGGCAACAGGCATTCAAACATGGGGAGGCGTACAACAGACAGGAAGCCTATTGGCTGAAGCAGCTCGACGGAGAGCTGCCGGTACTGGAGCTTCCGGCCGACAACGCCCGCCCGGCGGTGCGAAGCTTTGCCGGAGATCATGTGTCCTTTTCACTTGATGCGGACACTTCATCCGGCCTATACAAGATCGCCCGCGACAACGGATGCACCCTGTATATGGTTCTTCTCGCCGCGTACAGCACGCTTCTTGCCCGGCTCAGCGGACAGGAGGATATCATCATCGGTTCGCCGATCGCCGGAAGGCCGCACAAAGACTTAGAACCTGTCATCGGCATGTTTGTCAACACATTGGCGATCAGAACGCAGCCGGCAGAAAACAAATGTTTCAGCGATTTCTTAAAGGAGGTCCGCGAAACGGCGCTTGAGGCGTTCGAGCATCAGGATTATCCGTTTGAGGAGCTTGTCGACCGGCTTGATGTCGTCCGTGATATGAGCCGCAATCCGCTGTTTGACGTTATGTTCGCTCTGCAAAATATGGAGCGGGAATCACTGACTCTGCATAACTTGCATTTGACGACTATAGCTCATGACGCCCATAAAGTCTCTAAGTTTGATATGACTCTTTATGCAGCTGAAGAAGATCAAGAGACAATCCGTTTTGATGTTGAATTCAATACAGACATCTATCAAAAACAAACGATCAAGAAATGGCTTTCCTACTATATTCATATTCTCCATCATGTGATCGAACATCAGAACATTCATCTCGGAGATATCCATGTATTAGATGAACATGAGACAAGCTCATTCATTCACACATTTAATCAGACAAAACAAGACTACCCGAAACACGAAACGATCAGCCGTTTATTTGAATATCAAGCAGCCAAAACACCTCACGCCCCGGCCGTTATATATGACAGACAAACCTTGACTTACCGTGAACTAAACGAACGCGCCAACAGAATAGCCGCTGCGCTTCGAGCAAATGGCGTCGGTTCAGAAAGTGTTGTCGCACTATTAACAAGTCGCACCCCTGAACTTGCGGTCGGAATTCTAGGTATTTTAAAAGCCGGCGGAGCCTATCTTCCCGTCACTGAAGACATGCCGACAGAACGGCTGGAATGGATGTTGTCTGACAGCAATGCTGTGATGCTCCTCCAATCAGATCGATTAGAATCTCATATGGCAGGAAAACGGTTATTCATAGAAGACATCCAGCTTGAGGTCGGCATTTCAGCAAACAATCCCGAACAGCAGGGCGGTCCTGATTCTCTCGCTTATATCATGTATACATCCGGATCAACCGGCACGCCAAAAGGCGTAATGGTTGAACAGCGCGGCGTCGTCCGTCTCGTAAAAAACAGCGATATGGCATTTTCACCTGAAGACAGGATTTTATTGACAGCGTCATTGGGATTTGACGCGATGACATTTGAAGTATTCGGACCGCTATTAAACGGTGCTTGTTTATACATCAGTGACAAGGAAACTTATTTAGATTCCGATCGGCTCAAGACATTCATACAGCAGAACGGCATCACGACTTTATGGCTGACATCATCCTTATTTAATCAATTATCAGAACAAAATGAACGAACATTTTCCGACCTGTCCAGATTGATTCTCGGCGGAGAAGCCCTGTCGCCAAACCATGTCAATCGCGTTCGCAACGCGGCACCGGATCTCGCGCTATGGAATGGCTACGGCCCAACGGAAAACACAACATTCTCAACGTGCTTCCGGATTGAACACGAGTATAAGCATTCCATTCCGATCGGCCGCCCAATCGCTAATTCAACCGCTTATATTGTCAACAGCCGCGGGAGATTGCAGCCTATGGGTGTCATCGGAGAATTATGCGTTGGCGGGGACGGGCTAGCCAGAGGCTACTTCGGGAGACCTGAACTGACGAAAGAAAAATTTGTGCCAAATCCCTTCACACCTGGTGAACGAATGTACCGGACCGGTGATTTGGCCCGCTGGCTGAAGGATGGGTCGATTGAATATATCGGCCGGATGGATGATCAAGTAAAAATTCGCGGCTACAGGATTGAGCTGGGAGAAATTGAAGCAGCATTGCGGCAGATTGACGGTGTCAAAGAAGCCGCCGTCATCGTGCGAACCGGTCCCTCAGGACATAAAGAACTCCTTGCCTATATGAGTCTGCAAGCGGAAATGAATATCGAGAAAGTCAGATCCCTTCTTTCTCAGCAATTGCCCGGGTTTATGATCCCGGCGCATTTGGTTGAGCTTGCCGCCTTGCCTCTGACACAAAACGGAAAGCTCGACAGAAGAGCGCTGCCTGAGCCGGAGACCACAGCAATCAACACAGCATACGCCCCTCCGCGCAACCAGCTGGAGGAACGGCTTGCCGTGATCTGGCAAGAGGTGCTCGGCGTTGAAAAAGTCGGGATTGAGGATTCGTTTTTTGAACTGGGAGGCGATTCGATTAAAGCCCTCCAAGTATCTGCGCGCCTTGGACGGTTTGACTTGAAAATCACGGCAGGCGACTTATTCCGCCATCCAACTATTAAAGAAGCCGCGCCTCTCATCCGCAAGACTGAGAGAAATATAGATCAGCGGCCGATTGAAGGAGAAGTACCTTGGACGCCCGTTCAGCGCTGGTTCCTCGCACAGCATATCGAAAAGAGGCAGCATTTCAACCAATCTGTCATGCTTCATAGCTCAGAAGGATTTCAGGAACAGCCGCTTCGAACAGCTTTACAGCATCTTGTCATCCATCATGATGCCCTCCGCATGACAATCATCGATGACGGCGGCCAGCTGCAGCAATTTAACAGGGGAATTCATGGAGAACTTTACAGCCTGAACATAAGAGACCTTTCTAAAACGGCACAATGGGAGAAGATGATTGAAGACGAAGTCGCTGATTTGCAGCGCAGTATCCATTTGCAAACAGGCCCACTGCTAAAAGCAGGCTTGTTCAACACAATGTCGGGAACTTATTTATTTCTCACCATTCATCATTTGGTCGTCGACGGGGTCTCATGGCGGATTTTGCTTGAGGATTTATCGGCAGCATACAGTCAGGCGGCCACAGGACAACCGGTTCAGCTTCCGCGGAAAACGGACTCATACCAATATTTCGCAAACCGGCTTGCCGAATACGCAGAGAGCAGCAAGGTCATTCGCGAACAATCGTATTGGCGCACTGTTGAAAAAGAAAAAGCCGCTTTACTTTCTTGTGAAAAACCGCATAGCGCTGCGGACAACATTCGGAAAACGGAAAGCTTTACCCTTTCCGAAGAAGACACACACGTTTTAATCCACAAGGTTAACAACGCCTACAACACAGACACCCAGGATATTCTGCTGACGGCAGCATCATTAGCCCTGTGTGATTGGATGGGAGAGAGGAAACTGCGGATCGCGATGGAAGGACATGGGAGAGATCACACCCTTCCTGAATTGGATATCAGCCGGACAGTCGGCTGGTTTACCACAATATATCCTGTGTTGATTGATTTACATGCAGTCGAAGGCGAGTTGGGGCTGGCAGTGAAAACAGTCAAAGATACACTCGGCAGAATACCGGACAAAGGAATGGGATACGGCATTTTGAAATATTTAACATCCTCTGAAAACAAAACAATCCAGTTCAGCAAAGCGCCTGAAATCGGTTTTAATTATTTAGGGCAATTCAATGATACAGAACGCCAACAAAAGTTCAGCTTTTCGGGGCTTGCAAGCGGGAAAGACATTACACCTACATGGCAGCGTGAGCAAACGCTGGAAATGAGCGCCATGGTAAGGCAAAATCAGCTGCATTTCAATTTGAGCTATCCGCCAAGCCGGTTCCATAAAACAACAATGAAACAGCTGCTGCACATGGTGAAACATAATTTGCACCAAATCATCAAACATTGCGCACATAAACAAGAAACAGAGAAAACGGTCAGCGATTTTAGCAGCCAATCGTTAACAGCGGAAGATTTGGACAATATTGCGAGCTTTGTCGAGGAACTGTAGGAACAGGAGGCAGGGAAAAAATATGACAAAAAAACATGAGATTCAGGATATTTATCCGCTTTCTTATATGCAGGAAGGCATGCTATTTCACACCCTTCTTAACAAGGACACACAGGCATACGTCGAACAAGCCTCATTTTCAATGACAGGAAAGGTTGACACAGACATTTTTCAGAAAAGCATTGCTGTTCTTTGTGCCCGGCACGATATTTTCAGAACGATTTTTATCAGTCAAAATGTATCCGTTCCGCAGCAGGTCGTCTTAAAAGAACGGACGATCACCGTTGAAGAAAAAGATCTGACTCATTTGGACCGATCCGGCCAGCTTAGATTGATCGATGACGTCAAAAAAACAGACAGAGCCAAAGGATTTCATTTGCAAAAAGATGGATTGATGCGCGTCATTCTTTTTAAAACAGGGGAACGCGAATTTACATGCATATGGAGCTTCCATCACATCATTATGGACGGCTGGTGCCTCGGGATTGTCCTGAAGGAGTTTTTCCATATATACGCTTCCCATTTGCACCAAACACCATTAAAGCTTGAGCCTGCTGTGCCTTACGGGAGCTATATTCAATGGCTGATGGAGCAGGACAAAGAAGCCGCCGCCCGGTACTGGGAGGGTTATCTTGAAGGATATGACCAACAGAGCCGGCTGCCGCAGCAAAAAAAAGCGGGCGCCAAAAGCAGACAAGAAGAAGTCACCTTTTCCCTTTCTAAAACAGTTACGGATAAGCTGAAAGAGCTGGCCGCAAAGGAAGAAGTCACATTGAGCACCATTTTTCACACGCTTTGGGGAATGTTGCTGCAAGCTTATAACCAGACGGATGATGCGGTTTTCGGTTCGGTTATTTCCGGCAGGCCGGCTGAAATTGCAGGGATAGAGCGGATGATCGGCCTTTTCATTAACACGGTACCGGTGCGTGTTACCGGTACAAAAGTGCCTTTTGTGAAACTGATTAAACAAGTGCAAAAAGATGCGCTGAATGGGCAGCCGTACAGCTACCACCCGCTCTATGAGATACAGGCGGAATCCGCCGTCAAACAAGGCTTAATCGACCATATTCTTGTTTTTGAAAATTATCCTGTTGAAAAAGAAATCGCACTGCTGAACAGTGGACAAGATGCAGAGGATCTGTTTCGGATTCATGATTTCAACATGGAAGACGAGACCAACTACAGCTTTTATCTCATGGTAGCACCAGGTGAAAACATTCATCTCAAAATGAGATTTGATTCCGGCATTCATGAACGTTCTTTCATCGAAAGCGTCAAAGGCCATTTGCAGCATATCATCGCACAAGTGCTGGAAAATCCGAATTTGACCCCGGAGGAATTGGCGATCACAACACAGCAGGAACAAAAAGACCTGCTCAGCACGTTGAAAATAGAGACTAAACAGCGTGAATATGAAACGATCCAGTCGATGTTCGAACGTCAGGCGGCACAATCCCCTGATGAAAAAGCAATTCACTATGAAGGGCAGTCGATCACTTATAAAGAGCTGAATGAAATGGCCAACAAACTTGCACGCCTTCTCCGAAAACGGGGTGTCAAACGCCAGGAGCCGGTCGCGATCATGGTCGAACGTTCTCCCGCATTAGCGGCGGGAGTACTCGGCATTTTAAAAGCGGGCGCGGCATTTGTTCCGATTGACCTGAGCCATCCTGCCGAACGCATTCGCTATTGCATAGAAAACAGCGGCTGTCAGCACATAGTATCACAGCATCATGTGGCGGCTTTAGCAAAGTCAGCCGCAACAAAACGATCTGTGACATTCATAGAAGAAGCAGATGCGGAAAGCGACGGAAGCAATGTCGAGACGGTAAACACTGCGGAAGATTTGCTTTACATCATGTATACATCTGGAACAACGGGGAAGCCGAAGGGTGTTTTATTTGAACATCGAAATATGGCCAATTTGCTTCATGACCAATTTGAAAACTCACGTATTGATTTCAAAACAAATGTGCTCCAGTATGCATCTTGTGCGTTTGACGTCTGCTATCAAGAATTGTTTACAACTTTGCTTAGCGGCGGCACGCTTTGCATCACGCCTGAATCAATCAAACGCGACCCAGCTCAGTTGTTTTTGTTGATCAATACACAGCGAACAGAAGTCGTCTTTTTCCCGACGGCTTTTGTGAAGATGCTTTTTAATGAGGAACACTATGCGAACCACTTTCCAAACTGTGTGAAGCATGTCATCACTGCAGGGGAGCAATTGACGGTCTCGCATATTTTTAAGGCATTGCTCAAGCGGCGCGGCATACACTTGCATAATCATTACGGCCCGGCGGAAACCCATGTCGTCTCGACATGCACCATTCATCCTGAGGGCGACATCCCGGATTCTCCGCCGATCGGAAAACCGATCAGCCATAACGCCATGTATATCCTTGACAAATACAAACGACTTCAGCCCTGCGGTGTAGCAGGAGAGCTTTATATATCAGGCGCGAGCGTCGGGAGAGGATATGTCAATAATCCAATCTTGACAAAACAGAAATTTTTGCCCGATCCATTCAGAGCGGGAGCCGTCATGTATCGAACAGGAGATATAGCAAGGCTTCGTGCAGACGGACAAATGGACTATATCGGCCGGACGGATGATCAAGTGAAAATCAGGGGCTACCGGGTCGAACCTAAGGAAATAGAGGTGACATTGGCAAATCATCCTGCTGTTAAGGAAGCGGTTGTCCTGGTTCAAAAAGACAGTGAAGGGGAACATGAATTGTGCGCATACTACAGCACACGGAAACCGATCGACCCTTCTGCATTGCGTCATGATTTGGCCGACGCCATCCCTGACTACATGATGCCAGTAAAATGGACTGCTGTGCCAGCGATTCCGCTTACCGTAAATGGAAAAGTCGACAAAAGCGCCCTCCCAGAATCGACATCATCCGCATCGCATCAGTCATACGCCGCACCTCGCAATTTGAACGAGCTCAGGCTTTCACAGCTTTGGGAAGGTCTACTGAAAAGGGGGCCGGTCGGCATCCGCGACAACTTTTTTGAACTGGGCGGCCATTCTTTAAAAGCAACATCGCTCATCTCTCGCATCGCCAAAGAATGGAACGTTCAGATTCCGTTAAGTGATGTCTTTGCCCATCCGACCGTAGAAGGATTGGCAGCAGTCATCAGTGAAGCGGAAGAAAACCCGTTTGCTTCGATTCAGCAAATAGAGAAGAAGGAGACATATCCGGTTTCTTCCGCACAAAAACGGATGTATGTTCTGCACCAGCTTGATGGCGGAGGAGTCAGCTACAACATTCCGGCCGTTTTGGAGCTGACAGGCGAGCTCGATCAACAGAGAGTGGAAGCTGTATTTCGCGAACTGATCCGCCGGCATGAACCCCTTAGGACATCATTCGAAGCAGGAGACGACGGCGAGCCGGTGCAGCGGATTCATGAAAAGGTGCCGTTTGCTTTTTCAAACGACTCTTCATCTGAATCATTTATCCGGCCGTTTGATCTTGGAAAGGCTCCGCTTTTCAGGGCGGGCTTAGCGACCATTGAAAAAGGACGATATCTGCTTTTAGTGGACATGCACCATATTATTTCAGACGGTGTCTCCATCCAATTGCTCATGCAGGAATTCAGCGATCTGTATAAAAGACTTGAACTGGCTCCGTTGCGCATTCAATACAAAGACTATGCAGCATGGCAAGAAACATTCAAAACAAGCGACATATACAAACGGCAAGAATCGTATTGGCTCAAACAACTGGCCGGTGAGCTGCCAGTGCTCGAATTGCCGACGGACAAACCGCGGCCCCCGGCAAAAAGCTTTGCAGGTGACCGGGTTACGTTCGAGATCAGTCAGGAGCTTACATCACGTTTACAACAGCTCGCAGGAGAAAACAGATGCACACTGTATATGACGCTTCTTGGCATATACACCGTTTTATTATCACGGCTAAGCGGGCAGGAAGAGATCATTGTCGGTTCGCCGATCGCGGGCAGACCGCATGCTGACCTTGAATCCGTGCTCGGAATGTTTGTGAACACAATGGCTTTTCGAACACGTCCGGTGAGCGGAATATCTTTCAAACAATATTTACAGGACATTCGAGAAACAGCGCTAGAAGCCTATGAACACCAGGACTATCCGTTAGAGGAGCTGGTTGACCGCCTCGGCGTTCAGCGGGAGATGAGCCGAAATCCGCTCTTTGATACAACGTTTGCACTGCAAAATATGGAGCGGCAACAATTGTCGATGGAGGGGCTTGAGCTTCGGCAAAAAGATATCAGCCACCCGATTTCTAAATTCGACCTGTCACTGTACATGGCCGAAAGCGGCGGACAAATATATTGTCAGTTTGAATACAGTACAGATTTGTTTGAACGGAAAACGATTCAAAAATGGGCCGATTTTTTTAAAACGTTGGCTAAAAACGCTGCACAGCATCCGGAGCTGGAACTGGACCATTTGTCAATCCTTTCGAAAAAGGAAGAAAGCGCGCTTCTGCAAAACTTCAGTCCGATGCAAAAAATCGATTTCCCACTGGATCAGCCGCTTCACCATCAGCTCGAGCAGCAGGCAGAAAAGACGCCTGATCGTCCGGCCGTTTTGGCGGATGGCGTCTCCATCTCCTACAGAGAACTGAATGAACGGGCCAATCAAATTGCATGGAAGCTAATTGGCCTCGGTATTCAACAGGAAGATGTGATTGCCGTGATGGGGAGACGTTCACCAGATATGCTGATTGGAATTTATGGCATTTTAAAAGCGGGAGCTGCTTACGTGCCGATCGACCCTGACTATCCTGAAGAACGAATCCGTTTTTTAATGAAGGACAGCGGCGCAAAGACCTTGCTTGCAGAATCTAATCCATCGATGTTTGAGGGAACCATTTTGCCGCTAGATGGCGGGCGCGGGAATCACGGAGAAGCGGCAGTCAATCCGAATCTCCCGGTACCGCCCGATGCCTTGGCCTATATCATCTATACATCCGGCTCAACGGGACGCCCAAAAGGCGTCATGGTGGAACACAGGTCCGCGGTCAATTTTTTATACTCACTGCAAACCCGCTACTCACTTAACGACTCGGACATCATTCTGCATAAAACGTCTTACTCGTTTGATGCTTCAATATGGGAGCTGTTCTGGTGGCCATTCGCCGGGGCTTCTGTTTATCTGCTTCCTCAAGGAGGGGAAAAAGATCCTGAAATCATCTTAAAAGCGCTGGAGGAAAAGGAAGTTACAGCCGCTCATTTTGTCCCTTCTATGCTTCACTCATTCTTGGAATATATGAATCATAGAAAAAAACCGGCCGACATCAGACATTTAAAAAGAGTCTTTGCAGGCGGTGAGCAGCTGGGGGCGCACCTCGTCTCCCGTTTTCATGAGCTTCTGCCGGGGGTGGAATTGACAAATTCCTACGGACCGACGGAAGCGACGGTAGAAGCGGCATACTTTGATGTCCCTAAAAGGAAAACACTTGACCATGTCCCGATCGGCCGATCAGGACACAATATGAGACTCTATATTTTAAATAAAAAACGGCAGCTTCTGCCGTTCGGCTGTCGAGGGGAACTGTATATCGCAGGCGCGGGCGTCGCAAGGGGCTATTTGAACCGTCCGGAGCTGACAGAAGAACGGTTTCTCGATGACCCCTTTTATTCAGGGGAACGCATGTATCAAACGGGTGATCTGGCGAGATGGCTTCCGGACGGCACCGTTGAATGGTTGGGCCGCATGGACGGTCAAGTGAAAATCCGCGGCTACCGGATCGAACCGGGGGAAGTCGAAGCGGCGCTTCGCCAGATCGACGGCGTGCGGGAAGCGGCGGTTATCGCCCGGACAGAAGGGGAGGAAACCGAGCTTTGCGCCTATATTGAAGGTCAGGACCAACAGACTGTAAGGACAGAGCTGGGCAAACGCCTGCCGGCCTACATGATGCCTTCATCCTTCATCGAGATGAAAGAGTGGCCTGTCACTCCGAGCGGAAAGCTTGACCGCAAGGCGCTGCCCGCTCCCGACGGAGCGGCTGAACGACGCGCTTACACCGCGCCGCAAACCATCACGGAAATGAAGCTCGCCAAGCTTTGGGAAGAGGTGCTGAAATACGGCCCTGCCGGCATTCGCGACCACTTTTTCGAACAAGGCGGCCACTCGCTGAAAGCGACAGCGCTCGTCTCCCGCATCGCCAAAGCGTTTGGCGTGCAGGTGCCGCTGAAGGAGATTTTCGCCAAGCCGACACTGGAAGAGCTCGCAGCCGTGATTCAGGAATTGGATGAAAGCCCGCATGCGGCGATTGAACCGGCGGACAAACAGGACACCTATCCGGTGTCCTCGGCGCAAAAGCGGATGTATGTGCTTCAGCAGCTGGAAGACGGCGGTGTCGGCTACAATATGCCGGCGGCGCTTAAGCTGACAGGACCGCTCGACCGCGCCCGGCTTGATGAAGTATTCAGGCAGCTGATCCGCCGCCACGAATCGCTCAGGACGTCGTTTGAAACCGGGGCAGACGGCGAGCCTGTTCAACGCATTCATGATGATGTCCCGTTTCAGCTGATGGAATTGGCCGCGGCTGAAGACTTTGTCCGTCCGTTCCGGCTTCAAGAAGCGCCGCTTTTCCGCGCCGCTCTTGTGAAGGAGGCGGAGGAGAGCCACCTGTTGTTGGTGGACATGCATCACATCATTTCCGACGGGGTGTCTGTCGGCACCTTAATCAGCGAATTCAGCGAGCTTTACGCCAGCCGGACGCTTCACCCGCTGCGGATTCAATATAAAGACTACGCTGTCTGGCAACAGGCATTCAAACAAGGAGAGGCGTACAACAGACAGGAAGCCTATTGGCTGAAGCAGCTCGACGGAGAGCTGCCGGTGCTTGAGCTTCCGGCCGACAACGCCCGCCCGGCGGTGCGAAGCTTTGCCGGAGATCATGTGTCCTTTTCACTTGATGCGGACACTTCATCCGGCCTTTACAAGATCGCCCGCGACAACGGATGCACCCTGTATATGGTTCTTCTCGCCGCGTACAGCACGCTTCTTGCCCGGCTCAGCGGACAGGAGGATATCATCATCGGTTCGCCGATCGCCGGAAGGCCGCACAAAGACTTAGAACCCGTTATCGGCATGTTTGTCAACACATTGGCGATCAGAACGCAGCCGGCCGAAAACAAATGTTTCAGCGATTTCTTAAAGGAGGTCCGCGAAACGGTGCTTGAGGCATTTGAACATCAGGATTATCCGTTTGAGGAGCTTGTCGACCGGCTTAATGTCGTTCGTGATATGAGCCGCAATCCGTTGTTTGACGCTATGCTTGTCGTACAAAATATGGATCGCCAAGAGCTTTTCCTGGATGGACTGCATATTCAGCCTGCCGATATGCCTCAAACTGGGGCGAAGTTTGATCTGACGCTGCAAGTTTCAGAAGGGGATGAACGCATACATTTTCGATTTGAATATGCATCATCTTTATTTAAACAAGATACGATCGAACGCTGGGCATCACATTTCACGACAATGCTTCAGCACATTGTCCACGCACCGCAGACAGCGTTGCCTGCCATCAGCATGCTGACAGCTAAAGAACAACAGCTGCTGATGACAAACTTTAACAGGATGCCGGAACAACACGGCCCTAACATAACCGTTCACGAATTATTCGCCCGTCATGCGGCAAAATTGCCGGGTGCAACTGCACTCATCACTCGGGAAGGGGTGCTCACTTATCAAGAATTAGACGAATGGTCCAACAAAATAGCGAGAACATTGCAAAATCAAGGGATTGGTCCGGATCTACCTGTAGGTATTATGATTCCTAAATCAACAGGCTTGATCGCAGCCGTTCTCGGAACCTGGAAAGCAGGGGGCGCCTATGTCCCAATTGATCTTGGATATCCGGACGAGCGCAAACAATATGTATTAGCCGACAGCGGAGCTAAACTGCTGATCACCGATAAAAAAGCAATTCATCAAGTACCTGATGGTTTTAAAGGCGAAGTGCTTCTGATTGAAGATGTACAGGAACAGGACACCTCACCTATTCTAACTGCTTCCGGGCCTGATCATTTGGCTTATATCATTTATACATCAGGTACGACGGGCAATCCAAAAGGCGTCATGGTGGAACACAGAGGAGTCGCTTATACAGTTCAGTGGCGCAGTGCTTTTTATGAATTTCATGATCATGATATCGCGCTTCAGCTTTCCTCATTTTCTTTTGACGCATTTGTCACAAGTATGTTTGCGCCGCTTATATCAGGAGTGCAGACCGTTATCCCGGCTGAGGAAGAAGCGAAAGACATTCTCGCTATTAAACAATATCTAGCCGATTACGGCATTACGCATATGAATCTCGTTCCGATTCTATACCGGACACTGCTTGACGTATTGCAGCCGGAAGATGTACAAACACTGCGACTTGTCACATTAGGAGGCGAAGCGATTGAACCGAATTTGCTGGAGCGCAGTTTCTCGCTCAGCCCTGACATAGAGATTTCCAATGAATACGGGCCGACAGAGAGCAGCATCACGGCCACTGCGGCCAGAAGATTGAAACGAGAAGAAAACATCACGATCGGCCGGCCGATCGGTTATACAAATGTTTATATTTTAAAAGGAGATCACTTGCAGCCTATCGGTGTCACCGGAGAACTTTGCATTACAGGACCGGGGCTTGCAAGAGGATATATCAATCTTCCTGAGCAAACGGCAAAAGCTTTCGTTCAAGATCCGTTCCATCCAGATCAGCGCATGTATCGGACGGGGGATTTGGCGAAATGGCTGCCGGACGGCACATTGCAGTATGTCGGCAGGATGGATGAACAAGTCAAAATCAGAGGTTACCGAATCGAGATAAAAGAAGTGGAAGCGGCACTCTCCGGCCTTGCCGTAGTAAAAGAAGCGGCAGTGGTGGATTCTGTTACCGCAGCAGGTCATAAGGAACTGTGCGCTTATATTGTTGTTGAAGACGGCGCAGATTGCGGCATGGTGCGCAAAGCTTTGGCCAAAAAAGTGCCGTCTTACATGGTACCGGCGTTTTTCCAAACGCTTGATGCATTGCCTACCATGCCAAACGGGAAGCTGAATAAGCCCGCACTGGCAAAGATCCCGCACAAGGGAGAGACTAGGCAAACATTTACGGCTCCGGCCACTGATATTGAAAAAGAATTGGCTGCCATCTGGCGCGGGGTGCTCGGTGTGGACAAGATCGGAATTGATGAATCATTTTTTGAGCTTGGCGGAGATTCCATTAAGGCATTGCAAGTCTCCGCGAGATTGCATCAATCAGGAAAGCAATTGGCCGTAAAAGATATCTTCAGCCATCCGACAATCCAAGAATTGGCGCCATATGTCCGTTTATCACAACAACCGATCAGCCAAGCATCTGTAGAAGGCGAGATGACATGGTCACCGGTGCAAAAATGGTTCCTGTCTCAAGATATAAAAGAAGCCCACCATTTTAATCAGTCGGTTATGCTGCATCGGTCAAATCCGTTAGATGAAGATGCATTGAGGAAAACGCTAAAAGCGATAACCGTCCATCACGATGCACTCAGGCTCATATGCGTCAAAGATGAACAAGGGAACTTGCGCCTGTACAATCGTCCAGCGAACATCGGAGAGGACCAGCTTTACAACTTGCGAATCTTCAATCTGGCCGGCGAACCAAAAGATCATGAACACATTATCAAACACCAAGTTCGTGAGCTGCAAAAAGCAATGGACTTGGAAAACGGGCCGCTGGTGCAAGTCGGGCTTTTCCGCTCAAGCGAAGGAGATGACTTGTTTCTTGCTATCCATCACTTGGCCGTCGACGGCATATCATGGCGGATTATCCTGGAAGACTTGGCATCCGTCTATGAGCAGGCGATTCGCGGAGATGACATAGCACTCCCGCCAAAAACCGCATCATTCCAGACATATACCGAGCAATTAGCCAAGTATGCAGAAAGCCGGCGGTTATTACAGCAAGCAGACTATTGGCGCGCCATCGAACAACATGAAACAGTTGCACTGCCAAAAGATCAGACACATATCGACAAAACCGCTTTGAAAAAACGTAACACCGTATCATTTACTTTAGCTCAACAAGAAACAGACGCGATTCTAAAAGATGTGCACAATGCTTACAATACGGATACCCAAGACCTGCTATTGGCGTCAGCGGTACTCGCTATATGGCAATGGGTGCCGCAAAAGGCGCTAAAAATCGCGCTTGAAGGGCATGGCCGTCAATCTGAGGCGGCATATCACGATATCAGCCGAACCGTAGGGTGGTTTACTTCCATATATCCAGTATTGCTTCAACTTGAACCCAATACATGGGATGACCATCATGAAGAATATATGATCCGCGCATTAAAAATAACAAAAGACACGTTAAGGCGGATACCTGATAAAGGATTTGGATACGGTGTTCTCAAATATATGACACCGCCTGAAAAAGCAAAGATCAAATTCGGCAAAGCACCTGATATCACCTTTAACTATTTAGGACAATTTGAAATCGGAAACCGTGCGCAAACCGAAACAGAACAGCTTGATGCATTTACATTTTCTCCTTTGGGGGGCGGCGAGGATATCACCGGCACTTGGAAGCGTGAACAGTCGCTGGATATCAGCGCACTCGTAGCCGAAGGCAAACTGACCGTTAACATGACATATGAAACAGGGCGTTTTCAAAAAGAAACCATTGAGCGGCTTTCCCAAGATTGTCAGTACTATCTCAGAAAGCTGATGAACCATTGCCTCGGCAAAACTGAAACAGAGAAGACCGTCAGCGACTTTGATGATCGCGAGCTGACCGAGGAAGCTTTTAAAAATATAACCGACTTACTCGGATTTCATTAAACGAGCGGAGGGAAACAATGGATCATACACAAAAAATCCAAAACATTTATCCTTTAAGCCACATGCAGGAAGGAATGCTTTTTCATTCTTTCCTGCAAGACGAAGGAACCGCATATATTGAACAGTCCGTCTTCACAATAAGGGGTCAGCTCCATTTAGACTGGTTTCAACAAAGTGTCCAATCGATCATTGACCGCCACGATATTTTCAGAACGGTTTTTTTGCCTCATGTTGCCGGGCTGAAAGAACCGCGCCAGGTCGTTTTACGCGATCGATCCTTTCAGTTGCATGCTGAAGACTTGACCGAAATGCCGGAGACCGATCAAACCGCATATATCAGCCAGTTTAAAGAGCGGGATCGGCAGAAAGGCTTCAATCTGCAAAAAGATATGCTGATGCGTATTTCTCTGTTCAAAACGGCGCCGGAACAACACGTATGTGTATGGAGCCATCACCACATTTTAATGGACGGCTGGTGTCTCGGGATCGTACTCCAAGAATTTATGCAGTTGTACGAAGCCATCTATACGGGTGAATCTGTGCCTTTAGATCCTGTTCAGCCATACAGCGCATATATTTCCTGGTTGTATGATCAGGACAAAGACAAAGCCAAGGAATATTGGAAGAACTACTTGACAGACTTCAATGCGCCAACAGGTCTTCCGAAAGTGTCTGCAAAACCTGCTGAAAAGGGATATCGGCAGAAAGAGCTGATGTTTTCATTAGACCGAAAGTTGACAGCCAGACTCAAAACAATCGCCAAACAACATGGAGCCACACTCGCCACTCTCATACAAACCGTGTGGGGCTTAATGCTTCAGCGCTATAACCGGACAGATGATGTCGTGTTCGGCTCTGTCGTTTCCGGCCGTCCTTCCGTGATTCCGGGCGTTGAGAAGATCATCGGTTTATTTATCAATACTGTGCCGGTGCGAATCAAGACCGAGAGCGAAAATGAAACCTTTTCAGAGCTGCTTCGCCGCTCCCAAAAAGAAAGGCTCGCTCAAGACATGTTCAACTTTTATCCATTGGCTGACATTCAGTCGCAAATCACTTTCAAACAGCATGCGATTGACCATATTTTCGTTTTTGAAAACTACCCTTTGCAGCAAATGCAAGACTCGGCAAACCGCGCCGAATCACCGCTTCAGATCGAAAATGTAAAAGTGTCGGAGCAATCAGGCTACAACTTCAACCTCATGATTGCCCCGGATGATGAACTTGTCATCAAGTTCATCTACAATGCAAACGTTTATGATGAATCATGGATTGACTGTGTGAGGGGCCACCTGCTGGAAGCCTTGCGAAGAGTGGCGGAGGACACCGATATCCCCGCCTCCAGGCTGCCGATGATCGCGCCTGACGAAAAAGCCCGGATCATCGGGGCATTCAACGATACAAAAACGGATTACGATACGAACAAAACAATCACTGACTTGTTTTCCAATCAAGTAGAGAAAACGCCGGATCATATCGCACTACATGCCGGCGGCTTGACGATGACATACCGGGAGCTGGATCAAACATCCACTGCGTGGGCCCGCATCTTCCAAGAACAAGGCTTAAAGAAAAACGGAATTGCCGGCATTTTAGCAGAGCATTCACCTGAATTCATCATCGGAGTTCTTGCCGTTTTGAAAGCGGGCGGCGCCTATCTCCCGCTCGATGCCGAACTGCCGCCTGAACGGATCAGCTGCATGCTGAAAGAAAGCGGGGCGGACGTATTGGCCGTTCAGAAAGGACTCAAGACGGACATTGATTTTCCGAAAAAAGTGTTGATATCCAAGGAAGCGCAATTGGCACCTGTCAGCGCTATCAACATAAATACGCGTCCGGATGATCTGGCTTATATCATGTATACATCAGGTTCGACAGGCAAACCAAAGGGCGTAATGATTTCGCACCGCAATGTCGTATCACTGATCTCAAACAGCAATTACACATCAGCCGATACAAATGACCGATTGATCTTAACCGGTTCACTCGGCTTTGACGCCATCACATTTGAAATATTCGGAGCGCTCCTGAAAGGAGCATCTCTTCATGTTATTGACCGCTCGACGATGTTGACTCCTGCCCGTTTTGGCAGCTATTTGCTTCACCATGATATCACAGTGCTGTTTTTAACAACGGCTCTCTTTAACCAGCTGGCACAAGCCCAGCCGGACATGTTTTCAGGGCTCTCCACTTTATATGTCGGCGGGGAAGCTTTGACGCCTGCACTGATGAATACGGTCAGACATCGGTGCCCAAACCTGAAGCTTTATAACATATATGGTCCGACGGAAAATACAACATTCTCTACATTTTATGAAGTCAAGCAAGATTTTTCACAAGCGATTCCCATCGGAAAACCGATCAGCAATTCAAATGCCTTTATTGTTGACGAGAGCGGTCAGCTCGCGCCGATCGGCGTTCCCGGCGAACTTTGCGTCGGCGGCGATGGGGTTGCAAAAGGATATTTGCACAGACCTGATTTGACGAGTCAAGCATTTGTAGAGCATCCGTTTCAACCAGGGGAAAAAATGTACAAAACCGGCGATCTGGCGCGCTGGCTGCCAGACGGCAACTTAGAATATATCAGCCGGATGGACCGGCAAATCAAAATTCGCGGCAAACGAACTGAACCGGCTGAAATAGAAGCGCGGCTCATCGAGATTGAAGGCGTTCAAGAAGCCGCTGTCATCATTGAAGAAAAAAACGAAGAAGCATTCCTTATCGCATATTATGTAAGCGATGATCAAACAGAGGAAAAAACGATTCGTTCATTACTATCAAGGCAGCTTCCCGACTATATGATTCCTCATGATTGGGTTAAACTGGACCGCATGCCTCTTTCGGCAAACGGCAAAATCGACCGCCGCGCGCTGCCTGCACCTGATCAAAAAACGGCTTTGAAACAGATTGTGCCGCCAAGAAACTGGGTCGAAAAAGAACTGATTGACATCTGGAAACCTATCCTTGGCGTGAAGGAGCTCGGTATTGAAGATGACTTTTTCGAACTTGGCGGTCATTCGCTAAAAGCTCTTCAAGTCATTCACCAGCTGAAAAACAGCCAGGGGATCGATATTCCGATTGAATTATTATTCGAGAATCCAACAATCGAACAATTGGCCGAAAAGCTGTTTTCACATGAGCTGCGCGCCTCGGCCGTACAGCATGTCAGCAGACTGAATCCGCCGACCGGAGTGAACCTTTTCTGCTTTCCTCCCATTTCGGGCTTCGGGATATTTTATAAAGATCTCGCTGCCAAGCTAAACGGCAAAGCGACTGTGTACGGATTTAACTTTATTGAAGAAGACAGCCGTATGGAACAATACGTGAACAACATCATCCAAAAACAACCTCGGGGTCCTTATATCCTGCTGGGATATTCAGCGGGAGGCAACACGGCATTTGAGACTGTCAAAGAAATGGAAAACCGAGGTTTGGAGGTCAGCGATCTCATTATTGTCGATGCATATCAAAAGAAACAAGCATTGCCGCCACAGCCAAGCAGCACCTCGGCAGAACATGTTCCCGCTCACCTCAGGGAAGCAGTCATCAAAAAGACGGCAAACTATCAAAAATATTGGGCACAATTAATCAATGACGGCCAAATCAACGCAAACATCCACTTTATTGAAGCCGGCATTCAGATGGATCAAATTGACAGATTCATATTGCAAAAATGGGCCGACGCCACAACAAGAAACTATCAAGAGTATAAAGGAGCCGGGCCGCATCAGGATATGTTCGAAACTGCCTTTCTGTCAAAAAACGCCGAGATCATTCAACATATCCTCACAAACAGCGGCAAACATGCAGAGCATTCTCGGTAAAAGCCGTCCAAACACCAACAGGCCCGAGCCAAAACATTGAGAGTTCTAAAGCGATTTCTTAAGCTTTAGGACTTTTTTCTTTCAAATCATCATAAGCTGTAAAGAACAGACAAGACCTGGCTGAACCTATGGCAGGAAACAGGATAAGCTACTTCACTTTCGAATTCGCACAATGAATAAATGAAGACGCTTTCAAATTTCATTTCAGACACTTTTGAATATGAAAGGGGGCATTTTTTTGTTTCAAAAATTGCTAATCGCCAATCGCGGCGAAATCGCACTTCGGATCATTCGAACTTGTAAACGGCTCGGGATTCAGACAGCTGCCGTCTACTCTGAAGCGGATGCTGAGTCCCTGCATGTTAAAGCTGCAGATGAAGCCTGGCTGATCGGCAAACCGCGGGTCAGTGAAAGCTATTTAAATATCGAAAAAATCATCGAAACCTCTAAAAAAGCGGGGGTCTGTGCCATCCACCCGGGATACGGCCTGCTTTCCGAGAACAGCCGTTTTGCCGAAAGATGCCTGCAGGAAAATATCACGTTTATCGGTCCGCCGGCTGATGTGATCGCCAAAATGGGAAGCAAAATTGAAGCGAGACAAGCGATGGAACAAGCCGGTATTCCCGTCGTTCCCGGCGTGACAAAAAGCTTGGCCGGTCTGAATGAAGCCAAGGCTCTTGCCGAATCCATCGGCTATCCCGTGATGCTCAAGGCTTCTTTTGGAGGCGGAGGCATCGGAATGCAGCTGATCCGCAATGAAGGCGAATTAGCAAAAGCATATGAAGGCAGCCAAAAACGAGCCGCCGATTTTTTCGGAGACGGGGCTATGTACATCGAGAAATATATCGAAGATGCAAGACATATCGAGATTCAGATTTTAACAGACGAATACGGAAATGCCGTCTATCTTTGGGAACGGGACTGTTCGATTCAGAGACGTCAGCAAAAAATCATCGAAGAAGCACCTGCTCCGTTATTCGATGAAAACATGCGCGCGAAGCTTGGTGAAGCGGCCGTGAAAGCCGCGCTGTCGATCGGCTATGCCAACGCCGGGACAATCGAGTTTTTAGTAGACAGCAAGAATCATTTTTATTTTCTCGAGATGAATACCCGCCTGCAGGTCGAACACCCGGTGACAGAGGAAATTACAGGGCTCGACATTGTCGAAGAACAGCTCAATATCGCAGCAGGCAAAGCGCTTCCGTATAAGCAAAAAGACATTCGGCGGGACGGACATGCGATCGAAGTCAGAATCTGTGCCGAAGATCCGAAAACATTTTTCCCTTCGCCGGGACGGATCACTGACCTTAAGCTGCCTGAGCACCCGAATGTCCGTCATGACTGCGCAGCAGCCCCAGGTATGAACATCACACCGTATTACGACCCGATGATCGCCAAGATGATCGTCAAAGGAAATAGCAGAGATGAGGCCATCCGGACATTGGCCGAAGCGCTCTCACAATATCAAGTGAAAGGCATTAAGACAAATATTCCGCTGCTTGAAGACATCGTACGTTCTGACGAATTCCGAAAAGGCGGGGTCCAAACCGATTTTATCAGTCGTTATCAGTCAAAATGAAATCAAGGAGGCGTGCCATGAATACTGTTGTCACCAATATGGCGGGAAACGTGTGGAAAATATTAGTGAAGGCAGGAGACAAAATCGAAAAGGGGCAGGAAGTCGCCATTTTAGAATCGATGAAAATGGAGATTCCGATTGTCGCCGAAACGGCCGGCACCGTCAAAACCGTCAGAAAAAACGAAGGTGATTTTGCCGATGAAGGGGACGTCTTATTGGAGCTTCAATAAGGTCTGGAGGATGGCAAATGAACGTACCGAAGAAAATTTTCATTAAAGAAGTCGGACCGCGCGACGGTCTGCAAAATGAAGAAACCGCACTCTCGACTGCCGATAAAATCACCTGGATCGACATGCTTTCCCAAACAGGGCTTTCATATATCGAAATCACTTCATTCGTCCATCCTAAGTGGATTCCTGCACTGTCTGATGCCCTTGACGTCGCCAAAGGCATAAACCGGAAGCCGGGCGTCACCTACGCAGCCCTTATTCCGAACCGAAAAGGGCTGGAACGGGCTCTCGAAGGAGGGATCGATGAAGCTTCTGTTTTCATGTCGGCAAGCGAGACACACAACCGGAAAAATATTAACAAATCGATCGGAGAAACGCTTCCAGTCTTGCAGGAAGTCACCGGGACAGCAAAACAAGCAGGCCTCACCACTAGAGCCTACCTGTCCACCGTATTTGGCTGTCCTTATGAACATCATGTGCCATTAGAACAAATCATACGCCTCTGTGATGCGTTGTTCGACATGGGCATCGACGAACTTTCTCTCGGAGATACAATCGGCGCAGCGAATCCCGTGCAAGTTCAAAAGGTGCTTGACGTACTTTTAAAACGCTTTCCGAAAGAGAGTTTCGCCCTTCATTTTCATGATACGAGAGGGATGGCGCTCGCCAACATGATCACAGCGATGGATATGGGAATCACCGTATTTGACGCATCATGCGGCGGGCTGGGCGGCTGTCCTTATGCCCCTGGAGCCACGGGAAATGCGGCAACTGATGATTTGATTTACATGTGCGCCCAGATGGGCATCGAAACCGGAGTTGATCTCAGCAAGCTGCTTTCAGCTGCCAAATGGATCGAAGACAAAACCGGGAGAGAGCTACCAAGCCGAAATTTGCAGGCGGCGAAATCAAAGAATTGCTTTTCATAGATTGAGGAGGAGGAAGACCGAATGGAGCCCAATGTTCTTTATTCCATAAACGAGCAGGCGGTCGCCGTGTTGACGTTGAACAGACCGCAAGCTGCAAATGCCCTCTCGCTCGGACTTCTCGACGACCTTCAGCATATCCTTCGCGATATCCGTTCAAACCCGACCGTCCGCTGTGTCATTATAACGGGAGTAGGGAACAGGACGTTTTGTGCAGGTGCCGATTTAAAGGAAAGAGCCCGCATGAGTCCCACAGAAGCGAAGCAGGCCGTTTCCATGATTCAACAAGTGGTCAGCCAGACGGAAAAACTGCCGCAGCCCGTCATCGCTTCATTAAACGGAAGCGCTTTGGGAGGGGGGCTGGAGCTTGCATTGGCGTGCGACATCAGGATCGCAGCCGAACATATTGAACTCGGCCTCCCCGAAACAACGCTCGCGATCATTCCCGGGGCAGGGGGAACACAGCGGCTGCCCCGCTTGATCGGCAGGGGAAAGGCAAAAGAAATGATCTATACCGGCTGCCGCATCAGCGCCGAAGAAGCGCAAAAGATCAGCCTAGTTGAACATGTCGTTCCGCTTCAAAAGTTAAAGGAAACAACCGAAAATATCGCAGCGAACATTGCGGCGAACGGACCGGTTGCCGTCAGACAGGCGAAGTTCGCTATCAATCAAGGGCTTGAGACAGATATCGAAACTGGACTCGCGATAGAACAAAAAGCCTACGAGCTGACGATTCCGACGAAAGACAGAACAGAAGGGCTGAAAGCTTTTACAGAAAAGCGGAAGCCGTATTATACGGGAGAATAAAACGAACGGGGGGACAGCCGATGCCGGCCGAAAAGGAATTGTATGAACGCATTCGCCGGATTCAGGAAGGCGGAGCGCAAAAATACCATGAAGCTAATGAGAAAAAAGGAAAATTATTTGTCAGAGACCGATTAAAGCTGCTGCTTGACGAAGGCCTCGACCTTGAGGACGCTTTTTTTGCCAATTGCATGGCAGACGGGCTTCCGGCAGACGGAGTCGTCACGGGAATCGGAAAAATCGGCGGCCGAACCGTTTGCGTCATGGCTAATGATTCAACGGTGAAAGCAGGATCATGGGGAGCAAGAACCGTCGAAAAAATCATCCGCATCCAGGAAACAGCCGAAAAGCTGAATTGTCCGCTTCTTTATTTGGTCGATTCAGCAGGCGCAAGGATTACGGATCAAGTTGACATGTTTCCGGGGCGAAGAGGAGCAGGGCGGATTTTTTATCAGCAAGTCAAATTATCCGGGCGCATCCCGCAAATCTGTCTTTTGTTCGGTCCTTCAGCGGCAGGCGGCGCCTACATACCGGCTTTTTGCGATATCGTTATCATGGTCGAAGGTAACGCCTCGATGTATTTAGGCTCGCCGCGCATGGCGGAAATGGTGATCGGCGAAAAAGTGTCGCTTGAAGAAATGGGCGGAGCGCGAATGCACTGTTCTGTTTCAGGCTGCGGAGACATTCTTGCCGAAACGGAAGAAGATGCGATCAAGTCGGCGCGCCGGTATCTTTCCTACTTTCCGCCGAACTACACCGAAAAAGCGCCTGTCATTGAAGCAAAACCCGCTCTTCCGTTTGACCGGCCGTTGGAGGAGATCATTCCGAAAAACCAAAACGCACCGTTTCAAATGATGGATTTAATCGACCGGATCATTGATAAAGCGTCTTTTTATGAGATCAAAAAATTGTTCGCGCCAGAGCTGATTACCGGTTTGGCGAGGATTCACGGGCAGCCTGTCGGCATCATCGCCAATCAGCCGCGGGTCAAAGGCGGTGTGTTGTTTCACGATTCGGCAGACAAAGCCGCAAAGTTTATCAATTTGTGCGATGCCTATCATATCCCGCTGCTGTTTCTGGCTGATATCCCCGGCTTTATGATCGGAACAAAAGTCGAGAGGGCGGGTATTATCAGACACGGAGCGAAAATGATCTCAGCGATGGCCGAAGCAACCGTGCCGAAAATATCCGTCATCGTCAGGAAAGCTTATGGCGCAGGCTTGTATGCGATGGCGGGACCGGCCTTTGAGCCTGACTGCTGTCTGGCGCTGCCTACGGCTCAGATTGCTGTGATGGGTCCGGAAGCAGCGGTAAATGCCGTTTATGCCAAAAAAATCGCACAATTGCCTGAAGAAGAGCGGTCCGCCTTCATTGCCGAAAAACGGGAAGAGTACCAAAAAGACATAGACATTTACCGGCTTGCTTCAGAAATGATTGTCGACGGGGTCATTCCGGCCGATTCGCTTCGTACGGAACTCATCAAACGGCTGAATGCATATATGACCAAATACATGATATTTACGGAACGGAAGCATCCTGTTTATCCCGTCTAAAGGCCAATGAAACGAAAAGGGGGAAACGGTATGGCCGAAAAAGCGGTTTGGCAGCCTGATCCGGAATTTGTAAAAGCGACCCGGCTGTTTCAATGGATGACAGCTCTCGGTTTTTCCGACTATGATGATTTTTTGAAAGCAAGTACAGACGATATCGCCTGGTTCTGGGAAGAGGCCGAAAAAGCGCTCGGCATCAGCTGGTACAAGCGGTACAGCCAAACATTGAATCTCGATAAAGGCATAAAATGGCCGAAATGGTTTTCCGGCGGACGCTTAAATGCCGTTTGCAGCGCCGTGGAAAAATGGTCCCGACAGCCTGATACGGCCGAGAGGACAGCCCTCATCTGGGAAAGTGAAGACGGAAAAACAGAACGGATCACCTATTCTTCTTTACATCAAAAAGTCGCCCGTGCGGCAGCAGGCTTTAAAAAACAAGGCATATCAAAAGGGGATGTCATTGCGATTTACATGCCGATGATCCCGCAAACGGTCATCGCCATGCTTGCCGCCGCTAAAATCGGCGCGGTATTCTCCCCGGTTTTTTCAGGCTACGGGGCCCATGCGGCAGCCGCGAGACTCAGCGCTGCCGGAGCAAAAATTCTTGTCACGGCAGATGCCTTTTTGCGAAGGGGAAAGAAGGTCTGTATGAAGAAAGAAGCTGACAAAGCAGCAGACCGCGCCCCCACTGTCCAAAAAGTTGTCGTCTGCCAGCTTCACGATGGCGAACAAGATTGGAATCATAAGAGAGATATAGACTGGAATGAATTGATGAAAAGCGATCCTCTCCAGATGACAGAAGAAATGGACAGTTCAGATCCGCTCATGCTGCTTTACACATCAGGCACGACAGGACAGCCGAAGGGAGCGGTTCATACCCACGCCGGTTTTCCGCTGAAAGCTGCATTTGATGCGGGCTTCGGGATGGATGTCAAACAAGGGGACACGTTTTTCTGGTTTACAGACATGGGCTGGATGATGGGACCGTTTTTAATATTCGGGGGGCTCATAAACGGAGCGGCAGTTTTGCTGTATGACGGAGCACCGGATTTCCCGGCCCCGAGTCGGCTGTGGGAGCTTGTCAGCAGACACCAGGTGTCGCATCTCGGCGTCTCTCCGACGCTCATTCGCTCACTGATGCAGCACGGCGAAAATTTTCTTCTTCAATGCGACCTGAGCAGTCTGAAGGCAATCGGCTCAACGGGAGAACCTTGGAATTATGAACCGTGGATATGGCTGTTCCGCCATGCTGGAAAAGAGCGGATTCCTATTTTTAATTATTCAGGAGGAACGGAAATTTCAGGCGGCATTTTGGGCAATGTGCTCCTGCGGCCGATCACGCCGATGACGTTTAATTCGCCTCTGCCTGGCATGGCGGCCAATGTCTTCAACGAAAAAGGGGAGGAAGTCGTCAATGAAGTCGGGGAGCTTGTCCTGACAAAGCCGTGGGTCGGCATGACGAATGGTTTTTGGAAGGAGCCGTCCAGATATGAAAAAGCATATTGGAGCCGCTGGACTGACGTCTGGGTGCACGGCGATTGGGCAAAACGTGATGAAAACGGCTACTGGACGATCAGCGGACGTTCTGATGATGTGATCAATACTGCTGGGAAAAGGATCGGGCCCGCCGAAATAGAGTCCGTACTGGTCGGCCATCCAGCGGTGGCGGAAGCAGGCGTTATCGGCGTTCCGGATCAGCTCAAAGGTCAGGCTGCCGTCTGCTTTGTCGTCCTCACACAGTCGGAAAAGCCGTCGGAAAAACTAAAAGATGATTTGCTGAACCTCGCCTCTGACGCGATCGGTAAAGCGATCAAGCCAAAAGCGGTTTACTTTGTCAGCGGTCTGCCGAAGACGAGAAATGCAAAAGTGATGAGACGGCTGATCAGAGCTGCCTATTTGAACGAGCCGGCAGGCGATTTGTCAACATTGGAAAATCGTCAAACATACGATGAAATTGCCGGCCTTTCAGCGCAAAAAAATCTGTAGTATACTGGATAAGGCTTGCAGACAAAGAAGAAGGACACGTCCTTCCTCTTTTTATTTTAAGACCAAAAACTCACATTCTGACGATAACCGAACCTCCGCCGGCCGCGCAGACGCGGTTTTGCTGCTCTTCAATTGAACGCAGCAGCTGATTGTTGCATTCCATGAGTTTGATCAGCAATTCCATTTGATCTTCGAGATTTTTCAGCCTTTGATTCATCTGCTGAGAAGATTGGCCGGTGTGCATGTGCGGGGCTGAAGGCGGATAAGACGTTTCAGAATTCCATTTTGAATACATAGAAATAGGCCTCCATCATCTAAACTGATATATCTTATCGTATGATCCTAAAATCGCAACGTTCGCCTAAATCAAAACGAGAGGAACTAAAACATGTACTTGACGATAAAGGAAACCGCAGAATATTTAACGCTTTCAGAAGCATATGTTGAACAGCTTGTGAGAGAAAAGAAAATCCGCACCGTCTTCGACGGACAGCAGCATTTAATCAACAAAGATCAATTCAATACCCATATGGAACAGATGGAAAAGTATAAAGAGTGGGCGGAATCCTTTCTGAACGAACCCATCCCCGAAGATCCGGATGTTAAAGATGAAGATTAACCAAGATAACGATAATTCCATTATGTAAACTAGATGCGTTTCTAGGAAATGTTCGCACGACTCTATCATGACGTGTGAATGGGACGTTTCGTAAAAAAAGACACAATATAGGAAATGAAAGGGATGAAAGAAGCCCTATATATAAAGTTTTCTATGATTTTATTTCATTCCCGAAACAATCACGTTCATTTTTTGTTCAAAAAGTGTTATCATTTAGTAGTAAAAAATACAGCGTGTTTTGAGATTGCGGGTTTTCGGGAATTCCAGACTGAAAACAGCAAAACAAACACAAAAGGGGAGAACCTTTTTGCGGACTTGTTTGTGCACAAATTCACAAACTGTGAAAAAGGGGTTCCTTCAAAAAACAGCACATCGCTTATTGAAAAGGAGAATTGGTTATGCCGGAAACAATCGATCAAACAGCTGATCAAACAAACGAATCTGTAAGCCAAAGCCAACGCGATCTTATCGATCAACTGCTAAAACCTGAAGTACAGGAGTCTTTGACTGTTTTAGTCGACCAGCTTCCAAAGCTGACAGAACTGGTCAACATTTTGACAAAGTCTTACGATTTCGCACAATCCGTTGCAACTGATGAAGTATTAAAAAATGATACGGTCGGTGCCATCACAGAAATTCTTGAGCCTGTCAAAGATACGGCAAAAGAAATCGCGGCTACCGCCATTGAAGCAAAAGACCGCGCTGACGAAAGCAATGAAGTCATCGGACTTTTCGGTTTGCTGAAAATGCTTAAAGATCCGCAGGCCCAAAAGATGTTCCGCTTTGTTCAAAGCTACCTGCAAATCATGTCAGAACGCGAAAAACAAAAATAATCACTATACATTCAGAATAAGGACGGAGGATTCACGATGTCAAAACATATCGTCATTTTAGGCGCTGGTTACGGCGGATTACTGTCTGCTTTAACAGTTCGCAAACACTACACAAAAGAAGAAGCAAAAATCACAGTGGTTAACCAATACCCGACACATCAAATCATCACAGAACTGCATCGCCTTGCTGCGGGCAACGTGTCAGAACAGGCCATTGCGATGCCGCTTGCAAAGCTTTTCAAAGGAAAAGACATCGATCTTAAAATCGCCAAAGTCAACTCGTTCTCAGTTGACAAAAAAGAAGTCGCTCTTTCTGACGGCTCTACCCTGACGTATGACGCGCTTGTCGTCGGTCTTGGTTCTGTCACTGCTTACTTCGGCATTCCTGGCCTTCAAGAAAACAGCATGGTGCTCAAATCTGCAAACGATGCAAACAAGATCTTCAAACATGTTGAAGAGCGCGTGCGCGAATACGCTAAAACGAAAAACGAAGCGGATGCTACGATCCTAATCGGCGGCGGCGGACTAACAGGCGTCGAGCTTGTCGGTGAACTCGCCGATATCATGCCGAACCTTGCGAGAAGCTACGGTGTCGATCCGAAAGAAATCAAGCTGAAGCTTGTTGAAGCCGGTCCGAAAATCCTGCCGGTTCTTCCGGATGAGCTGATCGAACGTGCGACAAAGAGCCTTGAAAAACGCGGCGTTGAATTCTTGACAGGACTGCCTGTCACAAATGTAGAAGGAAACGTTGTTGATTTGAAAGACGGGCAAAAAATCGTCACAAATACATTTGTCTGGACCGGCGGTGTTCAAGGCAATCCGCTGATCGGCGAGTCAGGTCTTGAAGTGAACCGCGGACGCGCAACTGTAAACGATTTCCTTCAATCCACATCACATGAAGACGTATTTGTTGCAGGAGACAGCGCCGTTGTCTTCGGTCCGGATGGCCGTCCGTACCCTCCGACAGCTCAAATCGCTTGGCAAATGGGCGAGCTGATCGGCTACAACCTGTATGCATACTTAGAAAACAAATCAATGGAAACGTTCAGCCCTGTCAACTCGGGCACGCTTGCAAGCCTTGGCCGCAAAGATGCAGTTGCCGTTATCGGCGCGAACAGTACATCTCTTAAAGGCCTGCCTGCTTCATTGATGAAAGAAGCGAGCAACGTCCGTTATCTGACTCATATTAAAGGTCTGTTCAGCCTTGCTTATTAATGGAAATGAAGCGCTACTTATAGTTTAAACTATAAGTGGTGCTTTTTTTTGCTTTAAATTTGACGGGCAAATGAAAATATTGTGGTAAATTTGAACCAAAATGCATTGACAAAAAGACGGTCTCATCGCATTATATGAATATAAAATAAAAATATTCATATGTTTATAAAACAAGGAGAGACTGACATGCCGAAATTTACCGAAAAAGAAAAGGAAGCGATACGCTCAGCTTTAGTGCAAAGCGGAAGAGAGCTTTTTGCGCAGCTTGGATTGAAAAAAACGAGCGTTGGTGAGCTAACAGCCTCGGCCGGAATTGCCCAAGGCTCATTTTATACATTTTTCGACTCGAAAGAGGAGCTTTATTTTGAGATTTTGCAGCAGGAAGAAAGTAAGATCCGCGCCCAGCTTGAGGCATCATTTTCTGAAAGCGGGAAAACATTTGCACAGTTTTTGCGTGAAGCATTGGCGGTGGTGGAAGATAACCCGTACATTCGCCAAGTTTACGATGACAACTTACTCGAGACACTCTTCCGCAAACTCCCCGAAGAAAAGCTGCAGGCGCATTTCGACAGCGACGAAGATTTTTTCAAGCCTTTAATTGAAATGGGCCAGGAAAAAGGCTGGCTTGTCAGAAAAAAACCGGAGACGATCGTCAGTGTGATTCGCGCCATTGTTCTTTTATCCTTTCAAAAAACAAATATTGGGGAAGACCGCTACGACGAAACGATGGATTTGCTTATCGAATTGATCGGACAGGGGCTTTCGGCCAAGGAGGATGCATCCCATGATTGAAGTCAGCGGGCTTCGCTTCACATACCCCGGACAAAAAACGCCCGTATTGAAAGGAATCGACTTTTCGATTCAAAAGGGTGAAATTTTTGGATTTCTCGGCCCGTCCGGCGCTGGAAAAAGCACGATTCAAAAAATATTAATCGGTATTTTAAAGCAATATGAAGGCCGGGTTTCTGTGATGGGGAAAGAATTGAGTCAAGCCGACAGCTCCTTTTATGAGAAAATCGGCGTCGCCTTTGAATTTCCGAATTTCTATCAACGATTAACGGCACTGGAAAACTTAAATTTGTTCCGTTCCTTGTATGCATCTGAAACCGAGGAGCCGGAAACGCTGCTCGCTTTAACGGGTCTTGAAGAGTACGGCCGGACAAAGGTATCCGCTTACTCAAAAGGCATGAAAATGAGGCTGAATTTTTTGAGAGCCCTGATCAATCAGCCTGATCTTTTATTTCTAGACGAACCGACCTCGGGGCTCGATCCCGTGCATGCCAAAAAATTAAAACAGCTTATCCTGAACAAAAAGGCGGAAGGGAAGACGATCCTGATCACAACGCACCACATGCAAACAGCTGAAGAAATCTGCGACCGCGTAGCTTTCATCGTTGACGGCAGGGTGGCTTTGATTGATTCTCCACGCGCCTTGAAAGTGCAAAAAGGAAAAAGGCACGTAAAAGTGGAGTACCGCAGCCGCAGGCAGCTGGAAACTGCTCAATTCGACCTTGATCAGATCGGCAGCAGCCCGGAATTTTTGAACTTGATCAAGGAGCACCCTGTGGAAACCATTCATTCCCAAGAAGCATCGCTTGAAGACATCTTTATCGATGTGACGGGGAGGCGTTTAAGTTGAGGATCTTATCAGCGATTTCCCATGATATCAAACTTCAGTTCAAGCACGGTTTTTATTATGCCTATTTGCTGATCAGCGCGGTGTATATCGCCGTGTTGCAGTTTCTTCCGGCTGATTACAGGGAGGCGGCCAACATTGCCTTGACGTTTTCAGATCCGAGCTTCCTGGGGTTTTTCTTCATCGGGGGTCTTGTTTTACTGGAGAAAGGGCAAAACATCCATGACAGCCTGTTTGTAACGCCGCTAAGTCCGAGTGAGTATATTTTTTCCAAAACGGCGTCCTTGTCCGTTTTGTCTCTTGGATCGAGCATTTTCATCCACAGCAGTGTGTTTGGCTATGGAACAAATTCCGGTTTGTTCGCTTGCGGCGTGGTGTTCACTTCATTTTTCTTCACGATGATCGGCTTAGGTTTGGCGGTGCGGTGTGAAACCTTAAACGGATTTTTCTTTTTGTCTTCTTTGAGCACCTTTGTGTTCGTTCTGCCTTTGTTTGAAACAGCGGGCATTTGGAGCAGCCCGCTGTTTTACGCTCTGCCGTCAAAGGCCTCATTAATGCTGTTAGGTTCCGCCTTTACCGGCCTTCAGCAGTGGGAGCTCTTCTACGCGATTTCCACTCTCTTGTTGTGGAACGGAGCCGCGTATTTCTGGGCGAGGCATTCACTTCAAACATTCATCACATTAAAGCTTGGCGGAGGTGATACACGATGATGAAAATCATTCAGCTGATACGCGGAGATATGAAACAGATCAAACGTGATTCAATGCTTGCTTTTTACGGTCTGGCGCCTTTTCTGCTCATCATCGTGACAGCCGCTGGCATTCCTTTGTCAGCGGAACTGGCGGCATTCAATATCACCCCATACCGTCATTTGATCATGAGCTTTGCCATGCTTTTCATCCCCCTGATTCTCGGTATCATGTCGGGGTTTGTCCTGCTTGATGAGCGCGACGAAAATATGATTCAGTATTTTGCCGTGACGCCCTTGTCGAAGCGCGGATATGTCTTGATACGCCTCATCCTGCCAATGGCGCTGACTTTTTGCTACAGCATTTTGCTGTTTGCATCCGGCGGTTTAATGGCGCTCGGCTCTGTGTACCTTTTGTTCATCCTGATCATGGTCACGCTTGAAGCCCCGATTTACACGCTGCTTTTAGCCGCTTACGCTTCGAACAAAGTGGAAGGGCTCGCTTTAATGAAAGGGTTCAGCCTGCTCACTTTCATGCCGGCCGCGGTTTATTTTATTCCTTTGCCGTGGCAGCTTTTCGGCGTTTTCACGCCGACCTACTGGACAGCGAAAACGTACTTGGCAGGAACTTCTCATGAAGGGCTTGTTTTCGTTTTCGGGTTCATCGGAGTTGTGCTGCATGTAATGATACTGCTGCTTTTATACCGGAGGTTTTTGGTGAAAACCGATCAATAGGAGTATATCCCGCCGCGTTTTGCAATAAAGTATTAGAACCATCAGCGGGAGGCGGGATATTCTATGAAGAAAAATATGAAGCTTTGTCTGTGTATGATGATGATCTTTGTATTGACGTTGGCCGGCAGCATAGACGGCTTGGCCGCCGGGGAAAAAGGCGCCGGGCTCAAAGAGCAAATTGATCAGCTGTTAAAGACCGAGCCTGATTTAAAAGGAGCGCTCGCAGGCATCAGCGTCAGGTCCGCAGAAAGCGGGAAAATGATATACGGCCATATGGGCGATACACGGATGAGACCGGCGTCCAATCTGAAGCTTTTAACGGCAGCAGCTGCCTTTTCCGTCCTGGGTGAGGACTATACCTTTCCCACAGAAGTGATGACAGACGGCGCACGATCCGCGAGCACACTCAAAGGCAGCCTTTATCTAAAAGGAAAAGGCGATCCGACGCTTTTGAAAGCCGATTTTCAGCAAATGGCCAAGGCACTCCGAAAACAAGGGATCACTGTCATCCGGGGAGACTTGGTCGGCGATGATTCCTGGTATGATGAGGTCCGCTACTCTCAAGACCTTTCCTGGAGCGATGAAGACGCATACTACGGAGCGCAGATCTCGGCTTTAACAGCTTCGCCAAACGAAGACTATGATGCCGGAACGGTCATCATCGACGTGAATCCTGACGGCAAAACCGGGAAAAAACCCGTTGTATCGCTTACTCCGCAAACTAATCATGTCAAAATCGAAAACGGTGCCAAGACCGTTGCTGCAGACGGAAAAAAAGATATCACGATTAAAAGGGAACACGGCGGAAATACCATCCAAATCAAAGGGACGATTCCACAAGGCGCTTCAAGGGTCAGACAATGGGTTGCGGTTTGGGAGTCGTCAGAATATGCACTCGATTTATTTAAACAGGCTTTACAGCAACAAGGCATTCGAATCCTGGGAAAGACTAAAACCGGCAAAGCGCCAAAAAAAGCGCGCCGCATCACCGCACATCAATCCATGCCGCTTTCAGAGCTGATGATCCCCTTTATGAAGCTCAGCAACAACGGCCATGGCGAAACACTGATCAAGGAAATGGGAAAAGCCGCGAGCCGTGAAGGAAGCTGGGATCAAGGTCTTGAAGTGTTGAATAAAGAACTGCAGGGATTTGGAATGGACACAGAAAAGATCGTTCTCAGAGACGGCTCAGGCATCTCGCATATCAATTTGATTTCTGCCGACCAGATCACAAAGCTATTGTATTCCGTTCAAGAAGAGAAATGGTTTCCGTCGTTTGCCCGTTCACTCCCGGTTGCGGGGGAAAGCGACAGAATGGTCGGCGGCACATTAAGAAACCGGCTGAAAGACCCGGCTCTAAAAGGCAAAGTCAGAGCGAAAACAGGCTCTCTTTCAACCGTCAGTACCTTGTCGGGCTATATCGATACTGCAAGCGGCAAGACATTGATTTTCTCCATTCTTCTCAATCAGCTCGTGGATGATGAAAAAGGAAAGGATATTGAAGATAAAATCGTTCAAATATTAGCTTCTTCATGACAGCTCCCATTGCTTAAGGCAATGGGTTTTCTTTATTGAAAAGGCTTTCCATTCACTTCGTACTTTTTTCAGCTGAGGCCATATAATGCTAAGAGATTTCATTTCAATAAGTTTAACAGCAGGCAGGGGGAAATATATGAACATTTTGCTGGCTTATTATCGATACTCTCCACATACAAACGGCCCGTCTACCTATATTGATATCCTTAGAAAAAGCTTGGAAGGAGAAGGGCATTCTGTCGATTTAATGTCGCACGATACCCGATGGCTCAACATTCAGGTCGCCGATCAGCAGCCGGCCGATAAACACCGGTTAAAACATGAGCTGATTCACCGTCTTCAAACAGCTTATACCGAAAAATATCCCCTATGGATATATTGGCGTGAAATGGAGCGCTACAGTTTGGAACAAGCTGTTAAACAGTTTGATCTTAAGAAGTATGATTTGATCCACTGCCACGATTTTATGACGGCAAGAGCACTGGCCCGTTCCAAACCTCAGCACACGCCTTTAATCGTGTCCCTCCATAACTTTAAATATCATGAAGCAAAGATTACCGGGGAATTTGACGAGAAAAGCGGCCAGGAACAGCAATACATGAAAATCGAAGAATGTTTGGGCGCAATGTCCGGAGACGTTGTGGCCGTTCCGTGCGAATGGCTGAAACACGAGCTGATTCAAATTGGTGTGACGCCTTCGAGCATCCGAGTCATCCCGTATGGAATTGTAAAAACACCCTTTATCGAAAAGAAAAATAATCTCCCTAAAAGCCTCCCGCATCAAGGAAAAAAGATCATTCTCTGTCCGGCGCGGCTCGTTCCGGTGAAAGGACACCGCTACTTGATCGAAGCGCTTTATAAACTGCGGTGCGAAAGGGATGATTTTCACTGCCTTCTCGCAGGCGAGGGTCCGGAGCTCGAAACTCTGCAAAGCCTGTCCGAAAAGCTCGGTATCGCGTCGGCGGTCTCTTTTCTCGGAAAGCGAAAAGATATACCCGACTTAATGAATATTAGTGATGTCATTGTTTTGCCGTCGCTTCACGATACATTTCCGCTCGTCATCCTGGAAGGGCAGTTCTCCGCAAAACCTGTGCTGGCGGCAAACGTAGGCGGGGTAAAAGAAATCATTGATGACGGTGCGAACGGATTGCTTGTTCCCCCGGCAGACAGCGAAGCGCTTACTGAAAAGCTGCGCTTGCTGCTCGACGATGACAAAACCCGACAAAAATTGGGGCGCCAAGCGTTTCAAAAAGCTATGAAACATTGGGATATCAGCTTTCACATGAGGTCGATCGAAAACCTGTATCAAACATTCGAGACACAAAAAAGAGCAGTGCGGTCCTGCAAAAATCATCGAAAAGAGCAGGGGCTGGACCTGGAAATCCTTGAACAAATCGGTGAAAAGAAAACGTCAGAAGCGGAGTACACGATTGCCGGGGAAATCCCGGAACATCTCAAAAGCCAACTTAAAAAAGAGGACCATTACATTCATGTTTATGATTTGTCAGGCGTTTTACTGCAGACAAAAGCGGTCGATTCGAAAGGGTGCTATGAATTTCACCAGCTCCCCCGAGGCAGCTATGTCTTGAAAAGCACTATCGAAGCATTCGGCAATCAGTTCGTATCCCTCGACTGATGATAAATACTTCTGCGCAAGCCGGCTGTTTAGCCGGTTTTTTATATAACAGTTTTCGTTTTATTTGACTTTATTATAATACAGATTCAAATAAGAAAATTGCTTCAAACAACATCCTATATTAGGAAAAACGCGATGTTCAAAGAACTTTCTTAAATTTGTTAACTATTTCACAAAATATGTGATTTTTATCACATTCAAAACTGTTATATTAAACATAAGATATAAATGCAACAACTGTTATATCATTTCAACTTGAAAAGAGGGGGATTTAAATGGAACAATGGAAAGGTTTCACCACAAACGTTTGGCAAAAAGAAGTCAATGTCCGCGATTTTATTCTCTCGAACTTTGAGCCATATCAAGGTGACGAATCGTTTCTCGAACCTCCGACGGAAGCTACATCGGCATTATGGGATCACGTAATGGACTTGACAAAAAAAGAGCGTGAAAACGGAGGCGTCCTCGATATGGATACAGAGATCGTCTCAACGATTACCTCGCACGGTCCCGGCTATTTGGACAAAGACTTGGAAAAAGTCGTCGGCGTTCAAACCGATGAGCCGTTTAAACGGTCGCTTCAGCCTTTCGGCGGCATTCGCATGGCGAAACAAGCATGTGAATCCTATGGTTTTGAATTGAATGAAGAAGTGGAAAGAATCTTTACCGATTACCGCAAAACCCATAACCAAGGCGTGTTTGACGCGTATACGGACGAAATGAAACTCGCCCGAAAGGTCGGAATCATTACCGGACTGCCTGATGCTTACGGGCGCGGGCGCATCATCGGCGATTACCGGAGAGTGGCGCTTTACGGCGTGGACTTCCTGATCGATGAAAAGAAAAAAGATGCGGCCGACACCTCTCGCGTGATGTCTGAAGAAAACATCCGCCTTCGTGAAGAATTGTCAGAACAAATCCGGGCATTGAACGAACTTAAAGCACTTGCAGCAAGTTATGGCTTTGACATTTCCGAGCCTGCGGCAAATGCAAGAGAAGCATTTCAATGGCTGTATTTTGCCTATTTGGCTGCCATTAAAGAGCAAAATGGAGCAGCAATGAGCCTTGGCCGCGTGTCCACGTTCCTTGATATATACATCGAAAGAGATTTGAAAACGGGCGCATTAACAGAACAGGAGGCCCAAGAGCTTGTCGACCATTTTGTCATGAAGCTGCGCTTGGTCAAATTTGCACGCACACCTGACTACAATGAGCTGTTCAGCGGCGATCCGACGTGGGTGACAGAATCAATCGGCGGAATAGCGCACGACGGACGCGCACTCGTCACGAAAAACTCGTTCCGTTTCCTGCATACGCTTGACAATTTAGGCCCGGCGCCGGAACCAAATTTAACCGTCCTTTGGTCTGTCAGGCTGCCGCAAAAGTTTAAAAACTACTGTGCCAAAATGTCGATTAAAACGAGCTCGATTCAATACGAAAATGACGATATCATGCGTCCTGAATACGGGGATGACTACGGCATCGCCTGCTGTGTATCGGCAATGGCAATCGGCAAACAAATGCAGTTCTTCGGAGCACGCGCCAACTTGGCGAAAGCGCTTTTATATGCGATTAATGGCGGAAAAGACGAAAAGCATAAAATGCAAGTCGGTCCGGAAATGCCTCCGGTTGCTTCCGATGTGCTGGACTATGACGAGGTCATGCATAAATTCGATCAGACGATGGAATGGCTTGCAGGCTTGTACATCAATACGCTCAATGTCATTCACTACATGCATGATAAATATTGCTATGAAAGAATTGAAATGGCGCTGCACGACACGGACATTTTGCGGACGATGGCCACCGGGATCGCCGGCTTGAGCGTTGTGGCCGATTCGTTAAGCGCTATCAAATATGCCAAAGTCAATGTTGTCCGCGATGAAAACGGCATTGCCGTCGATTTTGAAACAGAAGGCGACTTTCCTAAGTACGGAAATAATGATGACCGCGTCGACGCGATCGCCGTTGACATTGTCAAGCGCTTTATGAAAAAACTGCGCAAGCACCAGACATATCGCCAGTCTGTTCATACCATGTCAATTTTAACGATCACGTCAAACGTCGTTTACGGCAAGAAAACCGGAAATACGCCGGATGGACGCCGGGCGGGAGAACCGTTTGCTCCAGGCGCGAATCCGATGCACGGCCGCGATACTAAAGGAACGCTTGCATCGCTGTCTTCAGTGGCAAAGCTGCCTTACAGCTATGCGCTCGACGGCATATCCAACACCTTTTCGATCGTCCCGAAAGCGCTTGGCAAAGACGAAGAGAGCCGCGCCGTCAATTTATCAAGCATCCTTGACGGTTACGCCGCAAAAACAGGGCATCACTTAAATGTAAACGTATTTAACAGAGAAACATTGCTCGACGCCATGGAACATCCGGAGGAATATCCGCAGTTAACGATTCGCGTCTCAGGCTATGCGGTCAACTTTATTAAGCTGACGAAAGAACAGCAGTTAGACGTTATCAGCCGTACCTTCCATGAATCGATGTAACGAGCATAAAGCGGAGCGCGGCCGAGGCGCTCCGCCCCATAAAAAGAGGTGATCTTCATCATGGATGGAAATATTCATTCAATCGAAACATTCGGCACCGTTGACGGTCCGGGCATCAGATATGTCGTCTTCACACAAGGCTGCCTGATGCGCTGTCAATTTTGCCATAATGCTGATACATGGGAAATCGGAACCGGAAAACAAATGACGGTTTCCGAAATCGTTCAGGATGTCCAGCAATATCTCCCGTTTATTCAATCATCAGGCGGAGGCATCACCGTTAGCGGAGGCGAACCGCTTTTACAACTGCCATTTTTAATCGAGCTGTTCAAAGCCTGTAAAAGCCATGGCATACACACGGCGCTCGATTCGTCCGGCGGATGCTATTCGGCGGCGCCGGCATTTCAAGAGCAGATCAAAGAGCTGATCCAGTATACAGACCTTGTTTTGCTTGATCTCAAGCATATCAACAGGAAAAAACATATCAACCTGACAGGAATGCCGAATGACCACATATTGGATTTTGCCCGGTTTCTCGCTGATCATCAAGTCCCCGTCTGGATCCGCCATGTACTGGTTCCGGGGATCTCTGATATCGATGACGATTTAGCAGCCCTCGGCACGTTTATCGGCACACTGGCGAACGTTCAGAAGGTGGAGGTTCTTCCTTATCACAAACTCGGCGTCTACAAGTGGGAAGCGCTTGGCCTGGATTATCCATTAAAAGGGGTTGAACCGCCAAGTGCCGCCAGGGCCGAAAACGCATACAGACTACTCACCGCCCACTTGCAAGGCGGAGCCATGCTGCAAGAAACATAAACCCTTTTAACCGGACAGACTTTTTCCAACAAAAAGCTGTCCTTTTTGTCTTACCGCACAACCGTATAAAAAATCCCTTTTTTTACAATAGTAAGATGAGAAAGATGCGCCTGCTGCGGCAGGCCGACAATAAAACAGCAAGGTGGGCGGGAAGCATGTATCATTTGTATTCTCACAACGACTTGGACGGAGTCGGCTGCGGAATTCTCGCAAAGGTGGCCTTTGGCGAACGGGTCGAGGTCCGCTACAATTCGGTCACCGGACTTGATATGCAAGTCGGACGTTTTTTGGAACGGACAAAAGGAAAAGAAAAACAGCATGAAGGCCTGTTTATTACGGACTTGTCCGTTCATCAAGAAAATGAAGAAAGGCTGGACCAATATGCTGAAGCGGGCGGAAAGGTCAAACTCATCGACCACCACAAAACTGCGCTTCATTTGAATGAACGCTCTTGGGGCATGGTAAAAGTTCAATATGAGGACGGCAGGCTCGCTTCAGCGACTTCTCTTTTTTATGAATACTTAATAGACAACGGCTATATTCAAGAGACAAAAGCGATGGATCAGTTCGTCGAACTCGTACGCCTCTATGATACATGGGAATGGGAACAGACGGACGCGCTCGAAGCAAAGCGCCTGAATGACCTGTTTTTTATGGTCTCCATTGACGAATTTGAGGAAAAAATGGTCCGGCGCCTTAAAGAAAGCGACGCGTTTTCATTTGATGAATTCGAAGAAAAAATCTTGGATATGGAAGAAGAAAAAATTGAACGGTATATCCGCAGGAAACGGCGGGAAATCGTTCAGACCTTCATCAATGCACACTGCGTCGGCATCGTGCATGCGGAATCCTATCATTCCGAAGTAGGGAACGAACTCGGAAAAACGTATCCGCACCTTGACTATATCGCCATCTTAAATATGGGCGGCAAAAAAGTGAGCCTTCGCACCATCCATGATGAAACAGATGTATCAGAAATCGCCGGCACGTTCGGCGGAGGCGGCCATGCCAAGGCAGCGGGGTGCCCGCTGACAGATGAAGCATTCAAGCTGTATGTGACTGAACCGTTTCCGCTGGAGCCCTTGAGAGCGGATGCCTTTAAAAACGTCTATAATGTAAAAGAGTCGGACAACGGCAGCCTTTATATCAACAGGGACGAAGACCAGTTTTTTCTCTTTC
This sequence comes from Bacillus paralicheniformis, assembly GCF_002993925.1. Classification (NCBI taxonomy): domain Bacteria; kingdom Bacillati; phylum Bacillota; class Bacilli; order Caryophanales; family Bacillaceae; genus Bacillus; species Bacillus paralicheniformis. The sequence goes on along the minus strand of NZ_CP023665.1, from coordinate 2,126,005 downwards.
CTGGAGAACACGGCTGGAACATTCAATTAAACGGCGTAACTCAGCATGAGACATTTACTTCATTCGAAGAGGCAGAACGGTTTATTAAAAGAAATTATGCTGCATGGCTCGCAAGGGATGAAGCATTTGTCCAATATTTGATGCAGCAGGTGAAACAGGCGATCCAAACGACAGGCTAAAGACTTCGACAGTCTTGGCCTGTTTTTTTATATACAAAAAAGAACAGCCGGCATATAATAACAGAAAGTTCCGATTTTTCCAAAAGGGGAGATGTTCATGAAAGAAAAGAACACAAGCTGCGAAACAAAAGAATTTCGGGCCGTGTGGATCGCCACCGTCACAAACATTGACTGGCCTTCGAAAAAAGGGCTGACAATCGAAGAGCAAAAAACAGAATATGTGAAGCTTTTGGATGCTGTGACAGCCATGGGGATGAACGCAGTTGTCGTTCAAATTAAGCCGGCGGCGGATGCGTTTTACCCTTCCGCATACGGGCCGTGGTCGGAATACTTAACAGGCGTTCAAGGAAAAGACCCCGGCTACGATCCGCTGTCATTTTTGCTCGAAGAAACCCACCGGAGAAAGCTTGAATTTCATGCATGGTTCAACCCTTATCGGATCACGATGAATCATACGGATTTGAACAGGCTCTCACAGGATCACCCGGCTAGAATGCACCCCGATTGGGTCGTTGCCTACGGCAGACAGCTGTATTACAATCCCGGCATTCCTGAGGCACAGGAATTCATTGTCCAAGGCATAGCAGAGGTCGTCAAGAATTACCAAGTCGACGCCGTTCACATGGATGACTATTTTTATCCGTATAAAATTGCGGGCGTCGAATTTCCCGACTTGAGCACGTATGAACAATATGGAAAGGACCGTTTTTCAAATATTGAAGATTGGCGGAGGGACAACGTCAACCAGCTTGTCAAACAGATCAACGCCGCCGTCAAAAAAGAAAGAGCATCGGTCAAATTTGGAATCAGCCCCTTTGGTGTATGGCGCAATATAGCAGATGATCCGACGGGATCGAATACAGCCGCCGGAATGACAAACTATGACGACCTTTATGCTGACACGAGGGAATGGATCAGGCAGGGATACATCGATTACATCGCCCCGCAAATCTACTGGAGCATCGGCTTTGCCCCGGCTTCCTACGACATTTTAGTAGACTGGTGGAAAAATGAAGTCAGCCAACGCCCCGTTCATTTATACATCGGACAAGCAGCCTATAAAATCAATCAAAACTCAGATCCCGCCTGGTCAGACCCTGAAGAATATCCGCGACAGATCGCCTTAAACCGCGACTCAATGGTGATGGGAAGCATCCATTTCAGCCTGAAAGATTTAAACCGGAACCCGCTCGGCATAAAAGACAGGCTGATCCAGGACTTGTACAAAAAACCGGCAGCTATTCCCGGTATGCCTTGGCTTGACAGCGTAAACAGCAAACAGTGAAAACTGATATTTTAGTGATACGGCCGCCGGTAACAGTACCAATCCATTTTGACAATGTTCAAAATGGATTTTTTGTGTTAAAAATCGCATGAATAGAGCACCTTAATAGATAAAAACAAGGAAAGAAAGGTTTACATCAAATGGACATTTTCTTAGCGATTTTACCAGCGATTTTCTGGGGAAGCATTGTGCTCTTTAATGTAAAGCTTGGGGGCGGACCGTACAGCCAGGTGCTCGGTACGACATTCGGCGCTTTAATTTTTTCAATCGGAATCTACTTTGTCGTCCAGCCTGAATTATCTCCCCGTATATTTGCCGTCGGCGTCGTCTCCGGACTATTTTGGGCGCTCGGCCAGACCAACCAGCTGAAAAGCATCAAGTTGATCGGCGTGTCTAAAACGATGCCGATCTCAACGGGACTTCAGCTTGTATCCACTTCTTTGTTCGGCGTGCTTGTTTTTCGCGAGTGGGCGACAACAATCTCGATTGTTCTCGGGATTCTGGCGCTGATTTTCATCATCGTGGGAATCGTGCTGACATCACTGGAAGACCGCAGCCAAAAATCTGAGGAAAAAACCGGCGACATGAAAAAGGGAATCGTGATTTTGCTCATTTCCACATTCGGCTATCTCGTGTATGTCGTCGTCGTACGGCTTTTCGATGTCAGCGGCTGGGCGGCTCTTTTTCCTCAGGCTATCGGCATGGTAGCCGGCGGCTTGATCTTGACATTCAGGCATAAGCCGTTTAATTTTTACGTCATCAAAAATATCATTCCAGGTTTAATTTGGGCAGCCGGAAACATGTTTTTATTCATTTCCCAGCCGCGGGTCGGCGTAGCGACCAGTTTTTCGCTATCGCAGATGGGAATCGTCATCTCAACGCTCGGCGGCATTATTTTGCTCGGCGAAAAGAAAACGAAGCGGCAGCTGATCGGTATCGCCATCGGCATTATATTAATCGTCGCAGCCGGCGTTTTGCTGGGCATTGCAAAAGCTTAAGGACGGCTTCTCAAGCCGTCCTTTAATATGTGACAATGCCCTTAAGCGGCAGGTGGTCGGAAGCGTTCGGATCAACGGCGACAACTTCAGCCACTGACACATGAAAAGACCGGCTGAGGAAGATGTAGTCCAAGCGTCGTCTCGGGCGGTGCGAAGGGTGGGTGAACCCCTGTCCGTATTGTCTTTCATCCCACAGGTCGGCCAGTTTTTCCGCGACCTTTTTCCACCCCCGTGAATGAGGTTTCATATTAAAGTCTCCCATGACGATCACAGGCAGATCACTCTCTTGAACCCTCTCGATTAAAAAATCCGTCTGCTTGCCGTGAAGCCACGGATTCAGGCTCAAATGCGTAACAAAAACGCGAAGGAGCCGATCACCGATCCGGACATCAGCCTCAAGAAGAGACCTTCCTTCGATCAGCCCTTTGACAAAGTTGAATGAATGATGCCGTTCTTTCACAATCGGAAAACGCGTTAAGAGAGCGTTCCCGTATTGCCTGTTCACTGAAGAATCACCGGAACTCAATGAAAGGGAGGGGCAGTACGCATAGTGCATGTTCAATTGTTCTGCTAACGAGCCGATTTGGTCTTCGTAATCGCTTCTATTGGAGAAATGCTGATCTACTTCATTAAGGCCGACGATGTCGCAGCCGCTCTCGGCGATCACACCGGCTGTTCTCTCTAAATCAACGCGACGGTCCCTTCCTTTTCCATGATGAATATTAAATGTCATGATGCCAAATTTCATAATCAACCCGCCTCTTCTTTAAGCTAAGCATATTGTACCTCCGGAACGATTAAAATATTTCTGCTGTCGGCGGAGCGAGATTAGGTTAAAATGACATTATGATATAAAGAGGAGTGTTCCTTGATGACAAATAGCAGAACGAATCCAAAGGTTGATGAATTTTTAAGCAAAGCCGAGAAGTGGAAGGGAGAGTTTGAGAAGCTGCGTCAAATCGTTCTTGACTGTGAGCTGAACGAAGATTTCAAGTGGAAGCATCCTTGCTATACGTTCGAGAATAAAAACATCGTATTAATCCATGGATTTAAAGAATATTGTGCGCTCTTGTTTCATAAAGGCGCCTTGTTAAAGGACCCCAACGGGATTCTTATCCAGCAGACGGAGAATGTACAAGCCGCGCGGCAGATTCGATTCACCAATGTACAAGAAATAGCTGAAATGGAAACCATCTTGAAAGCTTACATCAATGAAGCGATTGAAGTGGAAAAAGCCGGTCTTGAAGTAGAGTTTAAAAAGGCTGCGGAATATACGATTCCAGAAGAGCTTCAAAAAAAATTCGCTGAAATCCCAGCTTTAAAAACGGCGTTTGAAGAATTGACGCCGGGACGGCAAAGAGCATATATTCTTTATTTTTCTAAACCAAAACAATCCAAAACCCGAGAATCGAGGATTGAAAAATATACAAAGCAAATTCTTGATGGAAAGGGATTGAATGACTAGTCTATTTCGCAACTACCGTTTTCATGAGAGAGGCGAATCATAACCATATGGCCGAAGAAGCGGTGAATTGATTAGTGAAGGGCCGCTCAATTTTTCGAATGGCACGAGATCCATACCTTGATGATCACCGCTTGATTATATAAAAAGACATTTATATAATGGATGCAATATACCAGCTGCAATGCGCCTAAGATTGGAGGGAAGGTCATGACCGTACAAACGAAGCTTGATTCGAAAAGCACGGTGAGCTGCATGAAGATATTGAGCGATTCTACCCGGCTCTTGATTCTGAAACTGCTCCAGGAGAAACCATATTGCGTCTGCCAGCTTGTCGATATGTTTGAAACAAGCCAGCCCGCCATAAGCCAGCATTTACGAAAGCTGAAAAGTGCAAATATGATCAAGGAAGAAAGAAGGGAGCAATGGCGTTTTTATTCGCTTCATGACGACTTTCCGGAGCGCGAATTGGTCCTTGCCATTCTCAATCAGATCGATGAACACGATGAGGTTCTCCAAACCATTAAAAGAAAAGAAATACCCGTTTCGTGCCAATAAAAAAGCAGAGGGAGGACGGTTCCCTCTTTTTCATTTCACTTTTCATATAAACATTGACTTATATAATAATTTTATTATAAGATTTGTCCGGAGAGGAAACCTATGAAGGAGGCGTACACGCGATGACGACGGTCTTGGCCATTTTGATTTTTCTTCTGACCCTCACGCTTGTCATTTGGCAGCCGAAAAATCTATCCATCGGCTGGTCGGCCTGCGGAGGTGCGGCGCTGGCTTTCATCAGCGGAGTCGTCAATTTTCAGGATGTATTAGATGTGACGGGAATCGTATGGAATGCGACTTTAACTTTTGTCGCGATCATCATCATCTCCCTGATTCTTGATGAAATCGGATTTTTCGAGTGGGCCGCCCTGCACATGGCCAAGGCAGCGAAAGGAAACAGCATTCGGATGTTCGTCTATGTTTCCCTGCTCGGAGCCGTAGTAGCGGCTCTGTTTGCCAATGACGGAGCAGCTTTAATTTTGACGCCGATTGTGCTTGCCATGGTACGCGCGTTACATTTTCAAGAAAAGCTCGTTTTTCCTTTTATTATCGCAAGCGGATTTATCGCGGATACGACATCGCTGCCGCTTGTTGTCAGCAACCTTGTCAATATTGTCTCAGCCGACTTTTTCAACATCGGATTTATCGAATATGCAACAAGAATGATTGTTCCAAACCTGTTTTCGCTTATTGCAAGCATGATCGTGCTTTTTTTGTTTTTCAAAAAAAGCATTCCGCGGCATTATGACATGACAAATGTAAAACAGCCGGCGGAAGCGATTAGAGACAGGAAAATATTCCGCTTGTCATGGCTCATATTAGCCGTTCTGTTGGCCGGTTACTTTATCAGCGAACTGTTTTCAATCCCCGTCTCAATCATCGCAGGTGCGATCGCCGTCATTTTCTTATTCACAGCGAAAAACAGCCCCGCGGTACAAACGAAGAAAGTGCTGAAGGGAGCGCCTTGGGCGATCGTTTTCTTCTCAATCGGGATGTACGTCGTGGTATATGGTTTAAGAAATGCCGGCTTAACAGATATTCTCTCACAGGTCATCCAGACCGTCAGCGATCAAGGGCTGTTTATCGGAACAATCGGAATGGGCTTTATCGCAGCCATTCTGTCTTCACTTATGAACAATATGCCGACGGTGATGATTGATGCGCTTGCGATTCACAATACCGACACACACGGGATTCTCAGAGAAGCGCTGATTTACGCTAATGTCATCGGCTCTGATCTCGGTCCGAAAATCACGCCAATCGGCTCCTTGGCGACGCTATTGTGGCTTCACGTCCTTTCACTGAAAGGCGTAAAGATTTCTTGGGGAACCTATTTTAAAACAGGTGTCATTTTGACCATTCCAACCCTGTTCATCACGCTTGCCGGACTTTATGTGTGGCTGTTGATCATCCATTAAACATGATAGGAGACGATGACCAATGTCAAAAAAGACCATCTATTTTTTATGCACAGGCAACTCCTGCCGCAGCCAAATGGCTGAGGGCTGGGCGAAGAAACACCTCGGAGACGAGTGGAACGTCTACAGTGCAGGGATTGAAGCGCACGGTTTAAACCCGAACGCGGTCAAAGCCATGCGAGAAGCAGGCATCGATATTTCTGAGCAGACGTCCGATATCATTGATCCCGATATCTTACACAACGCAGACCTCGTCATTACGCTGTGCGGGGACGCGGCTGATAAATGCCCGATGACACCGCCGCACGTCAAGCGCGAGCATTGGGGTTTTGACGATCCCGCCAAAGCAGAAGGGACAGAAGAAGAAAAATGGGCATTCTTTCAGCGTGTACGCGATGAAATTGGAGAGCGGGTCAAGCGTTTTGCGGAGACAGGCGAATAAATACAAAGCTCAGGTATTGTTACCTGAGCTTTGTATTTTTTAGAAACATCTATTTTTGATAAAGAAAGAACGTACCAAAAGGCATGCGGCCGTTTATGTAAAAATTCAAAAATCAATTTACCGAGAAATTCTGTAAGATCCATTGCCAGAGGCTGAATGAGTACCAAGGGATTCCCGGCAAACACTAAAAAACCCCCAGGCCGGGGATTTTTCACTTTAATAAGAAAAGATGACCTGAAAGACTCGTTTTAAATGTTAATTGTTTTCTTTACCTAAAACTGCTGGAGAAGCGCATGACATTCTGACGTTTAATTCAGGGTCCATTTTTTGAGTTAATGGTATTGAGCCCGGCTCACGAATAAGAGACAGCAGAGAATCGACCATTTTGTGAGCCAATTGATCGATTGGAACCCCTACGCTCGTCAGCGGGGTTTCAAGGCTTGCCATTTGAGGAATATTATCATAAGAAATTAAAGATAGGTCTTCGGGTATGCTGAGCTGTTGTTCCTTTACGGCTCGTAAAATCCCTACACTGATATCGTAGCTTCCGCTAATAATAGCTGTAGGTTTTGAGGTTTGTTGTAACAGTTTTTTCGCAGCGGTGTAACCGTTATACCAGCTTAACCCATTAGTATTTAAAATACTGTTTCGACTTAACTTTAAACCGGCTTCCATCATAACCTCTTCAAACCCTTTGCTTTTTTCAATCTGACGCTTATCGGCAGGGGAAAGGTCGCCGACGTAGCTAATGTTTTTGTGGCCAAGTTGATACAGATACGCAACGGCTTTGTAAATTGCTTTTTTATGATTGACATCGATAATAGGATGTGTATGTTCACCTGACACTCCGTAAGATAAGATAGGAATCGTTAATCCAGTATCATCACTGAGCTGAGTTTCGCCGCCTTCTTCAAAAATCATGATCCCATCCACGCGAAAACTCTTGAACAATTCCACTGCCTCTTTAGCTCTGTTAACGGATAAAATCATTGAATAGCTGTTCTTTTCGACCACTTCATTTATTTTTGTAACAAGTGCCGATAAAGCGATTCTTTCAATTGTAGGCCAGACAAGTCCGATCGTTTGACTTTTTTTAGATGCCAAGCTTCTCGCTGCAAAATTCGGAGTATACCCTAATTGTTCGGCAACTTGCAAGACCTTTTTCTTTGTATCCGGTTTTACAAGAGGGCTGTTTCTTAAAGCCTTTGAGACTGTTGAATAGCTTACTCCGGAAGCGTGGGCGATGTCTTTAATAGTTACAGTCATTTTGGACCTCCAAAAAATCCTTAAAAATATAATATTGCAAATTTTCGAAAATGATTTTATGATAATAAATAACAACGTTGTTATTATAAATGATACATTATAAAATAACAATCATATACATCTTCCGAATAAAATAACAACGTTGTTAAAAGGGTTTTCGGATCATGAAGCAGCGTTGATTTTTAACAACGTTGTTAAACTTTACATAAAGGAGGGGAAGTGTGAGAAAGACGATCATCTAATGTCTTGCGCCGCTAAAATATTACACAAATTGTTACTGAACATCATCGGAAACGGTATTCAGGGGATAAACCGAAACATACAATGCAAAAATTTTACCTATTCGTTCACTATTTGAGCGAAATTGTAAACGCTATCAAAAAAATATGACGATGAAAGAAATCATGAATCGCAATCAATCATTGCTTAGAAAGCAACGGTCATGAGATTCAAGGAGGGTAGTTCATGAGAAAAATGCTATCCGTGTTTTTTGTATGCGCTTTAATCTTTGGGATGCTTACGGGATGTAAAAGCAGCGATGTAATAGGCGCCGATAAAACCGTAACGTTACGGCTTGCTCACAACCATAATGAGGAGCACCCCATCCACAAGTCTTTACTCAAATTTTCAAAAGACGTAGAAAAGAAAACCAATGGCACCGTTAAAGTGCAATTGTATCCAAATGCTCAGCTCGGTTCAGAGCGTGAAGTGATTGAATTGACACAAACCGGGGCTGTCGATCTGGCTAAAGTAAGTGCGAGCGCTTTAGAAAGTTTTTCAGAGGTCTACTCCATCTTCAGCCTGCCTTATTTATTTGACAGCAAACATCATTTTTATGAAGCCATGGACAGTGATATTGCAAAAGAAATGTATGATACAACGAAAAACATAGGTTTTATTGGATTAACCTACTATGATGCCGGTTCACGGAACTTTTACACAAAGAACAAACCGATTATGCACCCAAATGACCTTAAAGGTTTAAAAATTCGGGTGCAGCCGAGTGCTACAGCGATTCGAATGGTGGAACTCATGGGTGGAGCACCTACTCCAATGGCTTATGGAGAAGTGTATACAGCATTGCAGTCAAGTGTAATCGATGGCACCGAAAACAACGAAATGGCTTTAACAAGCAGCAATCACGGGGAAGTGGCAAAAGAATATTCATACTCAGAACATGCGATCGTTCCGGATATTTTAATCATGAATTTGGACAAAAAGGATCAATTAAGCGAAGAGCAGCAGCATGCGGTGATCGAAGCGGCGAAAGAATCTACTGAGTATCACAAAATCGTTTGGGCTGAAGAAACTGAAAATGCGGTTAAGAAGGCAAAGGAAATGGGAGTGAAGTTCCACAAACCAGACAAGACTCCATTCCGGGAAGCGGTAAGCCCGCTTCATGATGAGTTTGCCAAAAAAGAATTGATCGGAAAATACTATAGGAAAATTGTGCGAAAGCTAAAAAAGTAAAATGACTCTGGATGAATGAGGGACTCGAATATGTTTCGATAAGGGGGGATGTATATGCTAGCTTTAAAAAAAGCAGTGAATAAAGCGATTGAATGTTTGACTTGCACACTAATGGCCATCATGGTTTTGGTTGCGATATGGCAAGTATTTACGCGATATGTACTAAATTCTCCCAGTACGTTTTCAGAAGAATTTTTACGCTATTCACTGATATGGATCTCTATGTTGGGCGGTGCCTATGCATTTTGGAAAAAAAAGCACTTGGCGATTGAATTTATCGTTCGAAAACTTCCAATAAAAGCAGCTGTTTTCGTTCATACTTTCATTCAGATTCTTTTGATTGCTTTTGCTCTGATTGTGTTGGTCTTAGGAGGTTCGAAAGCAGTGATCACCACAATGGAGCAATCTTCAGCAGCATTAGGGATACCGGTGGGATTTGTTTATCTATCACTTCCTGTTGCAGGCATACTCATCATTGGATACAACTTGGCCGGTTTATATGAATTTTTACATGAATTCAATTCAAAACAAAAGTCAGGTGATGATGTAAAAAAAGCAGCAAAGATGTGACTGAGGCTTTTTGAAAACTAAAAAAGAGGTGAAATGATATGGCCATAGCAGCAGGTCTCATTTTATCGGCAGTATTCTTCATATTGTTGTTTCTCGGCGTTCCGATTTCTGTAAGTATTGCGGCGGCATCCATTGTAACAATGCTTACCATTTTTCCTTTTGATGTTGCCATTTTCACTTCGGCGCAAAAAATGGTCACTGGAATCGACAGCTTTGCTTTATTAGCGGTACCGTTCTTCATTTTATCAGGCATTATTATGAATAATGGCGGTATTGCAATGCGGCTCATTAACTTCGCAAAATTGATCAGCGGCAGGCTGCCCGGTTCTCTGGCCCATACAAATGTTGTCGGAAACATGTTATTCGGTTCCATTTCCGGTTCGTCTGTAGCTGCTGCGGCGGCAATCGGCGGGGTCATGTCGCCGCTGCAAGAAAAAGAAGGATATGACCGGACTTACTCTGCCGCAGTAAATATTGCTTCTGCACCAACTGGTTTGCTTATTCCGCCTAGCGGTCTTTTGATCATTTTCTCATTAGTCAGCGGCGGAACATCTGTAGCCGCTTTATTTATGGCGGGCTATTTGCCCGGAATCTTGTGGGGGCTGGCTACGATGGTTGTCGCCTGTATGATTGCAAAAAAGAAAAAGTACCCTGTTGCGCCAAAAATTACGATTAGTCAAGGTTTTAAAGTGCTGCTCGATGCGATTCCAAGCCTGTTGCTCATTGTAATCGTAATCGGGGGTATTATCGCCGGTGTTTTTACAGCAACTGAAGGAGCGGCAATAGCGGTGGCTTATTCCTTATTGTTATCGCACTTTTATAGGACATTGAAATGGAAACAGCTCCCCCAAATGCTGCTGGAAACGGTAGAAATCACAGCCGTTATTATGTTTTTGGTTGGGACATCAACGATGCTCTCATTGGTCATGGCGTTTACAGGCATACCGACGGCAATCAGCAATGGAATTCTAGGGATTACAGATAACCCAATTTTGATCTTGCTGTTGATGAATATCATCTTATTAATAATCGGTACATTTATGGACATCACTCCGGCTGTATTAATTTTCACTCCAATCTTTCTGCCAATTGTTCAAAGCTTTGGCATGGATCCCGTGCATTTTGGAATTATGATTGTATTTAACCTTTGTATCGGCAATATCACTCCTCCTGTGGGAAGTGCTCTGTTTGTGGGCTGCAGCATAGGTAAAGTTGATATTGAACGAGTGGTTAAACCGATTCTGCCATTTTATGCTGCGATCATGATCGTCCTTTTAATTGTTACCTACATTCCACAAATCAGCTTAATGCTGCCTCAATTATTTGGACTTTAAGACAGGAGGCGTCTATTTAATGTCAATTAAAGAAACCTACATGTTTACATTTATGAAAGAAGAGAAAAATGTGCTACATTTTCATTTAAATGACGGTCATGCACATGCGAAAATATTCATTCTTGAAGAAGATATAATTCGGATTTTACTGATGGAGGGAGAAGCGTTAACGCTTGAAAAAACGTGGAGTGTCGCGCCTGGACAGATCGATGTGCCATGGGAGGGACGCCATCGTTTAGACATGAGCGGATTTACATTGCCTCAATACGAATTCCAGCAAGTCAAAGATGTTTTTATCGTGAAAACCTGTAAGGTCAAGCTTCATGTTCAATTGAACGGCTTTAGAATCAGCTGGTTTTATCACAATGGTTCTGAATGGATCAATGTTGCAAACGATCGGCAAACACAAGGGTATAATTTTGAAGGGGCTTTTGGAAAGGACGTATACCATTATTTACAACGCGATGTCCAGGAACAATATTTTGGATTTGGCGAGAAAACGGGAAACGTCGATAAACACGGGAAACGCTACCGGATGTTAAATATCGATGCGATGGGGTACGACGCAGAGTGGTCAGATCCGCTATACAAACATATCCCATTCTATATTACACGTCATAAGAAAACAGGCATCTCCTATGGAATGTTCTATGATAATCTATCAGCTTCCATTTTTGATATGGGTTCAGAGCTTGATAACTATCATGGACTGTACCGCTATTATCAGGCTGAAAAGGGGGATTTAGACTACTACTTCATAGCCGGTCCGAAAATAAAAGATGTAGTCGAAACATTCTCTTGGCTGACAGGCAAAACGATCTTGCCGCCAAAATGGAGCCTGGGCTATTCAGGCTCTACGATGAGCTATACCGATGCGCCAAATGCACAGGAACAATTAAAAAACTTCGTTCGTCTTTGTGAAGAACATGATATGTTATGCGATTCGTTTCAATTATCGTCAGGATACACATCTATCGGTGATAAACGTTATGTCTTTAACTGGGATGAGAGCAAAATCCCTGCTCCAAAAGAGATGGTGCAACACTTCCATGAGAAGGACGTCCGTTTATGCGCCAACATTAAACCGTGTTTGCTAAAGGATCATCCGTACTTTGATGAACTACAAGAAAAAGACATGTTCATTGTAAACAGAGAAACACAAAAACCGGAAATGGCCCAATTTTGGGATGATATCGGAGCTTATTTAGACTTCACGAAGCGCCAAACGTTCGACTGGTGGAAGGCTCAAATAACAGAAAAGCTGTTGGAATACGGAATTGATTCAACTTGGAACGATAATAACGAATTTGAAATATGGAGTCAAAACGCCAAGTGTCACGGCTTCGGCAAAGAAGTGGAGTTTGAACTGATCCGCGCGCTTCATCCGCTTTTGATGATGAAAGCGTCTTTCGAAGCTCAGCTAGAATACAACCCGGAATTACGCCCATATCTGATCTCAAGATCCGGCTGTCCCGGCATGCACCGTTATGCACAAACTTGGACGGGTGACAACCGAACAAGCTGGAAAACATTAAAATTTAACATTAAAACAGGCATCGGTCTAAGTTTATCAGGCATTTACAATTTCGGCCATGATGTCGGCGGATTTTCAGGACCGGCCCCTGAACCGGAGCTATTCGTAAGATGGGTGCAAAACGGCATCATGCATCCGAGATTTACCATTCATTCGTGGAACGATGACGGGACAGTTAATGAACCATGGATGTTTCCTGAAACAATCGATGAAATCCGTGAACTCATTAAGTTTAGACATAAGATCATCCCTTACATTTACACCGCGCTATATGATGCGCACGAACATTATCAGCCGATCATTCGACCGACATTTTATGATTTTGAACATGATGAGAAAACATTTGAAGAGAACGATGAATTTATACTTGGTGAATCTTTGCTGGTTGCATCTGTCGTCGAAAAAGGAATGACGGAGCGGGAGGTATATTTACCGAACCATGAAAAAGGCTGGTATGATTTCCATACGGGAACATGGTATGAAGGAGGGAAGACAGTCGTTCTGCCGGCACCATTACATTATACTCCGCTATTAGCGAAAGCGGGAGCGATCGTTCCGGTAAATGGTGCAAAAGTGACATTCCAAACAAAGAACCAAGATGAAAGAGGATTTTTGTTATTCCCATTCAAAGGAAAAGGAAAATCGACTTATCGTTTGTATGAAGATGATGGGTTAACAAATGAATATACTCGTACATTTGCCTTTATACATGTCGATATGGAGACAACAGAAGACGGGATCAATCTTTCAATACAAAAGGAAGGAACATACGAGTTATCGTATGATCAACTCACTTTTCACGTACCAAATGGAGAAAAGAGAAAACTGATCGTAAATGGCACAGAGCTGGAAAGCAAGAACGGAGCGTTTTCTTACAGTTTGCCGTATGATTAAAAGATTAAGGCCACATGATGATGATGTTTCCATTAATCGAGCAAGAATCTTTGTCCGCGGTTACATCCCGGCCAGCTGAATTTTGTCATCTAGCACGACACATGAATCATGATCATGAAAATTTATGTAAGCGGATACTAATCGGCAAATTCTTTTGAAAAAAACCGCTCCAATATATTGTTATTGTCATGCGAAATGATGATATCGATTGTTAAATAATAAGAGGGAAGAGGATGGGAGAACCATGCAAATGACGTTTCGATGGTACGGAGACAGCGACCCGGTCACATTAGAGTATATTCGCCAAATTCCCGGCGTTACTGGAATTGTTTCGGCCATTTATGATATTCCTGTAGGGGAAGCATGGCCTTATGAGAAAATTGTAGAGTTAAAAGAAAAAATTGAAAATCATGGTCTATCGTTAAGTGTCATTGAAAGTGTACCTGTCCATGAAGATATTAAATTAGGTCTTCCGACAAGAGATCAATATATTGAAAACTATAAAACGACGATACGCAACTTGGCAAAAGCGGGAGTTAAAATCGTTTGTTACAATTTCATGCCTGTATTTGACTGGACTCGTTCTTCTTTAGACTATGCACTAGAAGACGGTTCTACAGCATTAATTTATGAAGAAGAAAAAGTTAGACAAATGAATCCATTACATGGTGAACTAAAACTTCCCGGTTGGGACACAAGCTATGAAGATGGACAGCTAAAGAATCTTTTTCAACAATATCAGCACATTACGGAAGAGGATTTATGGGAAAATCTTTCGTATTTTATTAAAGCGGTTATACCGGCGGCAGAAAATGAACAAGTCAAAATGGCGATTCACCCGGATGATCCGCCATGGCCTATCTTTGGACTGCCTCGAATCATAACGAACAAAGAGAATTTGGAGCGATTGATTAATCTCTATGACAGCTCCTTTAACGGTTTGTGTTTATGCAGCGGGTCACTGGGTGTGAATTCAACAAATGATATTCCGGAATTGATTCGTTATTTCGGAAAAAAAGGAAAAGTCAACTTTGTGCACCTGAGAAACATTAAGATCATTGGAGAAAAGTCATTTCAAGAATCCTCCCACCGTTCAGAAGACGGTTCTTTAGATATGTATGAAATCGTAAGAGCATTAAGAGATATAGATTTTGCCGGACCAGCCAGACCGGATCATGGAAGAATGATTTGGGGAGAGGCCGGTAAACCGGGTTATGGTTTATATGACCGTGCGCTGGGTGCAGTGTATTTAAATGGAATGTGGGAAACATTGACGAAAGAAAAGAAGCGGATAGCCTTTGAATGCAATAAATGAACAAGCACTAACTAAAATGCAGAGACGAGGGATGAATGTGCAGATTCCTTTTCATGTCAACTTGAAAGATAAGGTGGCTGTAGTGACAGGTGGAGGCGGCATTTTATGCAGCTGTTTCGCTAAAGCAATAGCTCAATGCGGTGCAAAAGTAGCAGTAGTCAGCCGAAGAGCTGAATCGGCAGACAGAGTAGCGAAAGAGATCCAAGAAAACGGAGGCGAAGCACTTGCCGTTACAGCAAACGTCCTTGATAAACAAAGCCTTGAACAAGCGAAACAACTCATTAACAGAACATTCGGCAGATGCAATATCCTCATTAACGGTGCAGGCGGCAACCATCCAATGGGAACAACAGATAAAGAATATTTATATAAAAAAGACTTGAATACTAAAGAATTGACTACGTTTTTTGATTTAGAAATAGAGGGAGTAAGGTCTGTATTTGATGTAAACTTTCTTGGTACACTGTTAACCACTCAAGTATTTGCAAAAGACATGGCTGATCACGACGGAAATGTGATCGTTAACATCTCATCCATGAACGCCTATACGCCGCTGACGAAAATTCCCGCCTACAGCGGTGCAAAAGCGGCCGTCAGTAACTTTACCCAATGGCTTGCTGTGCATATGTCAAAAGTCGGAATTCGTGTCAATGCCATTGCCCCAGGCTTTTTTCTTACCGCCCAAAATAGGAGCCTATTGCTCAATGAAGACGGAACATATACGGAGCGAGCACAAAAAATTATCAACCAGACGCCGTTGGATAGATTTGGGGTTCCGGAAGATCTAATCGGAACGTTATTATGGTTGGTAAGCGATAAAGCCTCGCGATTTGTCACTGGAACCATCATACCGGTCGATGGAGGATTCTCCGCCTATTCTGGAGTATAACTAAGAGAGGATTTGCTTCAAAAAGCTGATTTTCAACACTGAAAAAATCCCAATTTCTCTGTGCCACATTGAGAAATTGGGATTTATTAATTCAATTTTTCCTTTTTACAGGCAAGAAGATAAACAATTGTATGATCTGCTTCCTTATTTCATCAATATTACCGAATCACTACCGCCGTGCAGGAAGCAGGAGGTTTTCCGCTGCTAATATGTATTGTTTTGTTATTGTTTGACAAAGGTGTTATATCTGTTTATATTGTATATATACAGTTATAACGAATAGAGGGATGTCATGCATTGAATATCATCATTTCAAATTCATCGGATGAACCGATTTATTTGCAGATCGTCAACCAATTAAAAGATCAAATCGTCAAGGGAGAACTCTCGGAGTCAGAGGCGCTCCCATCGATCAGAAACCTGGCCAAAGAGCTTAAAATCAGCGTAATTACAACAAAAAGAGCCTATGACGAACTGGAGAGAGAAGGGTTTATCGTCACAGTCGCGGGAAAGGGCTCGTATGTCGCAGCGATCAACAAAGACGTGCTTCGAGAAACAAAAGTCAAATTGATCGAAGAACACATAGCAGAAGCCGTCACTGAAGCGAAACAAATCGGCTTTACATACGAGGAACTTCAAAAGATGCTCAAACTGGTTTATGAGGAGTGGTAAAAATGACCAGCATACTGGAATTAAAAAATGTATCAAAACATTATCAAGATTTCTCTTTAAAAAACATCAACTTCTCGCTTGAAAAAGGATATATTATGGGCTTTATCGGCCCGAACGGAGCCGGAAAAAGCACGACCATCAAGCTGATCATGAACCTGATCAAAAAAGACGAAGGAGACATCAGCATTTTCGGTCTCGACAATGAAAAGCACAATATCGAAATCAAGCAGAGGATCGGCTTTGTATACGATGAAAATCATTTTTACGAAGAACTGACACCGAACGAAATGAAAGGAATCATCAGACCGTTTTACAAAAAGTGGGATGAGGCTGTTTTTCAGCGGTACGCAAAAGACTTCCAGCTCCCTTTAAACAGGCAGATCAAAAACTTGTCAAAAGGAATGAAGATGAAATTCTCACTGGCGGTCGCGCTTTCCCATCATGCCGAATTATTGATCATGGATGAACCGACATCAGGACTCGATCCTCTTGTCAGATCGGAGCTCCTCGACGTGCTGCAAACATTGCTGCAGGATGAAAACAAGTCGATTTTCTTTTCGACGCATATTACCTCTGATTTAGAAAAAGTAGCGGACTATATCACTTTCATTCATAACGGCCGGCTCGTGCTGAGCAAAACAAAGGATGAGCTGTTGGAGGAGTACTGCATTGTAAAAGGAGACCTCGATACGCTGCATAAAGGAAACGAAGACGCCTTAATCGGCATTAAGAAAAACAGCTATGGCTTCGAAGCGCTCTCCAAAGATAAGCGGGGAGTCGTTCAGCATTTCGGGGATTCGGTCATGATCGAAAAACCGACTTTGGAGGATATTTTGGTATTTTCAACCGGCAGGAGTGATCAACATGTATCATCTTATTAAAAAGGATATTTTAATGCAGAAAAGAGCAATGAAACTATCGCTGTTATTGATGATATTTTTTACTTTTACATTGTCACAGCTTGAGCTCGTCGGATATACAGTGGCGGTTTTGGCTGTCACATATCAGCTGGCATTAGGCGCAAGCTCCTTAGAAGACAAAAACAACAGTGATAAAATCCTGATCAGCTTGCCCATTAAAAGAAACATCATCGTCTTATCAAAATATGTATCGGTTTATGTCTATGCGGCTTATGCCATTCTCTTCTATTCTTTGATCAATGCAATCGGACATATGCTGCACTTGCCGCTTGATTTCCCATTGACACTTTCAGGCGTCATGGGTGCTGTTATGGCTGTCACATTATTTAGCTCGATCTCATTTCCTCTGATTTTTAAGTATGGCTATTTGAAGTCCAAAATGGCCAATATCATCATATTTTTCGTCATTATATTTGGAGGGACGGCCTTTTTTAAATTTATAAATGCGGGGGAAAACCTTGCACTAAGCCAAAAATTAACGGCTTTTCTGAGTGAAATGTCAAATGCGGGCACATTCATCCTTTTAGTTGGCGTACTGCTCGTGATGATTTCTGTTTCATATGCGATATCGCTCAGCTTTTATAATAAAAGAGAATTTTAGTTTAAGGATCAGCGGGAGGAGCTTTCGCTGATCCTTTTTTCGTTGCTTAGAACCGTACGGCTGTTTTACTTTCCTCCCACTATCATCTATTATAAAAAATTCCTATAAAAGAAAAATTTCCGTGTTGATAAAAGCATTTTTTCCGGAAGTTTCGGTAAAAAACGAAACTTTTGACCCTTTTATTTCACTGTATAATGTAAACGGTTACGTTTGTAGTATACTTATACTATCATTTCTTTTTAGGGAAGGATAGAAAAACAGGTGAGAGAGATATGAATACAAGGCAAAAAGACATTCTGAATCTGTTGTTATCTGAACCTGAAGACTATTTAGTCGTACAAGATTTCGCAGACAGGGTAAAGTGTTCTGAAAAAACGATCAGAAATGATCTAAAAACGATTGAAGATTATCTCAATCAGCACTCTGATGCTCAATTGATTCGCAAACCGGGACTGGGCGTTTATTTGAATATTGAAGATCATGAAAGGGTCCGTTTAAGCCGGCAGTTATATACCGAACATCACGCCGCACAGCAGCAATCCGATGAAGAAAGGATGCTGCAAATCGCTTATCAGTTATTAATGAATCCAAAGCCGGTTTCTGCAAAAGAAATGGCTGCCGAGCACTTCTTGAATAAGTCTTCCATTAAAAGGGATTTGAATCAAATCGAAGTTTGGCTCCAGCGGTTTGGCCTCACTCTTGTGTCCAAGCAGCGCCTCGGTTTAAAGATCGAAGGAAGTGAAAAAAATAAGAGAAAAGCGCTGGCGCGCATCTCGGAGTTGATTGATAACCCGGAGTTTACAAGCCGATTTATTAAAAGCCAATTTTTAAGCCATGAAGTGGAATTTGTTAAAAGCGAAATCAGATCATTGCAAAAGCGACATTCTTTATATTTCACTGATGAAACGTTCGAAAATTTACTGTTGCATACACTGCTGATGATTCGCCGCATCAAAATGAAACAGCCGATTACCATTTCTCCGGAAGAAATAGATGCAGTCAAAAAGAAAAAAGAATTTCAGTGGACGTTTGCTTGTTTAAAACGGCTGGAAGCTGTTTTTGCGATCCGCTTTCCTGAAGAAGAGGCCGTCTATTTAACATTGCATATATTAGGCGGCAAAGTTCGTTATCCATTTGGGAAAGAAGGGGAGAACGGACTGGAAAACCCTTTGCTTCCAAAGGTTGTCGAATATTTAATCCGGCGTGTCTCAGAGTTGAAAATGATGGATTTCCGCGAGGACCGGGTTTTGATTAACGGATTGAAAATTCACCTTAATACCGTTTTAAACCGGCTGAGCTATGACCTTTCCGTATCAAATCCGATGCTCAACGATATCAAAAAAATGTACCCATATCTGTTTCATATTGTCATTGATGTTCTTGAAGACATCAACCAAACGTTTTCACTTTCAATTCCCGAGGAAGAAGCCGCCTATCTGACATTGCATTTCCAAGCGGCGATCGAGCGCTTCAGCTATGGAAAAGACAAGCATAAAAAAGCGATCATTGTCTGTCATATGGGCATCGGGATGTCACAACTGCTGCGGACAAAAATTGAACGGAAATTCTACCAAATTGCCGTGATGGACTGCATCGCAAAAGCTGATTTGGCGGACTATACTGCACGACATGAAGATATCGATCTTGTCATATCAACGGTCAGCCTGGAGGATTTATCAATTCCCCATATCGTTGTATCTCCGCTGCTCGAGTCGGCCGATGAGAAAAAGCTCAGCGCTTTTATGGATCAGCTCGGTGAATCGTCCCGGCAAATACAAAAAACGTTTAAAGTGCTGAATGACACGACTCCTTTCCTCGTCTTCCTGCAGCAAGAATCAGAACACCGCTACAAGCTGATTGAACAGCTGGCGATGGCTTTATACGAGAAAGGCTATGTAGAAAAAGAATATGCTGTACAGGCAGTCATGAGAGAAAAAATGTCGGCGACAAACATCGGAGCGGGCATCGCCATTCCTCACGCGAACGCCAAATTGATTAAACAATCAGCCATTGCGATCGCCACATTAAAAGAGCCGCTTGACTGGGGCTCTGAAAAAGTATCGCTCGTCTTTATGCTGGCTGTCAAACACGAGGATCAAAACATGACAAAACAATTGTTTCAAGAGCTGTCCAGCTTAAGCGAGCAGCCGGCTTTCATCCAAAAGCTGACGAAAGAAACAAATGTCATGACATTTTTATCTTATTTGGATTATTAAAGGCGGGGTTCTGACCTTCATCAACATTCAAGAAAAGATCGATATACAGACAACAGAATGGGATAGGTGAGCAGTTTTGCTTTATCCTATTCTTTTTTTATTGCAAGCCCAACAACAAAGGGTTATGTTGTCCATAAAATTAGATTTTTTAATGTGTAATTAAAATATATTCTTTGGAGAAGAAAGGCTTTATTAAAGTATCAACTTTGTTTTTAGTTAGAGGGAAGAACTTCATTTTCGCTTAACATCTTCAATGCGATTCTATGTTTTTTGTTAAATTGCTGCGGATGTTTTTTGATTTAACTGTTTTATTTGGACTCTCCGGGCTTCAACTTTTCTGTTCTTACGTAGTACTTTTTGAGAAACTTTCCAGCATCTTTTCCAGTTACAATGGGGCTGCCTCTCATTTCCGCATCCGTATAGTTACCTCTTTATGAAGAGAGTATCAGTAACGTTCCCACAATTTAAGAATTTTAACTATGAGATAGTATTTTAAAAGAGAAATGAGCATATGAATTGAATGTTTTTCAAAATGAATGAATAGTTCTGATCTTTATAAAAAACACAAACCATTACATCGGGAAAATTTACTCAAATTTTGGACTTTTTATGTAAAACGAAAAGGCAACGTGTTAGAGTTAGGCATAATGAGAAATTTTAAAGCCGATAATTACTATAAAGTTATTTATTTTCCAATAATATAAAAATTTATTATTCCAGGGTTGCATCAAATATGCACCTAGAATCAATTGCTTAATGGGGGGAACTTGATGTACAACAAGAAAAATGTTTTTGATATTGTGATGTACATTATTTTCGGTCTGATCAGTCTTTATTTAGTATCAAAAACTGATTTTGGCACTGGAGTATTAGTGTTTATTGCAATTTTATACCTCGCTGTAATTGCTTATAAAGTTAAGCAATTATTTAGTAATTCTAATTCGTAAGGTGTAACACGAGGAGGATATTAGTGAACAAGGACTAGCACGCCTGCACGTATAGATTTACCCAATAGCTAATGTTGCCGAAATCGCTTTGCCTCTGTTTAGAGACAAAGTGATTTTCAATTTCACTCAAAATCAAAACCCCTCTCAAATTTATTCATTTTAATCAACCATATTTATTTTTAATCACGGTTATTTAGAGCTATTACTATAGTGTCTAGGCGAAAATACGTTTTTTAATGCACTTATTATTCCTGGCACAAGAAAGAAGACGCCAAAAAAGACAGTAAGTAAATTTAATTGTGGTGTTTCATAAAAAGTAAACCATTCTATAAAAATTGACGATTCCGTAATTCTCCCAAATAGTGTTCCATCAATCTCTCTATAATTAGGTATCCATCCTGTTGTTTCAAATGTAATAAAAATTATCTGTGACAATAAAAATACACCAATTTGAGAAACCCAATATTTTTTAAAAAATGGAACCCTTTTTTGCTTTTCAGCCAACGAATATTCCTCCCCGCATTAGATACCATTTTTATATGGATATACGGAAAATTAAAGAATAAGTTTCAAAATTTAATCCTCTCGACATGATAGGAGGAAATACCTTCTTTTTTACATTTCACTCAAAAGCAAAACCCCTCAAGAAAGAGATCTTGGTTTTTGAATAAAAGAGTGATTTTACATAAATATTTGATTCGAAGATCATAGTTTTTCATTGTAGTGGAAACATCTTCGTGTTCAGCAGGGATTTGCTGACAAGTTCAACCTTGATTTTCTTGATTTCGAGATATCCTTCATTAAAAAGGAATGTCCTCACTTTACACCTCTTCGAAAAATTTCAGTCCCCAATTGTTGCAATACGGCACATTTTCACAATCAGTCCCAAGTGTTACAAGTCGCCCCTTATTGCAGTCCGGTTTTTTTAAAAAAGCCGGTTTTTCCGGAACATGCGGTAAAAAACAACGCTTTTACACGCATGTTTTTATTATAAAGTAATGACAAGAGCTGCTCACTACTTTAGTTTCAGAAGGAGGATTCGCATGAAACTGTTAGCGATTACATCATGTCCAAACGGAATTGCCCACACGTATATGGCTGCGGAAAATTTGCAAAAAGCGGCCGATCGAATGGGCGTTCAAATGAAAGTCGAAACACAAGGCGGCATCGGGGTGGAAAATGAGCTGACCGAGCAGGAAATCCGCGAGGCAGACGCGATTATCATAGCCGCAGACCGCTCGGTCAACAAAGACCGTTTTATCGGGAAAAAACTTCTGGCTGTCGGTGTTCAGGAAGGCATCCGAAAACCGGAAGAATTAATACAAAAAGCGATCAGCGGCTATATACCTGTCTATCGGCCGGCTGCGAAAACGGAAGCCTCAGCTCAAACTGAGAAAAAACAAAATCCGATTTACCGGCATTTAATGAACGGTGTATCATTTATGGTTCCTTTCATCGTTGTCGGCGGATTATTGATTGCGGTCGCACTGACGCTTGGAGGTGAAAAAACGCCGAAAGGGTTAGTGATTCCTGATGAATCTTTTTGGAAAACGATTGAGCAAATCGGGGCTGCCTCATTCTCATTCATGATCCCGATTTTAGCCGGTTATATTGCCTACAGCATCGCCGATAAACCGGGGCTTGTGCCAGGGATGATCGGCGGATACATCGCAGCGACAGGAAGCTTTTACGGCAGCGGAAGCGGTGCGGGGTTCCTCGGCGGCATTATCGCGGGCTTTTTAGCCGGATATGCGGCGCTGGCCATCAAAAAATTAAAAGTGCCAAAAGCCATTCAGCCGATCATGCCGATCATCATCATACCGGTGGTTTCCTCGCTTATTGTCGGCTTGGCATTCGTATTGCTGATCGGCGCGCCTGTCGCGCAAATCTTTGAATCTTTGACGGTTTGGCTGGCTGGTATGCAGGGCTCAAGTTCGATTCTTCTGGCATTAATTTTAGGGGCGATGATTTCGTTTGATATGGGCGGCCCCGTCAATAAAGTGGCATTCCTGTTTGGTTCAGCCATGATCGGTGAAGGAAACTATGAAATTATGGGTCCGATCGCCGTCGCCATTTGTATTCCTCCGATCGGGCTTGGCATCGCAACGTTTTTAGGAAAAAGAAAATTTCAGGCGCAAGAAAGAGAAATGGGAAAAGCAGCATTTACAATGGGGTTATTCGGTATTACTGAAGGTGCCATACCGTTTGCTGCACAGGACCCGCTTCGCGTCATACCGAGTATTATGGCGGGTTCAATGACTGGTTCTGTGATCGCCATGATCGGTAATGTAGGGGACAGAGTCGCCCACGGCGGACCGATTGTAGCAGTGCTTGGCGCTGTCGATCATGTGTTGATGTTCTTCATCGCCGTTATTGCCGGATCCCTGGTCACCGCTCTTTTGGTCAATGTACTCAAAAAAGAGGTCGCAGCCGCTCCTGCAGGGGCAAGTGAGACTGCTGCAGTTCATGACATTCCGCAGCCGAACATCGAAATAAAAGCGGAAAGCAAAAAATCCGAAATACCGGAAATTAAAAAGCTCACTGACATCATTGATACAGATTTGATCGAACCTCATTTATCAGGGGATACGAGAGACGACATTATCGATGAAATGATTCAAAAATTGTCCCGTAAAGGTGCACTGCATTCGGAAAGCGAATTTAAACAAGCGATCATGAACCGCGAATTAGAGGGGACAACGGCAATCGGCATGAACATCGCGATCCCGCACGGGAAGTCTGACGCCGTCAAGAAGCCGAGTGTAGCATTCGGCATCAAACGTTCGGGCGTCGACTGGAAGAGTCTTGACGGAACTGACGCCAAACTGATATTTATGATCGCCGTCCCGAAAGAAAGCGGGGGAAACGAGCATCTGAAGCTTCTGCAAATGCTCTCCCGAAAACTGATGGATGACACCTACAGGGACAAGCTTCTCTCTGCTCAAACAAAAGTAGAAGCATACAAACTTCTGGATGAAATCATCTAAAAAAGGAGGATGCCCGTCATGACTAAACCATTATTTTTCGAGCCTGTTTTTAAAGAAAGAATTTGGGGCGGCACAGCTTTAGCCTCTTTCGGCTACGAGATTCCATCCGAACAAACGGGGGAGTGCTGGGCTTTCGCCGCCCATCAAAATGGGCAAAGCGTCGTGAAAAACGGCATGTATAAAGGGCTCACACTCAGCGAATTATGGAATGAACATCGCCATTTATTCGGACATATAAAGGGAGACCGCTTTCCTCTTCTGACAAAAATTTTGGACGCCGACCAAGACCTATCCGTACAAGTGCATCCAAACGATGAATATGCAAAACTGCACGAAAACGGGGAGCTTGGAAAAACGGAATGCTGGTATATCATTGATTGTAAAGAAGATGCGGAGATCATTTACGGCCACCATGCCAAAACGCGGGAAGAACTGGTCTCAATGATCGAACACGGGAAATGGAACGAACTCTTGCGCCGCGTCAAAGTGAAGCCGGGAGATTTCTTCTATGTGCCGAGCGGAACCGTCCATGCGATCGGAAAAGGTATTTTGATTTTGGAGACGCAGCAGAATTCAGACACAACCTACAGACTATATGATTATGACAGAAAAGATGCTGAAGGAAATCTGCGCGAGCTCCATTTGCAAAAAAGCATAGAAGTGATCGACGTCCCGTCTTCGCCTGGCCACGAAGACGTTCGATATGAAACATCGGGTAATGTCAAGACTGCCGCACTGATTGAGTGTCCTTATTTCTCAGTAGCAAAATGGGATGTAAAAGGATCAGCCTGTTTCAAACAGGATAAACCGTTTCTTCTTGTCAGCGTCATAGAAGGGGAAGGGCAGATCAATGCGTCTTGCGGCAACGACTTTTCTTTTAAAAAAGGAGATCACATGCTGCTGCCTGCGGGCTTTGGAGAATTTACAATCGCCGGCCGTGCAGAATGTATCGTCTCAAGCCTGTCAAATGAATAAGCCATCAACGGTCACTTTCTAAACAGACCATCAAAACGATGGTCTGTTTTATTTTTTCAAAAAAGCATGCCGGCTTGCCAAAACGCGTTCGCCACAAGGCGGACAATGCATATTCCCAAGCTTTCACAAGTAAAATAGAGTAAACCAAAAAAACATTTGGAAATCTTCCAATTATTTGATAAGCTGATATTAAAAGCTTCATAACTTACACATCAGCTGCACTGCCCGGAGCTTTTCGCGGAACAGTTGCTTCATGAAACAAAAAAGCGGGGCTGTGTTCCGGCGACAGGCAGAAGAAAAGCCTGCTAAATGACCGAAACAACCGTGCCCTTCATAATTGGTTGGTCCTTATCTGGATGAGAAAAGGAGACGATGATTCGTATCAGGTAAAATGTAAGCGGATTCATCGTCTTTTTATCTCAGTTTATCACTCTTTTTAGCGGAAGCGAGGAGGAAAGCAATGGGGAAAGCAAAAATTCGATGGAATGAACCCTTGATTTCTCAACACGAATCGGCTGCTGAAGGATTTACGCCGGAAGATTTCACAGAGGAAGATCAACTGATTTCAAAAACGACAGAATCATTTGTCAAAAATGAAGTCATGCCCCTTCTTGAATCGATCGATCAGCAGGATCACGAAAGCGTGAAAAAATTGTTTCAAAAAGCGGGAGAGCTCGGATTGCTCAGTATCGAAGTTCCTGAGGAATACGGCGGCCTTTCACTCAGCAAGAAGCTTTCCGGGTTAGTAGCAGAGAAAATGGGAGCCGGCGGATCGTTCAGCGTCTCCTTTAATATTCATGCGGGCGTCGGGACATTGCCGTATATTTATTATGGAACAGAAGAACAAAAACGAAAATACCTTCCGAAACTGGCATCGGGCGAATGGATCGGAGCATATGCTCTGACAGAGCCGGGCGCAGGCTCAGATGCTTTAAACGCAAAAACGACGGCTGTCTTGAATGGGGAAGGAACAGCCTGGGTTTTAAACGGGGAAAAACAGTGGATTACGAACGCGCAAGTAGCTGATGTATATGTTGTCTTTGCAAAAACGGCGGAAGGCATGACAGCATTTATCGTCGAACGTTCGTTTAAAGGCGTTTCCATCGGACCTGAAGAGAAGAAGATGGGAATCAAAGGGTCTTCGACGGCAACCTTAATCCTCGAAGAAGTCGAGGTGCCAAACGACAATGTTTTGGGTCATGTCGGGAAAGGTCATCACGTCGCTTTGAACATTTTAAACATGGCCCGCTTAAAGCTCGCGTTTTCGAACATTGGAATGGCAAAGCAAGCATTGAACCTTGCCGTTAGCTACGCCAAACAGCGCAAACAATTTAACAAGCCGATCATCGGTTTTTCAATGATTCAAGAAAAGATTGCCGACATGGCAATTTCGATTTTCGGCGCCGAAAGCGCTGCTTACAGAACGGCAGACTGCCTGGACCATGTTTTAAATTCGGCTGAGCCATTAGACGACAGACTGAGAAAACTCACAAACTATGCATCCGAATGCGCGATCAATAAAGTTCACTGCTCCGAAATACTCGACCGAAATGCAGACGAGGCGGTGCAGATTCATGGCGGCTACGGATACATGCAGGAGTACGAAGTCGAACGTTTGTACCGGGACGCGAGGATCAGCCGGATTTTCGAAGGGACAAACGAGATTAACCGTTTGACGATCGCCAAACTGATGATGAAAGAAGTGAAGCAAAACGGCATCTCAGAGCCGGAAGCTCAATTAAGCAGCGGGGAAAACCGAAACCGGCGGTTTATTCAGCTGTCCAACAGGCTTTTCGGCAAAACATTAAAAGCGCTTAAACGCTCCCGCGTGAACATTCAAAAGGAGCAGGAATACGCGCGGATTCTCGCCGACATGCAAAAAGAACTCTATGTGATGGAATCCGCCGCCCTCCGGACCGAAAAGGCAACCAAAAGATACGGAAGCGAAAAAGCACGGTTGAAAGAAATGATGACGAACGTTATTTGTGAAGAAGGCTTCCGCAAAATCGAAGAGATGGCGGTAACCGCCTTATCAGGCATAGAATCTGATGAAGCTGAAAGAAAGCTCGAATTGGAAGAGGTTCACAGCCTTACTTTGCCCCTTTTCAGCAATCTGTTTGCTCAAAAACGCGAAATCGCAGAGAAAATAGCCGCTCATGAAAAATATACGGTGTGATCGGAGGGAAACCGTTTGAAAAAAATCGGGTTTATCGGTTTGGGCAACATGGGTCTGCCCATGTCGAAAAATTTGCTTCAGGAGAACTTTGCGGTATATGGAACGGACCTTAACAAAGAAGCTGAATTGGCCTTGCATCATGCAGGGGGAACGATCGGGATTTCAGTTGAAAAGATGGTAAAAGAGTGTGACGCCATCCTGACAAGCCTTCCTTCATCAAAAGCTGCAGAGGAGGTTTTTCTGGGGAAAAAGGGGCTCGTACACCTGGCTGAACCAGGCGTCCTTCTGATTGATACAAGCACGGTCGCTCCTGAACTGAATATCCGGATTGCAGAGGAAGCGAAAAGCAAAGGAATTGATTTTCTTGCGGCGCCGGTCAGCGGCGGTGTAATCGGAGCGGTCAACCGGACGCTTACCTTTATGGTCGGGGGGCCGAAG
Organism: Bacillus paralicheniformis; assembly: GCF_002993925.1. Lineage (NCBI taxonomy): Bacteria > Bacillati > Bacillota > Bacilli > Caryophanales > Bacillaceae > Bacillus > Bacillus paralicheniformis. The sequence continues at coordinate 2,098,459 of NZ_CP023665.1, read as the reverse complement.
TCTGTTTTTGATAAAGCATTGCCTATTTTCAACGTATTGGGCGAGAATATTTTTCATGTGAACGAAAACATCGACAGCGGAACGAATACGAAGCTGATCAACAACCTCTTAATCGGTTTTTATACAGCCGGCGTCAGTGAAGCCTTGCATCTTGCCAAAAACAGCAATCTCGATCTCGAAAAATTGTTTGAGATGCTGAACGTCAGCTATGGGCAGAGCCGAATCTATGAGCGCAACTATAAAAGTTTCATAGCGAATGAAAACTATGAACCTGGCTTTTCTTTGAAGCTGCTGCTGAAAGACCTTGGCTTTGCATTGGATTTGGCTGAGAAAAATGAGGTTGAACTGCCGGTGAGCAAGATTCTCTTCGGCATCTATGAAGAAGCTAATCAAAATGGATACGGTGAAAAAGATATGTCTGTTTTATACAAAAAAATAAGCGAACAGAAGACAACTTATCGGTAAGGAGAGGTGAGAAAGCACATGATCACAACGAATGCCAAGAAAATTATGAACCATATCGACGGGGAGTGGGTGAATTCCTCAGGTACGGAAGCTGAAGAAGTCGTCAATCCTGCAAACGGAAACGTCATCGCTTATGCGCCCCTATCTGTGAGAGCGGATGTAGATCGTGCCGTGCAGGCTGCCAAACATGCTTATCAGACCTGGTCACTTGTGCCTGTCCCCAATCGGACGAGACTTTTATACAAATATTTACATCTTCTTCAAGAGCGAAAAGAACAATTGGCAGACATCATTACGACGGAAAACGGCAAAACGTTGAAAGACGCCCGAGGCGAAGTGCAGCGCGGAATCGAAGTTGTTGAGCTTGCGACAGCCACACCTACTTTAATGATGGGAGAATCCCTGCCCGCGATAGCTGGGGGCATCGACGGATCGATTTGGCGCTATCCTTTGGGGGTCGTCGCCGGTATTACGCCGTTTAACTTTCCAATGATGGTTCCTCTGTGGATGTTTCCGCTCGCCATTGCTTGCGGAAACACGTTCGTCCTGAAACCTTCGGAACGCACTCCTATTCTTGCCGGAAAGCTTGTCGAGCTGTTTTATGAAGCAGGGTTTCCGAAAGGTGTGCTGAACCTCGTTCATGGAGGAAAGGATGTTGTAAACGGAATATTGGAGAACGATGATATTAAAGCCGTCTCCTTCGTCGGTTCAGAACCGGTCGCAAAATATGTGTATCAAACGGGCACAGCCAACGGGAAGCGCGTTCAGGCTCTGGCCGGCGCAAAAAACCATGCGATTGTGATGCCGGATTGTCATCTTGAAAAATCGGTTCAAGGCATCATCGGGGCGGCATTCGGAAGCAGCGGAGAACGCTGTATGGCCTGCTCCGTCGCGGCGGTCGTTGATGACATCGCCGATGATTTCATGGAAATGCTCGTGTCTGAAACACGGAAGCTGAAGACAGGGGACGGCAGATCAGAGGATCACTTTGTCGGCCCGCTGATCCGCGAAGTTCATAAAGAACGCGTTCTTGACTATATCGACAGCGGTATAAAAGAGGGAGCCGCACTCGCCGTGGACGGACGCAATCCGGATGTTCAGGAAGGATATTTTGTGGGAGCCACGATTTTCGATCATGTAACACCGGAGATGAAAATCTGGCAGGACGAAATCTTTGCGCCGGTCTTGAGCGTCGTCCGCGTGCAAGACCTTGATGAGGGGATCGAGCTCGCCAATCAATCCAAGTTTGCCAACGGCGCTGTCATTTACACGTCGAGCGGGAAAAGCGCCCAGCAGTTCCGCGACAAAATCGATGCCGGAATGATCGGCGTCAATGTCAACGTACCAGCTCCGATGGCATTCTTCTCCTTCGCAGGGAACAAGGCCTCTTTCTATGGAGACCTTGGGACAAACGGAAAAGATGGCGTCCAGTTTTACACGCGCAAAAAGGTCGTCACCGAACGCTGGTTCTAATTCTTAACATAAGGCTCCCTCTCATGCGCAACAGATTTTTTCAGAGGGGCCTTTTCTATTTCAACAGGGAGGGATCCATATTGAACTTGAAATATGCCACACTTAAAACCGAACATAGCATCACAACCGTCACGTTGAACAATCCGCCGGCAAATACACTCTCTTCTTCCTGTATCGCCGAATTGCGCTCTCTTTTTCGGGAATTGACCCGCGACGAGGAGACAAAAGCGATCATCGTCACAGGAGAAGGACGATTTTTTGTGGCGGGAGCGGATATAAAAGAATTCGTTTCAAAACTCGGGGACCAAAAACAAGGGCTGGCACTCGCACAAGGGGGCCAGGCGCTCTGTGATGAAATCGAAGCTTCCAATAAGCCCGTCATTGCGGCGATAAACGGACCGGCTCTTGGCGGAGGCTTGGAACTCGCAATGAGCTGCCACTTCAGAATCGTATCAGACGATGCAACACTCGGCCTTCCCGAATTAAAGCTCGGCTTGATTCCCGCATTTGGAGGTACACAGCGGCTTCGCAATATAACGGATACAGCGACAGCACTCGATCTCATCCTGACGGGCCGAACGCTTTCAGCTCAAGAAGCGGTAGAGCTGAAAATTGCGCAGATGGCGGTAAAGGGGGAGGAACTGATGAAGACGGCAGAAGGGGTCGCGTCGTCTTTTATCGAAGGAAAAAGCATGACCAGCGTGAGACGCGCCGTCGAATGTGTCGTACAGGGCGCCTCTGAAAGCATGGAACAGGCACTGGAGAGAGAGCGAAACAGATTCGCCGAGCTGTTTGTCACTTCAGATGCCAAAGAAGGAATTCACGCATTTGTCGAAAAGCGCAAACCAAACTTTCATCATTCATAAAAGGAGTGGATCCAGATGTCCGATGATGTGCTGTTTTCCGTTAATCAAAACGGCGCCGCAGCGATTGTTTTGAATCGTCCGAAAGCGCTCAACTCCCTCACATACGACATGGTCCGTCTGATTGGTGAAAAATTAAACGAGTGGGAGACAGATCAAAACGTTTCTGTTGTATTCATCAAAGGTGCAGGACAAAAAGGACTGTGTGCCGGAGGGGATATTAAGGCACTCTATGAAGCACGTTCGTCAAAACAGGCCCTGCAAGAAGCCGAGCGCTTTTTTGAAACAGAGTACGAAGTCGATATGGCAGTCCATCGATTTCCGAAACCGATCATCGCCTGCTTGGATGGGATCGTCATGGGGGGAGGCGTCGGCCTGACATACGGGGCCAGCCACCGGATTGTCACGGAGAGGACAAAATGGGCGATGCCTGAAATGAATATCGGTTTCTTTCCGGATGTCGGGGCAGCCTATTTTTTAAACAGAGCTCCGGGACACATAGGAAGATATCTTGGATTAACGGCATCTGTCATCCATGCGGCAGACGTGCTGTATATCAATGGGGCAGACGCCTATATGGAGAGCAGCGCTTTAGAACGATTGATCCTAACAGTGGAACAAACAGATTGGCGTCTTGCAAACGTTGAAGAAAAGCTCGATCAGCTGATCAGCGAATCGAAAACGAAGCCCTCCCAAGAAAGCACGCTCGTCCGTGATCAGCAAGCGATTGACCGGCATTTTAAGTATGATAAGCTCGAAGAGATCCTTCAATCGCTCGAAAGCGAAGGAAGCACTTTTAGCTCGAATGTGAAAAAAACGATGCTTTCCAAAGCGCCATTTTCATTGAAAATCACATTGAAACAGCTGGCGGACGGACGTCAAAAAACATTGGAAGAATGCTTTGCAACAGATCTGGTGCTGGCAAAGAACTTTTTGAAGCACGACGATTTCTTCGAAGGCGTCCGGTCCGTCCTGATCGACCGTGATCAATCGCCGAACTACAAGTACCGGCACGTTTCAGATGTAACCGATGAAGCAGTGGACCGGTTTTTCCAACCCTCTGAATCTGTCCGATTTTAAAAGCGGGAGCTGACGATTAACGTCAGCTCTTTTTTTGTAAACCTCCCACGGTTTCTATCTGGGGGCCACCAACAATATGCTAAGGTACGATCGGCTTTAATTCATTGATTAAGAGGGCTGAGTGAACCTAAGCTTGCTATATTCTTCATATCAAAGGTGTATACTCCAAGAAAATTAATATGTTCCCATCCCAATTCCCCTCGTTTCCCAAAAATAAGGCACTCGCAAGGCCATTCATGGTCTCACCTTTTTTCACTGATACGACGACGTAAGGATTCATTTGATATGTAATCCAAAATTAGAATTGTATTTTTCAATTCCTCACGTGATTCTCATAATCCACACTAATCTCAACGATAAATGTTTCCTGTTCAATGATATGGTTTTATAAATTCGTTGATTATTGATGCTGTACATTCATTAGGATCATTGGAGAGTACCTCAGCTTTTTAAAAAACTGAGGTCATTTGTTTCAATATAATTACACCTGTAGTTGAACATCAAAACAAAAACTACAATTTTGATATCTTGCTTTTACATTCGCAAACGCGTACGAGGGTCATCATAGGAGATATACTATGGATGGAGGTTAATAACAATTGAGACGCCCAAAACAATGCTGAATAAGGGAACTGGCGTATAAAGTTTTCGAATAATATGAATTAATAGGGGGTTATTATGAAAAATAAAATACATTTTAATTTTTACAAGCTTTGGCTAGGACAGTCTGTAAGTTTGTTAGGTACCCAGTTTACAATAGTAGCTTTGCCTCTTTTTGCATTAGAGGTGCTACAAACAAGTGAGGCAAATGCTGCCATGCTTCGTGGGATTATATTCATACCCTACCTAATTTTCGGATTAGTAGCTGGTGCTTTGATAGACATCCTTCACAGAAAAAATATTTTGCTAATTTGTAGTATATGTCAAGGCGTTTTATTTTTAGCAGTATTCATACTGACTGTAACAAATATAATAACGTTCCCTTTATTGGTGTTTCTCATGTTTTTGAATGGAGTATTTACTACGTTTTACAACATTGCAATTCCCTCTTTCTTGCCTGAAATATTAACAGATAAAGACAACTTAAAAAAAGGAAATGCACTACTAGCTCTTTCAGAGTCTCTCTCTATAGTAATTGGTCCTATGCTAGCAGGAATCGTTATTACTCTAGTTGGATTAACAGGCTCTTTCACTGTTGACGCAGTAACGTATTTTGTTTGTTTTGTGTTTGTATTATTTATTTCAAAGTTTAAACCGCATACAGAGGGCTCTTTAAAAAACGCAAATATAAAATCCGTATACAAAGACATATATGAAGGTTTGATATATTTTAAAAAACACCCTGTATTAGAACCAATTGTAAGCTGTGGCGCTGTTTACGGTTTTTTTAAATACATACTAAATAGTATTTTAGTAATATTCCTTTATAAGGTAATGGGTCTATCTGAACTTGAAATAGGCTTTGTTGTAGGTTCAGCAGCGGTGGGATTTTTAATAGGCAATACATTACTCATGAAAAAAAGTCAACAAATTAATAATACAAAAATGCTTATTTATAGCGCTACTGTATCAGTTATCGGTCTGGCCTTTATACCGATAATGGGATATTTGGGAACCGTTTACGGTATAGTAGCTGCAAGTATCATACATGGCATGGGAGAAGGTGTATTTGGCCCTTACTCTGCAACCATACGACAACTTGCTTCACCAAGTCACATGCTAGGCAGAGTAAATGCTGTACAGCGTACGCTTAATTGGGGAGCTTGGGCATTAGGAAGTTTTGCTAGTGCATTTTTAGTTTCTATATTCGGGCTTCAAACTACGTTATTTATAGGGGGCTTCGGAACAACATTGTGTTTAATGATGTTGTTAAGGCGAGGCGTATCAAAAGGAACCGAAATTGAATATACGAGTTCATTATAGAGGAGATGATTATGATGTATAAGATATCAAAAGGAATCGACATAGAAAATACACCACACATTTTATTTATAGGGGGATGGACAAAACCTATACAAGATGCTTTAGATAGGGGGTATACTGTTTCGTATATAGGGTCTTACACTAAACACATATACTTTGATGGAACTATTTTAGAAAAGTGTTTCTATAAAAAAGAAATAGACACAACAAATATACCCTTGTCTGTATACTATGCTGAAGAATTGTACAAAGAGAAACCATTTGAGGTGGTAGTATCTTTCAACGAAGCAGCCTTAGATACGGCTTGCATAATTGCAAAGATTTTTAATGTTAAAGGACCTTCTTACAATGCTAATATGATAACCCGCAATAAGGACATGATGCGTGAAATTCTAGCAGGCAAAGACTTTTCGATAGATTCGACAGTTTGCAATAACATAAAAGACATTGATGAATTTTTGAACAAAAAAGGCAGCATTATAATAAAGCCTCCGATTGGTGCAGGTGGTATAGGAGTGTCTAAGCTAGACACGGGAGATAACGTAGAGGTATTTATTAAAGATAATGGTATTCAACTACCTGTTTTAGTGGAAGAGTACGTTGAAGGTGACGTAGTTTATACGGTCGAAACCGTTTCTTATAACAAAAAACACTCTATACTAGCTATATCAGCTGAAATATTTAAAGAAGATACGTTTATAATAAACTATACTATTATGCCGGCACCTATAGATGAATCCCAAAAAAAATTAATGGAGAAAGTAATGCTATTTTTGGAGGACATGCAACTGGAAGACGGCATTACTCATACAGAGGTAAAGTTAGACAAACAAAAAAAGCCAATAATCATAGAGTCTCAAGTTAGGATAGGTGGCGGAAACATATGGAAAATGGTGGAACTAACAACCGGCATATCTCAATTTGGATACTATTATGATGCGTTAGCTACCAAGACTATAGATGAATTTAGATGTGTACCTTCAAAATGTCAAGCTATGTCTTTAAGCTTGATTCCAAAACCAGGTTGCATAAAAGAAATCAAATACAATGAGCTAGCTAACATTTCCGAGGTCGTATTAATTGATCTATTTGTAAAAGAGGGTGACACCATATCACCTATTGTTGACAGTACAGGGCGCAAAGGAAGTATATTATTTACAGCTAAGGATATAGAACATATGTATGAAGTTGCTTATGAAATATGTGACAATATAACATTTGTTTATCAGGACTTGTCAGAATGGAAACCTTCATTTAAAAAGAAATGTGGCACATGACTTGTCTATGTCAAGGTGCCTCAAAAAAGAACTCTTCAAATTCGAAGGGTTCTTTAAATTTTTATTCGCTGTTTGGTTATGCACGGTATTCAGCTACGATGGTATTATCTCAAACAGTACAGCGTTACACTGGCGATGATGCAAGTATAATCGGTAGAATAAGAAGCAGCAAGAGATCATCCTAAAAAGGAAGGAACAATGAAAAAAATCATGATGTTTTTATTCATTTTTATCATCGTATTTTGCGCGGCTGTTTTGTTATTCATCAAGTTACACCCTGTGTTTGGGGGAAATCCAAGCACAGAACAAAAAAAGCTGTATCAAAACTTTGACAATTATGCAGATGGCAAATTTGTCAATCAGACTCCGGAAAAGATGGATATGGGCGGAATCTCCGGCGTTTTCTCGATGATGAGAGACGCTGTTTCCGGCGGCAAGGAACGCAACCCTTCCGGTCAAATCCCTGTTTCTAAGATCGATTGGAGCACAGTTAAAGATAACGAAGACAGCTTAACATGGTTTGGACATTCCGCTTTTTTACTGAGCATCGACCGCAAAAAAATACTCGTAGATCCTATGCTGGGTTCAATCGCTTCACCCGTATCATTTATCGGAAGCAGACGCTACAGCGAAGACATCCTGCATATGGTCGATGATATGCCGCCGATTGACGCCGTCTTGATCACACATGATCATTATGATCACTTAGATTATCCATCCATCTTAAAGCTGAAGGAAAAGGCCGGTCATTTCTTCGTTCCCCACGGAGTCAGCGCACACTTGATACGGTGGGGAGTTGAGAAAGAAAAAATCACAGAGCTCAATTGGTGGGATGAAACGGAGTTTCAAGGTTTGACGATAGCCTTGAAACCGTCCAAACACTTTTCGGGTAGAGGGTTGTTGAATCGAAACACGACCCTGTGGGGCGGCTGGGTTATCCTCGGAAAACATACGCGTTTTTATACGAGCGGCGACGGAGGATATGATGAACATTTTAAGGAAATCGGCAAAAAATACGGCCCTTTTGATATCACCTTAATGGAGGGCGGTCAATATGACAGACGCTGGTCCGGGATTCATATGACACCCGAACAATCTGTACAAGCCCACAAAGATGTAAAAGGAAAGAACATGATGTTGATTCACTGGGGCGCGTTCACCCTCGCCTATCATGGCTGGAAAGAGCCGATTGAACGTGCTTTGAAAGAAGCTGAGAAAAAAGGCGCCAACATGATTGCTCCCGCGATTGGTGAAACAATCCTGTTAAACGGCCAATACTCGCTTCCCGAGTCCTTTTGGTGGGATATGTAAACAGGCCGTTTATCCGTATACAAGTCATATCCTTTGCAACTCTAAAAAAAGCCGTTTCCCGCGCAGACCGGAGACGGCTTTTTCTCTATTTTATTTGGCTGCAAACTTTTTAGTCTGCATTCCTTTAATCATGACTGAATTTTTTTGAAAGAAACTTGATTATATTAAATATCCAATAGGCAATTGCCCCTGTTGCGATGCCATATAATGCGCTCACTAAAAGGATTGCTGTTATAACACTTACATACCCCATAGCTGTTTGTCCTGGCCTTGACCTGAAACTTGTTTTCATCAATTGGAGTTTCGCTCACTGAAGTAATAAAATAGGTTGGAGAATAGTAAGGATAAGTTTTATACCATTTCCTAAATCATGCTCACTGAAGCTTCCGTCATCAATACTACTTTGTATGTAGTTGTCAATATCTATTGTATCACCAAAAATTTAACAAGTGTTCTACGTCAACAGGATTTTCTTTGAAGTATTGAGTGGAAAACTCATCAGATTGAAGTCATCGGAGCGGAACAAGTAGATGAAGCGTATGAGCGCGTACTTCGCAGCGATGTGCGTTATCGATTCGTGATTGATATCTCCACTTTGTAAATCCTATGTAATACCAGATAGGCCAGTCATTTTATTTGACTGGCCTTTTTTCGCCTGATCCGGCAATTTAAGCGGAGCGGATGGACATACAGCTTCATTCTATATGTCTCGCTTGGAAATTGGCGGGCTTGGATCTCTGAAAAAGTGCAGTTTGCGACAAGAGAGTCAGAGCTGAGACGTTCTGCCATCAATTAGATTTCCTCACAGCTCTCATGATGACATATACGATGCCGAATACTATTAATACCGAAATGATTGCAGGCCCTAATGGCATTTCACAACCTCCCACATGTGAATTTCCTTTCCGTTATTATTTTTACATGTTGTAACAAACTTGTAAATCCATTTCAAAGTAAAAGCATATACAAACTAAACCTTTGACAATACAAGCAACAGCTACTATAGTAGGATAGTACTTTTATTTAATATTTACTGATAATTCAGGACATTCATTTATGAAATTTTTATCGTGCTACACTACTGACTACTACAAACACACTAATAGCTTAACCCGAATCGGAGGACTCATGATGGCAAAAAAAATTCCTTTTTCATTTATCCTAATCATAGGACTAATGCTGTTTGCATTATTTTTCGGTGCAGGAAATCTCATTTTCCCGCCTATGCTTGGTCAGATGGCCGGAGAGAATGTATGGACAGCCAATGCAGGATTCTTAGTGACCGGAGTCGGATTGCCATTACTCGCCATTACCGCATTCGTTTTTTCAGGAAAAAATGATTTGCAGTCTCTGGCCAGTCGTGTGCATCCATTGTTCGGAATTGTATTTACGACGGTTCTCTATTTAGCAATCGGCCCTTTTTTCGCGATTCCCAGATCCGGTAATGTATCGTTTGAAATAGGGGTTAAACCTTTTTTATCTCATGATGCAAGCCCTGTCGCCTTAATCATATTTACCGTATTATTTTTCACGGTGGCCTGCTTGCTGTCTCTGAATCCAACTAAAATTATTGATGTTATCGGAAAATTTTTAACTCCTATTAAATTAACATTTATCGGATTGCTCGTCGTTACGGCAATTATTCATCCAATCGGAAGCTTTCAAGCTCCGTCTGCAGGATATGCATCACACGTGTTTTTTAAAGGGTTCAAAGAAGGTTACTTTACACTTGATGCCCTTGTCGCTTTTGTATTTGGAATCATCATTGTGAACGCCATGAAAGAGAAGGGAGCGGTCTCCAAAAAACAGCTCATGATCGTTTGTGCAAAATCGACGGCGATTGCAGCAGCGCTCCTGGCTCTGATCTATTCAGCGCTTTCATACATGGGGGCTTCCAGCGTTGAAAAACTGGGTCTATTAGAAAATGGAGCCGAGGTTTTAGCGAAGGTTTCATCCTATTATTTCGGACCATATGGTTCCGTTTTTTTGGGCTTAATGATCACAGTGGCATGTCTGACAACAAGTGTGGGACTCATCACAGCATGCTCTTCGTTTTTCCACGGCTTGTTTCCAAACATCTCCTACAAAAAAATTGCTGTCATCTTATCAATGTTCAGCACCCTTGTAGCAAATATAGGATTAACACAGCTGATTAACGTTTCAATGCCGGTTTTAACAACTTTGTATCCCATTGCGATTTCTTTAATATTCTTAACATTTTTACATCCCTTATTTAAAGGGAAGAGGGAAGTGTATCAAGGCAGTCTGATAATGACCTTTATCATCAGCTTGTTTGACGGTCTGAATGCTGCCGGACTCAAAATTGCAGCTATTAATCAATTTTTCAATCAGTTTCTCCCGATGTATGACATCGGATTAGGATGGGTGCTTCCGGCGATTCTAGGAGGAATAGGCGGCTATATTATTCATAGACTGCGGAAGTGCTGAATAAACTCATAAACATGGAGGCAACCCTTTGATCACAGGGTTGCCTTTTTCTTTCAAATGTTTGCGATGGTTTTCCATAAATGGATATTCTATAATGGTGTTAGTTTATCCATTTTGAAAAGAAAAGAGAGCTGAGTATGAGAAAATGGTATTTTATTTTATCAGCATGTATTTTAGTTTCTGTTATCATCGCTTTTGCTTACGATAAGACCGGAGCAAAAGAAGCAGAACCGGCTAACAGCTTGTATGTTTCCCCCGATGGAAATGATCAAAATGAAGGAACGAAAGAAAAGCCGTTTCGAACTCTGGGACATGCAGCAAAAAAAGCTGTCCCTGGCACAACTGTTATGATTCGGGAAGGCACGTATCATGAAACGCTTGATGTGAAGGAGAGCGGGTCGGCTGAAAAGCCTATCACATTTCAAAACTATGAGAATGAAAAAGTCGTCATCAGCGGAGAATCTATTCAGGACGCTGAATATGAAACACCGCTCATTCAGATTCACAATCAACAGTACATCACAATCAGCGGCCTTACGATTCAAGACCTTTCCGTTTCATCGGAAGAAGCAACCGCCATGGGAATTTATGTTTCAGGCTCCAGCAGTCATATTACCATTAAAAACAATCACGTCCGGGATATAAAAACAACAGCGGATGACGGCAATGCCCACGGGATTGCCGTCTATGGCTCCGGCAGCATGAAAGACATTAAGATCGAGGACAATACGGTTGAAAAGCTGACACTCGGGGCGAGTGAAGCGGTTGTGCTGAACGGAAACATTGACGGTTTCACGGTGAGAGGCAATGTGGTTCGCGACAATAACAACATTGGAATTGATCTGATCGGTTATGAAGGAACGGCCGCTCAAAACGATTTTGTGCGCAACGGTATCGTAGAAAACAACACGGTTTACAATAACTCCACTTACGGAAATCCCGCCTATGGGGATGATTACTCTGCGGGCGGAATTTATGTTGACGGAGGACAAAGCATTGACATTAAGAAAAACACGGTCTACGGCAACGATATCGGGATAGAAGCAACGTCTGAACATAAAGGGAAATATGCTGATGATATTCAAATAACCGACAACAAAGTGTATGAGAATGCGTACACGGGCATTTCTATCGGCGGATACGACCAAAAGCGGGGAGGCACCAGCCATTCTGTTATTGCGCACAATATTGTTTACCGCAATGATACAAAGGGGCTGGACGGCGGACAGCTTTTGCTCCAGTATGACACAAAAAGCAACAAAATTGAAAAGAACATCATCACAGCAAGCGATTCGCGAATATTTATCGCAAACGATTTTACGAAAAATGAAGGAAATAAAGTAAATCATAACGTGTACCACAAGGAAGCCGGCAAAGACGGTCTGTGGATTTGGAAACAGAATGAATACGACTCGTTTTCGTCGTATCAACATGCGACAAATCAAGATCAAGACTCGATTTATGCCGATCCGATGTATCGCGACGAGACGTCTTATGACTTTACATTAGATCCGGCTTCACCGGCTTGGCCGGTCGTTAAATAATTTCATAGGAAAACAGGCTTAATTTATGAAGCGTATGGAAGTTTAATGCCTGCACGCACCACAAAAGCTACTCTTTGAGAGTAGCTTTTTTATTTATTGGAAGATACCCTTTGCGACTCAACTTCTATCTGTCAACAGTCAGTTTAATCAAGTTTTATTTTTTAAATTCTGCTTATTAATAGCTTAAATTATATTTACAAACTGACCATGGTCAGTTAAAGTGAATGCTTAAGAAGGAAAATAAAATCAGTGAGTGAGAGGTAGCCAAATGGAATTGAATGTAGAAAAAATAAATACTGCAAAAATATGGTCATTGTCATTTGTTTTTGTGACGTTTGCAAATGCTTTCTTGTTTATGGTATTTGAAATGTTATTGCCGACATTGCCTTTGTTTGTGACGGCTATTGGGGGAGGGGCAAAACAAGTCGGGTATGTTACAGGTATTTTTATGATCTCTGCAATTGCTGTTCGTCCTTTTGCAGGGGCACTGGCTTTACGGTTTAATAAAAAATATTTGCTCATTTTAGGACTTGTGATCAGCGCTTTCTCAACAGGCGCCTATTACCTGGCGTCTGATGTCACCGCTTTATTACTGATTCGCTTAATACATGGCGCCGGGTTTGGATTAGCGACGACCTATTTTGCAACAATCGCAGCTGAAATTATTCCTAAAGAGCGCAGGGGTGAAGGAATTGGATATTTTGGAGTAGGTGAGACAATTGCAGTTTCCGTTGGACCGATGATCGGTATCGCGGCTCTGGAGCTTTATGATTTTCAAAGACTTTTTTTAGGCGGGATGTCCGTTCTTTTGCTGGCGGTACTTATGGCTGTTTTCGTGCGCAGACAGCCGGAAACAACTGGCACTGGCGGAAAAGGAACTGCAAAGTTAAAAGTATTGGAAAAACGTGTACTGTTTCCGTCAATACTTATTTTATTCGTTGGTATTGCTGCATCTGGAATTATGTCTTTCTTTTCGCTCTATGCAATCGAAAAGGGGTTTCATAGTGTCGGGATGTTTTTCTTTTTGATTGCAGGAGCCAGTTTTTTTATACGGCTTATTTCCGGCAGAACATTTGACCGATACGGAGCTGCCGCCATCCTTATTCCCGCCTCGCTATTTTCAATAGCAGGGCTGTCAATATTATATTTCGCGCAAACAAATGCAATGTTTTTTACAGCGGCTATATGCTACGGTTTTGGATTCGGCTCAATTTTTCCCGCCATCCAAACATGGTGTATCAATCTTGTGGAAGAGCATGAACATGAGGATGCAATGGGAACGTTCTTTAATTTTTTCGATATGGGGATTGGCGGAGGGTCCTTATTATTAGGTTTGGTGGCGACGGTTTATTCCTATCGGGAGATCTATATTACCGCCATTTTCATGTACCTTCTGTTTCTTTTATTATATATTTTATATATCTGCATGAAGAGAAAAACAGCCTGAAAAATAGGGGAGGACGGTATATTGACCAGAGAGAATATAAAGCGTACAGCGGTTCGCCAATTTAATGAATTGGGATATGAGGGAGTCAAAATGTCGCATATCGCACAAGAATTGGGAATCAGAAAACAATCTCTCGCTTATCATTTTTCGTCAAAAAAAGAGCTGCTGATGGAAATATACCCCGAGATTGTGGAAGAGGAAATTTCATTTATCAACGAATTCTTCGATTCAAGAAAACATATGCCTGCAAAGAGTCAAATATATGACTTTTTAAAAGAAACCCAAGTCCGTTTTCATGCATTGCCAAATGTGGCTTTTTTGCAGGCAATGTCCTTTAAGGCGCCTGCTGAAGTAAGCGATTTTATTTCAGCCCAATACCTTTTATATCTGCATACTTTAAAAGAACGGGTAGCGAATGTTTTTAAGGAATCGGATGTGAACTGTCCGCCGGAGAAATGTGCGATAGGCTTTATTACGCTTTATGACGGGCTTAACATTCAACTGGTATACGAAAACAAACAATCATTTGAACGGTCTTTAGAGATATCATTTGATATTTTTTGGCGCGGACTATTGTAGGTGCATCTGATTTAATTTAGAGCTGGAATCCATGGTTGAAAGGCAGAAAGGGGGGAGGCCGCTTGTCTGGAGTTATTTTTGGAATCGTATGCTTCTTTCTTGTGTTTTATTTCCTAAACTATATCGGTCAAAAGTTAATATCTAGAAAATCACCTGTGAATCATAAGATTATCATTTCGATTTCATTTGTAGAAGCTCTTATTTCACTAACTTTAGTCTATTACCGTCCCCCATTTTTATAATAACAAATTAATTTTAAGTTACCTCCATTAAGAAGTGTCTATATCTAATTGTGGCTTTTCTTTGAATCTTCAGCAAGTACTTTGCTGACTTTTATTAATTAAGGGGGAACAAGAAAATGAAAACTTATGACGCATTTCCAGAACCAATTGGCGGCTATACTGTCGGTCGAACCCAGATGGATTTTGATTACACGGCATCAGACCACTCAAAAAGAGAACTGACGGCGTTTGTGTACTATCCGTCCGACAGTAGCGAAGGCAAGACTGCATCAACGTACATGTTTCCTGAGGTCTACGAAATGCTTGATGAGCAGCCACTTCTCACTGCGTTGAAGGATGCTTACTCTATAGATATCAAGACCCAGTGTTACGACGACCTTGCTCTCTCCGCGCAGGAAAAGCGCTATCCGGTGTTATTCTATGTTTGCGGCGGGGGCGGTTCTCCAGAATGGGGTACAGTGATCTGTACAGACTTGGCAAGCATGGGATATGTTGTGGTAAGCATCGGCCATCAGAATAGCACGATGTATAAGCGTAAAGATGGGCGCCTGTTTAATGTATCAAAGGATTTTTCGGATGCCATTATGGCGTTTTCTGAAGATCCGGAGATGCTGGCGTTGGCTGGTAAGATGGAGATGCGGCCTGACGATGAAACTGCCATTGAGATGTGCCGTAACGTGCTTACACTGCCGATACTTGCCAAGTTAACAGAGTATAGTGAATTACAGGCAGAAGATGTAAGGTATGTAGCCGATTATCTTTACAAACTGGACTCTGGAGAACTGAATTCCATCTTTAAGGGCAGATTGTTGCTTGACATCGGCATGGGCATAGTCGGACATTCTTATGGAGGGCCTACGACGGCGATTGTTTGCCGGGACGACGACCGGTTCGCCTGCGGGATTGGCTTGGATAGCGGTGCGTTCGGCCTTCGCGACAGCGACCTGAAGAAACCCTTTTTGCTACTGTTTTCTGAACCTAACTATAATATGAATGCGATCATTGGCGCTAACAACAGCATGGAAACCTATTATTTCTCTGTTGATCGTGTTGCGCATTTAGATTACTGCGACATCGTGTTTACCAGTGTTAATGAGGAACTCAGAGGCGAACGGGATGCTATGGAGATGCGAAATCTTGTTACAAACTATACGAAGAACTTTTTTGATCATTACATACTGCAGAAGGCTGCAAGTGTGGAAAGTCTGGCATACGATGGCGTGGACTTGATCAAGAAGACCAGCAACAAGTGACATAGCCGAGAGGTTGCTGATAAACGCATGTCAAAGAGCTAGCCGTACAGACACAGAGCCGATAACCCTATTACGCGGTTATCGGCTCTCTCATATTTCAGGCATTGTTTTTAAGTGATACAAGCTTTTGTCTAGATACTGAGATGAGTGTTGATTTGGGAGAATCGCGTCCAATTAAAACTAAATGAATATGCAAACTGCATGCTTAATGTATGGAGTGAAGTTAATACATTACATGTGAATGCTGATGTTGAAGTCAATGAACTATTACATATAATGTTGTGGACATTTCAAATCAGTAAAGTAAAGTTGAGAGAACCAGCCAAAATTACAATGTAAGTTAAAGGAGTTTGCGAAGAATGGGTTATAGGAATGGAAATTATGGCTGCATTTTATGTCAAAGAACTGTTTAGTGAAAGTAGTTCAAGGGCTAATGCAACCAAGGGTTTTGTGTCGTACAGCTGATGGAGGAACATTGCATAATCCTGACCTTCATTTCTTTCTAGTTTACATAATATATATTCTCGGAAGTTAAGGATTGAAAAGAAATTCTGTCTCAATCTCAAAGTATACTCAAGTTAGTGAGACAGAATAAAAAATTTTATCGATAAACTGAATATACGGCAATTTCTTTTCCCCATTTATGTATCGTTTTTTCTAAAGTCATGCCGATTCGTTCGGCAACTTTTCTGGACGGCAGATTTTTCGCATCAGGTAAAGATACGATTTTTTTCAGGTGAAATGACTCAAATCCATACTGTTTGCATGCTGATGCCGCTTCGGTTGCATAGCCGTTTTTCCAGACGCTCCGTTTAAACAAATAGCCGATTTCCATTTCGTCCGATCCTTCGACTTCCTGTGGCACGATACCGCATTGACCTAGAAATTCGCCTGTTTGTTTATGTTCGGCAACCCACAGGCCGGTTCCGTGTTTTTCATAGTTTTCAAGCGTCCAGTCGATCCAGTGCAATGTCTGTTTTTCATTCTTTGTCGATGGATAATATTCCATGGCTGTCGGGTCAGAAAAGATTTCGAGCAGGTTTTCGGCGTCATCACGCCTCATTTTTCGCAAAATCATCCGGTCTGTCTTCATGATCGTATCTTTCATGGTTCTTCTCCCCCTTATTTTATTGATTATGAAGACGTTAATTCCCGATAAACCGTTTCTAATTCTTCCATTGTCAGATCTCCGTATGCGCATTTAATCACGGCATCTGCGAATTCATCATAGTCGTCATCTGTTGAAAAACCTTGCTGGAGCGTTTTGGCGTAAAGCTCGATTTGTTTTTTTCGCTTTTCAATGTCTTCCTCTTTGCCTGCGTAATCAGGTCCATTGATCGTGTCGTAGTTTTCCTTGACAAGCATCATGTATTGCTGCAATGTTTCATTCATACATCCATCTCCTTTCATGTTTACAAAAATATTCCTCATTCCTTCCATTATAATATATACGAAAACGGACACCAAATTCGGTGTCCGTTAAAGTGCCGTTATTTAGGTTCAGCGCCCCAAATCAGTTTTCCATTCTCATACAACGTGATTTTTTTCGTATTTTTAAATGTGTTTGAACCTGAAGAAAATGAATAGTCGCCGCTTTGGGCATAATTGCTCCAGTTGTCATTGTGAAGACGGATCTGGATTTCGCCTGTACTTGCACCCGGCGCTAATGTACCGTTTTTAAATCCTACTTCAAGATACGTGTCTGCTCCGTTTACCGCTTTTTTTAATTGGACGAATTTGTGCGTGATTTTGCTGCAGCCGATTTGGGCATAGTCGCAGTCAAAATTTTGTCCTTTGTGATTCGTTTTATACCAATAGCGGACAGTGATTCGATTTAAAGACACGGTTTTTTTGCTGTTGTTTTTAATGTTGAGCTGAGGGCGGATTTGGTTGCCGTTTACATTGTTGTCCCCCGCTCTGTATTGTACTGCTATCGTGTTGGCTGCAGCGCCGCTGTCTTGACCTGGTTTATCCTGATCCTTTTTCTGGTCTTTTTGATCTGACCCTTTCGAATCCGATCCAGAGTCTCCTGACGAACCGTTTGATCCGCTGCGGATGTTTTCCCTGACGAATTTACCTGATGAGGATAAGTCGGATTGAGACCATCCTCCCTTTTTAGAGGCGCCGGAGTTTAAAGCAGCTGACGACTCTTGTTTGTCGCACAAGCTCCAGTTTACCCAGCTGATTTTTTTGCTGTCTAAATATTTCAGCCACTCCCTGGATTGGTCGAGGTAGACACCGCCGTTTCCGGAAGCATCGCTCGTTCCCCATTCTGTGACGAAAATCGGCGCTCCTTTGCTGAGTGCATAGTCTGCTTTATCCCGCAAAGACTGACCGTGCGTACCCGCATAAAAATGGAGCGCGTACATGACATTGCCGTCTTTCAGCTGATTGTCCGCCGCATCGTTGACATCTTGGCTCCAAGTGCCTGTCCCAACGATCACAATATTTTTCGGAGAATTTTTGCGGATCACGGACAAAATGTCTTCAGCGTAAGGTTTAATGTCACGGTTCCAGTTGACATCGCCGTTCGGCTCGTTGGCAATTTCAAAAATGACGTTTGGCGTCTTGCCGTAAAGCCTTGACATTTCGTTGAAAAACTCTTTTGCTTTCGCTTTGTTTTGGTTTGGATTGCCGTCGCTCAGTATGTGCCAGTCGATGATCACATAGATTCCGAGTTCTTTTGCCGCTTCGACGGCTTCCTTCACTTTGTTTTTAACCGACGGATTGTCAATATAGCCGCCTTCACCCGTATACATAGCCGCGCGGAAGACATTGATGCCCCAGTCGTCTCTCAGCCATTTTAACGAGTCTTTGTTGACATAATCGCCATACCACTGCAGCCCGTGTGAACTGATTCCTTTCAGCTGAACCGCTTTTCCTTTTTGATTGACGAGCTGCGTACCTTTCAAGGTGAGCTGTCCGTTTACAGCAACGGGTGTTTGAGAAGCGGCAGACGCTTTAGGTGCGATGATACCGCTGATGCCGAGTGTTGCTACCATGAAGCAGGCGATGAAGACAGAAATGGAACGTTTCATGTATGACATTCTTTTTCCTCCAATGATGTTATTTTCCAAAAACACTTTCTGGCAGACATTTTCACCCCTTTCTTGGCTTGTAGCACGTTACTGATTGTAAAAAAACTATTCATTGATTGTCTATCAACCATATTTCACGTTTTTTTCGTTTTGAAAATCTATCTATTTCCTCTTTTCGTATGAAATGGGAGGTCTGAATGCTAATGATGAAAAGCTAAAAAAGTATGACCGGGGACTTTGTGCTTCCTTTTTCTCTCAATTCGAAATTTTAAAACCTGATTCTTCTTCAAAATAATGTCTTCCCTCTGCCTAAAATGCGGCAACCGGGAAAAAATCGCTGTAAAAAGTTCACAAAGCGGACATGTTCTCTCTGCTGTTTGTGTCACTTTATTGTCAAAAAAATAAAACCATCCGCTTGGAATGGTTTATTTCTTTAAATCAGAGAAAAAGCTGACAAGTTTTGTTGCGACACCGACAAACGTTTCAAGAATCGCCTGTCCACCTGCGACCGATAAAATTAAAATTAACGGGAATATCGTTTTTGGGACAATCAGATACCCGACAGCGACGATCAAAGCGCACCATATCCCTGCGCACCAATAGCAATTCAGCAAATAGCCGAAGTTTGATTTCGGCACTTTTTTCGTTTCTACATGCCCTTGTTCATCAACCGTCTGCTTTTTCTTCATGAACGGTTTCCGGATAAACTCCGTGATCTTGTCAAAAACAATCAAATGAGTTAGCCGGTAACTGGCGAGAATCAGCATCGTAAATGTAAGCCAGGATAAATGCTCCATTGCAGGCCTCCAACATGAAAAGTTATCTATAGCTATTTCCCGATTTCTTCTGACTTATTGCTTTTTCTGTCATTTTTCCCGAATGTGATGTAGATCACGATTTTCCATCGGTGAACCCGTTACATTTAACCCATAGCATAAAAAACACTTCAGGAGGTTTTACAAATGGAAGCAGTATTTGATCAAAACACAAAAACAGGTGATATTGTTACGCGTTTTCCAAGAGCCAGCAGGCTGCTGAAAGAATATCGCATCGACTTTTGCTGCGGGGGCAACCGCCCGATCGGTGAAGCGATAAAAGAACAGGATTTAAATGAAGAAGAGATCTTAGCAAAAATCAATACATTATATCAAGAGACAAAGGCATTGAACGCAAAAGAGACGAACTGGAGTGAAGCCCCGTATTCACAGCTGATCGACCATGTGATTCATACGCACCATGCTTACCTGTATGAGGTGCTTCCTGAACTATCAGGCTTTGTCACAAAAGTCTACCGGGTTCACGGCATCCATCATCCGGAACTCGCCCAGGTCCATCAATTGTTCCATCAGCTGAAAACTGAACTGGAACACCATCTCTTTCAGGAAGAGGAACTCATTTTCCCGAAAGTGACGGCCTATGAAGGGACGCGATCAATGGACAGCCTGGCAGAAGCGGTTCAGGCGATCGACGTCCTTGAACAAGAGCATGAAGCCGCAGGCAGCATCTTGAAGGAACTGAGAAAAGTGACCAATGACTATACCCTTCCTGAAGGGGCATGCACAACATATACACTGACTTACTTAAAGCTTGATGAATTGGAAACAGATCTTTTTCAGCACATTCACCTGGAAAACAATATTTTATTCCCGCGGCTTGAAGCGGAAGCCAATCAATAAAACAAAAAGACAGAGGATTTCACTTCCTCTGTCTTTTTGTTTATCTATTCATCTGAAGCAATGTCTTTAACTGGAAGCGCTTCTCCTTCCTGATGCGTCGGTTTGCGGAGATGGAATAATGCTCTGATGCTGAATATGACCAAAATCACGATTCCGGCTAAAAAGATCGTATCCGGCACAGCCCTCCAAGTCAGCAGCGTTTGCACCGTATCCTGCTGTAAAAACTCAGGCGCCCTTGAGCTCCAGTACCCGTCTTCAAACGCTTTTTTCAATTGAAGAAAACCGACCGGCAACAAATTGATAAACACCATTCCGAACAAGCCGATGTTCAGCGACCAGCAGGCTATTTTCAGCCATTTATCATTCCACGCTTCTTTTTTGGCGATATTGCGTAGCGTATACAGCCAGACAGCAATGGCAAACATGCCGTACACGCCCATCATCGCCCCGTGCCCGTGGGCAGGTGTCAGGAACTGGCCGTGCTCAAAATAGCTGACAGCAGGCAGATTGATCAAAAAGCCCAATACCCCTGCACCGACCAGATTCCAGATCGCCGTTGAAATCAAGAACCAGAACGTTGCTTTATACGGGAAATGATGGCCTCCGTCTTTCATCATCTTGTATTGTTCATAAGCTTCCAATACAAGCAGGGTAAGAGGAATCACTTCCAGGCATGAGAAGACGGAACCAAGGCCGATCCAAACTTCGGAAGAACCGTTGTAATAGTAATGATGTCCGATCCCTATGACACCGCTCCCCAGCAGGATCGTCAGTTGAAAATAAAGCGTTCTGACGGTCGATTTTTTCGTAACCAGGTTCATTTGCACGAGCAAAAAGCCGATGACCACGACAGCAAAGACTTCAAAAATCCCTTCCACCCAAAGATGGATAATCCACCACCGCCAAAAATCCGACATTGTAATATTTGTGCCGGGATTAAAGAAAAAGGCTGCACCGTAAAACAGCGGAATGGCGATCGAAGAATAAAACAGCAGATGAATCAAACCGCCTTTATCAGATTCCCGCTTGAGGCCGCTCTTAATGCCTCTGAAAACGATAAACAGCCATATCAGCATGCCGAGTGCGAGAATGACCTGCCAGAAGCGGCCGAGTTCAATATATTCCATTCCTTGGTGGCCGAATAAGAACCAGTTGTTTCCTAAAAGGCCTTTCGCTCCGAGCCATTCGCCGGCCATGCTTCCGCCGACAAGGACGATCAGCGCCCAAAACAGAATATCGACAAGCAGCCCCTGCCTTTTCGGCTCGCGGCCTCCGACAAGCGGCGCCGCATAAATGCCCATACCGAGCCATGAAGTCGCAATCCAGAAGATCGCCAGCTGGAGGTGAAATCCCTTAGATATGCTGAATGGCAACATATCCCTGATCCAATCGATCCCAAAAAAGCTGTCCGGCTCAATATAATAGTGGGCAAGCAAAGCTCCGAACATGGCCTGAACAAAAAACAGCAGCGACACAACGGCGAAATATTTTCCGGTTTTAACCTGTGATGCCGTAAGCGGCTGTTTATCCAGATCAAATACCGGAAACGCCCCTTCCTGATAAGCCTCTTTCATTCCAAGCTTGTAACGGTAAAACACGAATAAAATAATGCCGACAAATAAAATAAGGATGGTGACGCTTGCGCCGCTCCACCAAACGGCGGCAAATGACATCGTGTTTCCGGCATCTTCATCATACGGCCAGTTGTTCGTGTACGTAATGTCGTCGCCAGGCCTTAATGTACTGGAAAGCCATGCCGTCCAGAAGATAAAATCGGAGATCTGCGTGATTTGGTCTTCGCTGTCAACCCACGCTCTGTCGCGTTTAGGCATGTGGCTTTCTTTAATTAAACCGGGCTCAAGCCCCCAGCCGTCTCCTTTTGTAAAGACATTGCGGTAATGATCACGCACTTGCTGCAATCCATAAACCTGCGCATCTGTCAGCTTCAATGTATCTGACGCGCGATTATAACGGTTTTTTCTCATTTCGCGGATGACTTGATTCCGGATGGTGGACTGCTTTTCATCTGAAAGTTGTTTAAAGCGCTTGCCGTATCGTGCCTCCGCCTTAAAATCCTGCATCCCTTCCGTATAGATTTTCAGGGCTTCGGCCGTGTAATCAGGCCCCATGTAAGATCCGTGCCCCAAAATCGTGCCATAATCCATCAGCGCGTATTTTTGAAATACGGCCTGACCGCCTGAAATGGACGATTTGGTCATGAGCACCTCTCCGTTTGGCCCGGACACTTCAACTGGTCTTGGTGCAAGTCCTTTGAAGATCCAATAGCCTCCCAAAAGCAGCACCGAAAAACTAACGATTAAAGTAAAGACGAGAACAGATTTCAAAAAACCGTTTTTCGATGCTTTTTTAACGGGCACCGTCTTTCTTTGAACTTCCATTGCGGTTCACTCCTTTTTTGATTTTGCATGTCCTAAGATACTGGATATGCAGCACACCGGTTGTGAACCAGATCACTTAAATAATGGCGGATTTGTGAACAAAATAAAAACAGGCTTTCCATCTGTTGTTCAATGGAAAGCCTTCATCTTATCCTTCAATTGCAGCCGTTCAGCCAGTCTGTATCATGTATGAAAATTCCGCTCCTGTCAGCTGTCAGCAGATTTTTCTTTTTCATTTCATTTAATGTGCGGTTAATCGTTTCCCTTGACGTTCCGACCATGTTCGCAAAATCCTGATTGGTAATGGGCAGGCTGATGTAGACCCCTTTTTCTTGAGGAATGCCGTGTTCTGCAGCGAGCTTCATTAATACATGCGTCAAGCGGTGCTGGACATCTTTTGAAATAAAACCCTGGATCCGCTCTTGCAAATCGAGAATCTTTTTCCCCATGATTTGCATCACTTTTATTGTCATTTCCGGATATTTCATCAAAAGTTCATTAAAATCAGCGATGCGGATTACGATCAACTCGGTTTCCTGAACGGCTTCGGCTGTTGCCGGGTATGGGGAGCGGTCAAAAAAGCCGACATGGGGAAACATGTCCCCGCTTTGCAGAATCGAAATCACTTGCTCATTGCCGTCTTCATCGATTTTAAAGGCTTTAACAAGACCGGATTTAATGAAGAATACCGCTTCCCTCTCTTCCCCTTCCATAAAAACAAACATTCTCGGCTGATAGGTGCGCTTGACCGCGATTTGCTCGATTTGTTTGAACTCTTCATCATTCAGCCCGCTGAAAATCATAAATTGCTTCAGAAACTCCATTGGTCTTTCAATCCCTTCGGTTTTGCTAAAGGAGAGCGCGTTGTCACAGACGGCGCTCCAGCGCAAAGAGCTCTTCTTCAATCGCCGCTGCCTTCTCTTCCACGACTCTGCGGCTGTCCTTCAGCGCCTGATTATAAAAGTAAGGGCCCAGCTTTTCCTTTACGAATTCAAACATTTGAATCGCCGCGATGTCTCCAACCTCTTCTCCCCTTTCTTCAACATAAAAGCGTTTGATTTCCTCGATGATCGCTTGCTTTTCTTCTTGCGTAAGCTTTATAAACATAAAAGCGGCACTCCTTTTTTTATTTTCATGATAAACGAAAAAGTCCGCAAATGAACCATTTATTTTTTACATCCGTTTACTATCCCTCACTTACCGATATTAAACACGAATCAAACGAATGACCGTGTGACGTAATTCACAATGTTTTTAAAAGACTTTTTGTAAGATAAACATGCTGATTGATTTATTCATTTTTCCCTTTGAAAGGAGCAAAAACGCAATGGTAAATCGTCAAAAAATACAATTACCGCTGCAGTCATTTAGTTTAGTCGCAGGATTTATGGTTTGGGTGTTGATTTCCTCTTTAATGCCCCACATTAAGCAGGACATCGCCCTGACAGACAGTGAGATATCCCTTGTCACGGCCATTCCGGTCATACTCGGCTCGCTTCTGAGGATTCCGCTGGGATACTACACAAACAGATTCGGTGCGAGAATCACGTTCATGATCAGCTTTGTGCTGCTTCTGTTCCCGATTTTTTGGATCAGCACAGCCGATTCGCTGTTCGACTTGATCCTTGGCGGATTCTTCCTCGGCATCGGCGGAGCGGTCTTTTCCATCGGGGTCACATCATTGCCGAAATACTACCCTAAAGAAAAACACGGGTTTGTCAATGGGATCTACGGCGCCGGGAACGTCGGTACAGCGATTACCACGTTTGCCGCTCCTGTCGTAGCAAAGACAGCCGGGTGGGAAAATACGGTGCGGATGTACATCGTGTTAGTCGCCGTATTCGCTTTATTGAACTTTATCCTTGGAGATCGAAAAGAAACAAAAGTGACGGTTTCTGTAACAGAGCAAATGAAGGCAGTCTACCGAAATCAGACATTATGGTTTTTAAGCTTGTTTTACTTCATTACATTCGGATCTTTCGTCGCGTTTACGATTTATCTTCCGAACTTTCTTGTTAATCACTTCGGGCTTGATCCCGTTGATTCAGGGCTTAGAACCGCCGGATTTATCGCTGTCGCAACTTTTCTGAGGCCTGTCGGCGGCTGGCTCGCGGACAAATTCAACCCGCTGAAGCTGTTGATGTATGTATTTGCCGGCTGTACCTTGTCAGGGATTTTATTGGCCTTTTCACCCAGCCTCGGACTTTACGGATTTGGGGTATTAACCGTTGCCGTGTGCGCCGGTCTTGGAAACGGGATCATCTTTAAGCTTGTGCCGCTTTATTTTTCAAATCAGGCCGGCATCGTCAATGGGATTGTATCAGCGATGGGCGGCTTGGGAGGATTCTTCCCGCCACTCATCCTGTCAAGCGTTTTTCAGGCAACCGGCCATTATGCGATCGGATTCATGGCGCTGTCAGAAGCAGCCCTTGCCAGCTTTGTGATCGTGGTCTGGATGTATTTTCAGGAAGTGAGCAAAACATCGACCAAAACGAAGACGAACCATTTATAAACCTTTCCTGCAAAAGGAGCCTTGAGCTGATGTGCTCAGGCTCTTTTTTTGGGACTTTATTCATAAGTTCACAATATTGTTTATATTTAAAAGGTCACTCAGCCTTATTTAACGTTAAAATAAGAACTGCTAAAGGGGTGACGCTCAATGAATATTTCTGTTAGAAAATCAGACACAGATTTGCTCTCAGACGATCTGCATCACTTGCTGGAATCAATCAGTACACGACGAAAAATCAGGCAGGACACATTCCTTTTTCAAGAAGGGATGGATGCGGAGGAACTGTATCTTATTCAGTCGGGACTTGTCCAAATCGGCAAATTGACGTCCGATGGCAAAGAACTGACACTCAGAATGTGCAAAAAAAATGATATTGTCGGGGAGCTTACGCTTTTTACAGAAGATGCGAAATATATGCTGAGCGCAAAGATCCTCTCTGATGGCGAAGTGTTGGTCATCAATAAAGATAAGCTTGAAAAAGAACTCATACAAAACGGTGCACTGACGTTTGAGTTTATGAAATGGATGAGCACGCATTTGCGAAAGATTCAATCGAAAATCCGCGACCTTTTGCTGAATGGTAAAAAAGGCGCGCTCTACTCCACCTTGATCCGTCTCGCAAACAGCTACGGCATCACAAGAAGCGACGGGATTCTCATCAATATTGTGCTGACGAACCAGGATCTGGCGAAATTCTGTGCCGCCGCAAGGGAGAGCATCAACCGCATGCTGAGCGACCTCCGGAAGAACGGTGTCATTTCAATTGAGGACTCGGGAAAAATCGTCATTCATCAGCTCAACTATTTAAAACGCGAAATCGACTGTGAAAACTGCCCGCTCGACATCTGCAATATCGACTGAAAAAACGAAAACAAACAAGGACATGAAGCACAGTGTCCTTGTTTTTTACGTTTGCAGCAGAAAAACGATCAACACGGCCATAAAGAAACAGGCATTCACCAGCTCTGAGATTCCGATTGTCTTAATCGACAGTTTCCTTCCATGTAAAAACCACGCTCTGAAACTGCTCGGCACTACACCAAGCACGGCCCATCCTGCCCCCGCGGCCAGCGAGATGAACGGCAGGAATATGTGGTATCCCCATGAATAAAGTTTAAACCGATTGTTTTTCTTTTCGCGGATCATCGACTTGACATAAAAGGCGCTCCCTGTGAAAAACAAAGCGGACTGGATAAAAACAAACAATGCTTCACCATCAAGCTTCCCCGCTCCCATCCAGAAGCTCGCAAGCCCGCCCGCGCTGAAAACAAGGATTGCCGCAATATCATTTAAAAGCGCCCTGTCGTTGTTTCTTTTCGCATAATAAAGATTGATGAGAAAGAGCGGAAACATCGGCAGCCCGAGAAAAACGAGCCGCGGCTCCAGCCAGACCGAAATAAGCAGGAAAACGACGGCCGGAATGCCGTAGATGAGAACCCATTTTTGGTAGTAAACGATATTTTTCTTCTTCACCATCATCGTAGCCGGAAATGCCGCAAGATATAGAAACAGCCATCCGCAGAACAGCGGAATATGCTTTACATCCGCGCCCCCGGCGAACATGCCGAGAACAAACGGGATGACAAGCATCGCCCAGGCGCCGTGCTGCTTCGGTATGAACACTTTCATCACGCATCCTCCCTTCTTTTCTATTACATTATAAAAGTTTCGTCTTTTTTACACAGTGACATTTTGCATACAGGCGTGTGAAATAAATCACTGCGCCCTCCAGCCCGGCGCTTTATACTAAATGCTAATATATAGAAGGAGGATATACCATGGACCGGTTTGACTACTTATTGTTTCTGAAAAATCTTCCTATGTTTCTCGGGGTACCCCTTCCGATCATCAAAAGGCTGCTGAAAAACGGGAAGGTGATCGATATCCAGCCATCTCAGCATTCGCGATCGTTCCTTCATTCGCAATCCGTCTATTTTGTTTTAAAAGGGGAAGTTCATTTTTCTGACAGAAGACTTCCAGAAGAATCCCGAACGATCGCCGAGTGGGAAAAAGGCGATGTTTTCCCTATTGATCAAAAAGGCGAACCTTTCGTATCTCCGTTTATTTCAGTCAACACTGCCGCAGAAACCGCCGTACTTGAAATTCCATTTCATACTTTCAAAAAAATGATGACTTATAACCGCCAATTACAGACGAACTTTCTCATGCTGCTTCAGCAGAATTTGTATTTTTCCTACCAGCTTTTTTTGCGTTACCTCAACTCCTCCGCAGAAGACGACGCGTGAGAAGGGCCTCCCCCTTCTTTCCCTTCCTTTTCTAAATGTGATCTACTTAACTTTTTTTCTTTTTCATTTCCGCTACGATACACATGAATGCAAACGAAAGGACAGATGAAAGATGATACATTGCGATTTCGACAAGTCTCCGTTTATCGTCATTTGGGAGCTGACAAGAGCGTGCGAGCTCAAGTGCCTTCATTGCCGGGCATCGGCTCAAAATAAACGCGATCCGCGGGAGCTCACCCTGAAAGAAGGAAAAGATTTAATCGATCAAATTCATGCGATGGACAATCCCCTCCTCGTGCTGACAGGGGGTGACCCTTTAATGAGAGACGACGTATTCGCCATTATTGAGTATGCCGTCCAAAAAGGGGTTCGCGTCTCTATGACCCCGAGTGCCACGCCGAATGTTACAAGAGAAGCGATTCAATCAGCAAAAGAAATCGGCTTATCCCGATGGGCGTTCAGCTTGGACGGGCCAACCCGAGAGATTCATGATCATTTTCGAGGAACGGACGGTTCCTTTGACCTGACCATGAAGGCCATACGCTACATTCATGAATGCCATCTGCCTCTGCAGATTAATACCGTTATATCCGCTTATAACATCGATTACCTGGATGAAATGGCAAAGCTGATCGAAGAATTGAACTGTGTATTATGGAGTGTATTTTTTCTCGTCCCGACAGGCCGCGCGAAGCGGGAAGATATGATTTCGCCGGTGGACCATGAAAAAGTCTTTCTTTGGCTCAGCCGTTTGGCAAAAGAAGCGCCTTTTGACATCAAAACGACAGCAGCCCAGCACTACCGACGGGTCGTTATTCAACAAAAAATGCGGGAAGCGAAAGACCCCAACATGAAAATCCGCTATGAACACGCATTGCAGAAAGGGAAAATGGATGCGATCGGCGGATTGGGCCGGGCTCCGAAAGGTGTGAACGATGGCAACGGCTTTATGTTTATCTCCCATATCGGCGATGTATATCCAAGCGGACTCCTGCCGTTTAAAGCCGGAAACATCCGCGAACAGCCGCTGGCTGAGATTTATCGCGAATCACCGATCTTTAAGGATTTGCGAAATCCGGACGGATTTAAAGGAAAATGCGGCGTCTGTGAATTCCGCCATGTGTGCGGCGGTTCGCGCTCGCGTGCCTATGCTCTGACAGGCGATTACCTGGAAAGCGACCCGAGCTGTATTTATATTCCGAAGGCTTTGCGCTGAAAAATGTGATGTACGTCACATTTTTTTCAGCATACTTGTATTACGGTATAGATGAGAATGATCATCACTATCAAAGGATGTGATCCCTCTGCATAATAAAAAAATTGATTTGAACGATTCCGTATACGAACTTTGCACATTGCATCCTGAACTAAAAGCCGTGATGAAGGAAGCCGGGTTTAAAAACATAACGAAGCCCGGCATGCTGGAAACAGCCGGGCGTATCATGACGATTCCGAAAGGCGCGCGAATGATGCAAATCGAATGGCCGCATGTCTTAGACATATTGAAAGCGCACGAATTTGACCCCGTTTGGAAAGGAGAAAAACAATGAGCGAAATGATTAACAACCGGGAAACGCAGCAAGGTCTGCCAGAGGAAAAAAAGCAGCTTTTGAAAGAAATCATTATCGACCTTCATAAAGGAAAACCGCTTGCCGACGTCAAAAAACGGTTTGAAAAGGCGTTCGGTTCAGTCAATGCTGAAGAAATCGCTCAGCTGGAACAGGCGTTAATGAAGGAAGAAGGCATTACCCCCGAAGAAATTCAAGAGCTTTGTTCCGTTCACGCCGCTGTGTTTAAAGGATCGATTGAAGACATTCACCGAGCTGACGCCGATAAGCAGCCAGGCCATCCCGTTCATACTTTTATGAAAGAAAATAAAGAAATCGACCTCCTTTTGAACTTTAAAATGCAGCTTCATTTGGAACGTTTTGAAAAAGAAGATCACCGCGACAACATTCTCAAGCTGCTCACAGACTTGAACTTGCTCGCCGATGTCGACAAACATTACAGCAGAAAAGAAAATCTTCTCTTCCCCTATTTAGAAAAGTACGGAATTACAGGGCCCAGCCAAGTAATGTGGGCTGTCGATGATTTTATCCGCAAGAGCATCAAAGAAGTGAAGCGTTTGTTGGAAGAGTATACGCCGGACAAAAAAGATGAAGTCATCCGCGAGCTAACGTTTATCATTCAAGAAGGCACGGAAATGATTTATAAAGAAGAAAATATCCTCTTGCCGATGGCGCTCAGAACGCTGACAGAAGACGAATGGCTGAAAATCGCGGCTGAAAGCGACGAGATCGGATATTGCCTGACTGCTCCGGAAACGGTGTGGAAGCCTGAACGCCATCAGCTCAAAACAACAGAAGAAGCGGCTGACGGATATGTCAGGCTCCCTACTGGTATTCTGTCCGTGGCCCAGCTTGAGCACATGATGAACCATCTTCCGGTCGATATCACCTTCATCGATGAAAACGATGTGGTCCGCTATTTTTCACACGGAAAGGAACGGATTTTCGCAAGGACAAAAGCCGTAATCGGCCGGACCGTCCAAAACTGCCATCCGCCGGCAAGCGTCCACATCGTCAACAAACTTCTTGACGACTTTAAATCAGGCAAAAAAGACGTTGAAGACTTTTGGATCAAATTTAAAGACAAATACGTGTTCATCCGCTATTTTGCCGTACGCGATGAAAACGGCCGCTATATCGGAACTTTGGAATTCACCCAGAACATCGCCCCGATTCAAGAGATTACCGGGGAAAAGAGAATTTTGAACACGAGCGATTGACCCATTCGACAGCCCGCTTCCATGCAGGCTGTTTTTTTGTCCTCCCTCTCCCCTCCTGAAAATGTGACAAATTTGTGAAAACCCGAAACCATGTGACAAATTTAACAAGGTCCAGCGCCTCCTCCATATATAGTGAGGGTAGCATCACTGACTCAGAAGGAGTGAACCAGCAATGAAAAAAAAGAAACAGAGTCCCATTTTCAGGAGATTAAATTATTTCTCTCCTATTGAACGCCATTCCAATCAACACAGCCAAACCACTTATGAAGACCGGAATTGGGAAGATGTATACAGAAATAGATGGCAGCATGATAAAGTGGTTCGCTCTACCCACGGGGTGAACTGTACAGGCTCCTGCAGCTGGAATATCTACGTCAAAAACGGAATCGTCACATGGGAAGGGCAGCGACTCGATTACCCTTCGACTGGCCCTGATATGCCGGACTTTGAACCGCGCGGCTGTCCGAGGGGAGCGAGCTTTTCCTGGTATATATACAGCCCGCTCCGCGTGAAATATCCGTATGTACGCGGTGTGCTGATCCAGATGTGGCGCGAGGCGCTAAACAGCAGCAAAAATCCGCTGGAAGCATGGAAATCAATTATCGAAAACCCTGAAAAAGCAAAGGCCTATAAACAGGCGCGCGGAAAAGGCGGATTTGTCCGCGCCGAATGGAGCGAAGTCCTGAAGCTGATTTCGGCTTCCCTTCTGTACACCATTGCCAAATACGGTCCTGACCGAAATGTCGGCTTCTCGCCGATTCCAGCCATGTCGATGCTCAGCCACGCAGCAGGGTCACGCTTTATGTCCCTGATCGGCGGGCCGATGCTGAGCTTCTATGACTGGTATGCCGACCTCCCTCCTGCTTCACCGCAAATTTGGGGAGATCAAACCGACGTTCCGGAAAGCAGCGACTGGTACAATTCAGGCTACATCATGACATGGGGTTCTAATGTGCCGCTTACCAGAACGCCTGACGCTCACTTTTTAGCCGAAGCCCGCTATAAAGGGGCAAAAGTGATTTCGATCAGCCCGGACTTTGCCGAGTCCTCAAAGTTTTCCGATGATTGGCTGAGCATCAGACAAGGCACGGACGGCGCACTGGCCATGGCGATGGGCCACGTCATTCTCCAAGACTTTTATGTCAACCAGAAAACGGAGCGTTTTATTGATTATGCAAAACAATATACCGATTTCCCGTTTTTGGTGACTTTGAAAGAGGAAAACGGAACGTTCACAGCAGGCCGCTTCCTCCATGCTAAAGATATCGGGCGTGCTACAGAGCATGATGAGTGGAAGCCTGCCGTTTGGGATGAAGACACAGATGGATTTGCGATTCCGCAGGGCACGATGGGCTCCCGCTGGGACGGCCAAGGAAAATGGAATCTGCGCATGGTTGATGAGGATTCAGAAAAACCGATCACACCTCGGCTTTCCATGCTTGGACACGAAGATATGATCGGCACGGTCAACATTCCTTACTTCTCACATGACGGCAATAAAGTGCTTGAAAGACCGCTTCCGATCAAAAAAATGATTCTGGACGGAGAGGAAGTTTTTGTTTCTACCGTTTTCGACCTGACGCTCGCCAACTATGGCGTCAACCGCGGAATTGACGGGCAGACGCCGGCATCATTTGATGATCCTGAACCGTTTACACCGGCTTGGCAAGAGCCGATTACTGGCATTAAAAGTGAAATGGTGATCAAAATCGCAAGGGAATTCGCGCAAAATGCGATTGACACAGAGGGCCGTTCAATGATCATTGTCGGCGCCGGGATTAACCATTGGTTCAATTCAGACACCATTTACAGAGCTGTGCTGAACCTTGTGCTTCTCGTCGGAGCTCAAGGGGTTAACGGAGGCGGCTGGGCCCACTATGTCGGCCAGGAAAAACTCCGGCCGGCCGAAGGATGGCAGACGATCGCGACGGCAAAAGACTGGGGAGGCCCTGCCAAACTGCAAAACGGAACATCATTTTTCTACTTCGCTACCGATCAGTGGCGCTATGAAGATCAGGAAATCAGCGGGCTTGCTTCCCCTATCGCAAAAACATCGCGCTACAAGCACCACGCCGATTACAATGTGCTGGCGGCAAGACTCGGATGGCTTCCATCGTATCCGACGTTTGAGAAAAACGGTATCGATCTGTATAAAGAAGCAGAAAAAGCAGGCGCTGAGAACGCTCAGCAAGTCGGAAGCTATATCGCCAGACAGCTTGAGGAGAAAAATCTCAAGTTTTCGATTGAAGATCCTGACAATGAAAAGAACTTCCCGAGAAATCTATTTGTCTGGAGAGCCAACTTAATCTCGAGCTCCGGCAAAGGTCATGAATATTTTCTGAAGCACTTGCTCGGCACGACTAACGGACTGATGAACGATGATCAGGATAGCATCCGTCCCGAAGAAATCACATGGCGTGACAAAGCGCCTGAAGGCAAACTCGACTTACTGGTCAATCTCGATTTCCGGATGGCGGGAACAGCCCTTTATTCAGACATCGTGCTCCCTGCGGCCACCTGGTACGAAAAACACGATCTCAGCAGCACGGATATGCATCCGTTCATCCACCCGTTTAACCCGGCAATTAGCGCGCCGTGGGAAGCAAAGTCTGATTGGGATATTTTCAAAGCATTGGCAAAAGCGGTTTCCAATCTGGCTGAAGAAATGGACATGGAACCTGTAAAAGAGGCTGTTGCGACTCCTCTTCTCCATGACACTCCACAGGAAATGGCGCAGCCGCTCGGGAAAATCAAAGATTGGAGCAAAGGCGACTGCCCTGCCGTTCCCGGCAAAACAATGCCGCAAATTCATGTTGTGGAACGGGATTACAAGCAGATTTTCAATAAGATGACATCGCTTGGGCCGAATGTTGTCAAACAGCCGTTTGGTACGAAAGGTATGAACTGGTCTGTTGAAGCGGAATATGATTCCCTCAAAAAAACGCTCGGCGTCGTAAAAGACGACACGATCGCCAAAGGCTGTCCTGACATCAGTGATGCAAGACAGGCTGCGGAAGCGGTATTGACCCTCTCTTCCACTTCAAACGGGAAAGTAGCCGTTAAAGCGTGGGAATCGCTTGAAAAAATAACGAATCTTGAGTTGAAAGACTTAGCTGAAGAACGGGAAGAGGAATGCTTTACATTTGAGCAAATTTCGGCTCAGCCGAAAACGGTGATCACCTCCCCTGCTTTCAGCGGTTCTGAAAAAGGCGGACGGCGCTATTCTCCGTTTACAACGAACGTTGAAAAACTGATTCCGTGGAGAACGCTGACCGGCAGACAGTCTTTTTACCTTGATCATGAAATGATGACCGAATTCGGCGAGAACATGGCGACATTCAAGCCGATCCTGATCCACCGCCCTTTCTTGAACAAGCGTCCGGATCAGGAAGGAAAAGAAATCGTTTTAAACTATTTAACGCCGCATAATAAATGGTCGGTTCACAGCATGTATTTTGATTCCCTGCCGATGCTTACCCTTTTCAGAGGCGGGCCGACAGTCTGGATGAATAAAGACGATGCGGAAGAAACCGACATTCAGGACAACGACTGGATCGAATGCTTCAACCGAAACGGAGTCGTCGTCGCACGGGCCGTGACATCACACCGGATTCCAAAAGGAATGGCCTTTATGCACCATGCCCAAGACCGGCATATCAATGTACCGGGAACAAAGCTGACGAATAACCGCGGTGGAACCCATAACAGTCCGACACGCATCCATGTCAAGCCGACGCAGATGATCGGAGGCTACGGCCAGCTCAGCTACGGATTCAACTACTACGGGCCGACAGGAAATCAGCGCGACCTCAATGTCGTGATCAGAAAATTGAAGGAGGTCGATTGGCTTGAAGATTAAAGCTCAAATCGGAATGGTAATGAACCTTGATAAATGCATCGGCTGCCATACATGCAGCGTCACATGCAAAAACACATGGACAAACCGTTCCGGTGCAGAATATATGTACTTCAACAACGTCGAAACAAAACCGGGCATCGGCTACCCTAAACAATGGGAGGACCAGGATAAATACAGAGGCGGCTGGGAGCTGAAAAAAGGCAAACTTCAGCTCAAATCAGGCGCCAAAACAACGCGGCTCATGAATTTATTCTACAACCCGTACCAGCCGACGATCGATGACTACTATGAACCTTGGAACTATGATTATGAAACGCTGACAAACAGTCCGGAGAAAAAACACCAGCCTGTTGCAAGGCCGAAGTCTTCTATTACGGGAGACTTCATGAACCTTGAATGGGGTCCGAACTGGGAAGACGATCTTGCCGGCGGCCACATTACAGGCCTTCAAGATCCAAACGTCAAAAAAATGGAAGAATCGATCAAGACTGAATTTGAAGACGTCTTTATGATGTATCTGCCAAGGATATGCGAACACTGCATCAATCCTTCCTGCGTCTCCTCCTGTCCGTCGGGAGCGATGTACAAACGCGAAGAAGACGGGATCGTTCTCGTCGATCAAAATGCGTGCCGCTCATGGAGACACTGTGTATCATCATGCCCTTATAAAAAAGTGTATTTCAACTGGCAGACGAACAAGGCGGAAAAATGCACATTGTGCTTCCCTCGTCTTGAAGCAGGACTGCCGACAATCTGCTCTGAGACATGCGTCGGCAGAATCCGCTATCTCGGAGTCATGCTTTATGATGCAGATAAAGTCGAAGAAGCGGCTTCAGCCGAAAATGAAAAAGATCTATATCACTCCCAGCTGGAAATTTTCCTTGATCCGAATGATCCCGCTGTCGCAGAAGAAGCAAAAGCTCAAGGCATTCCGCTGGAGTGGATCGAAGCAGCGCAAAAATCTCCGATCTACAAAATGATCATCGATTGGAAAATCGCTCTGCCGCTGCATCCTGAATACCGGACATTGCCGATGGTATGGTATATTCCGCCGCTCAGTCCGATTATGAATATGTTTGAAGGAAAAGGAACGGCCCAATCAGCTGAAGATATCTTCCCTGCCATTGATGAAATGCGGATTCCGATCGAATATTTGGCCAATTTGCTGACTGCCGGTGATACACACCATATAAGAACGACATTAAAGAAAATGTCTGTGATGCGTATGTACATGCGAGCGACTCAAACAAACAAACAGATCGATTCAGCCCTGATTCAAGATACCGGATTGACTGAAGAGCAGATTGAAGATATGTACCGTCTGCTTGCGATCGCCAAATACGATGACCGCTTTGTCATTCCGCAAACCCATCGCGAAGAAGTCGCGGATCTGTACATGGAACAAGGAAGCTGCGGATTATCGTTTGCCGGAGGACCCGGCTCTTGCCAAAACATATAACACTGGAGGGAAGCTTCATGAATGGAACAGACAAACAAACCGTTTTTGCCGCTCTTTCTCACCTCCTCTCCTACCCTGATGAAGAGTGGAGAAAAGAACGTTCCGAATGGCAGCAGATCATCGGCGAAATCGAACATGAAGCGCTGAAAGGGCATCTGCTTGCCTTTTTGGAAAGCGCGGCTTCCTATTCGTCTGAGGAATTGATCGAAACGTACGTATATACGTTTGATTTCGGCAAAAAAACGAACCTTTATGTCACCTATTTCAACTCCGGTGAACAAAGGGAGCGCGGAATTGAATTGCTGCAGCTGAAAGATCTGTATCAGCAGTCCGGTTTTCAGCCGACAGACAAAGAGCTGCCGGATTATCTGCCGCTCATGCTTGAATTTGCTGCAGTCGCCGATCATGAA
Organism: Bacillus paralicheniformis; assembly: GCF_002993925.1. NCBI lineage: Bacteria > Bacillati > Bacillota > Bacilli > Caryophanales > Bacillaceae > Bacillus > Bacillus paralicheniformis. Next base: position 2,062,167 of record NZ_CP023665.1, on the reverse strand, counting down.
AAAGCTGCGGCTGTATTCCAAAAATACGCAGCGAACCTGGAAGAATTAAGATTGCAGCTTTCAGAGAATGAAAGCATCTATACGCCGTTATTAGACGGATTAATGATGATTTTAGAGGAAATTGGTGTTGAAAGGAATGTACAGCCATGATCGAACAAATCCTGTGGGTCATCCTCCCCTATATCGTCATCACCATTTTTATCGGAGGGCATATATACCGCTATCAACATGATCAGTTTGGCTGGACGGCCAAATCAAGCGAAATGCTCGAAAAGAAAAAATTGGCGCTTGGCAGCAGCCTTTTTCACTGGGGAATCTTTTTTGTCATCGGCGGGCATGTGATGGGAATTTTAATTCCGGAAAGCCTTTATCAAGCGCTCGGCGTATCAGAGCATATGTACCATAAAATCGCGATCGGTTTCGGACTGCCAGCGGGCATCGCCGCGCTGTCAGGACTTATCATATTGACCTACCGCAGATTCACGGACAAACGAATTCGAAAAACGAGCTCTGCCGGTGATTTCATCACGCTGGTCGCTTTGTTATTCGTCATGACGACTGGGCTTGCGGCAACCTTCTTGAACATCGATTCAAAAGGATTCGACTATCGGACAACAATCAGCCCGTGGTTTCGCAACATTTTCTTATTCAAGCCTGATGCCGGACTTATGGCGAACGTGCCCCTCTGGTTTAAGCTTCATATTATGATGGGCTACGTCATTTTCATCGTCTGGCCGTTTACTCGGCTCGTCCACGTATTCAGCATGCCGCTAAAATATTTGACAAGAAGCTATGTTGTTTACCGAAAACGGGCGCCCCGCAAAAGCATTTAAACATTTTCCCTAAAGCCAAAACGGCTTTAGGGATTTTTTTCTCTATAGGCAAGCTACCCTTATTCCCTATCAATCATACGATAAAGCAAACCATCAGAAAGGAGCGTTTTTATTGTATCCATACGATCCTTCACTATATGATCCGTATCGCCAGCAATTTCCGCCGGGTCCGCCTCCAGGAGTTGGAGGACAGCAGCAACAGCAGTTTCTCCCCCCGCCGCCGAGCCAATTTCCGCAAGACACCGGCCCTTCGGTATTTGCTGTTGATCCCGGCGGAATCAGAAGATGCCTGTTCAAATATACATTCATCCGCTTAAGAAACGGCAGCCGCTTTTGGTTCTACCCGGTTTTCGTCGGACGTTATTCGATTGCGGGCTACCGCTGGAGACCGCGTCAATTCCGCTGGGTTTACTTCGGTATTGACTTGAACGAGATTACCTCATTCAGCTGTCAGTAAAAAAACAAGAAAAAGGCGCCCCAAGGACGCCTTTTTTCATATTGTTTATTTCGATTGCAATGTTTCCTTCTCGTCTTCCCAAGCCTCTGTGTTTTTCAGACCTGGAATCGAGCTTGCCTTAAAGACAGGGTTCTTCCCTGTTTTACGCTGATCAGTATAGTCTTTCAGCACTTTCGCGGCAATTCCGGAAAGAAGCAGAATCGCAATCAGGTTAATGATCGCCATTAATCCCATAAATAAATCCGCCATGTCCCACACAAGTTGAAAACCGGATACAGATCCGAAGATGACCATTGCGACAACAGCTGTACGGTAAACGGCAAGCGTCGTCTTGCTCTTTTTAATAAATTCAATATTCGTCTCACCATAATAGTAGTTTCCGACGATTGAGCTGAAAGCGAACAGGAAAATCGCCACTGCGACAAACGCAGGCGCCCAGCTTCCGACATGATGCTGCATGGCTGCTTGTGTAATTTGAATGCCGTCAAGCTCTTTGCCCGGTGTCAGATTGAACAGCAGAATCATAAAGGCTGTCGCACTGCAGATAACCATCGTATCAAAGAATACGCCAAGCGTTTGGATAAAACCTTGCTTCGCCGGGTGAGAGACATTGGCAGTCGCCGCTGCGTTCGGCGCGCTTCCCATTCCGGCTTCGTTTGAAAACAAGCCGCGCTTCGCACCGATAATAATGATGCTGCCGAGCGTACCCCCTGCAATCTGCTCGATCCCGAAAGCATCTTTCACAATCATCGCGAAAACGGCCGGTATTTGAGAAATATTCGTCAGCACGACAAATAAAGCAAGTCCAAGATAAATGACCGCCATAACCGGAACGATCAACTGCGAAACTGTCACAACGCGTTTCAAACCGCCGAAAATGATAAATCCGGTCAATACCGCCAAAACAATTCCGACCGTTGTTTTATCAAGGTTGAAAGCCCCTTCCATCGAACCGACGATCGTATTGGCTTGCACCGCATTAAAGATCAATCCGAATGTAATCGTAATCAAAACGGCAAAGATAATGCCCATCCATCTGGCGCCCAGCGCTTTTTCCATATAATAAGCTGGGCCCCCTCTGAAATGATCGCCGTCTTTGACCTTGTACACTTGAGCCAGCGTACTCTCCACAAAGCTGGAAGCCATACCGACAAGTGCGACAACCCACATCCAAAAGACCGCTCCAGGTCCTCCTGTTGCAACAGCAAGCGCGACACCGGTCAGGTTTCCCGTGCCGACACGCGAAGCGGCGGAAATAAAGAAAGCCTGCAAAGACGAGACGCCTTTTCCTTTCTCCTCCTTTTGTCCGACGATACGAAACATCTCGAAGAAATAGCGGAATTGAACGAATTTCAATTTAAAAGTAAAGAACAGGCCTATTCCTATTAATATATAGACTAAATAAGTCCAAATAAAACCGCTTGGGACATTGATGATTTCGCTTAAAATTTCTTCCATAGCACCCTCCTGAAACAAACGAATTTTGTTTTGATGTTAAGTTTTCTAACATGAAAGGATTATATCATAATAATGACACAAGAAAAACTAGATAGAATTTTCTGTCTTTTAAACATAAAGGCTGTTAACATCATTATTACTTTAGTCCCAATGCTCATTATAGCAGAGTATTATCTTTATTCATATATAAAAATGCGCTTTCATTCCAAGTGCGTTGCGAAAAATCTCATATTGTCAATAAATATTTGCCAACTGTCACAAAATAATCATCTTTTCTTATAACATAAAATATGCTAAGATGATGAGATACTAAGGGGATGAGATCAAATGAAAAAGACATTGTTTCTGCAACTGTCCATATTCTTTTTAGTCATTGCGAGCCTTCATTCGTTCTCAATGCCCCAGATGCCGGCAAATCACCATACGCAAAAAGCCGCTGTTTCAGGAGACGAACTCCATGAACTGACAGCCGGCAAATATGGTGAAGAAAAGGCGAAATCATTGTGGAATTCACTCGGCTTCGGAGCTGAATCCATCCTTCTCTTCATCTTAGCTGCGGCTTCCGGCCAGGCGTTCATGATGAACAGGCGGAAAGAGCATCTGAAGGCATTTATGCTCGCGGTGTTCTATCACTCTTCTTATTTCGATAAAGCGCATGTTTTAAAACCATAACCATACGAAAAAAAACGGGAGGTTTTAACATGTTATTTATTATAAGAACGGTGATTATTGGACTATTTTCATTAGCAGCAATCAATTTGTTTGTTTTTCAAGGAATTGAATTCATGCACGCGATTACCGACCTTTTCAATCGCCAGGACAGCTGAATTTGAAGCGATTTGAAAAAGCTAGACAATAAAATTTCATGAAACAGTTTGATTGGCATGAGTCCGGCATTGCACGGATTCATGCCTTTTCATTTGGTCTCCCTTCGTCTTGTGATTGCAGTAAAAGCGGAACAATCCTATTATACTTAAATACAGCTTTTCCATCTTCTTCAAAAACAATTAAATTTTTTCGAAAAATTTTAAACATTTTTTCAACAAATGCCGGGATTTTATTTCAAATCTACAAATATAAGATATAATGTTTCTGTACCAATTAAATACCAATTACTTATAGAAAGAAGATGTTCATATGAGTAAAGTATCTGGAAAAATTGCTTTTGTTACTGGCGGAGGCCAAGGAATTGGCGAAGCAATCTGCAAACGCTTGGCGGAGGATGGGTTCGCTGTTGCAGTTGCCGATTATAATGTAGAAACTGCAACACAAGTTGCTGAGGACATTAACCAGCATAACGGTAAGGCAATTGCAGTTAAAGTGGATGTTGCTGATCGGGACGATGTTTTTAAAGCAGTCGATGAAACGGTTAAACGCCTCGGCGGTCTTGATGTGGTGATCAATAATGCAGGTCTTGGACCAACCACACCTATTGAAAGCATTACATATGAAGATTATCGGAAAATCTATGATGTTAACGTCGGCGGTACTTATTGGGGAATTCAAGCAGCTGTAAAAGCCTTTAAAGAACTTGGACACGGCGGGAAAATCATTAATGCTTCTTCTCAAGCCGGTCAAGTCGGTAACCCGGGCTTGGCAGTTTACGGCGGAACAAAGTTCGCTGTTCGCGGGATTACGCAAACGGCGGCAAAAGATCTAGCTGAATTAGGCATTACTGTTAACGCCTTTTGTCCGGGTATCGTAAAAACGCCTATGATGATGGGGATTGCACAGCAAACCGCTGATGAAGCAGGCAAGCCATTTGAATGGGGAATGGAACAATTCGCTAAAAATATTGCATTAAAACGCTTATCAGAGCCGGAAGATGTAGCAGCATGCGTTTCTTATCTTGCAGGGCCGGATTCAGATTATATGACCGGCCAGTCTCTTATCATTGATGGCGGAATGGTATTTAATTAATTTTAAAATCATATTCAATATGGAGGGCGGAGTTTTCCGCCTCCATATTGAAATAACAAGCTAGAGCTGATATGTCACGGTTCGTCCAATCACGCCCCGTTTAAAAATTTGGACCAAAGAGCGTCTTCCCTTTTGAAACCCCCTGTTTCAAAATGAACTAGTGCGAAGATTTCCCTTGCGATAAGCGGCACCCAAGATAGCTCCTTTCGATTCCACTCCAAGCCTCATAGGTTTATTTGCGCGCTTTTTCCGCCAATTTGTTTATTTCCTCCATTTTTTTCGATTTCCTCTAAACTGCGACCTCGAGTTTCAGGGACGCGTGTCCGGATAAATACAACTCCAAGTAAACAAATAACACCGAAGATTGCAAACACAGCTTCTTGAGACATCGAAGCGGTCATAATAGGAAATAGCAATCCAACCAAGAAAGAGCCGATCCAGTTAAATGATGAAGCTATTCCAGACGCGCGCCCGCGAATGACCAGAGGGAAAATTTCTCCAACGATGACCCAAGTTAAAGGAGCCCACGTGAATGAATAAAGTGCTACATAGATACTTAAAAAGACAACCATCATCATCGGATTTGCATTAGGAATTAATATATTCAATATTGCCGGCAAAATAAAGGACAGCCCCATAACGGTTCCGCCTACTGTTAATAAAGTACGGCGATTAAATTTATCAGCGATCATGATGAATAGCAATGAACCTAGCACGAGAATAACACCTTGAATAATCGGCCACATCAACGCTGAACTTGCCGCATTCCCTGTTGCTTTTTCTACAATCAAAGGAATGTAATAAAAAATTGCGTTAGCACCCTGGAATTGTTGAAAAGCGGCAACACCCACACCAGCAATTAATAAAAAACGATATTTATTACTTAAGAGTGTAGCCCATGATGCTTTTTGATTTGCCTTTGTTTCCTCTCTGGCAGTTTCTTGAATTTGTGCTATTTCAGAATCAATCTCCCCTTTGTTAGAGCGAATATAGCTCAACACCTTGCGTGCTTCATCAAGTTTATTGTTCTTGATTAAAAAACGAGGTGATTCAGGTAACTTTAACATTCCAACATATAAGATCACAGCAGGTACGGCAGCCAAACCAAGCATCAACCGCCATGCCATTGTTTCCGGCAAATCTTTCAATAGAAAATCAACAATGTAAGAAAGCAACATTCCAGAACAAATCATGGTTTGATTAATTCCTGACAGCCGTCCGCGTAAACGTGCAGGCGCCATTTCCGACATATAGGCCGGGACCAATGCAGAGGCAGCACCAACGGCCAATCCCAATAAAACCCGAGAAACAATTAAAAACAGTACCCCATTATGAGGTGCTATTCCTGACAAAATGGATCCAACAACAAAAATGACAGCGGAAATTAAAATCATTTTGCGACGTCCCAAACGATCAGAAAGTTGTCCGGCCAGGGCGCCTCCAAAAATAGCGCCTAACATGACCGAAGAAGTAATCCAGCCAATAACCCCGGCGTTGTCTTGAAGGTTCCAATCGTGTTGCAGAAAAGGCAAAGCACCCGTCATAACGCCGATATCATAACCGAAAAGAATGCCGGCAAAAGCCCCGAAAAAATAAATGAAGCCACTTGAGATTTTCTTTTCATTAACCATTTAAGTTCCCTCCTCAAGGTTGAAATTATATTGTGTAATCCAGCCACCAAAATTATCGATGGCTTTTTCAGAAATCATTAAAGTGTTTCCAAACTGCAAATACATGCTAGGATATTGGTGGGATTTCTCACTAAACCTCATGGTTTTATTCGCCTATTATTAAACGCTTCCAATTTTTCCGGAATATAACGATAACGCTTACAAAATCATGAATATTTTGATATCTGATATCCCTATTTTTCACCTCCAAGGAAGCAGAGCCTCCTCGGAGGTTAGAGGTATTACTTAATTACTACATATTCCAGGTCAACCAGCTTTGCATAAGTGATCATTTGGTCTGTTGTTAAATTCAATGAAACAACTGTATGGTGACCGCCGCCGTTTTCAAGCCACGCTTTCACTCCATCCTGAAAGTTAGGCTTCACTTCCCAAAGCACCCGTGCCACCGGAAGGTTTGGTGCCGGAACAGTTGGTTCAAATGCAGAAACTTCGTTAATCAACAGTTTGTAATGCGTACCAAAGTCTGCCATCGAAACAACCACACCATCTCCTGCTTTTCCGTCGAACACTAAGCGTGCCGGGTCTTCACGATCACCAATACCTAATGGAGATACGATAATTTTCGGTTTGCTGCTTGCTAAAGATGGGTCAACTTCAAGCATATGTGATTGAAGGATCGATTCTTGACCGGCAGCTAATTCATATGTGTAATCTTCCATAAAGCCGGTTGATTGGTTACGGCTCATCACTTTGAGTAAACGATCGAGCGCTGCAGTTTTCCAATCTCCTTCACCAGCAAAGCCATATCCTTGGGCCATCAAACGTTGGACGGCAAGACCCGGAAGTTGTTTCATCCCATATAAATCTTCAAAGTTAGTTGTGAAGGCATTATAACCACCATCATCCAGGAAACGTTTAATGGCGATTTCATAGCTTGCTTGTACTTTTACGCTCTTCTCCCAATCTTCCTGACTGTAAGTACCATAATCAAATTCATAAAGGTCTGCATATTCAGCAAACAATCGATTAATTTCTTCATCTGTAACCGCATTCACGTATTGAACAAGATCACCAATGCCAAAGTAATCAACTGTCCAGCCAAATTGAATTTGCGCTTCAACCTTATCCCCTTCAGTAACAGCAACGTTACGCATGTTGTCACCAAATCGGGCGACCTTGATGTTGAAGCTTTCGTTATAAGCAACCGCTACGTCCATCCATTCCGCAATTTGCTGTTGCACTTCAGGGCGTTCCCAATAACCTACGACAACTTTATTTTGTTTTTGCAAACGGGCATTGATAAAACCGTATTCACGGTCCCCATGAGCAGATTGGTTTAGGTTCATAAAGTCCATGTCAATCGTTGTCCACGGAATACTTTCATTAAATTGTGTCGCTAAATGAAGTAACGGTTTTTGTAATAATTTTGTTCCGCGAATCCACATTTTTGCAGGTGAAAAAGTATGCATCCAAGTGATAACACCGGCAACTTCGTCACGATAATTCACTTCTTTCATGATGCTTGTGATTTTATCTGCACTAACAGCTAAATCTTGCAATACAAGCGGGTATGGCAATACAGCGCTTTCATTTAATGCATCAGTCACGGCTTGCGCGTGCGCTCTGACTTCTTCAAGCGCTTCTTCCCCATAAAGATGTTGTGAACCTACGACAAACCAGAATTCTTTTTTTCCTTGTGTTAACATCATAACCCTCTTTTCTTAAATGAATAGTTTGATAGAATTGATTTTACTTTTGACCATAATAAGCATTTTTACCGTGTTTTCGTAAATAATGTTTATCTAAAATACATTGTGGTAATTCTTTTGCAAAATGATTTAATTCTCGGGTAAATAAATTCATTTTCGCGACTTCATCCAACACCACACTATTCAATACTGCTGATTTTACATCTTTGCCCCAAGTAAATGGACCATGACCATGAAGTAAGACACCGGGAACAGCTAAAATATCTAACCCGCGCTCTTCAAATGTTTCGATAATGACATTACCTGTTTCTACTTCGTAACCTCGATCAACCTCCTCTTGTGTCAAGTATCGGGCACATGGCACGGAACCATAGAATGTGTCTGCATGAGTGGTCCCCATCGCCGGAACATCAAGGCCTGCTTGAGCCCAGATTGTCGCCCAAGTTGAATGAGTGTGTACAATTCCTCCAATTTCAGGATAATGCTTATAAAGTACCGCGTGAGTCGCTGTATCTGATGAAGGCCTCAGCTCTCCTTCAACAATATTGCCATCTAAATCAACAACCACCATATCACTAGCTTTCATTGTTTCATAATCAACACCACTAGGTTTGATAACGAATAAACCAGTTTCACGGTCAATGGCACTTGCATTTCCCCATGTGTATTTCACAAGTCCGTATTTAGGCAAGTCCAAATTTGCTTGTAACACTTCTTCTTTCAGTTGTTCTAGCACGTCAACCCCTCCACTCATTAAATCAAATGATCCACAGCGGCCTGCTCAATCATTAAACCTTTTTTGTACCGTTCGATAAATGCTTCAAATCCTTCAACATCTAATTGATCAGGGTAAATTTCTTGCCCGGCATCCTCTTCAAAGACTTTTTTGTCGAGGAAATCTTCTAAGCTTTCTTGTTGATCTTTGTTCATCATGTAAGATGCAAGAATAGCCATTCCCCACGCACCGCCCTCTCCGGCAGTTGCCATAACTGATACTGGCGTATTCATTGCAGCTGCAACAATTTTTTGTCCGACAAGAGGGGTTTTGAATAAACCGCCGTGAGCTAAAATGCTATCAATATCAATATTTTCCTCTTTGGTCAAAATATCCATTCCGATTTTCAAAGCTGCAAAAGCTGCAAAAAGGTGTGTCCGCATGAAGTTTGCTAAATCGAAACGGCTCTCTGGTGAGCGGACAAATAACGGTCGGCCTTTTTCTAGTCCTGTAATATTTTCACCAGAGAAATAACCGTAGCTTAGTAAGCCACCGCCGTCTGAGTCAGCCTCCAATGCTTTATTCAACACCACTTCGAATAATTTATTCATTTCAACCTTTTGTCCCATTGCCTCAAAAAATTCACGAAACAACCCTAGCCAAGCATTCAAATCGCTTGAGCAGTTATTCGCATGAACCATTCCAACCGGACTGCCGTTTGGCGTTGTTACCAAATCAATTTCTGGATATACTTTCGAAAGTTCTTTCTCTAATACAATCATGGCAAAAACTGAAGTTCCTACTGAGATGTTTCCAGTGCGTTTCCTCACACTATTCGTAGCAACCATTCCTGTTCCAGCATCGCCTTCCGGCGGACAAACCGGGATACCTGGCTGTAAATTTTTTGATTGATCCAGAATTTTCGCGCCAATTTCGGTTAATTCGCCTGCTTGCTCGCCTGAAATATAAACTTCAGGAAGAATATCCTTTATACTCCAAGGATAGCCTTTGTTCGAAATCAGTTCATCAAACTGCTTGAGCATCGATTCATTGTAATTTTGCGTTGATTCATCAATTGGGAACATGCCCGAAGCATCTCCAATGCCAATTGCTTTATTGCCAGTCAGCAACCAGTGAATGTACCCACCTAAAGTGGTGATATAATCAATGCGAGGCAAATGTTTCTCTTCATTTAATATCGCTTGATATAAATGAGCAATACTCCACCGTTCAGGGATATTGAATTGAAATTGATCAGTTAATTCTTTTGCTGCAGCACCGGTTGTTGAGTTACGCCAAGTTCGAAACGGAACAAGCAGCTCCCCTGTGTTGTCAAAAGCCATATATCCATGCATCATTGCAGAAAATCCAATAGAACCGATTTTGCGAATGGTGATGCCATAATTTCGTTCAACATCATTCTTCATTTCACTATAAGCTGTTTGCAACCCAGTGATAATATCTACTAAGTTGTACGTCCAAAATCCATCTTCCAAGCGGTTTTCCCACTCATAACTTCCAGATGCGATTGTTTCAAAACTGCTATCAATCAACACTGCTTTAATACGTGTGGATCCGAATTCAATTCCAAGCGATGTTTCTCCTTCAGTTATCGCCTGCTTGATGTTTACTTGATTCGCTTTCACGTTATCCCCCCTCTGATAGCGATTTCAATATTATTCGAAAGAAGGCATTCCCCTTTTCGCTTAACTTAATTACAGACTTAGTATATTTTTTGTACGTACATTTGTCAATCAATAATATAATATGTTCATATAAATATCACAACGATATTTATATTCTTTTTCTCTTCATGCTTATAATAAAAAGTATTTGTATAACATGAAATTTAAAGAAAAAAATGAGAATTACTTATTCATTTTCACGAAAATAAGGTGAAATCTTTTCATTCATTGAAAGCCATGATAAAATATGTCCACACAAATCATTCAATTAAAAAAATTAGAATGCGAACAACTATGAAAGAAGTGAGTGAAATGAAACCAAAGTATAAGGTCATCATTAATGATATAAAAAGTAAAATCCTTTCAGGAGTTTACAGGGTAGGAGAACAAATTCCTACTGAATCCGCCATACAAGAAGAATACAAAGTCAGCCGGCACACTGTTCGAAAGGCGATTTTAGAGCTGGCGAACGAGGGGTTTTTAAGAAGTGAAAAAGGGTCTGGCACTTATGTAAGTAATCAGTATCAATCAAAACCTGGAGGGAATTCCAATAATAAAATAATCGGTGTAATTACGACCTACATTTCAGATTACATTTTCCCCTCAATTATTCGCGGAATTGAAGGGAGATTGAATGAGGCTAATTATTCGTTACTATTAGCTAGTACAAATAATGATGTCGAACAAGAAAAAAAAGCTTTGGAAATGATGTTGTCATTTGGCGTCGATGGTTTAATTGTTGAACCTACGAAAAGTAATCTATACAATCCCAATATTGCTTACTATTTATCGTTTAAGGAACAGGATATTCCTTTCATCATGATCAATGCTTATTATGAAGAATTAGATGTTCCTTTTCTTTGTCTCGATGATGTGCAGTCCAGCTATCTCGCAACAAAAGAATTAATATCAAAAGGACATACACAAATTGGTCTCATTTCAAAAATGGATGATTTACAAGGAAAGTATCGAATGAAGGGGTATATAAAAGCGCTTGGTGAAGCCAAATTACGATTTCAACCAGAGCATGTGCTTTCGTACAATACAGAGACGAAGCTGGATCTATACACAAACCTGAAGAAGTTTCTAAATGAAAAGAGAGACGTGTTGACTGCAATTGTTTGCTATAACGACGAAGTAGGATTGGAAGTAGCAAATGTATGCAGACAACTTAATATTTCTGTCCCGGACAAATTGTCAATTATTGGACAGGACAATTCGTATATTGCCAAAAATGCGAATATCAAACTAACAACATTGACACATCCTCAAGAACAAATGGGACACGATGCAGCTGATTGGGTCATCAAGAAATTGCAAGGAAAGAAAGACTTGCCAAACGAAACCTACTATCAGCCTGTGTTAATTGAAGGTGAAACCGTAAAAGAGTTAGATGTACAATAATCTTGGTGTGATCAAGGAAAACCCAGTCCATGTGCACTAAAGGCGTGAACGCGGACTGGGTTGTTTTACTCTGTTATCAATTAAGCAGCAGAGAACTTTCATGTATTTGACGCTTCCTCCAAAAAGAAAGCGAAAATCTCACCGATACGGGAAAAAGCTTGTATCACAAGAAAGTAGCCTAGCGTTTAAAAATGAACCTGTGTAAAGTTTATCTGGCATGCTCTTTTTCTGCAGCATTCTTCGTTGTCTTGCAGAATGGCTCTATTCTTGTGATATCCCTAGAATTGGGCGCAGGTCGATTTCACTCCCGTTCATGTTTGCTGATCCATACATCCCTTACTTCCCCTGCCTCATCTTCGTCGATGATGAAAGAACCGTTGCTGTACCGGTCATGAAGCTTGATATCTTTGACAAGCATCTCTTCTGTGATGCCTTTTTCGGTTTGAAGCGTGATTTGAGCATGATATGAGCATGCGAGCAGCCCAGTGATGCGGTGAGGTTTTTTCTTCAATTCCCTCAGCATGAGAACCCCTCGTTTCGCCCGTGACGTTTTTTCAAATTCAGTGCGGTTCATCCGCTTAATAGATCCGCGCTGGGTCACGAGCACAAGCACATCCGATTCCTCTAAAACCTGCCCGCTGGCGACAAAGTCGCCGTCTTTCAAATTGACGCCTTTGACACCGGCCGCCCTTGCACCGACGACGCTGACCTCATCTTCTGAGAACCACAGACCGTAGCCGGAATGTGTCGCGATAAACAAATCTTTCGTTCCGTCCGTTACATGAACATCAACCACTTCATCGTCGCCTTTTAAGTTAAGAGCGACCAATGCTTTTGAATAGCGCTGTGCTTTATACTGCATCAGCTGAGTTCTTTTCGCCATTCCGTTTTTCGTAAAGAACAGCAGGTATTCAGATTCGGTAAACTCTCTGACAGGGATCGCCTTGACGATGGATTCATCGCTGTCGATCGATATGATATTCGTGATGTGCTGACCCAAGTCTTTCCATCTGATATCAGGAAGCTGGTGAACCGGACAATACACATAGCTTCCTTTATTTGTAAATAAGAGCAGTACGTCTGTCGTATTCATTTCCAGCTGACAGAGCAGACGATCGGTATCTTTCATGCCGAAGTCCTGGCCGTTTGATGCAGCAAAAGACCGCTGGCTCGTTCGTTTAATATAACCGTCTTTCGTCACGGTCACATAAACGTCTTCAGACGCCACCATCACTTCAAGATTGATTTTGATTTCTTCAATTTTCTCCTCGATGACAGAGCGCCTTTGACCGGCATAGGTTTTTTTCACCTTTTTCAAGCTGTCTTTGATCACTTTCAAGAGTTTCTTGTCATTGGAAAGGATCTCTTCCAGCTCTTTGATCTTCTGGTCGAGTTCTTTTGCTTCTTCCTGGAGAGCCGTAATATCTGTGTTTGTCAGCCTGTACAGCTGCAATGAAACGATCGCTTCAGCCTGCGGCTCTGTAAATGCGAACTTTTCGATCAGATTGTTTTTGGCATCGCGCTTGTCATTGGAGGAGCGGATCGTCGCAATGACTTCATCCAAAATGGACAGTGCTTTCATCAATCCTTCTACGATATGATGCCTTTCCTTCGCTTTTTTCAGCTCATACTGAGAACGGTTGGTGATGACTTCTTTTTGGTGGCCGATATAAGCGTCCAAAATTGATGTGAGATTCATCAACATCGGTCTTCTGTTATGAATAGCCACCATGTTAAAGTTGTACGGAATCTGCAAATCCGAGTTTTTGTACAAGAAATTTAAAATACCTTGTGCATCCGCTTCTTTTTTCAGCTCAATCACGATTCTGAGTCCTGTCCGGTCGGTCTCGTCACGGACTTCGGAAATCCCTTCGACCTTCCGTTCAATCCTGAATTCGTCCATTTTTTTCACTAAATTCGCTTTGTTGACTTCAAACGGAATTTCAGTAATGACAATTTGCTGGCGGCCGCCTCTGATGGTTTCGATCTCGGCTTTGCCCCTGATGATGATTTTACCTTTTCCGGTTTCATAGGCTTTTTTTATGCCTTCTTTACCCTGAATGATTCCTCCGGTCGGAAAGTCCGGTCCTTTTACGAGCTCCATGAGGTCATCCACACTGCAGTTCGGCGAGTCAATCCGCCTTATCACGGCATCGATCACTTCCCCGAGATGATGCGGCGGAATGTCAGTCGCATACCCGGCGGAAATCCCTGTCGATCCGTTGACAAGCAGGTTCGGAAACATCGCCGGAAGGACGACGGGCTCCTTGCTTGTATCATCAAAGTTTGGCACAAACTCGACCGTTTCTTTGTCAATATCTCGCAAAAGCTCTGAAGCGATCGCTGCGAGCCTTGCTTCTGTATAACGCATCGCAGCCGGCGGATCACCGTCGATGCTTCCGTTGTTACCGTGCATTTCAACCAGCACGTTGCGAACCTTCCAGTCCTGGCTCATCCGCACCATCGCTTCGTAGACCGAACTGTCTCCATGAGGATGATAGTTCCCGATTACATTACCGACCGTTTTTGCGGCCTTGCGGAAATTCTTATCGTGCGTGTTCCCTTCCGCATGCATGGCGTATAGGATTCTTCTTTGAACAGGCTTCAGGCCGTCCCTGGCGTCAGGGAGCGCCCGATCCTGAATAATGTATTTGCTGTATCGGCCGAAACGGTCGCCGATCACGTCTTCCAATGGTAAATCATGATAAATCTCTGGCTGTGCCATTTATTTAAACCTCCTCAGCGACCGATAAATTCTCGTTTTCTAAAATGTTGCTTTCTTCATCAAGTCCGAAAGCGACGTTTTTCTCAATCCATTTTCTTCTCGGCTCAACTTTGTCGCCCATCAATGTCGTCACGCGCCTTTCCACACGGGCTGCGTCATCGATTTTAACCCTGACAAGCGTTCTTGATTCGGGGTTCATTGTCGTTTCCCAAAGCTGGTCAGCGTTCATTTCGCCGAGACCTTTATAGCGTTGAATCGTATATCCTCTTCCGACTTTTTTGAGGACGTCGTCCATTTCTTCATCAGACCAAGCATATTCAATGATTTCTTTTTTGCCAGACCCTTTGCTGACTTTATAGAGCGGCGGCAGCGCGATAAACACTTTTCCGTGCTCGATCAGCGGCTTCATATAGCGGTAGAAAAAAGTCAGGAGCAGCACTTGGATATGAGCGCCGTCTGTATCCGCATCTGTCATGATGATGACTTTGTCGTAATTGATGTCCTCAATGTCAAAATCAGCGCCGACCCCTCCGCCGATCGCATGAATAATCGTATTGATCTCTTCATTTTTAAAAATATCGGCCAGCTTCGCTTTTTCCGTATTGATAACCTTTCCGCGGAGCGGCAGGACAGCCTGGAATTTCCGGTCTCTTCCCTGCTTTGCTGATCCTCCGGCAGAGTCACCCTCCACGAGGTACAATTCGTTTTTGGACGGATTCCTTGATTGTGCAGGCGTCAGCTTGCCGGAAAGCGTCGCTTCGGATTTCTTTCTTTTCTTTCCGCTTCTTGCCTCTTCTCTTGCTTTTCTCGCAGCTTCTCTTGCCTGGGAGGCTTTAATCGCTTTTTTGACGAGCAATGTTGCCGTTTCCCTGTTTTCTTCAAGGAAATATGCGAGCTGCTCGGAGACGATCGCATCAACGGCTGACCTTGCTTCACTCGTGCCGAGCTTTCCTTTTGTCTGTCCTTCAAATTGAAGAAGCTCTTCAGGAATACGGACGGAAACGATGGCTGACAGGCCTTCCCGGATGTCCGTTCCTTCAAGGTTTTTGTCCTTTTCTTTTAAAAGGGCCACCTTTCTCGCATATTCGTTGAATGCTCTTGTCATCGCCGTTTTCGCACCGGACTCATGGGTTCCTCCGTCCTTTGTTCTGACATTATTGACGAATGACAGGATGTTTTCGGAATAGCCGTCATTAAATTGAAACGCGAAGTCCACCTCGATGCCGTTGTGCTCCCCTTCAAATGAGACCACTTCAGAAAGCGCGTCTTTCTCCTCATTTAAATAAGCGACAAAAGCTTCGATTCCGTTTTCGTATAAAAACGTTTCTTTTGTTTGATCGCGTTCATCGATCAATTCGATTTTTAATCCTTTTAACAAAAAGGCTGATTCTCTCAGACGCTCTGAAAGCGTTTCAAAGTTAAAAGTCGTTGTGCTGAACATCGTAGGATCAGGCTTGAAATGAATCAGGGTGCCGGTCTTTTTGGTCGTTCCGATTTTATCAAGGGATGTCACCGGTTTGCCGCCGTTTTCAAAACGCTGTCTGTAAACATTTCCTTCCCGCTCAATTGTGACTGTCAGCCACTCAGACAGGGCGTTTACAACGGATGCACCGACGCCGTGCAGCCCCCCGCTCGTTTTATAGCCGCCTTGGCCGAACTTTCCTCCGGCATGCAGCACTGTCAAAATAATTTCGGGAGTCGGTTTGCCGAGCTTATGCATTCCTGTTGGCATTCCCCGGCCTCTGTCTTGCACCGATATGCTGTTATCTTTATGTATCTTTACTATAATATGATTCCCATGGCCCGCAAGGACTTCATCGACGGAATTATCGACGATTTCATATACGAGATGGTGCAGACCCCGGCTGTCTGTCGAACCGATGTACATACCGGGGCGTTTTCTGACCGCTTCAAGGCCTTCGAGCACCTGTATGGAATCATCATTATAGTCAAATTGCTGTTTCTTAACCAAATGCATAAACCCCTTTCAAAAATCAAACATTGCTTATAAAGAATAATACACACTCTGTCATGTAAAGCAAAGTATTATCCGATTCTTTTCCAATCGCTTCAAGCATTGTCGGGAAAATGTTAAAATGAATGCCGTTTTTTTGCACAGCCGTCATTTTACACGATTCGCCCCCTGGAGGACAAGGCTTTTCCACCAGCAATTGGAAAATCATTCTTAAAAAAACTGTCCAAGACTTATTGTAGCCGTTTTTCACAGCAATTCGCAAACATATTCTCGCATAAAAAAGACAAAAACCCTTGAATAAACAAGGATTTTTGTCTTTTTTATGCCGATTTTGTTAACGCGTGTGCCACTTTTATACACAAATCCATAATCACCGTATAGCCTTTTTCGCTCAGAAGCCGATAAGCTTCTTCGTTGACAAGCCCCTGCTGCGCCCAAAACACATCTGCGTCTATCTCCAGGAATTCCTTTGCGACATCGCGCAGATGTTCGGATCTTCTGAACACATTGACGATATCGACATGTCCTTCAATGTCTTTTAATGATGCCACAGCCTTGACGCCCAGCGCCTCATCTATGGACGGATTGACAGGGATGATGTCATATCCCGCGTCCTGCATCGCTTTTGATACCATGTACGATGTTCTTTCAGGATTGTCGGACAGGCCGACTACCGCGATTCGTTTACTGTTTTCAAGAATGCTTTTGATTTCCTGTTTAGAAGGGTTTTCCATGGCGATCACTCCTTTTACGTTCAGTTTACACGAAATCAAAGGCGATAATCAAAATTTTCATATGATTAGGGCGCATTATCTTGTATGATATATACGGTACTTCTAAAGAAAAGCCGTCATGAAAAGCGCCTCTCATGTTAAAATAAAGAGAAGGGATCATCTAAAAAGGAGAAATGAAATGTTAATTGCTTTATTATTTGTTTTAGCCTATCTACTCGGCAGCATTCCGTCCGGCTTAATTGTCGGAAAGGCCGCCAAAGGAATCGACATCAGGGAACACGGCAGCGGCAATCTTGGCGCCACCAATGCATTCCGGACACTTGGGGTGAAAGCCGGCTCCATCGTGGTGGCTGCGGATATTTTGAAAGGGACGCTCGCCGCCTTTCTGCCCACCATCCTCCACATCGGCGTACACCCTTTGTTGGCCGGTGTAGCCGCAGTCATCGGGCATATGTTCCCTGTGTTCGCCAAATTTAAAGGCGGAAAAGCTGTCGCTACTTCCGGAGGCGTATTGCTTTGCTATCAGCCTTTTCTGTTTCTCACAATGATTGCGGTGTTCTTTCTGTTTTTGTATATCACAAAATATGTATCGCTTTCTTCCATTTTAACCGGCTTGTATACAACGGTTTACAGCCTGTTTACGAAAGATCTTTTATTGGTGGCAGTCGTCGCCTTTCTAACGGCGTTTGTCGTATACAGACACAGGACGAACATTAAACGCATTATGGATAAAACCGAGCCCAAAATCAAGTGGATGTCCGGCAAAAAATGAGCCTATCCGAAAAACATTATATTTTCATGATCGGACAAAATCGTTATATACTATAAATAGATTCAGCATGCTTTGAAACAAATGATGAAGGAGTGCTTGCCCGTGAATTTGAAAATTAATGAAGAGGCGCTTAAATGGTATAAGGACGAGCTTGATTTAAAAGAAGGAGATCAGGTTCGCTTCTTTGTCCGCTACGGAGGCTGCAGCAATGTTCAAAAAGGCTTCTCCCTTGGGGTTTCAAAAGATGAGCCGCAGCAAATCGGTGTGAGCGCGGAAAAAGACGGCATTACGTTTTTCGTTGAAGAAAGCGATGTATGGTATTTCGACGGCCATGATCTGCTTGTCACCTATAACGAATCTTCGGAAGAGCCTGTTTTTGAATATCAGTAAAAAAGAGCATTTTATAAAGCTTGCAGAGAAACTCTTGTTTTTCTGCAAGTTTTTTTATTTTTCATCTTAATTAAAGTACCGAAAAAAGCCTTCCAACACATAGACTGGCTCGCCTGAGTGTGCGGCAGCTGCACACCGTACGCTGCGTACACCTCCCGAATAACCGAGTGAGTATAGATTCTGTATATCTAAAATGCAGTTCGTCTAAAATAAACCGGCAAGGATTTTCCCATTCTTAAAGATTTTTACATACTCTTCTATTATACAGAGTCATTGAGATCGAGGTGTTTGACATGGTTTACGGTGTGATAACCTTTATTTTGCTAGCTGTTTTTCTGATCTTTTATTTAACGGACCGAAGAAGGATCATCAACGGTTTTTTATTCAATCTATTTTTTTGTTCATTTCTTGTTCTATCCTACTATCTGGCATACGTTGTCGGAATCGGTTTTTTCAGACTGTTCGTCATTGTACCGCTGCTGATCTTTTTCTTTATCCTAACGTTTGGTCTATTTGCTTTAATGATCGGGTTATTTCTGAATGCGAGAATTCTTATCAAAAGAGAAGGACGGCGATTGTCTAATTGTTTGACTTTAATTTCCGGGTTAGGCATTATCATATTTTTCCTATTATCCGTGATTGACCCCGCTCGTTTTTTATCGCCAAATGTTCAGCCATTGTTTGCGGGATCATCGCTTATTACGGTCTATTTCTTTTTTCATTTAACAAATTTCTTAACAGCTTATTTTCTATATCAATTTAACAGACCGAAGCTTAATCAGGATTACATCATCGTTCTCGGGAGTAGATTAATTAACGATACAGTACCCCCGCTTTTAGCAAGCAGGATCAATAAGGCTGTCGATTTTTATTGGAAACAGACAGCTGTTGCTTCTCCGCCGAAAATCATTTTCTCCGGCGGGCAAGGACCTGATGAAAATCTTTCTGAAGCCGAAGCTATGCAAAGATATGCTATAAAAAAAGGGATACCTGGAGAGCACACTTTGAAAGAAGACCGTTCTGTAAATACATATCAAAATATGCTTTTCTCCAAACAACTGATGGACTCATTAACAGACGGCAAATATAACAGCATCTTCACAACAAACAATTTCCATCTGTTCCGTGCCAGCCTATATGCAAAACGAGCAGGCTTGAAAAGCGATGGCATCGGTTCAAAGACCGCTTTTTATTATTGGCCGAACGCCATGATCCGTGAATATATCGCTGTTGTTGTGATGAATCGTAAACGGCATAGCATTGTCGTGGGTACTATATTGGGTATTTCTATCCTTTTGACCGCATTTAATTTTTTCATTGATTAAAAAATGGCAGTCTCAATTGATTATGATGGGTATTTTCGAAGGACATCTTCACCAAAAAGGTGTCTTTTTGCTTGGAAAATATAATTTCACTGCACTGATGCTTCAAATATCTTTTTAATAGTCGGCATAACAGCGATTGATAGAATGGAAAACGATTTCCCCCCCCCTATTTCGCAAAAAACCTCCCCTTCTTTTATCTGCAACAAGCCACAACTGAAAAGTGATTTTCTCAAATGCTAAAGCCTCAATTTACCCTTATCAGATCTAATGGTGAACAGGTTCTTTTTTCTCAATGCTTCTCCCTGCTTCAAGTAGCTGTTTTTTTGGTGCGCTTGGACTTTAAATGCTTACAACAGTGAAAGGAATATGTAAGATAAATCAATGGTTTCGTTTGGAGGTTTTATATATGATGGGTTCGAGGTGATAAAAGATGAAATGGTTTTTAGGGATTTTAACGGTAGGACTGATGATTTTGGCCGGGGGCTATTTTTTATATCCCGGATATTATTCAACGGAAGATTATTACGTCAAAATTACAACAGATCCAAAAGTCGTTAAAGAAAAAACAAGTGATGGATACACATATATAAATTATAACTATGATGTTACGGGTTATGATAAAGATGGAAAACCCAAAAACCTAAAACTCTCTTCTCAGGAAAAAATGCAGAAAGGTCAGTATTATATTATTCATTGGGAAGACAGAAGGGAAATCATATCCAGCAAAGAAAAAGCAAGCGAGAAGCAAATAGATCAGGACATCCTGCACAAATTAAACAATCAAAGTCAATGAGACGCTCACTCTGCTCCCTAAAACTTCTTGTTTTAGGGACTTTTTCACGAAAAATAAAATGACTGCGGCCTTATCAAGGCATGAAAAACACTAAGGTACGACATCTTGAAACTAAAGATATCGTTCCGACTTTTTCTCCTTCAATGTTTGCTCATCAGGATGAAACAAGCAAGGACAATCCTTGCTTGTTTCAAGGGTGTCCGGGTTTCTCTAAAACACCGGATTATTCGAGCCTGAAACGCTTGATATGGCTTGAGAGCTTTTCTTGTTTTAAAATCTCGATCTGCTTCTCTCCCAATAAATCAAAGTGAGGAAATTTGCTTCTTTTATGGATCCACTCTTTTTTCAGTCCGTACTGTTTGCCCCACTCTGCAAGCTTATCAATGTTGCCGCATCCGGCTTTTGTCACGGTATTGACATCCGGATACCTGTCATCGAGCCAGTAATGCGTGAGGAACGCAACTTCGCCGTTTAAAACGGCGCGCTTCCATTCGTTCAGCTCGTTTCTTTTAATACCGAATGCCATTACTTTTTGGCCTCTTCATAAGCTTCATGCCACTTTGGATAAAGCTTACGGAACTGAACCGGTTTGAAGCTGTCCCCGTCAACGCAAATATGGGACGATGTGGCCTTCACAGCGGTTTCGCCAGCGGAATTGAAGATTTCATACCCATATACCGTTTTAAAGCCGTTATATTCTTCAATCCATGTATGTACCGTCGCGGTTTCACCGTAGCGAAGAGGTTTGACGTAGCGGACATTGATATCCACGACAGGCGACAGGATGCCGTCTTTCTCCATTTCGGCGTAAGAGAAGCCGAGTTCTTTAATTAAAGCCGTCCGTCCAACCTCCATCCAAATCAAATAATTGGCGTGATAGACGACGCCCATTTGGTCTGTTTCGGCATAGCGGACTTCTATTTCTTTTTTTGAGACGTACAAATTCCTCTACTCCCTTTTCACAATATATATAATCCAATCTTAGCATATAGAATGGGCAAAAACACGACAGACGGCTTCATGCAAAAAAACCAGGTCGCCCTGGTTTATTGATGATATCCGTTTTCGCGGTCTTCCGCCTCGTCATGGATTTCATTGCGCATCGCCTCAACGCTTTCATTTCGGCGTTGATTTTTTTCGCGGATCTGCTCCTGTTCCGCCTGGTTGGCAAAAGACAGCTGCTCCTCAGACTCCTCGATATTTTCGATTGTGTTCTGCACCATGTCTTGAAGCTTCTCCACGTTGTCTGATCTGTCATCCGGATGATGTTTTTGGTGTGTCATGCGGGTCTCTGCCTCCTTTTCTTCTTTACTCGCCTTTTGTCTGCATAATGATCGGCGTTTCTCCTGATTTATCATGCATCTTTTTTCCTTTGTTGCGCTTATATTCTACCGGTTTTGTCCCAAGATGGCTTGGGGCAAATTTAGACTGTTTGTCATGTTCCCTCGGCATGTCTATCCCTCCTTTTCAGCATTAGGATTCTCAAAAAGGAGCGTAAACATGAATCGATTTTTAAAAAGTCACTTCAGCTTAAATTTCTCTTCAAGCTTATCTTCCAGCCGATCAAGAAACTCCTGGTTGGTCATGAGCTCCTTTTTGTTTTCCAAGACAAGTTCTTCAAATGTCCGCCTTTTCGTTTTTTTCATGTTGAATCACCTCCAGCTTGTTTTCATTTTCACCATTTTTTGGGCGATATAAGCAAAAAAGCCGGGATTTTTTATAATCCCAGCTTTTCTTCCATATTCTTTTTCGACATCGTCCCAAGGACGATATCCTGAATCTTTCCGTTTTCATCAATAATAAATGTTGTCGGATAAGAAAAAATCTCGTATTTCGCATTGATGCCCGTTCGATCTAAGACGATAGGGAAATGTAAACCGTGCCTTTCGGCAAACGTTTTGACCGACTCTTCGTTTTTCTCGGAAGAGGTAAAGTTGACGGCCAAAACGGCAATGTCCTGATTTTCATTTTGGAGTTCTTCCATTGCAGGCATTTCTATTTCACACGGTTTACACCAGGTGGCCCAAAAATTCAACAGCACTTTTTTTCCTTTAAAGTCTGATAAAGATACTTCGTTTCCATCCTTTAAAGACGGAAGCGTAAAATCAGGCGCCTTGTCTCCTTTCGCAATGCCGATTTCGGCTTCCTTTTGCCCTGTGAAGTTCCATACCGCAAGACCGGCCAAAACAAAAAGAAACGCGGCAGCCAGCAATTTTTTCATCATCGGCATCCTCCAATTCAGGATCACGCTGAAAAAAGAAGAGAAAGCTAAAGGCTTTCTCTCCTCATTCAATTACTGTTTCATTTTATTGCGGAGCACCATTTGCAGGATTCCGCCGTGACGGTAATAATCGATTTCTACTTCGCTGTCAAAGCGTACAACAGCTTCAAACGACTTGACTGTGCCGTCTTCGGCAATCGCTTTGACTTGAACGAGATCGCGCGGGCGAACCGTCTCACTCACGTCAACTTCAATCGTTTCTTTCCCGGTCAAACCGAGCGTTTCAGCGTTTTCTCCCTCTTTAAATTGAAGCGGAAGAACGCCCATCAGCACAAGGTTGCTTCTGTGAATTCTTTCAAAGCTTTCTGCAATGACGGTTTTGATGCCGAGCAGATTTGTTCCTTTTGCCGCCCAGTCGCGGGAAGAACCCATTCCGTAGTCTTTTCCGGCAATGACGACCAGACCTGTGCCGTCTTCTTTATACTTCATGCAGGCATCGTAGATGGACATTACTTCTCCGGTCGGCCAATACGTTGTATAACCGCCTTCTGTACCCGGAGCGATCTGGTTTTTGATTCTGATGTTGGCGAATGTTCCCCTCATCATGACTTCATGGTTTCCGCGTCTTGAACCATATGAGTTGAAGTCTCTAGGAGAAACGCCTTTTTCCTGCAGATATTTTCCGGCTGGCGTGTCTTTGCCGATCGCTCCCGCAGGAGAAATATGGTCTGTCGTGACAGAATCTCCGAATTTGCCGACAATGCGCAAGCCTTTAAGCGGTTCAACCGTACCAGGCTCAACTGACATGTTTTCAAAGAACGGCGGGTTTTGAATGTAAGTGGATTCTTCATCCCATTTATACAGGGCTTCATCCGTTGTTTCAATCGCATTCCAGCGTTCATTGTCATCAAACACGCGCTCATATTCTTTTCTGAACAACTCAGGAGTAACGGTTTGCTTCACGACGGAGTTGATTTCGTCCATCGTCGGCCAAATATCGTTGAAGTATACGTTTTGACCGTCTTTTCCGACGCCGATCGGTTCGTTTTTCAGGTCAATATCTACCGTGCCCGCCAATGCATAGGCTACGACAAGCGGCGGAGACGCCAGGTAGTTTCCTTTGACAAGCGGATGAATCCGGCCTTCAAAGTTACGGTTTCCGGAAAGGACAGACGTAATCAGCAGGTCATTTTCGGCAACCGCTTTTTCGATTTCAGGCGCAAGCGGTCCGGAGTTCCCGATACATGTCGTACAGCCGTATCCGACGATGTTAAATCCAAGCTCGCGCATATATGGAAGCAGGCCTGAATTGACTAAGTAGCCTGTTACGACTTTTGAACCCGGAGCCAGGGATGTTTTCACATAGTTCGGTACTTTCAATCCCAGTTCAACCGCTTTTTTAGCGACAAGGCCCGCACCGATTAAGACATAAGGGTTTGATGTATTTGTGCAGCTGGTGATCGCCGCAATCGCAATCGCACCCGTTTTCATGACGGCTTCTTCGCCGTTTTCAAGCTTAAATTTGATTTCTTTGTCAGCCTCACTCGCGTTTAAACCGAATCCCTGGTTCCCTGCAGGGCTTGCCAAATGTTTGTGGAATGTCTCTTTCATGTCAGTCAGCGGAATGAGATCCTGAGGACGCTTCGGACCTGAAAGATTCGCTTCAACTTTTGACAAGTCAATTTCAACGATATCGGTAAATACGGGATCTTCCTGATCAGGCGTGTAGAACAATCCGTTTTGACGGCAATATTCTTTCACCACATTGATATGTTCTTCATCACGGCCTGTTAAACGCATGTATTCCAATGCTTCCTCATCAACAGGGAAGAAACCGCAAGTCGCGCCGTATTCAGGAGCCATATTTGCGATTGTCGCACGGTCTGCAAGCGGAAGTTCTGCAACACCCGGTCCGAAGAATTCGACGAACTTTCCGACCACGCCTTTTTCACGCAGCACCTGTGTTACTTTAAGCGCCAAGTCCGTCGCCGTCGTGCCGTTCGGCAGCTTTCCGACAAGCTTCGCTCCGATTACTTCAGGTACAGGGAAATATGAAGGCTGGCCGAGCATGCCCGCTTCAGCTTCAATTCCGCCGACGCCCCAGCCGAGAACGCCGATTCCGTTGATCATCGTTGTATGGGAGTCAGTACCGACAAGCGTGTCAGGATAAGCGACAATCTCGCCGTCTTCTTCCACAGCATGGACAACGTTTGCCAAATACTCAAGGTTCACCTGGTGAACAATACCTGTAGCAGGGGGAACAGCCTGATAGTTATTAAACGCTTTCTTAGCCCAGCTTAAAAATTTGTAACGCTCTGCATTTCGTTGGAATTCAAGGTCCATATTAATTGTCAATGCATCTTCCGTACCCGCTTTGTCAACTTGTACGGAGTGGTCGATGACAAGGTCTACCGGTATTTCAGGATTGATTTTATCCGGATCTCCGCCGACTGAAGCCATCGCTTTTCTTAATGAAGCAAGGTCTACAACGGCTGGAACGCCGGTAAAGTCCTGCAAAATAACGCGGGATGGTTTGAAAGGAACGTCAATATCCTTTAATTCGGCAGTGCCCCATTTTGCCAAGTTTTCAACGTGTTCCTTTGTAATGACTCTCCCGTCTACTTGACGAAGAACGGATTCGAGCAAAACTTTAATGGAATAAGGCAGTTTTGATACGTTTCCGATTCCTTGATCCTCTAATGCTTTTAAAGAATAATAGCTGTACGTTTTGCCTTGTACTGTAAACGTTTTTCTTGATTGAAAAGCGTCTTTTTTTGCGACTTGTTGCTGATTCGCCATTTCTCCAAAATCCCCCTTTAAAGATCAAGATCATACGCCAGAAAAATCGGCATATTTCACCACAATTTTCTCACAATTTAATCTTAAAACAATTTTAAACATAAGTAAATATCAATGTTTTTATTAAATTCAATAAGAATGCCTTATATAAGGAAAAAAGTTTATTTTACTGGAAATACATTTTTTTATACAATACACCCGCTAAGGCTATACTACAGTCTGAGGTGATCGAAATTGGCCAAACGAAAAGCAAATCATGTCATCAATGGAATGAACAATGCTAAACGCCAAGGAAACGGCGCGGGATATATTGAAGATGACCAGCATATTCTCACTGAGGCGGAACGCCAAAACAACAAAAAACGGAAGACCAATCAATAAATCCTAAAAATCCTTCATGAATGGCTTAGGAGGTTAAGACATTGACAAATAAAAACGACGGCAAAGATATGCGCAAAAACGCACCGAAAGGAGCTCAGCCTGGGCAGCCAGAGCCTTTGAGCGGAAGCAAAAAAGTTAAAAACCGGAACCATACGAGACAAAAACATAATTCCAGTCACGATATGTAACATTTTCCGCGTCTTTCACGGCGCGGTTTTTTACTTTACCTCTCTGGCGATGCAACCCCCTTCGAATCGCCTCCTTCACATGAATTCACAGCTGTGCATAATCTAACGGTAAGGCTAGGTATGGAGGAATGATCAAATGACAAATACAAAACGTTTCGATTCCGCAGATTTTGATAAAGAATGGATGAAACAGTTTGTTGACGACCCTTTTCTCCTCTATGATGAGACTTTTCCGATCGACCTTTATGAAACGAGCACTGAATATATAATCGAAGCAGATTTAAGCCGCTTGAATGCCCGGCACCTTGACATGACGTTTTCCGGCTACGATTTCAAGCTTGCGGTTAAAACCGATGAACAGCATTACGAAAAATCGCTGATGCTTCCTTTCTTTTTGAATGACAAACAGATCGAAGCGGAATGCGAGAACAGCATTCTTGCAGTTAAAATCAATAAGGAAGCAAGCCAAGATGAAGTTTCGCTTTCATTTCATATTCCTTTTATATCATACATGCACAACAAGCAGAACCCGGACAGCGCGTAAAACACTTTGCCATCCGGGTTTTTTCCGTTCGTTCGTCAAATATCCGCTAGCAATTCTCTATGGCCGATTAGGGAATTGCTATACAATAGATTATGTTCTAGCACCTCTTTTGATCAGGCCGGTGTCCCATTTTATATTATTTTTTCTATGTTCTTCTAAAACGCCTTCATGTAAAATAGGTTATAGACAAAGGAGTGATGAGAGATGCTGGAAGGATGGTTTTTATGGCTGATGCTCGCTTGGATCGTCATCATGATCGTCCTCTTGTCAATCGGCGGTTTTTTCATGTTTCGCAAATTTTTAAAAAGGCTGCCTAAAGAAGATGGGAAATCTGAGCTGGACTGGCAGGATTATTATATTGAACAGACAAGGCATTTGTGGAATGAAGAAGAAAAAGAACTGCTTGAAGAATTAGTTTCTCCCGTACCCGAACTGTTTCGCGATGTAGCAAAAGCGAAAATCGCCGGAAAGATCGGAGAACTCGCATTAAAGGAAAAAGCAGGTGCAATCGACCGGGATTTAATCGTCAGAGGCTATATTATGGCCACACCGAAAAAAGACCATAAGTTCCTCGTAAAGCGTTTAAAAGAAAAGAACATTGATCACTCTTCCTATCAAGAGCTTTTTAAATAAACAAAACCTTTCCTGAAAGAAGGAAAGGTTTTGTTTTAATTGACCTGTATGTGATTTGACGCTTCAATCTGGCTTGAAAGCTTTCTGAACGATAAAAACATGGCAATCCGCCAAGGAACGATCATCCCGAAAGCCAGAATCCAAAACATTCCGCTCAGTGCGCCGTAATCGATCGTTGTGCTTAATATGCTCTTCATCGCGATCCGGATGACGAGCAGCGCAATTAAAATAAACACAAACGATTTGGAGCGTTTAATATAGATTTTATCATCGCGGATTTCAAATTTTGAGGTTTTAATTAAGAAAATAGAAAAGATCATGCCCACTGTGAGAGCTTCCAAAAATTCGGCACCGGTCACGTGGAACATCGGAAATAAAAACATGAGAGCACCGGTGCTCATAAAAATCGGAGGCAGTATAATTTTTTTGGCCGTAGCCGGTTTTTCAGATGACTTGATTCTGACAGCCATGACAATGACGGCCATCACGACGGCAAGTATAGATGAAACGACGATCATCATACATATCATCCCTTTTTCTAAAGCTAATTTCTCTACTTGTTACTATACTCCAAAACGAAGAAAAAAACCATGTTCAGGTTTTTCAGCTGCAAGGATTTCCGAGCACGTGGCGAATCGCTTCGACGACTTTCGTCTCCTCGAAAGGCTTGACGATAAAGTCCTTGGCTCCGGCTTCGATCGCTTCAACAACGATTCGCTTTTGCCGCATGGCCGTACACATGATCACTTTCACCTTCGGGTTCAGCTGGATCATGTCCTTTAAAGCTTCAATCCCGTTTTTCACAGGCATTGTAATATCCATGATAACCAAGTCCGGCTGCAGCTCTTGATAAAGCAAAACAGCTTCTTCCCCGTTCCCGGCTTCACCCGCGACTTGCAAGTCTTCTGTTTCAAGTATTTCTCTGATTTTATCTCTCATAAATTTTGCATCATCAACAATTAAAACCCTTGTCATACTCCCCTCCAACATCATTATTCAATTTTGCTGTGAATAAGTCCTATTATAACAAAAAACCAAGGCGGTCCTTAGCCAGGTATCTAAAAGCCTCTGAAATCGCCGAACAGGCCTGACAGTACGATAATGATTTTCGTCATCCAGTCAAAGAACAGCAGGATTCCGACTGCAATCATTGCAATTCCGCCGATCTTCATGATGAGGAGCTGATGCTTCCGAAGCCATTTCATCTTTGTCATGAAAAAAGACAGGAGCAGAAACGGCAGGCTGAATCCAAGCGCATAAAGCACCATATAAGGCACGGCCGACATCGGGTTCGTTCCGGCGAGTGTGATGACCGCTGCAAGAATCGGACCGGTGCAGGGCGTCCAGCCGGCGGCAAATGCCATTCCGATTCCGACAGAACCGAGCAGGCCGCCGGGCCTGTTTTTAAAATGGAGGCGCCTTTCTTTCATTAAAAATTCAGGCTTAAAAACCCCCAGTGTGACAAATCCAAAAAAGATGATGAATACCGCACCAAGCTGCCTGATGAGCTGATGATAATCCTTAAAAAAGGACCCGACAAGCGATGTGCTGTAGCCGAGAGCCACAAAGATCATCGAAAAGCCAATCAGGAAAAAGATTGTATGTATCAGGCTCCTTTTTTGAAACATAAGTCTGTCAGAATGGATTTCACTCATGCTGACACCTGTAATATATGATAAAAAAGCGGGATACAGCGGCAGGCAGCATGGCGAAATAAACGATAGAAACCCTGCACCGAAAGCGAGAATATAGTTGATATCAGCCATCTCTTTCTCCCTTCTATTTTTTGGAATACTATGAAAGAAAATCATTTGATATGACAATTACATTTCAATTTCCTAACATATCACAAAAAAGGATGTTGGTTTCACGAATTTCTTTATATAATCAATTTTGACAATTTACCCTTATCACCTTCAGAATTGAAAAGGAACCTATATATGGATATAATAACATTTAGTAGGCAACAAAAAGATGATTTTTACAGAAGAAAGGATAAATTCCTGTGATGAAAGAAAATCTGCTTCATGAAATTGAGGAAAAAAGAAAAGAGCTGCTAAAAATCGTCATGACAAACGGCATGACTTCACATATCACCATTCAGCACAGCCAGCAGCTGGATATCCTTCTTTTGGAATACCAAAAACTATCTCTCGGACATACACAATAATCATAGATCAAAATAAAAAACCCGGAAGCGGGTTTTTTATTTTATAACCATGTTCCTTCTATGTCATAATCGCATTCGTATTATTTCGTTTGATTTTCCATGGCTTTCATCATTTGATTAATTTTCTTCTGGGATGGTTTCATACCCATCTGCATCATCATCATGCGCAGCATTTGTTCATTAATTGGCGGATTTTTTTTCAAATAGTTCATCATATATTTACGAGCAATAAAAAATCCGAGTGCAACACCTGCGAGCAATGCTAAAACGCCCACTAGGATGACAACCCATAAATCCATTTAATTTCCTCCTTCATGTTGTCTCGTATAAAGTGTACTAAACCAAACGCTATTATACAACATTTACAGTCCAAATTCTTTTTTTTATACAAAATTTCTTTCTTTCACAGGGTTCAGCCAGCCGTAACGTTTCATATTAAAATCCATCGCAAGGAAACACGGACTTACTTTCCGCAAAACCTCAAAGAATACCGTTTCGGCATCGAATGGACCCTTCGCCAAAATCTCAATATGTCGGTCTTTGATAATAAAAGAAGCGCTTCCTTTTGGAACAATCAATCTGTATACATAGTCAACTTGTGTATAGTCTTCCCGGCAGAGGTTCATTTTCATTCTTTTGTGTATATGGGCTGCGGGAATCGGTTTTGTAATGAACTCGATCTGCTTGGCGGCTAATGGAGACTTTTGATCGGGGCTCGTCCAATGATAATCGTAAAACAGCTTGAACATGACAGACTCTCTTCCAAAATAATGGCTGGCAAATTCCTCTTCTATCAAATACGTATAATAATGGCGTTCCATCACTGTCTCATCCCCCTGTATCGAAGAATATATGCTTTCTATTATACAAAAGGGGGTTAGAAATAATTGTCTGATGATGATAAAAGAAGCGACTAATTTTGTCGAAATGAAAAAAAGAGAATGATCCGCAGATCATTCTCTTTCATATGCCCGATTAGCGATTTAACAGTTTTTTCACCCGGTCAACTACATTCGCAGGCGTAAAACCGTATTCTTTCATGATCGTTTCGCCGGGAGCTGAAGCACCGAAATGGTCGATTCCGAGAATGTCCCCGTCAGTGCCGGTATATCTCTCCCATCCGAGCGGTGATCCCATTTCAATTGCGAGACGCTTTGTCACATCAGTTGGAAGAACAGCGTTTTTATATTCGGCCGGCTGCTTGTCGAAACGATCCCAAGACGGAACGCTGACAACGGATACGTCAATGCCTTCTTTTTTCAGCTCGCTTTGTGCTTCAAGCGCAAGGCCAACTTCAGATCCGCTCGCAAGCAAGATCGCTTGCGGTTTTTCGTTTTGGCTTTTCGAAACGACATATCCACCTTTTTCAACGCCTTCATAAGCTGCTTCAGGAGACTGATCGATTGTCGGCAAGTTTTGACGTGTCAACACAAGCGCAGTCGGCTGACTTTTTGATTGAAGCGCCAGTTTCCAGGCTGCTGCTGTTTCATTTCCGTCTGCAGGTCTGATGACGGACAAGTTCGGCATCGCACGAAGTGATGCCAGCTGTTCAATCGGCTCATGAGTCGGTCCGTCTTCTCCGACGGCAATGCTGTCATGTGTAAACACATATGTGACAGGAAGCCCCATTAATGCCGCAAGACGGATCGCAGGTCTCAGATAGTCGGAGAAAACGAAGAACGTTCCGCCGAATACGCGAAGGCCACCGTGGAGAGCCATTCCGTTCAAAGCTGCTCCCATCGCAAATTCACGTACACCGAACCAGATATTTCTGCCGGCGTAATCTCTCGCTGAAAAATCTCCGCCGTTTTTGATTGTCGTTTTGTTGGAGCCGGCCAAGTCAGCGGATCCGCCAAAGAAGAACGGCACTTGTTGTGCGATTCCGTTTAATACTTCCCCTGAGGATGCACGCGAAGCAAGGCTGCTTCCTTTCTCATACGCAGGTACTTTCTGATCCCAACCTTCAGGAAGCTCGCCCTTCATCGCAAGTTCAAGCTCTTCGGCAAGTTCCGGGTGGGCTTTCTTGTATGCGGAGAACAGCTCGTTCCATTCCGCCTCTTTTTTCTTGCCCGCTTCTTTCACTGTTTCGTTAAAGTGTTCGTACACTTCAGAAGGGACATGAAAATCTTCTTCGTATGTCCATTCATACGCTTCCTTCGTTAATTTCGCCTCTTCTGAGCCAAGCGGAGCACCGTGAACGCCGGATGTTCCCGCGCGGTTTGGAGAGCCGAAACCGATCGTTGTTTTCACTTCAATTAATGTCGGCTGCTTTTCATTTTGTTTCGCTTTCTCGACGGCCGCCGTAATCTCGGCAATGTTATTGCCGTCTTCAACATAAAGCACTTCCCAATTCATCGCTTCAAAACGCTGCTTCACATTTTCAGAGAATGAGCGGTTTAATTCACCGTCAAGCGAAATGTCATTTGAATCATAAAGCACGATGAGACGGCCGAGTTTCAAATGTCCCGCAAGCGAAGCCGCTTCCGATGAAATTCCCTCCATCAAGTCTCCGTCACCGCAAATGCTGTATGTATAATGATCAACGACGCGATAGTCGTCACGGTTGTAAGTTTCCGCAAGGTGACGTTCAGCAAGCGCCATTCCGACAGCCATTCCGATTCCTTGGCCAAGCGGGCCTGTCGTCGCATCTACACCCGGAGTATGTCCGAATTCCGGATGTCCAGGCGTTTTGCTTCCCCATTGGCGGAAATTCTTGAGGTCTTCAATTGAAACGTCATACCCGCTTAAGTGAAGCATGCTGTACAGAAGCATTGATCCGTGTCCGGCGGACAGCACAAAACGGTCCCTGTTAAACCAATTCGGATTTTCAGGGCTGACATTCATCATTTTTGTCCAAAGCGCATAAGCCATCGGAGCAGTCCCCATCGGCATGCCGGGGTGACCGGATTTAGCTTTTTCAATCGCGTCTATGGAGAGTGTTCGTATTGTTGCGACAGATTTTAATTCAATCGTTTTCATTATGATCCCCTTCCTGTATGGACTCTACTTTCTTATCATAAATCTACCCATCGGTTTTCACAACCATTTCAGCTCAAAAGCAGTGAAAAATGACGAATCTTTACCTTCATTTTAAATTGTAGTATATACAAAAAGGGAATACGATATCGGCGTATTCCCCAAATTAATGCAATCGGCGGTTTCTTTTTTCCTGTTTGAGCTTTTCAGGCGTCACATCATTACCTTCAGGATCAACAATCGTCACAGTTTTCAACGTGTTTTTCATAGACGCGCGGACGCCTTGAAGATATTCCTGGCGAAGCTTCTGCTGTTCTGCTTTTTCTTCGTCTGTTAAAGATCCGCTCTTTGCTTTTTTGGCAAGCTCGTTAATTCTGGCTATTTTTTCATTAGAAATCATAAGATACTCCTTTGATTCGGTATATATCCATCATACTACTAAATCCGCTTTCGTTTGACAACAGATTAGTCTGCAAGGCCGTCCTTATACTCCTGGTAGCGGCGGTGAACGGTTGCTTTTGAAATGCTGTATCCGAACCCTCTCAACACGGCTGCAATCTCCGCAAACGTCAGCTTGTTCTCCCTGAGCCTGACGATTTCTGAAAGAGGCGCTTCGATCCGCTCTCTCCCGCCGCCTTCATTGCGGTGTTTCAGATTCCTCTCCGGGCGGTAGCCGTTTTCGACCGCCTTCTTCATTCCCCGCTTAATTTTCAGGTTATGTATTTTCCGCTGGTATTCTTCGACAATGCCGACAATCTCCAAAACCATCGAATCCGCTTCGGAAAGCTCAAGTTTTCCCCGGTGAGCCAGCGTGTAGATTTGAACGCCTTCTTTATATAAACAGTGAAGAAGGGCAATTTTGGCATTCCCTCTTCCAAGTCGCGTATCATCCTGTATTAAAACTGCGTCAATGTCTGATGTTTTGATTTCCTCGAGCAGATCGAAGACGCCGTCGCGGTCCATCTCATATCCGCTCGCCTGTTCGGAAATGACGTTCACGACGTTCATCCCGTGCTCGGCGGCAAGCGACTGGAGCTCTTCAGCCTGCCGTTTTAATGAGGTTTCCTGCTGCTCCTTCGCAGTGCTTACCCTGGTGTAAATAATCGCATTCATGGAAATCCCCTCAATCATTTATTCTACAACTGCAAGCTGATATTGATCGGAGTGCTGTTTGGCTACCGGCAGGACCAAAACATCGCCCGGTTTAATAACGGAGGTCGGCAGATTGTTTTTATCGGCGACCCATTCGATGAATTTTTGTTTGTCAGCGGGTTTTCCGCCTTTGATCCGGTCGGCCAGCTCCCACAATGTATCGCCTTCCTGCACTTCTATTTTAACATATTGCTTTCTTTCTTCGATTTTACCGGCAAAAGACACAAACAGAATACAGCAGCTGATCACAGCAGTAAACAGACTGACAAAAATCAATGATTCTCTTTTCATATCCATCACCCCAGAATGTTTGTTCGGTTTTATGATTTCAGTATACATACGAACAAATGTTTCTGTCAATCGTTTTTTTCGAACCTATGTTTGTACTCAAAGGAAAAACATGCTATAATCTAGCTAAAATCGACGTTTTGAGGTGCAAAAAATGACGAAGCTATCAAAAAGACAACTTGATATTTTGCGTTTCATTAAAGAAGAAGTGAAACGCAAAGGCTATCCGCCTTCCGTCAGGGAGATCGGAGAAGCGGTCGGCCTGGCGTCAAGTTCAACGGTACACGGCCACTTGGCAAGGCTTGAAACGAAGGGATTGATCAGAAGGGATCCGACGAAGCCGAGAGCGATCGAAATTCTCGATACAGAGGAAGAAATTCACATTCCAAAAAACCAGGTTGTCAATGTCCCGGTCATCGGAAAGGTGACGGCCGGTACGCCGATTACCGCAGTCGAAAACATTGAGGAATACTTTCCGCTTCCAGACCGCCTGGCGCCGCCGGATGAGCATGTCTTTATGCTGGAGATCATGGGCGAAAGCATGATCGATGCCGGAATTCTTGATCAGGATTATGTGATAGTCAAACAGCAGAATACCGCAAACAACGGAGATATCGTCGTTGCGATGACCGAAGACGACGAAGCGACTGTTAAGCGGTTTTTCAAGGAAGAAACCCATATCCGCCTTCAGCCGGAAAACCCGACGATGGAACCGATCATCCTCCAGAATGTGACGATTCTCGGAAAAGTCATTGGCGTATTCCGCACGGTTCATTAAAAAACGGACTCATCAGCAAAACCGCCGGTCGGCGGTTTTTTTTCGCACGAAAAAACAGGCTCACATCCATACGGAAATGAAGGATGCGAGCCTGAAACAGAGGGATTGATCATATGCTTACATTACCATTATCCCCCAAACAAGTTTTCCTGTCAACAAAAATGTTTCCTTGAGGAAACATTTATCGTTGTCTCCCTTTTATCGAACGATAAACAAAATTCTCGTCCCGTCAGCGTAATCGCTCAGCCTGTTCCCGACCCAGGAGCCGGCTCCGCGGTTATCCGATGAGCTGACATATCTGACCGACGCTCCTTTTCCCCCTTCTTCACACATGGCCATCGGCCATTCGTCACGGTCAAAGCCCGGCTTAGTCGGAATCCCCTTTAATGATTCCTGACGGCGCTTATCCGCTCCAGATCTTTCAATTGTGCAGACATCTGAATGGCCCGCTTTGATCGCATCGCTTATATGAGCACCTGTTTCAGGATAGCGCGATGCCGGAAAATACAATACGTCATCATACCTTGCAGCGCCTTCGGCATGCTGAGGAGAATATGCAGCCCCTCCCGAAAGCCCAAGCAGCACCAATGCGGAAAACAGCAGATGAACCGCCCATTTTTTGATCATGACAAAAACAACCTCCTCTTGTATATGCTGGTGTCACTAACAGATTAAGAGAGAATTGTTTTTGCTTTTCGGGCTCTTTGTGAAAAAGACGTTTAGAATGTGTAAATAAACGTAAGTTAAATGCTCGGGGCATACCCGTGAAAAACTGCATGTGCTTTTTGCGTCCGCTCTAAACGTATACACGGCTGCCGTCAGGAAACATGCGGCAGCCGGATATGCAAATTTTTTCATCGTTGTATTTTTTAAAAATGATTCATTCACACAACAAAAAAACAGGCGGAAAATCCGCCTGTTTATACGGCAACTTCAAATGTCAGCTTGTCGCCGTGCTTATAGTCAATTAATTTAAAATCATCGATTGTAAAGTCATAAAAGTTTTTGATGTCCGGGTTGATCCACAGCTTCGGCGCTTCATATTGCTCGCGTTTCATCTGAATGTTTAAATTATCGATGTGACGGGTATAGATGTGACAGTCGCCGATATTGAAGATGTATTCGCCCAGCTCATAACCGAGGACTTGGGCGATCATGCGCTGCAAGACGTTATATTGGAACACATTGAACGGGTTGCCAAGCGCCATGTCATTGCTTCTCGCTCTTACTTCCAAAGAGAGCTTTCCTTCTTTCACATACCATTGCGTCTCATAGACGCAGGGCGTCAAGGCCATGCCGTCCAAGTCATCGGGATTCCACAGCATGGTCAAATGCCTGCGTGAAGACGGATTATGCTTTAACTGATGGAGCAAATAATCCACTTGATCGGCTTTCTGCCCGTTAACCGTTCTGTTTTTCTTCGCTAATTGATAGCCGTAGGCTGCTCCGATTGTGCCGTCTTCAAGCCGCCATTGATCCCAAATATGAACCCCCATATCGTTCAAAACTTGAACATCATTGGATTTCAGCTGCCAGATCCAAAGCAGCTCTTTGATGGCCGTTTTCCACGCCACCTTCTTCGTCGTCAAAATCGGCACTTCCGAATTGTCAAACCGCATTTTTTCGCTCATGATGCTCAGCGTATGAGCCGGCGTTCCGTCTGAATCCCACTTCGTCCGGACCTGATATTCTTCATCGGAGATCCCTGATTCAATAATTTTTTGAATGATTGCATTGTATTGCTGGTCATAATGGCTCATCTTATCCTCTCCTCTTTCCACATGATATGTATAAAATGAGTTTTTTTCAAGATTTAAGATCATACGCGGGTTTGATAAATCTCCAACGCTTTCTTGATAACATTTTTATCGTATCCGGTGACATCATGGATTTTCTCAGTCCAGCCTTCAATTGTGTCCGGCTTCGCTTCTCTGTATAATCCTT
Organism: Bacillus paralicheniformis; assembly: GCF_002993925.1. Lineage (NCBI taxonomy): Bacteria > Bacillati > Bacillota > Bacilli > Caryophanales > Bacillaceae > Bacillus > Bacillus paralicheniformis. Next base: position 2,025,567 of record NZ_CP023665.1, on the reverse strand, counting down.
TGCTCGTGCTAAGATATATGTCCCAGCCGCTGAATTCCCAATGCGCGATTTCATGTTGAAACGGAATTCTGCATTCCAGTAATGGCGCAGGCTTCAATGCCGCTTGCGAGCATTCAGCTGCCTCCCAAAAAACGGACATGTCAACAGGCTCTGTAGAGTAGACTTGAGTTGACACCTTTCCGTTCGGCCGATGGTAAAGGACCTTAACTCCGCCGGTTGTCGGCTTGACTTGAATTTGTGCTGCCGGGAAAAAACCGTCCAGCTTTTCACTGGTATAATCTTCACATTCGCAGTCGATCAGAATCGGCTGCAGCCATTGATCTCCCAGATCACATAAAAAGCGCCGTCCTCTTTCATCAAGCGCGATGACTGCGGCATGCGCGCGTTCTGTTTTGAACGAACGGCCGATCGGAAAAGCTTCCACTCCGTCTTTTGTAAACTCGTCCAGCAGCCAAATCGAAAGGTCAAAGCAATTGCCGGCAATGCCGTACTCTTGGTGGTGTTCCTTCATCATTGAGACGTTCCGCTGTTTCTGATCCCCTCCCTGATGATAAAACCATGCCTTTGTCAGCGTTTCCATCGGAAAAGCGTCGAATCTTCTCCACGTACGGAGAATGGCATCCGGAGCAAACATCATCTTCCCCCCTGTCCAGAAGCGATTGTTAACACTATTATATACGGGCGACCGAGACGAAAAAAATCCCTTAGCAAGGGATTTTTTCGTTTTATTTTCCTTTCTCATCAGTCGGAATCTGGATCAGGGAATTCGATCCTGTCGCTTTAGGCATTTTTCCGTCCCATTTTTGGATCCATTGATACTTGATCATTTCATCTGACATCGATTTTTTAATAATTTCATTATACTCGGCAATACCTTGAGCTTCGATCTTTTTCTTTTTCGCTTCCGCTTCGGCGATCTTCAGCTCTGTCTGCGTTCTTTCCAGTTCCTGCGAAGACTTCACGCGCGCGTCAATCGCTTCCTGGGTCGCTTTATCAGGCTTTGGCACACCGAGTGTTAAATCGTCAATGACAAAGCCGAGCCCCTTCATATCATCTGCAAATGTTTTTTGGATTTCTGCGGCGGCATCAGATGATTTTTGTCCGTATGTATCAATGACGGAGTATTTGGAAATCGACTTTCTTGCAGCGTCCCACAGCCTTGTTTTCAAGTAGCTGTTTTCGATTGATTCAATATCGACCGCTCCGAATTTATTAAACAATTCTACGACTTTATCAGGCTGAACGACATAGTTGTAGGCGATGTCCATTGAGATGTTTTTGCCGTCAGAAGTAGCCACTTGAATATCCTGATTGTTTACAGTCTGCATCCGCACCGGATATCTTGTGACTTTGTCAAACAGTCCGACTAAATGCCAGCCTTGATCAAGCGTTTCCGATTTCACCCCGCCATTCGGAGAATAAACGACGCCGACATATCCGTTCGGAATTTTCTCGATGAACAAGGAAGCTGTGAATCCTCCGATAATTAAAGCAACAGCGACAATGATTCCGCCGAGCAGCGTTTTGTTTTTATTCTTCTTTGGTTGTTTTTCATTCATCTTTGTCATCCTCCAGCGTTTTCTTTATTTTGCTCGCCCCGCTTCCGACTTTTTTAAAAAGCGGGCTTAACATAAGCCATACGCCAAACCCTATAATGGATAGCAATATGATCGAACCAATCATGACTTTCACTTTTGTTTCACCCCTTTTGCATTTGTTGATTGATCGTATGACTAAATAAAATCATTTCACTTATGTTTACGTTCATATGAACTTAAAGTTTCATTTTTTTAAAATGTAATAGAAAAAATTTTATCATTGCAATTGCGAAATCAATGGCATCGTTAAAGGATATGTCGGATAACTTACTCTTTATGCCGCGTATATCATGGCGTGTTCGCAGTCAAATGAAGACGAAGCGGCATGCCGAACCAACTATCAGCTGGGCACATACTAAAAAAAGAGCCAAATGATTGGCTCTTTTAAAAATATTAAATTTCAATTATTGTTGATTGCCCTTTTTAACCCATTCAGCTACAGTCACTGTGCGTTTAGCTTGATGTTTCACTGCAGCTTCCACGTCTTCAATCATCTTCCCGTTTTGATCGACTGTAACACTCGTTCCATATGGATTTCCGCCAGCCCCGAAGAGGACAGGATCAGTGTATCCCGGAGAAGCAATAATAGCTCCCCAGTGCATCATTGAAGTATATAAGGACAAGATTGTTGCTTCTTGACCACCATGTGGATTTTGAGCGGAGGACATTGCGCTTACAACCTTATTTACTGTCTTTCCGTTTGCCCAAAGTCCGCCTTGTGTATCAAGAAACTGTTTCATTTGGGATGCCATATTGCCAAAGCGTGTTGGTGTACTGAATATAATAGCATCTGCCCACTCTATATCTTCTGAGGATACGACTGGAATGTCCTTTGTTGCATCAACAGTGGATTTCCACACTTCATTTCCCTCAATGGCTGATTGCGGAGCCAATTCTTGTACTTTTAAAACTCTGACTTCAGCACCTGCTTCTTCTGCACCTTCTGCAGCCCATTTGGCTAATTGATAGTTTGTTCCGCCCATACTATAAAAAACTACAGCTAATTTTACATTTGACATATGATCCAGCTCCTTTGATTTTCTAAATAGTTTGTCTAAAAATCCCATGTTTTCACACCTGCTTTTTTGTTTTCTTTTCGGCAAACCTTTTAAGAACCACCCCCTTGAAGTGTTTCGCTGCCATTATTATTCCTTGCTAGAATAAACTTAAAACATTTCAATTTAATAAATCTCAATTTCGAGATATTATGGATGGTTATATTACTTCGGTCTTTTTCTGGTGAAGATTTCGCCAATCTTTGCGTAATCATGCCCGGCTAAACGACTGATGGCGCCGAGGCCTCTTGGATCGATTTTTCCATTTTCATAGATGCCGCTTTCGATATGATATTGAACGACTCTGCCTATCATAAAATCGCATCCGTCAGAGTGCTTATCTCCCAACTCTAATGAATACTCCAGAACACATTCCATACGCACTTTTGCTTCTATCACGCCCGGCACCGAGACTTTCATACTTTCAACGGGGGTTAACTCCGCTAACTGAACTTCACTTTGACTTGGTGGTAGGCTGGCGGCCGTTAAATTCATTTTTTCAACGTTTTGTTCATCAACGATATGGACCACAAATTCTTTGCTGTTCAAAATGTTTCTCGCTGTATCCTTTTGGCTCCCTTCAAAACGTTGAATAGAAAGGGAGATCATCGGAGGATTTGAAGATACAATATTAAAGTAGCTAAAAGGAGCTCCGTTTAAGACGCCCTCCTCTGATAAACTTGTAACAAATGCAACAGGTCTCGGTATAATACTCCCGATTAAAAACTTGTAGTTCTCTCTTTCTGTTTTTGTATTGGGATCAATGGACAGCATCGAATCACTTCCTTACAAAAATTAATCCAGCGCCTTCACTGTTACAGGAATTAATCTTCTTTCTAACTGCTCTCTGTAGTGTTCATACTGGGCCGGCAGCATTAACTGTTCTCCCATTGTTTCATACGATTCATCATGGGCGAATCCTGGTGGATCTGTTGCAATTTCAAATAAGATTTCCCCGTGTTCTCTGAAATAAATCGCGTTAAAATAATTTCTGTCTTGCACAGGTGTAACACGGTATCCGTTTTCCGCAACATATTTTTGCCATTCCAATTGATCATTGTCATCAATGGCTCTCCAGGCAATATGGTGAACTGTACCCGTCCCCATTTGTCCGCTTCCTATAGTTGTTAATTTCAAATCAATTATATTTCCTATGTCACCAGCAGAACGAAAACGTACAAAATCTCCTTCTTCTCCAACTTTTTCAAGTCCCATGACCTTTTCTAATAATTCAGCCGTTTTTTCGGGTTGTTTGGATAACAGTGTTGCTCCGCCAAATCCTTTGATTGCATTGTCCGGTGTTATTTCCCCTACTTTCCAGCTGTTCTTTACCCCTTGTTCTCTTTCGACAATTTCCAGATGAAGACCATGAGGATCATCGAACTCCAAGTATTCCTCTCCAAAACGGTTCATTTTTGTATAAGGCACATTGAATTTTGCTAATCTATTTTCCCAAAAAGCCATTGCGCCTTTAGGAACGACGTAAGAAGTCACTCCCACTTGACCATCTCCAATGACTCCTCGACGGGCACCTGCCCAAGGAAAGAATGTAATAATCGTTCCCGGTTTCCCGCCTTCATTGCCAAAATAGAGGTGGTATGTTCCCGGATCATCAAAATTAACGGTTTTTTTCACTAAACGTAAACCAAGAACGCCAGCGTAAAAATCCACGTTCTCTTGCGGATGGCCGACAATCGCTGTAATGTGATGGATTCCGCTTGTTTTCTTTTTCATTCCACTTCACTCCTCTTTCATGAAACATAGCTTTATGATGAGAAATACGTTACAAATTCATTTACAGGTTTTCTAAATCCCCGTGGTTTTTCTGCTTTTTATTTTTTCCTTCCCGAGGGTGATCATCATGACAACTTCATATTGTTCACTTATATTCAACACCTCTTTAACCTTTAGATGAGCCCAGGATCTTGTTATGTCATGAAGCTCCTGTTCAGAAATAGAATACCCAGTTCAATATTTATTTCTCATTATCATGAATTCATATATTTCGAATTCGAGATATTGTCATAAAAAAATTTACATGCTTTGGGCATGGAAGCCAAGTTTTTTTAACTTTTCAATTAGAACTTCTTTTTCTTTTATGTCTAAGCCGCCGAAAATGCCTTTCATAGCTGTTTTATGTTTTGGAAAAAGATTGTTCATCAGTGCAGTTCCTTCATTCGTTAAAGCAGCGTATGTTATACGGCGATCTTTAGGACAAGGCCTTCTCTCTATTAACTTTTTCTTCTCCAACTTATCTACAACATAGGTAATGCTGCTGCTTGCGATTAATACTTTTTCGCCTATTTTTTGGATCGGCTGATCGCCTTTACTATAGACTAATTCTAGAACAGCAAACTCAGTTGGGTTTAGTCCTAAACATTTAATATCCTCTTCCACACGCTTTTTAATCGATTGCAGTGCACGAGACAACACAATAAATGCCTTTAAAGACAACTCCTCTTCGTATCTCTCCATTTCCTGACTGCCCACGGTATTCATCCTTTTTAATTATCTCGAATTCGAGATAATTGTATAATAACGATTTGCTGTTGTCAACTTTTTAAAACGGGTTATTATTATTACGAGTTAAAACCGATGAGACAGAATTGTTAAACGGGTGCAGTTGATTTGGGCGTACCATTGACCAAGCAGGATTCGGATCTAACACAAAAAACCGCCGACTCAAGGTCGGCAGCGCCGGCTGTTTCAGAAGTCTTGTCATACATGAAATAGTTTGTCTTTTATCTGGAGATGCAGCTTCGGATTCAGCAAGAAAATAATGGACTGAAGCTGTTCCTGTTTATTAATCGAGGGATCCGCGTGGTGTTGATGGTTGTATCCGTTAAAGATTGCAATCAGCGTGGTGGCCATCACCTTCGGATTGAGCTGTTTTTGAACGATGCCTTCTTCCTGAAGCTGCTCGATCAGTTCGACAAAAAACTCTCTCCACTGCTCATACAGAAGGGCTACTTTTCTTTGAATCTCAGGATATCTATGACTATTTGCCATAAATTCCAAAAACAAAGCTGTCGAATGCTCTTTATTTGATGTTTGAATCAAGTGTTCAATCCCTGCGAGCAATCCCCTCAGCGTCTTTTTTCGAAAACAATTCATGCTGGTTTGAAAGCGATCTTCCATTTGCTCATTCATAATATGGAGAAACAGCATCTCCTTTGACTTGAAATACAAATAAAACGTAGCTTTAGAAAATCCGGCTTCTTTCATAATTTCATCTACAGAGGTTGCCGAATATCCATTTTGGGCGAACAGATGATATCCGGCTTCTACGATCTTTTGAACCGTATTCTGTGTCTTCTTTTTCATTAAGCTGTCCTGTCCTCTCTACTTCTCTAATTAAGTTAACCATCTATGTATTGAGATATACTGGGAACGTCAAGGACTCGTTATGTTAAAGAAAATTGGAAAAAGACGCTTAAAATCTTTTGCTCAAACATACACTTGCAGCCTAAGCGGACGTTCTTTCATCAAGCATAGCAGTGACATATAAACACCGCCAAGTGACATTAGCCTGGTAAGTCAACAAGGTCAATCGCCCTAACAGGCCGGTAGCCGTATGTTCCTTTCCTTGCAAAATTCCCAACATTCATTCTAGCATTTACTGCTAAAAACTTCATATATATTGTAATTTATTTAATTGGATTTTTCTGTTTTTTAAAAGCCTCTATGAAATACCCGGGGTCCGCATCCACTTCATAAGCAAATACCCCCTGGTTCGTATGGAGGTAAAGCAAACCGGCCTCGGAAAAAGGTCTGTATGATACATCGTGGACGTGCTCAAGGCGATACTGGCGGCTTGCAGTTAAAATTTTATCGTTGTACAGGTACATTTGATTATGCTTTTTTGTATAGGTTTGCCGGTTAAAATCAATCGTCCGTTCTGTTTTGTAGTAGCTGACAGCCGCGATGGCCTGATGGCACCCGTCTTTCATTTGAAACCTCCATTTGCTATTCGTTGATTAATTTGGACATGACATATTCATCAACATATTGTCCTTTTACTTTCAAAGCGTGCTTTTTAGTGCCTTCAATGATAAAACCCATTTTTTTGTATAAACGCACGGCGGCTGTATGATGGGTCATGACAGTCAGCTCAAGTCTGTGAAGCTTTTCTTCACAGGCCCATTTTCCCAATGCCTGAAACAGCTTTACTCCAATACCTTGTCCAATATATGTTTGGCGTATGCCGATGATGATATGGGCACGGTGGCGTGTTCTCTGAACCTGTCCTCTGACTGCTGCAACATATCCGACTAAGCTTCCGTCATCAGCCGCACAAACAAAAACTTCACACACGCCGGATTGGATCTGTTTGATTTGACGTTGTGCCTGAAGCTTTCGTTCACCCGGTTCAAACAGCATGAATTCAGATTCTTCATCGATCGTTTCACAAAGCTTCAGATAGTTTTCTGCATCTAAAGCTGTTAATTTTCTGACATGCAAGAAAGGCCCTCCAAACAGTTTTTAGATTATCTATATATTCTGAATTATAATCGCATGAAAAAGGCTGTGCAAACCGCAGGTGCCAAGATCGATTCGCGGCTTCATCAAAAAAAATAGCAAAACCGCCGGCATTACTTTTCAAGCAGCCTCGGTTTCGCAGGGTCGCACGCAGGTTTTTGCGTATTTGTCGATTCGGCGATTTTCATTAAATAATAGCATTCTTCCCTCATCATGTGGTCTGCCATCAGCGCGGAGAACGTACCGAGCATCTGATCTGTAAGCTCCAGCTCCTCCACTTCTTTCAAAAAGGTACGAAACAGCTCAATCTCAAGCTTCACGTCTTTATTCATCCTTCTGAGAGCGGGAAAAGATTCAACATTCGCTCTGAGATACCCCGTCAATTCAACGGATTTAATATAGAACTGTTCAAAGTGTTTGACAAACTCCCTGCTCTTCTCTTTCAACCGTTTTTCCACCGCATCCAGGTCATCGGCAATTGCTCCAGCATGTCCGGCGGCATCCATCAGCCACAGCATATGGTGGTGCAACTCGTGGAAAACAGGCGGCACTTCCCGTTTTTTTAAGTATTTTAGCACAAGCAAGTACTCCTCCAGTTCATTTACCATATGGTTGATAAAAGTCGGAGGAAGGTGAATTTTAATATCGCCTGTCAGGTGCCTTTTAATGATGGAGAGTTTAAATTTCCTGAATTGAAGGGCATATTCTTCAGCTTCAAGCGTTAATGAATACAAATCAGGCGAAGCATTCACTTTTTTCAGCAAAACATCAAACGTCTGCTTGAACTGCTTCGCCTTTTGAATATCTTCTTTTTCCCTTTCAGCCAAAGAATCCAAAATAAAACGCGCATGATCACCCAAAACCTGAAGCCAAAATTTATGTTCAAAAACGGCCGTCTCCTTATAAGTTTTCAAGCTTGCGCCTCCCTTTAAATACCATTCTTCACTATGGCTATTCGCTGCAAGCCCGAAATATGATCATGCAAATAGAAGCTGATCAATAAAGATTCGGAGGCAGTATGTCATCCCGGGGATGTTGAATAACCGATGGCGGCGTATCATGAATATATGCAGGCGCAGGTTTTAGCACCGGTTTTTTCGCAAGGGGCTGAGGATGTTCAACATACTGAAAAACGCCTTCCCCATCCATGCTCGGTCCCTTCGCCCATCTGCCTGTAGCGCTCTCGTTGCCTCTTGAAAAATTAAATAATACATGGGAGACTTCCCTTTTTTCCAGATGGCGCGGAAACGTGCTTGGGACGACGACATTTTCTTTCGCTTCCAGTTCTTTAATGGCCGCAAGCCACTGGTTTTGATGCATCGTATCCCTTGCAATCAGCCAGGACAGCATATCTTTGACACCGCGGTCCGTCGTCTCTTCATAAAGGCGGACAGCCTGCAGGCGTCCCTGTGATTCCGCGTTTAAATTTGCTCGAAAGTCGGCAAGCAAATTTCCGCTTGCAATAATATAATCGGCAGTCCAGCGGTTTCCCACACTGTCGGCCGGCATCGCCCCTAATCCTGATACGATGGCATGCTGCGGATTCATCCCTCCGAGAATGGCACCGAGCACCGGATCTTTTGCAGCTTTTTCAAGATCGCCGACCGGCGCACCGTCCAAAAGCCTTGCAATCATCGTCGCCAGCATCTCGATATGGGCGAGCTCTTCAGCTCCTGTATCCATCAGCAGATCTTTGTACTTGCCGTTTCCTCTGACACTCCAGCCTTGAAAAAGATATTGCAGAGCTACTGATATTTCCCCGAACTGTCCTCCCAGTATTTCCTGCAGCTTTTTCGCAAATAATGGATCGGGTTTTTCAGGCTTTGCATGATACTGCAGTTCTTTAATATGAAAAAACATAAGATCGCTCCTCTCCTGAGCTACCTTATGAACGATAAGAACAATAGGTGTTTGTCTATCCCTTTTAAATGAGTTTCTATGAACCGCTAAGAAGGTCTTCAATCCACATATCAACTTGCCGCTCAGACATTCCTCCGACATACATCCGCTCTGGTCTTCCTTCCCGATTAATGAATATACTTGTAGGCAAATAATAAATTTCCCAAGAACGGTAAGCTTCAGCCGATTGATCCAAAGCGACCGGAAAAGTTAAGCCATGGCGGTCGACAAAGCTCTTTACCGCACCTTTCGATTCACGCACATTGACAGCGATGATTTCAAAACCGTCTCCTTTAAAACGGTCATAAGCTTTTTGCATGACCGGCATCTCCTCTTTGCACGGTGTACAAAAAGTCCCCCAAAAGTTGACAACCACCGCCTTTCCCCGTAATTTTTTCAGTTCGATGTCACCGCCCTCTAAAGTCGATAATTTAAAATGTAATGCCTGCTGATGAAGGGCAGTGCCTGCCTGTTCATTCCGGCCTCCGGCAATATGCTGATAAAGAGCAAAACCAGCCGCACAACATAGGAGCAAGAGGATGGCGCCTCTCAATAAAAGCAGCGTTTGTTTTTTCATTTTTTTCTCCCGATATGTTAGCCCTAATATGAAAAAAGGACTCTCCTCTGCTGGGCTTTCTTTATGATGAGTAGTCCGGCATTTCATGCTCAAAGCCGTAAAAGCCTGTAATTCCAACATCTCCGCAGCCTGACACTTTTGTGATATCCAGGAAATGATTGCGGTGCGGCGTCCCGCTCACTTTATCTGCAGCACTTAAATGAAGATGATTTCCAGTAAATTCTTTCTCGCTTAAAGTGATCGCATGTCCTGTTAACGTGATTCTCTGCAGCTTGATGTTGAGTGTACAGCCTTCTGCATTAAAAATCGTAAACTTATAATACAGCCATGTCGGGTAGTAATTTACATTGGTGCTGTCCGCCATAAAAAATCCCACTTGATCTTCACTCATTGTCATGGTCGTCTTTTTCTCATCTTTTGTAACCGCGGCATCAGCAGGGTGAATATGAAAACTGCAGGCCATCATGATTGAAAACAACATCAAAAATAAAATTTTTTTCATTGGCGCCCCTCCCTTTTTCCATATTATAAACTTTATTGAATAAAAAGGATATTGAAATTTAATCTCCCGTGTCAAGATGAGTGTGCCGAACGATCCTTACAAAAAGTGTAATGTTCATGTCACGTTATTCGATTTTTTTATCAGACAATGAATCTTAGAATGATAAATGAGGTGAAATTGTGAAAAAGCATATCGTATGGATCAGCCTGATGATCATATTTACCGCATTATTAAGCGGATGTAACTTAAACCGTGTGGGAACAGACGAATATTATGTTCACATTACCGGAAACGGGAAGGAAGACACGTCGAAGTTTGACGACGGCGAGGAATACTCCGTCTTCAAATATGAACTGGCCGGTTTTGATGAGGACGGTCAAGAAAAAACAATGGAATTCACAGCTGATAAAAACCTTCGTACAGGCGCGTTTTTACGGCTTTTCTATTCTGAAAATAAAGGCGTGAAATCGTGGGAAGAGGTTGAAAAAGACGATATTCCCAACAAAGCCAAAGATCGATTAGGTGTGAAAAATTAAAAAACATGCGGGAGATGGCGGCGCCATCTCTTTTGTTTATCCTTGCATGCCTTCCTTTTTGCTTTTTTTAAGTGATAAAAATTCATCCTGAAAAATGCACATTCTAATAGCGTTACGATAATAGCCGTCAACGAAAAACTCATCCTGCAGCTCGCTCTCGATTGTGAACCCTGCCTTTTTATACAAGTGAATCGCTTTTGCATTATCTTCGTCGACGATCAAATACAATTTGTGCAAATTCAAAACGGAAAACGCGTAGTTCATCGCCAAATACGTTGCGCTTGACGAATACCCGTTCCCTTGATGCTCTGGATCAATGATGATTTGAAACTCCGCCCTTCTGTGAATATAATCAATTTCGACCAGCTCAACCAATCCGATCATCTCAGTCTCTTTCTCTATGATAAAGCGCCGTTCGCTTTGGTCATGAATGTGTTTGTCAAACAAATCCTGCAGCTCAACAAAAGTCTCATACGGTTCTTCAAACCAATACGACATAATCTTCGCATCGTTGTTAAGACGGTGGACAAACGGAAGGTCTTCTCTTTCGAGCGGACGCAATTTAAGCTGATTGAACATATCAGCAACCTCCAATATAAATTAAAATTTAAGATGATGTAAGGCGCAGGCCGATCACCCCGATTATAATAAAGCCAAGTGAGATGAGCTGCGGAGCGCGAATCCGCTCCTTAAACCAAAATAAGCTGACTGCCGTAATGCCGATGCTGCCGATCCCGGTCCAAACGGCATAGGCAACACCGGCTGAAAGTGCCTGCATGGCTTTCGAAAGGCAGAAAAAAGACAAAGCAAACCCCAATACCATGACAATAATCGGCCATTTTTTTCTTGTGCCGTCTACATATTTCATAGCGATGGCGGCAATGACCTCTTCGATCCCAGAAATCACCAAAAATAACCACGGCATGATCAATCACCCCCTGACTGGGCATTGTTCTCTTTTGTAAACATTTTCATGCCAATAATGCCTCCCAACAGCACGATCAAAAAAAATATTTGCCCTCCTGAAAAGGGTTCGCCCATAAAAACACCCGTCACATATGTGCCGGCCGTTCCGATTCCGACAAATACGGTATAAGCCGACGCCATCGGAATGTTCCTGTAAGATCGTATCAGCATGAGAAAACTTGCCGCGATCAGTACAAAGATCATCAGCCAATCGGCGAAGGAATCCGCATGTTTAAGACCTGAGGCCCAAACCACTTCCAAAAAACCCGCAATAATGACGAGGAGCCAACTCAATGATAACACCCTTCCTGTTGTGAATGAACGTCAGTCATTTTTAGGCCGATAAAAAATGAACAGCTGCAGCCGGTCATTTTTCACTTGGTTCCTATGCTTCTCTTTAGAAAAGTAAATATTTCTTTTTTGAACACACTGAGCTCTTCGTCTTTTTCCGCCCCGATGTAATAACGTTCCGCTGTGTTTTCGACAAAGTTGATAATCGTTCTGGCCGTCCAGCGCACATTGATGTCCGGAATGACCTCGTTTTTCTCAACTGCTTTTTCAATAAGTCCTTCAAGCCAGGAATAATAAGGCTGATAGATCGCCTCCCATTTTTCCATCGAATGGTCAAAGGCAAGACCTGAGTAGCAAAGAACGATAATATCCTGATGAAGTTCCGTCATGTTGAACGTCTCATCAATCATGATGTCCAAGGCGGTCCAGAAAGACATGGTTCCGTCGACCTTGCTCTTAATATGGTCCAAAGAATGTGTCAGAAGATTTTCCGCGATCGCTGGAATCAGCGCATTTTTAGATGAGAAATAAAGATAAAAAGTGCCCTGCGCAGTGCCTGCTTTTTTCACGATATCTGAAATCGACGCCTTATCCAGCCCCTTTTCAGAAATGACTTCAATGGCCGCCTGCAAAATCTTTTCATATTTCCCGGACGTTTGCTTTGGCATGTTGCAGACCTCCCTAAAAATGAATGACTATCATTCATTTTAGTGGAGCGGCTTTTCATTGTCAACCGGGCGGCGCAGGACTTATTTCCTTAAACTTTCTTTAAAATCCTAAGCATAAGCTGGCTTTGGATATGAATCCCTTTTATACTTTACACATATACCGAAAACAGATGGAGTTGATATTGTTGAAACCGCTGATCAAGCTGGCATGCGGAGCTGCCTCTCTTATCGCAGCCGTCCTCGCAATATGTTTTGCAGTGAAACGGAGCAAAGACAAACATTAGGAATTAGGAAAAGTTCTCAGCAAAAATTTTCTTTTGCTAAAAGTTTTTTTGTTGATCTCCCTGTTCATTTTAAAGAGAAATGCAATGCATAGTGATCATGAAATCGAACAATCGATTAGACCTCCTACAGCTTTCTATGAATCTTTTTGGACTATTATCCTATATGAAAATATCCACACAAAATATAACACTTGGAAAATCAATATGATATAATCATCACTCTAATGAGTAAATAAAGAGCTTTTTTAAATATATAAACGACGAAGGAGCTATAGAATGGAACTTACGATCACCAGAGCACTAAGCGAACTCAAAATGTTGGATAAAAGAATCAAGCGGGCCGTAAATGAGAGCACATTCGGAGGCTTGATGATCGGAAAGAAACTGCCGAACGGATTTCGGACAACCGAAGACTTGGAAACTAGGGCGAAAGCCGATTATCAATCAATTGAAGCCTTAATCAAAAGGCGAAATGCCATTAAGTCTGCCATTGTTGTATCCAACGCGACGACCAAAATCGAAGTGGCCGGAGTCAAGATGACTGTGGCTGAAGCCATCGAAAGAAAAACCTCCATCAGCTACGACATTCAGCTTTTGGATAAGCTGAAAGAAGTGTACGCTGATTTAGTCGACGAGGCCGAGAGCGTCAATCAAAAAGTAACAGAAAGACTAGACAAACATCTGGAGACTCTTTTCGGAAAAGACGGCAAAGTAAAAGCGGCTGAAAACCAGGAAATCGTCAAATCTTTCCTCGCTGAAAATGAAGCAAAAATCATCGATCCGCTGAACCTAAAAGAGAAGATCGATTCCTTGTCAAAAAAGATCGAGGACTTTGAAATGGAAGTTGACTTTGCATTGTCCGAGAGCAATACACTCACCAAAATCAAAATCGATTAACGGCCGATTGTTAGCCAACCGAAAACCGATAAAACTAAACACCTTCCGAGGGAAAGGTGACTCCCTCCTTTTATTTCATCTGCACAGCCAAAGAGACGCTGTGCCAACATTGAGATAAAAGCTCAAAGCTCAACGTTCAGCGTTTACAGCTTAAGTATCAAAGCTCTTAACAGTTCAAAGCTTACGCCTTAAAGTTAAAAGATCGATAAAATCTGGGAGAAACGGCTGCTTGAGCATTTGTTTACCGGCTCAGTCGGTTGCCGCCCAGCAGGTTGGCTAACAATGGATATCAATAACAAAAAAACGTCTATATAGACGTTTTTTTAGTGGATTCGCAAATCAAAGGATGCGCTCAATCTTTCTGTTTGTCCTTTTCTATATGCACCCAAAGATAATAAATCACCCCGCCTGCTAAAATAAACACAATCCCCAAGTACCTTTGTTCTGAGGGAACAAAAAATTGAAATAAAAACGCTAAAATTAAAGCCGGTACCATAATCATGAAGTATTTCTTTTTATCCAACATGTAGAACACCCTTGCATTAGTTTTAGCTAAATATACGATATAGGTGTTGTTTGGTTTCAATTTTTAAAGATTCCGCTCTGATTTATGACAATATGAATCTGGAATAATGACGAAAACCTCAAAGGTCTTTTTCTTTTTGCAAAATATAATGGCCGCGGGCAGGCTTTTTAATATCTGGGCGATGTTTCATTAAGCTCTTCATAAATGTCGTCATGTTTTTAATCGGAAAGCCGGTTTCTTTCTCGATTTCAGTTTTGAGCTTAATGCCTTTCAAGCCCTCTTCATAGCGGCTTAAAATGTTTAAGGCAGCCTCGCGCTGTATGGTTGTTTTTGATTGGAAAATAGTATGAGATGGAGTCTTGATGGGCGGATGTTTGTCAGCGGCAATTTGGGATTGTTTTAATTCCTCTGCTGCAGCGCTTGCCAAGTCGATCAATGAAGATTTTTTGTTAATTGCGGGATCACTCTCCCGGTCCAATTCACGCAGCTTCGAATAAATGTCCTGTCGTTCTTTTCGCAATTCCCGCATCACCTGAATCTCCGCATCACCTAGCTGTTCAAGTCTCAAACGCAACGCTTCTCTTTCGTCGAACATATCTCCCACATCCTAAAATTAAGATTCCATTATAGTTTATAGGACTTTTTTAACTTTAACAATTTATTTAAAAATAAATTCAAGAAAAGTTCTTTTTATCGTTAAAACGTATATGGAATATAAAGGATGATTACGTTATTGATGTTCTTGTATCAATCGGCATATCCTTCGTCCGTCTCCTCCAAATCATATGATCATATCCTTTCCCCCAATAATCCTTCAGCATATAGTCAGGCTCGCCGAATTTCTTCTTCCATATTTTCTGTGCACCGGGATAACCGCTGTCCAAACAAAATTCCTTCACTCCCCGATTCAGAAAGGTCAAAAACATAACGTTGAACAGCAAAGACCCGATTCCGCGTCTTTGATAATCCGGGTGGACAAATACCGTCCCTACCTCATATAAATCCTTTAAAGCCCCATCCGTACAAATATCGATCAATTCGCTTGCAGGGCCATATTCGATTGTACCGATGATTTTATTCAGACGTTGATCTGAAGCGATAAAAAAATGCCGGCTCTTCCCTTTGCTGTCTAAGTCTGCTTTCAAGTATTGCCTCTTACTTTCAATTTCACTTTCTTGATGATCAAGCAGATCGGATATCCCCTCTTTAGCAAAAGTATCCTCGACCACGATTCTGAAAAACTGATTCAGCTCTTCAACGTCGTCAATTTGCGGCCTTCTGATCTCAATCTCGTTCATTTTAAATCACTTCCTTATTCAGTGATTGTCGTTTCATTTATACCACGGAATCTTGGTTAATTTCATTATTTCTGCGTTCTCTTCATCTCCGGTTTTCCACTCCACTTTGACTGATAACGCATGCCCGATGACATCCTCTTCAGGCATAAAATCAAAAGTCGCGATATGATCTTCCATATGGCCTCCGTCATCCATTTCCTCTCCGGTATACTCAGAAAGATCGTATTCTCCTCTATCATCATACTTTTTGCCGTCTATGTATAAGGTGATTGTTTTCACAATCGTTCTTTTCGCATCTTCTTTCGCGCCATCCCAATACAAATTCAAAAAATAATTAGGCCCGATTGACGTTTTATCTGATTTCTCAATCGAAGCATGCCACAGACCGCTTTCCCCCTCTCCTTCATACACCACTTTCTTTCCGAAGATCATTGCACTGACATATCCCCCGCCAATTAAAAGCAGAAATGCGCTGCTGATTATCAGCAGCCGTTTGAGTCCATTTTTGTTTTTCATCATTTCCCCCGCTTTCATCACAATAGTAGTGATGACGGTGAAAAAAGTTACGCAAAAAAGGCGCCATAAACGGCACCTTTTTAAAATCATATTTCCTCGGAGTATTCAGCGCTTTTGACCAATAAATTGAATGACATGAGACAGGCCGTTGTGCCAAGCCCCTTCATGACGAACGACTTCCCCCATAAAAAAGTGGACAATACGCCAATCTGAAAAGGTTTGTAAAAATTCTTCCGGTGTATATAAAAGCTTCGGATCCTGCGGCCCGCCGCTTTTGTAAGGAATTTGGTGCGTCGAATACACTTCCGTCACGAAAAATCCCCCGGGCTTCACGGCTTCTTTTACTCCAAGAAGTGTTTTTCGACGCAGCTCTTCTGGAAAATGTCCAAAAATACATACAATCTCGTCCCACTGCCCTTGATTCCAAGACGCTTCATTTAAGTCAACAAGCTCCGTCTTCACCGATACATGACGGGTTTCAGCAAGCTTTTTCGTTTTCTCCAACCCTGACTCGGCATAATCCCATGACGTGACGTTCATACCTTGTTCTGCTAAAAAAACCGCATTGCGCCCCTCGCCTTCTGCAATGGCTAAAGCATCACCCGACAATTGAAGTTTTTTCTGCGAATCTGCCAAAAACGCATTCGGTTCCGTTCCATACACATAGTTCTCATCTTGAAAGCGCTCGTGCCAAAAGTTCATCGTTTTTGTTCTCCTTTTTTTAGAAGCTTTCATATCAATGATATACCCGTTTCTTTTAGATGATGCATCTCATTTTCGCTTCGCAGTCAAACTCGATACTCTCCTTCGAATTAACCCTTATCATTTGTTCGCAAATGAACAATAATCATGATGACGCCTAAAATGAGAAGCAAAACAGGATAAAACAATACAGATGATTGAAAATAAACCGAAGCTTCACTATTGCCATCTGCATCCATTATATAATGAGGAAAAGCAACAGATAACACCTGTAAGAAAAACAGCGTTAATAGACCCAGCAAAATTGAAACAAATCCGGAAACAAAGTACATAAAAAAACCTCCTATTCGCACATTTTGAAAATTGCCAGCTTTTTAATAAATTAAAGAAATTATCCCTCATGAAGCTGCTTTAATTTTTTTCGGATGAAAGAAATCGTATCTAATGCCAGCTTTTTACGACAAAGAACAATTCCGGCATGGCCACAATTGTAGAGATGTCTTTCGGGTTTCCCCCAGCTCTCCCATAACTTATCAGCATCCTCTAAGTGAACATATTGGTCATGAACGGCGGAAATCAGCAAAATGTGATCTTTGTTAACTTTCGGCACAGCCTGACTGGGATCTGTAATTTCCCAATATGTTTGTAAATCTTCATATGTCACACCGTACTGTTCCAATTCTTCTCTTATGAATTTACCCGGGATGGTATTCCATATCGCATAAGAAAGACGATTGGCATAAAATATCGATACCACGATGTCGATTTCAGTCTCAAGGGCAGCCAGTAAATTTGTCATCCACCCGCCTAAACTGACGCCCACTATAATAACAGGGCCGGTTTTATTTGCTTTGATCCAGTGAATGAGTGCCCGTAAATCCACGACAGCTTGTCTTGTTGATTCAACTGTACGATTCAAATTCGCACTTATCATCAATTCACCGCTGTAAAGCGAATGTTCCGGCTCTCTTTCAAAATGATACGGAAGAGAATAGTAGTACATGTTCCAGCCTAAATCGTTCATCATACGATCATGAAATATCTTTTTTATTCTGTCGTATGAATCCATTCGCCAGCCGTGTACAAAAATAACATTAGGTTGATCTATATCATTCTTATTTAAAAAAACCTCGCCTTTTAAACTATCATTGACAGGGTCCCCGGATGGAATGATAGATTCATAGCTGAAATGTCCAGCCAAATAGTTTTTTCTCGCTTCATGAAGAGTAAAGGAGACATCAGCCGCTTTTGCTTGATAGAATTCGTCCCTGTCAATCGAATCCAATGAAAAAGCGGAAAAATGTTTTTTTTTACTTCTTTTCCTGTGCAAATCATATAACGCTAAACGATCGATCATCTTTGCCAAAAACACTTTTTGTCCTCCTGATTGGTATAAGTAATGGTGCTTTTTTGATTGAAGGCAGTTCCGCCAAGTCCTTTCACACAGACCATTGGCCATTTAATCGGCTGAGCCTGATGAATCCACGAAGCTGCCTTGACAAAAGGGGCTGTTCACAACACCAAATATCAAAGGTAATTATGATTGCTGCGGTTTATCGGGTAGAACTTGCTTTATTTTCACCAAGAGAACTGTATTCAAACAAGAATGCTGTTATAGTTGTTCTAAAAATGCTAATAGTTCTGAATCATTAATTTCAAAAATTATAAATTGAATATAATCTATTTTGTTCGTATCAGGGAAAAGAAAATGATTTATCGTAAATTTCGTGGCGGATTTCCCCAACATACCGGCAATACGCAGGGCGATGTCTACATTTTCAAAGTCAATATCAAAGGATGCAAACTCTTGAATCTCTTGATTCACATAGTAATTCTTTACTTTTGTCTCCATTGGGTTTGATGGGTTTGACGCGCAATTAAGAAATTTCCTTAGTTTTTCCGGATCGAAATTCATCAATAGTCCCCTTTAAAGTATAGTGGATGCAACTTTTATGTAGAGTAAGGCCTTTGCTTACGGTCCTTACCGATATGCCATACAAACTGTTAGGATTAAAGCAAATGGATACAAAACCGATGCTAATCTCTGCTTCTTTTCATCAATATGAATGAAGTTTTTACGAGATAAAAATTTGCGAATCTCGGGTAATAATATCAAAATAACTTGGGACAAGAAAGACAGCTTTTGCATCAGGGTAAGTGGACTAAACGTAAACCCGACTCCCGCATTCCCTCCTATCGTTGTCCAGTACATATAAAAATTAAGGAAAGGGATGACGAAGCAAAATATAAGTCTATATTGATTAATATAACAATCGTATTTTTCAGCATTAATGCCTTTAGAAGAAAATCTAAATCCGTAGATGAAAAGAAAAAGTGTCCCCATGCTTAATATCGGCTGCTTGATAAAATACGCCAATACAAAAGCTATTAAAAACATAATTTACTCCCTTGCAACCATTGTTAATCATCACCATTATACAACAAAGGAAAGAATTTCTGGACGAAATGATGAATTCAGCAAAACCTGCACGAGATCATATCAAATCATCTTTCCATTTTTAAATTCTAGGACAATCTTTTCTCATCATCTCCCTGTAATCTTTCTCCATACCGAAAGTAAGTTACTTTTCTCAGCTGCAGTAAAGTCGGTGTTTAATTTGAATTCAAACTTTTCATTCATGTGTCTCGGTATGACATGAAAATGCAGGTGCTTAATATCTTGCTGAGCAAAGTGACCGTTGTCTGAGAGTATCGTGTAATCATCACAAATACCTGAATGAATTAATATTTGAGGTACTTTAATTAAAGAATCCATTATTTCATTAGATAGATGGGGATCGTTAATATGATCGAGTCTTTCAATATGCTTATTTGGTATGATTATTGTATGGCCACATGTAACAGGATTTATATCAAGAAATGCTGTTACATCGTCATTTTTATAAACCTCATAACTTGAAATTTTTTGACTAACGATTTCACAAAATATACATTTGTCCATTTCACTACCCACACTTTGTTAAGTGTCCCTCTCTTTCTGAAGTTTTTTCGGATGCCCAAACTCACAACTCGTTAAGATCCTTTATAAACTAGAGATATTTGAAAAATGATCTAGCTATGTTTAATCCGAAATTCGAAATGATTACCTTCCTTTATTAATCCAAAGAATATTTTCCCTGCATGTTAAAATAGAGAAAGAAACCGAACTTTATTAATCGGTCTCTTTAATATTGATTTCTTTTTCTTATAAACATTCCCAAAATACACCCGACAATTGCCGCTGCAACATTGAGTATAAGTTTATTCTCCAGGGATAAATTTTTGGAAGAATACTCAATATAAAAAGTCACTAAAAATACAGCAATACCGCGAAAACCGGCGGCAAAAATCTAATAACAATCTCCCCTTCTGATAATTTTTCATTGCTTCGAATTCTTTCATTTAATCTAATCATTTGTCGGCAGCTTAGCATGCTACCTTATTTTATATACAGATAATAACATATCAACCTATATATAGATACAGTTCGATTGATACATGAGTTATTTCCTTAAGACAGCGTTTGGAGTTGCGATTGAAAATCAGAAATTCTTATTGCCCAGTAATGATCGATATAGTTAAAGATCTGCGGTTTTTTTAACTTCATTAATATCACTATAATTTTAAGGAGTCAGTTGGATGTTTATAAAATATAATGAATATGATTTACTAGAACTTTTTGAGAGTGAGCCAGCCAGTATAGCTGATGATCCAGAGGCCGGCGAATTTATTTATACTTATAAAGATAATCAAAACTTCAAGTTAATTTTGACGCTGGATGTTTATCAACTAACTTGCAGCCTGGATATAACCTATAAAGATTTCGCGGTATTTACAGGTGTT
This sequence comes from Bacillus paralicheniformis, assembly GCF_002993925.1. Lineage (NCBI taxonomy): Bacteria > Bacillati > Bacillota > Bacilli > Caryophanales > Bacillaceae > Bacillus > Bacillus paralicheniformis. The sequence goes on along the minus strand of NZ_CP023665.1, from coordinate 2,004,930 downwards.
TTTCAAAACGTAACTAGCATTAAGAAAGTTGAAAATTTCATGGTTGTAAGTATTGGAGAAGAAGAGAGAATAAAAGTAAAATTCACTAAGCAAGTTGGAGTAGAATTACTTTAAGCTTTTAAGTTGTGTTGAAAAATAACTAGATTGCATTTATCGAGTGCTGTTATTTATCTTCGTCTTTCTTTAGACTCTCCTTTGTAAAAGAACTTATAAAAACGTCTTTAACTTAATAAAACGATATCTCCTCATAGTCAATATCATTGATGAGCTGTCCAATCGTTGCAATGCGCTCATCTTCTAATTGTTTAATAAATTTCATATAATATGTTTCCCACTCGCTCTTTGCTTCAGAGCAGTCAGCAACAATGTCAATGAAATTGAGGATTCCCCCTCTTAATTCTTCATAAAATACAATTTTCGCAAAAATGGCCAATTCAAAATTCCCAAACGTAGCAAAAAGTGCGTTATATTCGTCGTCAAACAGACATCCCGAATTTAGCAAATCCAAATAATCATGCAGTGAAACAAAATGATCGCGGATCAGCGATATTTTTTCTGCTGTGTTTTTTCTTTCCATGATGCAATCCACCAATTTCCGCATTTCAATATCACTCATGCGATCATTTTCATTTAACATTAACGCTATTGGTTTTTCTCTCTCTTCAATTTCTCTGATGATCAACATTTTGAAGCCATCAATTTCCGCAGCGTTATTTACCCTTTGAATACATTCATTGCGATACAAATTGATATAATCAGTAATCGTTTGATCTGTCTTTAAATCCCGCTGTAACCGATCAAATGCTTCGTTAATCAAGTTTGCCCTTTTATCAGCATGGCAATCACTTAACAACCGACTCAACCTGTCATATTGAACTTCAGAAATTCTGACTTGATTGGCTTCGCCCCCGGATAGCAGTGAAAAAACAGCATTGTTTATCATTAACTCAAAAATATTAAAAAGTTCTATGCGATAATTAAAGCGGCATATTCTCCCGAAGTTTGTCAAGATATACATTAGATCGTGATGGTTAAAAAAGTGACAGAATCTCGTTTCTATCAGCAGTCGCTCTAAATACTGTTTAATATAAAAAACACCTTGCAGTTCCATGTTGTCAATAGCTAAAGGATAGTCAATGCTCGCCATCGTATTTTGAGCTTCAAAAATAATATTATAATGATTCATAAATACAGGTAACGATTCGTCAATGGTTAAATTATAAGCATCAACAGGCACATCTAACTTTAATTTTTTTACGTCTTGATACAATTGTTTAGCTTCTTCAAAATAACAGTGAAGTAATTCGACACCTTTGGTATATATATTTTTTATACTATCAGAACGTAAATGTACTATAACCTCTTCAGGTTTCTCAAAATGGAGAGCATAAGCATCTATTGCATACATGAGGGAAACCATAATCCCTTCCGCCGTTTCTGTAGTAACCGACGTACTTTCCCCTTTGGTATACTGGCCTATCAATCGTTGCAGGATTTGCATAATCTCTACCTGTATCTTGTAAGCTTTTTCGCTGGTAATAACTCCAACCCTTTGGCCTTCTTTTAGAAGCGACAACATAAATTGGCTTTGCTTTAACTTTGATTTATCAATCGTAAAATTTGAAACCAAATCATAGCGATTTAAAGTATTTTCTTTTCCCATGTTATTCATCACCTTTATATAAAGACTCACTTCTCATCGTATTTCTTCTGAAACTCTCCGCGAGTTCCTCCATTTTACTTCTTAATAACTCTAAAGACCCCGCAGAAGGTCCGTTAAAACACTCCATCATCTGATGAATCAGTTTCATGTCACCTATCTTATCTTCTGTTTCATTTCTGAGATAATAAAAAATCTCCTGAAGCTCGATTAACGTTTCGACATCATGATCCTCATCCATATAGGGTGAAGCAGCAAACACCTCAATTAATTCCTTTAGTACTTCAATCCCCAGCTCTATACGTCCATGATCATGAAGCACTTTATTTCTATAAACGATTAATGTTTTGATATCGCTGGGTGTTAAGATCAAGCCATGCTCTTTTGTTTTTTCATTTAATTCAAGCAGTTCCATCATAGGTTTTGATTGAGGGGATAATTGAATGGAATTCAAAAAACGAGATAAGTTCATAACCTCTCTTCCTTTCAAAAGCATCTTTTTTTAAAAAAACATTGACTTTTTATATCTTGTGTGCTATGATAAAATTAGGTATTTTTATAACAATAATTAATTTATTCTATTTACTTACATATGTCAATAGTTGTTTTTCAGCAGCATTGTTTCTTTCCCTCTTAAATCAGCTTTTTATTCCTCAAGACCAATTTAATTTCCCTTCAACTCAACAGATTTCGTTCAAAATTTTTATCTGCTTATACTTCATTCTATTAATTGTTGTGTAATTTAACTTTTCTATTTTTTGTCTTAGACCCGTAAATACCATCAGTGACGGTCCCGCCGCTTTCTGACCGTATTGCCGTCAATACCTTGCTCTCTTAGGGCTAAAGAACAGCCAACGTTTCCTGAACCTGACGTACAGCCGCTCCTTTCATTTCATGCGTTTGTCACTTTAAAGATGCCGGCCAACAGTGTGTTGGATGATTTCTTTCCATTTGTACTAACTTTTTTCAAACTAAAAAGGCTGCAGCTTGCAACCTCATTTTGTTAACCTTTTTGTTTCAATGCCTCTTTCTGTTCTGGATATGATAGGTTTTCATTTCATTTTCGACAACAAAAGAAATAAAGACATTTCAATAAGGAACTCATACTAGAGAGTAAGTGAATGCCAGTGTTCATAGTGAGAACTCCGAAGGAACTATAATGTCCGAGTTGAAAACAAACGGTTTTGTTCTTCAGTCAAAGAATGAAATAAAGATGCTTATTTCATCGACATCTCAATCCTAAATGTGGTAAAATCGATGACAATGTTAACCATAAAAAGGAGGATTATGTGTATATGAGTATTATTATTTTGGCATCCATACTTTTATGGAGTGCATTAATCTATGAATTAAGTAAATCTCCAAAAAAGCAAAACAACCGAAAAATTGTATCTTTGATATCTTTGGGCTCTTTATCAACCTTAGTTATTACTATTTCGCTTTTTCAAAACCTCCCGTTTTAAAAAAATTGTTTATAACTAAATCGATCGTATATGTCGTCGGTGTGGTATTGTTATAAAAAAAATCCTTCTTGCAAGAAGGGTTTTTTATTCATTATTCTCTTCTTTATTATCCAATTCTGGAAAATCCTCAATCATTGATCGAATATCTTCAACAAATTCTTTCTCTGTATATTGACCACCCGCGTGTTTTAGATTATCCAGTTTTCCGCAAATAACCTTAAGGGTTCCCTTTGCGTGCTCTTCTTTAAGGCCGTTTACTTTGTTTATCATCTTATCCAACTCAAACATTTAATAGTTTCCCCTTCGCTTATTGTTCCCCTAAATATAACATATTCATTCCAATCAGTATTTGGTCACTTTTGCCGCGTCATTCCAAGCTGACCACACTTTTCGCCTAACACACGTGGTTTTACTCTTGGAATTCAGGTACAGACATGAAATATATTAAGAAAAGCAGCTGATGTTTACTCCCAATATCAGTAAGAAACTTGACCAAGATAGAATCGAAGATTACGAAGGTTATGTCTCATCGATTATGGAGTTAGATTGAAACTTCAAATTTTTTTGGTCATATTTTGGTCACCCAATCTTTTGACCAAAATTCATCCCCCCTGGCACCAGTGGTGCCAGGGGGGATTCCTAGATTAATACTGAGACATATACTGTTCGCGCTCCCAAGGGTGGACTTGTGTGCGGAACATATCCCATTCGATTTCTTTTGCTTCGACGAAGTGTTCGAATAGATGGTCGCCGAGGGCTTTGACCATGACTTCGTTTGATTTGAATTCTTCGAGAGCGTCTGCGAGTGTCGCAGGAAGGTCGACGATTCCGTTTTCGAGGCGCTCTTCTTTTGTCATCACATAGATGTTGCGGTCGATCGGAGCCGGTGCTTCGAGCTTGTTTTTGATGCCGCCAAGTCCTGCTACAAACTGTATACTCAAGTCTATAGTTATCACGAAAAAATTCCTCTTTTGACAGGTGAAGATGTTACAAACGTCTCCTTTTCTATTATAAACATTTTTGGTAAAATCAAGTTGTTGGTTGAAGAATTCAAAAAGTGGGAGTGACCAGCAATGCTTTTGTTTTTTGGTAAGTTTATCTTGTTCTATTTGTTCGGTACAATTGCATTCGCCCTCTTCAAAGTAATGTACTACAGTATCAGCAAAAAATTGATTACAAAAACGGCTGATGGTACAAAATTGAATTGGGCTTTAAATGTATTTGTTAAAAACGGTAAGAAATTAGATAGTAACGATTACTTCGTAATGGGTGTTTTTGCGGGTTTTTGTACGATTTATTTATAAAAGGCTCCTGGAATATTTCCAGGAGCTTTTCTTACTTCGTAGGATATCCATTATTTTTACAGAAGTCTTTAATCTTCTTATGTTTCTTTGAAAACTTTTTGCATGCTTGTTTGATCCCATGTGTATAAACATCTTTTAAAAACTGTTGTGCCACTCCCGCTAATCCAAGTGCTGTCAAAAGTGCGATTAATTCTTGCAATGAAATGTAAACAACCCAAGGTAACGCAGGCACAAACATAGGCTTGATTTGATTATCGCCTTTTACCGCAACCTGTTTCCCTTCCTCTAAAAATTTCACTTGTTCTGTTGGCAAGTTTTCATAAAACATCGCCATATTTGTTACCTGATCTACAGCAAAACCAATTTGGAGTGCTTTTTGACGGTCTACAGAATATGTAAAATTCTCATTGGTTTTCAATGCTTCTTCTACAAACTTTTTCGCTTTTTCCATGTCTTTTTCATCAACATTTTGCACGACATTGCTAACTTCTTGATGATTGATCAAACTTTCTGTTGCATTTTTTGCTTGTACGGTAGCCGCTGGCGTAGTCAATACTACTGTGGTTAGAAGTGCAAATGCTGAAAGAACCATTAACACCCTAGCCTTCATACTTTTCATACCAAAAACAACCTCCTATAGTTTATATTTACAAGTAATATATTAACATATAAACCAACTATTTGTAACTGCTGTTTTTAAGAATTTTACAAACTTTTAATTTTCTATCTGATAAAAGGTTAGTATAAGAAGACCCTCAAGATAGAAGACCTTGTCTTCACTTCAATAATGATTCGAGTTTTGCCTTCGTTTTTGGCCCGTAAATACCGTCAACAGACAGCCCATGCATCAGCTAGAACCGTTTGACCGCATTCGCCGTTTTCGGCCCGTAATAACCATCTATGCCGTTATTCTTTGCTCCTTTGTCTGGATAGAAATAGAGGGCAGCTAAAGCCTCCTGAATCTGACGGACAGCTGTGCCTTTCATCAATGGGCTTTTTACCTTATAGATGCCAGACGGCAGCGGGTAGGATGATTTTTTGCCGTTTGAGGAAGGCTTTTTCTTTTTCGCTTCAATAGCTACGAGCGCTTTTTCTGTAGCCGGTCTGTAAATTCCATCCAACGCGATACCCGCCTTCTTTTGCAGAGCTTTAACAGCTTGCACAGATTCATCCCCTTAAGACTCATCGGCCCCGTATTTCGGCAGAAAGAAGCCAGCGGCATTCAAGCGTTTCTGCAGCGACTTGACCTTGGAACCGGACGACCCTTTTTTCCAGAATGGTCCCTGTGGATTTGCTTGACTGGCTCGTAGATGATGTTGTCTTTGACACAGTTTTATTCCCAAACAGAGCATTAACTTTTTTCCTGAATGCCGCCAGATGGCTTGAATCGCTTACCGACGGAGCCGGACAGGATCGACATGGATTCAATGAATAGATATAAGAGTATATCTCCACGATAATGGAGTAATTTTTTTATTGATTTTTTGTGGGTGATTTGTGGGTGATTAATGTTCCTCTTAAAATATTAGAAACACCCACAAAAACAAAAAACCCCCTGACACCACTGGTGCCAAGGGATTCCTAGATTAATACTGAGACATATACTGCTCGCGCTCCCAAGGGTGGACTTGTGTGCGGAACATATCCCATTCGATTTCTTTTGCTTCGACGAAGTGTTCGAATAGATGGTCGCCGAGGGCTTTGACCATGACTTCGTTTGATTTGAATTCTTCGAGAGCGTCTGCGAGTGTCGCAGGAAGGTCGACGATTCCGTTTTCGAGGCGCTCTTCTTTTGTCATGACATAGATGTTGCGGTCGATCGGAGCCGGTGCTTCGAGCTTGTTTTTGATGCCGTCAAGTCCTGCTGCAAGAAGTACGCTCAAAGCAAGGTACGGGTTCGCAGAAGGGTCTACGCTTCTGACTTCTACGCGCGTGCTGATGCCGCGGGAAGCCGGGATACGGATCAATGGGCTTCTGTTTTGCGCGCTCCATGCCACATAGCAAGGTGCTTCATAGCCTGGAACTAGGCGCTTGTAAGAGTTGACAGTCGGGTTTGTCACAGCTGTAAAGCTTGTTGCGTGCTTGACGATGCCGGCGATGAATTGCTTTGCCGTTTCACTCAGCTGAAGGTCAGCGTCTTTGTCAAAGAAAGCGTTGGCGCCGTTTCGGAAGAGTGATAGATTGCAGTGCATGCCTGATCCGTTTACGCCGAACAACGGTTTTGGCATGAATGTTGCGTGCAGGCCGTGTTTGCGCGCGATTGTTTTAACGACGAGCTTGAACGTTTGGATATCATCGCAAGCGCGGATGGCTCCAGCGTATTTGAAGTCGATTTCGTGCTGTCCAGGCGCAACTTCGTGGTGAGACGCTTCGATTTCAAAACCCATTTCTTCGAGCTCAAGTACGATGTCGCGGCGGCAGTTTTCGCCAAGGTCAGTCGGCGCAAGGTCGAAGTATCCGCCTTTGTCGTTCAGTTCAAGGGTAGGCTCGCCTTTTTCGTCAAGTTTGAACAGGAAGAATTCCGGCTCCGGTCCAAGATTGAAATCTGAGAAGCCCATGTCTTCCATTTCTTTCAAAATGCGCTTCAAGTTGTTCCGCGGATCGCCTTGAAACGGCGTGCCGTCCGGATTATAAATATCGCAGATGAAGCGGGCTACTTTACCTTTTTCGGCGGTCCACGGGAAAATCACAAATGTATCTAAGTCAGGGTACAAGTACATATCGGATTCTTCAATGCGGACGAATCCTTCGATTGAAGAGCCGTCGAACATGACCTTATTATCAAGTGCTTTTTCCAGCTGGCTCACAGGAATTTCAACGTTTTTAATCGTTCCAAGAATGTCTGTAAACTGAAGGCGAATATATTTTACATTCTCCTCATTTACTAGTTTAACAATATCGTCTCTTGTATACTTTGCCATTCGTAAAACTCCTCCTCTAAAAGGTAAATGTATATAGCAATGCAGTTGCTAACAAATTAATGAAAAAACCTGGACATGTCTCCCTGGCGGAATGTCGTCCCTCTTTGGAAACGGCCCGCTTGGATAAGCTCGTTTTTCAGCAGTTTTCTCAGTTCTTCATCCGACAAGTTGTGTTTCTCTGCTTTTTTCGGCTTGTCTTGTTTGTCTTCTTTTTGTTCGTTTTCTGTTTTGGCGAAAATTTGTTTGATCCCCGCCATGTTTACACCTTGTTCGATCAAATCTTTAATTTCGAGCAGCTTATCTACATCATGGAATGAAAATAAACGTCTGTTCCCTTCGCTTCTTGCAGGAAATACCAGTCCATTTTCCTCATAATACCGAATTTGTCTTGCGGACAGTTCGGTCAGCTGCATGACGATACCTATCGGAAATAAGGGCATTGAGCGGCGAATTTTATCACTCATCTCAATTTCCTCCTTTTCTTATATAAATTTATTATATGTGATGTTATATAATGTGTCAACATGATGTAAGGATTCTTTACATGAAAATATTCTTTATTTTCTTTACATTAATCCCTGCTTCATGAGTGCATCCACAGCACTGCATATCGCATTCTTCACATGGGAATAGGTTAATCCGCCTTGGACATATGCCACATAAGGCGGTCTTATAGGGCCATCCGCTGATAGTTCAATGCTTGCTCCCTGTACAAAAGTGCCGGCCGCCATAATAACATCGTCTTCATAGCCCGGCATATAGCTCGGATATGGTGTCACATGGGCATTGACAGGAGAAGCGTACTGAATCGCCTGACAAAACGCAATCATCTGCTCCGGAGTGGAAAATTCGACAGACTGGATCAAATCGGTCCGCTTGCTGTTCCACGAAGGATTCGTCCTAAAGCCGAGCTTTTCAAGAAAGCGGGCTGTGAAAACGGCTCCTTTTAATGCCTGGGAGACGACATGTGGCGCAAGAAAAAAGCCCTGGTACATCTCCTGAAGGGTGTACAACGACGCACCGGCTTCACTACCGATTCCCGGTGACGTCATTCTGTAGGAGCAGGCTTTCACCCATTTTTCCTTGCCGGCGATATAGCCGCCTGTTTTGGCGAGGCCGCCTCCCGGGTTTTTAATCAGCGAGCCTGCCATCAGATCCGCTCCAACATGGCACGGCTCACGTTCTTCTACAAATTCGCCGTAGCAGTTGTCGACGAAAACGATGATGTTTTCGTTTATTTCTTTAACAAAGCGAATCATCTTCTCAATCTCATCAATTGTAAAAGACGGACGATCGGCGTAGCCTTTTGAGCGCTGGATTCCGACGACCTTTGTCTGCGGTGTGACGGACTCTGCCACGCGGTCAAAATCAACGGCTCCCTCTTTAGTCAGCTCGACATGGCTGTATCCGATTTGGAAATCCTTCAAAGACCCCGAGTTTTCCTCACCTCTGACGCCGACGATCTCTTCGAGGGTATCGTACGGTTTGCCTGTGATGTAAAGAAGTTCATCTCCCGGGCGGAGAACGCCGAATAAAGCAATTGATATCGCATGGGTTCCCGAAATGATCTGCGGTCTGACAAGGGCCGCTTCACCGCCGAAGACGTCGGCATAGACTTTTTCCAGCGTATCGCGGCCGATGTCATCATAGCCGTAGCCAGTCGATGGTGTGAAATGCGTGTCCGATACTTTGTGCTTTCTGTAGCTTTCAAGCACCCTCCACTCATTTCGTTCACTGATTTCATCAATTGTTTTATGGATCTGAGCGATATCGGTTTCACCCTCCACCGCCGTTTTTTTTAGTAGATCTCCGTGTTTTAATGTCTCAAACATGTTCTACAGTGTCCTTTCCTACATATACTTCTTCAGCTCTCCCAAAATGTTTTGGTCAGGGAGAATATATCCTTCTACTTCATATACTTCGCGATCTTCGTCAAAAACAGTGCTGTTCGCCATTGTCTCAGACTTGATTCTCGACAATAGCCTTCCTTCTGAAGCGGGAATCCTTACGTCATACGGAACGAGCAGTTCCTTTTTCAGATAGTCTTCAACCGCCTGCTTAAACAGCCGCAAGTCTCCGTCTATTTTGGCGCTCGTCATGATATGCCCTCTCCCTGAAGAAGGGATGAAATCCGGCCGCTTCCGGTCTCTTTTGTTATAGACGGTTAAAACGGGAATATCGTCGGCTTCAAGTTCTTCAAGAAGGCGCTTGACCGTCGCTTCGTGGCCCTCGTAGTCTTCGTGTGAAGAATCGATCATATGAAGAATCAGATCGGCTTCTTTTACTTCTTCGAGCGTCGATCTGAAAGCCGCGATCAAAGTCGTCGGCAGATCCTGAATAAACCCGACCGTATCTGAGAGCAGCACGCTGTATCCGCTCGGAAGCGTCATTTTGCGGGTCATCGGGTCAAGTGTGGCAAACAGCAGGTTTTCTTCATAGCTGTCGGCGTCTGTAAGCCTGTTAAACCATGTCGATTTCCCTGCATTGGTGTAGCCGACGAGCGCGATTTGCAGTACGCCGTTTTTCTTTCTTCTTTCTCTGTATCTGCTTCTGTGGCGAATGACGGTAGACAGCTGAACATTGATTTCATGAATCCGGTTTCTGATATGGCGCCGGTCGGTTTCCAGCTTTGTCTCTCCGGGACCTCTTGTTCCGATTCCGCCGCCTTGCCTTGACAGGTTGATTCCCTGGCCGCTTAACCGCGGGAGGGCGTATTGCAGCTGCGCCAGCTCAATTTGCAGCTTTCCTTCCCTTGTCCGCGCGCGTTTGGCGAAAATATCGAGGATCAACTGCGTCCTATCGATAATTTTCACGTCAAGCGTTGTGACAAGCGCTTTCAGCTGGCTCGGCGACAATTCATCATTAAAAATTAAAACATCGGGCGACAGCTCTTCACAGAGCACCGCCAATTCATCTACTTTTCCTTTTCCGATATATGTAGCAGCATCCACACGGTTCCGCTTCTGCGTGACCGTGGAAACAACCGTTCCATCGGCCGTTTTCGTCAGCGCGGCGAGCTCTTCCATCGAGTATGAAAAACGCTCATCAGATACGTGCGGAAGCTGGCATCCGACTAATATGGCTTTCTCTTTCATGACGTCCTGTCCGTTCAAATGATCATGTTCCTTTCTTAACGTTAGTCAATTAAGCAGTACTATCATAACAAACGAAGGGAGCGGTTGCCAGAAATCCTCGAAAATAAAAAAAGAACGCGCCATTATACGTGCGGCGCGTCTTCCTTCAAGTCGAGATCCTGGCTTTTGATGGTTATCAGATCATTCTTTAAATAGCAGTCTCCCATCAGCAGTCTCATCGCCTGCGACCGGATGGATTTTTCGATCAGGTTGCGGACGAAGCGGCCGTTGCTGAACTTCGCGGGGCTGACCGTGCTTTTGACGGCCATCAGATGATCTTTCAACTTCCATTCGGCCTCAGGGCTGAACTGATATTCCCTTTCCGCCATCATCCGTTTCGCAATGTCCATCAGCTGGCTGACCGAGTAATCGGGAAAATCGATGCTGATCGGAAACCTTGACTGAAGGCCTGGATTTAATGAAAGAAAATGATCCATTTCCCGCGAATATCCAGCGAGGATTAAAATAAATTCGTTCCGCTTATCTTCCATATGTTTGACTAATGTATCGATTGCCTCCTTGCCGAAGTCTTTCTCTCCGCCTCTGGCAAGGGAATAGGCTTCATCGATGAACAGGATTCCGCCCATCGCTTTTTTGATTAAATCCCTCGTTTTTTGCGCCGTATGACCGATGTACTCACCGACAAGATCGGCGCGCTCCGCCTCGATCAGATGGCCTTTTGAGAGAACATTCATTTCGTAAAAAAGTCTGCCGATCAGCCTGGCGACGGTCGTTTTTCCGGTTCCCGGGTTTCCTTTGAACATCATGTGTAGCGCCTGTTTTCCGGCTTTAAGGCCTTGTTCTTCACGCTTTTTATTGACGAAAATCCAGGCGTAGATTTCCTTAATATTGCGCTTCATTTCCTCCATCCCGACCAGGGTGTTCATTTCCCTTTCAATTTCCTTCAGAATGCTGTGTTTGGCTTCATTTTTTTGCAGTGCGGCCTGATATTCGGCTTCAGCCTCTGAATTGGCCAAAACCTGCTTTTGACCGTTCAGTATGATATTGATTTGTCCGTTGTTTTTATAAGTAACAGCCCTTTCCAACACACTCACCTCACCATTCTCTCTTTATATCCTATTCATGGCGCGCTTAAGCCGTGACAGACGCCCACATGACTGCGCATTCCGATGTTTTTTGAGAAGGACGGGGCAGGTCTTGTTGAAACCTGCGCTTTCCCGAGAAATACTTTATTTCTTATTGTATTCAGGTAGGCTGTGCGGACAAACCAATTTTTTATTTCTATTTGCCTTTTTGGTAAATGCTTAACGGGTTGACATGTTAGATCGGAAGAAAATGATGAATGATGAGGACCTTTGGGAAATGGAGCCAATCCGTCTGAAGATGTGCTGCGGCTGTTGCTCGGCTCAGTTCTTTCATCTTCTCTTTGTTAGCTTTTGATTGAGTAAATCCTAAGTGATGAAATGCATGGCAATTAACGCATATTAAATCAAGATCAATTACTTTTACTACAGATTAGCAACAGGATGACAATTGTTTATTATTATTAGTTTTAATCTAATAAAACAATTAATTATTGAGATTTGAGTATTTACTTTCATTATATCTTTAAGCTTTCTAATATCTAGATAAAACGATGGTTTTTATTCGCATTCATTGTATTCAAGATATAAGTTAAGCCATTCTTCTTCCTCTGGGAATGGCTCCTTATTTGTACGATACCATCCATTAAAATATGCTACCAAATGCATCATTATCTCTTCTGCTCGTCCTTTAGAATCCATTCCTAATTGAGTAAAGCCATTTTTGCTGCTTAATGGATCTTTATCTCCTGGTTTATCGAACTGAACAAGAGCTATATAATATCTTCTGAGTCTGTACCAAAAGGTAATGCTTCCCCCGGAATGGTCTCCAAAATGCATTACATCTACTTTCGGCTTAAAGCCTCTTAATCTTAAATAATCAGCGATTTCTTCAGCACCAAATTCTTGATCTATTTGCCCTCTTTCTTTGAGTACCAAAATTAACCCCTCTCTACGTAAAATGATTATTAGAGCTAAAATTCATCAATTATTAAATTTAAAGCAATAAACAACAGAACAATTGCTATTACAATAATTGTTTCGATAGTATAGGTTCTGTGATTTTTCTTCTTTTTCATTTCCTCCCTATATTTTTCTTGAAGCTCTTTCCTCTTCTCATCCATTTTCATTATTAGGCTCCCCTTTCGCCAAAACCAAAGTATGAACCTATTTTCGAGTCGTCTAAACAATGGGCACTTAAGAAACTAAAACGTAAGACATACGAAACCTGTGTTTTGGTTCCATTATACAACAAAGGAAAGAATTATTGGCCAAACTGAGAAACAAATAATATGATTCCTATCCCTGCGCTCATCGCACCAAAAAGATTAAATCATCGTAAAGTCGAAACTTATATCTGAAGGTGATTTAATGGAGAATCGGAATCTCTAGACAACTAAAAAGCGCAGCAACAACAATAAACCCTAAGATTAGCTGCCATCCTTGTTTAGCCCACCAAATCACGTATAATCCTCCTTAAAATGTTTTAGACCCTATTCAGTTCGTTTATTTAAAATTAAAGCTTGCAATTAATTAAAAAATGTGCAGTCAATGGATACTTGTTGCAGCATTTCATTTCCTTAGCTGTGTCCTTTTTCATATTGTTATTTTTCGTAATAATAAGCTTTGACCCAATAATAGTTTCTCCCCTTATGTTCACACCATTCAACAAATCCCTTTGATTGTTCTTTTGTAAACATCACCCAGTCATTCAATAGATCTTGATAATAGTTAAGTGCTTCGTTATTGTTTTTTCTTGTTTGTTGACACTCTACCTTGTTGTTTAACTCCCGGGACTTAGCAAGAAGTGCTGTATCTTCTTTAATATCGCCAAGATATAAATCTTCGGATATATGATGGAATGAATACCAAAGGGCGTTCAAATTAATATCGATTAGCGTTAATAAGGATAATTGTTCATTGCTGCCACCAAGTCTAAGTGCATTGTGTAAGTAATCGACACGTTTTTCAGTATTTAAAAACACGCCATACCACCTATATGGTCTTGGATCTTCGGGATTACTCTTCATCCATCTCTCAAGTAAAGGCTTTAAAAGTTCCTTTTCCAATGGATGAACGAGTACATGGTGAATATCTTCTGATGTTTCAAATAAAGCAAACAGCCAACAAGCAAAATTCTGTTGTGCATTATCATCCCACATCTTTGCTTCATCAATAAAGGAAGATAATGATTTAAAGGATTCCTTACGCAACCCTTTTTCTTTAAGGGAACAAAACTTTTTAAATAACGGATATACATCCAATCTGTCATTTTTTAAGATATTAGTTAAGACATTTACCATTTTTACACCTCTCTTTGCTCAGGATAAATTCGTAATTTTATTCTAATATCTATGATCGGCACGCTTTCTTTCAATGGATAATTTTTTTACCACCAGTGAGTGCTCCTATAAGATCCGCTTAAAACTTCTATTAATGCCAGATCACGATCATCCATGGTTTTAATAATTTTTGTTCTTTTATACCTTGGTATATCAATTGTATTTACTCCATCACTTCTTAATTCAGATATACTGCCGTAGTTCTTCTCTAACATCTCGATAGACTTAGCACCATGAATATTCCTGAGAATCTCAGTTTCATCTCCAGCTTTGTATCCCCCAGATCCAGGTAAGAAAAGGACTGCTATAACTGCTAAAGCTAGAAGAACGCCAGCAATTTCATAAAACGCTTTTTTTATGAGTTCTATTAATTTATCCACGAATTTGATTATTGGATTATCTATATATTGATGTTGTCTTTTTTTTCCCGTGATTGCATTCTGTGCTCTTCTTTCTTATTTTAAATTTTCTTTATTGAGTCCTAATGATAGCTTCCATCATCAAAATGAACAGCAAATGTTTTTTCACCAATCATCTTCAGTTCTCCTTCAGTCTCGTTTTCATCACCAAACCATGTAACCCGATTCTCATTTAAAAACACCTCCAAGTCATATTTCGGATAAGATTGATCCGATTTCAAACTCGAAGGTGTTTTTTATTTGTCTCATCTTGTGGGGCAGTCCGGCAGTTCCCTCGCTTGTTTAACAAAAATGGCACGTTTCGTTTTTCTGCACCATTCGTTTTTTTGAACGCGGGCGTAAACATGCGGCGTTCTCACTGTGTTATATTGAGGCGCCTTATTTTATGTACGTGATATTCGTTTTCTGTCTAGATAAGCAGTGACGCTCCATTTATCCCTTCTACACTGACATAACACAGAAAGGGAAAATTAAATTTCTTATCTTTTATTAGATTTAAAACCTTCTGACACCATGTTTTTTCCTCTTTGGCCAGTCTGAATTTGCGATCAATCAAGATATAACGGCCAAAGTTTTTTGACATGCTATCCGATTCCTTGTTTTTTTCTAGCTCCGCCATTTTGTTCAATTGGGTATCAATTGTTTTTTCTAAATTTTTGATTCGATCCTGAATCAGTTTTACAGAATCTTCCTCTTTCAACAACCAAATCGAATATACTTTAATAAGAAATTCGTCCCTATTTATTGGATCTGAAGGAGATACAGCGATCCAATCTTCTAACGCTTCTTTTCCCTTGTCAGTAATGGAGTATATTTTTTTATCAGGTTTCCCTATTTGCTCTACATGCTCGTATTCAAGAAATTTTTCTTGTTCCATTTTATTTAGCAAAGGATATATTTGACTATGTTTTGCCGGCCACACTACCTCCAGGTACTGAACTAACTCATATCCTGAACAAGGTCTTCTGCCGAGAACGCTCAGAATGGCATACCCTAAAGTATTTATATCATTCACCTCAATCTTTAAATGGCGGTTACTTTATACTATTTTTAAATCCAAAGGTTAAATAAACCCTCATTAATACCCAAGTTATACATATAGTATACACCAAAAACAGCACTTATTACACCCGTCGTCATCCCTAGTGTTCCGCTGATTGCCCCTCGCTTCTTAATCAGCACAAAGGGAATTCCAATGATTGTTGTAAAGAAAAGCATACCAATAACTGTTCCTGCCCCGAATATAAGAATATATATTGCCGCTTCCTCTACACTCTTGACAGTACTTATCGTTAATAAGACCATGGCTCCACTTCCTGCAAGACCATGAACTAAACCGATGAATGTTGATCTTAAGTATGTTACGTTTTTATGGCGGCGCTTATGGTCGCCGCTGCTTTGATGGGTGTGGAGATGTTTGTGTTGATGCGTATGTACAGGGCTATTCTTGAAAGAAAGAATCGTTTTAACCCCTAAATAAACAAGCATGACTCCTACTAAAAATTCTAAGGACATCGACCATTTTTCTGATATTTGCCCCTTCATTACAATGACAATGATTCCAACTATAAACAATGTTACAGTATGGCCAATGCCCCAAAATATGCCCGCTAAAGAAGCTTGCCATAACTTTTTACTTTGACTTGCAATTGTCGATACCGCAATCACATGGTCAGGTTCAATCGCATGCTTGATTCCTAAAATTAATGCCAGCATTAAAACCGAGAATAATGTACCTTCCACAAAATACAGCCCCTTCTTGAATCTGAAAAAAACCAACAATTGAACAGTTGCTGGTTTTTTAACCGTTAATATTTTCTTAAAAAACTTGGGGTTTTGTTAAACCATACTTGGTTGAGGAGATGATGAAATTCGGAAAACAGACTTTCGATGATCTGTGTTTGATTTGCTAATACCCGTACGGAAAACCCAGGGACAGGCAATAAAGATATGCCTATTTTATATTCTTTTGTCTGAGTATCCACGGCCTGATATAAACGATCAAGAAGGTCATGATCTACTTGTTCATTGATCACAATCATGGAACCTAAGTGAGAATAGCCTTCCATTAAACCCAGACCATCTATATTTTGTTTGGCCGGGCATAGTTTGATATGGTCATAGACTGCCAGCTCATTTTCCATATAGATTTCATTAATGAATTGAAGCATCTCATAGGTAAACTTTTCTCCACTAGGAGACCATCCAGGAGTCACAATATCTGAATAAAGGAACGTACATCCTTTTTCAATATATACTATATTTTTTTGTTTATACCGTGCATTTTGATAGCCTATAAGCGGATCGGGAATGTACTCAAGATAACTGCCTTCCTTAAGGTTAAATTCCGTTTCCTGATATGCATGTGTATGCGGTGTCTTATATATTTTAGTTGCCGATTGGGTTGTTAATGTTAATCTTGCTTGTTTCTCCAGTGAAATCTTCATTTGATAGCGATCACCGTCTAAATAACCGCCGCCGGGGTTTAAAATATAATAACAGGCTTGTCCTGATTCATCATGATAAATAGGACGCATGACTTTATACGCCCCCTGAAAATACACATTTTTCGCAATGGTCTTTCCATTTTTTTCTTCAGCGCTCAAACGCAAAACGCCTGTCCAGTCCCCCATCTTACTCCAGTCCTTTTAATAGTGCATTTTCCTTAATCCAGTCAATGACTTGATCAAGACCTTCATTCGTTTTTAAATTTGTAAAAGCGAACGGTTTGTCTCCGCGGAAAACCTTCGTATCAGATGCCATAACGTCCAGATTTGCTCCAACGAAAGGCGCTAAATCTGTTTTATTGATGATAAACAAATCAGATTTAATCATTCCTTGACCGCCTTTTCGCGGTATTTTCTCCCCTTGGGCCACATCAATAATATAGATTGAAAAGTCAACAAGTTCAGGGCTGAATGTAGCTGCCAGATTATCTCCGCCGCTTTCAACGAAAATAAGTTCAACGTCTGGATTCTTCTTCACTAGCTCATCAATGGCTGCAAAGTTCATTGACGCGTCTTCGCGTATTGCCGTATGAGGGCAGCCGCCTGTTTCCACACCTATAATCCGATCTGCGGGAAGCACCCCGTTGTTCATTAAAAACTTGGCATCTTCTTTTGTATAAATGTCGTTTGTCACAACTGCCATACTCATTTCATCTTGCAAATGCCGGGTTAATTTTTCGACTAACATCGTTTTCCCTGCTCCTACAGGTCCTCCTACACCGATCCTAATTGGTTTCATACCTAACACTTCCTTTTTTATTAAGACATGAAAATACGAATATTTACACGCTCGTGCATCATTTGAGATAATTCTAAACCGGGAGAAACAATCCCGAATTCTTCTTCATTTAAACTTTGAATTTTTTCTGTTGCTTCGATTAAAACAGTCTGAAATTCTTGAATTGTCTTTTGACCTGCCACTTGCCCTAAAGGGACAGCCCGTACCGCATTTTGAACAAGATTTGAGACTGCTGAATACAAATAGTACAGTGTAGTCGTTGATGAAGGGACACCAAGATGATGACCTACAATCGTAAATACAATGGAGGGATGTCCAAACGATTGCTTTTGATCTATACGCTCCCGATATATTGAAAGAATGGGTATATCATATAGGGATTCTATAAGATTTAACATCCGCTCGCCCATCCTTTGGGTTCCTTCTCTTGTTTCACGCGGCAAACTTTGAACAGTCAACATGCGATCTAATTTCCATACTGTTTGTAAATCTTCGTTCTCTAACGCTTCATATACAAGACGGGAAGCCAACCCATCTGAATAGATGAGCTGCTCGTTTACATACGTATGAAGCCATTGTACGAACGTTGCTTGATCATGGACTTTATCTTCTTGAATATAGGTCTCAAGACCATACGAATGACTAAAAGCCCCTATAGGGAAATTTGAATCACATAGTTGGAGTAAAGATAAAATATTAATCATGGCTATGACCGATATGGCGGAAAGCCTGTTTTACTTTTCGGTCTTCACGTTTATATGGAATTTGCAGGTCTTGAAGTAACTCTTCTACAAGATAATCATATTGAACAAGCATTTCGTCCTCTTCAAACTGCGCCGGCAGGTGGCGATTTCCTAATTGATGAGCGATCGTTCCCATTTCATTTAAGGTGCGCGGTTTGATAACTAATAAATCATCGGACAGTACATCGATGACGACCATATTTTTATCGTTCATATACAAAACATCACCAGCGACAAGGTCACGCGCTTCTTTTAAGCGTATTCCAATTTCGTTGCCATGATCTGTTTTCACCCGTTGGATTCGTTTTACTAAATAAGCACTTTCAAGGTAAACTTTTTCAATATGGCGTTTTTCAATTTCCTCTTTTTCCATGTTTTCAAGATTTGTTACGATTTGTTCAATAATCATGACTCTCACCTCAGAATAGGAAATATCGTTGACCCATTGGCACCTTATCAACAGGGTCACATGTAATTAATTGGCCATTTACTTTTACTTCATATGTTTGTGGATCGACCGTTATTTCAGGAGTTTCGCAATTCAGCTTCATATCTTTTTTCGTTAGTTTGCGAATGCCGCGAACCGGAAGAATGATTTTTTGCAACCCAAGCTTCTCATGCACTTTGTCATCGAAAGCTGTCTGGGAAATAAACGTAATGGAAGTGCTGGACAACGCCTTGCCAAACTGCCCATACATCGGACGGTAAATAACAGGCTGCGGTGTCGGGATAGAGGCGTTAGCATCTCCCATTAAGCTCTCTGCAACAAAGCCGCTTTTCATCACCATTTCAGGCTTCACACCGAAAAATGCTGGATTCCAGACAACGAGATCGGCCATTTTCCCTCTCTCGATAGAACCGACATATTCGGAAATACCATGAGTAATGGCAGGATTAATTGTATATTTGGCAATATAACGTTTTACGCGGTTGTTGTCCGAAAGCTCGCTGTCGCCCGCCATTGTTCCTCTTTGTTTTTTCATCTTATCGGCTACTTGCCATGTACGTAAAATGACTTCTCCAATCCGTCCCATCGCTTGGGCATCCGAACTAGTCATACTGAATACACCCATATCCTGGAGAATATCCTCAGCTGCAATCGTTTCGCGTCTGATACGTGAGTCAGCAAACGCCAAATCTTCCGGAATAGATGGATTCAAGTGGTGACAGACCATTAACATATCTAAGTGCTCATCTACCGTATTGACTGTATAAGGTAATGTCGGGTTCGTAGATGACGGCAGAACATTGTTAAAGCTGGCCGATTTAATTAAGTCAGGAGCATGTCCTCCCCCTGCACCCTCTGTATGGTACATATGAATGACGCGATTTTTAATAGCTGCCATTGTATTTTCCATAAATCCGCCTTCGTTTAATGTATCCGCGTGAAGGGCAACCTGAACATCATATTTGTCAGCCACACTTAGCGCATGATCGATAGCTGAAGCTGTAGCGCCCCAGTCCTCATGAACTTTCAGTCCAATGGCGCCGGCGCGTATTTGCTCTACCAGCGGAGCTTCTGAAGCGGCTTGTCCTTTTCCTGTAAACCCAACATTAATCGGCATGCCCTCTGCCGCTTCAAGCATTCGGTGCATATGCCACTCGCCCGGTGTAACCGTGGTAGCCTTTGATCCTGCAGCAGGGCCTGTTCCTCCTCCAATTAGGGTGGTAAGACCTGAAGCTAATGCTGTTCTGATTTGCTCCGGATTAATAAAATGGACGTGAGTGTCAATTCCGCCCGCAGTTACAATCATACCTTCAGCAGCAATAACTTCTGTACCAGAGCCAATCACAATATCCACATTGTCCATGATTAGCGGATTACCTGCTTTCCCGATTCCAGCGATTTTGCCATCACGAATTCCAATGTCCGCTTTGTAAATACCAGTGTAATCTAAGACAACAGCATTCGTAATGACAACATCTGCTATTCCCTCTCCACGTGTAACTAAAGGGTGTTGTCCCATTCCATCACGAATAACTTTACCGCCGCCGAATACCACTTCATCTCCATATGCCGTGTAGTCTTTCTCAATTTCGATGAGCAAATCTGTATCTGCCAGACGAATAGAGTCCCCTGTAGTCGGGCCGTACATTTCAGCGTATTGCTTTCTTGGCATCTTGAAACTCATGATTGGTTCCCCTCTTTTTCCAATGATCCGTCCACTTTATTATTAAATCCGTATACCCGGCGTTCGCCGGCGTAAGGCACTAATTCCACTTCTTTTTCATCCCCGGGCTCAAAACGCACAGCTGCTCCTGCCGGAATGTTTAGTCGCTTTCCAAATGCTTCTTCTCGTTTGAATTGAAGCGCTTCATTCGCTTCATAAAAATGAAAATGTGAACCTACTTGAACTGGGCGGTCACCTGTATTCGTTACATTCAATTTGGACGCCGCTCTTCCGACATTACAAATGATATCCGTTTCTTTTAAAAATAGTTGCCCCGGTTCCATTTCAATAGCCTCCTATCCATTTTATTTAATTGGACTATGTACAGTTACAAGCTTTGTGCCGTCTGGAAATGTAGCTTCTACCTGGATATCATCAATCATTTCCGGAATGCCTTCCATTACATCTTCCCGCGACAAAATGGTTGTTCCATATTCCATCAACTCCGCAACTGTTTTTCCATCCCGTGCTCCTTCCAACACTTCATACGTTATCAGGGCTACTGCTTCCGGGTGATTCAATTTTAATCCCCGTTCTTTACGTCGCTTCGCAAGATCTGCTGCGACAACAATCATAAGCTTGTCTACTTCACGCGGTAATAGTTGCATCACAAAACCTCCCTGTATTTTTATTACGACCAAACGGTGAGCATTCATATAAGGGGGAGCCAGTTCATTAACATTCTGAGCTGAAAGCGCAAAAACTAAAAAACTGAAAATATATTTGATTCCCCTGCTTCTGTTTTAAATGTATATCATTTTTTACATATATGTCAATTTATATATCAAAAAATTTATATATGATACACTGAAGATATATAACCTTGAAAAGAAAGGAGAATATTCATTATGCGAAAAAACAAACTCCATTTATTAAGCGAGGGGGTGTTTTTCCGTTTAATAACAGCTTCTCTCAAAGGCATCTCTCAAGTCATCCTGATTGAGAATGTGATGACCGGCTTTCTAATCCTTATAGCCATTACTATTTTTTCCTATTATTTAGGTATAATCGCTTTGTTGTCCGCTGTTATCGGTACTTTAGTAGGGAAATTGGGAGCGGCAGATGAAAAGATTATAAATGAGGGACTATTAGGATATAATTCTGTGTTAACAGGAATGGCATTGGCATCATTCTTAACTGGCCCTTACATGTGGCTTGTCGCTTTAATTGGATCAGCCTTAGCAGCCATTTTTACAGCCGCCATGATGCATTTTACGAAAAGAACCGAAGTTCCAATTCTTACATTCCCCTTTGTTATCCTGACGTGGTTTATATTGCTGGCTTCATACAAATTAAATGGGATTAAATTAAGCTCTGCCCTGATACCTCAGGATTTAACACACTGGGAACTAAAGACAGCAGGGGAAGTCAATTTAATAGACGGGGTCTTTCATGGAATTGGACAAGTATTTTTTCTGAATAACACAGTATCCGGGATTTTAATTTTTCTCGCCGTATTTTGGGCAGGAAGAAAACTAGGACTTTATGCAGTTACCGGAAATGCAGTTGCCATCATCATTGCATTCCTTTTAGGAGGAGAGCGTTCTCTCATCACATTGGGTCTTTACGGGTATAATGCAATTTTAACAATCCTGGCCGTATCTGCCATTTTTAAAAGTGAACATAACCGGTTTTCATTTTTGTCAGGGATCATTTCAGCTTGTCTGACGGTGCCTATAACAGCGGGACTCAGCACATATCTTTTGCCATATGGACTCCCCGCGCTAACAATGCCGTTTGTTCTTTGTTCATGGCTGTTTTTAGGTGCAAGAAAGGTTCTGCCAAACTTATAGCATTGCCTATTGATGATGTAAATCAGCCGCTTAGTGGTTACGCAAGAAATAAAAGTCATGGAAGAAACCCATGATGTCTTACTATACGAATCTACTCGCGTTTAGACATTAATGAATGATAACTTGTGAAAAACGATGGTGAGCTAAAAACTTACAGGAATGCCGGGACTTTGATAGGAATGTTCCATTTCATTGACACTCTCACTTCAGAAATATCTGGAATCAATCGATTACCACATGAAACAGACTTATTTTTCAATAATGATGCTATGAGAGCGTCTCCGACATTATTCGCTAGATAAGACCCTTAGGCCAGTCAGTCTGAAGGTGTGCTGCGGCCGCTGTTCAGCTCTCCCCTGTAAACTGTGAAAAACTCATATTGGCGCAAGCATATTCTGATGGTGCCGATGAAAACTGTTCCAGCTTTGTTTTCATTGATCAACGAGAGGGGCATAAATAAAGAGGATTTGGACACAGAGAGGTGAAAGTAACTGATTTGGTTAATGAAAAAAATTCTGTCTCAGAAAGAATAAGAATACAAACGATTGAGACAGAATTTTGTCTTACGGTTTACTTATACACGTAGCAAGTTCCTTGTATAACCGTAACACATGTATATGTTTCATGATAAGATTTACCTTGGCTGTCTCTAAAGAAAACAGTTACAGTATTGTTGCCATTCCATTGGAATTGATAGGCGTCTGGATACTTGTCTCGAATCGGAGTTAAATCCGGCGCAGCACTTGCAGGTAATCCGGATACCAACAGAGCCCCAGCAACTGCAACCGCTCCCGCTACTTTTTTGAGTTTGTTTTTAAACATAAACACATCCCCTTTTCGTTTTGTTTAACTATTAAATGCTTGTCCATTTAATAGACACCTTGAGCTTAACACCAAAAGGATGAAAAAATTGTCAAATGGTGTAGAATTGAAAAATAATTCAAAAATAATACACATTTTTACAATTGATTAGCCATAACTTTAATCACTTTTCACTTAGGATTTACTTTAATTGCATTCCTCAGCATCAATCCTTCCATTTTTTCTAGAGGCAATTCTGGTGTTGGGAGTATATTTGAGAGCCGCTTCTTTACTGGCTTGAATATATTGGTGAAATCCGGAAAACTAATCGATATTTCAGAAATGAAAAAGACCAGCCCATAAACTCACAGTGAGTTTCACGAACTGGTCTCTTTTAAAGGTTCTATATATTAATTTAGCAGTCTCAGAGTTAAATTGCTACCCTGTCAGCAACATGATATGCTGTATTTGTTGATTGATCGTAAGAAGTGCCCAATAAACTAACTGCACCTAATAACAGAATAGAGCAAATTAGCAACTTAGCTTTCATGTACTGTCCCACTCCTTTGTATTTGTCTTCTTGCCTCAACTACTCTGCGGTAAAACTCAAGTGAATCATGTAGCATTTCTTTTCCTTGTAGAAGTTCTGCCGTGATGACTCCATACTCTTCTATGTCTGCATACATACCTTTTTCACTGAAGAACTCAAAGGAATCTCGAACTGTGTCAAGGTCAAATGATAAATACAACCCGTAAATCATTTTCAGCTTTGTAAGGAATTCTTGGTCCTCAAATTTTTGAGCCCATTCCATACCCTCAAAGTACCGATCTTCTGCTTCAATCCACTTCTCTTGTTTCGCTTTAACGTGCGAAATATTAAAGAGGGCTTTTGGCAAAAAGCTGTGCTTTTCATTTTTATAAAGTTCAGCAGCCATTTGAAAATGATTTTCTGCTTTGTAAAGTTCTTCAAGTTGATTATAACATATTCCAATATTCAAGTGTGAAGAACCAATTAAATAATCAACTTGTAATTCCTTTGCATCTGACAGTGCTTTGCTGGTATGCTCCAGGGCTTTTTCAGGATTCATTTTATCCAGCCAGTTACCAGTCATTAAAAATTGGCATTGTACTCTACGCTGTCCATATGTTGGCTGTTTTAAATAAATCTTATATGCATGATTAGCATAATACATCGAAAAATATGTTTGTTTCATATAGTAATAAATTTCTGACAATTTGAAATAAAATTCTGCCTTTTCAACATCATCGCTTTCAAATGAATTCAATTGATTTTCGGCATTTTGGTAGTAAGCTAAAGCATGAAGAAGTTCTTTCTGTCTAAAATGATACATTGCTGTGAAGAAATAGTAATAATATTCGAGCATACCATTCAAATTTCTCCCGCCTTTAGTCTTTTCCCTTAACTCTTCATAATGAACCTGTATATCTTTTGCTGCTTCTGGACAAATGTAATCCAACATCAGCTTATGACGGAATTCAAGCAATGAAAAATATATAAGGACATCCTGATTTTCTTCCATTATAGCGATCTCTTGTTTAACCTCAGATTTCATTTTTTCAGCTTCATCAACCCAGTCATTTTTAAGAGCTACATACCAATAATTCATTTTCGTTGCCACTAGATCATAAGGTATTACGCATTTATATACCAAAATAAAAACCCCTTTCTTAATCATTTTGAAATATTCAGCATTTAAACGTGTGAATTTTCTTACATTTTTAAACTTTCTTCTTTATCCCTTATCATGTCTGAACGATTGGTTTTACTTAGTTTCGTAAGAGTTAATATCGCCATTCCAGCTAGAATTTCAATCAGTCCGCCGAAAGCGATAACTTTTCCTGCACCAAAGGCAGCGGCTGCATAGCCGCTAATTAAAGCCCCTAATGGTACCATCACATGAGAGATCATTCTAATAACAGCAAATACCTGCGGCTGATCTTCATCTGCAACTGAGGTTTGAATAATGGTGTGTTCAGGTACGTTTATGGCACTAATGGTAGCCCCCAAAACAAATGCTGTGAGAAGAAGTAGTAATAAAACTGAATTCATTCCTGTTATGAAAAGTGCAATTCCTTCTATAATTCCAGCGGAGACAAACAATAGTCCATATCGGTTCACTCTTACTTTAGTTAAGATAAACCCCATTAAAAAGGCTCCGGTAGCTGTTGCTACTCTTATGAAAGAATGAATGACCGAACCGCCGCCTAAATCTTCTGACAGATAGATCGCTGAAAGCGCCTCCCAAGGAGCTGAACCGATATTCAACAAAATGCAGTATACGGCTAGCGGAAGCAAAATATGATGATTTCGAACAAGTACAAAACCTCTTTTTAGCTTTTTAAAATATGCGCCTTTTGGTTTCTGTTCCTGAGCCCCTTCTTCTTTCGAGCTAAATTTTATACACAGAACTAAACAGGCTGAAGCGATGTAAAATGGAAATATAATAAGCATTGTATAAGCAGCGCCTATTACAGCAATCAATATACCGCAAACCATTAACGAGACCAATTTTACAATTTGGGCTGAAGATTCTATGGTGGCATTAGCTTTTTGAATAAGTTCATTCTTAACAATTTGCGGAATCATGGAAATGGATGCAGGATCATAAGAAGCCCCAGTTGCCGAATGTATCAGCATTAGTGAAATAATGAACCATAATGGTGAAAATCCACTAAAATAAAAAATTGGAATGATCAGCATCAATGAAGCCCTTGTTATATCTGCGGAGAACATCCAGAACTTAAGAGTTTTTGGTTTCATAAAAGGTGAAATCAACGGTCCTATTAAAGCTTGGGGAAGAAGGGTGACAGCTATTAGCATACCTGTTCCGACAGCCCCTTTTCCATCTAAAATGAGAAACCACAAAATAGAAGTAAAAGCAAAGCTGTCTGCGGTTATTTTCACCATTTTAGAGACAAACAGAAAGGAAAAATTTCTTTGCCACACAGTGGAGCCACTATTCATTCCTCAAAAAATCCCCCTTACAAAAATCCCTCATTTTTACAGGTCTCTCACCAAAGCATATCCTATATTTGGTTTCTTGGTCAATGTAGGAGAGGAATAATTTAAGAAACATTAAGGTAAAAAGGGCTTTCACAATTAATCGTCTCCCTTCTAAAACAAAAACCCCGCCCTTTTTAGAGGTGGAGTTTTAAATCTTGGCTTTTCCTTACCAGTTATCTATTGCTTCTTGAAAACTGTCTTGTAAATAATCATCAAAGCTAGAATATCTTTCAATCTCCTTTTTGCTTATGTCATCCCACCTTATTACACAATGATTTTCTCCAGTATTGAGACAATAAACAAACTCGTCCACATTTTCAATAACTAA
The DNA here is from genome assembly GCF_002993925.1 of Bacillus paralicheniformis. NCBI lineage: Bacteria > Bacillati > Bacillota > Bacilli > Caryophanales > Bacillaceae > Bacillus > Bacillus paralicheniformis. The sequence goes on along the minus strand of NZ_CP023665.1, from coordinate 1,978,537 downwards.
GTATTCCTCAGGTAAACCAAATTTTCTAAATCTTTCTGTAGCATCAACTACTGAAGCATATCCATTTCCCTCTACTCCTAAGACCTCAACTCCACATATTCCTCCTGAGCCATATGCTTTAACAAACTCTTTATATTGCCTTGGAAATTTGCATCCTAATTTCTCTTCAGCCCTCGAAATATCTTCATCGGGTACTGCTCCGAAAAAATCATCTTTTTCTATATATTCATTTATCATCATTGAAATTTGAGTATTCATTACATATATTTAACTGAACCTAAAAATTTAAATTCACCGCCACCAATAGATACCTTCTTTTTGACACCTTTATAGTCGAAATTATATAAGAGTACCACCGCATTATAATTTTTTGTCAGGTGCTCTCCACATACTGAAATAAATTCGGGGATAATCGTATGATCGTAAGAGAAGTCTTCTAATAATCGACTTACTGAGTTACTAGACTCTTCATAAAAATCTGCTTCACGAACAGACTCGTCATACCTTTCTATATTAAAGCTATGAGCAAATATTGAAGGAATAAAATCACCATCTTCAGTATAAGAAGTTTTAAGAATCTTTTCTAATTCTTCTGGAGAACTGATACTGCCTACCCAAAGTGATACAAACTCTTCTTTTTGCATAAAGCTACCTCCTATTCTATAGCTGCGCCTTTAGTGCCGACGACAGACGTAGCAACCATTCCGGTAGCCATATTTAAAACATCTCACCCGGCTTCTTCCCAAAACGCCTATAATTCCGCCCTATTCCTTGCTGGGTTTCTCCAATTTGTTCAAAAACCTTGAAAGGCACTGCCGTTCAAGGTGAAAAACGCATTAAATTTTTGGAACTTCAATCAAAACCCCTGGTGACTTATCAAGTAAAGCATCGGGAATATGCGGGTTATTTTTTTTCAACTTAAACCTATGAACCCTTGTTATTTCAGGATCGAATGAAATATTTTGAGAATTAAACTGCAAATTTATAAGCTTTTGATATGTTTGAATTAAAAAATCCTTCCATTCTTCTAAAGCAGATGCTGAAACATCGTCTGGGCTTTCGAGCATACGATAACCGTCTGCATAATGGAACATTAATAACCCCGTACCATAATCGCAATTTTCATTCTCTAGAATTGCTTTTGGAACTTCAAAACCACTATTCCAATTATAATTCGCTGCAAAAACGTGAAGAATAACAGGGTTTTCAATATTTCTCATCACTCTTACTAGATCGTCTTTATCTGTATTATAAAGCAGCTCCTCGAGGAACTTAATATCTTTCTTATCCAATACTGTTTTACCTCCTAACAAAAACACTTTAAATATTAGACCAATTGTTTAAGCTTTCTCCTTCATAATAAGTTCCCTTAGGGAGCTTATTATGAAGGACTATTTGAATTTAAATACTGTTCTAAGAACCTAATGTTATTTTCATCATTAGGAAAATTGCATAGATTTCAGACCACTTCTTATATGAAGATGATGTCCATCTCGGATTTTTCTCGATTTAAACAAAAAAGCACCCAATCAAAGATTAAGTGCTTGAGATTTAATATATTATTCTTCCTCGTACCAATCTTCTTTAGCTTGATTTAAATATTCCCATAAAAACTCAAGGAAGTTAGGAGCCTTTTGGTGATCATATCCGCTTTGATAAACCCATGTAACTACAGGACATTCTCCGTTATCCATTTTTTGTGTATCTAAGCAATAAGCAAATGCATCTACATCAACGACTACTACAATGTGATTTGGTAAGTCATAGAGCTCCCTATAGTCTTTGGTGAACTCTACGACTTCAGGGGATACAAGTCCATGACCCAATATTTCGACGCCAAAAGAGCCGCCTGAGCCATAGTTTCTTAAAAACCATTTATAACTTTCAGGAAGAGTGGTTTGTAAGTCATTTTCAATTTTTTTGATTTTTCCCTCATTAATTCCTCCTGTAAAATCATGGGGAGTAGCATGTTTGTTTATAAAGTCTATAATTAATTCTTTAGTATTCATTGAGATCCACCTTTCAAGCTCTTTTCAAATTGTTCAGCTCTCCACATCCAGTATTTTCTTCTGAAACTATCGTATTGTTGTTGCAGTTCAGGATTATTTCTAAAGCTATCCCCCTTCTCCACTAATTGGTGTAGTACTTTATGGTATTTTTTATGAGTGGTATGAAGTATCTCCAACATCGTACCTGGCTCTTTTTGTATTAAATGATGTAAATTAATTGGTTTGCCATCTTCCCCAATGGGCGCTTTTCCGCTTTTCATTAATTCTAAATTAGTTATATTTTTATTTGGATGCTTCATGTTGAAGTCAATGTTTTTAAGTTGATAAATTCTTCTGTCAACATCTTTCAAATTTCCTTTTGGTTTTACTTTACCTTTAACTTCAACTGCATTGTAATTTTCCTTATTTAACCATGGTACTGAGATATTACCACCTGTAAACGGTTTTCTGCTTATATCAGAAACTTTCTTCGCAAACTGAATAAGACTGTCTTTTATATGCTCCCCATTAAGTGCATGATAAGGGACTTTACCCCCACCAGCAAACTGAACTTGCGGCGCAAAAGGGTTGTGTATTTGAATTCCTTTTATGTTTGAAGCGACCCTTTGCATCGATTTCTTGAAAGACGCTACGCTTTTTTCCAAAGCTTGTTTCGATACTTTTTTAGAAGCTTTAGTTGCTTTGGCAGCGACCTGCCCTACCTTCCCCGCTTTGGCGGCTTTTGCTGCTTTGTCAACGCCTTTAGAGCCAACAATCGATGTCCCGACCATTCCAACGGCATAGCTAAACCATCTGGCTTGGGTGTAAGAATCACCATTGACGACATCTCGTTGATACGAGTCTTCAATTCCTTTTTTTATAATATTGAATGTGACATCAGGATGATGAAGTGTAAAGTTAATGCCCTCAATCGTTTCGTCTGCGTGAACGACCATGTCCCATAGGCCTACCGCAGTATCGACGACTGCATTTTTGAGTCCTTCAGCACTTCCTTTAATTGCGTTGCCAAAATCACGAGCGCCTTCAATTTGATTGAAATATCGCTGTTGCCAAGGGGAAAGGTTTTCGTAGCCAATTTCCGCAGCCATCTCATAAAACTCTGAAGCCGTTGAAAAATTGAAATCATCAAGCTTCTTCTTTAGTTTAGAAACTTTATTATCCTGTTTGCTAACCTCGCTAACTTCTTTTTCAAGCTTCGATCTCTTATCCAGCTTATCCAACATGACGCCCATCGCTGTGTCTTGTCCACCACGCAAAGTGTCCATCTCATCCGGCTTTAAAATCGAACCTTTTTGATAGCCCGTGATTTCAATTTTAGGGCCTGTGTACATTTTTTCAAGCCTGCTTATGTATCTCTGCATCGTTTCTAGGTCGTTTTCAGCCGTTTTGAGGGCGTTTGTTTGCTCGCGGTCAAACGTATGCAGCTTTTCAAGGGTCGTGCTGATTTCCTTTAATGCTTTCTGATTCTGTTCATGAAAACCGCTGTCATTCAAATCTGGTAAATCAACGATATGGCTGACTTTTGCGATCGTGGCGTTGGTTTTAGAGACCAAATGTTTCGTTGTGCGGTCGGCCGCATTCACCCCTTGTTCCAGCTCGTGTTCGAGAAAGTTTTGCGAAATAAACCCGTTATGGTTTGGTTCCAGGGAATTTAACGCGCTTTTCATTTTCTTTAACGTGGAACTGTATTCCCCTATAAACGTATCATAGAACTGTAGAAAAGGGGTGTGGCATTCCTCGTAAAAGGCGCGGATCGCGTCGCCGCCTTTTCCTTTTAAAGCATCATCAAGTGATGCGATTTCCTCAACGCTTTTTTGGACTTTGGCGATTTCGTCTGATTGATGTTTTAATTGTTCCAGCGTTTGATCAATGGCTTTGTGCAACGCCTGCACGTCCAAAGTCTTCATGGCACTCTCCTCTAATACTAAAGTTACAATCATTTTAGAGTTTACCACTTTATAGAAGGGAATTGGGGAATAAATCCTGATCACCCATGAAAATGAATCCTTAGAATTAGGATGAATAACCTGTTCGAATTCAAAAAAGACGACCAGAAATCGGGTCGTCATATTCTATAATAATTCTCCGCTGTGTAATATCTCCACTCCCAAAATGGCTGCCCATGACACATAACATATCGGTCTAAAAATATCTCAAAATTTAAATCGAGAGGCTTATACTCAAGACCATCCTCAAGTAAATAAAGGTAGTTGGGATCTCCTTCCTTGAGCCTGTCTCTGTCAATCATTAGATCGCACTCTTCCAGCAAATGTCCAATTGGAATACCGCTAACATCCTCATACAATTCTTCATCTTTTAGTTCTGTGTCGATTTCCTTGATGTTAAATAAATGCAGACCTCCGCCAATATTCACTCCATCTAAAAGACTATCAAAAATTCTAGCTCCATTATGTAGAGTTAAAAATTTTTTATAATCATCAGGAAGAGATAATTGGTGATGTGTTTCGAAAGCTCGTATATCGCTTTGAGAGGCTCCGCTGCCAGAGAATGTGACAAGAGCATCTGTAATTTCACCTTCAGAGCCAAGAATCCTAATGACTCCATTTTGATCTAATAAGCTCTTTAAACCATGCACGGTATTCTGAACAAAACTTGTCAAGTGCATCCCCTCGCATTTACAGATTATTTATTTCTCCAACAACATGAATCTTTCTTATGAGCATCTATTTGAAGAGGAAGCAAATTGTTCAGGATGTCGTAATCATCACAAGTTTGTCTTTTAAGGATTTCCAATTACCGTATTATGTGAATTCGGAATAATTAAGGTTATTTTATTTAAAAGTTTAGGGTACACAGCAGCAAACCAATAGCTGCATGAAACAGCCTCCTTGCAAATCTAAACCCGACTTTCACTTGAACAAAAGGTACAGTCTTATCCTCAAATGTTTCCTCTGAGGCACAACTAAATCACTCTAGAAATATAATATCTTTTATTTCCGCTCTAAATCTTTGCTTTTCACTTCCTTTAATATCTCCCTAAGCAACTGTTGAGTTTCCTCGTTTTGTTTGCGATTTATCTTGTTTTCCTTTACCAATACGATCATGTAACATAAAAATAAAATGATAGCGGAAAGGATAAGCTAATTAGGCAGCAGCACACTTAACATTTTATATGGAAACCTCCTCTTAAAAGATGCCAGTCAAACGATATGAACACCTTTTTTCCATTGAATATCTGAACCCCCTTTTTGCTTGAAGTGAACAGTTGCACTTTAATAACTTGTTTACATAAAACAACTTCCTCAAGCGCCGCTTACTGATCACGTCAATTTTTAAAATGGAGTTTTTTATTTCTTCAAATTTTGACAAAAACAGGGCAAGTCTTGTTGAAACCTGCGCTTTCCCGAGAAATAATTGTGCGAGTCAAACCAATTTTTCATTTCTGTTTGCCTTTTCTGTAGATCAGCCATCCGGCCAGAATGATCAAAAGGCCTGATGCGTCATAGGCAAGGTCGAATAAGAGGCGGTTCGGGCTTAGCGGGTTGACGTGGTGAATCTGAAGAAGATGATGATTGATGATGCCCTCGAGGAAATTAAACCAGCCCGCTCCCAGCAAAGAGGCTCCCCAAAAGATGTGTTGCGGCCGGCTGCTGCTCAAGTCACCTCTGTTCCACAACAGGATCCCGCCGATAAAAAGAATGACGAGCGAAAACAGATGGAACAGTCCGTCGCTCATAATTTGGTGAGAGCGGTCTGTGTCCATGTACACGCTGTGCCATTGAAGTAATTGGTGAAAAACAATGCCATCGATCATGGCGATGATACCCACACCGAACAGAAAAGGTCCCCAAAACGCTTTTTTGTTTTTCATATGATTTGTCCTCCTTTACTTGCTAATCTGTTATGTACCCGCCGGCTTAAAAGATCAAACCGGTTATGTTTACATTCTCTCCTGAAAGCGATTATCCTCTTTTTACCATATGAGTATTTAAAAAGCTGATCCGAAAAGGTGTCTTCATTCCTTTCAGATCAGCTTTTTTATTTATGAAAGGCGGGAAGCCCGCACACGATTTGTTTCCATTTCATTAATGGTAAGTGTCTCAGGGTCAATCACGACACCGTAATCTTGCAATGCTGATTCAATGCTGACAAACTCGTTGAAGACGTCGTCCAGCACCTTTTCGGGTTCACGTTCCAGCGGATTTCCCCAGCCTCCGCCGCCTGCACGGTAAAATTGGATGATGCCGCCCGCAGGCATTTTGACTTCAAAAGCCGTTTCCTCGATCTCTTTGGCTTCGTCTGTTCCATACCCGACGATCACCTTGTTGCTTGGTGCATCGCCAGCTCCGCAGAAGCCTTTTGTTGTATTTCGGACCCCTGCCATCATGACGCTTGTGCGGCTTTCCTTTAAGTGCTGGATCTGAACATCCAACCCGGGGGTGCCTCTCCATCGGCCTGCTCCCGTAAAATCGCTCGTATATTCATGCTTTAATACACGGCTCGGGTATTGAACTTCAGTCATTTCAATAGATGGCAGAATAACTCCTGTCATAACAGGCGGATAAAGCCCCCATCCGTCCGTTTCGTATGCAGCCCCCGCACCGCCGGTATAGCCGTAAAAATTCAGGTTCACCCACGGCTTCCCGTCGTCGTATTTTCCGTGGGAATAAGCGAGAGGAAGCTTATGGGCGTTCACTCCGACGCGTTTTGGCGCACATTGGGAAATGGCCTGGAGAACAGCCTCGGCTATTTCTGCTCCTACGCACGCAGTTGCGTGTCCGCACGGTGCCGGCAGCTGCGGGTTCACAACTGTTCCTACAGGTGCAGTTACTGTTACCGGATTCATATATCCTTCATTGATCGGAATATCCTCATCACAGCAAGTCGAAATACCGACAAAAGCAAATGAAGTCGTATTTGAAAGCGGGCTGTTGATGAAGCCCTTTACTTGCGGAGAGGAGCCGGTAAAGTCAATGTGAAGATCGCTGCCTTTGACGGTCACCGTTGCGCGAACCTTAATATCGCGGTTGCCTTGAAAGTCGTGGTCAGCAAATGTTTCACCGACATAGGTGCCGTCCGGCCAGCTGGTGATTTCATCGCGAACCCTGTTTTCTGTATATTGAATCCGGTTGTCAATGGCCGTAATCACCTTCTCGGCGCCATACTTATCCAGCATCGTTTGGATTCGGGAGGCAGCGACCTTGCATGCCCCGATCATCGCGTTTAAGTCGCCTTCAAGCCAATGGGAAAGCCTGTTGTTTGCAACAATTAAATCGAATACATCCCTGCGCTTTTCTCCCCGCTCATAAATTTTTAATGGCGGAATCCGCAGCCCGTCATGCCAAATGTCTTTTGAGCGCGGATTGTACCCTCCGGCAACCGGCCCTCCATTATCGGCCATATGGCTTCGGACAGCAGGAAGCAGGATCGGCTTGCGATTATAAAAAACCGGCATGACGATCGTCCAGTCAAGGCTGTGCGAGCCTCCATGATACGGATCATTCACCAGGAGAATATCTCCGGGATGAAGATCGTACCGAAAAGCGTCCAATAAATGGTCAACTGCGCCTACTACCGCATAAAGGTGCAGCGTACAGCCCGGGGCTTGCGCGACAAGGCGCGATTTTTTGCCAGAAAGGTCAAAGACGCCCGTCGTAAAATCGTGTGCTTCGTTAAACAATGGTGAACAGGCCGTTCTCGTAACAGTGGCGCTCATTTCCCTGGCAACCGCATCAAGGGAACCGCCGACCACCTGTGATAGAATAAAGTCCTGATTAATCATAGCAGCTCCTCCTTTTGAGAGTACGTAAAGACGAGGAGCTCGCCTTTTTTCACATGTTGGTTTACCGTGCTTTCATAAAAGATTTCGTCACGATCTCCCGTTCTTGACAGAGACCCGTATTCTCCCCTTTCACTAAAAGGCAGAAGAAGGTTGAAATAAATATCGTCCTCCTGGTTAAGCAGAGACACTTTCATTTCCTCCCCATTGTCCGTCCACTCCCGGGAAACCATTTTAAAACCGTGGTAAAGCTCCAATTCCTCTGCAGAGACAAGCATCCGTTGACCAAATAAAGCAGGCGGCCCGAAGCCTTTTGAAGCTGATGGATACCCGGGCGCCAAAACGATTGATTTCGTTTCTGCTTCCGCGCCAAGCTCCGGATAAAAAACGGCCTGCGGACCTGTCCCGTAAATCGGCGGAAATTCTTCATTCGTGCTTTGTCCGTTTTGAATGGCTTTATATACCGCTTCAGCGATGAAATGGCCGGTAATGCTTGGAGCTAATGCTGTCGCTGCAGGAAATTCCGGATCCAAAATCGTACCCAGCCTCGTCTTCGTTTGAAAAGGTTGAAGCGTTCCTTCATTGATCGGTATTTCATCGGCAATTCTCGCCAGGAACGGCCAAACGGCAAACGCCTTCGTTAAAGCGGCAGGCGAATTAACCGGCTTTACGGATTGTACCGATGATCTGCTCAAATCGATTTCAACCGCATCGTCCTTCTTTGAAATTTGCACATGAATTGTACTCTTGCTTCCTTCGGAAACTTCAAACTCCTGGACAGCGCTCATTTCTGTTTCAGGCAGATAAGAGACATGGTGCTCAACCCTTTTGCGGCTGTATTCAAACATGCTGTCGATCGATTCGGTCACTGTTTTCTGGCCGTAGCTGCCAAGAAACGTTTTCAATTGCTGTTTGGCGCCATGCAAACATGTATACATGGCTTCCAAATCCGCTTTAAAAGAAGCGGGCACCCGGCTGTTTGATAATAAGAAACGAAGAATATCGGTCTGTAGAACGCCTTGCTTATAAAGCTTAACAGGTGTAATTCTGATATTTTCCTGCCATACTTCAAATGCATCGGGATGGAATCCGCCCGGATACTCGCCGGCCAAATCGATCATCTGAGCGCGGACAGCGGGGAAGAGTACGAGCTCCCCTTCAAGAAATAACGGCGCCGCCATGGTGAGCGACTGTCCTTTCGTTCCGCCGCTGTATGGATCTGCGACGAGCAACACATCTCCATCTGCGATATCAAATGAAAAATAGTCGAACAGATTTTCCACGCTTTCTTTTAATGCGAACAAATGTTCAGGCTCATATTGATGTTGAACCGCGATTTTCAGCTCATTCGTAAAAATCGCTGTAGCAAATGCCCGGTCTTGCGAAAGCAAAGGGGAACGGGAGATTCGCTGCAAATTATCCCCGATTTCTCTGCCGATCGATTGCAGCTTGCTATAAAGAATTTGAGCTTGGATCATGCATTTCCACCTCTAGTCGTCTGCTGAGAGTGCTTTACTTCAATGACACAGTTGCGGTAAGAATCGATTAGAGCCTCATGTCCCGGATAAACAACAATGGTCGTACCCCATTGCTCAATGATGGCCGGACCGACAATCAAGTTGCCCGGCTCAAGCATTGATCCGTTGAAAATAGGCGTCCTCGTCGGTTCGATGTCAAAATACATATCGCGTTCACCTGTTTTCGCTTTTGAAGGGTCCTCCTGCTCAAACGGCTCCTCTTTAAGCTTTAACGGCTCTCTGACGCCAACCAGGTCAAGGCGGAGATTTAAAATTTCAATTTCGTGCTCGGGATCTTTATGGGCAAACATTCTTTCATGAAGGTCATGGAAATCTGCCGCCGTTGCTTCAAGATTCAATTCTGTAATCCTCCGCGTCCTCGATTTTACCGGTACGGTTACTTCATGGACTTCCCCGGCGTAGCGCATATCGATAAAGCGGCGGGTTTCATATTGATTGGTGACCGACTGGCCTCCAAGTTTTTCGCGGGCCGTCTGTTCCATCTTTTCAAAATCGGCATTCATCGCTTGCAGGTCAACGTTTTTCAGACTTTCAAAGCGCGTCCTGAGCTCCGTTACTTTAAGGTTTGCTGCCACATCGCCGAGCGCACAGAAGACCGGGGCAAGGGACGGAACAATAACGGTTTTAATGCCGAGGTCTTCCGCCTGCTTGCCTGCATGGATGGCTCCGGCGCCGCCGACAGCCATTAGGGCGAAATTCCTTGGATCATGACCCCGTTGTGTCGTCACAAAGTGGACTGCATTTGACATATCGCTATTGACGATTTGTGAGATTGCAAGAGCGGCTTCCACTGTCGATATTCCGAGCGGTTCGGCAATTCGTGTGCGGATCGCCTTTTCAGCCAGTGAACGGTCAAGCTTCATTTCTCCGCCTAGAAAGTTATCTGGGTTAATATAGCCTAAGAAAACATTCACGTCCGTAACTGTCGGTTCTTCTCCGCCTCTTCCGTAGCAGGCCGGCCCCGGATTGGAGCCTGCGCTTCGCGGGCCGACTTGTAAAGCTCCGCCGCTGTCAATCCAGGCGATGCTTCCGCCGCCGGAGCCGATCGTGTGAATATCCATCATCGGCAGGGCAACCCGGTATCTGCTGATCCAGTTCTCAGTCGTGATCGCCGGATTTAACTTTTCGATAACCGAGACATCGTAGCTTGTTCCGCCCATGTCTACGGTAATGACGTTCTCGTAGCCCGATTTTTCTCCGATAAAGGAAGCAGCCGTCACTCCTCCGGCTGGACCTGAGAGAAGGCCTCCTGCGGCAAATTTTCCGCTTTGAATGACATTTTGGACCCCGCCGTTAGATTGCATGACAAACAGTTCTCCGGCAAATCCGTCTTCGCGAAGCAGTTCGTCAAGATGGTTCAAGTAGCTTTGCATGGAAGGGCCGGTAAACGCGTTGACAATGGTCGTGCTCACCCGTTCAAATTCCCGAATCTGCGGCAGCACTTCATACGATAACGATACAAACATGCCGGGAGCTTCCTCTTGAATAATCTCTTTAACGCGGATTTCGTGCAAGGGATTCATGAAGCTGAACAGAAAGCATACAGCAATCGCCTCGATCCCCTCTTGGATAAACCCGCGGACTGCCCGGCGGACGGCTTCTTCATCAAGCTCAGTTACGACATTTCCTGTATGATCCAGTCGTTCAGGAATCCCCACACGATATCTTCTTGGGACAATTTGATAAGGGGCTTCCAAGCGCGGAGAAAACACGCTTTCTTTGTACGCGCGGCGGAATTCGATTTCGTCCCGAAAGCCTTCCGTTGTGAGAAGCCCCACCTTTGCTCCGTTATATTCCAGCAAAGCGTTAGTGGCAACTGTTGTTCCATGGACCACTAATGGACTATTGGCTAACAGGTCCTTTACGTCTATTCCGATGATTTCAGCCATTTTTTTAATTCCGTTCATGACACCATCAGACTGATCAGGGGTTGAAGGCGTCTTCGTCGAAACCATTTTCCCTCCCTTGTTGACAGCCACTAAATCTGTAAACGTCCCGCCGACATCAATTCCAAATACCCATTGGTTTTTTTCATTCATCATTGAAAACCTTTCCTCCTTATCCGCTTAAAAACCAGACGATTCCTCTGTCGCTTCTCCGATTTCGTAACGGAGATTTAATTTTGTGAAAATAAATGTAAAAACGATATAAATCAAAAATGCAAGTACAGTAGAGTTAATCGGTCCGATGCCGAATGTTACCTTTGAAGCGGTAAAACCCCCGATGATCACCGAAAGAATCGCCGCAACATTCAGCTTCGAATAAGTTGTTCCAGCCCCGAATCGATATTGTTTTTTCTTGATGACAGGTGCTGTGATCCAATGATCTGCGATCATCACGCCTGCGATCGGCGGAACATACAAACCTAAAAATGTTAAGAATGGCACAAACATATTCTGGACACCTAATAATGCAATCATGATGCCGATCACGCCCATGATCGCCACAAGTGCTTTCTTAGGAATGTTCACAACATTGCGAAGCCCCAGAGATCCGGTATACAAATTGTTATCATTCGTCGTCCACTGTGCAAAAACGATGATGAAAAATGCCAAAAATCCAAGTCCGAGCTTGCTCATCGCGGCAGGAATATTCGGTGTTGACCCGATATCCGGAACATTCGCAGCAATGGCCATTGCCGCTCCTGCAACAAGACAGAAAACACCTCCAAGGAAATAACCGACAGACGCACCTATTCCTCCTGAAACCGCTCCTTTTGCATATCTCGTCACATCAGGAAAAACAACCGCACCCAATGCAGCATTTCCAACTACGATTGTAATTCCGGCAAATATCGTCATAGGGTCCCCTGTCGGATGAAACGTCAGCAAGTTATGCCAGCTTCCAGAATAATTGACAGCACTCACAATGCCCCATATAGAAAAGATGACGACTAAAGGTACAGCGATAAAGCTTAAAGCGGCAAGTCCGCGATATCCTATAAAAGCGGTAAGGATCATTAAAATACCGCCCCAAACGATGGCGACTTCAGGCTTCGCAAGCCAAACACCCGGAAACATTTCAGAAATGGTCGTGCCGAAAAAAGCAACCTGCCAGCCAAACCAGCCGATTCCCAGCGTCAGCGCCAAGACGATTCCAAAAAGGCCCGATCCGTAGCGTCCAAAAGCCTGACGGGCAAGAACGGTTGTCGATATTCCGTATTTTGCACCCATTACACCTTGAAAAAAGCCATAGACCGCAAGAATCAGCATACCTAAGACGGCAGCCAAAACGGCGTGCGCAAAATTCAATCCCTGGATCAGCGCTCCTCCAGTCACAATCGTCGACAATGAGATAATCCAGGCACAGCTTGTAATCGTAATGTTAAAAATCGATTTTCTTTTATTTTCAGGCACTGATGTAACAGCAAAATCATCAGCATTTGTATAGGAAGGTTTTTTACTGTTGTTTTCCATTTTCATGCTCCTTCGTTTCATCATGTAGGTTGTTACACCATATTCGTATCAATCGTTACCCCTCGTTTTAACGTATTGCCGATTGTACATGCCCTTTCAGCAGAGGTGATTAATTTCTTTTTATAGTCGGTCGGAAGATGCTCGGGCAATTTGACGCTAACCGTACATTTTTCAACACGGGACGGGCCATCGGGCGCTTTAGCAGCGGAAACAGAAACTGAAAATTCATCCTCCTGCACTTCTATGCCGTCCCTTTCAAACATCCTTTGCAAAGAAATGGTGATACACATCCCTAATGAAGCTTCCAACAGCTCAATCGGCGAAAGGCCGTCTGAATTCGGAGTGAAAGACCCCTTGGCCTGCATACCGGCTTCATGAAAAATCCCAAACTCTCCATTTGTTTTTTGGATAATAGACAAATTTAATTCCTCCTTTGGCCAATCAGCCCGAAAAATTCAAAATGAACCAATTCTTCAGTCATTTCATCAACTGAAAACTTGGGGACATAATTCAGATCATGCTTTGGTCCAAACAGCCATTTTGATAGTGTGCCCATCACAAGACTTGTTAACATGGTGGCCTGCAGATCAGTATTATGGGAGGAATTTAGCATGCCAAGCTCTGTAGCCCTTTGGATGTTCTTTTTAAATGCTTGTTCAACACTGATCAGCGCCTCTTCGATTGCCTCCCTGATTTCCGGATCGGCGCCTTGTCCCTTGACTAATAAAAACGTCATTAAGTTTCGGTTCTCCTGTGCAAACGTAAAAATTCTTTTCATAAGGGCTGTCGTGGATTGGATCATATCATCTGTAAGAGCAAACGTCTGCCTGTAGCCTTGATGAATGGCTGCAAGAAGGTTTTCTTTCCCCTTGTCTATGATTTCCTTGACGATTTCTTCTTTGCTTTTGAAGTGCCAGTAAAAAGTTCCCTGTGCAACGCCAGCCTGTTTTACGATGTCTGAAATTTTTGTCGCGTGATATCCTTTCGTAGCAAAAATCTCAAGCGCGATATGTAGCAATTCCTCTCTTGTATCCGTATTTCCCAAGTGTTTTCCTCCTTACCCGGAATCTCGATTGACAAGTCAGTCAGTTTTAGGGCCGTTATTCCTATTGGATTTGTAAGAATAATCTTATACAATGTTCTTTTCCTAGTCAAGTTGCTAACCTTTCCATTTTTCGCGCAATTACAAAATATGAGCAAAGCAAAACCTCTATTTCATTCTTTCATCCCTCTCAGGCCACTGGATCAAACGGCTTTCGGTTTATTTTTTTAAGAGATTTACAGTTTCATCGACTAATTCTAATAACGTTTTTTTATGATGTGATGATGAAACTTTTTGACAATCTAATTCCCGCAGCCTGGAATAAATGTCTTTCCGCTCATTTTGGAGTTCGCGTATGGCTTGTATCTCGGCATTGTTCAGTTGTTCCAGTCTTAATCGGAGCGCCTCTCTTTCGTTGAACACATTCCCACCCCCTAACAAAATATTACTTGTAGTTTATAGGACTTTTTTCAGTTTAACAATTCTTCTTTCATGAAAATTTGCTTGTACGATTTGGATGAGCTGAATTTTGCCGGGATTCCAACTTACTTTTTATGGAGAGATTTTACGGCTTTGAACACGAGGAACCGGACTTACAAAAACCAAAGAGAACTCAGCCGGAGTCCTCTTTGGTTTTTTTATCGCTACATCACCTTATTGAATCTCAAAATCTTCTTGAAACATGATTTTCAAAAAAGAAAAACATGATATAGATACAAAGCTGCAAATTTTGAATTCTTTTCATCAATCAGCACTTGCATCATGAACTCCTTTTCGCCAAAATACAAAGTGTCCCTCAAAAACAGCAAGACTTTCAGCTTTGAAATAATCGTTCCAATTACCGCAAAAAGGAGTTTTTAAAAATATGATCATTTTAATACTTATAGCCGGGATTTTGGCCGGAATGGCCATTCCTGTTCAAACCTCAATTAATTCACGGCTAGGCATGAAGATCGGGTCTCCTTACGGGGCGGCGGCCATATCTTTTTTTGCCGGTACGCTTATCCTGGTCATTGTCGCCTTAGTGACAGAGCGCCATTTTTTGTCTATCATCGGACTTCTCCCTTCCATCCCCTTGTGGATCCTCATTGGAGGCGGATGTTTAGGCGTTTTTTATTTAACTTCAAATATTTTGTTGCTTCCGCGTCTTGGATCAGCACTGACAGTTGTCGTCACTTTGCTTGGACAGATGGTGATGGCTCTGGCCATCGATCACTTCGGATGGTTTCATATTCCCGTTCATGAATTAAACTTTCCTAGAATCATCGGCATTTTGTTCATCATCTCCGGGGTTTTCATTATCAAAAAATATTAATAGCAAGGGAGTTCATCACCGATGAAAAACAACACTATGAACGTTTTTCTTTACATGATGCTCGGGCTTTTTGCCGGAATGGCATCACCGATTCAAACATCTATTAATTCAGAGCTGAGAAATGCTCTCCAATCACCTTTTATCGCTTCACTTATTTCGTTTTTGGTTGGAATGGTCATTCTTCTCTTTCTTACGTCGATCATTGAACATCGGCGGTTATTTCATTTAAACAATTTACATACAGCAAAAACCTTTATCACGGGCAGCCCTTGGTGGCTCTGGACTGGCGGAATACTTGGCGTCATCTTTATCACATCCAATATTTTGCTTTTGCCGATTGTCGGAGCGTCACTTACTGTTGTTTTGGCTTTAAGCGGCCAAATGATCATCGCCCTCATCATCGATCATTTTGGCTGGTTCGGAACCCCCAAACACCGCTTAAATGTGCAGCGCATGCTGGGAATTGTCCTGATGATCACGGGAATTATCATCATTCAGCATTTTTGATGCCAGTCATTTTTGCACCTTCTACCTTTAAAATGAATAAAAGGGCGAACACCGCCCTTTATTTACAGCAATTTAGTTTACATAAAACATTTACAGTAAACCAATTTTAAGCAAATAAAAAAAGCCATTTTATTCAAATGACTTAAGTGAAGTGCTGCAATTGCCGTATGCAAGTAAGAAAGTTTTAAACCACACTCCTCAAAGTGGGTGTCTGCAGAAACGTTCCTGTCGTCCTTTCGAGGAAGGCATGACATTCCGGTTCCGATATAAAACTCCCTATTACAGCTTAAAGGTTAAAACTTAATTATCATTACGTACAATGCAGCGTAATTGAATTATATGATAAAAACATTAAAAATGCAACCTCTTGCCTGAAGAGAATATGACGCTCTATAATAAGTTGAATATTTACAAAATTCTGCAATATTGTGGCGTTCGTACAACCCTTCATGTCCATTTGTTCATAGACTGTCTATTGAGGTGATGTCTTGTGGTAAAAATTTTTATCGATCCCGGCCATGGCGGGTCTGATACAGGTGCTTCAGCTAATGGTTTGCAAGAAAAACAGTTAACATTGCAAACCGCCTTGGCTTTAAGAAACATGCTGCTGAATGAATATCAAAATGTTTCAGTCCTGTTGAGCAGGACAAGCGACCAAACCGTCAGTCTGACGCAACGCACGAACGCCGCGAACAGCTGGGGAGCGGACTACTTTCTATCGATTCACATGAATGCCGGGGGCGGGACAGGTTTCGAGGATTACATTTATCCCGGCGTCGGCGCACCTACCACCACCTATCGGGATATCATGCATGAAGAGATTTTAAAAGTTGTCGATTTCAGGGATCGCGGCAAGAAAACGGCCAATTTTCATGTTCTTAGAGAAACAGCCATGCCCGCACTCCTTACGGAAAATGGCTTTGTAGACAATACAAACGACGCCGAGAAACTGAAGTCTTCCGCGTTTATTCAATCCATTGCCAGAGGCCACGCCAACGGACTCGCAAGGGCATTTAACCTTTCCAAAAACGCAGCAGCTCTCTATAAAGTGCAGATCGGCGCTTTCAGGACCAAAGCCAATGCCGATTCGCTTGCCGCTCAAGCGGAAGCGAAAGGGTTTGATGCCCTTGTGATTTACAGGGACAGCCTTTACAAAGTGCAAATTGGCGCTTTTTCTTCCAAAGAAAATGCCGAAGCGCTCGTTCAGCAAGCCAAAAACGCCGGATTTGACGCTTTCATTTACCAGGAATAGGGACAATCATCAAGAAAAGCCCGCGATCTGTCTCGTATAGATCGCAGGCTTTTTTTATGCTTTTGCAGCTTTACTTTGAATCGCCGGCTTTTGCGTTTGATTCGATGCATGGCTGTTCAACACCATTCCGATAATCACAAGTGCCATGCCGCTCCATGAGATGGCACCAGGAAGCGGACTTGAAAGAAGCAAAATTTCACCAGCGGCAGCAAACAGCACTTCAAACGATTGTGTGGCCTCGACAGCCCCTAATTTTCGCATATCCCCTTTTACAAGATCGGTTGCGGCAAAGAACAGCACAGTTGCGCATATTCCGGAAAAGACAGCCACCAAACCTGACTGAATGACTTGTCCCCGGCTGGGCGCACCCGCCGATGCCAGCCCGTACAGTGAGAGGATCAGCCAAAACGGAAGGCTTGCCAACGTCATCCCCAATACCCGCTGATAAGCATCAAGGCGCCCGGCGCATGCTTCCATCATTTTTCTGTTCCCAAGCGGATATGCAAATGAAGCCAACATAACCGGCACGACGCACAGCAGCATCTCATGCAAAGAAAGCTGTGCCGCATGCTCAGCCTGCATCAGCGCCACCCCGATTAAAATGATCAACGACATCGCCAGCCCTTTATAGGGAATTTTGCCCCTCATCTGTACGGGACCTGTTTTTGTTTGGATGGTTTCGTAAAAAAGCGGCGCCAAAAGGGAGCCGGAAATAATCGTGATTTGCCATGTTCCTGCAATCAGCCAGCCCGGCCCGTAAGCCGCCGCAAAACAGAGCGGCGCATAAAAGAGGCCGAAGCCGACGATGCTCCATCTCAGCCAAATGCCCGGTGCTTTTTTGATTTCCTGAAAAAGTTCTTTTACGTTCCCCCTCAGCCAAACAATGACAAATAAAAGAGGCGCCATAAAGATAAATCTTAGCGATGCGCTCCAGATCCAGCTTCCCCCTTCAAGCTCCATCGCCCTGTTTAAAACGAATGTAAAAGCAAAAAAGAAGGCTGCAAAAACGCCCAGTATAATCGGCCTCACAATCCCCTCACTCCTTTTCCTGATGTCCGGCCAATCGGTCTCCAAGACTGAGCCAGTTTTCCTCGGCAAGCTTGATGGCCGCATTCCGATCCCCCTGTCTGCAGGCATCGATGATGTTCTGATGCTGTTCGACAGATTTCAAGCTGCCGATCGAGGAAAACTGCGACATCTCAAGGCGGTAAATTTTTGAAGAAATTCTCTCCAATGCCCGGGTAATTTCCGGGTTTTTTGATGCTTGTAAAAACACCTCATGAAAAGCAGCATCCGATTCGATTGCTTCGATAATGTCTTCTTTTTGAATCGCTTGCTGCAACGTTTGATTATGCGCCTCCAGTTGATCAAGGTCTGAATCCGTTAAAAAAGGAAACGACAGCTTGATAGCCAGCGCATGCAGTGCTGCAGTGACTGTAAAAGCATGTTCAGCTTCCTCGCGATTTAACGGTGCTACACGTGTTGCTGAACCCGGAACAGTTTCAACAAGTCCTTCATCTTCCAGGCGTTTGAGCGCCTCCCTGACAGGTGTGCGGCTGATGCCAAACTGCTCTGCAAGCTCCTGATCATGCAAGCGCTCCCCCGGCTTTAGTTCCAAATGTACGATGGTGCGCTTCAGCGTTTGATACACTTCTTCCCGAAGCGAAATTCGTTTGATTCGTTTAATGTTATTTTTCATCATAAAACCAATATATCGGATTTTGGTTTTATGCACAACCAAATTTTTTATCTAACCCCTTTCTCTTTAGCGGCGTATTTTCTTTTCGCCTGGCAATCTTTGCAGATGCCGTACAGTTCCAATCGGTGATGTGTCACTTTAAATCCGGTCAGCCGTGCCGCAATGTCTTTTACTTTCTCCAGTTGCGGACAATGAAAATCGACGATTTTCCCGCATACTTCGCATATGACATGATCATGTTCCTCTAGAGCCAGATCAAAACGAAGCGGATCGGTAAACCCCATTTCTTTTATAAGGCCCTCTTGTTTAAAATAGCGGATGGTGTTGTATATCGTCGCTGTACTGACGGCAGGATATATCTCCCTCAATGATTGTTGAATTTCAGCTATTGTAGGGTGGTTCCTGTTGGCTAAAAAATAATGGTAGATGTCCAGCCGCTGCGGCGTCATTCGAATGCCTTTCCGTTTAAGCTGCGCCATCGCTTCCTGCTTTACATTCGTTTCGTTTTCCATACCTCTTTCGTCACTGCCCCTTTTTTCCCTTGAATCTTCCGATATTCTTTGCCTGGCTGCCTTAGAAACGGAGTGCTTTAGATGTGATGTTCATTTAATAAACGTTCTCCTTGATCCGATCGAGCGCCTGCCAAGGCATCAGGGCACAGTTATGGCGGGCCCGTAACGGATGGACGCCAATCAGGGAAACGGCATCTCCCAGCAGATCCTCTGCCGGTTCTTCTCCTTTTCTGATCATATTTTCCATCGCTTCACGCATTAGCCCGGCTTCTTTTAACGTCTTTCCTTTTATCAGTTCAGTCATGATTGATGAGGAAGCCATGCTGATGCTGCACCCATCTCCGATAAAAGCTGCGTCTTCGATCTTTTCATTTTTAATGTCGATAAACAAAGTCATCACATCACCGCATGTTGGATTTTTGTAATGGACGTAATACGCGCTGTGTTTATCGATTTTTCGAAAATTTCGCCTGTATCTTGCATGATCCATAATGACGGACCGATACAGCTCTTCCAGTTTCGGCATGAAATGATGCTCCTTCCCTTTTAAACAGTTGTATTTTGGTTGAAAGAACAAACGGATTTAGTTATACTTCCGTTATTAAATCGTAATCATTACGATTTAATAATAACCGATCAAGAAGCTCACCGCAAATGAAAAGACACAATGAAACTGCCTCTTCTAATAAAGAGACAGTTCGGTCAAACGCAAAGGGGGAAGATTTATTATGAAGGAGCCAGACCGCATTCAACTCGATTCTTTTCAAATGACAATTTTATCTGATGGAGCATTTCGAGTTTCAAGGGATTTCTTTTTGGCGGGAGGAGACCCTCATGAAGCAGAACATTATCCTGAAGAATTTGAAGTAGCGCTGAACTTTATCTGCCTGGAAACGAACGAAAAACGGATACTGATTGATACGGGATTTGGCGAAACAGGCGGACAAGAAAGCGGGCACTTGATTCATCACCTGACACAGGCGGGAATTATGCCTGACTCCATAGACTATGTCATTTTGTCACACAGTCATTTAGATCATACGGGAGGTCTTCTGAATAACGGGAAACCCGCTTTTCCAAACGCTGTTCATCTGATCAGTGAAGCAGAATGGCTGTACGCAAAACAAACGCCGGCTTCTAAACAGTTTCGCATTCTCTCCACTGTCCGGCCGCTTCTGAAGCTGCTGACAGAAGATACCGAACTGCTTCCCGGACTGAAGCTGATCCATACGCCCGGACATACGCCTGGACACTTGACTATTGAATTACAGACAAAAGACGGGGTCTGTCAGATCATCAATGACGCATTTCACATTCCCGAAAGCATCTCCAATCCAAAGCTGCGGGTTTCGCTTGAGCATGACCCTAAAGAGGGAGAAAAGACAAGAAGACTGCTGGCCCGGCAGGCTTATAACGGACAGGTCCTGCTCCACGGGTGTCATTTCCCCTACCCTGGTTTCGGGTTAATCGAAAAGCAGGGCTCACTTTTTCAATGGAAACCGGTCCAATACGAAAAGAAAACTCGCTGAATCAGCGAGTTTTCCCATTTAAACTAAGATATCAACGACAAACTGTGACCAAGATTCAAGTCTGTCATAGACGCTTTTATCTTTCAGATCACTGGCTTTCATCCACCGGCCGGCAATCTGCTCCTTTTCTTTAACTTCAACGTGTGCGCCCGGTTTTAACTCAAGCGCTGAAAGGATTCCGATATGTACTTTTCCGACGCTGTTTTCATCATCATTAATCAGTCCGAGCGTCACCATTTTTTCTTTATCTGATTCCTCAATCAGAAGCTCTTCATCAAGTTCACGGTCTGTGTTTAACTTCAGAATACCGGAAAAATCAAGCCCTTCGGCAAAGTTCATGTGGCCGCCGAAGCCGAGTGACAGCTTGTTGTGAAGCCGCGCTTCCCCTCCGCCTTCGAGCCGCTCGTATACAAATATTTCGTCTTCTCTTTTGATGACAACATAAGGGATCGGCTGTTTAAACGCAGGATCTTCTTCGGCGTCTCCCCTTCTCATTTCACTGAAGTGCTGTTCAATATGCGCCATGATCTTCCCAACCTTCTCACCGTCGCTGTTGACGCCTTGGAAGGTCAGCGTTTCATTTGCAAATACGTTTTCCCGCAGAACCACGAGAATGATTTCATCCATTTTTCCCATTGTATCCGTTTCCTCCTCAAAGTGAAAAGAGCAGATTCGTTCTGCTCTCATTTTGCCGTGTATCTATAACTGAAAGGCGGGGCTTGGGCGCGGATGCGCCCTTTTAGCCCGGCCGGCTTACTTATCGTCAAAGTAAAAATCGTCGTCTCTTATCGGTTCAACTGTTGCTTTTTTGTAGCCGTTTCCTTTCATTGAGAAGAAGTCGTGTGACTTCGTTTTCGTATTCAACCCGTTCAACACGATCGGATTGATCTCTTCTTCTTCAAAATAAGCTTCAAAGCCAAGGTTCATCAGCGCTTTGTTGGCATTATAGCGGATGAACTTCTTCACGTCGTGTGAAAGGCCGACCTGGTCGTACAGATCTTCTGTATATTCAAGCTCATTTTCATAAAGCTCTTTTAATAGATCAATGGCAAACGCGTACAGCTCTTCTTTTTTCTCAGGTGTCTGCTGATTGTAAATTTCCTGAGCGAGCAGGCCGACATAGACGCCGTGAATCGCTTCGTCCCGCAAGATCAGGTTGATGATTTCGCCGCTTTGCATCAGCTTGCCCTGTCCGTAAAAATAAAGCGGGTAGTAGAAGCCGCTGTAGAACAGGAAGCTTTCTAAATAAACGGATGCGACCATCGCTTTAAACAGCGAAATTTTATCACCCTGGCGGATTTTCTCATAGAGTCCGACAATGACCTGAGCTTTTTTCTGCAAATATTTGTTTTGTTTAACCCATTCAAAGACTTCGTTGATCGTCTCTGTCGGGGCAAGCGTCATGAAAATGTTTGAATAGGACTTGGCGTGGACCGCGTTTTCCATCATCGCCATGAAGTTCAGCACCGCTTTGCGCTGATGCCCTTCCACATGCTCAGCGACAAGGGGCATTCCCGTGTTCCCCTGCTCTGTATCGAGAAGCGTCAGCCCCGCGAGCACCTTCATGTATGTGTCCTGTTCATTTTTACCCAAGTACTTCCATGTCAGAAGATCTCCATTAAGCGCAATCTCTTCCGGAAGCCAAAATTGCTTCACATTTTGGTTGTAAAACATTTGGGTAAAATCATCTTCATGCTTTGACCAGTTTGCTGCATCATAAATTTTCGTCACTTTCGCATACTCTCCTTTAATCAAACGACACAAGAAAGGCAGCCTTCTTGCCCTGTATCCTTCGTTCTTGCATAGTAAAGTGTTTTGATTCCTTTATGGTGGGCATAAAGATCGATCCGGTTCAGATCGCGTGTCGTCATTGTATCTTTCAGGAACAATGTAAAGCTTATGCCTTGGTCAACGTGCTGCTGAATCGTCGAGATCATGTCGACAACTCTGAACATGTCCATATCATACGCTTCTTTATAGTAGAACCAGTTGCTCGGCGCAAGTCCAGGCATCGGATAATACGTCTTGGAGTTGCCGTAAGTTCTTTCTTCAATCCGCTCCATGATCGGCATGACTGATGCCGTGCTTGACTGTACATATGAAATGGACCCGGTCGGTGCGATGCACAGCCTGTAGCTGTGGTACAATCCGTGTTCTTTGACAAACTGTTTCAGCTGTTCCCAGTCTTCTTTTGTCGGGATGTGCATGCCTTCAAAAAGCTTGGCCACTTTTTCGAATTTAGGCGAGAAATCTTGTGTAACATACTTTTCGAAGTATTCACCCGTTGCGTAAGCCGAACCTTCGTAGTTATGGTACGTCTCACCTTTTTCTTTGGCGATTTCGGCAGACCGTTCAATCGAGTAAAAGTTCATCATCATAAAGAAAGTGTTCGCGAAGTCCCTCGCTTCCTCACTTTCGTAGGCGATATTGTTCTGTGCCAGGAATCCGTGCAGGTTCATCGCTCCAAGGCCGATGGATTTCATCGCTTTGTTCGCTTTTTTGACCGCCGGTGCGTTTGTAATGTTCGTCGTTTCAGAAACGTGCGTCAGCGAATCGGTTGCAAGCTTAACCGTCTGCTCAAGCGATTTGTTTTTCATGACGTTCAATATGTTCAATGAACCAAGGTTGCAGGAGATGTCAAGGCCGATCTCATCTTCTTGACCGTAGTCTGTGTATGAAGAAACCTGTGAAGCCTGAAGAACCTCTGAGCAAAGGTTGGAAAATTTAACCTTGGAAATATGATTGTTCGCATGCGCGTTGTTGACATTGTCCTGGAACATAATGTACGGATATCCTGATTCCGATCTTAACATCGCAAGCTTTTCGAGCATCTTGCGCGGGTGGATTTTTTCTTTTTTGACGCGCGGATCTTCCACAAGCCGGTCGTACATCTCGTTCATGTCCATTTCATCGAGGTGCTCGCCGTACGCTTTATAAACGGTGTGCGGATAGAATACGTATGCCGCTTTATCCTCTCTTGCAAGCTCGATGAATTTATCTGGAATGACGACTCCGATGGACAATGTTTTCACCCGGACATCCTCATCAGCGGAAATCTTCTTCGTATCGAGGAAATCGTTGATGTCGCGGTGGAAAATGTTTAAGTATGCAGCCCCTGAGCCTTGTCTTTGTCCCATCTGATCAGCGTAACGGAATGCGTTGTCAAGAAGCTTCATCACGCCGACAACGCCTTTTGTCGCGTTTTCGACATCTTTGATCGCTTCGCCTTTCGCACGCAGTTTTGAAAGGTTCAACGATACGCCTCCGCCTAGCTTTGACAGCTGCATTGAAATATCAATCGCTCTCGAGATGTCGTTCAAGGAATCATTGACTTCCAAGAGGAAGCAGCTGACCAGCTCTCCGCGGCGTTTGCGGCCGGCATTTAAGAACGTCGGCGTGCTCGGCTGATACTCCTGGTTGATCATCATTCTGACGAATTCCTTCGCCTTCTCCTTATCCCCGTTTGCAAAAAATAAAGCTACGATAGAGATTCTGTCTTCATAGCGTTCAAGAATTTTTTTCTTGTCGTTTGTCTTCAGCGCATAGTCATTGTAAAACTTAAAAGCGCTCATAAAGGACGGGAATCTGAATTTTTTAGCGTAAGCCTCTTTGAACACTTCCTTGATTTCTTCGAACGTGTAGCGGCTTAAAAACTCTTCTTCATAGTAGTCATTCTTGATTAAGTAATCGATTTTCTCTTTCAGATCATGGAAAAATACCGTATTTTGGTTGATATAGTCTACAAAATAACTATGTACAGCTTCTTTATCTTTATCAAACTGGAATTTCCCGTCTTTTTGGATCATGATCTCATTGTTTAACTGGATCCATTTTGGCACTTGATTTTGTGACAATTCTTTCTACCTCCTGAGTAAACAGTTCAACGTCTTTGGCCGTCCCGCTGAGCTCAAATTTGCCGAGAATCGGAACCTGATACTGCTTCGAGATTTTTTCTGCGCTTTTCGCAAAATTGTCTCCCCACACTCTGTTTCCGCTTGCCGCAACTCCCAAAAGAAGATGGGCGTTTTTCTCAAGAAACATCTCAGTCGTTTTCGGAACTTCCCCAAACCCTGTCGTGTACGTGATCAAAACAAACGGTTCGTCTAGATACTCCTCTGTGCTGACTTTCCGTTTATTGCGAAAAGGCGTCTTATCCACAAAGCGCTGAACGTTTCCCGTTTTTGAATCAAATACGATCTGAATCATCATTATCACGACCTAGTAAAATTGTTTCCGAGTCTTTCAACTCGAACCTTACACAATATATAGTATACTATCATTCAAGAAAACACAATATATTGTGCTCAGGTTGATGAAAGTTCACAATTTGCTTCAGCTTAGGAGGCCTAAGGCCAAAGAAATATGAGTAGAATGAGAGCCGTTCGCTCATCCTACTCACAAACCGAAATCTATCATAACACGAAAAAAATTGAGTTAGTAGACTAGACTTTTTCGCTTATTTTTTGTAAGTGTCACAGCACTTGTTCTCGCATACCTCTTTAATATCGGCTTCGATGCCGAGTTCCTTAAGAACCGACTGAACAGCCGTCATGATCGACGCTTCCCTGACAAGTTCTTTTCCGTTGACGAGAATACTTGTGCCGTATTCATAGCAGGAATCATCTTCACACGTCTCTTCCCAATGGTTGATGACGATCTTAGGTTTCATTGTTCGCTCATTCCTTTTCATTTTCAAACTGAATTGATGTAAACACTACTTAGTTTAGCGATTAGATGCCGCTTTGTAAATTTGAATGCCTCGGTCTTTCACAGGACGTGATGACGGCGGCGTTTTAGACAGGATGTCCGGCAATTGGCCGCCGTTCCTTTTATTCCCAGACTCCTGCTCGGCAGGACCGGCAACGGCCGCAGTTGATTGTAAAGTCGCCTCGAAAACGACAAAATCCCAAAACAGTAAACAGTAAACTGTTTCAGGATTTTGTCAGGCAATCTGAAAAGACCATGCCAGGCATGGTCTTTTAGCCGTAAATCGCTATTCGAGTTCGAGTTGAACGTTTTTTTGCGGTGCAAATGTGGAAATGGCATGTTTGTATATAAGCTGCTGCTTTCCTTCCGATTCAATCAACACTGTAAAGTTGTCAAATCCTTTTACTTGTCCGCGCAGCTGAAATCCATTCAGTAAAAAGACCGTGACAAATGTACTTTCTTTCCGAATCTGATTCAAAAACTGATCTTGAATATTTATCGATTTCATGTTTCTGGTCCTCCTTGTTTCTCTATACCATACTGTTTCGATTAAAGTTCGAGCTTTCCTGCTATGTAAGTGAAAATTTCCTGTTTTTTCTGCTCGATATTGACAGGGGGCGTCATGTCATACCAGGCGACATCCATTTGATTTCTGAACCATGTCAGCTGTCTTTTGGCGTAGCGTCTCGAATTCCGCTTCAACGTCTCAACCGCCTCTTCCAAGGACGCTCTGCCTTCAAGGTGCGCATAAAGCTCTTTGTACCCGATGGCCTGAACAGACTGGCAATTTCTTATGTTTTCATCATAAAGCTGTTTCACTTCATTCAGCAGCCCCTCATCCATCATCTGGTCTACGCGGCTGTTGATCCTGTCATACAGCACTTCCCGCTCCATCGTCAAACCGATGAGAGCCGTGGTGTATAAAAGCTCTTTCCGCTGTCCTTCAATATGTTCAGACATCGTTTTTCCTGTCGTATGGAAAATTTCAAGCGCCCTGATGACCCTTCGTTTATTGTTTGGATGTATGGCTTTTGCCGCTCCGGGATCGCGCTCTTTCAATAGACAGTGAACATATTCGGCTCCTCTCTTGTCAGAGAGCGCCTCCATCTCCGCTCGGAACTCAGGGTCGCCCGCTTCCTCTGTGAATGAATAGTCGTAAAGGACAGACTGGATATAGAGCCCTGTCCCCCCCACAATCATCGGAAGCTTCCCTCGCCTGCCAATCTCTGCGATTTTTTGTCTGACGATCTCCTGATATTCAGCAACCGAGAAAGATTCCGTCGGTTCTTTAATATCGATCAAGTGATGCGGAACCCCGTTCATTTCTTCTTCTTTAATTTTTGCTGTGCCGATATCCATTCTTTTGTAAATCTGCATCGAATCTCCGCTGATAATTTCCGCATTCAAATGCTCGGCCAGCATCACGCTTAATTTTGTTTTACCGACAGCGGTCGGTCCGATCAAAACGATGACCGGCGGTTTCGTTTTATTCACTGCTGATCACTCTCTTTAAACAAGCTCCTCCCATTATACCATTTCACGTTCAAAAACATCCATTTCATTTTACCCGTTTTCATTGCTTTCCAAACATTCCCTCACCACCCTATCGGCTCATTCCCCACAATTTCTCTAGTGGAACCTTTAAAAGTATGCCGGTGCCTCTCCTTTCTTCCATCGCTTACATACACGACTCCGCCAAATCTGATCGGGGGAGCCGCAGAATATGCCAGATAAGTCGTGCCCCCGATTTCATGATAGTGCGTGCCGTCCGCCCGCGGAATCGCGGGCCCCGTAATCGCGTAATACCTGTGATAATGTCCCTTATCGAAAGAAGTGATGCCGGAATAAAAATGAACGTGCCCATCTGTATTGCTCCCGTTTGCCGGCTGGGAAAAGCCTTCAATTAGGTGGTAATGGCCATTGGCAGTCGATGTTCTCGCCCTGTAAGCGTGGGCATGGGGAGGCGCTTTTGACCAATCCGACTGATACAGCATGTTTCATTCACTCCTTTTTAAGGGCGGCTTCACTAAAAAATACGACGGGCGCCCAAGCAAAAACGGCTGGGCAGAATACAGTGATGTTAGTCAGGTTTCATTTTATTATTGGAGGGATTTTTTTATGAATCATTTCGAGCACGCTCCTGTATATGGCGACGACAACCAGCGCATCATCGGCAGACCTTTCTTTGGCGGACCTTTTGGGCGCCCGTTTTTCGGCCCGCGTCCGTTTTTCGGTCCGGGCCCCTTCTTCGGAGGTTTTTTGGGCGGACTTACTGCCGGAGCGCTTCTCGGCCCTTGGGGATATCCGTATCCGCCGTATCCTTACTATCCTTTTTTCTGACAGATAAAGGCTCTTCCAGGGGCCTTTTTACATAACTTTTTTCTTGACTTAGAACTTTTGCATCAATTAAGATGGATTTTACCAACCGGTTAGTAATACGGGTTTTTTTTATGTCTAAAAAAGAAGAAATCTTTGAAGCGGCCTCATGACGATTGCGAAATACACCTTTAACACTTTAAGATCGTTTATGGGCTGCGTTTTTTGATATTCGAATGAAAACTAACTTTGTACAAGCGCCCTTGCTGCGGCAGCATGTCTTAAACCGCAGCGTGAGTTGTGTGAAAAGAGCGCTGGCAAATGGTCAAAGTCTTTTGTTTCAATTGGAACTGCTGGCTGACGAAGAGAAAGCTCTCCTTTTGAATCATGGAATAACATTGATAGAGGAGGATTTCATATGATTGCAGGCTACATTTTTCTAATGATCGCCATCTTGTCAGAAGCGGCGGCAGCCGCCATGCTGAAAATATCTGACGGGTTCGCGCGCTGGCGGCCGTCGGTTCTCGTAGTGATCGGCTACGGTCTCGCATTTTACATGATGTCGCTCACATTGCAGGTCATCCCGCTAAGCCTCTCCTATGCGACTTGGAGCGGAGCGGGCACCGTACTGACTGCAATCATCGGCGTCTTGTGGTTTCAAGAAAAGCTGAACCGGCGAAATATCGCCGGCATTATTTGTCTCGTGTCAGGCGTTGTCCTGATCAATCTGTCATAAGGAGGAGAATGTCATGAAAGGCATGATCTTTTTGGCGGCTGCCATTTTGTCCGAAGTATTCGGAAGCACGATGCTGAAGCTGTCAGAAGGCTTTAGCGCCCCCCTGCCCGCGGCCGGTGTCATGATCGGTTTTGCGGCTTCTTTTACGTTTCTGAGCTTTTCATTAAAAACACTGCCTTTATCTGCGGCTTATGCGACTTGGGCCGGCACCGGGACGGCTTTGACAGCTGCGATCGGGTATTTTATATTTCAGGAGCCATTCAATCTCAAAACTCTTATTGGGCTTGTATTGATCATCGGCGGCGTCTTTTTGCTCAATTCAAAGCATGCTGACGCCGCAGACCAAAAGGCTCAGCTCACGATCGAAATCTAATCCGCTTTGGAGACGACAATCTTGGGGTCTAATTCAATGGCGACATTGCCCTGAACCGCCCTTGATATCATACAGGATGTCTCCGCCTTTTCAGCCAGTCTTTCGGCAAGTTGGACCTCTTTTTCCGCCGCTTCTTTCGGAAGGCGGATCAGAGGTCTGTGAATGATTTTTTCGTACGTAAACACCCCGCCTGTCACATCGACAACAGCCTCGGATTCCATCGTCAGGCTCTCTTTTTCCAATCCGCTTCTTTCCATCATGGCTGCAAGCGTGATGATATAGCAAGTCGCAGCGGCGCCGAGCAGCATTTCGTCAGGGTTTGTCCCTGCCCCCGGACCGTCCATTTCCTTTGGAATTGAAATTTCTGTTTTTAAATTCCCGCTTTCAATCCTTCCGATGTCGTTACGTTTTCCAGGCCAGTCTGCCTGAAGGTAAAAATGATGTCTAGCCATAAAAAATACCTCCTTTTTTTATCCTGCTTAAAGTCTACCGGTATTTGACCTTTCTGTCTGTTGATTTGCCTAAAAAACCGGTAAACCGTGACAGCCGTCTAACACACGGGGCATGAGCGGAACATAGAATACAACGAAAATCCGCGCAAGAAAGGACGAAAAGAAATGGAGAATGTAGAACATTTACAGCAGACACCGGCTCCCGAACAGCATATGCATATCCCCCAGTATCAGCACGCCGAAGCAGCCGTGCACCACATCAAATGTCCGTTGTTTCCGCACTTGAAACATAAGACGTTGTGCACAGTTGCGCCTTTTGTTCATTACGGTTTAAATGAAGCGCAAACCACTTCCTATCACCACGCCATGGAAGAAGTAGCGGCAATGGCTTATTTAATGGGCATGGGTATGGACCCTCACTTGGCCTACTGTACAGTTGAGTCATGGGAAATCAACGAAACATTCTACTAATTAGACTGAATGGTCAAAAATAAAGAGAAAAGACCGTTCAGTCTCAGGAACGGGTTAAAGCAGACGCCAGCGTCCGGCGTGTTCATTGGCGAAATCAGCCAGTGAACGCGGTTTTTTTCCCGTGATGCGTTCTACTGTATCTGTGATGCGGTTTTCTTTGCCATTCTTGATTTTCTCGTCTAGTTCCGACATGAATCCGGCATAATCGGGAGATAATCCTGCTTTTATATACCTTTCCCTCAAAGCGGGCACTTCGACATTGACATGCCTGACGTCGCGGCCTGCCGCTCTGCCGATGATTGCCGCGGCTTCAGCATAACTCAAGGCTTCCGGCCCGGTCAAGATATGGCTCGTATTATGCGGCTTTTGATCAAGCAATGCGCGCACAGCCACTTCAGCAATATCGTCTGCCTCTATAAACCCGACTTTGCCGCTGCCTGACGCCGTGACGATTTCATTTTTCTTCCGAATCGAAGCGCCATGCTGATGGTCAAAATTCTGCATGAAATATGAAGGCTTTAGCACCGTCCATTCAGGAACATATCGCCTGACCGCGTGATGAAGCTTCCCGAATACGGGTCCGTCTTCATCAATAATGGCAGCGCTGAGCAGAACAATGCGGCGGACGCCGGATGCCGCTGCCATTTCCAAAAACGGCACAACGAGCGGCGACGGTTCGAATACACCGACAGGCGCAACCAAATACAATGAGTTCGTGTTTTTTAATGCGTCTCTGTAAGTTTTTTGATCATTCCAGTCAAAATACACATGTTCCGTTCCGGCCATTGCAGGCATTCTCCGGCTTGCGATCCGGACACCGGCCCCCAAACGTACAAGCCGTTTGGCGATTCGGCTTCCAGTCGTGCCGGTTCCGCCGGTAATCAATATTTTTTTCTCCACTTTTATCACTCCTTGTTACGTCATTAAAAAGTCTGCAGCCGTCCCCCGAACGATTCGATGACAGTCAGAGGATTCCAATAATCTTTGTAGTGGACAATTTTGCCCTCTTTCATGTTTACAAGGCTGATGTACTGTTGGTTATAAGGAAGCCCCGTCTCGCACACCGTGCCTTCACATTCAAATTCGACAGCTGCATAGCCCGTATTTGCCATTTGATGAATAGTGGGTGCTGTGAAGCGGACAATATCGATCTTTTCGGGAAAATCCTTTATATATTCGTAAATCGCCGACTTTCCTTCTAGTTTTTTAGGAAAACCTGGCGGTGCATATGGATGCTCAAACACCGCGTCTTGATCCCAAAGCTGTATCCACTTTTCCATATCCTTTTCGAGCATCGACTGCAAAAATTGTTCCATCACATCGGTTATCGTATGCGCCATTTTCTTTCCCCCATTATTTTTTTGACCACTTGGTCTAAAATAGTGATAAAAACGAGCGGCAGCCCATCTTCCTTGACGAAAAAATTCTTTAATCAAGAACAGACAGGCTGACATCGATCAAATCCTGAAGGGCGTCAAAGTCCCCCGTTAACTTCGCCTGAAACGTGAGCGACAGCCGGGTTTGATTTAAAAAACGGGCAACTGCTGAAAGATCTTGACCTCCCTTCTTTAGTTCCCCCTGTGACTCGGCCCGGACAAGCGCTTTGTAAAAGGCGGTTTCCAGTTGCTTTGTCTGCTTATCAAAGTATTCGGCAACCTCTTGATCACGGGGAATTTGTTCAATTGCACTGTTGATGATATAGCATGCCTTTGAGCGCTCGGGGTCTTTCAGAGCGTTTAAGCTTTCCTGAAAGATCTGCCGAACCGATTGCTTCACTGAGCCGGGGCTTTCAAGCCTGGCGATTACTTGAGCATTTTTATCATCAAGATATCTTGTAAGAGCGGCAATAAACAGATCCCGTTTCGTGCCGAATGTATTGTACAGACTTTGCCTGGCAATTCCCAGGCGGCTGAGCAGCTCTTGCATCGATGCGCCTTCATAGCCGAATTGGCCGAAAACCTCCATTGCTTTATGAAGGACGAGGGCGGTATCGAATTCTTTGCTTCTTCCCAAGCCTTTATCACCTCCTTTATTTGAAGAATACACTTTTTAGATCGATCAGTCAAGAATTATCCGCTTCACGGATCTATTCACCATTCCGATTGAGAAAATCGGCGCATGATCCTTCAGCTCCGGTCATAGACATAGCATAAAACCCCTGTCACATACAGAGGAACAAAAGGAAGTGTGCCCGTTGTTTATTTATACGGTTCAGCCGGGAGATTCATTATTTGTCATCGGTGCCAGGTTCGGAATTTCGATTGACCAGATCCGATTGGCAAACGGGTTGGTCGAAACAAACATTGTCCCCGGACAGGCTCTTTTAATACCGCTTTATACATATACGGTTCAGCAGGGAGACAATTATGATTCGATCGCCCGCCGGACGTTTGTATCCGCCGAAGCATTGCAAAAAGCAAATCCGTCTGTAACGCCTGCCAATATGAGGCCGGGGATGAAAGTGACGATTCCGGAATTGCCGAAAAAACCGATCACCGCTTTAGGATATTACACATTGAGAAACCCCGGCTTAGACCAGGAATTGATTCATAATTTTGCCCCCTACGCCACATATCTGGCATTTTTTGAATACCATATTTCAAGCGACGGATCGTTAAGCGAGCTGAATGATTCACCGGCGGTACAAACGGCCTGGAGGCGGCGCGTTCCTCCCCTCATGACAGTCACCAATCTGACAGAAACAGGCTTTAGTCCGTCTCTTGCGCACCGCGTATTAAATCAGCCTGACGTAAGAAACCGACTCATCGACAATATTGTTCAAACGATTTCCAGAAAAGGATATGCTGGCGTCAATATTGATTTCGAACAGATTGTGGAGGAAGACAGAGATTTATTTTCAGGTTTTCTCCGCCTGTTGAAAGAGCGGCTGAAGCCTTCCGGTTATGTGTTGACGGTTGCCGTTCCGCCGAAAACAAATGAAAATATCGCCTGGCTGAAAGGGTATGACTATGGCGGAATCGGCGCAGTGAGCGACCTTGTCTTTATCATGGCATACGACTGGCACCACGGAACAAGCGAACCCGGCCCCGTCGCTCCGATCAATGAAGTCCGGCAGACGATTCAATTTGCCCTTCGCCATATTCCAAAAGAAAAAATCATTCTCGGCTTTCCGCTTTACGGCTATAACTGGACGCTGCCCTATCAGCCTGGTACCGTATACCCGGGAATCGCCAACCAAGGCGCCGTTCAGCTCGCCATGAAGCACCAGGTACCGATTAAATATGATACAAAGTCTGAGTCCCCTTTTCTCCAATACACAGATGAACAAGGCAGAAGGCACATCATATGGTTTGAAGACGCACGCAGTATTGGAAAAAAACTGCAACTCATCATCGAATATGGACTTGGCGGCGGCGGTGTCTGGCAGCTCACGCTCAGTTTTCCGCAAGGAACCTGGCTCTTGACCAAATTCTTTCGCGTCAGAAAAGCCTGACAGCAACATGTAATTTATTGTAAAACAACAAACAGAATAATCCCGCTAACGAACCTTGATACTAATGATGTGTCCTTCACACAATAACAAATCTGAAAGGAATGTTTGCAATTGAATAATGGGATTCATGAAACATTGGAACTGCATGAGCTGTTAATGTTTAAAAACCTTTGCCTGACTAAGTCATCAACAATGACGGGAATGGTGCAGGATCAAGAGCTTCGCGACATCTTGGAACGGGATGCTTCCCAAACAAAGCATCAGATCGAGCATTTGCAAGGACTGCTGTCAATGAGAGGTGAAACCGTATGAACGAATTCATCCAAAACATGACAGGAATGGGCGCGATGACTGAACAAGTGATAGCGACCGACTTTTTAATCTCAGCGAAAACCGGTGTCAAAAACATTGCCACTGCTATCACAGAAACATCTTCTCCAGAAGTGCGTGAAACGCTTAAGCAGTATTTAAACGACGCGATTGATACTCATGAACAGATCACAAACTATATGATGTCAAAAGGTTATTACCATCCTGGCAATTTATCTCAACAAATTCAAGTTGATACCAAAGCTGCCGAAACAGCTAAAGATCTTCCGCAACTGTAATGAAAACGTGAATCCCCCGCAGTCCATACGCGGGGGATTCTTATTTAAACGGTTTCTTCTTTTTTCTCATCATAATCAATGACTGCCTTTGGAAGGGCCGTATATTTCGCCCAGTAAAATACCGCAATCGATCCTGCTGCGATCAAGATTAAATCGACCGGCGTCCTCAATAGGCCCACGCCATTACCGAATGAGCCGAGATACGACAAAATCAAGAGCATGACATAATAACCGACAATCCACCAGCTTGATTTAAGCTGCTGTGCAAACGAAACATCGTCTTGGGGAACATATTTTTTACACGCGCAATAAACGGCAAACATCACGAGCTGCGATCCGAGCAGCCATGACACGGTGTTCCAGCCTGACCAATAGACGATATACGACGCAAATACGAAGGAGACAGGAGCAATGACAGCCATCCCCTTGATTTGCAGAGGCTTGTTGAGTTGCTTGGCATTCACATTCAGCGCTGCCGCTGAAACCGGAGCAATCGCATAGGAAAGAATCAAGGCTACAGAGCAAACATTGACGAGCGCGTCCCAAGACGGAAAAGGAAGCGTCCAAAAAACGGCGAGCGCGAACGACAGCCACAACGACGGACGCGGAATTCCCGTCGATTTATTCACCTTGGCAAACACTTTGAACAACGTGCCGTTCCGCGCCCATGCATAAACCAAGCGCGACGTCGTATTCATAAAAATATTGCCGTTTCCGCCGGGTGATAAGATCGCATCCAGAACGACAAGAGTGGCAAGCCAGCCCATCCCGAGAAGCACCGCGATGTCTTTGAATGGAAGAGAAAATTCCTTGCCGATCGCTTTCCAGCCGTCATTCAGCATATCAGTCGGGATGGCTCCGATAAACACCACTTGCAGTATCGTATAAATGCAAGCCGAAACAATGATGCAAATCAGCAGAGCGACCGGGATGTTCCGCTGCGGATTTTTCACTTCACCGGCGACCGAAACGATCGGATGAAGACCGAGGTATGCAAACATCACCCCGCCGGTCGAAATGGACGCCTGCACCCCGTCAAAGCCAAACGGGGCAAATTCTCCCGCAAAGTTAGCCGACTTAAAATGGAATATCAATAAGACAATGATCGTCAAAGGAACAAAATACTTAAAAACCGAAATGATTAAATTTGATTTCGCAAACGCTTTGACACTCCAATAATTGAGTAAAAAGAACAAACAAAGCAGCACAAACTGCAAAAGCCAGCCGATAATCGTCGGCGATTCAGAACCTTTTATCGTCAAACCGGGAAACCAATAAGCTACGTATTGCCTGACAGCGGTCACTTCGATTGAAATCAGGCTTGTATAGGCAACGATCGTGATAAATGAAATCAAGTATCCGACAAGGTGGCCGTGGGTATACACCGGATAGCGGATAATCCCGCCCGTCCGCGGCAAAGCAGCTCCCAGCTCGGCATAAACGAGGCCGATTAAAAGGATAATGACACCGCCGATAATCCACGAAAAGCTTCCCGCGGGCCCGGCTTTTGAAGCAACATTGCTGACGGCAAACAGCCAAGCCGAGCCGAATATCGCTCCCATGCCGATCAAAATCAGGTCAAGCAGAGAGATCGTTTTTTTGAAATTGCCCTGATTTGACAAATCACTTCCTCCTTTTTAATACATTTAATAGAAGGTAGTATGTTCAAAAAGCGCCTCTGTATACTTTTCCCGCTTCCTTTCGGCTGCAACAAAAAACCCGGGGATTTCCCGGGTTCCTTCATATGGTTATTTCACTCCTGCCGGTGCTAAAAATGACTCAATTTCATCTGCGGCTTTCTCGGCTCCTCCTGCTTGTTTAATGTGCTCTTGCATGTCCTTTACGCGTTTCAGGACATCCAGGTTACCGTCCGTCTGGGAGACGGCTTCCCGCAATGAAGCAACTGTTGTGTCCTCCGGCTGCAAATGCTTGCCAAGCCCGAGTTCTTCGACGCGGCGGGCAGTGATTTCCTGTTCAGGCATTTGCGGGACGGCAACAAGCGGTACACCGGCATTCAATCCTTCCATCGTACTGTTCATACCCCCATGGGTGATGAAAAGCTCTGCTTTCTTCAGGATTTCCAGCTGGGGAACGCGCTGATGAATCGAAAAGTTATCAGGTATGTCGTCAAAGCTTTCAGGATCGATTGTCGTGCCGACAGCCATGATCACCTGCCACTTCGTGTCCCTGAATGCTTCGATGCACATATGATAAAATTCCGGCCAGGCATTGAACGCCGTCCCTAAAGAAATCAGCATGACAGGACGGCCGCTGTCCGAAATAACCGGCGTGTCTTTTTCCTGAAACTTGCGTTTGGCTAGAGAAGGACCGACAAAAGAGAACCGTTCATCAAACGTTTCGCCGTAAGGCTGAAAAGCACGAGGCATAAATACAATGTTCAATTTTGCCGGTTCGAACATCTCTTCAAAATTAAATGACGGAAGATTCGCATTTTTCAAAGCGGCTTCTTGCTCAGGCGTGAGCTCGATCTTAAACTCTTCAGACATTGATTTGAATGAAAAATGTTCGTTCTGTGCATATGTAGAACAAAGGCGAACCGCCTCTATTCCAAACTTCTCAGCCAGCATTTTTCCCGCCATGGCCATAAAGTCAAAAAGGATGAGGTCAGGCTTGTCATTCTCATAAAGCGCTTCAAGCTGAGGAAGAACCTCCTCCATTTCTTTCATAAACATCATCGGAGCCTGCGTCATATCTTTTTTATTTTTCATCAGCTCCCGAATTTGCTGCGGATCGATATTTAAAGTTGAGCGGTAGTTGAGCGGCTCTGCCCCAGTTTCCTCAACAGCTTTCACAAACTCATCCGTTACCGGATATGTTACCCGATAACCGCGTTTGACAAGGCTTGCCGTTAAAGCAAGCGTCGGATTAATATGCCCGTGAGCGGGAATATTAAAAATCGCGATATGTTTTTGGCCCATTTTTTAACCTCCCGTTATTTTTCGCTTCATAACAGTAACGATGATTTTATATCTCTTTCACTATGTTAAACAACATATTATAGATAATAAAGGAAAAACCCTTCAAAATTAAATTAAAATTAAAAAATACTAATATAGTCCTTTTTCTCACAAAAAAACACCAAACTTTAGACCTTAGTTTAAGGCCGCACTCGACTTTATTCCCCTTTTCGATACTGCCGACTTATATTTCAATCGTTTTAAAACAAAAAACAACCGTCAAAACAGCACTCGTTTTAACGGATGTCATGAAATTGCCATATTTTAAATTTAGTTTAAATTATTCTGTAAATGATGGTAAATACAAAAAAATTTTTATAATGTTATTTTGTCGCGCTTCCTGCTTCATTTCCTTTCAAAACTATCGTTTATCGTTTCCTTCTCCTCATAATTAGATATGAAAGGACTGTTGTTATTGGTATATACAGCGGAACATCTTGATGATTATTTAATGGAACAAGCATCCAACAATCATTTTCACGGCAGCATTTTGCTGGCAGACTCAAACGGTATTCTGCTATCGAAAGGATACGGTTATGCTAATTGCAAGGACAAAGTGAAGAATAAACCGTCTACACGCTACCAAATTGCTTCGCTGACAAAGCAATTCACAGCCATAGCGGTCATGCAGCTGCAAGAAAAGGGGCTGCTTCGTACTGATGATCCGGTACAAAACTATTTAGAAGGCTATCCGAACGGCGACAGCATTACCATCAAACATTTATTAAGCCATACGTCCGGAATTCCTGATTTTCTAGAGGAAGAATTGCTCGATATTGAGCTGGAGCGCGCACCGTTAGACCAATTTATCGGCCGGTTTATTGACAAACCGCTCGAATTTCGCCCGGGACAAAGGTTTAATTATAGCAATTCAGGATACATATTACTCACAAAAATCATTGAAACAATCACAAATGAAGCTTATGGAGATGTCATTCAAGAATTGATCTTTGACCCTTTAGGCATGAAAAACTCCGGTTTCTTCGCTTCCCCGGAAGATATTTCGCCCACAGTCGGATACTTATGCCTGAATCGCGAAATGATCAAAGCGCCTATCGTATACGGCTACGGGGAAAGCGGGCTGTATTCAACCGTTGAAGACTTGTACTTATGGGACAGGGCGCTTTACACTGAAAAGCTTGTCACAAAAGGCGCTTTGAAAGAAGCGCTTTACAGCTGTGTCAAAAAACCGGCTTTTACAGCCGAAGGCCCTTCTCCGGCACTCATTCAAAACAATTCGATCGGATACGGATGGTTTATTAATCATCAAAACAAGTATAAAATATGGCATGATGGAGAAATCCACGGTTTTATCAGCTCGATTAACCGATACATAAACGAGAAAAAAGTGCTGATTATGCTCAGCAATTGCAACCTGTCAAAAACAGACGAGATTTTGGCAAACGTGGAACAAGCTTTATTGCAAATATAGAAGCTAAAAACAAAGAAAGGCAGCGGGAGCGGTATGATCAGAAAACTATTCACTATCATCATCATGGCAAGTATCATCGCGGTCGGATTCGTCTGCAAAGATTCCTGGCTCGGCGTCATCAGGGACGGAGGCATTTATTCGGTGCTATTCAGCATGCTGCTTGTGGCGGCCTGTGTATTTTTCCCGATCGTCCCGTTTGCGCTCATTGCCGGATTAAACGGCGCTTTGTTCGGAATCGCAAACGGCGTGCTGATCACGCTGACAGGGTCGATGCTCGGCACCATGCTCTTGTTCTTCCTCTCACGTTACGGATTCAGAGATTTGGCTCGCAAACGCTTAACGAAATACCCGAAAATGAGCGAATATGAAGCCTATTTTAACCAAAATGCTTTTACAGCCGTACTATTGGGCAGACTGATCCCCGTTATCCCCGCCGTTGTCATGAATATTGTCTGCGGTTTAAGCAAGGTGAAATGGGCTGTCTTTTTCGCGGCTTCGACACTTGGAAAAATCCCTAACGTTCTCGTCGTCTCGATCGCAGGTGCCAATTTCAGTGAAAACAAGCTGATCTCTATCGGTGTCTACGGCTTATACATGGCGATCATAGCGCTTGTCATCTACAGAAAGTATCCCCATCTGACTCAAAAACATAAAGAGACCAAACAGACAGGGAAGCCTTCTTGACCCGCTGAGGCGGCAATGATAGCCGCCGCCTTCGTTTTTCGGTTGAACGTCAGCCGATTACAACAGCCGTACCATATCCGATTAGTTCGGAGGTACCCTGGCCTGCAGATAGTTCGAACCTTAGACCGACGATCGCGTTTGCTCCGAGTTCTTCAGCTTGATTCACGAGCCGTTCTCTCACAGCTTTTTTCGAATCCTCAAG
The DNA here is from genome assembly GCF_002993925.1 of Bacillus paralicheniformis. Classification (NCBI taxonomy): domain Bacteria; kingdom Bacillati; phylum Bacillota; class Bacilli; order Caryophanales; family Bacillaceae; genus Bacillus; species Bacillus paralicheniformis. Next base: position 1,939,565 of record NZ_CP023665.1, on the reverse strand, counting down.
CATTTGGGTGTAATTTTTTAATTCTCCGCCAATGACCGACTTCAATCCTGACAGAATATCTTTTCCGATATTCCGCGACTGAACGATGCTGCTGGTGACAAGCCCTTTGACTTCGACGATATTTTGATTCGCGATTGTATCTGTTGTGACGATGATCATTCATATCCTCCCTTTTCCTATACTTACTAGCTACCATACCATATCCGCCGGAAGCGTGCAGTTATTTATCCATCATATCGGCTGGATTATTAAAATGTTAAGTTTTTTATGCAAAGTTTTACCACATTGCATAGCCGCATCGTTTCAATCGCGGGCTTTTCACAAAATGGAAAATGCCTCGAAAGAAGTGAATATAGATAACTTTATAGCATTGTTAATTTCAGCTTCATAAGAAAAATTGAGTATCTTTTGAATGCACTTCTTCATGTTAACACGATTTCATCCCAGTTGATTCTTCTTCCACTTCCTTATTTTAGTCCTGAAGTTTTTAAATGGAGCCACAGAGTTGACGTGAATGAACCTTATAGCAGGCCACTTCGGGTTTTCACCTGTCCAATTCAAAGTACCTTGGGTGAATAATTCTTCATCCGTGAGCGTATCAATCCAAGACTGAAGTTGTGCCTCTGCTTTCTTGAATTCTTGGCGAAGCTCAGTTAACGAAAAGTGAGAATACATATCGTAAAAAGATTGATAAAGAGCACCCAGTTGGTTCCATTTATAATGAGGAGAGGGAGTGACAACGGTTTTTCCCAAGCGCTCATCCCTGTCCCAGCTCATCAACAGGTTTAACCATCCGAGCTGATAAGCAAGGATTTCCCCTGGCGTTCGATCTACGTCTTGATCCCGAACATCTCTATACTGATCGGGGATATCGTCAAACTCCCCATCTAGTAACAAATAACGCTTATGAATTTCTTCTTTCAAATGTTTCTTGGACTCGTACACCGTAATCCCTCCTTGATATCAACTATAGTGTACACTACACGGATTGTCCGCCTTATTTTAAAACAAATCATGAACTTTTAAGAGCAGTTTGCGAGACTTCCCTTACATTGCATGTATATTAATTTGTTCGACGGTTCCCGCTTCAATATGAGGTAATGTGAATCGGCTCCCCTGCCGTCGACTCTACGTCAACCTCTCTCGATACCCAAATTCAATTCAAATGCCTCCATGCATCACTAGAATCGGCTTCCCTTCACCTATTCGCGAATATTCAATTGTCAGTCCGTCAATTTCAAAGGTGCCGATGCTTCTTTCATAATTTCTTCATCCTTTACTTTCATCATGTTTCAGAAAATCCATACAACATAAAAAACGGCTGGGCGGTCCCGCCCAACCATTCGAATATGTTAAGATTTTTTGCGTTTGCAAGTCAATAAATATAGCAATCCGCCAGCCAATACAAAGACTGTGAATATGGCAAACGAGCGGCTGAATACAGCGCCCCAGGCATTGTCCATTGCCGGAAGCGCAGAATAGCCGAACCCGCGCACTGCCATCAAGCCTCCTGCAAATGCCACGCCTATTCCTTCAGATAAAAAACAGGCAAAATTCAGCATCCCCATTCCAGCGCCTGCAGCCTCTTCTTCCAAGCTTTCTGCGGCACTATTGGAAATCGACGTCTTCACAAATGAAAGACCGCCAAATATAAACACGAGCAGCATCGTCATCAACCATGGTGTCCGGTCACCGAACTGTGACGCGGCCGCTATGGTTGCCAAGATCAATAACCATCCAAGAGTAAAAACAAACCGGCTGCCGAAGCGATCGGTAAGGGCTCCCCCCGCGACGCCGAAAAAGATAACGCCCACACTACCCGGAAGCATGATACCGCTTCCGATAATATCGGCATTTAAACTGAACAAGACTCTCATCATATATGGAACGACAGAGACGATTCCCGCAACGCTTCCCAATACGATACATCCTGCCAAAACGACGCCTATATATCTGCGATTCTTGATTAAAGACCGGTCAATAAAAGGATGTTCCGCATATCGGGTATGAACCGCAGCTCCAATCAAGCAAAAAATGCCCGCCGCTAAATAAAAGACATGATACAGCGATATATATACAGCGAACATCACAATGCTGATTGTCAGCAGGACGATCCCTATGATATCCAAATTTGCTTTTACAGCGGCTTCAGCAGGCATATTTCTGAGGAAGAATGGAATCGACATCAGCGCCGCCATCGGAAGAAGGAACAGAAACGACCAATGAATATGATGTACAATCATTCCGCCGATAGCCGGACCTATTCCCTCGCCCATTGCCACCAGTGATCCGACAAGGCCGAACGCTTTGCCCCGGCCCTCCGGACGGACACAGCGTGTAATGATGACCAGGATAAGCGCGGGTACAGCGGAAGCCCCGGCTCCTTGAACAAAGCGCGCAAAGATCACGGCCGTGAAATAAGACTGAGCCGAAAAACCTATTAACGAACCTCCGCCATAGATCATTAGTCCGGCCACAAACAGCTTTCTGACACCGTACATATCAGAAAGCCTGCTGTAAACGACCGAACCGGCAGCAAAGGAAATGATAAAACTCGTATTCACCCAATTTGCCGCGGCAGGCGACACGTCAAATTGATTTTTTATGTCCGGCAATGCAACATTAAATACGGTTTCGTTCATCACACTGAAGAAAGCGACAAAGCTAAGCCACCAAAACGCCTTCTTTTGATGCTTGAAGGACTGCATTTTACTGTTTTTCAATTGAATGATACCCCCAAAATTATAGGGGAATCACGCAGTTTATAGGGTTAATGATGCGCTTTCCCCTCAAATGTTAACCCATTTATTTTTTTGCACTTCATCATTCATGCGCCTCCTCATATTTGATTTTTAAATTATACAATTGATCAACAAAGGGATCAATGTAAGGAACATAAGCTGAACTTTCACATTGCAAAAAAAGGCCAATGAAGAATACCGGTGCAGTACCCTTCATTGACCTTTATTCGTGACATACTGAGCAAGCCAGCCTTGTCCTGTGCTTTTCCGAAAGCTTAATCAAATTCCCTGTTTAATAATTTTTTCAGTTCCTTTTTTTGTTTTTTCGATACGAGAATATACAAAATATCGCCTGATTTAATTTTCGTTTCTCCGTGCGGCGTGACCAAATCCCCGTTTCGGATGATCGCATTGATCAGGGCATCTTTCGGAAAGCTGATGTCTTTCAGTGCCTGCCCGGTGATGGCTGTTTGGTCATCGACTTCAAATTCGATAATTTCGGCGTTCGCCTTGCCGATGGAAACAAGCTCGAGCGAATGCGGCGCTTCGACTTTCTGCGGTCCGTTCAATTTCAATTTTTCTGCGAAGACCGATATGGTTGATCCTTGGATCAAAGCAGATGTTAAAACGACGAAGAATACGACATTGAAGACCAATTGGCTGTTTTCAAGCCCCATCGTCATGGGGAATGTTGCAAGAACGATCGGAACGGCCCCTTTTAATCCGGCCCACGACAAGAAGATTTTTTCGTTAAAATGAAAGCCCATTTTGATGGTCGACAGAAAAACGGCAACCGGTCTGGCGATAAAAATTAAAATCAGCGAAAGCAGGAAGCCTTTGAAAATGATATCGAAAGATAAAAATTGGGCAGGAAAAACCAATAATCCTAGAATAATAAACATCAAAATCTGCATCATCCAGGCAAAGCCTTCATTAAACCTGAAAATAGAATGTCGGTAAGTCAAATCTTGATTTCCGATGACAAGCGCAGCAATGTAGACGGCAAGCAAGCCGCTCGCCCCGATGACATCTGTAAGACTGTAGGTAAGAAGCGCAAAAGCAAGAGCAAAGATCGGATAAAGTCCGCTTGAATCCAAGTTGATTTTATTGATGGCAAAGCTGGCGAACCGCCCGAGTACATATCCGAGCAAAAGCCCCATTCCCATCTGCCAGAAAAATGAAATCACAAGCATGAAATAAGATGAATGATCAGCCGTCAGCAGCTGGATGAGCGATAAAGTCAAAAACATCGCCATCGGATCATTTGTACCCGACTCTGCTTCCAGTGTAGAGCTCAATCTGTCTCTAATATTCTGGCCTTTCAAAACGGCGAAAATCGCGGCCGCATCTGTAGAACCGACAATCGCTCCGAATAAAAAGCCTTCCATCCAGGAAACATTAAAAATCAGTTTGGCCGCAACCGCAACCACACAGGTGGTCAGCAAAACGCCAATCGTTGCGAGCGACAATGAAGGAACGGCGACCGCTTTGATTGAAGACCATTTTGTTTGCAGACCGCCTTCAAAAAGGATGACGACGAGTGCGATAACTCCGATCAGCTGGGCTAACTCGGGATTATTAAAATAAATAATTCCGAGACCGTCGCTCCCCATGACCATCCCGACAATCAAGAACAAGACGAGAGCGGGCACTCCGAGCCTTGTCGAAAATTTCGTTGTCAGTACACCGATAATCAGCAATAAGGCCGCTAATAAAATAAACTGCTCCATATTAATGTGTTCCAACCATTTATCCTCCTCCCAATCTTAACCGATACTGGTGCTGTCCCCCGTTCTTTTACCCGAACAGGCACCCTCATAAAACGTATGTAACAAACGATGTTCGCGTATGCTCGTGTATGGGACCCGTCCTTCAGTCTTCACTCCATCCGTGAAACTTTGTGCCTGCAATCGCAATAATCCCAATAATGATTGCGATTGGAATCCAAATCACGGCAAACGGATGCGCAGGCTCAGCAAGTGCGGCGATGACGGCCCCCAGGCAATAGAGCACAATCGTCAAAGCGCGAAGCCATGCGTCCTTATGGATGACCTTTTGGTCGTTTTTGCTGAGGAACCGTTTTGTCACATCTTCGAAAAAGTTTGCGAGCGTCCCCGTTAGGACAGTAGTGGAAATCCCTGCTATGCCGAGCTTTCTGGCTGCTGTAGTCTGAAGCCCCATCGCCATGCTTAACAGCAAGATCAAAAAGTGTGGCGAACTTTCATAGAAAGTCAGACAAGCAAATAGAAGCAATACGGCTGCTTCAACAGCAAGTGCAATCGTGACGCCTGACGGCCAGAACGATTTTTCCTGTTTTCCGACAATGGCTGCTGAAATAATCACGCCGATGATAAATCCGAACAATGCGATCAGCGAGTACACGGCGGTCGCATGAAGAGAATTGCCGATTGATAATCCTAACAGTACGATATTCCCGGTCATATTAGCAGTAAATACGTGACCGATACTTAAGTACCCAATCACATCTACAATACCTGCTGTCAAACAGAGAAGCAAAAGCATGATGTTTCGTTCATGAGCAGCATTCAATGTGATTCAATCCTTTCGAAGCTATTCTGCCCGGCGGAATGTTAAGCGATTCAATCCGGTATGTCATGAGCCTTTCCTAAGGGAAAACTCGATTTGGGGACTTTTTTATTGTTAGAAAAAGAGGGGTTCTTAACGAAAAAATGCGGGCGATCCGATCATGCACCTCAGCAAAACACTTATCGCTCATCGTGTTACATCTACAATTCAATTGTATCATAAGCATTAAAATTTTTTATAAATGAAGTTCTTAAAAACTTGTTTTTAAGAACTGGGAACACATTTCTTACTGTTAAGAAAGCAGCCGATCGGCGTTTGTTGCATGATCAGACTGTTTGCCTAAATAAAAACGAACGAGCCGCCTTTTACAAGCGACTCTTCCCCATTCCTTCAATACTTGCAAAGTTCATGGTTACACGCGGGAGGACTGATTCACTTCATATGCCGCCCGTATTCCCGATTCAATCGCTCCCTGCATCCACCCGTGAGTGAGGGAAGCGTGCTCCCCGGCGAAATACACCCTTCCCTCAGGCATAGGAATATAAGGATACAGCTCCAATTCCTGACCAGGTTCGAAAGCTGTAAATGCTCCCGCTGAAAAAGGATTTTGCGTCCAGCTGAAAGAAGCGCCTGATACAAACTCAGAATACACGATTTCTCCATATATTCTCGCTAAATTTTTCAGCGTATAGCGGATCCGCTCTTCTTCCGGCTGACTGTCCCATATCAGCGCTTCATCAGCCCACGTATAGCTCGCTAAAATAACAGCATGACCGTGTGCCCCTATGCCGCTGCTTGGGTAATATGAAAAGCGAATCGGCAAATCGGTAATGGATCTGCCGCCGCGCTGCCCGACTCTTTCCCAAAACCTGCTCTTAAATTCGATTCCTATTTTTGTCGCGGCAATATAGTTAAGCTCCCGAATCGCTCTCCGCTTATGATAGGAAAACGAATCAAACGGCTCAAATGTCACAAATCGCAAAGCTGAAAAAGGAATTGTTACGATTGCGAAATCACTTGTCAGAGCTGAATGTTCTGCCGACTGTTGGTGGATACAATGGGCTGTCACATTGTTTTCAGTTTGAGATATTTTCATCAATTTATGACCAAATAAAATATCGCCCTTTAATTGCGGAAGAAAAGCTTGCGTCAGCAAGTCCATGCCACCTGTAATCTCATAGAAACGAGACGGCGATGTAAAAAAGATCGATTCCCTTAATACTTCGACAAGTGACAATCCCATGTACGCTTCCATGTCCAAAAGCACACCAATCATATCAATGGAGCCGTGTGAAAAATGAGTGTTGAGAAAAGAGCCCAACGATTCGTTTCTGTATTGTTTTTCAACAATACGCCAATTTCTCGCCGGATCTTGGCTGATAAAATTGAGGATAGGCTGCAATGCAGAAAGCATCAGCTGTTCAGCCGTTTTCCCCTGCTCATGGGGAGCAGCCGGGAATCTTAAAACACCCGGATATCTTTCAAACTCATGAAGACGAGTTTTCACGCCGTTGACGTAAAGAATATCCATGGGGGTTCTGTTGATAAACTCATTGACAGGCAGATTAAATTTCTTAATGTATTCTATCGTTAAAGTATGAATATCGGGGATGCGCATCGGACCGGCATTGAAATACAACCCTTCGCTAAAGGGTGCACGGGAAGTAAAAACACGTCCTCCCGCTCTGTCATTCGCTTCCACGATCGTCACTCTGTGCCCGGCACTCTTTAATAAAGACGCTGCGACAAGCCCGGACAACCCGGCACCAACGATCATTACTTGCTTGGGATACTGTGTTGTTTGAAGGCCGTTTCTAATGATATAAAGCATGTCTCCCTCAGTTAATTGAAAATTCAATTTACTCAGCGCCCTTTTCGGTGGATTTATTGCATTATATTCCGTTTAAAGGACGCCAATCACCATTTTCATCCTCTCTGCACGAAGACTCCGTATGAGGGCGCAGTTGCAAATGGGTCAACTATTTTTAAAAATGTAAATCAATATCCTATACCGAATTGATAAAGATACATAGGATAAACTATGTATCTTTAGGGAGGTGAAACATATGAGCGGAGGTTACGGATACGGAAGCGGTTTTGCTTTAATTGTTGTCCTGTTCATTCTCTTAATCATCATTGGTGCCAGCTGGTTCGGCGGTGGTTATGGAGGCTATTAAGTTCTAAAATGGTTCTGTTTTAAAAAGCAATAACCTATGACCTTCTCCTTATTTTACATGTTCTCCCCTCTTGCTTATCGTTATTGACTCCATTATGAAAGGCTCTTTTTAAAAAGAGCCTTTTTTTAATACAATACAGGAAAACGCCCCTCTATTGAGCTTCACTTTGCTCCAAAGAAATTCTATTTTCCACTATGCTTTTGTTTCGCTTTTTGCTTTCTGAGTAAATACTTTTGTTCTTTTTCCTTTTCCCGCTGCTCTTTTGTCAGCCGCTGTTTCTTTCGTTTTCTTGCTTCCAGCTCTTGTTTTATCGCTTCTTGCGCCTTATGAGACACACCAGCATTTTTCAATTCTTTAGACACTTGCCGCTGCAGCCTTTTCGGATTTATTTTGCGCGGGCGGCGGGCGTCCAGCCTAACTCCTTCCTGATCTGCTTGTGACAGTGCCTGTAAAAGTTGATGATGAACAAAATGCAAAACTTCCGAATCCTTCGGCTCTTTGCCAAACAAATGCCGGACGGCTCTCAGCTTACCTTCAATCACAACTTCAATGACTCCTATCCAAAACTGACCATCATAGTAAACCGTTAATTTCATAACGATTCCCTCCTCCATCAACATGTACTTCAGAGAATGACGGACATCCCGAGGAGGGGAAGGTTACTGGCATGATCAATCATGCATCCGGACTACCAACCGAATCGTGTTTTTTCATTCTCCGCTAAAAATTTTATCAATTTTTCCAGCTTAGGAAAAGGGGTAAAGTTCTTTTATATTCAGTACAATAATATAATGCAAACCCTCCCCTGAGCCAGATAGGCTCTGGCTGAAAAAGAAGCTGCTCAGATCTCATTGGCACCGTTTAACCTCTTCTATTTGCGTTTGACTTGAAAAAGAGATAAAATGATTTTTAAATCGTAATAATTACGTTTTGTTTGCCGTATTGAAAGAGAGACCATATAAATAAACAACCAAAGGCGGCAAGAGAAGGCTGAATAGAGAGCTTGCGAAAGGAGTGAAAAGCTCAAGGTGACGATGAAATGCGGAGCTTACCCCACCGTCTCCCCGGTTATCGGTATCACCTTTCGGGACAGTTATCGACCGGGGCTTACTTAGTCTTTATCATTTTACCGTTTGCAAATCGTAATAATTCTGTTTTACTCGGAGGAAAGATACATATGGCGACATGGGATTTAAGTAATATGAAACATCATATCTTTATCTGCAACGGCAGCAGCTGCAATCGGGTCGGAGCTGAGGAACTGACTCAAGTGATTCGGCAAGAAATTTCAGACCGGGAGCTCGACGATGTCATTCATACAACGCGCACGCGGTGTAATGGAAGATGCCAAGATAAGTGCGTGGTCATCCACTATCCGAAAGGAACATGGTATAAAGATTTAAAACCGGAGGATGTCCCCCTCCTGATTGACTCGCTTTGTACCAATGAAGATTATCAAGAAAAAGCAAGTCATTTGTATGATGGCCAACGTTTCGAACGTTCATCTGGCGTCACCGCCGGGATTCCAAAAGACAAAGAAAAAGTAATCAAAGTATCGAAAAAATTGTAAATGAGGTCGAATGATCATGCCTTTAACTAAAAAGAAAATTCCTGTCACTATTCTCACTGGATATTTAGGCGCCGGGAAAACCACACTTTTAAATCGAATACTTACAGAAAAACACAATCAAAAGATTGCGGTTATTGTCAATGAGTACGGAGAAGTCGGGATAGACAATCAGCTCGTCGTTGATTCTGAAGAAGAAATTTTGGAAATGAACAACGGCTGTATCTGTTGCACGGTCCGCGGAGATTTGATTCGCATTCTGAGAACTCTTGTATTCTCAATGGATCAAGGGAAAGTTGCATTCGACCGGGTTATAATCGAAACAACAGGACTGGCTGACCCAGCACCTGTTGCCCAGACTTTTTTTATGGATGAGCTGCTGTCCGACATATTTGAAGTTGACAGCATCGTCACGGTAGTAGACAGCAAGCATATCGCCAGACATCTGGATGATCAGGATGAAGCTCAAGAACAAATTGCTTTTGCTGACGTCATCATCCTCAATAAAACAGATTTAGTATCAAATGACGATTTGGAATCCTTGGAGCAAAGACTTGTCAACATTAATCCTGCGGCTAAGAGGCTGCATGCCAGAGATTGCAAGATCAATTTAAAAGATATACTGGGGATCAATACGTTTGACGTCAATCGAAAACTTGAAATCGACCCTCATTTTCTAGAGGATCATCATCACCATCATCATGATGATAAAGTGTCTTCTATTGCTTTTCGGGAAGAGAAGCCTCTTGATTTGGCAAAAGTGGATCATTGGATGAGTTATCTCGTACGGGAAAAAGGCGAAGATTTATTACGTTATAAAGGGATCCTTTCTATTAAAGGGGAAGAATATCGAATCGTATTCCAAGGGTTGCATATGCTGTTTTCAGGACGTCCGGATCGCAAGTGGAACGAAAACGAGACAAAACAAAGCGAACTTGTTTTCATTGGAAAGGACTTGGACAAAGAGGAACTGGAGCGGCAATTTAAAAATTGCATCGCAAAGTAACATTTCTCGCTTTGTTGACCCTCTCTTTGCTTAATAGAAAGACCCGAGATTTGATTTTGCGAGTCTTTTTCAAGGGCAAAATGAGGTTTTAAGCAGGTTATTTGCCTGCTTTTCTTTTTGTTCTTATAAAGGCTTGCCTACATTCCGGCAACTGTCGCGCGATAGTTTAAAGCCGCCCTTCCTTTGAATCTGACGACACCTTCGATAAAGCCGGATAAAAATACTTAAGGTAAAAGTGCGTCTCACAGTTCTAGCCATTAAAAAAGCAGCTAACCAGCTGCATAACATTTGCAAAAAATCATCGTCCGTAGGCTCTCGTATAGGATTCTGGTATTCATGCCCATTTTTCTTGCTTTGTATGACAAAGGCGAAAAGATAAAAGCCCTCCATTTTGTTGGATTTTATTAAAAACCTTGAAAGATAGTTTCCTTTCAAGGTTTTTGATTTTTGCCTTATTCGGTTATTTCTATATAATGTTTCATATTTTGAAGTTCTTCATACCTGATCTGTAGACCGTCAGTTCCTTCAAGTAGAGTAGACACATATCTAGTTATATCTACCTCTATTTCATCAGCATCATCTGGTTCAATAATTTCTGGATGTGAACGAACTTCAAGGGTATAGCCTTTTTCTCCTCCAAACCCCTGAATCACTACCTGAAATCCTAAAATTGGATTTTCTATAAAAACAGCGGGCACTTCTTCATAAATTTGTTCCTCCATACCGCCGAAGGGTATTCCTCCAAATAATTTAACTGAAATTATTCTTGCTAAATCATCTATATCCTTATTCGAAGTAATTGGAATTAAACATTTAAAATACGGATATTTTTTTTCCACCTAACATTCTCCTATTCATCTTTTAATATTTTGCTTCCTTTTGTAAATTTACTATTATATTCTTCTTGAGTAAAGATTCTAAAGGTTAATTTATCAGGTCTCCCTTTTTTATCTGTTTTTCTTAATCCATCTAAAGAGTTTTTTAGAGTTTTATCTAACTCTTTTTGTATTTTCCTGATTTCCTTTATATCGGTACCAGCCCTCCATCTAGAACTTGATGGAAACTTTGAAGCTAATTTATCACTAACAATGAAAGCATCAATATCGAAATCCGTAGGGTCAAATGGAGCGTTTCCCTTATGCGGTCCTTTCTGCCCTGTAGCCAATGAGCCTCTATAACCAACTTTAGCATTTGGATCAATTTCTTTAATTTTCTTCACTGCAGGACTCATTTTGCTTTGAACGGTATTCATAATTTCTTTTCTAGTTTGAACCTTCTCCGCTCCTTTAACACCTTTTTCAGCTTTTGCAACTTTCTTTCCCGCTTCTTCACCTTTAAATAACTTGAAGCCGCGTTTTCCGTACTTAAATGCCTTTCCAAAAGGGGTGACATTCAATGCGGCCATAAAACGATCCCCATTACCTTTAACGATTTCACCTGTTGCAAGGTCGTATCCAAACGCTGCTCTTACTCCATCATACACACCTGTAAATTCCAAAGCTGTCTCTAAATATTTTTCCCACTCACTCTTTTCAACATGATCAGGAAGGGTGTATGCAGGTTCTATCTTGACGATAGTATCACCGTCTATGTATGCCCTGTAAAGCGTATCATTAAATAGTCTATAATCTTTTTTAAGTTTATTCAATTCCTCTTGAGTGTACTCTTTGGTGGAAACCTTTTGTGTCGCCAATTTTTTTAATCGATCTGGATCGGAGAGAGTGTTAATGTCAGCATCTTCTTTTTCCCCGATTTTTTTCAACATAACACCCATCGCTGTTTCTTGATTTCCACTCAAGGCATCCATCTCATCCGGCTTTAAAATAGCGCCTTTTTGATAACCGGCGATTTCAATTTTGGGCCCGGTATACATCTTTTCGAGCCGCGCGATGTATTTCCGCATCGTCTCAAGATCGTTTTCGGCCGTTTTAAGGGCGTTTGTTTGCTCGCGGTCAAAAGCATGCAGCTTTTCAATTGTCTGATTGATTTCCTTTAAGGCTTTCTGATTCTGTTCGTGAAAGCCGCTGTCATTCAAATCAGGCAAATCGACAATGTGGCTGACTTTTGCGATCGTGGCGTTTGTTTTAGATACCAAACGCTTCGTTGTGCGGTCGGCTGAATTCACCCCTTGTTCGAGCTCGTGTTCGAGAAAGGTTTGCGATATAAATCCGTTATGATTCGGTTCAAAGGAATTCAGCGCATTTTTGATTTTTTTCAATGCAGACTGATATTCCCCAATAAGAGTTTCGTAAAACTGAAGGAATGGAGTATGGCATTCTTCATAAAAGTTACGTATCGCGTCTCCCCCTTTCCCCTTTAAAGCATCATCAAGTGATGTAATGCCCTCAACACTTTTTTTAACTTCGGCAATTTCGTCTGATTGATGTTTTAATTGTTCCAGCGTTTGATCAATGGCTTTGTGCAACGCTTGAACATCCAGAGTCTTCATAGCATTCTCCTCTAATACTAAAGTGACATACCTCGAAATATTTTACCACTTTATAGAAAGGAATTGGTGAATAAATCCTATCAATCCATGAAAATGAATCTTTGAGATTAGGTCATTAAACCTATTTGTTAAGGGTTTGAAATACATAAAAAAAAGCCGCTATTAAAACGGCTAAAAGGATATTCCAAAAACTCTTTTAGGTTAAACAACAAAATAATGACTGGGTGCGCTTGTGATGTTTCTTGAAGCTGTGTTGATATCATCGTTGTTCGAAAAATGACTGAGAAAGCCAAGTCCAATTATCATAATTCCTAAACCGATCTTCATTTTAGACTTCATACAAACATTCCCCCTTCAATATTTGCTTTTGAGCATAGACCATCTTTTTAAGACAGATGAGACTATCCTCTGTTTTTCCATTATAATCTAGATAGGTGCCGGCTAACAATGCCAGCTCTTCCAAATACGGAAATCCTTTGCTTGTTTCCAGTCGATTGAAAATTTTAAAAAGCGATGTAGTTTCACACTGTTTTATATAAAGTGACTCGAGAGCTTCAAAAAGGCTTATAAACAGATAATCTTTAAGTTCCACAGCACTTCTAAGCCCTTTTCGGTAATAATCCTTGGCTTTATCATGCTTATTTTGTTTGAAATTGATTAGTGCCAAGTCGTGATATGCTTGCGGCAAATTTTTTGATTTTAATTTTTTATATTGAATGAGAGCTTGTTCAATATATCTTGCAGCCTTGTTTAAGTTGTCCATTTTGTGATAGCAGTTGCCAAGGTTGTAAAAAGCAGAAGCGTATATCTGTAGATTTTTCTTTTTTAATAGTTCTGCGCCTCTAAGTGCTTGATTTAGGTGTGGAAGAGCCTTTTCATGATTCTCTAAATCATCATAATTCCCAGCAATGACAAAATGACACTGAATAAGGCGAACAGAATAGAGTTCATATTTTTTGTAAATGTTATATGCACGCTCTGCAAAGTACATCGAAACGTGGGTCATTTTCATGTGGTAATAGACTTCAGCCATTTTAAAGTAAAATTCCGCTTTTTCAATCGAATCTGATATAGCAGGAAATTGTCGTTCCGCTCTTTTATAATAAGTAATTGCCTTCGTATATTCTCCATTCCTAAATTCGTACATCCCTCGAAAAAAATGATAATAATACATAAGCATATGATCTAATTTTCGTTTATTCCCTTCAATCCTCTTTAAATATTCTGATAATTCCATCTGTTTTTTACCCGAAGGTGCTATATATTCAATCATTATACTGTGGCGGAAAGCCATCAATTGATAATAGATTAGTAAATCCTGATCTTCTTCCATAACCTCTATATCCCTTTCAATTTCAGCTTTAAGCATTTCGGCGTCTGTCACATTGAATTTTTGAATATGCTGGTGCCACTCAGTAATTTTCATCCCCACTTCTGCAGATGAGATTCTATCCAACCTTTTCACCCTTCCCTTAACTATACTAATGATGTAAATTTTAACAATATTTCATCATTCGAAAAAGACGTTCGGGCCACCGCAATTAAATTTTCGGTTCCCCCCGCAACAGCAATTTGAGAAAGGATTAAGAACTATTGATTTAATGGGGGTGATTTTAGGTGATTAAAGTTAGATGCTATTGCGGCTTTTTAAAAGGGAGCGCTATATAATCCCAAGAGCTGTCGAAAAATTGTAAATGGCTCGCCGTTTGACCAGATAGTATTTGTCCTTTTTCAACCCCATCTCCATATAAATCTCAATGTCCTTTATTTTTTGAGAGCAACAGGCTGGGAATTCATATACTTCTACCTAATCATAAACTTTATATAATGGCCTTTTTTGAACGTTGAAGATTGCATCACCGATTTCTAGGCAAATATACAATTATGTATAGACAAACTTCCAGTCCAAAAATAGTCGAATATAATTCTTTATTATAAATCGTAAGATAAAAAGGAGTGATAGGGCTTGTTTTATGATCAATATCCTGTAAACCCGTTTTCATTCCCATCTTTTCATCGGCCATTTGGAATTGAATCCAGTACCTATGTTCGGAATATGCGAGCATTTAGAGATCTTGACCACCTTCGCAGAAATATTGTTCGTTTATTGGGCAGGATGGGGTATGTATTAGTCAGAATTGGAGTGGATCAATTTAATAATCTAGGAGTTACAGGCCAAAGACCCGGTACAGCCTACCAAGAGCTATGTGAAATCTGGATTTATCATAAACACCTTGAGGGCAGAAGTTACGAGGAAACCGTTCTTGCTGAATGTACTACTGATGAAGAGGCTAAAAGACATGTCGATCAGGTTGTCGCCGCGCTACAGGGAATGGTTCGACCTATAGAGCCTTAATTGTTAGAATTTGCTTCATTAAAGTAGAATCAGAATCACATTCAAACCATGCATCATTAGGGGAAAAGGGCCGACAAAGGAATAGAAAAAGTCCATCATTTTGTCGGCTTCAATCGAGTATCGAGTGCTGAAGCTATTGAAAAAATGAAGAAAAATAGCAATGGGCTTTCAGTCTTCAACTATTTTTTTCATTTCACATCAGTAGAATTCTCATTAACCTAGCTTGAAGCATCAGTAGCCGCAATTATCCCAGCGCCCGCGATGAACATATTATATCAATTACTGAATTCCATGCTGTTGAGGTAGGATCAATAATTTTAAAATGTTCCACATATGGAAGCACAATTAATCTAACATTACTGCCTTGTTCGGTTGCCTTGAAATAGTAGTCCTTGCTTAACTTTATTGGAACATGACGATCCTTCACTCCATGAATTAAAACATGATCGGTTTTTATCGGCAACAACTCAATTGGAGAAACAACTTTATAGCGTTCAGCTACCTCTTGTGGTGACCCACCCATTAGTGCGGATACATGACTTTTCATTCCTTTTTCTTCGTGAAATTCCCACATTTTTTTTAAGTCTGTTACTCCAGCCAAACTTATTACTTTCTTGATAGACACTAACAGCTTATTAAACATTTGATCTGATTTTGTTTCAGTTCGAGAGGCTAGCCAAAGTGCTAAATGAGCTCCTGCCGAATGACCCATAACAATTACATTTGACAGGTCTAAATGATAAGATTCCTTTACCTGTGACAGATGATTAATAGCATCAATTACATCGTTAAATGTCCCTTTCCAACCTCCTCCTTCTTCCCCTACTCTGCGGTACTCAATGTTCCAAGTGGCATGTCCCCTACTAGTTAAATCCTCAGCAATAAGATTATTTTCTTCTAAGTCATATTTCGACTGCCAAAAACCCCCATGAATCAAAACAACTACTGGGCAAGGCTCTTTCCTTTCAGGCACCCGTAATACACCGTATTGCGAGTGATGTTTTCCATAAGATATTTTAACTTTATTAGACATCATTCTCCTCCCCCTTACGTAAGGCATCTGCAAAAGATCCGAAAGCACCCCATCCGATCGATGCGAAATCGAGCCGGGCTATAGCTGTAAATAAGCAATAATATCTTTTTTTAGTTCTGTCCTTATCGCTTATAAACCAATTTTCCTCATCTAAACATTTTGCGTCGTAATGTTCTTCCTGGAAGTCATGATCTTCATCAATCAAAGCACTAAACATGTCCTTTTCCAATTAAAATCAAGACATCCCTTCACGATGCCAATATGTTTTGATGTTATCCACGCTTTTTCAGGTTGACAAATTGATTTCAGGCGCTTTGATGTTCCTTGGCCGCTTTATAGTCTTAGTCAATAGAAAGTTTTCCCCTATACGGAAAAGAATTGATGAATAGATTCTGTCTCTCTGTGAAAATGAATCATTTTATTCACGCTGATAAGCCTAAATCAAAATTCCCCTTCCGAAAAACTTATAAAAAAGGAAAAAGATTGTCAAAAAGTGACCCATTCTGTAAAATAAACCATATGAAGAAAAAGAAAAGGCTACATACTCATTTTTTAGAAAATTTTAAATAGACAAAAGAAAGGATGTAAAGGTCATTGGAAGTTAAACTCGCATCTGAAAAAGTTGCAAAGATGCTTAATCAATGGTACGGGATGATTAAACGCCATCAAATCACAGAAGCCATAGCATTAAAAGAAGAAATTCAAAGTCTCATCAAGCACATGAGTGAAGATCAAAATCTGCTGCTTTACTTTAATTTGTTAGACTTTAGATATAAGTTGATGACTGAAGAAATTGAAGAGTCCAATAAGCTTTATCAAAGTATAAAAACGATCGGAGCGGAAAATACAGATAATATGATTGTCTATTATTCTTTGTTTTTTTCAGGAGTTTATGAATTCTATAAAAAAGATTACGTTGAAGCCATCAACTTCTATCAGCTTGCCGAAGCCAAACTCCGCAATATACCCGACCAGATTGAGCATGCAGAATTTCATTATAAGATTGCTGAAGCTTACTACCAGATAGATCAACACCTTATTTCAATAAGCCACGCCCAAAAAGCAAGAAGCATTTTCAAAGAATACCCGGATTATAAACTTAGATCTGTTCAATGTGAGATGACCCTTGGCGCTAATTTATATGACATGTACAGGTTTAGTGCAGCAGAAGAGCATTACCAAAAAGCGTTGAATGAAGCAAAAAGCGCAAAATACTATAGATTGGTTGGCATATTATATCATAACCTTGGATTAATTTATGACAAGAAAAACATTTCCGGGTTAGCTGAAGAATATTTTAAAAAAGCGATTGAGATCACAGAACATATTGAGTCAATAAATGGAGCCCGGACCCTTTATATGATGGCAAGCCTGTTGTATAGAAATGATAGAACAAACGAAGCCAGGAGCTGGTATGAGAAAGGCCTTGAACATGTAGATTCAACAGGCGAAGATGAATACCAAGCAAAATTAAGATTAATTCACTCTTTATATGACCATCATAATGATGCTGCAGTGAACGAATCATTACAATACCTCGAACAAAAAAATTTATGGCCAGATATTTCAGAACTTGAAGAACAAATTGCAGAATATTATTTAAAACAAGGAAATTTATCCAAGGCTGTTGAATATTTCAAAAGAGCATTAAAAGCAAAAAATCAAATTTTGAAAGTAACGGAGGCGTTAGCATGAAAAAATTAAGTATCATCGGCGTATTAAGCATCCTTACACTCACTTTTGCTTTTGGCACTTTCGAAAAAGCGAGTAACTTTGGGGAAGAGCAAGGGTTTCATGTTGCCGAAAAAGCAATCACCGGCTAAAAAATTAAATCAGTGTTTCAATGACTGAAGCGGACTCCTAAAGGGTCTGCTTTTTTGTTCTTAACAGCCCTCGGGATTATCCGAGAGCTGTCGTGAGATTGTAAATTGACCCGCCGTTTTATTTGATAGTATTTCTCCTTTTAAGGCCATCTTCATATAAATCTCAAGGAGCCTTTTAATCCTTCACATTGCTTTTCATTAACCATTCTACTTCCGTTAATTCTTGTTTTTGAACGTCTTTTGTGTGTTTTTTTGTGAAATGGACCTCAAGAGCTTCTTCGTTTTCCCAAATCTCCCAGAGCATGATTTTGCGTTCTGATGGTTCAAGAGGATACGCATGGAATTTAATGCATCCTTCTTCTTTGTTCGTTTCTTCCTCAAGTATTTTGAATTCCTTCATTATTTCATTGAGGTCTTTATCACTGATAATTTTTAAGCATGCCGTTATGTAATGCATCCAAATTCCCCCTTCAAATCATTTATATACCCACCTCTTTAAAATAATGAGGGAGATAAACTCCCTCGCGCCTTAATTTTCAAGAAGGTCTTTAAGATCGTCTAAAATAACTGACATTACATCTGTCTGTTTATTCGTACATTCTGTTACCCTCGCCCCTTGACCGAGATGCTTTTCGGTTACCTCATTTACTTCCTCAAGTCTACCTTCTTCGCTTAGCTTTCCATCGTTTCCATCCTTAATTCGATCAACATCATATTGGTCACATACATATTTCGTAGCATATTTTGAGAAAGCATCAACTTCATCAACAATTATGGTTTGATAAGCTTCTTTAGCCTTTTCGGGATTTTTTGTAAGCTGTTTGTTCACTTTTTTGAAATCTCCCCAGCTATTAATCGGCATGAAAGGGACTCCAGCAATTGCGTTCAATCCTTTTTCAAACGGAAGATAAAGTGGCTTTTTCATTCTGGTACTTTGCTTTGTTTTCCCTAAGTTGTAGATCCGTATATCGTAATAACTTTTCCTTCAAGTCCTTTTGTTACTACAGAAATCTGAGGGTTAAAAATGGCTATCGACATCAATATTCTCCTTTTAATTATTTTTATATTGCTTTCTTGATAGCCATTAATTATTAAAATGGCACATCATCTTTAGAGATCGATTGAGAAGAGCCTGTGACTACTTTCCCTCCGAATCCAGTTTTCTTCTCATTTTTATTGCTTTTCTTAGTGTCATTCTTCATTTCCTCTAGTTTAAGCTCTCTCTCAGTCAATGCTGCTTTAACTGCTGCTTCGTCAAAAGCTGCTTTATCGTCTTCGTCATAATGAGACTTTAGGTTCTTTTTGAAATAAGATATGTCTCGTATAATATCAAAAGGGACGCCTTATTACAATTTGTCAAACGACAGGAAGAGTTCAATAAAATGATGCTGGAACGCATTGAGCTTTTTGAGAAACGCCAGAAGAAAAGAGACGAAATGCTGATGAAATCCCTTCGCGAATCCCAGGAAACTCAAAAAATGCTAGCTGACGCTCGCGAGAAAAAATGGTGGCAATTTTGGAAGTAAATATCCTTTCCAAACAAACTTATAGTAAAATGACCTAATAAAGAGATGTACGTTTCCCTGATGCTCTTGAAAAGATAAAAAGGGAGGATAGTTTATTGTTTTTTAAATCAAATGAAAATATAGATAAAACAAGTGTTAATATAGCTTTTTACTGCTCATTCATTTATTGGTCAGGATTTTTATTAATCAATAGCATTCTTGATTTATTTAATAAGAGTATAAAAATAAATTCATTTTTGTTGTTAATAACAGGATTAATAGTTTTTTTTGTCAGTGAATTTGTAGCGAAATGTATCAGAAAAACAAAGAAAAGCAAAAAATAAAAAAAGTGTGAGCATAAAGCTCACACTTCATTCTTTTTATTGAGATCTACAACTATATGTATTTGTTGCTCCTGAGCCCATTTTTGTAATAATGATACCTTTTCCCTTAGAATTACAAGAATTTATAACACTCATGCCTAACATTGGGACAGCTGCTAACATTAGTGTAAGGGCAGTCGGACTTTTAGCGAAAATTTTAGCTATAGCCGTAGCTGTGGCCCAAAATCCGCTATTATAACCAACTGCATTACTCAATTGCTTTATTTTCGAGTTACTAATTTTATATTCTTTATAATTTATACCCAAACCCATTGTAGTGAAAGTTTGTTTCTTCGGGTTACTTAACTTATTTTTATTTAACTCACCAACATATTCACTGAATATTACAAGCGCATCGTCACTTGTCAAAGAAGCAGATGTTTGATTTTTATAACTCGCAATAGAGTCGTACAACTTCTTAGCTTCTGGGGTCAGTTGGTTTATTTCTTTTTGAGAATTAGCCGGCAGATTTTCCATATCCAGCTTTGCATCTAATTCATTGATAGCCCTAACTAAGACTCTAGTATTTTCTACTTCCTTCCCAGATACACTTATCATTTCATCACTAGATATCGTTTTACCTTCAAACGACTCTGTACTAGCTAAAGCACTGAAAGGCATCATACTAAACAAAAGCACTGATGAAAATAGAATTCCAAAAGATTTTTTCAATTAAATTCTCCTTTTTTTCTATATTTAGGCTGCAACCAATACCCACATTACAACAAAATACTTGTAAATGTAAACAATTTTGGATAAATATTCGAATTTATGACACACTTAAAATCAAGTATGGTTTTTAAGATTAGTGATCCGGAATTTTTAACATTCCTAAATCAAAAATAAAAGGAGCAGACCACTACTTACAAATTTCGGAGAAACAGCCGTTACTGTGGCATTAGTGAAAGCTGGAATTCCATTAGCTGATGCACAGTTAATTGCAAAGGTTGTTTATAACTATACATTAAAACAAAAGAGTGAGGCTTATAACCTTCACTCTTTTATTTTAATTAAGTAAGGAGTGCTACACCATGAAACTACTTGTAATGACGCTATCAATTTATCTTTTGTTTTTTATCGTCTTTTATTATGTACAGGGGAGAAAAGAAAGAAGCTGAAGAAAAAAACACAAATGAAAAATTTTTATTATCTATAGTGATAGGAGCTTTGGTTTTATCACTAATTCCTACTGTAGTCATAATGGGGATAATCTTATTTGCAATCTGTGTTTAGGTTTGTATTTATTTATATAGTAGCATCTTGTGTTCTATTGGGAGTATCGATAACGACAACTTTAAATTATCATTAGGATTAACTTTATTTTTTCTTTTATTAGAATGTATTTTCTCTAAAAAATCTAATCGTATCTTTAGGGCGGACATCGATAACCCTTTTCCATATCCCTCATTCTCCTTCCCGGCTCCGGCCGCTGATTTGTGTAAATGCGAATTAATAAACCCTGATACTTCTATTTTGATTTTGTCTTTATCCCCTAAACGTTTACGCATATGACACTTAATTTTAATGCTCTTTTCTCCTTGTCTTTTTCGCTGTTTTGGCGAGGCTGCATTACTTGTATTCAAAAATAAATCCCTCTTCTTCTTTTGGAACTTGTGAACATTCGTTTGTTTTCGGCTTAGAATTGACATATATATCCTCGCTTAATATTTTATATTCTTTACCCTGTTTAAAAATGGGATTACTGTGTTCATTCTCAAAAAAACATCTCTTTTAAAAACAACTAAATCCATTCTAATCACCCTTTCCTTATTTCGCTTCATCATTTAACAGCTAACAGTGCCTTCACTTCATTGTTGACGCCCACGTTTTCAGTGTATTACCAAGATCTAAATATTGTAACGCTCCTTCATTTCTTCAATTTTACAGTTAATTTTCAGCAACAGATCTTATTCGCTTTTAATGTCATCATCTGTTATACCTTCACGTTGCATATACTCCAATAAAGCGTGCTTCAATGTGTATAACTGTTTGTATGAAAGTTTTGTTCTAACACCACTCATCTTCCATCTCCATCCCTTTTCTTATTACAGTTCAATCCCATAATTCTCGCCGAAATCCTCAATGTGCTCCTTCAGGATATCGTCTAATTGATCATCTTCAATACCGAGAATAATTTTATCTATTTCCGCATCAAATAGAGCCATTTCTTCACCAACACCGTTTTCTAATTGAAGTCTCATAAAGATTCTAAATGCTTGCCTTGGATTCATTTTATTCTCCTTGTCCTCGTTATTTATATTTTTAATTGCCTTTTAGATAATCGTATATTTTGATCTGTGCGGTCTTTTATGTATGAATTCAGGAATATCAATACGCTTATTGACTTTTGATTTAGTTCTTACAAGAACACGGTTTTCAAGAAACTGAACTTCTTCCACTTTCTGAGCATGAGACTCAAAGTAAAAATCAAAAATCTCTTTAAGAGTCTCATCATTAAGATTGTAATTCATCATTGAACCTCCTTAATATCTGTACTTTAACGTTTAAGCGACACACAAAATCCATATATATGGTAATTCATTCGCTATTTCTCCCTCCCAAAAAACCATATAATGTAATTGTAATAAATTCAAAGGAAATGGAGATGGTTTAAATGAAATTAAGAAAAGTATTGACTGGTTCTGTTTTATCTCTTGGATTACTCGTTTCTGCTTCTCCAGCTTTTGCTGCTACCCCATCACCTATGGTTAAAACAAATAACGTTGTCAAAGACGAAATAGGTGTAAAAGCCTTACACACAAAATACATTTATCATCACAATATCAATGATTTTAAAAATATTGAACGGGACGAAAACGGTAGAAACTGGTATTTGAAAGGTATTGAATATATAGATGGATGGTATAGAGGGGAGTACCAAGCAAATTTTTGATCTTTTGAGGGGGGAAACCCCCTCTTTTATTATTTTAGACCATTTTCTTTGTGCTCAATGCTTCCAGTTACCCTCTAAGCACACAATCAAATCAGCGATTGATTGTGTGCAACTATCATTTTTAATCTTCTCTACCCTTATTTTCACTTCACAGTTATCAAGATGCCATTTAACCCACACTATGTTAAACCTGTTGCAACCTCCCCCAATAAGGGGAACGCTGGCGGCTTAATGCCTATTTAACGTCGCCACCACGACTGTTATACGATGTCTGCTGTATCCTTTTCATTATGAATATCCTTTTAATTTATATTTATTTCTATTTTAATAATCTTTTTTGTGTCATTACCCAGTCACCTATCTTTTCAACAACTTCACAAAAATCATTATCCTTAATATTAAATCACCACTAAATATATTGAATAATCATGGTGTGGAAATGGAAGTGCTAGGGGAATATTTGTTTACAATGCTTCTTATACCAAAATCAACAGATTCAATGTACTTGCATAGCCTATTCATTACACAGTCGCTCTCAATCACAGGGTTAAACCTTTCAAATAGCTTAAGGAATTCATGTTGCTCCTTTGTTTTTCGTTTTACTTTCCTTAGCCTCAAGGCTAATTCCAAACTTCTGCTTGCAAGTGATATCGTAGGTTTTGACATGTTTTTTGTACTTGTTCTTTGTGCCTTTATACAAATAGATAAAGAGGTAGGGGTGCTTATCCAATAAGATTTTATTGTGAAATTCCTTTTCCAGTTAGATGAGCATAGTGACGGTCTAATGACAGGTGCTAAAGCTGGAGCTAACCTTTCTATTTATGAGTCTGGTAAAGGCCGGATTATTCTCAGTACGATTACATATTGAACTAATTATATATTATTTTTGGGAAGGTCATGGTGGGGGTTGCTCCCACCTCCCTCTTGATAAAGAGGTGGAGAATTGATAATTGATCAAGAAATTAAAGTGAAGGCAATGTACAGAAATATAGAACATTATAAAAGCATAGGCTATGAGATCAATAAAGGTATGCAAGAATTATCGGTTAAAGTCGAAGACCTGCCTATAAATAGTCACTTAAAAATTAAAATACGTTGCGACTATTGCCAGTGCATATTCGAAAGATCATACAGAGATCACATTAAACATCAATCAAAGTCATCTATCAAAAAAGATGCATGTAAAAACTGCAGAGGTTTAAAGATTAAAGAACATATGCTAAAAACCTATGGTGTAGAAAGTGGCATAGCCTTTCATTATAATTTTCTCAAAAAATGAAAACAACTGCGAAATTTGTCTAATGGCTGCCTTATGGGTTTCCACTTAAAAAAGGGCTTCTCTTTGAGATGAAGCCCTTTTTCCCTATCTTGAGAATAACCGGACGATATACGTGCCGCTTCCTGATGTTCTGGACACTAAACTTTTTAATGGGTGTTGAAACAATCCGTCTAAAAGTGGTCAAAATGTGGCCAATAAAATGAAAATCGCTCTCAGCCGTTGATGTAGCAAGGGCTGTGAGCGATTAGATATTTACATGACCCGCTTAAACATCTTCTCCATCTCATAGGTGGAGTAGTGGATGATAATCGGCCGGCCGTGCGGGCATGTGAATGGGTCGGATGTTCTGCGCAGCTCATCGAGCAGGGCGGTGATTTCGTCGTCCCGCAGATGATGGTTGGCTTTGATGGAGCCTTTGCAGCTCATCATGATTGCGGCTTCTTCGCGCAGTTTTTTAATGTCGATCGTGCGGTCATCAAGGACCTGTTGAATGATGTCTTCAATGATCGTCGTTTCTTCCCCTTTTGGAAACCAAGTCGGGTGGCATCGGACGATATAGCTGCCGGCGCCGAACGATTCGAGAAAGACGCCGACTTTGGCTAAATCGTCCAAGTGCTGGTCGATCGTCAGCGCTTCATTTTTTGAATAATGGAATGTCAGCGGCACAAGCAGGTCCTGGACTTCCGATTCGACTTCCCCGACTTTTTCACGGAAATATTCGTATTTAATTCGCTCCTGTGCGGCGTGCTGATCGATGATGTACAGCCCGTTTTCATTTTGGGCGAGAATGTAGGTGCCGTGCATTTGGCCGATCGGATACATGATCGGCACCCTTTCTTTTGGCGTATCTTCGTCATGGGCGTTTTCGCCTGCCTGTTCCGGTTCGGCTTGTACGGCCGGTTCGGCTTCCGGCGTATACTCTTCCACTCCAGGCCATTCAGGTTCGGTGTCTTGCATAATGCTTTCTTCGCGCTCTGCGGGAGCGGGAGGAGGCGGGTCTTTGACTACCGAGCTTAATTTCATCGCCGAAAACGATGGCTCCGGCTTATATTCTCTTTCAACATCAGGACCAGAAAGAGGTGCCGGCTCTCGTACCTGGTCGAAATCAAGCTTTTGCTGTTCCGATTTATTGATCAGAGGTGCGGTTTTTTTCGGAACTTGCACGCTTGGAATGAGCTGCTGCTGTTTAAAGACGTCTTTGATGGCGTCGCGAATCAGTTCGTGAAGCTCCGTCTCTTTGCTCAGCCTGACCTCCAGCTTTGACGGATGCACGTTGACATCCACAAGCAGCGGGTCCATGTTGATTTCAATAAACGTGATCGGATGGCGGCCGATCGGAAGAAGCGTATGGTAGCCCTCGTGGATCGCTTTCACGAGCGGAAAATTTTTAATGTATCTGCCGTTGACGACAGATGACATGTAATTTCGCGATGCACGCGTAATTTCGGGAAGGGCGATATAGCCTTTCACTTCAAAATCAAGAGATCTCGCTTCAAGCGGGAGCATTTTTTTGGCAACCGCCGTGCCGTAAATCGCCGCAAGCACGTGGCGGACATCGCCGTTTCCGTTTGTCTGCAGAAGCGTTTTCCCTTGATGACGCAGCCTGATCGAAACTTCCGGGTGGGCAAGGGCAATTCTGTTGACCACATCTGTAATGTTGCCAAGCTCCGTATGGATCGTTTTCATATATTTCAGCCTTGCCGGCGTATTAAAAAACAGATTGGTAACCGTAATTTCGGTTCCTCTGCGGCTTGACGCTTTTTGCTCGGAAATGATTCTTCCCCCCTGAAGCGTCAAATGGGTGCCTGCTCCTTCTCCGGTGCTCGTTTTAATGCTTAGATGTGAGACAGACGCGATACTTGGCAAAGCTTCTCCGCGAAATCCGAGCGTTCTGACGCGAAACAGATCGTTTTCGTCTTTGATTTTGCTTGTGGCATGACGCAAAAAAGCCGTTCTGCAGTCTTCTGCATCCATCCCTTCGCCGTCGTCAAGCACTTTAATCGAGGCGAGACCCGCTTCTTCAACATCGATTTCAATCACTGAGCTGTTCGCATCGATTGCATTTTCGACAAGCTCTTTGACGACCGACGCAGGCCTTTCCACTACTTCACCCGCCGCGATTTTATTCGATAAATCGTCTGGCAGCTGAACAATTTTTGCCAAGTTGGGTCACCTCTTTATTACTTTAATTTTTTTTGCAGCCTGTACAGTTCATTCATGACTTGTATAGGCGTCATATCGAGCAGATCCATCGTTTTAAATTCGGCTAAAACAGCCTGCTCTTTTTTGGAGAGCTTCGTCTCTTTTTCTTTCGGCTTGTCCGTTCCAAAAAATGACAGCTGGGCCGGTTGATCTGCAACAGTTGCCGCGACTTCTTCCGCCGCCTCTTTTACCGTATTCGGAGCCGTTGATGGAACCGCTTCTTTGGCGCCGGATTCAAGCTCTTTCAGGATCGTTTTCGCCCTGCTGATCAAACCGTCGGGTAATTCGGCAAGCTGCGCAACATGGATACCGTAGCTTTTATCTGCTGCGCCTTCTTTTATCTGGTGAAGGAATACGACCTTTCCTTCGTATTCTTCCGCACGAACGTGAACATTCTTCAAGTCGGCAAGCTTTTCTTCAAGGGTTGTCAGCTCGTGATAGTGAGTGGAAAATAAAGTCTTCGCGCCGATGTGCTCGTGAACGTACTCGATGATTGCCTGCGCAAGCGCCATTCCGTCGTAAGTGGACGTACCCCGGCCGATTTCGTCAAATAGAATCAAGCTGTTTTTCGTCGCATGGACGATCGCGTTTTTGGCTTCAAGCATTTCCACCATAAACGTGCTCTGCCCGGATATAAGATCATCCGCAGCACCGATTCTTGTAAAGATCTGATCAAAGATCGGCAGCACCGCTTTTTTGGCAGGAACAAAACAGCCGATCTGCGCCAAAATGGAGATCAGCGCCATCTGTCTCATATACGTGCTTTTCCCTGACATATTCGGCCCGGTGATTAAAAGCATCTGTCTGCCTTTGCCCATTTCGCAGCTATTCGGAACGTAAGACTGGCTGTCCATCACCTTTTCTACGACCGGATGCCGTCCGTCGGTCACCTGAACGACGTCCTCGGAAAACTCCGGTTTAACATAGTGGCGGTTTTCGCTGATCGTCGCAAAACATTGGAGCACATCAAGCTCGCTCATCATTTTTGCCAGCTGCTGCAGGCGCGGAATATATTCCTTCACCTTGCTGCGAAGCTCGGAAAACAGCTCATACTCCAGCTCGCAAATATTGTTTTCCGCTTCGAGAATCAGCGCTTCTTTTTCTTTCAGCTCCGGCGTGATGTAGCGTTCTGCATTGGTCAGCGTCTGCTTCCGTTCATAGCGGCCTTCTTCAAGCAGATGGATGTTGGCTTTCGTCACTTCAATATAATAGCCGAACACCTTGTTAAAGCCGACTTTTAAAGAACGGATTCCCGTGTACTCGCGTTCCTGCTGCTCAAGCCTTGCGATCCAGTCCTTTCCGTTCTTGCTTGCGTCCCTGTATTCATCCAGCTTCGCGTGATAGCCGTCTTTGATCAAGTTCCCCTCTTTTAATGAAAGCGGCGGATTCTCGTATAGCGCATCTTCCAAAAGATTCAAAAGATCGCCGCACGGATCGATTTTCTCGGCGCGCGCTTTTGCTTTCGGATGGTCGAGGGAGCCGACAAGCTGTTTGATGGCCGGCACTTGTTTCAGCGATTCCTTTAGCTGGATCAAATCTCGGGCATTGACGTTGCCGTAAGCGACCCTTCCGGCGAGCCGCTCGAGATCGTATACTTCCTTCAGCCGTTCGCGCAAATCTTCCCGCTCAAACAAATGGGCGATCAGCGTTTCGACGATTTCCTGGCGCTCTTCAATCTGTCCCTTGCTGATCAGCGGCCTGTCGATCCATTGCTTTAACAGCCGCCCTCCCATTGCCGTTTTCGTTTCATCCAAAAGCCAAAGAAGCGAGCCTTTTTTGTTTTTCGAACGGATCGTTTCCGTCAGTTCAAGATTGCGTTTCGAATACAAATCGATTTTCATCGCTTCTTCGAGCTCGTAAGCCTGAACGTTTTGAAGGTGGTCAAGGCTTCTTTTCTGCGTCCGCTTCAAGTAGACGTAAAGCCTCATAAACGTATCGACAAGCTCTTTGGACGCCAGACCGTTCACAATGTCAGGCCATTCATCTGCTTGTTCATCCTCGAAAGAGATCGTGGCGCCGCAGCGCTCTTTCAGCAGCGCGACATCTTTCTCGTCAAAGTTGCGGCTGACGACGATTTCCCTTGCTCCGACAGAGTAAATCTCGGAAACGACATCATCAAGCCTTTCGATAATCGTCACTAAGTTCTCGCCCGTCGTCAAATCAGAAAAAGCGAGCCCGTATGTATGCTGAAATTCACTGACAGAGGCGATAAAGTTGTTTTCATTTTCATGAATTCCTTTTCCGTCCATCACGGTGCCGGGTGTGATCAGCTGCACGACTTCCCTTTTGACGACTCCTTTGGCCGATTTAGGGTCCTCCACCTGCTCACAGATCGCGACTTTATAGCCTTTTTTAATGAGCTGTTCGATATATGAAGAGCATGAATGATAAGGAACCCCGCACATCGGAATTCTTTCGCTCGATCCACCGTCTCTGCTCGTCAGCGTGATTTCGAGTTCCTGAGACGCCTTTTTGGCATCTTCAAAAAACATTTCATAAAAGTCTCCAAGACGAAAAAATAAAAAGGCATCCTGATACTCTGCCTTAATCTTTAAATATTGCTGTATCATAGGCGTGTAGCCTGTCATATTTAATCCCTCACTATGTATAAACGTTTCTATTGATTCCAACACTCATTATACCATAAAGATTCATGCTGAAAAAAAAGAAACTAGGGCGGTGTTTCCCTAGCTTCCTTTTATTCTTCTGGATCTCCGACCAAAAACTCCGGATTGATGTCCTCAAGTTCTTCATCAAGTTCTTCTTCCCACGCTTCTTCCTCATCGCTTTCCGTCCAATCAGAATTGACCTCAACGACGACCTTCGTCTCGCCGACAACCTCTGATAAAAATTCCCTTTCCGCCTGTACAACCACTTTGTTTCCGTTCGGAGAAATGGTCACTTCAAGGCAGTTCGGCTGCTGAAGCACCTTCGCAATCACTTCGTGTTCATCATCTAAGTAATTTTTGTCGCGATACCGGAGCTTAATAACATCAACATAGGAAACGCGTTCTGTCACAACTTCGGTTTTGGTGTTGTCCGCATATGAATACCAGACGTTGATATCATATGTCCCTTCAATTTCCACGGTTTTTCCGATTTTTTCGGCGTCATACTTATGATTGATAATCCAACCGCCTAAAATACTGGTTGGCTTTTGCGAAGGGGAGATTGTATGAGTGGACTGGGTGAATTTCCGGCCTTTCGCGACCACCGCTTTAGTAATAATTTCCCTGTATTCAGACATTCGGTCATGCCTCCTTGTTTTTCCTCGTATTATCCTATGCTGGGCATTCGTCTAATGTGCGTTCCTTGAGAAATCAAAATAACATCCCATATAATGAATCTGTTTAAGTGTATGCAGATAAAAGGATAAACTTGACTTAAATCAGAAAAGAAAAAGACAGACCGAAAACCGAATCTTTTCAATTAGCCGTCGCGGCGGGAAATTGCATTCAAAAAAACGACGCCTTTAAAAGGCGCCGCCAAATTATAGAGAACAGCTCGGTGATGAATTTTTTACTCTTGAACCGGTCTCGCCTTTCAGCAGGTCTCCACCGGTTGATGTGATGATCTCGTTTGTCACTTGGTTTGATATTGTATGCGCGACGAGCTGAAGAAGATCGTTGACTTCCATTTGGGAGTCTCTGAACTCTTGAATGATCGGGATCTCGTCAAGCTCTTCCTGAAGCGCGTCAATCTTTGCTTCCGTTTGTTTAAGCGCTTCGTGCTTTTCGTAATGTTTAAAATTGACGGCTTGCTTTTGCAGGGCTTTGATTTGGTTGATAATGCCCGTTATTTTGGCATTCTCATTAATCTGTGCCTCCGCTTTTTTGAAAAAGTCGACTTCTTCCGTTTCGGCAATCATTTTTGCGAGCTCCCGCGCTTTTGCAACAATCTCTTTTTTCGTATAAAGCGTCACTTTATTTCACCTCGATTGCTTCTCCTACCATTTCTCCGTCAAGCGACCAAGTTTTCGCCTGGTGGATTTTCACGTTGACAAGCTGGCCGATCGCTTCTTTTGGTCCTTTGAAGTTAACAAGCTTGTTTTTCCGTGTATAGCCGGCAAGGATATCAGGGTTGTTTTTACTTTCACCCTCTACTAACACTTCGACAACCTGCCCCTCATATTCCTTCATTTTCTTCGCGGAAATTTCGTTGACCACTTCATTTAATCGCTGAAGCCGTTCTTTTTTCACGCGCATCGGAACATTGTCTTTCATTTTTGCAGCTGGCGTTCCTTCGCGAGGCGAGTAAATGAACGTATAGGCGCTGTCAAATTCAACTTCTCTGTATAAGGAAAGCGTTTCTTCAAATTGCTCATCAGTTTCGTTCGGGAAGCCGACGATAATGTCTGTTGTTAAAGACGCGTTCGGCATCGCTTTTTTAATTTTGGCGACAAGCTCGAGATAGCGTTCCTGGTCGTATTTGCGCGCCATCAGTTTCAAGACATCCGAGCTTCCGGACTGAACAGGCAGGTGGATGTGGTCCAGAAGGTTCCCGCCTTTTGCGAGCACCTCGATCAGATGATCGTCAAAATCACGCGGATGGCTTGTCGTGAAGCGGATTCGCGGAATATTGATTTTGCGGAGCTCATCCATCAAGTGTCCGAGTCCGTATTCCATATCCTCGAAATCTTTGCCGTAAGCGTTGACGTTCTGTCCGAGAAGCGTGATTTCTTTATAGCCTTCAGCCGCAAGTCGTCTCACTTCCTGAATGATTTCTTCAGGACGTCTGCTTCGTTCTTTTCCTCTTGTGTACGGCACGATGCAGTACGTACAGAACTTGTCGCAGCCGTACATGATGTTGACCCAGCCTTTAATTTTGCCGGTGCGGACTTTCGGAAGGTTTTCAATGACATCGCCTTCTTTAGACCACACTTCGATGACCATTTCTTTTGACAGATAAGCTTCTGACAAAAGTTCCGGCAAGCGGTGGATATTGTGTGTACCGAAAATCAGATCGACGAACGGATGTTTCTTTAAAATCCGGTTGACGACTGATTCTTCCTGGGACATACATCCGCATACGCCAAGGATCAAATCCGGATTGTCTTTTTTCAAAGCTTTTAAATGGCCGATTTCACCGAATACTTTGTTTTCCGCATTTTCGCGAATGGCGCATGTGTTTAACAGAATCACATTAGCGTCTTCAGTCGAATCCGTCGGCTCATAGCCGAGGGTCATGAAAATACCGGCCATGACTTCTGTATCGTGTTCATTCATCTGGCAGCCGTATGTGCGGATGTAGAACTTCCGTCCTTCACCCATCCCTTTGTACTGCTCGGAAATTTTAAAATCGCTATGGTATTTAACCTCTTCTTTGCCGCGTTTTTTCGCATCTTTTAAGGAAGGCGGAACATAAACAGCTTCGAAGTACTTGCTGTAATCCTTCTCGGATTTTTTGTCCGATGGATTGACCTGTCCGCTTTCAATGCGCTGTTTCTCATTCATGTTTTTGATCTCCTTTCAAACAAAGCTCCACTCTTCAGTATAAAGGTTCTCGGTTGTCAGCACAACCCAGAACCTATCATTGTACACTAACTGAAAATGATTATCAATGGTTATTTGCTTTGTTTAAAAAGAAATCGACGAGTTTAAAGCAGACCCGCTTTTTTGGCGCCGGTTTCAATGATTTCAAGGGCTTTATCAAGTTCTTCTTTCGAATGCTGGGCGGTCATGATCGTTCTGATCCGCGCTTTGCCTTTCGGGACGGTCGGAAATACAATAGCCTGGGCAAATAAACCGAGCTCGAAAAGCGTGCTTGAAAAGCGGCATGCCTCGGCTTCATCACCTATTAAAATCGGCGTGATCGGCGTTTCGCTCTTAATCAGCGGAAGGCCGATTTTTTCAAGCTCTTTTTTGAAGTACGAAGTATTGTCCCAAAGCTTTTTAATTAATGAAGGTTCCTCCATCAGCACATTGACCGCTTCAATGCATGCCGCAGTGACGGCCGGCGGATGGGAAGTACTGAAGAGAAACGGTCTGCCTTTATGCTTTAAATAGTCGATCAGCACCTTGGAACCGGCCGCATAGCCTCCTAAAACACCGATCGCCTTGCTGAGCGTGCCGACTTGAATGTGAACCTTCCCGTCCAGCCCGAAATGGTGAACCGTTCCGCGCCCGTTCTCGCCGAGAACGCCGGACGCATGCGCGTCGTCGACCATGACAAATGCGTCATACTGTTCAGCGAGCCGGACGATTTCGGGAAGCGGTGCGATGTCTCCGTCCATCGAAAACACGCCGTCTGTAACGATAAGCCGCATTCTGTAATTCATTGATTTTTTTAAAATCTTTTCTAAATCTTCCATGTCCGCATGCTGATATACTTTTTTGCCCGCTTTGGTAAGTCTGATGCCGTCAATGATGGAAGCATGGTTTAATTCGTCTGAGATGACGATATCATCTTTGGTAAGAATGCTTGAAAGAATGCCTTGATTTGCGGTGAAACCGGACTGGAATACGAGCGCAGCTTCAGTATTTTTAAATGAAGCGAGCTTCTTTTCGAGCTCATCATGCATGGTGAATGTTCCGGCTATTGTCCGGACCGATCCCGTTCCAGCTCCGTACCGTTTTACCGCCTCTTCGGCCGCTTTTTGGAGGCGCGGATGTGACGTCAACCCGAGATAGTTATTGGATGAAAGCTGAATGATGTCTTTTCCCTTCATTTTGACAGTTGATCCTTGCAGCGATTCGATGATCGGCAGTTCCTGAAAAGTTCCGTTTTCTTTCATTGTATCAAGCTCGGAAGCTAAAAAATTAAATTCTTTCATATCCATCTCTCCCTTCACGGTATCAATACGACTTTTCCGCATTGCCCTTTTCTCATCAGTTCAAAGCCTTTTTCAAACTCTTCCATCGGGAAACGGTGGGTGATGACAGGCTTGATTTGAATCGTACCGGACTGGAGAAGACCGCTGACCTGCCTCCACGTTTCAAACATTTTGCGGCCGGTAATTCCCTGAACCGTCAATCCTTTAAAGACGATATCATTTGTCATATCGATGCATACGGGATGCTCGGGCAGACTTAAGACATGCACCCGCCCTCCGTTCGCAGCCATTTTTAAACTTTGGCGGATGGCCGTCGGATGGCCTGACATTTCGCAAACCAAGTCCGCCCCTTCACCACCAGTTAAAGCGCTTACATTTTTGAGCGGATCTTCTTTTTCAACGGAGATGATATCGGTTGCCCCCATTTGCAATGCAAGGTCGAGCCTGTATTCGTTTTTATCGATGGCGATCACTTGTGACGCGCCTGACGCTTTTGCAACTGCCACGGCCATCAATCCGATCGGTCCGCAGCCGACGACAGCGACTTTCACTCCAGCTGTCATTCCCGTCAGAACCGTATGCACGGCATTTCCGAGCGGTTCTTGAATAGAAGCGAGATCCTCAGGCATGCCGCCCGGATTTTTCCAAATGTTTGCGGCAGGCACTTTGACATATTCAGCAAAACAGCCGTCTGTATCGACACCGAGAATCAGCGTTTTTCTGCAGACATGCTCTTTTCCGGTCAAACACGGCAGGCACTTTCCGCAAACGATGTGCGTTTCTGCCGAAACATACTCCCCTTCTTGTACCGCAGTCACATTTTCCCCCACTAGTACAACCTCGCCGGAAAATTCGTGGCCAAACACATAAGGCGGTTTCACCCTGCTTTTCGCCCATTCATCCCAATTATAAATATGGACATCCGTTCCGCAAATCGATGCGGCTTTGACTTTGATCAGCACCTCGTGTTTGTCGATCTTCGGTATCGGGACGAGCTCGAAGCTGGCGCCTGGCTCCCCCGGCTTCTTGATAAGCGCCTTCATATTTCCGTCCAAGATGAACAGACCCCCTTTGCAAAATCGCTTTACAAAAGGATTGTAGCACGATAATTCATATTGGTAAACACCTGTGTCCTCCTGATAAAAACAGATGAACACCCTCTGAAAAATGTATGATATTTTTTTAAAATGGGATGCGGCTGAAGAAATTTTGAAAGAGAAATCCGTCGACTTGACTTGGTGTATATGAGCGCTGCAAAGCTTCGATCAGATTCCCGTAATCTTTGTGGGCTTCCAGACCCGGAATGACCCGGTCGATGCCGTCAAAATCAGATCCGAATCCGATATGCCGCTCGCCTCCCAAAGAGCAGACATGGTCAATATGTGAGAGGATATCTTTGATCACAGGCGTTTTTCCGTTTCTCACGAATTCAGGGACAAATGTCAAACCGATGACGCCGTTCTTTTCAATAAGCGCTTTGATTTGATCGTCTTTTAAATTTCTCGGATGAGGGCAAAGGCTGTGCGCATTCGAATGAGAGGCGATCGGATACGCTGCCGTTTCAACCGCACCCCAAAAGCTTTTCTCTGATAAATGGGAGAGATCGGTCCATGCCCGGTTTTTGTTCGCCTTGCGAATCAGCCTTTCCCCGTAAGAAGTCAAACCTGCGTTTCTTTCTTCTAAAGCGCCGTCTGCGAACGTATTGGCCCAGTTCCACGTCAGGCCGAAACTTCTGACTCCGAGCTGAAAAAAGATGTCAAACAGCCTTAAGTTTTTTGAGATCGGCTCACAGCCTTCCATCGTTAGAATGATGCCGGTTTCATCGCTTTTGAGCTTGTCGATATCGGCTTTATGTTTGATCAGTTTGATCCGCTTGTACTTTGCAATTTTTTCGTGAAACAGCCGGATCTGCACGAGCGCCATTTCAAGCCTTATTGTGTCGGGTACGGTTTCGGGCAGAAAAATCGCCAGACACTGCACTTTCGCCTTTCCGTTTAACAGAGCCTGAACCGGCGTTTGAAGCGACGGGTCACTGTACTCATTAAGCTTCGGATTTTTCCAGAGCTTCAGCAGCAAATCAGAATGGGCATCAAAAATTTTCACGTTCATCCTCTCCCGGCTGCATTTTTCAAAAACGGCTAAACCAAAAACAACCCGCTTACGTGAAAGTAAGCAGGTTGAAGCATTTGAAAAAGAGTGATTTTTCTATCAGCGAGGCTCTACGATTAGCTTAATCGCTGTTCGTTCTTCACCGTCAATTTGAATGTCCGTAAACGCCGGAATGCAAATCAGATCGACACCGCTCGGTGCTACAAATCCCCGTGCAATCGCTACCGCTTTAACAGCCTGATTTAATGCTCCGGCTCCGATTGCTTGAATTTCTGCAGCTCCTCGTTCCCTCAAGACTCCTGCGAGCGCACCTGCGACCGAGTTTGGATTTGATTTTGCTGAAACCTTTAATATTTCCATTCCTGCTCCCCCTTAAGTTTACAATGGATAAGTGAGTGTTCATTAGAACAATCATTATTAGATGTTGCTATTTTCAAAGCCATCCCCTTTTAATTGCTTTTCAAAAATAGCAGGGTACCTTCCATTTTTACTATATTCACTATAGGACCGGGATATTCCTGCTTTCCTTTTAATATTTTTCTAAAATGATTTTCTGTTCAGTCATTCAAAAAACATGTGGTCATCATTAATTAATATCCGGTCAATTTTAACGGCTTTCTTGCTCTGTTCGTCAATGTCAATGACAACTCCGCTCAGTGTTGTGCGGCCTTCGGCAATCTCAAAACGAACGGGCAGGCTCGTTTTAAATCGCTTGATAATCGTCTCGCGGTCGACGCCGAGAATCCCGTCGTAAGGCCCTGTCATCCCTACGTCTGTTATATATGCCGTGCCTTTCGGAAGAATGCGGTTGTCAGCTGTCTGAACATGCGTATGCGTTCCGACAACTGCTGACACGCGGCCGTCCGTATACCAGCCGATCGCCTGCTTTTCGCTTGTCGCTTCGGCATGAAAATCGATAAAGATGAACGTTGTTCTTTTTGACGCTTCTTCTATTAATTCATCAGCTTTTCGAAAAGGGCAATCGATCGCAGGCAGAAATGTGCGGCCTTGCAAATTGATCACAGCCAGTTCCTTCGAACCGTTTGTTTTTATGTATGTGATGCCTTTTCCAGGCGTGCCTTCGGGAAAATTGGCGGGTCTGACGATCTGCGGCGCATCATCAACAAAATCAAATATTTCCCTTTTATCCCATGTGTGGTTTCCCATTGTGAGAACGTCGGCTCCCGCTTGAATGAGCTGGTGGTATATTTTTTCGGTAATGCCTTTTCCGTGTGCGGCGTTTTCTCCGTTGACGATGACGGCGTTCGGTTTATATTTCAGCTTCAGCTTCGGCAAATAGGTTTTGATCATGTCTCTGCCGGGCGAACCGACAACATCTCCAATAAATAAAATTCTCATAATTTGACCCTTTCTTTTTTAAAATAGGTTTTAATCATAGTGTTACACAAGGAAACAAAAAAATAAAGTGGCGCATTCGCACCACTTTATTTTGCGTATTCAACGGCTCTCGTTTCCCTGATCACGGTTACCTTGATGTGTCCAGGGTAGTCAAGCTCGTCCTCGATTCGTTTTCGAATATCACGCGCCAAACGATGGGCTTCAAGATCGTTGATTGAGTCAGGTTTGACCATGATCCGCACCTCTCGTCCCGCTTGTATCGCGAATGATTTTTCAACACCTTCGTACGATTCAGAGATTTCTTCCAGCTTTTCAAGCCTGCGAATATAGTTTTCGAGCGTTTCGCTTCTTGCGCCTGGTCTAGCGGCGGACAGCGCATCGGCTGCGGCCACGAGCACGGCGATGATGGAAGTCGGCTCCTGATCTCCGTGGTGAGATGCGATACTGTTGATGACAACTGGATGCTCTTTATACTTAGTGGCCAGTTCCACACCGATTTCAACGTGGCTTCCTTCCACCTCATGGTCAATCGCTTTCCCGATATCATGAAGAAGTCCTGCCCTTTTTGCGAGCGTCACGTCTTCCCCGAGCTCTGAAGCCATCAGGCCTGTCAGAAACGCCACTTCCATTGAATGTTTCAGTACATTCTGTCCGTAGCTCGTTCTGAACTTCAAGCGGCCGAGGATTTTGATTAAATCGGGATGAAGACCGTGAACTCCAACTTCAAACGTCGTCTGTTCACCCATTTCGCGGATGTAATCATCCACTTCACGGCGGGATTTCTCAACCATTTCTTCGATTCTGGCAGGATGAATGCGGCCATCCTGAACGAGTTTATCAAGAGCGATCCTGGCTGTTTCACGCCTGATCGGATCAAATCCTGAAAGGATAACGGCTTCCGGCGTATCGTCGATGATCAGATCGATCCCCGTCAATGTTTCCAATGTACGGATATTACGTCCTTCACGTCCGATAATGCGGCCTTTCATCTCATCATTTGGAAGGTTGACAACTGAAACCGTCGTCTCGGCCACATGATCTGCCGCACAGCGCTGTAAAGCCAATGAAAGAATATTTTTCGCTTTTTTATCAGCCTCTTCTTTCGCTCGATTTTCACTTTCTTTCGTCATGATCGCGATGTCATGGGAAAGCTCGTTTTCAACCCGTTCCAGAATGATTTGCTTCGCTTCATCTCGCGTCAGACTTGAAATACGCTCCAACTCTGACTGCTGCATACGAATCATTTCATCCACTTTGCTTTCCATCTCTTCAATATGTTGTTGTCGTTCATTCAGAGAATGATCTTTCTTCTCCAACATCGCTTCCCGTTTATCTAATGATTCATCTTTTCGGTCAAGGTTCTCTTCCTTTTGAAGTAAACGGTTTTCTTGTTTTTGAAGCTCATTTCGTCTTTCACGAACTTCTTGTTCAGCTTCTATCCGAAGCGTATGAATCTCGTCCTTTGCTTCAAGAAGGGCTTCTTTTTTCAACGCTTCAGCATCCCGCTTTGCGTCTCCAAGAATTTGTTCGGCTGCATTTCGCGCACCTGAAATTTTTGCTTCGGCAATGATTTTACGAACATAGTAGCCAACAACTAAACAGAATAGGCTCAGCAAAATGGAGATGAGAATTGCTAAAGGATTCATAACTTTCACCTCCTCTTGCTATGAACTTGTCTTGCTAAAAGTAAGTGTCGGCATGTACATTGTACTTCTTCTCAACATACAGAACCTTCACAGGGAGTGAAGCGGCTTCACAGCCCTTGTCAAGTTTAAATGTTTATCAATCATGTTAAGAAAAACAAGTGATACAATTTCATTGTAATTGTGTGGGAAATACTTGTCAAGCTTACGGTCTTAACGTTTCCGGATTAAACGCCTTTTCAAACGGCGCGGATGAAGGAGATGGACAAAGGAGCTGCGTCTGAATGCGCAGATGAAAGGAAAAGGCTGCCGATCGGGCCGGCAGCCTTTGACATGTTTCATGATTAAAATTCGAGTTCTTCTTGAGCTTGGGCCTCGTCTTCCTGAGCAGGAGCAACGCCTCCAGTGTCCAAACCGTAGTGCTCCCGGATCTGCTCTTGAATCATCAAAAGGATGTCCTTGTTTTCTTTCAGGAACTGTTTGGCATTTTCACGGCCTTGACCAAGACGTTCCTCCTGATAAGAGTACCATGCACCGCTCTTCTGAACGATGTCAAGCTCTGTTCCGAGATCGATGATTTCCCCTTCTTTTGAAATCCCTTCCCCGTACATAATGTCCACTTCGGCAGTCCGGAATGGAGGGGCCACTTTGTTTTTCACGACTTTGATTTTCGTCTTGTTCCCCATGACATCGTTGCCTTGTTTCAGCTGCTCTGCGCGGCGCACTTCAAGGCGGACAGAAGAGTAGAATTTCAGCGCTCTTCCGCCTGGCGTCGTCTCAGGATTTCCAAACATGACGCCGACTTTTTCACGAATCTGGTTAATAAAGATCGCGATGGTCTTCGATTTATTGATCGCTCCGGAAAGCTTACGAAGCGCTTGAGACATCAGTCTGGCCTGCAAACCGACGTGGGAATCCCCCATATCTCCTTCGATTTCAGCTTTCGGCACAAGCGCTGCCACAGAGTCGATGACAACGATATCCACCGCTCCGCTTCTGACAAGAGCTTCGGCGATTTCAAGCGCCTGCTCGCCCGTATCAGGCTGTGACAGCAAAAGCTCATCAATGTTGACGCCCAGCTTTTGTGCATAGACGGGGTCGAGCGCGTGCTCGGCGTCGATGAACGCCGCCTGTCCGCCCTGCTGCTGAACTTCGGCAATCGCATGAAGCGCCACCGTCGTTTTACCGGAGCTTTCAGGCCCGTATACTTCAATAATCCGGCCGCGCGGGTATCCGCCCACTCCAAGAGCCGTGTCGAGCGCTAAAGAACCGCTCGGAACTGTTGAAATTCTCGTTTCAGTTTGTTCGCCGAGTTTCATAATCGAACCTTTACCAAACTGCTTTTCTATTTGTTTAAGCGCCATATCTAAGGCTGCCTGACGATCACTCATTCTATTTTCCTCCTTTATCACTTCCGCTATATCTACTATACCTTGTTTGCGCGGATTTGCCAAGAAAAAAGCGAACGCATATTCGATTTTTTTAAGAGGAAAAAATCGATCTCCTAAAATGGAATGACTTTTTTCATAAGAAAGATATACCGAAAATCCGGTTTCCGCTTATTTTTCCATCATTTTCAGCAACAGATGGCAGCCGTATTTGGCAGAACGCTTTCGCACCGCAGACCTGGATCCGGCGAACTGAAATTCGAACGCTTCTTCAGCCTGGTCCTTCACGGAGATGCCGATAAACACCTTTCCTGCCGGATGGCCTTCTTGCGTATTCGGCCCGGCTACTCCAGTAAAGCTGATGCCGATATCGCTTCCTGTTTTGACTCTGATGCCTGCGGCGAGCTCTTTTGCGCATTGCGCGCTGACCGCACCGTAGCGCTGCAGCGTGTCTTCAGCAACGCCGGCCGCTGAAACTTTCAATTCGTTTGTGTAGCAGACGGCACCGCCTTTGAAATATTCGGAAGCGCCGCTCATTTCCGTCAGCCAGGTGGAAAAAAGCCCGCCTGTAAAGCTTTCCGCAGCGGCCAAGGTCATTCCCTTGCTCCTGCATGCTTTCGCAAGCTCTTCTGCAAGAGATGTATCATCATACCCGTAAAAGAACTCTCCGACCCGCTCCAGGATGAGGTCTTCCGTTTCTTTTAACAAGCGGTTTGTCTCCTTCGGATCCGCATGCTTTGCCGTGAGCCTGAGCGTGACTTCCCCGTCGGCCGCAAGCGGGGCGATTGTCGGATTAGTCTGCGCATCGATGAGATCTTCCAAATCGGTTTCAAGCTGGGATTCTCCGATGCCGAAGAACCGCAGCACCCTTGACACGATCTTTTCCTTCGAGCCGAGCTTTTCCAAAATCAGCGGCTTCGCTTCGTTTTCAAACATCGGCTCCAGCTCTTTCGGAGGTCCCGGCAAGAGCATATAAAAGCGCGATTCATGCTCAAGCAGCATTCCCGGAGCCATCCCGAAGCGGTTCGGCAGAACATCGGATCCTTCGAGGATCAACGCCTGTTTGCGGTTGTTCGGCGACATCTCCCGGTTCGTTTTTCTGAAGTAATCCTGAATCGATTCGAAGGCTTCATCGTCGAGCTTAAGAGGGCGCCCGACAACTTCAGCGATCGTTTCTTTTGTCAAATCGTCTTTCGTCGGTCCGAGGCCTCCCGAAAAAATGATGAAGTCAGACCTTTTCTGAGCTGTCTGAATGACTTGTTTAAGGCGTTCCGGGTTATCTCCCACCGCCGTGTGATAAAAGACGTTAATGCCGATTTCGGCCAAATGCCTGCTGATAAACTGAGCATTTGTATTAGCGATTTGTCCGAGCAGAAGCTCAGAACCGACAGCGATAATTTCCGCTTTTCTTTCCAACTTCATTGTTTCCACTTCCCCACGTTTAGTTCGATGTTTTTAAAGCATCCCAGTTTTTAGCGAAATAATCCCATCCTGATACGACTGTGAAAAAGACAGCCACCCATAAAGCAAGCGATCCGAACGGGAAGGATACAAGCTCAAATGGAAGATTGTGAAGCAAAAGAGCAGAGATGGCGATGATCTGAGCCCATGTTTTCACTTTTCCAAGCATGTTGGCCGCGACGACTTCCCCTGTTCCCGCAAGGACGAGCCGCAGTCCCGTTACGGCAAATTCCCGGCTGATAATGACAATGGCCATCCAGGCCGGAGCAAGATGGTAATGCACCAGAATAATTAAAGCGGAAGACACGAGCAGCTTGTCTGCAAGCGGGTCAAGAAATTTCCCAAAGTTTGTTACAAGGTTCAGCTTTCTCGCGTAATAGCCGTCAACCCAATCGGTGACAGAAGCAAAAATAAACAACAGTGCGCC
This sequence comes from Bacillus paralicheniformis, assembly GCF_002993925.1. Taxonomy (NCBI): domain Bacteria; kingdom Bacillati; phylum Bacillota; class Bacilli; order Caryophanales; family Bacillaceae; genus Bacillus; species Bacillus paralicheniformis. Next base: position 1,898,445 of record NZ_CP023665.1, on the reverse strand, counting down.
GATCAAATGGGTGACCGGAATCGACTCGCTGCCGAAGGAGACAGCCCCCCACTGAAACGGCACAAGCATGATGACCATAAAAACAGGAATTAATGCGATTCTAGAAAGCGTGATTTTATTCGGTAGATTAAACATAAAGGTTCCTCCAGATATGTATGTTTTCCTAATGATGATGAACGCAAGAAAAAGTCATCTGTGCAATTAAGATGACTTTTCCTCCTTTTTATTTTGAATCGTTATGTTTTGTGTCATCACAGTCTTAGGATCGAGCTTGTAAGAAAGAACTTCTCCGTTGATTTTAATTTCAACGCCCGGCGCATATCCGATCCGCAAATCAATTTGCGATTGATCGGTAATATTCTTTTGAAAGGTTTCTCCTTTTTCCATCATTCCTTCTTTAAGGGAGCTTCCTTTCTCGTCGCGCACCCTGACCCATGAGTTTGCGTTTGCCTTTACTTCAAGCTCCAGCTTGTCGGATCCTGATACTTCATAAGTTGTGGAAGAGCCTTCGCTTGCGGTCGCTTTCATGGTCAGCTTGTCGTTCTCATCAGACTGCTGATCCTTTTTTTCTTTGTCGCCTTCAGCGCTGTCTTTCTGCGCATCCGTGTTCTGTTGATTTCCCTTTGTCAGCGGGGAATCTTTTGAGACGTCATACTTGCTTTGCGATTCCTCTGTCTTAGGCTCTTCAGCCTGCTGGTTGCCTCCGCCGTTTACAGCCTGAACGATGACGTAAATGATCGCGATCACAACGATAACGCCGGCTGCCACAAGCAGGGTAGGCAAAAGTTCAAGCGCTTTTGAGGCAGACTTGGGCAGCTCTCTCTGCGGCTTGATTGAAGAAAGCTTCTCAGAAACCTCATCATTGTAAGAATTAGGGATATCTTTTTTAAACTCTTCAAACAAGAGCTCCGAGTCGAGGCCGACAGCTTCGGCGTACTGCTTGATAAAAGCCCGCACATAAAATTTTCCCGGAATGATATCATAGTTTCCTTCTTCAAGGGCCGTTAAATACCTTTTTTGGATCTTTGTGGCCGCCTGAAGATCGTCCAATGACATCCCTTTTTCCTCTCTGGCTTCTTTCAGCCGATTTCCTAGTTCAGTCACAACAAACACCTTCCATTTTAAAAATCAAAGCCGGAAAAACCTGAATGGTCAAACATCTGCGGTTCTTCAGCATGTTCATATGTAATCACCTCATCGGGGCTGTTACGCAATTCGATGATGTAATCAAAATCGTCCATCGTATATTCCGTATTTTGCACGAAAATGTCCGGATGCTCGACAACTTTGGTCGCCGGCAGCCGCATGATCTCACTGACGAGCTGCAAATGGCGTTCAGATCCTCTTCTCGTCGACACAATGCCGTCCAAAATGAAAACATTCTCCGGACTGTACTCATCGGCAATCAGCTGGCTTCTGATCGTTTGCTTCAGCAGTGTCGAAGAAACAAAAAGCCACCTTTTGCTTGCACAGACGCTTGAAGCGACAATTGATTCCGTCTTGCCGACGCGGGGCATTCCCCTGATCCCGATCAGCTTGTGCCCGTCTTTTTTAAACAGCTCAGCCATAAAATCGACAAGCAAGCCAAGCTCGTCGCGTTCAAACCGGAACGTTTTTTTATCGTCTGCATCCCGCTGGATATAGCGGCCGTGCCTTACAGCGAGACGGTCGCGAAGCTTCGGCTCGCGGAGCTTCGTCACTTTAATCGTATCCATCGTGTTCAGAATCGATTCCAGTCGCTTAATCTGATCTATATGACGGCATTTTAACAAGAGGCCTCTTCTTTGAGTATCGACGCCGTTAATGGTCACAATATTAATTGAAAGCATCCCCAATAAAGAGGATATATCTCCCAGAAGTCCGGGACGGTTGACTTGTATTTCATATTCTAAGTACCATTCGAGCTTTGCCAAATGATAACCTCCCTACCCATCATCGTGGCAAAAATTTACCTTCCTTTATCATAAAGCATTTTGTCTCAATTAGAAAGCAGAATGTTGTGATTAAATAAGAAAAACGTCCGTTTCCCATAATCGGGAAAAACCCGCTGTAACGGCGCCTGGATGATGTTTACCCTATCGGGGCGGAAAGCAAACAACAAAAGCGGTGCCGCTGACAAAGCCGCGCCTATAAAAAAGAGAGAGTGAACACACTCTCTCCTTAATGCGAGCCGTTGTTTTCAACAAGCTTAACCATCACATTCGCAATGGCGCGCTGCTCTTCTTCGGAAGCCACGCTCCAAAGGTCCGCGAGCACTCGTTCTTGATGGTTTTTTGAATCAACCTCACCGGCCAAATAATCGCCGATCTCATATGCGAGATCTGAGATGGTTTCGTTTGACATTCCTCTTTCTTGGGCATAGTTCAAACGGTCGCCCAAAAAGTTTTTCCACTGATCCCAATTATCCAGTACGGACATATCAGGCCCCTCCATTCTCTTGAAGTTACAGCCTTATTATTCTCTGGGGGACCGCAAACTATACATGTTTTTAACAATGCCAGCCGCCATTAACTGACAAAATTTGACCCGTGATATAAGATGCCTTAGCCGAGAGCAGAAACAGCACGGCGTCGGCAACCTCTTCGGCTTCGGCGAGCCTTCCCATCGGAATCTCATCGGCGATCATCTCTTCTTCCTCTTTTGAAAACGAGCCCATCATCCTTGTTTTCACAGCGCCCGGAGAAACGGCGTTGACTCTGATGCCGCTTGGCGCAAGCTCTTTTGCAAGGGCTTTGACAAACACATTTTGCGCGCCTTTTGTCATGCTGTATAAAACTTCGCACGACGCCCCTGTTTCACCCCAAATGGAGCTGACGGCTACAATGGCACCGGATTTTTTCCTGATCATCGCCGGCAGCAGATTCCTCGTCAACAGAAACGGGCTTGAGACATGAAGCTGCACCATGTCCTGCACAGCCTCATCAGTCATGTCTGTCACAAGTCCGCGAAAGCTTTGACCGCTGTTTAAGACGATGCCGTCAAGCGCCCGCCCGCCGATGGAAGCGGAAACGGCTTTTGCGCCGCCGGGGTCGGATAGGTCGCCGTGAATGATTTCGGCGTGAATGCCGTATGTATGTGACAGCCTTTCTGCAAGTGCTGCGGCTGCCTGCTCATTTGTATGGTAATGGAGGAGAAGATCATACCCGTTTTGCGCCAGCTTTTCGCTGATGCTTTGCCCGATTCCGCCGCTTGCACCGGTGATAAGAGCGAGTTTTGTCATACTATGTTTCCACCTTTCCGTTCAAAAGAAGAAAGGTTCAGCGTGCATCGGAAAATCTCCTGACACGCTGAACTTTCAGACCTTGCTTTATGATTTTGGAACGACTTTGCAGACGGTGATTCTGTCTTCTTCGATTTCTTCCTGAATGACGCGGTGAACGTCCTCAAGCGTAATCGATTCGAGTACAGTGACGATATCAAACAGACTCGTCTCCAGAAAAGCGTACCGTGTAAACTGGTTGGCGATATACTCAGGCGAATTCATCGATTTTAAGAAATTGCCGATTTTTTTCTTTCTAGCCAGCTCCAGCTTTTCGGCTGTGATCGTTTCTTTCGCCTTGAACAGCACTTGTTTCAGCTCCTCGGCAAGCTTGTCGGGCTCAGGCGTATCGCCGCCGACAGAGACGAAACCAAATCCGTGTTCTTCAGTATAGTCATAGCTGAATGTCTCATCGATATATCCTTTTTCATAAATTCTTTCATAATCGCTGGAGCTTTTGCCGAACAGGCACTCGAGAATGAGGTTGATGGTCAGCTCATGCTTCAGCAGGGCTTCTCCCGTATTCATCGGATGAGCGCTTTTTAAACCGACGAGACATTTTGAGCTTTGAACATTCATTTTAATTTCCTGTTCTTTTTTGAATACGGCTCCAGGCTCTTCAACTTCTTTGCGAACGATTTCAGGCTGGTCTGTATACGGCTTTTTCTGCTGATTTTCGCGGACCTGGCGGATGATCGCTTCGGGATCGACCGGACCAACGACAAACAGCAGCATATTGCTCGGGTGATAGAACGTCTCATAGCATTCGTACAAAAGGTCTTTTGTAATATGCGAGATGCTTTCGATCGTGCCTGCGATATCAATCCGGACAGGATGCTCCTGGTACATGTTTTCGATCAAGCCGAAAAACAGACGCCAGTCTGGGTTGTCGTCATACATGTTGATTTCCTGCCCGATGATGCCTTTTTCCTTCTCAACCGTTTTTTCCGTAAAGTAAGGGTCCTGCACAAAATCGACGAGCGTTTCCAAGTTTTCTTCCACGTTGGACGTGCTCGAAAACAGGTAGGCCGTTCTGGTAAAGGAGGTAAACGCATTTGCCGAAGCTCCCTGCCTGCTGAATTGCTGAAAAACATCGCCGTCTTCTTTTTCGAAGAGCTTATGCTCCAAAAAGTGTGCGATTCCGTCAGGCACACGGACCATTTCTTCTTTTCCAAGCGGGACAAACTGATTGTCAATCGATCCGTATTTTGTTGTAAAGACCGCATATGTCTTGTTAAATCCTTCTTTCGGAAGAACATAGACATCGAGGCCGCCAGGCATTTTTTCGTAATATAATGATTCCTTCAGCTGTTTAAATTCGATCGTTTTCGTCAAGATGCTCCCTCCGTCCCTTTGAGAAAGTACGTTGTATCCAAATCGATTTTCTTCCCGACTTCGATAATCTCGGCTTTTCTGACGTTGTCGATTCGTCCAAGCCAGTCTTCAAGAGAAAATTCGGTTTGGGCGGCAGCCTGCTGATAAATAAATTCGACTAAGCCGTACGGTGTATCAAGCGTTTCAAGAATCTGGTTTTTAATGACCGCTTTCGTCTGGTCGATCGCTTCTTCTGTAAAGCTGCCTTTTTTCATTTCCTGGAACTGCTCCTTGATGATGTCGACGGCTTTTTGATAATTGCCGACTTCAATCCCCGACATCACCATCATCAGCCCTTTAAAGCTTTCGATTCTGGAAGCCGCATAATACGCAAGGCTGGCCTTTTCCCTGACATTAATAAACAGCTTTGAATGTGAAAATCCGCCAAACAAACCGTTAAACAGCTGAAGCGCCGGATAATCATCATCCGTAAAATGCGTTCCCGTCCGAAATCCCATGTTCAGCTTGCCTTGCTTGACATCCGCATCCTCGACGACTTCCTGAGGCTCCTTTGCGCGGATTTGCTCAAGCTTGGGAACGGGTCTCAGCTCCCGCTCGTTTACTTCGAAGTATTTGGAAATGTACGAATCCACCTGCTGTTCATCCACATCCCCAACGACGTAAATGTCGAGCTGGTCTTCTGTGACCGCTTTTTGATAAGCTTCATACAGGCTTTGAGGCGTGATGCCGTCCACATCATCAAGCTCTCCGTTGACGTGAAGCGCGTATGGCTCATCTTTGCACATCACCTGAATCAGCCTCAAATTTGAATAGCGCATTTTGTCGTTATATACCGCCTGTATTCTTTGCTTTAGTGTGCGTTTTTCCTGAGACACGTACAGCGGCAGAAAAGCTCCGTCTTCAAGCGCCGGCGAAAAAATGATCTCTGACAAAAGCTCGAGCCCTTTTTCCAGAAGCGGTGTCTGATCCTTTAAAAATTTTTCGTTTGCGATATCGAGCCTGAATGTAATAACATGCATTTCCCCTTTTTTGGAGAGATCGCATGATACGGAAGTGCCGTAAAGTTCATCAAGATACATTCTGAGTTCTGAAGTTTTGGGGCGGGTGCCCGTTCCCCGCAAAAGCACATGCGGAAAAAGCGCCCTCTCTGTCACATCTTCCTTTGTTAAAGGAGCAAGCATTTTAAAAATAATCGAGACGGTTTTGAATTTTTCCGTTTTGACGATGTGGCTTGTCAATCCGCGGTGCTTTCTTTTTATTTCGTTAAGGTATGTCATATAGAACCTCCTTCGTCCTTGTTTATATTATGTATTATGACCACATTTCATCATATGCGCTTGGACTGTATGGTTGTAATTATATCAACTGGAGGAGATTTAAGGAAACTAAAAACCTTATGAAAAAGACGGTGCAGATTTACACCGTCTTTGCCGCTTCACTTTCGTCTTCTTTCGGGTCGATATTAAACAGCACAAGCGCTAAGGCGGCTAAACCGCACAAAAGCGATACGATGAATATCAGCCAATCCGCATTTGTCATCATATAGGCGAAAACCGGCGGTCCGAGCGCAACCCCGATAAACCGCATACTGTTGTAAAACGAAGATATCGTGCCGCGTTCTTCTTTTTCAATTCCCTCGGTAATGAGCGCATCCAAAGAAGGGAGTGCAATTCCGATCCCGATGCCGCCGATGGACATAAATAAAAACAGCGGGTAAAAGCTGTGGTTCCACCACAAACCGGCAAACGACAGAGACAGCAGGACCATGCCGGTCAGTACGCAGGCCTTCATTCTGATTTTGTCGTTTCCGATCAGCTTTCCGGCAAGGTAGGAGCTGACGGAAAGGAAAAGCAGCGGAATGCTGAGAAGCGCTCCTTTTGCAATCCCGTCAATTTGATGCTGCTTCTCCAATGTATCCGACAGGTAGAAGAGAACTCCGAATAAAAGAAACATAATGATCCCGCCGATGACAAAAATGGAAACAAGCCATCGTCCTTCCCGTTTAAATATCTCCTGTACGTTTTTTGCGAAGTTTTTTAATGTTTGCTTTTCATCATCTTTGTCCTTCGGTTTGGGAACAAAGAACAAGACGAGAAAAAAGCTGGCAAGAGACACGACCGGAATAAACCAAAATGGCATGTACCAAACCCAAGATGCTAAAAAAGCCCCTAATATCGGGCTTAATACTTTACCGGCAGTATTGGCCGTCTCTATATCTCCGAGTCCCGCGCTGATTTCTTCATCTTTTTGAAAAAGATCGCCGATAAACGGCATGACGATCGGGGCTGCGCCGGCTGATCCGATACCTTGAAGGACGCGCCCGGCTAAAATCATCGCAAACGGATCTTTGAAAAAAGTTGAAGCCAAACCTGCCAAAGCTCCTCCAGCTCCCGCGATTACAAGACATGGGAGCATGATCTTTTTTCTTCCGAACCGATCTGACATATAGCCGGTAATCGGGATGCATAAAATCGCCACGATAGAGTAAACCGTGATGATCAGCGACACTTGGAACGAAGAAATGTTTAATTTTTTTTCAATCATCGGCAAAACCGGAATCAGCATTGAATTGCCTAACGTCATCACAAGCGGGACCGAAGACAGCGCAACAATGCTTTTCATGTCTTTTTTTCTGCTCAACTTTTTTCACCCATTCATCAGTATTTCCATCTGTTATTGTTCCGTGATGCGGGCTTATTTATGTATGGACGCTAATGGGCAAAAAAAAACAGCCGCTCCTAATCGAGCGCCCGTATATCAAAAACGTTTTCTGACGACGTGAAATCTGAATTTATCGGCCCGAAAATAGTTTAAAGAATATAAAACGGGCTTATCGTTTTGGTCATAATGAGTCTGTTTGAGCAGCAGCAAAGATGTTTCAGGATCGCATTCGAGAATTTGAGAAATGGTGTCGTGATACCCGATCGGCACAATATCGGCAACAGCATAGCTGATCACGGCGCCGGATTTGTCCTCAAGCCATTCAAACATCGATTCCTGCTCGTGTGAAAAGCCTTCCGGGAGGATATCCACAGGTATTTTATCAAGACAGTAGACAACAGGCATTCCATTTGCCGTTCTCACCCGCTCAAGCAAAAAGATCTCGGTTTCTTCCGCATATTGAAACCGGAGCATATCTTCTTCGGTAGGAGCGGTAACCCGTGAAGACATAAAAATGGTTCCCGGCGTCATGCTTGCCTGCTCGATCATTTTTGTGACGCTGTTCAGCTGCTCAATACCAGATAGAAATAACGGCCTGGCATTTACAAAGCATCCGACTCCGTGCCTTCTGATGATGACGTTTTCTTCTTCCAGCATTCTAAGCGCTTCACGCAAAGCCGTTCTGCTCACACCAAGCATCTTTGACAGCTCAAACTCAGACGGGAGCCGTTCATTCTCGCAAAAGACCCCATTTTGAATATCATCTTTTATCCGATCAATCACTTTTAAACATAACCGTTGATTGTCAGCTTTTATCGACATGTTTTCCCTCCGTCTGACAGATCAGATTCAAATTACCTTTAATTGAGGATAACTATATCATGTTTTGTCAAATAAATAAATAGACGTTTTCCAGTTTACATAATAAAATTATGTAAAACAAGAACTCTCTTCTTAAGAAGAGAGTTCTTCGTATTGCTCTTTTGACAAGAGGACTTCACGGGGCTTTGAACCTTCATAAGGGCCGACGATTCCCCGCTCTTCCATGGCATCGATAAGCCGCGCCGCTCTTGTGTAGCCGATGCGGAATCTCCTTTGCAGCATGGACACGGACGCCGTCTGCATGCTGACGACAAGCGCAACCGCTTCGTCGTAAAGATCGTCTGTCACTTCGCTGACCGTTTCCTGCGTCTCTTCTGGAATCATTTCTTCTTGGTATTGGGCTTTTTGCTGGGTGATGACGTGATCGACAACTTTTTCAACTTCTTCATCTGACAGGAAGGCCCCTTGGACGCGGAGCGGTTTGTTGGCGCCGACAGGCAGGAACAGCATGTCCCCTCTGCCGAGAAGTTTTTCAGCGCCTCCCATATCAAGAATCGTTCTGGAGTCTGTCTGCGACGATACGCTGAAAGCGATCCTTGACGGAATATTGGCTTTAATAACCCCTGTAATGACATCGACCGAAGGCCGCTGCGTCGCGATGATCAGATGGATTCCCGCCGCCCTTGCCATTTGCGAAAGCCTTGTGATCGAGTCTTCCACATCAGAGGAAGCGACCATCATCAGGTCGGCAAGCTCGTCCACGATCACAATGATGTATGGCAGCTCCGGCTGCTTTGCTTCTTCTGCGGCATTCATCCGTTTAATATAGTCGTTATACCCTTCGATATTTCTCGTTCCCGTGTGAGAAAACAATTCGTAGCGCCGCTCCATTTCGTTGACGACTTTCTTCAAAGCCTGCGATGCTTTTTTTGGATCTGTCACGACGGGCGCGAGCAAATGCGGAATCCCGTTGTAGACGTTGAGCTCGACCATTTTCGGGTCGATCATCATCATCTTCACTTCGTGGGGCTTTGCCCTCATCAAAATGCTTGTAATAATCCCGTTGACACAGACGCTTTTCCCGCTTCCTGTCGCTCCTGCAACAAGAAGATGGGGCATTTTGTTCAGCTCTGCCAATACAGCTTCTCCGGAAATGTTCCGTCCGAGCCCGATCATCAGCTTTGCATCCGGCCGGTCATTCAGTTTCGATTCGAGCACTTCTTTCAAGGAAACCATCGCGACTTCCGCATTCGGGACTTCGATTCCAATCGCCGATTTTCCGGGAATCGGGGCTTCGATGCGGATATCTTTGGCCGCGAGCGCAAGAGCCAAGTCATCACTTAAATTGACAATTTTGCTGACTTTGACGCCCACATCAGGATAGACTTCATATTTCGTTACGGCCGGGCCGAGATGAACCTGGGTGACTTTCGCCTTAACTCCAAAGCTTTGAAACGTCTTTTCCAGCTTCCTGGCATTGTCGTAAATATTCTTTTTATCCGCCTGCTGCCCTGTGTGCTTCGGCTCATCCAGCAATTGAATCGACGGAAGCTGATAATCCTTGTTTTCAAGCTCTGTGAACGTGATCTCGGGCGCGCCTGTAGCCTGCATGTCCTCACCGGCTTCAGGCTCAGGAGAATGCTCGGCAGGGGCAGGCGCCTGAGCTTCGTACGCTTGAACTTCGGGTTTTTCATCACGGTCGGAAAAGCTTGAAATAATCGGTTCTGACTGAATCACCGGATCTGGATCAAGCTCCGCTTCTTGTACAGGCTCTTCAGACACTTTCGGTTTTCTCTGCGCCTTTTGTTTTTTTCCTGATTTCTTTTTGGGCGAGCTGCTTTTCAATTGTTTAATGTCTGCTAAAAAGGCCTGCCACTGGTTTTTAATGAAGGAGGCGACCGGGGTCATCCATTTGATCAGCGTCTCCTGCAACGAACGGTCCGTAATCAAAAGAAGGCCGATCAAGATCAGGAAGACGGCGATGATTTTAGACCCTGCAGATGCAAACAGAAAGTATGACGCCGCAAATAAAACGGCTCCAATCATTCCGCCTCCAAGATCAGGTGATCCTGTCTCGCCTTTTACATCCATCAGAAACAGCTCCCACGTATTTTGGATTACGCTCGGAGACTGAACGATTCCCCTTTCGGTCAAATGCTGAAACAGCTGGACATGGGAAAGAAGCAGCATGCTTGCGATGATGCAGTAAAGGCCCGCTTTTCTCCTTGTTAAAAAACTGGGTGTTTTCTTCTTCCAAAATAAAGACACACCCGTTAAAAAAAGGCCGAGAAAGCAAAGGATGAACCATTCACCGGCGAAAAAGCGGAACATGTAAATGAACGTTTGCCCTGCTACGCCAAGCTGCAAAACCGCAATAATCGAGATGGCGATACAGATTAATCCGTACAATTCAAATTTAAGATGAATCCGTTTTTTTCCTTGTTTTTGTTTCTTTGTTGATTTTCGTTTTCTTTTTGCCATGTTCCATCACCTTACTGCGTGTTAAAAAATGTAAAAACAAAGAGAAAGCAGCCTTTTTCGGCTGCGATTTTCCTCTGGATTCCCCTATTATAGCATATTTATCCTTGCGACACTTCAGCTATTTATAAAATGTCAGTTTAAGCGTCTGCCCAGGTGCTGTTTCTTGTTTTAAAAAATCCATCGGGTTCGTGCTGAGAACTTGGACGACTCTTGCTTCCTCTCCGTTCATTTCGACTAAAAGGGGCACGCCGTTGACATCGATCTGTTTTAGGTTCGAGTTTTCCGCCTGCCCTGCGAACACGATTTCCTGCGGCATTGTTGTATACAGAATCATTGGATCATCCCTTCCTGGGCGCCTTTGTTTTGTTCGATTAATTCATTCAGCTTTTGAATCGCCTGTCCGACTCCGCCGGTTTCATCGATTAATCCGTATTTCACGGCATCGTTTCCTACGACATTCGTCCCGATATCGCGGGTCAAATTGCCTTTTGAAAACATCAGTTCTTTAAATTTGTCTTCCGATATGTTCGAATGACTTGTCACGAAATTGATGACCCTTTCCTGCATTTTATCGAGATACTCAAATGTCTGCGGCACACCGATGACAAGCCCTGTCAGTCTGACCGGATGGATCGTCATCGTCGCTGTTTCAGCGATATAGCTGTGGTCGCAGGACACCGCAATTGGAACTCCGATTGAATGTCCGCCGCCCAGCACGATAGAGACCGTCGGCTTTGACAGAGACGCCAGCATTTCCGCAATCGCAAGACCCGCTTCAACGTCTCCTCCGACCGTGTTTAAGATGATGAGCAGCCCTTCGATTTTAGGATTCTGCTCTACTGCAACGATCTGGGGAATCACGTGTTCATATTTTGTTGTTTTATTTTGGGGAGGAAGCTGTACGTGACCTTCAATTTGCCCGATAATGGTCAGACAGTGAATGTTGGTATCCTGACCCATTTGCGGGAGTGTCGTTTCGCCGAGCTGCTGGATTTTGTTGACGAGACTGTCTTTTGCGTCCGGCTTAGCCGGCTGCTCCCCCTGGCTGTCCCCGTTTTGTATCCGGTTTGAGTCCATCTGGCTCACCTCTTTCTCGAGTTTCTTTTGTATTATGGACAATGGCGTTTTTTTCATTCAACGCAAAAGGCATGAAAAAAAACCAAGAGAAATCTCTTGGTTTTATACTTCCATGATGATTGGAATGATCATTGGTTTTCGTTTCGTTTTTTCGTATAGGAACTGGTTTAGTGCGTCACGCATCGCCTGTTTTAAGGCGGACCATTCGACGACGGCGTTTTCTGTGCTTTCGTTGACGAGTTCCCTGACAAGTTCCGTCGCTTCAACGATCAGCTGTTCAGATTCTCTGACATAGACAAAACCTCTCGTGATAATTTCGGGTCCTGATACAAGATGTTTTTTCTTTTTATCAAGAGTAATCACAACGATTAAGATTCCGTCCTGGGACAGAAGACGGCGGTCTCTGAGCACGATATTGCCGATGTCGCCGACACCGAGTCCATCGATCAAAATATTGCCTGAATGCACTTTATCGCCGATTTTCACGTTTTGTCCGCGGAATTCCACGACGTCTCCTTTTTCAATCAGGAAAATGTCGCTCCGTTTCATACCGATTTCTTCGGCAAGCTTGGAATGCGCTTTTTGCATTCTGTATTCACCGTTTACGGGGATTAAATACTTCGGCTTCAGCAGGTTGAGCATCAGCTTCAGTTCTTCCTGACAGCCATGGCCTGATACATGGACGCGTTTTTGGGCGAAAACGACCTGCGCGCCCGCTCTTGTTAAGAGGTCGACCGCTTTGGAGTAGACAAGCTCCTGACCCGGAATAGGGGAGGATGCGATCAGGACGGTATCCCCTTTCTCAATGTCGAGCTGCTTATGCCCTTGTTTTGCGATCCTGGTCAATGCGGCGAGCGGCTCTCCATGGTTGTCCCCTGTCAAAATCGCGACTTCTCTTTTCGGATACTTTTTAACTTCCTGGACAGGGATGAACAGATCTTCATCTGCCGTGACATACCCGAGCTTCATCGCCAGCTGGAGTATCGTCGAAATATTTTTTCCTGAAACCGCAAGCTTCCTGCCGTTTTGGAGCGCAGCATCAATGACCTGCTGAATCCGGTTAAAGTTAGACGCGAACACGGCAATAATGACGCGGTTTTCGGCATTGTACATTACATCGGATATCTCTCCGCCGACGACTGCTTCTGAAGGCGTATAGCCCGGTTTCTCAGCATTGGCACTGTCGGAAAGCAGGCACAGCACACCGCTGTTGCCGATTTTGGCAATTTCGCCGATGTCGCTTGTCTGGTTTAAAACAGGTGTCTGGTCAAATTTAAAATCGCCAGTGCACACGATGGACCCGAGGGATGTTTTAAAGCTGACACCGACGGAATCCGGAATGCTGTGATTTGTTTTAAAGAATGACACCTTTGTCGATTCAAATGTAATAACAGATTTTGAATGAATTTCTCTTAAATCGGGCTTTTTGTTTACACCGTACTGCTTCAGCGTTTCCTTTAAAAGGGCGAGCGTCAGCTTCGTTCCGTAAACAGGCACAGAAAGTTTGTTCAGGCAGTAAAATACGCCGCCGATGTTTTCCTCATGCCCGTGTGTGAGAAAAATCGCCTTTACGCGGTCAGATCGTTCAATTAAATATGAAATGTCAGGAATGACCACATCGATACCCAGCATTTCATTTTCTGGATGCATGAGACCGGCGTCAACCACGAATATGTCAGAATCGATTTCAATGACATAAAGGTTTTTTCCGATCTCTCCGACGCCTCCTAAGGCGATGATTCTAATATTTTCTGTATTTTTTTTCAAATTGTAATCCTCCTAATCTAAGTACCCGTCCATCATCACTTGTCCCTATTATACCTGAATCTAAATTTAGAAAACAAGAACCATTATGTATATGACAAACGGTCATCCCCTCCAAAAGAGAATGACCGTTTTCGTCCGTATTGTTTTTTACAGGCCGTTCATCAGGCTGCTTAAACGGAGTCGTTCATCTTCATTTAGCGGAATCAAAGGGAGCCGGACGGACCCGACATCAAGACCCTTCAGCTGAAGAGCCGTCTTTAATGGAGACGGATTCGGTACGGCAAAAAGCCCTTTCATCAGCGGAAGCAGCTTTTGGTGGATCAAAGCAGCCTGAGCCGTGTTCCCCTCTGTATAATGTTTGATCATTTCCTGCATTTCCGGTCCGATGATATGTGATGCAACGGAAACGATTCCTCTCGCTCCTACGGACAAGGCCGGCAGTGTCAGGCTGTCATCTCCTGAATAAACGGCAAAGTCCTCAGGGGTTTCAGCTACGATTTTTGTAATCGCATCTAAGTCGCCGCTCGCTTCTTTAATCGCAATGATATTCGGGATCTCCGCAAGGCGGATCGTCGTTTCCGGTGCGAGCGAAGCAGCCGTTCTTCCCGGTACATTATAAAGCATGACAGGCAGTGACGTTTCCTCCGCAATCGCTCTGAAATGGCGGTACATGCCTTCCTGAGAAGGCTTGTTGTAGTACGGAGTGACGAGCATGACGGCGTCAGCGCCGGCTTCTTCAGCTTTTTTCGTCAGCTTGATCGACGCTTTCGTGTTGTTGCTTCCCGTGCCGGCGATGATCGGGACGCGGCCTGCCGCTTCCTTGACGGAATATTGAATGAGCGCTACCTTTTCTTCTTCGGAAAGCGTCGGCGATTCTCCGGTTGTTCCGGCAACCACCAGGGAATCCGTCCCATTGTTTATTAAATAATCGATCAGCTTTGACAGTTTTTGAAAATCGATATTTTCATTTTTGTCAAAGGGCGTAACCATTGCGGTTGCGATATTTCCGAAATTCATTTTTTTCACCTCATCATGATTCAATCATATTTATTTTGACAGTTCAAACACTTCATGCAACGCATTCACGGCCGTCGCCATATTTTTCTCGTGCACGAGCACCCATATCGTCGTATGGCTGTCAGCAGACTGCAAGATCGGAATGCCTTTTTCTGATAAAGCGGTAACGATTTTTGAGGTAACGCCCGGAACGCCCATAATTCCCGCGCCAACTGCTGACACTTTCGCGCAATTTCTTGTCACGGCCGGTTCATAGCCCAATTCTTTCAGGATGCCAGAGGCGCGGTCGGTCATGTTTCCAGCCACCGTGTAGACAATTTCACTTGGTGTAATATTGAAGAAATCGACGCTGATGCCGGCATTCGCCATCGCTTTAAACACTTCAGTCTGTACGTTATATTGTCCTTCTTTTGCCGGGACTTTAAACTGTGTCACGTCTTTCACATGGGCGATGCCAGTGATAAGCCGCTCAAAAACGTCGCTTCCGGCTTTTGAGTTGTGATGGCTTGTGACGAGCGTGCCCGTCTCGTTTGAATAGGTTGAACGCACGCGGATCGGCACTTTCGCCTGCATTGCGATTTCAACGGCTCTCGGGTGGATCACCTTGGCCCCCTGATAGGCTAAATTACAGATTTCCGTATAGGTAATCACAGGCAGTGGCTTCGCTTTTTCAACGATGCGCGGATCAGCGGTCATGACGCCTTCGACATCTGTATAAATATCGATAAATTCCGCGTCCAGCGCCGCGCCGAGCGCAGCGGCCGATGTATCGCTTCCGCCGCGGCCGATCGTTGTAATGTCCCCTTTTGCAGTCGCGCCTTGGAAGCCTGCGACGACAACCGCATCATGGTCGGCCAGCATGCTGACAAGCCGCTCCGGCTTCATTTCGAGAATCTTTGCATTCGTATGGTTGTTGTCCGTTAAAAAGCCCGCTTGCGCACCGGTTAAAGCAGCTGCTTTAATCCCGTTTTCCAAAAGCATGCTGGCGAACACAACAGAGGAAATCGTTTCTCCGCATGATAAAAGCATATCCTGCTCGCGCTCGGTAATCGTATCCTGTCCGCCGTAAAGCAGATCAAGCAATGAATCAGTCGCATACGGATCGCCTTTCCGGCCCATGGCCGATACGACGACAACCGCTTTGTATCCTTCATTGACCGCTTCCTGAATATGGCTTAAGGCAAGCTTTCTGCCGCGGTCATCTTTTACAGACGTTCCGCCGAATTTTTGAACGATGATTTTCACTTTATTTCACTCCAAGTTGATTTCGGACGTAACAGAAGAGAGCAGGCTTTCATTTTTGCCTCACTCTCTTCTCACATCCCGTTAGAAATCTTAAACTAAATTTAAAGCTTTTAGGCTTTCTGCGATTTGTACGGAATTCCATGCTGCGCCTTTCAGCAGGTTGTCGGAAACGATCCACAGATGGAAACCGTTCGGGCGGTCAAGGTCTTTTCTCACCCGGCCGACAAACACGTCTCTTTTTCCTACTGCATCTGCAGGCATCGGATAGACCTGTTCAGCCGGATCATCCTGCAGAACGACGCCTGGAGCTTCTTTTAACAGATTTTTAATATCTTCTGCTGTCACATCATCACGGTCTGTTTCGATGTAGACGGATTCTGAATGCCCTGTTGCAACCGGCAGTCTGACACATGTGGCTGAAACTTGAAGCTCAGGCATGTGCATGATTTTTTTCGTTTCATTTATCATTTTCATTTCCTCAAACGTAAAGCCGTTTTCCTGGAATTTATCGATTTGAGGAATAGCGTTAAATGCGATTTGGTAGTGTTTTTCATCACTCTTCACCGGCATGATCTCAGGCTCGAACGGTTTGTCGTTCAAAATGGCTTCGGTTTGCCCGTAGAGCTCTTTTACCGCTTCGTTTCCGGCTCCCGACACCGCCTGATAAGTCGACACGATGATTTTGTTTAAACCGAAAGCCTTGCGGATCGGTTCGAGCGCAACAACCATCTGGATTGTTGAACAGTTCGGATTTGCAATAATGCCGTTGTGCTTGTGCAAATCTGCCTCATTGACCTCAGGTACGACGAGCGGAGTGTTTTGGTCCATTCGGAACGCGCTCGTATTATCAATAACGATCGCCCCGCGTTTGACAGCCTCGTGAGCAAGCGCCTGCGAAACGCTTCCCCCAGCGCTGAAAAGCGCGATGTTGACGCCTTCAAAGCTCTCTGGACGAGCTTCTTCTACAGTGTACTCTTCGCCTTTGAAAGTCTGCTTCGTACCTGCTGAACGTTTTGAGGATAATAAAGTCAGTTTATCCAGTTCAAAATTCCTGTCTTCTAGTGTTTTTAACATTTGCTGTCCTACAGCGCCTGTCGCACCAACTACTGCTACATGTAATCCTCTGCCCAATTGTAAAACTCCTTCCACCTTAATCGTCGTAAACGATTGGTTGACTATGCATTTTACATTTTATTTTAACATAGATGTGTGCCGTGGTGATTGATATTTTTTGTTACAACTTTATTTTCAAAAGATTTATTGATCACTGTGGACCAGGATAGGCTGCATTTGTTTATGGGAGAGCGCTTCTTCGACCGCCGGCACTAAAAGATCCATTTTGGCGACGAGCGAATTCGGCTTTTTATAAGGATCATCCTGGCCGAACGGAATAAAGTAAACGTTTTTTGCCGCCATCAGCCTCATTAAGTTGACGCCGTTCAAGCCGAGCGCATCATTCGTTGAAATACCGAGGACAACGGGACGGGAGTTTCTCATCGTCGCCTTGGCCGCCATGAGAACCGGACTGTCCGTCTGGGCGTTTGCGAGCTTGCTCATCGAATTTCCCGTCAGTGGCGCAACAACCATGCAGTCCAGCGGAGTTTTCGGTCCGAGAGGCTCCGCTTTCGGAATGGAATCAATGACTTTAAATCCAGTCAGTTCCTCTATTCTCCTGACCCATTCTTCTCCTTCTCCAAAGCGTGTGTCCGTCGATTTGACAGTATGTGTGACGACCGGTCTCACTTCAGCTCCATTGTTGATCAGCGCTTCGATTTGCGGAAATACAGCATCATACGTGCAATGTGAACCCGTCAGACCAAATCCGATTCTTTTTCCTTTGATCGACATTATGACAGCCCCTTTCGGTCGGTTGTTAATTCAGACAAAAGGTTGCACAAAACATTGGCAATAATCTGTCCCGCCGTTTTAGGCGCGACGATCCCGGGGAGTCCCGGAGCAAGCAGCGCTTTAATGCCTTGCTTTTCAGCAAAATCAAAATCGGTGCCTCCGGGACGGGTTGCTAAATCGAGAATTAATGTTCTGGGTGTCATTCGTGAGAGGACGTGTTTATCGAGAATCAGGCTTGGAATGGTATTGATGCAAATGTCGATATTTTCAACATGCTCTGCAAGTTCGTTTGTGTGGAAAGGAGTGAGGCCCATCTCCAAGATTCTGGCGAGGTGGGCGGAGTCGCGCGCTCCGACTTTTACGCGTGCTCCGAGCGCCGAGAACGTCCGGCTGATGCTCATTCCCGTCCGCCCGAGCCCGAGAACCATCACATTCGAGCCGTGAATCGTAAAGTCTGTATGCTGTATGGCCATCATAATGGCACCTTCGACTGTAGGTATCGAGTTGTATATCGCAATATCGTCTCTTTCAAAGAGCTTGACAAGACGGCGGTTTGCCCCTTTGGCCATGCCGTCTAAATACCGGTTTGAAATCCCTGAATAAATCGCACAGTGAGGCGGAGTTTTTTCTAAATGTTCCTGTTTTAACACCACTTTTTCATTGGAAAAAACAGTCGCAACCGTTCCTTCCATCGATGTGCCTGATACAGGCAGAATAATGCTGTCTATTGTGCCAAAGTCGAGTTCGTTCAGCTTTAGTTTTGTAGCTCCGGTAAACCCGTGATCAAGCTGGTCAAAACCGATTAAAAAGACCTTTGCATCCTGTTCCGTCAGCTTGCGGATGATCTCGAGCTGCCTTGCATCGCCGCCGATGATTGCAATCGTTAATCCGGTTAACATGGCTCTAACATTCACCTTCTTTTTTGACAAGGATCTAATTCATAAGCTAATTTCATCATATGACAAAAAGGAAATAGCGGTGAATTGAAATCCAGAAAAACAAAAAGCCCGCCCCAAGGGACGGGCGGGTGTTCTAGGCTTGCTTATTCTTCTTTTGTCACGCTGCTTTCCGGCACATCCAAAATGATCATATCCGATCCGATTTTTTGAATTTGCGACCAGGGCACCTTGATGTCATTCCCCTGTTTTCTGCCAAGTCCGAACCATTTTACAGAAGGGATAATAAGAGCGGTAATCTGTCCGTCCTGCTCATTGATCTCAAGATCCGTCTGCCCCAGTACGCCAAGCCGTTCAGCCCGCTTAACATCGACGATTTCTTTTCCCGAAAGCTCACTCAGCCTCATGAAAAAACCCCCTTTTGTTATGATGTATGAACCGATAACAAAAAACATGCCTGCCTAAAAAGACAAGCATGTTTTAACGAGGTATTATTTCGGCAGCTCACCCGACGGGCTGATCAATGCAGACGAGTAATCATCGGTGAAAATCCGGTTGGCAAGATTGTTCACACGCTCAAGGCTGACGGCATTCAACTTTTCGATGATTTCATCAAGCGTCCGGTGTTTGCCGAGCAAAAGCTCATTTTTGCCGTTGCGGCTCATTTTGCTGTTTGTGCTTTCGAGACTGAGCATCAGGCTGCCTTTCATTTGCTCTTTGCTGTTTTCAAGCTCTTTCGGTGTAATTCCGTCGCTTTTCAGCACACGCAGTGTTTCATGAATCGTTTCTGACAGAAGCTGAAGCTGATTTGCGCCGGTTCCGGCGTAGATCGTCATCATGCCGCTGTCTTCATAGGAAGTGTGGTAGCTGAACACGGAATATGCAAGACCTTTATCTTCCCGGACATCCTGAAAGAGGCGGCTGCTCATGCTCCCTCCCAAAATATTATTGAGAACGATCAAATCGTAGATTTCCGGGTGACCTGCTTCCAGCCCGTTAAAGCCGAGACAGAGGTGAGCCTGTTCGGTTTCTTTTTTGCGCGTCATTTTCTCATGATGAAAATCCGGTTTTGTCATGCCGGTTCTTTTGCCTTTGGCTTCATATGAGCCAAAGTGCTTTTCAGCTTCTTTTATAAAAGCTTCCGGCACATTTCCGGCTATCGAAATGACGACGCGGTCAGGCGTGTAATATTCGTCCATATATTTTCTGAGCGAATCTCCGTCAAATTCAGCAAGCGTCTCCTCTGTGCCGAGGATCGGATAACCTAGGGAATGGCTGCCGAATGACGCTTTGCTCAAGAGATCGTGGACGATGTCGTCAGGCGTGTCCTCATACATTTTAATCTCTTCATAGACGACGTTTTTTTCTTTTTTCAATTCTTCCTCGTCAAATGATGAATGAAAGAACATGTCAGAAAGCACTTCCAGAGCATAGCTTGCATGCTCATCGAGAACTTTGGCGTAATAGCACGTATATTCCTTTGAGGTAAACGCGTTGACCTGTCCGCCGATTCTGTCGAAAGACTCTGCGATGTCCCTTGCAGTGCGCGTTTTAGTCCCTTTGAAAAACATGTGCTCAAGAAAGTGCGAAATACCGTTAATTTCAGGTGTTTCATGTCTTGATCCGGTTCCAATCCAAACTCCGATGGCCACAGACCGGACAGTGGGATTGTTTTCGAATACGATTCTTACCCCATTTTGACAAGTATACCGTTTAATCAAATTTGTTCCTCCTATTCAAAGAACGGGCCGCACATCCTATTCTTCAACAAGCCTTTTTTCATTCATCAGCTGTGAAACAGTTCCGATTTGATAGCCTTTTTCATGAAGGTTCTGTATCAAAACGGCAAGACTTTTTGCAGTTGGATCTGTCGGATGCATTAATATCATGGCGCCGTTATGTACTTTGCTTAATACCCGTTGCTGTAAGACGGCCGGCTGCGGTTTCTGCCAATCGATCGTATCAACTGTCCACATGATCGTTCCCATCCCCATCTTGTGAGCCTGATCCACAACCTCTTTGCGGAAGCTGCCGCTCGGCGGGGCGAACCATTTCGGCTTGACGCCGAGCGTTTCCTCTATTTGTTCATTTGTCATCCGCAGCTGTTCTGAAATACGTTCTCTCGTCAGTTTGCTCATATCCGGATGATTGTATGAATGGTTTCCGATTTCATGTCCGCCGTTTTGGATGGCTTTTGCGAGCTCGGGGTGATGTTTCACCCATCTGCCCTCCAAAAAAAAGGTGGCTTTGACACGATGCTTTTCTAAAACGGGAAGCATCTCCTGCAAATATTCATTACCCCAAGCGACATTGATAATAAACGATACCATCGGTTTATCCGGGTGTCCGCGGTAGATCGGCTCAGGCTTTAAGGATTCTAAATGAACATCAGGTTTCACTTGATCATAAACGAGCAGCTTCTCATCAAATGCTCCGGCCCGTTTCATTTTTTTGTACGATTTTTCGATGTTTACTTTTAAGCCGTTGTAGCCGGGAATCGCTTTCCATATTTGATCAATTTTCGCATTCTGGGCCTTTACTTCATATTCAGGAGCTTTTTGCAAAAGCTCCTGGTACAATTCGTCCTTCTGAGCGGCAACCGTGACCGCATCTTTTTTCATCGCATCTATGTAATGTTGTGAATACGGACGGTTCATCATCTGATAGGACATCAGCAAAAGAAAGAAAAAAACGGAAACACGAACAATCGTTCTTTTCAATTGTATTCCTCCCTTCCCCACAAAATATGTGAGAAAAGGACAAGATAGAACCGGACCGTTTTCACGGCTTAAAACAAAGAAGCCGGGTTACCCAGGCTTCCTTTTGCTTTGAAGACGAAGACAGAAGCAAGATAAAACACCGTTTTTTACGATTTTTGTTCTTCTTTTTCCTTCTGTTCACGCAGTACAGCTTTTCTTGATAAGTTGACGCGTCCTTGTTTATCGATTTCGGTAACCTTAACAAGGAGCTCGTCGCCGATTTTGACGACATCTTCGACTTTTCCTACCCGTTCGAGCGCAAGCTCTGAAATATGGACCAAACCGTCTTTTCCGCTGAACAGTTCAACGAAAGCTCCGAATTTTTCAATCCGCTTTACTTTACCTAAGTAAAGCTGTCCGACCTCAACTTCTCTGACAAGGTCTTCGATGATTTTCTTCGCTTTTTGGTTCATGCTTTCATCGGTGGAAGAGATGAAGATTGTGCCGTCTTGTTCAATATCGATTTTAACACCTGTATCTTCAATGATCTTATTGATTTGTTTTCCGCTTGGTCCGATGACGTCGCGGATTTTATCCGGATTGATCGACATCGTCAAGATTTTCGGCGCATAAGGAGAAAGCTCTTTTCTTGATTCAGCCAATGTGCTCAGCATGCTTTCAAGAATTTCCATTCTGCCTTTTTTCGCCTGCTGAAGAGCCTCTTCCAAAATCTCTCTTGATAGGCCTTCAATTTTAATATCCATTTGCAGAGCTGTGACGCCTTTGGAAGTTCCCGCTACTTTAAAGTCCATATCTCCGAGATGGTCTTCCATACCTTGAATATCGGTTAGGACCGTGTAGTTGTCACCTGATTTAACAAGACCCATTGCGATTCCGGCCACCGGAGCTTTAATCGGCACCCCTGCATCCATCATAGCAAGCGTGCTTGCACAAATGCTCGCCTGGGAAGTTGAACCGTTTGATTCAAGCACTTCAGAGACGAGGCGGATGGTGTACGGGAAGTCTTTTTCAGACGGAACAATCGGCTCAAGCGCACGTTCCCCGAGGGCTCCGTGCCCGATTTCGCGGCGTCCTGGTCCGCGCATCGGCCCTGTTTCCCCGACGCTGAACTGCGGGAAGTTGTAATGGTGCATAAAGCGTTTTGATTCCTCGACACCGAGACCGTCCAAAATTTGTACATCGCCAAGCGCACCGAGCGTACAAATGCTGAGCGCCTGCGTCTGCCCCCGTGTGAAAAGGCCTGAACCGTGTGTTCTCGGAAGGAGTCCGACTTCTGAAGAAAGCGGGCGGATCTCATCGACTGCCCGGCCGTCAGGACGAACTTTTTCCTCCGTGATCAGACGGCGCACTTCATTTTTAACAAGCTGCGACAAAATGTCTTTCACTTGTTTCAGCGTGTCTTCATCGTGTTCCTCTTCTTCAAACTTGGCCAAAACCTCGTTTTTCACTTCGCTGATCGCGTCCTCGCGCGCGTGCTTTTCATGAACCTGGATCGCTTTTAAGAGGTTTGATTCGGCCATTCCCCGCACTTTTTCTTTCAGATCGGAATCGATCTCATACAGGGTGATTTCTGATTTTTCTTTCCCGACAGCGGCGACGATTTCCTCCTGGAACGCAATAAGCCGCTTGATCTCCTCGTGACCGAACATGATCGCTTCAAGCATGATCTCTTCCGGAACTTCGTCTGCTCCTGCTTCAACCATGTTGATCGCATCTTTCGTTCCCGCTACGACGAGGTGAATGTCGCTTTTTTCAAGCTGTTCAAGTGTCGGATTAATAATGAATTCGTTGTCAACCCGGCCTACCGTCACTCCGGCGATCGGCCCTTCAAACGGGATGTCCGATACGGACAGCGCAAGAGACGATCCGAACATTGCCGCCATTTCCGACGAACAATCCTGGTCAACACTCATGACGATGCTGACGACTTGAACTTCATTCCGGAAGCCGTCTGCGAACAGCGGACGAATCGGCCGGTCGATTAACCGGCTGGCGAGAATCGCTTTTTCGCTCGGTCTGCCCTCTCTTTTAATAAACCCGCCCGGAATCTTTCCGACGGCGTAAAGTCTTTCTTCATAATTCACGGTTAACGGGAAGAAATCTACGGTTTTAGGTTCTTTTGAAGCCGTTGCGGTGCTGAGCACAGCGGTGTCTCCATAACGCACCATGACAGCTCCGTTTGCTTGTTTTGCAAGCTGGCCGGTTTCTACCGTCAGCTTGCGGCCGGCCCAATCTATGGAAAAGACATGTTTCTCTTGTCCCATTCTTATATGAACTCCTCTCTTCGGATAGTTTTTACGTTACTCCTATTATGAACGAAATGAATTGAACATATCAATGGCAAAGTGCTATGTAAAGAATGAATCGGTGTCATTTAAAATCATTTATATGAACAACGCGTTTTAGAGTTGCCGGATATTCGTTCTTATACGATAAAAAAGCGGGAATCCTCCCGCTTTTTACGATTATCGACGTAATCCTAGTTTGTTGATCAACTCACGGTAACGAGTTACGTCTTTGTTACGAAGATACGTAAGAAGATTACGACGTTTACCTACCATTTTAAGAAGACCGCGACGTGAGTGATGGTCTTTCTTGTGAGTGCGTAAATGCTCGTTCAAGTTGTTGATTTGATCTGTTAGGATAGCGATCTGAACTTCCGGTGATCCCGTGTCAGATTCGTGGGTTTTGAACTCATTGATGAGTTGTGTTTTACGCTCTTGAGTAATTGCCATCCTGTTTCACCTCCATATAATATTAGCCCCGATTACCTAGCAAACGCCGGTGATTCGATTTGCCAAGTGAACGGTTTTAAAGCTACAGACAATATGATACTAGAAATGCGGGCCTAATGCAACCATTTATGATGAAGTTTAGCTATTATCACCATTGTTGACGCGTATTGCCGTTTCCATACATCTAGATTTCGGCCGGCTTCCGCTCTTTGAAGAAGCGGATCGCTTCTTCTTTGTCTCTAGAAATCTGTTCGACAAGCTCGTCAACGCTGCCGAATTTTTTTTCGCTCCTCAGCCGCTTATACCATTCAACCTTAATTTCGGACCCGTATATGTCACGATCAAAATCGAATAAGTTGACTTCGATTGAAGGCTGCCCCGGCCGTTTTTCGTAAAACGTCGGCTTGTATCCGACATTGCAGACGCCGTTGTAGACAGCGCCGCCGATTTCGGCTTTAACGGCATACACACCTGTCGGAGGGACGATGTATGTGTCTTTAAGGCCGATATTGGCGGTCGGAAATCCGATCGTTCGGCCCCTTTTATCGCCGTGGATCACAAAGCCTTTCACATGGTACGGCCTGCCGAGCAGTTCAGCGGCGTACTCGACGTCTCCGGCTCCCAGGACGGTGCGGATTCTCGTGGAGCTCACCTTTTGGTCCTGATTGGAGTATTTTGCGACAGACGTGCTTTTGACACGGCCTTTCGCATACTCCTGGAAGTTTTCCATTGTGCCTTTGCCGAATTTCCCGAAGGTAAAGTCAAATCCGGCTACAACATGAGTAACGTGAAAGCCGAGTATATATTGATCGATAAATTCTTCAGGCGATAGAGAAGCGAATTCAGGGGTAAATGTGACAACGTATAAAAAATCGACCCCTAAATCTTCAATGATGCTGATTTTGTCCTGCAATGGCGTGATTAAATCTTTTGGCTCCCGGCCTTTTTTGAGCACGGCAGAAGGGTGGGGATGAAAGGTCATCACCGCCGTTTTGACCCCTTCTCTTGCCGCGGTGTTTTTTGCTGTAAGAATCACTTGCTGATGTCCCAGGTGAACACCGTCAAAATAGCCTAATGCCATAACTGATGTCGGAAAATCCTCACGCTTCAAGTCGTGTGGGTGGGAAATATGTATCGTCTTCAAGAACGGTCACCTTTTCTATTGTTCGCTTTTTTGCACGAGTACTTTTGCTGGCTTCAACAGGCCGGTTTTGGTCGGATGCGGATAATAGACGGCTGTGCACCGGCCTGCTTCCGTAAAGACCGCAATGCGGTCTTCGCTCGTCAAATGAGAAAAGCTGCCGGGCGTTTCAAGCACCGCTCCATTTTCCACTTTCTTAGCTAATGTATCACTAATTATCCATTTCGGCAAATGATCAAGCGCACGTTCGATGGGGACGAGCTTTTCGGACAATGTTCCACCAGCAATCAAGCCTTCGACGTCTTCAAAGGTCAAGCATTCATCAAGGGTAAAAGGGCCTGATGCGGTCCTGACCAGGTTGGACATATGCGCGGGATATCCGAGCTTCTCCCCGATTGTTACCGCCAAGGTCCTGACATATGTACCTTTTGAACATGTCACAACAAACCGGAAGCGGGCTTTATCCTGCTCATGGCGAATCTCGGATGTCAGTTCGATATGATGGATGGTGATGGCTCGCTTCGGCCGTTCAACCTCGATACCGGCCCGCGCGTATTCATACAGCTTTTTGCCGCCTACCTTGACAGCGGAATACATCGGCGGGACTTGCTCAATCGTTCCTTCAAGAGATCTCAGGACGCTCTGCACGGCCTGTTCATCAGGCGGCGCTAAGACGGGTTTCTTTTCCGTGACTTGCCCCGTCTGGTCTTCTGTCTCCGTGGAACAGCCAAGCGTGACCTCTGCATCATATGTTTTGGACTTTTCCGTCAAATACTCGACGACTTTGGTTGCTCTCCCGACGCAGATCGGGAGAACGCCCGACACCTCGGGATCCAATGTGCCGGTATGGCCGACCTTTTTTGTTTTCAACAGTTTGCGGATCTTCATGACGCAGTCGTGCGAAGTCATGCCCACCGGTTTATGTAACAGAAGGACTCCGTTATACATTCGTGTTTCTTCGCCCCTTTCTCATTTGGAGCTAAAAAGGACAGGCAGTCGCCCGCCTATCCTTTTTCAGCTTATGATTCTTCTTTGTTTGCGTTCAGCTCGTGAATCAATGTTTCGATACGGTTTCCGTAATCGATCGATTCATCGAACTCAAAATGGATTTCAGGTGTTTTGCGAAGCCTGATTCGGTTTCCAAGTTCGGAACGAATAAAGCCCTTTGCTTTTGCCAGGCCCTTGAGCGTTTCTTCCCGTTTCTTTTCATCGCCTAAAACGGAAATATACACTTTAGCAATTTGCAAATCACCTGAGACCCTGACATCAGTGACTGTTAAAAATCCGATCCGCGGATCTTTCAGCTTTCTGCCGATAATGTCACCAAGTTCTTTTTTCATCTGCTCACCCACACGGGTAGCTCTCATCGTCATGACCATACCACCTCTACGTTAAAACCACTCTGTTCTCGTGATCGTCCGTTCAATTTCCGGAAAAGAGTCGATAAAGCTTAAAACCCGTTGCAGCTCTTTTTCCGTTTGCACGCGAGAGGAAGAAACGGCGGCGATACCAAAGCTTGTGCGCTGCCAAGTGTCCTGGTAGTCAATTTCTGAAACAGAAACGTTGAACTTTGCGCGGATTCTTGTGATCACCCGCTTCAGCACCGCCCGTTTTTCCTTGAGTGATGATGCATCGTAAATGATGCATTCGCATTCAACGAAACCGATCACTTTCTTTCAATTTCTTGCATGACATACGCTTCGATCATATCGCCTTCGCGAATGTCGTTGTATTTCTTAATGGTGATACCACATTCATATCCTTGTGAAACTTCTTTCACATCATCTTTAAAGCGTTTCAGCACATCGACTTCCCCTTCATAGATGACGACGCCGTCGCGGATTAAGCGGATTCCGCTGTCACGTGTGATCGTACCTTCCGTTACATAGCCTCCGGCAATCGTTCCGATTTTAGAGACTTTGAATGTTTGACGGACTTCAACCATGCCGATCACTTTTTCTTCATACTCAGGATCAAGCATGCCTTTCATGGCTGCTTCGATCTCATCGATGACTTTATAAATGATGCGGTGAAGGCGGATATCCACATTTTCGGCTTCGGCGGTACTCTTAGCATTTCCGTCAGGTCTGACATTAAACCCGATCACGATTGCATTTGAAGCAGAAGCTAAAATAATGTCTGATTCGGTAATCGCACCTACGCCTGTGTGGATGATTTTGACTCTGACGCCTTCGACTTCTATTTTTTGCAGTGCTGCAACGAGAGCTTCAGCAGAGCCTTGAACATCAGCTTTGACAACGAGATTAATGTCTTTGACATCGCCTTGTTTAATCTGTTCAAACAAGTCATCAAGGCTGAGCTTCGCTTTATCGCTGCGCTGTTCTTCAAGCTGTTTTGTAGCGCGGGCTTCGCCGACTGAACGGGCTGTTTTTTCGTCTTTGAACACAAGGAACTGATCCCCTGCGTTCGGAACTTCGTTCAATCCGGTGATTTCAACAGGTGTTGACGGCCCCGCCGATTTAACGCGTCTGCCGACATCATTGACCATCGCGCGAACGCGTCCAAATGTGTTCCCGACGACAATCGGATCTCCGACGTGAAGCGTTCCGTTTTGAACGAGCAGTGTTGCGACAGAACCTTTTCCTTTATCAAGCTCGGCTTCGATGACCGTTCCTTTTGCTCTGCGGTTCGGATTCGCTTTGAGCTCCTCGACCTCGCTGACGAGCAGGATCATTTCGATCAGCTCATCGATTCCCTCTCCTGACAGTGCTGAAAGAGGAACGAAAATCGTCTCGCCTCCCCATGCTTCAGGAACAAGACCGTGCTCTGTCAGCTCCTGCATCACCCGGTCAGGGTTTGCCGTCGGTTTGTCGATTTTGTTGACAGCGACGATGATCGGCACTTCAGCCGCTTTCGCATGGTTGATCGCTTCGACCGTCTGCGGCATGACCCCGTCATCTGCAGCTACGACGAGAATCGTAATATCCGTAACTTCCGCACCGCGTGCGCGCATCGTTGTGAATGCGGCGTGGCCCGGAGTGTCAAGGAAGGTGATCTTTTTGCCGTTTTCCTCGATCTGATAAGCGCCAATATGCTGTGTGATGCCTCCGGCTTCGCCTTCGACGACCTTCGTTTTTCTGATGCTGTCAAGAAGCGTTGTTTTTCCGTGGTCGACGTGGCCCATGATTGTTACGACAGGAGGACGGATTTCAAGGTCTTCTTCTTGATCCGGCTCTTCGTATTTTTCGAGCTCGGTTTCTTCAAGGACGATCACTTCTTCGACGTCGACGCCGTATTCTGAAGCGATCAGCTCAACGGTATCTTTGTCAAGATCTTGGTTGATCGTTGCCATAGTGCCGAGAAGCATTAATTTTTTAATGATTTCTGACGGTTCTTTTCCGAGCTCTTCGGCAAGCTGCCCGACCGACATTGAGTTGGTAAATTCGATTTTTTCAGGCAGTTCTTTTTTCGGCTTGAACTGCTTCTCCTGCGGAGATTGATGATTTTTACCGCGCTTGTTCTTTTTGTTATTGTTGTTGTTGTTTTTCTTCTTGTTTTTATTGTTAAATTGAGTATTCTGCACGTTATTCTTCTTTCCGTCTCGATTTTTGTTTGGCTTACTTCCGGCATTCTGTTTTGCGGCTTCTTGCTGCGGCTTTTGTCCGCCTGTACCGGCATCCTTTTTATTTCCCGCAGGTTTAGCGCTCTTCTTGAATTTTTGATCGAGCTGTTTGATCGCATTTTCTTCGATCATCGCCATATGGTTATTGACTTCGATATTCATATCTTTCAATGCCGCGATAATATCCTTACTTGAAACATTTATGGCTTTTGCATATTCATAAACTCTCATTTTAGCCATTCGTTCACCCCCAAAAAAATTAATCGAGCTTTCGGAGCAACGTATTCGCAAAACCTTGATCAGTGACAGCAACAACCACACGGGATTCTTTGCCGATTGAACGGCCCAAAAGCATACGATCTCCGACTTTTTTCACCGGTACATCGTAGTGCCTGCATTTGTCGGTTACTTTTTTCTCCGTGTTAGCCGATGCGTCGTCTGCAAGCAAAACAAGCTTTGCGCGCGAATGCCTGATTTCTTTCACAACCAGGTCTTCTCCGGACACGACCTTTCGAGCTCGATTCGCCAGACCCAGCAAGGAAAACCATTCTGATTCCGACATTTATCTAATTCTCCTTTTCCGCCAGTTCCAGCAGTTCATCAAAAATCTGATCATCAATCTGTGCTTGAAGCTGATTTGCTAAGCTGTTTTTCTTTTTTGCAGTTAAAATGACGTCTTTATCAAGAGTAAGGTAGGCTCCCCGGCCGTTTTTCTTGCCGGTCGGGTCTACGGAAACTTCCCCTTCTTTCGAACGGACGACGCGGATGAGCTCCTTTTTAGGCTTCATTTCCCCTGTTACGACGCATTTTCTAAGCGGGATCTTCTTTCGGCTTTTCACCAAAGGTCACCTCTTATTCATCCGATTCTGGAGTTTCGCTTTCAAAGAAAAGCTCTTCCGGCTCCTCTTCTTCAAGCTCCCTTGGATAAATTCCAAGCTCTCTTGCATCTGTTTCGCTTTTAATATCGATCTTCCAGCTTGTCAGCTTGGCTGCCAGGCGGGCGTTTTGACCTCTTTTTCCGATGGCGAGCGACAGCTGGTAGTCAGGAACGACAACCGTTGTCGCCTTATCCTCTTCATTGACGATGACGTCGAGCACTTTTGAAGGGCTCAGCGCATTGGCGACGAATTCAACCGGATCGTTTGACCAATGAACAATATCAATTTTCTCGCCTTTCAATTCATTGACGATCGCCTGAACGCGCTGACCCTTCGGTCCGACGCAGGCGCCGACGGGATCGATGTCGGGATTATCCGTGCGCACGGAAATCTTCGAGCGGTCTCCCGCTTCTCTCGCCACGGATTTGAGCTCGACCGTTCCATCGTAAATTTCCGGGACTTCGATTTCAAAGAGACGTTTTAATAAACCTGGATGAGTTCTTGAAACGTAAATCTGCGGACCCTTCGTCGTTTTTTCGACTTTTGTAATGAACACTTTGATCCGGTCATGGGGCTTGTAGACTTCATTCGGCATCTGTTCTGAAACCGGCAGAAGGGCCTCGATTTTTCCTAAAGAGACATAGATGAACTTATTGTCGATCCGCTGAACGATGCCTGTCATGATATCTTCTTCGCGATCGATGAATTCAGAATAGATGACGCCGCGCTCCGCTTCGCGGACGCGCTGAGTCACGACCTGCTTTGCCGTCTGGGCAGCGATGCGGCCGAAATCCTTCGGCGTCACTTCGATTTCCACGACATCTCCGACAATGTAGTTCGGATTGATGTTTACGGCATCTTCAATCGAGATTTCAAGGCGCGGATCATACACTTCATCCACGACATCTTTGCGGGCGAAAACGCGGATTGAACCGGTGTCGCGATTTAAATCTACCCTGACGTTCTGCGCCTGGTTGAAGTTCCGCTTATAAGCGGAAATGAGCGCAGCTTCAATTGCTTCAATAATAATGTCCTTACTGATTCCCTTTTCTTTTTCAAGAACAGTCAGGGCATCTAACAACTCACTACTCATGTTTATGGTTTCCCCCTTAAACAGTCAAAAATTAATTGAACGAAACAGCCAGCCTTGCTTTGGCTACTTTATCATATGGAATATTGATCGTTTTCCGGCGCGTTTTGATCATCACCGCGACTTCCACGTTTTCACCGTCAAATGCGGAAAGCTCGCCTTCAAACTCTTTATTGCCTTCAATAGGTTCGTACGTTTTAATATATACGTTTTTTCCGAGCGCTTTCATGAAATCGGCTTCTTTCTTTAAAGGCCTCTCAGCTCCAGGTGACGATACTTCAAGAAAATAGTTTTGCTTGATCGGGTCAGCCTCGTCGAGCTTTTCACTAAGAGCTTCGCTAACCTTGGCACATTCCTCGATGTCCACGCCGTCATCTGAATCAATAAACACGCGAAGAAACCAGCTCGGACCTTCCTTGACAAATTCGATGTCAACGAGTTCAAGCTGAAGATTGTCTAGTATAGGCTGGACCATTTCGCTGACGGTATCGATCACTTTGTTACTCATACTTTTCCTCCTTGTGCAGGCTCCCATTCATCAGCTCCCTCGTAAAAACCCTGCTTCAAAAGCAGGGGATTTAGAAAAAACGATGAACATGTCGAGACAAAATTGCCTGTTCAATACAAAAGAGCGGGTTTCCCCACTCTTCGCCTCGGCTATCGTTAGCATTTCCAATAAAACTATACCATAACCATATTTTTATTGCAAATCATGACAGCGTTTAGTATGACGCATTTCGGAAGCGGATGATTTTTCATTCATCCGCTTCGCATGTTCTGAAATGACAGAAGCGGCAGAGCTCGGATAAACGATCCGAAAACCGTCATAATCCGGATAAAGGGTCCCGTCATCCTGAATACCGGTCAAAATCCAAAATTGGCTGCCCGCTCCGCCCTGCTTTTCTATGAGTTCAAGCCATGTTCTGTAGACGTCGTCCCTTCTGGACTTATCCTGATAGCCGTACTCTTCTAAAACGACCGGCTTGCCGATTTCTTTTCCATCGCAAATATGGTCTGTGATCCACTGATTTCCCCATTCGGCCGTTTTGCCCCAATGATCCGGATAGAGGTGATATGTGCCGTAATCAATATGCTTAAGAGCAGTCAGCCTTTTCCAATCCACACCTTCTCCGCCGCTGTAATGCCAATCAGGGTGCCCTTCTATATGATAAAATCCTTCATCTCCAACTGCTACAAGATGGTTCTGATCAATGGATTTAATAAATTCGCTCATCTCATCCGCCCATTCGACAAGTGTATTTCCGGTTCTGTCAGACTGGACCCTTGGTTCATTGGCAAGCTCCCACGCCATAATCGCGGGATCATCTTTATATTTGACGCCATTATATGTGTTGACTCGGTTCAGCATATAGGATACATAATTTTTATACGCCTCTTTAATGTCCGGATGAGTATAAAAGGCGTCATGTCCATCCGCCTGAAACCACCTGACATATTGATTCATTCCGCCGAAATCATCCCAGTTGTTCACAAAAGGGATGACTAGTTTTATCCCTGTCTGTCCCGCTTTATAAATGGCATAGTCAAGCTTTGAAAAACCTGATTCATCATATATGCCCGGCTTTGGCTGCATGACGGTATTTTCCTGCGGCTGGCCGTCAAGAAATCCCCAGATGCGGATCACTTTCAATTTCATCCCTTTCATATCTTCGAACACATCATCGACCATTTTTTTAGATTTATAATGGAAATAATAGTTATTCGTCCCGGCAAAATAAAAGTCTTTTCCATTTAAAATGAACGATGTTCCGGATGTCTCAACAAAAGGAGACGCGGCTAGTGCCGGCCGGGGATTGCCAAACTGAATGGCGGAAAGCGCAAGCAAAAACGGTATCAGCAGTGTCAAAAAAAACTTTTTCGTCATCATTATTCTTCCCTGCTTTCATAAAGAAGATCCATGGACGGCGCCATTCAGAGATTAGCAGGCCGTTCAAGGCGTGACTTTCACCTTCACGACCGTCTCGACGCCTTTCGGCCACAGTTCAAATGTAAAGGTGGAATCGCTTTTCAAATACTTTAAAACCCGCTCTCTCAAATACAAATCCCCGTCTTTTTCGTAAAAATCCTCGTCATAGTTCAAGTAGGGGGTCCATGACCATACTTCTTCAAGAACCGGCCTTCCTGTAGAATCGACGACTCCTTTAACCGTAGCCAGCTTCGTTCCGTTCAGTGAAGCCGGGATTTTGAGATCACCGCTGATTGCCGATTGACTGACGGTGAATTCGCTTTTTTCAAGCTTCGGGTCATCATAAAGAATGATATCCATAACCTGGCTGGCTCCTTTATGAAACGTAAACGTGAGCTGCGCTTTTACCCCAGACTGCCCGGACCCGTTCAGCAGCTTTGCCAAGCAGGATTCCTTAATAGAGACCGTCTTTCCGGCATTATCAACTGTATAATCACTGCCTTCCTTTAATGGTTCGGATTTCTGATAAATGCCGGTCAGCACATTGCCGTTCAGCTGAATGTCCACCGTCTGATCGCTGAGGTTTTGACCTTTTTTTATAAAAAGATCTGCCGGTTTGATGATCGCATTGGGAACGCCGCGTCCCGCCTGAATGACAATCTCTTTAACAACAGGATCGCGCCACTGTCTCTCAGTCCGGTCAAACTGGTCATTCCCGTTGTCCCACCACATCGGGACCATTTGATATTTGTGGGCAAGGCGGACAAACGTATCATGATAGAGCCGCTTTGAATGATTTTCATTGGCGCCGAGGGTACCGTATTCGCCGATGATAACCGGGTATCCTTCCCTTACAAATTTTTCATAAACCGGTTTGATATCCTCCTCCATCTCGGAGATTTCGGCTGCCGATCCCCAAGTCGTCCGGCCCCACCAGTTTGATACGTAATCCCACGGAGAATAGTAGTGATATGTGAGGACAATCCGGTCATCATCAGGCGGTTCAAATGAATGAAGCAATTCATCTTTGTTATCTTCAAGCCCCCCGACGATCACGAGCCGCTGGCTGTTGTTGCCGCCGGTCGAACGGATGATGTTCAGCATCTCGCGGTTAAGCAGATTCATTTGATATGCGTTCATTCCAGTCGGTTCATTGACGATTTCAAACAGGAGGCGTTCACTTTTGTTTTTAAAACGCTCGGCAATTTGCTTCCAGACTTTCCCCAGCTTATCTAATGTCTCCTGCTGGCTGTTTCCCATGCGGCTGATCCATAGCCAAGAATCGTGGTGAATATTTAACACGACATAAAATTCTCTTTCCAACGCCCAATCCGTCACTTCTTCCACCCGGTTCATCCAAGCGGTGTCGATCAGATACCCGGGAGCGCTGCCGATGTGGGAGTCCCATGTCACCGGAATCCGGACGCTTTTAAACCCCGCGTCGCGAATATCATCAAAAGTATGCTCGCGAACCGGCGGATTGTTCCAAGAGCCTTCTGTCGGAACAGCATCCAGCGTGTTGCCAAGGTTCCATCCGGGACTCATGTTTTCCAAAAGGTCTGCCGGGGTGATGATGCTCTGCTTTTCTTGCTTTGCTGGCCCGCTTGTTCCCGAAGCTTTCGGAACTGTGGATAAAAGAACGGTTCCCATGATCAAAACGAACAGAATGATCGACTTTAAACACAAGGCTAACCATTTTTCTCTCAAACTTTTGAACTCCTTTTTTATTAGATGATCGTGCAAAACACTGGCTAAAATCCCTCAATTTAAAAAAGGCGACTGAACGCCGCCTTTTCCCAAACGTTCAAGCGCATATCAATCTGACATTCTCTTACAGATTGTTATGCATTTCCGATTAAACGGTCATACTCAGCGTAAGCTGTCGCCATATCGACCTGAGACCAGAAGCGGTGATACACAAAAGTCGGCAGACCGTTTTCCCATTTGCCTGTATTCGGATTCCACGAGGTCTGATATTTATTTTCCAAATAAGGCCACATCGGATCGTTTTTAATTTTCGGACGGAGGTCGGCATGACTGATATAGACGCCGTTACCGCCCTTTGCCGGATCAGACGGCACAGTGTTGGAACCAGGAATGGTGTTGCCCTGCCCGTTTTTGCCGCTCCAGCCATTCGGAAAATAGACTTCCTTCGTAAAGTAGCGGATATAATCTTCATGTTCTTCCTCTGCTGCGATACCGATTCCGTCATTTTTATTCCATGCTGCATCAAGCAGTTCTTTTGCCACGTTTTTGGCCTTGTTTCCAAGAGCGGTAAAGCCGCCGGTTTCGGCTTTTGTTCCGGCTGCAAAGAAGACAAGCGTTTTAATATAGCTGCCGAGAACACCGACATCTTGAGAAGGATTCTTCGTCGTGACATGCAGTCCCGGATTTCCGGTAAATGAATCAAATCCCTTCCACGGATCAGGCTGGCCGCTCCATTCAAGGTTTGCCGGAATCCAAAACTCGCCTGGATCGGATTGTACGGCGATCTGCGGGTTTTGGCCGCCAAGGACGCGTTCTCCCGCTTCATTTAAATAATAGCCTTCTTCATCCGTAACAGGCCGTTCGCCCACAAACACATAATCAAGCGAATACGCGATCCATTTTTCAATCACATGCTTTGCCATTTGGAAGTTTTCAGACGATTTGTCACCTTTCTCTGCGAAAATGTAATACAGTTCCGCCACCCTTTCCAGCGGCCAGACTTGCATCCCGAACCAATTGTTAGAAGGCGGATCGTGATATACAGGCGCTTCTGTGTATGCCATTCCGTAAAATGTGCTGACATTCTGCGGATATGCGCTGTAGCTGCCGTTCCAGCTATTCGTGGCGCCGCCTGCAACAGCTCCTTCTGAAGAAAGCAGCCATGTGTAAAGTTCAAGCTGCCTTTTCAGCGCCTGTTCCCAATCGCTGCGCGCCGTGGATGAATTTGGAACCAATCCGCCTTCAGCTGTTGACAGTGCATAAGAAGCGACAGGGTTTTGATAACCTTGGTGCACATGACTCGCACCGATCCGCCACGCCCAGTTGGCATACTGTCCCAATCCGCCTCCCCAAGCAGTGTACCATGCCATTAAATAATGACAGGCATTTTTTCCAGTTCCGCGGGAAGGCGAGCCGTCAGCAGCGCTTCCAATCTCTTGAAAGTATTTGTCATACATGCCGTAACGGAGAAAGTCCCCCATTTTTTTAGCTTTTTCTAAATACTTAGTATTGCTGTAGCCCCATTGCCTTGCCCAGTACATCGCCTGAACAGCGCGCGCATCGGCGTCGGTCGCATTAGTGTAGCGCCATTGCGGGGCAGGAGCCTGATTTTCTTTTGTAAACAGACTCATAAACCCTTCATTCGGTTTTCCAAACGTCTGATTATCTTGAGAGGGGTGCGGAACCGTTTCCCAAACAGACTCCTGTTCACCGCGCTGGTAAGTGTTCACATAAACGGCGGTGTGTGATGGGTTCAATAGGTTCCCGAATCCATACCAGTTATCGACATCAAGCAGCCAGTGCATTAAATACGTTTCATTGCTTCCGTATGTGGATCTAAGCTCACTGTCAAGCGGATCGTTTCCGGCCGGATATTGTCCGGTCAAAGCCGAAGGATAAAGATCTGGGTAGCGGTGTTCGGCGGCATATGTGGCAGGGCTTGAGGGGTTATAATAGTTCATCGTCGGCTGTTCTTCGTTTCCATCGCCTTCATTGACCGGGATGATATATTTCTCCATATTGTCCCAGGCGGCTTCTAGCTTTGACCAGTCCTGTGTGTATCGGCCGTACATCGCTTCAAGCCACAGCCAATAACTGTATGCTTCAGATGTTGTCATATGGCCGTAATCAGGCGCTTCGCATATGAGCGTTTCAACTGAATGATAAGGAATGCCTTCAGGCGAAAAATAGCCGTTTTGCGGATTTTTAATTTGCTCATACAATTGCATAAAGCGTGTTTTATTGTCCATGATGCGTCCTCCTTTTGAAGCTTCAAGCTTTCGTTTCATATGATGGGACTGCCGGGGATTGAATCCGGGTGTTTTTTAGTCGGGCTCATTTCCAAAAACAAGCCGGCCTTCATCATATACTGGTATATACCGGGTTTTTGCCAGCGTGTGTGACAGCCCCCGGTAAGAGTGGTCATTTTTCGGATTCCAAAAAGACGTCCCCGCCGGAGCCGCTAGGCGGAACTGAACTTCTTTCTTATGGGCGGATTGACCCCCGGGGTATATCATAACCCCGCTGAAGCTGACTTCCGTATAGTAAATGTGTTCGCCGATGTGATATGGCTTCAGCTGGGACACCGACGCCCCTTCGTTGTATCCGGTTGAGATCTTTATATCTTCCGAAGAAAATCCGGCATTCACCGCTTCAGTCAGGTCCACGTAATAGCGGAAAGACAGCTTATCGGTTTTCTTTGCCGGCCATCCTGATCGGTTATTAAGCTGCACTCTGATTTCTGAGTAGTTGTTTCCCGAGCTGTTTATGGATGCCTCCGCAAAAAATTCATCTTCTGGTGTTTCCTTTTCGGGAAAATGAGGCAGCGGTGATTGCCCGGCACCATACAGTTGAAACATTTTGGCTGCATTGCCCGTGAAAGCCGCATTGTAATCGATCGCAACTTCGTTTGACACATAATCATTTGTTTCGTCCCGGTACGAATCATCTTTTCCCGGTCCGCCTACTAACGCGCCGTAAAGGGTATGGCGGTGGTTTTCAGGCACATTCATATGATCGGCCCATGAACCGTGTGCGGTGCGGTGATGCGGGTGCTTCGGCGGATTTGTTCCGTACCCGACGATAAAGCTGCGCTGTTGCGGATTATCCCCAAGCATATAGTTCATTTGCTGAACCGCAAAATCCCGATACCTTTTTGCTTTGCCGGCATCTTTTACCCAATCTGAATAAACAAAAGCGAGAAAAGCGGCGTTTGAAGCGTAGCGCAGCGATCCCCACTGCTCAAGCCATGCCAGCCCGCCTGGTGTATAAGTGATACGCTCTGTGCTTCCATTATGATTGTAGCCTGTCGACCAATAATCAAGATTGCGTTCGACAGATGTGGTGAATCGGGATTTGTTCGTCAGACGAGCGAGCAGCAGCTGTGCTCCGTAAGTGACGTCATCCCAAGAGAGCGTCCAGCGATAAGACCAGTTTGCGGGATCGCCCCAATCTGAGACCGAAGAAAGCGCTTTATCCAAATAGTTTTGTTCGCCGGTTGCCAAGTAGAGCCAGACTGCTCCCCAAGTCAGCTCATCTTTATACCCGCTCCACGAATTATAATATTGCTGCGCGTCTGTAATGCAGTCTGAATATTTGCCGCGGTAGCGGTCGGCAAAGTCGTACAATTCCTTGGCATGGGCCAATAGTTTATTTGAATAAGAAGCGTCTGTCGGCTTGAAAATGATTGATGCAGAAGCTAGGGCTGCTGCTGTACCGCCGGCAAGGTCTGACCCGGGACAGGCTGCATCTATCTTATAAGCCGGCCGCTTCATAGGCATTACTTCGGCCGGGCCCCACCAGGCATGATCTTGGGCCCCATTGCCGACTTGGCCCCAAAACTCATAAGGGCCTGTATGCGCTTTAATAAAATAGTCTGTCGCCCATCTGATATTGTCTAATATCGCATCAAGCTGTCCGGCCGCTTCATAGGCATCGCGGTACTCATAGACGGACCATGACAGAACGGCCGCAGAATAAGCCATTGGAAGGCCGAACTTCACGTGATCTCCTGCATCATACCATCCGCCTGTCAAATCATGGCCGACATCTTTTCCATCCTCAAGCGCAGAGTCCCCTCTCCAATTCAGACGGCTGCCTTCCGGAAGCTTTCCGGAGCGCTGCGCCTCATAGAAAAGAATTGATTTTTGCAGCAACTCCGCATAATTTTGGTTCTCTTTCGCAAATGCAATGTCCGCCTTGCCGAAAGCCGGCATGAACAACATCGCAAACGTAAGCAGTAAAACAAAGAAAAACGCTTTCATTTTCAAAAAAGCTTTCTCTTTCAACGGACTCCTTCCTCCTCATTTTGTTTTCCTTCAAAACAGCCGATGTTTACATGACACTCACCTCCTTTAGTGACGGACAAATGGTGTCTTTCGGTAAGCGGAGAAGAGACTGATTGAATTTTTGAAATTTGAAGATGTGCTGCAGATTCACGCAGGTTCAATGTTTGCCGGAGGAACGAAGAACTTTGTTTGTTTAATCAAGAAACTAACTTCTGTTCACTGAAAAAGTGAACTTCTTTATAGAATAATATCATTTTGAAAATATTAACATTAATGTATTTTTATTGTCAATCGATCTAACAAACTTTCCGCAATATTCGCGTCTCTGAATCTTCGAAGCACGCGCTGGGTTAGAAAACAAAAAAGAGACTGCCGAATAAGTCGGCAGTCTTTAAAATAAAGACAGCTGGTTCTGATCTGGGAGCGACTCGAGACAGCCGTGGCGCTCCAAGTATTCCATGATCGTTTTTGACACCTTGCCTCTTTTTTGCAAATCTTCTTTGGAAAGAAATTCGCCTTCTTCCCTTGCTTTGACAATATTCAAAGCGGCGTTTGTTCCAAGCCCCGGTATTGAATTAAACGGCGGAATCAAGCTGTTTCCGTCAATGATGAATTCGGAAGCGCTCGATCTGTATAAGTCGACTTTTTGGAAAGAGAAGCCCCTTTCACACATTTCAAGCGCCAGCTCAAGCACCGTGAGCAAACTTTTCTCTTTCGGAGAAGCGTCAAGGCCTTTAGAGTTGATGTCATCCATAACGGCTTTAATCGCTGTCGACCCTTTGATCATCGTTTCGATATCAAAGTCATCGGCCCGCACCGTAAAGTATGCTGCGTAGTAGAGCAGTGGATGATGGACTTTAAAATAAGCGATTCTGACCGCCATCAAAACATATGCCGCAGCGTGGGCTTTCGGGAACATGTATTTGATTTTTTTACACGAGTCGATATACCAGTCCGGAACATTATTATTCTTCATTTCTTCTTCCCATTCAGGTGTCAGTCCCTTACCTTTACGGACAAATTCCATAATCTTAAAGGCGAGGGATGGCTCAAGCCCCTGGTAGATTAAGTACACCATAATATCATCACGACAGCCGATCACTTCGCTCAGTTCACAAATATTATTGTGAATCAGCTCCTGCGCGTTGCCGAGCCATACGTCCGTACCGTGTGACAGGCCGGAAATCTGAACGAGCTCGGAAAATGTCGTCGGCTTGGTGTCTTCGAGCATCTGTCTGACAAAGCGGGTTCCGAATTCAGGGATGCCAAGCGTTCCGGTTTTACAGCCGATCTGCTCTTCGGTTACCCCTAAAGATTCTGTCCCTTGGAAAATTTTCATCACTTCGGGATCATCGGTCGGAATCGTCTTCGGATCAATCCCGCTCAGATCCTGGAGCATACGGATGACCGTCGGATCATCGTGTCCGAGAATATCCAGCTTCAGTAGGTTGTCATGGATGGAATGGAAGTCAAAGTGCGTCGTCTTCCATTCGGAATCGGTGGCATCCGCCGGAAACTGGATTGGTGAAAAGTCGTAAATATCCATGTAATCAGGCACAACGATGATTCCGCCCGGGTGCTGCCCTGTCGTCCGCTTGACGCCTGTACAGCCTTGGACAAGGCGGTCGATTTCCGCCCCGCGCATATGCAAATTGTTGTCATTAGCATACCCTTTGACATACCCGTAAGCCGTTTTTTCGGCGACTGTGCCGATCGTTCCCGCACGGTAGACGTTATCCTCTCCGAACAGGACTTTCGTGTAGTTGTGGGCGTGCGGCTGATATTCGCCCGAGAAGTTCAAGTCGATATCAGGAACCTTGTCCCCTTTAAACCCCAGAAACGTCTCGAACGGAATGTCGTGGCCGTCTTTTCTGTAGGCCGCTCCACACTTCGGACAGTCTTTGTCAGGCAAATCAAATCCCGAACCGACCGATCCATCGTTGAAAAACTCGGAATGGCGGCAATCCGGACAGACGTAATGCGGCGGCAGCGGGTTGACCTCGGTAATTTCCGTCAATGTTGCGACAAGGGAAGAACCGACCGATCCCCTTGAACCGACAAGATAGCCATCATCAAGGGAGCGTTTTACAAGCTTATGAGAGATCAGATAGATGACGGCGAATCCATGGCCGATAATGCTTTTCAGCTCTTTTTCGATCCGCTTTTCGACGATTTCCGGAAGATCGTCGCCGTAAATGCTTTTTGCTTTCTCATAGCTCATGCGGCGGATTTCGTCATCTGCGCCTTCGATCTTCGGTGTGTAAAGATCGTCTTTGATCGGCTTGATTTCTTCGATTCGCTCGCTGATCAAACGGGTGTTCTTGACGACGATTTCTTTCGCTTTTTCCTCACCCAAAAATGAAAAGGCCTCAAGCATTTCATCCGTCGAACGGAAATGAACGTTCGGCAGTTCGTGCCTGTTGAGCGGATTTGCGCCGCCTTGTGAGGAAACCAGAATCTTGCGGTAAATTTTATCCTCAGGGTTCAGGTAATGAACATTCCCCGTAGCTACTACCGGAATATTCAGTTTCTCGCCGAGCTTTGTGATGTTGGCGATGATTTCTTTTAACGCTTTTTCATCCCTGACGAGTTCAAGCTGGAGCAGGTGCCGGTAGACTTCAGGCGGCATGACTTCAAGATAGTCATAAAATGAAGCGATGTCTTCGACCTCTTCCGGCGATTTCTGCATCATGCCTTCGAATACTTCGCCTTTGTCGCATGCCGAACCGATTAAAAGGCCTTCTCTGTACTTTTCAAGCTGTGACCTTGGGAT
Source organism: Bacillus paralicheniformis (assembly GCF_002993925.1). Taxonomy (NCBI): domain Bacteria; kingdom Bacillati; phylum Bacillota; class Bacilli; order Caryophanales; family Bacillaceae; genus Bacillus; species Bacillus paralicheniformis. The sequence continues at coordinate 1,857,197 of NZ_CP023665.1, read as the reverse complement.
CCTCGGCACCCTGTAAAAATAATGGATATGTGAAAGCGACACGAGTTTGAAAAGGTTTTTCAAACCTGTCTCATTGACCGCCAAAAGGGTCGCGTGATATGGCCTTGAACGCTGATAGGCATTGGACTGCCCCATATTTTCATTCAGCTGATCGTGGTACATGATATTTTTTTCGGCCGCGTCTTTCAGCATTTTCACAAGGAGATAGCCCGTCGCTTCGGTATCATAAATCGCCCTGTGGTGCTGGGTGAGCTCGATGTCAAACTTTTTACAAAGCGTATTCAGCCTGTGGTTTTTGAATTCCGGATAAAGAAAACGGCCCAGCTCAAGTGTGTCAATGACCGGGTTCTGCACTTTCTCCGAATTCAGCAGACGCTTGTAGGCGACATTGATGAAGCCGATGTCAAAGCTTGCATTGTGAGCGACAAGCGTGTGATCTCCGACCCATTCTTTAAAATCTCGGATGACCTCTTCGGCTTCAGGCGCATCTTTCAGCATATCATCGGTAATCCCAGTCAGCTCGATGATCGTAGCCGATAAAGGGCGATGCGGGTTTGCAAACCTTTCAAAGCGTTCGATGATCTCCCCGCCTTTTACTTTTACGGCGGCCAGCTCGATGATCGTATCATAGACGGCTGACAGCCCCGTCGTCTCGACGTCGAACACGACATATGTCTCCTCTTCAAGCAGACGGTGCACCGGATTGTAGGCAATCGGCACGCCGTCGTCGACGAGGTTGGCTTCAAGTCCGTAGATCATTTTCACGCCATGCTTTTTGCTCGCCGCGAATGCATCAGGAAACGATTGGACAACAGCGTGATCAGTGAGCGCGATAGCCGGATGCCCCCATTTTTTCGCCTGTTCGACAAGCTTGCCGATACTTGATACGGCATCCATCTGGCTCATCGGTGAATGGAGGTGGAGCTCGACACGTTTTTCGTCCTCCGGTGCTGTATCCTCACGGGTTTTCCCTTTGATTTCATTGACATCGTTGGCGATCATCACCAAATCGCGGACGAATGTATCGTTTTGTATGCTTCCTCTCGCCTTTACCCACATCCCTTTTTTCAGGGACTTCATCAAAACAGCGTCCTCTTTTTCACGTGCGAACATTTTGACGAGTATGCTGTTTGTATAGTCGGTTATCTTAAAGATACAAAGCGTTCTGCCGCTTTTCAGCTCTCTTGTTTCAGCGTCGAATACATAGCCTTGCACCGTAATTCTCCGCTCTTCATCCATGATGCTGTCAAGCGTTCTGATCTCTTCAGAGTCTTTAATCTGGTAGCCGATCTGAAGAGGGCCTGACGGCGCTTCATCGTCTTGGGCTTCCTTATCCTGCTTTTCCATTTCGATTAAAGCCTGAAGGGCTCTCTCTTGATCTTCGGCCATTTTTTGCTCTCTGAATTTCTGAATCTCTTGATCTGACACAAAGATTTCTGTGTCGAGCTGGAGCTCAGGAAAACCGAATGTGCAGTAGCTTGACTGGATGAGTGAGCTGTATTTCTTTTTTAAAGCGGATGCTTCTGTATCTGTTTTCGTTTTAAGCAGGATTTTGTTCCCCGTAAGCTTGGGCTTTTGGTCGTTCAAAAGCGTCAAAATCGGCGGGGAAATACCATCGAGTTCCTGGATGCAGCGCGTCCAGTAATCCTGAACAAGCTGCTCGTCAATCGAAGGGTTTTCCGCCTCGATGGAACAGGTGACCTGAGCGATATGGGAAAAGGTGCGGGTCAGCTGGGTGTGAAACCGTTCGAAGATTTGATAAGGCAGGACATTTTTCAATTTAAAGTGAAAGTGCCATGTCTTCTTGTTTTTATGAACGGTCAGCTTTATGATTTGTCCGCCTTCAAGGTGACGGATCATCGTATCTTCCGTTACATTCAGCTGCTGCAGAAGAATTTGAAACTGTCTTCTGTTGACAGAAAGCTGGTCTTCCAAGACAGATTCCTCCCTAAAAGAAAATCATAATTGAAGGTACCTTGGGACGATTCCCGAGGTACCTTCCTTTACTCTAGTTTAACATCTTTAAGAGTGAGAAGATAAGCTCTTGACTTGTTTTTCGATAAAGTCCAAAAGCTCTTCAGCGGCGACTTCAAATGATTCTCCGGTTTTGCGGATCTTCACTTCGACAACGCCTTCATCAGCTCTTTTTCCGACCGTGATGCGGATCGGCAGACCGATCAAATCGGAATCTGCAAATTTAACGCCGGCCCGTTCAGCACGGTCATCAAACAATACGTCATAGCCGTTCGCTTTAAAATCTTCATACAGCTTTTCGGCAAGCTGAACCTGCGCGTCATTTTTCATGTTAAGCGCGAGGATGTGCAAGTCATACGGCGTCACTTCCAGCGGCCAGATCAAGCCTTTATCGTCATGATGCTGCTCAACGATGGCCGAAAGTGTCCGGGAAATCCCGATTCCATAGCAGCCCATCAGCATCGGCTGAGCGCGTCCGTTTTCGTCAAGGTATGTTGCGTCCATCGCTTCAGAATAGCGGGTGCCGAGTTTAAAAACTTGTCCGACTTCGATTCCTTTTGCAAAACGGATCGTTCCGTTTCCATCCGGTGAAGGGTCACCTTCCTGGATAAAGCGGAGATCGGCGAATGTCACATTGTGCGCATCCCGGCTGATATTCACGTTTTGATAATGGTAATCTGTTTTATTCGCTCCTGCTGCTGCGTTTGCCATCGCCTTCACAGCAAAGTCTGCAAAGATTTCGATTTCGCTGTCAAGCCCCACCGGTCCGACAAAGCCAGGCTCAGTACCTGTTATCTCAGCAACCTCTTCGGCGCTCGCGAATTCGATCGTTTCTGCTTGGAGCAGATTCTTCACCTTAATATCGTTGACTTCATGATCCCCTCTCGTCAACACGAGGACAAAACGTCCGTCTGCTTTCATGAGCATTGATTTCACGCAGTCTGACGGGGATATGCCAAGAAATGCGGCAACTTCTTCGATCGTTTTGACCGAAGGTGTGTGGACTTCCTGGAGCTCTTTCATTTCAGCCTGCTCGCCAGCACCGGCTTCCTTCACTTCAGCCATTTCGATGTTGGCAGCGTATGAAGACTGATCAGAATACGCAATTGTATCTTCACCGACATCGGACAATGCCATAAATTCATGGGTATCCTTTCCGCCCATCGCGCCTGAATCTGCAATGACCGGTCTGAAATTCAAGCCGCAGCGCGTAAACACATTCGTATACGCCTGGTACATATCATTGTAAGTTTCATCAAGGCTTTCGGCGGAAGAATGGAAGGAATACGCATCCTTCATGATGAATTCCCGGCCTCTCAACAGACCGAAGCGCGGGCGCTTTTCATCGCGGAATTTCGATTGGATCTGGTAAAGGGTCAGCGGAAGGCGCTTGTACGATTTCACTTCATCTCTGACGATGCTTGTGATGACCTCTTCGTGTGTCGCGCCAAGGGCAAATTCGCGGCCGTGGCGGTCTTTCAGCCTCATGAGCTCAGGACCGTACGTGTACCATCTTCCCGATTCCTGCCAAGTTTCCGCCTGCTGGAGCGCCGGCATCAGCATTTCGACGGCATTGATTTTCTCCATTTCTTGGCGGACAATGCTCTGGATTTTATGAATGACTTTATTGGCAAGAGGCATATAGCTGTATACACCGCTTGTGTTTTGTCTGATAAACCCCGCTCTGAGAAGAAGCTGATGGCTTTTTGCTTCAGCATCAGCCGGCACTTCGCGGAGCGTAGGAATTAAAGTCCTGCTCTGTCTCATTCGTTCGCACCTCATTTGTTTCAGTTGGTTACTTTTTGAGTCGGGAACGGCGTCCCTAAAAAAGAGCCTTTTAAAAGGCTTGGCTGCACTTAAAAAAGGCAATTGGTTTTACAGAAATAAGCGCTGGATATCGTTCCATGTGACGACAAGCATTAAGAGCATCAAAAATGCGACGCCGACAAAGACGACAAACGCTTCTTTTTCTCGGTTGATCGGCTTTCCGCGGATCGCTTCAATAAACAGGAACAACAGTCTGCCGCCGTCCAGCGCAGGGATTGGCAGAAGGTTGACGATCCCGAGGTTAATGCTTAAAAATGCGGCCAGCTTCAGCAGGTTGATAACGCCTGTCTTGGCCACTTGGTCTGTCATGTCATAAATGCCGACAGGACCGGCCAGCATGTCGATTGAGAATTGTCCCGTGACGAGCTTTCCGAGATTGGTCACGATGCTCTGCGCTACTGTCGCCGTTTCGGTCGCACCGTAGGAAATTGATGTCAGGATTCCTGTTTTCACCGGGTTGTAAGCGCCGAATCTGCCGACGGTTTCGTCCCCTGCCTTGACTGCTTCAGGTGTTACGTATTTCGTCACCTTGACGTTGTCGCGCATCACAACGATTTTCAGTTCTTTTTCAGGGTGTTCCCTGACCGTGTTGACAATATCCGTCCACGATTTCATGTTCTCCCCGTTGATCGTTTGAATGCGGTCTCCTTCCTGGAGTCCCGCTTCCGCCGCCCGTCCGTTGTCTATCAACTTGCCGAGCACCGGCTCGTCAGACGGCACTCCCTGCATCAGGCCGAGCATTACGAGAATGACATAAGCCAAAATAAAGTTCATGATCGGGCCGGCCGCAATCGCCTTTATACGCTGCCAAACCGTTTTTGAATGGAATTGGCGGTTGTAAGGAGCGATCTGGACTTCTTCCCCGTCTACGATGAAAAAGGACGTTTCACTGACAGAAAAGGATGAGAGATGATCTTCATTGCCGTGCTCATAGCCCGTAATCCTCATCTGATGCTCCAGGTCAGCCTGCTCCACTTCGATGACCAATGCGTCAGGATACTTTTCTTTTTGGTTGATAATGATCTTTTCGACTTTGTTTTCGCTGTCGAACAACAGCCCGACCGTATAACCGGGCTTCACTTCAATCATCTCAGGATCTTCACCGGCCATTCTAACAAAGCCGCCGATCGGAAGAAGCCTGATCGTATAAACGGTCTCATTTTTCTTAAAAGAAAAGATTTTCGGACCGAAGCCGATAGCAAACTCCCGGCACAGTATTCCGGCTCTTTGAGCAAGGATGAGATGACCAAGCTCATGGAAAAATACGAGCGTTCCAAAAATAAGAATAAACGCGATCACAGTATTCACGAACATACCACCTTATGTGAGTAATGTTTGGACAAACTTTCTGGCGTCTTTGTCCACTTCACGGATCTCTTGAAGGCTCGGCTTTGCGATCACCTGATGGCGTTCCAAAGCTTTTTCAATGATGTCTTCAATCCCGAGAAAGGAAATCCTGCCTGAAAGAAATGCCGCAACGGCTTCCTCGTTGGCCGCGTTTAAAACAGTCGGCATTGTACCGCCTATTTTACCTGATTCATAAGCGAATTGTAAGCAGCGGAACCTTTCAAAATCAGCTTGGGCAAAATTCAGCTGTCCGACTTCCCAGAGTTCGAGTGATTTGGCTTCATCAAACGGCAGGCGTTCCGGATAGCTGAGCGCGTATTGAATCGGCACTCTCATATCAGGTGTGCCAAGCTGGGCGATGACGCTTCGGTCGTGGAATTCCACCATTGAATGAATGATGCTTTCTTTGTGAAGGAGGACATCGATCCGGTCATAAGGCAGATCAAACAGCCAGTGCGCTTCAATGACCTCGAGCCCTTTATTCATCATTGTAGCCGAATCGATCGTGATTTTTGCACCCATCGACCAATTTGGATGATTGAGGGCTTCTTCCACTGTGACCCCTTCAAGTTCCTGCCTTGTTCTGTCCCTGAAGCTGCCGCCTGAAGCCGTGACGATCAGCCGTTTAATATGCTTCGGATTTTCCCCCTGGAGCGCCTGGAAAATCGCAGAATGCTCGCTGTCGACTGGCAAGAGCGGGACATCGTATGTTTGGGCGTGTTCTTTCACTATATGACCGGCTGTCACGAGAGTTTCCTTATTTGCAAGCGCGACTGTTTTTTTATGCTCCATCGCCTTTAAAGTCGGCAGAAGACCGACGCTGCCGACGAGAGCATTGACGACGACATCCGCTTCCGGACTAACGGCCGCTTCGATTAAAGATTCCTCCCCGATCCCTGTTTTAAAGGTGTAAGAAAAAGAATGCTGTTTTAATGCTTCATATGTATGCTCATCCCCTACAGATACATACTTCGGTTTAAATGTTTCAATGATTTCTGCCGCTTTTTCGGCGTTTTTTCCGAAAGACATGGCGGTCAGCTGAAACTTATCGTCATGCGCTTTGATCACATCAAGCGTCTGTTCTCCTATGGAGCCTGTCGCCCCCAATAGACATATGTTCTTCAAAATTGCCGCACCTCTGTTTCTTTCTAGCTATCAGTACCCTTTTCTATCATAGCCCGAACGGCTGAAAAAGAACAAGCAGGAAGTATAGAACCGGCATGACAAATAAAAAGCTGTCAAAGCGGTCCAGCATTCCGCCGTGTCCCGGAAGGATCCGGCCCGAGTCTTTCACTTTGTAGTGTCTTTTGAACGCAGACTCGGCCAAATCGCCGATCTGACCGACGATTGATAAAAGCACGGTAATGATCAGCACAAACAGATAAGCGTGCGGAAAACCTGTGGCAGCCTGATAAATCGCGGAAAAAACGACCGCTGTCAAAATCCCGCCCCAAAAGCCTTCAACCGTTTTGTTAGGGCTGATTTCAGGCCAGAGCTTCCGCTTTCCAAACGCCTTTCCGATAAAATAAGCGCCGGAATCCGTTGACCAGACGACACCGATTGCAAAAAAGACATAGCTGAGTCCGATGTTTCTGATTTCAATAAAGTAATAAAACCCGAATCCGATATAAACTGCTGCCAGCGCCACGAATGCCGCTTCGTCAAAAGTAAACGAGTTTTTGCTGAGCACCGTGTATGCCAAAAGCAAAAGGACGGCCAAAAAGACGACCTCCCCTTTGGTTATGCCCAGCCCCGCGTCTTCCGCATATTGGCTTGGATACAGCAAAACCGCCAAAAGCAGCAGGCTGATGATACCCGGAGCGCTGATAAGCTTCAGGCCTTTCATTCTTAAAAGTTCAAATAGAGCGAGTATACCTATTGCATAAACTAGCAGGGTGAACGGCAGCTTGCCGAAAATCACGAGCGGCAGAAAAACCGCTGCCGCGATCACACCCGTCAATATTCTCTGTTTCATCTGCACCATCCTCTAAATTCCGCCAAACCTTCTCCCGCGACGCTGATATTCTCCGATAGCCTGAAGCAAGTGAACGTCTTTAAAATCAGGCCACAATACATCGGTAAATAAAAATTCGCTGTAGGCAAGCTGCCAAAGCATGAAGTTGCTCAGCCTGATCTCGCCGCTTGTGCGAATCAGCAAATCAGGGTCCTGCAAAGCTTCTGTCATTAAATAATCGGAAAATAGCTTTTCGTCGATTTCCTCGGTATTCAATGTGCCTTTTTTCGCTTCTTCGGCAATTCTCTTTGCGGCTCTGACGATTTCTGCACGTCCCCCGTAATTCAATGCAAAATTAAGAATAAGTCCGTCATTGTTCTCCGTATCACGGATTGCTTTTTCAACCGCGCGGATCGTGTGGGGCGGCAGTCCTTCCCTATCGCCTGTCAAGCGGACCCGGACATTTTCTTCGACCAGCTCCGGGAGATACGTTCCCAGGAACTCTTCAGGCAGCTTCATCAGAAAGTCAACCTCAAACTTAGGACGCTTCCAATTTTCCGTCGAAAAGGCATACAGCGTCAACGCTTTGACACCGAGCTCATTGGCAAGCTTTGTCGTCTGTCTGACTACCTTCATGCCTTCGTGATGACCCGCGATGCGGGGCATCGCCCGTTTCTTTGCCCAACGGCCGTTTCCGTCCATAATAATGGCGATATGTTCAGGAATTTCTCCTTTTAAAATATTTTCTTTTGTGTAACATTCCATGTTGGAAGCAGCTGAATGCTGATTCTTCCAATTTTTGAGTATATTGAGCATGAGAGTCCTCCATCACCCAAAAGGTTGCTTTCCTGTTATATCGTTCTTGATAACAACAGTATTAACAAAAAAACCCCCTGTAAACATGAGAGGGTCTTTTCACTATTATCTATTGTACAGAGTTTTTCATTAAACTTCCATGATTTCTTTCTCTTTATCTTTTGTGATCTCATCAATTTTTGACACATATTCATCTGTCAGCTTTTGTACGTCTTCCGTTGAAGAGCGCAATTCATCCTCAGTCATTTCACCATTTTTCTCTAGTTTTTTCAGATCGTCATTGGCATCGCGGCGGATGTTGCGAACCGCGACTTTAGCATCTTCCGAATATTTTTTCACGAGCTTGGCAAGCTCTTTTCTGCGCTCCTCAGTTAGAGGAGGGATCGTGATCCGGATGATGTTGCCGTCGTTTGATGGAGTTATGCCGAGGTCGGCTTTTTGAATCGCTTTTTCAATATCGCCGAGCGCTGTTTTGTCATACGGTGTGATGAGAAGCATGCGCGCTTCCGGAACCGTAATGGACGCGATCTGGTTTAAAGGCGTCTGCGCTCCGTAGTATTCAACTGTCACTTTGTCCAGCAAAGACGGATTTGCACGTCCTGCACGTACAGTCGCCAATTCGCGCTGATAAGCGCCTATCGCTTTTTCCATCCGTTCTTTTGTTTCATTCATCACTTGAGTTGACACGTTATTTCCCCCTTACGATTGTACCGATTTGTTCGCCTAAAACGGCTTTTTTAATATTTCCTTCTTCCATAATAGAAAAGACGATCAGCGGGATGTCGTTATCCATGCAAAGTGAAGAGGCGGTTGAATCCATGACGGCCAAACCGTCTTTTAACACATCGAGATAAGACAATTTTTCATATTTTACGGCTGTTTCGTCAGTTCGAGGATCGGCATTGTATACACCGTCGACATTATTTTTAGCCATTAAGATGACGTCGGCTTCGATTTCAGCCGCTCTGAGCGCTGCTGTCGTATCCGTTGAGAAGTATGGATTGCCTGTACCGGCAGCGAAGATGACGACGCGCTTCTTTTCAAGATGGCGAATCGCTTTTCTTCTTATGTATGGCTCAGCGACCTGCCGCATTTCGATGGATGTCTGAACTCTTGATTGAATGCCGAGCGTTTCTAGGCTGTCTTGCAGCGCAAGGGAATTCATGACCGTTGCAAGCATTCCCATGTAGTCCGCTGTTGCGCGGTCCATTCCGAGATCGCTGCCCGTTTTTCCGCGCCACAGGTTGCCGCCGCCGACGACGACCGCCACTTCAACATCAAGCTCGGCGATTTCTTTCACCTGTTTGGCGATGGACTGGATCACGGTCGGGTTGATGCCGTTTCCCTGTTCACCCGCAAGGGCTTCTCCGCTAAGCTTTAATACGATACGATTATACTTTGGTTTTTCCATATTAACCTCCAAGTGCATGCTTGCCGTTATTTATTATGCAAGAGAAAAAAAGGTTTGTAAACTGTTTTAAAAATAGGGACACAAATTGTGTCCCCTATTTTCTTTGAAAAGATCCTGCCGTGTGTTTTAAGGCAAGCGGCTTTTCAATCTTATTTTTTCACTTGGTTCATAACTTCTTCAGCAAAGTTTTCTTGGCGTTTTTCGATACCTTCTCCAACTTCGTAGCGGACGAATGTTTCAACTGTTGCATTTTTCGCAGCAACGACCTGTTTCACTTTTTCATCCGGGTTTTTAACGAATGCTTGATCAAGCAGGCAGATTTCTTCGAAGTATTTGTTCAGGCGGCCTTCAACCATTTTTGCGACGATGTTTTCAGGCTTTCCTTCTTGAAGCGCCTGCTGAGTCAAGATTTCGCGCTCGCGGTTCGCTTCTTCTTCTGACACTTGGTCACGGGAAATGAAGCGAGGGTTTACAGCTGCAACGTGCATCGCGATGTCTCTTGCTGTTTCTTCGTCAGTTGTGCCGTTAAGGACAGTCAATACGCCGATTTTTCCGCCCATGTGCAGGTATGCGCCGAATGCAGCGTCATCGCCTTTTGTCAGGACAGTGAAGCGGCGAAGCGTGATTTTTTCTCCGATTTTAGCAACCGCGCTTGTGATGTATTCTTCTACAGTTGAACCGTTAGCCATTTTTTGAGCCATAGCAGCTTCAACGCTTTCAGGCTTTTCAGCAAGAATGTGGTCAGCAAGGTCGTTCAAAAGCTCTTTGAAGCCTTCGTTTTTCGCAACGAAGTCCGTTTCGGAGTTCACTTCAAGAATAACGCCTGTGTTGCCGTCGGTTTTGATCAAAGTCAAACCTTCAGCCGCGATGCGGTCAGCTTTTTTGGCAGCCTTTGCGATTCCTTTTTCTCTTAGAAGATCGATCGCTTTATCCATGTTGCCGTCAGTTTCAGTTAACGCTTTCTTGCAGTCCATCATGCCTGCGCCAGTTTTTTCACGAAGCTCTTTTACCATTTGTGCAGTAATTGCCATTTTTGATTTCCTCCTTATATATCAAACAAAATATGTAAGTGTTGATCTGGTGAAAAAAAAGGTGATAAAAGGCAGACCCCCTTATCACCTTTTGACCAGGTTAAGCAGTTGTTGTTTCAGTTGTTTCTGCTTCTTTCGCTTCTGTTTCAGCTGCTTCTTCACCTTGTTTTGCTTCAAGGATGGCATCTGCCATTTTAGAAGTCAGCAATTTAACAGCGCGGATGGCGTCATCGTTCGCAGGGATGACAACATCGATTTCATCAGGATCACAGTTTGTGTCAACGATTCCGATGATCGGAATGTTCAGCTTGCGCGCTTCTGCAACCGCGATGCGCTCTTTGCGAGGATCGATGATGAACAGTGCGTCAGGAAGCTCTTTCATTTCTTTGATTCCACCGAGGAATTTTTCAAGACGCTCTAATTCTTTTTTCAATTGAACGACTTCTTTTTTAGGAAGTACGTCAAATGTGCCGTTTTCCTGCATTTTTTCGATATCTTTAAGGCGTTTGATACGCTTTTGGATCGTTTCAAAGTTTGTTAACGTACCGCCAAGCCAACGTTGGTTGACATAGTACATTCCAGAACGTTCCGCTTCTTCTTTAACAGAGTCTTGAGCTTGCTTTTTCGTACCGACGAAAAGGATTTTTCCTCCGTCAGCTGCAAGGTTTTTCGTGAAGTTGTATGCTTCTTCAACTTTTTTGACTGTTTTTTGAAGATCGATGATGTAGATTCCGTTACGCTCCGTGAAGATGTAACGCTTCATTTTTGGGTTCCAGCGGCGCGTTTGGTGGCCGAAGTGAACACCAGCTTCAAGCAATTGCTTCATAGAAATGACTGACATGTGTTATTTCCTCCTAATATAATGGTTTTTTTCCTCCGCTTAGGTCATTTTTATGCAGGACTGCACGCGAGAACCGCACAGCACCGCTTGCATAAATCGTTAAGCGTGTGTAATTAACACCAAGAAATAATATAACATAAGCTTTCTCGACAATCAAGAATCGTTTTTCAGCTTTCCGCGAAATTTTAAGAAAAGCTCGATTTCTGTTTTCCCGCTTTTCAGCTGTCTTGCGATTTCCTCCGGAGAGAGCCCCTTTTCATATAATGCGAGAGCTTCTTCTTCATAGGATACGGATTCCTGCTCTTTTTGATTGAGCTCATCCTCTTCCTGCTCCACCTCATTGATCATCGCTTCGATGTGAAGCGGCAGATCGCGCGATTCGTCCGCTTCCGGAAGGGCGGGGGTTTGAGCAGGAATGTCAGGCTGTGTTTGCACTCTTTGCGGCTCTTCTTCGGCATTCGCCCGAATCTCGCGAACGAGTTTTTCATTTTCGTCTTTTAGCTCCATCAAAAAAGCGGTCAATGTATTCTCGGTTTCTTCCAAAAGCTGTTTTTGCTCTTTCTCCGCCGCCTTAAAAGCGCTGAGCCTCGCATTCAGAATGATGACGAAATAAATCAATATACCGTGGAGCGTAAAGCTCACAAGCCATAATATTGTTGACATATTTTTCACTCGCTAACCATGAAATTTAATCAAAAAAAGACTTCCCTGTCGGACGCTTAAAAAATGCTGCCGGTTTCATGCCGGCAGCTTACATGTTATTGTACCACTTTATCCAGCAGATGCTTCAGTTTCAAAAGCGCCTTGGAGTGAATCTGTGAAATGCGGGAAGTCGACAAATTCAAAACCTGTCCGATTTCCGTCAGGGTCAGCTCTTCTTTATAGAATAAGCTGATCACGAGCTGTTCTTTTTCTGAAAGCTCGTTTATTTTTTCCGCAAGCTGGGAGATCAGTTCGTCTTTGAGCATTTTTTCTTCCGGCGTGCTCGTTTTGTCGTCCCTGATCATCACCTGGACGTTCTCCCCGTCTTCATGGTCGTGAAGCTTCTCATCAATTGAAAGGAGATTCGCAAAGAAACCTTCATTGATTGTGGTCACGACGTCTTGCTCGCTCATTCCCAGCTCAGCGGCGATTTCGCTCGGCGAAACATTTCTTAAGTAGCGCTGTTCGAGCTTTTCGATCGCAGCTTCCACTTTCTTCGTTTTTTCACGGGATGTTCTCGGAAGCCAGTCTTCTTTGCGAAGACCATCGATAATAGCGCCTCTGATTCTGAAGGAAGCGTATGTATCAAACTTCAAATCCCTTCCCGGATCAAATTTTTCAAGGGCGTCATACAAACCCAGCATGCCAAGGCTGACCAAATCGTCTTTATGAACGGACTTTGGCAAGCCGACGGCTATCCGGCCGACATGATATGTCACAAGCGGCATATAGCGGCGGATTAAATCATCGCCTGCCTGAGGATCTTTCCATTCTTTCCACCGCGACCAAAGCATCTGATCTTCATAGTTCAAGGATTGCATCTTTATCCCCCTATATTGCATATTAAATCGTCGTTACACCTTGTTTAACTGTCCGGATGACAAGTTCGGCTGACTGCGGATCGAACTCGATCGTTCTTCCGCTGTTTCCGCCTGTATCCTCGCTTACAATCGGAATGTTTAAGAGAGATAGATGTTTTTTAATCGCAAGCACATTTCTTGGCCCGACTTTCATCAAATCATTTGTCATCTTAAATTTAAACATTTCGGCTCCTCCGGCCATTTTCGCTTTCAAAGCGTATTTTCGGCACCCGGCTTCAAGCAGCATCTTGACCGTCGCTTCGACAGCTGTGTCCGCGTACTTTGCCACATTGATGTCCGGTGTCTTGGATAAGGAAGAGTCGGGAAGCATGACGTGGACGAGACCGGCCGTCTTCGCTTCCAAATCATAGAGCACGAGTCCGACGCACGAACCGAGACCCGATGTCCTGATCTTGTCGGGAGTGCGGACTATTTTCACATCGGCAATTCCCACTCTGATAATCGATGTTTCTTTTTCTAAGATTTTCATAGAGCTGCACCCAATGCATGAAAGAGCTTTTCAAAAGAATCATAGTCCGGCAGAAGGAACAAATGCGCTTTTACTTTCCGGTTGTGCTCCTCGTCAAAAATGGAGTTGTCGATCACGATAACCTGGTCTCCAACTTGGCTGAGCTCGATCAGCCCTTCGCTGATGACGGCTCCGAACATATCAAGCGTCAGTTCAGGGACGCTCGGGTACATTTGCCGGTTTGTCAAATCAGCGAGAGCGGTCAAATAAGATCCCGCCATAATATTCCCGAGTTCGTGCAGGGCGGAGGCTCCGATATCATTCGGCGTCATGCTGTCAATCTCGAATTCCGGATTGCCGACAAGCTCCCTGATCAGCTGCTCGGCCTCTGAAAAAGGCATGATCACGAACATAGAACCGGGAAAATCCCCTTCCATGCGCAAAAAGATGCTTGCGACAGGAAGGTCTGCACCGCCGAATAGGTTGACAAGCTCATCAAACGACATCAGCTTGACAAACGGCACTTCCATTTCGATTTTCCTGTTCAGCAATAGAGCCAGGGCAGAAGCGGAATGACCCGCTCCGATATTCCCGACTTCCCGCAATATATCAAGATGCTCTTCTCTAATTCCGTTAAATACGCTCATCATAGGCTCCTTATTTCTTCACATTTTCAGAAGCGGCGGCAAGGCTCGACTTCCGGTTTAAAACAGCTTCAGAGTCAATCAGATTGAGAAGTCTGGACCCTTGCTTGACGATGCCTTTAATCCATTGCCTGCCGTCTTTTCCTACCGTTTCGGGAGCCGATTCAATTTCCTCTTCCTCGACAGTGATGACATCGTTCGCCTCGTCCACCACCCAGCCGACTTCAATGTCCTGATGGGTGATGATGATGATTCTCGTTTCATCTGTAATCGTATCTCCAGGCGCTTCAATCCGCTTTCTTAAATCGATGACAGGCGTGACAACACCTCTCAAATTAATGACGCCGCAAATATACGGTTCCACTCCCGGCACCCTTGTTGGCTGCTGCCATTTTTCAATGGACATCACTTCGGATACAGAGATGGCATACTCTTTATGATTTACTTTGAACACAATCATTTTTTCACCGGTGGTAGTCTGTGTGGTCAAGAGGATCGCTCTCCTTTCGCTTTCTATTTGATAAGGGCGTTGCAGTCGATGATCAGGGCTACTTGTCCGTCTCCCAAAATCGTCGCGCCGGAAATGGCAAAGACGTTTGTTAAATAATCGCCGAGTGATTTTAGTACGACTTCCTGCTGGCCGATAAAGGAGTCGACAACAAATGCCGTCAGCTTGTCTCCTTTTTTCACGACGATGGCGTGAAGCTGATCAAGATCATCCGAAGAATCCTCAACATTAAACTGTTCTTTCAGGTAAACCACCGGTACGATATGGCCCCTGAAATCGATCACTTCGCGGTCGTGCGTCTGAAGAATATCTTTCTTATCGATGACAGCCGTTTCTATAATAGAAGAAATCGGTATCGCAAACGTTTCGTTTTCAAGTTTGACTAGCAGCACGGATATGATCGACAGTGTAAGCGGAAGCTGAATGGAGAAAAGCGAACCTTCGCCTTCGCTCGACCTGATGCTGACAGAACCGCCCAAAGATTCCAGCTTGCTTTTGACAACGTCCAAGCCGACCCCGCGTCCTGAAATATCCGAGATTTGATCTGCGGTTGAGAATCCCGGTGCAAAAATGAGTGCGTCGATTTCATGATCTTCGATCGTTTCGGCGTCACGTTCGGTAATGACGTTGCGTTCAAGCGCTTTTTCAAGCACCTTTTTGCGGTTGATGCCGGCTCCGTCATCCTCGACCTCGATAAAGACGTGGTTCCCGCTGTGATATGCTTTCAGACGGACTTGACCCGTTTCAGGCTTACCGTTTTTCACCCTGACTTCAGGCGCCTCGATCCCGTGATCAAGGCTGTTTCTCAAGAGGTGGACAAGCGGGTCGCCGATCTCGTCTATTACCGTTCTGTCAAGCTCGGTTTCCGCCCCGAAAATCGACAGCTCGATCTTTTTATTTAATTCTTTTGTCAGCTGGCGGACCATGCGCGGGAAGCGGTTGAACACCGTTTCTACCGGAACCATTCTCATGTTGAGGATGATCGATTGCAGGTCGCCTGAAATTCTTGTCATCCGTTCGACGGTATCTGTTAATTCGCCGTGTTCAAGCTCTTTGGCGATCTGCTCTAAGCGCCCTCTGTCAATGACCAGCTCCTCAAACAGGTTCATTAATGAATCGAGGCGGTCGATGTTGACGCGGATCGTCTTCGTTCCGCCGCCTGCTGCAGGTTTCGCCGCTTCTTTTTTGCCGTCCGGCTGCTTAGCCGGGGTTTTCTCCGCGTCTTTCGGTGCGGTTTCTTTTTCAGGCGCTGCAGGCGCGGCTTCTTCCTGTGCCGAAAAATCGTTTTTCAGCTCGGTTACTTCAATTTTTTCGATTTCAGATACGCCGTTGATTTTGTTGAAAATCTCTTCTTCCCCGTGTTTGCTTAAAAAGCACACGACGAATTCGGAATCAAAATCTTCCGACTCGAGAACTTCCGTTTCCGGAATCGTTTTGACGACTTCGCCGATTTCGTTCAGCTGTTCAAATACCATGTACACCCGAACGCCCTTCAACAGGCAGTCCTCTTTCAACGCAACATTGATTTCGTAACATTTAAAGCCTTGTTCCTCAGCTTCGGCGATGACCGTCCGCTGAAATTCGTCATAGGCCCATTTCGTTTCAGACGACGCCGCTTCAGGCGCTTCTGCCGATGCAGCCGCCTCCTTGTTTGCGCCTGTCACATCAAGCTTGGCGCAGACTTCTGAAACGTCTCTTTTGCCGTCGCCCCCTTCAATGATCGAAAGGACAATCGCTTCAAGGTCATCGAGCGCTTCAAACATGACGTCCATCCACTCTGACGTAATGGTCATTTCTTCATTACGGATCGCGTCCAGCACGTTTTCCAGACTGTGCGTTAAATGAGCCATATCTTCATAGCCCATCGTAGCGCTCATCCCTTTCAAAGTATGAGCCGCTCTGAAAATATCATGGACAAGCTGCAGGTCTGTCGGATTTTTTTCGAGTTCGAGCAATTTTTCGTTACAGGTTTGCAAATGTTCTCTGCTTTCTTCAATAAAGACGTCTAAATATTGATTCATATCCATATGAGTCACGCCCTCTCTTTTTTCATATACGTCATAATGGCTGCGGCAATCTCATCAACATGCTTGATGTCGTTTGCAAGCCCGTTGTTAATGACCGATTTCGGCATTCCGAAAACGACGGACGACTCGGCTGCTTCGGCGATCACCGTTCCGCTTCCATGTTTCAAAAGGCCTTTTACGCCTTCTGTTCCGTCGCTTCCCATCCCCGTCATAATGACGGCGATTTTTTCAAACTCCCGAAGTGAGGCCAGGGAATGGAACAAATAGTCAACAGAAGGCTTGTGACGGCTCTCTGTGTCGCGGTCATCGAGCGTGATCACCAATTCGCCCTTTTCAAGGCCGACTGCCATGTTTTTCCCTCCGGGGGCAATGTAAACCCAGCCGTCTTTCGCTCTCTCACCGTTTTCAGCCTCCTTCACGGTTACTTCTGAGAGGTGGTTCAGCCTGTTCGCTAATGAGGCTGTAAACCCCTTTGGCATGTGCTGAACGACAAAAACAGGCGCCTTCAACGTTTTGGGAAGCTTGGGAAGCACTCTTTGCAGCGCTCTCGGTCCCCCTGTCGATGTACCGATGCAGATGAGCTGTTTTCCAGCCCGAACACGGACTGAATCGCTGCCGCTCACCGGCGGCCGCTTTGCCGTCTCGATGGCGGGTTTTGAAATCGGAACAGGCCGGCCTTTCAGTTTCACCCGCCCTGCTGTCAACACTTTCTCAATCAGCATGTCTCTTACTTTATATAAATCAATTGAAATTGAACCCGACGGCTTTGCGACGAAATCGATCGCCCCCAGCTCAAGACATTCGATCGTGATATCAGCCCCCTGCTGCGTCAGACTCGATACCATGACAACCGGAAGCGGATCGCTCGCCATGATCCTTTTCAATGTTTCTTTTCCGTTCATCACAGGCATTTCAATATCCAATGTGATCACATCCGGGCGGAGCTCCTTGATTTTTTGGAGCGCTTCCTCGCCGTTTCTTGCCGTTCCTGCTACAGCAATCTCGTGATTGGATGTTAAAAACTTGGTGATCATGTTTCTCATAAAAGCAGAGTCGTCAACGACAAGAACACGAATCATAATGTATTGCCCCTCCTCAGGAATGAAGATAATTTATCGATAAAGGACCGGTTTTCGCCTATTTCCGTTCTGCCGTTATCAAGCAGCGATTCTGCCAGCAGGTAAACCGCCCTGCTCGGCTTGGAACGCGGGTTCTTCATCAGAAACGGCTGCTGCTCCACAACGGCTCTTGGTACCAGGGGATCCTCAGGAATCGGCCCTGCATATGCAAGCTTTTGCTGTAAAAAAGCGTTTACCGTGTTGGAAAGGCGGAGAAAGGCGGAAATTCCGTCTTTTTGGGTTGTACAGCGATTGACAGCGACTTTCAGCTGAAGATCGCGTCCCGTTAATGCCAAATGCTTGATCGCGCTGTAAGCGTCCATAATGGATGTCGGCTCCGGCGTGGTGACGACCAGAATTTCATCCGCTGACAGGACGAATGGCAGCTGATCTTTTGACAGCCCCGCTCCCATATCAAATATGACATAATCGAAGCTTGTCAAAGCCCGCGTTAATTCTTTCAGAAAGAACGCCCAGTTTTCCCCGTTCAATTCGAACATCGCATCCAGTCCCGTTCCGCCCGAAATGTATTGAAGGCCACGCGGACCGGCTGACAAGGCGCGCTCAAACGGTATTTTTTGCTGAAGGAGATCCATCACGGTGCAGAGCGATTGCCGGCCGATCAAAATATCGATGTTCCCCATTCCGACATCTAGATCGATCAACAGCACGCTCTTTCCTTTTTCCAAGAAGGCGAGAGCCGTATTCAGCGATATATTCGACTTCCCGACGCCTCCTTTTCCACTCATAACAGCGAGCGTTTTCGCTTTTGGATGAGCGACAGGGGCGGGCGGTTCGGCGAAGCGCTGCCCCATCCGCCTTCGTAAGCTTTCTGCCTGATCCATGTTCAACACCCCGTAAGCAGTCTGACAAATGATGCATTTGACAAGTAGCGGATATCTTCCGGAACATTTTGTCCGTTTGTCATATAGCCGAGACCGATTCTCGATTCGGCGAGCAGATTCATGACGCTTCCCAATGAATCGGTTTCATCCACTTTCGTGAATATCAACTGATCGATCGGAATGCTTGAGAACTGCTTAATGAGCTCCTTCATATCCTCGTACTTGCTCGTCGCGGACATGACGAGAAACGCCTGTATCTTACGCTCAAACGGAATGATTTCCTTCAGCTCCCTGACATATTGCCCGTCTTTGAAATTCCGGCCCGCCGTATCGATGAAGACGTGGTCAAAATCGGCGAACTTTTGCTGGGCCGCTTTAAATTCTTCTTTCGTGTAGCACACCTCGAGCGGCGCATTCAGAAGCTCGGCATATGTCCTGAGCTGTTCAACCGCTGCAATCCGGTACGTATCCGTCGTGATAAAAGCGATTTTTTTCTGCTTTTCCAGCACGGAAGAAGCGGCAAGCTTTGCCAATGTCGTCGTTTTGCCGACTCCGGTCGATCCGAAGAGCACGACATATTGGGAATGAATCGCCACGTCCTGTTCCCGATTATCGGGAAGAAGATCGGCCAAAGCATCTGTTAAGTGGGCCAGCGCCTTTTCATCCGTCCATTCTTCGCCGTTTTTTAAAGAAGTGCTGATCAACCGGCCGAGCGCTTTCGTACGGATGGCCGGCGATACCCCTTGCTTTGCCAGAATCTGGTCCGCCTTTTTCAGCGGCTCAGGCAGCACATCAACCGGCTGCTCATGATGCCGCATTTCCAGCAGTTCTTTCAGCTCTTTCACTTGGCTTGCCAAATCGAGGTGGTCCGGCTGCGGGACAGGCGAAGGGCTTTGTTCACGTAAAACTGGCTTTTGCCGCTCCGGTTTCCTCGCGTCGGAAAAGTCCTGGTCGACAACCGCAATCACTTCAACCCCGGCTTTTTTCACAAAGCCGAGAAATTTTCTCGTATGAATTTTTTTAGAATTCAAGATTACGGCGTCATTCCCGAACTCTTGTATAATTTGCTTTGTGGCTTCCTGCATAGAACCAGCTACAAATTTTTTAATTTTCATTGAATATCCACCACTCCGATGCTTTGAACTTCTACATTGGCTTCCAGTTCGTTATAAGAAAGAACCGGCAGATCAGGGAAATAGCGCTCTAACAGCTGTTTGACATACATTCTGACAGGCGGTGAACATAGAAGGATCGGCACTTCCTGCCTTAATGAGAGCTGTTCGATTTCTCTTGCTACAGATTGAATGATATTTTCGGATAATGCAGGTTCAAGAGATAAAAAGTTGCCGTGTTCAGTCTGCTGAATTCCTTCCGCCACGGCCTTTTCGACACGGCCCGAACACGTCACCACTTTCAGCGTCTCATTTTCCTTCGCATATTGGGCGGTGATCTGCTTGGCAAGCGCCTGTCTTACATACTCGGTCAGCATATCTGAATCCGTCGTCAGCTTTCCGTAGTCGGCCAGTGTTTCAAAGATTGTCACCAAGTTCCTGATCGATACTTTTTCTTTCAGAAGTTTGGCCAGCACTTTCTGAATATCACCGACAGACAGCGGATTCGGCGAGACCTCTTCGACCAGTACAGGATAAGATTCTTTCAAGTGGTCGATCAGCTGTTTTGTTTCCTGTCTTCCGATCAGCTCATGGGCGTGCTTTTTCACCTGCTCTGTAATGTGGGTCGACACGACTGAAGCCGGATCGACAACCGTATATCCGAGCATTTCGGCCTGATCTTTCTGAGATTCCGGTATCCATTTTGCCGGGAGGCCGAAGGACGGTTCGATCGTGTCAATTCCTTCGATCTGATCGTCTTCGCCTGTCGGAGACATCGCCAAAAAGTGATCGAGGAGAAGCTCGCCTTTTGCGACTTCGTTTCCTTTAATTTTGAGCCTGTACTCGTTCGGCTGAAGAGCGATGTTATCCCTGATTCTGACGACCGGAATGACGAGACCGAGTTCAAGCGCAAGCTGACGCCTGATCATGACGATTCTGTCTAATAGGTCGCCGCCTTGATTTGCATCTGCAAGCGGAATCAATCCGTAGCCGAATTCAAATTCGATCGGATCAATATCGAGCAGATGAACGACGCTTTCGGGACTTTTTAATTCGTCCACTTCAGCTTCTTCCTCAAGGATATCCTCCACTTTTTCCTTCTCTTCACCGGCTTTGGAGAGCGTATAGCCGCCAATGGCGAGAAGAAGAGCCAGAGGGCCTGTCAGGAGAATGCCGATCGGTGTGAAAATCCCGAGCAGCAAAATCGTGCCCGCCGTCACATACAAAAGCTTTGGATAAGCAAACAGCTGGCCTGTAATATCGTGTCCGAGGTTCCCGTCCGACGCTGCTCTTGTGACGACGATACCCGTCGCCGTTGAGATCAAGAGCGCAGGCAGCTGAGATACGATCCCGTCGCCTACAGACAAGAGCGTAAAGTGTGAAGCGGCTTCCTGAATGCTCATTTGTTTTTGCAGCATGCCGATGACAATTCCGAAAAGGACGTTAATGAGGACGATGATGATCCCTGCGATCGCATCCCCTTTCACGAATTTGCTCGCACCGTCCATCGCGCCGTAGAAGTCGGCTTCACGGGCCACTTTCTCACGGCGCACTTTCGCTTCCTGTTCGGTCACCATTCCGGCGTTCAAATCGGCATCAATGCTCATCTGTTTCCCCGGCATGGCGTCGAGCGTGAATCTGGCAGCAACTTCAGAAACCCGTTCCGCCCCTTTCGTTATGACGATAAATTGGATAATGATCAAAATGATAAAGACAACGAGACCGACCAAAACGTTTCCGCCGACAACGAAAGACCCGAACGTCTCGACTACTTTTCCCGCATCTCCGTTGGACAGAATCGAACGTGTCGTCGATACATTCAGCCCGAGGCGGAACAGCGTCAAGAGGAGCAGCAAAGAAGGAAATATCGAAAATTGCAGCGGTTCTTGCATGTTCATTGTGGTGAGAAGCACGATTAACGCAAGAGAAATATTCACGATAATTAAAACGCTCAACAACCATGGTGGAAAGGGTATGATAAGCATTGCCACAATGAGGACAACGCCTGATAAAACTGATAAATCTCTTGCTGACATGCTGTTTCTCTCCTTTTAAAACTGAAAAATTCACTAGATTTTTTGCTTTGTTTTGTAAACATACGCCAGGATTTCGGCTACGGCCTTAAAGAATTCTTCCGGAACGGCCTGGTCGATCTCAACCTGGTCATAGAGCGCCCTCGCCAAAGGTCTGTTTTCGACTGTCATGACATCGTGTTCTTTGGCGATCTGCCTGATTTTCAGAGCCATCAGATCGACCCCTTTTGCGATGATAAACGGCGCATCCATTTTGTTTTCGTCATATTTCAGCGCGACAGCGTAATGGGTCGGGTTTGTGATGATGACATCCGCTTTTGGCACATCCTGCATCATGCGGCGCATCGCCATTTCCTTTTGCTTCTGCTTGATCTTCGACTTAATCAGAGGATCGCCTTCGGTTTTTTTGTATTCGTCTTTAATGTCCTGTTTTGACATGCGAATATTTTTTTCATAATCAAATTTTTGATAGAGGTAATCGAGCACCGCGAGAAAAATCAGGGCGACTGCAGCGGAAACCCCCATTAAAAAGGTGAGCCAGCCGACATATGACAAAGCCTCGCCCGCGGACAGCGCCGGGATTCTGAGAATTTTGTCAAAGTTCAGCCATAGAACGGCGAATGTCACGCCGCCGACAATCACGATTTTTAAAATCGATTTAAGCAGTTCAACGATCGCTCTGATGCTGTAAATCCGCTTGAATCCTTTAAGCGGGTCAAGCTTTTTCAAATCAGGCTTGATCGCTTCAGGGGCAAATAAAAACCCGACTTGCATATAGTTGCTCAAGACCCCGGAGACGACGGCTGTCAGCAAAAGCGGTGCCATAATGAAGCCAGATTCAAGCACAAGACTTTGAAACAGGCCGGGAATATTGGCGACTGACACCTTCATCGTGATCAACTCTTTGTAATACTTTTCGATCAGTGCGAGCAGGCGGTCTCTCATAAAAGGTCCGACGAATAAAAACGCTAAAAACACGATAAGAAGCGTAACCGCTGTATTGACATCTGCGCTTTTGGCAACCTGTCCTTTTTTTCTGCTTTCCCGCCGTTTTTTCGGCGTCGCTTTTTCCGTTTTTTCACCTGCGAAAAATTGCAAATCCAACGTCAGCTTCATCATGCCACCCCAAGCAAAGTTAATAGATCTCTCATTGTCCGAATGGCAAATTCGAAGACGTGCTGCATCATGCTGAACATAACGGCCATGCAGATGATGAGCATGATAAAGGTGATTGCGATTTTCAAAGGAAGCCCGACGACAAACACGTTGAGCTGCGGCACCGTTCTCGCCACAATCCCCAATGCCAGATCGACTAAAAACAAACAAGCCACAACAGGCGCAGACAATTGAAATGCTGTTATAAACATCGTGTTGAAGCTCTTTGCAATAAACTCGGCAAATCCTTCGCTTCCAAACGACAGCGCCATCTTATCGACCGGGATGTATTGATAGCTGTAATAAATCCCGTCAAGCAGGAGATGATGCGCATTCAGGCTCAGCATGAGGAGCAGCGCCAACGTATATAAAAACTGGCCGACAAGCGGGCTTTGCGCTCCTGTCTGGGGATCGATCACATTCGCCACCGCAAATCCCATTTGAAAATCGATGAATGATCCGGCGATTTGAACGGCCGAGATCATCATGTAGGCGATCAGCCCAAGCAGAAGCCCGATCAGCGCTTCCTTCATGGCCAACATCATGTAAACTCCGTCAACATCAAGCTGAGGAGGCTTTTCAATCGCCTGAAAACTGACGAGCGCAAGAAAAAATGCAAAACCTATTTTATGAACGGCAGGAATTGACCGATAAGAAAATAGAGGCACCGTTACATAGAATGCTGTGATTCTGACAAATACAAGTAAAAAGGCTGGAAATGATTCAATTATTGACATGTTAAAACTACCCTGCAAAACGGTTTAAATTAGAGAACAGCTCAGTCGCGAATGATAAAATCGTCGACAGCATCCACGGGCCGAAAATGACGAGCCCGACCAAAACGGCGACGATTTTCGGAATGAATGCAAGAGTCTGTTCCTGTATTTGGGTGGTTGCCTGAAAAACGCTGACGATCAGCCCGACGAGAAGAGCGAGCGCCAAAAGCGGCCCGCTGATAAGCAATGTAACGTATACAGCCCTTTCAGCCATCGATATAACAAATTCTGAATTCATGTATTAGCACCTACTCTAAAAGCTTTGCAGCAAAGATTTAACGATTAAATACCAGCCATCTACAAGCACAAACAGCAAAATCTTAAACGGCAGTGAAATCATGACCGGCGGAAGCATCATCATCCCCATCGACATCAAAACACTTGCCACAACCATATCGATAATCAGAAACGGTATAAATATCATAAATCCCATTTGAAACGCGGTTTTCAATTCCGAGATGACAAACGCGGGAACCATCGTTGAAAGCGGAATATCTTTAATGGATTCAGGCGTCTCCATCTTTGCGTAATTCATAAATAAAGCCAGATCTTTCTGTCTTGTATGCTTGCTCATAAAGGTTTTGATCGGGGTTTCCGCTTTTGTGTAAGCTTCATCCAAGGTGATTTTATTGTTCATTAACGGCGTCAGCGCTTCTTTATTAATCTCGGAAAAAGTCGGCCCCATAATGAAAAATGTCAGAAACAGTGCAAGTCCGATCAGCACCTGGTTTGGGGGCATTGACTGTGTTGCCAGCGATGTCCGGACAAAGGACAATACGATGACAACCCTTGTGAAACACGTCATCAGGATCAAGATCCCCGGAGCGATCGAAAATACTGTCAAAAGCAGCAAGAGCCGGACACTGGCGCTGACGTTTGCCGCATCGCTTGAATTAAATAAATCCATAAACTCATTCATGTTGATTTTGGCCTTTCTTTCTGCCTTCTGCGCGATTTTGTTTCAGTTCCGCGAGCTGTGCTTTTAACGACTCGGAAAAAGATGCCGTGCCGCTTTGCTTTTGCACGCCTGGAACTTTGACTTGATCCATCCATTTCTGCCACTCAATCTTGCTGTTCATCGCAGCTTCATGCTGCGTGAGAATTTCTTTATATTCCTTTTCATCATCGATCTCTTTCAGCAGCTGGATATTATCGCCGACACCGACGACCAGCACCCTGTTCCCTACTTTAATCAGCTGTACGGACTTGTTTTGCCCGAGCGAAGTTCCGCCGATGTTTTCGACATACTGGAAGGGTTTTAACAGGCGGTTGCGTTTATTCATGAATTTGACCAAAGCGTAGATCAGAAAAATGACGAACAGTAACGCGCCGATCATTTTCACAAAATCAAATATGGAAACGGAAGGAGACGGGGGTTCGGCCTCCGCCTCTTCCTTAAGAGAACTTTTTTCCTCGGTTTTGTCTTTGTCTTTTGCTTTTTCTTTCTCTTTGCCCGCACCTTTTTGCTCAAACAGATGGTCAACGGTCTGATCCCCCGATTCCTCTGCGAGAGCCGGAGCGTACGGCAGCACGAGAAAGGCAAATAGACAAAGGCCGGCTATGAAAATAAGAGGTTTCTTAAACAAGTTGTACACCCTTTAGCTTAGCGTTTTATTGATCGCTTCCATGACGCGGTCAGCCTGGAACGGTTTGACGATAAAGTCTTTCGCTCCCGCCTGAATAGCGTCGATAACCATCGATTGCTGGCCCATTGCCGAACACATGATGATTTTTGCCTGCGGATCGATTTCCTTGATTTCTTTAAGAGCCGTGATTCCGTCTTTTTCCGGCATCGTGATATCCATTGTGACAAGATCAGGTGAATGCTCTTTATATTTTTCAACAGCCTGCGCTCCGTCTTGCGCTTCTGCGACGACTTCAAAGCCGTTTTTCACTAAAATGTCTTTAATCATCATTCTCATAAATGCTGCATCATCAACTACTAAAATCTTGTAAGCCATTATTAATCTCTCCAATCAATCTGTTATTATCGTAATTTGCTGATTCGTTCCGCCTGACTTAAAATGTCTGTCACCCTGACGCCAAAGTTTTCATCGATGACGACGACTTCGCCTTTGGCAACGACGCGCTGGTTGACCAGGATGTCGACAGGCTCGCCTGCGAGTTTGTCAAGCTCAATGATACTGCCGGTTGACAGTTCAAGCACCTCTTTGACGCTGCGGTTTGTCCTCCCCAGCTCGACTGTGACGGACAAAGGAATATCCATGAGCATGTCAAGGTTTTGAAGGTGCGGCTGCGCGTCAGTCTGAGGGGCAAAGGATTGAAACTCTGCCGGTGCCACCTGCACAGGCTCTGAAACTTTTGCCGTCCCTTGCCGTTTAGGCGCAGGCTCCTGTCTTTGTGTCTGAGCAGGTGCCGGACTCGGACTAGGCGCCGGGTTTTCCTGTACGGGCGGCTGCTTTACCTCTTCAGTCTGCACAGGCTCTTCTCCGCCGTCCTGATTCGTTAATTCATCGATCAGGTCTTTTGCAAAGGTCAGCGGATAAAGCTGCATAATATGCGAATCGATCAGTTCTCCGACTTTCAGTCTGAAAGATACTTTGACGAGCGGGTCCTCTTTCGGAATTTGCTCTGTTCCTTCCCCTTCATTCACATCAAGGAGGTCAACTTCCGGCGGAGAAATATCAATCTTCTTGCTGAAGACGGTGGACATCGACGTCGCCGCGGAACCCATCATTTGGTTCATCGCTTCCTGAACGGCGCTTAGATGAATTTCGCCAAGCGACGGATCTGCGTTCGTCCCGTCTCCACCCATCATCAAATCAGCGATGATCGCGGCATCTTCCTGCTTGATGACGAGAAGATTGTTTCCTGAAAAACCTTCCGTATAGCTCACACCGATTGAAACATACGGGTGCGGGAACTCATCATTTAAATGGCTTTTTTCAATCACCGAAACAGTCGGTGTTGTAATTTCGACTTTTTGATTCAATAAAGTGGACAAAGCTGTTGCAGAGCTCCCAAAGGAAATGTTTCCGATTTCCCCGATCGTATCCTGTTCCATCAGGGACAACCCTGATTCCGGCTGCTCTTGAGCCGTATCATCGCCGCCTTTAAGCAGCGCATCAATTTCATCCTGTGATAACCTATTGTTATTCTCCATATTCTTCACCTCTTATGTCGTGATCTAGAATTTGAATCGCAGTCTTTCGATTCATTCGGCCGGCTTGTGCTAGAAATTTCGGTTTATCTCCGACCAAAACAGTAAGAGGTTCTGCTACTGATTTGTCCAAAGTGATACAATCTCCAATTTCTAAATTTAAAAACTCTTCAATGGTTAATTCCGATGATCCGAGTTCTGCGACAATTGGAATTCGCGCCGTCATAATCCGCTTTTCTATCGACTTTGTTTCCTCCGGTTTTGGTTCAATTCTGTCTGATTGCATCCAGTAGTGAACGGAAAGCTTAGGAATGATCGGTTCCAGGACGACGTGCGGGATACACAGGTTGATAACCCCGCTGATGTCTCCTATTTGCGTGTTCAGCGAAATGACAACGACCGTCTCATTCGGCGATACCATTTGCACAAACTGCGGATTCACTTCAAAATCGGACATTTCCGGCTCGATTTCCGTGATGGATTCCCACGCATCTTTATAATTCGAGAGGCAGCTTTCAAATAAATTGGACATGATTTTCGTCTCAATTTCCGTCATGCTGTCAATTTTGTTGTGGCTCGAACCGATCCCGCCCATCACCCGGTCCATCATCGTATAGGCGATGGTCGGGTTGATCTCCATCATGATTCTTCCTTCAAGAGGGCGAACCTCAAACAGATTGAGGATCGTCATATTCGGAATGGATCTGATGAATTCCTCATAAGGAACCTGATCAACCGAGCTGACCGAGATCTGGATATAGGTTCTCAGCTGAGCCGAGAAATAAGTCGTTAGCAGCCTTGCAAAGTTATCGTGAATCCTTGTCAAGCTGCGGATCTGATCCTTTGAAAAGCGGAGCGCCCGTTTAAAGTCATAGACTTTTACTTTTTTAACGGACTCTTCTTTTTTCAGCTCGTCGGCGTCCATTTCACCGGTCGATATCGCTGAAAGCAGTGCATCGATTTCATTTTGGGAGAGTACTTCTCCTGCCATCTGTTTTCACCTCCATGGTTCTGTCATCTATGTTCCTACTGCAGATTAAAGGAGGTAATGTATACAGTTTTCACTTTTCCCTCTTTCATGTAGTTCGTGTTCAGCTTTTCTTTCAGCTGCTCTTTAAATTTTTCTTTTCCTTTTTGTCCTTCAAGATCATCTGCGTTCGTGTTTGCCAAAAGGGAGATGACTGAATCTTTAATTTGGAAATCCCGCTTTTCAAGCTCTTCTTTCGCTTCTTTCGAATCGGTTTCAAGCTTGATTGACAAACGGACCACATTGTCCGATTTCAAGTTTGTCGTGATTTCGGCGACTTCAACTGATGATTCGACCACTTCATCGATCGAAGGTTCTTTCGTTTGATCTTTTTCACTTGCGCTTCCCTTAATGACAAAGAACGCAGCGGTTCCTAACACAGCAATTGCCAGAATAATCGTCAGCATAATTCCTAGAAGTTTTTTATTCATTCAGATTCCTCAATTCTTTGGTCACAAGAAAGTATTTGGATTTTTTGATAGAATGACACGATTGTATCCACAACTGTATCTTCATCTTCTTTGACAACAAACTTTTTTCCGTTTGACAGCGTAATTGTCGTATCCGGAAAACATTCAATTTGCTCAATGAATAGCGCGTTCAGAATAAAAGGCTGTCCGTTTAATCGCGTAACTTTGATCATGTGTTATCAAGAGGCGCCTTTACGAGGGCGCCTCCTTCCCTCCTATCGCTTCAGATTGACGAGTTCCTGAAGAATTTCATCAGAGGTTGTAATGATTTTCGCATTGGACTGGAAGCCGCGCTGCGCGATAATCATTTCGGAAAACTCTTCTGAAAGGTCGACGTTCGACATTTCAAGCGCACTCGTTTGAATCTTTCCTGAGCCATCTTCTCCAGGCACAACGACTTGCGGAGCTCCAGAACTCAATGTTTCGCGGTAAAGGTTGTCCCCCGTTTTTGTTAAACCGGATGTATTGTTGAATGTCGCAAGCGAGATTTGGCCGGCGGTCTGGTTCTCGTTGTTTTGATCGACATAAGACACGGTTCCGTCAGGCGCGATGCTGAAGCTTTGCGCGTCTTGCGGGATATTGATCCTTCCGTTGTTGGCCGTTAAGACGAACAGCCCATCAACAGTGACGAGGTCACCTTCATCAGAACGGTAGAAGTTCCCGGATCTTGTGTAGTACACTTCATCTCCCGATCCGACGCGGAAGTAGCCGTCTCCTGTAATAGTCATGTCAAGCTGGCGGCCTGTTGTTGAAGGCGCTGCGTTTGTGTGAATGATATCGATCGATCCGATCGTTGCACCGAGCCCGACCTGCTGGCCGTTGACAGAGCCGCGGTTTGCAGTAGACGACGTCGCACCGGAAAGCTGCTGGCTGACAATATCTTTAAACGTAACCCGGCTTTTCTTATAGCCTGCCGTATTGACATTCGAAATGTTGTTTGCCACGACATCAAGCTTTGTCTGAAAGTTTTTCATGCCGCTGATTCCTGAGTATAGTGAACGTAACATAATTATTCCTCCCTGAATTGTCTGTTTTTATTTATCAGAATGGCTTACCGCCGTCACATTCCACGGATTGACTTCGGTTCCATCGTCAAGGACAAGCAGATACTGTCCGTCTGAGCTTTTAACTGATTTGACGAGCGCCGTTTTCTCTTCGCTGTCTTCGCCTTCATAGGTGACTTCTTTTCCGATCCAGCTGACATACATCGTCATCGGGTCCTGAAGTCCGACGAACGTCGACATCGTTGAGTTTAGATTCGTTAGTTGCTCAAGGCTTGAAAAGGTCGCCATTTGCGCAATGAATTCACGGTCTTCCATCGGGTTTAAGGGGTCTTGGTACTGCAGTTGTTTCATGAGCAGTTTCAAAAATTCATCCTTGCCAAGGTTGGAGCCGCTCCCTGCTTTCTCGGCTTTTTTTGCCTCGGATAAAAAATCGGGTGTCGTCGATTTCGTGTTTGTTGTTCCTAAAACAGTTCTTGTATCAATTGAAGTGTCAGACATTAGATCTCCTCCTCGCTGTCCTGTGATCGAGTCTCGATAAGATCATCCAAAAACTCCTGAAAACCCTCATTTTCCTGCTCTTTTTGCTGATCTTGCTTCGGCTGCTGCTGGTTTTTCTGTTCGTCCGCCAGCTGTCCGAAGGTCTGATCACCGTTTTGAAGCGGTACACCGAAGCGGTCAATTTGTACAGACATGTTGGGCAGCGCCTGTTTAAGATGCGCGAGATTGTGTTCGAGCAGCTCTTTAGCCGACTGGGTCGATGCGATGATTTTGCTCGAAAACATCCCGTGCTGTTTGACGAGTTTGATCGTGATAAAGCCAAGATTTTCAGGATTCAGGCGGATCGTGAAACTGCCTGTCGATCTGCCGAACGGTGTATACTTCATCTGTTTCCATGAGCTGAGAATTTGTTCTGAAAAGCTTTTCGGCTGAGCGGAAGATTCATCTGCCGCCGAAGTTTGGAGACCCTGGATCAGCACTGCGCCTGTCCGATGATTGGCCAGTACAGAGGATTGAATCGGCTGTTCCTTTTGGCCTTGCTTTCCTTCAGTTTGAATTTCCCTTCCGTTCAAAACAAAGGACAACGGCTTCTCAGAAAGAGAGACATCGGTTTTTTTGCTCATGAGCATTGCCTTTAGTTCGCTTTCCGCCATTTTCCACTCTTTTTGATCCGGTTCAGCGTTTGCGTTCATCATCTGCTCCATTACACTTTTCAAGCTTTTCAGCTCGGCGTTTGACATGGACAAAAGCTGCGACTCACCCGGATCTTTTGTGAAAAATTGGCGTTTAAGTTCATCAATCAGCCCTTCTGTTCCCGCCTTTGTCTGAAGAGCGGCGAGAAATTCCGGCGCTTGTTTCAATATTTCTGCGATTTGTGAAGTTTTGAGTGCCGGTTGATTTTCATTTACGATCACAGCGAGCAGCTGCTGAATCTGACCAAGAATTTGCAGGTCAGTCAGTTTCGGCTCTTCTGTCCCGCTTTCGTCAGCAGGCACAGCTTCAATAGCATCAGCTGTTTTGCCTGATTGTCCAGGCAGAGCGGCATTTTCAAGCAGCTCTTTTATTTGCTGTAACAGCTGTTCTGCCAATGCGAGTTCATCCGGAGATGGATTCAGCTCTTCAACATGCTGGAGGGAATTCAACCAGTCTTCATTGAAGGAGCCGCCTTCATTATTTAAAAGCCATTGCTTCAGTTCATGCAAAAGCCCTTCCAATGACGTGTCCTGAGAAGGTTCTTCTCCCTTTTGAAAAGGGGAAAGTGAGCTGTTTTCCTTTTGGAGCACATTTTGAAAGAGTCCGCCCAGAGGCGTCCTGCTCGTTTTTGCAGTTGCGGTATCCGCCGCAGGCTTGGCATCAAAAGAGATTGCGTCAAAAAGCCTCAAGCTATTCCCCCCCTTCTTTTTTCTTTTCATTTTTCGCTTCGTTTTTCACAAGCTTTTCTGTGAATACAGCCGCTTTATCAGGAGACATTTTGGAGAGGATCTCAGTCACTTTCTTTTTGCTTAAAGAATCTAAAATGTTGATTGCCTCTTCTTCTTTTAATTCGCTTAAAATTTTTGCAGCTTTATTGCTTTGCATGCTTTCATAAATTTTGACGACTTTTTTTCCGTCTCCTTGACCTTCGGCGTTCTTTTCTTTCTGCTCTTTTTCATCTTTTTCCGTTTTTTCGAACGAGCTGATTTTTTGTTTCAGCCTTTTAATCTCTTGATCACTCGTTTTCAAGTCACTCGTCAGCGTTTCGATTTCGCTTTTTTGTTCATCGATCGTCTTTTGGAGCTTTTCTGCTTTGTTCTCCTGCTGCTTTGCTGCGTGATCTTTGTCCTGATCCTCGCCGTTTTTCACAAGCTCTTTAACAACGGGGATTTTGGAGGCTGCATCCTGGAAATTGACGCCCAAAAGCCACATGCCGACAAACGCTGCAACGATTAAAAAGATCAGCGGAATGACGATGACAAACAAAAATGTCTGAAATTTACCGGCTTTTTTTTCTTCGGTCATCGTTTTTCTACCCCTAGCTTCCTTGAGTTATGTACTGGGCAATGGAGATATCGTCCATTTCCTTTAACTCATTTGCTTTGTTTTGCAGCGAATACATTTCAAACTGCTTTTCTTTCATTTTTTCAAATTTTTTCAGCTCGATATTTTTTTCCGTCAGATCGTGCTGTTTTTCATTCATTTCATTTCTCTTCATCATGACGAGCTTTTGATAATGGTAGATAGTCGTTTCAAGATTTGTGACAAATTGCTGATAATGCCGCATTTCCTGAACGCTCATTCCTGTCTGCATCTTGATTTCCTTGTTTTTTTCTAGCGTTTCTTTTTGGTTCATACTTTCATACAGCTTTTCCGCGACCTTTTCGAATTCGGAAACTGAGTGCTGATATTCAGCGAATGATTGGTCTTTTTCATTTTCTTTAAGCTCGAGGAGCTTTTGAAATTTAAATGAATAAGCCATTCTTAATCCTCTCTTCCTGTAAGACTCTTTAATAAAGAAATGCTCTCTTCCAGCGACGCCGCTTCATCCACTTCCTGCTTGAGGAAGCTGATCAGCTTAGGGTGGAATTGTATGGCCTCATCAATTTCTCTGGAAGACCCTTTTTTATAGGCTCCTATGTTGATCAGGTCCTCTGAGTTTTGATAGGTTGACAGCATTTCCCTGAACCGGTTCGCTGCTCTTATATGATCTTTCCCGGCGATGTTTGACATCACCCTGCTGATGCTTTTTAAAATGTTGACTGCCGGAAACTGGCCTTTATTCGCAAGGCTCCGGTCAAGAACGATATGACCGTCCAAGATTCCCCTGACAGTATCGGCGATCGGTTCATTCATATCATCACCGTCGACAAGAACCGTATAGAAAGCAGTTATTGACCCGTTTTCCGTCGTTCCTGTTCGTTCTAAGAGCTTAGGTAAAATAGCGAACACTGAGGGTGTATAACCTTTCGTCGTCGGCGGTTCGCCCGTCGCCAGGCCGATTTCCCTCTGAGCCATGGCAACCCTTGTCACCGAGTCCATCATGAACATCACGTTTTGTCCTTTGTCGCGGAAGTACTCGGCAATCGCTGTTGCTGTATAGGCCGCTTTCAGCCGCATCAATGCCGGCTGGTCGGAAGTAGCCACTACAACGATCGTGCGCTTCAGCCCTTCTTCGCCGAGATCTTTCTCAATGAACTCTCTGACTTCGCGGCCCCGCTCTCCGACAAGAGCGATGACATTCAAGTCTGCGGCCGTCTCTCTTGCAATCATGCCCATGAGCGTGCTTTTTCCGACGCCGCTTCCGGCGAATATCCCGACACGTTGTCCTTTTCCGACGGTCAGCAGACTGTCGATTGATCTGACGCCGACCGCCATTTTTTCTCTGATTGGCGGCCTTTTCATCGGATTAGGCGGCGCCTGTTCTGTCGAAACTTGAGCCAAACCTTTCGGAAGCGTGCTGCCGTTGAGCGGATTGCCGAATGCATCGACAACTTGCCCGATCAAGCCGGAGCCGACTTTGACTCTGAGCGATTCTCCCGTCGCTTCGACAATGCTGCCGGGTGCAATATTGGCCGCTTCCAAATATGGCATGAGAAGAATATTTTGGTCTTTGAAGCCGACGACCTCAGCTTTGATGGCCTTTGGCCCGTCACCTTTTGTATAGATTTTGCAGACATCGCCGATTGAGCATTCAGGTCCTTTGGATTCAATCATCAGGCCGACCGCTTGTTTGACTTTTCCGTAACGTTTGTAGGAGTCTGCGGTTTCTATACATTCAAGCAGCTGCTCAAGCATCACTGGACAACACCTGCCGTTTCAAGCAGGCTGAGCAGTTTTTGTTTCAGCTGCTGTAATTGAGTGTCGATTCCTGCATCAATTCTTCCGAAAGCCGTTTCAACATAGCACGTTCCCTTTGGCGCTTTTTCATCGGCGTATATCGCGAGATGGGCGCCATATTGGAGGAGCTGCTCAAGTTCGTTTTTGTGGCTTTGAACCTCTGTGTAATACTCCGGATCCACATAGACGGCAATGTCATCGAACTCCTTCATTTCGGACAGCACCTGTTTGACGAGGGCTGAAAAAGCTTCTTTGTCGTCAGCCTTTTGATTCCAAACTTTTTTAGCCAGCGACACGGCAAGTTCGACAATTTCTTCGGAAGATTGTTCGATTTTTTCTTCATAGTCACGCCTCGCCGCTCCGACGATGGCGTTGGCTTCATCCAAATAGGATTGATAAGTGCTTTGGGCCTCGGCCTTTCCCTGTTCAAACCCCGCTTGAAAGCCTTCTTGTTTCGCCTGGTCTATCAGCGCTTCGCGTTCTGTTTCCCAGCTTATCCTTTCCTCTTCGATTTGCCGTCTGACCTGTTCGAGTTCAGCGTTCGCTTTTTCGTATATTTTCCCTGCTTCCTGTCTGGCATGATCGAGGAGGAATTCCGGATCCTGTCCGGTATCAAGTTCAGTTTCTGTTTCAGGAAGTTTGACTTCCTTTAATGAAATCGTCCGCCTTTCTTTTGGCGGTATTGATGATAATCGCTGTTTAATAATGTTAGACAATGATATCATCTCCTCCGCCTCTGGCGATTACGATCTCACCTGCTTCTTCAAGTCTTCGGATGACGCTTACGATTCTGGATTGAGCTTCTTCTACGTCACGCAGACGCACAGGGCCCATGAATTCCATTTCTTCTTTAAATGTTTCAGCCATACGCTGCGACATATTGCTGAAGACGATGTCTTTGACCTCTTCGCTGGCCACTTTGAGGGAGAGAAGCAGATCGTCGTTTTCCACATCGCGGATAACCCTTTGAATGGCGCGGTTATCAAGCGTAACGATATCTTCAAAGACGAACATCCGCTTTTTAATCTCGTCGGCAAGCTCAGGATCCTGGATTTCAAGGGAGTCAAGGATCGTTTTCTCTGTACCTCTGTCAACTCCGTTCAACACTTCGACAACGGCTTCAATGCCGCCGGTCTGCGTGTAGTCCTGAGTGAATGTGGAGGATAGCTTTTGCTCCAGAATCTGTTCGACTTCATTGATGATTTCCGGCGACGTCCTGTCCATGACAGCGATCCGTCTTGCAACCTCTGCCTGCACATCCTGATTTAGTTCTGATAATATCTGACCGGATTGCACGGGATCGAGATAAGACAGAATCAATGCGATCGTCTGCGGATGTTCATGCTGGATAAAGTTCAGAATCTGCTCGGGATCCGCTTTTCTGGCAAAATCGAACGGTCTGACTTGAAGAGACGATGTCAACCTGTTGATAATGCTGGCGGCTTTGTCTTCGCCGAGCGCTTTGTCAAGCACCTGCTTGGCGTAGTGAATGCCGCCTTGTGATATATATTCTTGAGCAATAGCCGTTTCATGAAATTCCTGAATAATTTCATCTTTTTTCTCTGGTGATACAGCTCTGACATTTGATATTTCAAGCGTCAGCCTTTCGATTTCTTCATCTGTTAAATGCTTGTAAACGGAAGCTGACACATCAAGCCCTAAGGATATCATGAGAATGGCCGCTTTTTGTTTGCCTGTAAGCCTATCTTGTTTCATTTTTGCCATTTCAATACTCCTCCTAATCCTCGGTCAGCCAGCTGCGCAACAATTTGGCGAATTCTTCAGGCTTATCTTTCGCCATTTTTTCAAGCTGTTTTCGTCTGACAGTTTCTTCCGTCTCTTTTTCATTGTTCACATCAGCAACACGAATCGGTTCCTGAGGCGTTTCATACCATTCTTCCTCGTATTCGTCATCTCTATTTTTACGTCTTCTGACAAGCCAGATGATGAGGCCGATTACAGCAACAAGCGCTGCTCCGCCTGCGATGTAAATCCACATCGGTATACCGCCTGTTTCCGTTCCTTCATCGATTGTCTGCTTGCCGTCGAACGATTGGACAGAAACAACGATTTTATTTTCAATATCCTCATCTGTCAGCGGCTCTTCTTCATACTTCTTGTCGATCGATGTTTTCACAATGGTTGAGAGGATTTTTTTAATATCATCTTCTCTTTCAGCAGGCAGTGACTGTGGGTTCTTCGCATCAGGCGGTTCAACCATGACCTGGACGCCCAGATCTCTGATTTTGTACGGACTTTCGGCGATTTCTTTATGAATTTTGTTGACTTCATTGTTGATTCGTTCTTCGCTTTTTTCGTAGTCTCCGTTGCCTGTTCCGCCTTCTGTCTCCGCATAGTTTGTTACATCGTTTTCACCTGTTCCGTTGACGCCTCCAGCTTGCGCTCCCTGTCCGGAATACGTTTCACTGACGCGCTCTGCGCTGACCGTGATCCCTTCCATATTTTCTTTGTCGACAGGTTCAACCAGATCTTCCGTCCTGTTTTCTTTTGTGAAGTCGATGTCGGATGTGACGGATACAACTACTTTATCCTGTCCCATCATCGTGCCGAGCATGGTTTGAATTTGTCTCTGCAGGTCCTTTTCGATCTGAGCTTTGACTTGCCTTTGTGAAGAGTAGCTGTCAGCGTATGAACCTGAATCTTTGCCGGTTTGATCGTAATACGTGGAGTTTTGATCCATGATCACGATATTTTCCGGATCAAGGTTCGGCACGCTTTTCGATACGAGATGATAAAGGCCGTTGATTTCATTTTGATCAAGCGTGTGGCCGGGCTTCACCTGAAGAACAATCGAAGCGGATGCTTCCGGCTTTTCCTCTCCGACAAAGACGGATTCCTTCGGCAGGTTAATCATGACCTTTGAATCTTTAATCCCGTCTATTCCTTTGATGAGGTTGGAAAGCTCGGTTTGCGTTGCTTTCACTTTCAATACGTCAAATTCGTTGTCCGTCATACCGAAACCGGCATTTTGACCAAAGAACGAATAATCGATGCTTCCGCTTTTCGGAAGACCCTCTGCCGCAAGATCGACTTTCAGCCCGTCGACTTTTTCTTCCGGAACTTTAATGACTGAACCGTCAGCTGCAACCTCAGATGGAACACCTTTTTCATCGAGCACTTTTTTGATTTGGCCGGTTTCTTCAGCTGACAAGTCTTTATAGAGCGGCACCATTTTATTCGACGAAGCAACAATTCCAATGATGATTGACAGGATCACTGCCAGAGCGACGATGCCAATCATCAAAAACTTCTGCAGCTTTGATCTGTTTTTCCAAAAATCTGTTATTTTCGTTTTGATTTGCAATAAAGTACGATTCATCTTACTCCCCCGGTAGTTACACTAATTCTCTTCGCTTTCAGACTCCTTTCTTACATTTGCATTCTCATGATTTCCTGATAAGCTTCAACCGCTTTGTTGCGGAATTCCGTCGCAGCCGTCAATGTAATATTTGCCTTCTGGGCTGCAACCATCACTTCATCAAGGTTGACATCCTGACCGAGAGCAAGCGCGTTTGTCAGTTTATCAGATTCATTTTGAGATTGATTCAAAGCATTGATAGAATCTTTCAGCACGTTGGAAAAGCTGACTTGGTTCTCTGAACCGTCCTGCTTGTTCGTGATCTGATTTGTTGCATTCGTTCCCGCCTGCACGGGTTGAATTCCAAATGGAGAGATTCCATTAACCATTCGTGTCATCACCCTACTTTCCGATTTCTAGTGCTTTCATCAGCATTCCTTTTGTCGCGTTCATCGCTGTGACATTCGCTTCATATGACCTTGTGCTGCCCATTAAATCAACCATCTCTTTTAGCGGATCGACATTCGGCATCTGCACGTATCCGTCTTCGTTTGCGTCGGGATGCGTCGGATCATAAACGAGTTTAAATGGTGTTTTGTCTTCGCTGATCTTGGTCACCTTTACCCCTTCACCGACTCTCGCCGATGCATTCATCGATGATTGGAGCACGGATGAAAAAGATTCGCCTTTCGGAGCCGTCGATACAAGCTTTCTTCTATACGGCTGCCACTGTCCGTCGACCAGCTTCGCTCTTGTTGTGTCCATGTTTGCCAGGTTGGAAGAAACGGTATCCATTCTGACTCTCTGTGCAGTCAACGCCGAAGCTGAGATGTTGATGCTATTGAATACCCCCATTATTTACCTCCTGTAATCGCGGTCCGCAGTGAGTTGAATTTGCCGCTTATTCTTTCAACCAGCGCTTGATACTGGATTTGATTTTTCGCCATTTCACTCATTTCCTGATCAACGTCCACGTTGTTCCCGTTTTCCTGATAACTTGTATTCTTTCTCGACACAACTGAATAATTTGACTCATTCCCTTTGAAGTCAATGTGTCTATAGTCTGTT
This sequence comes from Bacillus paralicheniformis, assembly GCF_002993925.1. Classification (NCBI taxonomy): domain Bacteria; kingdom Bacillati; phylum Bacillota; class Bacilli; order Caryophanales; family Bacillaceae; genus Bacillus; species Bacillus paralicheniformis. The sequence goes on along the minus strand of NZ_CP023665.1, from coordinate 1,819,427 downwards.
TTTATAGCGTTAATTCGGGAGGACTCCTCATTCAGCACATTTTTGAAGGATACTTTTTTCGCCTTGTAGTTCGGTGTGTCTACATTGGCCAGATTGTTCGTTATGACTTTTTGCTTAATGTTCGCTTGATTCAAGGCTCCCTCTAGTCTATGTATTGTTCCTGAAAATATATCCATCGCCAAATACCTCCAATCTTTTTCCATCTGTCTCAAAATCTTGTCGAGAATTGTAAAAACCATAAGCCTATTGTAAGGAATAATAGGCTTAAAGTCTATGATCTGGACGCAAAAAAAAATCGTAATAAATATCTATTTTATGAATAGGTATTTCGACCTAGATTATAAGAACTATGTAATGTTACGTTTGTTAAAGTTTCAAAACATTATGTTAGTATATTTTTTATTCAAGCAACGCATTGATTCAGCACCGCATTTTAGTTGTTTTTGATATGAAAAAATTACGATAATATAGTTTAAAACGTGAAATAAAAAAAGCCGCAGAACGGCATGTTCTGCGGCTTTCATCTTTTAATGAGACTTTAGTTTTTCTAATTCCATTAAAAATTTGTTGTTCAGGACTTTAATGTATGTGCCTTTCATCCCTAATGACCTTGATTCAATGACACCGGCGCTTTCAAGTTTGCGCAGCGCATTGACAATGACCGAGCGGGTGATGCCGACGCGGTCTGCAATTTTACTTGCGACAAGCAGACCTTCATTTCCGTCAAGCTCTTCAAAAATATGTTCAATTGCTTCAAGCTCGCTGTAAGATAATGAACTGATCGCCATTTGAACGACCGCTTTGCTGCGTGCTTCCTCTTCGATCTCTTCAGCTTTCTCTCTGAGAATTTCCATTCCTACGACCGTTGCGCCATATTCGGCAAGGATCAGATCGTCATCCTCGAATTTCTCCTGAAGGCGGGACAGAATCAAGGTGCCGAGTCTTTCGCCCCCTCCGATGATCGGAACGACTGTGGTCAGACCCGCTTGGAACAAATCGCGGTTTTCCACAGGGAAAGCCGTATATTCGCTGTTAATGTCAAGGTTGGATGAAGTTTCCGGAATGTTGAACAGACTTTTTGTATAGTCTTCAGGAAACTGGCGCTCTTCAAGCATTTTTTTCATCCGGTCATTTTCGATCTGCTGGTTGATCGAGAAACCGAGAAGCTTTCCTCTGCGGCTGACGACGAAAATGTTCGAATCAATCACATCGCGAAGCGTTTCGGCCATTTCTTTAAAATTAACCGGCTTCCCTGCCGCATTTTGCAGCATTGCATTAATCTTTCTTGTTTTTTGTAATAAAGCCATAATAAATTGATCCTCCTAAATTACTCTTATTTAATTGTTTATAAAATAAACTGGCTTAAATCCTTATTCTTAGCGATCGAACCGAGCTTTTCTTCAACATATTGAGGCGTGATGACAACTTCCTCCATCATCACATCCGGAGCCTCGAATGACAGTTCTTCCAAAAGCCGTTCCAAAATGGTGTGAAGCCTTCTCGCCCCGATATTGTCTGTGTCCTGGTTCACATGATAAGCCACTTCTGCAATCTTACGAATAGCATCGTCAGAAAATTCAAGAGATATACCTTCCGTCTTCAATAAAGCCTTATACTGCTTTAGAAGAGCGTTGTCAGGCTCAGTTAAGATTTTCACAAAATCATCGATGCTCAGCTTTTGAAGCTCAACGCGGATCGGAAAGCGTCCCTGCAGCTCTGGAATTAGATCTGAAGGCTTCGCCATATGGAATGCACCTGCAGCGATGAACAGCACGTGATCCGTTTTGACCGCACCGTACTTTGTCATGACGGTAGAGCCTTCTACAATCGGAAGAATATCGCGCTGCACGCCCTCTCTTGAGACGTCGGCCGATGAAGAAGCACCGCTCTTTTTGGCGATTTTATCGATCTCATCGATAAAGATGATTCCCGACTGTTCGGCTCTCAGGACGGCCTCCTGGGCAGCTTCGTCCATATCGATGAGCTTTGCCGCTTCTTCATTCGTCAGCACTTTTCGTGCTTCCCTGACCGTCAGCTTGCGGCGCTTTTTCTTTTTCGGCATCAGGCTGCTGAGCGCATCCTGCATGTTCATGCCCATCTGTTCCATACCCGAGCCTTGGAGCATATCAAACATGGATGGCTGCTGCTCCTCCACCTCCACGGTGACATAATGGTCTTCAAGCTCGCCGAGAGCAAGCTGATGTGCAATCCGCTTCCGGTTGTTTTCGATATCCGTGTCTTCATGCTTTTCCGCTTCATTCGTCTCTTGATCCTGATTTCCGCCAAACAGCATTTCAAAAGGATTTTTCGCACCTGACTGTTTTTTTCTTCCCGGTACAAGCAGGCGGACGAGGCGTTTATTTGCGTTTTCTTCGGCGATGCCTTTCACTTCGTTCATTTTTTCCTCTTTGACGAGGCGGATTGACGTTTCCACAAGATCCCTGACCATCGATTCAACATCTCTGCCCACATAACCGACTTCCGTGAACTTCGTCGCTTCGATTTTGACGAACGGAGCGCCGACGAGCTTCGCGATTCGCCTTGCAATCTCGGTTTTTCCCACACCTGTCGGACCCATCATCAATATGTTTTTCGGAACGATTTCTTCGCGCAGTTTTTCATCAAGAAGACTTCTTCTGTAGCGGTTCCTCAATGCCACGGCGACCGCTTTTTTCGCATCGAGCTGGCCGACGATGTATTGATCAAGCCTTTCGACGATCTGCCTAGGAGTCAGCGGCTTTTTTTCCATATGCCTCATATCCTTTCTATTCAAGTTCTTCTACAATGATCTGATCGTTCGTATACACACAGATTTCGCCCGCGGTTTCAAGTGAGGCCCTCGCAATCGCTCTTGCGTCAAGCTGGCCGCCTGCATGACGTTTCAACGCCCTTCCGGCTGCCAGGGCATAGTTTCCGCCTGAGCCGATCGCCAAAATGCCGTCGTCAGGTTCAATCACCTCGCCTGTTCCGGAAACGAGCAGCATGCTGTCAGCGTTCATGACGATCAGCATCGCCTCAAGCTTTCTGAGGACTTTATCGCTTCGCCACTCTTTTGCAAGCTCGACTGCCGCACGCTGTAAATTGCCGTTGTACTCTTCAAGCTTCGCTTCAAACATTTCAAAGAGCGTGAAAGCGTCCGCAACAGAACCGGCAAAGCCGGCAATGACTTTCCCGTTGAAGAGCTTTCTTACCTTTCTAGCGGTATGCTTCATGACGACAGCCTGACCGAACGTAACCTGGCCGTCTCCCGCCATCGCGCTTTTTCCGTTGTGCTGGACGGCGAATATCGTCGTTGCGTGAAAAGATGACATAAAAGAACCTCCTTTATTTCCCTTTATGTGCCCGAGGGTGATGAGACATATATGTCTTTCTGAGCATATCTTTAGATACATGCGTATACACCTGGGTTGAAGAAAGGTTTGAATGCCCAAGCAGTTCCTGAACGCTCCTGAGATCCGCACCCTCATTTAACAAATGGGTGGCAAAAGTATGGCGAAGCATATGCGGATGTATATGTAATGTACCCGAAGTCTTTTTGACCAGTTCTCCCAAAATGTAACGAACCCCCCTCGGGGTTAAGGGCCCGCCCCTTTGATTCAAAAAAATAAAAGGGCAGGGCTCTTTCGCTTTTAACAGCAGGATGCGTCTTCCATTTTGCAAATACAGATCCAAAGCCTCCCGGGCGAATGAACCAAATGGAATATACCTTTGCTTCCTGCCTTTCCCGTGAACCAAAACCGTATCTAAAAACAGATCCAAATCGGATTCCTTCAGGCTGCAAAGTTCGCTTACCCGCATGCCTGTTGCGTAAAGAAGTTCCAAGAGCGCCTGATTCCTTTGGCCGAGCGGTGTACTCAAGTCCGAAACCTCAAACAGTTCTTCAAGTTCTTTTTCATATAAAAATTTTGGAATCCGTTTATCCTGTTTCGGAAGACTGACAAGCAGAAACGGGTTTTCTTTTACCATCTTTTCCCTTAATAAAAATTTATAGAAGCTTCGCAGAGCCGAAATTTTCTTGCTGATCGTCCTGCGAGTAAGCCCTTTTTCATGCGCTTCCGTCAAGAAAATTCTCACATCCGGATAAGTCACGTCTTCAAAACCTTTTATGCCCTGAACTTGTAAAAAGCGTTCAAAGTCTTCAATAGAAGAAATGTAACCCACAATTGTATATTTTGAATAATTCTTTTCTATTTGTAAATATTCAATGAATAAAGTTAAAAAATTCTTAACATTTGCCATCATTACACCTCTTCGAAAAGGGCTTTTAAATGTTATCACATAACAAGTTCATCTGGCAATGAATAACTATAGCGTTTTCGAAATATTTTGAATTGTCTCCAATGCGCGCGAAGCATACTGTTCATTTCGTTCCTGCTTGTTTTTAATTTTAACCCCCAATTCCTTGAACAGACCGAAGTTCGCATTCATCGGCTGGAAGTTTTTCTTGTTTGTTTCCGTGATGTAATGGGCCATGCTGCCGATCGCTGTTTCATTTGAAAAAGTGACCGGTTCTTTTCCCTGGATGAGCCGAGCCGCATTTATTCCGGCAACAAGACCTGAAGCCGCTGATTCAACATACCCTTCAACACCTGTCATTTGGCCGGCGAAAAACAGATCGTCCCGTTTTTTAAACTGGTAGGTCGCTTTTAAAAGACTCGGCGAGTTGATGAACGTATTTCTGTGCATTACGCCGTAGCGGACGATTTCAGCTTGTTCCAGTCCCGGAATAAGGCGGAGTACTTCCTTTTGGTCGCCCCATTTGAGGTGGGTCTGAAAACCGACGATATTGTAAAGCGTGCCGGCTGCATCATCTTGGCGCAGCTGCACAACGGCGTATGGACGCTTTCCTGTTTTGGGATCTTCAAGACCGACAGGCTTCATCGGGCCGAACAGCATCGTTTTTTTGCCGCGCTTCGCCATGACTTCAATCGGCATGCAGCCTTCAAAGAAGATTTCCTTTTCAAATTCTTTCAATGGAACAGTTTCCGCAGACACAAGGGCGTCATAAAATCTGTCAAACTCTTCTTCAGTCATCGGACAGTTCAAATACGCTGCCTCCCCTTTGTCATAGCGGGATTTCAAATAGACTTTATCCATGTCAAGGCTGTCTTTCTCAACTATCGGCGCAGCGGCGTCATAAAAGTACAGATAGTCCTCTCCTGTCAGCTCCCGGAGCTTCGCGGAAAGCGATTCTGACGTCAGCGGTCCTGTTGCAATAATAGTCGGTCCTTCCGGTATTTCCGTGACTTCTTCATTGAGCACAGTCACATTCGGATGATTCTTTACTTTTTCGGTAACGTTTGCGGCAAATTCATGCCTGTCTACGGCAAGCGCACCGCCGGCAGGAACAGAACATTCGTCAGCAGCAGCGATGATGGCCGAGTCAAGAACCCGCATTTCTTCCTTTAATACACCGACAGCGTTCGTTAATGAATTCGCCCGAAGCGAGTTGCTGCAGACAAGTTCTGCGAATTTATCTGTATGGTGTGCCGGCGTTTGTTTAACAGGCCTCATTTCGTATAAACGGACATTGATACCTCGCTTGGCAAGCTGCCATGCAGCTTCGCTTCCGGCAAGTCCTGCACCGATGACATTTACTGTTTGATTCATATTCACATCTCCTAATTTATGAGTTGACTTCATCTTTTAACACAACAAAGAAGGTGAGCAAAGCCCTGCTCACCGCTACTTTTGTTGTTCTTCCTTATAATCGCAATTCACGCACTGCACTTGAACGCCTTTTTTGAGCTTTTTCTCGACAAGCATGTCCTCGCATTTCGGACATTTCCGTTCAAGCGGTTTATCCCATGATACGAATTCGCATTCAGGATAGCGGTCACAGCCGTAAAAAATACGGCGTTTTTTCGATTTGCGCTCGACGATGTTGCCGGTTTTGCATGAAGGGCATTTGACCCCGATCTCTTTTACAATCGGCTTGGTGTTGCGGCAGTCCGGAAAATTGGAGCAGGCCATAAATTTGCCGTAGCGGCCCATTTTATAGACCATCGGGTGGCCGCACTCTTCACAATCCACACCCGCATACTCCGGTTCGATTTCCACTTCCTGCATCTCGGCTTCCGCCTTTTCAACGCGTTTTTCAAAGTCCTTGTAAAAGGAATCGATGATCTGCACCCATTGAATGTTTCCGTCTTCAACGTCATCAAGCTCTTTTTCCATTTTGGCGGTGAACTCAACATTAATGATCTCAGGGAAAAACTCCATGATCAAGTCAAGCACGATTTGACCGAGTTCAGTCGGGATAAAGCGTTTGTTATCAAGGGCGACATACCCGCGCTTTTGAATTGTGTCAAGCGTCGGCGCGTAAGTCGACGGACGGCCGATTCCCAGCTCTTCAAGCGTTTTGACCAGCCTTGCTTCCGTATAGCGCGGAGGCGGCTGTGTGAAGTGCTGTTCGGGTTCGATATCTTTTGAAAGAACGGTGTCGCCTTCAGCGAGATCCGGAAGCATCTTATTCTTCTCTTCCATCTGATCATCTTTTCCTTCAACGTACACCTTCATGAAACCTGAAAACTTGACTTTACTGCCGTTCGCCCGAAATGTCAACCCGTTGTTTTCAAGATCGACGCTCATCGTATCGAGTGTCGCCGGAGCCATCTGGCTTGCGACAAAGCGCTCCCAGATCAGCTTGTATAGTCGAAGCTGGTCTCTTCCCAATACCGCCTTCAGATCGGAAGGCTTTCTGAGCACCGAGGTCGGCCTGATCGCTTCGTGGGCATCCTGGGCGTTTTCATTCTTTTTGGCAGGCTTTCGCTTGCTCCCCAAAAATTCTTTTCCGTACTGTTCGCCGATGAATGATGCCGCTTCTTCTTGAGCTGTATTCGAGATGCGGGTTGAATCCGTTCTCATATAAGTGATTAACCCGACAGTTCCTTCTTTGCCGAGATCAATTCCTTCATAAAGCTGCTGGGCGATCATCATCGTTTTCTTTGCCCGGAAATTTAATTTACGCGCCGCTTCCTGCTGAAGCGTCGATGTAGTAAACGGGAGCGCAGGGTTCCGCTTCCGTTCTTTTTTCGTAACCTTTTTAACCTCAAATTTGTTCCCTTTGATCTGGGAGAGGATTTGTTTTACATCTTCTTCGCTTTTCAGCTGGTGCTTTTCGCCGTTTATTCCGAAGAAACTCGCTTCAAATGTTTCTTTGCCTTTGAGAAAAGACCCTTCAATGGTCCAATATTCTTCAGGTTTAAAATCGTTGATTTCTTTTTCTCTGTCAATGATAAGGCGGAGTGCAACAGATTGGACACGTCCCGCACTCAAGCCTTTTTTTACTTTTTTCCATAAAATCGGGCTGATTTTGTATCCTACAAGGCGGTCCAGAATTCTTCTCGCCTGCTGGGCGTCGACAAGATCCATATTGATCATGCGCGGATGCTTAAATGAATCTTTGATCGCATCTTTTGTAATCTCATTAAATACGACGCGGCAGTCGGAATTCAGATCCAGATCAAGGCTGTGTGCCAAATGCCACGCGATCGCTTCCCCTTCCCTGTCGGGGTCGGCTGCGAGATAGACTTTTTTTGCCTTTTTGGCGGCCGTTTTTAATTCTTTTAACACGGGGCCTTTCCCGCGGATCGTGATGTATTTTGGTTCAAAGTTCTGCTCGATGTCAACGCCCATCTGGCTTTTCGGCAAGTCTCTGACGTGTCCCATCGAAGCTTTCACTTTATATTTTTTTCCTAAGTATCGCTCAATCGTTTTTGCCTTTGCAGGCGATTCCACGATGACTAAGTATTCGGACATAACATTATCCCCCTCAAGAGGTGTTCTCTCTCTTTTCAATTTAGCCTTTTTATTGTATTCAGCATAATCGTCGTTTATATAATCATTATTTTTACGAAAAGTGTCTGATTTAATCCTTCTATATGTTGAACGCCGATTAAAGCGTTTAAACTTGAAATCCTCACTATTATTAAATATTACAATACAGTTTGTCAAACGATAATTCTAAACAGGTTCCGGATATTGAGTGCGTGAAGGCGGCAGTTCGCTCAAAATATCTTCAATATTCAATACGAGTTTCGCCCCTTCTTGGATCAGCCTTGAAGGACCGCAAGAGTTGGCGTCAAAGATCGGACCAGGCACGGCGAACACCTCCCGCCCCTGCTCAAGGGCTTGATATGCTGTGATGAGCGACCCGCTCTTTTCCTTTCCCTGGACGACAACGATTCCTTCCGTTAATCCGCTGATCAGCCGATTTCGCATCGGAAAGTGCCATTTTTGAGGTTTAACGTGGGGAGGGTGCTCTGATACCAGCAGGTGGTTTTCGGCCATTTGACCGGCGAGCTGGCGGTGTTCACGGGGATATATGCTATTGAATCCGCCCGCGATGACGCCGATTGTCCTTCCCTTTGAACAGATGCTCTCCTGATGGGCAAGACCGTCAATTCCTTTTGCAAGGCCGCTGACGATCGTCCAGCTTTTTTTGCAAAGCTCCCTGACAAGGTGAACCGCTGCTCTTTTTCCGTATAATGACGGGCTGCGGGTTCCGACGATTCCGATCAGTCTTTGTTCATTGAGAAGTTTAACATCTCCTTTTAAAAAAAGGACGGGAGGCGGGTCATGAATGGTTTTCAGGCTGGCTGGATAATCGGGGGAACATATGGCGGCCATGCGGACTCCGGCCGCTTCGTAAGAACGGATGAGCCGTTTAACATTAGACAGTTCTTGTTTCGCCAGTTTTCGTATGGAGCACAAGTCTGATCTTTTTAATGAAAGCTTCGTTAAAAGATGGTTTTTTTCGCCCGTAAGAGACAAGGAAGGATCCTGCTTCCACCACTTGGTCAGCAGAGAAGGGGAGAGTGTGCCGCGAAGGCGGAGCAATATCAAAAGCTCGCTGCTGTCGTTCATTCAAAAACCTCCAAACATTTTTAAAACAAAACAATCTGAAAGTACTAAACGATTTAACCAGTTATGAAAAAGCAGGAATAGACCAATCGGACTATTCCCGCTCATGTTGAGATCAATGTGTTTTACACGTTTCGTAAAGGCCTTTTTCCTTCAGCACTTTAATCAATGTTTCTCCCATAACAGAAGGCGTTTCAGCCACTTCGATTCCGCAGGCGTTCATCGTTTTGACCTTTTCGTCCGCCGTTCCTTTTCCTCCGGAAATGATGGCGCCGGCATGCCCCATACGCTTGCCAGGAGGCGCTGTTTTTCCTCCGATGAAACCGACGACAGGTTTGGTCATGTTGGCTTTCACCCATTCGGCCGCTTCCTCTTCAGCTGTTCCGCCGATTTCGCCGATCATGATTACCGCATGTGTATCAGGATCTTCATTAAACGCCTTCAGCACATCGATGAAGTTTGTCCCGTTGACAGGGTCTCCGCCGATGCCCACTGCCGTTGACTGGCCGACTCCTGCTTCTGAAAGCTGATGAACCGCTTCATATGTAAGGGTTCCTGAACGCGACACAACGCCGACATGGCCTTTTTTATGGATATATCCGGGCATGATCCCGATTTTACACTCCTCAGGCGTAATGACTCCTGGACAGTTCGGACCGATGAGCCTTGTTTTCTTGTCTTCCATATACCTTTTAACTTTTACCATATCCAGCACCGGAATGTGCTCAGTAATACAGATGACAAGATCAAGCTCAGCATCTGTCGCTTCCATAATCGCATCGGCTGCAAAAGCCGCAGGAACGTAAATGACAGACGCATTTGCCCCGGTCTGCTTTACAGCCTCTTCGACCGTGTTGAACACAGGCACCCCTTCAACCTCTGTTCCGCCTTTGCCCGGTGTGACTCCGCCGACAATTTTCGTTCCGTATTCAAGCATCTGCTTTGTGTGAAACAAAGCGGTTGAACCCGTTATCCCCTGAACAATGACTTTTGTGTCTTTATTAATAAATACACTCATTTTGGTCCCCTGCCTTTCTTACTTCACTAAGGATACGATTTTCTGCGCGCCGTCAGCCATTGATTCCGCAGACGTAATATTGAGTCCTGAATCATCGAGGATCTTCTTGCCGAGATCGACATTGGTGCCTTCAAGGCGAACGACAAGCGGCAATGTCAGACCGACTTGTTTCGTCGCTTCAACAACACCTTCTGCAATGACGTCGCATTTCATGATACCGCCGAAAATATTGACAAAGATCCCTTTGACGTTTTGATCAGACAAAATGATCTTGAACGCTTCCGTTACCTTTTCAGCTGTCGCGCCGCCTCCAACGTCAAGGAAGTTGGCCGGTTCCCCTCCGTAGTGCTTGATAATGTCCATGGTCGACATCGCAAGCCCCGCTCCGTTGACCATGCAGCCGATGTTTCCATCGAGCGAAATATAGCTTAAATCATACTTGGATGCTTCGATTTCCTTCGGATCTTCTTCATCGAGATCTCTGTACTCCAAGATGTCTTTTTGTCTGTATAGCGCATTGCTGTCAAAGTTCAGCTTGGCGTCAAGGGCCATGACTTTTCCATCACCTGTGACGACGAGCGGATTGATTTCAGCAATGGAACAGTCTTTTTCAGTAAACGCCTTGTACAATCCCATCATAAACTTAACAGCCTGGCCGACAAGCTCTTTCGGGATATTGATGGCGAAGGCGATTTTTCTCGCCTGGTAACCCTGCAGTCCGACAGCCGGATCGATCACTTCTTTGACGATTTTTTCCGGCGTTTTTTCAGCGACTTCTTCAATTTCCGTGCCGCCTTCTTCGGATGCCATCAGCACGATGCGTGAAGTCGCCCTGTCAAGAACCAGACCGACATAGTATTCTTTTTTGATATCGCAGCCTTCTTCAATAAGTAAGCGTTTTATTTGCTGGCCGTCAGGACCCGTCTGGTGAGTGACAAGCGTCTTCCCCAACAATTCATCCGCATAGGCTTTGACTTCTTCTTTTGATTTTGCAATTTTAACCCCGCCAGCTTTACCGCGTCCGCCGGCGTGAATTTGAGCTTTCACGACATAAACCGAGCTGGACAGCGCTTCCGCTGCTTTGACCGCTTCATCTGCTGTAAATGCCACTTTACCTTCCGGAACAGCCACTCCGTATTGTCTGAGTACTTCTTTCCCTTGGTACTCATGGATATTCATTTCCCATCCTCCTAACTTATGTAGCAAAAATAAAAATAGACTGCGCTTTCATTTTATATAATCATAGATCGATTGTCTAGGTTTCGATGAGAAATCGTAAAATCCTTCTAAACATTCACACTTTTATTTTATTAAAAATATAAAATTAATAGAGGAAACGGCTTTTTTTCAAAAGTCATTCCCTCTTTTTCAATTTTTCATCAAGCGTATAGACGAATGAAAAGATCTCGGCGACGATTTCGTAAAGCGCTTCAGGAATGTGATCGTCAAGCTCCAAGTGGCGCATTAATTCGACAAGCGTCGCATCTTCCTGAATCGGAACGCCGGCTTTCTGCGCCTCTTCAATGATCTTCTCCGCCGTGTATCCCGATCCTTTGGCAACCACCTTCGGCGCCTTATCCTTCATTTCATCGTAGTGAAGCGCAACAGCTCTTCTTAATGGAACAGATTCTTCCTTCATATTTTCACATCCACTGCGCTCTCTGTAATTTGTTCAAAGCGGGCGTCCAGAAAAGGAGCAAGCTTCATGTTTTCCCGTTTTTTTGCTGTGACGCCTGACAAGCTGTAGCCCAGTTCTTTCAGATTTTCCTTTAAAGCGGGGACCAGCGGTTCAAGCAAAGGCTCCAAGTTGAATCCTGTTTCAATTGTAACCGTCATGACGTTTTGCTGGATTAAACAATCGATCACCGTCTCTTCCAAGGCCTCCAACTGAAGGTAAAACATAAGGCGGCACTGGGAAGGGTCGATCTTTCCGTCGTCCTTTTTCTGCCCTTTTAAGAAAACGGTCAAATCCTGAACGCCGTTTTTTGAAAACAAAGGGTACGACAGAAAAAGCTGGCTCTGGGCAGGCTGATCATTTTGCAAAAACAGCTGTCCGTTTAAACGGTGAAAGATTTGATCAGCTTCCTGTTTTACAGGAGCGGGAAGATCGGAAGCATGCCTCATTTCATTCAGCACGAGCTTTAAAGATTGAAGGCCCTGATCTTTGAGAACAGCGCCGTTTTCCATCGCTCTCAACAATGAGAGTTCATCTCTGACGCCTAAAAGGTCTTTGATCTTGAGGAGAACGGAAAATACATCGGCTTTATTCGTTAATGCAGGTGCTGTTTCTTTCATGATATGCTGCAATAATTCCGTCTCTTTTGGCGTGAATCCGCCCGGAACGGCCGGAGCTTGTCCTAGAGATCCGCTCGATTCAAGCGCTCTGATGACGCCTGCCGCTTCTTTTACAATATGCGTCCCGTTCGTTTCGGCTTGTGCCGCCAATTTAGCGAGCAGGTCTTTAGCTGCCGCGATTTCTGCTTTTTGCGGCTGCTGCTGAACAGCTTTTGCTTCTTGTCCTTGGGTGCCGCCGGCGTCAGCTTTTTGCAAAGGATTCCCGATTTCTGACTGAACCTGCGGCTTTAATGGCTGAACGCCCTGCAGTTCTCCTTTTTCTAGCGACCTGACGTGTTCTGCAAGCTTTTGAATCAGCCTTTCGGCATGCACCTCGGTCTCCGCTTGTAAAACAGGCAAAAGCGCCTGCTTCAGCTTTTCCATGCCTGCGGATTGCTGAGTGGCGTTCGTGATCATATCAAATGTTTTGGCAATCTGCTCGTTCAGCGGTACGGGGTTTTTGACGGCCAAAATCGAATCGAGCACGCCGGGATGGACGGGAAGTTCGCGTTTAAGAGCGAACATGACGGCATCGGCGCCTTTTTGGGCGTCAGACTTCGGCAGATTTTCAAGCCACTTGATGGCGGCTCTTAAATCGTTTTCCCTGATCGGCTGCTGCTCCTTCAGCAACGCTCCGACCAGAAAGACAGCTTCCTTCGTCCGCTTCAGAGAAAGCCCGTTCAACAGCTTAAAAGCGGCATCCTGCACTGTCTTCGGGTTTTTGTCAAACGCTTCAACGACCTGAAGGCGGCCTGTCGCTTCATCAGGCTTCTTTTCATACGAAAACCAGTAATGAGCGCCCGCTTTCAGGGGTGCCTCAAGCTTCCCCTGCCATTTCGTATTGCCGATTTGTATTTCGGCGAACTGCTCGCTGATAAAGCGGAGCACTTTGCCGAGCATCAGCCTTTTCTGATCCGTCTCCGTTCCGCTGATCCGCTGGAGAGGATCAGCTTGTTCAAATTGTTTTCTTAAGCTGTTATGTACATCGTTCAGCATCATCAAAGTCATTCTTCCTCCAGAACGTTATTCATGTGCTTTAACAGGGGCGAACGATCTTCGGTGTATCGGCGACGGGCCGTATTTGGCAAGGGCATGCAGATGCTCTTTTGTTCCGTAGCCTTTATGCTTTTCAAAGCCGTAGAGAGGATACTTTGCGGCGTATTCATCCATCAGCCTGTCTCTCGTCACTTTTGCGATGCATGCGCCTGCCGCTATCGATGCGCTTTTTGCATCCCCTTTAATGATCGATGACTGCTCTGTATCGACTGCAAGCGACATGGCGTCGATTAGAAGATAATCCGGAGCGACGTCCAGCGCTTGGACCGCTTTCAGCATCGCCGCTTTCGAGGCTTCATAAATATTCAGCTCATCGATCTCATCAGCGTCAGCGATCCCGACGCCGACTGCTGCGGCTTCTTCCATAATGTATGAATAATAGTCTTCTCTTTTTTGCTTTGACAGTTTTTTCGAATCTGTCAGCCCTAATATTTCACAGTCTTCTTTGAGGATGACAGCGGCGGCAACAACAGGCCCTGCGAGAGGCCCTCTGCCCGCCTCGTCGATTCCGGCGATATATTGATAGCCCCGCGCTCTCAGCGACCGTTCGAAAGACGTCATCACCTGCCACTCTTCCTGCATGGCCGAAAGCCTTTCATTTTTCTTCAGCCAGGCGTCGACAAGCGCTTGGACGCTTTTTCGCCCATCATTTTTGCACTGCTCTATAAAAGGGTCTTTTTCATCACTCACCGATTGAAGATGTTCTTTAATTTTTTTGACGGTTAATGTTTTCACTTTCTCTTCTCCCCTAATGTTCTTATCGGCGCATCTCCTGCAAAAATAAAGGCCCGCTCTTTTAAAAGCGCGCCTTTTTACATATCCTCCGGCTTTTCAAAAGAAAGCGGACCGAACTTTTCGGTGCGGATATCGCGGATGATGACTTCTGTCGTCTTGTCGTAATTGATCTCGCCTCCGGCCATGAGACAGCCGCGTTTTTTTCCGATCTCATCAAAAAGCGCTGCAATCTCTTCTGGAATCTCTTCCAGATCATAGCGCTTTTTTAAGCGCTCAGGGTAATTCTCTTCCAAAAAGCGCAAACCGTAGACGGCGACATCCTGCAAGTTGATAATCGAATCTTTAATTGCACCTGTTGCCGCAAGCCTCAGCCCGACAAGCTCGTCCTCAAACTTCGGCCATAAAATCCCCGGGGTATCGAGAAGCTCGAGCTCTTTTCCGACCTTCACCCACTGCTGCGCCGTTGTGATCCCGGGTCTGTCGCCCGTTTTGGCGATGTTTTTTTTCGCCAGCCGGTTGATTAAAGTCGATTTGCCGACGTTCGGAATGCCGACGATCAACGCTCTGATCGCGCGCGGCTTTACACCTTTTGCTTTCATTTTATCAAACTTTTCTTTCAGCAGCTCTTTTGAAGCGGGAAGAATTTGATTGAGCCCCTGTCCGTTGACCGAGTTGATGGCGAGAGAAGGAATCCCGTCTTTTTCAAAGTGCTGCTTCCAAGCCTTCGTCACGGAGGAGTCCGCTTTATCCGCCTTGTTGAGCAGCATGATCCTCGGTTTGTTTTTTAAAATCTCTTCAATCATCGGGTTTCTTGAAGACATCGGAATTCTGGCGTCGACCAGTTCGTATACAATGTCGATCAGCTTGAGTTTCTCCGTTACTTCCCGCCTCGCTTTGGCCATATGCCCTGGGAACCATTGGATCACCATTTGTCTGACACCTACTTTCTGTTATTGCTATTCTTTTAATGGTGTGGTGCATTTATACTTGTTTGACAAAAAAAGAGCTTGTTATGGTTAACAAGCTCTTTTCGTTCGTTATCTTTATCGTCTGATTTCTTTAATACGAGCCGCTTTTCCACGAAGTTCGCGCAGGTAATAAAGTTTCGCACGGCGTACTTTACCATGACGGACAACTTCGATTTTCGCGATTTTCGGTGTGTGCAATGGGAATGTACGCTCAACTCCGACACCGTAAGAAATCTTACGAACTGTGAAAGTTTCGCTGATTCCGCCACCACGACGCTTAATCACGACACCTTCAAAAACCTGGATACGCTCACGGTTACCCTCGACAACTTTAACGTGTACACGTAAAGTATCACCAGGACGGAACGCAGGCAAATCAGTGCGCAATTGTTCTTTTGTGATATCTTCAATCAATTTTTGCATCGTCTTCAACTCCTTCCAACAGATGCTCTTGCGCGAGTTAACCGGCACAGCGGAACATCGTTTTCAAACTTAAACGAGCGTTCCCGTTCAAGTCACAAGTAGTATCATACCACACCTTTTTTCCGGGTGCAATAGAATCTACCGGTTTTTCCATTCAGAAATCCATTTTCGCTCTTCTTCAGATAAAGGATAGTTTTCCAGAAGGTCGGGCCGCCTTAAAAAAGTGCGCCTGAGAGACTCCTTCCGCCGCCATTCTTTGATTTTCGCATGGTTCCCGGATGTCAGAACGTCCGGCACCTTCAGGCCTTTATAATCTGCCGGCCGCGTATAATGAGGGTGTTCAAGAAGCCCCGTGCTGAAAGAGTCTTCAAGGTGCGATTCTTCCTTGCCGAGCACGCCCGGCAAAAGCCGCACAACACTGTCTGCGATCATCATCGCCGGCAGCTCTCCCCCTGTCAAAACGAAATCTCCGATCGAAATTTCGTCTGTAGACAGGTGCTCTCTGATCCGCTCATCATACCCTTCATAATGCCCGCAAATGAACATTAAATGCTCTTCCTGCGCCAGTTCTTCAGCCTTCTGTTGGGTATAGCGTTCCCCTTGGGGGCAGACGAGGATGATTCTCGGAGACCCTTCGGCTTCAGCTGTCAGCTTTTCGACCGCATCAAAGACAGGCTGCGGTTTCAGCACCATTCCTGCTCCCCCGCCGTATGGATAATCATCAACGGTTTGATGCTTGTTGTCGGAAAAGGCCCGAAAGTTCACCACGCGAAAGTGGACAGCGTCCTTATCCTGAGCTTTTTGCAGGATCGACGAGCCGAGCACACCTTCAAACATTTCCGGAAAAAGCGTTAAAAAATCGATTTTCATTCGTCAAGTAACCCTTCCATGATATGAATCTTGATCGTTTGATCCGCCACATTAATCTCTTTGACAACGGCGTCGATATAAGGGATAAGCGCGTCTTTCTTTCCCGGTCTGGCCACGACCCAGACATCGTTGGCGCCCGGCGTTAAAATTTCTTTGACCTTGCCGATTAAATCCCCGTCTTCCGAAAAAACATCGCAGCCGATGATTTCGTGAAAGTAGTACTCGTCTTCCGCCAACTGGCTTAATTGGTCTTCGGGAACTTTAATCAAGGCATTCTTTAAGTTTTCGGCTTCGGTGAGCGTTTCAACCTCTTTAAACTGCAAAAGGTGGAACTGTTTATGAAGCCTGTGGGCGCTGACGGTCACCTTGACAGGCTCGTCTGTTCCTTCACGGAACAAGTAGAGCGCGTTTCCGGGCTTGTACCGTTCCTCAGGAAAATCGGTTCTTGAAATGACGCGGACTTCGCCTTTTACCCCATGAGTATTAACAATTTTCCCTACATTAAACCATTGTTTCAGCATTTCTTCACCTCGGACGAATTTCAATGACGATCCCGTCTTTAATCACGATTGTTTTTCCCGTCGTCATATCATGCCAATTATCCCCGACTTCAATGTCCATTAAAGCGTCGATTTCTTTTTCCTTTACTTCGCTGCCAAGCGGCAGTGTATGGATTTGATTGATTTGAAAAACGATCATTTTAATCTTGTCCTGACGTTTTTCAATTTCTTTTTTAAATGATTCAGTCGCTGCCGGATTGTGGTGTTCCTTTTCGTGCTTCCTGAGCTGAAAATAGAGCTGGTTGCATTCGCGCTCAAGGATTTCCTTTCGTTCTTCAAAAGAAGCCAGCAGCTTTTTTTTGCTGTTTTCAGTCAAAACCTGCATAACGGTAACACGTTGGATAATTTGCATGGCATCATCACCTACTGTCCCGTGATTTTTCCTTTCCCTGAAATCCGGCAGCCTGGCATAAGCTGACAATCGGAATCGTTCATCTGTTTCTATTTTTCTTACATGTTAAAAAAGGGGGAGGTTTTCACCCTCTCCCCTTAGTCTGCGATCTCAAGTTGAACTTTCTTAGAAGACTGTGCGCCTGCCGCAAATACGACAGAGCGTATCGCCCTTGCAGTGCGCCCTTTTTTGCCGATGATCTTGCCGGTATCCTCTCTGTTGACAGACAAGCGGAACATCGTCCGCTCTGGATTTTCCTCTCTGAAAACCTGAACGTCATCCGGATGATCCACAAGCGGTTTGACCAGTGATACAATCAGCTCTTCCAAGTGCAGATCACTCATTATTTGCTTTGTTTAGCGTTGTGGAATTTTTCCATAATGCCTTCTTTAGAGAACAGGTTGCGAACCGTGTCAGATGGTTTAGCTCCTGTTTGAAGCCATTTAAGCGCAAGCTCTTCGTCAATTTTGACTTCCGCTGGTTTTGCAACCGGGTTGTAAGTTCCGACTGTTTCGATGAAACGGCCGTCACGCGGTGAACGAGAATCTGCTACAACAATACGATAGAAAGGAGATTTTTTTGCTCCCATACGTTTTAAACGAATTTTTACTGCCATTTTACTAGCACCTCCGAAAATATTTCAACAAGATAGTATATTAACAATGATAAAAGTGTTTGTAAAGTGTTTTTTCTTAACAACGTTTTTATCATCTGAAAACAGGTTTACATGAAGGGCAGTTTAAACCCTTTTTTCTTGCCTTTTGTCATGTTTGTCATCTGTTTCATCATTTTTTTCATTTCTTCAAATTGCTTTAAAAGACGGTTGACTTCCTGTACGGATGTCCCGCTTCCTTTCGCAATCCGTTTGCGCCTGCTTGCATTGATGATCTCAGGCTGCTCTTTTTCCTTCCCGGTCATCGACTTGATGATGGCTTCGATATGGCTGAGCTGTTTTTCATCAACCTTAACGTTTTTTAAGCCTTTCATTTTGCCTGCGCCGGGCATCATTTGAATCAGATCTTCAAGCGGCCCCATATTGCGGACCTGTCCGAGCTGTTCCAAAAAGTCGTCGAGCGTAAAGCTCATATTTTTCATTTTTTGCTCGAGTTCTTTCGCCTTTTCTTCGTCTACGTTGGCCTGGGCTTTCTCGATAAGGGTGAGCACATCGCCCATTCCGAGAATTCGCGAGGCCATCCGTTCGGGATGAAACGGCTCCAGTGCATCAAGCTTTTCGCCCATTCCGGCAAATTTGATCGGCGTGTTGGTCACGGCGCGGATCGACAAGGCCGCCCCGCCTCTTGTATCACCGTCAAGCTTCGTCAGAATGACACCCGTCACACCGAGCTGTTCGTTGAAGCTTTTGGCAACATTTACCGCATCTTGACCCGTCATGGAATCAACGACAAGGAAAATCTCTTCCGGCTGAGCTGTTTCTTTTACCTGCTCAAGCTCATCCATCAGGTCTTCATCAATGTGAAGGCGTCCCGCCGTATCGATGAGAACGTAGTCATGATGATCTTCTTTCGCCTTTTCGATGGCCTGCTTGGCAATCTCAACCGGACTGACCTTGTCACCCAGTGAAAATACCGCCATATCGAGCTGTTTGCCGAGCGTTTCCAGCTGTTTGATAGCCGCCGGGCGGTAGATGTCTGCTGCCACGAGCAGCGGGTTGCGGTTATGTTTTTTGCGAAGCAGGTTGGCGAGCTTTCCGGTCGACGTCGTTTTACCGGCCCCTTGCAGACCGACCATCATGATGACGGTCGGCGGACGCTTTGCAGCGGCAATCTTGCTTTCCTCGCCGCCCATCAGCTCCGTCAGTTCTTCTTTTACCACTTTAATGACCTGCTGTCCGGGCGTCAGGCTTTTCATGACGTCTTGTCCGACAGCTCGTTCGCTTACCTTTTTCACAAAATCTTTCACGACTTTAAAATTGACGTCCGCTTCAAGGAGCGCTAAACGGACTTCGCGCATCATGTCTTTGACGTCTTGCTCCGTTACTTTTCCTTTTCCGCGGATTTTTGAGATCGTTTGCTGCAGTCGGTCGGCTAATCCTTCGAATGCCATATTAAGTGCCGCCTCCTAATCTAATTTCTCAAGCGCGTCGATCAGGGATTCCGCTTCGGGCTGACCGTCAGTCAGCTTTCTCAGCTCTTCAAAAATCTTATTGCGCTCTTGAAATTTTTTAAACAAAAGTAGCTTTTCTTCATATTGCTCAAGCATGGCTTCGGTCCGCTTGATATTGTCATAGACCGCTTGCCTTGAGACATGATATTCTTCAGCTATTTCGCCAAGGGAGAAATCGTCTAAGTAGTAAAGCGACATGTAGCTTTTTTGTTTTGATGTCAACAACGACTGATAGAAATCGAATAGGTAATTCATTCTCGTTGTTTTTTCAAGCGTCATGAGACTCTCCCCTTTGTTAAGTCAAATCCCTTTACGATACATTAGTTTACGCTGAAATATTTGATCTGTCAAGTTTTTATCTTGTCATACATGACGGCGAAAAAGAAAACCCCGGCGAAGGGGTTTTCCGCGCCTACTCTTCTTTCTCGATCAGATCGGAAAACAGGCCGTATACATATGACTCTGCTTCAAACGGCTGCAGGTCATCCATTTTTTCTCCCAGTCCGACAAACTTGACCGGAATCTGGAGCTCGTGGCGGATGGCGAGGACGATGCCGCCTTTTGCCGTTCCGTCGAGCTTCGTCAGCACGATGCCGGAGACATCAGTCGCTTTGGAAAATTCGCGCGCCTGTGTCATCGCGTTCTGTCCTGTCGTCGCATCCAGTACGAGCAGCACTTCATGAGGTGCATCAGGCACTTCGCGCTGAATCACGCGCTTTACCTTTTCGAGTTCTTTCATTAAGTTCACTTTATTTTGGAGACGTCCTGCCGTGTCGCAAAGCAGAACATCGGCGCCGCGCGCTTTCGCGGCTTGAACGGCGTCATAGATAACGGCCGCAGGGTCCGAGCCTTCAGCCTGTTTGACGACATGCGCGCCGACGCGCTCTCCCCACACTTCAAGCTGATCGATCGCGCCGGCTCTGAATGTATCTCCGGCAGCAAGGACGACATTTTTGCCTTCTTTGATGAATTGATGGGCAAGCTTGCCGATCGTCGTCGTTTTGCCGACGCCGTTTACGCCGACGAATAAAATGATGTTTAAGCGGCCGTCTTCGACGCGGAGCTCTGCTGCTTCCTGCTCCCCGCCTTCATAGATTTCGACGAGCTTTTCAGAAATGACGGACTGAACCTCTTTCGGGTCCTGAATATTTCTTCGTTTGACCTCGCTTTTCAGTTCGTCAATCAGCTCCATCACCGTTGAAACGCCGACATCAGCGCTGATCAGAACCTCTTCAAGCTCTTCAAAAAAATCCTCGTCCACTTTCCGGTAGCGGGAGACAAGCTCATTGACCCGCTCCTGAAACGTATTTCTCGTTTTCGCCAGGCCTTCTTTAAATTTGCCTGAAACCGAATCGGTCTGCTGTGTGATTTTTTCTTTCAGTTTTTTAAAAAAGCTCATGTCCTGTAACCTCGCTTTATTGAACTAGTTCTTTTGTTTCTTCAAGCTTGACTGAGACCAGCTTGGAAACGCCTGATTCCTGCATCGTCACGCCGTAAAGAACATCGGCTTCTTCCATCGTTCCTTTTCGGTGGGTGATGACGATAAACTGGGTTTCATGGCTGTATTTTTTCAAGTATTGGGCAAAGCGGAACACGTTCGCTTCGTCAAGCGCCGCCTCGACTTCATCCAGCACGCAGAACGGAACCGGTCTGACTTTGAGGATCGAAAACAGGAGCGCGATCGCCGTCAAGGCCCGTTCCCCGCCGGAAAGCAGGCTCAGGTTCTGCAGCTTTTTGCCCGGAGGCTGAGCGATAATATCGACGCCCGATTGGAGCAGGTCATTCGGATCTGTCAGCTTGAGTTCGGCTCTTCCGCCGCCGAACAGCGCCCGGAAGACGTCTTCGAAATGAGAACTGATCTGTGCAAATGTTTCCGCAAAACGCTTCGTCATTTCCTCATCCATTTCCTCGATAACCTTAAAGAGCGTATTTTTCGCTTCGAGCAGGTCGTCTTTCTGCTCCGAGAGGAAGAGGTAGCGTTCATTGACCCTTTCGAATTCCTCAATGCTGCCGAGGTTCACCGTTCCCAGCTCTTCGATTGCAAGCTTGATCAGCTTGACGCGCTTCCTCGCCTCTTCAGGGGAAAGCTCCAAAGGATATTTTTCCCTCGCCCCTTCAAATGAAAGTCCATACTCTTCCCGCAGGAAAGAGAGCAGGTTGTCGAGTTCGACTTCCATGCGACCGAGCTTGACTTCTTCGTCTTTTAAGAGGCCTGCCATCTGCTTATACTGGCGCTTCATTTCTTTCAGTTCCAGCTCTTCGGTTTCAAGGCCTTTTTGCAGTTTCATCCGCTGCTCTCTTCTTGATGCGATAAGCTCTGCGGTTTTATTTTTGTCGTTCAGCTTCTTTTTCGCAGCTTCTTCAAGTTTTTCCTCCCCGGAAGTATTGGAGGACATTTCTGTCGTCAAGAAAGAGAGATCCTCTTCGGCAATTTTGAGCGCTTCCGCATTCTCGGCATACTCTTCTTCAAGCCTTGTGAGCTTTTCCCGTTCATTCGCACACGACTGTTCGGTTTTCGCCAGCACCACTTTCAAATCGGTCAGCTCGCTTTGCAGCGCTTCTTTCGTCGAGGTCTGTGTCTGTTTCCGCTCCGTCATGGCTTCGATTTCGGAATCGAGGCGCTTCAGCCCGCCGGCGATCGATGTGAGCTTTTCTTCAAGCTCTTTTTTACGCCGTTTCTTGTCTTCGTCCCCTTCGAGCAGAGCCGATTTTTCCTGGTCGTAGAGCTCCAAATGGCTGTTGACGTTTTTCTCGGCGATTTCGAGTTCGTACAGACGCCCTTTGATTTCCTGCTGTTCGGTTCTTAAGCCTTCCCCGTCCTCGCGGAGTGACTGAAGTTTGGCATCAAGCTCTTGCATCGTCTGCTTCAGGGCTTTCACTTCTTTTTCGAGCAATTCGGTTTTCTCTTCCATCTCGGCGAGACGTTTTGTCTGGGCTTCCAGCTCCCTGTTGCGTCCCAGAAGCGAGCTGCTTTTTTTCTTAACGGCTCCTCCCGTCATTGAACCGCCCGGATTGACGACATCCCCTTCAAGGGTGACGATCCGGTATCTGTGGCCGAGCCGTTTGGCAAGATCGTTGGCGCCTTTTAAATGCTCGGTGATCAGCACGGTGCCAAGCAGGTTTTGCACGACGGTCCGGTAGGCCGGATCAAACGAAACAAGCTCGCTGGCGATGCCGATGAACGACGGATTTTCTTTCGCCGCTTCGATATCTCGCGACTGAATGCGGCGCTCTTTGATGACGGAAAGCGGGAGAAAGGTCGCCCTTCCGAACGAATGCTTTTTCAAATATTGAATCGCCCGTCTGGCGGCGTCTTCATCGTCAGTGACAACATGTTGGGCCGTTGCGCCGAGCGCGATTTCAATCGCTGTTTCATACCGCTCGTCCGTCTTTAACAGCTCTGCAATCGCACCGCGAATGCCCGGAAGCTCGCTCTTGGCCTTTAATACTTCTTTGACGCCTTGATAAAACCCTGAGAAGTCCTCCTGCATCGCTTCAAGCATTTCCTTTTTGGAGCGCGCCTGCTGAACGTATTGATAAGCCTGGTAAAGGGCGGATTCCTTTTTCTCGTACTGGCTTTTTTTCTGTTCGTAGCTTTTTTGCGCGTCCCTGAATGCTTGAATCTGGCTGTGAAGGCGCTCGTCGACGAGGCTGAATTCGTGTTCGGTTTTCATCTTTCGGTCGGCGATTTCCTTCCGCTCGCTTAAATATTTTTCATTGTTTTGCGCGAGTCGTTTTTGCTGCGCCGCGGATTGGGACATTTGGTCTTCAAGAAATTGAAGCTCGTTTCGGACGGATGCCTGTTCGTTCAAGAGCTCGAAATAATCGCTTTTCAGCTGTTCGATTTCTTCTTCTACATTTTCGCTGTATCCGGAGAGAGCCTGATTCTTTTCTTTCACCTTTCGGGCAAGCTCTTTTGCTTCGGCCTCGAGCTTTTCAAACACAAGCTTCTGCGCGGCGATTTTTTCTTTCAGGCTTCGCTCTTTTTCACTGCGCTGGACGAGCGCTTCTTCAAGCTGAGCTCTGTTTTGCGTCGCGTTTTTTTTGCGTTCCTTCAGCACTTCTTTCCGGCCTTCAAGCTTCTCCAGTTCCTCGCTTGTCAAAAGCAGCACTTGCTGAAGCTCATCGACCGATTCGTCGAGCGCTTGAATTTTGTCTCTTGCCTCTTCGATTTTGGCTTCCTTTGCCTGGATGGCCGCAGACGAAGACATCTCTTCGTCTTTCGCCTTTTCGACTTTCTGCTGAAGGGCTTCCCATTTTCCGTGAAGCTCTTCGATATCATACGCCGTTAACGCGATTTCGATTTTTTCAAGCTCATCCTTTTTTTCAAGGTAGTCTTTGGCGATCGAAGCCTGCACTTTCAGCGGCTCCACCTGCCCCTCGAGCTCGTGGAGGATGTCTTCGACACGGTTCAAATTGTCCTGTGTCTCAAACAGCTTGTTTTCGGCTTTTTTCTTTCTCGTTTTGTATTTTAATACGCCGGCCGCTTCTTCAAAGATGCTTCTCCGCTCTTCAGCCTTGCTGCTTAAAATCTCTTCGACTTTGCCTTGGCTGATGATGGAAAACGCTTCTTTTCCAAGCCCCGAATCCATAAAAAGATCGATGATATCTTTCAGACGGCACGGCTGGTTGTTGATGAGAAATTCGCTTTCCCCAGATCTGTAGACTCTTCTCGTCACACTGACTTCGTGAAAATCGATCGGCAAAAAGCGGTCGTCATTGTCAAGCGTCAGCGTCACTTCGGCAAGATTCAGCTTTTTCCGCGAATCGCTGCCTGCAAAAATGATGTCTTCCATTTTACCGCCTCTGAGCGATTTGGCGGACTGTTCACCGAGCACCCAGCGGATCGCGTCGGTAATGTTGCTTTTTCCGCTGCCGTTCGGACCGACGACAGCTGTCACGCCTTTTACAAAATCTACAGAAATTCGTTCTGCAAACGATTTAAATCCTATCACGTCTAAACGTTTGAGGAACATGGTGATCCTCCTTATGTATTAAAGTATTACAATTCTATCATAACCCCATCGAAAAGGCTTAAAATACATTGAAATCCCCCTGAGTTTTGCAAGGGGGATTTATTGTTTCATATGGTGTTTTTGCAGCCTCGCGAGCGCTTCTTGAGCGGCATGCTGTTCTGCTTCTTTTTTGGAACGGCCGCTTCCCACCCCAAGTACTTCTCCTTTTAGCGATACGTTTGCTTCAAATTCGCGGTTGTGCGCCGGTCCTTTTTCCTGAAGGATTTTATACTCCAGAATACCTCGTCCGTCGCGCTGTACAAATTCCTGCAGCTGGCTTTTAAAATCCATCACATGAGAAAAAGCACCATCGTCGATTTTAGGGAAAACGTACGCTTTCAGAAAGGCCACGACAGCTTCGAGCCCCTGATCCAGATAGAGCGCACCGATAAAAGCTTCAAACACATCGGCTAAAAGCGCCGGACGCTTTCTTCCTCCAGTCATTTCCTCTCCTTTTCCCAATAGAACAAGCTCTCCGAAAGAAAGCTCATGGGCCAGGGAAACCAAAGAAGGCTCACATACGATCGCCGCTCTCAATTTCGTCAAATCACCCTCGCTCATCGCCGGGTATTTGGCGTATAAAAATTGAGAAATCGTCAGTTCCAAAACGGCGTCTCCTAAAAATTCAAGCCTCTCATTATCTTCATATGGCTTCTTTCGATGCTCATTCACATAAGATGAATGTGTAAATGCTTGATATAAAAGCTTCTCGTTTTGAAATTGAACCGAAATCCGTTCCTGAAACTTTTTAAACTGCTCCGCTTTCTTTTGAAACATTTTTTTGTCTCTGAAATGTGAATGTTTTGACATAGCAACCTCCATATGGGCACATCAAGTTCACCTCACCTCCTATGAAAAGGCAGGTTCGTGTATCATTGGGCAGCAAAACATTAAAATTAAAGCCGCATTTATAAAGGGATAAAGCCCCGTCTTTAAACGGGACTTTAAATGAGCTTACTGCTTACTATTTATGTAGTTCACAGCGTCACCGACTGTTGCAATCTTTTCAGCATCTTCGTCAGAAATCTCCATATCAAACTCGTCTTCAAGTTCCATGACAAGCTCAACTACATCAAGGGAATCAGCGCCTAAATCCTCTTTAAAAGAAGCTTCAAGAGTGACGTCGGCTTCATCCACGCCGAGGCGGTCTACGATGATTTTTGTTACACGCTCTAATGCGTCTGCCATAGCTATTCACCTCCCCTCAAGTATTATAGTTGATTCGTTTTTAAAAAACCAGAGATAATTCAATTTTTGATTTCGTTTAAACCATAGCCATTCCGCCGTTGATGTTCAGCGTCTGGCCGGTCATGTAGCTCGCATGGTCAGATGCGAGGAAAACAACGGCGCTGCTGATGTCAGACGGATCGCCGAACCGTGCAAGCGGAATCTGCTTCAGCATTTCGTCTTGAATATCTTTTGTCAGCTTGTCCGTCATTTCCGTCGAAATAAACCCCGGAGCGATTGCATTAACGGTGATATTTCTTGACGCAAGCTCTTTCGCCAGCGTTTTCGTCAAGCCGATCACGCCTGATTTAGCCGCGACATAGTTGGCCTGTCCGGCGTTACCGACGACGCCTACAACCGAGGTGATGTTGATGATCCGGCCGCTTCTTTGTTTCATCATCTGTCTTGTTACGGCTTTTGAACAATTAAACACACCTTTTAAGTTTATGTTAATGACGTCGTCCCATTCATCTTCTTTCATTCTCATGAACAGATTGTCTTTTGTAATGCCCGCATTGTTGACAAGGATGTCAAGCGTGCCGAAGCGTCCGACCGCTTCCTTCATCATCGCCTGAACCTCATCCGCATTTGAAACGTCCGCTTTAAAAGCAAACGCATCGCGGCCGAGCGCTTTGATTTCGTCTACGACTTCGTTCGCTTTCGCTTCATTGCCCGCGTAGTTGACGACGACATTCGCTCCGTTTTTCGCCAGGTCCAGGGCGATCGCGCGGCCGATCCCTCTTGAGGCTCCTGTAACAACGGCTGTTTTATTTTCCAGCATTTTCGTTTTCCTCCTTCAACGTTTGAACGGCAAGTTCAATTGTGTTCGGGTCTGACACAGCAATCGTTTTGACTCTGCGGTTCACTTTCTTCACAAGCCCTGACAAAACCTTTCCGGGGCCGATTTCGATGAACGTCGTCACGCCTTCGTCAATCAGGCGGCTGATTGTTTCTTCAAATCGCACAGGAGAATACAGCTGTTCAATCAGTTTATTCTTAATGTCGTCTTTATCTGTTACAAAGTCGGCTGTTACGTTGGAGACGACCGGAATGGCTGCATCGCTGATCTTGCACGCATCAAGAACTTCACGAAGCTTATCAGCTGCCGGCTTCATCAGGTCGGAATGGAACGGCCCGCTGACTTCGAGAGGAATCGCGCGTTTTGCGCCCTTTTCTTTGGCAAGCTCTGAAGCGAGCTCGACGCCTTTAGCTGTTCCCGAGATGACGATCTGCCCGGGGCAGTTCAAATTGGCGAGCTGAACAAGGTTTCCTTCTTCGGAAACTTTGTCCGTCACTTCTTTCAGCGCCTGGCTATCCATGCCGAGAATGGCCGCCATCGCGCCTTCACCTGCGGGCACGGCTTCATTCATGAATTCGCCGCGCTTTCTGACGGCATAAACCGCGTCTTTAAACGACAAGGCGCCGGCAGCTACCAATGCGCTGTACTCGCCGAGGCTGTGCCCTGCCGCATAGTCGGCTTTAATGCCGTATTCCTTCAGTTTTTGAAGCGCTGCGGTACTCGCTGTTAAAAGGCTTGGCTGCGCGTTGTATGTAAGTGTCAGTTCTTTTGCATCCCCTTCAAACATGAGGGTGCTCAGTTTTGTTTCAAGCGTTTGATCCGCTTCTTCAAAAATCTTCTTTGCATTCGGTTCTTTTTCATACAATTCGTGTCCCATGCCGATATGCTGCGAACCTTGGCCCGGGAATAGAAAAGCAATCTTGCCCATATGTTAAAACCTCCAGACTATTCATCTGCTTTTTGTTGAATTTTTTCTTCGATAAATTCAGCGACATTTTGGCTGACCATCTCTCTGGCCTGGCGGATCGCGTGATAAACGGCCCGTCCGTCAGATGATCCGTGCGCTTTGATGACGGGCGCCTTTAAGCCGAACAATCCGGCTCCGCCGTATTCAGAGTAATCCATCTTCGTTTTCATTTCTTTCAGCTTCGGCTTCAGCGCAGAGGCGGCGAGCTTCGCCGTGAAGCTCGAAGTCAGCGTCGTTCTCAGCATTTTAAAAATGGACAGCGCCGCGCCCTCGACCGTTTTCAAGGCAACGTTACCGGTAAAGCCGTCTGTCACGATGACATCAGCGACTCCGTCCAGCATGTCGCGCGCTTCCACATTGCCGATGAAATTCAAATCGGTTTCCTTTAATTTTTGAAAGGTCTGCTTGGCAAGCTCATTTCCTTTTTTGTCTTCGGTTCCGACGTTTAAAAGTCCGATGCGCGGATTTTTGACGCCCAGCACCTGTTCTCCGTAAACAGATCCCATAATGGCATATTGAACGAGATGTTCGGGCTTGGCGTCCACATTCGCTCCGACATCAAGAAGGAGAAAGCCGTCTCCGGAGACAGTCGGCAATGTCGGCGCCAACGCAGGCCTTTCAATCCCTTCAATCCGGCCGACGATAAAGAGCCCGGCCGTCATAAGCGCTCCGGTGTTTCCGGCGGAAATGCAGGCATCCGCCCTGCCTTCGGCGACTTCTCCGGCCATCAGAACCATCGATGAATTCTTCTTTCTTCTGACGGCTCTGACAGGTTCGTCTGTCGCCTCGATGACTTCTTCCGCGTGCTTGACAGTGATCCGCCCGTGCTCCGTTAAATGGGCGGCAATTTTTTCCCGGTCGCCGATCAGCGTAATCTCGAGGTCTTCAAAATCTTCGACCGCTTTCATCACGCCTTCAATAACCGCTTTGGGAGCATTGTCTCCTCCCATGGCATCTACAGCAATTTTCATGACTTACGCGCCACCTTCTATGATTGTTTTGAACGATACATGACAAATTCGCCTGAAAACACAGGCTCTTCGGCAACATAGCTGTTCACTTCAACAACCGTTCTGCCTTTATCTTTATCAAGCTTTACGACTTTCGCTTTTGCAACGACCCGTTCGCCTTGCTTGACCTGCCTGGTAAAGCGGATGTCCGCTTTGGCCGTCAATGCGAGCTCATCGTCGATGAGGGCAACGGCGAGCGAGTTGGCCTGGGCAAACAAATGGTGTCCCCTGGCGATTTGATTTCGGCTGAAAACGTGCTCCGTTCTGATCTCCAGAATGGAAATCGCGTGCTCATCCAGCTCCAAATCAATGATCTCGCCAATGACCTCGTCGAGCGGGAGAGACTTGACTTCATCTTCAAGAGATTTCTCGGCAACACTTTTGATTCTTTCTCTCAGTTCAGGTATGGAAAGTTCCAAACGGTCCAAGCGAATCGTCTGAATGCTGACGTTAAATTTCTCCGCTAACTCCTCGTCCGTAATAAACGGGGTCGTACGAATCGTCTGCTGCAGCAATTCTTGGCGTTCTCTCTTACTTTTTCTCATGTTTTTAAACACCATCCGCGCAATTATGACTAGGTACTAATAGTAGTATATAATTTCATAGATTGGAATGCAATCTTTCTTTACCCGCCGACAATAAATTTTCACAGGACTTCCAGGTCAGCTCAGCTTTTCTCCTTCCATCACCCCGCTGTTTTGCAAGTGTTCCCGCAGGCTTTCATATTCGGCATCCGTCCAGAACGCCTTTGAAGAGACAAGTTCTGCAGCGTCTCTTCTTGCCGTTTCCAGCGCGCGGTAGTCGTGAACCATGTCAGCGACTTTAAACTCCGGCATCCCGCTCTGTTTTTTGCCGAAGAAGTCCCCGGGTCCTCTGAGTTCAAGGTCCTTTTCAGAAAGCTCAAAGCCGTCGGTCGTCTCAGACATGATGCTCATGCGCTCTTTGCCCGTTTCAGATTTCGGATCTGCCATCAGGATGCAATACGACTGGTGGTCGCCCCGCCCGACCCGGCCGCGAAGCTGGTGCAGCTGGGAAAGACCGAACCGGTCGGCATCATAGATCAGCATGACCGTCGCATTCGGAACGTTTACGCCGACTTCAACGACGGTTGTGGAAACGAGAATCTGGCATTCGTTTTTGCTGAACTGCCTCATCACCTGTTCTTTCTCGTCATTTGAGAGCTTTCCGTGCATGAGACCGATCTGCCACCTTCCTCTGAAAGCATGGGTCAGCATGCTGTGCACATCGATGGCGTTTTGAACGTCGAGCTTGTCCGATTCTTCGATCAAGGGACAAATCACATATGCCTGTCTGCCTTTTTTCAGTTCTTTTTCGATAAACGCGAGAATTCGTTCGAGCATGTCGTGCTTCACCCAATAAGTCTCGATCCGCTTTCGCCCAGCCGGCATTTCATCGATGACGGACACATCCATTTCCCCGAAAACCGTAATTGCCAGTGTCCTTGGAATCGGCGTCGCCGTCATAAACAAGACATCGGGATCTTTCCCTTTGCTTCTCAGTTTTTTTCTTTGCTCGACACCGAAGCGGTGCTGTTCATCGGTGATCACGAGACCGAGCTGTTTAAAATGGACATCGTCCTGAATAAGGGCGTGCGTCCCCACCAAAATATCAATTTCTCCTTCTTTTAATCTTTCTAAAAGCTCTCTTCTCCTTTTCCCTTTCACAGAGCTTGTTAAAAGCGCAACATTGACATCGTACTGCTCAAAGAGGGATACCAATGAATCGGCGTGCTGTTCCGCCAGTATTTCGGTCGGCACCATCATCGCTCCCTGGAATCCCGAAAGCAGCGAGGCGTATAACGCAATCGCGGCGACGGCCGTTTTGCCTGATCCGACGTCTCCTTGTAAAAGCCGATTCATTTTATACCCTGAAGCCATGTCCCTTAATATGTCGTCGAGCGCTTTCGCCTGCGCGTTTGTCAAAGGAAACGGGAGGCTTTTGACAAACGAATTGACGTCTTCCGTTTTAAAGGTGTGGCTGATTCCGTCGGACGCTTCCCGCTCGAACTTCCGTAAAGCCTGCATTTTCAGCTGAAACAGTAAAAATTCTTCATATACAAAGCGGCGCCGCGCATGTTTTAAAGCTTCCCTCGACTCGGGCTTGTGCATCGCCTTCACCGCCTCCTGGTAAGACAGAAGTTTATAGGCGGTCCTAAGCTTTTCCGGAAGGGGGTCTTCGGCAGACGGCAAATGGCTGCGGACGGCTTCCTGAATCAATTTCCTCATTGTCTTTACGGTGATATTTTCTTTGACGGAGTAAACGGGTTCAATCGACTGGTCACCTTGGTGCGGCCCGTTTTTCAGCTCCTGTACCATCACGGATTGTCTGTGCTTGTCCCATTTTCCGGTTACGGTAACGATCGAACCGATCGCAAGCTTTTTTTTCAAATAAGGCCTGTTAAAACAAACTGCTGTGATCAAATAGTTTCCGACCAATAGCCGGAACGTGAGGCGGCTCCGCTTTTTCCCGTAATAGGCAAGAGAAGGCTCGCTGTGAACCTTCCCTTCTACCGTCACTCGTTCGTCGTGTGCCACTTCTTCCAAATCGCGCAATTCATAATCGTCATATCGGTACGGGAAGTAGTTTAAAAGATCAAGAACCGTATAGATTCCGAGCTCATTTAACGTTTTTTCCGTTTCCGTCCCGACGCCTTTTATAACAGATATACTAAGTTGCAGATTGTGTTCCACGTGCAGCTGACGCTCCTCCGAATATTTTTTTCTCCAATTCTTTGCCCGTCGGTGTTGCAGCAAGACCACCCCGGCCTGTTTCCCTCAGTGCCGTCGGCATCGTCTGCCCGATTTTATACATCGCATCGATCACTTCATCGCATGGAATGCGGCTTGTAATGCCGGCAAGCGCCATATCAGCCGCGACCATCGCGTTGGCTGCGCCCATTGCGTTCCGCTTCACACACGGCACCTCAACAAGCCCTGCGACAGGATCGCAGACTAGACCGAGTACGTTTTTTAAAGCGATGGCCATCGCTTCGGCGCACTGTTCAGGGGTTCCGCCCGCCATTTCGACGATGGCGGCAGCCGCCATGCCCGAGGCCGAGCCGACTTCAGCCTGACAGCCTCCCGCGGCTCCCGAAATGCTCGCATTGTTGGCAACGACGAATCCGAACGCTCCCGATGTAAATAAAAAGCGGACCATCTGCTCTTTCGTCGGCTGAAGTTTCTCTTTTACCGCAAAAAGCGTCCCCGGGACAACGCCGGCCGAACCGGCCGTCGGCGTTGCGCAAATCGTTCCCATCGCAGCGTTGACTTCATTTGTCGCAACCGCTTTGCTGACAGCGTCAAGGATGACATTCCCTGACAGCCCTTTGCCCGATTTGAGGTAGGCTTGAAGCTTAACGGCGTCTCCCCCCGTCAATCCGGAGTGCGACACGACGCCTTCAACACCTTTTTGCACAGCATCTTCCATCACGGTCAAGTTGGCTTCCATCTGCTCGAATATTTCTTCCCGCGTCCGGCCTGACACCTCGATCTCCTGCGCGATCATGATTTCAGAGATGGACACGTTCTTTTCTTTTGTCAGCTGAATTAATTCTTTTACATTTCGAAACATATCGTCTCACCCTCCTTTTAGTCAGCGATCTGGGTCACCTCAATGATGTTCGGCAGCGCTCTCAATTCTTCAAAAACAGCCGGATCGATCGTTTGATCGACCTCAATCGTCATGAGCGCTTCCTGGCCGACGTCTTTGCGGGCCACTTCCATATGGCCGATGTTGATTGCGAACTTTGCAAGCACATTGGCTACGCCTGCAATCGTTCCGTAGCGGTCGTTATGGACGACTAAAATAGCAGGGTGATTTCCCGACAATCTGAGCTCAAAGCCGTTCAGCTCAATGATTTCGATTTTCCCCCCGCCGATTGAGATGCCTGCGAGTTCAAGGGAGCCTTCATCATCAGAGATGAGGATGCGGGCTGTATTGGGATGCGTTGGAACCGCTTCTTCTTCCCGGAACTCGATGGCGATTCCCTTTTCTTCAGCTAGGCGGATCGAATCTTTGATTCTTTCATCAAATGTATCAAAATCCAAAAGGCCGCCGATGATCGCAACATCTGTTCCATGTCCTTTATACGTCTCGGCAAAAGAACCGTACAATGACACAACGATTTGTTTCGGCTCCCTCCCAAACACGCTTCTGGCGACTCTGCCGATTCTGGCCGCGCCGGCCGTATGAGAACTTGACGGACCGATCATGACGGGCCCGATAATATCAAACACACTTCTGTACTTCATCCTTATCCCCCTTTTACACACAGATTCCCCCGCTGTACGGAGGAAAAAAAGCCGTTTTTTTTAGACTAATCGATCATTCCCCAATTGGCAAGCAGACAACGTCCGAGCGGGCTGATGCTTTAAAAAAAGCCAAAAGAAGAGAAGGGCTTTTATCATCATGCCCTTCTGCCTTTGATCGATTATTCAACAGCCAGAATGTAGGAATACAGCGGCTGTTTTCCGTCGTGCACTTCCACTTCAACGTCTTCGTACGTCTCGCTGATAAAGGCTGCGAGTTCTTCGGCCTCTTCTTCCGGCGCGTCTTCCCCTTTGATCACAGTGACGATTTCACTGTCTTCATCGATCATGCCTGCGAGCAGCTTTTTCGCTGCTGCTAACTGGTCAGATGCCGTCTCAACGATTTTACCGTTTAAGATGCCCATAAAATCGCCTTTTTTAATATCGATGCCGTCAATGTTAGTGTCTCTGACCGCATAGGTGATTTGTCCGCTTTTCACCTCGCCGATCGCACCGAGCATAGCGGCTTGATTCTCGTCCGCTCCAAGGGCCGGGTTGAATGCGAGGAGCGCGGCCATTCCTTGAGGAACGGTCTTCGTCGGGATGACAATCACATGTTGTCCGGCAACATCCGCGGCCTGGTTCGCCGCCATGACAATGTTTGAATTATTCGGCAGAATCAAGACCGTGTCCGCGTTGGCGTCTTTTATCGCCTGAACGATGTCTTCCGTGCTCGGATTCATCGTCTGACCGCCTTCGATGACCTTTGTGGCGCCGATGCTTTCGAAAAGTTCGGCGATTCCTTCTCCCATGGCCACTGTGACGACGCCGTACGGCTGCTTTTCAGCCGGCGCTTTTTCTGCCGGGGCAGCTGCCTCCTGTTTGTTCTGATTGAGAATCGCGCTGTGCTGCTCTCTCATGTTTTCGATTTTCATGTTGATTAAGCTGCCGTATTTTTGCGCATAAGTCATGACTTCCCCCGGATATTCGGCGTGGATGTGCACCTTGGCGATATTTTCGTCTGAGACGACGAGCAGTGAATCACCGAAGCCGCTTAAATCCTGGCGGAACGCATCTTCATTAAAGTTTCTTTTACCGCTGTCGAGCTTTACCATAAATTCCGTGCAATAGCCGAATTCGATGTCTTCTGTATTCATGTGGCTTTGAGCGTTTTTATGGTGCTCCGCGCTGACAAGATCATCCAATGACGGAAGAGCGGCCGCTTTTTCAGAAAGCTTTTCTCCCTTTAAAGAAGCGAGAAACCCTTCATACACGTAAAGAAGCCCTTTTCCGCCGCTGTCGACGACACCGACTTCCTTTAAAACCGGAAGCAGCTCAGGCGTCCGCTCCAATGAAGCCTCCGCTTCATTCACGACGGCTTCCATCACCTTGATGATATCGGTTTCAGTTTGAGCGGTGAGCACTGCTTTTTTTGCCGCATCTTTGGCAACCGTCAAGATCGTGCCTTCGACAGGCTTCATGACGGCCTTGTAGGCAGTGTCCACTCCGGCCTGGAACGCGGCGGCAAATTCTTTCGCGTTAATTTCCGATTTCTGTTCAATCGATTTGCCAAAGCCTCTGAACAGCTGGGATAAAATGACGCCCGAGTTTCCCCGCGCTCCCATCAGAAGCCCTCTTGACAGGCTTTGTGCCACTTTGCCGATATTGGCGGCATCGATCTGCTCCACTTCTTTTGCACCGGATGTCATCGACAGATTCATGTTCGTTCCTGTATCTCCGTCCGGAACCGGAAATACATTTAACGCATCAACTACATTTGCGTTTTGAGACAGATGGCGTGCGCCGTACAGAACCATTTCTGCAAAAGCTTTTCCATCCAGATTTCGTATAGACACTCTTGTTTTCCTCCTAACTACGGGTTCGTCACTCGTACTCCTTGAACGTAAATATTTACGGAATCCACTGCAAGACCCACTGTATGGTCGAGCGTATATTTGACTTTTGTTTGAACATTATGTGCCACTTCTGAAATTTTTGTTCCGTAGCTGACAATGATGTACATGTCAATATGAATACGATCTTCTTCTTGGCGGACGATGACGCCTCTTGCAAAGTTTTCTTTTCTGAGGATTTCAGTCAGTCCGTCTTTAATTTGGTTCTTGGATGCCATACCTACGATCCCGTAGCAGTCGATCGCTGCGCCTCCCGCAACCATGGCGACCACTTCGTTTGATA
This sequence comes from Bacillus paralicheniformis, assembly GCF_002993925.1. Classification (NCBI taxonomy): domain Bacteria; kingdom Bacillati; phylum Bacillota; class Bacilli; order Caryophanales; family Bacillaceae; genus Bacillus; species Bacillus paralicheniformis. The sequence continues at coordinate 1,784,601 of NZ_CP023665.1, read as the reverse complement.
TATCAATCTGTCCGTATTTTGTTCGGAATTCAATGGACACGTTGGTTCCTCCTTTTCGAGTCTCGCTTCTGACCTCTGGTTAACATCATTCTACTATAAGGACCTTCTTTTTAAAAGAACAGGCAGGCTTCTCTCCAAACCTAACCCTACTTATACTACAGCGCGTTCATTTTTTCAAGATGTCAAGGGATTTTTCTTGAAAGCAGAGCAATCAATAGTTGCAAACGGTTTTCAGCTGTGGTAAATTATTAAAGTATCTGAAGCATCACAGGTGATCAACTGATAATGAATGATGATGTTTTTTTTGATAGTTAGGAGGGAAACAAATGGCACGTAAATGCGTTATTACAGGCAGAAAATCACGTTCTGGCAACTCTCGTTCTCACGCGATGAACGCTTCTAAACGCACATGGGGCGCTAACGTTCAAAAAGTGCGCATCCTTGTGAACGGCAAGCCTAAAAAAGTATATGTATCTGCTCGAGCTTTGAAATCTGGAAAAGTTGAGCGTGTATAAGAAAAAATAAACGCCTGCCAAGAGCGACTGTACGCTTTAGGCAGGCGTTTTTTCGTTCTTTTGCTTGCCATCCGGGGAGAGCCCTTTGACCCGCTCCGCAAAAAAAGCGCACCCGGCGCTTCTTAGTCTTTGCGAAACGAGCCAAGCATCGCCCGGACGATTCCCCCTAAAAACTTCGGTAATTTAATGGTGTAAAATTTCATTCCCTTCCCTCCTCAAAGAGTCCGCAACCGCATCCACCTTCAACATCGGATCCCAAACACAAAGCGAGCGGAAGCGCCAGGATATTTAATCAGTGCTTCTTATCATTATTAATATGCCTTCAGAAAACGAAAAAGCACCTTGTGAATGGATGAGTTCGTTACTAATACATAGTGTCGAACCTAGAGCAATATGACACTTATTTAAAGAATACTTAAATCCTTCGAGGGAAAGGTTTTTTACCGTCTCCGTAAACGGCAGGAATGAAATGTACGGTGTTGTTTGATCACGCATGACGGTGTAAGAGCCTTGGGGGTGCATGCTGATCGTATTTTGGCGGTCGATCATGACGGTCTTGACGTTTTGCTTCATCGCGGTGTAAAGGAGATGCAGATTCCCGAGAAAATGGTCTGCTCTGCCTCCCGAAATGCCGAACATTCTAATGCATGAAGGCCGCTGTCCGACCGCCCAGCTCAACGCAAGGTCCAAGTCCGTCTGATCTTTTTCCGCCTGATAAATATGGAGGCGGGGAGCCGCCTTTTCAATCGCTTTTTTTTGCTCGTCTGTGATGCTGTCAAAATCCCCGAACGCTTCATCAGGCACGATCCCCGCTGCCAAAAGGGTTACAGCACCTCTGTCAACCCCGACCCAAAGCGCATCGCCGTCCTGATACTGCAGCAAGTCGGGAATGAGATGATCGGGACCTCCCGCTACAATATTGATCGTTTTCATCGCATTGTCCTTTCTGTAAACGCCGTAAAAAAAGAGCTCAGCTTGAGAAAGCCGGCTCTTTTTCATCGGGAAACCTTACCCAAGCGCACCTTTTATATCGGAAATGGCTTTTTTGCGGTCTTTTTCGTTATAAACGGCAGAGCCCGCAACAAGCAGATTTGCCCCTGCTTCGATACACTGTCTTGCCGTCATTTTGTTGACGCCGCCGTCCACTTCAATCAGCAGGTCGGCGAGCCCTTTTTGCTCGGCCATCTCCTTGACCTGCCTGATTTTCGGCAGGACTGAGGAAATAAACGACTGTCCGCCGAAGCCCGGATTCACTGTCATCAATAGTACGAGATCAAGGTCTTCAAGCACATGCTCGATCTGCTGCACAGGGGTATGCGGATTCAAGACAACACCCGCTTTGACTCCTTGCTCTTTGATGAGCTGGATCGTCCTGTGAAGGTGCGGGCACGCTTCAACATGGACGGACAAAATATCGGCGCCCGCTTTTGCAAAAGCAGGTATATAGCGGTCAGGCGCTTCAATCATTAAATGAACGTCGAGCGGAAGTTCTGTGATCGGGCGGACGGCTTCCACTACAAGCGGCCCGATGGTCAGGTTGGGAACGAAATGGCCGTCCATCACATCGATGTGGATGAAATCGGCGCCGCCTTGTTCAACATCCCGAATCTCTTCCCCTAGACGGGCAAAATCGGCTGAAAGAATCGAAGGAGCAACATATACCATATCTTAATACCTCGGCTTTCTGTCTTTGATCTCTGTTAAAAATTCAACATAATGGTCGTAGCGATACTGGGCGATTTCACCATTTTCCACGGCGCGTTTGACGGCGCAGTTCGGCTCTTTCATATGCAGGCACCCGCGGAACTTGCATTCGGCGCTTTTTTCGCTGATTTCCAAAAACGCAGACCCTAAATCTTCAGCTTCAATACCGGCAAACTCAAGCGAGCTGAAGCCCGGGGTGTCGGCGACGAGCCCGCCGTTTATATCGATCAGCTCCACATGGCGGGTCGTATGCTTTCCCCTTCCCAAGTGAGCGGAAATCCCGGCGGTTTTCAGTTCAAGGTCGGGGCTGATCGCATTTAAAAGCGAAGACTTGCCCACGCCGGACTGGCCGGCGAATACGGTGATTTTGTCTTGAAAATGGGAGACGATGTCTTCGATGCCGCTTCCGTTTTTCATCGATGTCATATAGACGCTGTACCCAATGTTCCGGTAGTCATCGGCATATTGGTGAATCCGCTCTTTGAGCGCGTCATCATCCACGAGGTCCATTTTCGTAATGCATATGATCGGCCTGATGCCACCCGCCTCAACCAGCACTAAAAAACGATCCAATAGCGACGTGCTGAATGTCGGCTCTTTTGCCGAAAACACGAGAACCGCCTGATCCACGTTGCTGATCGGAGGTCTGACCAATTCATTGAATCTGTCTTTAATCTCGAGAATGTAGCCTTCTTTATCGTTATCGGCCTGGTAGACGACATCGTCGCCGACGAGAGGGGTGATTTTATTTTTTCTGAAAACCCCTCTTCCCCTGCACTGAATGATCTGATCACCATCCAAAACATAGTAAAATCCGCTTAATGCTTTAATGATTTTGCCCTCAGGCATATCGCACCTCCCTTATTCATCCTCAGGATATTCAATCGTTTTTGACCTGACTACTTTATCGTTGATCGTTACTTGATAATACCCTTTTTGCCCGGGCGCAATCCTGAATTTAATCGTCCGCTCTGCCGGCGCCGTGATTTTAAAATTTTCATAGACGTCGGAAATGCTGTGTTCTTCATCATCGATCGAAATTTGGACGTTTTGTTCTTCGCCCTCCGCTCCCGGTTCATAAGGGATATCAATTTTCTCGGTCACCGTTTTGACGGGTTTTTTCTCAGGTCCGAGCGAAAACGTAACCTCGACTTTGTCTCCCGGCTTGACGGATGCCCCCGCCCCCGGCTTTTGTTTGATGACCTGACCTTCCGGCACATCTTCAGAATGCGCCTCCTTTTCGACAAGGACAAGCTGATGGTCGTCCAAATAGCCCGAAGCCGCCTGTTTGCTGTATGTTTTTAAATCCCTTAAAGTAATGGCTTCCGGACCGAGGCTGACCGTTAATTTGATCTCGTCGTCGGCGGCAACGATTTCGGTGCCGGCTGCAGGGTCCTGTTCGATGATGGTACCCGCTTCTTCTTCATGGTGCACTTCTTCTGTCTTGATGTTTTTAAAGCCCTTTTGCTCGAGAAGCTTTTTGGCGGCATCGACTTTCTGGCCGACCACATCTTCCACTTCTGTTTTCTCTTTCCCTGAGCTTTTATAAAGCTTAACAGTTGAGCCTTCCTTTACGATATCGCCGGCTGCAGGGTCCGTTTTCACGATCAACCCTTCTTCAATTTTATCGTCGGCAATGTCTTCAGCATTCGGATCCACTTCAAACCCTTCGTCTTCAAGCTTGATGACGGCTTCTTCATACTCAAGGCCTGCTACATCGGGAACGGCTACATCTTTTGGAATAAAGAGCGACGGAAACACCGTCAAAGCCAAGACGGCTGACACAACGAGAACGAAAAACACCGTCAGCAATATAAGCGGCCATTTCTTTCTTTTTTTCTTCTTGTTTGCTTTTGACTGCTTCTTCTTTTCTTTCTTTGATAACGGAGCCGCTTCCGCTTCTCCGTCGCCGGACTTGTCGCCGCTCTCGTCTTCCGGCAGGTTTTTGATGATCGGAACAGCTTTCGTCATCTCATCATCAGCTGGAATCGTGAATCGCTTTTCGTTGAGCCTGTCCGGGTCGAAAGCCGTTTTTAAATCGGATTCCATCTCTTCGGCCGCTTCATAGCGGTGGAATGGATCTTTTGCCATCGCTTTCAGGACGATGTTTTCTATGCTTTGCGGCACAGCCGGGTTCCACCTTTTCACCGACGGCGTTTCTGATTGCAGATGCTTCAGCGCGATGCTGACCGCCGATTCTCCTTCAAACGGCATACGCGCCGTCAGCAGCTCGAAAAGCACGATGCCGAGCGAGTAGATATCGGATTTTTTCGTAGACAATCCGCCTCTCGCCTGTTCGGGCGACAAATAATGGACAGAGCCCAAAACCGAGTTGGTGTGCGTGATGGTCGTCGAACTGAGCGCCATGGCGATGCCGAAATCGGTCACTTTAATGTGGCCCATATGGTCGATCAAAATGTTGTGGGGCTTAATATCCCGGTGAACAATCTGGTTATCATGGGCGTGTGCGATGGCGGATACGATCTGCTCCATGATTTGGACCGCTTCTTTTGGATGAAGCGGGCCTGTTCGGTTTATGTATTCTTTCAGGGTCATCCCCTCGACATACTCCATCACGATATAATAGATGTCATCTTCTTCTCCGACATCATAAATGCTGACGATATTCGGGTGGTCGAGGCTTGCAGCGGACTGCGCTTCCCTTCTGAACCGCCTGATAAAATCGGCATCGTGAACGAAGTCAAACCGCAGCACTTTTATCGCGACTTCACGGTCGAGGATGATGTCCAGCGCTAAATAAACGTTCGCCATCCCCCCGCCGCCGATGGCGCGCAGGATTTCGTAACGTCCGCTGATCCGTCTGCCGATTAACACTTGTCTTCACCTTCTTCTATTTGAGAAGGAAGTTCCAATAGCGCGACGGTGATATTGTCCTCGCCGCCGTTGTTATTGGCCAGCTGAACGAGCTGTTCCGCTTTCTCCTCCGCAGAAGAAAGAGCTGTAAGCATATCCTTCAGTGACTCATCGTCTACTTTATTCGTCAGCCCGTCAGAGCATAATAGAACTTGATCGCCCGGTTCGATTTCAAAAGTATGGGCTTCAACCTTCACTTCCGGATCAGTGCCAAGCGCTTTTGTCAGCACGTTCTTCCGCGGATGGTGTTCGGCATCTTCCTTCGAAATCCCCCCTGTCCGCACGAGTTCATTGACAAGCGAGTGATCTTCCGTCAGCTGTATGAAATGGCCGCCTTGCAGGAGATAGCAGCGGCTGTCTCCGATATGGGCGACTGTCAGCGTTTTTCCCGTGTATAAAGCGCAGACGACCGTTGTTCCCATTCCCTGGCACTCTTCATGCGCCCTCGCATGGTCGAAAAGTTTTTGGTTGACGGCTGAAATCTGCTCTTTCAGCCAAGCTTCGCATTCAGCCGGCGAAGCCGGGACTTCTTCGGTTTCCTCCCAGATATCCCGAAGGGCTGAGACGGCCATCCTGCTGGCAACGTCGCCGGCCAGATGACCTCCCATTCCATCGCAGACAACAGCTAAAACCAGTCCGTTTTTTTCTGTGAAAATGCCGGCATCGTCTTCATTGTGCTGGCGTATTTTTCCCCTGTCCGTTTTTAAGGCTGTTTTCAACCTTGATTCACCTCGTCTCTTCCTGGCGCTCCTTTGCACGAAGCTGTCCGCAGGCAGCGTCAATATCATGGCCTTGCTCTCTTCTGATCGTGACATTTACTCCATGAGACTTTAATGTTTTTTCAAAGGCGAAAATCTGTTCTTTCGGTGTTCTGACATAGTCTCGTTCAGGTACATAGTTGACCGGAATCAAGTTGACGTGGCATTTGATTCCTTTTAGCAATTCAGCCAGCTCTTCCGCGTGTTCAACCTGATCGTTAACACCGCCGAAAAGCCCGTATTCAAACGTAACCCTTCTGCCGGTTTTCTTAATGTAGTAATCGACCGCTTTCATCAGCTCCGGCAGCTTGTAGGCTCTGTTGATCGGCATCAGCCGGCTTCTGATCTCAGTGTTCGGGGCGTGCAGAGAAATCGCAAAGTTGATCTGCAGCTTCTCGTCTGCAAACTCATAGATTTTCGGAATGATCCCGCTCGTTGATACGGTGATATGGCGCGCCCCGATATTCAGCCCTTTATCATGGTTGACGATTTTCAGGAATGCAAGCATTTCCTGAAAATTATCGAACGGCTCGCCGATTCCCATAATGACGATGGAACTGACGCGTTCATCTGTTTCATCAAGCGCCTGCTGCACTTTGACAACCTGGGCGACGATCTCTCCGGCTTCCAGGTTCCGCTTTAAGCCGCCGAGGGTCGACGCGCAAAACGTACAGCCGATTCGGCAGCCCACCTGTGTCGTTACACAAACAGAATTGCCATATTCGTGCCGCATTAATACGGTTTCGATCGTGTAGCCGTCATGAAGCTCAAATAAAAACTTCATCGTTCCATCTTGTGAAGTCTGCTTGACGGCCGTTTTCAGCGTCGTTAATACGAAATGCTCGTTCAGCTTTGTCCGCAGCTCTTTTGAAAGGTTTGTCATCTTTTCAAATGACGTGACTCTCTTTTCGTAAAGCCATTCGAATATTTGCGCGGCGCGGAAAGGCTTTTCGCCATTTTCCGAAAGCCAGCTTTTCAGTTCTTCTATTTCAAAAGAATAGATGGACGGTCTTTCTGCCCGCAATTCTTTTCTTACTTTTTGTTTCGATTCCATTATTGTGATCCCTTCTTTCTCATGCTGCAAATAAAGAAGCCGTCCGTTCCGAAGTAGTGGGGAAGGATTTGAATGCTTCCATCCTTGACATACGGCGCCGCTTTTTCGGGCAGCCGCTCGGCGAGGGTGGGGTCTGCTTCAAATTCGTCGTGTTCTTTCAAAAAAGCATGCATGACTTGTTCATTTTCGGTCGGGTCCATTGTGCATGTGCTGTAGACCAATGTCCCGTCTGTTTTCAATAAAGGTGCAATTTCGTTTAAAATCGCCAGCTGAATCCCAGCGAGACGCGCGCTGTCTTCGGGCGTTTTGCTGTATTTGAGATCCGGTTTTCTGCGGATGACACCGAAGCCCGAACACGGAGCGTCGACGAGAATCCGGTCAAACTGCTCCGGTTCGAAGGCTTCGCCGGCTTTTCTGGCATCCAGCGCCCTTGCTTCAATGTTGGAAAGCCCGATCCGGCCTGCCGCTTCTTTGATCAGCTTTACTTTATGCTGATGAAGGTCAAGGGAAATGATCTTTCCCGTATCTTCGAGCAGTTCGCCGATATGAGTGGATTTTCCTCCCGGCGCTGCGCAGGCGTCCAGCACCGTTTCTCCCCGTTCAGGACCGAGGGCTCGCGCTACCAGCATTGAGCTTTCATCTTGTATGGTGACTTCGCCTTCTTTGAAAAAAGGAGTGGACGCAATCGTTCCTTTTTGCAGTTTGACAGCGTCTTCGGACAAGTCGCCTTCTTCCGCCTCAATCCCCGCTTCATTCAGGCGGGAAAGAAGCGTATCCCGGTCGTGTTTCAGCCTGTTGACGCGGATCGTCTGCTTCGGCGGGATCATGTGAATCCGGCAGATTTGTTCTGCCGCTTCGAACCCGTAGGCATCGGTCCATTCCCTGACAAGCCATTCCGGATGGCTTGTCTCAACCGCAAGGCGTTCAACCGGGTCGGCAATATCAGCAAAAGAAGGCACGCCTTCTCTCTGAACAGAGCGCAGAACGCCGTTAACAAATGAAGAAATTCCTTTATGCCCGCGTTTTTTAGCGATTTCAACAGCTTCAAAAAGGGCGGCCCGGTCAGGGATTTTCTCCAGGTATTCCATCTGGTACAGCGACATTCTCAACAGATGGATGACCCAGTCTTTCACTTTTTCCGGCTTTTTAATAAACGGCTTCAGCATATAATCGAGCGCCAGCTTGTTTTGAAGTGTGCCGTAAACGAGTTCTGTCAAAAGGCCTCTGTCTTTGTCGCTTAAATCGTTCGCTTTCATGACAGACTGAAGCAAAAGATTGCTGTATGCCTGATTCTGGTCAAGCTTAATCAGTGCATCAAGCGCGACTTCCCTCACATTATTTTTCATCGCTATGACCCAATTTCATTCCGGCTTGAAGACCCGCTCCCCTGACAAAATCTTCGGCCTTCATTCTTTTTTTGCCCGCAGGCTGCACTTCCGTTAATTTTAACGCGGTGCCATTTCCGGTAGCGACGACAATGCCGTCTTTTTCAACGGAGACGATTTCTCCCGGCTCTGCCTGTTTTAAGGCTTCGCATTTTTTCGCAGCCCATACTTTCAGCGTCTGTCCGCTTAAAACCGTGTATGCGACAGGCCAAGGATTCAAGCCCCTAACTTGGTTGTACAGGACTTCGCCGGGCTTTGACCAGTCGATCAGTTCCTGTTCGCGTTTAATGTTCGGCGCATATGTCGCTTCCCGTTCATCCTGTTTTTCAGGGGTTGCCGAACCGTCAATGACCTTCGGAACCGTTTCGGAAAGAAGCTCAGCCCCGGCCTTGCTCAGCTTGTCGTGGAGCGTGCCGACATTATCGGTTTCTTCGATGTCAACTTCGACTTTGGCAAGCATATCGCCTGCATCCAATTTTTCGACCATGTACATGATCGTCACGCCCGTTTTCTCTTTGCCTTCCAGAATGGCGTAATGGATCGGAGCTCCTCCGCGCAGCTCGGGCAGAAGAGAGGCATGGACATTGATACAGCCGTATTTCGGATAATCGAGGAGCTTTTTCGGCAGGATCTGCCCGAATGCCGCGGTTACAATTAGATCGGGTTCAAGCGCCAAAATCCTGTCCGTCTCCGCATCTTCCCTCACTTTTTCAGGCTGGAGCACGGGAATGCCGCGGCGCAGCGCTTCCTCCTTGACAGGCGGAGGGGTCATCACTTTTTTTCTGCCTTTCGGGCGGTCAGGCTGGGTGACGACACCCACCACCTCATAGCCGTCATCAATCAATGTGCTGAGCACCGGGACGGAAAAATCCGGCGTTCCCATAAAAACGATCCTTGTCATCCAATCATCCTTCCATTTCCTCAAGTTCTTCCGCATCATAATAGCGCGTAACTTTTGATGTGAATAAAATACCGTCCAAATGGTCGATTTCATGCAGCAGCGCCCGCGCCAAAAAGCCTTCAGCTTCAATCGTGAACGGTTTTCCGCGGCGGTCGAACGCCTTGACCTTTACATAATCCGAACGCTTCACTTCACCGTATAGATCGGGAAAGCTCAAACAGCCTTCAGGGCCCGTCTGTTCGCCGCTCTCTTCGATGACCTCCGGGTTGACCAGTTCAATTCTGCCCGTGTCATCGCCGATATCGACGACTGCCGCTCTTTTTAAAACGCCGATTTGCGGGGCGGCAAGCCCGACTCCGTCCAGCTCAAGCATCGTATCATACATATTGTCGAGCAGTTTCTTTAATGATTTATCAAAAGACGCAACGGGTTCGGCAGGGGTTTCAAGAACCTCCGCCGGATACGTTACGATCGGTTTTACTGCCAATCTAGAAGCCCTCCATCACACTGTTATTTTTACATCATCATATATGGATTCATGTCGATCGAAATCATCAATTGCTTTTGTTCAATATCTCGTTTGTAATGATCCATAATGTTTTTAAGCAACGATGTAAGCTGGTTTTCCTGTTTGTATTTTATCACGCATTGATAGCGATATCTATCTTTGATCCTGGCGATCGGCGATGCGACTGGGCCGAGAATCTTCGCCTCGCTTGAAATGTTCTTTTTTAAATAGTTGGCGATTTTTTCAGTCACGAGCGCCGCCTTCGTCACTTCTTCGTGCGATACGCTGACGAGCGCCAAATAATAATAGGGAGGATAGGCCTGTTCCCTTCTGTGCAGCATCTCCTGCCGGAAGAACGTTTCATAATCGTGCGTTTTCGTGAGCTGAATGCTGTAATGGGACGGGGTGTACGTCTGAATGATCACCTTGCCCGGCTTTTCGTGGCGCCCCGCTCTTCCGCTCACCTGTGTCATCAGCTGGAACGTTTTTTCAGCGGCTCTGAAATCGGGGATGTGCAGCATCGTATCCGCGCTCAAAACACCTACGAGCGTGACGTTTTCAAAATCGAGCCCTTTGGCGATCATCTGTGTTCCGAGCAGAATATCGGCTTCACCTTTGCCAAAGGATGTGAGCAGCTTTTCATGCGCTCCTTTTCTCGAGGTTGTATCGACGTCCATGCGGATCACCCTTGCAGCCGGCAGTACCTTCGTCAATTCTTCTTCGACCCGCTGTGTGCCTGTGCCAAAGTAGCGGATATGCTCGCTTCCGCATTCGGGGCAGCTTGACGGCATGCCGGTTTCATAGCCGCAGTAATGGCACTTCAGACGCTGTCCATACCTGTGGTACGTCAACGAGATTTCGCAATGAGGGCACTGGATGACATATCCGCAGTCCCTGCACATGACAAATGAGGAATATCCCCTTTTGTTTAAAAAGAGAACGGCCTGCTCTCCTTTTTCAAGGGTTTCCTCAAGTCCGGCCATTAAGTCTTTGGAAAACATCGAGCGGTTTCCGCTGCGCAGTTCCTCCCTCATATCGACGAGAGACACGTCAGGCATGACTTGGTGATTGACGCGGTGCTTGAGAGAAAGAAGCTTGTACACGCCTTTTTTCGCCCTTGCGAACGATTCGAGCGTCGGCGTCGCACTGCCGAGGACGACAGGACAGCGGTGGTATTCGGCCCTTTGAATCGCCGCTTCTTTCGCATGGTATCTCGGCATCTCTTCCTGCTTGTACGATGTTTCGTGCTCTTCATCGATAATAATCATGCCGAGATTTTCAAACGGCGCGAAAATCGCCGAGCGCGCCCCGACGACAAGCCGGACTTCTTTGCGGTGGATTTTCCGCCATTCATCATATTTTTCTCCTGTTGAAAGCCCGCTGTGCAGGACGGCTACCTGTGAGCCAAAGCGGCCTTTAAAGCGGTTGACCATCTGCGGCGTCAGCGAAATTTCCGGAACGAGAACGATCGCTTCTTTGCCGGCTTCCAGCACCTTTTCGATCGATTGCAGATAGACTTCCGTTTTTCCGCTTCCAGTCACTCCGTGAAGAAGAAACACATCGTGCCGCTTGTCTTCGATCGCCTCTGCTATCGCCTCATAGGCCTGCGCCTGCTCTTCAGTCAGCGGAAGCGGTTCGGTTTTTTTGAACATTCTGTCCTGATAAGGATCCCTGTAAACCTCCTCTTCGCTTTCCTTTAACAGCCCCTTGTCGATCAGCGCTTTTACGGACGCGGAAGAGCCTCCCGTTTTGCCGATCAGCTCTTTTGCCGGAACAGCACCGGATTCTTTGCGGTCGATGAAAAACTGAAGGACCGCTTTTTGTTTGACAGCTTGCGGGGAGAGGCTGTCAAGCGCTTCTTTTAAATGTTCTTTCGCACAAAGGGGAGCGATCATTCTCCGCGTTTTTTTGTTTGTTTTCTGCTTTACTTTATAGGCCACTTCAAGGTTGCCCTCTTGAACCTGGCGCTGAATCAGCTTTAATGTCCCATGGTCATCTATATCGGAATAAGAAAGTGTTTCTTTTTGCAAGAACAGGGTTTTAAGCGGTTCGGGAAGCGGCTTATCACCGATCACCTTGATTTCTTTGCCGTATTTTGCTTTCATAGCCGCGGGGAGCATCGCCTGAAGAGCCGTAATTTTAAAAGAAAGTGTTTTTTCTGTCAGCCAATCTGACAGCTCAAGCAGCTCCTCCGTCAAAACGGGCGTCAGATCAAGGATATCCTCGATATCCTTAACCGAACGGCCGGCGAGCTCAGACGATTCTTTCACGCCGGTGACAAATCCCTGGATTTTGCGGGCGCCGAACGGAACAATCACGCGCATCCCTTTTTTAATCATCCCTTTGAATTTGTCGGGAATGCGGTAGTCAAACGGTCTGTCGATATTTTTGGTTGTAACATCGACGATCACTTCAGCGAAATTCATGAGGACGTTCCGCTCCGGCCGGCAAGCTCAGCGGCTTCCTTCAAGACTTCGGCGGCAACCTCTCGTTTTGACATCAGAGGGTGCGCCGTCTTTTTGCCGTCTCGGTGAAACACCGTCACGATGTTGGTTTCCGTTCCAAAACCGGCCCCTTCGGCCGTGATATTGTTGGCGACAATCAGATCGAGATTTTTTTTCTCCAGCTTTTGTTTGGCATAGTCTTCGACGTGCTGCGTTTCAGCTGCAAAGCCGACCAAGACTTGCTTTGTTTTCCGTTCTCCCAGCGCTTTTAAAATATCCTTCGTCCGCTCAAGCTCAATGACGAGACCGCCGTCCTTTTTCTTCATTTTTTGATCGTAAATATGCTTTGGCCTGTAATCAGCGACAGCTGCCGTTTTGATGACGATGTCGCTCTCATCGAAAACAGATAAAGCCGCTTGATACATATCTTCTGCAGACTGAACATGAATAACGTCAACTCCTGCGGGATCATCAAGCGATGTCGGGCCGGCAATCAGCGTTACGCGCGCTCCCATTTTCGCCGCTTCCTCAGCGAAAGCATAGCCCATTTTCCCTGTCGAACGGTTGGAGAAAAAGCGGACGGGATCGATTTGTTCTCTTGTCGGGCCCGCTGTAATTAAGACACGCTTTCCTTCAAGCAAACCGCTGTTTTCGTTTGAAAAATACGACTCGGCCAACTGGACGATCCGTTCGGGCTCTTCAAGTCTGCCTTTGCCGATATAGCCGCACGCAAGGTAGCCTTCACTCGGCTCGATAAACCGGCAGCCGTCTTTGTAAAGAACGCTAATGTTCCGCTGAACGGCCGGGTGGTCGTACATATGGACGTTCATGGCCGGAGCGATCCAAACCGGCGCAGTCGTCGCTAAAAGCGTCGTCGTCAGCATGTCATCGGCAATGCCTGAAGCGAGTTTTCCGATCACATTGGCCGTTGCCGGAGCAACGATCACAAGATCAGCCCAATCCGCGGCATCGATATGGGCGATGACACGGGGATTCGGTTCTTCAAACGTGTTGGTATATACTTCATTGCGCGAAAGCGCTTGAAAGGTGAGCGGAGACACAAATTCACAGGCGGATTTTGTCATGATGACTTTCACATTGGCTCCTGCCTGTACGAGCTTGCTCGTCAAGGCGGCCGCTTTGTATACTGCGATTCCTCCGCTTACTCCCAGCAGGATGTTGCGATTTTTCAGCATCGTTTTTTCTCCCCCTTATGTTCTGTTCGCCGGCCCTGAAAAAAATAACAACCTAGTGTATAGGTTGCTATTTTTAAGGCTATTAGCGATTTTCCTTTTCGAATGTAAGCAGTCCGGCATCAATTTCTTCCAGCGCTTTGCCTACAAATTTATGCGACTTCGGATTTTCGATCTGCGCGTCTTTGTTGATCTGCATTTCGCGCGCGCGTCGGGCCGATACGGTAACGAGCGTGTATTTTGAATCCAGTTTATTCATTAAAGAGTCAATTGACGGATCTAGCATAATTATTCAACCTCCAGCATTTTCTTATATCTTGGAGCAACGCGGTCGCGCCGTAAATGTTCGGCGAGAACGATTGCTTTGATTCTTTCGCACGCAAGCTCAATGCTGTCATTTTCGACAACATAATCGTAGGCGTCCATCAGTTCGATTTCTTCCTTCGCCGCTTTCATCCGGTTTTCGATCAGGGCTTCTGTTTCTGTCCCTCTTGTGACAATCCGGTTTTTCAATTCGGCGAGACTCGGAGGCGCCAAAAAGATAAACAGGCCTTCAGGAAATGCCTTTCTGACTTGCAGCGCACCTTGGACTTCAATTTCGAGAAAAACGTCCCTGCCGCTTTCAAGGGTCTGTTCGACGTAGTCAACGGGGGTTCCGTAATAGTTGCCGACATATTCGGCCCATTCTAGCAGCTTGTTGTTCTTGATCATCTCTTCGAACTCTTCGCGCGTCTTAAAAAAGTAGTCGACGCCGTCTCTTTCGCCTTGCCGCGGTTTTCTTGTCGTCACCGAAATCGAATATTCAAATTTTGTGTCCTCCTGAGCAAACAGCGCCTGCCTGACTGTTCCTTTTCCGACGCCGGAAGGGCCGGAGAGAACGATTAATAAACCTCTTTCTTTCATAAAGCTCTTATCCCTGCCCTTCATCCATAATTTCTTCTTTAACGGAAAGCCTTTGTGCTACTGTCTCAGGCTGGACGGCAGATAAGATGATATGGTCACTGTCCATAATGACAACCGCACGGGTTCTTCTTCCATATGTAGCATCTATAAGCATGCCGCGGTCTCTGGCATCCTGGATCATCCGCTTAATAGGCGCGGACTCCGGACTCACAATCGAGATCAGCCGATTCGCGGATATGATATTACCAAAGCCGATATTAATCAGTTTAATCGTCATCCTATACGTTCCCCCTGTACTTGGACGTCTCTAGTTTAACCTGCAGAGAACATCCGTAAACAATACGCACAATCGCTATTCTATATTTTGCACTTGTTCTTTTATTTTTTCAATAGAGCTTTTCATTTCGACCACATGTTTTGTGATCTGGTGATCATTCGCTTTTGAACCGATCGTGTTCGCTTCACGGTTCAGCTCCTGGACGAGGAAGTCGAGCTTTCTCCCCGCGGCCCCGCCCGCTTCGCAAATATCGCGGAACTGGCGGAAATGGCTTTTCAGCCTCGTCACTTCTTCCGTGATATCCGATCGGTCTGCAAACAGTGCGACTTCCGTCAGCAGACGGCTTTCATCGAGACCGTCTGTTGACCATTCTTCAAGGCGCGCCTCAAGGCGTTCCCGATAGTGGCCGACGACCTTGGGAGCAAGCTCTGCAATGTCGTCTGTCAGCTTTTCAAGCCTTTCAATATGCTGAAGGCAGTCATCCTTCAGCCTCAGCCCTTCTGCTTCGCGCATGCTGCATAATTCAAGAACGGCAGCCTCGACCGCTTCAAGAAGGACTTCTTCAAGCTTGTCGTTTTGGATCGGCTCTTCTTCAACTTGGATGACATGGTCAAACTGAAAGGCGTCTTGAAGCGTGATCTCTCCTGAAAGCCGGCAGCGCTCTTTCATTTCGCGCGCGGCTTTCTGGTACTCTTCAAGCAGCGGCCAGTCAACCTGGATCTTCCGGGTGACCAGAGCCTCGTCGTCAACGGACACGAACAGCTCCAGCCGCCCCCTTTGTATATGTTTAAAAATCGTTTGCTTTATTTTGTCTTCTAAATAGAGCAAAGGTCTTGGCATGCGTGCGTTTACTTCTTTAAACCGATAGTTGACAGATTTCAGCTCAACAGCTGCTGTCAGCCCATCCTTCGTTTTGCTCGCGCTGCCGAAACCGGTCATACTCCGTATCATAAAACACACCCAATTCCGTATAAGTGAAAAAGACTTCTTTGATTTAAATTTACGCAAGATGAAAAGGCAATAGAAACCTCTATTACCTTTAAGATTATATCATACAAGCCTATTTTTTTCTTGTCAAAAGTGACCCGGCCAATAAAAAAGTTGGAATCGCCGACATTCCGACAATCAGGAGCCAGTCTGCCATTAAAATCGGAACCGTATGGAAAATCGGCTGCAGAGGCGGATAATAAATAACGACAAGCATTAAAAGAATCGAAGACAATACTGCGCCGAGCAAATAAATGTTTTCAAACGGATTGCGGTCAAAGATAGACCGCTCGCTCCGGCAGTCGAACACATGGATCAGCTGTGCAAGGACGAGCGTTGCAAAAGCGACCGTCTGAGCATACTCAAGCGCTTCCGGGTTGCGATTGTAAATGAACATAAACGCCCCGAGTGTGGCAATTCCGATTAAAAAGCCGCGCGATACGACCTTCCAGCCGAGCCCCCTTGCAAACACGCCTTCTTTCGGACTTCGCGGCTTCCTCTGCATCACATCGTCTTCAGGCTGATCCATGCCGAGCGCCATGGCAGGCAGGCCGTCCGTCACAAGGTTGACCCATAGAATCTGTATCGGAACAAGCGGCAGCGGCAGAGCGAGCAGCATCGCAAACAGCATGACCAAAATTTCGCCGACATTGGATGCGAGCAAATATCTGATGAACTTTCTAATATTTTCATAGATATTGCGTCCTTCCTTGATGGCCGATTTAATCGTCGCAAAATTATCATCGACAAGAATAAGCGATGATGCCTCCTTGGCGACATCCGTTCCCGTAATTCCCATCGAAATGCCGATATCCGCCTGTTTAATCGCAGGGGCATCGTTGACTCCGTCTCCAGTCATGGCGACGATGTGGCCGTTTTCCTGGTAGGCGGTCACGATCTTCAGCTTATGTTCAGGCGACACCCTTGCAAACACGTAAACATCGTCAACAATTTCCGCCAATTCTTCCTGCGAGAGCTCGTTCAGCATCTGGCCGTCCATGACCTTTCCGCGCGGCGGCAATAACCCGAGATCTTTTGCGATGGCTGTTGCCGTTATTACATGATCGCCGGTGATCATCACTGTTTTGATCCCCGCTTCCCGGCACTCTTTAATCGCTGTTTTCACTTCGGGCCGCGGCGGATCGATCATCCCTAACAGTCCGATGAAAGTTAAGCCTGACTCCGCTTTTTCGAGCGAGAGATTTTCTGTTTCTTTGATTGGTTTATACGCGACAGCAATCGTCCTCAGCGCTTGGGACGCAAGTGTTTCCAGCGCCGCGCTTGTTTCGGCGAGCCTTGCCTTTGTGAAGATTTCGCGCTTTTCGTCCGTCAGCGTATGCGACGAACGCTTCATCAATACATCAGGCGCGCCCTTTGTGATGACAAAGCGCTTGCCGCTCTTATCTTCCGCAATGACAGACATCATTTTCCGCGTCGAATCAAACGGAAACTCCTCGATGATTTTAAAATGTTCGTCAACATATCTGTCCGTAAAACCCGCTTTTCGTGCTGCCGTCAGCAAAGCGCCTTCGGTGGGATCGCCGTCAAGACGAAACTCCCCGTCTTTTTCGATAATCGAAGATGAATTGCATAATGCGCCGAACAGAAGGACCTGTTGGAGCGGTTTATGATGCCTGGCTTGCACGTCGCGCCCGTTCATGGTGAAGGAGCCTTCGGGTTCGTAGCCGATCCCTGACACGTTCCACGTTTTCCCGCCTGACCAGACATGGGTGACCGTCATTTTGTTCTGCGTCATCGTCCCGGTTTTATCGGAGCAAATTATGGACGCGCAGCCGAGCGTCTCAACCGCGGGGAGCTTTCTGACGATCGACTTTTGTCTGATCATGCGCTGTACGCCGAGAGACAGAGCGACCGTGACAATGGCCGGCAGCCCTTCAGGTATGGCAGCGACGGCAAGGGAAACGCCCGCTAAAAACATGCTGTATAGGTCATGCCCCTGGATGACTCCGACAGCAACGACAAGCAGCGTCAGGAACAAAGCGGCGACAATCAAAATTTTGCCGAGCTCTTCAAGCCTTCTTTGCAGCGGGGTCGCCGTATTCCCGGCAGATTCGAGCATATCGGCGATTTTTCCCATCGCAGAGTTCATTCCCGTGCCGATAACGACGCCGGTGCCGCTCCCCCTTGTGACCAACGTTCCCATGAAAGCCATATTCTTCAGATCGCCCAGCGATACGTCGGACGCCTGAAAAGCTTCTGCCTGTTTAGACACGGGAAGCGATTCACCCGTAAGAGCCGATTCTTCTATTTCAAGGCTCTTTGTCTCGACAAGCCTGAGATCGGCGCCGATTCTGTCTCCGCTTGCAAAACGGACAACATCTCCCGGAACGAGCTCTTTGGAAGGGATCTTTACCCATTCCCCCTCCCGGAGCACAGCCACTTGAGGAGCCGACAGTTCCTTCAAAGCCTCGAGCGATCTTTCCGCCCGTCTCTCCTGAAAGAAGCCGAGAATGCCGTTTACAAAGATGATCGCAATGATCGCGATGGCGTCAATATACTCCCCGAGGAAACCAGAGATCAACGTGGCCGCAAGCAAAACAAGAACCATGAAGTCCTTGAATTGAGAAAAAAACAGTGCGATCGCCGATGTTTTTTCCCCTTCCTGAAGTTCGTTTGTTCCGTGTCTTTCCAGCCGCTTTTCGGCCTCTTTTTCTGTTAAACCTTTGCCGATGGACGTTTTTGTTATGTTTAACAATTCGGTTTGTCCCATCTCGTGCCATTTCATTGAATCGTCCACTCCTCCTGCCCTAAAGGTTGCTCTTGGTATATCCATCTCTATAAGTCAATTTATTCAGACTCGTCCCAAATCATGCTATAATTATTGAATAGACGCTTTACGAAGAGGATTAACGAGAAAAGGGAGTTTTTCATATGTCTTTTGACGGCATTTTTACATACGGAATGATCGAAGAATTAAATGAAACGATTCGAGGCGGACGAATCGCAAAAATCCACCAGCCGTTTAAGCACGAGCTGGTGTTTCATATCAGAGCGAACGGGCAGAACCGCAAATTGCTGCTCTCCGCCCACCCGAGTTATGCGCGGGTTCACCTGACAAACGAAACCTATGACAACCCGAGCACCCCTCCGATGTTCTGCATGCTCCTCCGGAAGCATCTGGAAGGCGGCTTTATCGACCGAGTCGAGCAAGTCGGCATGGACAGAATGATGGTCTTTCATATCAGGAGCCGGAACGAAATCGGCGACACGCTGACAAGAAAGCTGATGGTTGAAATCATGGGAAGGCACAGCAACATCGTGTTAACCGACGGAGAAAAAGATGTCATCATCGACAGTTTGAAGCACCTGTCACCTTCGGTGAACAGCTACCGCACCGTGCTTCCGGGATACGATTACATTCTTCCTCCCGCCCAGAACAAATTGTCACCGCTGGAAGCGGAAACTGAAGATATTCTCCGCCATTTGAATTTCCAGGAAGGCAAACTGGACAGGCAGATCGTCGATACCTTTTCCGGCGTCTCGCCTCTGTTTGCGAAAGAAGCCGTCTTTCGTGCGGGCCTTGCCAACAGGGCGACACTGCCAAACGTCTTGACGAAGATGTTCAGCGAAATCAAAAACCGGCGTTTTCAGCCCCAGCTTATCACGACAGAAGATGGAAAAGAATATTTTTACCTTCTTGAGCTGACCCATATAAAAGGCGATAACAAACCCTTTCATACGCTGAGCGAACTTCTTGACCGCTACTATTTCGGAAAAGCGGAGCGAGACCGCGTCAAACAGCAGGCTCATGATTTAGAGCGTTTCGCGGCAAACGAAAAGAAAAAGAACGAAAACAAAATCAAAAAGCTGAAAAAAACGCTTGAGCAGTCCGAACACGCGAAGGATTTTCAGCTGTACGGAGAGCTGTTGACAGCGAACCTGTACCAGCTGAAAAAAGGAGACAAAGCGGCGAGAGTCATCAACTACTATGATGAAAACGGCGGAGAAATCACGATACCGCTCAATCCGAATAAAACGCCTTCCGAAAACGCGCAAAGCTATTTTACAAAATATCAAAAAGCGAAAAATTCGGTGGAAGTCGTGAAGGAGCAGATCAGATTAGCAGAAGAGGAAATCGCTTATTTCGACCAGCTGATTCAGCAGCTTTCGTCTGCCTCTCCGAAAGATATAACCGAAATCCGCGAAGAGCTCGCCGAAGGAAAGTATTTGCGGGCCAAACAGCAAGGAGGCCAGAAAAAACAGAAGAAACAGGCGCCGACGCTCGAAACATACGAATCCAGCGCAGGAGAAACGATTCTCGTCGGCAAAAACAACAAGCAGAACGAATATTTGACGATGAAACTTGCCGCCCGCGACCACATCTGGCTTCACACGAAAGATATTCCGGGGTCGCACGTCGTCATCCAATCGAGCGATCCGGACGAGCAAACCATCCTTGAAGCAGCGCAGATCGCTGCCTATTACAGCAAAGCGAAAAACTCGGCTTCGGTTCCTGTCGACTATACAAAAATACGCCATGTCAAAAAGCCGAATGGCGCAAAGCCCGGTTTTGTCACCTACGACAGCCAGCAAACCGTTTTTGTAACACCTGACGAAGACTTGATCATCAAGCTGAAAAAATAATGCTAAAAGGCCTGAACCTCACTGGTTCAGGCCTCTTCTTTTACGGAGAAGCTCGTCGATCTCTTGGACAAGCTCATCATCGATCAAATCTTCAATCTGTCCGGCCAGTTTGATCGTGTGACGCGGGCTGGCTCCGTTTGTCGAGACGGATATGGTGATGTTTCCTCTGTTGATTATTTTC
The DNA here is from genome assembly GCF_002993925.1 of Bacillus paralicheniformis. NCBI lineage: Bacteria > Bacillati > Bacillota > Bacilli > Caryophanales > Bacillaceae > Bacillus > Bacillus paralicheniformis. The sequence goes on along the minus strand of NZ_CP023665.1, from coordinate 1,764,312 downwards.
GGAACATATACATTTCCAAGCTCCGCTTCACTCGCAACATTAACAAGCTGATCAGGAGCAGCTGATGCGGCGATCCGCTTGTTCACCTCGTGATCATCGGTCGCGAGAATGATCAGAAATGCATCCTTGAAATCGCCGGGTTCCGCTTTTTTCTTCTTCCATTCGATGCCGTGCTCTTTGATCAATCCGAGCATCTCTTCTGATGCTTCGGGGCTGATGACGGTTGCAGACGCACGTTCTGCCAGCACCGTTTTCAGACGCCGCGCCGCGATCTCCCCCCCGCCTGCAATGACTGCGGATTTGCCTTTGATGTTAATGTGAAGCGGCAGCATCTGATGCTCCTGTAAAATCAAAGCGGCCGGCTTTGTTGATAACCGCTTCCTCAACGCGGTGCAAAAAGGCGTTTTTCACATGAGGGTGGAAGCCGAGGTAATCCGTCAGCACGACGTCCGGATTGGTTTCTTTCAGCTTGGCGGTTTCCCTTTCAATCTCGTTCATCAGCATACCGGTAAACAGCAAATACGGTACGATAAATGTCGTTTTTCCGTCCCGTTCTTTAAGCTGTTTAAACACATCCAGATAGTGCGGTTCACAGGCTGTCATAAAGCAGGGAATGACCTCGTCAACGGGCGCGAGGTCTCTCAGCCGCTCGCAAATGTCATTGACATCCCGTTTGACATCCGGATCAGAGCTCCCCCTTCCGATCACCACGACTCTTGCATGTTCATATGGCGTCCCCGTTTCTTCGATCCTTGTAAAAACCGCTTTGACGACTTCCTGATCGACGCCGATCGGCTTTCCGTAAGTGACGCTGACGGAAGGATACTGCGAAGAAGCGCGGGCAAGCTCCTCAGGGATGTCCCTTTTGGCATGCGCGGCTGTCAAGAGGAGAAGCGGCACAGCCGCGATATGCGTCGCGCCCTTTTCCACACACGCTTTAAAACCGGTTTCGATATCCGGTGCCGCCAGTTCCAAAAAAGAAATTTCCTGAATGGGGGCGGACATGGTTTCTTTGCAGCTCTCCAAAAAAGCGGCTGCCTCTGTTTGAGCTCTTTTCAGACGGCTCCCGTGGCCGATATATAAAATCGCTTGTTTCATATTAAAGCGCCTCGCTTAATGCCGGATCTTTCAGCTCGGGTTCAAACCAGCTTAACTGTGAGCTGAATTGAACGACATCCCCGATGACAATCAGGCTCGGGTTTTCAATTTTTTCGCTTTCGACTGTACCTGCAAGCGTTTCAACCGTGCAAAGCACCGTTTTTTGTTTGTCCGTCGTTCCCCAATGAATGAAAGCGGCAGGGGTAGACGGATCTCTGCCGTTTTCGATCAGAAGCCTTTCAATTTGCTTCACGTTTTTAATCCCCATATAAATGACAAGCGTATCGATCCCTGTGGCTAGCGCTTTCCACTTCTCTTCAAAATGTTCATCTTTTTGATAATGTCCTGTCACGAAAGCGACGTTTGAACTCGCTTCCCGGTGTGTCACTGGAATGCCCGCATAAGCAGCGGCGGCAATCCCCGAGGTGATTCCCGGCACGATTTCATAAGCAACTCCGTGTTCAGCGAGGGTTTGCGCTTCCTCGCCGCCTCTGCCGAATACGAAAGGATCGCCGCCTTTCAGCCTGACAACGATTTTCCCTTTTTTCGCATACTTGACGAGAAAATGATTGATCGTTTCCTGCTTCATCATGTGGTAGTCCGGAAGCTTTCCGCAGTAGATGAGATCCGCTCCCTCCTTGGCGTGCTGTAAAATCTGTTTATTCACAAGCCTGTCATACAAAATGACATCGGCTGTCTGGATGGCTTTTAAAGCTTTGATCGTCAGTAAATCGGGGTCTCCAGGACCTGCCCCAACGATATATACTTTCCCCATCTTAGATCTCCCCCCGATCTGATCAACGTCTTCTTCAATCATTATAAATCATAAAGAAAGCGTTTGGTGCCTGAAAATATCACAAAAACCAAACGTTTTCTTTATGAAATAGGAAAGTGCATGTGCAGCACTTTCCTATTTCACCCGCATTTTATTTCGTTTGATCTTTCACGTATTGGACGAGCTGATTTTTGCACTCTTCCCGATTATGTGCGCCTGTATCAAGGACTAGCTCAGGCGTTTCAGGCTCTTCATAAGGCGAATCGATCCCCGTGAAAAATGGAATTTCTCCGTTTCTCGCTTTTTTATACAAGCCTTTCGGGTCGCGCTCCTCGCACGTCGCCAAATCGCATTTCACATAGACTTCATGAAACTCATCTTCCTCGACGAGCTGTCTGACAAGCCCGCGGTCTTCTTTAAAAGGGGAAATGAACGCCGTAATGACGATCGTCCCCTGTTCGACAAAGAGCTTCGCGACCTCGCCGATCCGGCGGATGTTTTCCTTCCGGTCTTCATCGGAAAACCCGAGGTCCTTGTTCAGTCCGTGCCTGACGTTGTCGCCGTCGAGCACCGTGACCTGGTAGCCTTGTTCAAACAACTCACGCGCTGCGGCATTGGCAATTGTTGATTTTCCTGAACCGCTCAAGCCCGTCAGCCAAACGATCGAGCTTTTATGTTTATTTTTCTCATGATATTCCCGTTTTGTAATGGACGCTTCATGCCAGACAATATCTTTATTTACCAAGAGATGCTCCCCCTTAAGAAACCCCGGCCGTTAAGCCTTTGATTAATGTTTGAATGACTTCTGGACGGCTGAATGTGCTCGGCGGGAACTCGCCGTTTCTCAGCATGCCCCTCACCTTTGTGCCGGACAAAATGACATGATGTTCTTTGCTGTGAGGGCACGTTTTCGCCGTAGCCATTGAACCGCAGACATTGCAGTAGAAGCTGTGTTCGAATTTCAGCGGCGTAATGCCGATCTCTTCCGGCGCGAACTGATCGAACAGTTCCTGCGCTTCATATGTGCCGTAGTAATCGCCGACTCCGGCATGGTCTCTTCCGACGATAAAATGCGTACATCCGTAGTTCTTTCTGACAAGCGCATGGAAGATTGCTTCCTTCGGCCCCGCATAGCGCATCGCCGCCGGAAAAACGCCGAGAAAGACGCGGTCTTTTGGATAGTAGCCGTCAAGCAGCACCTGATAGCTTTCCATGCGGACATCAGCCGGAATATCGTCTGATTTTGTTTCCCCGACGAGCGGATTGAGGAAAAGACCGTCTACTGTCTCGAGCGCCGTTTTTTGAATGTATTCGTGCGCTCTGTGAACCGGATTTCTCGTCTGGAATCCGACGATCGTTTTCCAGCCGAGTTCTGCGAATGTTTTTCTTGTTTCCAGAGGTTCGAATGTGTGGGCCGGGAATTGCTTTACACTCCGTTTAATGAGAGTGATCGGCCCGCCCACATAAACGCTGCCGCGGTCAAACAATTTTTTGACGCCCGGATGCTCGAGTTCGTCGGTTTTATAGATATTGACGGCTTCCGTTTTCTTGTCCGGCGTATAGATGTCTTCGATCTCGATGACGCCGTATGTTTCCCCATTATAGGTGAGGCGGACGGTGTCCCCCGCTTTTAAGCTTGAAGCTTTTTGCTCGTCAACAGGCAGAGCGATCGGAAGCGTCCATACTTCGCCGCTTGACAGTCTCATATTTTCGACAACGGACAGATAGTCTTTCTCTGTCATAAAGCCTTGGATCGGGCTGTACGCTCCGATTCCGATCAGCTCCAAATCTGAAAAAGCCATTAAATCCAGTTCAATTTCCTGTGCGATATGTTGAAAATCGTATGCTTCATTGACGCGGTTAACCAATACACCGCCGTGTGGTGCTAAACTCATAAACTTGTTTCCCCCTACTTTGTGTTTAAATTCCTCCGCCTTGTTCATGGACGGAGCTGTGCTCTTTTTTGACTGCTCTCATCAGGCTGATCGTCCCGACAGATGCCAGAAGGACGCTTGTGACGACGATGAGAGCATAATAGTCTCCTTTTAATAAAAGGCTGACCAGCATATAAGACAAGCTTAATGAAAGGAACGGCGAGACGACCCATACTTTCAGCATCGTTTTGACCACTTGTTTATGAAAGACATTGCCGCCGTTTTTTGCCATTCCCATCCCTATAATAGAAGATGATGTGACTTGCGCAAGCGGAACCGGCAAACCGAAAATCGAACTGATGATGACAAGCCCGGCTCCTGTTCCGGAAAGGATGATCCCCTCTCCTTTTGAAAATTTCGTTATTTTTTTGCCGTTTGTTTCAAGAACGCGCCTGCCCAGTAAAAGGGCGCCCAGCGCGACAAACAGTCCGCCGTAGAGCGTTCCTTCCCCGACTGTCAAAACATGCGCCGCCACCAGAGGTCCGACAGCATTTGCGACATTGTTCATGCCTGCTGAGAAGGCTTCAAAAAACCCGGTGATCAACAGAATGACCGCCAAAACCTTTGCTTTCTTTCCCGAGGCTGGACGTTTGATCGTTTTTTTCATGATGTTTGCCATCGCAAATGTAAAGGTAAAAGCGACGATTGGTACAACGACCCAAAATGAGACGATGACAAGCAAAGATTTCACATATAAAACCTGGTAAGCAACACCTACTCCGACAACAGATCCGACCGTCACTTCACTTGTCGAAAGCGGGATGCCGAGTACATTTGCGATAAAGAGCGACAGTGCCGCCGAGCCGATAATAATGCAGACGATTTCAAGCGAAATCACCCGTTCGGGAATGATGCCTGAGCTGATCGTTTTCACGACGTTTCCTCCGCCGATGACGGCGCCCGAGAGAACGCCTGCTGCACAGATTATTAGTGCGTGAAACTTCTTTTTGACGGCTTCAGATCCATAGGCGATTCCCATTGAAGCAGCTGCACCGCTCGCTCCGATATTCATCGCAAAAAACATGCTAAATAAAATGGCGGCAAGTTCCATGACTCATCTCCTTACTCGTGTAATCCGCATTCTGTTTTAGCCGATCCGTTCCAGCGGCCTGATCGAAGATCATCCATTGTAAAGGCCGGAGAGGTGCACGGAGCGCAGCCGATGCTCGGGTAGCCTTGATCATGAAGCGGATTATACGGGAGATCGTGCTTTGTCACATATCTCCAAATATCCTTCCACGTCCAATGAATGAGCGGACAAACTTTGATAGACTTGAATTTTTCATCTTTGTTCAAAAAATTCGTTTTGCTCCGCCCGGGCGATTGCTCGCGGCGCAGGCCCGACAGCCACGCCGGGTAGCCTGAAAGCGTCTCGCGGAGAGGAATGACCTTCCTCATTTCACAGCAGGAATTCGGAGCGGTCTTCCATAGTTCGTCCCCATATTCTTTCGCCTGCTCTTCGACGGTAAGCTCCGGTGTTTTCATGATAATCTGAAGGCCTGGATATCGTTCTTTGACAGCGTCGATCGTTTCATACGTTTCTTTAAAATGAAATCCCGTATCAAGGAAAACGATGACCGCATCTTTTTTCACCTTATAAATCAAATCGATCAGGACGATTCCCTCAATTCCGAAGCTGCACGCATATACAAGCTGATTTCCGTAATGTCCGTACGCCCATTTCAAGACGGACAGCGCTCCTTTATAAGAGTCATCTTCCTGAAAAGAGATATTTGGTTCTTCCCATGTGCTGTAAGTAAAAATTTTCGGTTCCCCCTTTTTTCGCCAACAAAAAAACGGCTTCCAGCAGAAAAAAACTGTGAAAACCGCCTCTAGTTTGTCTAGTCAGCTATTTCAATCTTATTTTTTCATTTTTTTCGATTTGAATGACTTTGCCGTCCTGAACAACGAATGTGATCGATCCGTAATTCATGTCTTTCAGCATGTCTTTCATTTTGATGATCACCTTTTCAAGCTGTTCATCTGTCTTCACTTCTAGCTCCTCCTCTGCCCCTAAAAATTAAAATCTTTCTTCCAAATTTGAAAGAAAGACGAGGAACTCCGCTATTCCTTATCTCTCAAAATGAGGGCATTTTGCTGGAAGTAGCACCTTACGCTTCACACGCAGGTTGCCGGGTTTCATCGGACCAGTCCCTCCACCGCTCTTGATAAGTTTGCTTTTGTTATTTTAAAATTTTAGCACAATTCGAACAAAAGTCAACCCGACTTTTTTTATAGGATTAATAAAAAATAAAAATAATCCGATTTTACTATTTTTAAATCTGCAAAAAGACGCAAAAAAAGCCGTTCTCCCATTAGGAGAATACGGCTTTTTTCATTAATCCATCCAAGACTTGCTTTCAGGATCCGCCTTCCATTCTTTCAGTTTGGCGGCATCCTGTTCGCTGATATATCCGCCGGCAAGCGCAGCCTCTGTCAATGTATCGTAATCAGTCAGCGTGCGGTATTCAACGCCCGCTTCGCTGAAGGCGGCGGCAGCTTTAGGAAGCCCGTAAGTGAAAATGGCGGCGACACCGAGCACTTCACATCCCGCCTCTGTGAGAGCGGCTGCCGCTTCAAGGACGCTTCCTCCCGTTGAAATTAAATCTTCAATTACAACGACTTTTTGTCCTTTTACAACAGCGCCTTCAATTTGGTTTCCTTTGCCGTGCGCCTTCGGTTTGCTTCTGACGTAGCACATCGGCAGGCTCAGCCTGTCGGCGGCAAGCGCGGCATGGGGGATTCCCGCAGTTGCCGTACCGGCGATCATTTCGGCTCCGGGAAACTTGTCTTGAATCAGTCCGGCAAGCCCTGAAGCTATATCATCCCTTACTTCCGGATATGAAAGCGTCAAACGATTGTCGCAGTAGATGGGCGACAAGATGCCGCTCGCCCATGTAAACGGCTCGTTCGGGCGCAGGAAAACCGCTTTGATTCTTAATAAATGGTTTGCAATGTCTGTTTTCATGCCTTGGTTCCCTCCCACTCATGTCCTATTCTTCTGTAGGCTGACACAGGATCTTCCGCCTGTGTAATCGAACGGCCGACAACGATCGCCGACACGCCTTTTTCCCTTGCGTAGCCAGGCGTCGCCACCCGGACCTGGTCGTTGTTTTTGTCATCCGCCATGCGAATTCCGGGTGTCACGGTCAGAAAATCTAAAGACGCGGCCCGGTAAATGTGTTCGGCTTCATGGACGGAGCAGACGACACCGTCAAGTCCGCTTTCTTTAGCCAACTTGCTGTAGTGAACAACTGTATCGAGAAGCGGCGTTTCAATCAGCAGCTCTTGCTGAAGCATTACTGAAGACGTGCTTGTCAGCTGGGTCACAGCAATTAATGAAGGGCGTTTTCGGCCTGCCGGAGTCCCCGCTTCAAGGCCTTCAAGCGCCGACTCCATCATTTGCTTTCCGCCTGCTGCGTGCACATTGACAAGGCTGACGCCAAACCCCGCCAGCCTTTTCATCGCCTTGTATACGGTCGTTGGAATGTCGTGGCATTTTAGATCAAGGAAAATGCGGCAGCCGCGCTCCTGTAACTTTTCAAGGATGGCCGGCCCTTCCTGATAAAAAAGCTCCATGCCCACCTTCACGAAAAGCTCTTCTCCATGAAACCGGTCCAAAAACGCATATGTTTCCTGTGCTGATGCAAAATCAAGCGCGATGATGGGCGGCGTATGTTTCATCCTTCCAGCTCCTTCCGATACACTCGTTCAACGAACGGTATCCGTATTTTTCTAAAACGCGCGGCAAATCGGCGATGATTTCGGGACAAACAAACGGATTAACAAAGTTTGCGGTGCCGACGGCGACTGCGCTCGCACCCGCCAGCAAAAACTCAAGCACATCTTCCGCTGACTGGACACCGCCCATGCCGATGATCGGAATGCTGACTTTTTGGCTGACTTCATGCACCATTCTGATGGCCACCGGTTTAACAGCAGGGCCTGATAATCCGCCGGTTTTGTTCGCCAAGATCGGCTTTCCCGTTTTTAAGTCGAGCCGCATCCCGATCAAGGTGTTGATCATCGTCAAACCGTCCGCTCCCGCTTCTTCTATGGCAAGAGCGATGTCGGTAATATTCGCGACATTCGGCGACAGCTTCACATAGACGGGAACGCTCGCAACCTCTTTCACCGCTTTCGTCAGCTCACTGGCCATTTCCGGCTGCGTACCGAAGGCGATCCCTCCCGTTTTCACGTTAGGACAGGAAATATTCAGCTCGAGCGCATGAACATTCGGCGCTTTGCTGATTTCTTCAGCCACTTCAACATAATCGTCGATCTGCGAGCCGGCGACATTGGCGATAATCGGTGTATCGAACTGTTCGAGCCACGGCAATTCGTGTTCCATGACAGCCTCTAAACCCGGATTTTGCAGACCGATGGCATTAAGCATGCCGGCTTGCGTCTCGGCGACGCGCGGCGTCGGATTCCCGAAGCGCGGTTCGCTCGTCGTCGCTTTAATCATGATCGCACCGAGACGTGAAAGATCGTAAAAGTTCGCAAATTCTCTCCCGAATCCGAAGCAGCCTGAAGCCGGCATGATCGGATTTTTCAATTGAAGGCCCGGCAAATTGACTTCGAGCATCATAACAGCACCTCCTGGGCTTTGAAAACAGGACCATCAAGGCATACCTTCACATAAGATGTTTCGCTTTCTTCCGTATGGCAGACACAGGCAAAGCAAGCGCCGATCCCGCATCCCATGCGCTCTTCCATTGACAGATAAACCTCTTTATCCGGATAGCGCTGTTTTAAAGCTTTCAGCATCGGCGTCGGTCCGCAGGCCATTATGCAGTCAAACTGAAGCCCCTCGTTTTCAATGACATCTGTAACAAATCCCTTTGAACCGCGGGTGCCGTCTGCGGTTGCCACATACACACGCCCGAAACGGCTGAATTCCTGTTCGTAAAAGACGTCTTTTGCAGAAGCAAATCCTAACACATGGATCGCGTGCACCCCTCTATTTGTCAGCTGTTTGCTCAGCTCGTAAAGCGGCGGAACACCGATCCCCCCTCCGACAAGAAGAGCCGTTTTCCCCGGTTCAAGCGATTCAGCCGGAAAACCGTTGCCGAGCGGACCAAGGACATCGATCTGATCTCCTTCCTGTTTTAAAGACAGGAGACTCGTGCCTTCCCCATCCTTGCGAAAGATGATGGTCACCTGCCGGGCGGCTCTGTTAATGTCGGCGATGCTGATCGGCCGCCTCAAAAGCGGCGTGAGGGAATCTGAGACCTTGATGTGAAGAAACTGGCCGGGAGCGCCGCAAACTTCGGCAATCTCCCCTTCCAGTACCATTTGATAAATATGATCCGCGATACACTTGTTTGAACGGACTGTCATATACCCTTTTCTCATCTGACGGCCGCCTTTTGCTCAATTCTAATCGCCGGCATATGATCGGCGCGGAAGCTCATGCTTTCAAGCACCCGCAAAATCGCTTCCGCCGTATCAAGGGATGTCAGGCAGGCAACGCCGTTTTCAACGGATTCGCGTCTGATTCTGAAGCCGTCCCTTGCCGGCTGCTTCCCTTTTGTCAGCGTATTGACGACGAACTGCGCTTCCCCGTTTCGAATGACATCAAGGAGATTTGTGCCTTCTTCGCCGATTTTCCCGACGGTTTTAACAGGTACGGATGCGTCTCTTAAATAGCCGGCCGTTCCTTCCGTAGCCAATATTTTATAGCCGATCGCATGGAACCGCTTGGCGATCAATAGACCTTCCTCTTTATCTTTATCAGCAACTGTCAGGAGAACAGAGCCGTAATTCGGAATTTGGATGCCTGAAGCGATCAGTCCTTTGTACAGCGCTTTTTCCAAAGTGCTGTCTTTGCCCATGACTTCCCCGGTCGATTTCATTTCCGGTCCGAGCGTGATATCCACTCTCCTCAGCTTTGCAAACGAGAAGACCGGCACTTTCACATATACGCCTTCCTGCTCTTTTTGAAGGCCTTCAGCATAGCTCATATCGGCAAGCTTCCCGCCGAGAATCACTTTTGTTGCGAGATTGGCCATCGGAATGCCGGTGATTTTGCTGAGAAACGGCACCGTGCGGCTCGATCTCGGGTTGACTTCAAGGACGTAAACCTCATCTTTTGAAAGGACAAACTGAATGTTGAGCAGGCCGACGATGTTTAAGCCTTTTGCAAGCTTAATCGTGTATGCTTCAATCTTTTTCTTGATGTCCTCTGAAAGGGATTGCGGCGGGTAAACGGCAATCGAATCCCCCGAGTGGACGCCGGCCCGTTCAATGTGCTCCATAATCCCCGGAATGACGACCGTTTCACCGTCAGAAATCGCATCCACTTCAATTTCCTTTCCGGTCAAATATTTATCGATCAAGACAGGGTGCTGCGGATTGATTTTCACTGCATTCTTCATATAATGGAGAAGCTCTGTTTCATGGTAGACGATCTCCATCGCACGCCCCCCAAGTACATACGATGGGCGGACAAGCACCGGATAGCCGATGTTGGCTGCGATTTCAACAGCGCCTTCCACAGATGTCGCCGTTTTTCCGAGCGGCTGAGGCACATGCAGCGTTTCAAGCGTCTGTTCGAACTTGTCGCGGTCCTCGGCGCGGTCCAAATCCTCAAGGGATGTTCCAAGAATGGCGACGCCCCGCTCCGCGAGCTCGTCGGCAAGGTTGATCGCAGTCTGTCCGCCAAACTGAACGACGACGCCTTTCGGCTGCTCCAAATCGATGATATGCATGACATCTTCAACAGTAAGCGGCTCAAAGTAGAGCTTGTCGGAGATGCTGAAATCCGTTGAAACCGTCTCAGGATTGTTGTTAATAATGATTGCTTCATAGCCGGCTTCTTTGATCGCCCAAACCGAATGCACAGTCGCATAATCGAATTCGACCCCCTGGCCGATCCGGATCGGGCCGGAGCCAAGAACGATAACGCTGTTTTTGTCTGTTCTGACCGATTCGTTTTCCTCTTCATATGTGCTGTAGAAATAAGGTGTCTCCGATTCAAATTCGGCCGCACATGTATCAACCATTTTATAAACAGGCGTGATGCCTGTTTCTTTTCTAAGATCATAAAGCTTTCTTTCAGGCATCTCCCAGAGAAGGCTGATGAAGCGGTCTGAAAAACCGAGCTCTTTCGCTTCTTTCAAAAGACCTAGGTCGCCGCGCCCGGCTTTCAGCTTTTCTTCAAAGCGAATGATTCCCTCAAGCTTGTGCAGGAAGAACAGGTCAATTGCCGAAAATTCGTGGAGATCGCTGACCGTGTATCCTCTTCTAAACGCTTCGGCCAAGTAAAAGAGACGTTCGTCTCCCGCTTTTTTAATCCGTTTTTCAAGCACTTCATTCGAGATCTCACCAGCATCTTTCAGCTCCAGGTGATAGACATCCGCTTCAAGAGAACGGACCGCTTTCAGGAGAGATTCCTCCCACGTTCTTCCGATCGCCATCACTTCGCCTGTCGCTTTCATCTGCGTGCCGAGCTTGCGGTTTGCCGATTCGAATTTATCAAACGGCCAGCGCGGTATTTTTGAAACGACATAGTCGAGTGCAGGTTCGAAAGACGCGTACGTTTTTCCTGTCACAGGATTCATCATTTCGTCAAGAGACAAACCGACGGCAATTTTAGCGGCAAGCTTTGCGATCGGATAGCCCGTCGCTTTTGAGGCAAGCGCTGATGAACGGCTGACCCGCGGGTTTACCTCGATGATGTAGTACTGAAAGCTGTCCGGGTCAAGCGCCAGCTGAACATTACAGCCGCCTTCGATTTCAAGCGCGCGGATGATTTTCAGCGATACATTGCGAAGCATTTGGTATTCGCGGTCGCTCAACGTCTGGCTCGGCGCTACAACGATGCTGTCCCCGGTATGAATCCCGACCGGATCGATGTTTTCCATATTGCAGACGACGATCGCGTGATCGCTCGAGTCTCTCATGACTTCATACTCGATTTCTTTGTAGCCGGCGATGCTCTTTTCAAGCAGACATTGGTGAACCGGGCTCATTTTTAAGCCGTTTTCAACAATTTCCTTCAGCTCGTCTTCGTTTGAGCAGATGCCTCCGCCTGTTCCGCCGAGCGTGTATGCCGGCCGGACGATGACGGGGAAGCCGATGCGCTCGACGAACTCGCGCGCTTCCTCGAGCGAGTGGATGATCTCGCTTTCCGGAACCGGTTCATTCAACTCATTCATCAGGCTTCTGAACAAGTCGCGGTCCTCCGCTTGTTGGATCGCCGCCAATTTCGTGCCGAGCACTTCAACACCGCACTCAGCCAGGATGCCGTGCTCGGACAGTTCGACCGCCAAGTTGAGGCCCGTCTGCCCGCCCAATGTCGGCAAAATGGCGTCCGGCCGCTCTTTGCGGATGATACGTGTTAAGAATTCAAGCGTCAGCGGTTCGATATATACGCGGTCGGCCATTTCCGTATCCGTCATGATCGTCGCCGGATTCGAGTTGACGAGAATCACTTCATAGCCTTCTTCTTTTAAAGCGAGGCAGGCCTGTGTACCCGCATAATCAAATTCCGCCGCCTGCCCGATAATAATCGGCCCTGATCCGATCACCAAAATCTTTTTGATATCTACGCGTTTAGGCATACCGCTTCCCCTTCTTTCTCTGTGGTTTCAATCATGTGTAAAAATTGATCAAATAAATGGTTGGCGTCTTCCGGTCCCGGTGAAGCTTCCGGATGGTATTGAACCGTGAAAGCCGGTTCGTGTTTATGTTTAAGCCCTTCGATTGTGTCATCATTAATCGCCACATGCGTCACTTCAAGCGGCGTGTTTTCAACGGTCGATACGGTATAGCCGTGGTTTTGAGCCGTAATTGATACTCTCCCGGTTGCAAGCTCTTTAACCGGATGGTTGGAACCGCGGTGTCCGAATTTCATTTTCGCCGTCTTTGCTCCGCAGGCGAGGGCAAACAGCTGATGGCCGAGACAGATGCCGAACAATGGAACCTTGCCGAGAATGTTTTGAATCATGGCAATTGCTTCGGGTACGTCCGTTGGATCTCCGGGTCCGTTTGACAGCATTACGCCGTCAGGCTTCAGCTGCATCACTTCTTCTGCCGTTACATTGTGAGGAACGACGATCACATCGCATTTGCGCTTGTTCAGCTCTCTTAAGATGCCGTGCTTCATTCCGAAATCGACAAGCACGATTCGCTTCCCTCTCCCAGGGCTCGGATATGCCGTTTTTGTTGAAACTTGGCTGACCTGATCGGTCGGAAGGTTCGTTTCTTTCAGCTTTTGAACCAAAGCCTCAGCATCTTCTTCCTGGCCGGCAAAAACCCCTTTCAGCGTACCTGCCGTTCTGATCATTCTTGTCAGCTTTCTCGTGTCAATTCCCGAGAGTCCCGGGATGTTTTTCATTTTTAAATATTCATCAAGGGTATAAGCAGAGCGCCAGTTTGACGGAAGTTGACATAACTCTTTTACGATAAACCCTTTCACATAAGGGGTGATAGATTCAAAGTCGTCTCTGTTGATTCCGTAGTTCCCGATCAGCGGGTAGGTCAGTGTGACAATTTGTCCGCAGTATGACGGGTCTGAGAGGATTTCTTGATAGCCTGTCATCCCCGTGTTGAAGACGACTTCTCCCATGGTGTTTTCCAGGCTGCCGAAAGCTTCCCCTTCAAAAATTGTTCCGTTTTCTAGTACAAGACGTCTTTTCATTTTACAAGTCTCCCCTCTTGGTAAACGAGTTTTCCCTTTGCCATTGTCATAACCGGCCAGCCGAAGCAGCTGATGCCGTCAAACGGCGTGTTTTTCCCTTTAGAAAGAAAGGTGTTTTTATCAATTTTTTCTTCGCGTTCAAGATCTATCAGCGTAATATCCGCGGACCGTCCGGCTTCAAGCTTACCGTAAGGAAGTCCGAACGCCTCGCAAGGTTTGACCGTCATATAATCGAGGAGCTGTTTCAGCGTCCAGTTTCCCGTTTTGACAAAGTGCGTGTAAAGAAGCGGAAAAGCCGTCTCCAAGCCGACAATCCCAAATGGCGCCAGGCTCATTGTCTGTTGTTTTTCATCTTCTGTATGAGGGGCATGATCCGTAGCGATAAAATCGATTGTTCCGTCTGTAAGCCCCTCAAGGAGCGCTTCTCTGTCTTCCGGACTTCTGAGCGGCGGATTCATTTTATAATTTGTATCAAGACCGGGAATGTCGCTGTCTGAAAGGAGCAGATGGTGAGGCGTCACTTCCGCTGTCACACGGATTCCCGCTTTTTTGGCGTCGCGGACGACCCTGACCGATTCCTTCGTGCTGATATGACAGACATGGTAATGGCAGCCTGCCGCTTCGGCCAGAAGAACGTCCCTTGCGATGTGAACGGCTTCGCATATCGAAGGAATCCCGTTTAAACCGTTGGCTTTGGCAAATTTCCCATCGTGGACACTGCCGCCGTAGATCAGTGAATTGTCTTCACAGTGGGCGACAATTGCTTTATCGATCGAAGCCGCTTTTTTCATCGCTTCATACATCATCCCCGCCGTTTGAACGCCGACGCCGTCATCAGTAAACGCAAACGCACCTGCGTCTTTTAGCCCTTCGAAGTCGGTCATTTCCTGACCTGTTTGTCTGATGGTGATGGAAGCGTACGGCAGCACTCTGACAGATGCCGTTTCGTCAATGCGGTTGACGAGCCACTCCATCTGCTCTTTCGTATCGGGGACAGGCCGCGTATTCGGCATTGCGGCGACAGTTGTAAACCCGCCTCTTGCCGCGGCTTTTGCACCTGTTTCGATCGTTTCTTTCTTCTCGCCGCCCGGCTCTCTGAAGTGAACGTGAAGGTCAACAAGCCCCGGCGAGACGAAAAGCCCATCCGCATTGATGACCGTTTCTCCCAAAGCGGCCTCAAGGCTTCCGATTTCGCTGATTCCATCGCCTTCAACCCTGATGTCGCACTGTACTTTTTCACCTTTTTCGTCGAGTATGAAGCCGTTTTTAATTAAATAAGACATAAGCCTGATCTCCCCTTTTTTTGTTTTCGCCGTTTAGAAGCGCTCTTTTTAAAACCGCCATTCTGATATATACACCGTTTTCCATTTGTTTGAAAATTCTCGACTGAGTGGATTCGACCAGCGCACTGTCAATCTCGACGCCTCTGTTAACAGGCGCAGGATGCATGATGACCGCGTCTTTTTTCAGGAGCTCCGCCCGCTTCAGCGACAGTCCGAAAGTTTCAAGATAATCGCGTTCTGCCGCCTTTTTCTCATGACGTTCGTGCTGAATTCGGAGAAGCATCACGACATCCGAATTTGCGACCGCTTCATCAGGCGACACATATGTCCCGTAAGGATTGTTGTCATCCCGCCATTCTTCCGGACCTGAGAAAAGAACCTTTGCTCCGAGCCTTGTCAGCACTTCGGCATTCGATCTTGCCACTCTGCTGTGTTTGATATCTCCGTGTATGGATACCGTCAGCCCGGCAAATCCGCCCCATTCCTCGTAAATCGTCAGCAAATCGAGCAAAGATTGAGTGGGATGCTGACCGCAGCCGTCTCCGGCATTGATCACCGGAATGCCGACATGTCCGATAAGTTCATCGTAATAATGATCCTGAGAGTGTCTGATCACACATACATCAGCGCCGATGGATTCGAGTGTCTTGACGGTATCGTACAACGATTCTCCTTTTTGTACGCTTGTTGAAACACCGTCCAGGTTCAGCACATTCATGCCGAGTTTCTTTTCAGCCACTTCGAAGCTGAAGCGCGTTCTTGTGCTCGGTTCAAAAAACAGATTGGCAGCAAACTTTCCGGAGAGGACGGAATCGAATTTCCTTTTTTTCAGCTCTCTCGCCTCTTCAATCAGCTCGTGAATATCCTCAAGACTAAGCTCATTCATTGCGGTCAAGTGTTTCATTTTTTCTCCCCCTCAGGCTTTAATTTCCTGTAAAAAAACCCCAAGCCACAACGGCTTGGGGTACAGTGAACCAGAGAATGCGCTTTTTTGCACTTCTCTCTCCGTAACCCTTTCAAGCCTCTCTGGACTTCATTTAAAAGGTTTTTAAATATGCTCTTCTATTTCAATCCCGTCCTGATCTCCCTTTGATTCAGGCAGGACAAGGTTTAAAACCACTCCGACGATAGCTGCAAGCGCCATGCTTGACAGCTCGAACCCTGAGATTTTGATAAATGCGCCGCCCACTCCGATGACGAGAATGACGGATGAGATGATCAGGTTTCGCTTATTTTCCAAGTCAATTTTGTTATCAATCAGCATGCGCAGTCCGCTTGATGCGATGATTCCGAACAGCAGGAAGGAAACGCCTCCCATGACTGCAGAAGGGACAGAGCTGATCAGGGCCGAAATTTTGCCGATAAACCCGAAGCACAGTGCAATAACAGCCGCTCCGCCGATGACAAATACGCTGAATACTCTTGTGATGGCGAGTACGCCGATGTTTTCTCCGTAGGTCGTTGTCGGCGGTCCGCCGATGCATGATGCCAGCATCGTTGCGACACTGTCGCCGAAAATCGAGCGGTGAAGCCCGGGCTTCTTAATGAAATCCTGACCGACGACTTTGCTTAATACCATTTGGTGGCCGATATGTTCTGACATTGTCACGAAAGCAACGGGCACCATGGCGATTCCAATTCCGACAGCCGCCGCGCTCGGCGTATAGTCGACAAACGGAATGACGAAATCTGGAACAGCAAACCATTTGGCGTCAAGGACCATCTGGAAGTCGACGATGCCTTGGGTCAGGGCGAACAAGTATCCGCCGATAATTCCGATCAAGACAGGAATCAGGCTGAAAAATCCTCTTAAGAAAATCGCGCAGATTATGGTGAGCGCGAGTGTGAATCCTGCAACGCCAAAATGTTTGGCGCTGTAGATGAGCACTTTTGCTCCCGAATCTTCATACATGGCCATATTGACAGCCGTGCTTGCCAGCCCGAGTCCGATGACGATAATGACCGGACCGACGACAACAGGCGGCAGGAGCCTCATCAGCCAGTCCGTTCCCAGCTGCTGGATGAGCAGGGCGATCAGCCCGTAGGCGATGCCTGCCATAAATGCGCCGATCATGGCCGCCCCAGGGCCTCCGGCGGCTTTTGCTGCGATAATCGGGGCAATAAATGCAAAGGATGAACCTAAGTAAGCCGGGATCTGTCCTTTTGTAATCAAGAGATATGCAAGCGTTCCTAGCCCGCTCGTTATAAGGGCCACGCCTGGGCTTAAGCCTACAAGCTTTGGCACGAGGATCGTCGCTCCGAACATGGCAAACAGATGCTGCAGGCTGAAAGTTATCCAATTCAAAGGTTTTGGTACTTCTCTGACACCAAGGTTCACTTTTTTCTGACTCATATTTTTTCCTCCTGATGGTTGACTCACTGTCTTTGATGTCTTTATATCCTGAAAAGATTGTGCCCATTAAAAAAGCCTCTTTGCTTAAATTGCGCAAAGAGGCAGACAAAGATCCGCCGCATGGTGAGGCGGCATCTTTCGTTCTATCCCTCTTTGCAAACTCACTGGAATGCATTTAAAAAAGGATTGTCATTCACTTTTTATAAATCGCCGCAAGGTCGCGTCCGTCAACTTCTTCCAATTGAACCATGACCTTTTCGGTTTTCGATGTCGGGATGTTTTTCCCGATATAGTCGGCTCTGATCGGCAGCTCTCTGTGGCCGCGGTCGACAAGCACCGCGAGCTGGATGGATGAAGGCCGCCCGACATCGACGAGCGCATCCATGGCCGCTCTGACTGTCCGTCCCGTGTAAAGCACATCATCGACGACGATCACCTTTTGATCGGTGATGTCCGCCGGAATGTCCGCTCCTTTGACAAGCGGCTCTTCATTAGACGTTTTTTTGGAGAGATCATCCCTGTAAAGGGTGATGTCGAGCTCTCCTACGGTGACTTTGTTTCCTTCGATTTGCTCAATCCGTTCGGCAAGCCGTTTGGCCAGATAGATGCCTCTCGTTTTGATTCCGACAAGGATACAGTTGTTCATTCCTTTGTTTCGTTCAATCATTTCGTGGGCGATTCTTGTCAGCGCCCTTCTGATCGCCTGTTCGTCAAGCACAACAGCCTTTTCTTGTTCCTGCATGGCCAGCACCCCGCATCTTTTAAAGGATAAAACAAAAACCCCTTCTGCATAAAGGCAGAGAGGGGTCTTGAAACGAATTCATTGATTCGCTTGTCCGGTATCCTTCTCAGCCTCTCTGGACTGTGTTAAAGAATCTGATTTAACTGCATTTATTATTTCAAAAAAGAAAACGTCTGTCAACGTTTATTTCGAATTTTGTCGAGGAGATTTTTCATGTCATCAGGCAGAGGCGCCTCAAATTCAACATATTCTCCGGTACGCGGATGGTCAAATCCCAATACGCCCGCATGCAGCACCTGGCCGTTGAAATCGACCGTCTTTTTCGGGCCGTATTTCGGATCTCCCGCCAGAGGAAAACCGATATATTTCATATGCACGCGAATTTGATGGGTTCGCCCCGTTTCAAGCTGGCATTCAACAACAGTGAAATCGTCGAACCGTTCGATCACTTCAAAATGAGTGACGGCATGCTTTCCATTTTCCCTTGTGACCGTCATACTCTGCCTGTCTTTTTTATCCCTGCCGATCGGCGCGTCGATCGTCCCGTGGTCATGCGGGATGACGCCGTGGACAAGCGCGGTGTATTTTCTCGTCACCGTTTTGTTGACAAGCTGATTCACGAGCGATTCATGCGCCATGTCGTTTTTGGCAACCATCAACAGACCTGAAGTGTCCTTATCAATCCGGTGGACGATGCCCGGCCTCATCACGCCGTTGATGCCTGACAGATCGTCACAATGCGCCATCAAACCGTTGACAAGCGTCCCCGTCAGATGGCCGGGAGCCGGATGAACCACCATTCCGCGCGGCTTGTTGACGACAAGAACGTCCTGATCCTCATAATAAATATCAAGATCCATCGGTTCAGCCGTGACATCAAGCGGTTCCGGTTCTGGAACATGGACTGACACCGCATCCCCATCCTGAACTTTATAATTGGCTTTGACCGCATTTCCGTTAACCAGCACGCGGTCTTCTTTAATCCACTGCTGCACCTGAGTCCGCGACCAATCCGCTTCAACTGCGGTCAAGTACTTGTCAATCCGTTCACCTTTATGTTCTTCATGAACGGTCATATCATAATGCTCCATGTTACAGCTCCTTCTTCTTCTTTCCGTCTAACAGCATTTGTATAAATAAGAGCAGGACACCGACGCATAAAGATGAATCGGCAATGTTGAAAATCGGATAATGATAATTGACGATCGTCACGTGTATAAAATCGACAACTTCTTGCCTGAACACGCGGTCGATAAAATTGCCGACAGCACCGCCAAGCATCAATCCGAGAGCGGTTCCGAGCAGGATTTGTCCTTTGGCATGTTTTTGAATGTAGTAAACAATGCCGATGATAACCGCCGTGGTAATGATGTAAAAAAACCACATCTGTCCGGCCAAAATGCCCCATGCTGCGCCTGTATTTCTGTGCGACGTAATTTGAAAGAAACCGTCGATGACGGGAATGCTTTCACCGTACTCCATTTTGCTGACGACCAGCCATTTTGTAAATTGATCGATACCGATAATGAGCACTGCAATTATGTAATAAGGCACAAACCGTTCCTCCAGTTTCTGTTTCTCTTCATTTAAGCATTTTAACAAGAAAAAGAAAAGGAGTAAAGGAATATTCATTGACATCCTGCAAGAGGGCAAAAGCCCTCCCCTCTTGCAGAATGTTATGAGTAGAGCGCCCGGTTGAACGTCTCATCCGTCTCAGCCCAAATAGGAAGCGTCTTTTTTTCAAACTGGGCATGATATAAAAAATCGTTCGCGGTGCGCGCCGTCGGCAGAATAGCCATTTTTTCCAGCGGAATTGCCTGATTCGTTTCTTCGCAAATGCCGTATGTTCCGTTTTCGATTTTTGAAAGGGCCAAAAGCACGTCCTGCAGCTCTTCTTTGACATGATACATAAGTGTTACCTGCTGATACGAATTGATGCCTTGAGAATCCTGCTGAAAAAAGGAGTATTCAAAAAGCCTTGCTTCCAGTTCTTCCTTCATTTGAAGAAGTTCGGTATGAATTGTCGCCAGCTGATCGTTCACGCCTACATCAACTCCTGCTCTTATCGTTTGTGACCTTAGTGTTACCGACAAAGCCGGTATCCAAGCCCAAAAGATTTTTCCTGACGTACAAAACGATGTCAGCAATGGCATCCTTTCTCCGGACTTTCACAGGATGTGCGTTCAGACAGGACGCCTGGGCAGGCCTGATAAGGTTTGGCGGCATATTAAAAGCGGTTCGGAAAAACTCCGAACCGCTTCGTGGTTAATTTTGATAATACGTCTTCACAATTCCGGCACAGCGAGGGCAAAGCTCCGGATGATCGGCATCCTGGCCGATTTCTTTGGACACCATGCGACACCGCTCACAAGTTTCGCCTTCTGCCTGAGCAACGACGATTTTTCCTGTGTCAAACGTCTGCGCACCTTCAGGCGCTTCGGCTTCCGTTCCGCCGATGAGAAGCTCTGACACGATGAACAGCTGTTTGACGTCTTCCTTGATCGAAGAAAGCAGCGCTTTTGCTTCTTCATTTGGATACAGCGTCAAGCTCGCAACCGAAGATTTTCCGATGATCTTTTCATTACGCGCTGTTTCAAGCGCTTTAAGAACATCGCCGCGAAGCTTCATGAAGCTGTCGAACTTCTCTTCCGTCTCTTTTGCATTTGGAATGTCTCTTGTTTCCGGCATATCGGTAAGCTGCACGCTTTTTTCCGATACGAATGTGAAGTGGCTCCACATTTCGTCAGCAGTATGCGGCAGGATCGGCGCGATCAGCTTGACAAGCCCGAGCAACGTTTCGTAAAAAACGGTCTGCATGCTGCGGCGGTCTTTATGATCGGCGTGTTCAATATAAACGACGTCTTTGGCAAAATCCATATAGAATGAGCTGAGCTCGATCGCGCAGAAGTTGTGGACAGCATGGTAAATGACCGCAAAATCATATTCTTCATATGCTTTTTTGACTTTTTCAATAAGGCTGTTCAGCTTGATCAAAATGTACTGATCGACTTCGCGAAGTTCTTCCACAGCGATTGCATCTTTCGCCGGGTCAAAATCAGCAATGTTTCCGTGAAGAAAACGGAACGTGTTGCGGATCTTCCGGTACACTTCTGCGACTTGCTTTAAGATCGCGTCAGATACGCGGACATCTGCTTGATAGTCGACAGATGCGACCCACAGTCTTAAAATATCGGCCCCGAACTGATTCATGATTTTTGCCGGAACAACGACATTGCCGAGTGATTTGCTCATCTTGCGGCCTTCTCCATCAAGGGCAAAACCGTGTGACAGCACGCCTTTATATGGTGCTTTACCCGTTACGGCAACGGCTGTCGAAATCGATGAGTTAAACCAGCCGCGGTATTGGTCAGATCCTTCCAGATACAAGTCCGCAGGTCTTACAAGATCATCGCGCTCTTCCAGTACGGCCTGATGTGACGAACCTGAATCAAACCAGACATCCATGATGTCCTGTTCCTTTGTGAACTTGCCGTTCGGACTTCCCGGATGCGTAAAGCCTTCCGGAAGCAGTTCATTCGCTTCTTTTTCAAACCAAATGTTCGAACCGTGCTCCCTGAATAGTTCAGAAACGTGGTCGATCGTTTCATCCGTGATGATCGGCTCCCCGTTTTCGGCATAAAATACCGGAATCGGCACGCCCCATGCGCGCTGTCTTGAGATACACCAGTCACCGCGGTCTCGGATCATATTGTAGAGGCGCGTTTCGCCCCATTCAGGCACCCATTTTGTTTCTTTCACCGCGTCAAGAAGCTCGTCTCTAAAGTCTTTGATAGAAGCGAACCATTGGGAGGTCGCGCGGAAAATGGTCGGTTTTTTCGTTCTCCAGTCGTGCGGATAGGAGTGGGTGATGAAATCGAGCTTCAGCAAAGCGCCTTTTTCTTCGAGCTGTTCTGTAATCGGTTTGTTGGCCTGATCGTAAAACAGTCCTTCAAAACCAGGGGCTTCGCTCGTCATATGTCCTTTTTCATCAACCGGGCAAAGCACGTCAAGTCCGTATTTCTGACCGATGATAAAGTCGTCTTCACCGTGTCCCGGAGCAGTATGAACACAGCCTGTACCGGCATCTGTTGTTACGTGTTCACCGAGCATGACAAGCGAATCTCTGTCATATAAAGGATGAACCGCGACGATATGTTCCAGGTCTTTTCCTTTAACGGTCTGAACAACTTCATGATCTTCAAAGCCGATCGCTTTTGCCACGCTTTCAACCAATGCGCTTGCCATCACATAGCGCGCGCCTCCGGCAGCAACGACGCTGTACTCCAATTCAGGGTGTACGGCGATGCCGAGATTGGCCGGGATCGTCCACGGCGTTGTCGTCCAGATGACAATTTTTTCGCCGTTTGTTAATACACCTTTTCCATCTTTCACATCGAATGCAACATAGATAGACGGCGAGCGTTTATCATGGTATTCGATTTCAGCTTCAGCCAGAGCGGATTCGCTTGAAGGGGACCAGTAAACCGGCTTCTTCCCTTTGTAAATATAGCCTTTTTTCGCCATTTCGCCGAATACTTTAATTTGCTGCGCTTCAAACTCCGGCTTAAGCGTCACGTATGGGTTTTCCCAATCTCCTCTGACACCGAGGCGCTTAAATTGCGTCTTTTGACCTTCGATTTGCTGCCATGCGTATTCTTCGCAAAGCTTGCGGAATTCGGCTACCGTCATTTCTTTGCGCTTCACTTTTTTGTTTTTCGTGAGCGCTGTTTCAATCGGCAGGCCGTGTGTATCCCAGCCCGGAACATACGGTGCATGATAGCCGCTCATCGATCTCGAACGGACGATGAAGTCCTTCAGTACTTTGTTGAGCGCATGGCCCATATGAATATCGCCGTTCGCATACGGAGGTCCGTCATGAAGCACGAACATCGGCCGGCCTTCGGTTCGTTTCTGAACGAGGCTGTAAATGTCCATATCTTCCCATTTTCCCTGAATTTCAGGTTCACGGTTCGGCAGGTTTCCTCTCATCGGAAAATCTGTTTTCGGCATTAAGAGCGTATCTTTATAATCCATTACCATTCCTCCAAAACATCTTTTCTAAAACAAAAAAAGCCTTTTCATCCCATAAGGGACGAGAAGGCTTTGATCTCGCGGTACCACCCTTTTAGACAAGCCGATTCGGCTTATCCGCTCAAACATCGTAACGTGATGGGACGTCCTTTCCTACTGGACGGTTCAGAAAGGAAACTTGAGGGCTGATTCACAACGATTCCAACAATCCCGGGCTTACACCGCCCCCGGGTCGCTTTCATTGTTTTCAGAAATCAATGTCTGTCCCTCTCAAACGTTTTTCACTCAATTTATGAACGTATTATATGCGAACGGATGACGATATGTCAAGAACGCAAATGAAATTCTATTCTTTTTCATCCATGACGGCGTCTACTTCGTATTCAAGCAAATGATCCCAGTCGTCGTTTTTCAACAGGTCAAGCTGCGCTTCGATCAACATTTGGAAACGGGTTCTGAACACTTTTGACTGCTTTTTCAGCTCTTCGATTTCCATCGCGATCTTTCTCGATTTTGAAAGAGACTCATTAATGATCCGGTCAGCGTTTTTCTCAGCTTCACGAATGATGAGCTTCGCTTCTTTCTCGGAATTGCGCTTTACGTCTTCTGCTGCTTCCTGTGCGACAAGGATCGATTTATTCAACGTCTCTTCGATCGTCGAAAAATGGCCGAGACGCTCGTCAAGCTCGTTCACCTTTGATTCAAGCTCATTTTTTTTGCGCAGAATGATCTCATAATCCTTTCTCACCTGGGCCAGGAACTCGTTCACTTCATCTTCGTCATAGCCGCGGAACGCTTTTGTAAATGTTTTATTATGAATGTCATTTGGCGTCAAAGGCATGCTGCCCACCTCCATTATTTTTCTTTATGTACATTTGTCCTAGTCAACATTATAAAGCAAAATTCGACCGGGCGGAGAAAAAACTGTTAAAACGCGTCATTTTTGTTTTTCAAACGTCAATCTCCATTTGCCCTTCTTCGTTTTGCCGTCAATGTTTTTCATCCTGAACCGGCCAACCCCCCGGATCGAAACCATATCCCCTTCCGCCAGTGCATATGAAGGGTCTTCAATGACTTTCCAGTTCACTTTCACGAGGCCATTTTTCACGAGAACCTGTGCTTTTTGCCGGGATTGCCTGCTCATTGCCGAGCAAATCGCATCAAGCCTCAAAGATGAAACCGTATCATCCCTTATTTCGACATCCTGCTCCGGTACTTTAAGCTTAGAAAGCGGAATTTTTTCAAGGGAAACTTTCACCTTGCCGATTTGTGTCAGCTGGGTGAAAACAAAATCAGCGACTTCTTCCGAACAGATAAACTGCCATGTCCCGTCCGAAAAGATGAGGTCGCCGAACTTTTGACGCCTCAATCCGATGCCCATCAATGAGCCGAGAAGCTCGCGATGCTCGATGGAGGCGAATTTTTGCGGATAGATGACTTCCCAGCCCTGAAGCTGAAAATCTTCGGCAGACGGCTCGGCATATTCAGGGAATAGTAAAGCCCTCTTTCGTTCGGCCTCAGGGAAGCCCCCGAAAAATTCAAGCCTCACTTCGTCCGACTGACCGATGACAGATTGCAGGATCACCTGTTCCCGCGGGTCCAAAAAATCGGTCAGCTTCATCCGGTACTGTTCCGCCACGATTCTTTTCCACTCAAGAGCCTGGTCGATAAACGGCTCTTCGTCTTTTCTGAAATGCTGGTAAATATCGCTCATTGTCTTTCCTTTCTATGTAAAGAGGCCTGGCCTACAGCCAAGCCCGATACTCGGCCCGCAAAGATTGAAGGCACGCTCCAGAACCACGGCGCCGCTGCCTGCGGTAAGTCTTACGGGAGATCGGCATAATGTCTTTAAAAAGCGCCGAGCATTCTGAAAACCGCAAGAAGCCCTGCATCTGCGAACCGCAGGATGAAAATCGCCACGAGCGGAGAAATATCAATCATCCCGAGCGGAGGAATAATCCTTCTGAACGGTTCGAGATAAGGCTCGCAAAGTGAAGCAAGCACCCGGCCGAATGAAGACTCCCTTGCATTAGGCACCCAAGACATAAAAATGTAAATAATGAGCGCAAACGAATAGACGGTTATAAGCGTGCTTAAAATTTGATAAAGTAGGATCATCTGCGATTTACCACCTCTGATGTTCTTCTTCTATGAGCTCGGAAATCGTGCCGGAGACATCGACGTTTTCAGGCGTGCATAAAAAGATGTCCGCTCCGATCCGCTGAATATCGCCGCCGAGAGCATATACAGTTCCGCTCAAGAAATCAACGATTCTTTTCGCCTGATCGTGCTGAATGCGCTGCAGGTTCACGACGACGGCGCGCCGGTTTTTGATATGGTCTGCGATTTCCTGGGCTTCCGCGTACACCCGAGGCTCACTTAACACTACTTTAGAAGATTTCTGAACGCTTTGCAAACTTACGACATTCTGCTTCCCAGCCGCTTTAGACTGGTAGGCGGTTCTGTCTTTCGATTCATGCTCTTCAGGGATTTCCTCCCTGTCTGTTTCAATGTACTCGTATTCGTATTCCTCATCATCCAAGGAAAAAAAGTTTTTAAATTTGTTTTTCAAACTCATGATTGTCCACCTCCAGTTTCATTTCCGACTAAGGAAGATCCGATTCTGACGAATGTCGCGCCTTCCTCGACTGCGATCGTATAGTCGTTAGACATCCCCATCGAAAGCTCGCTGCACGGGGCGTTCCATTGACCGAGCCCGCGAACCTCGTCGCGCAGCTCTCTCAGCAAGCGAAAACAGCTTCTGATTGCCGTCTCGTCATCCGTAAAAGGAGCCATCGTCATTAATCCCGCAATCCGGATGTTTTCATATGCAGACAGTTTTTTTACAAAAGAAAGAACCTCTTCTTTTGCCATGCCGTGTTTTGAAGATTCAAGAGATGTGTTGACCTGAACAAAACAGTCAATCGGTTTTTTTGCCCTCTTCTGAATCT
Source organism: Bacillus paralicheniformis (assembly GCF_002993925.1). Taxonomy (NCBI): domain Bacteria; kingdom Bacillati; phylum Bacillota; class Bacilli; order Caryophanales; family Bacillaceae; genus Bacillus; species Bacillus paralicheniformis. The sequence continues at coordinate 1,738,499 of NZ_CP023665.1, read as the reverse complement.
CGTCGGCCAATGAAAGCCTGTCTAAAGAATGGATATATGAGACATGATCGATGATTGCTTTTACCTTTCTCGTCTGCAGGGTTCCGATAAAATGCCATACCGGTTCGCTGTCTTTCAGAGCGTCGAGCTTGTGAAGCAGTCCGGTATCGCGGTTTTCTCCCAAATGTCTGATTCCTGCATCAAGCGCTGCCTGCGCCCGTTCCGGGGAAACATATTTCGTGACAGCGATGACGGATATTTCGTCGGGCGTTCTTCCCGCTTTGATACACGCTTCGTTGATCCTGTCATTTATATGTCGTAAATTGCTTTTCACATCCACCTGTAAGCTATACCTCCTTTAATCCGATGAAGGACATCATCCGTCCGGTTTTTCCCCGGTCTCTCCGATGGGAGAAAAACAGTGAATGCTCGCAGCTCGTACAAAGGGAACTCACCTTGATCTGGCCGTTTGGAATTCCGGCGTGTACAAGCAGCTGCCTGTTCACTTCTTTTAATTCGAGACGGTACTCCCCTTCTTTTATCGTCAAAAAGGCTTTGTCTTCTTGCTGAAGAGGAAGATTCCTGATTTTGTCTATTACATGATCGTCGACAGTGTAGCAGCACGAGCCGATCGCAGGCCCGATCACGGCGTGGATGTCTGCGGGATTTGATCCTTCCCGGCTGACCCACGTGTCAACCATGCTGGCTGCGATCCCGAGCGCGGTGCCTTTCCAGCCCGCGTGAGCGATTCCGGCCAGCGAGCGGACCGGATCGTAAAAATAAACGGGAACGCAGTCGGCAAAGCAAAGCGCCAAAAACAGGTTTGGCCTGTCTGTATAAAGTCCGTCCGTAGCCTTCAGCGCCGTATCGTATCGGAAAGCGCCGCTGGCGCGATCGCTATCCGTCACTTTTTGAATCCGGTCTTCATGCGTCTGATCGGCAAATACCCAGTCGTGCAGATCGGTTTTTAAGATGTCGGCAATCTGTTTTCTGTTATTGATGACATGCTGTTCATGATCCTGAACGTGCAGCCCTGTATTCAGTGAGTGAAAAGGCGGTTCGCTTTCTCCGCCGTTTTTTGTCGTAAATCCGGCTGTGACGGCTCCGCCGGTTTCCGCCGTCTGATTCCATTCCTCAATCAAAAGCATTGACGGAGCATCAAGACGAAAGGGGTTATATGTATTCATGGTGATCAGCCTTTCGACAAACATCGTAGTCTTTCATCATATCGCTCCTATTTTAACACATCTTGATGCATTCGTTTAGTTTCGTTTCAAAAAACTAAACGAAATGTATTGTTTGCAACATTTATCGCCGTTTTTGCAGACGGTCTCACCGTACACAATAATGTTGAAAAAAGCAGGCGGATAAGGGCCCGCCGATTGATCAGGCATCATCTCATATGCTTGATCAGCTTAAACGCACAAGAATCACATCTTCTCCAATTTTAACAATATTTCGCCACGGAATGACGATTTCCTCTTCTTTTCCGAAAAATCCGAAAACTTTCCCCGTTCCTCCGATGACAATCGCCTGTATTTTGCCTGTCGTTACATTAATATCGATATCGCCGATGCTGCCGAGCTTTTTCCCGTTTGATACGTTAACGACATCTTTTATCTGGAAATCAGAAATGTTCATCATGTCCACCGCACGCCTCCTCTGATCAAATGTCCTTTTAAGATTATATGAAAGGCAGTCCTTTATTTAGACTGCCTTTTCAGTGGTTTATTTCGTTTTTTTCCTGCCGGCTAAAATGTCGAGATGGACGGTCGTAACAGCGGATTCTTTCTTTAAAAAGGCTTTGATCCGCTCCTTTTCTGCGCGCCATGATAATGGCGTCATCTTGATGAGCGGCGCGAGAAGGCTTTGGTCTAAACGTTTGCTGTAGGCGATCTCCGTTCTGTCGATCAGATCGAAATGAGACGAGAACCGCTCAGCCGCATCCTCGCTCGTATAGGCTTGTTTGTCCAAGCCGGCATACAAAAACCCCCGCAGTTCTTTCAGATAGCCGCTTTTCGGAATCACTTTCAAAACGATGCCGTCATCAGATAACAGCCGCTCGAATTCCGCGTAATTAGAAGGCGACAATATATTGAGGATCGCGTCGAATGAACGATTCCGAAACGGCGCGGCAGCCAGATCGGCGACACACCAGATCGCCTCTCTTTCTTGCTTAGTCGCAGACACAATCCCGGCTTTCGCCAAATCAAGCCCGACGCCAAGGACAGGCGATCCGGAACGCATTTGAAGCTTTTCAACGATCCGCGCCAAATGCGAACCTTCCCCGCAGCCGGCATCGAGGATGCTGACAAAGTTGCAAAACGGGAGGCCTGCTTGTTCGAGACGATCTGTCAAAGCGCCGCTAAGCGGTTCAAAAAAGCCGCGGGCGGCTAACATTCTTCTCGCTTCAAATAATTCTTTATCATATTTAACAGAAGGAGCATGCGTTGTGACATTGACATATCCCCCTCTTGCGATATCAAACGTATGTCCGTTTTTACAGATCAGGCTTTTTAAATCGGTGACCGCCATATTCGTTGCGCATATCGGGCACTGAAACATCGTTTCATGCCTTTTCATGAGCGATGCTCTTTTTAATTTTTTATTCATCATTGTTACACCTCATTCATTCACATTTAGATCAATGAAAAAGGCATAGACAAATAAACCCGCACCTTCGGCATTTTTTAAAGACGAAGGTGTGGATGGTTTAAGCGTTTGTCTATACCTTTCATTATCTGTAGCGAATGAATTGAATGATCATAATGATGAACCCCTCTTTAACATGACGTTCTCTATTATCTTACCAGCTTTTTTAAGAGGATGAAAGCTGAAAAAGAGCCTCCAAACAAGGAGGCTGCCAAAGAACCAGCCGTTTTAAATGCTGAGGTTTAGAGGCTTTTTCTTGGACAAATACGGTCTGCCGTCCGTCCATACCGCCTGGACGGGCATATCGAAAAATTCGGACAAAACCTCGCCGGACATCATCTCTCTTGTCTTCCCCAAGGCAAACACTTCACCTTTTTTCAACAGCAGCGTTTGGCTGAAAGCGGGGAGAATTTCTTCCGCATGGTGAGTAACATAAAGCATGGACGGTGCACTGTCTTTTTTGGCAATTTGTTCAACCGTCTCCAGCACCTGCTCCCTCGCGATGAAATCAAGACCGGTTACAGGCTCGTCGAGAATGAGCAGCTCTGGATCGGCCATCAAGGCCCTTGAGATCAGCACCTTTTGTTTTTCTCCCTGAGAGAGCGTTTCATATCTCCTGTCCGCATAACGGATGGAGCCGAATTCCTCCAGGAGGGCGATCGCTTTCTCCCTGACAGACTGTGAAGGCGATTCATAAAGGCCGATCGAAGCGAAAGCGCCGCTTAAGACAATTTCAAATGCACTGTCTTCAGGATACAGCTTCTGCTGCAGGGCCGCTGACACAAGGCCGATTTTTTGGCGAAGCTTTTCGTTCAGCTCCGTTTTTCCAAATTCGCGCCCTAACACGGTGACTTTTCCTGTTGTCGGAAAATAATAAGCGCACAGCATGTTCAACAGAGCGGTTTTGCCGGCCCCGTTCAATCCGTATAGCGCCCAGTGCTCCCCCTTTTCCACCGTCCAATCAATATCCTTTAATATCCACTCTCCGTTTCGTTTTAGTGAAGCATTCTCAAGCTGCAAAACCATTTGAAGTCCTCCTTTTATGTAAATATTCTGATAAATTAAAATATAATTCTTTTATTATAGCTTATTTATATAACAAAGTGAATGAGAGATTTTCCATTTTTAGCATGTGAAAAGCCGCAGATTGACTGCGGCTTTAGTGAATGTTCTTATTCATTTGTTTAATGGCGGCTTTTTCCAGCCTTGAGACCTGGGCTTGGGAGATTCCGATCTCATCAGCGACTTCCATTTGCGTCTTGCCTTGGAAGAAGCGTTTTCTGAGGATCATTTTTTCCCGTTCATTCAGCCGTCTCATGCCTTCTTTTAAGGCGAGCTCTTCGATCCATTGCGAATCCTTGTTGCGCTCATCGCTGATTTGATCCATGACATAAATCGGATCTCCTCCGTCATTGTAAATCGGCTCAAACAAAGATACGGGATCTTGAATAGCGTCAAGCGCAAAAACGATTTCTTCATGGGACACTTCAAGCTCTTTCGCGATCTCCTGAGCCGTCGGCTCCCTGCTTGTCTCACTGATCAGCCGTTCTCTCACTTGCAGCGCCTTGTACGCGATATCCCTGAGTGACCGTGAGACGCGGATCGGGTTGTTATCGCGCAAATATCTGCGGATTTCTCCGATGATCATTGGTACAGCATATGTTGAAAACTTAACATTGTGGCTCAGATCAAAATTATCAATTGATTTCATTAGTCCGATGCAGCCGACTTGGAATAAGTCATCAACATACTCTCCTCTGTTGTTAAACCTTTGAATGACGCTTAAGACAAGGCGCAAATTACCGTTAACAAGCTTTTCTCTTGCTGTCGTGTCTCCTTCATCCTGCATTTGCTTGAACAACTTTCTCATCTCTTCGTTCTTCAGTACGGGCAGTTTTGATGTATCAACCCCGCAGATTTCAACTTTATTTCTCGACACTTTTTTCCCTCCCTACAGGAGCTGCTGTACAAAGTTCAGTATCTCCTCGGGTGGGAAAAATATGCATCGTTAATTTCCAAAAATAAGAAGATCAAGTCGAAAACCCTTGGCTGTCAACACTTCAAATTTCATAAAAAAATTAAACCATTTTGTTGAATTCTTTTCGCAGCCTTTTAATAATTCTTTTTTCAAGCCGGGAAATATATGACTGGGAGATGCCGAGCATATCGGCAACGTCTTTTTGCGTTTTTTCTTCTCCTCCGACAAGCCCGAAGCGGAGCTCCATGATCTGTTTTTCTCTGTCATTGAGCTGTTCAAGCGCTTTTTTCAGCAGCTTCTTATCAACGTTTGCTTCGATATCTTTTGTAATAATATCGTTTTCTGTTCCGAGCACATCTGAGAGAAGAAGTTCATTTCCGTCCCAATCGATGTTCAACGGTTCATCGAATGATACCTCTGAGCGAATTTTATTGTTTCTTCTTAAATACATCAAAATTTCATTTTCAATACATCTGGAAGCATATGTAGCCAGTTTGATTTTTTTCTCGGGATTAAAGGTATTCACCGCTTTGATAAGGCCGATCGTGCCGATGGAGATTAAATCCTCGATATTGATGCCGGTATTTTCAAATTTTCTCGCGATGTAGACGACCAGCCTGAGATTTCGTTCAATCAAAATCGCCCGTGCCGCCTGATCACCGTCAGGCAGCTTATGGAGAAGCACCTGCTCTTCATCTTTTGACAATGGCGGGGGCAGCGCTTCGCTTCCACCGATATAATAAATTTCGTCGCTTTTCAGCCCCAGTTTCATTAAAAGTTTGTACCACAGATAGGTTAACCTTAATTTTAGTTTTTTCATCTTCCTCCCCCTTCTAAATAAACGTCTTCAGGAGTATGATAATGTAACAGACTTCGAGTTTAAGAAACGTGTTTGACCGGGTTTCCGGCGAGCATTTTCGGATGGACGATGGCGTCAAATTCGCCGTCCGCGGAAAGCGGTGAGGTGCTGATGCCAATCATGCATTTCGGCGCTTCAATCACCTCCCTTTCCGAAAAAATGAGCACATGATCCGGCTTTAGGCAGAGCAGAAACTGATGCTGATGGCCGACCCCGCGGTAGGGAATCAGGCGGATCCGCCCGATATACGGGAGTGTTTCATCAAGTTTGCCGACGGCATCAAGCGGGCTCATTTCCTTGATGATCACACTCGCTTCTTCTCCCAATACACTTTTCAATTTTTCAATATTGACGATCATGACGGGCGTTTTTGTGATCGGGTCGTAGAGTTGGTTTCCGGAGTCAATCAATCCGGTGAAATGAAGCGTATGTTCATCAATGCCGGTCTCTAGGCGGACGCGTTCTTCATATTGAATTTTCTTCGCTTCAGCATCTTCAAAACGCTTTTTTGAAAACAGCCATACAGCCGGAAAACCTGCACCGACAAACAGCCAGCTGACCGGGTCTCCAAAACCGGACCAATTCGTCATAAAGACGCCGTTTTCCATGATCGAATCCGTTTCAAGTAAAGAATGCGCTCCAATAATCCCTCCTCCCATTAAAAAAGTGGCAAAATAAAAAGAAAACAAATTTTGCAAAAAAAACCGGAACCGCTTAAAACCAAATGTCACAAGAACGATCACAACCGAAAACGACAGTTTGCCTGCAGGATGAAGGACGTACGGCGAAAAAGGTGTAAACATAAACAGAACGATGCTTGACGCGACAAACGCCCCTAAGATCAGCCTCCGCTTTTTAACCCTTCGCTTTAAAATAAATGCGGTCATCATTAAAAGCAGCAAGTCAAAACAAAAGTTTAACAGCCATATCGCATCTAAATAGATTTCCACATCCTTCCCCTTTCTTTGGGCTCGGTGACCATATTGTTTGTTTTCCTAAGTATAAATCAAGCCCAAAGGTAAAGTCTGTCAATTAATGTTGCGCAAATCGTACATTTTTTGAAGTTTTCGTACTGAATTTGTCGATCATAAAACGAAAAAAAAACGCTGCCATTAAAGACAGCGTCTTTTCACCTTTATTTCAGCTTTTCATTGATGTACAGTTTGCCTTTTGCCGTTTGTCTCGTTTCATTGCCGTAATCATCCCGGACGATGACCTCGATTTCCGCTCCTTTTGCTTTTGCGGTTGAAGTCGCGGTCCAATATCCTTCATACTTGCCTTTTGAGACTTCTCTGATCGGCAGCTCTGTTACGTTTTGGGCAGCTGTTTTGAAATTGGTAAGCGGCATTCTGATCACAAAGACAGCATCCAAATCAGCGGCGCTTTCAAACTCGATTTTCACGGTTTCTCCCGTTTTGAGCTCGAGGTCTTCAGCCGGTTTCAAGCCGGTGATTTGCGGCGCTTCAAAGTTGACATCCACCGTGACTTTTTTGGTCGTTTTGTTGCCTGCCGCATCCGCTGCCGTTACTTTGATTTCATTTTGGCCGTTGTCAAGCATAATCCTTGCAGAATACTCGCCATTGTCAACAGCCGCTTTTTTGCCGTTTACATGAACAGATTCTAAGTGGTCGTCTGATACTGTTCCTTTCACAGTGACAGTCTCTTTATTGAGTTTTGATCCGCTTTTCGGCGTGTCAATCGTAAGCTTCGGCTTTTTCTGGTCAAGGACGATCCGGACCGGGTCTGAAGCATCCGTCGTTCCGGAAGCCGATGACGATTTGGCGGTGATCACATTTTCACCTTTATTCAGCGGAATCTCTTTTGAGAAAGTGCCGTCTCCCGCCGTTTTCGCCGTTCCGGCTTCTTCATCTCCGTTAAAGAGCTGAACGGTCGTGTTCGGAGACGATGTCCCTTCGATGACAACATTCTTTTTGTTGGTAATGAATCCGTCTTTAGGCGACGTAATCACAGGCATCGCCAATTCATAGTCGACCAAAGCGCGGATCATGAAGTTGCCTTGGTCTGATGGCGCTTTCGACCATGAGCCGTCCGTATACTGCCAGTTGCGGCCTGAATATTCCCCGTCTTCATCTGTAGCAAGTCCAGGTGAGTTGGCCAGGTCCTCTGTCTGGACGTACACGAGGTAAAAGTCTTTTCCGACGAAGATGCCTTCATCGCCCAAATCTACGGTCGTCCATTCACCTGTGCGGAGCGCTTCAGCTTTGAACGGGCCGGCGAGTTTTTTGCCCGGAGAGCCTTTTTCACCCGACGCATCGTAGACCTCGACTGCAAAATCAGTTCCGCCCGGATCCGGGAATTCTGTATCCCAGAATTTGAACAAGCCGCCTTTCAGCATAGCTTTTTCCTGCCCGTTTTCGAGCGTCATTTTGACGGCCAGCCCGTTGCCGGATTCATAGAAAGCCCAGGCGTTTTCCCCGGTTCCGTCATCATAGCCGATTTCCCCAGGATAGCCGATGAAAGGATCGAGCTCGATATCTTTCGAGACATCTCCTTTTAAATCAACGGAAAACTCGCTGCTGTAATATCCGTTTGCAGAGACCTTTACCGTATACGAGCCTTCATAGGCCGTTAATGAATAACTTCCGTCGCCGTCCGTCTGAACCGGTTTTATGGATGCATCTTCAACGATATACAGCTTTGCATGTCGGACGGGTTCGCCCGTTTTTTTGTTTTTTATCGTTCCGGTGAGCGTCCCTTTCTTCAGTTCCTTTAAGACAAAGTCTGCCGTCGTCGTCTTGTCGGCCTCGATTTTTACGGTTTGCGCATTTGATTCATAACCGTACGCTTCCGCTTTCAGCATATACGTTCCAGGTGCATGAGCCAAACTGTATGCGCCTGTTGCTTGGTTGGAATATGTCGATTTGCCCGTCTCCATCACGCTGACCTGAGCCCGCACCGGAAGAACTGCAGGAGCTGCTTTTTTCGTCTCAGAATGTTCTTGAACGGTTTCTGCCGGTTTTGCTTTTTTCGGATCAATCGTTTGTTTCTTCGTTTTCTTATCCTTCATTTTAGCCGGCTGTTTTTCAACGCCCAGTCGTTTTTTCGTGCCTGCGCTCTTCACTTCCTTCACAAGCGCTACATCATCGATATAAAGCCCGTCACCTTCAATGCTGTCGTCAGATTGTAGGTTGAACATGATCTTAATCGTCTGTCCCCCGTATTCCGACAAATCGATCTGTCCGTCTTTCCATTCTGACGTCCTGCCGCTGTACTCAGCAGCCGGGATCCATTCATCTTTCCCTTCAGGCTGTACGTAAACGAAACCGTAATCGAAGTCCTCTTCAATATCGTGCCAATATTTGTATGTGAGATAAAGTTTTTGATTTTTTGGAACGCTGACAGGAGGCATAAGAAGATTCATATTGGCCGAACTTTGATACGGCCCTGTCAGATTTGTTGCGAATACGTTTTTTCCCGATGCTGCGGCATTCGGGCCTGACTGAGGAATACCGCGTTCCCATGAATTCTTCACACCTGATGTGATCCAGCCGTTGGCAGCATTCTCGAAATCTTGTTTATACCCTGTGGTCACAGCCGGAGAAATCGGGATTTCGTACACTTTGGATTCCGTTTTGTTTCCTCCGAAATCGGTGACAATCCATTTGTAGGAAAGCGTTTTCCCTTCAGAAACGGATACGGCCGCCTCGTACGTTCCTTTTTTATAGTCGCCGGAAGTTTGTTTGGCAGCGATCGTCACCCAATCGGAATCATCGGTTTTATAGCTTAATTTGACCGATATGATGCTGACATCGTCTTCCACATCAACTGAAAGAGGCGTTTCTGAGCCTGAGTAAATTTCCTTGATCTCTTGATGGTTTAAGACCGGCGGATTTTTGTCTTCGCCTTCTTTTCCGACTTGTCCTTCCGCTTTGCCCAACCCTTCTGTGACGGCGGACACCGCGTCAAACACGTTCACGAGCCCGTGGCCGTATCCGTTGTTCGGCGATTCGGTAAATTTGCTGTCTGTGAGCGGTGTTGCGGTTTCCATCAAAATCTTTTCGATCCCATCAACGGTGATCGACGAATCGGCCTGCTTGATAAGTGCGGCCGCGGCTGCGACATGCGGTCCTGCCATTGAAGTGCCGTCCCAGCCGTCTTGATAGCCGCTTCCAGGGACAGAAGAGCGAATGTTGACCCCAGGTGCTGTTACTTCAGGCTTGGTCTCATCATACGGGGAAGGACCTTGAAGTGAAAAATCGGCTAAGCGATTATCGATGTCTGTCGCACCGGTCGCGAACGCTTCGGGGTAGTTTGCCGGATTGGCAATCGAAGCAGGTCCTCCCGGATTGGTGAAATCAGCGTTCCCCGCAGAGAACTCAGGGAAGATGCCGGCAGCTCGCCACGCTTTTACGATATCCCTGTAAAACTCATCAATCCCGGCTCCCCCTGACCACGAGTTATTGACAACATCCGGAGCCATTTCAGGGTGCGGGTTGCCATCTTTATCTTTCGGCGCCAAAATCCATTCCCCCGCTGCAAGGAGGTCTTCGTCCGTTCCGCCGTCATCCGAAAAAGCTTTCACGGCAATCCACTTTGCACCCGGCGCCACACCGATTTGGTTTTGGCCGTCAGGCTCTGATCCGACCATCGTCCCGGTTACATGCGTGCCGTGCTCCAGGTCGTCAAAAGGTTCAGAAGCGCCAGAAACCGCATCATACCAGCTGAATTCGTGATCAGGCTGATCGGGATGCTGCGGGTCATATCCGCGGTATTTTTCTTTCAATGCCGGATGATCCCATTGCACGCCCGTATCAATTGACGCGACAACCGTGCCCGTTCCGTCATATCCCAATTTCCAGGCTTTTGGCGCGTCGACTCGATTGATATTCCATTCGATTTCTTTTTCATCCTTAGCTGCCGATTTTTTCACAGACTGTTTAGCCGGCTTGATCAGCTGCCTTGTTTCGTTCGGGAGCACTTTCTCTACTTCCGGAAAAGCCGCTACTTGTTCCATGACCTCTTTCGTCGCATGGACGGCCATCCCGTTGACAATATAATAGGAGCGGATTTTTTTTACTTTCCCTTGTTTTTCCTGCTTTTTCAAATAACGTTTCAAATCGCTTTGCGTCTCATCCGCTTTGACTCTTAAAGCGGAGACGACAGCCGAGCGCTTTTGATATTCTGTTTTAGCCGCGCTCAGCGACTTTTTCTTCGCATTCTTTTCCGCCTGCTTGGCCACCTTTGGAGTATCGACTTGATCTTTCAGTTTGATCAAGAATGTGACTTGATCTTCTTTTTTGAACTGTTTGACAAGAGATTTCGAAATTTTTCCCTTCCCTGCAGCTGCTTGTTCTTTCATCGAAGTGAGCGCAGGCTTTGCCGCGGCATCTGAAACAGCGGGCATGAACAGCGAGCCGATTAACAAACCGCTTAAAATGGTGGAAAACGCCTTTTTTCTCAGCTTTCTTTTCAAATGAACATCCCCCTTTTTGATGAAATTGGCTGGACTTGTCCGTCCTCCTCTCCTTGTGGATGCCTTGTCTGACCTTGATGTAACTTAAATATAGTAAAAACTGGTTAATTTTTTTGTCGGTATTTGTCAAGGTCATGTTTAAAATTAGATAAAAAAGGACAAAACCGTTAAAGCGGTTTTGTCCTTTTTTATCATTTTGTTTTTTTAGCCGCGTCAAAAGCTTTTAAAGCGTTGACCAAGCCGTATCCGTAGCCGTTGTTCGGCGATTTTTTAAACGTTTTGTCAGTCAGAGGCGTCGCCGTATTCAGCAGGATGCGCTCGATTTCATCGACTGTGAGGTCCGGATTGGCTTCCCTCATTAAAGCGACGATCCCTGATACATGCGGGGTCGCCATCGATGTTCCGCTCATCGCAGCATACTTGTGTCCCGGATAAGCAGAGCGGATGCTGACGCCCGGTGCCGAAATATCGGGCTTGATTTCGTCATATGGCGATGGTCCTTGCAATGAAAAATCGGCTAACGCGTTTGCGCTGTCAACTGCGCCTATCGCGAAAGATTGCGGATAGTTGGACGGATTCTCAACTGAACCCGGTCCGCCCGGTTCCAATTCGCTGACATTACCTGCTGCGAATGCAGGAAAGATATCAGCTGACCGCCAAGCTTTGACAATATCCAAATACCATTCATTGAGTCCGCGTTCACCCGCCCAAGAATTGTTGACGACATCGGGAGCCTTTTCGGGGTGCCCTTTTCCTTTCGCATCTTTCGGAGCCAAAATCCATTCTCCTGCAGCCAAAAGGGATTTTTCGTCTCCGCCGTCCTCTGAAAAGGCTTTGACAGCGATCCATTTCGCAGTCGGTGCGACACCGATCTGGTTTTTGCCGCCGGCTTCTGAGCCGACCATCGTGCCTGTCACATGTGTGCCGTGGCCCAAGTCGTCATATGGCGTTTTCTTATTGCTTGTCGCATCAAACCAGTTGAACTCATTGTCTGGACTGTTCGGTTTAGAAGGGTTGTAGCCCCTGTACTTTGTCTTCAACGCCGGATGATCCCACTCAACGCCGGTGTCAATCGAAGCGACAACGGCTCCTTTGCCTTTATAGCGCTTTTTCCAGACATCAGGCGCATGAACCTGCTGAATGTTGGAAGCGGGGGAACGATCCGCAGACGTTTTCGATTCTACCGTGGGTTTTTCAGTGTTGCCGAGCTTAATTTTTTGATTTGGCAGCACTTTTTCAACCTCCGGAAATGAAGCCGCTTTTTCCATAACATCCTTTGTCGCTGTCACGGCAATGCCATTTACAATATAAAAAGATTCCACTTGCTTTGCTGTTCCTTTTTTCTCTTCTTTTTCTAAAAACGATTTTAAGTCTTTTTGCGTTCTCTCAGCTTTTGTACGCAGGGACGTCAGCACGGCTGAACGTTTGATTTCTTTTACTTTTTTCACGGTCATCACGCTTGCTTTCGCCCGGTTTTCAGCCGCTGTCGCCGCTTGCTGAAGATTCGCCTGGTTTTTCATTTTGATTAAAAAAGTCACTTTATCTTCTTTCTCAAAACGTTTGTAAAGAGCGCTTGATATTTTGTTTTGTTCCTTGGCCTTCGCTGTCGTGCCTGTTTCAGCCTGCACAGCAGCCGGAGCGAGAAGTGAACCGATGAGTGCAGCGCACATGAATGTGCTGAATAATGGCTTTTTCTTCACATGACATCCTCCTTTAAGCAATAGCAAATATAGTCGTTTCTTGCGTTTCTTTGTCTAGAAACAGAAACTATTAATAATGGTAAAAGAAAAGACTTATAGACATTGTCGTATTTTGTCATTTTTCCTTTGTCGGTTTGTAAATTCGTTCTTTTTACATATGACTTGTTCACTGTTCATAGTTCGGCCAGATGACAAGCTGAAAGGAAAATCCGTGCATCCGGGAGAAAAGAGAGAGGTTAGATGCAAGGCTTTTGAGGGAGGCGCTTCGATCAGAATGACAATTGATGCTTTTGGAGGGGAGAATCCGTTCCAGCGCATAAAAAAAGCCGCCGACTTCTTGTCGGCAGCTTTCCAATGTATTATAGACGTTTTAGCGTTTATTGCGGTTTCTTAAGAAAGTCGGGATGTCAAGCGTATCCTCGGCAGGCTGTGATTGGCTGCGATGCGGCATGCTTGGCTCCTCGCGCTTCGGCTCCCGTTTCGGAGCAGGCTGATGATGCTGTTTTAAGCCTTGGTTTAAAGGTCTCTGCGGCTTAGATACATCTTGATCCTGTTCGATAAAGCCGGTCGCGATGACCGTAACGACGATTTCGTCTTTCAAGTTTTCATTGATGACAGATCCGAAGATCATGTTGACGTCCTGGTCAGATGCAGCCGCCACAATGTCCGCTGCTTCCTGAACTTCGTAAAGGCTTAAGTTGGCTCCGCCTGTAATGTTCATCAGCACGCCTTGGGCACCGTCAATCGCCGTTTCAAGCAACGGGCTGGAAACAGCTTTTTTAGCGGCTTCTGCAGCGCGGTTCTCACCTGTCGCTACACCGATACCCATCAGTGCAGAACCTTTGTTGGACATGATTGTTTTGACGTCGGCAAAGTCAAGGTTGATCAGTCCAGGTGTTGCGATCAAGTCTGAAATGCCCTGAACACCTTGGCGGAGAACGTTGTCCGCTTCGCGGAACGCTTCAAGCATCGGTGTGTTTTTATCGACGATTTCAAGAAGACGGTCATTCGGAATGACGATCAGGGTGTCGACGGCTTCCTTCATTGCTGAAATACCGCCTGCCGCCTGAAGCTGTCTTTTTCTTCCTTCAAAGGTAAACGGCCTTGTGACAACGCCGACAGTCAATGCGCCCAGATCTTTTGCGATTTGTGCGATGACAGGTGCCGCGCCCGTTCCTGTTCCGCCGCCCATTCCGGCTGTGACGAACACCATGTCTGCACCTTTCAGCGCTTCTTCAATTTGTTCTTTGCTTTCCTCTGCGGCTTTTTTGCCGACTTCCGGATTGGCTCCGGCGCCGAGCCCGCGTGTCAGCTTCGCACCAATCTGCATTTTCGTTTCCGCTTTTGACAGGTTGAGAGCCTGGGCATCCGTGTTGACTGCGATAAACTCGACTCCCTGAACGTCATTTTCGATCATCCGATTGACGGCATTGTTACCGCCGCCACCTACTCCTATTACTTTAATCGATGCTAAGCCGTCTATATTTGTTTCAAACTCTAACATGCTAAATCCTCCTAATCCGTCGAATGACTAATCTCTATTCCCAAAAGAAGTTAAATATTTTCTTCATTTTGCTCGGCTTTTTCTCAGCTTGAGCGTGCTGCTTGGATTTTGGCTTCGGTCGCTGCTGCACTTCTTTTTGATGTGTTGCCGCGACTTCCTGAACCGCTTGTTCCGGCATCTTAAACCCTACTTTTCTGCCTTGGATTTTTGCGTTGCGGTAAGCGAATTGGATGAGGCCGACTCCTGTCATGTATTGAGGTTCTCTTACACCGATATAATTCGGGCTAGCCACTCTGACGTTATTTTGAAGAACATCCTGTGCGAGGCTGAGGACACCCGGCATTCCAGCCTGTCCCCCTGTAAGCACAAACCCTCCCGGCAATTCTTTTATTCCCATGTTCCGCAGTTCCTCTGCCACGAATAAAAAGATTTCTTCGAGCCTGGCTTCTATAATGTCTGCCACTTCCCGCTGAGAAAAGGTCTGCTTTTGGTCTGTCCCGATCACGGCGACTTCAAATGTTTCCTCTTCCGACGCTTCTTCATAGAAAGCATGTCCAAACTGCTTCTTCACCCGCTCAGCTTCGTCTGTGGAAGTGCGCAATCCGATTGAAATATCCTTGGTGATGTTTTCTCCTCCCAGGGGTATGACGCGGGTCGCAAGAAGATGTCCGTCCTCAAATACGGCAACCGTTGTCGATCCTCCCCCGATGTCGATTAAAGCCACTCCGAGGTTTTTTTCGTCCTTTGATAAAGCGACAGATCCGGCAGCCAGCGGCTGAAGGCAAATATCCGTTATTTCAATTCCCGCTCTTTCCACACAGCGCAGCAGGTTATGTAAGATCGTTTTAGAGCCCGTGATCAGCGATCCTTCCACTTCAAGGCGGACGCCGAGCATCTTTTTCGGATCTGTAATATCGCCTCTGCCGTCAACGATAAACTGTCTCGGAATCACATCGACGATCAGCTGTTCAGGCGGGATGGAAACGACTTGAGCGGCCTCCATCACCCGGCGCACGTCTTCAACGTGGATCTCTTTATTCTCGCTTGAGACAGCCACAACACCGTTCGTATCTTGAATATGGATGTAGTTCCCATTAACCCCGACGATCGCGTGGGTCAGCGGAAAACCTATCATTCTTTCTGCTTGTTCAAACGCTTTTTTTATAGAATGAACCGTTTCATCTATATCAACGATTGATCCTTTTTTCAGCCCCTCTGAGGGAACATTTCCGACTCCGATAATGTTAAGAGAATCGTCTGACATTTCACCGACGATCACTTTAATATTGGACGTACCGATGTCTAGACTGACGTAAAGTTCATTGTTGTTCATTCTATGGCACCTCCTCACATTTCAGTCAATTCTATTCTATTATTTGCCGAACAACAATACAATGAATCTGGTTTTACAAGTGTGTAACAATCAATACAAACCAATACGCTTCGTTTTTAGTTTTAGGATTACTGTGAATATTCGTGATATCCTATGTATATCCTCTTTTAAATCCGATTTTTTTTAATTTTTTCTCCTCGAGGCCGTCCATTTGGCGAGCAGTATTCTTCTGATGACCGCGATGTTTTGAAAAAGCCTCACGCCAAATGCAAACATACCGACTAAATACAAGTCTACACCAAGATGAACGCCCAGAAAAGCCAAACTTATGGCGAGAATGATATTGAAGAAAAAGCCCGTCACAAAAACTAGTTCATCGTATACACTTTCCAAATGGGCCCTTATTCCCCCGATCAAAGTATCAAGGGATGCAAGAATCGCCAGGGACAAAT
The DNA here is from genome assembly GCF_002993925.1 of Bacillus paralicheniformis. Taxonomy (NCBI): domain Bacteria; kingdom Bacillati; phylum Bacillota; class Bacilli; order Caryophanales; family Bacillaceae; genus Bacillus; species Bacillus paralicheniformis. The sequence goes on along the minus strand of NZ_CP023665.1, from coordinate 1,722,608 downwards.
AATTTGAGTATTCATCCGGAATGGTGAAGTTCGTGCTGAACCCGATTGTAATTCCGAGCAAAAGCCCTAAAACCGGAAGCCACATTAGGAATTCTCTCCTTTTGATTTCTCGAGCGGTTTCAATGGCGCAACTTGCATTGAACCTTCGTAAGCTTTGATTTTGATTTGTTTTTCAGGCCTTTTGATTTGCAAATCCAGATTTTCTCCCGCGAACAGATCCTGCAGGGATGAAGCATTCATTCGGCTATATAGTTTATCGGCGTTTTTGCCGATGACTTTTACCGTTATCGGATAGTTGTCCAAAGGATATCCGTCGATTTTGGTTGTTCCGTTGATATCCCTGATCACCGTCGTGTTGACAACCCTTCTGTCATTGATCGATATTTCTTCCGCTTCATACATATTCAGTTCATTAATCAGCTTTTTCAGAAGGTCTGGCGGCGGATTTTGAAAGGATTCTCCCGTGAGTTCTTCCGAGAAAAGCTGAGAAATGGTGATGATGATTCCGTTCCCTGTAACATCTGTGAAGCCGGCCTGTTTTTTTAAGTTTTGAAGCGTTTCATTCAACGCTTTTGTCCGCGAGGTTTCTTCTTGATGACTGTATGTGTTCAGCATTTTTTCATATTTGTCAATTTCGCTGATCAGCTCAAGCTGTTTTTTCTGTTCTTTCTTCAGATCCTCCCTGAGGTCCCAAATGTCCCTCGTATCGCGGACTTTCGGCGCTTTCAGCGAATTAAACTGCACGGACAGCATAATTCCGAAAATGAGCATCAGGATGCTCAAACTGATGAAACGATTATTTTTCTTCAACGTCCGCCCACCAACTTTTCAACGTTCATTCCCCCTGCTTTAAAAGGGGCTCCATCTCGATTTGGTCTTGTTTTTCGATGCTGACTGAAATATGATCGCGGCTCAGCTGGTCCACAAGTCCTCCTGCAATGTTCAGCGCCGGCATCAGCACATCCGGATCCCCGATGGCCGAAATGACAAACGGCGCGGGATACTGGTTGCCGTCAACCGTGATGACAGGACCGTTGCACGATATGTAAGAATGATGTGTCACACGCTGTCCGTTGATCGACACCGCGGCCGCCCCGGAAATCCACAGCTCATTGAGCAGGCGGAATATGTGGCTTTCATGGACGATATAGTTGTTGACATTCTCACCTTCCGGTATGTAAGAAGCGTCTTTCAGCGTCACCTTGATTCCTTCGCCCTGAACGCCGATTTCCCCGACGAACATTCTGTACCTTTCAACATCTTCAACAATATTGTAATACTCTTTTTTTTCCTTTTTCAAAGCCGTCTCTGTTTTCTGTACTTCCTGCTGTTTTTTGTAAAGCTCCTGTTCCAGCTTCTTATTTTGCTTTTCCTGGGAAATCAGCCGGTCGCGCAAGGAATACTCCTCTTTCCAATTTTCAGCTGTTTCTTCATGGTCTTTGTTTTCCCTGGCGAATTGATAGGAGAAAGACAGCAGGAATCCGAGGACAAGCATGGCGAGTGAAAGATTGACTGTGTGCCTCTTCAATTTCCGTCTCCCTTTTTGCTTTCATCCGTTTTTTTCAGAGGTTCAAAATAAGTCGCAACTTCCATATGGATAATGCCTTTTTCCCCTTTCGGCAGCTCTTTTACGATCGCCGGATAGCTGTTCATTTTCTGTCCGAACGTTTTCAGCGAAGCCGTCACGATATAGCCGTCGTTCATATACAGTCTGATCAGCCAAGGATTTGATTTTTGAGGCGTATAGTTAATCTCGGAAATCGATTTTTTCACGGAATCGGAAAGCTTGTTCAGCTGTTTTGCCATTTGAACGAGCTTTTCGTCTTCCTCCCAGTTATTAAGGGTCGGTCCGATGTCAGTCGGCGTCACCTCTTCAGGAAGCACCGTGCCGTTTTCAAGCACGGAGTAGTACACATTGTGTTTTTGCAAAAACGCAATGCTTTTATACTCTTCGATGGAGATGGCGATTTTGTTGGGCAGCTGTTTAGAGATTTCGGCTTTTTTGATCAATTTATTCTGCTCGATCTTTTCTGCGGCTTTTTGCTTGCTCAGACTCCAGAATTCCGTCTGTCCTTTATGGATCGAAGACAGGGAAATGATCTGGTCTTTTGAAACGTTTTTGTTTCCTTTGATCTCTACCGTCGAAACTTTGCTGATCGGCGTCTGCAGGTAAATGATAATCAGCATCATCGTGAAAAAGAGCAGAATAAAGGTGATCAGCCGGCGGTTTGCCTTTTGCTTTCGCTGTTCTTTGATTTTGGGAATCCGTTCTTCTATATTCACTACTTTTTCTTTATCAATACCGGGTTTCACGTAGGCTCACCTCAGGTTAATAAAGCAGACAAAAAGACTTTTATTTGCTTATTTTTGTTCGGAAAAATGACGCGCTTTTCGACATATGAAAGCACGGGGCAAGCTAAAAAGCTTCCATTTAGCGAAACAAACGACATACTAGGATGCCGTTTGCTTGTTTGTTTCATACATTATATCATAAGGCGATCTGAAGTAGAGAGGCCGTTTACCGTTTTTCTCCGATAATTTCGACCTCAGTGTGCATGTCGATATCGTATTTTTCTTTAATCGTTTTTTGAATGAATGCAATCAAATCCAGGACGTCTTGCGCTGTTGCGCCGCCTGCGTTGACGATGAAATTGCCGTGCATCTCTGAAACCTTTGCCCCGCCGATCTGATGGCCTTTCAAACCAGCCTCTTCTACTAGCCGGCCCGCATGTTCAGGCAGCGGGTTTCTGAAGATGCTGCCTGCGCAAGGGTTGGACACAGGCTGCGTTTCTTTTCGGTAGTCTTTGTTTTTCTGCATCTGCGCAACGATCTCATCGCGTTCTTTTTGCTCCAGCTGGAGAACGGCTTCAAGACATATGCCCGGCCGCTCGTTTTGCAGGATGGACGTGCGGTAGCTGAACGCCATCTCTTCATTCGTCAGCCAATCGATCGTTCCGTCTTCAAACAGGATCAATGCTTTCACCAATACCCTGCTGATATCAGAACCGTGGGCTCCGGCATTCATGTAAACCGCTCCGCCGACCGAACCCGGAATGCCCGCGGCAAACTCAAGGCCGGAAAGCCCTTTTTTGCTGATGCCTGTCGCAAGCCTTACGACAGAGTAGCCGCCGCCGACCGTTACTTGCTCGCCGTCGATTTCCATATGGTCAAGCCCCTGTCCGAGCTTGATGACAACGCCTCTTATCCCTTCATCAAGGACAAGAAGATTCGAGCCTCTGCCGATGGCCGTCCACTTGACGCCGTGCTTCTTGATCACCTTCATCGTATCTTTGACAGCTTGAATGTTTTTCGGAACCACCAGCACATCAGCCGGTCCTCCGATTTTAATCGTAGTATGGTTGCTGAGCGGCTCGTTTTCCAGAACTTTGCCGACTTCAAGTTCTTTTAATTCTTGTATCACCTTATCCATCGAAAACCTCCAAAATCCTTCTGTCTTATCATTTTGCATGATGTTTCAGTTCTTTCAGCACATTGTACAAGCGTTCGGCCGCGTCCGGTACGCCAAGCGACTTCGCGCGGCTCTTCATCTCTTGCAGCGTTTTTTCGTCTTGTAAAATATGATCGATCGCCTGAATTAAGCGGTCTCCATTAAGCTCTGATTCTTTTAAAACGACAGCGGCGTTCTGCTCTCCTAGTGAGCGTGCGTTCACTTCCTGGTGGTTGGCCGTAACGTACGGACTCGGAATCAATACGCTTGGAATGCCGAGCGCGGTGATTTCCGCTATTGTCGTTGCTCCCGCACGTGCCACGACGACTTCGAACTCTTTTAAGTACTCGGGCATTTGATGGAGAAATGGCTGAACGACCATATTCGGAGCGGGGTCTTCTTTTTTAAGCGCAGCTGTTACTTTATCATAGTGAACTTCCCCTGTGACATAAAGAACCTGGTAATCCCGCTTTTTAAATTCGTTTTGCATCGCGATAACCGCTTCATTGATCGGAGTGGCACCGCGGCTGCCTCCGAAAATAAGGACCGTTTTTTTGCCTTCTGAAAGGCCCAAAGCGGTCAGAGAACGACCCCCTTTTATAGAGACGACTTCAGACGCCCTCGGGTTTCCTGTAAAAACAACTTTTTCTGCAGGAAAATGCGGTTTCGCTTCATCAAAACAAATGGCTACCTTATCAACATATTTGGATAAAAACTTATTGGTGAGTCCGGGAAGGCTGTTTTGTTCGTGGATAATCGTCGGAATCCCCAGTTTTGAAGCGGCGTATACCACGGGTCCGCACACGTAGCCGCCCGTGCCGATCACCGCGTCGGGCTTAAACCGTTTTAATTCTTTTTTGCATTCTTTTACACCCTTTAAAAAGCGCATGACGGTTTTGACGTTTTCAAATGACAGCTTTCTTTTAAAACCCGTAATTTCAATCGCCTTGAAAGGGATCCCTTCCCGCTCGACGATATTTTTCTCCAGGCCTTTTTCGGTTCCGATATATAAAAACTCAACATCTTCTTGATGCCGTTTCACTTCTTTAATAAACGCAAGGGCGGGGTAAATATGGCCGCCCGTTCCGCCTCCGCTAACAACAATCCGCATCTGTTCTCCCCCTTATTCCTTATGTACACGCCGATAACCCTGCTATCTCGCAACAGGGTTATCGCCAAAATCTAGTATCTAGAATACCTGCTGACATTCAGCAGCACGCCGACCGCCATAAGCATCAAGGTCAGTGATGAACCGCCATAACTTAAAAACGGAAGCGTGATGCCTGTAACAGGAATCAGGCCGGTCACGACGCCAATATTGATCATAACCTGAATCGCTATCATCGAAATGACGCCGACGGCGACAAAACTGCCGTATAAATCGGGCGCACCGAGCGCGATTCTGATGCCTCTCCATAATAGAACGCTGAAGAGCAAAAGAATCAGCGATCCGCCGATAAAGCCGAGCTCCTCTGATAAAATCGCGAAAATAAAATCTGTCTGCGGCTCAGGCAGATAAAAAAACTTTTGCCTGCTCTGGCCGAGGCCGAGGCCGAACAGCCCGCCGGGCCCCACCGCATAAAGAGACTGAATGATTTGAAAGCCGCTCCCCAAAGGGTCCTCCCAAGGGTTCAAGTATGAAGTGATCCTTTTGATCCGGTACGGCGCCGACAGCACAAGGCCGACAAAGCCGCTCAGACCCAGAAGACCGAGAAAAACGAAGTGTGAAATTCTCGCACCCGCGACGAAGATCATAATGATGCATGTGCCGACCATTACGGTTCCTGTTCCAAGGTCAGGCTGCATCATGATGATCAAAAAAGCTGAAAAGACAATACCCAGCGCCGGCACAAAGCCTTTTCTAAACGATGTAATATTCTTTTGCTTTTCAGATAAAAACTTGGCCAAAAATGCGATCATCGCGAGCTTCATAAACTCGGACGGCTGAATGCTGAAAGCGCCGACTCCGATCCAGCTCCTCGACCCGTTCCGTTCCATGCCGATTCCGGGAACAAGGACGATGATGAGCAGAAAGAAACATACTATGATCAGTATTTTCGCATAAGTTCTCCACGTCCAGTAGTCGACATTCATGATGAAAAACATGGCGATGACTCCGATGCCGGCAAATAAAAGCTGCCGTTTCGCAAAGAAAAAGGAGTCGTCGTATTTGTAAGTCGCCCATACTGCACTGGCGCTGTATACCATAATCAGTCCAATTGTTAAAAGCAATAGCGTAATGATAACCAGCAAAAAATCCGGTGACGTTTTTTTTGTTTGCAAAGCCGAACACCCCAAGCTCTAATTCTTAGGGCTATCTTTACGAGACAAGCCCTTATTTAAGCATATGCACGGCGTTTACAAACATGTCACCACGTTCTTCAAATGTTTTGTACTGATCCCAGCTTGCACAGGCCGGGGACAGAAGAATGACATCTCCTTCGTCTGACAGGCTGAACGCCGCAGTTGCTGCTTGTTCAACATTATCGACACGTTTAACCTGTTGTATTCCCATTTCTTCGGCCAGCTTCTCAAACTTCGGTGCGGTCTCGCCGAATGTGATCACCGCTTTGACAAAAGACATATGCGGCTTTAGTTCATCGAATTCATTTCCGCGGTCAAGCCCCCCTGCCAGCAAAATGACCGGCTTTTGAAAGGCGGACAGCGCTTTTTTGGTCGCAAGAATGTTTGTCGCTTTGCTGTCATTGTAAAACAGTCTGTTTTTGATCGTCGCGACGTATTGCATCCTGTGCTTTACACCGGTAAAGCTCGTCAGCACCTTGCGGACGGCCTCATCGGAGACGCCTGCGGTTTTAACAATGCAAAGGGCGGCCAAAATGTTCTCCAAATTGTGCTCTCCCGGCAAAACGACGTCTTCAAGCGGCATGACCGGTTCACCGTTAAACATGATCACGCCGTCTTTCACGCACGCTCCGCGCTCAAGTGTCCGGCGGACCGAAAAATACACCTTCTCCGCTTTTGAACACTCGGCAAGCCGTACGACTGTCTCATCGTCCAAATTGACAACGGCAACGTCTGTTTCCGATTGATTTCGATAGACCTGCTGTTTGGCAAGCTCATAATTTTGGCGGGAATGGTGATAATCGAGATGGGCATCAAATACGTTTAATAACAATCCGATTTTCGGTCTGAATTGATAAGTCCCCATGAGCTGAAAACTCGACAGCTCTGTCACGATCCATTCGTCTCCGCCGGCCTGATTGGCCACTTCGCTTGCCGCCGTGCCGATATTACCAGCAACGAGCGCTTTTTTCGAATCGGCTTTCAGCATTTCATAAACAAGCGTTGTCGTTGTCGTCTTTCCGTTTGAACCGGTAATGCCGATGAACGGAGCATCTGTCAGATGATAGGCAAGTTCAACCTCCGTCCAGACCGGTATGCCCCGCTTCAGCGCTTCTTCGACCATCACGTTTTCATAGCGGATGCCCGGATTTTTAATCAGAATGTCGATCGAATGAAGATCAAACAGTTCCGTCGGATGAGAGCCGCAGACGACTTCCACCCCTTTTTCCGCGAGAATCCGCGCAGGTTCATTCTCCTCAAAAGGCAGCTGGTCATTCACGACAACCTTTACGCCTTTTTCATGAAGGATCGAAGCGGCAGCATATCCGCTTTTCGCCAGCCCCAGTACGAGCACATTTTGATTTTGCAATAAATCTTGAGTATCCACTTATAACCACACCTCGATGTAAATTCCTAAGACGGCAAGCAGAAGTCCCGCTGTCCAAAAAGTGACGACAACTCTCCACTCAGACCATCCGACAAGTTCGTAATGATGGTGAAGAGGGCTCATTTTGAAAATTCGTTTGCCGGTCGTTTTAAATGAAATGACCTGCAAAATGACGGACAGCGTTTCAATGACGAATACGCCGCCGATGATGACAAGCAGGATTTCCAGTTTCGTTAAAATCGCGATCGTCACAATCGCCCCTCCGAGGGCAAGCGATCCTGTATCTCCCATAAAGACTTTCGCGGGGTGCGCGTTAAACACAAGAAATCCCAACACCGCTCCGACAACAGCAACCGCGAAAATGGCGACATCGTATTGCGACTGGTTCCATGCCAAAATTGCAAACGCACCGAACGCGATGGCAGCAGTACCAGACAACAGCCCGTCAAGCCCGTCAGTCAGGTTGACAGCATTTGAACCGCCGACAAGCATAAAGATGACGAGCACCGGATAAATCCAGCCGAAATCAAATGACAGCTCTGTTCCCGGAATGCGGATGTCAGTCGGCAGCCCTTGGAAGTGGTAGACGGCATAGAATACCAGAGCAATCACGATTTGGCCGATCAGTTTTTGTTTGGATGTGAGTCCAAGGTTGCGCTTCATCACGACTTTAATATAATCATCCAAAAAGCCGAGCAAGCCGTATCCAACCGTAACAAACAAGAGAAGGATCATGTTCATGCTGACTTCGGAAAATTTCATTGTCATGACAATGGTCGTCGCGATAATCGACAATATGATCATGACGCCGCCCATCGTCGGCGTTCCCGATTTTTTCTGATGGGATTTCGGACCTTCCTCACGGATGCTCTGCCCGAATTTCAGCCTTCTTAAAAACGGAATGAAAATCGGAGATAAAAGAACGCTGATTAAAAAGCCCATGATAATGGTAAATAAAATTACTTGTTCGAGCATCGTTCTTCTCTCCTTTCCGCGTGATATAAGTAGCAGCATACGCATTTATCATATTCACTGTTTTTTTTCATATGTTGATTTATTTCATCCATCATTTCAACAACTCTTTCCTGTAGTTCTTTTTCGGTTATTTCAGCTCAAGAATGGCTCTTTTGGCCACCTCAGCATCATCAAAATCAAAGGTTTGACCGCCGATCTGCTGATAGGTTTCATGGCCTTTGCCTGCGATCAGGACGACATCGCCTTTTTTGGCGTTTGCAATGGCAAAAAAGATCGCCTGCTCACGGTTGACGATGCTGTGATAGTAAGCCCCTTTTACGCCTTCCTCCATATCGTTTAAAATGGCGAGCGGGTCTTCGCTTCTCGGATTATCGGCTGTAAAGACCGGTTCATCGGCAAGGTCAACGGCAATTTTCGCCATTTTCGGACGCTTCGTCTTATCGCGGTCCCCTCCGCAGCCGACGACGACAAACAGCTTTCCTTCCGTTAAGCCTCTGCACGTGTTCAAGACATTTTCGAGGCTGTCAGGAGTATGGGCATAGTCGACGATTACCGGAAAGTCCTGGCCGGCGTCCACAAGCTCAAATCTTCCTCTGACGCCTTTCAGCCCTTCAATTCCTTCTGTGATCGTGGCAAACGGGATATCCGCTGCTAGTGCGATCCCCGCGGCCGTTAAAACATTGTAGACGTTAAAGAGGCCGACAAGCGGAATCGTTACTTGTGCAGTACCTTTGGGCGTCACCAGATCAAAGGTTGTCCCTTTCGGAGCCATTTTGATATTTTCAGCCATGACATCGGCATCGTTTTGAATTCCGTATGTCAAAAGGTGTGCTGACGTCACTTGGGCGAAATACGCTGAAGCAGGGTCATCCGCATTCAGCACGGCCCACTTCGGTGTATCGTGGTTAAAAGATCCGCCGAGCTGAGAGAAAAGCAGACTTTTCGCATGTTTATATTCTTCCATTGTCCGGTGGTAGTCAAGGTGGTCCTGAGTCAGGTTCGTAAATGCGGCGATATCGTAATCACACCCGTGGACCCGGCCCATGTGGAGAGCGTGTGAAGACACTTCCATGACGGCTGTATCCACATCCTGATCAACCATTTTTCTAAACGTTTTTTGAAGTGTGACGCTTTCCGGCGTCGTATTTTTTGCATCGAACGTTTCGTCATGGATTTTCGTGTACATCGTGCCGATCAGTCCTGTGCGGCTCCCGGCTTTTCTAAAGATCTCCTCCACCATGTGAGAAGTCGATGTCTTGCCGTTTGTGCCTGTAATGCCGATCAGCTTCAGCTGCTTCGTCGGCTGTCCGTAAAAGGCGTCCGACAGCACGGCAAGCGCTCTCTTCGTATGGCGGACGATGATCACCGGCACATCGGCGTCAACTTCCCTTTCCGCCACGATAGCGGCAGCCCCTTTTTCAGCGGCTTGCCGGGCGTAGTCATGCCCGTCGACTGTATAGCCTTTTATACAAACAAAAAGACTCCCTGTCTTGACTTCCCTGGAGTCCATCTCAATTGAAGTTATATCAGGGTCTTCTTGGCCGGCAAAGGAAGGTGCATTTTTTAAATATGTAAGAAGCTTTGTTAATTTCATCGTATCAAACCTCTCAAGTCTAATCATTCTTCATTCGTTGTCATATGTTCCTGCGTTGATTAACCGCACGAGCTGCATGCAGACATACAGTTCATATTTTAGCGTAAAAAAGAGGATACATCCAGCTAATCCTTTAAAATCTATATATTTTTTAGGAGGAACGGCCCCCGGACATCAGCCGGTTGCCGCTCCTTATCATGATCCGAATTAATCAGAGGCTCCGTCTTTATTGTCAAGGTAAATGCGAATGGTCGATCCTTCTTTTACTTTTTCGCCCGGCTTAGGGGACTGCTGAACGACGACATCGCCTTTTCCGGAAGCTTTCAGCCTGAGGTTGATCAGCAATGGTTCAAGCTCTGTCACGGAAAGCCCTATAAGGTTCGGGACCTCGATCAGCTTTTTGTCCAGCCATTGATATTTGCGTTCAATCTGATCTTTCCGCTTCTTAACGCCGAGCTGTGGAAGGCTGTCTCTCATGATGTTTCCGACGATCGGCGCTGCAACTGTACCCCCGAATTGAATCGTGCCTTTCGGATTGTCGACGGCGACGTAAACGACGATGCTCGGATCATCTGAAGGAGCCGTTCCGATAAACGAGACGATGTGATTGTTTTTTAAATATTTCCCGTCCTTGACTTTTTGCGCCGTACCGGTTTTGCCGCCCACCCGGTAGCCGTCGACAAAAGCGTTCCGCCCCGTCCCCTGGGCGACAACGCTCTCCAGCGCGTAACGGATCTGTTTCGATGCCTCTTCAGAAATCACTTTTCTTTTGGCGATCGGCGTCTGTTTTTTCACTGTTTGTTTTGTTACGGGATCAATCCACTCTTTGGCAATATACGGCGTATACAGCGTTCCGCCGTTGACAGCTGCAGAAACAGCTGCGACCTGCTGGATCGGTGTCACCGATACCCCCTGGCCGAAAGCGGTTGTCGCCTGCTCTACAGGACCGACGCGGTCAAGCGGGAATAAGATGCCCGTTCCTTCGCCTTGTAGATCGATCCCGGTTTTTTGTCCGAAGCCGAAATTTTTAATGTAGCTGAACAGTTTTTCTTTGCCAAGCCGCTGACCAAGCTCAACAAATCCCGGGTTGCACGAATTTTGGACGACTTCAAGAAACGATTGTGCGCCGTGTCCGCCGCGCTTCCAGCATTTCAGCCTTGCGCCGTCCACTTCAACGGAACCCTTATCATAGAAGTGATCTTTTTGGAGGTTGACTTTGTTCTCTTCCAAAGCTGCGGCAAGCGTGATGATTTTAAAAGTCGAACCGGGCTCATATGTGCTCCATACAGGCAAGTTCCGATTATAGACTTTAGGATCGATTGATTTGTAGTTTGCGGGGTCAAAGTCCGGCCGGCTGACCATCGCCAATATCTCCCCGTTTTTCGGGTTCATCGCAACACCGACCATTCCGTCCGGGTTATACTTCGCTTCTGCGATATCAAACTCCCGCTCCATAATCGTCTGCACCTTTGAATCAATCGTCAGCTTCATATCAAGCCCGTCTTTCGGCGGTGTATAGTCATCCGCCTCCCCCGGCATCCTCTTGCCTTTTGCATCAGAATAAAATTTCACATAGCCCTTTTCACCTTTCAACTCTTTGTCATAAAAAGCTTCGAGGCCAAGCAGACCCTGGTTGTCAATGCCCGCGAATCCGAGCACATGGGACAGATAGCTGCCGAACGGGTAATGGCGGATCGAATCTTCTGCAATGTATACGCCTTTCAAGTTGAGATCTCTGACTTCTTTTGCTTTCTCATGGGAAATTTTCCGGCCCTCGGGATTGATCCTTTCAATTGACGTTTTTTTCGTGACATGTTTGTACGCTTTTTCTTCCGACATATTCAACACGCTGGCCAGCAGTTTGCTCGTTTTGATCGGATTTTCAACCTGCCTCGGTACAACCAAAACCGATGGCGCGCTTTGGTTTGTCGCCAGCTTGACGCCGTTTCTGTCCAATATTTCGCCCCTTTCCGGCTCAAAAGGAAGGTTCCGGCTCCACGAATCTTTAGCTAATGTCGTCAGTTTATCCCCCAGAACGAACTGAACGTATCCGAGCCTTGTATCAATAATCAAAAAGATGATCACACCAAAAAGCAGAACGAATATTAAACGTTTTCTGACCGTTACATTGGAAACGCGCAAGAGACCGTTCACTCCTTATTTAGGCTTGTTTCATTTTATGCCTTGGAGCGTTTTGATAGAACGGCCCTTATTTTTATATGCTCAGGAGGCGCCGCGCCCAAACGGAAGGCTATCGACTCTGAGCCGATAGCCTTTTAGACGGGATCTATTCGTTTTTCAATCTGACTTTTACGACCGAGTTGGCTTTTAATTCTTTGCCTGCTTTTACATTTTGGCTTTTCACATAACCCTGGCCGCTCGTTTCGATATGAATGCCTGCCATGGCGCCGAAGCGGAGAGCGTCACGCTTTGACCAGCCCGTCATATCAGGCAGTGTGATTTTCCCGTCGGCCTTCAGGAAGACCCTCTGATTCGGCAGGACGGCTTCTCCCGCTTTCGGGTACTGTTCTTTCACAGCCAAGCCATCGCCGATCGTAACCGGAACAAGGCTGCTGTTTTGCGCCTCTTTTTCGGCGGATTTGGCTCGTTTGCCGGTGAAATCAGGCATTTCCAGCTGTTTTTCTTCCTGCTTTTCTTCTTTTTTGGTCTCTGTCGGTGTGATATTTAAATAGTGAAGACTGTTTTTCATCACCGGATTGAAAATTTTTGATACCGGAGCAGAACCTGTTTCCGTAGCCTTTAATTGCGGCTGCTGTACGGCTACATAAACGAGAAGCTGCGGATCGTCCTTCGGCGCCATGCCCATGAAGGAGAACACGTAGTTTTCGCGGCCGGTCAAATATCTGCCGTCTTCTCCGGCAATTTGCGCCGTACCGGTTTTTCCGGCGACATCAAATCCTTCGATCTTGTACGGCTTCCCCGTCCCTTTATCAGATGTGACGACTTTTCCCAACAGGTCGCGCACTTCTTTTGCCGTTTTGGCAGAGATCGGCTGTCCGACTTTTTCCGGTTTATTTTGATAAATCGTTTTGTTTTTGTCAGAATCAACGACATGATCGATGACATAAGGCTTCATCATTTTTCCGTTATTCGCGATCGCTGTCGCGGCCTGAAGCTGCTGGATCGGCGTGACCGCTGAACTTTGACCAAAGGCAGTTGATACTTTATCACGCAAATATTCAAAATTGATTTTGCTGTTCGCTTCTCCAGGCAGGTCGATGCCCGTTTTGTCGTAAAAATGGAACTTCCGCAAATATTGATTGAAGCGGTCTGTGCCGAGTTTATCATTGGCAAGGATCGCAAACGCGACGTTTGAGGAGCGTTCAACACCTTCATTAAATGTGATCGGGCCCCAGCCGTTGCCGCCATTATGGTCTTTAATCGGCTTATCTTTTTTAGACACCGAATATGATCCAGACTTGTATTGTTCTCCTCCATTATATACGCCTTCTTGGATGGCTGCCGCCAATGTGAAAATCTTCATCGTTGAGCCTGGCTCAAAGCTGTAGGAGACAAGGTCGTTGTAATAGTTCGTGACATCGCGCACGTTCGGGTTGAAGCTCGGCCTTTGCCCCATCGCGAGCACTTTGCCCGTTTTCGGATCAACGACCGCCGCCATAATCTTCTTCGGCTTGTATTCTTTTTGGACGGTCGTCATGCTGTCTTCCAAAAACGCCTGGATTTTTTGATCGATCGTCAAATACACGTTGTCTCCATTGTTTGGCGCTTTAATATTTTCGTTGCTGTTCGGCAGGCGCCAGCCCGTTCTGTCGGTGTCGTACGTCATGTATCCGTCCGTTTCTTTCAAATAATCGTTGAGCGTTTTTTCAAGGCCCATCATGCCTTGCATTTCACCTGTTTTTGCGTTGATCTGCGAATAGCCGATGAGATTGGAAGCGAAGATTCCGTTTGGATAGTAGCGCTTCGTATCGCGGGTGAACACGATGCCAGGCAGCTTCAGCTTTTCGATTTTTTCTTTTTGGGCATATGTCAAATCCCGCCCCGCCGATCCGAATTCAACCTGAAACGCTCCTTTTTTATTGAGAATATCGAGCACTTTCCCCTCATCCATACCGAGAATCGGCGCAAGCTTCTCAGCCGTCAGCTGCTTGTTTTTCACGTATTGAGGTTCCATCTTTTTGCTCATAATCGCGACGAGCTTGTATGTCGAAGTGTCTTCGGCAAGCACTTTTCCGTTCCGGTCAAGGATCGATCCCCGGTGGGCTTCGATCGTCCGCTTTTTCTCATACTGTTCGTTCGCCTTCTGTGCAAGCACTTCGCCGTTCACTTTTCCCGTCGCTTGAATAAACGCAAATCGTCCTACGATAACAAAGAAAAAGAGGGCAAAACAAATACTGAGTATTGCCGCTCCTCTGTTCATGAATTTATTTTTTTTCGGCATTGTGCATCATTCCTGTATGTCTTTCACTTTTTTATCACCTAATTTAAGGCCTTTTTTCCGGGCGATGTCCATGATACGGTCCGGCTCTTTCAGCATATCGGCTTCTTTTTCGAGGTCATCAACTCTGCTGCTTTCCGTTTCAACCTTCTTTTCGAGCTTTTGAATTTCAATATTGGTCTGATACGCGGCAAAAGCCTTTGAAATCATAAAAAGTGAAGCGCTGAGTACAGCCAGGGCAAAAAGCACAATCAGTACCTTTTCCCCAAGCGTTATCGATGCTCTTCTCCGGATGATAACGGATTGTTCTGCACTGTTTGTCTGTCGTTGCTGTTTTTCTACTTTATAAGCCAAATTGCTCATAGACTGATGACCTCCTTTTAATTCGTACAGCTCACTCTCGTGCTTTTTCCGCGATGCGCAGCTTCGCTGAGCGCGCACGGTTATTGTGTTCAAGCTCCTCTTCAGAAGCTGTGATCGGCTTTCTGTTGACTAACTTTAATTTCGGTTCAAACTCCTTGGGGATCACGGGCAGTCCGTGAGGCAGTTCAGGAGGCGATGACATCTCTTTAAATGTCGATTTGCAGATCCGGTCTTCCAGCGAGTGGAACGTGATGACCGATACCCTTCCGCCCGGCTTCAGTACCTCAATCGCCTGTAAAAGCGCTTCTTCAAACACTCTCAATTCATCGTTTACCGCAATTCGAATCGCCTGGAAGATCCGTTTAGCCGGATGCCCGCCGCTTCTTCTTGCCGGTGCGGGAATCGCCTCTTTGATGATATCGACAAGCTGGCCTGTTGTTTCAATAGCCGATTGTTCTCTTGCTTTTTCGATTTTCCTGGCGATTTGCTTGCTGAACTTCTCTTCTCCGTATTTAAAGAAGATTTTCACGAGATCCTCATAAGGCCATTCATTGATGACTTCCTTTGCCGAAAGGCCCGCCGACAGGTCCATTCGCATATCAAGAGGTGCATCATGATGATAGCTGAAGCCCCTTTCAGGTGTATCCAGCTGAGGAGATGAGACGCCTAAATCAAATAAAACACCGTCCACTTTCGTGATGCCGATTTCGTTTAGACGGTCTTTTAAATACCGAAAATTGCTTTTTATGAAAACGACTTGTCCTTCATGATCCGCCAGTTTTTCCTTCGCGTGGCGGAGTGCGGTTTCATCCTGGTCAAAAGCGACCAGCTTTCCTTTTTCAGACAGCTGTGAAAGCAAATATTCGCTGTGACCGGCACCGCCTAATGTACAGTCTACATATGTACCGTCTTCTTTTACATTTAAACCGTCAACTGTTTCTTTTAATAATACTGTTGTATGCTCAAACATTTCTTTACTAGTCCCACCTTTATTCAAATGAACTGATTGCAGAAGCGCCGCATGCGCAAAGATTCATTATATATCAAATCCGATCATGTTTTCAGCTATTTCGGCAAATGAATCTTCCTGCTCTTCTACGTATTGTTCCCAAATCTCTTTGCTCCACAATTCAATTCGATTTGAAACTCCGATGACCACGCATTCCTTCTCAAGCTTTGCATAATTTAAAAGCGGTGATGCAATGTTGATCCGGCCCTGCTTGTCCAATTCGCATTCGGTGGCTCCGGAGAAAAAAAAGCGGGTAAAAGCGCGTGCATCTTTCTTCGTAAGAGGAAGAGCCTTCAGTTTTTCTTCGATGAGTTTCCATTCGGACATCGGGTAGCCAAACAGGCACTGATCAAGCCCGCGCGTCAGAACGAACTGCTCGCCGAGGCCTTCTCTGAATTTCGCCGGAACGATCATGCGGCCTTTTGAATCAATCGTATGCTGGTATTCACCCATAAACATGATCTCGGCCCCCACTTTCGTTCCTCAACTCACCACTATCCACCACTTCTCTCCACAAATTTATTTTACACTGTTTTAGAACAAAAAAAAACCCTGAACTACTCAGGGTTTTTTAAAAAATTATTTCAAAGTTTGACAACTTGATGCATGTTTTGAAATGAATATGGCAAATCCTTGTATTTTTCCAAGAAATTCGGACCGTATTTGTTCAAATAATACACGATGTTCCAAATTCTCTCCTGCGGAGCGTCTAAAGGCTTGATGCTCGTTTGAATTTTGTCAAAATCACGCAAAATGTAGTTTTCTCTTTCTTCAATCCTTTTAATAACCGTTTTCTCCAAAAATTCGAGCTGGTCTTGAATGAAGCCTGAGTTTTTTTCTAAAAGGGGGCCGAGGCTCCCATCGATTTCGAGGGCTTCAGCGCGCACAGCGGAATGGATGTTTTCGATTTTTTCTTTCGCCTGTTTGACCGAATCGGTAAAACCGCTCGGAACCTTATCTTCAAAATACTGCTCTTTTTTGGCGCGGGCTCCCTTTTCAATCGATTCACGGAGTTCGATTCCCCGCTCGCCCAGCTTTTTTTCGATGTGCCGCTCAAGGAATGTAACCTGAAGCCTCGGTATGACAGGCGGCATTTTATAGCCCATAACCTGAAAAGCGCCTTTCAGCTCGCCCCAATAATTGATCTCTCCGGGACCGGCGATGAACGCCAATGTCGGAAGAAGGTATTCCTGCATGAGCGGCCTTGTTACGACATTATTGCTGAACGCTTCCGGCTTTTGGCAGATCAAATCGCAAAGCTCTGCTTCAGACCACTGAAGGTGAAGCTCTTTTATAAAAAACGCCCCGTTTTCTTTTTCGATTAAAAAGCGCTCGCCGTCGTGCTCATAAAAAAGGTTCGCATGCTGTGCGGCTCCTTCGATAATCGGTGTGTAGCCCAGTTGTTGCATGAATTCCTGCTGCCGTTTGACAGAATCGGTCAGCTCGTCGTTTCTGTTCAGCAGCTGCCGGAAAAAACGCGCTTCAAGGGCTCTGATGCCCGGGTCGCCGGAATTCAGAAGGATCAGTCCGTCTTGTTCAAACATGCCGGCAACAAGATATTCGAAAAAATCGGTGAAGGAAAGAGACTGCCTTAAACATCGGCGCAAATGGCTGAGAAGATCATTCGTATACTCCGTTTCTTCAAATGAGGCAAAAATCCCGTCCAGCCACTTTTCAGCTTTTTCGGCATCGAGCGCCGTTTTTGACGCCTGGCTTTTTTTCCAGTGAGACTGCGGGAGCTTGTGCTTTTTCACCTTGCCCCCGTCAGAAATGTAGACGTGATTGATTTCTTCCAGATCGTGGTCTTCCCCCGCAACCCAGAATACCGGAATGACCGGAACGTTCAGCTCTTGTTCTTTTTGCTTTGCAAATACAAGGATCGATACGATTTTATGTATAGTGTAAAGAGGACCCGTTAAAAGGCCGGCCTGCTGCCCTCCGACAACGACGACGCTTTTCGGATCGCGAAGCCGTTCGATTGTTTCATTCATGCTTGCCGATTGAAATTTGCTGTGATAGTCGAGCAAATAGTCAGCTAAAGCATCGCGGTCATACGTCCGGGAGGAAAGGTCATCCAAACGGACACTCCAACTTTCATTGCTCAGGCCGTAATCGAAAAACGGCTCTATCTCCTTTTTTCCATTTATATAGTCTCGAACAAAAGGGTTTTGACTTTGTATGGAAAGTTCAGTAAGCTGCATCTTTAGAACTTCCTTTCTCCAGTAAATAGTTAGCTTTCCGAAACGAGTATAGCACGTTCCGCGATTCGGTCAAAAGATTTAGCTCCATTCGTTTTCAAGCGCCTTGATACTGCGATATAAAAAGGTAAGGTGCGGAGCAGACTCCTCTGACTCTTTTGCCCGCTTCAGCAGATAGCCCATAATCGCATCGGCTTCCGTTTTTCTTCCGGCCAGCACATCGGCAAGCATCGAAGACGTGTTGCTTTTTGTCCGGCGGCAAACGGAAAGAACATGGTCCCATGCTGCTTGGCGGTCTTCAAGTTTCAAAATCCGGCTCGCTTCTTCAAAAACGAGCTTCATATAGGCCTCATACATCGGCTCTTCAAGCAGTGCGCCGTTTTCCACCCGCAAAAGAGCCGTCAGCGGATTGATGCACGCATTGACAATCAATTTTCCAGCGAGGGTCTTATACCAGTCTTCGCACCAAATAAAAGGGAACGCTTCATGAACTGAAGCGAGCTCTTTTTTCAGCCGGGAGGCGGATGGGCTTCGGAACGCGCTCCATTTTACGGCCCCTTTTCCCGTGTGCCGGAATGTGCGGTCATCCACCCTGACTGCCCCGTGTTCCACAGATCCCGTATAAATGCGGTGGCCCGTCTGCCATTTTTCAAGCACGGGAATATGGGCCATTCCATTTTGCAGGAACATGATATCACAAGGAGCGGCCTGTTCCAGTTCCGGCAGAACGCCTCCGAGCTGATGCTCCTTTACGGCAACAAAAAGAAGATCGCAGTCCGGATCAAGTTCAGTCCTGCCTCTGACGTTCACGATCATCTCTTGTTCGTCTTCAAGAAGGCGGATTCCCTTTTCTTCAATCGCTTCAGCCTGTTCCTTTCTCCGAGCGATCACCGTCACTTCATGGCCGAATGAAAAATAGTATGCAAAAAGGAGGCCGACCGAGCCTCCTCCGATGACTCCGATTTTCACATGCTCACACCCTGATTTTTTTCATATACTGTATATCATAGCAGAAATTTTCGCCGTTGACTTGTAAGTTGTTTCAAATATTCAGAACCATTTCGCTTCATTATATTAGAAAATTTTTATCATTTGGATTTTTTGAAAAAAGCGTTTACAATAGAAGTAGACCACAAACAAGGGGGTAACATAATGGTCAAAGTCGAACGTTTGCTGATCAATTACAAAACGCTTGAAGAATTTAAAAAGTTCAGGGAGTACGGGATTCAAGAGCTTTCCATGCTGGAGGACCTCGAAAGCAACATGATTGAAAACGACAGCAATTCACCTTTTTACGGCATCTATTACGGGAATCGGCTCGTCGCAAGAATGAGCCTGTATAAAGCGGATGGAAAAACCAACCAATACTTTGAAGAAGGCCAGGATTACCTCGAGCTCTGGAAGCTTGAAGTTTTGCCGGGGTATCAGCGCAACGGCTACGGTACGATGCTGGTGGAGTTCGCCAAATCATTCGGACTCCCGATTCGCACAAGCCCGCGTGTCAAATCATCCGATTTTTGGAGCAAGATGGGCTTTACACCGGTTAAATACGATATGGCCCGGGATAAAGGGGAAAATCCGCTCGTTTGGCATCCTGCGAGCGAACCAAATCAAAGTTCTGAATCAGCCTAAATGAAAAAAGCCGGCCGAAAGCGGATGGCCGGTTTTCTATTTTTCAAGTGGCTCGAGATTTTCATTCGACTCCGGCTGGAGCTTCACCTTTTTGTTTCGTTCGCCTTCCTGAAGAACGACCATTTTTCGGGCTCTCTCCATGATTTCAATCAAGGCTTTATAGTCCTCTTCCGTCAATTCAAGCCGTTTTTTCAGCGATTGATTTTCGCTTCGCAGCTTTTCAACTTCTTGTTTCAGCTCATTGATTTCTTCAGCGAGCTTTTTCTTCTCATCTATAAAGTCTTTTTGAACAGGGGCTTCTTTCAGCTTTTCAAGGTATTGAATAACATCATCGAGCGTCAGATTTTCCGCATTGCTCCCGGAAACCGTTTTGACAGATCCAGGAAGATTCGCAGAATGGACGCCTATTTTTTTGCGCAGCTCTTTACGCTGCTTTTTTGCCAGTTCAATACCTGATTGGTATTGCTTTCTGACAAAGGAATTCCAGCGGAATCCGCAGGCAGCGGCCGTTCTGCTTAAAGCCTTGCCCACTTCTTCAAAGGCTGAAAGCTGTGTGCCGCCTTCCCGAATGTGCCTTAAAACAACCTCAGCCAGCAATATATCTTCATCCTGTGTCCATGCATCCTGCCTTGTAATCGTCAAATGTTATCCCCCTCCATGACTTTATGAATTTACCTCATACATATGCGGCTGATAGAGTAGATAGACTATTTTCTTTACAGGAAATAAAAGGATGAAGGGAATAAAAAAACACAAGACCTGAAGTCTTGTGTTTTTCATTGTTGACGATTAGTTGCTTTTTACGTCTTTTCCTTTGTATGATCCACATGCTTTGCAGACGCGGTGTGAAAGTTTCATCTCACCACAGTTTGGGCATTCTACCATACCAGGCACTTGCAATTTAAAGTGTGTACGACGAAGTCTTTTTTTCGTTTTAGAAGTTCTTCTAAAAGGTACAGCCATTATTCCCACCTCCTTAAAGAGCGTTAAGATTCATCATCTTGTTTTAAGAGCTTCTCGAGTCCGGCAAGTCTCGGATCGATCCGGTCTTTCCGGTCATCTTCTGTAATGACCTGCCAATCCTTGCCCTCCTGCGGAGCACCTTCTTCTTTTTGAACAGACTCACAAAAGATTTGCATAGGGATCTCAAGAAGGATTTCTTCTTTCACGACCGGAGTCAAGTCGATGAGGTCATCCTCAACAATATGGACGTCTTCATCTTCCAATTCCTCGGTCTTATGAAATATAAACAGTTCTTTTGTAGAAATACTGAATGGATAACGAACATCAACAAGCGTTCTTGAGCAAGGCAAGATCATCTCGCCTGAAATGGTAAAATCAAATGCAGCCTGCTTTGAGCGGAATTCCGCGCGCCCTTTCACCCGCACCGGTGAAATGCTGCGTATTTCCGAGCTTTGAGAGAGTTCGCTTAAATCAACTGTTTCATCAAATTCAAAGTCTTTCTTCGGCATTTGATTCAACTGATGTATCGTCCATTTCATTGTATCACCTCTAAGTGAGCAACAAACATGATTATAGCTTTCATCATGTTTTTTGTCAATATTTTTTCTTTACAGATATGCGCCTGCGCTTTTCATTCGTTGACATTGTGAACAACAATTCATACACTTAGAAAAAATGCTGTTTTTCGCTAGGCGTCTGGACATTCCATGTGTAAATGTATCATAACTATTTCAAGAGATGCAAGAGAGGTGAAAAAATGAAAGCGGTCGGCCTTGTTGTGGAATACAACCCTTTTCATAACGGACATTTATATCATATAAAGGAAGCAAAATCGGAAACCCGGAGCGAGGTGGCGGTTGCCGTTATGAGCGGCTCCTTTTTGCAGCGCGGCGAACCCGCCATCGTCTCAAAGTGGGCGCGAACGAAGATGGCGCTCGCATCTTTTGCCGATGTCGTCGTTGAACTTCCTTACATATTCGCTGTTCAAAAAGCGGAAACGTTTGCTGAAGGCGCCGTCGCGATTTTAAATGAGTTAGGGTGTGCTTCTTTGTTTTTCGGAAGCGAGCACGGCGATATTGAGGCGTTTCTCAATACAGCCGCACATACGATAGAGCACGAAGACGGGCTCAACGAAGAAGCAAAAAAACAAATAGCGTTTGGGCTGAGCTACCCGCAAGCGATGGCAAAGGCGTTCCGGGCTGTAACCGGAGACGGCAGAAACATTGTTGACCTTTCAAAGCCGAACAACATACTCGGATTCCATTATGTGAAAGCCATCGTGCAAAAGCAATTGAGCATGAAGCCTGAAACCGTCAAGCGCCGATCCTCGGGCTATCACGATTCGGCCTTCCCGGAAGCGGACCGAATCGCAAGCGCCACAAGCATACGCAAATCGATCTTTGAAACGGGAAGCCTCGCGAAC
This sequence comes from Bacillus paralicheniformis, assembly GCF_002993925.1. NCBI lineage: Bacteria > Bacillati > Bacillota > Bacilli > Caryophanales > Bacillaceae > Bacillus > Bacillus paralicheniformis. The sequence continues at coordinate 1,700,892 of NZ_CP023665.1, read as the reverse complement.
AGCCGCTTCTACCTTCCAAAGCCATCGATCGACGAGCTTGATGAATACGCCCGGACTTTCGGCATGTGGCACTCGCCCGAAGATTATTTCCCCTTTTTGAAATACAGCCTCCATACAATGGATACAGAAGAGCTGAAAGGGATTTATGAAGTGGAAGAAGGACTTGAGCACCGCGCCAAAAAAGCGATCCGAAAAGCAGGCTCATTTAAGGAATACATGGAGCTTTTGAAAACGAAGCGCTATACATGGACAAGGCTGCAGCGCATGAACACCCATATCCTCACAAAAACGAAGAAAGCCGACGTCAAGCGCATGTTAAGCGAACCGTATCCGGCATACATCAGACTTCTCGGCATGACAAAAAAAGGACAGGCCTATTTAGCGGAAAAGAAAAAAAGCTTGAGCGTACCCCTTATTACAAAGACGGGATCTTTTTCCCACCCTTCCCTTCAGCTCGACATAAAAGCGGGTCAAGTATACAGCGCCCCGCTCAAAGAGCCGGGGCGGACGATGCTGACAGAGCAGGAATATTCCCTTTCGCCGATCAGGTATGACGAAGACAGCCGGATATTTTTGCGCAAATAAAACCGCCTGATGTTGCTCATCAGGCGGTTTTCACTTTATCTTCCAAATAATGAATCGCATCATCCATCGTGTCGACAGGGACGATTTTCATATCGGTTTTAATATCTTTTGCCGTTTTGACCGCTTCTTCGTAGTTAGATCCTTTTTTTCCGCCTTCGTTCGGAGCAAAAAAGATGTCGGCTCCCGCCTTATCTGCGGCAACGACTTTCTGGCTGATGCCGCCGATCGGACCGACTTTGCCTTCGTCATCGATCGTTCCGGTTCCCGCAATATGGTGTCCTTTCGTCTCGTCTTCTTTTGTCAGCTGATTATAGATCTCCATTGACATCATCAGCCCCGCCGAAGGACCGCCGATGTTTTCAATGTCCATATCGACCTCCGGCTTCACCTTGACATTGCGGTCTGTGATGAGGGATACGCCAAGCCCGGCTCTCTTCGGATCTTCTTTAAATGTTTTCAGCTTCATCTCATATGTTTTTTCTTCTTTATCCCGTTCAACTACGATTTTCACGGGGTCTCCGGCTTTTTTTGATTCGATGTAGCGGACGAAGCTCTCCGCTGAACGGAACGTTTTTCCGTCAGCTTTTTTAATTTTGTCTCCGACTTGTATTTTTCCTTCTGCAGGCATGCCGCTGACGACCGTCATGGCATATACGCCGTTAAACGTGTAGCTGACTTCTTTTCCGGCCCGCTTATAAGCGGCGATCATCGCATTTTCCTGGGAATCTCTCATCATTTGCAGCTGGCGCTTCATATATTCCTGATCAGATTCGCCTTCTTGTTTGAAATTTTCTTCCGGAAGAATTTCGTGATAAGGGCGCACTTTTGCCCACATGTATGTAAGCGGATTTGCAGGGCCGACTTTCACTGTCATTAAAGAAAAGCTCCCTTTTTCAGGATAGCCGTTATCAACTTTAATTAAAGGTTTCAGCTCAGTCGCTTCGCCGGGTTCTGTAATGTAATAAGGCAGCTTCACAAATGACAGCGCGGCCGTGATGATAACGATCAGTAATGCGATGCGTATAATTCTTTTTTTCAGCATGTATATGTAACCCTCCATCTTTATTTTCACCGGCTCACATCTTCGGTCCGGTTCCAAATTTTCAGCCTGCATGAATTCACAGATGTATGCCATACCTTCTATTGATGCTTATTAAGGAGAAGGGCTTCAGCAAGTCTCAAGCAGCTTCCGGTTCATTTGTATCGCCGATCTGCAATCTGGTGGTCTAAAATGAGGACCAGCCTTCGTATAATGATAAAGAAGTTTCACGGAGAAGGCTTCCGCACAAATCGGGCAAGCTTTTCGTTTATTTTATCATGATCCTGTTTCCAATGTGTATTCACAGCCGCAAAGGGGGTTAGAAATGGACATGTCAAAGGTAAAGACACTTATGATTGCCGTTTTGCTGCTTTCGTTTACAGCCGCCGTCATCACCCATCCGCAAGAATCATTTGACGCTTCTAAAAGTGGACTTGCCATGTGGTGGGAGGTCGTATTCCCTTCCCTTTTGCCTTTTTTTATTTTATCAGAGCTCTTGATCGGATTTGGTGTCGTCAGGTTTGTCGGGCTGCTGCTAGAGCCTTTCATGAGACCGGTGTTCCGCGTTCCCGGCGTCGGAGGGTTCGTGCTTGCGATGGGAATGGCATCAGGAAATCCGGCCGGTGCAAAACTGACTTCAAGGCTGAGACAAGAGCGGCAGATTTCACGGGTCGAAGCAGAGCGGCTCGCTTCGTTCACCAACTCATCTAACCCGCTGTTTATTTTCGGAGCCGTTGCGGTCGGCTTTTTCCATAATCCTTCTCTCGGCGTCGTGCTTGCGGCAGCCCATTATTTGGGCAATTTCGCAGTCGGGTTGACGATGCGTACTTACGGAAGAAAAGAAGAGAACCGCACCGCTGTGCGAAAGAAGCTTCCTTTGCCTTCTATTAAAGAAGCCTTAAAAGCGCTCCATCAGGCAAGACTTGAAGAAAAGCGGCCGCTCGGCAAACTTTTGAGCGATGCTGTCATCTCTTCTGTCCAAACGCTGTTAATGGTGGGCGGCTTCATCATTCTTTTTTCGGTTTTTAATAACATTCTTTCTGTGATGCACATCACCGACATTCTTTCGCACGCCACACGAATGATTTTGACTGCTCTTCAATTCCCTGGTGATTTTGATAAACCGTTATTATCGGGATTGTTTGAAATTACGCTCGGCAGCAAACTGGTCAGTGCCACGGATGCGGTGCTTCTCCAGCAAGCGGTGATTGTCAGCTTTATTTTGGGTTTCAGCGGCTTCTGCGTTCAGGCGCAGGTTGCAGGCATTCTTGCTGAAACCGATATTCGCTTTAAGCCGTTTTTTATCGCCCGCATCCTCCAGGGCATTTATGCAGCGATCTTTGTTCTTATTCTTTGGAAGCCTCTTTATACATCGTTCTATTCTCCGACGGAGCCGGCCTTCTCCTTTCTGACGGCCGGGAAAACGGAATCTTTCTTTCTGCAGATGTGGAACGCGTTGGCAGAGATTGGTCCGCTCCTTACGATCGGCACCCTTCTCATTTACAGCATTCTTTATGCCAAGTCTTACGCCCCTGCTAAAAAATGAGCAGCCGATTACGGCCGCTCATTTTTTGCAAACTTTTTTTCAAGTGCAGCCTCGACCGCTTCCGGCACGAGTTCTGCGACTGAACCTTTATATTTTGCCACTTCTTTGACAATGCTTGAACTAAGGAATGAGTATTGGTTATTCGTCATCATAAAAAACGTTTCAATATTTTCATCAAGCACTTTGTTCATAGAGGTTCCCTGCATCTCGTATTCAAAGTCAGATACCGCTCTAAGCCCTCGCAGGATGACGTTCGCCTGCTTGCTCTTTGCATAATCAATCAATAGCCCCTGGAAAGATTCCACTTGCACATTCGGGATATCCTTCGTCACTTCGCGAAGCAGCCCACAGCGTTCTTCCACCGTAAACAGCGGCTTTTTCGAAGAATTGTTCAAGACGCATACATACACTTTGTCAAACACTTTCGCCCCGCGCCTGATGATATCCAAATGTCCAAAAGTCACCGGATCAAAACTTCCGGGACAAACGGCAATGCTAGCCATCCCCATTCCCTCTCTTTCTGTATATGGTCACGCCTGTTAAGCCGTATATTTCCTGACGGGCAAGCTGAAGTCCGCCCGCCTCGGTCGGAAGGATAACTTCCTTCCCATGCTCAGCTACAATAAAACCTCTGTCAGTCAGCATATCCGCTTCATCAATCTTCGATAAAAGCGCTTCCAGCTTTTGTTCTCGATATGGCGGGTCCAAAAAGACGGCGTCAAAGCTTGCGCCCCTTTTCACCAGCGCATGGAGAGCCCGTTCAGCGTCATTCCTGTATACCTCGGCCCGTTTTTCCAAGCCCAGTGTTTTCAAATTGCCTTTTACGGTTTGAATCGCTTTAAAATCACGGTCGACAAAAATGAAGCGGTCAAACCCCCGCGACAGCGCTTCAATCCCCAATCCGCCGCTTCCCGCGTACAGATCAAGACCCGTGCCGCCTTCAAAATACGGGCCGATCATATTAAAGATGGATTCCTTTACTTTATCAGTCGTCGGCCTTGTCGACGTGCCGGGAACCGCTTTTAAGGCACGTCCCTTATACGTCCCAGAAATCACTCTCATACTTCCACCACTTTTTCTTAAAACTCGAAAAAAATCATTCCTATCTTATCATAAAGTGTTTTCTGGCACAAACACCCAAAGTACAAATTCATATGTATAGCAAAAAGGCTCAGTGGTGATAATAATAGCAACAGCATCGATTGATGTTGTTGCCAACCGCGGAGAAGACTTACGTTTCCCCATAAGTTCTTCCTCCGGTTTCTCCTCTCCCTTTGCCTTCTCCTTGATTTTTAAGGAATAGAAGGACCCCGCAGAGGTATTTCTGCGGGGATTTTTTTAAAATAAAGCAAGTTAGAGCCCGGCTTTATAGTCGTATTCTTTCGCTTTATCCTGCTTGGATTCAAACTCCATTTTCAAGAACGGTTTGTATGAAAGATCCACCTGTTTGACAAAAGAGTACGAACGTATTTTTGCGATGATTCTTTCGGCATCTTCCATATTGCAATAAACCACTACATATTTCAGCCGCTTTGAAACGTAATGAACATTTCCGAATTTCCTGAGCATTTTCGCCTGCTTCAAGGAGTGCAGCCAAACGATTAAGCCTTGACGCCTGATTTCCAAATTGTTCACCTGCCTGTCGCTCTGTGCATGAAGTTCTAAAAAAAACGAGACTCGGGGCGACCGAGCCTCATCAGGAAACTTTACAGCCGCAGCTTCCGCCTGACCCGCAGCCGCCGCCGCAAGATGAAAGATTATCAAAATAAGGGTTTCCAGTCGGTACTTTGATATGTTTTGATACAGCCTGACCGATTTCCACGCTGACTTCATCTAGGATAGATTGCAGCTCGGTTTCCGCCTTTTTAAATTCGGCTACTGTATCGTGAAGGTCAAGCTCCCGTTTGATTTCCCTCATTTTCTTGGATATCTCTTTATAATCAGGATGATACTTGCCAAAGCGCTGCACATCCTCATACTGTTCTTTTATTTTCGTAAACGAAGCGATAATACGTCCGGCCTCTTCATCTTCGCGGAGACGCTTGTAGCATTTTCTGTAATGTTCAGCCGCCTCTGATTGAAGAATCATGTTGGCCAAATCATATGCTTCATTTTGAAGCCGCAACGATTCCATTGTGGCAAACATAGACATGCACCTCCAGCTATAGTGTATCACAAAACAGCCGTTTTCAAAAATGTCTGTGCCGCCTCCAAACTATTATTTTCCAAAAACTTCGCTTGCACAAGCTGCATCGCGCCATTCTGAAACGCCCTTGGGTTTTGGTTTATGGGTGGCGCAGCCGGCCAGCAAGAGGCACAACATGATTACAAGCCAGCACTTTTTCATCACAGATCAACTCCTTTACACCTAGCTTTGCCAGAATGACGCGATTTATCATCATAAAAAAAAGACTCAGGCTTTAAATTAATCCTGAGTGCGCATCGCATGAAACATTTGAAGCATCATCTGGGCCATCTGAATGCCGCCCGATAGCTGGTTGACCCTGTGAGGAATCGTTTTTTCATAAAAGTTCATCATATCGAGATGAAAGGCTGACAAGTCATTCGGATTCCGCGAAAGCTTGCGGTACCAGACCGGCTGCTCACGGATGAACCGGCGGCGCTCTTCATCAGCGAACACATACTCTTGCACTTCTTTACGCATGTCTGACTCCTTCCCTAATCTTTTCGGAAAGAAAACGGATGCTCGCCGCCGCTTTGATTCTGCTGTTTTTGGCTTCCGCCCGAAAACTGGCTGAGCAAGCTTTGCAGCGAAGAAATAGACTGGCTCATTTTATTGATCTGCTCATTCATTTGATTGGCATCCATCTTTCGGACGGCCGTCACCATTTTTGAAATGAAATCGTTTTTGCCGCCAGCAGAAGGCTCCTTTTCTGCCGAAGCTTCTTTTTCCCTGTACGGATCCCAAATCGAATCGTCTTCCCCGAGCAAAACCCAGTTTTCATATACTTCCTGCCAGCTTTTTTCTTGTTTCCGGACTTCGGAAATCAACTTAGGATGCCGTTTAATAAATTGCTTAAATTCATCAATGGATGATTGCGCGTTTTGATTTGCCAACGTCTACACCCCCTCCGAAAACATATGCCTGCTATAGTGTAATCCGCCCCGGCAAAATGTGTTCGCCTAAAAATTCCTCTTTTTATAGGAGTCCGTGCGGAAGAGTGAGCAGCAGACCAAACATTAAAAGTTTCATGGTTTTCTCTAAAAACTAAAAACCCGGGTATGATCCCGGGCTCTAGTGCCATTCTTTAATAAAGTTCTGCGTATAATATTTCTCGTCCACCCCGACTCCGAGATGAGTATAGTCGGCATTTAACAGCGCTTTTCTGTGTCCTTCGCTGTTTAACCAGCCTTCAACCGCCGCAGGCCCGTCGACATAGTTGAGCGCGATATTTTCCCCCGCCTGCTCAAAGTTCACTTTCCCTTTTTCCAGCCTGTCTTTGAGCGTGCCTTCTGTTTCTGACACATGGGAGAAATAATGGTGCTCTTTCATGTCGCTGCTGTGGCCGTATGCCACTTTTGATACGCCTTCATCCCAAGAGAGCTGGGAAAGACCGTGTCTTGCGCGGATGACATTCGTCAAATCAAAGATCTGCTTCTCATTTGCTTTCTCGATTTTTTTCCAATCCGATTCTGTCAATGCTTGAGGTTCGATCAGGGTGCCTCTGTAGACAACTTCATACGGCCTTTGCTTGATGAAAGTCGGCGCATCAAATGCCCTGATGCTTGACAGCGTCCCCTCGAATTTATCCATATACAGCTGAACATAAATGTCTCCGACTTTCACCGTCGGCCTTGTATTCATGTCTTCCTCAGAAAACTCAAAACGGTATGAACTGCCTTTATATTGAACATTGACATACGGGGCGATCTGGGCGGTTTTGAAAACTTCCCTTGACGGCCGTCCAATTTTAAACGGAGCGGTGTTCAACCCGTCGCCTGTCGCAAACAATGTCACGGCCTTGCCGCCAAGCAAGCCGATTTGAACGTACTGTTTTGCCCCTTGGCTATAGACCCACCATTCATAATCATATGCTGAAGGATCGACCCTGTCCGGTTTCCCCAGTTTCTTTTCGATCGTCTCAGCCGACTCTCCGATAAAAGAAAGCAAGCCGGAATCGGGAATGTTCAAGGATTTCTCTTTTTTCGCATCCTCGTTTGAGACTTGCGGCTTGTCTTCCTTCACAATTTTCTCAGGTGTTGAACCGTATTGAATAAACAGGGTGTATGAAGCCGCAACGATGAGAAGGATCACAATCGCTCTTAATATATTTTTCAAACTTTCACCTCCGACTGACGGATCAATCTATCCATAAAACGGCGCACCGCATCAAAAACTTGCCTTTAGTGTCATTTAAACAGAACTGACATGAATTTTCAATGATAATACAGCCTATTAAGATGTGCGACAAAATATGTTTTAATGAAGAAAATCTCCAGGCCTCTCTTCGTTTTCCGATATAAATGTCAGCGCGTCGCCAGCCTGCCGGTTTGATTTTTTGTGGGTTGAAACATCGCCTAGCGTAATGATGCCCGCAAGCGTCTTTCCCCGTGTAACCGGGACCCTCCTGATCTGATAATCTCCCATGAGATCAACCGCTTTTTCAATTGAATCGTCTTCACTTACCGTAATGAGATCCGTCGTCATGACATTTGTAATTTTTTGCGAATTTGGTTTTTTAACGGCGATCCCCCGCAGCACCAAATCCCGGTCAGTAACGATCCCAACCAGTTCCAAACCGTCATCAAGCACAACCGGAATCGCTCCGACATTTCCGTCTTTCATTTTCACGGCAGCCTCGTACACATTATCAAGAACTGTACAATATAATATTTCCTTTGTCATAATATCTTTCACACGTGTCAATCAGAAGACCTCCTCTTGTCTTTCGTTTGTTCATATTGTCGTCAAGCCGCCCGCGATTCATACTGTTCACAAAAATATTTATATATCGGCTAAAGCCAGGATTGAAAGTTTAACGCTTTCATACTATGATTGTCAGTAAAGGTAATTTTTTAAAGGGGGTTTTACGGGATGAAATTTGAAGAATCCGGTATCGAAGGCTTGACTGCTGACCTTAACCGGTTAGACGACATCATGGAAAACGAAGGGTTCGTAAGAGCTGGCCAATGGGATTATGAACGCGTCACATATGACCGCAAATTCGATATGGTGGAAGGCAGGTACTACCTCCGCGTGTTCGGATATGCCGTCGAAGGCGATGTGGGCGCCCGGCGCGCGGTCATCAAACTGATGACACCGCTTCTGGGCAAATATTATTATCCGCATGGAGTGGAATACGGTGAAAACGAACATTTCCCGCCGCAGCTCCTCAAAACAAGCAAGACGGTGCTGAATTCAATCAAAGAAAAAGTTTCAGCGCTTGAAGTGTAGCAGACGTACATAAAAAGGGTACAGCCCCTCTGATGAGGCTGTACCCTTTTTTCATCTTAATGAACCGTAGACGGCGAGTATCGTTCTTCTTCCAGTTCTTTTTCGTCTTTGGCTCTTTCCTTCCTCGCCCATCCGAAAAAGATAATCGCCAAAAATGTCCCGTACACGATTTCCTGTAAGATTTTCATGACGATCGCGCCAAGCTGCTGATCTTCCAGAACAGGCATGCTGCTGAACATTTCCGGACCTGTAAGCGTCATTCCGCTCAGCGTATCGAGAGGAACGCACAGTTTCATTGCCTCCGCCCATGCGGAAGGATCTGAATATGTCGAATACAGGGTCGTATCGCTGAACATGATCAGCGCGCACGCCGGTGTCAGCAAAATGCCGTCAGCCATAATGTAGCCGAGTTTCAAAAGTCCGTTCATTTGCGGAAGCTCCTCGACCTTGTGAACGAGCGGCCACCACATGAAAAACGCCGCAATGAAGATCAGCACCGTAATGACGGCATGATAAACGGCATCTGTCTTAATAAAATCAAACACCAAAGGAATGTGATACATCGAAAATAAACCGTTAAACACGATAATCGCGATCAATGGTTTTGAAAAAAACCGGAACAGCGGCTTGACGACCGGCAGAAAAATGACCTTTTTCCAAAACCAAGGCGGTATGCCAAGGATGATCAAAGGCGGTACGATCAAATACAAAACCGCCATTTGCGCCATATGCGCGCTGAACATAATATGTCCCAGCAAATCAATCGGACTGCCTTTAGACGCGTATAAAAGAAACATCGCTGTCACGAATAAACCGATTTCTTTCCTGGATGCCCGCTCTTCTTCTGATCCAAATCGTTTCATCAGAAAAAAGTAAAGGACGGTTATGAAAACGACAGCCCCTAGGAAATAGGGGCTCCACAGGGCGCGAAAACCGAATATTTCAAGGCTGCCCAACATGAGGCATCCTCCTTTCTGTATGTCGGTTCGATTACCACCAGATAAGCGTCACAAAAGCCAAAACGGTAACAAAAGCGACCAAAACGCCCGAATAAAGGAACAAAGTCGGCGCTTCATGCCCCCGCTGACTCATATGCATGAAGTAGTACAGCTGAAATGCAACCTGAATAACGGCCAGCAGCAGAATGAACGGCACCGTAAACCATACGCCTGCATCTGAGGCGACCGTTAAAAAAGCGACAAGGGTCAAGCCGATCATCAAACCGAATGAAATAACCTGATATCTCATGTCCTCCGCGTTTTTCTTTTTGCGGTAGGCAAGATCTGTTTTGGGATTCCCTCTGTTTTCGTTATTCACCATTTTTATCCCACCATCCCCATCAAGTATACAACGGTAAAGATAAACACCCAGACAACGTCGATAAAATGCCAATAGAGGCTTGCGACAAAAAACTTCGGCGCGTTGTAAAGGCTTAATCCGCGGCGCGCATTTCTGATCATCAAAGAAAGAATCCAGAGCAGCCCGAACGTAACGTGCGCACCGTGCGTGCCGACTAGCGTATAAAAAGCGGAGCCGAGAGCCGAGCTTTGAATGGTGAACCCATATTCGTGAATATAATGGGTGAATTCATATATTTCAAGCGCCAGGAAGCCTGCACCGAGCAGAACAGTGATTCCGAGCCAAACCTGCATCTTTTTAAAAGCAAAGTTCTTCATATGATACATGGCATATACGCTCGTTAAACTGCTCGTTAAAAGGAGCATTGTCGCCAGAAAGACCAGCCCCATGTCAAACATCTCAGTCGTTTTCGGCCCTCCTGCATTTGAATTCTTCAGCGCAAGGTATGTTGCGAAGAGAGACGCGAAAAGAACCGTCTCTCCTCCGAGAAATAGCCAAAAGCCGATAAACTTATTTTTTCCTTCTAATGTAGCTTTTTCAGGAGAAGCCGGGAAGGTTTCAGCCGTTAATTTCTCTTCTGTATGCATTATGCCTTCACCCCTTTGTCGTCATCATCCATCAGTTCTTCTTTATGAATATGATACCCGTGGTCATCAATTACAGACCGGAGAAGCATCATAAATAATGTGATTCCTAATCCAATCAGAATGACAGGCAGCCCCCAGGCAAATTCCGTCCGGTACATGAAGCCGAAAGCGGATATAAACAGCCCGAGTGACATGATGAACGGGAGAATCGATCCGTTTGGCATATGGACGTCCTGAAGCGGCTCCGCGGCGGTCATTGACTGCTTGCCGGCTCTTTTTTCGATCCATAAAGCATCAAGGCCTCTGACCAGAGGCAGCTGTTTAAAGTTGTATTCAGGAGGCGGTGAAGAAACGGCCCACTCAAGCGTTCTTCCGTCATGCCAAGGATCGCTGCCGACTTTTTCCCCTTTGGCAGTCGTCACGATAATATTGATCACGAGTATGATGACAGCAGCCGCCATAAACACAGCTCCGATTGAACTGATTAAGTTCGCCATGTCAAATCCCTGATTCGGCAAGTATGTGAACACGCGTCTCGGCATTCCCCACAACCCGAGCCAATGCTGGATGAAGAAAGTCAGATGGAACCCGATGAAAAAGAGCACAAATGTTATTTTGCCCAACGCTTCGCTCAGCATTTTCCCGAACATTTTCGGCCACCAGTAATGAGCGCCGGCGAGGATGGCAAACACCACTCCGCCGATGATGACGTAATGGAAGTGAGCCACGACAAAGTACGTGTCGTGGAACTGATAGTCAGCCGGTGCAGCAGCAAGCATGACACCTGTCACCCCGCCCATGACAAACGACGGGATAAAAGAAATCGCATAAAGCATCGGCGTTGTAAACTTAATGCTCCCGCCCCAAGCCGTGAGCAGCCAGTTGAAGATTTTAATTCCGGTCGGGACGGCAATGGCCATCGTCGCCACCGCAAAAATGGCGTTCGCCACAGGCCCGAGTCCCGTTGTAAACATATGGTGGGCCCAAACCATGAAGCCTAAAAAGCCGATCAATACGGTCGCAAATACCATTGAAGAATAACCGAACAGCCTTTTTCTCGCAAAAACCGGAATGATTTCCGAAAAGATTCCGAACGCCGGGAGTACGAGAATATAAACTTCAGGGTGTCCGAAGATCCAGAACAGATGCTCCCAAATGATCGTATTACCGCCTAATTCCGGATTGAAAAAGCTCGTTCCGAACAACCGGTCCAGCATCAAGAGCGCGATGCCTACGGTCAGCGGCGGGAACGCGAATAAAATCAAAGCCGAAGCGACGAATGTCGTCCATGTGAAAAGCGGCAGCCTCATGTATGTCATGCCCGGCGCCCTCATATTGATAATCGTCGCGAGAAAGTTAATTCCGGCAATCAGCGTACCGATCCCGGCAATTTGCAGACCGAGAACATAGAAATCGATCCCGTGCCCTTCGGAATGAAGGGAAAGCGACGCGTAAGACGTCCAGCCGGCATCGGGTGCCCCTCCCAAAAACCAGCTTAAATTCAGAAAGATGCCGCCGAAAAGGAACAGCCAGAAGCCGAGCGAGTTCAAAAATGGAAACGCAACATCCCTCGCGCCTATCTGCAGCGGAACGACGGCATTCATCAGTGCGAACAAAAGCGGCATCGCTGCCAGGAAAATCATCGTTGTACCGTGCATCGTCATGATCTCATTGTAGACTCCGCCGCTCATGATGTCATTGTTCGGTATCATCAGCTGAACCCTGATCAGCATCGCTTCGATTCCGCCGAGCACAAAGAAGAACCCGCCGCCCAGCAAATAAAGGATGGCAATCTTTTTATGATCGACAGTCGTTAAATAGTCCCATAATACAGCCCCAAAACCTTGCTTTTTCTTAAGCGTACTCACAATGTAACCTCCCTCATTCTCCCTTTGAAGCGTTAGTCTTCCGTTTTTAACCCCTTTAAATATTCAGTCAGTGCATCAAGTTCCTTGTCGCTCAAATCAGGGTATGTGCCGGTCATTTTGTTGCCCGGTTTTATGCTTTCAGGATCCTTGAGCCACGCTCTCAAGTTTTCATCGCTGAATTCCTTCACACCGGCGATCGTCGACCGGTCTCCAAAAGTCGCGAGGTTCGGAGCCGTTCTGGCCGCTTCCGCCCTTTGGTCTTTTGAATCGGTCGCATGACAGCTCAGGCAGTTTTTCTCTTTGAACACTTTTTCTCCTTCAACAGCGAGATCGGTTTTCGCCCCCGCTTTATAGTTTTCCATATCGCTCATCCATTCCTTGAACTCATCCTTCGAAACCGCTTTAACTTTAAAGTCCATTAAAGCATGGGAAGGTCCGCAGAGCTCGGCGCATTTCCCGTAGAAATAGTCTCCGGCTTTTTCAGCGCGTTTTGAATCGAACGTTAAGAAGAATTTGTTTTCATTGTCTGTGTTCGTATCAATCTTACCCCCGACTGAAGGAACCCAGAATGAATGTTTGACATCGGAAGCTTTCAGCTTAAAGTAAACGCGTTCATCGGTCGGCACGACCAGCTCCTGGCTCGTCACCACGCCGTAGTCAGGATATTCGAATTCCCACCAGTAAAGGTTCGCCCGGACATTGACGACCAGCGCCTTCTCCGGATCCCTGTTTTTCTTATCCATCGGTTTTGTATCAGCAAGATCAAAGGTCTGTGCGACAACAGGAACAACCAGGATAAGAAGGAGAAGAATTGGAATAACAGTCCATAAAATTTCTAAATTGCGGTTTCCTTCAACCTGTTTCGGGATGTGGTCATCACCGAGCTTAGATCTTCTGTACCTGACGATGACAAATACGAAAATGAAACTTACCACCACTACAACAACAACCATGATCAGCGTGCTGAGAATCATTAGGAAATACTGCTGATCAGCCACCTCGCCCGCCGGCTGCAGCGTTGATATGAACGGTTCTCCGCACCCTGCTAAAACGAGCGCCAAAATAGTGAACAGCGACATCAGACGCCATTTCTTTAACATTTCTTCCCAACCCCTTTTCAATCAATCCTTTTGAAACTTTCACTGTTCAAACGTTTATAGGACACCTATTCATTCATCTGACTCCCCACTTAAATTAAAGCACTTACATTTCCTCATTTCTTAAATAATGAGGTTTTTTACTCAAAATACCATCTATGTATGAACGTAAAGCCGCCTTGTTAAACATAATCGAAAAAAATCGATAAGGCGGCTTTTACATGATTGTTGTCTGTTTGAAGTGTTAAGTGACAGCCTTCAATGTGATGAATTATAGAGTTCTATCCAATTTTAAAAAGTGTGAATACGACCATGGCAACGAAGAATATGGTCAAGTAATTTAATGAATATACAAACATGAGCGTTGCCCACTTCATGATATTTTTGCTTCTGTAACCGACCAGACCGCAAACGAGCCAGCCGATATTGAGTACCGTTCCCAAAATGACGATCGGCAGTCCGAGTCCGCCCAGGAAAAACGGCAGCGGCATTAAGCAGGCAATCCAAATGATGATTTGCCTTTTCGTCACTTCAAAACCGTGTACAACAGGCAGCATCGGTATATTTGCGGCTCTGTATTCCTCCGTTTTCTTAATCGCAAGCGCCAGAAAGTGGGGAATCTGCCAAATAAACATGATTAAAAACAGCACCCACGCCTCAACTCCGATGGAGCCTTGGACAGCGGTCCATCCGATCAAAGGAGGAACAGCCCCTGACACACTTCCGATAATCGTATTAACGGTATAGCGGCGCTTTGACCACATCGTGTATAGAAACACGTACGTAAAGACGCCGACAAAGCCTACTGCGGCAGTTGTCAGATTGGTCATCAGCAGCATGATAAAACCGAGCGCAGTCAGCAGAATGCCGAACCACAATGCCTGTGAAGGCTGGATTTTACCAGTCACCGTCGGCCTTGTTCTCGTCCGCTGCATAAGCTGGTCAATATCACGGTCATAATAGTTGTTGATGACGCATGATCCTGCGATAATAAGCGAGGATCCCGCTAAAGTGAACAGCACGATATCAAGGTTTCCTAGAAAGCTCAGATTTGAAAAGTAAAAAGCGAGCCACAAGCCCGTAAAAGTTGTTATCAGGTTCGAGTAAACAATCCCGACTTTGATAAGGGCGAGGAAATCTTTCCATGCTGTCGTCTCTTCTATTTGTCCATTCATTGCTGTATCAGCTGTAATTCTTGTTTCAGCCATAATACTAACCCCCCTTACTCAAACCTTCATCACGTCAAGAGAAGCGGTATATTCATAAAAAACCTACAACTCTATCATACAAGATTACCGGTTGGAAAAAAACAGCCTATTAAATATTAATCGACAAACCGGTTTATATTTGTGAACTTTTTATGACTTTCTTTACAGATGAAGGAAAAGTTGTGAACAAGAGCGGAAAACCACTGTCATTCTAATATAGTTCTATCAAACGAAGCCACAATTATCAAGTCTTCAAAACCAATAAAAATGTGAACGCCTTCTATTGCATTTTTGTGAACAATAATCATTATGAATTGCAGCAGAACATCAATTCGCTTACACTTGAAGGTGGTAAATATCTTTTTATTAGTCAGTTTGCATTAAAAAAGGAGAATTGAATTTATGAATAAAGCATTAAAAGGCTTGGGAATTATCACAACTATCGCCATGCTTTTCGTGCTGATCGGCGGCGCCCTCGTCACAAAGACGGGTTCGGGAATGGGCTGCGGCAGATCTTGGCCGCTTTGCAACGGAAGCATATTCCCGGCTCTAACCCTTGAATCGATTATCGAATGGAGCCACAGGTTTGTCAGCGGCACATCCGGCGTCCTTGTGCTGGCTCTCGCCATTTGGACATGGAAAAAAATCGGCCATATCAGAGAAACGAAATTTCTTGCGGTGATGTCGGTCGTCTTCCTCATTCTTCAGGCGCTCCTGGGCGCTGCGGCGGTCGTCTTCGGGTCTTCGGCCCTGATCATGGCTTTGCACTTCGGAATCTCGCTTATTTCCTTTGCATCTGTTCTGCTGTTGACGCTCCTCGTGTTTGAAGCTGACAGCAAGCAGAAAGCCGAATCGTTTTATATAGGAAAAACCATGCAGTTTCATATGATAGGAATCATTATATACACATATGTCGTCGTTTATACAGGCGCATATGTCCGGCATACGAAGTCAAGCCTTGCGTGCCTTGACTTTCCGATGTGCAGCACACAAAACGGCTGGCTCCCAGGGAAGTTTCACGAATGGGTGCAGATGGGACACAGGGCTGCGGCGCTTCTTCTGTTCGCTTGGATCATTGCGGCAGCGATACATGCGGCCAAACAGTATAAAAATCAAAAACGCATTTATTGGGGCTGGATGATTTCCCTGATCCTGATCATCCTTCAGGCTGCCTCAGGAATTGCGGTTGTCTACAGCAGGCTGGATTTGGGATTTGCACTCGCCCACGCTTTCTTCATTTCCTGCCTGTTCGGAATCCTTTGCTACTTCCTGCTGCTTGTTGCGCGCTATCGCAGACAGGCGCAAAAATAACAATAAACAGTTGATCCCCCGCCTGTTGCGGGGGATTTTTTCATAAAAAAAGGCCGCCGACAAAAGTCAGCGGCCGCACTTTTATTTTTTCAGCTCAATGAGGAGGTCGCCGGTTTGAATGGCTTCTCCGTTTGTCACATGAATGTTTTCAACAGTTCCTGAAAACGGAGCCTGAACGGTCGTTTCCATTTTCATTGCTTCATTGATCATTAAATGATCGCCCTTCTTCACTTGGTCCCCTTTGCTTACAAGAAGCTTAATCACCGTTCCCGGCATGGACGCCGCGATATGATTCGGGTTTGAACGGTCGGCTTTCACCTTTTGATGAACGGACGATTTAATGCTTTC
Organism: Bacillus paralicheniformis; assembly: GCF_002993925.1. Taxonomy (NCBI): domain Bacteria; kingdom Bacillati; phylum Bacillota; class Bacilli; order Caryophanales; family Bacillaceae; genus Bacillus; species Bacillus paralicheniformis. The sequence continues at coordinate 1,684,528 of NZ_CP023665.1, read as the reverse complement.
GTCTTTAATGACCACTTCGCGAGGCTGGCCGTTCAGTTCAAAGTAGACGACTCTCGTCGCATCAGGACGCGGTTCGCCGATAGAGACAAGTTTGACGATCAGCGTTTTCCCTCTTTCGATCTCGACTTCGATTTCTTCGCCAAGCGTCATGCCGTAGAAGAAGGTCGGTGTATCAAGCACTGAGATGTCCCCGTACAGTTCCGCTGTCTTAACATACTCGGTAAACACTTTCGGATAAAGCGCATATGCAACAGCATCATGATCGGAAAGCTCCAGATCATGCGTTTCCTTAAACTCCGCTTTTATATCGTCAAACGAAACGGGTTCGAGAAGTTCTCCAGGGCGCACTGTAATCGGCTCCTGCCCTTTCAAAATCAGCTTTTGCAATTTCTCAGGGAATCCGCCGTGAGGCTGGCCGATATACCCTTTAAAAAGCTCGACTACTGAGTCAGGAAAATCGAGTGATTCTCCTCTTTCGTAAATATCATCTTCCGTCAGGTTATTTTGCACCATGTAAAGTGCCATATCCCCGACGACTTTAGATGACGGCGTAACCTTTACGATGTCCCCGAACAGGTGGTTGACCCGGCTGTACATTTCTTTCACTTCATTCCAGCGATCACCGAGGCCGACTCCCTTAGCCTGCTGCTGAAGGTTGCTGTATTGGCCGCCAGGCATTTCATGCTTGTAAATTTCGGTATGAGGCGCGTTCATGCCGCTCTCAAACTCGCTGTAGTATTTTCTGACAGACTCCCAATATTGAGACAGCGACTCTACCGCATCGACATTCAGCTGCGGACGGCGTTTATCGCCTTCAAGCGCATGATAAAGCGAGCTTGCGCTTGGCTGTGATGTCAGGCCCGCCATAGAGCTGACCGCTACGTCGACGATGTCGACGCCTGCTTCTATCGCCTTCGCGTACATAAAAATACCGTTGCCGCTCGTGTCGTGTGTATGCAAGTGGATCGGAATGTCGATCGTCTCTTTCAAAGCTGACACCAGTTCGTATGCTGCTTGAGGTCTCAGCAGGCCGGCCATATCTTTAATGCCGAGAATATGCGCCCCCGCTGATTCAAGCTCTTTTGCCATTGACGTATAATATTCAAGGTTATATTTTGTTCTGTTCGGATCGAGAATGTCTCCGGTATAGCAGATCGCGGCTTCGGCAAGTTTGCCCGACTCGCGCACTGCATCAATGGCGAGCGTCATCCCTTTAACCCAGTTCAAGCTGTCAAAAATGCGGAATACATCGATTCCGGCCGCAGCGGATTCGCTGACAAACTTTTTAATCAGGTTGTCAGGGTAGTTTGTATACCCGACGGCATTCGAAGATCTCAACAGCATTTGAAACATCGTATTCGGAATTTCCTTCCGCAGCTTCTCAAGCCTTTTCCACGGGTCTTCTTTCAAGAAACGGTAAGCGACATCAAAAGTGGCGCCGCCCCACATTTCAAGGCTGAAAAGCTCAGGCCAGAGCGCAGCTGTCGGATTGGCGATTTTCTCCAAATCATGCGTTCTGAATCTTGTCGCAAGCAGTGACTGATGGGCATCGCGGAACGTCGTATCAGTGAGAAGCACTTCCTCTTGATCTTTCACCCATTTGACGAGCCCTTCAGCTCCGCGTTCATCAAGAATCTGTTTTGTTCCGCTCGCGATCGGCTGATCGACATCCGTTTTGACGATCTGGGGTTTGTCGAACTCCGGCTTCTTCTTTTTATCAATGCCCGGGAAGCCGTTGACCGTTACGTTCCCGATATACGTCAGCATTTTTGTTCCGCGGTCTCTCTGCTTAGGAAAGACAAAGAGTTCCGGCGTTGTATCAATAAAAGACGTGTCGTATTGCCCTGTGAGAAATTTTTCGTGTTTCGCCACGTTTTCAAGGAAAGGAATATTCGTTTTGATTCCCCTGATCCTGAATTCCTGTAGGTTGCGAACCATTTTGGCCGCCGCCTGTTCAAACGTCAGCGCCCAGGTTGAAAGCTTAACAAGCAGCGAGTCATAATAAGGCGTAATGACAGCGCCCTGAAAACTGTTTCCGGTATCAAGCCTCACCCCGAAACCGCCGCCTGAGCGATATGCCATGATTTTGCCTGTGTCAGGCATGAAATTGTTTGACGGGTCTTCAGTCGTAACCCTTGACTGGATCGCATATCCGTGCAGCGTGATGGCATCCTGGTTCGGAATGCTGATTTCGCTGCTGCCCAGACTGAGTCCGGCAGCAATCAGGATTTGTGTCTGAACGATATCGACACCCGTCACCATTTCCGTAATGGTGTGCTCCACCTGAACACGCGGGTTGACTTCAATAAAGAAAAACTCATCGTTCGCAACTAAAAATTCAACCGTTCCGGCATTGACATAATCAACATTCTTCGCAAGCTTAACGGCAGCATCGCAAATCTTTTCCCGGAGGGACTCAGAAAGCGAAACGCTCGGCGCTATTTCGATAACCTTTTGATGACGCCTTTGCACAGAGCAGTCACGGTCGTAAAGGTGAACCACGTTACCTTCTTTGTCTCCGATGACTTGAACTTCAATGTGCTTCGGCTTTTCGATCAGCTTTTCGACATACACTTCATCATTACCAAAAGCGGCTTTCGCCTCTGATTTTGCCCTGTTATAGGATTCCTCCAGCTCCGATTCGTCTCTGACGATCCGCATGCCGCGGCCGCCGCCGCCAAGCGACGCTTTGATGATAAACGGATATCCGAACTCCTCCGCAAATTGTTTGACCTCCGCGATATCAGCCACTGGGCCGTCGCTCCCCGGTATGACGGGAATTCCTGCTTTTTCAGCTTGTTCACGGGCTTTTACTTTGTCTCCAAACATATCGAGGTGCTTGGAGGTCGGTCCGATAAAGATGATGCCTTCCTCTTCACACCGCTTGGCAAACTGAATGTTTTCAGACAGGAAGCCGTAGCCCGGATGGATGGCATCCACATGGTTGCGTTTCGCAATCTCGATGATCCCTTCAATATCAAGATAAGCATCAATCGGCTTTTTCCCTTCGCCGACCAAGTATGCTTCATCGGCTTTGTATCTGTGGTATGATCCGCTGTCTTCTTTAGAATAGATCGCTACCGTACGGATATTCAGTTCTGTGCAGGCGCGAAATACGCGGATAGCGATTTCCCCTCTGTTTGCAACAAGAACTTTTTGAATAGACTGTTGTGACATGTCGTTCCCCCTCATCCGCTGTTTTAAGTATGTATCTATTCTAAATGAATCGGATGGACATTGTACACGCTTAGTTTTTTAAAAATTTATACTTTTTTTATATTGATTTTCTTTGGTTTTTGTAGTATCGACAGGCTGTTTTCGTTTGAACCGGTCAAAGTATTCATTAAACATGCTGATGTTCACCAATATCCCCGCGCTTGCCATCAGCAGAATGAGCGATGACCCTCCATAGCTGATAAACGGAAGCGTCACCCCTGTCAAAGGAATCAAGCCGGATATGCCGCCCAGGTTCACGAAAGACTGGATGGCGATCATGCTTGATATCCCGATCGCAAGCAGGCTTCCAAACGGGTCGTCGCATTTTCTCGCAATATAAAACCCTTTTAAAACGATGAAAGCGAGCAGCAGCACGACAAAAAGGACGCCGAAAATGCCGAGCTCCTCGGCGATGACCGCCATAATGAAATCGGTGTGCGTTTCAGGCAGATATCCATACTTCTGCACGCTTTCGCCGAGACCCAGGCCGAACAGCCCTCCCGAACCGATCGCCAAGTAGGAGTTGACGACTTGAAAACCAGATTTCTGTGCGTCTTTAAACGGGTTTTGGTAGCTTTCAAACCGATTCATCCGTCCTTCTGTTAAAATGCTGTCCCAGTTGAAATAAATGAGCGGGCTGACGAGCACAAGGACAGCCCCGGCCAAAAGTACGAGCTTTAACAGCGTTTTGCCGCTGAATCCCGAGCACAAAATAATGCACAAAGCGATTAAAGCGATGATAAAGGCCGTTCCCACATCCGGCTGAGCAGCGACCAGGGCGCAAATGAAAAGCGTGATGATTGCGGGAGGGGCGATTCCGGCTCCCAAGTTGTCAATATAGCTTTGCTTTTTGGCATAGACGGAAGAAAGATACAAGATGACGGTCAGCTTGACAAACTCCCCCGGCTGGATGCCGTAATTCGAAACCCTAAACCAGCTTTGGGCATTCCCGGCCACGTGTCCGACAACGAACAGCCCGAACAAAGCGACAACGGAAATGAGCAGCAAAAACTTTTGGAATTTTTGATTGGCAAAAGCCTTATACGGAAAAAGCGCCGCGCATAAAAATATGACGGTTCCGAGCACCAAAAACATCAGCTGCCTGTCAAAAAAGTAGCTGCTGTCTTGTCCGTACCTTGTCACGGCTGTGATCATGCTTGAGCTGTACACCATGACGAGCCCGAACCCGCACAGCAGGAATACAGCGAAGATTAATGAATAATCATAGGATTTGAGCATTCTTTTTATCATATTATTATCCTCTTCCTTACTTGCCTTCAAAATGTGTTTGTGGTAACTCCTTCGTTATTTTACTACACTTTCTTAAAAAGCACGAAAGATACCCTTTTCATAAGACTTCGAATCTCGTCTGAAAGAAAAGTCCGTCTGTTCCAAGACTGCCGTTCTATTTTTTTATCGGCATACCATGCGTCTTCGTTTATTCGGCACGAACAGCATTCATTCCTTCATCAGCGGACGTTTTCTTTCTCATTCCATAACAAAAAAAGCCTGCCGGCAGTTTGTTTCTATCGAAACGTCGTCGACAAGCTGACTCAGACAGAAAGATTCTTCTGAGGTGTTCATTTATTTTTTTGTAAATGCATCATGTAATGCAGACAATTCACGTTCCAGCCTGTAAAGCAGTTCTTTACCCTCTTCTTCATCCACTAATCCAAGGCGGACAGCAAAATCAATTTCCCTAGAGAGTCCGAACATTTGTGTATCTAAAACCTCTTCATAAAGAGGACATTGAGGCATCGTTAAGTTGTCCATTTGCACTTGAATCAGCTTTAAGATTTTATCAGCATCACGTTTTAACAGGGCAAGTGCTTTTTCACGATGGTCGACTACAATCTCAGACGCCAAAAGTATCCCTCCGTTCCCCAGGCGAGTACCTAATTCTTCTATTTATGATAAAGCCTCAGCCGAAAAAAAGCAAGCTATTTCTGTCCTTTCGCCGTTTTTCAAAGACTCGCATTTTAAGCTTCCGCTCACGTTTTAAAAAATGCTTAAACTGTAGTTCGCCGATAACAGCTCTAAAAGCCGGATTCCGGCGATGCTGTTTCCCTTTTCATCAAGCGAGGGCCCGAAGATGCCGATGCCGAAACGGTATGGGGATAGACCCATGATTCCCCCTGAAACCCCGCTTTTGGCGGGTATGCCGATTTTGATTGCGAATTCGCCGCTGGCATTATACATTCCGCATGTCACCATAAATGTTTTGCAAATTCTCGCGATATCCTTCGGTATGATTTGTTCTCCCGTTTCGGGATGCTTGCCGTTCAAAGCAAAAACAGAACCGATTTTCGCCAAGTCTAAGCTGTTCATTTCAATGGCGCACTGCTTTGTATACACATCCATGACATCCTCAACCTCAGCCTGAAAAATACCGTGCTCTTTCATGTAGTAGCACATCGCCCTGTTGACCATCGAGGTTTCAAATTCAGATTCGGCGACCTTCTCACAAAAGGTAATATTCCGATTATTTGCCAGTTTTTTAATAAAATCAAGAAGCCTGCCGATCTTATCGGCATTCGTCTCTCCTTTAATCATGCTTGTCACCACCAATGCTCCGGCATTTATCATCGGATTCAGCGGCTTCCCCGGGTTGACGGTTTCAAGTTTGATGATGGAGTTAAACGGATCACCAGTCGGCTCTTGTCCTACATAATGAAACACTGTTTCCGGGCCGTGATCGATCAGGACGAGAGCAAGCGACAATACTTTTGAGATGCTTTGCAGAGTGAAGGCTTTTTCCACGTCTCCCGCTGATATACACGTCCCGTCCGTAAAGTAGACCGCCGCCGATAAATCGTCCTCCGATAATTCAGCCAAAGCCGGTATGTAAGATGCAACCTTTCCTTTGTCCGTCACTTTTTTCGCTTCCGTGACAAAATATTCAAGCTCCTCATTATCCCGGCAATTCAAGTTTTTTCCCTCCATCCGAGCGTCGTTGCTGTTATCTTTCCCGGAGAGGGCTTTTGTTATGAGAAGTGACAATTTGAAAGAAAGCGCTTATAATTTTTGTGAGGGAGTGGTAGAGACATGAGCATTGTAACGATCACAGGAAATGTAAAGTATCAGATTACGCTCGATCCGAGCGTTTGGATTTTTGATGACCGAAAATTCGATCTCGATCAGTTCTTTTCAGATTTCAGAGAGGTAAAAGATGAAGATGACGACCTTGTGATTGACCGGGAACGGCAAATCAGGGAAGGTACTGTATCGCCGCCGACACTGAAATCAGAGAAAAAATATGAAAAGGAGAAATTGCTTGACGGCACTTTCGGGATCAAGCTTGAACCTTTTTTGAAAAATGCGGAGGTGACAGGCTCCGCCGTCAAATGCCTCTTCAAAACGGAAGGTGAAGACGTTTCCGTTCCGATCGAAGAAGCGGGCGGCATGATTCTCTGCTTCAGCAACAATGGCAAGCCGCTTGGCGAAGACGGGCCTGTACACGTTTATTTTCCCGACGGTTCAAACAGGATGACTCCTGTGAAACGAGTAAAAGAAATTCACATTGTTTAAAGCTACAACACTGCAATGGGTGCGCCGGAGGCGATGAAAAACTCCGCCTCCTCTTTCCCGGCCGGGCTATCGGCACTTGCCGGCAACCCGGCCCGCGGGCCATGCAAGTTGCAACCCGGGTTAAACGCCCGGTTTTTTTATTTACAGCAGATCGGCTGCAAGCCTGGCGAGCCGGGAGCGCTCTCCTTTTAAAAGCTTCACGTTTCCGGAAATTTTTTGATCCTTAAAGCGCTCAACAACATAGGCCAGGCCGTTGTTCATCGCATCTAAATAAGGATGGTCGATCTGTTCGGTGTCTCCCATCAATACGATTTTACTGCCTTCCCCGACGCGCGTCAGAAGCGTTTTGACTTCATGCTTGGTCAGATTTTGAGCCTCATCAATGATGATGAATTGGTCAGGAATGCTTCTGCCCCTTATATATGTGAGGGCTTCGACTTGAATGGAGCCCATCCCCGCTAAAATATCATCAAGCTCCCCCGGCTTTTTTGCATTGAACAAGTATTCCAGGTTATCAAAAATAGGCTGGACCCACGGACGAAGTTTTTCTTCTTTTTCACCCGGAAGATAGCCGAGATCTTTTCCGACAGGAACGATCGGCCTTGTGACAACAAGTTTTTTAAAATTCCCCAGGTCTTCTGTCTGCAGCAGCCCTGCTGCCAACGCAAGCAGGGTTTTTCCTGTGCCGGCTTTTCCAATCAGGGTGACAAGCGGAATATCTTGTCTTAAAAGAAGTTCCAAAGCCATCGTCTGCTGTACATTTCGCGAACGTATGCCCCAAACCTGTTCCTGATCGAAAACAAGCTTTTTAACGGCTTTTCCGCTTTGATCTACGATCCCTACGGCAGAGGATGATCCGCCGAGCGCGTCCTTCATAACGACAAACTGGTTCGGACGCAGCATCTCACTGCTGATTTCGTGAAGCGGCAAATCGTGATGTTCAAAAAAGGAATTCATCTGATCCGGGCGAATGTACACGTCCGTATAACCGCTGTATATATCATCATTGTCGACAACCCTGTCGTGCAAAAAATCCTCTGACATCAAGCCGATGGCATCGGCTTTGACACGGATCAGCATATCTTTGCTGACAAGGATAACCGGCCTGCCGTCTTCTTTCGTTTCCTCTTCCAGGCTGAGGTTTTTCGCTACGGCTAAAATACGGTTGTCGCTTGTTTTTTCGATAAAAATTTCTTGAAGCTGCTGAAAAGAGCGATGGTTCAGCTCGATTCTCAAGCTTCCTCCGTTTGGTAGGGGAACATTTTCATACAGCCTTCCTTTTAAACGCAAATCATCTATCAATTTAGATACGCGCCTTGCATTCCTCCCAATTTCATCCATGTAGCGTTTCTTTGAGTCGACTTCCTCCAATACGACAGCCGGGATGACAACCTCGTTATCTTCAAAAGAAAAGATTGAATTCGGATCCTGCAATAACACATTCGTATCCAGCACATAAATTTTACTCAATCTTCCGCCTCCTGATCAGGATTTTTAGCCTTTTCTTTTCAATTGGGTTAAAAGCTGATGGAGCGCCCGCTAAAATATATGTTTTTGTGAATAAAGATAGAAGGTTAATTCAACAATAAAAATTAATGAAAGCATTTTTAAGGAGGCAACCTCAAGTGCGAATCTTTTTTTTGATCCTAATTCAAACCGTTATGCTGCTTTCAGCCTGCGGCATTCAAAATAATGCCCGAAATGAAGCGAACGAGCTTCCCGGCAACAAACCGATTCAAGTAAAAAACAGCTCCCAAGAGCCGGTGAACCGTAAAGACGGGCAAGCCATCTCGCGGCGCCTTGTGAAGATCACCGAAAGCGTTCCGGGTGTCAATGATGCAACCGCCGTCGTGCTCGGCAGGCTAGCCGTCGTCGGAATTGATGTGAAAGACAATTTGGAGCGCAGCAAAGTCGAATCTATTAAGTATTCCGTGGCTGAAGCGCTGCAGAATGACCCTTACGGAGCAAACGCCGCCGTTGTCGCAGATCCCGACACCGTCAACCGCCTGCGGGCAATGGGCAGGGAAATTCAAGCGGGACGCCCTGTCAAAGGGATTCTCGACGAGCTGGCAGCCATCGTCGGGCGCGTCCTTCCTGAAGTGCCGAACGACGCAACAGACAATCAGCAAACAAATCCTACAAAATCCAACAACGACCAGTTGAATGACAGAAACCAGAAACAGCTTGAAAAGGAGCAGAATAAGCAATCAAACAAGCATATGAAAAATCGGCAGCCATAACTTTTAAAAGCCTGTGCCACTGTTTTCTTGACGGCACAGGCTTTTTCCTTTTTTCTATAGGAGAAAATTTATTTGTCCGATTGATTAAGGTATAATGAATCGTAAGTGAGGTGAATCAAGTGAGGGTAAAGTGTTCATTGTGTGACAAAATCGAAAAAATCGATGATGACACACTCATTGCCAAACGTCTCCGAAACCGGCCGATACATACTTATATGTGCCATGAATGCAGCGAACGAATTAAAATCAAAACAGAAAACCGGATGAAAACCGGCCGTTTTAAGCTATATCCGCACAGAAAAGATAAAGAGCAGATCAAGTCATGAAAGCATGGACAAGCTCCATGCTTTTTTATCGGCTTTTTTGTTACACGAGTAACAAAATTAAAGATTATAGTTGATAAACATTTTCATTTGTAGTATGTTAAAATTGTTTCATACGTAACAAAAAAGGAGTGATTCATCATGGATTTTGATGTACTGATTGCAGGCGGCGGCCCCGTCGGTCTGATGACGGCTTCCGAGCTGGCTTTGGCCGGTGTCCGGACCTGTATTGTCGAACGGCTGAAAGAGCCTTCGCCATTCTCAAAAGCGCTCACGCTGCATCCGCGCTCAATCGAAATACTTGAAATGAGGGGGCTTGGAGAACGGTTTAAGGAAATTGGCAAGCCGAGCCCTTCGGGGCATTTTGCCGGTCTAAAGACTGGATTGGACTTTTCTGCGCTTGATACGCAAGCCAATTTTACATTGATCATCCCTCAGTACGAAACCGAGAAGGTGCTTGAGGAACATGCGCGAAATCTCGGTGTCTGCATCCTTCGCGATCATGAAGTTCTCGCTTTCCGCGAGTATGAGGAAACGGCCGAGCTCGTCGTCCAGGGACCCGACGGCCTGTCCTTTCTAACCGCTTCCTATATCGTCGGTGCTGACGGAGCCGGAAGTACCATCCGCAAGCAGGCGCGTATCGCTTTTTCAGGAACTGATGCGAATATCACCGCAATGCTTGCGGATGTGTCGCTTGAAAATCCGCCGGAATCGCATTTTTATACTTGCGTGAACCGTGAAGGCGGCGTTGTGATCGTGCCTTTAGACGACGGCATTTTCCGCGTCCTCATAACGGCGCCGCACATGCCTCAAGCTTTGCTTCACGAGCCCGTCACACTGGAAGAATTAAAAACAGAACTCAACCGCATCTGCGGCACGGACTTTGGAATTGACAGCCCGGTTTGGATGTCCCGCTTCGGAAATGCCACCAAGTTGGCAGAGCATTACCGCTCCGGCAGAATTTTCTTGGCTGGAGATGCCGCGCATATTCATTTTCCTGCAGGAGGGCAAGGTTTAAATGTCGGACTTCAGGACGCAATGAACCTTGGCTGGAAGCTCGCAGCAAAGATCAACGGACGGTGCCCCGACTGGCTGCTTGACAGTTACCATAATGAAAGACATACTGTCGGGGAAGCGCTGCTCGTCAATACACAAATCCAAACAAAGCTGTTTGATTTTACACGTGAAGGCCTGTACCTCCGCGAATTATTATCCGGCATTCTCGGATTTTCAGACGTCAATCGCTATCTGGCAGAACAAATTGCGGCGCTCAGCGTGAAATACAAAGCAGATGAAAAGATGCCTGAACATAAGCTGAACGGAAAACGTCTCCCAGATATCGATCTGACCCTTTCAGATGGTACTGTCAAACGGCTCTACACTTTTCTCCGTGATGGACGCTTTTTATTAGCAGCATTCGGGATAGAAACGAAGAAATTTTCCACCATTCCTCACGTCCGCCGTATACAAGTGAAAGCAATTGACGGCAGGCCTGAATGGAATGGGGTAAAAGCAGCGCTGATCCGTCCCGACGGCCACGTGGCCTGGGCTGTCGACGAATCCATGGAAAACGCGGAGCAATTGATTGCCGATGGTATCCACCGCTGGTGCGGGAACTCTCACATTCAGTCTGTTTAATCATTTTGTTTCATGCGCAACAAAATGATATAATCAAAGCAGAAACATCGATTAAAGGAGCCGATTTTCTGCATGGAGCATTTAACACACGCAAAACAAGAAATATTCGATCTGTACATCAGGCTCATTCATCAGCAAGAGCAGCAAGAAACCGTCATGAAAGAGCGCATCTCCGCTGAAATGAAAAAGATGGAACGCGAATTCGGAGCTGAACTGAAACTCAACATGTCTGACATCCATACGATCAGCTGCATTGGCGACCACGAACCGATCAACGTCACCTCGATTTCCGAGAAAATGGGATTTTCAAAAGCGACGGTCTCAAGGATCACCGCAAAGCTGACCGAAAAAGGCCTCGTCAGCAAGACACAGCTCAGCGACAATAAAAAAGAAATCTACTTCCGCTTAAGCCATAAAGGGAGAAGTATTCATCACCTTCACCAGCGTGAGCACGAAAAAATCGAACAAAGGTTTAAACGATTTTTAAGCCGGTATTCAGCAGATGAGATTCTTTTTGCCAGGGCTTTGTTTCGGGACTTATTAACAGCGGATTTTCTGGCGGATACAAAAAAGACATAGCCTTCTTTGGCTATGTCTTTTCTACGTATTCGCCCCCGTCTGCTCTTTTTTCGAACGGTGCAGACGGATTTTGTAAATCGAAAGGATTAAAACGGCTACGATCAGCCCTTCTCCAACCGGCAGAAAAACGCCGAAAAAAGTTAAAAACGTACAGCCTAGCGCCAGAAAAAAGTAAATGATCGCCGTTTTCAACAGCGGCAGCCGTTTGGCGAACCCCAGTTTAAAGACGACCGCAGACAGGACGAAGATGGTGGCATAAAGCCACCACATTCCCGCCTCAGGATTCTGGTCCACTTTATAAAGAGCGGCAAAAAACGACAGCCGTTCACTTACATCAGTCAAAAAGATTCCCCTCCCCTTTGCTTAGTTGGGTTGCTCTTTTTTTAGGTTCTGCAAATGTTACGACAATCCTGCCAGCTTTTTCTTTTTCGCTGCTTTTTCGCGTTCGTTTTTGTCGAGAATTTTCTTTCTCAATCTGATGGATTCAGGCGTGACTTCGCAGTACTCATCCTCGTTCAAGTATTCAAGCGATTCTTCAAGCGACATGATACGCGGTTTTTTCATGCTGACCGTCTGATCTTTCGTCGCTGAGCGCACGTTTGTCTGCTGCTTCATTTTATTGATGTTGACGACAAGGTCGTTTTCACGGTTGTGCTCGCCGACGATCATGCCTTCATATACTTCTGTGCCCGGCTCGACAAAAATCACGCCGCGTTCTTCAACGCCTTGAATGCCGTAAGCTGAAGCTTTCCCGGTATCCATTGAAACAAGCACACCTTGGCGGCGTCCGCCGACTTGCCCAGGCTCAACAGGCTGATAGCTGTCAAACGTATGGTTTAAAATCCCGAAACCGCGTGTAAGGGAAAGGAATTCGGTTGAGTAGCCGATTAATCCGCGTGAAGGAACGTTGAAAATCAGGCGGACCTGCCCGTTTCCGTTATTGATCATGTCGATCATTTCACCTTTGCGCGCGCCCATTGATTCCATTACAGATCCGGTATGCTCTTCAGGCACATCGATTTGCACACGTTCAACAGGCTCACAGCGAACGCCGTCGATTTCTTTAATGATGACTTCCGGCTTCGATACTTGCAGTTCAAAGCCTTCACGGCGCATGTTTTCGATTAAAATCGACAAATGCAGCTCACCGCGACCGGATACGACCCAGGCGTCAGGAGATGGCGTCGGATCGACTCGAAGGCTGACATCTGTCTGAAGCTGCTGTTCAAGGCGCTCTTCAATCTTCCTGGCCGTGACATATTTTCCTTCGCGACCGGCAAAAGGACTGTTGTTAACCGCGAACGTCATTTGAAGCGTCGGCTCGTCAATGCGCAGAACCGGAAGCGCCTCTTGATGCTCAATCGGGCAGACGGTCTCTCCGACATTGATGTCTTCCATTCCTGATACCGCGACAAGGTCGCCGGCTTTCGCTTCTTCAATTTCGACTCTTTTCAAGCCCTGGAAACCGAAGATTTTCGTTACGCGGAACGGCTTGATAGAACCGTCAAGCTTCATTAAAGCAACTTGCTGTCCGACCTTCATCGTTCCTCTGAACACGCGTCCGATTCCGATACGGCCGACATAATCATTGTAGTCAAGCAGAGCGACCTGGAACTGCAAAGGCTCCTCATGGTTATCGACAGGACAAGGAATATGGTTGACAATCGCTTCGAATAAAGCTTCCATATTTTCATCTTGCTGCTTCGGATCAGCTGAAGCGGTGCCGTTGATCGCAGAAGCGTAAACAACCGGGAATTCAAGCTGTTCTTCATTGGCATCAAGCTCGATAAACAAATCGAGCACTTCGTCAACGACCTCTTCAGGCCGGGCAAAATCGCGGTCGATCTTATTGACAACAACGATTGGCGTCAAGTTTTGCTCAAGTGCTTTTTTCAGCACAAAGCGGGTTTGCGGCATGCAGCCTTCATAAGCGTCAACAACAAGCAGAACGCCGTCGACCATTTTCATGATCCGCTCAACTTCCCCGCCGAAATCTGCGTGTCCCGGAGTATCCAAAATATTAATGCGTGTATCTTTATAGTTAATCGCTGTATTTTTCGCTAAAATCGTAATGCCGCGCTCTCTTTCCAAGTCATTGGAATCCATGGCGCGCTCCGCCACGTTTTCATTTGCACGGAATGTGCCAGCCTGATGGAGGAGCTGATCCACAAGCGTCGTTTTTCCATGGTCAACGTGGGCGATAATAGCGATATTGCGAAGATCTTCTCGAAGTTTCACATTTTCATCTCCTAAAAAATTTAGATAATCTTTCATATTATAACTGACGAACGAAGTTATTTCAATTTCTTTCAAATATCCAGCTTCGGTTGACCCTTTCTATTCAGCGCGATTTTCTGTAAACTAAGAGTAGACTTCATACTAAGGGGATGGGAAAACAGTGAAACAAATCAAATGGATATTCTTATTATTCGCACTTGCTGCAGTGATCAGCATCATGATGATCGGCGTTGCAGTCGCCGAAAAAAGCGCTGCCGGCGTCGCAATTGCCGTCGCAATTCTGATCGTCATTATGGGGAGCGGTTTTACTCTCAAAAAAAGAATGCGCGAAAAAGGCCTGCTTGAATAAAAAAGAGCCCCTTCCGGCTGAAGGGGCTTTTGATTATTAAATTCCAAAAAAACTGGCGGCAGGTTGCCCGCCAGTTCTTATAAAAAGAATAAATAAATCAAAAGCATCAGCAAGTAGCCTCCGCCAAAAAGCGCTGCCCCTTTGAGAATCAGCCTTTGATAGTATGCTTTCCTGAATTTTTGTTCTTCCGCTTCTCCTGCTTCTGTTGGCAATCTGTCGTCATCATGAAAATTGACAGGTTCCCTCATCATGTCATACATTTCCCGGCAATCTGCACACGTTTTGATGTGCGCCATAACCAAATGTTCCGTTTTGCGGCTGCAATCGCCTTCTATGTATAGAGGCAGTAAATCTCTCACAAGATGACATTTCATATTGTTAAACCTCCCTGCCTTCCAAGCTTTTTTTCAGCTCAAGGCGGGCCCGGTGAAGATTGGTTTTTACCTTTGACAGTTTCCAATCGAGCACTTCCGCTATTTCCTCATAGGAAAGCTCCTGAAACTCTCTTAAAATAAGTACGGTCTGGTAATGTTCTTTCAGCCGGTCAATGTGATGTTTCAGCTCCTCCTGCCTTATGGCGTTTGCCAAATGGCGCTCAGGCATTTCAAACGTGTGCTGTTCCATGTCGCCGCAGGCCGTCACATCGGAAAACCGGATTTTTTTATCTTTTCTGTACCAGTTGATAAACGTATGATGCGCGATCGTATACAGCCATGTTTTGATCGAGGAATGGCCTCTGAAAGACTCCAGGCCCGCAAAAGCTTTCAGAAACGTATCCTGTGCCAGGTCTTTCGCCGTCTCAAGCTGATGGGTTCGCCTGTACAAATAGTACATAATGTCATGATAATATTCCCTGTACAGTTCTTCAATCGTCTGTTTTTTATTGGAAGCCATTTAGAAAAAAAACCACACCGTCATCCAAATCGAAAGGAGCAGGAAAGCACCATACAACGAGTAAACAAAAACCATGATATGACGGAGCTGCTGACGATCATCTGCCTTTTGTATGCCGGGAAGCGTTCTATTCTCGACTGCTGCCTCTTCAGCCTGGCCTTGAAAAAGCTGCTCATGCTCTTTCATCCAGATCACGGTTTCCTCTTCAAGTTCACCTTCTTGATAGAGCTCATACAAATCAAGAAACACCGCTTTTTTTTCTTCACTTGTCATCAAATTGTTTCACCTCATTTGTTACGGCATCAACCAAGTATGCATCATGTTCGTTTGAGCCGAACGGCTGGATGATGACAAGCCACGCATACCGGCTCTTTTGATCCCCGTCTGAAACAATCACAAGCTTCGTCCGTTTATAATAAACCAACCCTTTTTGATAGTGTTCAGACACTTTCCGAAAAGCCTTTTCCCCGTCTGCATATGTGTAGGGGGGCTTTTCATCCGCTTTGCGAATGTCCTTTCTCACCGTCAGATAAGCTCCCTCTTCATGTTTCGTCATGGTCCAGCTCGTATTTAATACAGCATCGCTTTCTTTTTTCTGAAATTCTATCAGATCCTTTTCTAACTCCACCCTTTTCAGCTGAGAAAGGTCTTGATCAAATAATGAAAGCAAGCGTTTTTCGAGCTCTTGTCCGCGATAAGGCAAGGCGCTTTCAGATTTGAACGTAATAGCCGTTAATGCACCTGTTACAGGATGGAACGCCATCTCCGTTCCGTCGCTTGTCTTCACGTTGATGGATGCCGAGTTGAGGTTGAATAATAATGATAAATTGAAGTCTGCTAGCTGATAAGGTTGAACTGGCATATCCAATTTTTGGTAGACCGTTTCAACATCCCTCTCGATATCCTGACCAGAAAAGCGGGCTTGTTTCACTTTTTCTAAGTTGTAAACAGACACGTTCTCATGGAATGTCATCAGAGTCTCCTTCCGCCATGTAAATCTCATTGTTCCTAACTCAGGGTCCTGTCCCTCTCGGTAAAATTCGACAGAAACTTCGTCGTCATCACGGCTTACTTTTGCCTTGATTTGTTTGTCAAGTTCGCGGCCGTGTTCCCGCAGAAATTGCTTCGACCGCTTGATATACGCCTGATCGGACAGGATATTCCCGCTAGGCTCTTTTTGATTGTAATAATTGGTGATCACCCCCGTCCAGCCGTCAACGTACGCCTCGTAATCCTTCGTTTTAAAATGATAAACGTTGTGAAAATCCTGGTTGGTGGCTGACAAATAGATCAAGCTGTCCGTCGGAAAAAACGAGCTGACAGTCTGCTTCGCTTCTTTAACCGAAACAGGTTGAAAATTGGCATCAACCACGTCTGAAACCTCAGGGTGTGAGATTGTAAAAGCGGCATCTGCCAAATTGTAAAAAGGGTTAAGAAGTAGTGTGAAAAATACGGCGGTGCCCGCGGCTAAAACACGCTTCACCATCAAAAAAGGCTTTCTCGAGCCATTCAGCAAGTGATATGTCATAAGAAAACCGAGCATGGTCAGAAATACGTTCAGCGGAAAAAATTCGTAGCCGAGCTTTTTGATGAAGAAACCGCCGATCGTCACAATGTAAAAAATCGAAAGGAGAACGTAACGGTTTCTTTTCCAATAAAGCTGAAAAAACAAGCAGATCATCAGCCCCGGAACCCCGATGAGCAGCACCAATACAAGCAGCAATTGTTCGAGATCAGCCCCGTTTTCCTTTAAATAGACAGCAGAGCCGAACAGCGATTGGAAAAACGGCATCGTCATCACCGCAATGTCAAATGCAAAAAACAGCCCCTTGCCCCCTTTTTCTGCGAGTGTCATCATATAATGAAATGAGACAAGCAAAATATAGCCGAACAGCAAAAACTGCATAAAAGGCAGGAGCGCATCTTGTTCTTCTATGTACAGGTTTGAAAACTCAGCGGCTTTCATTTGGTGAGCCAATTCAAACGAAAGGGCGCCTACCAAAATCAGCCTGAGCGCGATGCCTGCGTAAAAAAAGAGGCGTCGCCTGCTCACTTTCGGATGAAATGACACGACATACAGAAGGGCAAGGCCTGTCAAACACCACTGAATGACAAGCATGCTCTGCCTGCTTAAAATAAAATAACGTTCAAAATGGAGCACATAATCACTAAATAGTTCAATCAATTTCCACCACAATTCCTTTACATCAAATTAAGGCCTCATCATCATAGACAAACGAAGTAGCATTATGTTTCAAAAAATCATAAAAAAATGAGACCTGTTGTCAAACAAGTCTCATTGAAGCATCAAGCAAGGGGCAACACCATAATCAAATATCGTTTTCCCTCTTTATCTTTTTCCGTTTTCAGCTGTTCAAATCCCGAACGGGCGAGCATGTTCAGCCACGCGTCCTTTTCATATGGCACCGCCGCAAACAACGCTTTATGTCCCTTTTCTTTCAAACGTTTGCCGATCGTTTCAATCACTTCTTTTGCCCGGCCTTTTTGGCGGAAATCGGGATGGACAAGAAGCGTTCCGAGCCAAGGCTTGCCGTTAGAAGGCGCCCATTCGAGATGAAAGCTCAGAGCCGCCGGCAGGCCCCTGTCTTCCCACACGAGCCATTCACCGTTATACATCGCATAAGCACTCATATAGCGTTCCAGGCTGTTTCCGTCAAGCTCTTCCTTCGCCCACCCGGGGCTTGCTTCGGCCAGCTCCTCAAAAAAGGCGAAATCGGAAGAAGAGAAAGACCTGCTATTCATGCGGCAAATATTCGTTGAAAATCGCCCGGTGAGCTGCCGGATTGCCGGCTACGATGCTGTGGTTTTCAAGAAAATTGAGCGGCTTCCCGTCAATTGTCGTATATGTTCCGCCGACTTCATCAAGCAGGATGCAGCCGGCGGCGTAATCCCAAGGAGCGAGTCTCATCGTCACATACACATCCATTCTGCCGGCTGCAACATAAGCGAGTTCCAAAGCCGCTGAACCGTATGACCGGGTCCCTCTGACGCGCTTGACAAGCGGAGATAATACGCTTGGATCGATCCGTCTGTTCTCGGTGATCCATGTCGCATTGATGGCCAGAATCGATTCTTCAAGCGGCACTTCTTTCATCTTGCCGAGCTTTGTATCATTCATGTACGCACCTTCGCCTTGAAAAGCATGATAAAGCTCGTCGTGAGTCACATCATAAATCAAACCGATTTTGCCTTTTCCGTTTTCAAAAATGCCGATTGAAATCGCAAAATTGCGTTTTTGATGAATAAAGTTCATCGTGCCATCGATCGGATCGATGATCCAAACGATGCCGTCCAAAGATGTAAGCTTGTCCCCCTGGCCTTCTTCGCCAAGAATATGATGATCCGGAAAAACCGATTGGATTTTTTCAATGAAAAAACGCTCTGTTTCCTTGTCAATGTTTGTGACAAGGTCATTTGGATTCGATTTCGTTTCGATTGTCATCTTTTCTTTCATTGACTGCTGAATTCTCTGACCAGCTTCTTTCACCCAGCTTTTCGCCAGGCGGTCGATTTCCTTCCAGTTTGTCATCACACTACCTCTTTTCTATGTATACCTGTTGATTTATTCATAGCATACTGATATTAGCCGGGAAAAATCAAGAAAAATGACAAATGATCAGGCGGCCCAGATAAAAACGAACCTCTCAAACGGTTCGTTTTTATTATGGTTTCAACCATATAATCTAATCCATTCTTTTCTGAGTCGTTCCAGTTTGCGCTTGCTCAACTCGATTTGGGTTTCATCCTTTTTTTCCATGGCTTCAAAAAGCGTTGCAAGTTCATAATCGACCTCAAGCCTCCAAACAGCGGCCCGATTGTCTTTTTCCTCTTTCAATCCTTGTTTCACAATTGGTTTCATGTGCCCTACGCCCCCTCCAGAGAAAATTGATGTCAAAGAGAATCCTTCTGGTTTTAGTCCTAAGCGTGATTTATATTAATTTCTTATTCATATCGTATGAAGTGCTCAAACATTCGCAACGTTATTCTAAAAATTGTGTGTTTACCTAACGATTCCCCAAAATCCGCGAATCGAAACGTAATTTTTTGTTTGAAAAGCCGACTGTGATACAATATCTTTACTGATTGGACAAGGAGGAACACAATGAGCAGTCTGCGTTTTACTGAAGAGGATTTTCGTACATTTACAATAGAAGGTTTAGATGCGCGGATGAGCGCTCTGAAAGAAACCGTGCGCCCGAAACTTGAAGGGCTCGGCGATCATTTTGCGCCTGTACTGTCCGCATTGACAGGAGATGAAATGTTTGTCCACGTCGCAAAACACGCGCGCCGCTCTGTCAATCCGCCGGACGACAGCTGGGTTGCTTTTGCAAACAATAAGCGCGGCTATAAAAAGCTGCCTCATTTCCAAATTGGTTTATGGGAAACCCACGTGTTCGTATGGTTTGCATTGATCTATGAGTCTCCTCTCAAGCAGGAATACGGCCAGCTGTTTAAAAAGCATCTGCCGGACATTGAAAGCAACATTCCAAGCCGTTTTGTCTGGTCGGCCGATCATACGAAACCGGGCGTCATAAGACAGTCTGAGATGGACGAAAAAGAGCTGGAGAACCTGTTTGAACGGCTCGTCAACGTGAAGAAAGCAGAAGCGCTTTGCGGTATTCAGCTTGCAAAAGACGAAGTCCTGCAAATGAGCGAAGAGGCGTTTCTATCCGAAATCGAAGCGGCTTTTGAAAAGCTCGCCTTCCTTTACCGCCTGACGCAGAAAGTATCGGTTTAAACAAAAAGGGATGGCCTGTTGTGCCCATCCCTTTTTGTTTTGGATTTTCTCATTACATTTTAATTTTCGTATTTTCCGTTTGTTCCTTTGCTTTTTTGACTGCCTGATACGGAGAGTAATCGCTCGCTTCTTCAAACTGGCTGCAGAGCTTTTTTTCCTCCGCTTTTCCCGGAACGATTTCTTTAAAGCGGCGGTAAGCACTCATTAGTACATCGCGCTCAACGCCTTTTTCATAAGCGAGCTCAACCGTCTGAAAAAACGATATGACGTCTATCGCTTCCTCTGTGCTCCAGTCTTCATTCATCGGATATTGGTATCCTTCTTCCATTTGGTTCATCTCCTTGTGCAGTTCGGCCTGACGGCTTGTTTGGCTTTAGTATTGGTTTTCTTTTTTGCGACTATCCAAAGGGACAGAGAAGCCTTAAAGATGATAAAATGTTCTTTACATTCTTTCAAGAACATAATATAATTCATTTGTTTTATGCCATCAAGCAAAAACGCAAAATAACTCAACGATTTTTGATAAAGAATAGTCTTTAAGGAAATAGCAGGTTTATCATGAAGGTGGGAAAACAATTGTTGCAGCACGAAACACCCCTATATACCGGATTAAAAAAACACGCCGGCAAAAACCCGATCCAGTTCCATATACCCGGGCACAAAAAAGGCTCCGGGATGGACCCTGAATTCAGGGCGTTTATCGGAGAAAACGCATTAAGCATAGATTTAATCAATATCGAGCCTCTCGACGATCTGCACGCACCGAAAGGAATTATCAAACAGGCGCAGGATCTGGCGGCTGAAGCATTCGGAGCCGACTACACGTTTTTTTCCGTTCAGGGAACGAGCGGCGCCATCATGACGATGGTCATGGCCGTATGCGGACCCGGAGACAAAATCATCGTGCCAAGAAATGTTCATAAATCGGTCATGTCAGCGATCGTCTTCTCAGGAGCAGTACCGATCTTCATCCATCCGGAAATTGACGATGAGTTGGGAATTTCACACGGAATCACCCCTGAATCAGCGAAAAAAGCGCTGCTTGAGCATCCTGACGCAAAGGGGCTTCTAGTCATCAACCCGACTTATTTCGGCATAGCTGCAGACTTAAGAAGCATCGTGGAGCTGGCTCATTCATTTCATATCCCTGTGCTTGTTGACGAAGCACACGGCGTTCACATCCATTTCCACGAAGATCTGCCTCTTTCTGCCATGCAAGCCGGAGCGGATATGGCGGCGACGAGCGTTCATAAGCTCGGAGGATCCCTTACACAGAGCTCGATTCTCAATATGAAAGAAGGTCTTGTTTCAAAAGAAAGAGTTCAATCGATTTTAAGCATGCTGACGACGACATCGACCTCCTATTTATTGCTCGCTTCACTTGATGTCGCAAGAAAACGCTTAGCCACAGAGGGACACGAACTGATCGAACAAACGATTAAGCTCGCTGATGAAACAAGGGATCGCATCAATGAAATCAACGGTATTTCATGCGTCGGGAGGGAAATCCTCGGCTCCAAAGCGGCTTTTAACTATGATCCGACCAAATTGATCATATCTGTGAAAGACCTCGGGCTGACCGGGCATGATGTGGAAAAATGGCTGCGCGAGTCATGTCAAATCGAAGTGGAGCTTTCTGACTTATACAACATCCTGTGCATTTTTACACCGGGAGACCGGAAAGAGGATGCGGATGCGCTGATCAAAGGCTTAGCCGACATCGCTCAGCAGGCCGCCTCTGCTGCGGAAAACAGACGCAAGCCTGAAGTGCTTCTGCCAAACATTCCAGCGCTTGCAATGACACCGCGTGACGCTTTTTATGCAAATACGGAAATCATTCCGTTTAAAAAAGCCGCTGGCAGAATCATTGCCGAATTTGTGATGGTTTATCCGCCAGGGATACCGATCTTCATTCCAGGCGAGATCATTACCGAGGATAATATCAACTACATCGAAAAGAACCTCGAAGCAGGGCTGCCTGTTCAGGGACCGGAAGATGACACCCTCCATATGATCCGCGTCATTAAAGAACAGCAAGCAATCCTGTAAAAAACAGAAAAGCATGCGGCACTGTAAATGGCCGCATGCTTTTTTCTATTCTTCCTCTCTAAGATGGCAGTTGCACTGTCCGCACGTTCCGTAAAGAATCGTCACTTTCTCATCTTCAAAATGCTGAATGGTTTCATTGCAGTCTTGACAAACGATCGTGCCCATCTTTCATTCCCCTTTTCTTTTCAAAATGGAAGCGTTTAAATTTGTTACCTTTATAATATTATGTCACATTAATATTGTCAATGGTTAATTGTATAACACATTTAAATCATTTTTGCTCTTTTTCAAAAAAAAGGCCATTCATGTTATATATGTATTCCTGCTTAAAGCTTATGCAGAACGCTTCCCTGCTGATTCCGACTATGTACCCATCAAATCCGTTCAATCTGCAACGTCTCATAAATAAAACAGCAGTTATCAATTGTGTAACAAATGGGTAACAACGAAAGATTATTTCAATTATCATGATAAAATAGGAATTGTTTACTAATCGAACAGGAAAATCGGCTTGCATTATATAGAGAGGTGAGGAGACGTCATGTGGTTTCGAGCGATATTCACCGCCGCAATTTGTTTCCTTTTTTTGACGAGTGGATGTTCTTTATCTCACATCATGCCTGACCATGAGCAGCAGCAAAGCGCCAACCAACGCCACCTCAAGCTCATCTTTTTTTCCGATGACGAGCATATGGGGCAGGAAGTGGCTTACTATGATGCGCTTTTGGATTTAAAAAAAGAATTTCCCGAACAGGTTTCAAATATGGAAATTTCACATGAAAAAGGCCAGTGGAAAAAAGAGGTTAAAATCTTTCCAAGCTTGCTGCTTGTTCATGATAAAAAAGTACTGGTTAAAATTGAAGGAAAAATAAAAGATAAAGATAAAATTGTAAAGCTTCTTCAAAAAGAATTGAAGCATTAAAAATCCCCTGTGTATGTGCAAGGGGATTTTCTATCTTGAGCGATTAAAATACATAAAAAAAACCCCCTGCTGGGGGTTTTTCATTTAATTATTTTACAACGTGAATCGGCATGCCAATGGCAACTTCTGCAGCTTCCATTGTAATTTCTCCCAATGTAGGGTGAGCATGGATTGTCATGGCGATATCTTCAGCAGTCATGCCTGCTTCGATTGCCAAGCTCAGCTCAGAAATCATGTCAGAAGCACTTGCTCCGGCAATTTGTGCACCGATGACTAAACCGTCTTCTTTGCGTGTTACAAGTTTAAGGAAACCGTCAGTTTCGTTTAATGACAGCGCACGTCCGTTTGCAGCAAACGGGAATTTGGCTGCAGTCACTGCAAGACCTTCTTCTTTAGCCTGTGCTTCAGTGTAACCTACAGATGCAAGTTCAGGCTCAGAGAAGACGACCGCAGGAATTCCGAGATAGTCGATTTCCGCTGCTTCTCCGGCAATCGCTTCAGCAGCGATTTTACCTTCATAAGAAGCTTTATGTGCAAGCGGAGGACCTTCGATGATGTCACCGATCGCATAGATGTTCGGAATGTTTGTACGGCATTGTTTGTCCGTTTTGATGATGCCGCGGTCCGTCATTTCAACGCCTACTTGTTCAAGTCCAAGCTCGTCCGTGTTTGCAACGCGGCCGACAGTGACAAGTACGTAGTCCGCATCGATCGTTTGCTCTTCGCCTTTCACTTCGAACGTAACGGTTACGCCGTCAGCTTTTTCTTCTACGCCTTTAGCCATAGCTTTTGTATGGATTTCAACGTTGCCTTTTTTCTTCAGGTTGCGTTTAACAAGAGAGCTCATTTGCTTCTCAAAGCCTGGAAGGATTTCTTCTCCGCCTTCAAGAATGACAACTTCAGTGCCGAAGTTTGCATATGCAGTACCGAGCTCAGTTCCGATGTAGCCGCCGCCGATGACAACGAGCTTCTTAGGAATTTCTTTCAGTGCAAGCGCGCCTGTTGAATTCAGTACGCGGTCGCTATATTTGAAGTTTGGCAATTCGATAGGGCGAGAACCCGTTGCAATGATCGCATTTTTGAACGTGTATGTCTGAGCTGAATTCTCATCCATCACGCGTACAGAATTGCTGTCTACAAAGTACGCTTCGCCTTTTACGATGTCGACTTTGTTGCCTTTCAGAAGGCCTTCCACACCGCCGGTAAGCTTATTAACGACAGAGGCTTTCCATTCTTGAACTTTTGTAAAGTCAACTTTTACGTTTTCAGCAGTGATCCCCATCTCTTCAGAATGCTTTGCATTCTCATAGCGGTGGCCTGCATTGATCAGCGCTTTTGAAGGGATACATCCGACATTCAGACATACGCCTCCAAGATTGCCTTTTTCAACGATTGTTACTTTTTGTCCAAGCTGAGCAGCGCGGATGGCAGCTACATAGCCGCCAGGTCCCGCACCAATGACAAGAGTATCTGTTTCAATAGGGAAATCTCCTACTACCATTACATTACGCCTCCATTAAAATTAATTGTGGATCGTTCAGCAAACGCTTGATGTGATTTAATGCGTTTTGTGCAGTTGCGCCGTCGATCATACGGTGGTCGAAGCTTAGAGAAAGAGCCAGAACAGGTGCAGCGACGATTTCGCCGTCACGAACGACAGCTTTCTCAGCGATGCGGCCGATTCCAAGGATCGCAACTTCCGGATGGTTGATAACCGGTGTGAACCATTGACCGCCGGCAGAGCCGATATTCGTAATTGTGCAAGAAGCGCCTTTCATTTCAGCAGGAGCAAGTTTGCCGTCGCGTGCTTTTGTCGCAAGTTCGTTGATTTCATTTGAAATCTCAAAAACAGCTTTGCGGTCCGCATTTTTAACGACCGGCACAAGCAGGCCTTTGTCAGTGTCTGCCGCAATACCGATGTTGTAGTAGTGCTTCTGAATCACTTCATCTGTATTGTCGTCAATTGATGTATTCAGGACTGGATATTTTTTCAGAGCTGATGTTAAAGCTTTTACCACGTAAGGCAGGTAAGTCAGCTTAATTCCTTGATCAGCCGCAACTTGTTTAAACTGCTTGCGGTGAGCGACAAGGTTTGTCACATCGACTTCGTCCATTAGTGTAACGTGTGGAGCGGTATGTTTTGAGTTGACCATAGCTTTTGCGATGGCTTTGCGGATTCCGCTCATTTTCTCGCGTGTTTCAGGGAATTCGCCTTCAGGCACTTGAACCGCCGCTGCAGGTTTTTGTGCAGCAGGCTCTGCTTTTTCTTCAGCTTGAGCAGCCTGAGCGTTTCCGGCAGTTCCTCCGTTTAAGAAGCTGTCGATATCTTCTTTCAGAACGCGGCCGTTTTTGCCCGAACCTGAAACATTCACGATATCAACGCCTTTTTCACGGGCATACTTGCGTACAGATGGCATTGCAATGACGCGCTTATTCGGATCTGCATCCGCTTGCTCGTTTGCTTCCGCTGCTTCTGCTGGTGCATCAGTTTCTTGTTTGTCAGCTTCTTCCGCTTTCGCTTCGCCTGATTCGTCGCCTTTGAATTGAAGATCTTCGTAACCTGGTGCATCAAATGTGATGATTGTCTGCCCAACGGTTGCGACTGTTCCCTCTTCAACTTTTAATTCTAATACTTTTCCTTTAACAGGTGAAGGAATTTCTACAACTGCTTTATCGTTTTGGACCTCTGCCAAAACGTCATCTTCGTTTACCTCGTCGTTTGGCTTGACGAACCATTTTACGATTTCGCCTTCGTGGATTCCTTCCCCGATATCCGGAAGTTTAAATTCAAATGCCACAGTTTTCGACCTCCTAAGATTATTACGTAGTTGATATAATGGTCAGCCTGCTTATTTAGGCTGACTGTCAGTAGACGGCTACAGTTTCTCCGACTGACTGTGGAAATGCATGAAGGGAAAAAGGCTGGTATCAGCTTTTCCCTTATTGTTCAGATCTTATTAGAATTCCAATACTTTTTTCGCAGTTTCAAGCACGTCTTTATGGTTTGGAAGCCATACGCTTTCAGCTTGAGAGAATGCGAATACCGTATCAGGAGCAGTGACGCGAAGCACCGGAGCTTCGAGGCTCAAAATCGCGCGGTCGTTGATTTCGGCAACAACGTTTGCAGCCACTCCAGCCTGTTTTTGCGCCTCTTGAACGACGATCGCGCGGCCTGTTTTTTCCACAGATGCGATGATCGTGTCGATGTCAAGCGGGCTGACTGTGCGAAGGTCGACAACCTCAGCAGATACGCCTTCTTTTTCAAGCTCTTCCGCAGCTTTTAATGACTCGTGAACCATCGCTCCGTATGTGATGATGGAAAGGTCTGTTCCTTCGCGTTTCACATCGGCTTTGCCGATTTCAATTGTGTATTCCTCTTCAGGAACTTCCTGACGGAATGAACGGTAAAGTTTCATATGCTCAAGGAAGACAACCGGATCGTTATCGCGGATCGCGGAGATTAAAAGTCCTTTAGCATCGTACGGAGTTGAAGGAATGACGACTTTAAGTCCAGGCTGCTGTGCAACGAGTCCTTCCAAGCTGTCCGCGTGAAGTTCAGGCGTATGAACACCGCCGCCGAACGGAGAGCGGATTGTCACTGGTGAAGTCCAGCGGCCGCCGGAACGGTAGCGCATCCGTGCCATTTGTCCGGAAACTGAGTCCATCACTTCGTACACAAAGCCGAAAAATTGAATTTCCATTACAGGACGGAAGCCTTGTAAGCCTAAGCCGAGTGCAAGGCCGCCGATACCAGATTCAGCAAGAGGAGTGTCAAATACGCGATCCTCACCAAACTCTTTTTGCAATCCTTCAGTCGCACGGAACACGCCGCCGTTAACACCGACGTCTTCTCCGAAAACTAAGACATTTTCGTCATTTTTCAGTTCTGTGCGTAACGCATCAGTGATTGCTTGAATCATTGTCATTTGCGCCATGGCTTACTTCGACTCCTTCTCTTTATAAATTTCCTTTTGTTCTGCAAGGTTGTAAGGAAGCTCTTCATACATGATGTCGATCAGGTCGGTCACTTTTTGCTTCGGCTCTTCGTCAGCTTTTTTGATCGCCTGCTTGATTTCTTCTTTCGCTTCTTCAATTACCTTGCTTTCTTCTTCTTCAGACCAAAGGCCTTTGTTTTCCAAGAATTTGCGGAAACGGACAAGCGGATCTTTCTGCTCCCACTCATTCTCGATTTCTTTCGTACGGTATTTCGTCGGGTCGTCACCGGCCATAGTATGAGGACCGTAACGGAAGCAAAGCGTTTCGATCAGGGTAGGGCCTTCGCCGTTTACAGCGCGCTCGCGTGCTTCGCGTGTCGCAGCGTATACAGCAAGGGCATCCATGCCGTCTACTTGAACGCCGACGATACCTGCAGCCGCAGCTTTTTGTGCGATTGTTTGAGCTGCTGATTGCTTCTCAACAGGTGTAGAAATCGCATAGCGGTTGTTTTGAACAACGAAAATAGCTGGAGCTTTATACGCACCGGCAAAGTTGATGCCTTCGTAGAAGTCACCTTGGGAAGCACCGCCGTCTCCAGTATAAGTGATCGCCACAGCCTGTTTGCCGCGTTTTTTCAAGCCGAGTGCAACGCCAGCCGTCTGGATATATTGCGCACCGATAATAATTTGCGGTGACAGCGCATTGACATCATCCGGCATTTGGTTGCCGCGGAAATGTCCGCGAGAGAACAAGAATGCTTGATAAAGCGGAAGTCCGTGCCAGATCAGCTGCGGAACATCACGGTAGCCCGGAAGAACAAAGTCTTCTTTTTCAAGCGCGAAATGCGTAGCAATTTGAGACGCTTCCTGACCGGCAGTCGGCGCGTAGAAGCCAAGGCGGCCTTGTCTGTTCAAAGAAATAGAACGCTGATCCAAAATGCGTGTATACACCATGCGGCGCATTAATTCTTTTAATTGATCATCAGATAGATCGGGCATTGCCGCTTCATTAACGACTTCGCCTTCTTCATTCAAAATTTGAAACGTTTCGAACTGCTTTTTAATGGCATCGAATTGCTTTTTGCTATCAACGATTGCTTTTTTCGTTTTTGCAGCCATATAAAGTCACCTCTTCCTTTCTTTTGACAGTCATAGACGTGTATCCCTTATACATACAGAATTAGGGTGTCCTAAATTGACGGGCGCAACTCATATTTATTTCTTATTAGCCGCTTTGATGGTTGTCGAAACTTTTATGTAAGGACAGCACAACGCGTTCTAAAACTGTATCATTTATAGTTTATGACAAACTAATACAACAAGTTCCACCAAGGCTAAGTTTACACCAGTCGATCATACTCGTCAATCGATTTCATTCCTGAAATTCAATAAATGTATTCGCTTTACTGAATTTCTGTTTCAGCGTTGTTCAGACTGTTTCAAACTGTTCTAGTATAGACAGCATTCTGTATTACAATAGCAATACAGATTTTGTCGAAAAAAGAGGGCTGAATATTCAGCCCTCTTTCATCTCAAATCCCGCAGCCTTGTAAAAATCTTTTCTGGCTTTGTTGTAATCCTTTGTATACTCATTGAAATGTTTGCTTTCTTTCAGCACTTTGTCATACGATTGATTGATTTTTTTCAGCTGTGCCTCAAGGTCATCCAGTTTAAGACCTTTGTTTTTGAGCAGCTTGTACAGCTCTTTGTCAAGGCCGATTGCTTTCTGATAGGCGTCATAAAGCGAGTCGTAGGCTTTGTAGCGCTTTTCCATAAAAGAAGCAGCGTTCTCAGCTTTTTTCCTGACCTTCTGATCTTCGATTTTTTCCGCCGACGCTTTATTCGCTTCAAACTCCTGCTTTGCTTCGTCTATGCTTTCTTTCTCAGAATTCAAGTGCTTCTCGCGGTTTCCGGCTTTCTTGAGCGCTTTGTCGGAGAGCGCAGCGATCCGGTCAAAATCATCCATATTGAGCCTGATCATTTCCTCGTAAAGCTTAGATTCGGCTTTTTCCAGACTTTTAAGGGAACCCTGCTCTTGTTTAAAAGGCTCTTCCAATTCCACGATCTTCTCCAGCGAGCCGTGAAAAGACTCGACAGGATCTTTCCAGAGACAGCCTGATAGTACAAATGCTGCCGTGAAAAGAACAACGATGCCTGCTGGCACCCGCATGTTTGAAAATTTCACTTCGAACTTCCCCCAATCTCGACAAATTCCACTATAAAATGAATTCGTTTGTTTGACAACAGAAGTCTAAAGCGTATGGACAAGCCGATATCAGATCGGTATGCCGCCGCCTTCGCTTTTAGACCAAAACATTTAGGGAAAATTCCTTGAAGTTGGGCATTCGACTATACAACCGTTGGACTTTTACATAATTTATATTAGACGCCATGCCTACCAAAAAGAAAAGGCTGGCGTAAAATAACGGAGGAGGTCTTCATATGTACGGTTATTGCTGCCCTGGATACGGGTACGGCGGCGGTTATGGATACGGCTACGGCCGCACATTCGCTTTGATCGTCGTTCTCTTTATTTTGCTGATTATTGTAGGGGCCGCTTATTTAGGCTGCTAGCCCCTGATGAATCCGTCATGACCAGCCTCCTTCGGCTGGTCATTTTATCATGCACAGAGATTGCGCGAAAAGAGCAAGATCCGCTATACTTTACATAATGAATCGTTGGGAGTGAAGATGTTGATCACAATGGAAAACATTGTCCGCGACGGGCACCCCGCTTTAAGAACCGTCGCCGAAGAAGTTCAATTGCCAGCTAGCGAAGAAGAAATCAAACAGCTGAGCGACATGATCGAGTTTGTCAAAAACAGCCAGGACCCTGAAATCGCTCAAAAGTACAACCTTCGTCCTGGTGTCGGCCTAGCCGCTCCGCAAATTAATATCAATAAACGAATGATCGCAGTTCATGCCGAAAATGAAGACGGGACACTTTACAGCTATGCGCTTTTCAATCCGAAGATCGTCAGCCACTCTGTTCAAAAATGCTATTTGACAAGCGGCGAGGGCTGCCTGTCCGTCGACGAACCGATTCCCGGATATGTTCCGCGCTATGAACGGATCCGGGTCAAAGGAACGACACTTGATGGCGAAAACGTCGACATCCGCTTAAAAGGATTTCCGGCAATCGTATTCCAGCATGAAATCGATCATTTAAACGGCATTATGTTTTACGACCATATCGACAAAGAAAACCCGCTGAAACAACCCGAAAACGCAACGCCTGTCGGCAGATAATGCACATAAAAAAACGGATCAGACATGATCCGTTTTTTTATGGTTTCAAAAGCCCGAGGGCTTCTACCGCGTATTGAATGCCGTCTTCATCGACGGGCTTTGTGACAAAGTCGGCTATTTTTTTCAGCTCGGGCACAGCGTTGCCCATCGCCACTCCGGTTCCCGCAAACTCGATCATCTGCAGGTCGTTCAGACCGTCTCCAAACGCGTAAGTATCCTCTCTGTCGAACGGAAGCTTTTCAATGACTTTTTTGATTCCTTCCGCTTTCGAACCGCCAGAAGGCAGCACATCTGTGGAGCGCTCGTGCCAGCGGACGAGATCAAACTCCTGAAACCGGCTGTACCGCTCTTCCTCGTCTTGCGTACAGAACAAGAGGACCTGAAAAATGTCCCTACCTTTAAAATAGGCGCGGTCCTCTTCCGGCGGATTGACTTTTAAGCTGCCGATTCCTTCGTGGACGAACGGATGGCCGGCAGATGTAGTGCGCATCCCCTCTTCTCCCATGAAGACGAGGGGATGGCCGCAGCTGTCCGAATGCGCAAGCAGCGCTTCCAGTGACTGTTCGGCAATGGGGTTTTTATAAATGACCTCTCCTTCAAAAACGACATATTGTCCGTTATAAGAGACAAAAGAATCGATGCCCAATTCTTCAAGCACAGGCCTGACCATAAACGGCGCCCGGCCTGATGCGATGAAAACATGATGGCCGTGCGCTTTTAAATCGGAGACAGCCTGTTTCGCGGTGTCGGGAATCCGTTTATCATGATCATAAATCGTTCCGTCGATATCAAAGAAAATCAGCTTTTTATCCATGGCAGTGAATCCTTCTCCCTTAGCTAGTATGATTGATGGTTCTCCTGTACCATCATACAAAAACTGCGTACGCGAGAAAACCTTTTCACTCCAAAATCAAAACAAAATCAACATGCCAATAATATCCATGTAACAATAGA
The DNA here is from genome assembly GCF_002993925.1 of Bacillus paralicheniformis. Taxonomy (NCBI): domain Bacteria; kingdom Bacillati; phylum Bacillota; class Bacilli; order Caryophanales; family Bacillaceae; genus Bacillus; species Bacillus paralicheniformis. Next base: position 1,653,655 of record NZ_CP023665.1, on the reverse strand, counting down.
CGGATTCATCATATAATAGAACTAAAGAGATACGGTAGTGACCGGACAAGTCAGAGAAAGGAGGAATCCGTATGCTACGCCGACTGCGGAAAAAATTAAAAAAACAGCTGAATGGCATGATGCGCAGAAAGTCGATTGCCTAAAAGGACCTTCACTCATGTGGAAGAGTCCTTTTTTTCTCAAGCGCTTTTCTTATGAGGCAATTTCGAATATAATAGAAAGATGAGTCTAACAATCGGCAGTTAAGGAGAGATTTGGATGATCTATAAGGTATTTTATCAAGCAAGCAATGACGAAGTACCTGTTCGTGAAAAAACAGATTCAATTTTTGTGGAAGCTCAATCTGAACGTGAAGTCAGATCTAAATTAAAACAATACAACTACAATATTGAGTTTATACAGCAAGTTGAAGACGCTTTTTTAGAATATGAAAAGCAAAGCGAAAATTTTAAAGTATTGGAGTTATGAATGAATGAAATTTGTAAAAAATGATCAAACGGCTGTATTTGCCCTTGGAGGACTTGGGGAAATCGGCAAAAACACGTACGGGGTCCAGTTTCAGGACGAGATCGTGCTCATCGATGCGGGGATTAAGTTTCCGGAAGACGAGCTCCTCGGAATCGACTATGTCATCCCCGACTACACTTATTTAGTCAAAAACGAAGAAAAAATCAAAGGTCTTTTTATTACGCACGGCCACGAAGACCATATCGGCGGAATTCCGTACCTGCTCAAACAGGTGAACATTCCCGTTTACGGCGGACAGCTCGCCATCGGCCTTCTCAGAAAGAAGCTTGAAGAGCACGGTCTGCTGCGTCAAACAAAGCTTCATATCATTGAAGAAGACGATATCGTCAAATTCAGAAAAACGTCGGTTTCTTTTTTCAGGACGACCCACAGCATTCCGGACTCATACGGGATTGTCGTAAAAACACCGCAAGGAAACATCGTACATACCGGTGACTTTAAATTCGATTTTACACCGGTAGGCGAACCTGCCAACTTGACCAAGATGGCCGAAATCGGAAAAGAAGGCGTGCTTTGCCTGCTTTCTGACAGCACCAACAGTGAAATCCCTGATTTCACGATGTCAGAGCGCAAAGTCGGAGAAAGCATTGATGATATTTTCCGAAAAGTTGAAGGGCGGATCATCTTCGCAACCTTCGCGTCAAACATCCACCGCCTGCAGCAGGTGATCGAAGCAGCTGTTGCAAACGGACGGAAGGTTGCCGTATTTGGACGAAGCATGGAGTCGGCGATTGAAATCGGCCAAACGCTCGGGTATATTAAGTGTCCGAAAAATACGTTTGTTGAAGCGAATGAAATCAACAGGCTTCCTGCCGGCAAAGTGACGATTCTTTGTACCGGAAGCCAAGGTGAACCGATGGCTGCGCTATCCCGAATTGCTAACGGCACACACCGGCAAATTTCCATCATTCCCGGGGATACGGTCGTATTTTCATCATCTCCGATCCCGGGCAATACAATCAGCGTTAGTCGCACAATTAACCAGCTTTACCGGGCGGGCGCCGATGTCATCCACGGAGCTGTGACTAACATTCATACATCAGGACATGGCGGACAGGAAGAGCAAAAGCTGATGCTCCGCCTCATCAAGCCAAAGTTTTTCATGCCGATTCACGGTGAATACAGAATGCAGAAAATGCACGTCAAACTTGCGACAGACTGCGGAATTCCTGAGGAAAACTGCTTTATTATGGACAACGGCGAAGTGCTTGCTTTGACAAGCGAAGAAGCCTCAGTCGCAGGTAAAATCCCGTCAGGCAATGTCTATATTGACGGAAGCGGCATCGGCGACATCGGGAACATCGTGCTTCGCGACCGCCGGATTCTTTCTGAAGAAGGGCTTGTCATTGTCGTTGTCAGCATCAACATGAAAGAGTTCAAAGTGTCCGCAGGACCTGACTTAATTTCCAGAGGATTTGTCTACATGAGAGAATCCGGTGATTTAATCAACGATGCCCAGGACCTGATTGCAGGACACCTTAAAAAAGTGATGGAACGCAAAACGACGCAGTGGTCTGAAATTAAGAACGAGATCACAGACACGCTCGCTCCGTTCCTCTACGAAAAAACAAAACGCCGCCCGATGATCCTTCCGATTATTATGGAAGTCTAATCGCGGCTTGAACAAAAAACGGATGCACCGGTGTGCATCCGTTTTTTTATGGTTGAATCGGGATATGCCTAAACGCTTTAACATCAAACAAGCCTTCTGTCGTCATTTTAATGTCGGGGATAACAGGAAGCGCTAAAAAAGAAAGCGTCAGAAAAGGATTAAACGCTCCTGAAAATCCTGTCTCCGTTAATGCTGCATGAAGAGATTTTAAGCTTTCGTTTACCGTCTCAAGCGGTTTGTCCGACAAGAGGCCGGCAATCGGCAGAGCGACGGATTGAAGCTCCTTCCCTCCTTTTGCAATGGTGAGGCCTCCCCCGATTTCTCCGAGACGTTCAACCGCTTTTAAGATGTCTTGATCATTTGTACCGACAGCGATTAAATTGTGGGAATCATGAGAAATCGTTGTCGCGATGGCGCCTTCTTTTAAACCGAAGCCCCTGACAACGCCGAGTCCGATTCCTTTAACGCCGCGATGGCGCTCAATCACTGCAATTTTCAACAGATCGCTTTCCAGATCCGGCTGAAAAAAAGCGCCGCTTTTCGGCTTGGCCAGGGACAGCTTTGTTTCAAGCTGATTGGGGATAATGTCAATGACCCTGATTTCACTCCCTTGAACGATCGGAATTTCCAGATCATCCTCATGTAAATCAGGGAGATGGACAGATTGGAGCATAGCAGGTGCCGCTTTGCCGTCCGTCCATTCGCTTTGTTCTGCCCCGCTCCAGATCACGCCGTTGATCATCGTCTTTGAAATGCTGACGTTCTCAAAATCGCTGATGAAAAGGAGGTCTGCGTCATAACCCGGGGCAACCGCTCCCTTCGTCTTTAACCCGAAGCATTCCGCTGCATTGAGGCTGCCCATTTGATATGCGAGAAACGGGTCAAGTCCCTCTTGAATGGCAAGCTTGACCTGATGGTTAATGCTTCCTTCATCGACCAGTTCATCCAAATGCTTATCATCCGTACAGAAAAAGAAGCGTCTCGCATTTTTCTCATTAACCGCAGGCAAAACATGACGTGTATTCTTTGCCGCAGAGCCTTCTCTCAGCATGACGTACATTCCTCTTCTGACCCGTTCAAGCGCCTCTTCAGGTGTCGTGACCTCATGGTCTGTCAGCACGCCCGCCGCTCTGTAGACATTGACGAACCCGGCTGACAAGCCGGCCAGATGTCCGTCGATCCGCTTGTCCGCTTTATGGGCATCCATGAGTTTTTGCACCATATCCGGCTCTCCCGCTTCAACGGCCACATAGTCCATCACTTCCGCAAGCCCGAGCACCTCTTCGCGGCTGTAAAAAGGATGTAAATCCGCAGCGTTCAAAACCGCACCCGATTTTTCAAATGGTGCCGCAGGCACACAAGAAGGGAGCATAAAACGAATGTTCAGCCTTGTCATCTTAGCCTGCTCCAACATGAACTCAAGACCCCTCACTCCTGAGACATTCGCGATTTCATGGGGATCGGTGACAACGGTTGTTACACCGTGGGGAATCACCGCTTTGGCAAATTCGGGCGGCGTCACCATTGAAGACTCAATGTGGACATGACCGTCGATAAAGCCGGGAACGATCATTTGTCCTTCTGCGTCAATGGTATTCTCCCCCTCATAATCGCCCAAACCGACGATGGCCCCGTCTGTGATAGCTATGTCTGTCTTCAACCATTCCTGATTAAAAACATCCATGATCTTTCCGTTTTTAATTACAGTATCCGCTTTTTTGCGATGACTGGCGGCGCCAAGCCGGTGAATGAACATCTCATTGTCCAAAGATATATTTCCCCTCTCATTTTTATATGGATATGGTTCAATATCGTAGCCGAATCGTTTGAAACAGTCAATGAAAAGATCAAAAAAACCGCGGGCTGTGGGGTTCCCGCGGCTGATCGATGGCATTTTAATGTTGAAAAACTTTTTTTTCAAATCTCTCAATGTCAGGATTTGAGCCGATGACGATTAAAATATCGTCTTTTTGAATCTCTTCGGTGGCAAGCGGAGATACGATGACTTCTTTCCCCCGCTTGATCGCGACAATATTAATTCCGTATCTGGCCCGGATATCAAGGTCAAGCAGCGTATTTCCGGCCAGTTTGCCGTTCGCTGCGATTTCGACAAGGCTGTGCTCATCAGAAAGTTCAAGATAATCAAGCACATTGTTGGAGACGATGTTGTGGGCGATTCTTTTTCCCATTTCACGCTCCGGATGAACGATCCGGTCCGCTCCGATTTTGGATAATACTTTTTCGTGATAATCGTTTTGAGCTTTGACGGTAATCATTTTCACACCAAGCTCTTTCAAAATCAGCGTTGTCAAAATGCTCGCTTGAATGTTCTCCCCGATCGCTACAATGACGTGGTCAAAATTGCGCAGTCCAAGGTTTTTCAGCACTGATTCGTCTGTAGTGTCTCCTATCACAGCATGTGAGGCAATTTTGGCGTATTCGTTTACGCGATCTTCATCTCTGTCGATCGCCATTACCTCAAGCCCTTCTTCACTCAATGCTTTACAAATGCTGCCGCCGAACCGGCCGAGTCCAATTACTGCAAATTCTTTTTTCATCGGTAATTCCTCCATGGGTCAATCTGAACAAATTCTATCATATGAAGTGGAATTTTTCCTCTTTTATTTTATCGTTGCGCGGCTGCAGCATCCTTGCTGAATATCGTTCTCTTCGGATGCCGCCCCTTTGTCGATCGGAAGCAGGATGTGGAATGTGCTTCCCTCGCCCAATTCGCTGTCGATTTTCATTTCTCCGTTGTGAGCGCCGATAATATTCAGGCAAATCGTCAGCCCAAGACCCGTCCCTTCTTCTTTCGTTGAGAAGAAAGGCTCCCCGAGCTTTGCCAAATCGGCTTGGGAAATGCCTCCCCCTTCGTCTTTGATGCTGATTTTCACATAGTCACCTTCAACCTCCGAGGAGATCGTGATTTTTCCGCCGTCAGGCATCGCTTCTATCCCGTTTTTTATTAAATTGATGAATACCTGTTTGATTTGATTTTCATCGCCGTTTATTTCCCACTCCTCCCCGTGCTGAAACGCTTTTTCGATCTTAATGTGGGAAAGCACGGCGTTGGTCTCAAGAAGCGTTGCCACCTGCTGAAGAACCGAATTGATGTTGATCTTTTTAAATTGAACCTGGTGCGGTTTGGCCAGTACAAGCAGTTCGCCGAGCACGGAATCGATTCGTTTAATCTCTGAGAAAATAATGTCAAAGTAATCTTTCCGGTCGGGATATTCCGCTTTCATCAGCTGCAAAAATCCGTTTACCGATGTCAGCGGGTTCCTGACTTCGTGAGCGATTCCCGCGGCGAGCTGCCCGGCCATCGCCAGCTTCTGAGACTGCATAGCCAGCCGCTGATTCGACTTGAACAATTCCATCTCCGCTTTTTTCCGTTCCGTCACATCAGTCAGCGTCCCCAAGCTGCTCGTAAATTGACCGTTTTTATAATAAAGTTTATAGTGAACTTCGCCCCAGAACTTGCTTCCGTCTTTGCGATGGTAGAGCACCTCGATCCTGCCTTCAGGCTCCTTGTTCTTCAGCTGGGCGATCAGGTGATTCGAGATCCGTTCTTCATGGTCAAAGTAATCGTTGTACATCGTTCCAAGACTCTCTTCAACACTGTATCCGGTCAACGTTGTCCACGCCTGATTCAAAAATGTAATGTATCCTATCCGGTCCGTCTGAAAGACGATTTCCTGAAGGTTATCCATGATGCGGTTGGTTTCTGAAGAAAGCTCTTTATATTTCTTTTCGCTCTCCTTCAGTTTATAGACAAGCTGATTGGACTCATCGATATAAAGCGTGAGCCACCAAACGCTGATTAATGTCACCAGTGTAAACAGCAGATCAACCGTCCAATTGATTTTATTTCCCAACACCCCATAGAATAAAAAATTCCAAAACATGATAAAAGTCATTGCCAGCACGGTTGCAATGATTCGTCCTTGATATCTTTTCATACCCCCACCTGCCACTTGTATTTCTCAGTCAATTGTAACATTCTTTACACCACATTTGAGAGGATTGTTCGAAGTATTTATCGTCTCTATGGCTGAATTTTTCAGTGACGGCGGTTTTATCTTCTGCCGACGCAAGAAAAAGCCCTTCTGATGAAGGGCTTCAAATCTTATGCTTTCACTTCGTTTAAGGCAGCTTTTATTTCTTCCAAAAGCAATTCGGCCCCCTCAGGACTCAGCGTAATTTTCCCGTTTCCGTACTCGCGGTTTTCAGAAGTGATTTCACCGGTCATCAGGCACACACCGTGCGGTTTATATTTTTTCAGGACAATTTTATCTTGGTCGACAAAGAATTCGATGCTGTCCTTGATCGAAATATCCAAAGCTCTTCTCAATTCAATCGGCATCACGATCCGGCCGAGTTCGTCTACTTTTCTCACAACTCCAATTGCTTTCAAAACTTTCGCCTACTTCCTCTTTGTTTCTATTTTTCTAAGATATTGTCTTAGCATAACGATAGACGAATGAAGACTGAAAAAGGTTTCCCTTATTGAACGTTTCTTTGACAAAAATTCGGTCATAAAAATGAATATTTTTCTCATCATGTCAATATGAGGACAGCATTTTACAGATTGGTTTCAAACTCGTCACAAACCCCCAAAAATCGCCGATCATTTGAGAAAATTTAAATGAAATTCATTTTTTCAGCACGAAGAAAATTTCGTTTTTCGGAAAAATTTTAAATAGAGATTGGGTGAAAACATGTTTCAAACAACCGAGATCGGAATTGATCTAGGCACAGCTAACATATTGGTTTACAGCAAAAACAAAGGAATCATTTTAAATGAGCCTTCCGTTGTCGCCGTGGATACGGAAACAAAGAGCGTATTGGCGGTCGGAACAGAAGCCAAAAACATGATCGGAAAGACACCGGGAAAAATCGTCGCGGTCAGACCGATGAAAGACGGAGTCATCGCCGATTATGACATGACGACAGACCTCTTGAAGCAGATTATGAAAAAAGCCGGAAAGAACATCGGCTTTACTTTCAGAAAGCCGAGCGTCGTCGTCTGCACGCCATCCGGTTCAACCGCGGTTGAACGGCGTGCGATCAGCGATGCTGTCAAAAACTGCGGAGCCAAGCAAGTCCATTTGATTGAGGAGCCTGTCGCTGCCGCCATCGGCGCAGACCTGCCTGTCGATGAACCTGTCGCAAACGTTGTCGTCGATATCGGCGGCGGCACGACAGAAGTGGCGATCATTTCATTCGGAGGCGTAGTCTCATGCCACTCGATCCGGATCGGCGGCGACCAGCTTGATGAAGACATCGTGTCATTCGTCAGAAAAAAATACAACCTGCTGATCGGTGAACGGACGGCCGAAGAAGTCAAGATTGAGATCGGCTACGCATTGATTGACCATGAGACGAAAACGATGGAAGTCAGAGGGCGCGACCTTGTCACAGGCCTGCCGAAAACAATTACCCTGGAATCAATAGAGATTCAGAAGGCGATGCGCGAATCGCTCCTTCATATTATCGAAGCCATCAGAGCGACGCTTGAAGACTGTCCTCCCGAGCTGAGCGGAGACATTGTCGACCGGGGCGTGATTTTAACCGGAGGAGGCGCGCTATTGAACGGCATCAAAGAATGGCTGTCACAGGAAATCGTTGTGCCCGTGCATGTTGCTGCAAATCCGCTCGAGTCTGTCGCCATCGGAACGGGCCGCTCTCTTGAAGTGATCGATAAATTGCAAAAAGCGGCTAAATAATTTTTGTTTTCGCGTCTTTTTTCCCTGCTTCTTTCATATCGTGAGGAATGGAGAAACGATAAGGAGGAAGAACATGCTTAGAGATATGGGAAGACGCCTGGCCATCACCGTTATTTTAAGCGGTATTATTCTCGGGGGGATGAGCATCTCCCTTGCAAACATGCCAAGCTCGCCCCCCGGCCAAACGGCCAAAATCAACCGTTAAAAAAGATGCAGCCTTACCGGGCTGCGTCTTTTTTTCTTTTCAATCAAATATTTGATATGATGTTATGGACAATAAAGGAGGTTTTGCCAATGAATTCGTTTACTGATAAACTGAGCAAATATGCGAAGCTTGTAGCCGAAGTCGGTGTAAACGTTCAAAAAGGACAGAAAGTCGTTATCAACGCGTCAACAGAAGTACGCGATTTTGCACGGCTCCTCGTCAAAAGCGCCTATCAAATAGGGGCAAAAAACGTAACGGTCCGCTGGCAGGATGATGAGGTGACAAGGCTGAAATATGAGCTGGCCCCAGTGGAAGCCTTTGAAGAATTCCCTGAGTGGGAAGCGAAAGGTCTGGAGACGCTCGCTAAGGAAGGCGCCGCTTTTATTTCCATTGTCTCTTCAAGCCCTGATCTTTTGAAAGGCATCGATTCCAAAAAAATCGCGACCCAGCAAAAAGCCGCCGGAAAGGCGATGCATACATACAGGCAAATGATTCAATCGGATAAAGTCAGCTGGACTGTCGTCGCAGCACCTTCACCGGCCTGGGCCAAAAAAGTATTCCCTGACGCAGATGAAAAGACAGCGATGCAAAAGCTGTGGAATGAGATCTTCAAAACGACCCGCGTCGACCGTGAAGATCCTGTCCAGGCGTGGAAAGACCACGATCAAACTTTGCGCGATAAAGTAAGCGTCTTAAACGACAAGCATTACCAAGCCCTTCATTACCAAGCAAAAGGAACAGATTTGACGATCGAGCTTCCTGAGAAGCACCTGTGGGTCGGCGCCGGAAGCACTAACGAAAACGGCATCGAGTTCATGGCCAATATGCCGACAGAAGAAGTATTCACCGCTCCGAAAAAAGACGGAGTGAACGGCACTGTTTCAAGCACAAAGCCGTTAAGCTACGGCGGCAATCTGATCGACGGCTTTCAGCTGACATTTGAAAACGGACGGATCACCGATGTCAAAGCTGAACAAGGTGAAGAGATTTTAAAAGAGCTGATCGAAACGGATGAGGGTTCACACTACTTAGGCGAAATTGCGCTCGTTGCCCACGATTCGCCGATTTCCAAGTCCAATATTCTGTTTTACAACACGCTGTTTGACGAAAACGCCTCAAACCACCTCGCAATCGGCAGTGCGTACGCATTCAACATCGAAGGCGGAAAGCAGATGTCGCGCGAAGAGCTGGCGAAAGAAGGATTAAACGAAAGCATTACACATGTTGACTTCATGATCGGTTCAGGAGAAATGAATATAGACGGAATCACAGCAGACGGAAAAAGAGAGCCGATTTTCAGAAACGGCAACTGGGCGATCTAAAGCCTTCCGCACAAAAGGACCTCAGAAGTTTTCTGAGGTCCTTTTATATCATTTCCGCATGCTGCCAGCCTTTCTAACTTCCGTACATAGATGGAGCTATAAAGCCGTCCAATGCCCCGCCTCCTCATGATTTGGGCAAACTGCTTAAATGTTCATGCTTCAGCTTCCAGCTTCCTGACTCGTCCTTTACAAATACGTTTGTCGCACGGCCTGCCCCTTGAACCGGTTCACCCCTAAAAAACCCTTTCCATTCGTATGTATAAAGACAGACGGCCTGTTCGTCCGTTTCCGTGATCCAACTGATATGACTGGCGCTGTATACTTCGTTTTCGATTTGCTTCCAGGCGTTTTCAAAATAACGCTGAATTTCCTTAACGCCCGAGCACGTTTCATCCGAGAACCAGTACACAGCGTCGGGATGAAGGAGCTTTTTGACATTCTCAAACTCATGTGTGTTTGTTGCTTGAATATATTGCTCAAGAGCCTTGCGGCATGACACGGCAACCACCTCCCTTTTTATAAAAAAACCCGCTTTTTAAGGCGGGTTTTCTATCATTACGCGTAAAGTTCAGCAAGCTTGTCCTGAACCGCTTTGTCTTCCAAAAATTCATCATAGCTCATCTGTTTATCGACGATTCCGTTTGGCGTGATTTCGATGATCCGGTTGGCAATTGTTTGGACAAACTGATGGTCATGAGATGTAAACAGCATAGCGCCTTTAAAGCTGATTAAACCGTTATTCAGCGCTGTAATGGATTCGAGATCCAAATGGTTGGTCGGCTCATCAAGCATCAGCACATTGGCACCGGACAGCATCATTTTGGACAGCATGCAGCGGACTTTCTCTCCCCCTGACAAAACGCTTGCTTTTTTCAGCACTTCTTCCCCGGAGAACAGCATCCGGCCCAAAAATCCGCGCAGGAAGCTTTCGCTTTGGTCATGCGGCGAAAATTGGCGGAGCCAGTCGACAAGGTTTAAATCGCTGTTTTCAAAATACTCGCTGTTGTCTTTCGGGAAAAACGCCTGGGATGTTGTGACGCCCCATTTAAACGATCCGCTGTCAGGCTCCATTTCCCCGGCAAGGATTTTAAAGAGCACAGTAGCGGCAAGCTCATTCCGGCCTGTAAAGGCGATTTTATCTTCTTTATTCATCATAAAGCTGACCGAGTCAAGCACCTTGACACCGTCAATCGTTTTCGACAGGTCTGTGACAACAAGCACATCGTTTCCAATTTCGCGTTCAGGTGTGAAATGTACGTACGGATACTTGCGCGATGACGGCTTAATATCGTCAAGCGTAATTTTTTCAAGCAGTTTTTTTCTTGATGTCGCCTGCTTCGATTTTGAGGCGTTGGCGCTGAATCTGGCAACGAACTCCTGGAGCTGTTTGATCTGCTCTTCTTTTTTCTTATTGGCTTCCTGATTCATTTTAAGCGCAAGCTGGCTTGATTCATACCAGAAATCATAGTTTCCGACATAAATTTGAATTTTGTTAAAATCCAGGTCGGCGATATGCGTACATACTTTATTCAAAAAGTGGCGGTCATGCGATACGACGATAACCGTATTCTCAAAATTGATTAAAAACTCTTCAAGCCACTGGATCGCCTGAATATCCAAGTGGTTGGTCGGCTCATCGAGAAGAAGGACGTCAGGCTTTCCGAACAGGGCCTGTGCAAGGAGGACCTTCACCTTTTCGGAACCGCCCAAATCCGCCATTTTCTTCGTATGCAGTTCTTCAGCAATGCCGAGGCCTTTTAACAAAATCGCAGCTTCCCCTTCGGCTTCCCAGCCGTTCAGCTCGGCGAATTCGCCCTCAAGCTCTGCGGCGCGGATTCCGTCTTCATCTGAAAAATCGGGTTTCATGTAAATCGCGTCTTTTTCCTGCATGACTTCATAAAGGCGTTTATGCCCCATGATCACGACTTTCAGCACTTCATGCTCTTCATACTCAAAGTGGTTCTGCTTCAGGACGGCAAGGCGTTCGCCCGGGCTCATATGAACCTCGCCCGTCTGAGGCTCGATTTCACCTGATAATATTTTCAAAAAAGTGGACTTTCCGGCGCCGTTTGCTCCGATCAATCCGTAGCAGTTACCCGGCGTAAACTTAATATTTACATCTTCAAACAGCTTCCGGTCCGCAAACCGCAAGCTGACATTTTGAACAGCTATCATTTAAAATCCTCCATCTATACTTCATTAAAAAGAGTATAACACGAAAATTCCGCAAGAGAAATGCTTTGCTTTTTTACGATAAAGTTTTAAAGAAAAATATATCAAAAAAACACTTGTTCACACTTTCTTTGTGACAATATGTTACAATTATTGAAGAATGGGGGAAGGAATAATGAAATTAAAAGATGATCCTGATATCATCAGGTGGATCAATTCAAGGCCGCGCCAAGCGCTTTTCGTGTCAGTGGCCATGGTGATTTCTACGATGTCTATCGGGCTTTTCAAAGGGTTTGATATGTGGACCTCGGACTTTTTGATATTTTCCTGTCTGCTGATCGGCTTCGGCCTCCTTGTGGGATGGCTGCAAAAGATATATTATAAAAAGGTGATATTTGAAGAAAACTCGGATCGTTAGACGGAGGAAGACATGAAGCTTATCACTTTGACGGAATACTGCATGTTTATTTTTTTCGCAGGGGTTTATCTTGCCGTAACCGGCTTTACAGCACGGGATGTGGGCCTTTACATCGGGATTGCCATGATTTACGTGTTCGTTCATATCGCGGCGAAACGAATGCTGTCAAAAAGGGGAAAAGAAGCCGCGGAAATCAGAATCTTATACAGCGTTCTTCTGATTATGGCCTCTGTGTTCGTTACCGTACTGTTTATTGCAGTACTGGCATCATTATCCGCATAAATCAAGCAAAAATGCCTGATTGTCCAAATGGACATCAGGCATTTTTCAGTCTGTTTTTCGGATTTCGTTGAACGGGAAAAACACAAATTGTGAAGTCCCGGCCACTCGTTTTTTATCGATCAGTCCGAGTCCGTTCCGGCTGTCCATCGATCTCTGGCGATTGTCTCCCATCACGAAATACTTGCCTTCCGGAACCTTCACAGGGCCGAAATCGCCCGTCAGTTTGACGCCGACTGCTTCCGCCTCTTTTCTGTTTTCCGAAAGATACGGCTCAGACACCTTTTTCCCGTTTATGTACAGCGTGTCGTCTTTCATTTGCACGGTATCTCCCGGCAGGCCGATCAAGCGCTTCACATAATGGACATTTTTTTCATCGCCGTCGATAATGACGATATCTCCCCGCTTAAATTCGCCTACGTATTTAACCGTTTTATAGACGAACAGCCGCTCTCCGTCGTGCAGCGTCGGATCCATTGATGTACCTTCGACTAAATACGGTTCGAATAAAAATGCCCTGATCAATAACGCCAGAACGACTGCGATAATAATGGCTTTTACCCATTCAAAGAGAGAGTTTTTATTTTGGGTGGATTTTTCTTCAGTCAAAACGCTTCCTCCTAAAAACAGTCTGTCACAGCATACATGCAAAATAAAGCTTTCCTATACTTTATCACAAGTTCCTGCCGAATACATAATTCCCGCGTTCACTTCCGGCAAAAACGGTAAAAAAGAAAGTGCCACACAGGGATTACTGTGGCACTTTCAGCACTTATTTTTCAGTTGGAACCGGCTTTTTCAAGATGCCGAGAATGAGAGCCGTCACAACCGCACCAATCAAGATACTGAGGAGATACAGCAGCGCATGGTTCGTCGTAAAGAAGAGAACGAATATTCCGCCATGCGGCGCTTGCAGTGTGACATGGAAAAATTGAGATAAACCTCCGGCAACTGCTGATCCGATGATAGAAGCAGGAATGACGCGCGCCGGATCGGCTGCCGCAAAAGGAATCGCACCTTCAGTAATAAATGACAAGCCCATCACGTAGTTGGTAATTCCGGCTTCGCGATCCCGTTTTGAAAATTTATTTTTAAAGAAAGTCGTTGCAAGGGCAATTCCAAGCGGAGGCACCATACCGCCCGCCATGATCGCTGCGTGAGGTCCAAAGTTTCCAGCTTCAATCATCGCGATACCAAATGTGAAGGCCGCTTTGTTGATCGGACCGCCCATATCAATCGCCATCATACCGCCTAAAACAATACCCATTACAACAAGGTTTCCTGTTCCAAGACCTTCAAGCCAATGTGTCATGCCATCCATAATATACTTGACAGGCGTATTGACAACATAATGCATGATGATTCCGGTCAAGAATATTCCAAACAACGGATAAAGAAGGACAGGTTTTAATCCGTCAAGCACTTGCGGCAGACCAGCGAACACTTTTTTCAATAGGACAACAATATAACCAGCCAAGAAACCGGCAATCAGTCCGCCTAAGAAACCGGCGCCGGCTTGCGTCGCCATGAAACCTCCGACCATACCAGGCGCAAACCCCGGACGATCCGCGATGCTCATCGCGATAAATCCTGCCAATACAGCGACAATTAATCCAAGTGCTTGAGTTCCGCCTATAGTATTTAATACAGCTGCAAACTCATTATAAGTGGGATCTCCCGGTTTGGTCGCGTTAATTCCCCAGAAGAATGAAACCGCAACTAAGATCCCGCCCCCGACGACGAATGGCAGCATGTTGCTGACACCGCTCATCAAGTGTTTGTAGAAACCGCCGCCTTTTCCTTTGGCAGCTCCGTCTTCAGAAGCAGATGCAGATGCACCGCCGCCTTTACCCTGATAGATAGGCGCGTCTTGTTTCAGCGCCTGCTCAATCAGCTCTTTCGGACGTCTGATTCCTGCTGTTACAGGTACTTCAATGACATGTTTGCCTTGAAAGCGATCCATTTCAACCTGCTTATCGGCGGCGACGATGATCGCAACCGCATCTTCGATTTCCTGCGCTGTCAGACCATTTTTAATACCGCTTGAACCGTTCGTTTCAACTTTGATATCAACGCCGAGCTCTTTCGCCTTTTCTTTCAAAGCATCGGCAGCCATGAACGTGTGGGCGATCCCTGTCGGACATGCTGTAACCGCAAGGATTTTTCCTTTTGCTGATGGTGCAGATGCTTCTTCGGCCTGCTCTTCTTCTTCATCATCTTTATCATGCTGATTGATGATGTCGATGATTTCGTCTTCGGATGAAGCTTCAAGCAGCTGTTTGCGAATCTCTTCCCTCATAAGCAAAGTCGACAGTCTTGACAATGCTTCCAAGTGAGTGTTATTCGCGCCGTCTGTAGCAGCGATCATGAAAACGAGATGGCTTGGCTGGCCGTCAAGGGATTCATAATCGACGCCGTCTTTTGAACGGCCGAACGCGATCGCAGGCTCTTTAACGCTTGCCGTTTTCGCATGAGGGATGGCAATGCCTTCGCCGATACCGGTGGAACTTTGTTTCTCACGGTTGATCACGGCTTCTTTGTAGCCTTCTTTATCATTCAACTTGCCCGCCTGATCCAAAACGCTGACGAGTTCTTCGATAACGTTTTCTTTCTGGCTGCTCTCAAGGTTTAACTTGATCGTATGCTTCGTTAGTAGCTCTGTTATTTTCATAACCTTTCCTCCTTTAAATCGCTTTGACTTGAACTTCCGGAAGCAGCTTGTGAACGAGCTCTTCCGTTCCCAGCTCCTCTGAAAAGGCGGTTGCGCTTCCTGACGCGACACCTAAGCGAAAAGCTTCTTTTATGTCGAGCTGTTTTTCAATGCCTGCGAGAAAGCCTGCAACCACTGAATCTCCGGCGCCGACTGAGTTCACGAGCTTTCCTTTAGGTACGTTGGCATGGTAGACGCCGTCTTTTGTAAATAAAAGTGCGCCTTCCCCAGCCATGGAAACGATCGCGTTTTCGGCCCCGCGTTCAACGAGTTTCTTACCATAAGGCACCGCTTCTTCCGCTGAAGTGATGGTTGTTCCAAACATTTCACCGAGCTCGTGATGGTTCGGTTTCATTAAAAGCGGCTTCATTTCTGCTGCTTTTAGGAGTGCCTCACCCGAAATATCAACGACAACCCGGACATTTTGCTCTTCACACTTTTCTGCAATCTTTTCATAGGTGTCCTGCGGCAATGAAGAAGGAATGCTGCCAGCCAATACGACAATGTCCCCTTCTTTCATCGCTGAAAACTGGTCTAAAAAGGCCGCGAAATCTTCTTGGCTGATGACGGGCCCCTGCCCGTTGATTTCCGTCTCATCCCCGGTCTTCAATTTGACATTGATGCGCGTGTCTCCATTCACCTCATGAAAAGCCGTTTCAAGCTTCTCTTCTTCGAGAAATGATTTGATGTACCCCCCGGTAAAACCGCCGATAAAACCGAGAACTTTAGAAGGTACATGGTGTCTGTTCAGTACGCGTGAGACATTGATTCCTTTGCCTCCGGGATATTTCGTGTCATAGACTGAACGATTCAGCCCGCCTACGGAAAATTCTTCAACGTGAACAATATAGTCGACCGATGGGTTGAGAGTTACAGTGTATATCATGTTTTCACTACCTTTACGACAGTTTTTTCTTGATAGTTATCAAATGAATGTTTTGCAGATCCTGCTGTAATGATAGTTGCTTCGTCTAAACCGGCAAAGGCAGAAAATGAAATTTCCCCAAACTTGGAAACGTCAGCTAAAATAAATGCTTTTTTCGCCTGGTTGACAGCTTTTGTTTTCAAAAGCGCTTCTTCAGGATCCGGAGTCGTAAATCCCGCTTCTTTATGAATGCCATTGACGCCGATGAAGCTTTTGTCAAACCGGTATTGGCTGATGGCTGATAAAGCCGAACCGCCCACGATTGCTCCGGTTTTATACTTCACATACCCGCCTAATAAATAAAAAGTAATGCCTTTTTTACCTAATGCCTCAATGTGCATGACTCCATTTGTGACCACGATAATATCCATCTCCGGATCGATAAAATCGATCATTTGCAATGTGGTCGTTCCGGCATCAAGGTAGATACAATCGCCTTCTTCAAGAAGTGAGGCCGCTTCTTGAGCGATTTTTCTCTTTTCATGAAGGTTTTTGGATGATTTCTCTAGCATGTCAGGCTCTGTACGAATATCGGAAAGCCTCGATGCCCCTCCATGAACACGCTTTAAATATCCGCGGGCTTCCAGCGTCGACAAATCTCTTCTGATCGTTGACTCAGATGCGTTCGTTAAATTCATTAAGTACTGGATTTTCACGACATCATGCTTTTCAATCTCGTCAATAATCAGCTGATGCCGTTCGGGAGTCAACACATTATCACCCCTTTTGGAAACGCCTTCATTTAGCTTACAATTACATTGTAAACGCTTTTTCGACATAACTCAACAAAAATCTTTCAAATTCATTCAATAACCATCAAAATCTTTCACATTTTAACATATTATCGTGATATGTACCGTTTGTAAACTGTATAAACTATAAAAATCCGCAAAAATATGTGACATTATTATTATCTATTCCTTCAAACACCATTCAGAAAAACCTCATGCTCGCCGCATGAGGTTTTACAATAATGCATCAGCCTAATGAACGTTCTAAAAATACTTGCCATAAGCCTAATAAATAAGACAACATCAGCATCATAATAAATATGACGAAAACGCCGATCCAAGCCGCCCTCTTTGAAGTGCCCGCTGCTTTTTGCAGTCCTACCGCCACCAGCACATACGCCCAGATTGTAAAAACATCAAACATCTCCAGGACGCTCAGAAGAGGCTCTTCGGCCGGAATATATCCATCAAGAGATGAGAACGAAAACGCGATCTCAGAATTCGAAGCATAATACACCAAACCGATGATGACGTCTCTGATAACAGGTACAAATGTGGCAAAGACAGACAGAGACACCATGCAGGCAAAATTGGTGTTTCCGCCGCCTATTTTAGCAATCAGCCACAATACTAAAGCGCTGAGCACGAAGAATATGACAGACTGAAAAACATTACGGGCGGCTTCTAGTCCAGGATCTATATCCAAACCAAGAAACTCACTTAGTTCCCAACAAACAAGATAAACGGAAAAGGCGGATAACGCCAGCACGATGATCATCGGCAGCCAAATTGCGGGCCTTTCTCTCATTCTTTCAAACTGACGGACAGGGCTCGTGATGATACCGAACAGTGACGGTTTTTTTACTTGAGTTGCTGTTTCTATATTGGCTTCCACTCTAAAATTCCTCCTGTAATACCTCTTTCATAACATAATGATCAATTTTTCAGCACTTTTAAGTCTATCATTAATGTAAGAAGTGTATTTTTAAATTTAGTTTAATTTTCGCATACAAAAAAACCGCCTCTAAAGGCGGTTTCAGCGTGTCGACAAACTCTCGCATTCGTTGTCAGGCCTGCTAAGTCGATGCTCATGAGTAGGAGCGGGTGTTTCAAAGTGACGCTTATCGGCTGACGGCTATATGCCGCTTTACTCATACCTCAATGCATCAATCGGATGAAGGCGGGCCGCTTTATTGGCCGGGATGAGGCCAAAGATAACCCCGATCGCCATGCTGAACAGGACGCCTCCGAGGACCACCTGCCAGGAAACGAGCGGCGGCCAACCGGCAAAAAACGAAACTAGGGCGGCTCCGCCGTATCCGAGGCCGATGCCAAACACCCCGCCAATCAGCGTGATCAAAGACGATTCTATTAAAAATTGCATCAAAATCTGGCCTCTTGTTGCACCAAGCGATTTTCGAATCCCGATTTCCCTCGTCCGTTCCGTGACCGACACCAGCATAATATTCATGACGCCGATCCCGCCAACGAGTAAAGATATGCCTGCAATTGAGCCGATGAACATCGTCATAATTGTTGTAATCTGGCTGATCCCGGCCGCTATGGCCTCCATGTTCATCACTTCGTACGAGTCCGTGGTGCCGTGATTGTTGTTGACGGCCGCGGCAGCCTGCTTTCCGACGGCTTGCAGATGGTCGGCAGATTCAGCTTGAACGGAGACAGAGTCATAGTCGCTGATGCCGAAGGACGATTTTAACATTGAAAACGGAACATACATCTCATTCATCCCCAACGCAAGCAGCCCGGTTTCTTCTTTTAATACGCCGATGATTTCAACGGGCTGGCCATTGATCCATACGACGCGGCCGAGAGGCGACTGCTGAGAAAAAAGTTCCTCCGCAAGTTTCGGCGAAACGACGGCGACCCTGCTTCCGGCATTGTAATCCTCTTCTGAAAACTCTCTTCCCTTTTCGACTTCCATCGAGTTGATGCTGATATATCCGTCATTAATGCCGTTTACAGCGGCATCCGTTTTTTCATCCCGGAAACGGACATTCATAGACTCGGTAGTTTTCGCAACGACATGCTTCACGCCTTCGAGTGACTTTAAACTTCTGATGTCTTCTTCGGTGAAGCCGGCGTCTAAATAGGCGTTGGGATTGGACGTCAATTCTTCATTGCTGGGCTGATAATAGATTTCGACCGTGTTGCCGGGCCCGCTGATCGTCTGCTTGAGCATTTGCTCTCCTCCTTGCCCCGCTGCAACAACGACAATAACAGAGCCTACACCGATAATGATTCCGAGCATTGTTAAAATCGAGCGCAGTTTATGGGAAAGGATGGAACTTAACGCCATTCTCAAGTTTTCGATGAGATTCATTGCACCGTCCCCCTCCGCTCTGTTTCCGGCGAGACGATCACACCGTCCCTCACCATGATGATCCGGCTTGTATAATCTGCAATCTCCGGTTCGTGGGTGACGAGCACCACCGTCGTTCCTTCCTCATTCAATTCGGTGAATTGCTCCATGATGTCCCGGCTTGTTTTCGTATCGAGCGCTCCGGTCGGTTCATCGGCCAATATCAGCTTCGGTTCATTGACGATCGCTCTTGCGATGGCTACACGCTGTTTTTGGCCGCCGGAAAGCTCGTTCGGCAAATGGCGCATTCTGTCCTTGAGCCCGACTTTTTCAAGCGCCCGTTCGGCCCGCTCCCGCCGCTCTTTTCTTGGAATGCCGGAGTAGATCATCGGAAGCTCCACATTCTTTATGGCATTCAGTCTCGGCAGAAGCTGAAACTGCTGAAAAACAAAACCGATTAAACGGTTTCTGACGCCGGCAAGCTCCCTTTCACCATATGATGAAATATCCTCGCCGTCCAGCCTGTAAATACCCGATGTCGGGCGGTCAAGACAGCCGATAATGTTCATGATTGTCGATTTTCCAGAACCGGAAGGCCCCATGATGGACAGATATTCACCCGGCTCAATTTTCATATTGATCTCCCTGAGAACATCAATAGTTTCCCCTCCGATTTGGTAGCTTTTTTTCACGCGGGAAAGCTCAATCATTGAAGCTTCACTTCCGTTCCGCTTTTCATGTCCTCGGCCGGGTTTGCGATAACCCGGTCCTTGTTCGTCAGACCGCCGGTAATTTCAACGACGCCATCTGCTTTCTCGCCGGTTTTGACATTGATCCGTTTCGCCTTTCCGTCTCTGACGGCATACACGTATGATTGATCATCATCCTGCTTGACGGCATCTTCAGGAAGAGCCTGAATGGTTCTTTTGTCCGTCTGGATTTTGAGAATCATATTGAAGCCGGGCTTTGCTTTAGGACGCTCCCCTTTTATTTTGACTTCAAACGGATATTGAACAGCTTGTTCCTTTCCTCCCGCAGCACCTGCAGACGCCTCTTCTTCGGGAACCAATCCGACTTGAGAGATTCTGCCCCGCCACTCTTTATTTTGGATGACATCCGACGTGATGGTCACGTTCTGTCCCTTTTTCACTTTCAATGTGTCATACTCTGACAACACGCCTTTAACGACAAGCTTGTCCTCGTTACCTATATGTATAACCGGCTTTTGAATATCCGATTGCTTTAAGGCGGCTTGTTTATCAGCGGTGATCACTGTCCCGTCAATGCCGCTTTTTACTTGCAGCGCTGCAGATTTTTTCGCGAGCGTTTCCTTTTGCAGGTCGGCTTGTTTCAGCTCAAGCTGAAGCGATTTTTCTTCCATTTCAAGCTGGGACCGTTCGTCATCCATTTGCCTTTTGGCTTTTTCCGCTCCCAGCTCAGCCTTCAGCTCGTCTTCCTTGCTTTTTAGACTGCTGATTTTTCGCTTTACCTGTTCAAGCTGGAGTTCCTTCGATTGAATGGATAAAGCATTCTGTTCTTTTTCCAGGCGAATTTCTTCGTTCGTATAGGTGAAAAGCACATCTCCTTTTTTCACCTTGTCGCCTTCTTTTACTTTGATGTCGGCAATTTTCCCTTTTTCGGGTTCAAAATATTCGTATTGTTCGTTGGCAAACTTTAGGGCGCCCGGAACCATGACTTCAGAAGAAATCTCTTTCTCTTCCAATTTGACGGTTTGGACCGCTGTTTCAGCCCCTCCGCCCGTTTGCACCGAGCGGTAGAGGTTGAGTCCGATAAAAAGCGCAGCAGCCCCAACAATGATAATGCCGATCCATATTTTTTTCATTTACATTGCTCCTTCAAATGTATCGAAGAAATTCCTCGCGATTCCGCCTGTTAAAGCGAGCAAAATGGAGATCACAAATAAAATGATCACACCGGTCCAAGCCGCTTTTTTGGAGATGCCCCCAACCTTTTGGAGACCCAGTGCAACCAGTGCGAGCGACCAGATTGTGAAAATATCAAATACACCCAATACCGATTTGAGCGGCTCGTCTGCCGGGATGATGCTGCTTAAAGACGTGATGGCGATCGTGGGATCAATATTTGAATAATAGATCACAAGCCCGCCTATGAATTGCCCGATAGCCGCAATAAAATATGTAAAAACAGACAGCGAAAACATGTGAACAAAATTGGTTGTTCCTCTTCCGATTTTGACAATCAGCCAATAGATTAAAGCGCTGATCAGCAAGGCAATCACAAAGCCGATGATCCCGCCGATGATCCCGCCGATGATCCCGATTCTCTTCATAGTGGCTTCAAATGTTTCATCATCTCCCGGCATTTCCGACAAATCGGTAGATAACACCGTTTTTTCGCTGAGCATATACGCGCCGGTAACCGACAATAATAAAACAATAACAAGCGGAAACCAGACAGCCGGCTTTTTTCTCATTCTCTCAAACTGTTCTCCGGGATGGGTAATCAATCCGAACAATGACGGATTTTTTACTTTTTCAGTTTCTAAATGCGTTTCCATATGTATCCCCCTTAAAAAATGAATTACCAGTTTATACGCAGAATCATCTAAAATGTTTCACCTCTGTTTTCTCAAAAAAACGCCCCGGCCGCATTTCAGAATATGCGGCCGCGGACGGTTTCAGTTTAGTTTCGCTGAAACATTTGATACTGCGCTTTCACCAGCTCATAATACATTCCACGTTTTTCGATTAATTCCTGGTGATTTCCTTCCTCTATTTTCCGGCCGTGGTCAAGAACCAGGATTTTATCCGCATCCCTTATCGTTGAAAGCCTGTGAGCGATCATAATAGCCGTTCTGCCATGGAGCAGGGTTTTCAATGCAGCCTGAATCTTGACTTCCGTTTCTGTGTCAATACTTGCGGTTGCTTCATCAAGGATCAGAATGCGAGGGTCTGCCAGGAGCGCCCTCGCGAATGAAATGAGCTGCCGCTCACCTGCCGATAATACATTGCCGCGTTCTTCCACTTCTGTGGCGTATCCATTCGGAAGCGCTGAAATAAACGAATCGGCCCCGACAGCTTTTGCTGCTTCGATCACTTCTTCATCGGCGGCATTCGGACGGCCAAAACGAATATTTTCCATAATCGTTCCGGAAAAAATAAACGTATCCTGCAGCACGATGCTGATTTGCGAACGAAGATCGGAAAGCGAGATATCGGTAATCGGTATTCCGTCCACTTTGACAGTCCCGCCTGTTGCATCGTAAAACCTGCTGATCAGATTCGCGATCGTCGTCTTCCCTGATCCTGTATGTCCGACAAGCGCGAGCGATGTTCCCGCCGGCACCTCAAATGAAATGCTGTGCAGCGCCTTGCGATTCCCGTCATAAGAAAATTCCACCTGTTCAAATTCGATCCGGCCTTTTAATTCTTTAATTTTGACCGCATCTTCCTTGTCTGCCACACTCGGTTTTTCATCCAGAAATTCAAATATCCTCTCTGACGAAGCCATCCCCATCAACAGCTGGTTGTAGACTTGGCCGAGCCTTGAAATCGGCTCCCAGAACATTCCGAGATAGAAGGCGAATGAGACAAATACACCGATCGTAATCGTTTCATTGATGATTAAGCTTGTGCCGTACCAGATTAAAATGGCCGTCCCGACGGCGTTTGTCATTTCTACAAGCGGGCGGAATGTCGCATTTTTTTTCGTCGCTTCCCGCCAGGCTTCAAAGTTCTCGCTGTTGACGCCTTCAAAATACATCATATTCTCTTTTTCCTGCGTAAATGCCTGAGTGACCCGGATGCCTTGAATGCTTTCATTCAAATGGGAATTCAGTTTGGACTGCTTTAAGCGCACCTTTTGCCAGGATCGTCGGATTTTCCTTCTGAGATTGGTTGAAATGAAGAACATAACAGGCAGCGTCACCATGATGGCGATGGTCAGCTCAGGACTGAGCGAAAACAGAATGACGATAATACCGAAGAGGAGCAGGATATCCATCAATAAATTGATGACTCCGCTCGTAAATAATTCCTGCAGAGAATTGATGTCATTCATGATCCGGACAAGGATGGAACCTGCCGAACGCTCATCGAAAAAGCGATGCGACAGCCGCTGAACATGCGTAAATAAATGCTGTCTGAGATCATAAATGACATGCTGGCCAAGCTTGTTCATCCAGCGGATTCTCAACACATTGCTAACATAATTGACAAGATATAATCCACTGATGACGGAGATCAGAATCGCAAGAAGATTCATATCCCGGCCTGCGATTGCTTTGTCGAGCGCATAGACGCCGATCAAAATCGGCACCGTCAGCCGGATCGCCGCCGAGATCATGACCGTTAAAAAGGAGAGCGGCAGCAGATTTTTTCGGTAAGGCTTTAAATATTTGAGCAGCCTCCACATCTGCGCCCAGTTAAAAGGCTTTTCAATGATTTGGTCTGAAGTATAAAAAAACCGATTCATCAATGTTTGTTTTTTCGCCTGATTTTCCATAGCAAGAGCCTCCTATCCTGCAAAATGCGGCTCATTCAACACATTTTGATCTTTATACTGCAAATCAAAAATCCGTTTGTATAAACCGTTTTCTTCCAATAATTGTTCGTGTGTTCCCCTTTCCTTAACAACACCTTTATCGAGCACAAGAATTTCGTCGGCATGCTTTAAGGATGAGATTCTGTGAGCGATGATGAACGTCGTCCGATCCCGCATCACTTCCCGCAATGCAAGCTGAATACGGTGCTCCGTTTCCATGTCAACGGCACTCGTCGAATCATCGAGGATGAGAATGCCCGGGTTCAGACAAATCGCCCTCGCAATCGCGATTCGCTGTTTTTGGCCACCGGACAGTCCGAGCCCCCTCTCGCCGAGCATCGTATCGTATTGGTTCGGAAGCTCCATGATAAAATCGTGCGCCTGAGCTCTTTTCGCGCTTTCGATGATCTCTTCCATTGATGCATCAGGATTTCCATAAGATATGTTTGATCTGATCGTTGATGAAAATAAAAACGATTCCTGCGGGACGACGCCGATATTGGAGCGCAGCATTTTTAATGAGTAGTGTTCAAGCGGCTTGCCGTCGATCATGATCCGGCCGGATGTCGGCTCATAAAAGCGGCTCAGCAGTTGAATGATACTGCTCTTTCCTGACCCCGTCGCACCGATTAACCCGATCGTTTTGCCGCGCTCGGCTTGAAAAGACACTCCATGCAGTGCTTCAGCGTTTTCTTTTGTATATTGAAGGGAAACATCGCTGAATACGACATCGCCGTTCAGTCTGCCGTTTTTCACCGCATGTCCGCTGTCGGTGATTTCCTCTTTGGCATCAAGAATTTCCAGCAGCCGCTCTCCTGATGCTTTCGCTTGTGAAAACAGGTTGATGACATAACCGAGGTTCATGATCGGCCACATTAAGTAATTGACAAGACTGAAAAAAGCGACAAGCTCCCCCGGTTTTAAGCTGTTTTGCATCACGAGCCAGCCGCCGAACGACAACAGGGCAACGAGGCAAATATTGCCGATAAACTCCATCAGCGGAAAGAATTTAGACATGATAAACGAAGCGTTTAAGTTTTTATTTCGAAAATGGTCATTTGAATGAGTAAAGTTTTGAATCTCAAAATCTTCTTTTGATAAAGATTTAACGGTATTCATGCCGCTGATATTTTCCTGAACTTTCGTATTTAAACGGGCGAAAGATTTTCTTATGTTCCGAAAAGCCGGATGCACTTTTTTATCAAACCTGTAGACAACCGCTCCTAAAAACGGCAGAGAAGCAATCGTTACCAGAGTCAGCGGCACAGAATAAGAAAACATGACAGACAGACTGAAGGTGACAAGCAGGATAAAGCGAATCGCCTCAGCAAAACCGAAAGATAAAAAGAATCTGATGCCTTCGACGTCAGCCGTAAGCCTCGACATTAAATCTCCCGTTTTAGCGCTGTCATAATACTTGAACGGCAGACGCTGCAACTTCGCATACAGCTCTTTTCTTAACCGGTAGACCGAGCGGATTCCGAACATATCTCCAAGATACTGATGAAAAAAAGTAGCTGCGCCCTTCGCCGCCATGACAGCAATGAACCCGAGGCTGATCCATATGACCAAACCGTACCTTCCGCCGAGAATCACTTCATCAATTGTCATTTGCAGAATAATCGGGTAAACAACAGTGATCGCCGTCATCAGAAGCATCGACACAAGCGACCACAAGAACATTCTTTTATAAGGCCAATAAAAATCTTTTAGTTTTTTAAGGGACTCCATTTGCACCAGCACCTTTCCAATTCATGTAAAACAAGGACACATCATCTAATATATCGGTTTGCGAAATAAAATTCCACCGATTTTACAAAATTCAGACTTATTATGGAGTTTTCCTCCTTCTTCCGCTTGAAATAAATCTTTTTTAAAATGTGACAGTCAATAAAAAATAGTTTCTTGTTGGCAAAGGAAATTTTTTGATGAATGAAGGAAGATGATGTAAAATAATAGAAAATGTTATCAAATTATGAATGACGGAGTTGATTGCAATGGCGAAAAGAGAGGCTTTAAAAAAACAGCTTCTCCTCTTAGGTGAATTGGAACAAAAAATCTGGAAGGACTTCCGGAAAGAACGCGAAGGGATTTACGCAAGGTTAGGAGAACTTGACAGACAAATCCAGCGACATAGACGTTCCACTAAAGAGTATTATGCAGCACATTGCGTAGACATTATTAAACAGCAAAAAGGAAAAATTGTAACGACAAAAGAACTGAAAATGAAACTGAAAGAAAGAACCAATTTTAACGTTCACCGTATTAGTGAGCTTTATGACTTGATTCAAAAATTAGAACCAAACATTTCGAAAGAACGGCGCGGCTGTTTTATTTATCTGGAAAACGGTTCGAAAAAAAACGTCGGTCGGTAACAGGCTCTATGCCTGAACCGACCGACGTTCTCAACCTCCGCTGACCGGGGGAATAAGAGCAACCGTATCTCCAGACTTAACCTCACTGTTTCCTCTTCTGTACACTTCGTTGACAGCGATCATCGCTCGGTCCGTCCCCTGAAGATTGTAAGTTTCTTTTAAAAACTGTCTGATGTCGTCTGTTGTCGTTTTTTCTTCATCTATATCAACGCTCTGCGCACCCGCTTGTTCGGCAAGCTGGGCAAACAGTAAAATTTTAATCAAAGGTCAGCACCTCTTTTTCTGTCGGAAGCCGCTGCTTCCAAATCTGGTTTCCCTTCCGGGTATTCAGTTGTCTCAAGCTGGTCGCCGATCCAAGTCTCGCCGTCCTCCCAATGTTCTTTTTTCCAAATCGGCACAATTTGCTTTATCCTTTCGATCGCATATTCGTTCGCTTCATATGCCGCTTTCCGGTGAGGTGACGACACCGCGATCACCACGGCCGCGTCGGAGATGTCCAGCCTGCCGATGCGATGGGTAATCGCTGCAGCTGTACCAGGCCATTTTTCATTGATTTCTTTCCCGATCTGAGCAAGCATGCTGACCGCCATTGGAACATATGCTTCATATTCGAGATAGAGTGTCTTTTTTCCATTTGTCCATTCTCTCACTGTTCCAATAAACGTCGTGATGGCACCGGCTTCCCTTTTTTCAACTTTTTTGACGATATCTTCGATGACAATCGGCTCTTTTGTTATAACAAATCGTTCAGACAAACGCCTTCCTCCTTTAGATGATTCAGAATAAAAGCCACGGCGCTCGGGTCTTCAATATGAAAGGATGGAACATCCGTTTTCGGCTCGCTCTTTTGATAAATGACGGCGATGATGCCGTCCAATTCCTCCAAGAGCTGACAGTCCGCTTCGTTTCTGACCATGACAACTTTTTGATATGGCGCATGTTTAAATCCTTCGATGAGAAGACACTGAACCGCTAAAACTCCATAAGCGGCAATCAGTTGATCAAGCGTCCACTCGCCGCGCGCCCTCAGCTGAAAAACGCCTGCTCCTTCGACGCCGGACGCAGCCGCTCCAGCCCGAAAAAAGCGGTCGGAATCCTTTCCCTCGGCGAAAACATCCGGTTCTCCTCCATGTCCGTGGTGTTTCAGGCAGCCAATCTTGACTCCGAGCTGACCGAGCTTTTCCGCTAGTTTTTCAACGAACGTCGTTTTGCCGCTGTTTTGGTACCCTACGATCTGGAGGATTGGAAAATGTGCGGCCACAGCTCTTCACTTCCGTTCTCATCCCGGTATAACAGAACATGCACTCTTGCCCCGGCCTCATAGCCTCTCGTTCCGCCCGGCAAAACCATCAGCGCATTGGCATCTGCCAGCGACGTGACGGCGCTTGATTTATCCAGGCCGACAGGCTCCGCATGAAGCGCCCCGTCTTTAATGGATACAAACGAGCGGACAAATCTTGTAAACGGATTAGGCTTTGGAAAATCCTTGCTTAAAACCGCTTCTGCACATAAAGAATACGGCTTTTGATGATGCAGCCAGGTGTGGAGGGACGGCTTGACAAACAGCTCAAATCCAACGAAGCAGGCTGACGGGTTCCCGGAGAGCCCAAACAGCAATTTGCCGTTTAATTGAGCAACAGTCGTTACACTTCCCGGACGCATGGCCACTTTATTAAACAGGACCTCGGCCCCGAGCTTTTCGTAAATTGCCGGCAGAAAATCAAAGTCCCCTACGGACACCCCTCCGGTCGTAATCAGAAAATCCACCTTGTCCAAAGCTTTTTCCACCGCTGCAAAGCTTTCGTCAAATCGATCAGAAATCTTCCCTAAATAAAGGGGGGTTCCGCCTGCTTCTTCAACCTGGGCGGCCACCATGCCTGCATTGCTGTTGCGGATTTTTCCGGGAACGAGGGGATCGCTGACATTCAGGAGCTCCGTTCCGGTGGCAATGATGCCTACCACAGGCTTTTTGACTGCAGGTACCGCTGCATATCCGAATGTTGCAAGCAAAGCGACGACACCCGGTGTGATCCGGGTTCCTTTCTTCACAAGCACTGATCCTTTTCTCGCATCTTCTCCGGTTTTTGAAATATTTTCTCCCGGCTCCAATGAGCGTTTTAACACCATATAGTTTTTACCGTCTTCTGAGTAGGTTTTCGTCAGCTCAAGCATGACTACCGCATCAGCGCCCTCCGGAATCTGCGCTCCGGTCATAATTCTGACAGCTTGAAAAGGACCGAGCGTTTTACCTGACACGGCTCCGGCTCCAATGTGATCAACCACCTCGAATTGCAGCGGATTTTCCCGTGAAGCACCGGCGGTATCGCAAGCTCGGACAGCAAAGCCGTCGTACGGCGAACGGTCAAAAGCGGGTACGTCGTGATCAGCCTTTACATCTTCGGCTAAAAATCTATGGAGACTCTCCTCAAGATGGATCCACTCTGTATCTCCCTGCTTCCAGTGCCGAGAGACACGCGCAGCGGCTTCAAAAACTGGAATGGGCGTTCTTTTTTCAATCATTAAAAAAACCTCCTGTTGTTACATTCCGATGACTCTCGCCAATATGGAGTTGGCTTCTTTTATATCATTTGTGCCGTGAACAAGGGCTCTTCCATCGTTAAATATGACGATTCTGAATGTCTCGTATTGTACATGCAGCAAATAATCATTCGCATCCACTTTTCCGATGCCCGAAAGTTTTTTCATGAGTTCCTCTTTAGGCAGCCGTTTTAACATATCGCTGCGAATTTGGACGGTCTCTCTTCCGCACAGAACGTCGGCTTTTTTTTGGCCCATGTTGCTGAGAAAAGGAAAAACCGGCGTTTCTCCGCACGAAGGACATGTCTCATTGCGGCCGATCTCCATTCGGAAGTGGGTGTTCGCCCATAAATCAAACGTGACAAAAGCGGTTTCAAGCGCATCTTGGTTGTCCGTTAAGATTTTTAGAATTTCAGCTTGTTGATAAGCCGACACCATTTGAACGGCCGGCGAAATAATCCCCGACGTGTCGCATGTAGCCCCGCCAATCGGAACATCTTCAAACAGGCAGGCAAGGCACGGCGTTTTTTTAGGAATAATCGTCATATACATGCCCTGACTGCTGACACAAGCGCCGTAAACCCACGGAGTGCCCGTCTCTTGGGCAAGGTCATTGATGATCATGCGGGTCTCAAAGTTATCCGTTGCATCGATGACAGCATCCGCTTCTTTGATCAGCGGTCTGAGTGTTTCCACGGTGCCGTCGGCAACATATGTACGAAGCTCAACATCGCGATTGATCTGGGAAAGACGTTCTTTTGCGGCTGCCGCTTTCGGAAGCCTTTCCTCCGCGTCTTTCTCTGTATAGAGCTGCTGCCTTTGCAGGTTGCTCCATTCCACATAATCGCGGTCTATAATAGACAGTGTACCGATGCCTGCGCGCACAAGCCCCTCGGCAGCCGACGTGCCGAGCGCCCCGGCTCCGACGATCAAAACATGGCTCTGCCTGATTCTGTCCTGACCCGCCTGTCCGATGTTTTGATATCTGATTTGTCTTGAATACCGTTCATGCATCAGGATGATCCCCTTTACTTCCTTTTCTATATCATATCATTTTTCCGTCCGCTTTTTTTTGAAAAACACTTTCCGAAAAACCCTTGCAATCTATAATAAAATATTTCATCCCGGAAAGAACGGTTCTATTTTATCTAAATCCGACTTTTTATTGACATTTATAAATTCCCACGGCTCTGCCCCGACCCTATCAGCTTCAATATACTTGACGCGGATGCGGTCGAGGAAACTGCTGATCTTCAGCTCGTTCTGCTGAAGCTGTTCGAGGAGGACGGATTTCACCCTTCTGCTGTAGACAGCAACAAGCGGCTGCGCCCTTCCGTCTGCGACCGGCACGACGGCGTCATCCGCCGGGGTCATCTGCCGTTTTAAAGCCGATATGGTCTCCTGCCGGACAAGCGGGGTATCACAGGCCGAAAAAATATAGCATTCCCCTTCCGCCCGAACCATGGCTGTGTACATACCTGCAAGCGGCCCTCTCCCACTGAACGGTTCGATATCTTCCAGCACCGCTTTTTCCCCGAGTTCTTTAAACCGCTCCGTCAGCCCCGGACGGCTCAATATCAGGACATCGCCTCCCAGCGCATGTTTGCACCATTGATAAAGCGGCTTGCCTTGCCAGCGGGCAAACGCTTTCGGTTCCCCAAAACGGCGTGAAAGGCCTCCCGATAATATGACATGTATTTCTTTCATGCAGCTCAACCTTCCTTCGCGTGTTTCTGCCTGCGAACATCATAGCAAAATTTTAGAAATCCGAACAAGTCTGTAAAATCTCTTTTTCAAAAGGCATGCCGTGTTTCATTTATGCATATTGTAGTTGTAACATTAATAGGGGGCTGGTCACCATGAAAAAAACAACGGGTTCGCTGCCTTATTTTCATGATTTATCACAGGAAAACCTTTTTTTAAAAGCGGAGCTGGCAAGGTCACATCAATTGATCCACGAGCTTGAAGCAAGCTATTTTCATCAAAAAAATCATAAGCTCAGCCAGGAAAACGCAGCGCTGAAGCAGCAGCTTCAGCAGCTGTCAATCGAACTGGAGCGGATTTCGGCAAACAAGGAAGACGAGTCGGCCGAAACGCTCAACCGGATAAAAAGCGAACTGCTGGGTAAAATCGTTGTTCTTCAGGAGCTCCTTCAAAAAGAAACCTATGCAAGAAAACAAGAGATAGAAGAAAAGCACCGCCTTCATTTAACAAATGTAAAAGCCGAAGAAGAGAAAAAAAGCTTACATAGCCAAATAGAATATGAAAAGCTTCATGCGGAAAAAGAAAAAACGCTGAGGGAAAAAAAGGAGCATGAGCTCGAAAACGCTGCACACGAAAATGCCCGCCTGAAAGACGAACTTCATGCTAAAGGTCTTCAGCTCAAACAAATCGAAACAGATGTTGCGGTATTAAAAGAGCGGGTGACAGAAACGAAAAACCGCCTTTTGGAGGCTGAAAAAACAAAAGAAGCGCTGTTTTACGAAACGATTTTATCCTATAAAAGGCAGCTCGATGAAAGTGATAAGTGGATCGCTTCTCATTTTGCCGATATTGATACATCTCAGCAGACGGAGAAGGCGCTTGAACAAAACGAAGAGCTTTTTGAACGGTCAGAGCAGATCGAGGCGGTACTTCAAACAGTTACGGAGCAAGTCGATCAGCTCCAACAGCAATTGAGCGTCATCAAACAAAATGACACGAAAATGGATCAGAAAATAACTGAATGGAAAAAGCAGACGAAAGAAGAAACAACCCCGCAAAAATGGGTCTATCAAATTAAACGCAAAGACAAAGAAACAAAACCTTTAAATTGAATACCACTTTAAGGAATAATTTGGATTTTATAAAAAACCGCTTGAGTCGATTGTCTCAAGCAGTTGATTAGGGCGGCGGCGTATATAGCGGCCGCCTTGGTGTTCCTCAAAATGGAAACGCTATCTGGAAAAGCAAGGGTTTGACTATTGCTGCTCTGTCTCGGTAGAAATCTCACCCTCTAATATATATTGACCGCGGTATGGTTTTTTGACTTCCGGGTACATTTTAATCAGGCTTTGCATAAAGGTTGTCATATTAGGGATCTCAAGTCCGCTCTCTTTTTCGATTTCTTTTTGAAGTTCGGAGCTTTTGATGGCCGCATTATGGCGTTTTAATGTTTTAATCGCCGCTTCACGCAGTTTTGCAGCTTTTGAGCCTGGACGTGCTGTACCCCTTCTGCGCCTTGTCGTTCCATCTGGAATTCCGGCAGGCAGTGAGGAGGTTTGCGGAGAAGTCTGCTGCTGGTTCTTTTGAGATGCTTGCGGCTGCTGCTGTTGTTGCTGATAGCTCTTCATCTCCTGCGCAGCTAATTCAGCTAAAACAGGGAGAGATTCCGTTTTACGCTCCGGGCGAAAATCTTTTTTTGTATCATTAAAGCTGGATGGACGATCCAATTCACGCAGCTTTGCATATATATTATCCCGCTCAATTTGATACTCCCTAATCACCTTAACCTCAGCCTCATTCAGCTGCTCCAATCTTAAACGCAATGCTTCCCTCTCGTTAAACATACCGTTTATACCCTCCTATCAGAATAAATAAACCTTCCAATAAAAATATTAGATTACCAAACTAATTTTATCAACTATTTTTTCGTTTTTCTACTGTTGCTTTCCGTTAAGAAAATAGAACTAAATTTCCGGAAAACTTGAAGCCTGAGGAGTTTTCGAAGCATTTCGGCCTACTCTAAACCCATTGTCGAAAAATGGTAAATAATGAAGGAACATAGAAAATTACTTTTCAACGAAACATAATTTAGGAATAGACTCTACTGTTTAATCGTGATGGAAAGTGTGAAATATCAATGATTAATCCGGCTTATAAATCCAGAATATTCAAAATTGCCAGATTTCACTTGTCGAATTCGCAGTTTGTTGTGTACAGGGAAAGTCAGAAATACTCCTGAAACAAAAACAGGACATAAGACTCATCAAGTAAAATAAACAGTGTCTAATGATCCATTTGTCGAAAGGGGCGGATAGAGGAAATTTTTTTGCTTTTTTTGCAATGAGGAGCCGAATAAACAAAAAACCCCATGAAAACGGGGCTTTTCATCTTTATTCAGCAGACTGTTCTGTTTCGGCAAGAACACGGTTTACACGTTTTTCGAGCATTTTCATCCCGCTTCCTCCAGCTTGAAAATGGCGAAGCTGGCCTGTTTTATCAAAAACGTAATAAGCCGGAACATATTCATTTTCGAAAGCGTCAGTCAGCTTATGGTCGCTGTCAACAAAAACAGGCTGAGTAATATCATGTTCAGCGGCAACCTCTTTGATTTTATTCAAGTCTAAATCGTCTTCTGAACGCGGCATATGCACGGCCACCACGTTTAGTTTATCGCTGTAGCGGTCGCGGAACTCATTGACTTGCGGCATTGCCTCTTTGCACAAGTGGCAGCTGATCGACCAAAAATGAATTAATGTCGGCTTTTCTCCGATAAGCTGCTCTTTTGTCACTTCTCCGTTTAACCACTCTTTTGCGCCGGTCAGTTCCGGCATCGGCTGGCGTAATTTCATGATTTTTCCTCCATTGTCATTTTTGTCGATTAAAAAGGTCTAACAAATGTTAGACCTTTCCAATCTGATTTCTAATTTGAGAATAAAAATTAAAGAGTTGCTTGACCCGGTTTCCAGTTTGCAGGGCAAAGACCGCCTGTTTGCAGCGCTTGAAGCACGCGCAATGTTTCGTCTACATCACGGCCGATGTTGTTATGGAACACTGTTTGATATTGAAGTTCGCCTTCCGGATTAATGATGAACAATCCGCGAAGCGCCACACCTTCTTCTTCAATCAGTACGCCGTATTCACGGGATACTTCATGGTTTGTGTCGGCAGCAAGCGGGTATTTCAGCTGGCCGAGACCATTTTCTTTGCGGTCTGTGTTAATCCATGCCAAGTGAGTGTGGATGGTGTCAGTTGAAACGCCGATTACTTCTGCATCAAGGTCTTCAAACTCGTCATAGCGGTCAGACATTGCTGTAATTTCTGTCGGGCACACGAAAGTAAAGTCCATAGGATAGAAGAATAGAACCGTCCACTTATCATTCTTCATGTTTTCTTCAAGGCTTACTTTTCCAAATTCTTTGTTTGCAAGAACCGCTTCCATTTCAAAGCGCGGCGCTTGTTTACCTACCATGCGTTCTGCCATTTTATGTATCCCTCCAATTGTGATTTTTGGGTTCTGCTACCCATATCAAAATGAGAATTTAAATATTAAATTCTCATTTAGTTAATAACATCACATACATAATTCATTATAATACTTACCATATTTTTAGTCAATATTAATTGATAATAAATTTAAATTAGCGGTTGTTCTTTTTTTAAGCCTTTAAAAAAAGTGTAACATGCCTCCGGATGATGAAACAACCGTTTAACACCCGACAGCCGTTTTTTTGGAAAAACAAGTTAAAACCGAAGCTGGAACTTCGGTTTTATGTTTATTACTGAAGTTTTTGCTCAACCTGCTGACAGATTTCATCGGCAGTTAAACCAGTCGCCTGAATGACAGATGCTCCGGTCATCGTATCTGAAATCCCGAGCATGTCAGTGTCCAGACCAGTGACAACACAGCAGTCGCAGCCTTTTGCATCGTCTTCGGTTTTCATCGTTACAACCTCATACCCTTTTTCCTTCAAAGCAGCCTCGACATCAGAAAGAGATTGTTCGATTCCGATTTTTTTCGACATGAAGAAACACCTCCACCAATTAAGATGCCACGTTTGCTGATTTTTTATACCAGCCGCTTGTTCTAATTGGCTTTGGAAGAGAAATAAGCCGTCATAACGCGGACTGCCGTCTCAAGCGCTTCCTCTTTCGGCTGCAGTTTGGCATGGTGGAGTCCGTAAGGTGAATCGACGCCGAGCCAAAACATGAAGCCCGGATACTTTTTCAGCATATAGCCGAAGTCCTCTCCTGTCATCGCTTCTTTTGAACGGATGACCTCTGCAAGGCCGTTTTCAGAAACGAACTTCATAAAGTCTTCAACTAAACCGCTTGAATTATAGACCTGATAATATGCTGCCGGATAGCTGACTTTACCGATGCATTGATAAGCCGTTTCCAGGCCGCTCACCATCGCCTCGATCCTTTTCTTCACCTGTTCCATTGATCCCGGGGACAGCGTCCTGATCGTCCCTTCAAGCCTTGCTTGCTGAGCGATAATGTTTTGTGCTGATCCGCCTGTAATCGTCCCGATGGTAATGACAGCACTGTCCAGCGGATCGACATTCCTGGCTACGATCGACTGCATTTGCGTAACGAGCGAACTGGCGGCGACCACCATATCTTCTGCAAGGTGGGGATATGCGGCATGCCCGCCCTTTCCTTCAAGTTCGATTACAAGCTCTGACGTATTGGCAAAGAGCAGCCCGCTTTTCGTTCCGATCGTTCCGACCGGGAGCTCAGGCGCGATGTGCAGCGCTGTGATCATGCTCGGCTCCCACTTTTTAAACAAATCGCTTTCAAGCATCGGTTCAGCGCCGCCCGGCCCTTCTTCAGCAGGCTGGAACAAAAACAACAGATCTTGTTTAACCGGGTTGCGGACGAAATGATCGATGATGCCGAGGGCAATCGTCATATGAAAATCATGCCCGCACGCATGCATCCGGTTCTGATGTATGGAAGAAAAAGAATATCCGGTATCTTCCCGAATCGAGAGCCCGTCCATATCCGCCCTGTAAGCCAAAATCTGTTCAGGGGCTGTCCCTTTAACCTTTACAAACAGTCCGGTTCTCCACTTTTCGATTTCAATCCGGTCTTCCGGATGCTTTAGTAAGTGGTTCAAAAGATAAGCCTGTGTCTTATATTCCTGAAAACCGAGTTCAGGAATTTGGTGCAGATCTCTGCGAATCGCTGCTAATTCGTCCAATTTCATCTTTCTAACCTCCCCGGCGATACGAAAATGCGTGGATTGTCACATCCACGCACTTTTCGCCGCCGCTTCTTAAAGCTGACGCAATTCCTGTTTGATTTCTGTTTTGCCTTTTGTTTTTTCATCGATGTCTTTGATTTTTTTCGCAGGCGTTCCGGCAACTACTGTGTAAGGTGCCACATCTTCCACAACGATTGCGCCGGCAGCAACGACGGCTCCTTTTCCGACAGTCACACCTTCAAGTACGACGGCGTTTGCACCGATGACGACATCGTCTTCAATAACGACAGGTTTTGCTGAAGGGGGCTCAATGACACCGGCAAGCACGGAACCCGCTCCAATGTGGCAGTTTTTGCCGACGGTAGCTCGTCCGCCCAGCACGACATTCATATCGATCATCGTTCCTTCGCCGATTACAGAGCCGATGTTGATGGAAGCTCCCATCATGATAACGGCGTTGTCGCCGATTTCCACTTGATCGCGGATGATCGCACCCGGCTCGATTCGCGCTTTAATATTTTTCAAATCGAGCGTTGGGATCGCCGAATTGCGGCGGTCGTTTTCGACAACATAGTCTTCAATTTTACCTTTGTTTGCTTCGAGCACAGCTTGAATCTCCTCCCATTCACCGAATACTACCCCAGTATGCCCTGTAATAAAAGGCTTGGCTGAAGCGCCGAAGTCAATTCCTTCAAGGTCGCCTTTCACATACACTTTAACAGGTGTTGATTTCTTACTATTTTGAATAAATGAGATAATCTCATTTGCATCCATCATTTTCATTATGTAAGTCCTCCTTCTCTTTTTCTCCTCATTACTGTATCAAAGGAAAGATTTAAAAACAAGAAAAAAAGGAAAGGGGGCGTCCCGTTTCCTTTTTTAGCAAATGTCATGCCGGCACTTCACATTTCTTTGCAAAATCCCTGCCGAATTGAAGCAGCATGTCTTCTTCTTCAACTTCCGGATTCATTTCGATTTTGACGGACGGAAGCACCGTGTCTCCGCCAAGCTCTTTGATTTTGTCCTCAAGTATGTCGACGGCACCGCAAAAATGCTCGTAAGAAGTATCTCCGGACCCGAAAACGGCAAACATCTTGCCTGTGAAATCCATCCCTTCCATATCATCGTAAATATCCAAAAACTCATCCGGGAGATCCCCGTCGCCCCATGTATAAGCGCCAAATATCATATACTGATAATCGTTAAAGAGCGCCGCATCTACATCCATCGCTTCATGGCGGTCAACTTCGGCCCCGCCCTCAAGAAGGCCTTTCTCGATTAAATCGGCCATTGCTTCTGTATTTCCAGACATGCTTGCATAAACCAGCAAAACTTTCCCCATCGTTATTCCTCCTATAAAACGCTATAAAATCAGTGGGCTGCAGCAGGCTGTTCATAAGGCCTGACAAATTTGCATTCATAAAGACCCGCGCAAAAGAAGTTCTCCTTTTGATTGGCGACTCTGAATCCATGCCCTTTAATCGTGTCAAACCATTTCAGCTCTCTTTCAAAGAAATCAAGCCGGTAGATTCTTGAAAATCCGTCTCGGTCTTGAGCCGATGTGACATAGATGATTCCGTTGTCTTCGGACACATCCAGGAATGATTCTTCATTCTCAACAAGGCCCTGGCTGATTTGTATTTCATCATTCGTGTGGATGTTGACCAAATTGACGGCACCGTGATTTCCTTTTTTGGATCCCATCGCACAAACCAGCCATTCGCCTTCAAATGCGATCATCGAGGCGGTCATGCGGCCGGTTTCTTTTTTGATCAAACAAGCCGATTCTGCTGCCAAATCGTATGCCCAAACACCACCGTGCACTTCATGAATCTGCGTTCCGATGTAAAGGCGCTCCTCATGGAGGCACAGAGAGCGGATAACGGGCGGATGACTCAAACCGGAAAACGGCTTGACGATTTTCCATGAGACGCCGAAATCCTCTGATATGTAAATGCAATGCTTCCCATGGGCACAAACAAAGCCGTCCGTTCTCCCTGTGATCGACCAAATCGTGGCGTTTGTCGGAAAGCTTGAGATTGACCAGGTTGCTCCTTGGTCAGACGATCTGATAATCGTTCCCCTCTCCCCTGCGCCGAATAAATAATCGCCGATATAGGTGATGGAACATATTTTGCTTTTTAATTGAAAGAGCTTTGTCCAGCCTTGCTCAAGTGAGTAGTGAAAAATCCCTTCCCGCTTGATGGCGACAAAGTAACCGGAATGCTTTGCCGAAGCGACGGCCGTCGCACCTTTATGAAACATGGGTCTCAGCCTGCCGTTTTTCGTGTTCTGCCCATCTTATAAAACCTTCGGCAAATTCCTTGCAGCACTCGGCATCTTCATCCGTTTCGGGGGCAAGTTCTATTTTCAAGGTCTCTCGATAAAGGTCGGCGCCGGTTCGTTCTAGCATGCTGTAAAACGTGTTGACCGCTTCGCAAAAGCGGGGGTATGCATAGTCGCCGGATCCGAAGCATGCCGCTTTCTTTCCTTTAAGGTCAAGCGAAGAGACCTCGTCGTAAAACGATTCCGCTTCATAAGGAAGATCCCCGTCTCCCCATGTGTAGGTGCCGATTAAAAGAAGATCGTATTCAGCCAATGAGTCGGCATCGACATCATCCATTTCCTGAATTGCGACATCAAAACCGTTCTCCTTCAATGTATCTTTGATGATCATCGCGATATCCTCCGTGTTGCCGGACATGCTGGCATATGCAATTAATGCTTTAGACAACAGAATCACCTCTGAAATTGATAATGATTTTCATTATTATATAGATACACTTTAAATGATAATGATTATCAATGTCAATAAATCGCACAAAAAAAGCAGCCCTCTTTTTTGAGTCCTGCCTTTCTGATGTTTATTCAGTTGCCGTACATTCTTTCACAACCTCTACAAACGCCTGTACTTGCTTCAGTTGGAAAGCCGGCTCATAACCGAGCAGCCACGTATCTCTGCCGATTGCTTTTCCTTTAGCGTCAAGCAGCGGGATTTGATGAACATGGCTCCCGCTTCCGTGAAGCGTCACAGATGGAAGGATCGCATAGCCGATTCCGTGGAAAGCCATCTGTTTGCATGTTTCAATTTGGTCGACAATAATGGTCTGCTTTGGCGACGTTTTAAACTTTTGATGCCACCAGTGCTGAATTTCCTGGTAGTACGTGCTGTCGCTTTTGAACTGGATGAACGGCCGTTCCGTTTTGGCAATGTCCTCAATGTTACGGATCTCTGTATCGACAAGGTACAATTCGTCCCGCATCAAGTAATGCTTCGGTCCTTTCCATTCCGGGTTTCCTCTGATAATGCCGACATGAACATGGTCTTCGTAGAGGCTTTTCAGCATTTCGCTGCTCCATCCGGTCACGAGCGAAATTTTCACGTTTGGATATTGTTTGACATAGGTTTTCAGAACGTTGGGAAGCCAATGCTGCCCAATGATCGAAGCGGCCGCCAATTTGAGCGTACCGTGAATCTCGCCCTCCAACTCATCGATATTCTCTCTCACTTTTTCCTGTTCCAATGTCACATCTTTTGCGAACTGGATGATTTTTTCTCCGGCAGACGTAACCGTCAGCCCTTTTTGCGATCTCAAAAAAATTTTCGTTCCCCATGATTTCTCAATGGTCTGCAGGCGTTGGGACAAAGCCGGCTGGGAAACAAACAGGCGTTCAGCCGCTTTCCGCATATTTAATTCTTCCGCCAGAACGACAAGCATGTGGAGCTCTTGAAGCTGCATGGACATTCCTCATTCCAATAAGTTTTTCTTATCATACATTTAATCAAACGGCTGTTTTTTAATCAAGCGGAAAGTCAGGCTTCGGAGAATGTGCGGAGGGTTTGGTGGAGCGCTGCAAATAAAAAATAGGCCGCTGCCGCGCCTATTTATTCAACGTTCTCAAATGCTTATTCAGCTGTTTTAACACGACACGCCTTGTAAATATGCCTTCGAAAACCTGCTCTTCATTTTCGACACATACAAACGCGTTGTTGATGACCAGTCCGAATCCTTTTAAGATCGGGTCGTCAATTTTCAAGCGTGGGATGTCTGTCAGCATGACTTCTTCAACATGAATCTTGTCAAGCTTCTCAAATTCGATTCGTTCCAAGCCGAAGATTTTATCCATGATCATATTCGTTCCGATTAATCCGTGCAAACGGAAAGAAGCATCAAGTACAGGGATCGCGGTATATCCGGTTTTCGTCAACACGAGAAGGGCATGTTCCAGATTATTTCCGACTTGAACATGGGCTACTTTATCAGCATCGATCATAAACTGACCTACTGTCGTTTCAAGAAGTTCATCTGATTGCATACTAATCATGATTTTTCGACTCCTTTTCAGCTTTAATCCATCAACGCATATTTTCCCTATACTACAATAATATAAACGATATCAATATTTGTCG
The DNA here is from genome assembly GCF_002993925.1 of Bacillus paralicheniformis. Classification (NCBI taxonomy): domain Bacteria; kingdom Bacillati; phylum Bacillota; class Bacilli; order Caryophanales; family Bacillaceae; genus Bacillus; species Bacillus paralicheniformis. The sequence continues at coordinate 1,613,949 of NZ_CP023665.1, read as the reverse complement.
AAAACTTTCCTTTCTTCCAAGGTCAGTTTATCATTCCATATCCTTTTAGGAAACAAAAAAGATACTCTAATGAGTATCAATTGATATAATCTGACCTAATTTTCAGACCGGACACGGTCGTATAAGGTAACCAGTTTTTTATATGTCAGGCTATCCACATTTTTTGTACCCGTTTCTATATCATTGATCTCACTGCTTAGTAGCTCTACGGCATACTCATGGTCCAAAAGTACGTTCAGCAACAGTTTTCTCTCTTCTTCTGAAAAGCGTTCCATTCTTAACCAGCCCCCTAATTGATTTAGCTAGAGTCAGAAACAATATGTTCTCTCTAGTTTCTATAGGGCTAGAATATGAAATTGCAATTCAAACGTCAACCGCACATTTCGACATCTGTTCGATTTTCTTTCAAACAATTATTTTGTGTACCGGTTTGCATAGCTTGAAGCTGTATAGGAGTCAGGTTTAATTTTGGCACAGATTCCCATGGAGGTGATCCGGCCCGTCATTTCCTGGATTAAATCCTTTGTCATTCCTTTTTTTCCGATATCCAAATGAACTTCAAGGGTTAAATCTGCTCCCTCGTCTGTAAACGGAAGAAGCAGATCCATAATTTCATTAAAGTAATCATTTAAAAGATATGCGGCAATCTCTTGGCTGTAAGCTGTTTCAAGCGATATTTTCTCCCTGAGGCTATGTATCGGTCTGTTGACAACCGTGTTTTTCAGACAGCCCCACGCTCCTTTGCCCTTGCGGTGCAAATGGATAGCCGTGATAAACTTTGTGCAGTTCTGATGGATTTGCGAGTCTGTTCCGACGGACAGCAGATAGCTTGCCCGCGGATCTTGGCGTATGAACGCCTTCAGTCTCCCGATCACTTCAGGAAATGTCATTTGATCTTCAGAAAGATTATAAAAAAGAAAAGAATCAGCCATTGGAATGCCCCTTTTCATTTTTGATCTGCACCGAAGATGGAACGATTCGTCTGTCTGCTATCCTTTTTTGGTCGGTATATTTTTCAAGCTGAACCCGCAGCTGTCACATCTGTAAATTACATTCTGATTGGACTGGGCTGTCAGCACTTGATCCATATGCTCGGTTGTTTTGCAATTCGGACAAATAACGCTTGGAAAAGCTTTCATGCCATATCCTCCTATTGCTGAAGCAGTTCAAAGATTTCGATTGAAATCATATCGATGTTGTCAAACGGAAATGTGGTAGGCTTATCGCCTTTTTGATAAACTGTCAGCTCAAATGTTTGGTTTTTTTCAAAATATTTTACGCTGCAAATTTTTTCTCCGTTTACTTCAAAATTGCGCTGCGTCGGTTCTCCGGCAGCCTCCGCAGTCTCCTGCAGGCTCTGCAGTCTCGTGATGATACCCATTAATTGTGACATTCTAAAAAAGACTCCTTTCAAAAAAACAACTTCAGGATCAACAAGTATTAATTATAATACAAGTTCTACACGCATCATACCACAAAGTATCAGCCGATGACATTTTTCCTTTCTGATCATGAAAAAGAAAAACCGCTTTTCATAGTTTGAGTTTTCTTTTTTCATGTCATACATGAAAAATATTTTTTTGACTGCAGAGGAGCCTATTTTAACCACCAATTTAGATTTATGGGGCAACAGGATTGTCTTATTCCTGTCCCACACCTAAAGCCCAAAAATCCCGCAGCCATTTGCAGTGCGGGATTCCACGCAAATAAAAAACTTGGCGGGGGCAGCGCCAAGTTTTTTAAAATCTTGATCTGATAGAGGGGTTGGGGAACAGAGAGGTTCATCTCTCTATAATTAAATGATAATGATTATCAGTATCATTGTCAATGAATTTTTTAAAAATTCTTTTTCTAGCTGAAAAGTTCGGCCAATGTCCAGTTAACATCGATGACAAACAGCGGGAATACAGCGTGGTCTTCTTTCTTGTTATCCGCAAAATTCGCGTTTGTTTCTTTCTCGTCCGGTTGTTCGGCCATCATGTCTTCTCCAGCCGGTTTTGTATCAGATTGGCCGATAGCCGTTACTTTGAAGCTGCCGCCGATATTCTTCAGCGTCACCGTCTGATAATTTTTTTGATATGAAACAGGACCGCCGTCTTGATCTCCAACACATTCATATACGGTATAGCTTCCGTCTTTCACCGCCACTTTTGTGTTTTCATCATAGCTGAAGAAAGGGATTGCCACTTCCGGCGCGTCTGTCCCGTAAAAAATCCACCCCGCTTGTTCGGGAAAGGCGTTCGCCTCCACGTACTTCGCTGCCATGGCGTGTTCCATATAAGGTTCCAAGAGGGATATCATGTCTTTTTTCGTTCTTTCCTTTTCGGTCAGCTGAAAATGGACGTCGGATACGGATTGAAGGGTCTCAAATAACGACGCTCTTGTCGGTTTTTCTCCGGCTTCGGCAAAATCCGCACAGAGGAATACAAAAGCCGCAGTCAATAGTCCGCACAGTAAGAATGACCAAACGTTCTTCATATGATCCGCCCCTTTTTTAGCATATATATTCACATTTTCCTTTATATACGCAAAACAAACCTCTCGGGATTCATTTTTTCGAAAAGAAAAAGCGGCGAAAGGCCGCCGCTTAAATTAATCCGTCTTGTTCGTATAAATATGAGTAGGACAGGTCAATGAACAGATACAATTCTTCATCCATCGGATAGGAAAATGTTCTGATCATTTCCCCCGTTTCGATATCGCTGTACAAATCGCTGAAAAACCCTTTTCTCATCGTTCTCATCCTCATGATATTCTCGAGAAAATAAGGGCGCCAGCTCCAGTTTTTGCCGATGTACTCAGGCTGAAATATCCATGCTCCATCATGTTTAAACACGTTTTTCGTCAGCTGAATCCCGTCTTCATCGCACATGTAAATTCTAAAGCTGCAATCGGTCAGTTCTTTTCCGAGATTGAAGAGAAAATCATCGTCTGACTGAGCTGTTTTCTTTAGCGATGTGACAAGCTGATGAATCCGTTTGTAAAACTGCTCAGAGTGGTCGTACAAAATGGTTAGCTTCTTCTTCTCATGTGTGATAAATTGGTGAAACTCGGCATGCAGCCGGTCCTTTAATACATTCCGTTCGATAAATTCATCCTTCGGCAGTTCAAGATACTGCCCCTGAAAATACCGGCCTCCGTTTCTCCATGCGTATTGCAGCTGAAAGCTCGCCTCAATATCCTCGTAAAGCAATGCGGCGCCGATTTTTCTGGCAAGGAGCGATATGCTGTAAAGCACATATTCATAGGATGGCGAAGGAGAAGACAGCTTGAGCGGCTGAAGGTCGATCTTTAACAGATCAGGGGAAAGAAGAGCGATTCTGTCGAGGTTGCTGCTTTCCTTTCCGATATTATCAACAGCGACTTTAATTCCGTATGTACGGTAGTAGGTCAGCAAATGATGCAGCTGTTCAATATCCCCTTCAAACTTTTGCTCCGTGATTTCGATAACGAAACGGTTGAGCTCGAGCCCTTTATCCTGATATTCCATCAACAGGTCGAGGAACGATTCACCGTGATCCATCATCAGCACATTTGCATCTTGATTGACGAAGATGAGCAGGTCGCGCCCGCTCTCCAAAAAATGATCAAGCGCCTGGCGGATCACCTTGAGATCAACCTCTTTCTTGTATTCTTCAGGAATTGTCGGATCAGAAAAAAACGGCCCGAGACTCTTCACTTCAGATTCTACCTTGATACGCCCCAGCACTTCATAGCCGATCACCTTTTGTTCTTCAGCACTGAAGATCGGCTGATAGTATGGAATAACATCTTCAATGTTCGTTAAAATATCGAGTGGATCCAACATGGCATATCACCTGCTTCTAATCTTTGTCTGATTATACCATACCGGCCCGCACCTTTGAATTTGAAATCTTAAAACGGACGGGGATTCAGCCATTGGCCGCCGTCCATCGTCACACACTCCCCGTTGACATATCCCGCCTGTTCAGAAAGCAAAAATGCGGCGAGTCCCGCGATTTCTTCAGGGGTTCCCAGCCTGTTGAGCGGAACGCTTTTGATTGTCGCGTGCGCGGCTTCTTCCGATTCAAACAATTTTTCGGCACCGCCCGTCCTCTCGATCGGACCGGGCGCGATGGCATTGCACCTGATCCCGTATGCACTTCCCCACTCGACTGCAAGCGTCCTCGTCAGCGACAGGACACCTGCTTTTGCCGCCGCGGAATGAACGACACCGGCACCCGCGCCCCATGCATATGTCGCGACCATATTTAAAATCTGGCCGCGTTTTTTTTCCTTGATCCAGTAGCGGCCGGCTGCCTGGCTGCAATAAAATGTGCCGTTCAGCACGATATCGATGACCGCCTTCCAGCCGTTGACCGACAGTTTTTCAGCAGGGCAGATAAAGTTCCCTGCGGCATTGTTAACCAAAGCGTCGATCGTACCAAAGCGTCCTGCCGTCTCTGTGATCATCTGTTCCACATCTTCAACAGACCTGACATCCATCCGGCGTATAGCCACCTGCCCCGTAAATGTTTCAATTTCTTCTTTGGCCGCTTCAAGCGTTTCTTGCGTTCTGCCTGTAATCATCACATTCCAGCCTTCTTCGGCTTGCTTTTTGGCGATCGCTTTTCCCATTCCGCTCGACCCGCCGGTCACGATTACAACTTTTCTGTCCATATCCATCCCCCTTGTTTATGAATGAGTATTCATTCAATTCATAGTTTATCATATAAGTTAAAAAAAATTAACAAAACACGCGGACTGTCCTAAAATGGCTTTTCTGGATGATATAATGTAGAGATTCTATTAAAGGTTGGTTGCTTATGAAAAATCCGTCCAGAAGACAATTTTTAAAAGGCTTCTTAGGCCTTGCTGCAGCAGGGCTCTTTACCGCTGCCGGCGGCTTGGGCTATGCGCGCTATCTCGAGCCGCACATGCTTGAAACAAACTTGATTCCCATTCGGCATCGTCTCATTCCTAAAGGGTTTGACCAGTTTCGGATCGTTCAGTTCAGCGACACCCACTTAAGCGAATACTTTACAGCAGACGAGCTTTCAAATGTTGTCAGCCAAGTGAACGCCCTTTCCCCGGACCTTATCGTATTCAGCGGGGATTTAATAGATAAACCGCATCGCTACCGGGAACACGAGCATGCTGTCAACGCCTTAAAAAAGCTTTCAGCCCCCTATGGAAAGCTTGCCATATTCGGAAACCATGATCACGGCGGCTATGGAACAAAAGTCTATCAGACGCTCATGGCATCGGCCGGTTTTCAGGTGCTGCGAAACGACTTCATGAAGCTTGAATTGATAGACGGAAGCGTAATAGAGATCGCGTCACTCGATGATTTGATGCTCGGCAGCCCCGACTATGAAGGCATCCTGTCAAAACTGAGTAAAAAAGCCTTCTCGATTTTGCTCGTCCATGAGCCAGACGCTGCTTTAACGGCAAAACAATACCCCGTCAATTTGCAAATATCCGGACACACCCACGGCGGACAAATTCAGATTCCCGTATTTGGTCCTTTAATCACGCCTCCGTACGGAGAAATTTATACGGAAGGGATGTATGAAACAGCTGGAATGAAAATCTATGTCAATCGAGGAATCGGCACGACCAGGCTGCCGCTCCGCTTTTTGTCAAAGCCTGAAATCACCGTGTTCCAGCTTGAATCCACTTAATCCTTAACCGGCCTTTTGGCTCAAAATGAAAGGCATCTGCATACATTAAGTAAAAGCATTCCCGCTCATTTCATCCAATCCTCATTAAAAAAACGAAACTTCCCCAGCCTCTTTCCGTCTATATATTAGCAGCGGAAAAGGCTCTCTTTTCGTTTTGAAAAGGAGATGTGCTGATTATTGCTGATGTACCAAGTAAAATCTGGAGAAACTCTGGAAAGCATCGCCGCCGATTTCAGAATGACCCGGCAGGCTTTGCTGCAGGCGAATCCGGGCTTAAACGGCGGCCAAGTGTCCGCAGGCCAATCGATTATCATTCCCGGCATTAGAAACCCGGACACAATCCCTTACCGGATTGTCGTGTCTCTCAGCGGGAGAACGCTCAGATTATATGAGCAAAACAGACTTGTAAAAACATATCCGATTGCCGTCGGAAAAATCCTCACACAGACGCCGAGAGGCGAATTTGTCATTGTCAACCGGCAGCCAAATCCGGGCGGCCCGTTCGGCGCCTACTGGCTGAGCCTCTCAAAACAGCACTACGGCATCCATGGCACGAATAACCCGGCGTCAATTGGCAAAGCTGTTTCAAGGGGATGTATCCGCATGCACAATCAGGATGTTCTGGAACTTGCTTCTATCGTACCCAACGGAACCCGAGTGTCCATTACACCTTAGACCAGTACATTTCCAGACAAATGCAATTTGAACAATACAACATCTTGTATTAAGATATAATGGGACCTTTAGGGTAAGGAGCGTATATATGGATCTTTTTAAAAATCGTAATTTCGTCCGACTTTTTTTCGCAGCTTTCGCTTCTCAAATGGGAACGACAGTCGGAAACATGGCTTTCGCTTTTTTCTTGCTCGACCGGTTCAGCAGCCAGCCGGCCTACACGACAATCGCCGAGCTGATGTATTCCTTGCCGACGGTTTTTGTATTCTTTATCGTCGGGGTGGTCGCTGACCGTTTTGACCGCAAGAAAGTCGCGGAAAACTGTGATTGGATCAGAGCGGGATTGACTGTCGTTCTTTTCTTTGTACTGTATCTTCAGATCATACCGCTTGTGTTTTTAGTTCTATTTATCAGAAGCGCGGTCACAAAATTTTTCTACCCGGCCGAAGCAAGTTTGGTCCAGGCCATTTTAAGAAAGGATCAGTATGCAAAGGCAGCCGGACTGAACCAGATGCTTTTCAGCCTGTTTCTATTGTTCGGCGTAGGAATTGGAGCTTTTATGTACAAGACGATCGGCCTGCATGGTGCTATCGCTCTTGATTTTGTGAGCTTTATCGTATCCGGCTTTTTAATCCGTTCCTGCGATATTCCGCTTGAAGCGCGGCAGCCGAACGGGCAAAAAGGCTGGAAAAACATGACCGTCAAAGATTCGATGCACGATTTTAAGGAAGGCATCGTTTATATATTAAAAAATAAATTGCTTGCCTCTCTCGTATTCGGATATTTTATCTTCGGACTTGTCAGCGGGGGACTTTCGGTTCTGCCGATGTTTAAAATGAAGTATGAGCTGTCCCCTGACAGTTATGAGTGGCACACATCCCTCTTTACAATCGTACTGGGTATCGGACTTTTGACAGGGATTGCCGTCGCCGCTCTGCTTGAAAAAAAAGTGAAGCCGGCATACATGATGTCAGTCCCGATTTTTATTGCGGGTGCCTTTATCATTCTGCTTGGCTTTACAGATCAATTGCCCGTATATTACTCGGCTGCGTTCCTTGCCGGGATATGCATCGGACCGATCAACACAGCGCTTGGCGGCTGGATTCCCAAAATCGTCCACCCAAGGCTGATGGGAAGAGTCAGCGGGTGGACCGATCCGCTGACAATGATGGCGCAATCCTCAGCGCTTGGCGTGATCGCTGTTTTATTCCCGGGAATCATCGCCGATGTGGATTATATATATTACGGTTTGGCGGGAATTATTCTGCTGGCGGCGATGTACTATTTTATCGTCCTGCCTAAATTAAGCGCCGAGAACGCGGAAATCGACGTTCAAGCGGCGCTGAAGAGACAAAAAAATACAAAAGCGAAAATGAACTCTGTTTTATAAAGATGAAAACGCGCGATTCCTTAAAAAATCGCGCGTTTTTTCTATGAGATATTTGCATTTTCTGTTCTATTTCGTATAATTTAGACATAAGCCTTGCAACTTTAGGAGGTGATCTAGAAACGAATGGATAGGAGAGAAAAAATGGACGACCATAATCATACGAAAGAATTAAAACCGACAGTTGAAAACCTTTCAAAAGCGATTTATACAGTGAATCGCCATGCAAAAACCGCGACTAATCCCAAATACCTGTATCTTCTGAAAAAGAAAGCTTTGCAAAAGCTGCTTAATGAAGGAAAGGGTAAAAAGGTAGGCCTTCACTTTTCGAAAAATCCAAGATTCAGCCAGCAGCAGTCAGATGTGCTGATTTCTCTCGGAGACTACTTTTTTCACATGCCTCCAACAAAAGAAGACTTCGCAAGCCTTCCACACTTAGGTACATTAAATCATTCGTATCGGAACCCTAAAGCTCATATGTCCTTGAATATAGCGAAACAGCTTCTTCAAAACTACACGGGAATTAAGGAAAAACCGCTCGTCACAAACCGGAAGCGCCCTGCCTCAAAGCCCGTCTTCAAGAAGCTTGGCGAAAGCTATTTTTAATAAAAAAAGCCTCAAAAAGAGGCTTTTTTTAGTTCTTGAAAATATATTTATCAAGCTTTTCGATCAGTTCGTTGAGCTCTGGCTTGCTGATTTGTTCGTCAGCTCCGACTTGTTCCCCTTTATGGCGAAGATCGTCTGTAATCAAAGAAGAGAAAATCAAGATCGGCAGCTCCGAACTCAGCGGGTTATCTTTTAACAGCTTTGTGAGCCGGTGTCCATCCATCTGCGGCATTTCAATATCCGTGATCATGAGATCGACTTTTTCGTGAAGGGCTGTGCCGTCTTCCATCAATTGAAGCACATGTTCGTAAGCCTCTTTTCCGTTTTCAAAAGACACGATGTTGTTATACCCTGCTTCATTCAGCTTTTCCACCAAAAGCCGCAAGAGGAGCGGAGAGTCTTCGACAATCATCAGCTTTTTGTCAGTCCGTCTCTGATCAAATTTTTCATCTTTCATTTGATAAGGGTCCGTACCTGACTCAGACTCAAGATCAAAAATGATTTTTTCGTAATCAGGCAGGAAAATCATTGTGCCGTCGAGCTTAATGATGCCGGTAAGGTGACGGTCCATTCCTTGATTTAAAGCGGTCGGCTTCTCGATTTCTTCCCACGACACCCGGTGAATCTGCGAAACCGATCCAGTGTGAAAGACGATTTTCCGCTTGTTGAATTCCGTCACAATGTATTTTTCTTGATGCTCGTCCTCACCGTGTTCGACGCCGAAGAAAGAGAATAAATCAATGACGGGAAGAATTTCCCCGCGCAATGTGATCATGCCCTCCATATGCTTGTGCGAATGAGGCACTTTCGTAATGTCAACCGGCTGAATGATTTCTCTGACTTTCATGACATTTATGCCGAAAATGTTGAAACCAACTTCGAACTTCACGATTTCTAATTCATTGGTTCCCGAACTTAATAAAATTTCCTGTTGGTTTGAAGACACTGATATCCCTCTCTATCCTACTTTGTGTTTACTTTTTATATCGGCGTCTTTTGTTAAAAGTTGATGCTCTGGGTTAAGCTTTTGCCTTAACATTTTGATGAATGATCAGGCCGATCGCTGCCAATAACACTAAAGATCCGAAAGCCATTCTGCTGGCCATGTTCCCTAAATCCCTGAACAGCAAAGTAATCGATCCGTACAGGACCGGACCGAAAATGGAAGAGATTTTCCCCGACAAAGCAAACAATCCGAAAAATTCGCCTCTTTTATGCTCGGGCGTCAGTTCGATAATCAGTGTCCTTGATGCGACCCATGTGCCTCCAAGCGAGATACCGAAAAGGCTTCCCGCAATCCAAAACAAGACTGTTGACGTCGTGCATGCTCCAATCGTCAAAGCGGTGATCATAATGGCGGCGACAAGACTGACTGCGTGTTTAGCGCCGATCTTTTTTGTTACAAAGCCGAGCAAAAATGAACCGATGATGCTTGAGACCGTTGAAACAAGGTAAAGTAATACAAATTGACCGGTCGTAAAACCGATGACCGTTTTTGAATAAACCGCCATCATGGCTATTGCTGTAGCAAGCGCATCATTCAGGAAAAAGTAGGCGATCATGAACAAGAAGACCGGTTTGTACAGGCGAATGTCCTTGAACGTCTGCACGATTTCCCTGTATCCGCTGAAAAACGATTTTTTTTCTTTCGGTTCCGGTTTTCTTTTCTCTTTCGTGAAGAGCAAATACGGAAGTGAAAAAAGTAAAAACAAGAGAGCCGACGGGATGAAAGCACGGTGAAAATCCTGGTTCCCGACCAGAAGGTAAACCGTTAAGCCGGCCAAAGTACCGATATATCCGATCGCAATCCCGAATCCTGATAAGAGAGGAATTTCTTCTTTTGTACCCAAATCAGCCAAAATCGTATCATAAAACACCAAGCTTGAATGATAGAAAAACTTTGCGGTCACAAACATGACAACAACAAGGATCAAAGATAACGGAAGCCCGTATATGTCCTTCTGAAACGAAGCGCCCGCAAAAACCCCCATTAAGATGGTGCACAAAACACAAATCATCGTAAACAGACCGATGTATTTTTTCTTTCTGCCCGTCCGGTCAATCAACACCCCGAATAAAGGCGTGAAAATGACGAGCAGGAAGCTTGCGGCTGCGTTCGAATAGGAGATAAAAGTGCTTGCCACCTGATTCATGCTGGCGTTTTCGCCGACTGCCTCCTGCAAATAAAAAGGAAAAAAGATCGTCACAATGTTTGATGAAAAAATCGTGTTTGCAAAATCGTATAACGCCCAAGATAGAATCGGCAACGTCAAAAAGAGCTTGATTCCCGTTCTTTGCGCCCGCTTTACAGCTTGTTCACGTTCCGGCTGAGTATCCATCTGGATTGATGCCTCCTTATTTTTATTCCTGCCGTGAAACATTTTCCTGAACAAGACAGCACGCATTCATGCTGAAAGCGTGCTGTCTTTTACCCGTTATTTTTTTACGACAATGGTTCCTGCCAACATATCATGAAGCGCCTGGCGCCTTTCTGTGAAAAAGGCCATAATGTAGCCGACCAATAAAATCGGAGAAAGAAAGCTTTTGGCCAGAAACCTTCCGGCCGCACGGCCGAAAGAGATTCTTCCGCCTTCTGCTTTCGCCACCTGAACGTTCATGATTTTCTTGCCGAGCGTCCCTTGCCATTTGGATGATTCCATCAGCGTGTAATAAAGAAAATAAACAATAAAAGTAATACTTCCAACGATCGCTATGGTTTTGAACATGCTGATGATAAACGTAAAGATTTCCTGATCGCTCAAATACTCGGGATCAGTCTCCATCATGAGCATGATATCCGAATTTCCCAACATCAACGCCGCTGTTAAAACGTACGTGAAAATATATGCGGGAATCCCGAGAATCAATCCGTCGAGCAGGGAAGCTACAAAACGCGCGCCGATTCCGGCATACTCGCTCCTTTCAGGAGCAGTTTCGTGTTTGTCTAATTCCAATTCCAATGTGCTTTTCCTCCTAACATCTTGACTTCTATATACTACTAAGATTCGCTGAATATTATCAATACGTATCACGTTTTTTTAAAGTTAAATTAATGTACGGCTCACAAGTTTTTCATTGACTTTGACATTTATCGTGTTACAATGGTCAAGGATTTTTCAGGAAAGGTGTTTATGATGGGAACAATTGTAACGATTAAAAATCATGAAATGACCATTTTAGAAGGGGTCAGCCGTGCTGTTTACACAGAAATGCTCAAGGATGCTTCAGACAGTGAAGAACAAATATATATTTCGTGGAAAGAAGATGTTGACTTCGATTACGGCTACTAAACGAAATATAACGTAAGACAATCGTTTGATTGTCTTATTTTTCTATCTGCTGCCATCCGCATGTCCGCATACCTTGCATTGTTTTGCATATACTTGTTACGAGTTTTTATAAAATTGATTGATTAAAAGATGACAATTGGTCTGATGATGGTAAAATAAGATAAACCATAACATTTTTAAGGTGATGCTAAATGGAACATTTGCTTAATCCAAATGTAAAAGAAATCGAAATCTCAGGGATCCGCAAGTTCTCAAACCTTGTATCCCAGTACGAAAACGTAATCTCTTTAACAATCGGCCAGCCTGATTTCTTCACCCCCCACCATGTCAAACAGGCCGCCAAAAAAGCGATAGATGAGAATCAAACATCTTACACTCACAACGCCGGATATCCCGAACTGAGGCAGGCTGTACAGCTTTATATGAAGAAAAAAGCCGATTTAAATTATGAAGCGGAAAGCGAGATCATTGTGACGACCGGAGCCAGCCAGGCCATCGATTCGGCATTCCGCACGATTTTATCACCTGGCGATGAAGTCATTCTTCCGGGGCCGGTATACCCCGGATACGAGCCGATCATCAAAATGTGCGGAGCGTCTCCATTGATCATTGACACCACGTCTCACGGCTTTAAGCTGACAGCAAAATTGATCGAGGAAGCGCTGACGCCGAAGACAAAATGTGTTGTTCTTCCTTATCCGTCAAATCCGACGGGAATGACGCTGTCCGAAGAAGAGCTGAAGGACATCGCCTCCCTTTTAAAAGGTCGAAACGTCTTTGTGCTTTCGGATGAAATATACAGCGAACTCACTTTTGACAGACCGCACCACTCCATCGCGTCTGTGTTAAGGGACCAGACGATCGTCATCGGCGGACTTTCCAAATCCCACAGCATGACAGGCTGGAGAATCGGATTTTTGTTCGCGCCGAAGGAAATCGCCAAACATATTTTAAAAGTCCATCAATACAACGTATCATGCGCTTCATCGATCTCTCAAAAAGCAGCTCTGGAAGCCGTCACCAACGGGTTTGATGATGCGCTGATCATGCGCGAGCAATATAAAAAACGGCTTGACTACGTGTACGACAGACTTGTGACAATGGGCCTCGATGTGATTAAACCGTCGGGAGCATTCTACATTTTCCCGTCCATCAAATCATTTGGAATGTCTTCCTTTGATTTCTGCATGTCGCTTCTTGAGGAAGAGGGGCTTGCGATCGTGCCGGGCAGCTCGTTTTCTGAATACGGGGAAGGCTATGTGAGGATCTCTTACGCATATTCTCCTGATACGCTAAGGGAAGGTCTTGACCGGCTGGAGTCCTTTGTTTTCAATAAGAGGCAATTGATACAGACTACGTAAACAACGGCTTTTACGCCGTTGTTTTTTATTTTGGAAATGAAATCTTAAATGTCGTGCCTTTTTCTGCTTTGCTGTCGACTTCGATTGTTCCGTTGTGATTTTCGATGATATTGAAGGTGACCATCAAACCGAGGCCTGTTCCTTTTTCCTTCGTCGTCAAAAACGGCTCGCCGATTCGCTTCATGACATGTTCAGGTATTCCTTCTCCTTCGTCCTCCACCTCGACGATGACCGAATCTTCGGTTTCTCTGACGGTCAAATGGACCGTACCGCCGTTCGGCATGGATTCGACGGCGTTTTTGATCAGGTTGATAAACACTTGCTTTAATTGATTTTGATCCCCTTTAATATAGATATTGTCCGGGAGAATCGTATTGATCAAAATGCCGTTTAAGTTGGCCTGCGTTTCTAAAAGGGCCGTCACTTCGCGGATCAGCCTGATCAGATCTAGCTTTTCTTTCAATGCGTTTTGCTGCGGCTTTGCCAGCATGAGAAGCTCGCTCAAGATCAGTTCGATTCTGCTTAATTCGGAAAAGATAATATTAAAATAATGTTCATTTTCTTCCATCGTGGGCTTCATCAGCTGTAAAAACCCTTTAATCGCGGTGAGCGGATTGCGGATTTCGTGGGCGATCCCGGCTGCAAGCTGTCCGGCGATCGACAGTTTTTCCGAACGGACCATCAGCTCTTCGGTCTGCTTGCGTTCAGAAATATCCCTTAAAATCACCTGAACGGCCGTTTCCCCGAAAAATGTCGTAGGGATGCAAACCATTTCTGTATAGATGAGCCTTTTTTCAAATGTATACCACGTCTGCTTTATGATTTCAGATTCGGATTTTCGGTCTGTAATCCGTTTCAGCCTCGCTTTGACATCTTCGTGGTCGCACGGGTGCAGATGTTCATAAATATCTTTGCCGATTAAATCCTCATACGTCTTTGCTTCAAACAGACGAATGCCTGATTCATTCATAAAGACCCATCTACCTTTATGAATAACGGCTATCGTATCGATTGAGTTTTGAATCAAGAGCTGATAGCGCTCCCTGCTTTTTTGCAAAATGGTCTGGAATTTCTTCCTCGATGAAATGTCAATGAGCAGGAGCAGCTCCGCTTTCTGGTTTTGATAAATGGTCGGCGCCGCCTTGACTTCGAGGTGAATCTGCGTGCCGTCGAGCTTATGCCAAGTTTGCTCGATCATTCCGACATCAAGTCCCTGCTGCATCCGCTTGATACGGTTTTTGACGATGTCATGGTACTCTTTCTCGATAAAATCGTAGGAATACTTTCCGATAATTTGCCGTTTGTGCTCGGCTCCGAGCAGGTTGACCATGGCGTCATTGACGTAGACTATTTCCCCTTGAACGCTGATGCACAGAGGGTTTGGCAAGCCTTCCACCATGGCTTCGAATTCCTCTTTTGCCGGCAGCCTGGCAGCTTCTTCCGGTGTGTCTTCCTCTTTTATGGAGCTGCTTTTCTTAGAGGGACGGTCTTCAAACACTTTCATTTTGAGTACAATCTCGCGTTCTTTTTCTCCAACATGGGTCGTGACGAAATCGATCGATGCTTCGATCCAGATCATCGTGTAGTCTTTTTTCACAAATCTGAAGGTGCAAGGCAGCAAATGATGCTCATTGTAAAAATAGCTTTCTACCAGAAAAAGATCGTCTTCGTGTAAATAGTCCTTCAAATACGTACCGATCAGTTCATTCTGCTGGTAGCTTAAGAGTTCTTTGCAATTTGCAGATATGTATATAAAACGGCCGTTAGCTGACAGGACTGCCTGTAAATTCATATGGGGCTTATATTGCTCAAAACGTTTTGTTTTTTGTTCCATCATATCCCTCCTTTATACCCTATTCATGACCAGCATTCATTAAAACTATTTTGCTTAAAAGGATTCGCTAAAATACGAGAAATCTCCTTCAAAACTTCTAGCATTCGTCAAATTTTGATAACAAAAAAAGAACCCGGAAAAAATCCGTGTTCTTTTTTGTCTAATCCTTGCTGTATTTTTTTTGCAGATCGACATAGGCTTTGACGATTTTGGCGGCGATGTTTTTGTTGATTCCGCCTTTATCAGTGGTCATAGACGGAACAACAACGCTGAAAGCAACCTCAGGATTTTTCGAAGGATAGTAACCGGCAAAGGTTAGGTTGTAACTCATCGTTCCCCACCAGCTTCTGTTCGTGCCGTAGTAAGGTGCCTGTGCCGTTCCGGTTTTGCCTGATACATCAAGTGAACCGAATGTCCCGGCTGCCGTTCCCCCTGGCTGAGTGACCCGTTTCAAACCGGTTTTCACGATTTCAATATCGCTTTGGGAGTTGTTGATTTTGTTGAGCACATTGGCAGAACGCTCTTCAATGACAGGTCCGAGCTTTTCGCTTTCAGGTTGGTGAATGCTTTTCACGACTCTCGGCTGCACTCTGTAACCGCTGTTGGCAATCGCAGACATATATTGAGCGAGCTGCAAAGGCGTGTACGTGTCAAACTGGCCGATTGCTTCATCGAGAAGGAGACCCCCGACTATTTTTGGATTTGTCTGCATCCCGGCCGACTCCTGCGGCAAGTCGATGCCTGTTTTTACCCCAAGGCCAAATTGATTGAAGTAATATCTCATTTTATTTAAGTCCTCTAGGTTCGCTGGAAGCGGGCCGTTCGGTACATACGTAATTCCTGCAATCCTCATGGCCACATGAAACATATAAACGTTTGAACTTTTTTGAAGCGCTTTGACTTCATTAGCCCATCCAATTGTGTCGGTATAGGAACCTTTTATAACAGGCCCTGCGAAAGTCAGCTTTCCGTTATCCAAATACATCTGCCCATGCGGCATGCCGTCCTGATAACCGGCCAGCACGGTCGCGCCTTTGACTGCTGATCCCATTTCATACTGGGTCGTAAACGCGCCGATTGAATAGTCGGTGATTTTGCCGTCGATGATTCGCTTTCCGGCCATGGACAGAATGTCTCCGTTATTCGGATCCATCATGACGACGAACGCTCTGTCCAGCATGTAGTTTGAGCCGCGGAATTTATTAAGCTCCTCTTCGATAGCTTCTTCGACTTTCTTTTGGAGCTCCATGTCGAATGTCAGCTGCAGATCGTAGCCGCGTCTTCCTTCATCAACCGTTTCCTGGCTGATGACCTTGCCTGAGCGGTTTTCTGTATATTGCACTTTCGCTTTTTTCGGATTTAAATATTCTTCATATTGATACTCGAGATAGCTTTTTCCCACTCTGTCATTCCGGGCATATCCCCTTGTCAGGTAAAAGTCTTCCCGGTCCTTGATAAGCCCTTGCTCAGGCGTTGTGACGCCTCCGAAAATGGAGTAGAGCGTTTTTTCATAAGGATATTTCCTGGTCCAGTCCATGATGACGTCAACGCCGGGAAGCTCTTCAAGATGCTCGGAAACGCGTGAGACTTCCTCATACGTTAAATCGTTGGCCGGCATCTGTTTTGAAGCCTTCTCATCAAGGAGCTGTGCGTCGTTTTTACCAGCGGTTTTCGGGCTCATCGCTTTGACGATTTGCGGCTCATACGCATAGCCGCCTGAAAACCTTCTGAAAATCGCGGCGACTTTAAGCTCGTCTTTGTCCTTTTCCAGCGCTTTGATCTCTTCCGCCGGAACGCGGTCTACCTGCAGCTTGTATGTTTGATCAGACTTGAGGGTTTTCTCGCCGTCTTTCAGAAGTGCAGCAGCTTTTTTCGGATGTCTGGCAAGCCAGTAATCTTTCAAATCTCTTTCTTTCAGAAACGAAGTATCGATATCGATCAATTCTGCGAGTTTTTTGGCTGTGCTGATTTTTTCCTCCGTTTTTGTGCTTGTCATCATCGTATATGTGATCGCGGGAACGCTTTGGTTGTCGACAACCACCCGCCCGTATCTGTCATACATTTTACCCCGCGGCGCCGGGTATGACGCAATTTTCGCCTCGGTTTTCGAAGCTTCCTGCTCATACGCTTCCCCATTGACGATTTGCACGAGGCCCAGCTTGACGATCAGCGCAGCGAACAAAGTGAACACCGCAAAGAAGTACAGGTTGATCCGCCATAAACGCGAACGCCTGCTCTTTTTGATTTCAGCCGGATCATGTTGAGATTCTGTCACTGAAACTCTCTCTCCTCTCACAATATTCAATTTTTACATTAATTAACTGAGATATATTGTAACACTTTTGTAATGGTTGTTACAATCTAAAGTTTTTAAAAAAGCTGTCAATCTCTTTTTATATTAAAATTTAACTAACACATTTAAATTTTACCACGTTTATGACAAGACGCGTAAAAGAGCGATCTGGTTGCATATTGGCAGCAAAGGGTTTTTCTTTTTTTATGTCAAAATTAACAATAATACCTTGTCAAAGGGAATATATGGATCTATTATTTCAAAAAAGCCGTGTTATGATTCTAGTGTACGAAACAACAACAACTACAACATTTAGGAGGATTACTGTTTATGAAAAAAGCTTTTCTTTTATCAGCAGCAGCTGCAGCAACGCTCTTCACATTCAGCGGCGTTCAACACGCTGACGCTAAAGAGCAGCAGCAAGTACAAGTCAAAACCGTTCATTCCATAAATGTAACTGATCTCGCAGGCAAACTGAATATCCAAAACATGAACCAGCTTTCTAAAGCTGACCAGGAAAAAATTCAGTCCCTGCTTCATTCTTATAAGAAACAAGCCACTCAACAGCCTAAAGCTTCTGCACCGAAGTCTTCTGCACCTAAAGCTTCAAAGCCTGAAAGCACGCAGACTCAAAAACAGGAAGCTTCAAAGCCTGCGGCTTCAAAAGAGCAGACTTCACAGCAAAAGCAAAATACAGCGCCTTCATCTTCTTCTGTAAGCGCGTATGAAAAAGAAGTTGTTGAGCTGACGAATGCGGAAAGAAAGAAACAAGGGCTAAAACCTCTTACTTTGGATGAAAAACTGAGCAAGGTTGCCCGCACGAAATCTCAAGATATGAAAGATAACAATTACTTTGATCACAACAGCCCGACTTACGGTTCTCCATTTGACATGATGAAGAAATTCGGCATCACATACCGCACTGCCGGAGAAAACATCGCGAAAGGCCAAAAAACGCCTCAGGAAGTTGTCAAAGCTTGGATGAACAGTGAAGGTCACAGAAAAAACATTATGAACCCTAACTTCACGCATATCGGTGTTGGATATGTGAAAGACGGCAACTACTGGACTCAGCAGTTCATCGGAAAATAAGAACCAGCAAAAAACCACTTGCATTGAGCAAGTGGTTTTTTTCGTTATTTATATTCTGTCCAAAGCTTGTACACACTTTGGGTGCCGCTGTTTTCTTCGCCTTTTTCCACAAGGGTGTCGTAAAGGCTTTTCGCAAGCTCGAGCCCCGGCATTTTCTCGCCCATCAACTCCGCTTCTTCTAGCGCGATGCCCATGTCTTTAACAAAGTGTTTGACGTAAAAGCCCGGTTCAAAGTCGCCTTTCAGCATTCTAGGCGCGAGATTTGAGAGGGACCAGCTTCCCGCAGCGCCGGTCGTAATGCTTTTTAACACATTGTCGGGATCGAGTCCGGATTTTTTGGCGTAGGCCATCGCTTCTGCGACACCGATCATACCTGCAGCAATCGCAATCTGGTTGCACATTTTCGTATGCTGCCCGCTTCCGGCCGGCCCCTGATATTGGATATTTTCACCCATGATCGAAAAGATCGGGTAGCATTCATCAAAGGCTTTCCGTTCTCCTCCGACCATAATGGCGAGCGTGCCGTTTCTCGCGCCGACGTCCCCGCCTGAAACCGGAGCATCTAAAGCGTAAAGTCCTCTCTCTTTTGCAGCATCCTCGATTTGTTTGGCGAGAGAAGGCTTGGAAGTCGTCATATCGATGAGGTAAGAACCTGTTTTGGCATTTTCAATAATGCCTTCGCTTCCAAAGTAAACTTCTTCAACGTCTTTTGGGTAGCCGACCATTGTGATGATCACATCAGACGACTGCGCCAGTGCTTTGACGGATGATTTCCATTCCGCCCCTTTTTCCACGAGGCTGTCCGCTTTCTGTTTTGTTCTCGTATAGGCGCTGACGGGATAGCCTGCAGCTAAAATATGCGAAGCCATGCTGTTTCCCATTACTCCGAGTCCGATAAATCCGATCGTTTTTTTCATGATGTCATCCCCCTTAAATTGCTTTTACCATTCCGCCGTCTATCAGCAGAGTCTGTCCAGTCATATATGTATTGCATTCTGATAAAAGAAAGCTTGCATATTGTGCAAAGTCGTCAGGTTTTCCGTAGGAGCCGAGCGGAATCTCTTTCTCATAGCTTTCCTTCACCTGCTGCTCGGAAAGGCCTGTTTTCTCGGCTTTGAGCCGGTCAAGCTCTGCCACGCGATCTGTCGCGATTCTCCCAGGGGCGAGCGTGTTGATCAAAATGCGGTGTTCGGCCAACTCTTCCGCAATGGATTTTGTCAGACCGACGATTCCCATTCGAAACGTGTTGGAAAGCAGCAACCCCGAAATCGGTTGCTTGACTGATGAAGAAGCGATATTAACAATGCGGCCTCCATCCTTTTTTAGATATGGAAAAGCTTCGCGGATTAAACGGACATAGCTGAGCAGATGCAATTCAAATGAAGAAGTCCAGTCAGCGTCTGTCAGATCGAGCAGGCTGCCGCCTTTCGGTCCTCCGACATTGTTGACGAGCATATCGATCGTTCCAAATGTGTCAGCGGTCTTTTGAACGAGCGCTTTGATCCCGTCAGCATCTGCAAGATCGCATACTTGATATGAGATGGATCCGCCGCCGAGTCCATTCAGCTCTTCCGCAGCTTTTTTCAAGTCCGCTTCGTGTCTCCCGGACAACATGACATTTGCCCCTTCTTTCGCAAGGGCTTTTGCAATCGCATTGCCTAGTCCTTTGCTGCTTGCTGCCACAAGCGCCGTTTTGCCATTCATCTTTAAGTCCACAATCATCACTCCCTTCATATTTATAGTGTAACATGTATATTCTGAAAATTGGGATTGTGAGCGTTGAAAAAGTCCCTCTTTCAAAAAGAGGGACTTCTTTATTACACGTTAAACTTATTGATCGCATTTAATAATTCTTGATTGGCCTCACTCAGCGCTTCAGCCGATTTGGCGATGCTTTCCAGCGCTGTCAGCTGCTCGTTTGTCGAAGCGCTGACCTCTTCCGCAGCCGCTGCTGACTGCTGGGAAATAGCTGAAATGCTTTGGATCGAATCAGACATTTTTTGCTGTTCTCCGCTCATACCAGAGATTTCAGAGTAAATGTGGTCAATTGAGTTGACGAGCGCCTGCATTTCTGCAGTAATTTTGCTGAGCGCTTCTCCTGTCTCATGAATCATTCCATTTTGCTCTTCATTCATCTTGCTTGCTTCCGTCATCGCTGATACGGCTTCTTTCGTTTCCAGCTGAATCTGCTTGACCGTTTCACTGATATGCTGTGAAGAGACCGCCGATTGTTCGGCAAGCTTTCTCACCTCATCTGCAACTACCGCAAAACCGCGTCCGCT
This sequence comes from Bacillus paralicheniformis, assembly GCF_002993925.1. Lineage (NCBI taxonomy): Bacteria > Bacillati > Bacillota > Bacilli > Caryophanales > Bacillaceae > Bacillus > Bacillus paralicheniformis. The sequence continues at coordinate 1,593,484 of NZ_CP023665.1, read as the reverse complement.
TTCGCCGGCACGGGCTGCTTCAATGCTGGCGTTCAGAGCAAGCAGGTTTGTTTGATCAGAGATCGCCGAGATGGCTGTAACAACCTCTTCAATGTTTTTCGTTTTTTCTTCAAGCTGCAAAAGCATATGTTCCACTTTCTTCGTCTCCGAGTTGGCTTCATTTGATTTTGCAAGCAGCTGCCCGAGGGCATCGATTCCTGTATAGCTTGCATCTTCTGATGTTCTCGAAAGCTTCTTGATGCTGTCGGCATGATGTTCAATTTCTTTAATTTTGACAGATAGCCGTTCGGATTGTTCATTTACATTTTCGATCTCTGCCGCTTGTTCTGTCGCACCTGTCGCCACTTCTTCGATTGCTTTGGCAATCTCATCGCTCGCAGAAACCGTTTCTTTTGAAACAGCGCTTAATTGATCGGTCGTTTTCGATACTTTTCCGGACGAGGTTCCGACTTGCACAATCATTTCTTTCATGTTTTCGACCATCTTGTTGAAGTCTTTTGTTAATATACCGATTTCGTCTTTTGAGGCAGCTGCTGTCTGGACCGTCAAATCACCGCCCGCGACAGCCTTTGTTTTGGCAATCAGCTGCTTAATCGGGCCTGTGATCGTTTTGGCAAGGAAATAGCTTAAAATGATCGCCGCTGCCAAAGCAATGATTGAAACGATCATGACCATTTTGTTCATTTCCTGTGCGACCCACATCAGCTTCGCCGTGTCGAATTGCGTACCGACTTTCCAGCCCGTACCACCGACGGTCTGATAAGCGATCACAGTATCTTTGCCTACTTTGATTCCGTCTTTGGATGACGGGATGTCCCGATATGTTTTGTCTTTCGATATATCGTCACCTTGTTTTGACGGGTGGGCAAGCATTGTCCCGTTTTGGTCCAAAATAAATGCGTAGCCGTCATATGGCATCTTTTGATTTTCGATAATTTTGTTTAATGAATTCAATGAAATATCTAAGCTGATGACGCCTAATACTTTATTGTCGACAACGACTGCTTTAGCCGCTGCGACCATCATCTCTCCAGACACGACATCTTGATACGGCTCTGTCCAGATCACTTGATCAGACGTTTTGGCAGCCGATGTGTACCAGGGCCGGGTCGTCGGGTCAAAATCTTTATCAAATTCGGCTTTCGGGTATATCCATATATCTTTTTTTGAAGTCGCTATATACGCATTGGTGACAAATTCGTTTTTATCCTTGATTTGCTTTAATTCGTCGTTGATCAGTCTGCCCAATAATTTATTTTGATCATCTTCTAAAAATGACTGCGCCATTCGACTGTCGCTCATACGATTTAAAGCGATTTCATAGTTTTCTAATTGAAGCTCGATATTACCTTTGATCGAGTTAAGCAGACTTGAAGTCGATTCTTTTGCTTGATCTTCAAGCATCGATTTCAACAAATGTGTTGTGGAAAACTGTAGGACGATAACCGTCAAAATCAGCAGGATGGCAACAAATCCGGCAATTTTGACATGCAGTTTTTTAAACAAATGAAACCCTCCTTTACATGCACCTTCATATTCTTTTTATCGGCCAAAATTTCGCAAAATTAAGATAGCCTGCTAAAATAACGGTATAATAAGGAAATATCAAAAGGAGTGATGGGCGATCTATAAACAGTTTTACGTCGATAACGGCATTTCTTATCAGCAGGTGGACATCCGCAATTACAACAACAAAGATATTCCCGATTTGATTGCACTCCAAAGAGAATGCTTTCCGCCTCCGTTTCCGGAAGACCTTTTGTGGAATGAAAAGCAGCTCCATTCCCATATTGAACGATTTCCCGATGGTGCACTTTGCGCGGTTTCCGAAGGCCGAATCATCGGTTCGATGACGGCGCTCATGACTGATTTTGATCCGCATCATCCTCACCACAGCTGGGACGAAGTGACAGACAACGGGTATATCGGCACACATCAAAACGATGGAAACTCCCTTTATGTCGTCGATATTTCCGTGTCCCCTCACTATCGAAAACTCGGCATCGGAAAGCGGCTGATGCAGTCCATGTATGAACTGACGGTTTTTAAAGGGCTCAAGCGGCTCATTGGCGGCGGACGGATTCCCCATTATCACAAGTCGGCTGAAGAAATGACGCCCGAACAGTATGTTCAAGCTGTATTGGACGGGGAAAAGCGCGATCCCGTGCTCTCATTCCTGCTCCAGTGCGGACGATCGCCGGTTTGCGTGATTCCCGGCTACATTGAAGATGAGGAATCGCTTCATTATGCGGTCTTAATGGAGTGGAAAAACCCTTTTTTAACATCTCAAAACAAAAAACAGAGCTTTTCCGGCTAAAGCTCTGTTATGTGAAATACTCGATTTTTGCTTCGGGAAAATAGTTATCAATATACGTTTCAAGGGCGCTGCGAAGCTCTGCTTCTTCATCCTTCTGGTATATATATTTGCCAATCCCGTATCTGCCCCATTTATAGCGCCGTTTTTCTTCATCCAGTTCGAGCTTTGTCTTTGGATAGTTTTTTTCAATGACTCTTTTTGCCGGCTTCGTGAATCTGTGCTGGATCATTTCAAAGGTAATGTCGCGCCTTGCATGCTGCGGCAGCGCACGATCGAGCTTTTCGAGCAGCACTCTGTAGCCTTCCTGCCAGCCGTCATGAATATAAATCGGAGCGATGATAAAACCAAGCGGATAGCCTGCTTCCGCTACTTTCACGGCGGCTTCGATCCGTTTATCCAAAGGGGATGTGCCGGGTTCAAAACTTTTGATGACATAATCGGCATTTACGCTGAAGCGGAAACGCGTTTTTCCGTTGTGCTTGGCATCAAGCAAATGGTCGACATGATGGAATTTTGTCACGAAACGCAATTTACCGTGGTCGGATTGACCGAAATGCTCAATTGCACGCTTTAATGTGTGTGTCAAATGGTCAATCCCGACAATATCAGATGTGCAAGAAGCTTCAAACCGCGTATCCTCGGGAGCGCGTTCTTTCATATACTGGTCCGCCTGATCAAGTATTTCCTCCACATTGACGTACGTTCTGATATACGGCTTGCTGCCCATTGTCGTCTGCAGATAGCAGTAATGGCAGTGACCCATACACCCTGTTGCAAACGGAATCGCGTATTCTGCGGACGGTTTTGATGAATCGAATTTCAATGTTTTTCTGACGCCGATGACCAAAGTGGATTTCGCATTTCTGTATTTTTGCAGGTGGCCTTCCCCCGGGATATTCCTCACCTGATTGTGTGAAGTCGTTTCCCTGATCTCAAGCCCCATGTTTGAAAATTTATCCCTCAGCTCTTTTCCCAGCGGGTATTCCAGCGCTCTCGGTTCAATATAGACGAGCTGGGGAACAAACGGTTTTACCATTGGAAACAGACACATCCTTTGCTTATTTCCGTTACTTTTTGCATTTAGAGGATGTGATATACCGGTAATATTTTCATACCCCGTCAAATAACTCACGGTAAAGCCGTTCCGCCTCTTCATATGAAGAAAAAACTGCATCATCTTCGGCAAAGGCGTGATATGTATCATACATAAACAATGCCAGTTCACCTTCGTGAAGCGGGTGATCAACGACTTCAGCTTCCTTTATATGCGCGACATTGGCGGCATGCGGGTTCCGGTAAATGACATAGACCTCATCACCCGGTTTGAATGGCTGCCTGGGCATATCAAAATCCCCCTTTCTAACTATTGGTCACATGTATTATTTCCGCCGCAGCCGAGATCATTCAGATCAACAAAAAAACCCGGACGGGCATTGGTTATGCCTGTCCGGATTTTCAATCGCTTATGCCATATTGAAGGTTTCTTTTACGAATTGTACAACCTCTTCTGTTGTGCTCATGGACAGAATTTGCTCTTTGAACGATTCCGTCTCTTTTTTAGAAAGCTTGCTGATTTGCGTTCTTGCCGGCAGGATTGACGTCGCGCTCATTGAGAACTCGTCCAGTCCAAGACCGAGCAGGATTGGGATCGCAATTTCATCTCCCGCCATTTCGCCGCACATGCCGACCCATTTTCCTTCTTTATGGGCCGCTTCAATGACAAGCGTGATCAGGCGGAGAATCGCAGGATTGTACGGCTGGTAAAGGTAAGATACCCGCTCATTCATCCGGTCAGCAGCCATCGTATATTGAATCAGGTCATTCGTTCCGATGCTGAAGAAATCGACTTCTTTAGCGAATTGATCAGCGATCACAGCTGTTGAAGGGATTTCAACCATCATACCGACTTCAATGTCTTCGGAAACTTGTTGACCTTCAGCTTTCAGCTTTTCTTTTTCTTCTAAAAGAATTGCTTTCGCTTCTTTAAATTCGTTTACAGTCGCGATCATAGGGAACATAATTTTTAAGTTTCCATATGTACTTGCCCGAAGCAGCGCACGAAGCTGCGTTCTGAAAATCTCTTGCTCATCAAGGCAAAGACGGATCGCTCTGTATCCCAAGAAAGGGTTCATTTCTTTTGGCAGTTCTAAATATGGAAGCTCTTTGTCTCCGCCGATATCAAGAGTACGAACGACAACTGATTTGCCTTCCATACGCTCAAGAACGGTTTTATAGGCATCAAATTGCTCCTCTTCAGTCGGAAGCTGGTCTCTGCCCATGTAAAGGAATTCAGTCCGGTAAAGGCCGACTGCTTCTCCTCCATTTTCCAGAACGCCTTTTACATCATCAGGTGTACCGATATTAGCGGCAAGTTCCACATGATGTCCGTCATTCGTTACAGTCGGTTCATTGACAAGCTTCGCCCATTCGGCTTTTTGCGCCAGGAAGGCTTGATGCTTTTCTTCGTATTCGCTGATTGTTTCCTGGGCAGGATCAACGATGACATCGCCATTGATACCGTCAACGATCACTGTTACGCCGTTTTGAATGCCTTTTGTTGCCGCTTTTGTGCCGACAACGGCCGGAATTTCAAGCGAGCGCGCCATGATGGCTGAGTGGGACGTCCGTCCGCCGATATCTGTTGTAAACCCTTTAACAAAGTTGCGGTTTAGTTGCGCTGTATCAGACGGTGTCAAGTCTTCGGCTACGATGATGACCTCTTCGGAAATCAGACTCGGGTTCGGAATTTCAACGCCGAGAAGATGCCCTGTGACACGCTTGGTGACATCGCGGATGTCTGCGGCGCGTTCTTTCATATATTCGTTATCCATCGACTCGAACATTGTGACGAACATGTCGGCCGTTTCTTTTAAAGCGAATTCCGCGTTGACGGAGTCCGATTTGATTTTGTCTTTAATCGGGTTTAACAGTTCCGGATCGCTTAATACTAACAAATGTGCAGAAAAGATTTCCGCTTTATCTTCTCCAAGCTCTTTCAATGCATGGTTTTTAATGATTTCAAGCTCTTTTTTAGAACGCTCGATGGCGTCTTCAAAACGATTTACTTCCGCATCAGAATCAGAGATGTTTTTCTTTTCAACCGTTAGATCAGGCTCCTCAAGCCGATATGCTTTGGCGATCGCAATACCGGCTGAAGCGCCTATTCCTTTTAGTTCAAGCATTATTCGCCTAAACCTTCGCTTTTCATTGTTTCTTCAAGTGCGGAAAGAGCATCATTTTCATCAGCGCCGGAAGCAGAAATCGTAATTTCAGCACCTTTAGCAATACCTAGTGACATAACACCCATAATTGATTTAAGGTTGACGGTTTTTCCGTTATATTCCAAATTAATATCTGCATCATATTTGCTTGCTGTTTGTACAAGAACAGTCGCTGGACGAGCGTGGATTCCAGAATCTGCAGTTACTTTAAACGTTTTTTGTGCCATTTTTTATCAATCTCCTTTTAATTTAAAGCTTTTAGTACATTCACAATATTATATCATACAGCCGTACATGTCATCTGACAAGTACGGCCATTTTGTGAATTTATTTTTCAACGCGGACGATATCGTCCTGTGTCAGGCTGACATTGCCTTCTGCCTTTAAGCTCACGCTTTCGCCTTCTTGAAGGTTCGTGAACACGATCGGCGTCATCAGGGAAGGTACGCTGTCCTTCACTTTTTCAATGTCGACTTCAAGCAGTTTCTGGCCCGGCTCAACCCGGTCACCTTCAGAAACAAATGCAGTGAAGCCTTCACCTTTCAGGCTGACCGTATCGATTCCAAAGTGGATCAGAATTTCTCTGCCGCCGTCAGACTGCAGACCGATCGCATGCTTTGTCGGGAACACGTTCAGCACTTTCCCTCTTACAGGTGACACAACTGTGCCTTCTGCAGGAAGAATCGCGAATCCGTCGCCCATCATTTTTCCGGAGAATACTTGATCCGGAACATCTGTAATCGGATGAAGCTCACCAGCAAGCGGTGAAACGAATACTTCTTCACCTGATTCATTTTGAAGAGGCTCGACCATGACTTCTTCGATTTGCTGCTCTACTTCCTCGGCAGCGTTTGGTGCTTTTTCAGGACGCGGCGTGCGGCCTGACATAATGTCTTGCATTTGCGATTTTAAATTGTCGGATCTTGGTCCGAAAATCGCTTGGATGTTATTGCCGACTTCCAGCACGCCGGATGCGCCGAGTTTTTTCAAGCGCTCTTTGTCAACTTTCTTCTGATCGTTGACTGTGACGCGAAGTCTTGTGATACAAGCGTCAAGGTGTTTGATGTTTTCTTGGTCACCCATCGCCTCTAGAATTTGATAAGGAAGATCTCCTGCTGCTTCTTTGCCTTCATCAGCGGATTCTGCAGCTGCATCTTCGCGTCCAGGCGTTTTCAAGTTGAACTTGCGGATGGCAAATCTGAATCCGAAGTAGTAGACGACAGCCAGGACTAAACCGACAGGAATGACAAGCCACCAAGCTGTACGGTTCGGCAGAATTCCGAACAGGAAGTAGTCGATCAAACCGCCGGAGAATGTCATCCCGATCTTAACATTTAAAATGTCCATCATCATGAATGACAGGCCGGCAAACACACAGTGAATCGCAAACAGAATCGGAGCGACGAACAAGAATGAGAATTCGATCGGCTCAGTGATCCCTGTTAAGAATGATGTCAATGCTGCTGAACCCATAATACCGGCAACAAGCTTTTTGTTCTGCGGTTTTGCCTCATGATAAATAGCGAGCGCTGCCGCAGGAAGACCGAACATCATGAACGGATACTTACCGGTCATAAATGTACCCGCTGTCAAATCGACGCCGTCTTTGATTTGCGCCATGAAAATTCTTTGGTCACCGCGGACAATTTCTCCCGCCTGATTCGTATAGCTGAAGAACTCGTACCAGAACGGCGAGTAGAAAATATGGTGCAGACCGAACGGGATGAGGGCCCGCTCAATCATTCCGAAAATGAGAGCTGCGACCGCTTCATTTGCTGCAAGCAAGTTTGTCGAAAAGCTGTTCAGCGCGCCTTGGATCGGCGGCCAGATAAACAGCATGACGAGTCCCAGCAGCAATGCACAAATCGATGTAATGATCGGAACAAAGCGCTTTCCGGCAAAGAATCCTAAATACTGCGGAAGCTCGATTGTGTAGAATCGGTTGTACATGGCAGCGGCCAGGACACCGACAATAATACCCCCGAATACCCCCGTTGCCAATGTCGGTATGCCGAGCATTGTCGTGTATTCCGGATGGTTTTGAGTAAAGAACTGTGCTCTTTCAACTGCGTCGCTTGGAATCGAACCGTTTTGAAGAAGCACTGCACTCATCGTGACATTCATAACAAGATATCCGATAATAGCGGCGATTCCGGCAACACCGTCGCCGTTAGCCAAACCGATGGCAACCCCGACTGCGAAAAGGAGCGCCAAGTTGGTGAACACGACGTCACCTGAACTTTCCATCACTTTCGCAACAAGCTGAACGGTGCTGTTCGTTAAGAATGGTGCGACTTTTGTCATCTGCGGATTTTGCATGGCATTACCAAGCGCGAGCAGAATCCCTGCAGCCGGCAGGATCGCAACAGGAAGCATCAGCGCCCGTCCAATTTTTTGCAGAACGCCAAATAGCGATTTAAACATGTTTTAACCCCCTCTAAGGATAGTTTGACCTTACAGCAAAAATTCATGACAACTTCGTTCAAAAGACTGCTTTTTCATCCAAATAAACCGTTTACATTTCGCCTTTAGAACGACAAAAAAGGCATGGGTGAAAGCGGGTACACTAAGAAACAAAAGACAGCGTCTTCATTTCTTCCCTTTTTTCACTCATGCCTGATCGAATCAGTAACACGTTATAAAGGCGTTATGAAATTTTATTAGTTAAACGGTACAAATGCAATGTCAAATAAACGGCTTCTGCCTCATGAACCGGTTTCTTGAGCGCTTGCTGCAAGATCTTGATCATCTTCCAAGCAGTATTGTAACACAGCGGATATTCCGTTTTCAACAATAACATTAATTTTTCCGGCTCCTGAATCGGCTCGTCCCGTTTAATCCTGTCGATCGTAAAGCGCAAGTGCCTGATCAGCCGCAAATAGTTCACACTTTCCCTGTTGACCTGCATCTGGAACGAATCCTCGATGACCTGGACAAGCCTGGAGATCAGTTGGGAATGCTGATTGACTTCAGAAAGCGGGCGGTTCGTCATCGCACTGTGGATATGAAGTGCGATAAACCCGATTTCGCCTTCAGGCAGCTGAATGTCTGATTTTTCATTTATCATATCGACGGCTTCTTTGGCGACTTCGTATTCCTTCGGATAAAGCGATTCCGTCTCAAGCAAAAACGGATTCTTCATATCAAATCCCTTTTCTAAGCGCTTAACCGCAAATGCGATATGGTCCGTCAACGCGACATGAATGTGTTCGTTCAGCGGCTGGCCGATTTTTTGCGCGATATGGTAGATAACATCATTGGCGATATCAACCATTTTTTCATCGACATAAGTGAGGAGCTTCTTATACTGCGATTGTTCCTTATCATTTTCCAAGATAAACATTTTTTCATAGTTCTCATGTTCGATAAGATCTCCGCGCTTTTTGCCAAAACCGATTCCTTTGCCAATCAAGACAACTTCTCTGTAATCATCATGGAGAGCGATTAAAACGTTGTTGTTGAGTACCTTTTCAACGGTAAAGGATCTGTTCACGATCCTCAGCTCCTTTTTGTCATCAATCTCTCATATCGTACAAAACTCATGAAAGCGCGTCAATTTATTTTGACCTTTTTGATGAAAAATGTCGAAATTTGATCACTGTCTGGAAAATGATTGATGTTTTGATTACATTACACAGTCGCCCTTTTGATCAGCTTGTATGGAACGGTCTGTTTTTCCGGGCCGGCACCGCCGATTCTTTTTCGCAAAAGGCGAAACGCATGCTTCCCCATTTCCTTTATATTAATTTTGATCGTTGAAATGCCCAGCACTTCACTGATTGGCTGGTTGTCACAGCTTAAAATGGCGAGGCTTCCGGGAATATCCACCTGATGACGCTGCGCTTCAAGAAACATACCAGCTGTTACTTGGTCGTTGGCGATAAAAACAGCTGTCGGCTTCTCCTCCATCTCTCTCCATTCAGAGAACAGCTTTTGCCCGTCGGTTATCGTCAGCGACCGCTCGAATACCCATTCTTCCCGGTAAGGCTCCCCGATCGCGGCCAAAGCTTCCTTGTATGCCTCAAGGCGAAAATGGCTGTTCATGCCATTTTTCCTTGCCAAACCAATGGCGATTTTTGTGTGCCCCTTTTCAATCAAAAAATCCAGTCCTAACCGGAAAGCATCTTTGTGCGGAATGCTGACCGTTGAAAAATACCGTTCGCTTGAGTCCTGGCACAGAATGAACGGACCGGTCTCATGCCAGTCCAAAAGCGCTTCATCAGACATCGCTTTTGAACAGAAAATCAGGCCGTCCACCTGTCTTTGTTTCAGCTGCTCCAATGCAAAAATTTCTTTTTCCAATTGATAATTTGTTTGATAAAGCGAAAAGTGAACGCCTTCCTTTGCAGCTTCTTCAGCGATTCCTTCCAGCAGCTCGCCGAAATAAGGGAGGCCGATGGTCGGCAGCACAACACCTATCATATTTGAAAAGCCTTTGGATAAATGAACGGCATGCATATTCCTTGCATATTCGAGACGTTCAATCGTCTCAAGAACTTTTTGGCGTTTTTCTTCTTTGACATACGGATGGCCGTTGAGAACCCTTGAAACAGTCGTGATGGAAACCCCTGCGGTTTCAGCTATTTCCCTGATATTTGCCATTCGTTTCCCTTCTTTCTTTCAAATCTTTTCATACATGCCGGATCATTTCGCGTCATAAAGAAATTATATCGCTTGGAGACGTGGATTTTGATCGTTTTCGAAATTTTTTTCGGGGTTCTATAAATATGAAGAAAACAGTGAAGAAGATGTACGGAGAAAAAAACCGGCTGATATGAAAATATTTCACAATCAGCCGATACACGAAATATTTTTATCTAAACCATGCTTTTCCAAGGTTATTCATGAAATTGTGATCATTGAAAGGAACGTTTGCGCTTCCGAAATCCGTCGTGTTCAATGCGTTTCTTGCGGCGGGCGTCAAATCTTCCCATCCGATGAGAGGCTGGGTTCCGCCCTTTGCGCTGTCCACATATAAACTGTGGTTAATCGGTGCTTGAGGAGCATCATAGCGGATTTTCGGATGATCACCTTCCATGATCTTGTTGTTTGGAGCTGTTTTTTGAAATTTACCGTGCTGAGAATAAGCGATGGAAAACACTTTTGGATTTTGATTTGCCGGGTTATCGATCCATACGACGATTCCTTCCCAGTCATGTCGATGGCCGAATGCTTTAAAAGGCAGAGGTGAATCTTTAGGAAAATACCATGCGTACATAATCGCCCATACTCCATTGTACCATGCAGAGCGGGAGTACACTTGTCCCACGCTTTTGCTGCAGTGTCCTTCGGGCGCTCCGGTAGGCTCCAGGCCTCCGCTTGTATTGCCTTGTGCGTCAACTGCGGGAAAAGGCACGCAGCCGCTTGCGACCTTTAAATAAGGCTGAAAACGTTTGGCCGCTTTTTGAGAAACCGTCACAGGGGTTACTTCACTGAAGCCTTGCACTTTGTCATGATCAATCACTTTCGCGTCAGCTGCCGGTACGATACTGACAAAAGCAAATATCGACAAAAACAGTACATATCCTAATGTTTTCACTCTTTGCTAGCTTCCTTTCATAGATAATGGACTTCAAATCATTAGAGAAGTTTTTTAACGCTTATTTGTGTGGGGGTGAATCCGCAATCATTGCGGGGACTGAAATATCTGGATGAGAGATGAAATTGTCTGCGGCAGATTTAATTTGTCAGCGTTTGTCCCATTTAATCCCTCCCTTCTTTTGAGCTTAGTATACAAATTTTTCACATGAGAATAATGATGCAATCCGATTATCTTTTGATCAATCTAAATCCCCATAATAAAAACAAAAAGGCGCTGTAGATTCATTCATCAAACGATCATCAGAAGACTTTTTCAACGTCAATCATATTAAGCGGCTAGGCAAAATTCCTGAAAACCCTGACATCAGGGTTTTTTATTAATTTAGGGCTTGATATGGAAAGCGTTTCATAATTTAGAATGAAGGCAGCACCGGTGCTGAACACGTTTTCATTCCAGAAAGGGGAAGAAAAATGGGTATCTTCATTCTGATTCTATTATGTATCGTTATCGTACTGTCTTCAAAAGCAGCGATGAAACCGCTTAAAGAAAAACACGAGATCAAACCATTCCGTTCCTTTGACGATTTTTTCATTTCAAAGGATTGACGCGGGTAATAAGACAAACGATTCACGTCAGCATAAAAAAGAACCCGCGCGCGGGCGCGGGTTCCGTTTTTTATGAAATGACAGTCAGCTCTTTTGGATACTTTGTCAGCGCTTCTGCTCCATCGGCAGTGACAAGTACATCATCCTCGATGCGCACCCCTCCGATTTCCGGCACATAGATGCCGGGTTCAATCGTGTATACCATACCTTGTTTTAAAAGCTCATCATTGTTATGGCTCATGGACGGGTATTCATGAGGCGAAATCCCGAGCCCATGCCCGAGACGGTGAGGAAAGTAATCGCCATAGCCCGCTTTTTCGATGATACCGCGCGCTTTTAAATCAAGATCGCCGATTCTGACACCGGGCTTACTCATCTTAAGCGCCTCTGTTTCGGCCTGAAGCACCGTATCATATATTTCTTTTTGTTTTTCACTCACATTTTGATACACGAGCGTTCTTGTAATATCAGAGCAGTATCCGTCAATGATCACGCCTAAATCAAAGAGGACGAAATCGCCCGGCTTAAGCGTGCGGCTGCCCGGGTTTCCGTGCGGCTGTCCTGACTTTTCTCCGAAAAGGACCATTGTGGAAAACGACATCCCCTGGACTCCTTTTTTCTTCAGCTCATACTCGATTTTAGCGACGACATCGATTTCCGCTATCCCCTCTTTTAATGCGGCGGCTCCTGCTTCGACTCCGTAATCGGCAAGCTTGGCCGCTTCACGGAGGATGCTGATTTCTTTTTCGTCTTTGATGACGCGGATTTGGTTCAGCCTTTCTTCCGCAGAGACAAGCTCCGCACCGCTTGTGACCGCCTGCAGCATTTCGGCGCGCGACAGAGCAAGCGTTTCTTTTTCAACCGCCACTTTTGAACATTGGCTGTTTCGCTTTTGAAGCGCTGAAGATATGAGTTCCCAAGGGTTTTGATGATCCCCGTATCCGATGATCTCATACGCCCAGCCGGCTGCTCTCGCCTGACCGGCCTCCATTTGCGGACAAACAAAAAACGGCTCTTCATCTTGAAAAATAAAAACGCCCATCAGCCGTTCGTGCGGTTCTGTATAAAAGCCGGTAAGATAAAATACGTTTTCTTTTGAATGAATAAAAGCCGAAGATATGTTTTTTTCTTTCAGCCAGGAAGAGATTTGTTTAATTCTTTCCATGCTCCTTTTCACTCCTTGAGACAGTTTCCGTACCATACATTTAACATGTAAAAGCATCACATCCATTGTATCAGTTTTTCCCGTCTCTTGCTCACCGCTTATGTATTGTGGGGATGCCACCCGCTTCGATTATTGCCGCCTCTTCCTCAAACAGCCCTCTGATGTGAAAAAACGGCTGCCGTTAGCATGCAGCCGTTTCTTTATTTAGGATTTCAGCAGCCTGAGACCGTTTAAAATAACAAGCAGCGTGCTGCCTTCATGTCCGATGACACCGAGTGGCAGATCAAGAATTTGAAGAAAGTTGCTGCAGATTAAAAGACAGATCACACCAAGAGAGAAAATCACGTTTTGTTTAATGATCGTATTCATTTTCCGGGAGAGCCGAATCATTTTGGTCAGTCCTGTCAATTCGTTTTTCATTAAAACAACATCCGCTGTTTCCAGTGCGACATCTGTGCCTCCCCCCATTGCGATCCCCACATCAGCGGCGGCAAGGGCCGGTGCATCATTGATTCCGTCTCCCACCATAACGATTGTTCCGTATGTTTTTTTCAGCTTTTGCGCTTCCTCTACTTTTCTGTCAGGAAGGCATTCTGAAACGACGATTTTCAAGCCCGCTTCTCGTGCGATGGCCGCTGCGGTTTCAGGCTGGTCCCCGGTCAGCATTGCCGTCTGAACACCAAGCGCATTCAGCTCTTCGATCACCGCTTTAGCTTCCGGTCTGATTTGGTCTTTTAATGCAAAACACCCCGCGATTTTTTCGCCTTTTTTCACGAACACAATTGTTTTTCCCTGCTTGGCAAGCTCCTGAACAGCCGTCGTGAGAAATTGCCCGGCTGCCTCTTCCCCGACAAATCCGGCTTTGCCGATCAGCCATGTCTCTCCATTATATCGAGCCTGAACGCCAAACCCTGACGTCTCCTCGATCGACACATTTGCGGGAGGCTCGATACCTTTTGCTTCTGCATACTCGACAATCGCTTTGGCAAGCGGATGGCCTGACTGCTTCTCAATCGCAGCAGCAGCCTCCAAGCATTCGCGCTCCTCGATATCAGCAGCTAAAAGCATATCTTCCACGCCGGGCTTTCCGTTCGTAATCGTTCCCGTTTTATCCAATGCAACGATTTTGCTGTTGCCGAGTTTTTCAAGAAAAACACTGCCTTTGACAAGCAGGCCGTTTCTTGCGCCATTCGAGATTAAAGACAGCGCGGCAGGCATGATTGAAGCGACAAGGGCACACGGCGAAGCGACGACCATGAACACCATCGCTCTGTAAAATGTCTCGCTCCAGCTCCAGCCAAGCAGAAAATGTGGCAGAAAGAGCAGCAGTCCGACAGCAAGCAAAACCCCTTTAACATAAATATTTTCAAACCGCTCAATAAACGCCTGTGACGGCGAAACACTGTTTTGTGCAGACTCAACGAGCCGAATGATCTTTTTGAACAACGAATCTTCATTTGTCTTTGTGACACGGACGGTGAGCGATCCGCTCAAATTGACTGTACCCGCAAAAACCGCGTCTCCGAGGGTTTTTTCCGCGGGGATTGATTCACCCGTTAGTGCCGATTCGTCGATACTCGTTTTTCCCGATTCGATCTCCCCGTCTGCCGCAATGCGTTCCCCGGGTTTAATAAGAATGAGGTCGCCCGCTTGAAGATCGGCCGCCGCCACGGTTCTTGTTCTTTCTTCTTCGAGCAAAACGGCTTCCTCCGGCTCCAATTTCATCAGCGATGTCAAATCGCGTTTGCTTTTATTTAATGTATACGTTTCAAGCGCCCCGCTGAGAGAAAAGATAAAAATTAACACGGCCCCTTCAGCCCAGTAGCCGATCAGCGCTGACCCGACCGCCGCAAAAATCATCAGAAGTTCAACATTCAGCGTTTTTTCCGCCAGCGTTTCTTGTATACCTTCTTTCGCTTTGGCAAAGCCGCCGATACAAAAAGCTAAAATAAACAGAACAACGGACAATGTTTTATTGCCGGACAACAGCCAGCCTGCAAGAATCAACAAACCCGACAAAAGCGCAGCAATCAATTCCCCGTGCTGCCTCCAATTTTCAAAATGAAACGTGTGACGGTTCTGCTGCGATTGTTTCCCGATCTCTAATTGCATCTCCAATATCCTCCCTAATTGAGAATGTAATTCATCGTCAATTTCCTTCTTAAAAAACAAATTGCCGCCTCATCGGCAGCATAAACATGGAGTATTTTATTTATATAAAGGGTATGAGTGTTTCTTGTCCATTGAACACACCCTTTTCTATTTCTCATTATAGCACGGCTTTCTACGTTTTCAAATAATAATTATTATAATTTCTTCATGATATTAATTATCATTTAGGTTTCAAAAAAAAAGCTGAACCCCCGGCTCAGCTTTTCCCTGCCCATTCTTTCATTTGTTCCACAGTAATGGGTCCGACAACCGATTTCTCCAGCTCTCCTTTTTCGTTAAAGAAAAATGTTGTTGGAATCGTCATGACATTGTAGGCTTTCATCATTTCGCCCTTTTTGTCAAAAACGATCGGAAATGTCAGCTTGTTTGCTTTAATAAACTGTTTCACCTTCTGTTCGTTTTTTTCGGCATTCAGCAGATTCACGGTCACGAGCTTTACTCCGGATTGCTTGCTTTCATAGTAGGATTGGAATCGCGGAAGCTCTTCACGGCACGGCGGACACCAGGTCGTCCAAAAATGAACGATCGTCTTTTGGCCTTCGGCGGGAATGACGACGCGCTGCCCCTCCACCGTGTTCATCTGCATGACTGCCGGAGAAGCATGTTTTGCAGAGGCCTGCGGCTGAAATACGAAGGCTCCGAAAAAAAGCACCAGGATGAGCGGATAAATAAGACTGATTCTTCGCATATGAACTCCCCTTCTTTTTAGTATTAGCTTCCCCGCAAAAACCAAAACTATGAAGAGGGTCAATCAGCGGCTTTCAATTCTCGGAGATCGGGATTTGTTTGTCAAAAAAAGCGTGACGCCCAGCTCTTTGCAAATCGTCACATAATGCAGCGCCGTCAGCAAAATCATTCCGGTATTCATCGCTAGGATGATCCCCGTCATCTGCAATGTCTGCATGGATCCGAGAACATACATCATCAAAAACGACAAAACACTGGCCCATACATTATGATAAAAGGCATCTTTGGCCAACCCCATTCCGATTAAACAGGCCTGAAACGGCATGGCAAAAAAGTGAAATAAAAAATACGGCCACAGCATTTTCAGGTAAAACGACGCCTTAACCGAATCGAAAAATAAGTGGGTCAGCGGATCTGCAAAGTGATACATCACCATAACGGACGGTATGCCGTAAAACAGCGTGATGAAGATCGCCTGTTTAATCCGTTTGATCACTCTTTCGTATTGTCCGTAAGCGTAGCTTTCGGAAATGCTCGGGATCATGACGACCATCAGTGAATGGGCGATGAAAGCCGGAAAAAAGCCGATTGTCATCGCCACCCCCGAAAGCATGCCGAACTGGTCGATGGCCGATGTTCTCGATACGCCAGCGGCAAGCAGCGTCCCCTTCACCAAAAAAGGTTCAACTGCGTTTGTCACAGCGTGAAAAACGCGCAGCCCTGTCGTCGGGATCGAAACAGTGAGCAGGCGCTTTAAAACATCGTTTCTCCGCAGGTGGATCTGCTGCCCTTTTTGAGCGGCGCGCCTGACCAAAACAAACTGAGAAAACAGATAAACAAACACGACCACTTCACTTGCAACAAGGACAAACAACGAGATCAGAAGAGAAGTATCCAATTCAAAGGAATACCATTGAAAAAATAAAAACAAGCCGATGAGCTGAAAGATTTTTTTCAGGGCATTCGCCGTTGCGATTTTACCCATTTGCTGAACGCCCATGAAGTAGCCTCTCGCGATCGACGTAAAGGCAACCGTAGGGATCATCCCGATCACAAGCCCTCTGATCAGAGGGTGGTAAGAATCAAAAACCGGAATAAATGGAAGAATGATCACTGCAGCTGCCGTGGAAAAAACCGTGCAGACCGCAGTCATCCGCAATGCATGTTTCAGCATGCTTTCGTGCAGCTTCGGGGTGGACTCGGCGATAAACTTCGATATCGATACAGGCAGCTCAAGGCTCGCAATCACCACAACTAAAAAAATGGAAGGCAAAACACTCATGTAGAGCCCCATGCCATGCTCGCCAAGCTCCCGTGCAAGAATCATGTTGATGACGAATTCAAGACATTCTGCAAAAAAAGCAGCTAGCGAAAGAAGAACGATTCCTTTTACAAAACGGTTCATGAGGTCTCTCCTTGTCTCACGGGTTTATCCCATCATATGAGACAAGTCTAAAAATTATTTTCTTTTTCATTGAAAATTGATTTTCATAAAGTATCAAAAACAAATTTTTTCTAGGGGGGTGAAAAGTGAGAAAGAATTGCATATAAAAAGCAGTCAAGGCGGATGGCCCTGACTGCTTTTTAGATCGCAAAGACATGATTGCCGATGCGCTTCACGACTTTTCTTGTTTTAATCCAGTCATCAGAAGCGATGTCGGGATTATAGAAAAATAAAGCGTCTGTTTCTTTTTTATTTTGATCTACCGCTTCTTCCACAGCTTCAACTGATTCGCGGTCTGCTTTTTTCTCGATGCTGCCGTTTAGAACGGGCTCAAAAGCGTTTCTTTGATAGATCACGCTTTTTACGCTGTCAGGAAATCGGCCGTCTTCCACCCGGTTCAGGACGACATTGGCAACAGCCACTTTTCCTTCAAATGACTCGCCTTTCGCTTCGGCATGTACAAGCCTTGATAAAAGATCTTTTTCTTTATGTGAAAGATCCGTCGTCTCTTCATCAGCTTCTTCTTTTTCCTGCTCCTCTTCAGCCGGCAGATGCGCGGCTTCAATGAAGCTTTTTTCATCTGTTAATTGAAAAGCAGGATTTTCTTCCTGTTTAAGGCTTTCCATCAGCCGTTCCATTTCCTGTTTATCTTTTTTCGAGAACAACATGACAGCTTGAGCATGTTCGATTCTTGCTGCCGGCAGCATGCAGATTAAAAACGCAGCTAGCGCAGCAAATTTCGATTTCATTTCCTTCCTCCTTGTCAAATCTTCATCGAAAAAAACATATGTTTTACACTAACAAGACGAATCGCTGATTTCATTGCCAAAATGTTGGCATCCCTTCCATCAAACTGTCCGGTTGTCACATTATTGCAGACGGCCGGACGATTTCATGCAGAAAACACCAAAATCTCCAGAAACATATGGCTTCACACAAATAAAAAAAGCTTTCTCAGCCGGTCTGAGAAAGCCTTTTTCAGCTTCTTGCCTCTTTCATATATTGAAATATAATATCTCCGCCATGCTGGGCAATGCCGCGAAAATGCTTAAAATCTTCCTGCTTTGTTAAGATGGCTCTGAAAGAAAGAAAATCTTCTTTTTTTACGTGGAGTTCATGAATGCTCCCTGACCTTAATTGCTCGATCTGATCGATGGCATTTTGCTCTGTCACCTGTTCTCTCCCCTTTTCTCTCATCATCTTTAACTAATTAACTATAACATTAAGTCACACCGGGTACAACAATAGTGATGCCGCTTCCCAAATTGCTTTACTTCTCCAAGAAAATATTGCAAAATACTTTCAATAGGTTAATTTACTTTAAAGGAGAGGAAGTCACTTGAAAATTGCAAAAGTCGGGAACGTCATCGAATTTAAAAACGGACTCACCGGAATCGTAGAGAAAGTAAACGAAAACTCTGTGATCGTCGATGTTACGATTATGGAAAACTACAGAGACTTGGAACTGGACTCCTTAACCGTCGTCAATCATAAAAACTATAAAATTATTAAAGATTCCCTGCATTAATCAGCCGCCCTTTACAGCACATATTCACGATTTCCACGCAGCTTTATTTCCACAAGTTTTTCTGCAAAAGAAAAAACCGCCTGCCACCCGGGTCCGGCGGTTTTTTTCCTCTGTTCCCTGCATCGTCCCGAAGAAGTTTGCTATTTGAAGCATCGCGCCGCGCCGTAATCGATGCCGCTTTTTGATTGAACAGCTGAAAAAACCGGCGACCGTGCGGAATGAAATGAAATACCTGACCGCTTTCCGGCTCCCTAAAACATTATTTTAAAATAGATCTCCGTATCAGTACATTTTCAATTTCATGATCAGTTTAGGAAGACATTATCGTCCAAGCGTGCTTTTTCTTGGATTAAATCCTAAGTTTTTATCGATTCTATTGTCATTCAAGTAAATGCTGTAAGTCCCTGGTGCCAGCTCTTCCATGTCTTCAATATCCTGCACCACTTGATTATAAATGCGTTCACTTGGCCTTGTATGTGCTTTTTTCATATATAAATTTATATTGATATCACATGATTTTGGGGTGATTTCTTCATCTTCTAATTTTTCCTGCCAGTCTTGTTTGCTTCTTTTCGGGTTTTCTAAATATGCTGAATAAAGGTCATCCTTCCAATCAGCAGTTAAAGAAACAGCATAATAAGGCGTCTGATATCCCTTACCGCTTGTGTTATCAACGGCTGCCTGCGTTTTGCCTACAATCGGCTCTTCTTCTGTTAGCTTCTCTAAATAGTAATCTAGCGCGGCAAATTCGTCTTCAAAAGCCAATGCGTATATCGCGCTTGTAATCGAGTCTTTCACGTCCAACTCCGATGAACGGATCGCGTCAGTCTGCACCTCTTTCTTGTCCAAATCAATTTTAATTTTTGCGCTTGTGTAGAAATGCAATTTTCCGACCGATTCAGCATACACAGTAACAAATCCATGCCCTCCGACAATGTTATGGACTTTTACCTTTGTTCTATATTGATCCAAGAAATAATCTTTTACGGTTTTTTCAACCTCATCTCGATGCGCTTCTGCGATCTCAGCGGTTTCTTTCTGATAACCCCTGCTCTGAATATGAAAATCTTGTCCTGTGTAATCTTGGACGCTAATGTCAGACTCCTCTCTGTTCTGACATCCGCCTATAAATAAAAGTAAACCAATTCCAAGCGCTGCTGCTTTTTTATATTTCAAAACTGTATCCTCCAGTTCATACTGCAATAACCTTATACGTTTTTATTGAATCACGTTCCATGTTTGCTAATTATTAGGCACGCTTCATTATAAATCATTTGAAGTGTATTTTTGGTATTATGTATAAAAAATAAGACAATAGAACTAATAAAATTTGTGTCATTCTCTCTTTTTGAGTTCTTTAGTTCTAGGTAAAAGTTCTTTCCAAAAAGAATAGACATGCAATGATGCACGCCTAATCAACATGAATATCTTTTTATTATTGTGAACTTGTGCGTTTTTGAAAGTGGTTTCCCGATAACCAACTATGCATATTAAAGCTTTAATCCCTATAATCTTAAAATGAATTCACCTTTCGTTTATTACACTTCACACCAAACTCCGTAACAAATTATAATAAAGTGTTTTACAGCTTATCCTATTTCATCATGCTCGTTGTCTTCCCATCTTAAAAATGCCCAAAACTGTAATTTATCCATTTTTAAAGGAAACTTATGATTGATATACTCTTCTTCACAGTCCTTAATATGTGGAAAGTCAGCAAGTACCTCTGTACAAGCTACGCTCAGCATTTCTATTTCATCGTCTGTCGGTTCCCCGTTAAAATAGCCTTTCCAGTATAACGTTTCATTTTCTAACTTGACTGCGAGTCCCCTTAATTTGTATGGAATTGCCCCCAATAAAGCGTAATGGCAACTGATGATTAAATTATTCAATGCCGAATCCATATTTTCAATATTCACCTCAGTATAATAAGCTTTTTCTAAAGTATACCCTTCCTCACAAGATTGAGCTGAGCTAAATCGTTCCGGCTATTCATTGGAACGTTGTAGAAGTAAGGAAAAAGGTTCACTCATTTTAAAAGGGTTCTTTAATATCCGCAATCTTTTCTTTTATGGCGTACCCAAAACATCTATGACGGACTAATATCGACATCCTCATTAGGGAAATATCACGACAGGTTCATCAAAAATTAATATAGATTTCTCAGGGATCTGAGTTTAACGGGCACCGTTTATTTGGCTCCTCAGTCATTCGCTAACTTTCTCGTAAATCTCTTCGAAAATCTCTTTTTCCACCGGGTAAAGCTCACCCTTCATGCCTGTAACGATGTAATGCTTTACGGTAGGTTTAAAACAAATACTAGAAATGATATCACAACATTATTTATTATCAGGGGTAATAAAACTGATTAGTTAAACAAACGTGAGATAAAAATAGAAAAAAGCCCGCTCAATCGAGTCGGACCTTTTATTAATAATCGCAAATTTTATCTTTACATTCGGGCTTTCTTTCAGCATCGACTGTGAAGGACCCTACTTCGTCATTTGACTTATCATAAATACCCCATATTTTCTTTTGCTTATCACCATTTAGATACCCTTTAATATCAATTCCGCCCATTGGGTTCACTTCGTAGTCATCAGAATAATCAATTGACTTAATGTCCTCATAATTCGTTTTAATAAAGTCTGTCATTCTTTCCTTAGCCAAATTATAAAGCTCTTCTTTCTCTCTGTTATCATTTTGTTGCTTCATAAATATTCCTCCAAATGTTATAATGACCAGAGCAAGAAGGATAATTATGTATTTTTTCATAAAACCATCCTTTCCTCATAACATTTTACATAGTTTGCGGGGTTATGTACATGAATAAAAAGAGCGATATTCCTAATTTAACAGATAAGGATTATTATTTTCTTAGCCAAAACACATATAGTAGCAATAAAATGAAAGAAGCTTTCAAGGATAGAACACCTATAGAGAGTAAATCAAATAAGGCTTATTACGTTGATAAAATTAAAAGGGACTCTGACACCGGACTCGACGCGTATGTATTTGTTCAAGCGAAGAAAAAGGACGGTAAATGGGTTAAACCTGACACACCAAAAAACGTCGTCGTAGCCTTCGCGGGAACAGATCCTAAGAACCAATTCTTCCAAGATGTTATTGACGCTGACGGCGGGAACGTTGTAATGGGAATTGACCCGAAAAAGAAGGAACACTACATAGTCGAAAAAGATGCGAAAGATACTTCTAAAACACTCGGAAAATATAACGGAACTCCGACACAAGACTCGATGCTTAGCACCGGTAACTACAAGTTAATTACGAAAACGTCCCAAATCGGGCAAGCTGACAATCTGGTGCGGGAAGTTAAACAAAAGTATAAAGGCACCTCGACGGTCATTTCAACAACCGGACATTCTCTCGGCGGCGCAGAGGCTGAATACAGTGCGGTCAACAATAATGTCTATGCCGTAGCGTTTAACAGCCCTTCAATCGTCCACCTACACTCTGCGGAGCAGCAAAAAAAAATTAATAACGGTGAATATGACCGATCCATAAAATCGATTATCAACCCGGATGATATGGTCGGGGCCGGCTGGTGGAACGAGTATGACCGGCACAACGGTACGACAATTTATACGAAGGACCCTGAATTATCAAATGCGGTGCGCGAGGCGAGAATGCAGGGCGATGTATTCCAACAAATCGGGCAAAACGCTGGGTATTTCTTTCAGACCGCAATCTTAGGAATGCCTGATACGCATTGGGTCGGAAGTAATAACTTCACCTTCGACGAAAACGGCAACGTTCAAAATATAGAGGGCGATGAGCTCATTTATGACAAAAATTTAAAAGCGATGCTCCCACCGGAAGTTGCATCCGGAAGTGGCGCAATTAAAGTAACACCCGCCGTTGCCAAACAGCTCGCGCAAAAAGTAAATGCGATGATCAACGATCTGCGGACGATGAAACGCGAAGCCGAAAACGCTTATCAGGAACACGACGCCGAAATCAACGACCTGAAACACGATACCTACCGTCAAGTCGGCCACGGTTTATACGACAAGCTGACACTCGAAGATGTAAACAATACGCTGAAAAACCTGGCGCAGTCGTTTGACAAAAAAGGCAATCCGCTCTTTTACGATGTTCATGCCGAAAAAGCGTACATCGCCTCATTACAAAATACGATTTCAGATTTAGAAGACATCAGCAGGCACCTTGCTCAGATCGCAAAAGATTTTAAATCAAAAGATAAAATGCTGGCAAACTGGCTTAAGCTTTAGGAGATGACATAATGGAAAATTTCAATAAACTAGCCTCACTCAACAACTTAAACGGTGATCAAGAAGATACGCTCCTCATACGGCGCAATCAGCTTCAAATGCTGAAAACGGGCATGAGGGTATCAGCCGCAACGAAGCTTGAAGGCATTAAAACGACACTAAGACCGAAGTTTAAGATAGACGATATACAAAAAGAAATGAACAGCGTCTATTCATCGCTTCTCTACAGCTTTGAAGGAAAAGCGCAAGAGGCGCTTGCTCAACGAATCAGCCAAAGCGCCCAGCAGCTTATTAACACGGAGCAGGACGGAGAAAGTTTTGTGAATGGATTTAAGACGAGATGAAGGCGCCTTAATTGGCGTCTTATTTTTATTTAAATCTAACAACATTCTCTTTTCTGTTTTCACCACACTAATCGTCTTCGGTCTTCACCTCAAATAACTCCTCGACTTCAACCCGAGTCTTCACGTTATGGGCAAAGACATGCCAATCGGTAGCTGTTTTATTGTCTCCTTGTTGACACATATTCCTTTATGGTACGTTTGAGCTTTTTCACCCTAGGATTTATTTGACGATATGGTTCTGCTGAGTTCCGGTTAACTATCGCATAACCAGCGTTTTTCAATCCATTGACTGTCTCGAACCTGCGTTCATATAAGCTATCGTTCGAAAGACGCTTTAAGCTTGATCTTTTCGTTTGGCGGAAGCCGCAAAGGTCCAAAAGAGGTGATGTATACTCCGCTGACGTATTTCTTTGCATAGCTTTATAAACGCTTGTCTAAAATCAAAAAGATATCATACCATAACAACAACAAAATCACCTTTATCAATAATTTTTTATTGTAAAACGATAAATAATGTGTTAAATTCAAATCGACAAAATAAGTGAGGTGCTCTTTATGAAACGTGGATCAACACTCTTTTTAAAGATGGCTGTTATTCTTATTGGAATCCCAGTTCTTGCTTTGTGCATATTTTTCGTGCCGAAGATAGCGAATTTTGCAGCTGATTTGTATCCAGATATTTCTTATCTGAAATATCTCGTTTATATCGATTTGTATGCAGCGGCGATACCTTTTTACTTTGCTCTGTATCAAGCCTTTAAACTTTTAAGCTATATTGACCACAATAAAGCTTTCTCGAAATTGTCTGTACGGGCTTTAAAGAATATAAAATACTGTGCAATCACCATCAGTATTTTATTAGCGGCAGGCATGCCGCTCTTCTATCTCATCGCGGAGATGGACGACGCTCCTGGCATCATACTAATCGGACTGGTCCTTATTTTTGCTTCAATGGTTATCGCCGTCTTTGCTGCTGTTCTCCAAAGGCTATTGCAAGAAGCGATTGATATAAAATCAGAAAATGATTTAACAGTCTGAGGTGAAAACAATGGCAATTATTATCAATATTGACGTGATGCTTGCTAAAAGAAAAATGAGCGTAACGGAACTTTCTGAGAGGGTTGGAATCACAATGGCGAATCTTTCTATATTAAAAAACGGAAAGGCAAAGGCTATTCGATTATCAACTTTAGAGGCGATTTGCAAGGCTTTAGAATGTCAACCCGGAGATATTTTGGAATACCGAAGTGATGAAGACACCCATGATTAAAAATTTAGCCTATTCGGCGGTGATCTTATGCGCATACCCGTAAATCTGTTTAGCTGCAATACTAAGCTGGCCTCGCATATATTCAGAAAAAAACTTCGGAGGCACACATGATGAGAGCACTAAATCAACTCGTTCGTTTTGGTTGGGAGCAGTCCTTGTCATGTTTATTTCCTGTCGTTATTTTTGCCTCTTTGGCAATTACACAAATCATCCCTCTTCCCTTCCTGCCGCGGTATGACTGGCTGCTCATCATCTGCCTTCTCATGCAGTGGTGGATGGTGTATTCCGGGCTTGAAACAAGGGATGAACTAAAGGTGATCACATTGTTCCACCTTATTGGACTAGCTCTTGAACTTTTCAAGGTGCAAATGGGCTCCTGGTCTTATCCAGAGGAAGGTTACTCCAAAATCTTTGGAGTGCCTTTATATAGCGGCTTTATGTATGCAAGTGTCGCCAGTTATCTTTGCCAGGCGTGGAGGAGGCTTAAGGTTGAACTGGTTAAGTGGCCGCCGTTTTTCGTCGTTGTACCTCTTGCCGCTGCGATTTATTTGAATTTTTTCCTCCATCATTATTGGATTGACGTCCGCTTTTGGTTATCTGGACTTGTAGTAATTGTCTTTTGGAAATCATGGGTCATATACGAGGTTAATGGAATTCGTTACCGTATGCCGCTCGCACTTTCTTTTGTGCTCATC
Source organism: Bacillus paralicheniformis (assembly GCF_002993925.1). Taxonomy (NCBI): domain Bacteria; kingdom Bacillati; phylum Bacillota; class Bacilli; order Caryophanales; family Bacillaceae; genus Bacillus; species Bacillus paralicheniformis. The sequence goes on along the minus strand of NZ_CP023665.1, from coordinate 1,568,241 downwards.
GGATTTTTTATATGGATAGCCGAAAATATCGCAACGTTTTTTGGAGCCTGGACATATCCAAACCAAACCAGCGCGTGGAGTCTCGTTCATCTAGGAAAAGTGAGTTCATGGCTCTTACTAGTGATTGTCAGCTTTCTAATCGTGGCCACATTAAAACTGGTTAAGGAGAAAGATTCCACTAGAGTGGATGCCGGTCAATTTTTATAACTTATTTTAAAGGGTATCAAAGAGCTATGGGACCTGTTGCAGACATCAATAAAAAATTTTCTTTAAGCTGATCATTCACATATCGAATTACTCCTTTAGTAGGTCATAAGACTTGATCACCAAGATTCATTTTCCTGGAGAAAACGTTGAATCCTCCGTCCTCTTACGTATCCTATTAGTTGGAGATCGTTGGCGAATGGATTACGAAATAAAAGGATATGATATTACAGTGGTATACGATTATAAGGAATAACCGGACGGTCTTTATGGCCGGTGAGACAACTGCGATTATCCGCTATTCAAGAGCCCGGTGAAGGACGAAATTTACCTTCGGATGCTGCAAATGTGGCATAAATAAGAGCATATAGAATTCAGGCGCCTTAACAGGCGTCTTTTTGTATTGCTTTAATTGCGGTATGCCGAAAATTTTTTCATTTTTCAACCTATTATCTCCCTAAGTATAGTAATATATTTACAAAAAGGAAATAAAAAGGGAGAGGTGAAAGTGAAACAGTTAATACCCTCGTCAAAAGTCGGAGTGAAAATCCACGAATGGTATAAAATGATAAGAGAGTTTAGTGTACCGGATGCAGAGGCTTTAAAAGAAGAAGTAGAGAAAGAAATTAATCAAATGGAAGAGGATCAGGACTTACTCCTTTACTATCAGTTGATGTGTTTTAGACATCAATTAATGTTAGAATATTTAGAACCTACTAACAAAAGAAAACAAGGACAATCAATACACGAATTGTTGGCCCAAATCGAGGAGCCTCGAAGAGATTTAAATGGCCTCCTTAGTTACTACTCATTTTTCTTTAGGGGCATGTATGAATTCGAGAAAAAACAGTACATCAAAGCGATAGAGTTTTATCGAAATGCAGAAAAGCAGCTATCTATCATTACTGATGTTATAGAACAAGCCGAGTTTCACTTTAAAATGGCTGAAGCGTACTACATCATGAAACAGACGCATGTGTCCATGTATCATATATTAAGAGCCTTTAAAATATATAATAATCACGAACTCTACAAAGTCCGTAAAATCCAATGTTTATTTGTAATCGCGGGTAACTATGACGATTTAATGTGCCACGACAAAGCCTTACCCCACCTGGAAAACGCACTCGAATTAGCGATAGAGATTAACAATAAAAGACTTATTAGTTCTGCCTATTTCAATATAGCCGATTGTCATGAATGTATGGGGGACATTGATACAGCGGTTGAATATGCTGAAAAAGCCGTAGAGATTAACCTAAAAGAAGAATATAACAACCTACCACAATCATTGTATTACTTCACTCAACTTCTTTTTAAGCAGAAAAACTACGAGCGCGCAATCGAGATATTTCGTATTGGCAAACAAACGGCTCGAAAATTCAATGATACCCTATTCACTTCCCTATTTGAATATCTTGAGGCCTTATATATCTATTCTGTGAATAAAGAAGAGATTTTAGAGGTATTTAAATACTTGGAGGAGAATAAAATATTTGCATACATAGAAGAGCTTTCGCTTGAAGTCTCCAACCAATACCTTGAAAGAAAAGACCACAGAAACTCAATCGAGTTCCTTCAAAAAATGATGTATGCGCAAACACAAATTAAAAAAGGGGAGTGTTTATATGAGTATTAAAAAGCTCGTTATTCCCATTTTAGCCGCCGCGATATTAACGATGGGCATTAGCGTTGTTTCAGCAACCGACCAATCTGACGGCGTATATCAAATCGCTACCCGCAAGCAAACGTAAGAAACGCCCCGCATTGGGGCGCTTTTTCATGTCTACAGTTTCTTAACGTTAAACATCGTAATAAACTTCTTATCAGCTGTCGATAAAATACGGTAAGATTATCGTATACCATTCCGACTCAGTGCCAACCTTCCTTTACAAATACTTCAACGCTCCTCCCGTCTATAACGATCGATTGCTTCTTTCGTAAGCTCTCCAACATCTTCACGTTACATATTTGTGTGTAAACGTCAGAATGAGACATGCTCTTGACACTATGTTTTAATCGCCGCTCTTCGTCTCTCCTGTATATACCTCCCATCCCCTCCTCAAAGTCAGAATAACTAAATTTTTATGTTTAAAGAAAAAAACAGAAAACATCTTTTTAACAGGAGGACAAAGCTATATTTTTTCACGAATTAATGAACAAACAAGACTAAAAACAGATAAATACCGAACGCTAGAGCATTCGCAGTTAACGACGAACTGACAAGCGGAGACGTTAACGAGGCGAGTGACGACGAAGTTTCCTCCTCTTTACCCTTCAATTAACAATTCGAATCGTATTTCATATACCCGGACTAGCATTCGACCAATACGCTGTAATTGTTCGTGGAAATTTCGAACAAAAAAGACGCGTAACAATACGCGTCTCGGTCACACAGCGATGCACCTCTTACCGATTATCAATCGTCTCCGGATACAGATCATGATTCATCATCCGATACTCGGCCATTTTTTCATACTTTGTACCGGGCTTGCCGTAGTTTGTGTACGGGTCGATCGAGATTCCGCCTCTCGGGGTGAATTTGCCCCAGACTTCGATGTAGCGCGGATCCATCAGCTCAATTAAATCGTTCATGATGATGTTCATGCAGTCTTCGTGAAAATCGCCGTGATTTCGGAAACTGAAGAGATACAGTTTCAAAGACTTGCTTTCTACCATTTTTTTATCAGGGATGTAACTGATATAGATCGTGGCAAAATCGGGCTGTCCGGTTTTCGGGCACAGGGATGTGAATTCAGGGCAGTTGAATTTCACGAAGTAGTCCCTGTTTTCGTGTTTATTCGGGAAAGACTCAAGCACTTCCGGAGAATAGTCAAACAAATAATTGGTGCCTTGATTTCCAAGAAGGGTTACGCCTTCGAGTTCTGAATCTTTTCTTGTGGTCATCATTCATCTTCCTTTCTTCAATCAAACGCCTCGTTTGTTACCCCAGATCAGGGTGTGGAGCTGCGGGAGAACGCGGACGCGGTTCAATTCAGGGTCGCGCGTGACCGCTTCTACCAGCTGTTCATACTTTTGAAGCAGCCGTTCGACGAGCCGCACTTGGTCTTCTGTATGAACGTCGTCATTTCCGACTTGGAGAAAGAACGGGACATCAGGATAACGCTGGTGAACTTGCTTTGCAAATTGAAGGTCTTCCGCCGTGAATATGACGACCTTCAAACTTGCCGCTGCCGCCTGACCGTGCTCTTTCAGTTTTTCAACAATATGATCAAGCTTGTTAAAATCGGTTTTCATATTGGAGCTCGGCGGCTTTGGCGAAATTGTTAAATCATCGATTCCGGCAAACCAGTCTTGATAAAACGTCCCTTGCGTCTCAAGCGCTGTCCGTATACCGTTTTCTTTTAAAAGGGAAATCAGTCCGTCCAGCTGTTTTAAAAGCGCCGGGTTGCCTCCTGAAATCGTAACGTGCGAGAAGGCGTTTCCGCCGATGTCTTTAAGAGATTCGTATACTTCTTCCGCGGTCATCCATTTGATGTCTTTTTTCGCCGAACCGTCCCAGGTAAAAGCTGAATCGCACCAGCTGCACGAATAGTCGCAGCCGGCTGTTCTGACAAACATCGTTTTTTGCCCGATGACCATCCCCTCTCCCTGAACCGTCGGACCGAAAATTTCAAGTACGGGAATCGGCTTAGCCATTGTGAACACCCGGTTTCGGACGGTAGACGACATAGCTTGTCGGCGTTTCCCTGACAAACACCTGAACGCAATGCGGACGGTTTTTGAGATCTTTCAAATAAGCCTCTGTTTTATCGTAAATCGTTTTCGCCACCACTTCTGTCGAAGGGATCCGATCCGCGCTTTCACCCGAAAATTCCTGATGGTCATTTAAAAGCGTATGATCGTATTCCCCGTGGATCAATTTTTTAATGGTGCTGAAGTTGACAAGGAATCCTGATTCATTCAATTCATCCCCGGCAATCGTGATATTGATTGTATACGTATGGCCGTGGACTCTGCTGCATGCGCCCGCATCCTCTCTCGGAATAAAATGCGCGGCTGACATCTGCATATCTTTATTTAGTTCAAAAGAGTAAGGATGGCTTGGTTGCGGGTAAATTTGTGTAAGCACTGTTAAGCTCGCTCCTTTTTCATTTTCATATATTCATTGTAGCCATTCGCCCGAAGCTTGCAGGCCGGGCATTCGCCGCAGCCGTCGGCAATGATTCCGTTGTAGCACGTCAGCGTCTCGTTTTTCACGAAATCAAGCGCATCAAGCTCATCGGCGAGCTCCCACGTTTCCGCCTTGTTCAGCCACATCAGCGGCGTGTGGATGACAAACGGGCGCTCCATCGCCAAGTTGACAGTGACATTGCAGGATTTGACGAACTCATCCCGGCAATCCGGATAGCCGCTGAAATCCGTCTCGCATACACCTGTTATGATGTGCCGCGCGCCGACCTGGTAGGCGAGGATCGAAGCGAACGATAAAAACACGAGGTTGCGTCCCGGAACAAAAGTGGACGGAAGTTCGCCTTCTTTCGCCTCAATCTCGATATCATCCCTTGTCAAAGCATTCGGCGCGAGCTGATTTAACAGTTCCATATCAAGAAGGTGATGCTTGACGCCAAGCTTTTCAGCGATCTTTTTCGCGACTTCGATTTCCTCTCGGTGCCGCTGATTATATTGGAAGGTGACCGCTTCCACCTCCTGAAATTGCCGAAGCGCCCACAAAAGGCAAGTCGTACTGTCCTGACCGCCGCTGAATACGACGATCGCTTTTTCCTGTTTCATAATTCCTCCTTCTCCGCTTTCCGTCAGTATTTCATAAAAGAAGAGATTCACTGATATCTAAACGAAAAAACACCTTTCTCTGTGAGAAAAGTGTTCTAGCAAAAAAACAATAAAAAAGGCCATACCCCAAGGATACAGCTTTCCTTAGTTTTTTATAGAGGGTTTTGCTAGAACCTCTCCCGCAGTTTCAAGCGGATTTTGTTTCAATTTTCCTTCGCCATCTTATCACAAATCGCATGTTTCGCCAAGTGCAATGCCTGCCATTCAACGCTCAGGCACCCTTTTGACGATCAAAAAGAATATAAAGACGAGGCTCAGCTGGCCGAACAAAGGATAAATGGTCGATATCAGTTTTCCGTAGCCGATTTGTCCCGTCAAGTAGATTGTCAGCAGGATGAACATAAATACATACAGGCTTTTCATATGAAGATATTCATTAATCTGCTTTTCAAGACCATATAAATTGCCGATGACCGATGTGAAGACTTCCCCGAAAATGATAAACAGATAGATGATATGGACAGAATGTTGGACAATGAATACAACCTGTGCCATCGGAACTTCGTATAACAGGACATCAGGCAATGTTGAAAGAGACAGAAAGCTCGCGATCAACACAAGGGTAAGCAGACACCCTCCGATTAATGCTCCTTTTATAATGAGCTGTTCAGATTTCAGTTCAGAAGCGATCGGCACGAGAACCGCCTGTGCGAGCGACAAATTAAAAGCGCCGTACGAAACAGCGGATAAAATCCAATCGGGTTTTGCCGCCGAGAATGCCGCCAAATTGTGGATCTCCGGCCCTCTGAAAATAAACGAATCGAACAGGACGATGACTGTGAACAGAAGCAGCAGCGGAACGACAATGACATTGACGCCGAATATCCCTTTAACGCCCTTCATCATGACAAACAGACTCAAGGCAATCGTCGCAATCATCCCCGCTTGGTTTGAAAAGCCGAGCTGTTCCTCAAATATCGCCCCCGCTCCGGACAGCATGACAGACGTCACGCCGAGCAAAATCACGAGCATGAAGACATTGACAAGTTTCCCGAGCGTATGGCCGAATAAATATTGATTCAGCTCCTGATAAGATTTGGCATTGATTCTGACCGCAATCAGCATCATTTTTGCGCCGAGAAATGTAAACATCAGTCCGCTGATCAAAATTCCGGCTAACCCCGGCCAGCCGAATCTTAAAAAAAACTCGACGATTTCTCTTCCAGTTGCAAATCCGGCTCCGACGACCGTTCCTACATAAACAAATGCCAGCTGAAAGGCTGATCCATGTGATTGACTCATACGACTCCTCCGTAAACGAATTCCCTTTCTACACCATATGAGCCATGTCCTTTAAAAAGAAGGACAACTTCTCATTCAGGAACAAAAAGGAAAAAGCATAGAACTTGAAAGTCAAAGAAGGTCAATGTATACTAATAGTCAGAAATGGTCAAACTACAGACCATTTTTTCAAAGTCAATTGGTCAAAAAAGGTCAAATTCAATAAAGGGGGTTTTGGCAAATGCGTTGTCAACATTGTCAAAAAAATGAGGCGACGATTCGCCTGAACATGCAAATCAACTTTACAAAAAAGCAAATGGATTTATGTGAAGACTGCTATAAAGAGCTGACTCAGCCTTCTATGTTTTCAGGAAATCATTTTTTTGGCGGAGGAGGTTCTTTCTTCAGCCAGCCATCACAAGCGCAGACGCAAACCGCTGCCAAAAAAGGCTTGCTCGATGAACTTGCCGTCAACTTAACGAATGCCGCAAAGACAGGCTTGCTCGATCCGGTGATCGGCCGCGATGATGAAGTGGCCCGTGTAATCGAGATCTTAAACCGCAGAAATAAAAACAACCCTGTCTTAATCGGTGAACCGGGCGTTGGTAAAACAGCCGTTGCTGAAGGACTTGCTCTCAAAATCGCCGAAGGCGATGTTCCAAATAAATTGAAAAACAAAGAACTCTACCTGCTTGATGTCGCTTCCCTTGTAGCAAACACCGGCATCAGAGGACAATTTGAAGAAAGAATGAAACAGCTGATGAAAGAGCTGAAAGAACGCAAAAACGCGGTCTTGTTTATTGACGAAATTCACCTTCTTGTCGGAGCAGGCTCTGCCGAAGGCTCCATGGACGCCAGCAACATTTTAAAACCTGCGCTTGCCAGAGGCGAACTGCAAGTCATCGGCGCGACGACGTTGAAAGAATATCGCCAAATCGAAAAAGATGCAGCATTAGAGCGGCGCTTCCAGCCGATCATGGTGCATGAACCGACAATTGAGCAGACCGCGGCGATTTTAAACGGGCTGAAAGAAAAATACGAAGCGTATCATGATGTAACTTACACGGATGAAGCGATCAAAGCCTGCGTCGTTCTGTCTAGCCGCTATATTCAGGACCGTCATCTTCCCGATAAGGCGATCGACCTTTTGGATGAAGCCGGTTCAAAAGCGAACTTGAAAATCGACACGGTCAGCGGTGAACAAGCTTCCCAACGCCTGAAAGAAATCGAAGCGGAAAAAGCTAAAGCGCTGCAGGAAGAAAACTATGAGCTTGCAGCAAAGCTCCGCGATGAAGAAGAAGCACTGCACAAAAAAATGGAAAACCATGCGGAAGAAAAACGGGCAACCGTTAAAGCTGAAGACATTCAAGCGATCATCGAACAAAAAACCGGCATTCCGGTCGGCAAGCTTCAGCACGACGATCAGAAGAAAATGAAAGAGCTTGAAGCAAACCTTTCAAGCCGCGTGATCGGTCAAAAAGAAGCGGTAAAAAAAGTGGCAAAAGCCGTCAAAAGAAGCCGCGCCGGCCTGAAATCAAAAAACAGGCCAGTCGGTTCATTCCTGTTCGTCGGCCCGACAGGTGTCGGTAAAACAGAACTTTCTAAAAGGCTTGCGGAAGAACTGTTCGGCACGAAGGATGCCGTCATCCGCCTCGATATGAGCGAATACATGGAAAAACACGCCGTATCGAAGCTGATCGGTTCACCTCCTGGATATGTCGGCCACGAAGAAGCCGGACAGCTCACCGAAAAAGTCCGGAGGAACCCGTACAGCATCGTTTTGCTTGATGAAATCGAAAAAGCCCATCCCGATGTTCAGCACATGTTCCTGCAAATCATGGAAGACGGACGTCTGACAGACAGCCAAGGACGGACGGTCAGCTTTAAAGATACCGTCATCATTATGACAAGCAATGCCGGAGTATCTGAAAAGCGGACAACTGTCGGTTTTAACCGGGAAGAACAAGTAATGGGCGAACAATCAATGATCGATTCCCTAAGCAGCTACTTTAAGCCGGAATTCCTGAACAGATTTGACAGCATCATCGAGTTCCAGCCGCTCGAAAAAGAAGATCTGGTCAAGATCGTCACTCTCTTGCTGGAAGAGCTTGAAGAAACGTTAAAAGAGCAAAACATGAGGCTTGAAGTTTCAGATGAAGCAAAAGAAAAAATTGCTGAAATCGGATACCATCCGGCCTTCGGCGCCCGCCCATTAAGACGAACCATTCAAACAGCAGTCGAAGATCAAATGACCGATCTGCTGCTTGAAGAAGAACACATCAACGGTTTTGCGGTTATCGTTGAAAACGATGAAATCTTGGTGAAACCAACCGCATAACACACATAACGGCCTCCAATTGCGGAGGCCGCTTTACATACAACGTAAGAATCACAAAAATTCTATTTTTTAACATTAAATAACCCTAAAGTCCCTTTTCACCATGATTTTGAAACAATTTAAGAAACACCCTAAAGTTCCTATCACGCAACACCGATATTAACGATAGAAAAGTTAGTTAAAGGAATTGGTGAAAAAATGGACAAAACATCGTTAATTGGAATCATCTTAGCTATCATCGGAGTAGGTGTCGGCATGGTCATGAAAGGTGTCAGCCCTTCCGTTCTCGTCAATCCCGCGGCATGGCTGATCATCCTTGTCGGTACAATCGCAGCAGTTGTGATCGCTTTTCCAATCCGCGAGATCAAAAAGGTTCCCAAACTCTTCGGCATCTTGTTCAAAGAGAAGAAGATGATCGAAATCAACGAATTGATCCCGATGTTTTCCGAGTGGGCACAAATCGCAAGACGTGAAGGACTTCTCGCTTTGGAAGCAAATTTGAATGAGATCGATGATGAATTTTTGAAAAACGGCATGAGCATGGCAGTAGACGGCCAAAGTGCCGAATTTATCAGGGACGTTTTAACTGAAGAAGTTGAAGCAATGGAAGAAAGACATCAAGTCGGAGCGGGCATTTTTACCCAGGCGGGCACATACGCACCGACACTCGGCGTTTTGGGCGCTGTTGTCGGACTGATCGCCGCGCTTGCGGATATGAGCGACACTGAAGCGCTTGGACATGCGATCAGCGCCGCTTTTGTCGCGACCCTTCTCGGGATCTTCACCGGATATGTACTATGGCATCCTTTTGCCAATAAATTAAAGCGGAAATCCAAACAGGAAGTCAAAGTCCGCGAAGTCATGATTGAAGGCATCCTTTCGATCTTGGAAGGCCAAGCGCCAAAAGTCATTGAACAAAAGCTTTTGATGTATGTCTCTCCAAGCGAACGCTCCAGCATCGTCATCCCAGAAGGAGACAAAGGAGACAGCAGCAATGGCTAGAAAAAAGAAGCACAAAAAAGACCATGAAGAACACGTGGATGAGTCTTGGCTCATCCCATATGCCGACCTGCTGACACTGCTTTTGGCCTTGTTCATCGTACTGTTTGCCATGAGCTCAATCGACGCCAAGAAGTTCGATATGCTGTCTAAATCATTCAATGCCGTATTTACCGGCGGAACAGGAATGATGGATTATTCCAGCTTCACCGAGCCGAAAACGAGCACAACCGAAGATGGAAAAAGCCCTGACCAAGCAAAAGATCTCTCTCAAGATCAAAAAGAAAAAGACAAGCAGTCGCTGAAAAAAATTCAGGAGCAGGTCAACCGGTTTATTAAAGAGAAAAGTCTTGAAAAACAGGTCAATACGAAGCTGACAGACGAAGGCCTCCTCCTTTCCATCGAGGATAATATCTTTTTTGATTCCGGAAAAGCGGAGATCCGCCAGCAGGACATTCCGCTGGCCAAGGAAGTATCCGACCTTCTCGTCTTGAATCCGCCCCGCAATATCGTAATCAGCGGACATACGGACAATGTGCCGATTCGAAATTCTCAATTTAAATCAAATTGGCATTTAAGCGTGATGCGGGCAGTCAATTTCATGGGGCTTTTAATCGAAAATCCCAAGCTTGACGCCAAGATATTCAGCGCGAAAGGCTACGGAGAATTTAAACCGATCGCTTCAAATGACACCGAAGAAGGAAGAAGGAAAAACAGACGCGTTGAAATCCTCATCCTGCCGATCGGCCAGGAAAACTTGAATAAAAAAGAATAGGAAGCTGCCTTTTGGCAGCTTCCTTATTCTTTGCCCTTATAAATATTTCTTGCGTTCAGTCCGACTTTTTTCAGCATTTCGATGCAGGCTTCTTTCTCCTCATCGCTTAACACGCTGATCATGTGGTGAAGCTCTTCTGCATGACCCGGAAAAATCTTCTCCAGGAGCTTGGTGCCTTTATCTGTAATTTGCGCATAGGTCACCCTGCGGTCGGTCGCACAGGCTCTTCTCGCGATCAGCTCCTTTTGCTCAAGCTTGTCAACCACATATGTAATACTCCCGCTCGCCAGTAGAATCTTATCCCCTATTTGCTGAAGGGGCTGATCCCCTTTATGATAGAGGAGTTCTAAAACGGCAAACTCGGTTGGATTCAGACCATGATGATGAATATGTTTATTCATATGATCATTAATGGATCTGTACGCTCGAGATAATACAATAAATAATTTCAAGGACTGTTCCTGTTCTCTATTACTCATATCTCTCATCTCCAAAGAAACAACTACAGGAAAACATTAATAAACTATGAGGAAAATGTCAACTGTTAACATTCCAACCATGTTATGATGAGTAGGAATCGAACATCAAATAGATATATCCGGAAATTCCCCGGTATTGTGTCCTATTTTCACGGTATTGGTTATCTTTTCTATAAATCGGCTCTCACTAGTGATATAATACCCCTATTCCTGTATCGATTGGGAGAGAGTAAAAATATGCGCAATTTGAAAAATCTATGGAAGAAAGTCAGGCTTTATTTGATCTTGGTGATGATCCCCGCCTTCATTATAAGCTTTTTTGTATACGAACAAGAACGAGAAAATATCACTGAAAAGCACCGTCAGACTGCGACTCTCATGCTCAATATTCACCGCAACCAAATCAACTACCTGATCGGCGAAACAGAAGCAAGGCTCAGCTCCCTTGCCACGGCTCTCAACCACCCTGTTAATGAGCAGCATATCAAACGAATCCTGACGGAAACGTATAAAAAAGAACCGCGTTTTTCGGCTTTATACCTTTTAAATAAAGACGGCGATGTCATGGTGAGCACGTCTCCCGTCAAAGAAAAAAAGAAGGTTTCATACAAGAACATTCTGCAAAAAGCGGAAAAATCAAAGAAATCCGTGATCACAGACGATATACATACAGTGTCGGACAGGCTGGAGCTGAATATTTTTACTCCTGTCTATGACAGCGAAGGCAGAACGACAAATTTTCTGCTGGCTTCGATCCGCGTCGATTATCTGAAAAATATCATGAACGTCCTGAGCCCTGAGCTTTATATCAAAATTCTCAACCAGAAGAATCAGATTGTCTTTACAGCAGGCCATTCTCCTCCTGAGAAGCCGGACGGCGGCACCGTCGATGCTTTTTTGGATCAGATCGACTGGAAGCTTGAAGTTTATCCGGAACCGGTCCAGCTTGATGAAATCGTTCACAGTCTTCTGCTGTCATTTTTAAGTATTTTCATTCTGCTGAATATTATGTTCCTCATGCTCCAGTATGTGCTGCTGAAGCGGCGGACCAAGCAGGAGCGCGCCCAAAATGAAGCCCAGAAGCTCGAATTAATCGGCACCCTGGCAGCGAGCACCGCTCATGAAATCAGAAACCCGCTGACAGGTATCAGCGGCTTTATCCAGCTCCTGCAAAAAAAATATCAATCAAAAGAAGATCAAATGTATTTCTCAATCATCGACCAGGAAATCCGGAGGATCAACCAGATTGTCAGCGAGTTTCTCGTGCTCGGAAAGCCGACGGCAGAGCAGTGGCAGCTTAACGCCATGAATGAAATGATTGACGAAATCATGCCGATTATTCATTCTGAGGCAAATTTATATAATGTGGAAGTGGAATTTCAAGACTGTGGAAAAGACCCGGCTTATGTGTATTGTAAAAAAGATCATATTAAGCAGGTTGTCTTGAACGTCGCCAAAAATGCTCTTGAATCGATGAAAAACGGCGGAAAGCTGCTCATTCAAATCGAACATCATCAAGAGAAGGCGCAAATTATTGTGAAGGATATCGGAGAAGGCATTCCAAAAGAAATGATGGAGAGTATTTTCCAGCCTTTTGTCACGTCAAAGGAAAAGGGAACCGGACTCGGCCTTGTCGTGTGCAAGCGCATCATTTCCATGTACGGGGGAACCATTCAGATCGAAAGCGAACAGCATAAAGGAACGACTGTAACGATTACGCTGCCGACTTCAAAGGAACAGGTTGACTGAGGCTTCCCCGTTCCTGCAAAGAGCCTGCCTTTCACGGCAGCTCTTTTTCGTTCAGTCACTATGCCGTATATTTTTCAACGGTCAGACAGTCGATGCAGCCTAAAAAATCCTGCAGCAGATGGTCCGACGCATTTTCATTCATAGACAGTTTTTGATATTCATAAATTAATTGATCCAGCTCCTGGCTCCGCCTGATCGTTTCATCCCCTGTAAATCCATAGATTTCAGCGGCTTCAACCATCATTTGCCGCTTCTTGCTGATGGAAACGAGCAATGCTTCTTTTTCAACATAATTTTGCATACGCTTCACCCCTTACCGACATATCGTTTCTTAGAACCATCCAGATTTTGCGTACTTGAGCATTATTACAGATTATACTTATTTTGTAAACCTATTTCTCAAAAAATTATTTTGAAATCGAGTATAATAGAATTGTGGAATTAAAGGTGTAATACCCATCGATGAAATACGGCAAACACCTTTAAAAGAGTTCATGAGGATTGAAGGAGGTCTAAATGATGAAAAAACCAGTGTCAAGGCTCCGAACCATCTTTGCCGTGAAAGAAGCGTATTCAGGCCTCTTATTGTTTTTCAAGGCATTTAGAGCCTGGAGAAAGGGAGACTTCCCCTTATTCCCGAAAAAAACGATTTTACTGGCCGCGCTGGCATTGATTTATGTGCTGTCTCCGATCGATTTGATTCCCGATGTTCTCGCAGGTGTCGGCTGGCTTGATGACGCGGCTGTGCTCGCTTTTCTATTCAGGCAAATCACCAAAGAGCTGGACGGATTTGAAATACATCTAACGGGAGGAATAAACGGCAATGGCAAACAATAATATTCTCGGTATCAATCATCTCTTGTTTTCAGTCTCTGACCTGTCCGTCTCTATTTCATTCTATGAAAAGGTGTTTGATGCCAAGTGGCTCGTAAAGGCCGAGAAAACCGCTTATTTTGACCTGAACGGCATCTGGCTCGCATTAAACGAAGAGAAAGACATTAAGAGACAGGAAATCCATGACTCTTACACCCATATCGCCTTTTCGATTCAACAGGAAGATTTGCCGTTCTGGGAAAAGAAATTATGCGATTTAGGTGTAAACGTGCTAAAGGGCAGAAAACGGCATGAAGGCGACAAAGATTCAATTTATTTCTCAGATCCGGACGGCCATAAGTTCGAGCTTCACACCGGCTCTGTATTTGACCGTCTTCAATACTATCAAAATGAAAAACAGCATCTCTCCTTTCATGAAGGCCACATCAAGGCCCTTTATGACAGAAACAAATAAAAAAGCGTCCACACGGACGCTTTTTCATTATCGGCTCACACTCTCTTTCTCATAAATCGGCACCCAGCCCTCTGTCGTCACAAAGATTCTGACAGCCACGACTTTTCGGTCTTCCTGAAGCGTGAAATAATGGCGGGTGTTTTCAGGAACGGAGATCAAATCTCCCGGATTTAAGAGGACATCAAAAAATGTGCCGTCTTTTCCTTCTATCGCAAAGATGCCGTGGCCGCTGACGATAAATCTGACTTCATCGTCTGTATGATGATGTTCCTGTTTGAAATTTTTCAAGAGCTCATCGAGTTTCGGATTTTGGTCGGAAAGCGAGATGACATCGCTCGCTTTATAGCCGCGGCGTTCTGAAATGTCTTTGATTTCAGCGGCAAAGACGTCTAAAATCTCCTGTTTCTCTTCATCGGTCAAATCGTATTTTTCTTTTAAGCCGGCCGGCAGCTTTGTGATATCCCATTTTTCATAAATGACCTCCTGCCCCTTTAGAAATTGTTCTACTTCTTCCTGCTTTTCAATGGTCGTGTTTTGTTCATCATGGATTCGAATTGTCGCCATGCTTTCTCCCCCTTTTTAATTAACGTGGTAAGCCTGCAAAGCTTTCAGTTTTAAATGCCAGCTGAACAGGAATTCATACGCTTCAAGCATCCGCTTTGTCTCAAATGCCGTTTTTCCCCAGACGGTAATGCCGTGGCTGCGAATCAGCACTGCCCCTGAATCGCCTGAAAGGTGTCCGGCAAAATCCGCCGCCAAATCCGGAATATGAGCGCTGTTTTCGATAATCGGGATCGCAACCTCCGCATTTTCCTCCCAAAGACCGAGCGCCTTTATGATTTCCTGGCCTCTGAATGTCGCTTGCTTTTCTTTTGCGTAAAGCTCTGAGATGACATTGTTGTCAATCGTATGGACGTGAAGACAGCAGCCCGCGTTTGTATTTTGATAGACACGGGTGTGCAGCAGCGTCTCCGCTGACGGTTTCAGCGTATGTCCGGTCTCCGCCGGTCTCCCCTCTTCGTCCGCCAACAGAAAATCCTCCGCGGATGCTTTTCGCTTATCTTTTCCGCTTGCTGTGATGAGAAATCGCAGCGGGTCTTCTGATACTTTGATTGACAGATTGCCGCTTGTCGCAGGGAACCAATCCCTTTCCGCAAGCTCTTTTTTTACCTCGGCAAGTTCTTGCCATTTTTGCTCAGGGTCCATTCTTTCACCTCCGCGGTCTCTTCAAGTATTCGCTTTACATCACGGAAATCGCCGAATCCCGCATGCTTCAGGCCGAGCCCCTCACATTCCCGCAGCAAATAATCGCGCGCGATGCACAAGTCGGAACATTTGGCAGCTTCAACATCTGTAACAGAGTCCCCAATCATGACAACAAAATCGTCCCGGCCTTTCAGCCGGCGGATGATAGAAGGCTTGCAGCAGCCGCATTCATTTCCGCAGCTGCCGTCACACGGATACGGCCAGCGGATCTCGATATTGCGCCCTGAAAAGTCGGCCTCATTGCAGTAAATGCGTTCCTTTTCGACAATGCCTTCAAGCAGTGGATAGACGAAAAAGTCCATCCCTCCGCTCACGACGTAAAACGGAAGACCCTGCTCATCCAGGAAAGAGACAAACTCTGTAAACCCGGGGCGGATCTCGGCTTGTTTCAGTACATATCCCATAATGTCCTCCTTCAGGCTTGTCGGCAGCAATTGAAACATTTTGCCGACCCCGTCCTTAATCGATATGTCCCTGGACAGAACCCCGTCTTTTAAAGCGAGCCACTCTTCTGGAGCAAATTGTTTCATAATGCTGATGATGTTGTCGTTCGTTGTAATGGTTCCGTCAAAATCGCAAATGATAAGCGGCTGCTTCATACGGAAACCTCAA
The DNA here is from genome assembly GCF_002993925.1 of Bacillus paralicheniformis. Lineage (NCBI taxonomy): Bacteria > Bacillati > Bacillota > Bacilli > Caryophanales > Bacillaceae > Bacillus > Bacillus paralicheniformis. The sequence continues at coordinate 1,552,495 of NZ_CP023665.1, read as the reverse complement.
CCCTTCCCCATTTTTCAAGGGCGAGCTTCAAATCGGGAGAACGCTTTGCTTTTTCTTCGACTGGCTCCGCTTCCAGGACGGCATCAATGATCGCCCGAAACGCTCTTCCTCCGCCTGCCGCTCCGTTTGGATGACCGTGAATCCCCCCGCCTGCGTTGATGATATGGTCAATGCCGAAGTCTTTCATCAAGAGCGGCACCATGCCGGGGTGAATACCGGCCGACGGAACGGCGAATGTCGGTTTAAAAACGTCTTCCTTCGTGCATTCATCATATATGGCAAGCGCATCCTGCTTCGGCAGAGCAACGCTTCCGTACGGTGAAGGGAACAGGCTGAAATCAGCACCCGCATACCGGTTGAGCTTGCCGAGCAAAAGCGAATGGGAAAAACCGTAATGCGGCGACGAAGTGAGTGCGCCGCTTACTGCCGGGTGCGCCATGATCGGCAGCGGGATGTCGTCGTCTTCCGCAAGGCTTTGCAAAACATCGAGCCCGTAGGCAAACACATTCAGCAGCAACACATCGGCTCCGAGCTCGGCTGCTTTTCTCGCCTTCGATTTCAGCTCCATTGTCCTGCCCGTCAGGTTGACGGCATACAGCGTTTTGCGCCCAGTTTCTTCAAAAGCTGCCTCAAGCACTTTTTTTCCTTCCGTGATTCGTTTTTCAAAGGGGGCACTGCCTGTTTCGAATAAGATTTCATCGTCCTTGATCAAATCCACTCCGCCGAGCGCCTGCTGTCTGAGCTGTTCCTTCAAGTCTTCCATATCGCGGCCGATGACGCCTTTAAAAATGCTCATCAACAGAGGCCTTTCAAATTCGCCGATTTTTTTCCGGATCCCGTATACGCCGAATTTCGGGCCCGGCAATGATTGTTTAAAAGACTGCGAAAACTCCAAATCCGCCAATTTGATTTTTCCGTCGAGAGACAGCTTTCCAAAAACGGTCGTCAGCACAGCGGGAATGTCGCTTGTAAAATTGGCTTCCGGATAAGCGATGGTGACCGTTGTCTGTTTTTCCCCCAGCGTGCTTTCTGTTTCTTCGACCTTGACGACGCGTCCTTTATGCTTTTTCAGCTGTTCCTGCTTTAAGAGCGGCAGATCTGTCCACGACCCGACCGTCAGTCCGATCGCAATTTGCTCGGCCCGCTTTTCTGCGTCACATCCTTGATCTGTCAAAACATATGTTGCCAAAAGTTCACTCATTCTGTAGCTCCTTCCTGCTTCATGCATATAAAAAACCTCTTTTGCTGCTTTAGCTAAAAGAGGTTTCGCATTTCAGGTTCGAATCCTTATCTCTCAGCGTCAGCTGCAAGAATTAGCACCGTGCTTAAAAAGTCGGTTGCCGGGCTTCATCGGGCTTGTCCCTCTGCCTGCTCTTGATAAGAATATTGATTTTATAAATTATTTTGAATTATCCCATCGTTTTTCCCGGTTGTCAATGACTGTGGCCGGTCTTTTTGAATATATTCAGCTTGGCAATGCGCGAAGCCGCTTCCCGGAGCCGCTCTTCGCTTGTCAAGAGGCCGACTCTCACATAGCCTTCTCCGTATTTGCCGAAGCCGATGCCGGGCGCTGTGACGACATTCGCTTTTTCGAGAAGCAGATCGGAAAAAGCCTCAGATGTATACCCGTCAGGGACAGGCATCCAGGCGAAAAAAGAACCTTGCGGAGCATCCGCGTGCCAACCGATTTCGCGGACCGCACGAATCCATACATCCCGCCTTTTTTCGTAGCGCTCATTTTGCTCCTTGACACACGCTTGGTCTGATAGAAGCGCGGCTGCCGCGGCGTCTTGGACCGCTTTAAAAAGGCTGACATACATATGGTCCTGATAAAGGTTCAGCGCTTCGATCACAGATGCGTTGCCAACTGCAAACCCGACCCGCCATCCAGCCATATTATACGTTTTGGAAAGCGTGTAAATTTCGATTCCTGTGTCTTTTGCCCCCTCCGTTTCGAGAAAGCTGACAGGCCTCTTGCCGTCGTAGCCGATCGCACCGTAGGCAAAATCGTGGACGACGCAAATTCCGTTTGACTTGGCAAACCGGACAGTCTCTTCGAAAAAAACAGGCGTGGCTTGGGCACCGGTTGGATTGTTTGGATAATTTAAATACATGAGCTTCGCATTTTCTTTCACTTCCTTCGGAATCCGGCTGTAGTCAGGCAGAAACTGATTGCCCGCTGTAAGCGGCATCGTTGCCATGTTCGCTCTTGCCAGCTCAACGCCCGACCAGTAGTCGGGATAGCCTGGATCGGGAACGAGCACGGCATCCCCCGGATTTAACAAACATTGCGGAAGCTCGACAAGACCGGCTTTTCCGCCGAACAATACAGCGACTTCGCGTTCGGGATCGAGCTCTACACCGTATTCCCTTCGATAGAACGCGGCTGCCGCCTCCTTGAGTGAACGGCTGCCGCGAAAGGAGGAATACTGATGGTTTTCAGGGTTGCGAACGGCTTGCGCCATTGTATCAACGATGTGATCAGGTGTCGGCTGATCGGGATTCCCCTGGCCGAGATTGATCACATCATGGCCGGCGGCGATTTTTTCATTCACCTTTTTCACCAAGGAAGCGAAAAACTGCTCAGGCAGCTGTTTCAGCACATCTGAAAGCTCAAATTTCATATGATTCACCCGCTTTTGAAAAATTCTTGAAATGATAGTCCATCATCATATATTGTTAAATGTAAAATGTAAAGAAAAAAATGAGGTGATCCAGATTGAAGCTGACAATTTCATGTCTGCAATTCGATATCGCATACGGCAATCCTTCTGAAAATTTTAAAAAAGCGGAGCAGCTGATCGAACAGGAAAGCCGGAAAGCGGATGTTCTTCTCCTTCCCGAGCTGTGGACGACGGGTTATGATTTAAAAAATCTCGGCTCCATCGCAGATGAAGAAGGCAGGCAAACGAAGAGATGGCTGCAGGAAACGGCAAAAGCAAACCGTGTCCATATCATTTGCGGCTCTGTCGCCGTTAAGAAAAAAAGCGGTGTGTACAATATCATGTACATCGCAGACAAAAACGGACATTTGATCAAAGAATACAGCAAAGCTCACCTTTTCCAGCTGATGGACGAACACCTCTATTTGTCAGCGGGCTCAGGCGACGGGAGCTTCGAGCTTGAAGGGATCCCGGCTGCGGGGTTTATCTGCTACGACATCCGTTTCCCGGAATGGATCAGAAAACATACGAAGGAAGGTGCGGGCATCATCTTTGTATCGGCGGAATGGCCGCTCGCCCGCCTCGATCACTGGCAAAGCCTTTTAAAAGCCAGAGCGATTGAAAATCAGTGCTTTGTCGCAGCCTGCAACCGAGCGGGAAGTGACCCGGCAAACGAATTTGCGGGTCACAGCATCATCATTGATCCGCTCGGCCGCACCCTCGCTGAAGCAGGGAGCGGTGAAGCCGTCATCAGGACCGAAATCAACCTCGGGGACATTGAAAAAGCGCGGGGGCAAATTCCGGTTTTTGAGGACATTCGCAGAGATTTATATTAAAAAAGTGTTGACAAGAAAACTGAGATGCTGGTAACATTTTCAGCAACTGACCGAACTGAAATTTCAAAATTTTATATTGATTTCTCTTATCGAGAGTTGGGTGAAGGACTGGCCTAATGACCCCAACAGCAACCGACCGTAATACCATTGTGAAATGGGGCGCGAAATTCTGCGCCGCTAGGGCACGGTGCTAATTCCATCAGACTTTGAATTCTGAGAGATAAGAGAGGCGAACGCGACAAATCAGCCTCTTTCTCTCGATGAGAAAGAGGCTTTTTTATTGTTAACGACATTTAGGGGGAATCACACATGACCGTAACGAAAACCGCAGCATACGAAACTTTGACCGAAAGCTCCGCGGCCGCGCTGGCCGTTCGCCTCGGGCTTTTTCCAAGCAAAAGCACCCTGACATGCCGGGAGATCGGGGACGGAAACTTGAATTTGGTCTTCCGCGTGTATGACAAAGAGCAGCAAAAAGGGCTGATCATCAAACAGGCGGTGCCTTATGCGAAAGTCGTCGGCGAAAGCTGGCCGCTGTCGCTTGACAGGGCGAGAATCGAAAGCAGTGCGCTGATCCGCCAAGCCGAGCATGTCCCGCACCTTGTCCCGAACGTGTACTATTCTGACACCGAGCTTGCCGTTACCGTATTGGAAGACCTTTCTCACTTGGAAATCGCCAGAAAAGGACTGATTGACGGGAAGGATTATCCGCACCTGTCGGAAGACATCGGAGAATTCCTTGGAAAAACACATTTTTACTCGTCTGAATATTCACTTGACCCAACAGTTAAAGGGCGGCTTGTGAAGCAGTTTACGAATCCGGATCTGTGCGATATTACAGAAAGCCTTGTGTTCACAGACCCTTTCTTTGATCATGAGACAAACGATTTCGAAGAAGAGCTTCGCGATGAAGCGGAAGATCTTTGGCGCAATGAAGCATTAAAAATTGAAGCGGCAAAACTGAAACAGCGCTTTTTGTCTGCAGAGGAAACGCTGATCCACGGCGACCTTCATACAGGCAGCATTTTCGCAAGTGAAGAAGCCGAAACGAAAATCATCGACCCTGAATTTGCGTTTTTCGGCCCGATCGGGTTTGACATTGGACAGTTTATCGCCAACCTGCTGCTGCACGCGCTTTCCCGCGAAGAAAACAGGCGGGCTCCTTTATACCGCCATGTCGAGACCGTCTGGCATACGTTCAGCCGGACATTCAGCGAAGCATGGGAAAACGATGCTCTTGACGCTTGCAAAAATGAGAAAGGACGCCTTGAATCAGTTCTGAAGCAGGCGTTTGAAGACGCAGCAGGCTTTGCCGGCTGCGAAATGATCCGCCGGACGATCGGCCTTGCCCATGTGGCGGACCTTGAAACAATCGTTCCGTTTTCCCGGAGAATCAGCCAAAAAAAGCTCGCCCTTAAAATAGGCGCAGCATTCATAGAAAAACGCAGTGGTTTCCGGACGCCAAAAGACTTGATTGAAGCGTTTCGGAACGCACTTAAGGAGTGAATGACATGCCTGAACAATTTGCGGTGCCCCGCTCTGTCGAATGGGAAGAAGCATCGGTAAAAATTCTGAACCAGCAAAAGCTTCCCGAAAAGACGGAATACCTGCACCTCACAACAAAAGAAGACGTCTATGATGCGATTCAAACGCTGAAAGTGAGGGGTGCACCTGCCATCGGCATTACAGCCGCCTTCGGACTCGCCCTTTGCGCACAAAGCATCAATACATCTGACGTTTCCGCGTTTCTGGTGGAACTCGGAAAAATCAAAGATGAACTCAATCAGGCAAGGCCGACAGCCGTCAATTTATCCTGGGCTCTCAATCGGCTGGTAATAAGTGCGGAGGACGCAAAATCGGTCAATGAAGCAAAAACAAATCTGATCCATGAAGCCATTCAGATCCAGGTTGAAGACGAAGAAACGTGCCGGCAAATCGGACAGAATGCACTGCATTTGTTCAAATCGGGTGACAGCATCATGACCATCTGCAACGCCGGCTCGATTGCGACAAGCAGGTACGGTACGGCCCTTTCCCCGTTTTATCTTGCCAAAACAAAGGACCTCGACCTTCATATTTATGCCTGTGAAACGAGGCCTGTCCTGCAAGGGGCGCGCCTGACGGCGTGGGAGCTTATGCAGGGGGGAATTGACGTGACGCTGATTACAGACAGCATGGCTGCCCATACGATGAAAGAAAAAAACATTTCAGCCGTCATTGTCGGAGCGGACAGGATCGCGAGAAACGGAGATACAGCCAATAAAATCGGAACATACGGCTTGGCAATCCTCGCCAAAGCCTTTCAAATCCCGTTTTTTATCGCCGCTCCCCTGTCAACTTTTGATGTTTCGATTTCATGTGGCGACAACATTCCGATTGAAGAACGCGATCCGGATGAAGTCAGGCTGATAAACGGAACGCAAATAGCTCCGCAAGAGGTGCCAGTGTTCAACCCTGCTTTTGATATCACGCCGCACGATTTAATCTCTGGCATCATTACGGAAAAAGGGATTATCACAGACAGGTTTGAAGAAGAAATTGAAGCGCTGTTTTCCGCTGAAGCCCTTACTTAGGCCGCTTTAGCGGATTTTAATCGATTTGATGATGTCTTTCTTCTGCTCTTCGGTCAACACGTGCAGCTTGACGAACAATTCCGCGTATCCTGCTATTTTGTTCGGGCGGTTCGTTTTCACTTATTCGTCCTCCTTTTTTACCAAGACCAACATTTTTAACTTAATAAAATTATATGTCGCTGACGAAAAAAAGAAACGGCGTGCTCGTATATTATTTTCCCTTATACGCAATATTTTCGATGTCGAGCAGCACCGCTTTTTTATCCGTTTCATTTCCGGAGTACCCCGTTAAAGAACGATTTTTGCCGATGACACGGTGGCACGGGATCAAAATCGGCAGCGCATTTCTTTTATTGGCCTGGCCGATTGCGCGAACCGCTTTCGGATTCCCGACGGCGCACGCGATATCTAAATAGCTCCGTGATTCACCGTACGGGATCAACTGCAGCGCCTCCCACACTTTTTTCTGAAACGGGGTTCCATCCTGGCGGAGAGGAAGGGTGAACGTCTTCCGCTCCCCCCTGAAATATTCTTCGAGCTGGCGCTTTGCCTCCTTCAACAATTCCGTTTCGGTCCGGCGAAGCTCCAAGCCGTCTTGCTGGAGCTGTTTTAGTTCATCTTTTTCAAATAGCAAATGCGTAATGTGGTGATTTTCCTCGACAATGTAAGCTTGTCCAAAAGGCGAGGTCATTTCAATATAAAAGCCCACGATGCGATTAAGCCTCCTCCTCATGATGCTGTCTGATCGGGAGAGTCAGATGGAATGTCGTGCCTCTCCCTTCTTCACTTTCAACTTCGATTTTTCCATTATGCTCTTCAATAATTTTATAACTGACCATGAGCCCGAGTCCAGTGCCCCGTTCTTTTGTCGTGTAAAAAGGTTCGCCGAGCCTCTTCAATTTGTCTTCTGTCATGCCGATTCCTTCGTCAGCAAGCGAGATAATGATATGGTCGTCTCCTTTCGGTTTGATCGACACATATACGTTGCCTCCGTCAGGCATCACTTCAATCGCATTTTTCAAAATGTTGATAAATACCTGTTTCAGCTGATTCGGCTCGCAATAAATCAGCGGAATGCCGCCTTCGCACTTCAGATGCATCTGAACGTTGTCAAGGTTTGCCTGTGCGTGCAGCAAATCCATTGTGTCCTGCATGATTTTGACGATATTTTTTTCTTCATACATAATCGCCTGCGGTTTTGCAAGGATGAGAAACTCCGTAATAATCGATTCAATCCTTTTGAGTTCTGATGTGATGACATTAAAGTAAAGCGCGTGATCCTCATTTTGGATGCTGCCTTTCAGCAGTTGGATAAATCCTTTTAGCGCCGTCATCGGGTTGCGGATTTCATGGGCAATTCCGGCTGCGAGTTCGCCGACGACGTGAAGGGTATCAGACTTGCGGAGCCGCTCTTCAAGCTCTTTTCGTTCTGTCACGTCTCTGAGCATCGCCAAGTTCATATTTTGAATGATATTTCTTTTAAATGAAAATTCAAGAATCCGTTTTTGGTCGCTCAGCAGGAATGGGATGTCATTGTCCATTTCTTCTAAGGAAATCGTTTTAGCGGGAGAAGCTGCGTTTTCTATATGATAGCCGGAGATGACATCAAGTAGATTGGACGTTTTCAGCTGTTCAAGAGGGGTGCTGAGAATTTTTCCGGCAAGGGGGTTCGCATCGATAATGTCGTACTGGTTGTTGAAAAGAACGATTCCGTCCATTGATCCGTTGAATACTTTTCTGAACTTCAATTCGCTTTCCCGCAATTCTTGTTCCATTCGTTTTCTGTCGCTGACATTTCTTAAAATGGTTAGGTCCTGGCTGTCGAACATGATCCGTTTTGACGTGAACTCAAGCTCTTTATATTGTCCGTTTGCCATACGAAACAGCAGTTCCGCCCGGATTTCCCCTTTTTGATCATACTGCTTTTGAATGGCATGGTACCTCTGGTCGGTTTGATCAATAAAATCGGTCATCTTCTTGTTGAGAAGCTGTTCCATCGGCAGTTCGAAGATTTTGCAGGCCGACTGGTTCGCTTTGACGATGCGGCCGTCGTTATTCATCAGTATAATGGCATCCATCGCATTTTCAAAGACTTCTCTAAAGCGTTCTTCGCTTTTAAACAGCTGTTTTTCCATCGAGCGCTTCTCGGTAATATCCCTCATAATCGACATGTAAAAGCCGTTTAAAATGTTCGAGGTTATCGTAAGCTCAAACAGCCGGTCTTCTCCTGATCTGAGCCGGACAGGAAGCTCCCCTTTTGCTTTCCCTCTTCTGAAAAGAGCATTCCAGATTTTATCGAGCCGCCCCTTGTTTTCAGGGGATACGAATTGAGACAGCTTCAGTTTTGAAAGCTCTGTTTTTTCAATTTCGAAGCTCTGGCAAAACGAATGGTTCGCATCGATGAAACAGCCTTGTTTATCAAAGATGACGATTCCTTCAACCGCGCGGTGAAACAAATCTTTAAACAGCTTTTCATTAATGGTGCGCTCCCGCTCCAATATTTTTTTCGATGAAATGTCCCTCATGACGACAAAATAGCAGTCTTCACCGATTCCTTTGCTTGCAGTAAACTCGATATATTTGACAGATCCGTTGTCAAGCCTGATGGCCACTTCTTTTTTCGCATATCCCCGCTCCAAAAAGCGTTGAATGCTCTGGTTCAGTTCATCCGGCGGGACGGCGTGCAGGAAGTCGAGCGCCGACCGGTCCAGCAAATTCTTTTTTTGGCTTTGCAGAATTTTGCAGGCGGCATCATTCGCCTGGATGATGTTCATCTGTTTATCCAATATAAAAATAGCGTCCAGCGTCCCGTTAAACAGCAGCTCATACTGATACAAATCCGCTTTCAGCTTGGCGTTCTCTTTCTTCAGTCTGTTCAGCTGGTTTTGCAGATTTAAGGATTCATTTAAATCAAGAGTTTCCTCCATTTATTACACTCCTTCTTGAAAACCTGTCCTCCAATTATTCTACAAACCGGAAAATCTTCCTTCATTTGTTTCGAACTTTTACAACCTTTCCGCCTATTTTACAGGAAGATGACGATATAAAAGTTCCTTACTGTTCAATTACATCGACCTAACAATAAGACTTAATGCATAGGAAAACACATGCTTTCTATTTTAAAATTTTAAAATGAGGCCAGACTGGTGGAAGACGTCATTCCGGAAAGAATGTTCCGGGGTTCAGACGCTTCCCGCACCGGCGTCTCCTGAAAATGTTTGTGAAAGGGTGATGTTATGGCGACTTCGCGCGACAGCTATTTCGACAATGCAAAATTCCTATTAATTTTTCTCGTCGTATTCGGACATATAATCAGGTCCTATATTCATGATAATGATGCTCTGCTTCATATTTATAAATTTATTTACACGTTTCATATGCCTGCTTTTATTCTCATATCAGGCTATTTTGCAAAAGGGTTCAACCGCCACGGCTATGTCAAAAAAATCGCCTGGAAGCTGATTGTTCCTTATTTGATTTTCCAGGGAATCTATACGCTGTTTTATTCCTTTATCGATGATCAAAGCTTAACGGCCGCAAATCCGATTGAACCGCAATGGTCGCTTTGGTTTTTGCTGAGCTTGTTCTTTTGGAATATCCTGTTGTTCCCATTCACAAAACTGCCGGCGAAATGGGCGTTTGCCGCAAGCTTTGCGATCGCCGTTCTTGTCGGATATATCGACTTGATCAGCAACACGCTCAGCCTGTCCCGCACGTTTGTTTTCTTCCCGGTCTTTTTGGCGGGCTATTATTTGCAAAAAGACCATTTTAAAATACTGAGAGGCTGGAAAGGCAAGCAGGCCGCTCTAGCCGTTTTAGCAGCAACGTTCGTTTTCTACTTTTTTGTAGACTTCGATTACTCCTGGCTGTTCGGGTCCAAACCCTATTCGGAATTCGGCGATGTCGGGATAAAAAGCGGGTTAAACCGAGTGGCGCTCCTCGTCATCACGTTCGCTTCAACCTTCGCGTTCATGGCGCTTGTGCCTGAAAGGCGGTATTTCTTTACCCTGTGGGGAACGCGCACATTTTATGTCTATCTGCTGCACGGCTTTATCATCAAGTCGTTCAGAAAAACGGGAGTGGAAGAATGGCTTGCCGATTATCAAAGTCTGACACTATTAATCATCGCCACGGCGATTTTAACTTTCTGCTTATCAAGCGGATTTGTGAAAACGGTCGCCCAGCCGTTCATCGAATTGAAAATGACGAATTTAATGAGGATCTTAAAAAAAGACAACGGATATAACCCTTATTTAAAATAAATGAAGGTCCAAATCGTTTCCGATTTGGACCTTTCAGATTGTTGAAAAAATCGCAAAACAGCTTTTTTGTTTTGCGATTTTTTCATCCCATCAGCGTGATTGAAAACCCTTGCAGTCTAGGAAGGCCGAGCATCGGAGCGGAGCGAATGTTAGAATTCGTGAGCACCGACGCGCAGGCCTGACAACGAATGCGAGGGTTTGGCGACACGCTGGAAGGTGCAAATCGTTTCCGATTTGCACCTTTCTCGTTTGATCCGCAGTTTTAATCTTTATCCCGCTGCTGTCCGTCCGCCTTTTTGTTCTTCTTTTTATTGTTCTCGATCACATCAATCAATTTAAAGGCGTTGACATCGCCCAGTTCGTTTGAAAATTCCTCTTGAAGCACATCTGGATTCATCGGTTTTTTATGGTTTTGCATATCCTTGCTTTTTTGATGTTTTTTCATTGGTGTGATTCTCCCTGCTTCCCTTGTTTCGAGTTGCGGTTGGCGCCCCTGTCTCCGTTTTCGGCATCATATTGGGTCATGTATTGATGATCATGCATGCTTTCAGCAGGCGTTTTATTGTTAAGAGCCGCTTCATTTCTGGCAACTTTTCTTTTCATGATGACATTCCTTTCTTTTGTCGTTTCATCCATATCCTTTCCGTTTCCGTACATTCCACACATCCAGTTTTCGGCAAAAAAATAAGCACCCTGAGGGTGCTTATTTAAACACTTTTTTCACTTTATTGACGACATATGAGCTGCCGCCGCGATCTGACACATCCTCGATCATCATCGTGATTAAAAGGTTTTTGTTTTTGTAATCATAAGCGGTGAACCAGCCGTTTTCTTTACCTTTTTCGTCTTTCTTCGTTTTCAGCTCGGCCGTTCCCGTTTTCCCTGCGATCGTGAGCCCTTTGACAACCGGCTTGTAAGCCGAGCCGCGAGGGTCTTCTACAACGCCTTTCAATCCTTTTGTAATCGCTTCTGCTCCGCCTGTGGGCAGTACGTTTTTATGCCATATTTCTTTCTCTTCGCCGTCCTTTTTGATCAGGTGCGGCTTGATCAGATTACCATCGTTCAAGAAAGGCGTATAGCTTGCCGCGAGGTGTATCGGCGACATCAGCATTTGCCCCTGTCCGTATCCTGAATCGGCAAGGAGAATGTCCGAGTCGATTCCTTCGTTTGATATGGAGGAAGACTTCGTCGGGAATTCATAATCAAGTTTTTCCTCGAAGCCGAATGATTTCAGGCCTTCGACAAATTGATCCTTCCCTGTGTCAAGGGCGGTCTGCGCGAAATAAATGTTGTCGGAAGTGATCAGCGCGTTTTCCAGGTTGACATCGCTTAATCGATCGGAAACCCGTGTGACTTTATATCCGCCCCATGACGAATCTTTCTGCCATTCCTTCCCTTCGATCTTCTTAGGTTCATCCGCTTTGATCGCGTCATTTTTCAGACCGATTGAAGCCGTGATCGGTTTGATCGTTGAACCCGGAGCATAGGTTTTATTAAATTTAGAGGTGAATGGCGCAGACGCATCTTTGTTGAGTTTTTCCCATTCTCCTTTTTTCCAGCCAAACAAAAACCCGTTCGGATCGTATGAAGGCGCGCTGACAAGCGCCAACGTTTCTCCAGTCTGCGGCTCTAACGCAACGGCAGCACCGGAGTCATCTTTTAACTGGTTGTACAGTTCTTCCTGTTTGTTGATATCGATCGTGGTATGGATGTCTTTTCCGTCTTTTGCATCCTTTGAGGCAACCGTCGCGTTTGATTCAGGAATCGAAATCGTCCAGCCGATTTCTCCTCTGAGTTCTTTTTCATAAATGTGTTCGAGACCGACGATTCCGAGCAGTGAATGCTCGCTGTAGCCTTCTTTATTCTGCTTTAATTCCTCTTCAGTAATCGGCCGTATGTAACCGGTAAGATGTGCGGCTTTTTCACCGTAAGGATAGTATCTTGATTGCGTGTCTTGTTTCAAAACCCCGGGAAGAGAGGTCGCTTTTTTAAGAAGCTCTGTGCTACCAGGCTTCACTTTTTTCAAGGGAACGAATGATTCGTCCGTCACCCAGCTTGCGGACAGCTGTTTTTCGATGTCTTCTTTTTCCATGTCAAGCATGTTCGCGAGCTTTTTGATGACACCATCTTTATCATCTCCGAGCTGCCCCGGAACGACGCCGATTTCAGGCACTGTCGCATTCGTAGCGAGTTTCTTTCCGTTTCTGTCATAAATGATGCCTCTCGCTGGTTCCTTGGCGGTAATCCGGATGGTCTCCCCTTCCTTCAGCTGTGAAAAAATAAAGGATGGGTTCCAGTTGACTTTCCATGACGTGTCACCGTCTTTTTTTTCTTTGACAAGCTTTGCCTTCCCTTCAAAAGAAACGGGGCCGGCCAATGTATTCATGCTGACTTTATACGGTATTGTCACTGCATCTTTTTTCTCTTTATTTTTTTCATCTTCATCGTTATCGACGGCTGAAACCTTCAAATCGGAAACTCCGATCTGTTCATAAATGGATTGATTGCGCTTGATGAAATCGTCTTTTGAAATCGATTTTTGCGCTTCAGCCGACAGCTGTTCATACATTTCTTCAAATTTTTGATCGTTCCATTTGTTTACATATTGATCCATGCTTTCTTTTGCTGTCGGCTCGTTAGAACAGGCTCCGGCGAGCAATAGAAATCCGGCGGCTATAAACAAATGGATGACTCTCATTTTCATCGTTGCTTCCCCCTTTTTTTCAATCCGCCATTTAAGCATTATATCATACAAATAAATACAGCGACCGACTTTATGATCATAAAAAAAGACAGTTTAACTAAACTGTCTTTCTTATCCGATAATTATTCTTTCCTTTGGATAATGGTAGTTCGCTTCGATTTCTTTTCTGCCGAATAAATAAAGCAACGTGACAATGCCGATTCGGCCGATGAACATCAGAAGGATGATGACACTTTTGCCGATCGTGCTCAAATCTGAAGTAATGCCCATCGACAAGCCGGTCGTACCGAAGGCGGAACACACTTCAAACAGCAGTTCAAGCAAAGAATGCTCTTCCGTTACTGTCAAAACAAGTGTCGAGCCGAAAACGAGAATAACCGCCATCAGCGTCACAATCAATGATTTCATTAAATCCGCCTGGTGCAGCTCACGTTTGAAAACCTTCACCGATTTATTTCCCCTCGCGAAGTGGAACAGCGCCAAGAGGTTTAAAGCAAAGGTCGTTGTCCGGATGCCCCCTCCGACAGAGCTTGGCGAAGCGCCGATAAACATGAGCATGCACATGAATAAAACAGTCGTGTGTGTGAATTGGCTGATGTCGATCGTCGCGAGTCCGCCGCTCCTGGTCGTCGTCGACTGGAACAGCGAAAAGAATAATACCTCGTGCCACGATTTCCCTGAAAAAGCAAAGCGCGCTTCCATGGCAAATATGCCGATCGCACCTCCAATCACTAAAAGGAAAAAAGTGACTGATGTCAATTTGGTAAACAGGCTGAAAGAGAATTTCCGTTCTTTGCTGAGCAGGAAATCCTTTACCTCGATGAGGACCGGAAAGCCGATCGCTCCAAGAATGATCAGCATAATCACGATAAACTGAACGAAATAATCATGCTGAAACGGAATCAGCGAGTTGCCTGTAATGTCGAAACCTCCGTTGGTCGTTGCACTGATGCTTGTAAAAAATCCGTGCATAAAGGCTTCTCCAGGTGTCTCAAAGTACTTTAAGAAATAAGTTCCGAGAATCAGCCCGCCAAACAGCTCGATCAGCAGGATCAAGCCGAGCACGTGCTTCATCAGCTTGACAAGGCCCGATAAGTTGGATTGATTTTGATCGGTCATAATCAGCCGGCGCTCTTTCAAACCGATCCGCTTGCCGAAAATCAGCCAGACGAATGTTCCGAGCGCCATCACACCGATCCCGCCAAACTGCAGAACAAACGCCAAAATCCATATTCCGGCCGTGCTGAATGTATCAGCTGTATCAACAACCGTCAAACCGGTTACGCTCACTGCGCTCACCGCAGTAAAAAGGGCATCGATAAATGACCATTCCACATCATTCTTGTGTGCAACGGGCAGACTTAATAATATAACGGAAACCGTCACCGCCAAAAAATAATAGAGCGCGATCAGCTGTACAGGAGACAGCACGCGCAGTAGTTTTTTCAATAAAACCTTCATAATCGTTCCTTCTTTTCAATATTCAAAAGTTGCGCTTCTTGTGTATAACGTGTTCCATTTTAAAGGAAACATGCTCTTATGTACAGCCGATTTTCGATTTTTAAATTTAAAAAGCAAACCCCCTTGAAAAAGGGGGTTTGCATATTGATTATTTTGCTTCCAGACGGCGGATTCTGTCGCTTAAATCAGGGTGTGTTGAGAAAAGCGATGTGTGCTTTTTCCCGTTGATTTTCAAAGTGGCAACAGATGCCTGCTCTTCTTTGACTCTTGAAGTGTACTGCTCAAGCGAGCGGAGCGCATGAATCATCTTATCCTTGCCTGCAAGGTCCGCTCCTCCTCTATCCGCATGATATTCGCGGTGGCGGGAGTACGCAAACACGACAAGGCTTCCGAGAATGGAAAACACGATTTGGAATACGATGACCGCGATAAAGTGAACGATCGGCGCCAGCTCTTCACGGACAACGCGTGAAACAGCCCATGCCGCAATCCGGGCGAAGAAAACAACAAACGTGTTGACGATTCCCTGAAGGAGCGTCATTGTCACCATATCGCCGTTTGCGATATGCGCGACTTCGTGAGCAAGAACGCCTTCCACTGCGTCGTCATCCATTTCCTGAAGAAGACCCGTCGATACAGCGACAAGCGAGCGGTTTTTGGACGGCCCTGTCGCAAAGGCATTCACTTCGCGTGAATTGTAGATGCCGACTTCCGGCATCTTTGTCAGTCCGGCGGCGCGGGACAGCTTATATACCCGGTCAACGAGCTGCTGCTCTTCGTAGCTGAGCGTTTGCTTATCAGGATTCAGCACCTGAACGCCCATAGCCATTTTCGCCATCCATCTTGACATCAAAAGCGACATAAAGGAGCCGACAAAGCCGACAACCGCACTGAATACGAGAAGCGCAACAATATCGATGCCGCCGCCAGCCGTGAAATACGTGCCTACGCCTGTCAGCGAACCGATAATGGACAGCACAATACCGATCGTCGTAATAACTAAAATGTTCGATAAAAGAAAGAGAAAGATTCTTTTTCCCATGATTACCTCCATGTTATAATAAGATCAAATGAACTCGTATAATAAAATTATACGGCATAGAATTGAAAATGCAAGCGATAAGACGTAAGATAATGTTTATATTGTTTGCTATTTCATTTTAATACATAATGAGGTGGAATGATGAAACCTTTTAAACTGACTCGCCTGGAAATGGCCAAACTGATGTACGCTTTAAAAGGGCAGCTGGATGTCAGTCCGCTTGCGATTCTTTTGAGATCGGCCGATTTGGCGCTCGATGAGCCGGAAGACAATTTGGACATCCCCGAATTCATTGTCCGGTACGAACGAAAAAAGCCAAAAACGGAACACGGGCTTTCCACAAATGAAATTGTTGAACTTGGAAATTTGTGCGAACTGACATCCTTAAAATCGACAGCCATCCAAAACTGGATCAAACGCGATATAAAAGATCTGATGGGACATCCGGAACTCGGCAAAAAATATTCCATCGACCAAGCCGTCATCCTTCTCATTGTACGAGACTTAAAATCGGTTTATGACTTCGAAACGATCCGTCCAATCTTAACAACGGTTTTTAATACGATTACAGACCGCTCAGATGATGTGGTGAGTCCGCTGCGCTTTTATGAAGGGTATGCGCGGGTTCTCGATTATGTGTACCGGATCAAAGACTATACGCTGAATGAATCGGCGCTCGAAAAAATCGTCATCGAGCAGACTGGACAGCTCCGCGGTTTTTATCAAGATCTGGCCGATCCCGAATGGAACAAAGCGAGAGATATCACCGCTGTCACTGTGCTATCCGTTATCGCTTCGCACATACAGGCGACCGCCCATTCCATGATTGACAGCGTCTTCTTAAAATATGGTATGAAGTAATCGCCGCTGACCGGTGCGCCTGGCTATTGAGCCAGGCGTTTTTTTACACCTTCAACAATTGCCAGCATAAAAAGCCTCAGTCCATTTCAAACTAAACAAGCAGTACCAATTGAAAAAGGAGTTGAGAATCATGGCAAGAACGAATAAACTCGTCGTTCCCGGGGCGGAGCAGGTTTTAGACCAGTTCAAATATGAAATCGCCCAGGAGTTCGGCGTCCAGCTCGGCTCGGACTCGGTCGCTCGCTCAAACGGGTCTGTAGGCGGGGAAATGACAAAACGACTTGTACAGCAGGCACAAGCTCAAATGAATGGGCATACTGACAAATAAATACCCTATGGTTTATTCGCCGGGCCCGCTCGGCGGATATTCTTGTTGATTTGTTTGGTCAGAAGGTTTTTTCTCCTTTTGATAAGGAGTTTTAGGGCTCTCTTGATTTGTGCCGGAACCGCTTCTCTGCGTTCCTTCCTCCGACTGCTGACCGTCTTTGTCATTATGGTTATGTTCTTGAGGGTTTTCGGTATTAGGGGATTTTGACTCCTTTTCTTTTTCCATTTCTTGATCAGATTGAGAGTGATCTTGATCTGAAGGTTTTTCGCCGTCCGGATGACCTTCCGTGTCTGATTCTTCATCATCCATATGTTGTTCCGGCTGATCTTCTTCTTTCACAGCTTTCTCTTTTTCTCCTGTATCTTCTTCCTGATTTTGATCATCTTTGTTATTTTCATTGTCATCATCTTTGTTTTTGTCTTCTAATTCATCTTTGTGGGAACGGATATAACGGCCTGTTGAGATGCCTTCTTTTTGTGCTTTTGCACGCGTATCAAGGTCTGATTCCACCGCTTCCATCTTATAGTTCTGCTGCTCGTATTTTTTCGCTACATGATCGATTTCGCTTTTTACCGTCGCCTTATATGTATCATCTTTATTGTTTTCATATACGGTGGCGATAAGCACTTCTTTTGATTCGGTGACATAACCGCTCTTATCGCTGTCTTCGACAATTTCACTGATCACTTCTTTAAAGTCAGACTTTTCCCAATTTTCTATACTGCTCATTAAGTCCTTCCCATCCTCGTTCAGCGGCACCAAATCGATAACTTCACAGTTTTTGTTGAGTGTCAATTCAAAGCTTGGATTGATATCGATCGTCATATAGGCGTATGCTTTATTGTTTAAAACATCAGGGATGATCATGAAAGCGAGCAGCATGATCGCCGCGATTGAAAAAACGCCTGCTTTCAGCGGACGGAGCGAAAGCAGATCAAAAAAGCCCGCACGCTTCCTCGACATTCTTGTCTCCGCGGGAAAAGCAATTTCCTGACCGATTTCATAATCTTCCTCTGTGCTCTTTGCTTTTAAAAATTGTCCGTCAGGGGTTAGCAATGTGACGAATTTTTTATTTTTTTCTACAATAATTCCTCTTCTCATGAATTGAGCACCCCTTTTAGATAATCTTTAAGGTAAACATAATCGCCCGTTATAATGATCGCCATAGCAATGATATATTTGCGGTTTCTCTCTACGGTTTTTCTGCTGACAGCCACCAGCTTTTCAAGCTGTTTGACGGGAAGCTGCTTTTTTTCAAACAAGATCTTTTTTAACTCTTCATGTTCGACTAGCGTATATGCCACTTTGATGGCGTTTTGCCTTGCATCCGTATGTTTCGGCGAATGCTCCAGCAAATCGGAAAAAGACAGGCCAAAACTTTTAAGCCTTTCTTTAAAATGGAAAATCTCCTCCCGCCTCTGCTCCTGTTCGAGCATGCGGTTGAATTCATGAATGGAAAGCTCCGCTTCAATCATGCTTTGAGAGGATTCCTGTTCTTCTCCTTCTTGCATGTCCATATTGATATTCTGGGCATTTCTCGCTTCTTTTCTGATATAATCAATGACTTTGCGCTTAATGATCAGCTCTGCAAATGCCAGCAGAGAATTTCCTTTATCTGAAGAATATTTTTCAATGGCTTCATTGAATGCAATCAAGCCGATGCTGAATTCATCATCTTTTTCATCTATATATCGTTTGCACACGGATGAAACCGTTTTAGCCACAAAAGGCTTATACTGATGGATAAGCTCGTTTTGCAACTGCTGATTTCCTTTTTGTATGCTTATTACAGACTCTTCTAATGATTGTTGTTTCTTTTTTCCTGTCTTAAACAAAAGGCTAAGCACTGGTTTCACCTCAGTTCCTCCCTATACTACTCATTAATGATAGCTAATTTGATAGGGATTCGCAAAGGAGAAAACGCGGTATTCATTTCTAATTTTTCAATTGTGACAATGATTTGTTTGATCTCCTAGAACAATTCGTGATCTGTTTGACGATTAAGGGGGTTTTCCCGCCGTTTTTGTAACACGCCTGTTAATAAAATGAAATCTTATTTCGGTTGGACTAGGGCAATCATCCCTAGTGCTTCCCAGTGCGGGCAAACAAAAAAGACCGCCGGTGAAAGACCGGCAGTCTGGCGAAAGCTGTTTACTCCTCTGCAGCTTTATTCTCGTGTTTGTTCGGATTTGTCATAAACCATCCCCCGAGCGCAATAGCGATCAGCACCGCCCAGAAGATGAACTTCCAAGTACCTGAATGAATAAAATGTTCAGAGACGATGTTGATTTGCGGGTGTGCGAGCGTATAGAGCGTCAGTTTCACACCAACCCAGCCGACAATCAGAAAAGCAGCCGTTTCCAGGCTCGGACGTTTCTTTAACAAGTTCACAAATTGACTTGCAGCAAAACGCATAATAATCAGTCCGATAATCCCACCGGCTAAAATCACCATGAACTGTCCGCCGTCAAGTCCGCCGATTTGCGGCAGGTTCGTTGCCGGAAGTGTGACAGCCAGCGCAACCGCCGCCAAAATCGAGTCGACGGCAAACGCGATGTCCGCCAGCTCAACTTTGATAACCGTCGGCCAAAAACCGCTTTGCTTCGACTCTTTCACCTTTTCGTCCTTTTTGAAAACATGGGTTTTCAAAATATGGTGAATGGAGATGTAAAGCAGATAGACGGCGCCGATCGCCTGCACCTGCCAGACGTTGACAAGAAAAGAGATCGCAAACAAAGCGCCGAACCTCATCACAAACGCGCCGGCCAACCCGTAGAAGAGCGCTTTTTTTCTGTCTTTTTCAGGCAAGTGTTTAACCATGACCGCCATGACGAGGGCATTGTCCGCGGCCAAAATACCTTCCAGCCCGACTAGGATGAGAAGAACCCAACCATATTCAAGTAATAATGCTGCATCCATTTTATAATTCCTCCTAAGTGATTGTCTCTTTCTCTTATTCCCGCTAATGCAGCAGGGTATTTTCAGAAAACAAAAAAGACCTCTGCCAACATTAGGCAAAGGTCTTGCTAGACATGGTTATCATTGATTAAATCATGCCAACAAAGCCGATGGATGAACATCCATGAACTGACGACTTTGTTTCCGGTTTTAACATCCGGACGCTACTCCCCTTTGGGATAAAAGAAAATATTGAATTATAAGATAATATTAACCTCATATGCGCCCGGCTGTCAATCCTTATTTTTATTTAAAAAAGTTGAAACGCTTTGCGATTTGACTTTCTTCCGCCTGCCTTTCACCCAAAGGTAAAGAACGAACAAAACGATGAATCCGATGCCGACCGGAAGAAGGTATCCGTCCAATAGGCTGCCGACCTTGCTCCAGTTTTCGCCGAGGTAAAAGCCTAAATAGACATAGACGAACGTAATCGGCGTGATCGCAAGGAATGTATAAATACAAAACACCCACACGTTCATTCTAGCGAGTCCGCACGGAATGGAAATCAGCGTTCTGATGCCCGGTATAAACCGGCCGCTGAATGCGACAAACCCCCCGTGCTTTTCAAAAAACCTGTCCGATTTTTCGAGCGCTTCAGGCTTAATGAAGAAGTATTTGCCGTAGCGCTCCAAAAACGGCCGCCCCCCGTACCTCCCGAGCCAGTAAAGCGTCAGCGGACCTGCGACACCTCCCAGTGAACCTGCGGCAACGACCCCGATCAGCAACATATCGCCTTGATACACCCAGTAGCCGGCAAGCGGCAGAACGATTTCAGCCGGCACGAATTCGATGCACAGCGCCAGAAAAATCCCTAAATACGAGAGGCTCTTAAACGCCTCAGCCAATGATAAAATAAACTCCTCGATATCGACCACAACCTTTGACGATTGATAATTTCAAGTTCCAAAGAACGTACAAAAACGATTTTAACACAATTCAGGAAAATTGAAGAGCAAAATGGGAAGTCCTCCTTAGAAAGAGCAGAAGGATATCATTTTTTATTGGCGAATTTCATTATATATAGTATAATTCACGAATTATACCGGATGTAGCGCTATTGCCGCTTTTTTTATGTCAACGGTTAAGAGTACGGCAGTCTGGCCTTTCATAATACAGTATAGAAATTCAGATTTTTCATCATAGTACAAAAAGGCGGAGAAGAAAGTGACAGAAGTTTTTGGTGAATATAATGGATGGTTCGTTCTTTTATCCTATATCACTGCGGTTTTGGCAGCATACACAGCCCTTGATTTATCGGAACGGGTCGTCCATACAAAGGGCAGGAAAAATATCGGATGGCTTTTGGCCGGATCCCTCACGATGGGGCTTGGTATCTGGTCTATGCACTTTATCGGGATGCTGTCATTTCAGACAGCCGAAGAAATGAAATACGATTTGAGATTCGTCTTGCTTTCGATTGTTGCCGCTTTCGCAGGCTCGCTCATTTCATTTTATGTTGTGAATGGAAAAGAACCGACGAATGCAAGACTGGCGGCGGGCTCCCTTGCAATGGGAAGTGCGATCGCATCCATGCATTTTCTCGGGATGGAGGCGATGGAGAATATGACAATCGTCTATCATCCCGTTCTTTATGCCGCCTCTTTTGCAATCGCCATTTTCGCCTCCTTCGCTGCCTTAAAACTGTCGGTGGTATTCGCCAAAAAAACCGGCTCCTTTCGGATCTTGTTCATTAAAATCGGAAGCGCGCTTTTAATGGGCGGTGCCATTTCCGGCATGCACTATACAGGAATGGCAGCAGCTACTCTTTTCATGACTGACGGCCGTGATACAGGCCGCGAAGGAATCGATGCAATTGAACTGGGCATTATGATCGTACTTGTCAGCCTGATGCTTCAATGCTTCTTGATTTTCGGCGCCTTCACTGACAAGCGTCTGCTGTTTCATATCGAGAAAATCAAAGATAATGAGGAACGGTTCCAGTCCTTAATTAACCACAACATTGATCCGATCTACGTGTTTTCACTTGAAGGCAAAATGCTTTCCGCCAATTCATCGGGATACAGCCTTCTTGAAAAAATGGGAGTTGAGCCTGAGCGCCTGTCTTCGTTTTTTCGACAGGAGGATCATGACAGACTGCTCAACTGGTTTCTTCAGGTCCAAAATGAAAAACAGGCCCTCAACCGCGACACGGAAATCGAAATAGCTGAAAAGCGTTTTGATGTAAATGTGACGCTGATACCGGTGTACGTCAGAAAGCAGCTTGACAGCATTTATGTCATTTGTAAAGATATGACAAACCAGCGTGAAGCAGAACGCAAAATCCATAGAATGGCTCACTATGACGCGTTGACAGATTTGCCAAACAGACGGTATGCAGTCGACCATCTCGCAAATGCTCTGGAGCGGCAGAAGACGGGGACGGCCGTATTGTTTTTGGATTTAAACCGTTTCAAAGTGTTTAATGACGCCCTTGGCCACGACGTCGGAGATCTGCTGCTGGTGGCAGCAGCACAGCGTTTGGCGCATTGTGTGCCTGATGAAGGCTTCATCGCCCGGTTAGGCGGTGACGAATTTATCATTGTCGCCCCTTTACATGGAACCGATCAGCTGACCAGGCAATTGATCAGTCAGTTTGAAACGCCTTTTCACATTAAAGAGCACCGTCTCAAAACATCCGTCAGCATCGGAATCGCCGTTTCCCCGGCCGATGGAACAGACGGTGATGAGCTGATGAGAAAAGCCGACATGGCCATGTACGCCGCGAAGCACAAAAGCAAAAGCAGATATCAATATTTTTCTTCTTCTCTCGCCAGAAAGAACAGGCCGTCTTTGCAGGAGGAACCCGAGCCGAACTAAGCGCTTTCCCCAAGCAAATCACTGTATCGCCGCAAGCATCCGGGCCGAAGCCTGGATGCTTTTTTTCGCGCTGTTATCCATAAGTTGCTATTCATGAAACAATCTGCAGAGAGGCATCAATAAAAGAAAAGGAGTTGAACCGAACCGATGCATACGATGTGGAAAGGCTCAATCAGCTTCGGCCTTGTCAATATCCCCATTAAACTGTTCGCAGCGACAGAGGATAAGGATATTAAATTAAGGTCGCTTCATAAAGGATGCCGCGCCCCGATTCAGTATGAGAAAAAGTGCACAAACTGCCACCAGGAAATCGCGCCCGACGACATCGTCAAAGGCTACGAATATGTTAAAGGCAAATACGTCGTCTTATCGGACGATGAGCTGAAACAGCTCAAAGAAGAGCAGGAAGACAAAGCTGTCGAAATTGTTGATTTTGTCCAGCTAAAGGAAATCGACCCCATCTATTTCAACCGTTCATATTTCGTCGGACCGGGAGATAACGGTGTAAAAGCGTACTCACTTTTGCGCGAAGCGCTCAGAAAAACAGAAAAGATCGGAATCGCCCATATGACCATCCGCTCCAAAAAACAGCTCGCCATTCTTCGCGTCTACGAGAACTGCATTTTAATGGAGTCTATCCACTACCCTGATGAAGTCCGAAACGCGGCCCACGTACCCGGTGTT
This sequence comes from Bacillus paralicheniformis, assembly GCF_002993925.1. Taxonomy (NCBI): domain Bacteria; kingdom Bacillati; phylum Bacillota; class Bacilli; order Caryophanales; family Bacillaceae; genus Bacillus; species Bacillus paralicheniformis. Next base: position 1,529,306 of record NZ_CP023665.1, on the reverse strand, counting down.
CCGGAGGAAACCGCGGTCAACGAAAAAGAGCTGCAAACCGCGATTTCACTAATAGACGAGCTGACGACGACATTTGCGCCTGAACAATATGAAGATACGTACAGACTTGCGCTGATGGATAAAATCAAAGAGAAAATCGATCATAATGAGGGTGTCACACCAAATGCCGGAGCCGCCGCTCCGCGCGAGGATGTCATCGATCTCGTGAGCGCTCTCCAAGCCAGCATCGAACGGACAAAAGCGCCTGACCGGGAAGCGGCAAAAACGCCTGTTGCAAAAGGAACCGGGGAAAAAAAGAAAAAAACGTCGCGCAAAAAAGCTTCAGAGGCAAAATAAAAAATGGGAATTACGATGCAGCCCGTGTTGACCACATCCGCTCCTTCAGGCGGCAATTGGCGGTATGAAGCCAAGTATGACGGGTATCGGGGGCTTTTGAAAATTTCTGCGGCCGGCGACGTTTCGCTCATCAGCAGAAACGCGCAGCCGCTCGAAAACACATTTCCGGAAATTACGGAATTTGCAAAAAGCATGATCGAAAATCTCAAAGAACACTTGCCGATCACGATTGACGGGGAAATTGTGTCGTTGACAAACCGTTTTCGTTCCCGGTTTGAATACGTCCAAAAAAGAGGGTTAAGCAAAAAGGCCGAGTTGATTGAACAAGCTGCCGCGAAGAAACCGTGTCAGTACCTCGCTTTTGATTTACTGGTCTTTAAAGGAGAAAGTTTAACCTCACTCCCCTATACCGAACGAAAACGCGTGCTTTCCGACCTGATGAAAGAACTCGGCTTGCCGATGGCCCCCGATCCGATGGCTCACGCACGAATTCAATACATCCCTGACACTTCAGATTTCCATGCTCTATGGAATGCTGTTAAAAGGTTTGACGGCGAGGGAATTGTTGCGAAGAAAAAAGACAGCCGCTGGGCTGAAAATAAAAAAACAGCCGAATGGCTCAAGCTCAAAAACTACAAAAAAGCAGCTGTATTTATGACAGGCTACAACATGGCAAACCGTTATTTGACAATCGCCGTCTATGACCGCGGTCAAATCAAAGAAGTCGGTTCGGTTTCCCACGGACTCGGAGAACAGGAAAGAAACGCCATTCTTTCAATCGTCAAGCAGTACGGAACCGAAACAAAGCCCGGCGAATATACCATAGATCCGTCGATTTGCATGACGGTCCATTATTTAACGATTCATTACGGGACATTGCGCGAGGTGTCGTTTGTTTCTTTTGAATTTGACATGGCTTGGGAAGATTGTACTTACAAGCGCCTGCTGCTTCATGCAAGAAACGTCCACCCCGATTTGCAGCTGACAAGCCTTGATAAAGTCATCTTTCCTAAAAGCAATAAAACAAAAGCGGATTACATCGGATATCTGAATGAAATCGGCGATTTTCTGCTTCCGTTTCTCGACAATCGGGCGCTTACCGTTATCCGTTATCCGCACGGTTCCGGCGGAGAATCTTTTTTTCAAAAAAACAAGCCCGACTACGCACCCGAATTTATCACGTCCATTCGGGATGACGAGCACGAGCATATCATCTGCAGCGATTATTCAGTCCTGCTGTGGCTTGCCAATCAGCTTGCGCTGGAGTTCCATATCCCTTTTCAAACAGCGGATACGACCCGTCCGACCGAAATCGTTTTCGATCTCGATCCGCCTTCAAGGTCGGAGTTTCCACAGGCCGTCAGAGCCGCGAATGAATTGCACCGTTTATTTGAACAGCTTGGCCTCTTGTCTTTTCCAAAGCTGTCGGGAAATAAAGGGATACAAATCTATATTCCGATTTCAAAAAACGCCTTTACTTATGAAGAAACCCGCCTTTTCACAAGCTTTGCGGCTTCTTATTGCGTCTCACTTTTTCCCGATCTGTTCACAACCGAACGCCTGATTAAAAACAGGGGCGGAAAACTCTATATTGATTATGTGCAGCACGCTCCGGGAAAAACGATCATCTGCCCGTATTCCACAAGAGGCAATGAGATTGGCACAGTGGCCGCACCACTGTTTTGGGATGAAGTCCATTCAGACTTGGCACCCTCAAATTTTACGATGGAGGCTGTCATCAAACGCACAAAGGAGCTCGGATGCCCTTTCGAAAGCTTCTTCAGACAGCCCCAAGACAAACAGATCAAAGCTATTCTCGATCACTTAAAAGAAATTGACCGTTCGGAAAACTGACTTTTTCAGCGAAACAATAGGTGCTGGCTGTGGATTCCGGCTTTTTTTAAAAGGGCCATCAGCTGCTCCTGTTCCTCTTTTGTCAAGCCTGAAAAAGCCCGCGCAATTCTCAGGGAGTGGATCGGATAAATCTCATCGAGATAAGCCTTTCCCTTCTCTGTCAAATTCGCATAGACAGACCGTTTATCTTTCGGGTCCTGCTCTCGTTTGATGAAACCGTTTTTTTCCAATTTGTCGATCACATAGGTTACGTTTCCGCTTACAAGGAGCAGCCTCGAGCCGATTTGCTGCAGCTTTTGGGCTCCCCTCGTATACAAAAGCTCCAATACAGCAAATTCTGTAGGATTAAAGCCGTGTTCCTTGCTGTCCCGAATACTATGTTCTGAAACGCTTTTAAAAGCCCTGGCAAAAACCTTGTACAGCGACATAGCACGGTGAACTTCTTCCTCATTAAACGAAAGTCTCATATCATCTACCTCTTATACTATTTTCTTAAAATGAACCCGGGAAATGAAAACCCTTACAAATATAGAAAAAGAAAGGGTCATGCTTTTCCCATATTCTATAAGTATATATTTTCGTGATTCGAAAGAAAACTCCTGCTTATTTTTTTTAAGATATTAAAAAGAAGCCCGTTTTTTCAAAATGGCCGATTTTGAACACGGGCTTTATTTTTCCGGAAAAAATAAAAATATTCTTTTCTGAGCTCCGTAATCGTCATCCTCTGCAAAACATCCTGATTATACTCACCGAGTGAGCTCAGTTTTTTTGAGTAATGGTTTCTTTCCTTTTCCAAAGCGTTTTTTAACAACCTGCTCATGATCTTCTCCTTTCATTTTCGTGTGTTGTAATATAAGAATAGACCTTATTTATTAACCAGGCTTTAAGGCCGTGTAAAGTTTGCTTTCACTCCCACTTCCGGATTTAAGAGGACTTTTGATAAAAGCCGTTCTGCACCGCCCTCAGCAGCGGAAACGCATCCTTTCCGGCAAGATTCATTAATGTCTCGAGCAATTCGTCTCTTTTAATGTCTAAAGCAACGATTTCTTTGGCGAGTGAGACCGCTTTGTGTTCCTTCATCCAATGATTCCCCCTCATCAGTCTGTATCTACAGCATACAAAACACTTTTACCCCTTGCATGGTTCCTGTAAACTTTTCTTCCGCGATTTTTTTAAAAGTTTTTCAACAATGTTAGATTTTCTAACAAACGTCAGGTTTTTTCGCGCGTTTTCTTATATAATACAAAAAAAGTCATCTTAGGGGTGGGAAAATGACAGTCGAAGATCTTTCTTATAAAGATAAAAAAGTGATTTCTATTGGCATTGTCAGCGAGCTGACGGGTTTGTCGGTCAGGCAGATCCGCTATTACGAAGAACGCAAGCTGATCTATCCGCAGCGCTCTTCAAGAGGCACGCGCAAGTATTCCTTTGCTGACGTCGAACGGCTGATGGAAATCGCAAACAAGCGGGAAGACGGTGTTCAGACGGCAGAAATCCTCAAAGATATGCGCAAAAAAGAACAGAGACTGAAAAACGACCAGCAGCTCAGAAAGAAAATGCTCGAAGGACAGCTTAACGCTCATTTTAAATACAAAAACCGCTAAAAAAACGAATCATACCCTCCGGATGATTCGTCACCTGTTTTCCTGCTGTTTCGTTTCCTTTATGTATCCGATGAAATCAATCATAACGCCTTTATCTGGATCATTGCGTATCCGAAACGCGATCGTTCCGGGCTGACCGGTATTTTCCATCTTGTAAGCGGCATGAAACACATGGATGCTCGCTTCAGAAATTTGAAAATCATCAGCACGAAGCCCGGAAATTCCCCATTTCTGTTTGTTTTCCAGGATTGTTTCCGGAGAGGGGGTTGCGCCCTCCACGTACAACCGCTTCATTTTTGACACATCATCGTTCAATATCGCCTCAAGCATACCCTCGACTGCGACGAGCCGCCTGTCTTTTCCTTCATCTTCATTCTGACAGCCGGCAGCAACCATTGCAACGGCTAAACAAATCAGCACAGCTGCAAATCTTCTCATACCAATCCCCCCTGATCTCTGCCTAAAATATATAGGCTTTTACGGATTCTGGCAAGCAAAAAACCCTCCCTAAAAAAGGAGGGCTGCTGTCTTACAGTGAATGAATGAATGCAGTTGCAATACCGAAGTAGATCAGCAGTGACAAAATGTCATTTAAAGTTGTGATCAGCGGACCCGATGCAATCGCAGGGTCGACGTTGCACTTGTGAAGGATGATCGGGACGATCGTTCCCGCCATCGTTCCGATGATCAGTGTGGCAAAGAGCGAAGTCCCTACCACAAATCCGAGCAGCAGATTCCCCTGCCATACAATCGCGATTCCTGTAATCACGACCGCACAAACAACGCCGATAATAATGCCGGCCTTGAGCTCCCGGAAAATCAAGCGGAAAATCGTTTTTTTATTGAGTTCTTCTTTTGACAGCCCTCTGATGACGACAGCGAGAGACTGCGTTCCGGTGTTACCCGTCATTCCTGCAATCATCGGCATAAAAAAGGCCAATGCGACAACCTGCTGCAGTGTGTCTTCAAAATAGCTCATGATGCTGCCTGAGATCAAACCGATGAACAGAAGCAAGATCAGCCACGGCAGACGTCGATATGCAGCGACATACGATTTTGTATCAAACGTGATTGCTTTACCTGATGCAGCAAATTTTTCGTAGTCTTCATTCGCTTCTTGGATGACGATGTCAATAATGTCATCGACCGTTACGATCCCGACAAGCTCATGGTTTTTTTCTACAACGGGAATCGCCAGAAAGTCGTACCGCTCAATGAGCCTTGCGACTTCTTCCTGATCTTGAAGAGCGTCCGCCGAGATGACCCTTGTAAACATTAATTCCTGAACCTTCTCATCGGGTTCTGCCAAAATGAGATCCCGGTATGAGATAACCCCGACAAGCTGCTTTTGTTCATTGATAACGTATAAATAGTTGATCGACTCCGCGATTTCCGCAAAGCTTTTCAGCTTGACAACCGCTTCTTTTACCGTGTAATGCTGCGGAATCCAGACATAGCGGTTTGTCATGATTCTTCCCGCTGTTTCAGGTGGGTAGTTCATCAGAACGCGGACCGCTTCAGATTCTTCCGCTTCCATACTGGAAAGAAGCTGGTCTTTCAGCTCTGAGTCCATTTCCTCGAAGAGCGCGGCAAGGTCGTCGTTGTCCATTTTATTCATCACATGGATCGCCTTTTCCTTGCCGACCTTGTTCAGAACGACAAGCTGCTCTTCTCTGTCCAGTTCGCCCATGAGATCGGTAATGTCTTCAACCGTTAAAAAAGACAGATACCGGCCGCGGTGCTTTTCGGGCATTTCCTTAAACAGAATCGCCATATCATAAGGCTGCAGTTCCTCTAAAACGTTTTGAAACTCTTTTCGTTTTCCGTCTCTCAGTAAAATAATAATGCGTAAAATCAGTTCATCATATGTCATGTTTTTTACCATGGCAATCTGTACCTCCCTTTTCAGGAGATCCTTATATCACCATAGCAAAAGGGGTGAAGTATAAGGATCTCCTCATCAATCAATGTGTGATGCTGTAAAATATTTCTCGTATGATTAAACCGCCTCGAATGGGGAGAATCCATACTTCCACCTCCTTGTTTAATACGGAAAGTTCACTTTCCTCAAAAAATAAAAAAACACCTATTTCATTGAAATGAAGGTGTTAAAAGCCATACAAAATAAAACCCTAACGCCTTCCATCGTAGAGCTTTAGCACTGTATGGCATAGGCAGCATGCCAGCTGCATTAAAAATCACCTTAGATCGATGATTTCTGTTGACCCATTGGCGTCTTTGGACATTTTTGGGCAGCAGCGTATCTCCATACAGGAGCCTCACCTAACGAAGAGCTGTATTTACCGGACACAATGAGATTACAGAAAAAAAGGATAACTGTCAATAAGAAAAGCAAACTTAATGCTCTCTATTATGGTTGATTCCCTTTTTCGTCAAAATTAAACCAGCTCTTTCGCCGAGATGCCGAGCTCCGTTCTTACTTTTCGCTATCCTGTTCAAGGTCGTCCTTTGACAGCAGGTGATAGTTTTCGTGCAGCAAAAGCGCGTATTCTCCTTCATATTTTGGATGCGGCACAAACTCCGCCTGCTCGATTGACAATTCGTCTCTTTTTTCGTTTTCTTGTTCTTTCACCCTGTATCAACTCCTTTTTTTAATAGGATATCCTTTTGCCGGGATAATATGATGAAGCGAAATCTCATATATATAGTGATTCTCTCGCCCTTTCGCCGATTTCACAGGTCTTTTCGCTTACAATTCCAGCATTGTTCGCAGTTATTCGACTTTTCTCCTCTATTATCTATATTTTTTAACTTTTCATAAAATTCATACAAATGAACCTTTTTTTAACAAAGTGAATGTTTTACAATAAAATCACGCACCTTGTAACCCATCTAAAGCAGCATATAACAGGGAGGGCTTTGAAATGCAAATGCGATTAATTCCTTATGTCACTGACACAAAGCTGATGGACGTGAACGAATTGCCGGAAGGAATCGATGCGATTAAGGCACCGGAGCTGTGGTCACAAGGTTTTAAAGGAAAAGATATCACTGTCGCAGTGCTTGATACAGGCTGTGACGCAACCCATCCCGATTTGGCAGACCGAATCATCGGAGGCAGAAACTTTACTGATGATGACAATGGAAAAGAAGATCAATTTCATGATTATAATGGACATGGCACCCATGTGGCGGGTACGATTGCAGCAAACGATCAAAACGGCGGCATCTCCGGCGTGGCACCTGAAGCGAACCTATTAATCGTCAAGGTGCTCGGCGGTGAAGACGGCAGCGGCGATTATGAATGGATCATCAACGGGATCAACTACGCCGTCGAACAAAAAGCCGATATCATTTCAATGTCGCTCGGCGGACCTGCCGACGTTCCGGAATTGAAAGAAGCGGTGACAAACGCCGTGAAAAACGGAGTGCTCGTCGTCTGCGCCGCCGGAAACGAAGGCGACGGCAATGACCGTACAGAGGAGTACTCATACCCTGCTGCATACAACGAAGTCATCGCTGTCGGGTCTGTGTCATTGACGCGGGAGTCTTCCGAATTCTCAAATGCGAACAAAGAAATTGACCTCGTTGCACCAGGAGAAGAAATCCTCTCTACATTGCCCGATCATCAATACGGAAAGCTGACGGGAACATCGATGGCCACACCGCACGTCAGCGGCGCGCTCGCTCTCATCAAGTCAGCTGAAGAAGAGGCGTTTAAACGGAAGCTGACAGAACCGGAACTGTATGCTCAGTTAATCCGCCGCACGCTTCCTCTTGATTACTCAAAAGCGCTGATCGGCAATGGATTCTTATATTTGTCGGCGCCGGAGGTACTGGCGGAAAAAGCCGGCGAAGCAAAACTTCTTTCCCTTTAACAGCCTAAGGAGGCTGCCGACAATGTCGGCGGCCTTTTTCATGGCTATCGATAAGGCTGAATCTTTTTAATTGCAAGAATTCAAAAATTATTTTGACTAAAAGATCGTGACGGTATATAATCTACTAAACAATTTCATCGCCGGGAACATGGTAATCTAACGAGGTTAGATTTTAAAAGGGAAGTTTGGTGAAAATCCGACGCGGTCCCGCCACTGTGAATGAGGAGGTTATTTCATAAAACCCACTGTTTCTATACGGGAAGGGGGAAATAACCGTCGATTCATGAGCCAGGAGACCTGCCTGTTCTGACGCACCATCAACCTACGGTCGATAGGAGGTGTTCGAGTTGACGTAACAATCGCTACGTTTATTTCTCGTTCGCAAAATGCTGTTTTCAGGCATTCACCTTCTCATTGTCCGAAGTGTGAGTGTCTTTTTTTATTGAACACTAAAAGGAGGAGACCAGAATGACAAATGTAAAAACGAGTAGCTTGGGATTTCCAAGAATCGGCTTGAACAGAGAATGGAAAAAATCGCTTGAGGCTTATTGGAAAGGAAACACAGACCGTGAGACCTTTTTAAAAGAAATGGACGAACAATTTTTAGCAGCCCTCCAGACCCAGCTTGATCAGCAAATCGATATCATACCGGTTTCCGACTTTACCCTGTACGACCACGTTCTTGACACGGCGGTGATGTTCAACTGGATTCCAAAAAGATTCAAGGATGTACATGATCCGTTAGATACTTATTTCGCAATGGCGAGAGGCACGAAAGATGCTGTATCGTGTGAAATGACAAAATGGTTTAACACAAACTACCATTATATTGTGCCTGAATTTGAAAAAGGCGCACAATACCGCGTGACGAGAAACAAACCGCTTGAAGATTATAAAAGAGCAAAAGCAGCATTGGGAACAGAAACGAAGCCCGTCATACTCGGCCTTTACACTTTCGTAGCCCTTGCAAAAGGCTATGAACAACAAGATATCAAAGATATTTATAGCCAAATGACGCCTCTTTACATCCAAGTTCTGAAAGAGCTTGAGCAGGAAGGCGGCAAATGGGTGCAAATCGACGAGCCTGCTCTAGTGACGGCTTCACATGAAGAAGCGGCTGCAGTCAAAGAAATCTATCAGACGATTACAGAGGAAGTCCCTGGAGTGAATATCCTTCTGCAAACCTATTTTGATTCGGTTGACGCTTATGAAGAGCTGATATCGTTTCCTGTCGCCGGGATTGGTCTTGATTTTGTTCATGATAAAGGGAAAAACTTCGAGCATTTAAAAGCGCACGGTTTTCCTAAAGGCAAAGTCCTTGCCGCCGGTATTTTAGACGGGCGCAACATTTGGAAAGCCAATCTCGAAGAACGCCTGGATCTGACGCTTGAGCTGATCCAGAGTGCGGGTGTTGACGAAGTCTGGATTCAGCCTTCAAACAGCCTGCTTCACGTCCCTGTCGCAAAACACCCGGACGAGCAGCTTGCCGATGATCTCTTGAACGGTTTATCTTTTGCAAAAGAAAAGCTTCTGGAGCTTACACTGCTGAAGAACGGACTTGTTTCCGGAAAAGCGGCCATCCAAACGGAAATCGATGAAGCGCACGGGCACCTTCAAGCTCTCAAACAATACGGTGCAGCGACAAATTCGGCCTTTGCCGAAGAAATAGACAAGCTGACCGAGGAAGACTTTAAACGCCCGACAGCTTTTGAAGAAAGACTGCGGATCCAAAATGAATCTCTCGGACTTCCTCTATTGCCGACAACGACGATCGGCAGCTTCCCGCAGACAGCGGAAGTGCGGAGCGCGCGGCAAAAATGGCGGAAAAAAGAATGGTCTGACGAGCAGTATGAAGTATTTATTCAGAAAGAAACAAAGAAATGGATTGACATTCAGGAAGACCTCGGACTTGACGTTCTCGTTCACGGAGAATTCGAACGGACAGACATGGTTGAATATTTCGGTGAAAAGCTCGGAGGATTCGCCTTTACCAAATACGCCTGGGTTCAGTCATACGGTTCCCGCTGCGTCCGTCCGCCGGTCATCTATGGAGATGTCGAGTTTAAAGAGCCGATGACGGTAAAAGAAACAGTTTACGCCCAATCCTTGACCTCGAAGAAAGTCAAGGGCATGCTGACAGGTCCTGTTACGATTTTAAACTGGTCCTTTGCCCGCTATGATCTGCCGAGAAAAGAGATTGCCTTCCAAATCGCCCAAGCTCTCCGCAAAGAGGTTGAAGCGCTCGAAAAAGCAGGCATTCAAATCATCCAGGTCGATGAACCCGCCTTGAGAGAAGGCCTGCCGCTTAAAGAACGGGATTGGGACGAGTACCTTAAATGGGCTGCCGAAGCGTTCAGACTGTCCACTTCATCAGTAGAAGATACGACGCAAATCCATACGCATATGTGCTACAGCAACTTTGAAGATATTGTAGACACGATCGAAGATCTTGACGCAGACGTCATTACGATCGAGCACAGCAGAAGCCACGGCGGATTCCTTGATTATCTGGAACAGCATCCTTACCTGAAAGGACTCGGGCTTGGCGTCTATGATATTCACAGTCCCCGCGTCCCTTCCAGCGATGAAATGCTCACGATTATAGAAGATGCGCTGAAAGTCTGCCCGGCTGACCGCTTCTGGGTAAACCCTGACTGCGGTTTAAAAACGAGACAGCCTGAAGAAACGATCGCAGCACTTAAACATATGGTTGAAGCAGCCAAACAAGCAAGGGGCAAACTCGCTCAGACTGTTTAATTCCACAAAAAATCCAACACAAACGCCGCCTGTTCACACGGGCGGCTCTTTTCATGTCCTCAGCCCTTTTTAGGCCGAAAGAACCGTTATATAAGGTATGTCCGCCCAAAAATCATTAAGACTTTTGATTCATTCGTACGATTTCCTTCCGTATCCTTTTCTTTTAACATATTTGTAGTAGATGATGGAAGGGAAGGAAAATATGTAGTGATTGACGATGGAATAGCGTTAGAACGAAAAATCAAACGAAAAATATATCAGGAAGACATTCACTCTCTTCAGCTATACGTAAAAGAAGTGACTGCCGCCATTGACGAGCTGAGGCAGGAAAGTTCTTCTATTTTAAAAGCACACCAAATGTATATCAACGGATGGCGCGGACAGGCGCGCGAAATGTATGACGCACTTTTGGACGATCTTGACCGGGCGGAATCGCGCGTGTATGACAGGCTGAGGGCCATTAAGGAGCAGGCGTCCGAAGAAATTGAGCGGCTTCAGCTGAAAGCCGAGGAGCTGACATGACGATCCGGCTGAACATCAATGATCTGCACGCGCTCGCCCGCCAATTTCGCTATTCCCACCAGCGAATCAGCGATTTAATAAACCTTTTGAACCGCCATTTTCATGTTCTTTTCTCCAGCGTGAAAACAGCAAGGACCTACGGGATCGATCAGGCGCAATCCGAAATGGAACATGAACTCAATGGATTTTTACACACGCTCGATGATTTGCAGCATCTTCTGCACTTTACAGAAATCCGCATGAAAAAGACCGATCAAATGCTTGCAGAGAAGCTCTTCCAGAGCGGCGGGCGTCTGGCAGGCTACCTGCCGATCATGTCTTTTTTGGCCGCGGCCAAATGTTCCCCTGACAGTTACAGACTGACCGCGCCGCCGCTGTCTGAACCGCTCGCTCTCATGAAGCAGATCAAACAAAACGGCCTGTCAGGACTCTTTACGAAAAAACGAGCCGCAGCATATATTCAGTTAGATGAAGAAGGACAGCAGCAGCTGTGGTCAGCACGCCGCATGATCAGCCGCACAATCGCCGACAACCTTTGCCTTCTGGCGTATCAGCAAATCGCAAAAGGCCCGCTTTCTCTTACGGTCTTCCTTTTCGGAAAAAAAGCGGAAGCAGATGCGGCAGATGTCAAAACCGTTTGTCTTTCAAAAAACAAAACGATTTCCGCTGCCACGCTCCACAGCTTCAGTGCCAAAATGTATTCCGGCTAAGAGGCTCGGAGCGGACTTTCACAGGATATGATGACAGCGGCGTTCAGGCAGGACGCCTGGATGGTTTGCCGCCGATCCTGTGAGCACCGCCTTTGCAGGCCTGCAAGGGTTTGTCGACACGCTAAAAGCCTGATTGTTGAAATCAGGCTTTTTGGCATGCCTACCAGGTGGCATTCTTTGCTTCTACTCTATGTTCCCCGTCTCCTTCTCTTTCGATTGTGACCTTTCCATCATCAGAAACTGTTACAACTGCAAGAGCTGTGTCATGAACATAGCTCGAGTTCCATAGTTCACTGACCGGCCTCTTTTTTAACAGATTCAAAAGCACCAAAATAAACACGGAATGGCTGACAATGAGGACATTGCCTTCCCGATGGCGGCGGAGAATGAATTCATACACCCGGCTGACCCGTCTTTCAAAATCGTAAAAGCTCTCCCCTTCATCAGGCATGTATGTTTCAGGCGCATTAAAATACGCTTCCAGCAAGTCAGGATCGCTTTGTTCGATCTCATCATACGTTTTTCCTTCCCAGCGGCCGATCGAGATTTCTTTTAATCTGTCGTCTGTTATAAAGGGAACACTGCGGTTCTGCAGCATAGCCCGCGCAGAATCAACAGCCCGGCCGCTTGGACTGGAATATGCGGCTTGGAATTGAACATCTTTCAGCCGTTCGCCGAGGGCGTTTGCATTTGCCAGCCCCAAAGCCGTTAAATTGGAGTCTTCCCAGCCTTGCATTCTTTTTTCAATATTCCATTCCGTCTGACCGTGTCTTGCAATATACAATGTAAGCAAAACATCATCCTCCGTTCATCATTCTAGCATTCATTGTATGCGATGGTCCGTTCGAAATCAAACATACTGAATATTCTGATGCGCGTTTATTTTACAAGATTCATCAGCTATAATAAGAAGGCAAGACAACCAAGGAGGATACAGAAATGAATCATGAAGCATTTTTGCAGCGCGCAATCGACCTTGCGGTGGAGAGCGTGAAAAGCGGCACGGGCGGACCTTTTGGCGCTGTGATTGTCAAAGACGGCCAAATTATTGCCGAGGGAAAAAACAATGTCACAACAAGCAATGATCCCACCGCGCATGCTGAGGTAACGGCTATTCGGCTCGCCTGTGAAGCACTTGGCGATTATCAGCTGAACGACTGCATTCTTTATACAAGCTGTGAACCGTGCCCAATGTGCCTGGGAGCCATCTACTGGGCGAGACCGAAGGAAGTTTACTTCGCCGCTCAGCATTCAGATGCCGCATCGGCCGGTTTTGACGATTCTTTTATTTATGAAGAAATCACAAAAACGCAAAGCGAACGGACAATTCCTTTTTATAAAATGGACCTTCAAGCAAAGCTTGAACCCTTTCTCACGTGGGAAACGACCGATCAAAAAGTGGAATATTAAAATAAAAAAAGCTTCCTGGTGAAGGAAGCTTTTTCATTTTGAAGCTGACGGCTCATACCATTCAAGCTTTTGATCTTCAGATTCCAAATCAAGGCTTTCCGCCTTTCCATCCTTTTCAATTTCAAGCCTGACGATTTTCCCTTTCAGTTTTTCAGGTGCTTCGGCGACATCCCTCTCAAAATCGGCTGTTTTCTGATAAGTTTTTTCCCCTGCTTTTGTTTTGAGTGTAATGTTTTGTTCCGATTCGCTGACAAACGCGGCAATGATTTTTCGGCTGCCGTCATTCTCCTGTTCATATACGCCGTTTTGGTCGGCTTTTGACTGCGGCATGAGCTCGGCTTCTTCGGCTTCTTGCGTTTTTCCGTCCACCTCTACCTTCACAAGCTTCCCGATTAAGTCATCATGGTCTTCTTCGCTGTGAAAACGGCTGCTTTTCGGTACAATCAGTTCCTTATCCTTTATTTCGAGCGTGATTTGGTCGTCTTCGGCATGAACATACTTGCCTATCAAATCAAAATCTTCTTCAGACCGAATATTTTTGTCAAGAGAATATGTTTTCAAATCAGGCGCTTTCTGTTTGGCCGTATCAGCCGAGGGTTGATTTCCGTTGTTCTCCTTCGCTCCGGTTCCGCATCCTACAAGGACGAAGGCGGCAGAGAGCACGGCGAATACAAGCGCTTTTTTAAGATATGCCATTTGCTGCTCCTTTCTAAAAAAGAAAGCAAACAAGCTTTGTTTGCTTTCTCGTTTTCATCTTTCCCGTTTGTTTATTTTACTTCAAGGCTGACGTCGATATTTCCTCTCGTCGCTTTTGAATAAGGGCAAAAGTCATGAGCGGCTTCGACCAGCTCTTTCGCTTTTTCTTTGTCTACCCCGCCTGAGGTGACGATCAGCTTGACGCCGATTTTAAAACCGCCGTCACTCTCATCCTTCAGCAAGCTCACATGGCCCTCAACCTCAGAATCGATGTTAATGCCTTTTTGTTTTGCGACATGCTCCAATGCGCCGCCGAAGCACGCCGCGTATCCCGCCGCAAAGAGCTGTTCAGGATTTGTCCCTGATTCGCCTTCTTTTTTTTCATTTGGCATGACAATGTTGTGATCCAAAACCCCGTCATCTGATGTGACATGTCCTGATCTTCCGCCTTTTGCCGTGACTTTTGCTGTAAATAATGCAGTCATCCTGATTCCTCCTTACGTTTTTTTCCTCTACTCTTTATATTTCACAAAATGAGTTTTTTAAACATCCGTTTTTGTTTTTTCGGGTTTTCTGCAGAACAATGGGAAAAAAACGAAAAATCTTATACAATAAAAAGGAACATAAAAAAGAGTTGGTGAAACGATGACAAACGAATTTGAACATATGAGGCTTGACAGACAGCTTTGTTTTCTCCTTTATGCCAGTTCGCGTGAAATGACGAAGCTTTACAAGCCGCTGCTTGATAAACTCAATATTACGTATCCGCAGTACCTCGCACTCCTTTTATTATGGGAGCACGGGGAATTAAACGTCAAAACAATGGGCAAGCTCCTTTATCTCGATTCCGGCACACTGACGCCGATGCTGAAGAGGATGGAGCAGCACGGGCTTTTAACAAGGGAGCGGTCACCTGAAGATGAACGGTCTGTGGTCGTCAGACTGACAGCAGGCGGCCAGGCACTTCAGGAAAAAGCGAGCAGCATTCCGCAACACATGATCGCCCAGACCGATCTGTCGGCTGGCGAACTGAAGAACTTGAAACAAACGCTTGAATCCCTTCTGGCTTCATTGACGAAAAAAACAGATGCGCTGTAAAGACAGCAAAAAGGCGCCTTCGATATGAAGGCGCCTTTTTTTTAAGAAATGACTTCAAGGCTGACATCAACATTTCCGGAAATCGCTTTTGAATACGGACAAACGGTATGAGCTTGATGAACGAGTTTTTCGAGCTCCGACTGTTCAACGCCGGTTCCTTTTACTTGCAGCGTGACACTGAGCTTATAGCCTCCATCTGCTTCATCTTTCAGAAGGCTGACGTTTGCCGTCACCTCTGTCTCCATTCGAAGACGCGCTTTTTGGGCGGTCAATTGCAATGCACTGTCAAAGCATGCCGCATATCCGGCAGCAAACAGCTGCTCCGGATTGGTGGCATTTTCGTTCTTCTTGGCTTTTGGCGTTCCCGGCATGGCCAGCTCCAGTTCAAGGACGCGGTCAGATGAGGTGACTTGTCCGTCTCTGCCGCCTTTGGCAGTAGCTTGCGAGGTAAATAGCGGTTTCATGATTTATCGTCTCCTTTAATTTATATTGTGCACAATTCAATTTTATAAAATTGAATGCGAAAACGCAACAAAAAAACATCCTGTCTGCATGTCAAGACAGGATGTTTCACTTTCATATCCGGATTTGCCCGTTTCCTTTAATGATATATTTAGAAGAAGTCAGCGCTTTAAGGCCCATCGGCCCCCTTGCATGAAGCTTTTGCGTGCTGATGCCGATTTCGGCGCCATAGCCGAATTCAAAGCCGTCCGTAAAACGCGTGGAAGCATTGTGGTAAACCGCTGCAGCGTCAACAGACGTTAAGAAAAACCGGGCGTTTTCCTGATTTTCAGTCAGAATCGCTTCCGAATGACGCGTGCCGTACTGCCTGATGTGCCGGATGGCTTCATCGATTCCGGCGACAATTTTGATGCTGACAACCGGCGCAAGAAACTCGGTTTCCCAGTCGGTCTCGCGAGCAGGAACCGCAGATGGCAGCAGCGCGCATACAGCTTCGTCTCCCCTGATTTCAACGCCTGCTTCTTCAAGCTTTTGAAGCAGCGCTGTCGTATGCTCTTTCGCCCAGTCTTTATGGATAAGCACCGTTTCAATCGCATTGCAGACAGAAGGACGCTGCGTTTTGGCATTGATTACAACCTGCTCGGCCATGTCGGACCGAGCCGATTCATCAATGAATATGTGACAGTTTCCCGCGCCTGTTTCAAGGACAGGTACTGTGGATTCCCGCACCACCATATCAATGAGGTTTTTTCCTCCTCGCGGAATCAGAACATCCAAGCCGTCGTTTAAAGTGAACAGCTGTTTTGCCGCTTCCCTGCTTGTATCTTCAATGAGCTGAACGGCATCCTGCGGAAGCGCAGATTGTTCGAGCGCTTCTCTGATTACGCGGACGAGCGCTTGATTGCTGTTGATGGCTGATGAACTGCCCCGCAGGATGACGGCATTTCCCGTTTTCAAACAGAGGGTCGCGGCGTCGACCGTTACATTCGGCCGGGCCTCGTAGATCATGCCGACGACTCCGAGCGGAACCCTGACATTTTCAATGAAAAGCCCGTTGTCTTTGCGGATCGTTTCAAGCGTTTCCCCCACAGGATCTTCAAGCTTGATGAGCAGCATGACGGCGTCTGCCATATCATTCAGTCTCTCCGGCGTTAAGGCAAGTCGGTCAAGCAGCGCAGGTGAAAAGCCTTTTTCTTTGCCGCGAACGATATCTTTCTCGTTTTCTGCCAATATCTCATCTTGCTTAAAGCGGAGCGCCTCGGCGATGAAGGAAAGCGCCTCATTTTTCTTTGCAGTCGGCTGATGAACCAGTTCTTCTTTTGCGACTTTAGCCTTTTTTGCTTTTTCAATCACTTCGCTCATTCTTTCATCCCCTTATTCTTTAATACTTACCCAATCATTTCGATGGATGACTTCTATCCCTTCTTCATGATGGAACTCATCGCTTCGTTTCCCTTTCACCTCTTCAAGTTCTGCTGCGGAGTACAGCGTTTGGCCTTTTCCGGCCAAGCCGTTCGGTCCGTAAACTTCGACAACCGCCCCTTTCGGAAAATCCCCGGATATTGCTGTTACGCCGGCCGGCAGCAAGCTGCCGCCATTTTCGATAATCGCCAGCTCAGCCCCCTCATCAACGGTAATCTTCCCTGAGACAGGAGAGTGAAAAGCGATCCACTGTCTATGATTGTTGACGGAAGACAGGTCGGATTGGCCGATATAGGTGCCGTCCCCGTTTCCTTTTAAAATCTGAATCAGCTTATCATCTCCCTCTCCGGCGCCTATGAAAACATTGACGCCGAGTGAAAGAGCGGTTTTTGCCGCCAAAAGCTTCGACTTCATTCCGCCCGTCCCGACTTTTGAACCGGCGGATGCGGCGCAGCCCAAAAGTTCGTCCGTAATTTCGGGAATGTAATCAAAACGGCGGGCATCAGGATGTTCATTCGGATTCGAATCATAGAGGCCGTTAATATCCGTTAAAATGATGAGTTTGTCGGCATGAATCAGTCCGCTCACCAGGGCGGATAGCATGTCATTGTCCCCAAACGTCAATTCTTCAACAGATACCGAATCATTTTCATTAATAATCGGGACAAGCCCCCGTTCAATCAGTTCCATAATGGTCGCATATGCATTTCGATACCGTTCCCGTTTGGCAAAATCGTTTCTTGTCAATAAAATTTGCGCAGGCTTGATATCGCGGTCTGCAAAATGCTTGATGTATGTCTGCATTAACAAGCTCTGGCCGACGGCCGCTGCAGCCTGTTTCCCCTTTAGCGTGACAGGCCTCGCGGGATAGCCGAGCTGTAAAAATCCCGCAGCGACAGCGCCGGACGAAATAAAGATGACGTCGTGGCCTTCTTTTTTCAGAGCAGCTATCGCCCGAACATGGTCATTGATCTTCGCCTCATCGATGCTGCCTTTCGAATTGGTTAATGAACTGCTTCCGATTTTAATGACAATCCGTTGTTTTTTCACGTTTTTTCCCTCCGAGATGATCTGGCAGAAGCCAACAAAAAAAGCCCTTTTCGTCCAAATAAAAGGACGAAAAGAGCTTTCCGCGGTACCACCTTCATTGAATGCGCGAGAAAAAAGCGCACTCCTCTTTCCCCTTTAACGCCAGGGTATGCGCCCAGGTTTTCCCCCTGAGACTCCGAGGCAGGTTCAGCAGGTTTCATGTGGTGAAATGTTTCAGCATGCCATTTCACTCTCTTTCACAGAAAGAACTGCTTACTGGCCCTCTTCAACGCTCGTGATTTTTTATTATTATGCCTAGGAAAAACGCCTCTGTCAAGAGGGAGATCAAACAATTTAATTAAAGACGATCGTCTTGTTTCCATGCACGATAATCCGGTCTTCCAAGTGCCATTTGACCGCTCTTGCCAAAACGCTTCTCTCAATCGTGCGGCCGATGTTTTTCAATGCTTCCACATTGTCTCTGTGGTCGACCCGTTCGATATCCTGTTCGATGATCGGTCCTTCATCCAATTCGTTTGTCACATAATGCGATGTTGCTCCGATCAGTTTAACGCCTCTTTCATATGCCCGTTTATACGGATTCGCTCCGATAAAAGCCGGCAGGAATGAGTGGTGAATATTAATGATTTTGTTCGGATGAGCCGAGACAAAATCAGGCGTTAAAATCTGCATGTAGCGGGCGAGAACGATGACATCCGCACGATACTCTTCAAGCCATTTCAGCTGCTGTTTTTCCACTTCTTCACGGATGTCTTTGTTCGCTTTCATGTAAAGGAACGGAATATTCAGCGATTCAACGGTTTCTCTTGCATCTTCATGATTGCTGATAACCGCTGCAATTTCCGCCATCAAATTGCCGCTCTGCCACTCCCACAGCAGTTCATGCAGGCAGTGAAGCTCTTTTGAAACGAAGATAGCGACGCGTTTCAGCTCGCTCGCCAAATTCATGCTCCACGTCATTTGGAAGGACTCCGCCACAGTGGCGAATGTCGCTTTCATCTGTTCGATCTTTTTGCGGATGCCTTCGGCTTCAAACTCAATCCGCAGAAAGAACCGGCCTCCTTCAGGGTCTGTCGTATACTGGCTCGATTCAATAATATTCGCGCCATTTTCAAATAAAAAGGAAGAAACGGCGGCGACGATTCCAGGCTGATCCGGACAGCTGACCAGAAGGCGGGCCTTATCGTTATTGATTTCCTGATATTGCGATAACTGCTGTTTCATATATGCATTCATTTTCGTAAAACCCTCTTTGCTTGTAATTCGTAAACTATCTTTTCATTATACTGGAGTTTATTGAAAAATCAATTTACGGACGCCCATTTGCCATGAAGTGCACGGGCCGGACTCTAGCTTATCAGTTTCAGTCCGACGGCTGATCCCAAAATGAGCGCGATGAAAAAGATGCGTTTTCCGTCTTTCGGCTCTCCGTAAAACAGGATGCCGACAAGCGCACCTCCAACCGTGCCGATCCCTGTCCAAACTGCATACGCCGTTCCCATCGGCAGCGTCTCCATCGCAAGGGATAGCAAGAAAAACGAAGCGGCAAAACCGATGATCAACAATAAGATCCATCTCAGCCGCTTGTCTTTATGAAACTGGTTCATCATCGTCACGCCGAGCATTTCCAGTATACCGGCGGCGATGAGGCAGATCCATTCCATTATGACGCCTCCCCTTTCTCTTCATTTGTTACAAGCTTCAAGCCGATCACGCCGCATAGCAAAACACCGATCAGAGCAAGCTTGGCGATATTTGCCGGCTCATGAAACAAGACGATTTCGCAGACGACCGTTCCCGCTGTGCCGAGACCGGTAAATACGGCATACACGGTTCCGACCGGCAGCTTCTCTCCCGCCTTCACCAGTATATAAAAGCTCATCGCGACGGCCGCCGCCGTGCCGATCCATTCAAGAGCCGAATCAGCGTGTTTCAGCCCCATGACCCAGCCAATTTCAAACAAGGCTGCAAGTATGACACTGCCCCATCTCATCAAAATCCCTCCAATTCATTTTCAGCAAAAGAAAAAACCCGGGTTATCGATGAAAACGATACTCCCGGGCTTTTATCCCTCCGTGTGCATATGAACAAATCATATGTGTTTTCTCTCGGACCAGACCACATCCGAATGTGCGGAACCCTAGAAAACTTTAACGCTATGAA
Source organism: Bacillus paralicheniformis (assembly GCF_002993925.1). Classification (NCBI taxonomy): domain Bacteria; kingdom Bacillati; phylum Bacillota; class Bacilli; order Caryophanales; family Bacillaceae; genus Bacillus; species Bacillus paralicheniformis. The sequence goes on along the minus strand of NZ_CP023665.1, from coordinate 1,509,383 downwards.
GTTTGCTAATTAGCATCATACCAAATCATTCGAAAAAATCAACTGTTTTGCTTGCGGTACTCCCCTAAGCAGGCCTGGATATGCGCTTGGTGATAGCGGTTATGATCAGACATATGCCAGATTCCCCAGCGGATGGTCGAAAACCCTCCCTCATACGGAACCTTCTTCAACAAGTCTGTTTCCGAGAAGCCTTTAACGGTGCGTTTCAACATCTCCAGCACCTCGTCATACCACTCGATTAACACGGATAAGGGTAAGCCTTTTACCTCAGGCAAACGTCCGTTTTCATCTGTCATCGGCCCGTATTTCTCTTCCAGCTCTCTGGGAAATTCGCTTCCCTTCAGCCTGTATACCCAGCGAATATCGACATTGATTAAATGATAGATCAGCTGGGCGATGCTGTTTTTGTCGCCATGCTCCCCTTTATATTCCAGCTCCTCCCGGCTGATGCCGGAGACGATTGATTTCAGCCGTTCGATGTTTTCATTGACCGCCGAAAAAAGCACCCCGACTGTCGGCGCCATCTCTTCAACTGGAGATAAATCCTTTAAAAACGGCATAACTTCACTCCTCTTGTTTAAAGATATTTTTCAGCAGCCCTTCATTTTCAGGAGCGAGGAAACTGAAACCGTAGTAGGCAGCGACAGCCGACACCGCTGTCCATACCGTGAGACTCCCCGTCATCCAGAGCGCCGTTTGCCTGTGCTTGGCCCCGAAGCCCATGCACATAAACGCGGTTAAGTGGGAGCCGATAAAGAAAGGTCCGACGAAAGAAAGGCCCGGGATGCCGTAGGTCAGCCATATTTTTTTCGCTCTGCTTTTCCTTTTTGAGAGCTTATCGGTCTCCGTTCCCCGCTCCCCGCGTTTTCTTTCAAGCCACGCCTTCACTTTGTCAATTAAAAAAATAAGCAGCAGTACAGTTAACAGATTTCCGAATAGTGCGATAATAGCGGACGGAACCGGTTTAAGCCCGGCAACGATCGCTAGCGGCACGACACCGATCACTTCAAACCACGGAATCGCAGCCAAAATAAAGACGAGTACATAGCCCCACATCATATCCATATATCGGCCACCTTTCATGCTCTGATCATAAACATTGTGATCGCCAAAAGGCAAGAGTCTTTACCTTAAAAAATATCATGCTCTTCCGTATTTCATTCATATTGAGCCGTATTTTTGGCACGCTTTGTCTCAATGAACATGACGAGCAACAGCCCGATATAGGGAATATAAGTTTCTGCCAGCATGGCTCCGGCTGAATCCCACTTCATATACTGAAACAAAAAATGCGTTCCGGCTAAAAGCAGCGGCAATATGGACAAGGCTGCAGCTTTCAACCTGAAAGACAAAAGTACGATCACGAGAAACGACAGAGCCATAATCAGCCAGCGGCTTCCCCCGTCAAACGAAAGAATAGGTGTCCCGAATTGCCGATCAATAAAAATAATCGCCAAAATCGGAAAAAACGTCAAAGCGGTGTACATCACCGTATACATGAAGGCCGTTTTCTTCCCTTTAAACGCTGAAACGCGGCCCAACAGCGGTAACATAGCCGCTGCCAGCAAAATATAAAGCGGATAGCCTGCCAGTACATAGACCGAATAATTGAGGCTGTCGTTCACGGCGTCACTGAATATAAAATAGGATATCGCGCCGATCAAAATGGCAAAGAACAACTTGGCGATCTCCCCAGGCCTTGATGAAAGCTCTTTTGACAGTGCTTGAACATATGACTTGGGAGAATCCCCAAAAATTTGCCGGACGGTTTTTCCTTCCTTTTCCCCTTCCAAGGCATGAACTGTCAGCTCATTCATGATCCCTTCGATTTCTTTGTCGCTTTTTCCTACAGACATTAAATACAATCTCATGTCGTCCAATACGTTTTGCATGTCTTTTGATAGCACGATTTCACTTCTCCTTCAGTTTTTTTTCGAGCAGCGCATTGACGTTCCCGGATAATGCCTTCCAACGCCCGATGAACGATCGAAGCTCCGCTTCGCCAAGGGGTGTCAGTCTGTAATATTTTCTCTTCGGGCCGCTCGCCGACCGTTTTAGTTCGGTCTCCACCCATTTTTCCTTTTGCATGCGCAGGAGAATCGGATAGATGCTTCCTTCGCTGATATCCGAAAAACCGTATCCTGCAAGCACCTTTGTCATTTCATAGCCGTATATCTCCCCTTCGGATATGACAGCAAGCAGACATCCTTCTAAAATCCCTTTCAGCATTTGCGTTGAACTCATAAGCCACCTCTTTTATGTATCTTGCAATACAAGATAGACGAATCATAACATATGGTATTTTGTATTGCAAGATACCCGAACAAAAAAAGCGGACACCATGTCCGCTTTGCGTATATTACTTCAGTTTTCCTGCGCCTGCCTGCGCTTCAACGATTGTCGGCACATCTTCTGCGTCGTCGATTTTTTCAAACAGCGTCGGCTTCCAGCCGGCCGATTTTTTGACAGACGTATGGTTTGCTTTGTTGTATGTGCTGACAACATCGATTTTTGCGACGCTTTTTTGGTTGTTTACGACCGTATCTTTTTCATATAAAGCGTCACCTTTAAAGACCTTCATCAATTTTTGAGGCTTCGTTCCTTCCGGCAGGTCGAAGTAGTTGTCCTCAGCATAAATTTTTGAAGAATAGCCTACACCCCATGAATAATTGTAGCTGTCTTTCGTGCTTTTAAAATAGTTGTTGTAAATGTGCACTTTTCCGTAGCGGACGCGCGGTGCCCGCTCTTTTATATTTTCGTAGAGATTGTGGTGGAATGTCACCCTTAAATGACCGTTGTCTGCTTTGTAGCTGTCGCTTGATCCGATAATCGTGTTTTTAGAATGTCCTGAAAATATGCTGTAGGATACCGTAATAAAATCCGACTGCTTTTTGATATCCAGCAGTCCGTCGTGATGCTGTAATTCACGCCCGAAATACGTTTCGTTCAGCTCATCAGGCTGATCTCCGTCATTGAATGAGCAGTGGTCGATCCAAATATTTTTGGACATTTCAATCAGCAGGTTGTCATATTCTGAATTCCAGTTTCCGCTGCTCCCATCCGTCGGATCCCAGCCAGGGAAGAAATCGTACGCGTTTTCGAATTCGATATTGCGGATAATGATGTTTTCCGCGTTTTTGACATAAAGGCCTCCGCCGACGATTTTCGCATCATCTCCGAGCCCGATTATCGTCGTGTTTGAACCGACTCTGATCAAGACACGCTCCCTCTGATTGTCTTTGGAGCGGAGCCTTGCCTCTTCAAGCTTTCCTGACGGCTCCTTTTTCCCCCATTTCTTCGGATCATAAGCTTTGAGATACGCTTCGATCGAATATTCAGGGTCTTTATAATCTTCATAGCCTAAAGGATTGTTGTCATCATCAACACTAAGATTGATTGTTCCCTTCACATAGATGATCTTCGGCGTATCATTTTCGCTGTTCTTTTTATTGTCTCCCCCTAATGCCTCAACAAGCTGCTTGCGGTTTTTGACCGTATATACCTGATCAGAAGAAGCGTCAGCGCCTCCGGTCGTTCCTTTTCCATAAGCGCCCCAGCCGTCTTTTGAGCCGAGGACGTCGCGTCCGTAGTCTGCCGCTTCGATTGGCACAGAAGTGCCGAGCAGCAGCAGGGCGCCCAAAATTATTACACTAAAAAACCTTTTCATCAATTGCACCTACCATCAAAATTTTTTCACAAAAACTAATATATGCTATAAAAATACAGAAAACAACATATTTTCCTCCTATTTTTTGTGACACCATTTTCAACTTTCATGACATATGACCCGTTTCATTTTACAGATGTAGCAAAGAACAGACTCTTAATATTTTTCTGAAATAACACAAAATAAAAAAATCGCCTATTCGGCGAAAATTAATGGTCTTGCCCCGGTTTATAAAGATATGGATCATCAGTTAACGGGCTGCCGGGATCTTCCCTATCAATCATAATCTCATTTTTTTCGTTCAGGGTGCCGAGCGTAATGGTTGGCAGCATCGCTTGCTTAATCCCTTGATCCTCTAATTTTTGAAACAGCCATTCTTTCGTTTTTTTCAAGTATTTTAAATTGTGTTCGATGATTTCGCCGTCTAAAATAAGCGGAATCGGCACGAAATTCCGCTTCGTCTCCAAGCTGAGGTCCCGCGGCTGTACAGGCCTCGCTTCCGATTTGGGAATCACGCTGATCTGGCCCGATTCTTCAATCAGGGCGATGTCGATATCTTTCGGATCGGCATAGCCTTTTTCGCGCAATTTGCCGAGCAGTTCATTGACGGTCAGCCGCTCTCTTTTTAATCCCCCTTCATCAATATTGCCGTTTCGAATCAGCACAGTCGGGCTGACGACAAGAAACCAGCGCCATTTATTGTGTAATGACAGCTTTTCAATCAACAAATAGAAGATCAGAAAGGAAAGGGCATAATAAATGGACATTGAGATTTTAGAAGTAAGAATCGGTTCGCTGATGATCGTTCCGATCGCAAATGTCAGCAAAAGATCGAAGTTCGTCATTTGCGAAACTGCTTTCTTCCCTGCGATTCGAAAAAGAATATAAGCTATAGAGAACACTAAAGCAGGTTTGGCTAAAAAAGTCCATACAAATTCAAGCATTTCACCCAAAACTTCTTTCCGTTTTTTGTCATTTATTTTGAACAAATATTGGGTTGTGTATTCATTGCACAGCAAAACCCCGGCAAACTGATGCTGAGCCGGGGTTTTGTTCGTATGTTTACCAAGGTTTGTCAACAGCCAGCGCCTGAGCCAGTGCTTTGCTGTGTTTGCGATGGTTTTTCCGTTCTTCGGCGCGCTGCCGGGCGGTCTGGTGCAGCATGATTTCTTCTTCAGACTGCGGTACAACTTGGGGAACGGCCTGAGGATTGCCGTCCTGATCAAGCGCCACGAAGGTTAAAAAGGATGTCGCCGCAAGCTTTCGTTCGCCTGTCAGCAAATGCTCTTTAATGACTTTGACGAATACCTCCATTGACGTTCTGCCGACCCATGTCACATAAGATTCAAGGCAGACTGAATCCTCCTGGCGGATCGGTTCGAGAAAATCGACGGAATCCATGGAAGCTGTCACGGTTTCACACCTCGAGTGTCTCGCTGCCGAAATCGAAGCGATATCGTCGATATAGCTCATCAGCTTGCCGCCGAACAAGGTGTTGTGATTGTTCGTATCAAGCGGAAATACCCTGCTTGTTTTGACAACTTTTGATTCTTTGCAGTATCTCTTTTCAGGTCCATTCATCATCCATTACTCCTTTGATGTCTACTAAGATGCGTTTGTAAAGTGGATTTTTTCTATATTAAACACTATTAGAATTCATTTGTCTAAACTTTTTTATCCGGCTGACTGTCAGATTTTCTGGCTAAAAGGTTTATTTCTCGCTGCGGGAAGGGAATAATGAAATGACTAAAGAGAGGACGGGGGAATCAAAATGGACTCAGCATTATCGAAAAAAAACCGCGGGGCGGGCTGTACAAGCGAATACGACGTCTTAAAAAAAGTGGTGTTATGCAGACCGGAATATATGGAGATTGCAGAAGTGATCAATGAAACACAAAAGTATTTTCAAAAAGATAATATCGATAAAACGCTGGCCGTCCGCCAGCATCATACATTGATAAAAGAATTGGAGAGCCGGGGTATTGAAGTCGTGATTCTGCCTGCTTTAAGCCAATTTCCGGAACAGGTTTTCACGCGCGATATCGGGTTTACGATCGGAGACACTGTGTTTTCCGCGCAGCTATCAGCCGACATCCGCCAGGGCGAAGAAAACGTCCTGCAGGAATGGCTGGCAAAAGAACAGATCTCCTGGGCCACATTTAATGAAGGCTATCAAATCGAAGGCGGCGACATCCTCGTCGACCAAAATACCATATATGCCGGTATCAGCCACAGAACGACGTTCTCGGCCGTCCAAGAACTGAAGCGCAGGCTTCCCTCTTATGAAGTCATACCGGTTCCGTTTGAAGAAACGTTCCTTCATCTGGATTGCGTCTTCAACATTCTTTCGCCGACAGAAGCGCTTGTCTATCCAAAAGCCTTAGGAGAAAGAGAATACGACGTCTTGAAAAAACGCTATGAGATGATTGAAATTACGGATGATGAACAGTTCCAACTCGGTACAAACGTTCTGTCCATCGGCAATAAAACCGTGATCAGCCTGCCTGTTAACCGCCACGTGAATCAGGAGCTCAGAAAAAGGGGCTATACGGTCATCGAAATCGACTTATCCGAGATCATAAAATCCGGCGGGTCTTTCAGATGCTGTACATTGCCGATTGAGCGTAGCTGTACGTAAAAGAGCCTCAGAATGAAGGCTCTTTTTTACGCTTTTCTTTTTAACTTTTGCATACTGCCAAAGTATAAGAAGAGCTTATCAAACACTAGAAGGTACATATTCACAAAGATAAATCCCGTTAAAGCGATCAATACCGCAGGAACAATTTTAAACAAAATTTTGATTGCAGGGTTTCTGAGTCGACCGGTATATATTGCTTTTAAAAGAAGTACATACAAAATTGGCAAAATGAAAAGCACTGTTGGCAAGGATATATTAGAAGGAATCTCGATGTTAGGCATAAGCATAATTCCTATAAATACCGCAACTAAAATGCCGATATTCCCCAGACCTCTGTTTATTCTAAAAGGTTTAAACAACGTTTTGCTTGAAGCTGTTAAAAGCCTTTTATAATATGGATGAATCTCTTCTGCCGTAAGCCAGCTATCTATTTCGAAAAAGCGGTAATTCTTTGGTTTTATAGGAGACTTCGCGGCAAGATCCTTTATTTGGGATCGCTTAAACTCGTACTCGCTCATTTTGTACCCGTCAAGCATTAATGAGTAGGCTTCGACTTCAGAAAAAGAGTCAAGATCTGTCCGGACTTTTGAAAGCAGGTTTTGAACTTCTTCGTTGACACCGTATGTGTGGTAAGGCCCTTTAAACGAGCAGCCTTGTCTTTCTTGATTTTTGATCGGGATCGAGTCAATTGACAGCCGCTTTTTCAAGTGCAACAATGCTGTCGTGCGATGGTATTTTTTCATATGGCCTGAAATCTGTTTTTCCCTCACCAGATCGGCGAGAATGCTGGCGCTTCGCCCCACAACTCCAGGGATATGCGTGGACGGTTCTTTTTCGCTTTCCATTTGCTTAGACGCATCACTAATAATAAAATGAGTGCACTTAGGTCTCTCACTCAACAGAGTACTAATCCCTTGGTTATCATGAACACCCCCATCAGCAAGCTGCACCCGAATGCCTTCCTCATAAAGATCACTGATGGCAAGGGGGACAAAGACTCCAGGGACGCTTGCTGAAGCAGCAACAGCATGGCCCAGCCTGAAACAACTATGCTTGCACGGTCCGCGTTTCCGTTTATTTTGTTCTTCACACCGTGAATGACAGTTACTTTTACATAAGTCTTGATAGGATTTGACACGTTCCAATTTGAAATTTCCATCAACAAACAAAAGACTTTTATCCCTATCGATTTCCCCCATTCCCGAATTGGTAAATACCCAATTATGGCCGTTATTTAAAACAGTGGCATTCATCAATAGCTTGGGAATTTTCGCATTTTTTATAGTCGTGTTTATTGTTAAATCGTGCATGTAGATACATCGCTTGCATTCGCAAAACGCACCCACTGGTTTGAACATGAATTTTTCAAAAAGTTCGCCTGCATAGTCGCTGCGCGAGTAGTTTGGCAAACACATTTTCAAGTTTTTCAAAGGGTTAGTAAAGGTGCGAAGTCTGATGTTGCACTGGACTGCTCTGAGAAAATCGTTTTGTATCTCGACCATCATATTTTGATAATCTTCATCTTTTACTTCAGCTCCTTTTTTACTTTCATACAGCTTTTTTAAACGCAGGTAGTACAGTGTACCGATGATTGACCCTCCTGAAACTGCTGAAATCAAGTCAACGTGACGAAGCAGGCCTATATCAGCCATCCTTGACAAAACTCCAATATGAAAAAATCCGGCGCGAAATCCGCCGCCGGAGAGAGCCAAACCCAGTTTATACGTCTTATCTTCCAGCATCTTCATGTCTCCTTTTTGATTGTTATTATTCTTATAGAGAGCACGAATTATGCTGGGATTTGCTTCACCTCGCCTGCAGCGTCACCTTCATGCCGTCCTCCTCATTTCTCGCGTCGCCGTCATACAGATGGCAGGCGACAAAATGACCGTCATCGGCTTCTTTTAAGAGCGGTTTTTTGGCGGTGCAAATGTCCGTCGCGGCGGGACATCTCGTTCTGAAAACGCAGCCGCTCGGCGGATCGATCGGACTTGGCAGCTCGCCTTTCAGTATGATTCGTTTCCGCTTATCTTCCACATCCGGATCGGGAATCGGGATAGCCGATAAAAGCGCCTGGGTGTAAGGATGCAGCGGTTCTTGATAAAGCCGGCTGCTGTCGGTGATCTCGACCATGTGCCCGAGATACATGACGCCGATCCGATCGCTGATGTGCTTCACCATGGAAAGATCGTGGGCGATAAATAAAAACGTGAGCCCTTTTTCCTTTTGCAGCTTTTTCAAAAGGTTGACGACTTGCGCCTGGACGGAGACATCAAGTGCGGATATCGGCTCATCAGCGACGATAAATTCAGGCTCAAGCGCAAGCGCCCTGGCGATGCCGATTCTTTGCCTCTGTCCGCCGCTGAACTCATGGGGATAGCGATTGGCAAAGCTTTTGTGCAGGCCGACTGCTTCCAGAAGCTCGTCCGCTTTTTCAAGACGCGCCTTTTTCCCTCCGTACAGGCCGTGGATTTCCATAGGCTCTGTCATAATCTCCCTGACCGTTAGCCTCGGATTTAGTGAAGCATAGGGGTCTTGAAAAATCATTTGAATTTTGCGGTTGTACTGGAATGATTCATCATCGCTCAAATTGTGGATGTTTTTTCCCCGATATGTAACCTCGCCCTCTGTCGGCTGATAAAGGCGCATTAGCACCCTTCCGGAAGTCGACTTGCCGCAGCCCGATTCTCCGACGAGTCCGAACGTCTCTCCTTCTTTAATATCAAATGAAATGCCGTCGACCGCTTTGACCGTTTTGCCCCTTCCGGCGTCAAAGTGCATTTTGAGACGGCTGACTTTCAATAAAGCGCCGGTTTGCATGCCAATCCCCCCGTTTTAATTAAAAATAGCGCCTGATGGCACACAGCTCTTTTTCATAAATTGTGCCTTTAAGAGGTATGACCTCAATCGATTTTCCCGTTTTTGGAGAGTGCAGCATCTCTCCGTTTCCGCAGTAAATGCCGACATGGTGAACCCGCCCTTTGCCTTCTTCATATGCGAAAAACAGTAGATCGCCCCGCTTCGGGCTGCTGAAGGACACCTCTTTTCCGCTGTTCGCCTGATCGCCGGCATCGCGCGGCGCTGAGCAGCCGTTCGCCTTCAGCATATTGAAGACAAATCCTGAGCAATCGTAGCCAAAACCGCTCATTCCTCCCCAAAGATAGGGCAGGTTCAAAAACGCCTCACCGGTTTGAACGATGTCGTCTCCACTGCCTTTTACAGGTGTTTCGATATCCGCATCTTCTTTTTTCAGCCATCTGCGTCCGAGCGGTGTATCAACCTCAAACCAAATACCGTCTGAAGACAAAACGGGCAGCTTAGTGAGAAAGCTCAGTTCAAGAACTTTCATTTTCTTGTCATCATATAGAAAAGCCGTCGGTTTTTGAATGACGGCGTTTGTCTCAGACTTCGCCGGGCTTTTTTCGGCCAGGCATTCCTTTGGTATCCAGCCCGGGTAGCCGCGTTCGTCTTTTGCAGACGGCTGCCCGGGAATGATGACGAAAGCCCAGCCTTCCCGCTCTTTTATAAGCTGCACATCTTCTCCGAAAAGCACCTGTGTTTGAACAAGGTTTGCCGTACACAGCTCAAGACGCTCATCGAAGGACATTGCGTCAAGCCAGCTTCTTACATGTACGGGATTTGCCAGCATCAACCGGTCAATGCGGCGCGGTGCTTCCGGACTGGTCCAGACGTTGGCGACCGAGACGGTTGTCGTATAAAGGCTCATTCATCTTCCCCCTCTCAATGGTTGACTTTCGTGATACCGAGTCCGGGAGCATCCGGTATCGTGATCGTTCCTCCATGATAGCGGATGCCGCCTTCAACAATATCCTTCTTCAGCATGAGCGGCGCATCAAAATCGAATTTTGTCACATTTTTCTGGCTTGCTGCGAAGTGGACGGCTGCTGTGATGCCGACCCTTGTTTCGATCATGCTTCCGGCCATGCATTCCACTCCGCACGCTTCTGCCATGGCGTTGATTTTCAACGCCTGGCGGATGCCGCCCGCTTTCATCAGTTTAATATTGATGAGATCGGCGCTTCTCGTTTTCAGTACGTGAAAAGCATCCCTTGGGGTAAACACGCTTTCGTCCGCCATAATCGGCGTATCGACGGCATCTGTCACCTGTTTCAAGCCTTCGAGATCGCATCGGTGAACCGGCTGTTCGACAAGCTCGATCGAAAGCCCCTCATCCTCCATTTTCCGAATGGCTTTGACAGCCTGTTTCGCCGTCCAGCCTTGATTGGCGTCCACGCGGATCCGGACAGCGGCCCCCGCTTGTTTGCGGATTTCCCTGATCCGTTCGAGGTCTGTTGCCATATCGTTTTTTCCTACTTTAATTTTGAGCGTACGAAACCCATCTTTTACATAACGGGCCGCGTCTTTCCCCATTTCTTCCGGGTCATTGACGCTGACAGTAAAATCCGTCTCGATCTCCCGCCTGTATCCGCCCAGCAATTGATACAGGGGAAGACCGCAAAGCTGCGCCAAGCAATCGTAGACGGCTGTTTCTACAGCGGCCTTTGCGCTTGTATTTCCAACAATCAGCTTGTCGATGTCATGAAATATCGCCTCCGCCATTCGCAAGTTGCGCCCGGAGAGCGCCGGTGCGAATATCGTGTTGACTGCCCCCTCAATACTGTCAAGCGTCTCACCGGTAATAACGGCAGTCGGAGGCGCTTCGCCCCAGCCTGTCATCCCGTTTTCAGCCGTTAATTTGACAATGATGGCTTCCGCTGTGCGGACAGTTCGAAGCGCTGTTTTAAACGGTTTTTTCAGCGGCACGGCGATACGGTTTGTCGTCATTTCGGCAATCTTCATAGCAGCCTCCTTTTTCCATCAAGAAATTCCCGGATCGATCGTAAGCTGTTTTTTGTCGGCGTCAAGGACGGCTTGCGCCCCCACCGGAACGGCGATATTCGGTGAACAATGGCCGATGTTAAAGCCTGACAGCGCCGGTTTTCCTGCAGCGGCGATATAATCTTGGAAAACTTCTTTTAATGTAAGTGACTCACCGCGTTTTTTCGGGGAGCAGTTATGAAAATCGCACAGCAGGATGCCGACGGCGTCCGATAATTTCCCGGCCATTTTCAATTGATTCAGCATCCGGTCAATTCGGTAAGGCTCTTCATCGACATCCTCGATAAACAAAAGCTTTCCTTTCGTATCAATTTCATAAGGCGTACCGAGCGTCGTCACCAGAAGAGCGAGGTTTCCGCCGACAAGCTCCCCTTTCGCCGCACCGTTTCCGAGCGTTTCCAAAGGCGACAGCTCCTCTGTATAGGTGAGCGTCATTTTTTGAAACAGCTGCCGGAAAGAGCGCCGGGTGAGCGGATGCACGTCTTTATTGCCGATATCCGAACTGAGCATCGGACCGTGAAATGTAATAAGTCCGGTGTTTTGCCTGATCGCTGTATGTAAAAAAGTGATGTCTGAATAGCCCCAAAAAATTTTCGGGCGGCTTTTGATGAGTCGGTAGTCAATGTTCTCGGCAATCCTCGCCGTGCCGTAACCTCCGCAGGCACAGATGACAGCTTTGACCGAACGGTCTTCAAACATGTCGTGCAGATCCTCCAAGCGCTCTTCATCGTTCCCCGCCAAATAGCCGTGTCTTTCAATGGCTGAACGTCCCACTTTGACTTCAAGCCCGAGTTCTTTTAAAAACCGGACGGCGCGGTCAAGCTTTTCGGGGACGGGCGGACTGGCCGGCGCAATCACACCGACTGTATCTCCCTGCATTAATCTTTGAGGCGCAATATTCAACTGAGACATCCCCCTTTATGAAAAGTCCGCCCGCCTCTGTGCGGTGGCGTGCACAAAGAAAGTGGCAGACGGACAAGTTTGATCATGACGTTTTTTCGGCCCATTTCAGTTCAATGTAGCCGACCGGATGACGGACGATGCCTTTCACATTCTCCTTTTCCAAATGGACTTGATTATAGAAGTGGATCGGTATGATCGGCATCCCTTCAAACAGCAGTTCTTCAGCCTGATGCAGCAGCTCTGTGCGTTTTTCTTCATCAGCTTCATTTTTCGCCGCCTTGATCAGTTCGTCATACTCTGAATTGCTCCAGCCGGTTCTGTTCATTGCGTTACCGGTTTGAAAGCTTTCCAGGAAGTTGATCGGATCCGCATAATCAGCCAGAAAAGAGCTTTGGGAAAATTGAAATTTGAGCGCCTTCTGTTCTTCAAGGAATGTATTCCATTCCATATTGGCGAGCTTCACATCGACGCCGAGCGTACTTTTCAGCTTCTGCTGAATCGCTTCCGCCATTTTTTTATGCTCCGGTTTTGTGCTGTATGTCAGCGTAACAGCGGGCAGCTTTTCGTAGTTTTCTTCCTTCATGCCTTTTTCGAGCAGCTGTTTCGCTTCATCGGCGTCATATTTGAGCAAATCGCCGCCTTCCTCGCGAAAATCCTTGCCGTTCGGCCCTTTGATTCCCGAAGACACAAACCCGTGGGCCGGTTTTTCACCATTTTTTGTGACATAATCGACGATTTCCTGCTGATCGACGGCCATCGCAAACGCTTTTCTGATCTTTTCATTCTGGAACGGTTCTTTATTGACATTGAATCTGTAATAGTAAAGACCTGCCTGATCGAACACCTTCACCTCGTCAGAACCTATCAGCTTCTCGCTCATTTCAGCCGGGACATAAGCCGTATCGAGCTCATTCGACTCGAACATTTGGTAGTCGGTATTTCTGTCATCGACCATCGCCCATGTCACTTTATCAAGCTTCACAGTATCCCGGTCCCAATACGTATCGCTCTTTACCATCGTAAAGCTTTCATCATGCTTCCATTCTGTCAGTTTAAACGGACCGTTGCCGACAAATGTAGCAGCTTCTTCATGCCATTTCGGATTTTTTTCGGCGATTTTCTGAGGAACCGGGAAAAAAGCCGGATTGGCTACAATGCTTAAAAACGACTGCTGCGGACTTTCGAGTGTCACCTTAAGCGTTTTTTCATCCTCCGCTTTGACTTTGACATCATCCTTCGCACCTTTTCCGCTGTTAAAGGCCTCGCCGCCTTCGATAAAGTAGCCTAAAAACGCGGCGGAAGAGCCCGTTTTCGGATCGAGCAGACGCTTCCACGCATATTCAAAATCCCCAGCGGTTAAAGGGTCTCCGTTCGACCATTTGGCATCATCACGGATTGTAAAAGTATATGTCTTCCCATCGTCGGAAATGTTCCACTTTTCGGCGGACGCCGCTTCCGGTTCATGGTCTGCGCCAAGCCTAGTCAAACCTTCCATCAGATTGTTCAGCGCCTGCCATGAGACATTATTAAAGCCGATCGGCGGATCGAAAGATGTCGGTTCATTTTCATTGTTCAGCCTCAGGACTTGTTCTCCAGCCGTTTCTTTCGCTTTCTTCTTCGTTTCCTGCCCAGCCTGTTCATTTGCCGTACATCCGAACAGCAGAATGACCGCAACTGCGGCAGCCAATACGCTCGCTAGCCTTTTCATCAAATCCCCCCATTGAAAATCGATTTCATGATTATGTTGTCAGCAGAGCCCGTTTCGCCCTTTCATCCTGAAGCCAGCAGCACACACGATGCCCCGCCGAGACTTCTGCAACGGCAGGATAAACCTTGCCGCATACTTCCATTGCATAGGAACAGCGCGCCGTAAACGGACACCCTTCAGGCGGAGAAAACAAATCTGGCGGCGTCCCGTCAATCGGAACGAGGTCTCCACCTTCAAGGTCAAGCCTCGGAACGGAATGCAGCAAGCCTTTTGTATACGGATGCTGCGGACGGTAAAAAATATCCCTCCTCGCTCCCGTTTCCGCTATTTTCCCGGCGTACATCACGGCGATTCTGTCCGCCGTCTGTGCGACTACACCTAAATCATGGGTGATTAAAATGATGGATACACCGGTTTTCCGCTGAATGTCTTTAAACAGCTCAAGAATTTGCGCCTGAATGGTAACATCGAGCGCGGTCGTCGGTTCATCCGCAATCAGAATCTCCGGTTCACAGATGAGCGCCATGGCGATCACGATCCGCTGCCTCATCCCGCCGCTGAATTGATGCGGATATTGCCTCAAACGCTCTTTCGGATTCGGAATCCCGACGAGCTCAAGCATCGAAATGACCGCTTTTCGAGCGTCTGTTTTAGACACGGGCCGATGTTCCAAAAGCGCTTCTGTCAACTGGTCTCCGACGGTCAAGGTCGGATTCAGGGCTGTCATCGGATCCTGGAAGATCATTGAGATTTCGGCCCCTCTGATCTTTCTCATCTCTTTTTCGGACAGATGGCGCAAGTCTTTTCCCTTAAAGCGGACCGCACCGTCTGTGATCGTTGCCGAAAACTTCGGCAAAAGCTGCATGATGCTTTGCGATGTCACGCTTTTTCCGCATCCCGACTCACCGACAATCGCAAACGTCTCCCCCTCATATAACTCAAAGCTCACGCCGCGGACGGCTTTGACCGTGCCGCCGTATGTCGTAAATGAAACATGCAGATTCTCGACTTCCAATACTTTTTTCCGCAAAAACACATTACCTCCTCAGCTTCGGATCTAACGCATCCTGCAGTCCGTCTCCAACGACATTAAAAGCGAACATTGTTAATGAAATAAAGAAAGCAGGAAAAAACAGCCGCCACCAGTGTCCCGATAAGATCACCGGAAGGCCGTCGTTCGCCATGACACCCCAGCTCGCAAACGGGGCTTGAATGCCCAAACCGAGGAAACTGAGAAACGCTTCGGCAAAAATGGCCGACGGCACCGTCAAGGTCATCTGGACGATGATCGCTCCCATCATGTTCGGAAGGAGATTCCGCCTGATGATCCTTACCGTTTTCGCTCCGAAGGTTTTGGATGCGAGAACATGCTCATCATGCTTCACCTTCAAAACCTGACCCCTGACGATCCGCGCCATGCCGACCCAGCCGGTGACAGTCAGCGCAACGATGATCGTCCCGAGTCCAGGCCCCATCATGACCATGAGAAGAATGACGACCAATAAATAAGGCAGTCCATGCAGCACTTCGATGACCCGCATCATGACATGGTCTGTTTTGCCGCCCTTATAGCCGGAGATACCGCCATAGATGACGCCGATTGCAAAATCGATCAAAGCCGCCATCACGCCGACAAACAGTGAAATCCTCGCTCCATACCACGTTCTTGTAAACACATCGCGGCCGAGCTCATCGGTTCCGAACCAATGCTCCATCGACGGAGGCAGGTTTTGCTCGGAAAGCGTCTGCTGGGTGACGCTGTGCGGAGAAAGAACCGGTCCGAGAACAGCCATGATGAACAGGAAGATTAACACGCCCAATCCCGCCATCGCCAGCTTGTTTTTCCTTAAAATCCGCCAGGCGTTCTGCCAGTATGACAGACTCGGCCTTGCAACGGATTCACGCTCATCCTGCTTTTGTTTCAGCGGGGCAAACCATTCAACAGGGATATCACTGCCTGAAGACGCTTCGTTTTCTGTGCGGACTGGAAGGCTCATATGCTCACCCTTTCTTATGCAGTTTAATACGCGGATCCAGGATTCCGTAGGCCATGTCGACAAGAAACAACATGATGATGAGGATAATGCTGTAAAAAACGGTGGTACCCATAATCACGGGGTAATCGCGGGAGTTGATGCTTTCAACAAAATATTTTCCCATGCCCGGAATCGCAAAGATTTTTTCGATGACGAAACTTCCCGTTAAAATCGCAGCAGTAAGCGTCCCGAGAATCGTTACGACTGGCATAAGGGCGTTTTTCAGGGCGTGCTTCATGACAATTTTAAAAGGGGAAAGCCCTTTAGCCCGGGCCGTTCGGATATAATCCTGTGTCAGCACTTCAATCATGCTGGAACGGGTCAGCCTGGCGATAATCGCCAGCGGCCCCATTGCCAAAGCCGCAGTCGGAAGCACCATATGAAGCGGGCTCGTCCATGTCGATGGAGGGAATATATTCCAATTGACGGCGAATTGCTGTATCAGCAAGGTCGCCATAATAAAGTTGGGAACCGAAATGCCGAGAACGGCAATGGTCATTGCTATATAGTCGATGACGCCGTTTTGCCGCAGCGCGGCAAAGATTCCGAGTACGATCCCGGAAATGACCGCCATAATCAGCGCCGTCATCCCCAGCTCAAATGAAACAGGGAACCCTCTTGACAGCAAATCGTTCACGCTTTGTGAAGGCTGCTTGATCGATGGCCCGAAATCAAAGGTAACGATCGACTTGACATAATACAAATATTGAACAAAGAGAGGCTCATCAAGCTGATAGTAAGCCTCAAGGTTGCGCTGAACCGCTTCATTCGTGTTTCTTTCTTCATTGAAGGGAGAGCCCGGAATCACTTTCATCATCACAAAGGTCAATGTCGTGATCACCAAAATGGTCGCCAGCATCGACAGAAGCCGCTTCATGATGTAACCCGCCATTTTCATCCCACCTTCCTAGGAGAATGTTGTTCTCATCGCAAGCTCGGTCATGACAAGCATCGCTTGATAGGCTTCAAGAATGTCTTTCGCTTGATAGCGGACAGTCGTCGTTTGCGGTTCGATTTCAGCACCCGGCATTAGACTCGCCCACTCGGCTTGCCCGTAATTGGCAAACTCAATCCGCAGCACCGGCCTGTCCGGAGGCGTGAGCGGCTTGACTTGATCGCGGTTTTGAATCGCATATGCCGTCCGCTCTCTTAATAGCTGCCCCGCTTTCTCCGGCGTCAGGCATTTGACCGCCGAACGGGATATCGTTTCCTTGACGGCCGCTGTCGTTACGTTCGGAATCAGTTCCTCCGCCTCAGCTGCCGCCTCGCTGTCACCGGCAACCATGATAACCGGGACGCCGTAATAACCGGCAACATAAGCGTTGAACCCCAGCTCGCCCACCGCCTGATCGTTTATGTAAAAATGTCTGACGCCGAAAATCATGCTGTGAGACATCACGCCTCTCATCGATGCTCTCGCATGGTAGCCGACGAACACGGCACCATCGCATGTATCGTCAAGTCCCTGGACCATCGAAAACGGTTTGACATCTCCCGAAATGAGCAGCGCTTCAGGATGGAGCCGCTCAATTAACAGATTGTTCATTTTAGAGTGGCTGTCATTGACAAGCACCTCTCTGCATCCGCTTTTGAACGCTTCGTCAATCACATGATTGGCCTCGTCCGTCATGATCTTCCGGCCTCTCTCATAGTTCAGCTTGCTTGAATCGACGAACGTATCATCCGGAAGTCCGGAAATCCCCTCCATATCAACAGACATATACAGCTTCACAAAAAACCACCCCTTATGAAAAACGTCTCAAATTTTTTATTATTTTGGGAATATTCTAACAAATTATATTAGAATTTTAATAGAAATGCAATAACCATTGGTAATTTTAGAAATTTAATATAAAATTGGAATTTTGATGAATATTGTCGAATGCAAATAAAAAAGCTGCCTGATCAGGCAGCTTTGGGATGTCCGGATATGTCGATAAATGCCGCAGCTCACTGCCGGCGGACAGCGTCTTTAATGTCTTCATACTTCTTCATCGTTCTGGCAAACAGCTCGTCAAAGACTTCCGGCATGGCATTTTGAATGACCTTCGCCCCTTCTCCGGTTATGCCGCCTTTTGTCGCCACCCGATCAAGCGTTTGTGCAAACGTCATGTCTTTTTCCATTAACAGCTTGCCCGTTCCCAGCAATGAATGAATCAGAAATTGAAACGCGTCTTCTTTCGTAAGACTGCTGTTTCTGACGGCAGCTTGAGCAAATTCTTCAAAGATCGAAGCGATGAACCCTGGTGAAGAGCTTGTTAAATTACTCGCAGCGTCAATATCTCTCTCATGTATCTGTTTGACTGTGCTGAAAACGGAAAGATATTCTTCCAGCCGGCTTTTGTCCGCCTCAGCAACCCGCTCGCCGTGGACAACAAGCGAAACACCGATCCCGGCTTCAGATGTGAGGGTCGGAATGTATCTCGTCACCTGTCCGCTTGTCCAGTCGTGAAGCCGGCCAAGCTCGACCCCCGCGGCAATCGAAACAATGTGGACATCCTCCTGAAGAAACGGCTGTATGTTCTCAAGCGTTTCCTTTACCGCCATCGGCGGTACACAGATGAAGATCAGGCCGCACTGTTTGGCGAGCTCTTCGGCTGATTGACAGGCGACATTCGGGTAAAGTTTTCTCAGCTCCCCTGTTTTCCCGTCATTCCTTGAGCTGACGACCACCATGTCATCGCTGATTTTCTCCTGATCAAGCAGTTTCACCGCAATCATCTGTGCCATACTTCCGTATCCGATAAATCCAATCTTTTTCAACGTTTAGAACACCTCTGACATGTCATATTATAAATAGCACCCTATTTATTCTATCCTTTTTCTTTGACAATTTCCCACAATGTTTTCATGTTTATCCCACAGTCTTTGATTATGATTGAGGCATCAAAGGATATGATAACAATAGGAGCGTGAAAATGATGGAATATAATAGAGAAGATCAGCTTGAAACGAAAAACGAACTCATCGTCTCCGATCAAAAGCCCGACCAGGCGATAAAAAAAGCAGAACAGCAAAAGCGGAGACTCTCATGGATGACGCCGATCCTCAGCGGCATCATCGGGGGAAGCCTCGTTCTCGGTGTCACGACATACCAGCATAGCAAAGACGAAACGGCCAATACATCTGTCCAGACACAAACTAATGAGACGTCGAACTCATCGGCTTCTTCCAATAAAGCGAATACCGAAAAATTGTCCAGCACCAATTCGTCTGACATTTCAACAATGGTGGAAAATGTATCTCCCGCCATCGTCGGTATTTCAAACTATCAAAAACAAACGGAAAGCGGTATGTTTGGGTTTGAAAGCAACAGCAACAACAGCAGTTCAAGCGAACAAGAAACAGGCACAGGCTCAGGTGTCATTTATAAAAAAGCAGACGGCAAAGCATACATTATTACAAATAACCACGTTGTCGAAGGCGCATCTAAACTGACGGTTTCCCTGTCAAACGGCAAAGAAGTGGAAGGAAAATTGCTGGGCAGCGATTCCTTGACAGACCTTGCCGTTGTTGAAATTTCCGCTGAACACGTCGAAAAAGTCGCATCTTTCGGCGATTCTTCAAGCTTGAAAGCGGGTGAATCGGTCATTGCAATCGGAAATCCGCTCGGCAAAGATCTGTCCCGCACGGTGACGCAAGGCATCATCAGCGGTGTTGATCGGACCGTTTCCGTTGATACGTCCGCAGGCCAAACCGAGATGAACGTCATTCAAACAGACGCGGCCATCAATCCCGGCAACAGCGGAGGCGCCCTTTTGAATACAAAGGGCGAAGTGATCGGCATCAACAGTATGAAAATCAGTGAAAGCGGAGTGGAAGGCATCGGATTTGCGATTCCAAGCAATGATGTCAAACCGATTGCAGAAGAGCTGATGTCTAAAGGAAAAATTGAGCGTCCGTTTATCGGAATCGGCATGATGGATCTTGAGCAGGTGCCGGAAAACTATCAAACAGGCACCCTCGGATTAAGCGGCAGCCAGTTAAACAAAGGCGTCTACATCCGCCAGGTCGCTTCAGGCTCCCCTGCTGATAAAGCGGGCCTTAAAGAGAACGATGTCATCGTCAGCTTTAACGGAAAAGAAACCGATACGGGAAGCGCGCTGCGCAACCTTCTTTACAACGATGCAAAAATCGGGGATACGGTAAAGGTTACCCTCATTCGAAATGGCAAAACAATGACAAAACAAATGACGCTTGACCAAAAAGAATCCGCATCATCTTAACAGCATGCCCCCCTTTTAGGCTGTCGGCTGCGCCGGATGCCTTTCATATAAAAAAACGAGGTCCTTTTCAGGACCTCGTTTTCTATTGAATCGGTTTCAGCCGCGCTTCAATCTCTTTCCGCCGATGCTCGAGATACGGCGGAAGGGCAAGGCTTTGGCCGAGCTCATCGATCGATTCATCAACGGCAAAGCCAGGCCCGTCAGTCGACAGTTCAAAAAGTATGCCGTTCGGTTCTCTGAAATACAGCGCCTTAAAATAATAGCGCTCCACAATCCCTGAATTCGAAAAGCCGTTCTCACTGATTATCTCATGCCACCGCTTAAGTTCTTCTTCATCTTTGACGCGGAATGCGACATGATGGACGCTTCCTCTCCCGGGACGCTCTCTTCTGCCGTCATCTGACTCTTTCACATGCACCTCCGCGCCTGCTCCTCCTTCACCCGATTCAAAAATGTGAAGCGTACGGCCGGTTTCATCAGCCTGTTCCTCACCGATTTTATGAAAGCCGAGAATATCGGTCAGCACCGCAGCTGTCGGACCGGCGTCCTTGACAGTCAATTCGACCGGGCCGAGCCCCCTGATCGCGACCTCCTCAGGAATGACGCCGTTTTTCACAGGCACTCCATGATCTTTTCCCTTTTCATCAGCCACAAGCATCATGTTCTGTCCTTCATGGTCTAAAAAGCGGAGAACACTCCGCCCCGCACGCGTCTCGATGCCGTAAGTCTCTGCGCCGAGCTCATGAAGCCGCTTCTTCCAAAATTCGAGTGCTTGTTCACCGGGAACCCGAAGTGATACGGACGAAATGCAGTTCGTCCCTTCCCGCCTCCGGGCAAGCATCGGAATCTCGAAAAATGTCAAATCTGAACCAGGCGACGCGACTTCATCACCGTAAAACAAATGATACATCGTCGGCTCATCCTGATTGACTGATTTTTTTATCAGTTTCATGCCAAGCCCTTTGACATAGAAATCCAGATTATGTTGAGCGTTGGCAGTTAAAGCAGATACGTGGTGGATGCCATTTACGTTCATTCTATCATCTCCTCATTAAATATCTCGAATTCGAGATTTCTTCTTTCTCAAAAATAGGCGATTTGATTTGAAAAGTCAACCAAACCGGCTTACAGACCTTCTTTCCTGTCTGCCCCTAAAAAAACTAACAATAACTCCGAAATGACTTAAAAAGGTTCGGTTATTCCTGTCCCCTTCGGGTTTTACGACCTTAAAATGTTTAACATACACAAAAAATGAGAAAATCTGAAAATTTATTTAATTTTTCTTTTTTAAAAAAGGTATTACAATATAAAAATAGTTTTCTATAAAAGAGATTACATCAATGGGAGGCATCGCAATGAATGCAGAAGCAAACGGACTAAAAAAAGAGATAGGCTTGTTATTTGCGCTATCTCTTGTGATTGGAACGATCATCGGTTCCGGCGTGTTTATGAAGCCCGGCAGCGTGCTTTCCTATTCCGGAAACGCACAAATTGCTCTTTTTGCCTGGATCCTTGGCGGAATCTTGACGCTAGCAGGCGGGCTGACAATCGCCGAACTGGGCGCTCAAATTCCGAAAACGGGCGGGCTTTACACATATCTTGAAGAAATTTACGGCGAGTTCTGGGGGTTCTTATGCGGCTGGGTGCAGATTATCATCTACGGACCGGCCATCATCGGCGCACTCGGATTATATTTCGGCTCGCTAGTGGCCAACTTGTTTTCCTGGGATAAATCATGGACTGCACTCATCGGCATTATCACCGTCGCCTTTTTATGCATCGTCAACATCGTCGGAACAAAATACGGCGGAGCGGTACAGACGGTCACAACGATCGGAAAGCTGATTCCCATTGTATGTATCATTGTGTTCGGTCTATGGCAGGGCAATGAACATATTTTCAGTACAGTTACGGAGAGCATCGCCAGCCAAAACTTCGGAGCGGCGGTATTGGCGACGCTCTTCGCGTATGACGGCTGGATCCTTCTTGCGGCACTCGGCGGAGAAATGAAGAACCCGGAAAAAGTGCTCCCGAAAGCGATGACAGGCGGGATACTGATCGTCACAGCCTGCTACCTGTTCATTAACTTGGCGCTGCTTCACATTCTTCCTGCCGATCAGATTGTCAAGCTTGGTGAAAATGCGACAAGCACAGCCGCTACAATGCTGTTCGGACCGATCGGCGGCAAGCTGATCTCCATCGGAATTATCGTCAGCATCTTCGGCTGCTTAAACGGAAAAGTTCTGTCTTTTCCGCGCGTGATCTTTGCGATGGCTGAGAAAAAACAGCTTCCGTTCTCCCGCTGGATCTCGCATGTTCATCCGACATTCCATACGCCTTGGATCGCGGTCATCGTCCAGATGATGTTCGCTGTCATCTTAATGATCATCAGCAATCCGGAAAAGCTGTCAGAGGTTTCGATTTTTATGATTTACATCTTCTATGTCATGGCGTTTTTCGCGGTGTTTATTTTGCGGAGACGGAAGAACGGCCAAGGGAGAGCTTACAGCGTGCCGCTCTACCCTTACCTGCCTGTTGCGGCTATTCTCGGGTCATTGTTTGTTCTTGTCAGCACGCTTATCACTGACTTTTACAGCTGCCTGTGGTCAATTTTGATCGGCCTCGTCGGTCTCCCGGTTTATTTTTGGATGAAAAAAAGAAATAAAAACGGCTCAGCTGCCTGAGCCGCAAGCCGCCGGCTCATGAGCCAGGCGGTTTTTTTATCCCTTCACAGACCCGATCAGAATGCCTTTGGCAAAATGCTTCTGCAAAAATGGATACACGGCTAAAATCGGCAGCGTCGCAATGACGATGACGGCCAGTTTAATCGATTGTTCAGGCGGCACCGTTTCCATCATATCATTCGTCGTCCCCGTCAGATCCGAAAGAATCGTCACTTGGCGCAGCACCATTTGGAGCGGCCATTTCGCGCTGTCATTGATGTACAGCAAAGCATGGAAAAAGTCGTTCCAAATCCCGACCGCATAAAACAGCGCAAAAGTTGCAATAATCGGCTTTGACAGCGGCAGCGCGATCCTTAAGAACACGCCGATTTCTGAACAGCCGTCAATCTTTGCCGACTCCTCAAGTTCTTTCGGAAGTTGCTGAAAAAAGTTTTTAATAATAATAAGATTGAACGGATTAATCGCCATCGGCAATATTAGCGCCCAGTACGAATCGAGCAGTCCCAGTGATTTGACGACAATATACGTCGGAATCATTCCTCCGCTGAAAAGCATCGCAAAAATAACGAGATTCAAAAGCAGGTTTCTTCCCTTAATGTGCCGTTTCGCAAGAGGATAGGCCATCGTAAATGTAAAAAAGAGCTGGACAATCGTTCCCACAACCGTAATGAACACAGACACCCCCATGCTCCTGATAAATGTCGGCGTTGAAAAAATATAGCGGTACGCGTCAAGCGAGAATGTCTCAGGAAAGATAAAGAAGCTCTTTTCCGCCAGCTCGGCCTCCGTTGCAAAAGATCCCGCGATAATATACAGAAAAGGCAAGACGGTTATCAGCCCGCAGCAGCCGAGAAAGAGCACATTAAACCAATCGAATACCCGCCCCGCTTTTGTGTTATGGATCGTTTCCGCACCGGACATCCTTTTCACCTCCATTCATTAAAACAGACCGTCCTGGTCAAACTTTTTCGCGATATAATTGGCGCCGAATATCAGAATGATTCCGACAACCGATTTAAAAAGCCCGACTGCCGTACTATAGCTGTATGCGCCTTGCGTAATTCCGACAACATAGACATACGTGTCAAAAATTTCAGCCACGCTCCGGTTTAAAGAGTTGGTCATTAAAAAAATCTGTTCAAAGCCGATGTTTAAAAAACTGCCGATTCTTAAGATGAGAAGCACGACGATCGTGCTTCTGATGGCCGGAAGGGTAATGTGCCACATTCTCCTTAATCTGCCTGCCCCGTCCATCACTGCCGCTTCATACTGCTCCTGGTCAACCGAAGCGAGCGCCGCCAGAAACAGGATCGTTCCCCAGCCCGTCTCCTTCCATATGCTTTGCAGCACAATCATCGGCCTGAACCATTCGGGATCCGAGAGAAATGCAATCTCTTTGCCCGTTATGCTTTGCAGCATTTTATTCATCACGCCCGTATCAACTGTAAAAAAGACAAATGTCATACTGACGACGATCGTCCATGAGACGAAATGCGGAACATATATAAACGTCTGAATGCACCGTTTATAGATGGCATGCCGCAGTTCATTCAGCATGAGTGCGACAATCAGCGGAGCCGGAAATGCAAAAATCAAATCGAGAGCGGCGAGCATGAGCGTGTTGCGGAGCAGGCGGAAGAAGTCAGGGTTCATAAAGAAATCTTTAAAATACTCGAACCCGACCCATTCGCTCTGCCAAAATCCGAGATAAGGCGAATAATCTTTAAAAGCAATGAACACGCCCCACATCGGCCAATATTTAAATATGAGAAAATATAAAACACCGGGAACAAGCAGAAGATAAAGCCATTTATCCCGTTTTACAGCTTGCAGCCCAGTCGGTTTCTTTTCTGTCTCAACAGCGGTTTTCCCTGTTTTAGCGGTGATTTCCACGTGCTGCATCCCCCCTTTCGTATGCTGGTTGAAGATCTGAGCTATTTCGTCTCCTTGTAGCGTTTGTTCAGTTCTTTCATCAAATCTTCACCACCGCTTTTATACCAAAGCTGCACGGCATCTTGAAAGCCTTTTTCATCGATGTCGCCGATGATAAACTGTGTTTTGGCATCGAGAATGATGTTGTCAAGCTGTGCCCCTTTTTGGGTGTAAACATCTGAAACGAGCGATTCAGCCGGATTGAATACGGCGATTTTTTCCCCTTCTTTGAGAATCTGTTCACGGTGTTTGAACAGCTTTGATTCTTGTTTTTCCACATGGTATCTTTGTTCGGGAATGCCCATGCTGAACTGCGCAAGACCTTCGTGCTCATAAAGCAGTTTTTTATTATTTTTTTCAAGGGACGTGTACGTTCCGTTCTCAAGCTTATAGTTGCGCCCTTTTATACCGTTGTTGGCAATAATTTGTGCCTCTTCATCGTTCATTTTATCCAGGAAGCTGAGCACTTCTTTCAATTCTTTTTCCGTTTTGACGCTCGCTTTCGGAATGGCAATCATTCCGGCGTATCCCGATGTCGGGAATGTATACGTTCCTTTCGGGCCTTTGACCGTTCCGGTGACGTCGATCACATCCTTGTTAGCGGGATCTGCTTCTTCCATTGCGCTTTGAATTTGTGAGGCCCGCGAACCGGTATCGACGATGACACCCGCTTTTCCTTTGACGATTGGATCGTTCCACTTCGCTGAATCCATGACGGCGAAGTCTTTATTGATCAGTCCCTCATCATACAGCTTTTTGAAAAACCGCAGCGCTTCCATATACTCTTCTGTCGTGAAGTCCGGAATGAGTTCACCTTTTTCGTCTATTCCGTAGCGGTTTGGTGCGCCGAACCACGTCTGCATAATATCCCACGGGCTCCCGTTTCCAAGCCCCATCCATTTCGGCACCACCATGCCGTACGTATCATCCTTCCCGTTTCCGTCGGGGTCTTTTTCTTTAAACGCTTTCAGCACGTCGTAAAATTCGTCGATTGTTTTCGGCATCTCCAGACCGACATTTTCGAGCCAGTCCGTTCTGATGATGATCGAAGCGCGGATCAGGTCCCTCGCCCTGTAAATACCGTAAATCTCGCCGTTGATGGAACTGTTCTTCATCACTTTTTTATCGGCCTTTCCGAGGTTCGGGTAGTCTTTTAAATAAGGTGAAAGCTCCCAAAACGCACCTGATTTGACAGACTTGATAAACCCCGGGGACTTGTCCGTGACGACGATGGCTTGCGGCAAATCTCCCGAGGCCATGACGATGTTGAATTTATCATTATAGGAAGAGTTCGGAACCCATGTCACTTTGATTTGTTTTTTCGTGTATGTTTCGAGCGCTTTTAAAGACGGGCTGTTTTCTCCCGGACTTTCCGGCGACAGGAGCGGAGCCATAATATGAATGGCATCCTTTTCTTTTCCTTTCCCGTCTTGATTGGCCGTCTCATTTGCGCTGCACCCCATCAAGAGCAAAAAAACAGCGGGTGCAGCGAGCCATTTGTTTCCCTTCAGCTTCAGTCTTGCCATTGTACAATTCCCCCTTTTGATCGTCTCAATTGTTCCACTTAAATTTAAAGCGCTTACATTTTTCCGGCAACCTTCATTTTTTGCCTTCATGTGCGAGCGGGATGTTCTTTCATTGCCTTGATGATCTTTTCTTGCATGTCCAGATCGGGCGGCATATCTTTAAGCAGCTCGAGCACGGCTATCAAGTTTAGGCACCATTGTGAGACGCAGTTTGTTGTAACCCAGGGAATTTCCGTGATCGTTTTCCAGGCATGGATTTGTTTTGGAGTGATCGGCAACGGTGTATGGCTTTGTTTTTCATCGAGCAACAGGCGCCACACTTGTTCGGCGAGCTTCCGGTCTTGGTGGAGCCAGGCAGCGTAAGCGGCCATGGCAGCGGAGAACATCGGCCAGTGAAATAAATCATCGTGAAGCTTCCCGCCGCTCCTTTTGCGCTTTTCTTCATCAGTCAGCAAATAAAATTCGCCGAATTCCCCTAGCATCTCCTTCCATTCCACATCCTCAAGCAGTTCTGCAAGCTCCAGCCATGTTTGCGGGGCACCGAAGGCGATGACCATATGATAGCCGCCATGATTCCCGTCCCCCATATGAAGCAGATCTGAAGCTTCAGGATCGTATCCGAAAGTCGGTCCGGACAACAGACGAAACGGCAGCGCTTTAAGCCGGCCGATCCCCCGTTTGATTTTATCAAGGTACGCTTCATCGCCTGTCCGCTCCCATTCCGTCAGCCAGTTGGAACAGAACGCCGCCCAGTCGGGGCCTACTCTTGCGTGGGCGGGAAACTCTTTTTCCGGATAATAAGCTCTCATCGGATCAAGCGTCTCAAGCGCTCGATCGGCATCTTTTACTTCAGATAACACGTCTCCCGTTCTCTCGTCCGCCGTCAAAAAGTAATAAGGCTTATGAAGGCCGGCCATGCTAATTCTCGCTTCCTTGCACCCGCAGCCCCAATGGAGGACATTGTGCCTTGAACCGAGGCCTTTATACTCCCCGAAATGATAGCAGTCGACTTCGCTAGTGTGACGGGTCATCGCTTCCGCCATTCTGAAGATGTCTTCCGTACCGGATCTGAAAAAAGACTGCCAAAGCCAGAGGTTCGGAACGAGTTCCGTATTTTGCCATGCATAGCCGCCAAGGTCGTACCGCCATACATGCCGGACGGCATCGTACGTATGCATCATATCACCGTAATGCCAATAGCCGTACCAGCTCCGCTGATCGACTTCGTTCATGTAAAACTTGAGAGCCTCGTCAAGCTGATCTTCAAGCACAGCCGAGAGCGGGTGCCGTTTATCTTTCAGGCTCCAAACGCCCAGCGCGCGGGTGTGATAATAATAGTCAGGCTCACAAATAAGCAGCGGGGGATTTTGCCATTCGTCCGCCGCTCTATTCAGCTCTTCATCGATCGGCGGATTTGCAAAACAGGCGAGGCTGACTTCGCTCGTATTGGCAATGCCGACGGCCGTTGACCTCATTTCGGCAAACCCTTCATATGCGCTTTCAACATGAGTGTCTTTTGAATAATGACGGAAATCCATCGCTTCAGCTTCAGGAGGCCAAAACCATACCGCCAATTTCGTTTCCCCGCCGGCAAGACCTTTCGCTTCAAGCGATGACGGATATTTTTCAAAGAAGTTCCTGAGCCCGAGTGCGATGCCGCCGTTTTCCCCGCCTGCATACATCAGCCCTTTCGCTCTCTCCCCATGAATCGCGTCCACCCAGGCGCAGCCTTTGCCGGTTCGCTTTTTTAAGCGCCAGTGAACAGGGGAATCCTGGATGAGCTTGAAATCGTTCCAGACGGCGTTTCTCTCGGCATCGCGCACGACTGCCGACTTTTCCGGTACAGGCTGTCCCGCAATCTGTCGTTCATAGAGTCCGTTTGTTTCATTGAATCTTCTCGTCACAAGCAGCTGAGAAGCCTCTCCGTAAATCCCTCCGTCGGCCGCATAGCGGATATGCCTGTTTCTCGGCGCTCCGCTCAAAACCGCGCTCATCTCGAAACCGAGTCCTTTGATCCATGCTGTTTCTGCTTCACAGTCGATGAAGATCGTGTGCACGATCCGGATGGACGGATCACCGGCATAGAAAGACAGCCTGACGGTAAAAGGGAGCCAAACATCGATGCCTCCGCCGCGGTGGACGCCTTCAATCTTGACGACTGTCTTAACCGGACCGTTTTGTTCGATTGCCGTACGTTTGATCATGCTCTCAAACCGTTCAATATGATACATGCATTGTGAATCTGAGCCGCTTCTTTTTTCTTTTAAAGCGATGAGCCGCCCTTCTTTCGCCATCATTTCCCCGGAAATGGAAATCGAACGGATGAGTTCCGTCCCCGATTTTCCAAGCCTGCAGACTATCGCGCCCGTATTCACCGTGATTTCATCTTTCTGCTCACTGACATTCATGACGGTTTTAGGGACGCCTGCCCCCCCTTTTTTCAATGTAAATCGGCTGCCGCTTTCTTTAGGGAAGACTGTGGCATGCCCCGTCCATTTAAGCGAGCCGTCAGGCCAATATGCGAGCGGCCATGTTTGCAAACACGGGGCGTTTTTCGAAGCAATGGCGACCGTCTCTCCTTTTTGCAGCACTCCTTTTGCCCAAGGAACTCCCCAGGTCACCCCGCCGAACGCGGCAGGCGCCCTATTCAGCCATTTTAGTTCAGTCTGTGCTTTCATAAGTGTTCCTCCTTTCTGTTTAACCGATTGGTCAGTGAATATTTTCCTGTTTAGCCTTTTGACCGTCAATATTCCTTTTTTGCTTATATTGGAGAGGTGTCTGCTCCTTTTTTTGCAGGCATCATCCCTTTTTTAGCAAAACGAAACAAAAAAGCCGCGGGCAAGCGCCTGCGGCGATTCATTTATTCTCTGAAAACAAAACCACGCGGTATTCGTGCGGGCCGAGTGTCACGCATCCGGATACGGGCCTGTCGGACAATAAATCGGTTCCGTTTCCGTCAAGTGTCACTGCGCCTCCTTTGCCGTCCATATTGATCACGACCCAGACAAGACCGTCTGCTCCTTTCCGGGGCGCGACGACTGTTCCGGGAGTGGCATCGGTTTTCTGTGTAACACCCGCTTCTTCTGCGTAATGACTGATCAGCTTTTTCATCATGATGTCACCCGCTTCGCCTGCCGGCATCGACCCGAGCATGACGATTTTTCCTTTTCCGCATTTATGCTCTGTGATGAACGCTTTTCCTGACGCCGGGCCTTTTTCAATTATCCCGACAGCCTCGGTGCCGCCGGCTTTAAAAACAGCGCTCCACAGACTCAGCGGCGCCTTTACGCCAAACGCCGCTCCACTCGAGTTCCGCTCATCCATCGGAAATGTATAAAGCGTTTTGACTCCAGAACTTTTTTCCAATTCCCCTAATCCGCAATCAGTGTGAACCGTATGATTTTCTGTTCTTCCGCCCGTCAGCGGACCCGCAATCCAAATGCCGCCACTTTGTGCAAAGGCTTCGGCTTTTTTGATAAACGCAGGCGGAAGATAGTGAATAAACGGCGTAAACAGCAGTTTATAGCCGTCAAGCGAGCTCCCTTCAAGAATGACATCTCTGTGAATGCCCATCTTTAACAATCGGTTATAAAACTCGGTGATCAGTGTTCTGTAGTGAAGACCCCGATGTGGCTCCGTTTTCAAAAACACCTTTGCACGATCCGAATAGACGACGGCTGTTTCAGCCTGCAAAGGGTCCGTCGCCAGCATGATGTGCTCAACCTCCCGTCTCGCCTGCTCGACTTCGAGCACATGATCATATCCCACATCAGGCTCCCCCCATGCGCTGATCACTGATCCATGCGGCTGTTCAGATCCGGCTCTCTGCTGACGCCACAGCCAATAGCAGAACGCGGCTCCGCCAAGAGCATAAGAAGAGACCGCTTCAGCCTTCAAATAGCCGTTTTGATGAGGCACGGCATAGCTTTCAAGCGAAGCGCTGTAGGAAGGGCTCGTTTCCATTATCCAGAACGGCCGTCCTTTTTTAATGTTTCTCCATAAATCACAATTAAACAAAAAGGCGGCACTGTTTTCCTGGCTGGCGTACGTATCAAACGAGGCGAAATCAAGGCTCTTGAAAAGATCTTCATGATCAACGCCGAACATGACGCTGCTGTTATGGGTGATCGGGGCGTTGGAATATGTTCTGATCACTTCAGCCTGCTCACGCGCAAATTCAGAAATCTTGTCCATCGAAAACAGCTGATACATCGTCCTTAAAGAAGAATTGTGCAAAAACGGGGTCGGTCCGGGCTGCGGAACTTGCTCGAAGCGCTGATACGTTTCGCTCCATACGCCTGTACCCCAAGCCTCATTCAGACGGTCAATCGTCTGATAGCGGTCTTCCAGCCATTTGTGCCATAATGTGTTGCACGTTTCACACATGCATTCTGCGACATGGCATTTGAATTCATTGTCAAGCTGCCACCCGATCAATCCCGGCAGTTCTCCGAGCTCTTTGGCGATATGTTTGATGATCAGGCGGGCCCGCTCTCTAAAATACGGATGGTTTGTGCAGGCATGCTGCCTCGAACCGTGTCCCATCGTCTCTCCTTTTTCATTCACATGCATTCTTTCCGGATGCCCGTGGGTCAGCCAGATCGGCGGTGTCGCAGTCGGTGTGCACATGACCGTTTCAATTTTGTTGTCGTGGAGCTTTCGGATGACGCCGGCAAAAAATCCGACATCGATCCTTCCTTCTTCCGGCTCCATCCTTGACCAGGCAAACTCCCCGATTCTGACGACATTGATCCCGGCTCGCTTCATCATCCTGATATCCTCATCCATCACGTCCTCATCCCATAATTCGGGATAAAAGCAAGCGCCGTGATACAGTTTTCCGTTCATCTTCATACCGTCTCTTTAACAAACGGCAGACCGAGCTCTCGAATGCCGATAGAGACAAGCTTCGCCATTTCCCGGGCCCCTTTTTTCGTAAAATGTGTGTAGTCGTTGACATTTTCCGAGATCATAAAATATTTAAATACCTCGCTGTACCCTTTTTCCGCAAAATGCTGCAGGCTTTTGTCCATTAAATCGATCAAGCGGACGTTTTCTTCACTTGCCACCTGCTTCATCGCGATGCAGTAGTCCGAGAAATCGTTCAAAAAGACGCCGTCCTTGTAATGGAGCCTTGCGACAGGCGTGATGAGAAGCGGCGAAGCTCCTTTTTGACGCGCGCCGTCGACGTACATTTTCAAGTATTGTTTATACGTTGTATACGGCTCAGTATAGCGTTCTGGTTTGTCTTTCGACGCGTCATTGTGCCCCATCTGAACGAACAGCCAATCGTTCTGTTTGATCACATCTAAAATCGATGCAAGCCTTCCTTCTTCAACGAACGTTTTTGAACTTCGGCCCCCGATGGCCCGGTTGATCACCTGTACATTTCCGGATACATAAGACTGGAGAAATTCGCCCCAGCCTCCTTGAGGCGAATCCGCCTTATAATTTTGGACGGTCGAATCGCCGGCCAGATAGATGCTGATTGTCATCACGACCACTCCTTTTTATGAAAGAATTTTATCAATTGTGTCGAGCTCTTCAGCTGAGAATCGAGCGGACTTAAGAGCAGCGGCATTTTCTTCGATCTGTTTGGTTTTGCTTGCGCCGATCAGCACCGAGGTGACGCGCGGATCTTTTAAAAGCCAGGCTATCGCCATTTGCGGCAGGGATTGGCCGCGTTCGGCCGCCACTTGATTCAGCTTGCGGACTTTGCCGAGCACGTCTTCTGTGATGCTCTCGGCCTGCAAAAACGGACTGTTCACATCTGCGGCTCTTGACCCGGCGGGAATCCCATTCAAATATTTCGTTGATAAAAGCCCTTGAGCAAGAGGTGTAAACGCGATCGCCCCGGCTCCTTTTTTCTGCAGCACTTGCAGCAGGCCGTTTTCCGGTTCTCTGTGGAACATTGAATATTTGGGCTGATGGATGAGGAGCGGAACCCCGTATTCTTGCAAAATATCGGCCGCTTTTTCGGTCTGTTCGGCGCTGTAGTTCGACAGACCGACATATAAAGCTTTTCCTTGCCTGATGATATGGGCGAGCGCTCCCATCGTCTCTTCCAGCGGTGTATGGGGATCAGGGCGGTGCGAATAATATATGTCGACATAATCTATGCCCATTCGTATTAAACTTTGATCAAGGCTTGCGACGAGGTACTTTTTTGACCCCCAATCGCCGTATGGTCCGGGCCACATCGTATAGCCGGCTTTCGTGCTGATGACCATTTCAATCACGGTAGCGGGCAAAATCGGTTTTCAGCGCTTTTCCGAATGTTTCTTCGGCAGAACCGGGGGGCGGACCGTAATTATTCGCCAAGTCAAAGTGGGTGATTCCCAGATCGAATGCTTTTCTTAACAGTGCTTTGGCATTTTGAAACGAATTGGCTTCTCCGAAATGATGCCAAAGCCCTAAAGACAAAGCAGGCAGTTTTAAACCTGAATGCCCGCAGCGGTTGTATTTCATATTTTCATAGCGTGTATCACTCGCCTGATACTCCATATGAATCCATCTTTTCATTTTGAAATGAAATCGCTTACCATTCATTTTATGGGAACAGGCTGTGAGATTACAATCATACTTTTTTGTATATTGAATAAACCTCAATGAACCAGCGATCTCTGTCACTCTTCATGTTTCTTACAGGGAGCGGTATAAATATTCGGCCGGGGCGGCTTGTCCATTCCGGTTCCCAAATAAAATCCGGGGTGAGGCGGCTGATTGTAAGCGACATTTTGCCAGGCTACCCCCAAGCGGTAGACGGGATCGTGCATGAACGTATAGAAACGATGTTCAGTCAGCTCGGTCGTTGTGTATATTCGCAGAGCATCGCTTCGCGCGGTGCGGAATACGACATCTTCGCGCCAATCGCCGAATAGATTGGCCTGAAGCACGGGCGTCCCTTTCGTCCAATTGTTAGACAGCGTTCCGTCAGCAGTGAGCAGATTGACCAGCCTGCCGCTGTGATAGTCCCATTTATCAATTTTCGGGATGCCGGCGGGTTCTTTCCAATCATGGTCAAGCAGCTCGCGGAGAAGATCGCCGTCCCACCAAATCCCAAAATTGGCCGAAGCCGGAGCGGCGTCGCTGAGCTTTTCTCCCTTACTCGTAAAGAGGCCGTATGATTTCCCTTCATTACCCGGGGGATCGATCGCCCAGACAAGCGAGCCTTTATAACGGGGATCGATATGCGCGGCCATTCCCCGCCCAACATCTGTATCCGCCGGCACTCCCCAGAGGATCTCCCCTGTACCCGCATCGCGAAATGAGAGACCGTACGGAAGGCGCGGGTCTTCATGCACTTGAAAGACTTCCAGCCCGGGTCGATCCGGGTCAAGATCGCTCACATGCATGGCGTCACCGTGCCCAAGCCCTGTCGTATAAAGCCCTGTTCCATCATGATCCACGGCCATCGCACCGTAGACGATCTCATCTTTCCCGTCATCGTCGACATCCGCGACGCTCAGACTATGGTTTCCCTGCCCTGCATAGCCTTCGTTTCCGGGCTTGTCGCTGTCAAATGTCCATAGCTTGGTCAGCTTGCCGTCCCGGAAGTTGTAAGCGGCAAGCACCGTTCTTGTGTAATAGCCGCGCGCCATAACAAGACTCGGCCTTTCACCGTCCAAATAGGCGATGCCTGCCAAAAATCGATCCATGCGGTTGCCGTATCCGTCTCCCCAATCCTCAAGCCTGCCCCGCGGCGGATCGTAATCCATGGTTGCCAATTCCCTTCCCGTTTCCCCGTGAAAAATCGACAAATATTCAGGCCCGTCCAAAATTCGTCCATTTTCATTTCTGTAATCGGCAGCAGGATCGCCAATCACCCGACCAGTTCCGTCAACCGTTCCGTCAGCTGTCTTCATGGCGATTTCCGCTTTCCCGTCGCCGTCAAGATCATAGACCATCAATTGCGTATAATGGGCGCCCGCGCGGATGTTTTTCCCGAGATGAATCCTCCACATGAATGTCCCATCAAGCTTATATGCATCGATGATGACTTCTCCGGTATAGCCGTTGTGTGCATTATCTTTCGAATTGGACGGGTCCCATTTGAGCACAATTTCGTATTCTCCGTCGCCGTCGAGATCTCCGATGCTCGCGTCATTGGCGCTGTACGTATACTGTACGCCGTCAGGAGTTGTCCCGCCGTCAGGCTTGTTTAACGGAACATCCAAGTACGGCTTCTGCCAGACAGCTGTTTTGTGCGACTGCTCGACTTCCTGATCTCCGAGAACCTTTGTCACATAATAAACAGATTCTCCGTTTCCGTGTTTATCAAGAAAGTTGGTCGATGATGAAACGGGTGTTGAGTTGATTCTGTGACCGTTGCGATATAGGTTGAAAGCCGTTTCTTCCGGATCTGTTCCTAAGAGCCGCCAGCTGAGAAAAACCCCTTTTTTTGTTTTTACGGCCACAAGTCCGCGGTTCAAGCGTTCCATTTGCCTCGATTTTGCCGTCGATTTCACCGGCCGAACGCGTTCAGCTGCTGCATGTACGTCTTTTTCTCCCATCGTCCTCTCTCCCCTTTACGGTTTGGAATGGCGAACGGGAGAACCGGAGACCGGCTCTCCCGACACCTTATTTCTTGAGCGAATGTTTCAGCGGATACATGTTCATATCGGCGATTTCTTCTGTCACGAGCCTCGCCAATTGGTTGGCGCCGAACTCGTGAACATGCACCCTGTCCTGGATTCCGTCTGGATAATTCGGGCTTTCTCCCGGCTCTAAAAACATAAATACGTTTTTAGTCGCTTCAACGCCGATCTCGTTGTAATAATCAATGCTCTTTTTATTTAAATCGAGCACCGGAACGTTCATTTCCCGTCCGAGCTGTCTCATTGCGTTCGGATATTCTCCGATGCTGTTGTAAAAAACACCCTTTTCATCATAGGTTCGTTTACTTTGAGAAGTGACGAGCACAGGCCGTCCTCCTTTTTCGCGGGCTTTGTTAATGTAGGTTCTCAAGTATTCCTGAAATGTCGTATACGGATCTGTATGACGGGCCGGATCTTGCCCGGCGTCATTGATGCCGAACTGAATCAACAAATAATCGCCCCGTTTCATCCGGTTTAAAATCGTATCCAGCGACCGTTCATCCACAAAACTTTTCGCGCTTCTCGCGCGTTTCGCCTGGTTGTCGATGACGATTTCATCCGAGAAATAGCCGCCTAAAAATTGCCCCCAGCCTGCCATCGGCGCATAACCTGGTTCATAATCGGAAACCGTGGAATCTCCCGCCAGAAAAACCGTCGTCTTGTCATCCGTTACATGATAAGCCGTCTTCGTCAAGACCAGCGCATTGAGGCGCGGCGCTGTTCTCGCTGCTATGGCTTGAATGGAAAGGCGGCCACCGGAAATATGAATCGGAAACGTTTTTTCGTTGTATCCGCCCGCTTCCGCTCCAAATGAATAGAGCTGAATCATGCCATTTGCCCGTACGTCCATGTTCGTTTTTGCCCGGGCATCTCCGGTTATCAGCCGGACATGATATTGACCGTCAGGCAAATCGACCGTAAACGCCGTTCCATCCGGTATGCAAAAGTCTGAACGAAGCGGATCGGCGATACCGCGGTCCGTACAAGTCACCTTTGTTGTGTCGTCAAATCCGTAGCCTTTTAAAGGAGTATAAGCCGATTGCGCGTCTATCGGAATAAAGCCCGAAGCAAGAGGCCCGTCACCGAAATCAAACCGATACACCTTCGAAATTTCGACGGCATACACTTTTGGCTGAGGTCCTTTCCACTCCAAATCGAGACGCCCGTCTTCCACCGTAACGGTGAACGCTTTTTCGGCTGAACTTCCCTTTGCTCCGGCCGGGATCGTTCCCATTTCCTCTCCTTCGGCATAAAGCTTCAATTCACCGCGGGATGAGGCAAATACGGTTACGCGGTATTCACCAGGAGAAAGAACCGCCAGAAAAGCCGTCCGGTTCACGACACAATAGTCTTTCTTGAGCGCTTCTTTTTTTTGCGTCTTTTTGCACACAGCGTTCCCTGCCCGTGAAAACCCGTAGCCTTTACCATTTTGATACGCGGAGGCCTCGTTCACTTTCACATAATCCTTCTCAGCGGGACCTTTTCCAAAATCGAACAGAAAAAGATCCTGACTGTGATGTGCGGCAGCGCCTTTCGGCTGCGCAGGTCCCTCAATCCCCGTGCTGAAGAAGAAAAGGAGAAGGATGGCCCATACGCAACGAACATATCGCTTCATTATGAAGCTCCCCTTTTCCATCAGCGTGTATAAATGTTCGGCTTCTCAGGTGTCTGCATGCCTTCGCCTAAATAAAAGCCGGTGTGCGGCGGCTGGTTGTAGCCGACATTCTGCCAGGCGATTCCGAGGCGATAGACGGCATCATGCATCAGCGTATACAAGCGGTGTTCCGTCATATCTGTCGTCGTGTAGATGCGCAGTTCGCTGCTGTCACCTGCTCGCCAGATCACTTCTTCGCGCCAGTCTCCGAGAATGTCAGCCTGCAGGGACGGCGTCGCTTTTGTTCCGTTATTTGCCGAAGCTCCAGATGCTGTCAGCAAGTTAACGGTTCGCGAATTTCGATAATCCCATTTATCAATTCTGTTGCTGTCCAGAAGCTCTCTTTGGAGATCGCCGTCCCACCAGATGCCGAAGTTCGTTGATGAAGGCAATGTGCTCCCGATTTTTACGCCTTTTGCCGTATAAAGACCGCCGTTCGCCCATACTTCCGCTCCTTCGTAGCGCGGATCGATATCAGCAGCCATCCCGCGTCCGACATCCTTGCCTGCGTGCACTCCCCAGATGATCTTTCCCGTTTTCGCGTCCCGGAAAGACAATCCATAAGGAGAATTGCTGTTTTCATGCACTTGAAAGACTTCGAGTCCCGGTCTTGAGGGGTCCAGGTTTCCTGTATGCATGGCATCCCCATGTCCCCATCCGGTTGAATAAAGGCCTTTACCGTCATGATCGACAGCCATCGCTCCGTATATGATTTCGTCCTTTCCATCTCCGTCAACATCAGCGACGCTCAAACTGTGGTTACCTTGACCGGCATAGGCGCCATTTCCGGGAGCGTCCGAATCGAACGTCCACAGTTTGGTCAGCTTTCCGCCTCTAAAGTTGTAAGCGACAAGCACTGTTCTCGTGTAATAACCGCGTGCCATGACAAAACTCGGCCGCTCCCCGTCAAGGTATGCGACACCGGCCAGAAAGCGGTCAACCCTGTTGCCGTAGCTGTCTCCCCAATCGGCTACATTTCCCCGGGCAGGTTCGTAGTTGACCGTTGTAAGCTCAGCGCCTGTATCGCCTTTAAAAACCGTCAAATACTCAGGCCCTGACAAAATTCGGCCTTGGGCATTGCGATAATCGGCGTTTGCATTTCCGATCACCTTTCCCTTGCCGTCTTTCGTCCCGTCGGCTGTCTTCATGGCGATTTCTGCTTTTCCGTCGCCGTCAAAGTCATAGACGAGAAACTGTGTATAATGGGCGCCGGCGCGAATGTTTTTGCCAAGGTTGATTCTCCACATCATGGTCCCGTCAAGCTTGTATGCGTCAATCAGCACGTCTCCCGTGTATCCGTCCTGTGAATTATCCTTTGAATTGGAAGGGTCCCACTTGAGAATGATTTCATATTCGCCGTCTCCATCAAGATCGTCGATGCTCGCATCATTGGCGCTGTATGTGAATGACACCCCATCAGGCGTTTTTCCCCCGGCCGGTTTTTGCAGCGGAACAGATTTGTATGGTTTATTCCAAACTCCGGCGGTTTCAGAAGGAGCCTGCTCCACGCCGTTCAAAACGGCGCGCACCTGGTAAACGGCATTCGAATCCCCGCCTGCATCCTGATAATTTGTACTCGATGTAATCGGGGAACCGTTCAGCTTCTTTCCGTTTCGATACACATTAAATGAAACAGAAGCGGGCTCGGTTCCGAGCAGCCGCCAGCTCACAAAGACACCGTTCCCCGTTTTAACAGCGACAAGCCCCCGGTTCAGCGACTCCATTTGCCTTGCCTGCGCAGCCGTCCGCCCGTCTGCTTCCGCTTGTTCCGAGAAGCCGGTCACAAGCGTAATGAATAAAAGAGATGACGCGGCCAACAGTTTCTTCCACCTTTTCTTTCCTTTTTTCATCATCTTCTCCCTCCGCCTTTTTTGTAAGCGCTTACTTAAAAGGGATTCTATTACGGCTTCCATTTTTATTCAATTGCACTTTTTTGCCGAAGGGAAAAGATGTGTTCAAGTCCGATTTAAAGCGGTTCTCCTTTTTCAATTGATACTTTTTTGCTCACTTTTCTCATTTTTGCACGGTTCAGCTAGCCTTCCAGACGCAAAAAACAGCGATGTGCAATGAACATTAATACAAGAGCAAACAAACTGACACCATAAAATGGGATCAGTCCCGGAACCGTCAACAGCACATAAACGACAAAGCCTCCAGCAGCAGCCATTCCGGCCGTCGTCAAAGGACGAACGAGACCGATCAGTGCAGCCTGTGAAAAATAGCGGGCAAACGGCAGCTGAACGTGAACGTAAAGCGGAAAAATATACACGAAAACTACGACATACATGAGTCCGGCCATCAGTGTGGCATAGCTGATGATGATTGAAAATAAATCCTCACGGACGCGGAAAAATTGATAGTTTACTAATAAAATTGTGCCGGCGGCGAGGAGGATGAGGCCAAGTCCGTTTGTTTTGAAAAACTCTTTTTTATACGTTTGATAAAACGTTTTGAATACCGGTGCGTCCGTCCGGCCGAGCAGCCACTTGCGCACGACCGTGAACATCGCGGCCGTGCTCGGAGCCCAGCCGAAAACAACGCCTCCTCCCAGCGTGAATAGAACCCAGAGCGCGTTCAGCCAGGCGATTTTCATGATCGCTTCACAAGCGCCGTACATCATCGCCATCATGCCTTTTTCCCGCATGTCCGATCCTCCTTTCAGTCGCAAAGCAGCCTGCGCACTTCAAAGTTGGCGTAGGCTGCTTTCAGCGGAGCCATTTGCCTGAAACCGATTTTTCCTCCTCCGTAAACCGGGCCGAAACGCCTGCCGTCATCCTCCCATTCCAAAATGGGCAGCCCGTTGATTGAAAAATGAACGGATACCCCGTCTTTTATGAGCTTCATTCGGTAGGGAGGCAAAGCGTCATTAGCGGGCGGAAGCGGGTCGGCTCCCTCACAGACGAGGTGAAAACCGCGGCTTTTCCTGAGGTTGCATGTTCGGAATGCTCTTTCATCAGCATGCTTATGTCTGAAATACGACAGGTGCAATGTGTTGATGTCCCCTGAATGATATTGCGGATATTTCCCTGTTCTCTCCGCCAGCCGCCCGTCAAATAAATCTTCCCCATTGATCCCGGTGGCTGCAAAAAATATCATGCATAAGCCGGGCTCCCGCACAGGATAGAAATCCCACTTCACAACTATTCCATCAGGGAATGTCTCTGGACACCAGTAAACAAAATGGGCATCGTCTCCATATTGCTCAGCATCGAGTTCATTCTCCATATGCAGGCGGCCGTTCGGAAAACGAACGATTCCTTTTCCTTCCATCACCCAGCCGCGGAGATCTTCAGGAGACGATAAAGGGTTTTGATAAATCAGGCTTCCTTCTCTTGCATTACACTTCGGCACGGAAGTCGCTCCTTTCACAATGAAGATAAGCCGCTAGAGGCAGGCCGAGCTCTCTGATTCCTTCTGTTACCAGCCAGGCGACTTGACGGGCCCCCGCCTCGGAAAAATGAGTATTGTCTTCAATTCCATTTGGATAATGAGGATGTTCATGCGGCTGAAAGTGGACGAACAGCCGTTTTGAGCCTTCCGTTCCGAGAGATTCATAGAGCGCTTTGGTTTTGGACCATAAATCGATGAGCGGAACTTCGAAGCGGTCAGCGAGCGCCTTCATCGCTTTCGGAAAATCTCCGAGTGTGTCGGCAGGCTTTCCATTTTGATCAAAGCGTCTGCGCTCTGCGGAAGTGATCAAAACCGGAGTCGCCTGTTTTTCGCGAACCGCTTCAACATAGCGGACAAGATGCTCCTGATAGGTTGTATACGGGTCTGTTCCGTACGGTTTTTGATCGTTGTGGCCGAACTGGATCAACACATAATCACCAGGCCCAAGCCGCTCCGTAATGTCATCGAGCCGGCCTTCATCAATGAAGCTGTTCGAACTGGCCCCGCCTTTTGCCATATTCACGACCGCAGCCTCATCTGAGAAAAACAGCGGAAGCATCTGTCCCCAGCCGGCCATCGGCGCTTCATGCGGAGGACAGTCTGCGACGGTCGAATCCCCGGCCAAATATACTGACACTTTTGGCTTTTCGTCTGTTCGTTTCATAACACTCTCCCTTTCACGAAGATTCCTGATGAATCTGCCTGTAGCGGCTCGGCGGAATGCCGACCTGCTTCTTGAAAATCCGGTTGAAATAGCTGTGTCTGTAGCCGACTTCTTCAGAAACGTCATGGATTTTTTTATTCGTTTCAAGAAGAAGCTCTTTCGCTTTTTCGATTCTGAGACGGGTAACATAGTCGATAAAATTGATGCCGGTTACTTGTTTGAAAGCTTTGCTCAGCGTATACGAATTCGTCCCGGCTTGATCAGCGCAGCTTTCAAGCGAGATATCGTTCATATAATGCTGATGAATCATCTCAAGCACCTGTTCGACAAGCCGTTTTTGCTGTCGGTTTTTCCTGCCTTCCATTTCTTTAAGATACGGGCTTACGACACGCTCCATCATCCAGCCGACGGCCCTTTCCGGCTCCCTCAGCTCTGAAAGCTCCTGCAGCAGATTTTTTCGGCTGAACAATTCATAAGGATGAAGGCCGGAATGAAAGACCTCTTCCTGGATCTTTGCCAACAGCTGCATCATGCCCGGCTGGATGCGGATTTCCGTCTTTCCTTTTTCGGACAGCTCCCGGATGAACAGCCTGATCCGCCTTTCGACTTCATCCCTTTCTTCAAGCCGCAACGCCCTGATGACCTCTTTTTCAAGGGTGAACGGATAGTATGATTCAGCGGGAGGCATGTCTTCCCTCCGGCTTAAATCGATCACCTGGCTGGCGTTTTCGAACTGTCTGTAATGCCTGCCTTCTTTCACCTCTTCATACATGCCGGGAATGTCTTTTAACATGTGAGCGGTTTTTGATACCGTCACTGTGACGTGGAGTCTTGATATGCCGCAGATCACATCCGTCAGCTCACGGACAAATTGGGCGGTTTCTTCCTTGAAGGCTGTTTTCCGGCCGCTCATCAGCAGCACAGAGAGCGATAACGAACGGACATCGGTCATATAAATATGTTTGAATGTCCTACCAGCCAGTTCACGCGTAATATTGCCCAGCAAAAAGCCCGCCAGACTTTCATCCTTTTTTGTAAAAGCTCCGTTCCCTTCGTAGAGTCCCGTCAGCTGGCTATCGATGATGGTAAACACATTGTCTTTCGCTTCCCAGCCCCACCTTTTCAGACGATCTCTCAAATTCCTCTCTGATTCATCTGCAAAGTATCCGCCGAGAAGGCGCTGAAAAAAAACGTTTGCAGCCTGGGGCATTTCCTTTTTCAGTCTGCCGCTTTCCTCAGTCAGGTCTTCCCAGCGCTTCTCGAGCCAATGAAATTCATCCGGAAAATGAGCGGCCTTACCCTCTCCTGAGCAGAGCTTGATCAGCCTTGCGATCGGTGAATAAATTTTGTGTGACGCATACCATGACAGAATGAAAGCAAGAACGATCCCGGCGATGCTGACCGACGCGACGAGCTTCGATAAAAACAACACCGGAGCCGTAATCGCCGACATCGGTGAAGCCGAGACATAGGTCCATTCCTGGTTTAATCTGACCATTCGTCCGTATGAAACGGAATACGCCCCTCCGCCCCAATCCATCGCAAAGGAGCCCTGTTGATTCTTTTGTTTCTCAAGCATCCCTTTTAAAACGCTTTCAAAATTGGCTTTGCCGCGTTTGCTCCCGGAAAAAACAGGCTTTTGATTATGATGAAAAAGAAGCGCTGTTCCCTTTGAATACGGTGAAAGGCTTTCTAGCAAATGCCCCATTTCTTTTTCGTCAAGCATTAAAATCAGCGCGCCGAACGGCTCTGAGATGCCTCCCGGAATTTTGTGGACAAGCGCCATTCCGTAAGGAGCGGCGCTCATGTCTTTCCAATAAACGTTTTGACCGCCTTCAAGCAACGAATGATAGGCCTTTAAGATGTTCCGGTCGGTCATTCCGCTGTATTCCGGATTTAAAAGAATCGGCTCTTTCCCTTGAATAAACAGTTCAACCTTGTGAATGAGCGGATTTTGATCCTGAAGCACAAACAGCGATTTTGAGAGCCTGTACGTCGTTTGAAAATCCGTTTGCAGATCGGCATCGGCCAGACCGTTCATCAGGCGCGGATCATATGCAAGCTGGGAGAGCATGATCTCAAGCCCTTCCAGCTTGTCATCGATTTGGCTGATTTGGCGTTTCACCTGGTTCTCGTGCATTTGTTGGAGCTCTTTTTCAATTTTTGCAGCAGAAAACAAATAGATTCCTGCACCCGTCAATAAGCCAGGAATACACGCAATCAGCAGAATCAGCACAAAGCTTTTTTTAAAAAAACTTCCTTTTCGCCGTGAAACATATCTTTGATGCAGCTTTTTCATCCCTCTCCCCCCACTGCAATGAAAAGAATGTTTCTTTTTCAATTTCTATTGGAACGCGCGCGACTTGGAGCGGACGACGTCTGCCAAAAACGTCAGGGCAAGCCCCTGTCCCCAGCCTTGAATCCGTTTATACGGAACGTCTTTGTATCCCTGTGCATCCCGCATCACTGCTGTGCCCGCTGAAACGCGTTCCACCCTTCCGTCAGGCGCGACCGCATCTGTTATGGCTGTGAGCGCCTTCTGAACGGATTTGTGGTATAGCGAGCCTCTGGACAGCAGGCCGGAAGCAATCCCCGCAGATCCCGACACTTCAAGATATGAATCAGGATCCGTCAGTACGGTGTGCCATAAACCAGAAGGATGCTGAAGCCTGACAAGCGCGCTCAACAAGTCTCGAAGTGAACCATCAATGATCATATATGAAGGATGCGTAACATCGATCAAAGGGAGCGCTTTTGCCATTGTCAAAGCGGCCCATCCGTTTCCCCTTCCCCAAAATATGCCTGACAGATTGTTTTTGGCCACATGGTCCCATCCGTGATAATAGAGATTGGTCTCCATGTCCTGCAAAAATTCCTCATGGCCGTGATACTGGCGCAGCCCGTCTTCAAAATATGCCTCGCTGCCGACAAGTTTGCCGATTCGGAGAAGGAACAAGCCCGCCATCATCATCGTATCGACCCATGCCTGTTCAGGGAATACATGTTTCTCTGAGTTGACGGTGTGCTGCAAAATCCCATCTGCGAACCGGGGCGCTTCGCGGAGCACATAGTCCGCCATTTGCCGGGCGGTGTCAAGATAACGGTCATCTCCTGTCGCCT
This sequence comes from Bacillus paralicheniformis, assembly GCF_002993925.1. Lineage (NCBI taxonomy): Bacteria > Bacillati > Bacillota > Bacilli > Caryophanales > Bacillaceae > Bacillus > Bacillus paralicheniformis. The sequence continues at coordinate 1,465,778 of NZ_CP023665.1, read as the reverse complement.
GGTAGAGCGACAGAAGGGTATGGCCGATGGATACCCCGTTGATCGACAGCTTAGGCAAGCCGTCTTCAAGCTTTTCATCCGTCCAGTTTTTCAAAAGTTCGAGGTATTCGTCATTTTCGGTTGCTTCATACGCCTCAGCGACGCCGTAAAACGCGACACCGCCCGGCCAATCCCATTCGAAATCCATCTCAAATGTCCGCTTGACGATTCTGTCGATCACTTCATTCAGTTTTTCTTCATCAAAAACAAGCTTTGTCATGCATTTTTCTCCCCTTTGTTATTTTAATCCGCTCATGCTGATTCCTTGGACGATCGATTTTTGAAAAACGAAAAATACGAGAATCACCGGGACGAGTGAGACGACTGACATCGCAAACATCGCCCCCCAGTTAGACGCCGTTTCCGTATCTAAAAACAGCTTTAGTGCCAGAGAAACCGGGTAAAGCTCCGGCTTGTTCAAGTAAAGAAGCGGATTGATCAGCTCCTCCCACTTCCAGTAAAACGAGAAGATGGCGGACGTCGCGAGCGCCGGTGCGATCAATGGCAAAATGATTCTGAAAAAGATGCCGAGACGGCTGCAGCCGTCAATTTTTGCCGCTTCATCGAGTTCTACCGGGATCGTCCTGATGAACTGAATCATCAAAAAGATAAAAAACGCGTGCCCGAAAAATTGTGGAACAACGATCGGCTTGAATGAATTCAGCCAATCCAGTTTTGCAAAAATGATGTATTGCGGAATCATCAGCACCTCGTGCGGCAGCATCATCGTCACCATCATGCAGCTAAACCAAAATGCCTTCCCTTTAAATGGAATCCGTGCGAATCCGTAAGCGATGAACGCTGAGGACAAAACCGCACCGATCGTCGAGAGGCCGACGATGATAAGCGAATTTTTAATAAATGTGATGAACGGCTGTCCGGCGATCCCTTTCCAGCCCTCCGTGTAATTGGACAGGATCAAAGGATCCGGGATGAGCGAATGGGATGTGGCGAATATGCTCGCACTTTCTTTAAACGAGCTTGCGATCAGCCAGATAACGGGATACAAAAGGATGATCGCAAGACCGGCAGTCGCGATATGGAACACGAGCTGCCCGGCTCTTTTCTTTCCCGTTCCTGCGGGAAGCGGGGCAGGCGCCGCCCGCCCCGAAATGTCTTTTACCGGCTCCACCAGCTACCCCTCCTTCGATTCGTAATGCACCCATAAGGATGAAGTTTTGAACAATATGAATGTGACAAGGCCGATCAGGATGAGCATCACCCATGCCATCGCCGATGCGTAGCCCATTTGGAAAAAGTTGAAGGCCCGCTGGAACAAATAGAGAGAATATAGAAGCGTCCCGTCAAGCGGACCGCCTTCCCCTTTTGAAATAATGTAGGCCGGCGTAAAGGTCATGAAGGCTGAAATGGTCTGCATCACCAGGTTAAAAAAGATGATCGGACTGAGAAGCGGGAGCGTAATGAGAAAAAAACGCTGAAATCTGTTTGCACCGTCGACGCTTGCCGCTTCCTGATACATCGGCGGAATATTTTTCAATCCGGCAAGAAAGATCAGCATGGAAGAGCCGAACTGCCACACCGACAAAAGAATCAAGGTCCACAATGCGCTTGTCGGATCCTGATACCAAAGAATCTTCTTGTCAAATCCGAGGAAGAACAAAAGCGCATTGATAACACCTTCATTGCCGAATACATTTCGCCACATAATCGCGACCGCCACGCTGCCGCCGATAATGGACGGGAGATAAAAGAGCGTCCGGTAAATGCCGACACCTTTTTCGGCTCTGTTCAAAATCACCGCAATGAAAAGCGCAAACGCGAGGCGCAGCGGAACACCCGCGAGCACGTAATAAAACGTCACTTTCAGCGAGCCCCAGTACTTTTCATCATCTGTCAGCATCGCCTTATAGTTGTCAAGGCCGACCCATTTGGGCGGGGTGAACAGATCGTAGCTTGTAAAAGACAGAAACAGCGAGGCTCCCATCGGAATGACGGTAAAGCATAAAAATCCGATAATAAACGGGGAAATAAAGGCGTAACCCGCCAAATTGTCAATTCTATTTTTTCGCTTCACGTTCACTTCCTCCTGCATTTGATGAGCGGCCTTCCTCCACTTGCCCCGCTTATCATTGTTGATTTCTTTTCAGTATCGCGTCCGCTTCTTTTCTGAACTTCGCGGCTCCTTCTTCAGGCGTGATCTTTTTAAACAAAATCTGGTCTGATGTGTCTTTTAGCAGTTTGATAACTTCGGCGCTGCCGATCGGTTCAGGCGGTTCCGCTTCCCCCGCGGACTCCGAAGCCCGTTCGACATATTCGAAAATCTTTTTCTCCTCTTCACTCAGTTCTTTCTTCACCGTTTCCGCAATTTTGGAGGAAACCGGCACGCCTCTTTCTCCTTTGATCAGGGCATTGGCTTTTTCATTGTTAATAAAGAAGTCGATGAATGCAGCCGCTTCTTTTTTTTGCTCGGAGCTTTTCGGGATTGAAAACAGCATGCTCGGCCTTAAAAACAGCGCCTTTTCTTTAGCCTGTTCAGGAGGCAGTTTTAATGACAGAGGTGCATCGGTCAGCTGTGCGAATGCCGAAAACTGATTTGAATAATTCCATGTTGCAGCCGTTCGGCCTTTAACGATAAAATCGTCCTCCATTCCCTTCACTTGCGCGCTTTCATCAGGTGTCGGCGATGCTTTTTCATCAACGAGCTTCACCTGACGCTTGAAGTAATCGACAAACAGCTTGTCGTCTGAATAAGCAAGGCCTGTGCCGTCCTCTTTATAAAAGCGCTCGCCCTTCGTCCTCAAGTAATAAGGGAAAAAGACATCAGGCGGATGCATGCCGTTTGAACCGTATTGCCCCGTCTTCTCCTCGACCTCTAGCGCCAGGTTTTCAAAATCGGTCCACGTCCAGCTGCCGTCGTCAATTTCAACGCCCGCTTCTTTTAGCATGTCATCATTTGTAATCACCGACAGCACATTCACACCGAGCGGGAAGCCGTATAACTGATCACCGATTTTGCCGCCTTTGATCGTCTTTTCATCAATCGATTCGGTATTGATGGTCCCGTCCTTGACGTACGGAGTCAGGTCTTCAAGCTGGCCTTTTTTTCCGTATTGGGATAAATACGCCATATCCATCTGAATCACATCTGGCAGCTGACCCGCCGCAGACATCGGGGCAAGCTTTTTCCAATAATCGTCCCAATTCGCAAACTCCGCTTCGATTTTGACATGCGGGTGTTCCTTTTCATACAGCTCGATAATCTTTGATGTATAATCATGCCGAGGCTGTCCGCCCCACCACGCGACCCTCAAGGTAACCTTCTTTTTGCCGTCCGCACCGGCCGCCTCTTCAGTGTTTGAACTGCATCCGAACAGGCCGAGCGTCAGCAAAACGCAAAATGAGAAAAACACAAATCTTCTCATCAACATTTCCCCTCCTTATTTTGTAAGTGCTTACATTTCATTTTAAATTCAACTTTTTGTCCCAGAAACTCAAAAAACAGAGAAGAATGTTAAAAAAACAGAGATTCCGTCAATACGCAAAAAACCGCCGAATATACCGGCGGCATTAAAACGTGTTTTCTTCTTTTTTTCGAAATTCTGACGGGGTGAGTCCTGTGTATTTTTTAAAAACAAGGCTGAAGTATTTCGGATTGTGGCCAAACCCCAGCTCCTCTGCCAGTGCGCCGATGGCCGTGTTTTTAGACTTCTTCATCTTCGCGATCGCTTTTTCGATGCGCACCTTTGCAACATAGCTTGAAAACCTTTCACCGGTTTCCTGTTTAAACAGCTTGCCGAGATAATCCGGATTCATGTACAGCATGTTGCGGGCTGCCCATTTCAGCGAAAGCTTCGGATTTGAGGCCTCCTTTTCGATGAGATCGAGCATCCTCCCGATTAAAACCGATGTCTCTCCTTCATGTTGGACGATCTGTGCGTATGCCTTTTCGTACATAGCGGAGGCTTCGCTGATACTGCCGCTTTCGCTGAGTGATGCTTCAGGTTCAAATTGAAGCAGATGGCGTGAAAGTTCTTGGACGCTTTTCATTTTTTCCTCAAGTACGGCAGGAGCGACTTTTCCGTCAACTGCACAAACAAGCACTTGTTGAACGCAGGCCGAAGTGATGACAGAACCGTTCAGCACCTCATCCGCAATGGACTCAACACCTTGGGCATAGTCTTTGTCATCCCCGTCCCGGACGGAAAACAGGATCAGTCTGATGACCTTTTGCTCTGAAAAAAAGCGCAGGCACGTTTCATCCTCGATGCGGCTGCCCGTGACCAGCTCTTTTAACATTTGCTTCATAAGATGCGGCTTCATCATCTCCAGATCATTTTTTACTTTTTGCGCCGATTCCTCTTTTTTCAGCTCGCCGATCACGCTTTGAAGCGAATCTGTAATGTGGTTTTCATTGCAGGGTTTGAGCAAATAATGTCTGACTCCGTATGACATCGCTTTTTTTGCATATTCAAACTGGCCGAAGCCCGTCAGCAAAATAAACCGGATTGACGGGTAGTCGCGGGACACTTTCTCGATCAGTTCGAGTCCTCCCATCCCGGGCATTTTAATATCGCTGATCACAATGTCCGGCCGCTCTTCCATAATCAGGCGGTAAGCGTCAATCCCGTTTTGTGCGGCTCCGATCAAAGACGTTTCGAACGAACTCCACTCGATCATGCTGGAGATGCCGTCGAGAATAATCCGTTCATCGTCCGCCAACAGCACTTTATACATCATCACACCCCGCTTTGAAATGGTATTTTAATTAACATTTCGGTTCCCTTGTTCTTTTCGCTTGAAATCGTCAAGCCGTACCCTTTGCCAAACATCAGCTGAATGCGCTCATCGATATTTTGCAGTCCGATTCCTCTGCCTCTTGTCCGGACAAGCTCTTTTCTCGCTTTTTCCAAAAAGTCTTCATCCATGCCCGGTCCGTTGTCGGTAACCGTTAAATATACAAACCCGCCTTTTTTATATGCTTTAATGTGAATATGGCAAGGTTCAATGAAGGGCTCGAGACAGTATGTAATCGCATTTTCAGCCAAAGGCTGGAGGACAAGCTTTGGCACGCGGCATTTTTTCACCGCCGGCTCAATGTCGAGTTCAAAAACGAGCCGCTCCTCAAAGCGAAAACGCTGAATAGTAAAATAGTGGAGCACAATTTCAGCTTCTTCCTCGATCGTCACCACGTCGTTTTTCATATTGATGGCATTCCTGAGCAAAAACCCGAGGGATTCCGTCATCTTTGAAATTTGCGGCTGACGGTTCGTTTTTGCCAGCCAGTTGATCGACTCGAGCGTGTTGTATAAAAAGTGGGGGTTGATTTGCGCTTGGAGCGCTCTGAATTCCGTCTCTTTCAGCATCAGCTGCTTCTTGTAGTTCTCGGCAATCAGTTCATTGATCCGTTCAACCATTGTAAAAAAGTTGCGGTTTAAGACGCTGACTTCGTCCTGCCGGTCTGAAGGAGCACGAGTGAGCGGCGCCAGTTTAAAGTCGCCGGTTTGGACATTTTTCATGGCTGCCACCAGCTTCTCAATCGGACTCGTAATGCCCCTGGCCATTTTCCTTCCAAAGAGAACCGCAATCAGAAAGAAGAGAATAAAAAGGGAAATCAGGATCGTCTTCATCGCAGAGATTTTCGAAAACATCGCGTCAAAAGGGATCAGGCTCCAATACGTCCAATTCTTATACGCTGATTTGACATATGAAACGAAAAAGCGCTGGCCGTTTTCCTCCACAATGTCATATCCGTTTTCTGCGTGAGAAGATAAACGTAGTCCATCGGTTTGGCTGAAAGGCATTTCAGAAAAAAACAGCTCCTGCCCGTCCGACATCGCAATCTTGCCTGCGCCTTCCCCCCAGTCTTTCGGAAGATCGCCGATGACCCGTTTTAAATCGGCGACAATCACCACTGTTCCCAGATGGTCAAGGTTTAAACGCTCATAGGAGCGAATTTCCCGGACGGATAACAGCTCGCCGGTTTCACCCGGCATAGGCTCCCACGTGTTGCCGCCTTTTTGGCGCGACGCTTTTTCGATCAGCGCATTCTTTTGCTCCCGCAATGCTTCGGTTAAATTCGCACCTGCGGAATACTCGGTTCCGGAAGCATCAAACAAATGAATCGATTTAATGTACCGCTTAGAGCCGGTATATTCGGCAAGCTTATCCCAGATTTTGCTTTTCATTCGGTAGGTCACGTATTTGTTTTGGCCGCGGCCGGCTTTCAGAAGGTTTGCTTGGATGGCGGCGTCAGTGGTCAGTTGATATGACACATCCTCAATCTTTTTCAATTCATCTTCAATGCTTTTTGATGATAACATCAGCACCTGTGACGACTTCCTGTAAATCTGCTGGTCATAGACACGGAACGCGTATTGAACGCCGCTCAAGATCAAGATGAGCGAAACGGCCATGATCAATGAAATCAAGATAAACAATTGATCTTTAATTTTTAAATGCTGATACCGGTTCACCGAACGAACACCTTCATTTCAAGCGTGTGACGGCAGCCTGCTTATCTGTCCGGCGCCCGTCTATTGCGCGGAACGCCTGAAACGAGAGCTTCGTCAAAATGAAGCTTAAAGCGCTGCCGCTGAAGAATAGAAGAAATGTGACATGAAATAAAGCGAGCAGAATCATGCCAAACGCGCTGATCAGCATGAAAAACGAGGTGAGCGGACGGGAAAAGCCGATGATAAAGCTGTATTTCAGCACTGCAATCCGTTTTAAATCGTAGTGGACATCAATTGGAAAAGCGTAAAAGAGGATGATGGCGTAAATGATAAACAAACTGATGAACAGACTTAAGACAACCGGCTGATCGTGAAAATAGACGGCCGCAATTTGAAAATCAACAATCAGCAATAAACCGACCAGACCCAATATCAAACCGAGAACGCTTGCTTTGGCCCATTTCTTTTTAAACGCCTGATAAAACGTCTGAAACACCGGGATATCCGTCTTTCCCAGCGCCCACTGTCTTGTCACAGCGAACATCGCGGCAGTCGCCGGCGCTAAACCGAAGATGACCGCTCCCGCCAGCGTGAAGCCGATCCACAGCAGATTCAAATAGGCGAGCCGCATCACCCACTCGCAAAAGCGGTAAAATCCATTTGCCAACGTGTGAATCATGGTCTCCCTCCTTCGCAACTTAGTAAACGCTTTCAAAAAATATATTTCTCTTCTTTCGAAAAAAATCCTCTTTTCCCCGCTGACAGACGGAAGAAGGCTTGATCTAAAAGCCTTAGACCAAGCCCTTGCTTCCGCTATTTAGCCGATGTCTTAATGTTGACGCCGACCGCCGTCCCGTTTCTGCTTGAATCGGCAACCCCCATAAACGTTCTGTTCTCCCGGTCAATGAAAATACTTTGGACATTGCCGATATCAACCGGATTCGCACCGAATCTGTGGCCGAAGTCATTGAGCTTCAGTCTGACATCCTCCGGCATTCCCGATTCATAGCGGTAAGAAGTCAGGCTGTTCGTATAGATTCTCGGCTCTTCAATCGCATCCTGAAGGCTCATGCCGTACTCAAAATAATTCAAGATCGTCTGGAAAACGGAAGCAATGATCGTCGTTCCTCCCGGGGAACCGACAGTCAGCACCGGTTTTTCGTCTTTAAAAACGATCGTCGGCGTCATGCTTGAAAGCGGCCTTTTATTCGGCTGAACTTCGTTCGCTCCGCCTGGAACCGCATCAAAATCGGTCAGTTCATTGTTTAAAAACAGTCCGTACCCGGGCACTAAAATCCCCGTTCCAAAAAGCTGTTCAATCGTAGTCGTATAAGAGACAACATTGCCCCACTGGTCCGTGACGGTAAAATGCGTCGTCTCCCCGATCGTCTTATCTTCAGGCTGAGGCACGATCTCATAATTCGGCTCTCCCGCCTCGTATTTCCACGGATCGCCTGCTTTCACATCGCGGTTCATCGAATCAAGGCTGATCAGCTGCTGCCGCTCCTTAATATAATCGGGATCGAGCAGCCCTGAGAGCGGAACATCGACAAATTCCGGATCGCCCGCATATGCCGCCCTGTCCGCATAGGCGAGGTGCATCGTTTCCGCGAGCAGATGATATTTTTCAAATGATTTTGGATCGTATTGCGATAAATGAAAATCATCAATCAATTTCAGCATCTGCAGCATGAACACTCCGCCTGAGCTTGGAGGAGGCATGCTTGCGATATCATAGCCGTGGTACTCGCCCCAGATCGGCTTATCTGTTGTGACCTCATAGCGGGACAGGTCATCAGGTGTCATCGAACCCCCGAAATCTTGCACGACATCTGCAATCGCCCGGCCGATTTCTCCATCATAAAAGGCTTTTGACCCTTCTTTCCGTATTAATTTAAACGTCTTGGCCAAATCCTTTTGTACGAGGATATCACCTTCTTTCAAAGGTTCACCGTCGGGAAGGAAAATATCCTTTGCGGCCGTTTTGCTGAGCTTGTCCTGATGGTCCTTTATCGCATCGGCCAAAACCGAATCGATCGGGAACCCTTCTTCTGCAAGCTTAACGGAAGGCGATATCAAGTCTTCCATTTTCTTCGTTCCCCACTTTTTATGCGCTGCTTCGAGCCCTTTCAGCGTTCCCGGCACACCGACCGCATTTCCGTGTCTCGACCTTTCTGAAAAAGGAATCACCTTTCCGTCTTCATCCAAAAACATGTCAGGTTCGGCACCCTGTGGAGCACGCTCCCTGCTGTTGACGATCGACGTTTCCTTCGTCTCGCCATCGTAGACCATCATGAATCCACCGCCGCCGATTCCCGACATCATCGGCTCCGTTACATTCAGAGCATACTGAATCGCAATTGCTGCATCAATGGCATTCCCGCCCTTTTTCAACACTTCGGCTCCGATTTTTGATGCAAGCGGATGGGCCGTAGCCACCATACCGTCTTTCCCGACGGCGACTTTATCACCATCTCCGCCGCTCATAACCCCTTCTGCTTTTGACACCGGACTGAAAAAGCAACCAACCGCCAAGCAAATCGCAACAACTAAGAAAGCTAACCGTCTCATCAGATCACCTTCCTTTCCAGTTTATTACTACTATAACAGGAAAGTGAACTGAAAATAAGGAAAACTCCCAATTTTCTATTTTTTTGAACCCAAACTCCCAAATTCCTCAAAAAAATCCTGTCATTCGTTCTTTTGACACAATGAGCTGAAAGGAGAAAACGCCTATTATCATCATAAAATCCCGGATGGCAGCTGGTGCTTGCGCCCACCTAAAAGATGTGAATATCTAAAAATTAAATGGTTTTTTTCGACTGCACCTGTTTTTTTTCGACAAAAAGTTATATAATATTTTGATGTGTGCATTGTCTCATTTAAACAATGGAGGGTTACAAATGTTGAAAAGAAAAAAAGACAAGTTTTCCGTGCTTTTGACGGAAATTGCAAAAAATTTAGACGAAACAGCTGAGTATTTTGTTAACTATAAAGTGACGAATCAGACAACCCTTAAAGAATTCGCGGATACCTTAAAAGAGTATGAGACAAAAGGAGATAATTATGTACATACGATGATTAAGGAGCTGAACAAAGCATTTATCACGCCGATCGAACGCGAAGACATCCTTCAGCTTACAAACAGCCTCGATGATGTACTCGACGGTATCGAACACTTTTCAGCCATGATGGAAATCTTCTCGATCACATCTTCAGATGAGCATATTGATAAATTCAGCGGCTATATCAGAGAATGCGCAAAAGAAATTCTGTTGACAATTGAATTGCTGGCGGAAAATCGCCTGACAGAAATTCAGCCGCACGCCATTAAAATTAAAGAATACGAACATAACTGCGATAACCTGCACCGCAAATCGCTGAAGAATCTTTTCGGGAAAGAGACCGATCCGATTAAAGTGATCCAGTACAGGGAAATCTATGAGACGCTAGAAGAAATCGCAGATTCATGCCAAAGTGTAGCAAACAATTTAGAAACCATCATAATGAAAAATGCGTAACGAGGGATTATAATGGATCTTTTATTTGTATTAACCATATTGATTGTCATCTTTGCTTTGGCATTTGACTTTATCAACGGTTTTCATGATACGGCAAATGCGATCGCCACCTCGGTATCGACAAAAGCGTTAAAACCAAGGCACGCCATTATAATGGCGGCAGTTATGAACTTCGCCGGCGCCATGACGTTCACAGGCGTAGCGAAAACCATTACGAGCGACATCGCCGACCCTTTCAAACTGGAAAACGGATCGGTCGTGATCCTTGCAGCTCTTATCGCAGGCATTACATGGAACCTGGTGACTTGGTATTTCGGCATTCCCAGCAGCTCATCCCACGCGATCATCGGAGCGATTGCCGGAGCTGTCATCGCATCGGAAGGATTCGCCGCGATTAAATACCACGGATTTATTAAAATTATCGAAGCACTTATATTATCGCCCATTTTGGCGTTTGTTTTAGGATATTTGATCTACAGCATCGTCAAAGTCATTTTTAAGAACAGCAATCTGGCCAAAACGAATAAGCGGTTCCGGCGCGTTCAAATCGCGACAGCTGCCATACAATCCTATACACACGGCACGAACGATGCACAGAAAGCGATGGGTATCATTACGATGGCTTTAATTGCGGGTAACTTGCACAGTACAACTGACATCCCGTTCTGGGTGCAGCTTGCATGCGCCACAGCCATGGGACTCGGAACATCTGTCGGCGGCTGGAAAATCATCAAAACCGTCGGCGGAAAAATCATGAAGATCCGTCCCGTCAACGGTGTCTCTGCAGATTTGACGGGAGCCCTCATCATCTTTGGTGCGACGATCGTCCATTTGCCTGTCAGCACGACACACGTCATTTCTTCATCCATTTTAGGCGTAGGCGCTTCCCACCGGGTGAAAGGCGTAAACTGGGGCACCGCAAAGCGGATGTTGATCACATGGGTCATTACCCTTCCCATTTCGGCAACCATCGGTGCATTTGCCTATTTCATACTAGATTTATTCTTTTAATCAGCACACTCCCGTCCGAATCCAGGACGGGAGTTTTCATGTTTAAAAGAAAGCCGGCATAACAATAGAATAGGAACTGCACTATTTCTCGGGAAGAGGGAAACCAGTTATGCTGCTATTTTATCAATTCCTTGTTTGGCTCATTGTATTGGCGCTGGCTCTGTATGTGGCTGCCGTGTGGCGTTTTGAAAAAAAGCTCACCGAAAAAACGGTCGCGATCCGAAAAACTTGGTACCTGCTTTATGTTATCGGCGCCGTGATTTATTGGACGCACGATCCGCAGTCGATTTTCACAAACCCGCTTCATTACCTGATCGTTGCCGTTTTTTTCACGCTGACAGACGCTTTTATTTTCTTAAACGCTTACTTTAAAAAGCTCGGCAGCTCCGAACTCGCGACAGACACAAGAATGCTTCTCGAAGAAAACAACGACCTCCTCCACACATATCAAAACAGGCTGAAAACGTTTCAATACCTATTGAAAAACGAACCGATCCACATCTATTATGGAAATATAGAAGCATATGCAGAAGGGATCGAAAAGCTCATCAAACGATTTGCCGAAAAAATGAATATATCCGCTGCACTTTGCGAATATAATTCAGAAGAAAGCAAGGATCATTTGCTTGAGCATATGGAAAACCGCTTCGATGTTCAAGAAAAGCTTGAGCGCAAAGACGTTTATTATGAAGAAAACGGAAAAATGGTCCTCATTCCTTTTTCCATCCACGATTTTGACTATGTCATGAAGTTAACCTCAGAAGACCTTGTCACAGAATTTGACTACCTCCTGTTTACTTCTTTAACAAGCATCTATGATCTTCTGCTACCAAACGAAGAGGACGGTGACGACTGATGGAGCCTGCTTTTCAGCAAGACCATGAAAGCGCAAAAAAGCGCCTCGCCTTTAAAATGTTTAAAAAGCAATCCAAAACCAATATCGCGAAATACGAAGTCAGCCCCCATACCGAACGGATTTTCCGGCAAAACGAACGGCTGATCGGCGAGTATAAAAGAAAAAAAGCTTAACGAGGACGGGAAAATTCTCCCGTCCTTATTCCGTTTTCCCGTTTCATACATACAATAAACCAATCAACTAAAAGCGCTGAATTAGGTGATGCTGTGAAAAAACTGAAAAAACAAGTCAAACACGTCGATTTCGCAAAATTTGGCCTGTCAGACTATACCTCTCTTCTCAGAAGAAGAAGCGAGAAAATCATTAAAACGCTGAACAAAAGAAAAAACAAACCGTAAAGCCTGAACTTTCAACCTCCTTCCCTGCTGAGAAGGGGGTTTTTTATGCCTTCAGCAGTATGTGCATCATAAAGGATGCCCCTGTCCGCCTTCTGCAACAGATTGAGGCAGCTTCTCAGAACGTATCGGTTTCACAAACAAAGCGACGCAAATAGAACCTGCCACCGCCAGCCCTCCCGCAAGCAAAAAAGCGCTTGTGAAAGCCCCGGTATACTCGACGATGTACCCTGTAACGGTCGGACCGATAATACCGGACGTATTGGCAAGAAAGTGCATGAATCCGCTAACACCCCCGACCCTGTCCGGATGAACGATATCCTGTATAATCGCCCAGTATGTGATGCCGGTCAAATACAAAAAGAAAACCGATAGTGCGACAAGGGCAACAGCTCCAAACGCAGTCGTGACAAGCCCGGCAAATCCAATGCATACCGCCGCAGCCAAAAGGCAGCACACAAGCACGGCTTTTCTCGAAAACATCTGTTTGCCCGTCAGCTTGAACAGATAATCCGATATAAATCCCCCAAGCGCGAGACCGAGAAATCCGACAACCCACGGTATCATCGTTGCAACGCTCATATCGTGTATGCTCAGCCCCCGGGCTGACGTTAAATAGCTCGGAAACCACGTTAAGAAAAAGAATAAAATATAGTTGTAAGAAAAGAATGCGAACGCCGTAAACAGCACGGTCGGCTGCCTCAAATAAAAAGACAGCGGGATGCCGGTATCCTTTTTCGGACGCGCTTCTTTTTCAGGGGACAAACTGCGGGAGTCGTCCGGCTTATCTTTCATGAATTTCATCCAGAACCAAGTCCAGATAAGCCCGATGATCATGATCAACACAAAGGAAGCCTTCCACCCCCAATGGATCGCGATCAATCCGACGATCGGTCCTGAAATGGCTCCGCCGAGCGGCGTTCCGCACATCGTCATGCCAAGCGCCCTTGCTCTTTCTTTTTGCGGAAACCAATTGTTGACCGACTTGCTCGTTGCAGCTGACAGCGGACCTTCCCCCATGCCGAAAATGACGCGGATGATAAACAGTGAGACGAAATTATATGTCAGTGCAATGGCCCCGCTGAAAACCGACCATACGACCATTGCAGCCGACAGCGTATGTTTCGCTCCATACTTATCTGATGCCCAGCCGCCGATAAAATTAAAGATGGCATATCCGATGAAAAAACTGCTGAACAGCATGCCCATCTGCGCCGGACGTATGTTCAAATCTTCCTGAATAAAAGGAGCGGCGACAGACAATGCTGAACGATCCAAATAATTAATCACTCCCGCCAGAAAAAGCATCACGATGACAAACCCGCGGCCGTTTGAAAACATGGGCAACCCCCTCTTTCCGGAATTTAGAAAACGCTTTCATTTTATGTGGTATTACAGATGGATCAACACTTTCACAGGATTGGTTTCCGGAGCAAGTGCTGATTGAAATCCGTCAACAACATCGCGAAACGCAATCTGTCCGGTAACAAACCGGTTCGCATCCGCTCCGCCATCCCTGATGGCTTTTATCACCGTCTCAAAATCGCTTCTTAATGCGTTGCGGCTGGATAAAATGGTCAGCTCCCGCTTGTGGATTTCAGGATCGGGCATGACCAGATGGCCGTGAACCAGCCCGACATAGATCAGCCGGCCCCCGTGTGCGGCGTATTGATAAGCGCTGTTCATCGATCCAAGGTGCCCTGTCGCGTCAAAGACAGCCGCCGGATAGTCGCGGTTCGTCAACCGTTTGATCTCATCCGCCGCATGTTCTCCCGCTAATACAACTTCATCGGCTTCAGCCCATTCACGGCTAAATGTGAGGCGCTCATTCCTGACATCCATCGCGATGACTTTCGCCCCCTTCAATTTTGCGAATCTCATCACGCTGAGCCCGATGGGCCCCGCACCAACGACAAGCACCGTTTCCCCTTTTTTGATATTTGCCCTCTCTGCAGCGTGGGCGCCGATGCTCAAACATTCAATGACAGCAGCTTCGCTGAGCGTCAATCCTTCTGTTTTTAACAGGTGGTCTGCCGGGATATTTATGTATTCCCGCATTCCCCCATCTGTATGGACACCGAGGACGTTCAGATTCACGCAGCAGTTGGGCCGGCCGTTCCGGCAGGCGATGCATGTCCCGCATTCCAAATAAGGAATAATTGACACTTGATCGCCAGGCTTAAGCGTTCCGCCGGTATCATCGATGCTGACAATTTCACCGGACAGCTCGTGTCCGAGCACCCTTGGATAAGAGAAAAACGGCTGTTTTCCGCAATAAGCGTGAAAATCGGTCCCGCAAATTCCGATCCGTTTGATGCGGACCAATGCTTCCCCATCCTTAAGTTCCGGTATTTTCACATCCGTCATTTTAAAATGATAAGGCTTTTCACACACAATCTGCTTCATGTATCGGCCTCCTTTATCGCATCGTTTAGACACCGGCATAAGCCGTAAACCCGCCATCCACCGGCACTGTTATACCGGTAACAAATCCGGACATATTCTCATCCGCCAGCCAAAGCAGCGTCCCCAGCAAATCTTCCGGGCTGCCGAAACGCTTCATCGGGGTGTGAGAGATGATCTTCTTTGCTCTGTCGGTAAATTCGCCGTTTTGATCAAGAAGAAGCCGTTCATTTTGATTGGTTAGGAAAAATCCCGGGGCAATGGAGTTGACCCTAATCCCCGTTTCGGCCAGATAGACGGCCAGCCATTTCGTGAAATTGTCGATGCCCGCTTTCGCAGCGCTGTAAGCAGGCACTTTCGTCATCGGAGTTTGAGCGCTCATTGAAGAAATATTGATCACGGATGCCCCTTTTTGGTTCAGCATCATTTTTGCAAATTGCTGTGTTGGAATGAAAGAACCGAGGAAGTTTAAATTGAAAACAGAACCGACATCATCGCAGTTCAGATCAAATAATGTCTTGATGTTGTCCTGAAAGAGGTGCTCGGAGTTGAATGTTTCATCTGATGTCGTGCCATTGGGGTGATTGCCGCCGGCCCCGTTCACCAATAGATCACAGCCGCCGAATCGGTCGGCCACAACGCGCTTCGCCCGTTCAACGCTTCGTTGATTGATGACATCACACTCAACGGCAATCGCTGCGCCGCCGGTTTTTCGAATAGCTTCGGCCACGAGTTCTCCTTTTTCAACGGTTCGATTAAGAATGGCAACATTCATACCCTGCCGGCCGAGCTCTCTCGCCATCGCGCCGCAAAGCACCCCGCTGCCACCTGTGATGACCGCAGTTTTTCCCGCTAAATTTTCATGGATTTCAAGCATTGTGAAGCCCCCTGTTCTTCTCTATTAAGCGAATCCCATATGCCCCATAAATACATGATACCGAGCGCCCTGTCATACAGTCCGTAGCCGGGCCTGCACTTTTCATCCCAGATGTGGCGGCCGTGATCCGGACGTACATAGCCTGAAAAACCTGTTTCATGGTAGGCTTTTACAATCCCGCAAATGTCAACGGTGCCATCTTTTGTTCTGTGCGATGTCTCGATAAAATCGCCGTTTTTGTAGACTTTGACGTTGCGGATATGGGCAAAGGGAATCCGGTCGGCATACGCACGGATCATGGCGGTAAGATCATTTTCGGGATTTGCGCCCAATGAACCGCTGCACAGTGTCACACCATTAGCCGGATGATCGACAAGCTGGAGAAGCCGACCGATGTTTTCTCCTGAGGTCATGATGCGCGGGAGTCCGAAAACCGGCCACGGCGGATCATCGGGATGGATCGCCATTGTGATTCCGCAGCGTGCGGCGGTTGGAATGATGTGTTCAAGAAAATAGTGAAGATGGCTCCACAGATCCTCCTCCGTCACATTTTGATAGGCTTCAAACAGCCTTGTCAGATGCTCCAGCCGCTCCGGTTCCCAGCCCGGCATCGTGAATTCGGGATGCTTGGCGATTTGATCGACAAGCGCAAAAGGATCGATTGTGTGCACCTTTGCGTGCTCATAAAACAGAGCGGTGGAACCGTCTGGAGCCTTTTTGTATAAATCGGTCCGCAGCCAGTCAAATACAGGCATAAAATTGTAGCAGATCACTTTTACGCCGGCTTTGGCCAAATTTTCAATCGTTCGCTTGTATTTTTCAATATACAGATCTCTCGTCGGCAGCCCGAGCTTAATATCCTCATGAATGTTAACGCTTTCAACAACTTCAATGTGAAAACCGTGCTGTTCACACTGCCGCTTCACTTCTAACATTTCTTCCAATGGCCACTCTTCACCTGGCGGCTGATGATGAAGCGCCCAAACGATCCCCTCTACACCGGGAATCTGCCTGATCTGCTCAAGGGTGACGGAGTCGTTTCCTTCTCCATACCATCTGAAAACCATTTTCATCACACTTCCTCCTCACCGATTCAATAAGATAAAATGATCTTTGTAACCTGATGGGGACAGTTTTTCGCTTTTTTCAACGCCTCTTCTATTTCTGTAAAAGGCATGATCTCAGTGACAAAAGATCGGGCTATTTCGGGGTTTTCATTCAAAAATTGAATGACGTCGGGAAATTGATTGACACTGTGTTTTGTTCCGTAAATTTCAATATCTTTCTTTGTGAGAAGAAGACCCGGAATCGTCACATTTTCCCCCGTTAAGCCGACAATGACAATGCGCCCGGCGGCAGCTGCCAAACGAACGGATTGCTCAATCGTCGCGGGAATCCCGGCCGCTTCGAACACAATCCCCGCTCCTTCTCCGTCTGTCAGCTTCAGAATCATTTGCTCGGCATCCTCTTCACCAGGCTGTATAACGGCATCCGCACCGAATGCTTCGGCAAGCTCAAGCCTTTCCCGTACGGGATCGACAGCGATTACACGGGAGTCAAAGCGCTTTTTAAGCTGTGCCAAAATCGTTAACCCGATCGGACCCATTCCCAATATGACAATCGTTTCGCCTGTTTGAATAGCTGCCCGCCGAACCGCCTGCGCTCCGATGGAAAACGGCTCGCACAACGCTGCGGCTGCAAAATCCATTTGCTCAGGAATCGGATGGACATGCGTTTCCGGGACAATGATAAAATCAGCGAAGCCTCCTCTGCGAACCGATCCGATCATATCGATGTTCACACAGGCGTTTGTCCTCCCTTTCCGACAAGGGTAACAGCCTCCGCACGGAATAGCCGGTTCAATTACGACCCTTTCGCCCGCGGATCGCTCCCTCACCCCGGCCCCCGTTTTTTCAATGATGCCTGCGAGCTCATGACCAAAAATCTGAGGGTACTGTGCATATGGATTTGAACCGTCGTAAAAATGCACATCACTGCCGCAAATGCCGGCGGCCTTTACCTTGACAAGGACTTCGCCGCTGGCCGGTTCGGGACGCGGAACGTCGCGAAATTCAATTGAAAATGGCTTCGTCATCACCGCAGCTTTCACATCACCACTCCTTTAAAAGCGCTTACTTTTGAAATAACCGGGAAACTCATTAATGAGCATCTGTTTATCGACGATGACCAGCTGCAAATGCTCCTCGGCAATTTTCTTAGCTTTCGCCTTCTGTTTTGTTCGAATCGCTTCTGTTAATGCCCCGTGCTGCTGATGAATGGTATTCCAGTTAAAATCGGCGGCAAGCCTTAATAAACGGATTCTTTGGAAGGGAACGTTCATCTGCTGAATCGCAGCCCAAACATTCGCTTTTCCGCAGCCTTCAAAAATCGCCTGATGAAAAGCTTCATCCAATTCAAACAAACTTTCATAGTTTTTCTGTGCAATCGATAATTCCTGCATCTTCACATTCTGCTCCAACTTAAACATAGCTTCCTCCGGAAAGTCTTCACACGCCAGTTCAGCTACAGCCTTTTCCAGGTTTTCCCGCATAAACCTCGCTTCCTCCACCAGATCAAGATCAATTAGCGATACGCGGGTTCCTTTCTGCGGATAGACTTCGAGAAGCCCTTCTCTCGACAGCTGCAAAAAAGCCTCTCTGACCGGAGTGCGGCTGACTTCATACCGTTCTGAAATCTCTTTTTCCGATATCAGCTCACCCGGCACAAGCCGAAACTTCATGATTTCTTCCTTCAGCATCTGATAGATTTGGTCTCTGACAGACCGCGGGTTTAACTGTTTCATTGTCATGACTCTCACCTCCTCTCTGCCATACTACCATACAAGTATGGTTGTGAATATATATTTTTGAAAATTTTAAAAATATAAAGGAACTTTAAAAGTTCCTTTATTTCAAGAGAGCAAGGATTTTCGCTTTTGTCTTCGGTCCGTATATTCCGTCCGCCCCCAAACCGTACATCAGCTGAAAACGTTTCACCGCGTTTGCCGTCTTCACTCCGTAGTATCCGTCGATCCCGTGGTTTTTGGCCCCTTTATCAGGGTAATAATAAAGAGCCGCAAGGGCTGTCTGAATTTGTGTGACGGCCGTTCCTTTCATCAGCGGGCTTTTCACCTTATAAATTCCGGCGGGAAGAGTCCATGTCTTGCTCTTACCGCCCGCTGACGCTTCAGCGGCTGTGAGGGCTTTTTCAGTTGCCGGGCCGTAAATGCCATCGGCTTTAATTCCCGCTTTCTTTTGTAAAGAAGCAACCGCTTGCACCGTCTCGTTTCCGTAGCTTCCGTCCGCCCCGTATTTGGGCAGCGAAAAACCGGCCGCGATCAAGCGCGTTTGCAGCTTTTTCACATGAGCGCCTGACATTCCTTTTTTGAGTATAATGCCCGACGATGAGCTTGTTTTGCTGGTGGAGGCAGCCGACACGGATACGGTTTTCGTTCCCAAAATGGCGTCTACTCTTTTACGGAAAGCTGACAATTGGCCGGCATCTTTCACCCACGGGGTTGGACAGCTTTTGTTGGTGACATCGTAATGGCGGACAATCCGATCTGTGGACAAACCGTATGTCTTGCACAAATCCGCTACAAGCTCCGCCGCATTGCGAATCGTCTCCTCATGGATGGTACCGTCTTTTTCCACGCACATTTCGACCCCGAGCGCCATGGTATTGGCATTCGGCTTCAGGAAGCTGACATAGCAGCGGTTTTGATCATGCGCATGATAAGCGACTTCCTGATCGGGAATAACATGCTGTGCCTCATGGCGGTCGACAAAATAGTGAGCCGAGGCATAACGCTTGTCAATAATGCAAGTGCCATTGAAATAATTGCGCTCATTTAAAGCGGAAGCCCCGGGCGTCGCCGTCCAATGCATGACAATTCCATTGACTGCCGCAAGCTTCAGCCCGGGACGGGTGTATTGATTGACTTTTACAAAGTTCTTGATGACTTTGACCAAACTTCATCATCCCTTTTCACATTCAATTCAGAAAGCCGCCTCAAAGACGGCTTCATTTCGTTAAACCTTTTTTCTGTAAAACCTCTTGTTGCATTTTCCCTTTGCTCGTCACATAGTTGTTCTTATACCAGGCAACCAGTGATGCAACGATCGTAAAAGCCGCAGACCCTGCCGAATACAGGGCATCCGCCAATGTATGAATTTGATCTTCGGCGACCGGTAAAACCGGCTTTCCAAACATGATCAACGTCTGATTGACCAGCGCAATAAAAAGAAGCACCGTCCTGACGACCGTGCCTTTGTCAATATGTTTCATCATCTTGTCCTCCCTTATTTCTGCAATAAATTATAAAAAACAGCGATCGCTCCGCCGATGATGCCGGTGCTGACCGCTGTAATGATCGCGCCTGTGATGCTGCGCTTGATCCAAGTTGTATTCTCTTCGATTTTGTTCAGCTTTTCGTTAATCGAGATGATTTGCTGATCGTGGCGGTCTGATGTTCGTTCGAGTGTGCTGACGCGCTGTTCGAGTGATTTTTGATCAGCTTTCATTTCCTGAACTTCTTTTTGGAAGATATCCAGTTCTGGTGCTTCCAGCATTTTAATTCCCTCTCTCATATTGTTTAAATGATTTTTTAAAAATCTATGTGGCTTTAAAACTAAATCCAAAACTGATATATTCATTTGGATTTACTGTATTCGAGCAGTTTTCGATCACAACATTACCATCAACACTCACCTGTAAGCGATGATACTGCGGAGTATTGGACATGCCCAGTTGAGATGCTACACCTACAAATTGAAAGGCGCGTGACGGCCGATAACCTTTCGGCAACACGAATGCAGGAATATTAAAACCAATCTTTCCTTTTGCAATTGCACCTTCTACAAATACCGTGCCGGTTGCATCTTTTGTATAACGGGCTTTCGTGCTATCCGCATAGTTAACCCATTCATTTAAAAGCGTTGGAAAGTGCCAAGTTAAGTTCGTCAGCTTTGCCTCAAGACTCTCAACGGAGACTAATTCTGTCCACTCAGTCCAGTTGCCACCGGATATTGTTTTCCGATAGGTTCTGTTTGCATTGTCAAACGCGATCACATGACCATAGTTACCTAAAGCGTTGCAAGTCCAAATTCCTCGAACGGCCGCGCCTGGTCCGTTTGATGCTCCTGAAGCTGCCGTAAAATGTACCAGCCCGGTATAATGTGGGAGAACCGTTTGAAAGTCATCTTCAGCGCTTATATATACCTTTGCTTGTCCATCGACCCCGGTAATATTAAAAATCTGGCTTCCGTTCCATTTATCTCTTTCATCCTCAGTAACATGCCGTGTTTGATCGTTATGATGCAAGTCAAATTCATCTTTTGTAGCCTGCCTTTTATTGATCACTTCCCCCAGACCGACCTGGGTTTTTGTTACACCATGCGGGTTATCCTTTTTCGAAGTGTGCCTGTCTGTATAGGCAGTTGAACGTTGTTCAGCTTCGGCGGCAAACTGTGCAATCGACTCATCATTTGTATTCAGCTGATCGATAACCTGATTAAACAAATCAGCGTGGGCTTTGTCCGTCGTCCGAAAAGGCTTCGGTTTTTGGATATCCAATTTATATTGCCCCCCCCCTCTTTGAAAAAGTAATCTATTGATTTTACTGTGCAGCCCTGAACTTAAATCCGAAAGTAATAAACTCGTTTGGATTTACGGTATTTGAACTGGATTGAATGCATACCCTTCCGTCAGTATCGATCAGTGTGCGGTGATATTGGGGTGTTGACCCCGTACCTACACTTGATGCAACACCAATAAAGTGCATCATTTGAATTGGACGGAACCCCTCAGGCAGCGTAAACGCAGGAACATCAAAACCAATCGTCCCGCCCGTTATTGATCCGATGATTTCGACTTCACCAAGAACATTTTTACAAAACCGGACTTTGTGTGACCCATACTGTTTCCATCCATTTGTCAACGTTGGGGTCTGCCAAGCAACGTTTGAGTCATCATCTGTCACTACTCTCTTCCATCCTCGGAACAGACCATCTGTATGAACCATCCCAAACCACATGATCGAGTGATAGCTTGCAGTCACAACAATTGTTTTCCTTCCCGATTCCCCTTCGAAAACATCATAATTAAACCAGCCTGTATTACTGGGGTTTGGCACATTAATGAGCGAACTGTTGACGCCGTAATAAAATCCCGTGGGCAACGCAAGCACATCTGTTCCGGCATCCAATTTTAAGCGTTTTCCGTTATCATTTGTCATTTTATATAGTTGTGCATTGTTCCATTTTTCCCGCTCATCTTCATTCACATGGAGATTTGTATTTCGTTCATGAGCATCAACCTTGGCTTGCGCACCATTAGTCGTTTCATGGGTCTGCCATGGCGTCCACGTTGTTGAATCGGATTTTCTAAATCTAAAATACGACTGTTTCCCTTCGTACGATTCATAGGCAGCCTGAACTAAAGTATTGCCGAAGCTCATGACAAGCAAAAATATCCGATTTGATGAAGGTGGTGAGTTGATTCCTTCATTATAGATGAGATACATGCCTGTCTCTGTCAAAGTGTTAAAATCTGTTGTTTCTGAACTGCCTCTGTAAAAGACTTTTCCGTTATTTTCGGTTAATTTATATAACTGCCCTGCGCTCCATTTTTCCCGTTCTTTGTCAGTGATGTGAATCGAATGGTCGCTGGCATGCGCATCAGTATACGTTTTAGCCTTTTCTTCAGCTTCCTCAGCCCGCTTTGCAATCCGTTCATCGTTCACATTCAGCTGATCTATCGCTTCGTTAAACAAATCGGCATGGGCGCGGTCTGTCGTTTCAAAGCGTCTCGGTTTTTGGATGTCCACCTTGTTTCAGCTCCTTTAATAAATGTCGTCGATTTCGAAGACGAACTCGATGTCGCCGTCTTTTTGCTTGTCTGTCATCGTTCTGACCGCTGTGAATTTTCCGGCTTCATCGACAAGGGCAAGCTCGTTGATCGTCTCTCCTGCCAGTTCGCTTTCTCCCAAAGTGCATGTATAGCGGACTTTCGCCGGCTCCATGAAGACAAAGCCGTCGATTTCCTTTTGCAAGAGTTCGTTTTTCAGCGCCTGTTCGTTGCCCTGTAAAGCAACGGGTTCACCTTTATCGTTTGTACCTCCGTTTCCGAAAGCCATTTTTGTGATTTTGGTGAGCTTGCCCCCCTCAGCCCGTGCTTTTGCCATTTGCTGTCTCGCATAAAGCGTTGTCACTGTTAATTGTTGTGCCATTTTGATTTCTCCTTTACAATGCGATTTTTTGCGCCGCTGCTGCCAGCTGCTTCGTTCCGTCGAGCAAAAATGCGCCGTTTAACGTCCACCACTTCTCCCTCATTTCTAGCGAGCCTGCTTGCTTAAATTCATGCTCGCATTTGCAGCTGATTTTGAAGGACTGGATGTGTTTGTTTTGATTGCTAATGCAGGTTTTCATGCCTGCTTTTGTTTGCTGTTTCCGCCGGTTTTCAGCGGTCGCCTTTATCGTCAAGCTCAAGGCGGACCGGATGTATTGCCGCTTCTTGTGGCGCAGTGTGAGCTGCTGTTTAAACCTGCGGGGCAGACCGTCGATTTCTCGAAAACCGTTCAAGTAGAATGAATCATCAAGCAGATACTGTCCGTCCAAATAAACCGGTATCGTACCGAAAAATCCGTTTTTGCTTCTTAAAACAAGTCTGTTATGAATGCTTTTCGGCGGCCGATATTCATAATGAAACCCGCCCCGGAATGTATAAGCCAAATGGGCGGGCTTCATATGATTGACGGTTTGAATGATCGAAGGTATAAACTGCAGATCCTCACCGTTTACGCTCAGCAAAAAATGATACCGTCCGGCCGTCAGTCTGACGGAGGCGGACGGCTGTTTTAAAAAAGCATTAACCGCGCGCTCGATCGAGCGCGCAGTAATCGGCGGAATATTGGACATCTTGGTTAACAGTCGTGCCCTTCGAATATCAACGCCGTCTGAAGCCTCGCGTCTGACATTCAAAATCTTTTCCCACCTGTCCAGCCCCCATGTGGCCGTCGTGACGAAAAGCTGGTCTGTTATATCGAAAATCTCTTGATTTTGCTTCTCAAATTCGGGCGCCTCGGCCGCTAAAATGTCTTGGATCTCCCGGATTTCCGTCAAGTATGGCGGCAGATGAAAAGCCATTTCATCAATCTTGCTCAATGATGGTCACCTGCCCCAGCTTTGGAATTTCCGTTTCTGTCAACTGCAGATTTTTCGCTTCCCCGTTGATGAAGACTTCCGAATAGTCACTGACAGAGGACGATTCATAGATCATGTTGTTGATCTGCGAGAGACGGATGACGCTTTCTTTAAAGGCCATTTCTTTAAACAGCTCTGTGATTTTTTCTGCAATTTCCTGTTTGGCTTCATCGATCGTCCGGCCTGATTCAGGAATGATTTTTGCAGATATGCTGACGTCTTTCCAGACCGCACTTTCAACCGCAGTATAAGCTCCGATCGGCGCCATACCTTCCCCTTTTCCCGGATCGGGATCGATATATTGCTTGATTCTTTCGATTAATGCATCAGAGGCAGGTTCCATTTTCGCGTTTGTAATGACAACCTTTACGGTTCCCTCGCCATTCCACAGCGGAAAGACCTTCGCTTTGCCCACGCCGTCCACTTCTTCGGCCCATTGTTTGTAATGCATCTGATTCGCGCTGACCGCTTCGCGGCGGACGCGGATCAAATACCTTTCATACAGCGATTCATCCGTCTCCTCATCACGGCCGGGAATTTCAAGACTTCCCATAACCGCCTTTTCAAGCCCTGGAATGGTATCGAGCGGAAGTAAAGGCCGCCCCGAGAGATTGGCGTTTCCTTTTGTCCCGGCCGTTTCACATTCAAGCTTGCCGTCTTCGAGCATGGTAAAATATAAGTCTTCCAGAAAGAAGCGGGTTCCTGGGGGAACCGATACGCCATCCGTAAAGGCTGCTGACCAAATAGCTTTGGACGCTTGATAGCGCTCAAGACCGGCCTCATCCGCCCTTCTGTCCAAATATTCGCCCTCAGCCGTATCCGCATAAACCAAATTCAGCACTTGATCAAGCCAAATATAAGAAAGCGCCAGCTCGGCAGCTGCCGGGGCAAGCGCATTCCAAATAACGCTGTTTTCACGCTTGTCAATCTCATCCGAAACCCGCTCAAGCATGCGTTCCATAATCTCTTCAAATGTCTGGTTTTCAAACATCTTCCCCTATCACCTCCTCGATTTCCAATGTCCCTTCATCGGTTTCAACCGAAAAAGACACATGGAAGGCATCGCCTTGACGCTCAATCTCGAAATCGGTTACCGCAGAAATTCGGTCGTCATATATGAGGGCTTCCTCAATCAGTCTCGGTATCTCCATTTCTTTATAAGCGTCGGTCGTTTCATGATCTGAAAGAACTTCCTGCAGCTCATTTCCGATGTTATGGCTGTAAACGGCGTATGCGTAGCGCTCAGTTCTCAGCGCCATGTAAACCATTTGTTCGACCGCTTCGAGTCCTGAAATCATATCACCCGTCATCCTGCCCGTTTCAAAATCAATTTTGTACGTTTTTGAAGTCTCAATCACTTCGCTGTCATCCTCGATATCTTCAAAAGATACTTCCGGTGAAAGAGCCATCCGAGCCACCTCCTACTCCTACACTCTGTCTATCACGAAAAACGACTGCCCTCCAGGCATGGCGGCAATCATCACGTGGTCGCCGGCATGCAATTGGCTGTAAAAGCGAATCGTTTTGTCTTCTCCGTCAATCCGGATCTGTTCCGTATGTTCTGTCAAATGCCTGGCGACCACCAGTAAGTCGGAGGGGATCACCAATTTATCATGATTGCGGAGCTTCAGCTTGAGCGGAGAAGCGGACACGACTTCAGCCGGCATGACATCAACAGGCGATTCAGCGTTTACGGCTCCTAGAGCAAGCTCTTTTATCACATCGCTTAATTTCATGAAGTCGCTCCTTCAGGTATTGTATTTTTCGCGACGACATCAATCGTCATCACATGCTTTGTCCCTGCAAAATCGTGTTTATCTTTATCAACCCAATAGGTTTCTTTAATGCCCGCTTCCGGAATCGATATATAAACCGGCAGTCCGCTTTGGACTTCCGGTATACCGAGCGCCTGTATGCTTTTTAGCTCTTTTTTGACGCCTTTCTTTTCAGCCTGTATCTTCTTCGCCCGGTTGCGCAGCTGCGCCTCGTTAATATCATCCGAAACCGTTTCTGTATACTGGAGAATGCCGTATCTTTTCATACCGGCTTCATCACTGGCTGATGCGGTATAGGTTTTGTTATCTTTCTGCTTTCTCAGCTTCACCCGGGTTGCCGTTTCATCGATTGACGTACTGTAAGCGTAGTCCGTAATGTTCACACCCGTTTCCAAAACCCAGATATCCTCTGGCTCGGGCCACGCTCTTAAACACAGCTTTCCTTTTTCGGCATACAGCTGATAGTTTTTTCCGGTTTGCTTTTTTGTTTCCCTCAGCGCTTTTAAGATGATGTCATACAGGCTCGTATTGTCTTTAAAGACGAGTGATTTAATCGTATGTCCGGTGCTTGTGATCGGGCCTTTGGGAATTTGAAAATCGTTCGCAATTCGTTTGACAATGTCAGCGGCTGTTTTGTTCGAGAATACATAGACATCCTGGTTTTTCACCAAGTACTGAAGCATGTCGTACGCTTTAAACGTAAGCGTATATTCTTTCGGCACCCTGCTGAACACAATTCCGCGAAACAGTTCTTTTCCTTTCCATTTAAATAAAACGGTATCGCCTTCCTGCACGCTGTAATATTTATGGCTTCCCTGCTTGATCACAATCGACGCTTCGATCGAACGAGGGGCCTGGTACCTTTCTCCTTCCAATGTGACGCTTTCGGTGACAAGTTCATACCATTCGCTTTCTTTTATGACAAATAATTCGATCATCGCTATCCCCTGCTTTTGATTTAACAGAAAAACGCCGGTTCACCCGGCGCATCTTTTTATGGTATTTTCAGCTTTTGCCCCGGAAAAATCCAGTGCCCCGGCTGTTTGATGTTTCGCTTGCTTCGTTTGATCATCGCCTGTTTGTTCGCGTTCCAAATTTTCCGCCATTCCTGACTGTTTCCGTAAAAACGGCCTGCGATGTGCCAGAGCGTATCGCCTTTTTTGACGGTGTACATTTTTGGAGCCGGTTTGGACGGCCGTTTTTTCTTCGTTTTCTTTTTTTGCTTGATCTTCCGAGGTGATGCTGTTTGATACTCTTTTAATGTGAGATCAAAATCCCGGTCACCGATATCCTTTTCACCCTCACGATGCGAAAAGTTTTCGATGCTGCATGTGAAATTGATCTTCGTGCCCGTGACGAGGAATTGAACCGGTTTTTTTGCTTTCATCCACTTCTCGATTTTGAGAATCGCGTTCTCCGGCGAAAGAAACCCTTTATATTCCGCAAGCGGAGAATACTTTTTCGGAAAATGAGACGAAAATGAAATCGTCTTTGCTCCCGGTTCATTGATAAATGTAACCTCGCCGAACTTTGACACCTTTACAGACTCGTTCGCAAGATTATTGCTGACGTCAAGCTGCTCGGGAAGCACAGGGAGGCGCAGCTTTTCCTTTCCTTGCGTCAGCCAAAATTCGTACACGGATTTAGTCATAAGCTACGCTTCCTTTCGTCCCAATATGGATATCCCGTTCAAGCTCATCGACAAGAGCGCGCTTGATTTTCGCAATCAATGTTTCCTGGTCGCGCTCACTGTGATAATGATTGTCGCCGGTAATATAGATGTTGACTTCTTTGGCGCCGTTTCCAGCCGGCTGCCGGAATCGGGCCCCGCCTGCGGTGGCTGCAGCCGCCTGACCGCTTGAAATGGAACCGGATCCTTCAGCGGGGTTATGCACTTCCATTCCGAGCGCGCCTGCAGCCCGTTGAAGCAAATATCTGCCGCGGATGCCGCGTTCTTCGGGAATGATCCATTCGCGCTTGCCGCCTTCACCCACGCGGGCGATCTGCTCGCTGGTGATCAGGCCGCCGTTGGCATAGCCTTTATAAGCTCCGCCTCTTGCCATGCTTTTAATCCCCGGCGTGTTAAATGGCGACCCGTATCGCGATTTGATGTAATTGATGGCCGCTACCGCGTTGTGAACAGGATTGAAAATATCATTCATTCCTTTTCCTTTGTACGCATTAAACGTTTGGCCGATCGTCTGCATCAAACCTCTGCTCGGGTCTCCCCGCTTGGCGTTAATGTCCCAGCCGTTAGAGGCGCGCGGATTTCCGCCGGATTCCTTTTGAGCAATGACAGAAAGCGGCTGCAGCCACGACGCCGGTGAACCGGTAGCCATGATCGCCTGCATCAGCCACGACTTTACATTTCCGCCGACGGCGCCGATTCCGGAAAACGCAGCAGCCAGTGAGCCCGCTTGTTTTTCCGCAAAACTTTTGACATCGACAGAACTTAAACCTTTGACAATCCCGACCGACGCAAAACGCCCGAGATTCATCATAACCCGGGACGGAGAATGAATATCCAGCTCTTCGCGAAACGCTTTTTCCACTTTTTTCGCCAAGTTGTTTGCAGCTTGAGAAACTTCGCTGCCTTTTCCATTCATGCCGCTGATAAAGTGTCCGACCATTCCTGATCCCCAGCCTGCAGCCGACTGTTTCGAATCAAGGAACGGCTTGTTGATATTTTTATCAACATACTGCGATGTCCCGGTCGGTGTTGCATTTTGCCCGGAAGCGAAGTTTTTGACTGTATTTGCGCCCCAGGAAGATGACGTCTTCACCGTTGTTTGATAAGGCGCATTTACTTTTGCTTGAAGAAAACCGCCCGTTCCGGTCGCGGTAGTATTTTGCCCGGAAGCGAACCCGGCGACCGCCTGTTTTCCGTAATTAGACGATTCTGCCGGCAGGCTGCTAAACGGCTTGCTGATGTTTTTTTGCTTCCATTGATCAAGGGAAGGAGCGTTTGAGCCGATCCCTTTGTCAAAGCCGCCGGTGAATTCCCGACCGAAAGCCTGCGCCTCTGCCGTTATATTCCCGACGCCGACAGCAGGCGACACAGAAGCCGAATATGAAGCGGTGCTTGAAACCGGAGAAGAAGCTCCCCCGTCTCCCGCCGCGGCCCCCATGTCGTCAACAACGCGCATGCCGAGCTTAGTCGCGGCCTGGGCAAGCAGCATCTTCCCGCGTCCCCGGTTGTTTTCCGTCGGGATGACAAATTCGTTTCCGGCTTCACCGATCCAGGAGATGGTCGGTTTTGTGATGTAGCCGCCTGTTGCATAGCCGTCAAAGCCATGATCCTTATGGGCTCTTTCCCGACCTTTTTGAAAATATTCAACTTTCTCTCCGACCCAGCTTTTCGCGCCTTCGAAAATACTTTTACCCCTTTCTAAAGCGCTATTCCATTGGTCAGACCACCAGTCCCCATTGAAAACGGTGTCTTTAATGGTTCCTGTAATGGAGTTCCATACAGAGACGGCTCCGTCCCACGCATTCTGCGCCCATGACACTGCGTTGTCCCATTGTTCACCCCACCAGTCTCCATTAAAAACGGTGTCTTTAATGGTTCCTGTAATGGAGTCCCATACAGAGACAGCTCCGTCCCATGTATTCTGCGCCCATGTTACAGCGTTGCCCCATTGTTCACCCCACCAGTCTCCATTGAAAACGGTGTCTTTAATGGTTCCTGTAATGGAGTCCCATACAGAGACAGCTCCGTCCCACGTATTCTGCGCCCATGTTACTGCATTGTTCCATTTTTCACTCCACCAGTCCCCGTTAAAAATCGTCTCGCTGATTGTTCCTGCAATGGTTCCCCAAACATTACTCAATGGACCTAAAAATGTAGCTTCCAAAGTGCCATAAAGATAGCCGGCTTGTTCAGCCCACCAGTTTCCATTTAAAAACGTATTTGTGGCTGTTTCTTTAAGAGATCCCCATTTTTCTCCCCACCAGTCGCCATTTAAAAATGTATTTGAAGCGGTTTGACTAAGGGAATCCCACTGTTCGCTCCACCAGTCTCCATTAAACAGCGTGTTCATGAGATCTTCCTTCAATTGGGAAGTGTCAAACATTTTACCGAGGGAACCGCCTGCCTTTTCTCCGCCCATCCCGCCTGCAAAGCCGCCCACTACTCCCCCAATCACTGCACCCGGAGGTCCTGCAACCAATCCTCCAAGTGTCGCTCCGGCAGCTTCTCCACCATAAGTGCCTAACATACGGCCGCCTACAGAACCAATTTTTTCGCCTGCGTTATCTTTGTTGATGCCGATTAGATCTGTAAGCGGCAAAAGTTTGCCTAGCGGACTTAATTTTTTACCTAGCGGCTTTAATTTTTCAAGCGTTGGTTTTAAGGGCTCTAATAATTTTGCAAGTTTACCGGGTTCTTTGGCGGGCCTTAAACTTTTTAAATAGAAGAGAATCTTGGCAGCAGGTATAATTCCCCTTGATAGGCTTTTTAAATTCCAACCTTTATGCTCTTCACTTGAACCTGAAACAGAGACCGTTTGACTATTTCCGGTTGAACTTAGCAACTCTTTCTGCGGATATAAACAGCAGCATTGTTCATGACCTGAACCACTTGATTTTGACTGAGAACCTTTTGTTGACTGAGGGCCTAAGATTTTATCAATGATTTTATCAAAAATATCATTGTTCAATTTCTCCATCAGTCTATCTTTAAATCGATCTACAAATGCCTTGCCAATTTCCTTCCCAGTATCCTTTATCCAAGGCCATCCTGATTTTTTCCACCATTCACCTAACAAGTCTTTTCCTTGTTCGAAGAAAGATCTCTTTTTATTGTGTTTGACTTCTGATGTTTCGCCTGAAACTTTTTTGTTTTTGATTTTATTCGTCGCCTTGTCGTTTAAATCAATTGTGACAATGTACGTTTTCTCTAGTTTTTTTAAGAGTGAGGCAATTCTGCTTGCTGTTTTCGTTATTTTATCAAGCACATATAACTGAACTGAGTAACCTTTTTTCAAATTGTTTTTGAGGTAGCCGATTATTTTTTTAACTGTTAATGTTACACGGTCTTCAGCAGAGATTGAAAAGGAATATTCACGCTTAGAGAGCATCCTTTTAATTTTAGTTAACTTTTGTGAGACATTGTCCGCTAAATTTAACTTAACGGTTGTTTCTGGCGGGATTCTTTTTAATCTTCTTTGTATTTCTATTAGTTGAGCGGATGCCTGGTCATCTATAATCACCCCAATATTTACGGAGTGAATGAACTTTCTCATCAGGTAATTGTTCAGTTTTTTAAGCCGAAAAAAAGCCTGATCTTCCGTTTTGATGTTAATTTTGATTTGCCTGTTCAATCGTTCGGCTCTCTTTTCTAAAACCGTAAACCCCTTCTGAATCCTTCGCAGCTTCTTAGATACCCGGTCTTCAAGGTCAAAACGTGCCGTCAGTTTTGCCATGGATTATGTACCTCCTTTCCTCGCTTCTTTTTCCAAGATTTGAAGTTTGTAGCTGATGAGTCCGTATAAAAATGCTTTAAACGGTTTTGGGGCTTCGTACAGCTCCCGGAGCTGGGATGGAGAATAGTGAAGTTCGTGCATCGCAAAATAGAGATACACCGCTTCTTTATTCCCATCCTTGATTAGTTTTTTGCTTCTTCTTCCAGATCTTCAAGGTCGTCTTCAAAGCCGTTGATTTCAATCGCTTTGTTGAGCCAGTTCGCATATTCCCCTCCGACTGACAGAACGCGTTTGGCTACTTCGACCGGGTCGGCCGTTTGATAGGCTTCTCTTAATTCCTTTGAACGGAAATCAGGATAGATCGTCGATTCAATGGCGATTCGGGCGTAAAAGCGCTGGGTGTCGAGATCCTTGACGCGGCCCCTGCCTTTGATGTTTTTATAAGTCGTATTTTCTTTTTCAAGCTCGTCAATGCGCTCGGTTGTAATCGGCTTAAACACAAACGGAATGACATTGCCCTTTTTATCGACGAACCGCTTTGAGATCGGCACTTTGATTTCCTCGGCTTCAACGGTTTGTCCCGGCATAAAAAAGGATAAATCATATACTTTTTCTTCTTGTTTTTCGCTCATGTCTGCTTGCTCCTTTAACATTCAATTTTTAAATTGGCAATGAAAAAGCACCCTCGGCTTGGCGAGAGTGCTTGGTGTTAAATGTCCTGACTACTGAATCGGCTTCCTTCTTTAAGACCAGCCTTTGCGATCTAAGTTTAAAAAGCGGGATACGGGGCTCTTTTTTAAAACGTATCTTTCAGTTTTTCAGGAACGTCAAAATCTTCAAATGTGAACGGCACTTCTTCTTCCAGCGCTTCTGAATCGACGTCAAGGCCGGCGATTTTGGCTGAGTCAAAATTCACGTCATACAGTGTGACACGTTCCGTTCCGCGGCCTGATGACTGGTCGTCAAGGACGGCCTGGAGCGTGAAATACGGATCATCGCCTTTTTTTACATAGTTCATCATTAATGTGACAAATTGAGACGTGACTTTATAAAATGTCGCCGTCCCCGTGCCGTTTGCACCTGTTGTCTTGTGGCCCGTCATGCGGCGGCCCATAATATTGACTTCGGCTTTATTCTTTTCGACGTTTGCCTCAAATGTTTTGATATGAGCCATCTCTTGTCCGTCGAGAAAAAGACGGCCTTCTTTTCCGGAAATCGTGTTTTGCGCTTTTAATGCCATATTATTTTACCTCCACATTAAAGTAGAATTTTTCTGCTGCATCAACCGGCTGAACGGCCAAATCGATTAAAAACCCGTCGCGGTCTTCATTCAGTGTGATGGCAATATCGCTTTCAGAATCAAAACCGGTAATGCCGCCGGCTTCCTGAAGCGCCGTCATATACTGAATGATCAGCGTTTTGACGTACTGCAAACCGTCGTCAGATACAGGAATGTCGCTGCCGCTTGCTTTTCGCGCTTTGATTAAAGCCTTTAATTCGCGGGTCAAATCATTGTTAACTCCGTCAAGGACGCGGATGATTTTATTTTTCGAGAATTTTTTGTTTTTGTCGGCAGTGAAACTCGTTAAAGAGTTGATGTCTTTTTCGACACTGACCGATTGATCGCGTGCATCAAACGTAAATAAAAACTCGCCTTTTTTCAGACGTTCGATGACCTGATCTTCATCCAGACGGTTCAGAACATCAACAGCTCCTTCGTATTCGACAAATGTCAGCGACTGGTTAAAAGTCGCGCCTGCGCTTGCTCCGGCAACCCATGCCGTCGCTTTTTCAGGCGTGATTTCTGTGCCGTCTTCCAGCACGACGCCTCCCGTTACATTGATGATGCCTTCATCGTCTCCGGCATAATCGGCGACTACGCCTTGGACTTTCTGGCCCTGCTTATCGCGGAGGCGTTTGATGAAAGCGGCAAAAGTGGCTTTCAGCTGTTCATTGTCTGCAACCGGAAGTGCGATCGTATTGAAGTATTCCGTTTCGGCCGCATCTAAAAACGCGGTGTAATCGGCAACGCTTGCTGTTCCGTTCTCTCCGCCTTCCAGTTTTGTGCCCGCTGTCAGTTCAAGCGCGCCTTCCCCTTGAAACGCGACGTACGCATTTGCGGTAAGCTCTTCTGCCGTTTTGACGGTTTGTCGGTCAGCTTCATCTGTTCCGACAAAGGTTGTGACATCAAACTTTTTAGAATCGAGCACATTTTCGGAAATGCGGATTGAAATGTCGTTCCCTTTCTCGCCTCCGTATTTTGCCGTTACACTCAGCGTTTCGCCGATTTGGGCTTTCGCCGGCGCTCCCGTGTTCAGACGGTACAGCAAAACGGTCTGTGCGTTTTTCTTCGCTTCGCGGAAAAGCAGAAGAGACGGATCATCGATGTTCAATCCCACTTTTTTATTTAAATCTTCAATGCTGGAAATCGATACGAATGATTTCGGCTCCCCCCAGCTCATGACGACAGGAAGGGCAACTGTGCCGCGGTCCCCGACGGAAACCCGCTCCTCTGCTGTCGTTTTAAAATTAAAATAAATGCCGGCACGATCTTTTTCTTTGCCTGGTGTAAATGTTCCGCCGTTCATTAATTCATGACCTCCTTGGCTAAAAATGTTTGAATAAGCTGACTTGCCTCAAGCTTTGAAATCTGCTCTTCTTTCACATGAAAAAGAGCACCGTCGAGAACTTCCGGTTTAATGCCGAAAAGCTCTTTCGCGTGCTCCCTCAGATCCTCGATGTAGAACAGCGCTTCTCGTTCCTCAAGAGGCGCCTTTTTTGCTTCGGTCTTTGTTTTTTTGCTGACTGTCAATTATTTCACCCCGTTTGTAAAATCGATTGTTTCCAGAGAAAGTTCGTTTTCCCGTTTGTACCAGTAGCGGCTGTTCCATTGAATAATAATGGACGCGGTGCCGGAATCCCCTATCCTCGTCTCGATCCGGCTGATCCTCAAGTTGTCTCCTGTGTCTTTACCCAACCGGTCAATGAGCGGGATGATGTGCCGCGCTTCCCTTACGGCGTCTGCAATGCGCTCGGCATGATCGTGGGCCTGCTGTGAATCATGGTGAAACAGTTTCACATTCAGGGTGAAGACTTTTTTAAATGTTGAAACCGTATCATTTTCATCAAAAACAGAAGGGGACGGAAAATATAGCGACGGTATTTGAAAATGGTCGGGTATTTCCTTTTCATAACAGACGACAGGAAAGACTTGATAAAAAAAATTCATAACAGATCCCGTTTCGTCGTTCAAAGCTTCACCTCCTTAAAGGGAATTCAGCCATGTTTGCAGCCTTTCATTCAGGCGTTTTTCAAATAAACGCTCAAATATGTAAAGCGCATGCTCCCAATAGCCTGTTCCCTTTACCCATTGCCGTTTTAAAGCCATGCCGGACGAAGAACCGGGATCGTATTGAAATCGGCCGCTGTGCCATTGTCCCGGAATCCACCTGACTTCCTCTTTTCCGCCTGTCCAATGGCCGTCATTTACGAATGAGGCGTACTCTAACTCCGTCCCGACTTCAAGCGTGAGTCCGCCTTTTTCGATTTCCCATATGTTCCCTTCAGCCCGTCGCTTGAAAGAGCGCAAAAGGCTGCCGGTATCAATCGATCCGGCGCGTACAATTTCGTCGCGGACCAGATCTAAAAAATCGGTTCCCGTCTGTTCAAGCCACTTGGCAGCTTCAGTTCGAAAGCCGCTCTGCCCCGCTTTTTCCAGCGTCCGCGATAGCTGTTTCAATCCTTTGATTTTCATAGTTTTTCATCCCTGACCGCTAAGACTTCCAGGTGATGGCCTTTGATGTTGCGCGGCTGCTGTAGCGTGTAGCTGACACCGTTCCAGACCGCAAGATCGTGAAGGCGCACATCTGCATCCGCCGGAAAATGGGCCAAATATGAATGATAAATGACCTGTTCGGGATCTTGCTGGACGATCGACTGATTTTTTTCCGTAAAATAGCAGGGAACGTTTTGAAGATCGGGGGTTTCCCCGTATGTGCGAATCGGCTGCAGGTTTGGCGCGGGAATGCCGTACCTTGCTTCCTCTGCATGATCTTCCTTTAAATGATAGATATCGCAACGGTCGCTTAATAGACTTTTGTAGCTCATAGCGGCCGCACCTTGAATCGGACAGATTCATAATCAAGAATAAATTCTTCGAGCAGTTTATAGACGTCGGGCTTCGCCAGGCCACCGCTTCTTGAGAGCGTATAGGAGTAGTCACCCAATTTCTCAGATTTGTAGCCTTTCAAAAGCGATTCATCACCGTTTTTCAATGCAAAGTACTGTGCCAGCTGCAGCAAAGCGAGCCTTGCCTTTTCCGGCAGCGGATCATATTTTTCATCTGTAAAACGATGCCCCGTGATCTGCTCGGCTTCCGCTTCGGCTTCAAGGATATCCTGCCGTAGCAATTCCTGCGGCCGGTTTTTCACGGCTTCAATAACGGAATATTGAATGATATCGTCGGGCGTGATCAGCATGTTCATCACATCCTTCCAGAGCTTTTAGCTGTTGTCCGGGGCGCTTTCGCTTGTACTCGGACTCGTTTCCCGCCGATTGGCGATGCTTTCAGTGAAAACGTTCGGACTCAGGCATTTACTCTTTTACATTGACGATTTTTGCAACCGCGTCTTCTTCTTCGAATTTGCTGTCCAGTTTTGCCGTCAGGACAATGATAAATTTGCGTGCGCGAATGTCTTTATCGACTTCAATTCTGATATTGCGCGAGAAACCGAGAATAATATTTTTCGGATGCGTCAAAATAATGTCTGATGCTTCGGCGGCTGCATCTCCTTCTCCGTACGCATACGGCTGAATATTTGAGACCCCTTTAACAGGCACGCCAAAAGCGGTTGATAGCCCGCCCTGTACGGCCGCATCCCCGAGAGTGGTTTGACGGTCTGCGACGCGGTCTTTCCATTCGATCTCCTGACCGAGCGATGTGTAGAATCTGAATTCCTGCGGAACGCGCATATATTTTGCCGGAACAGCTTTCAGCCCCTGTTTGAAAAGCTGTCGGCTGATTTGCTCCCCGCCTGCATCGACGATGTGAGAGACGGACTGCTTCCGGATCCCGTCAAGTTGAGCAAGGTATGGATCTGAAGACGCAACATCACCGTTGACGATCAGTTCTTCAATATCCACAGCGGCCCGTTCCGCCAGCATTTGCATCAGCGTCTGTTGAAGGCCGTCTTTTTCAATGTTATTTTCGAGCGTGTCATAAGTAATGTTGACTTCGGCAATGACTTCTTTCGCATTCAGTTCAACCGTGCTGGTCACCGGTGCGGTTAATTGGTCCTTCGCCAATGCTTTACCTTCATCAGCCGCTCTTAAAATCCGCTGGCCAAAACCGATTTTT
This sequence comes from Bacillus paralicheniformis, assembly GCF_002993925.1. Taxonomy (NCBI): domain Bacteria; kingdom Bacillati; phylum Bacillota; class Bacilli; order Caryophanales; family Bacillaceae; genus Bacillus; species Bacillus paralicheniformis. The sequence continues at coordinate 1,429,508 of NZ_CP023665.1, read as the reverse complement.
TCAAATTTTTGCGAGTCGTTTTCCATTTGAATCACACGTGATTCGCTGAAAATTGTCGGCGTGTTTTGCACCATGCGAATAAATGCAGAAGCCTGCGCCGGATTCATTAATCCTCCGCTTTTCAACGTCGCAAGCGACATCTCGGCTTTACGAATAATCTCTTGATTTCTCATGTTCTTCCTCCTCCAAATTAAAGCAATCCGCTCCAAATCGATTTTTTAACTTCTTCTTCTCCTTCTTTTTCAGCCGCTGCCTGCTTTGAGGCACCTCTCATCTTTTCGAGTGCTTCGATGCGCGCAATCAGAGGGGCGAGCATGTCCTCGACGATTTCCTTCACATGTGCATCCTGGTCTGTCTGCTGCTCTTTTTCGTCCGCCGCTTTATCCCCTTCCAAATCGTCAAGACGTTTGAGAAGCGGAGCCAAGACGGCTTCAATCGTTCCTTGAACTTCTGATCGTTTCATCTTTTTTTCTTCCTCTCCCGTTTTTTGTTTGTCGCCGGCAAAAAACTGCTTAAACAGCTGAAAGAAACTGCCGGTCTCATCGGTTTTAGAGCCGGCGCGGGGCGGGTGTTCGACCGTTTCGGCAGTGCCCGCCATGCTGTAGCCGGTGATGCTTCCTTTTTTAATCTGTTCCCAGATCTCATCGCCGGCTTTTGTCACCAGCACCCAAGAGCCTTTCACAATCGTTTCGCCGTTCACTTCAAAATCAGCCGGCGCAACATAGGACTCCACGACTTCTCCGACGCCTCCCTGGAAATTGTGATCTTTGTCGATCTTCCGGGCATTTTTCAGAAAACCGTGGGCGGCTTTTTGGATTTCGTCAGCCGACATAAAATCGCCGTGGGCATCCTGAATGTCCGGCTCGTAGACCACGCCGTAGACGAGCTTCTTTTCATCCTCGGCTTTCGCAATCAGCTTGACTTCCTTTTCAAATGTCGGCGATTCACTCGATTTCGTCATAAAGAATTTCTTTTTGTTCGCCGCTTTGTCGACATAACTGACGAAATTGATCTTGGCATTTTTAAGCTCTCTCGGCACGAAGTGTTCACCTCCTTTCAGTGATCTGTTTCAATGTCTCGACGACTTCCTGCAGTTCGGGCAGCAGCGCTCCGGCTTCTGCTTCAGCACGCTTTGCGCTTTGCTGGTAACCGAGCGGCCTGCTGAATTCTTCCTCCGGCCATTCATCAAGCGTCTTACCGAGCACTCTGCCGGCCAGGTCGCGCAGATCATTTGCAGATACCGCCCCCGCCTGAATAAAAGGACCGAGCACTTTTGCAATCTCAAGCGGATCGCGAAAGTCCGGTCCTTTCAATTGGAGCCTCGCATGGAAAATGTTTAAATCACGGAGAAACAGCGTATTCAGCTTGCCGATCAATATTTTCCGCTCCGGTTCAAAAACCTGTTCTTCGGTGATTTTGCGGGCTGTATCGGCTGTCGCCCTGTTATATTCATGGGCATCACCGGTGTAGAGCGGCGGAAGCCTGAAGGAAGAGCGGATTTTATTCCGCGTTTTCTCGTCATATTCAAGAAACAGCGCATCTTCCTGCAAAATTTCGGCGAGTGATTTGATGTCCACTTTCACCGGCGTAATGTCCTGGCTGCCGTGAATGTCTTTTTCCTGTGCGATCCCCTCCGCTTCGATCAGCAAAAATTTGTGGGCATTTTCAACGCCTTCCAAGTCGTTCATATATTCCTGCAGCTCTCTGTACGAAGCCTCTGAGAGCATGCCGTTTTCAACCGTAATAACGGCGGGGACGTGCCGGCCTTGTCTGAAATACATATAATTCAGCTCTTCCGCTTTCCGCGCTCCGTACAGGTTGACGATATTTCCGATCCAGCGCGGAACGCCGTAGACGCCGCTGCCGATTTTAAAATGGATCGCTTCATTCGCACTTCGTTCAGGCGGAGTCTGTCTGTCAAACGCTCCGGTGGTCATATCCATGACGCGCGGATCGCCGTACTCTTTAAAGTACACCTTCCTGCCTTCAATCATCTGAACGTATTTGCGGAACCTTTTTTCCCTTTTGATGTTTTTTAGCGATCCGTTTTCCATGTAGGCAAATTCCACTTCGATCGGTTCTGTCAATCCGCATACGCGCATATTTTTGACATCGAGATATTCAATTCCGGCCGGCTGCCCCGTGCCGTTTCTGAGCACCTCCAAAAACCCGTTCCCCGTTTTTTCGCGGTCCTCTATCATATGGCTTAAAATCGTTTCAGCCGATTCATCGAAATGAAGATGGCGGCAAAAATCTTCAAGCCTTGTCCAATCGGTCTCAGCAGCCTTTTTCTTATCGGGCGTCACATCCGCACCATTAAAATCAAAAGCGTACTCGACATCAAGCCCGAACCCTGCAATATTCGTTTTATAGGCGTCAATGCATTGCTGGAGAATTGAAGAATATTCGGCAATGGCTTTCAGTTCTTTCAAATTGTACGGCGGTGCGATAATCTCATCTCCGTAGATCTCCGAAAATTGATCTTCATATATTTGTTTTGTTACAGGCTCGTGAAAACGGGATTTCATGACTTTTGCTCTTACCGTTTGCTGAGTGGACATACACTATCTCCCCCTTTTCCTGTTCGGCCGTTTTCTCACTTCCGGCTCAGCCTTCAAATCGGTGACTTCATAATCATCAAGCGCGTACCATAGCGCGGAAAGTGTGTGCGGATCAATTGTAAACTGATCCTCCTTCAGATTGCCGTTTTTATCCGTCGCATAGGTCAGCGGCTGCAATTCGTAGATCGTATTGGCACATCGGTCAGAACAGAATATTTTTTTAAACCGCTTGATTTTTTTCGTATATTGCAGGCGCGAGCCTTGGAACTTGCGGGCTGCTGTCATGTTGAAGCCGTTCTGCCTGAAAAACTGAATGCTTTTCGGCTCAGCGGGATCGGCTTTGATCAGCTCCTTCGTAACCGCGAATTCGTTAAGCTCCTCGGCCGTCTTGTCGTCTGTCATTTTATTTTTGTAGTACTCCCAATAAATATAGAGATATTTTTTGTCGGGATCGACGGCCGCCCGGACGACGGCATTGTATGATGCCTCAAATCCGAAATCCATTCCGGTTCTCTTCAGCGGGTTGGAAATGGCGGAGATCTGTCTCATGACCTCCTCATGCTCCATCACTTCAAATTGCGGCAGAACCCTGGTGCCGTTTACCCCGAACCGTCCTTTTCTGGCAATCCGGTACAGATCGGGATCATATGCTTTCATATCATCAAGCTGTTTGAGGTAGCTTTTCGGCAAAAACAGGTTGTCATCCGCTGTAGAATGGTGGTAATACGTATCACCGACGACAGCGACCCGCTTTTCATACAAAACCTCATCATCCAAAATAAACCGCTTGTTCCGCTCATCCTTGAAAAAGTGTCTGTACGTCCAGTTTGACTGGCTGACGGGGTTTGTCGTCAATATCATATACAGCCTGTGATCAGGATGCCTCAGCCGGCCGATTAGTTCCTTGAAGCCTTCATACTTCACTTCCGAACATTCTTCGATCCAAATCAGCGAGATGTTGTTGACGGATTTCAATTTCGCCGGGTTGTCCATCCCTTTAAAAATAATCCGGCTGCCGTTTGCAAACCTGATGTGCATCGGAGAAGAAACGGCCTCTGCCGCCGTTTGAACACCCAGCTCATCGATAATGGTTGCGAATAAAGAAAAAGTCGAATCCCTGTGTGTTTCAAACACTTCCCTTACAACGAGAGCGGTGCGCTTTTCCTGCAGCAGCTTTAATACAACTTTTAAAGCAGTATGATAGCTTTTTGACGAACCGTATCCGCCGACAAGAAATTGAAACGTCTGATCCCAGTTAAACAAATAATCTTCAAAATGCGGATTGACTTCTTTTATAATCAAGCCAAATCACCTTTTCTGGTGATGACCACTTCAACGGGTCCTGATTCCGCATCTTTGTCGGCTTTTTGTTTGGCGAGCTTCAGCTTCTCATTTTCAATTTTCCGCTTAAATGAATCAGGGAAAAGATCGAAATACTGTGAGAGCTTCTCGAGCGCCTTCATTTTATCGGCCAGCTTGATTGCAATTCCTTCTTTCCCGAGTTTCGCTTCTGTGATGACTGTACCATCGACGAGGTCGGAATGTTTCACATCGACAAAGCTGATCTCTTTCATAACCGGATTGTTTTCTTCATCAAACAGCGGTCCGGACTTTCCGACAGCCTGTACCTCTTTTTTGCCGAAAGTCACATAATCGGTCATATCGGCAAATGCGATTTTCACATAGACTTGGAGAACATCCATCGCCTCAACGAATATCTCCCCTACCATCTCTTTTTTGATCCGCCTGATCTCATCGGCCACCTTTTCATTTTTCAGAAGCCGGCAGCCTGTCACATGAGCGCTGGCAGGGGAGTAGCCGGCTTTTATCGCTGCTTGGGTAGCATTGAAGCTTTTCACATAATAGATGCAAAACAGACGCTGCCGTTCATTCAGCCCTTCATTGCGGATATCTGCTTTTCCTCTGCTCGTATCCTCCCCGTTTACAGCCTCTTTCCAGCGGTCACGGGTTTTCCAAACGCTGACTTTTTGATTTGAAACACCGAGTTCTCTTGCGATTGCGAGATTCATAATGTTTCCCCCGTATTGTTGATAGAGACGAAAAGCTTCATCCCTTTTTGGATCCCTTTTCCTTGGCATTGTTCATCTTCACCGCCTCTCATTCCCGGAAACAGTAATATTTCATCGCTATATGAATCTTCCATTTAAGAACTGTATGTTTTATTATATTTTTTCTCTTTTCACTTATAGGTGGCAAACGTATGACAAAAGACAGATATATCGTTATGCCATACAATCGAGAGGCTTTTCGATTTGTTTCGCGATTTTCAGCTGTGCCCGTTTCACATTGGTTTGAACAGTAGACTTTTTGATGCCGAGCATGGCGGCAATCCGCTCATAGGAAAACTGTTCGACCTTATGTAAAATGAAGATTTCTTTTTCGCGTGCCGTAAGGGCAGACAGCGCGGTTTCAATCCGGGCTTTATCGTACGCTGACACTTCTTGAGCCGGTTCAAATGCAATCTGTTCTGAGAACGTGTCGATGATCAGCGGATCTTTCAGTAGCATCCGTTTATAAGCGTCTCGCCTGTCAATCGCCCTTCTGATTCCCGGCTCCCTTCCGTTTTCAAGCCAGTCGATCACATATTCCAAATCGGTCATCATGTTTCTGATCAGTTTTTTATCTTTCAATTGTTCAGCAGTCAGCCCTTGTTCATCCTGATAGGCCCGATACAGTTTTTTCGTGTTTTTCAGCGCTCTTTTATATTCGAAAAGCAAATCTTCCATTTTGTGTACCTCCGTTTTTTTGAAATAAAAAAGGACACCAATCAGCCGCACAGTAAGATGTGCATCTGATCAGCGTCCGCAGGCTTTCCGTCTTGGACAAATATGCAAGTTGTAGAATTATAGCTTATAGCCGATTTCAAATTCGACCCTTGCGAGGTCTCCCTTTCTCGTTTCAATGACGGTTTTACCGTGTTCAGGCGCCTCGGCCTGCCAAGCTGTGCCGTTCATTCCATCAAGAACGATCACTGTCACCTTTCCTTTTTTAAGGCGGCTTGCAACCGTCGTATCGTGGATATCTTGTATCTTTGCCGGATGGTTCATCTATTTTCCTCCTCTTCAAATTCCGCGTTTGTGACGACTTTTTCTAAAATATTTATCAATTGATTCTCAACTGAATTAGAGCGAGCGGGCCGTTTTCGCTTCAAATAGGCAAGCGTGAGCTTCGCTGCGGTCAAAAGTTCGGGAGCCGCGGCGATTAAGCTGGCATTTTTTTCCTTGGAATATGCGCTGTAGTCGGCGACTTTGGCAATCACCCGCCCGCTGGAATAAGGAAACCGTTTCTTTTCGGCTTTACTGTAAGCTGAATAAATGTACAGGTCGCTATTTGTTCTGACAACGCGCCATGGTGACGGGCTGTACGTCGCACTTTCGTTCTTCACGTTTGTCTTCCTCACTTTCCGTCTTCTTCGTGCCATCGTTTCATTTGTGCGTCTCTTTTTGCCGCTGTCCAGATGATGAGTATCATAGCTTTTAAACATTTAAGCACCTTGTTTCACCCTTGTTTTCATTTTTGCAATCAGCGCTTCCAGATGTTTGATTACATCCGTCAAATCACCGCTTTCAGCACGGCAGTTTGGACAAGCGCGGAAAATCGTTCCGATCCTTGCGTCCTGATGAACTGATTTTCTCCCATTACATAGCGGGCACATCAAACCATCCCCTCCAGTCTATGATTGATGCCGAAAGAGCTCCCGTTCAGGACGACGAGAAAGTCCTGGCACATTTCAACCAGCCTCGTTCCGAGCGCTTCGTCTATGCTGACAATTTCTTCAACGCTTAGCTCGCTGGACAGCATGATCGGCTTATGGTTCAAATACCTGTAATTGACGACAGCATATGTCTGTTCGATCTGCCATTCCGTCGCCCGCGGCCTGCCTCCCACCGGCTTAAACAGATCATCGAGAAACAGCACCTCGACTCGCTTCATCCGGTTCAGCTTATCCTCAAGCAATGAGAAATCCTGTTTTAAATCGTTGAATCCTTCGACAAAAGGAAAATAAAGGACGGGTACGAAATGCTTCCTCATCAGCTCATTGGCGGCGGCCGTCAGCAAATGCGTCTTCCCTGAACCGGGTCGTCCCAAGAGCGCGATGCTGTTTTTGCGGCTTTCCCGGATGTCCCGGTAAGCTTGTACATATTCAACGGCGCATTCATACGCCTCTTTTACAGATTGGTGTTTTCCTTTCGTCTTGAACTGAGCAAAATTTAAGTTTTTAAATTGTTCGGTGATTTCGCTCGATTTCAACAGCTTTTGCGCTTTCCGCCATTCGCGGCAGGCGCATGATACCCATACTTCCATCGTTCCGCGCCGTTCGATAAATCCGAGTTCATCTTTGCATTTCGGACAGTCATACCGTTTTGCGGCGGATTCTTCCGGTTTGTCCCCCTGTGATAGACGGCTCCTGTTTCTCAGTTCGTCCATGATCTCTTCGATTGTTCTTTTGGACATTGTTCTCCCTCCTGACAGTTGTTTTCTCTTCCGCTTCAGCCAGCCGGCCGATTATATATTTTTCACAGTAGCTGAAGACCTTGATCGTTTCATTGCGGCTTCGGCGCCGCGCCTCATACTCTTCAAAGCATTGTTCAAGCCATTTGATTGTTTGCGGAATAGACACTCCGCGGGCGACAATCCGGGCGATGGCCTTGTAGTCTTTTGACGAGGGATGGACAGGCTTTCCTTCCTGCAAAGACCTAAGGGCGGCAAATCGGTCTGCTATTGTTTTTATGGAAGTCATATTATGTTTTGTGTTGATTTGTGTGATATCTTTATTGGATTGGACAAGGATGTCCGCACGGCCAGTCTCTTCTGTCCGAACAGAACTGCCTGACCGGACATGGCTGGCATAGGCAAATTTCTTTGAATGTCTGACTGACAAAATCATTCCGTAAGGCGCTCTTGTGACTGCAATGTAGCCGTTTCGTTCGAGAAGAGCGAGCCATCTTCTAACCGTTTTTTCGTTGACGCCGAATTGAAGAGCCAATTCTGCGGCTTTCAGCGGTTTGTTGCCGAGCACGATGCCCCATGTCATCCCATCGCGTTCGATTTCCTTAGTTGTTGAACTGATGCACCATAAAAACAGCCAAATGGCATTGCCTATTTTCTCGTAGTGCACAGGTGTTAAAAGCCCTGAGTAAACGGAAAAGGGATAGCTTTGATCGAGCGGACGGGACATTCATCTTCCCCCTTCCTTGTGCCTTCTGCGGTTCAGTCTGAGATACCGTTCGTATTGGCCTTTACGATCGAATTGGAATACAGGCTTTCCGTCTTTCGTAAAAGCGATGAATCCCCCGGCTTCGCCGAGCCGCCATTGATCAAAACGGTCTGAGCTGTAGGAAATCACAATTTTACCCATTCTGCCTCCTTGTGGATATCCGGCGGGTCCGCCATGTCTTCGCATTTGCTCTCTGTCGGCTTCCTTTGGATAGCCGTGCGTTCGAATGTGTGTGACCATCGGATGTTCAAGATTCATGACATCGCCTTCTTTCATACAGAGTTCCTTTGATACAATATGTATCCAAACAGACCTGAAAAAGATCGGGAAACAGCAATCGATCAGGAACTGAGTAAAGCGTTTCGAATTTCAGCATCGTTTCTCTGCCGGGATTGCGTGTTCCCCTTTCGATTTTGCGAACATAAACCTCGGAGAGTCCAAGCCTTTCCGACACTTGCTTTTGGGTCCATACCCTCTTACAACGCTCTTCGATCAACCGTTTTCGCACATGTTCTCACTCCCTGTTTTTGATACAATACGTATCTGATGATTTGATTATATATGATACACTTCTTATCATCAATACTTTTTTGATACTTTTTTTATCATATATTTATTTCGATACATTTTGTATCTATAATAGAGATAAACATGCCGAATTGAGGAAGAGAGGTCATTCTATGTTAGGCGGCAGACTGAAGAGCCTGAGAGGAAAACGGACACAGGAAGAAGTTGCAAAGCAGATCGGTGTATCGCGGGCCCGCTACTCCCATTACGAAAACGGAAGAAGCGAGCCGGACTATGAAACATTAAAAAAACTCGCCGATTACTATAAAGTGACGATTGACTATCTGTTGACAGGAACGGAAAAGAAAAAAACGATTGAAGACGAAATCGCAGATCCGGATCTGCAAATTGCATACCGAGACATGCAGGAATTTTCCCCCGAAAGCAGACAGCAGGCCATCGAGTTCATTCAATACTTAAAAGAAAAAGAGAAAAAACGAAAGCCCGGAGATAAACAAAACGGATAAAAAAGGAATTTTTATTAAACATTACCTGATGAGCGCCGATTTAATAGTTAAGACGATAAAAAAGGGAAAGATTTGCTAAAGAGGCTGCTCATCGTATATGATAGATCTGCATGAAAACATGACAGCCCCTTTGACGGGCTTTTCTTTCCCGCTAAAAACAGAACATTTGTTCGAAAGGGTGTCTCGTATTGAAGTTTTACTTATCTCACCTAGAAGAATACGTCAAAAATATGTATCAAAAGTTTGGTTTTTTTGAACCCCACCACATTGATATGAATCGCATAGCCGCTCATTTTAACATTTGGATTCACTATGAAAATGTCAACAGCATGATGATTAAGCATGACGGCATGTACAGCATCATTCTCAACAGCAGCCTTTCAAAGGAAAAGCAGTGGGAGGATTTTGCCCATGAGTTATGCCACGTATTAAAGCACGCGGGAAACCAGCTTTATATGAATCAGATGTTCAGGGAGCTGCAGGAATTCCAGGCCAATCAATTTATGTACCATTTTTGCGTCCCTACTTTTATGCTTTTAAAAATGGATTTTCCCCAGCTGCGATGCCAAGCCGCTAAAATGATCGCCGACCTCTTTAAAATCACGGAATCGTTCGCTGTCAAACGGATCGAGCTCTTTGAAAAACGGCAAGCCGGGATCCAGTTTCATGAGGCATGGATGGCGAGCCTTTCCCAAGAGAGCGAATCAGCGAATGCTGCTCGCCTTAAAGAAGAAGACGAACTTGCACGCTACCGTCGGGAAACCCGCCGCCCGTACACAACGGCAAACGGCGTCGGCAAAATGGTCGCGGCAGAAAGCCGGCCGGCGTATATGCTGAGAAAATAAAAAACAGCCGGCTCAGCTCCCGGCTGCACTCGGCCCATATGCGATGCGGGCTCCTGCCTTCAAAGCTTTGACATAGCGGGAAAACACCTCATTTTGAGACGTTCGCCTGCCCTTTAATGTGAATTGCTCAAACATCGCCTTCCGCTGGGCAGTGCTGATTTCAAACTGCACGCTTAACCCTGTTTGGCAGCGATTGTTGATGCTTGCAGGGTTTGTACCTGAAAGATATCCCCTTTCAGCCGCCAGCTCCGCAGAAAATCCGTGCTTCTCCAATGTCTCCGCAAACAACAAGGCGCGCCTTCGATCTGTCCCCCCGATGAGCGTATGCCGGCGGAAAGGCTCGTCATATCCGTGGAACGCCAGTATGTATCGATGTCCTGCAGCCATTCGCACGGCAAGCGGGCAGTCAAAATGGGCGCTTGTCACATGAAGACTCTTATTGCCGCGCCTTTTCAATCCTTCCAATAAATAAACCGAAGAACCCGCTGCAAAAGCCCTGACAATTTCACTGATGCCCGGTTCGATCCCGCCCCCGTGGGGAGCCATCACAAGCAGTGCGCTCCCTGCATCCCGCGCAGCCACCGAATAATCGGTTCCTTCTATTTCATTTTCTGCCATCTCTGTAAAGCTGCCGTATTGGTCAGTTAAAGCCTGCTTCATCTCTTGATTTTTTGCACCTGCCTGTCCTGTTTTTATGTAGTGTACCGGGAGTCGCAGCGGTTGTAAATATGTTCCCTCTAGGAAAATAAAAATCTCTTTATGAGATTTAAAAGATTAAAGCAATTGAACCAAAATCGAAAATCACCTAAGGCACGAAAATAATTCTTCTAGTAAACACGTCGGTTTTAGAACAAGCAAATACGAAATATGATTAACAAAGTAAGGTTGCCGGCTGACAGCCTTTTTCATTTGGGATCCTATCCTCTTTGCAGCCCTTATGAAAACGCTCCAAATATGATATATGGCGATTAATTAGGTCTCGAAAAACACCTTAGGAATTTTTCAGAACGCTCTCTCCACTCCCCCCCTTCCACACAAACTTTAACCCCAAAATCTCATTAATAACTCACAACCGGATATTTTTCTGATATCATGAATATACACTGCATGATTAGGAATGAATGTTTAATGATTAAAAAAACTCTCGGTACCATGTTCGCAGTGACTATGATCTTTCTGTTGATCCTCACTGTGTTTACGCTCTTATTCGGGTCTTATTATTTCGGCGTTGCCGGCTTTTTCGCGATTTTCGGCGTGACATACGAATCGCCCTGGTCGCTCTTCTGGTATATCCTTTTATCCTTTGGCCTCGGCGCGCTGTTTGAAATCCCGGAAAAGATTTTGAGCTTTATGATCGGTCATAAAGCCGTGACCTTTATGATCGAATGTTTTTTTACGTGGCTTGCCATCCATCTCGCTGATGAATTGATGGACAGCATCACCATCCCGCTGGATGTGGAAATCATCGCCTGTCTGTTTTTATTCGTCATTCAGCTGGCATTTGAAGACAACAAAGAAAGAAACCGGACATACGAGGATTGAGAAACATTCGCGAAGGGAGAATAGAACTGTGACGTTTATCATTTTAATGGCCGGAATGTTTCTTTTTATTCAACTCAAAAAACCGTTCCGCAAGAAAATCTTCGGCTACGTTTTTTTGGCCGTTTATTTAACGGTGCTCGCACTCTATACCATCAATTCCACTTTTGTTCACCTCATATCTGACAGCCTTTTGTCGATCTTGGCAGTGATCGCTGTGGCGCCGCTGCTTGCCGGCTTTCTGAAGCCTTCAGCGGATTCCCGGTGAACCGAATATGGACAAATCGTCCTTTTTCTAAAATAGGCCTTCAAAAAAGGTCTTTTTTTTCGTTAAAATTATATAGACCGATCAGTATAAAATCATAAGGGAATGATAGGATGGCAGAAAAAATGAGCAGCCGCGACAAAATATTGCGGGCAGCTTCACGATTGTTCCGCAAACAAGGCTACCATGCCACAGGTCTGAGCCAAATCACAGCCGAAAGCGGAGCGCCGCGGGGATCGCTTTATTATTATTTTCCCGGCGGCAAAGAAGAACTGGCGCAAGAGGCGATTCAATTAACCGGGAAAAGAATCAAAGCGTATATATTGTCAGCGATCAGCCGAGAAGCTGATCCTGTCAAGGCGTTTCAATCTTATATCCAGATGATGGCTGACGGAATCGAGGAATACATCATGGAAGAAAACGATGATATTCCGATCGTATCCGTCGCCTCAGAAACGTGGTCGTTCAGCGAAAGGCTCCGCCAAACTTGTGAACAGGTTTATCAAGACTGGCAGCTTGTCTATCAGGATAAACTGCTCCAGTCAGGCTACGCGCCGGAAACGGCCGAGACGCTGAGCGTCGCGATACAGGCGATGATTGAGGGTGCGTATGTGCTCTCAGTGACGAAAAAAAACGGTCGGCCCCTCAGTGCAGCCGCCGAACAAATTCCTTTTTTACTAAAACGATCATAAAGGGTGGGAAATGCAAATGGAACATGCTAAAAAAGGCTCCTTCATGATTATCGCCATTTTAATCGTCGGAAATTTTCTCGCTCTGATTAATGAGACGGTCATGAATGTGGCTTTGCCGAAGATCATCGACGATTTCGTCATTTCAGCGAACACGGCCCAGTGGCTGTCAACCGGATATATGCTCATGATCGGCATCGCCGTGCCGATTACTGCGTTTTTAATGCAGCGCTTTACGACAAGGCAGTTGTTTCTGTCTGCGATGACATTATTTACGGCGGGAACCTTTCTGGCCGGAATCGCTCCGGTCTTCCCGCTCGTTCTCGCCGGACGGATCATCCAAGGCTCAGGTACAGGTTTGATACTGCCGCTTGTGATGAATGTGATATTGACTTTGATTCCGCCGCAAAAACGCGGAACGATGACCGGAATCCTAACGCTCGTTATTTTATTTGCCCCGGCGATCGGTCCGGTCATCTCAGGCTATATTGTCGAGCATTATTCATGGCGCGTTGTTTTCTTCATGATGCTGCCAGTATCGGTTTTCATGATTTTTTATGCGGCGTTCCGCCTGAAAAATGTAACCGAACTGACGTATCCGAAAATTGACATATTATCTATTCTTTTATCGACTGTCGGGTTTGGCGGAATCGTTTTCGGCTTCAGCAACGCCGGGGAAGCTGCGGGCTGGAGCAGTCCGAAAGTGATCATCGGACTGGCAGCCGGTGTCATCGGATTAATATTGTTCGTCATGCGCCAGCTCAAATTGAAAGTGCCGATGCTTGATATGAGGCCGTTTCAGTCAAAAATATTTTCCGTCTCGGTTATCCTGATGTGGATCGTGATGATGCTACAGTTTTCGATGATGCTGATTTTGCCGCTTTACTTCCAGATGGCGCTTGAGCTGTCACCGCTTTATACAGGCATTCTTATGCTGCCGGGCGGCCTTGTCCTGGCGATGACATCTCTTGTTGCAGGACGCCTGTTTGATAAGCTTGGCTTTAAACCGCTGTTGATCACCGGGTTGATCATTGTGATTGCCGTCCTTTCGCTGTTTACGAATATTTCAAGCGATACGCCGATGGCGGCGGGAATGATGCTGTACGCCGGCTTCACACTCGGCGTCGGGTTAACGATGGCTCCGATCATGACGCTCGGTTTAAACCAGGTGCCCAAACCGCTGTACCCGCATGGCTCGGCGATTATGAATACGGTCAATCAAGTGTCAGGGGCCATCGGTCCGGCATTGTACACGACAATTCTGACGACCGTTTCGAATCGCTTTATCGCGCATTCTTCAGGAGCCAGCCGTCAGGAGCTGCACATGCAAGGTATGACAGAAGGCGTTCATATGGTTTATTTCGTAGCCATCGTCTTTGCAGCAGCTGCTCTTGTGATTTCGGTTTTTGTGAAAAGCAGTCGCGGGGAACATCATCCAGCATAAACATCGATCCATCAAAAAAATGCAGGAGGCATGAAGCGCCTCCTGCATTTTTTGATATTAGTTTAAAATTTTGACCTTTACGGTTTTGACGCCCCAATTGAAAGCGTCTTTTTTATCTGGAATAAATACGTCTATTTTATGGCCTTTAATGGCGCCTCCGGTGTCTTCAGCCGTCGCTTCGCCGTAGCCTTCCACATATACTTTCGTACCGAGCGGAATCACGCTTGGATCAACCGCGATGACTTTTGCATCACGGTTCGCATTCAGGTCGACTCCCGTTTTTGTGATGCCTGAAATGCCCCCGTCATTTGCCGTATACGCAGTTGCTGTCACTGTGATTTCCTTTTGCACGTTGACAGGCTGATCGTTTTGTTTTTGCGCGGACTCTTGTTTCACAGGCGCTGCAGCAGCAGCCTCTCCTGCTTCTCCATTTATCGCAATCGTTTGCCCTGCAATAATCAGGTCCGACTTCAGATTGTTCCGTTTTTGAAGATCGCTTACAGTTACACCGAACTCTTTTGCGATTTTTGAGAGCGTGTCCCCTGGCTGAACGGTGTACTGCTTTTCTTCAGATTTTTCTTCTTGAGAAGAAATGTTCAGCTTTTGACCCGGTAAAATCAGATCTGATGAAAGCTGATTCCATTTTTTTAAGTCCTTGAGGTTCATTCCGTAGTTTTGAGAAATCCCCCAGAGCGTGTCTCCTTTTTGAACTTCGATTTCTTTTGCTGAGGCAGTCGCTCCGAATGCAGTCGCCGACATAGCTGCGGCTGCAGCCAAGGACATGATTGTCTTCTTCATAAGTTAAATCCTCCCTTGTTAGCCCTTTTGAAACTAACAGGGAAAATCGTAACACAGCAAAATGTCACCGCTATGACAGATTGATGCGAATTTCGTTACAGATTTTTTACTGATAAAGTTTGATTTTATGTAAAATTCTGATTTTCAACAACATGATTCCTTTATGTTTCAGACGTCCTCTTTCCTGCTCTTGACGCTGGTTCAAGCTGGAATTCTTTTTCAGTATAAGATGTTTTTTCAACATGGGGCTTTTGTGTTTATGAGAAGAGAAATTCGGGAAAACGAATCAATAGACGTAATTTATTTTCCTAAACATATAACCCCAGTCGCTTTTATGTCGTCATATATTAGAAAACAGCGGAGGAAAATTTTTCTCGCAAATCTCTTGTAATCCATCTGTAATTATTGTAACATTTGTAACATAAGAGATATATTTAAGGAGAGAGGAACATGAAAAAGTTAATCGTTTGTTTATTAGCTGTTTTACTCATCTTACCTGCCGGAGCATCTCTCGCAGCGAAAAACCAAACATCAGGGAATTTAACAAATAAACAAGTCATGCAAATGACTTTGCAGGCACGGGAGCACTTTTGGAATACGATGAGCGGCCACAATCCAAAAGCGAAAAACTCAACTTGCCAAACCAAAACATTTGAATACCGCGGTCTTCCATATACGTATATGTGCAGTGAATTCAGCACAAAAGCAAAGTTAACAGATTACTTGGCACCGGTTTTCACAAAAGACGCCATTAAAAAAGGATTTGAAAAATACAACATTATGTCTTATAAAGGAAAAATGGCCGTTCCTGTCGGCGATGGGGACAACCTCTTAGGATGGGACAAAGCAACAATCAAACTGATTTCTCAAAAAAACAATACCCGCACCTATGAATTTTCCGTACCGGCATTGGATGGATCAGTGACTGCGAAAAGAAAGATCACGTTTGTGAAAGAAGACAACAAATGGAAAATCAATCAGCTCGATGCTGCCATCTAAACGAAAAAAGCTAATGTCTAAAAACGGACATTAGCTTTTTTCCGTCAAACGGTCAGCTCAACGATGTTGCCGTCAGGATCCAGGATGACGCTTTCATAATACCCGTCACCCGTGACGCGCGGCTTTCCGGCAACCTGGTATCCTTCCTTTTCAAAGCGGCTCGTCATCTCGTCAACCTCTTGCCGCGACCCTAAGGAAAACGCCATATGTGCATAGCCGGAAGCGTTTTCCTCTCCTTTTGCAAGGTCGGGACGTCTCATCAGCTCAAGCCGTGTTCCCGATTCAAACTGAATGAAATAGGATTCGAAATGCTTTTTCGGATTGACGTATTTTTCATTCGCCTTTCCGTGAAAAAACCGGGTATAAAAGTCTTTCATTTCCTCTAAATTGTTCGTCCATATAGCGATGTGTTCGATTTTCATAAAATCTCCCTCCCATTTCATCATACCATATAGACCCTCTGCCTTTTTTTACACCTTTTTAAATTGATAAGTATTCATAAAAATCCCGATGCAGATCATGAAGGCGCCGATCAGGATGCTGATTGTGACCGGTTCATGCAGCTGCAGCCAGCCGAATAAAAGGCCTAATACGGGAACAAACATTAAAGCCATCGATGCTTTTGACGCTTCGATTTGATTCAGGATCCAAAACCAAATGACGAACGTCAAAGCCGTAGAGAATAAACCGTTAAATAAAAGAGATAAGATCGCTTCATTTGACCAGTGAATCGGCCGGGACGGTTCCAGTATAAAAGAGAAGATCAATAACATCACCGCCCCTGTGAGAAGCTGCCATGCATTCATATGAATCATATCTGTATCTTTAAATTTCAGTTTGCTGTATACATTGGCGATGCCCCAGCTGAGCGCTGCGATTAAAACACAAAGCTCTCCAAATATGACATTTTGATCAACATGCAGAATCCCTCCTCCTAATATAAACAAAAGACCGATCAACCCGGAAAATAAACCGAGCATTTTATACACATTGATTTTCTCGTTTAATTTAAAATGACTGATGACAGTGACAAAAATCGGCATGGTATACACCAATACAGACGTTTTTCCCGAATCGACAAACTGCATGCCGTAAGTTAACACCCCCATATAACCTAAACCCATCAATAAACTCATCACCAGATAATGCTTGATATTCTCCTTTCCTATTGAACGCTTCCTTCCTTTGATCAAGAGAATTACAAACAAAGGAACGGCTCCAATGAACAGCCGCAGTGCCGAAAATAAAACAGGGGGAATGTCAGTGATTGCGATTTTCATCGTCACCCAGGTATACCCCCAAATAAGTGTTACAGAGATGATCCCCAACAGTACTTTAAACATAAACCGTCACCTTTCTTCTTTGTTTCATGTACAGCATATGCTATATTGGATGATAACTGAAATACATTTTTATTATCGGAGGTATAACCATTTGGTTATGAACATGAACAGCCTTCACATCTTTGTGAAAGTCGCGGAGACACTAAATATGACAGAAGCCGCCAACGAGCTGTATATTTCACAGCCGGCCGTGAGCAAAGCCATAAAAACCATGGAAACGTCGCTCGGGGTCAAATTGTTGATTCGGGATAAACAGAACAAGTTAAAGCTTACTGACGCGGGAATGGAAATCGCCGTACTGGCCAGACAGATGATTGTGATTGAAAACAAAATATACCAGGTGGCCGATCAAGAAAATCATCTGCTCAGGGGGAAAGTCAAAGTTGGCTCGTTCCCCGCCGTCTCAGCGAATATTTTGCCGCAGGCTATCGCCTCCTTCAAGTCAAAGTATCCGCTCGTACAAATCGAGCTGGTCGAAGGAACCTCCGACCAAATCAAGCAATGGGTCGAAACACGCCTGGTTGATTTAGGCATCGTCGCCTCTCCCTTTGACGGTTTCGAAAGTCAAGTATTGTTTCAAGACCGGATGGCGGCCGTCATCCCTGAGCAATATCATCACTTAAAAGACGCACCTTTCATTGATCTGAAAAAACATCAAAATGAATTGATCTTTTGCAAGGGCGGGCACGAAGTCGCGGTATCTCAAATCTTTCAAAAACACCGCCTCGAATTAAAAGAAAATCTGACTGTGCAAAACGCGGAAACATTGGTCAATATGGTCAATAACAACTTGGGGATCGGCTTGATTTCTAACTTTTCGCTTTCCTCCGTATCCCATCGGTTGATCAAAAAAGACATCTCTCCTCAAATTATCCGCGAGGTCGGCATGATTACACCCTCATTTGAAGAAGCAACACCGGCGGCTGCCGAGTTTATGAAAATGATCATCGAGTCGGAAACGGTTCGATCATTTTCGTAAACAGAAAACGCCTCAGCACCGATCAAAGGGCTGAGGCGTTTTTTAAAAAATGCTCATCAATCATGGAAATTCGTTCCGTCCGTCGTTTCTTTAACAATTCCGGCGCGGATGACGAAATCTCCGAAATGTTCTCCTTCATTGCGTTCTTTCGCATAGCGCGGAAGAATGTCGCGAAGTTCTTTTAAAATTTCTTCTTCACCGATGTTTTCCCGGTACATTTTACTTAGACGGCTGCCGTCAAAAGCGGCGCCGAGGTACATGTTGTACTTGCCAGGGGCTTTTCCGATGAAGCCGATTTCGCCGAGCGCATGGCGGGCGCAGCCGTTCGGGCATCCCGTCATGCGGATGGTAATCTCTTCATTCTTCAAGCCGTTTTCTTCAATGATTTCATCAATTTTGTCAATCAGCTTTGGCAAATATCGTTCCGCTTCGGCCATCGCCAATCCGCACGTCGGCAGTGCGACGCATGCGATCGAGCTGCGGCGGAGCGCTGTATAATGCCTGCCGTCAGTCAAACCAAACTGTTCGATCAGTTCGCTGATCTTTTTCTTCTTTTGGCTTGTGACATTGGCAATGATCAAGTTTTGATTGGCTGTGAGGCGGATATCGCCGGTATGAACTTTGGCGATCTCCCTTAAGCCGGTCATCAGCTTGTAATCATCATAATCAGTGACGCGGCCGCCCTCAACAAACATTGTAAAGTGCCATCTTCCGTTTACACCCTTTACCCAGCCGTAGCGGTCGCCGTTATGCTCGAAATGATACGGCTTTGCTTCAGCGAGGCTCCAGCCGAGGCGGTTTTCCAGCTCGTTTTTGACCGTTTCCAAGCCGAGGCGGTCAATTGTGTACTTGAAGCGGGCATTTTTGCGAACCGAGCGGTTTCCGTAGTCCCGCTGAATCGTAATCGTTTTTTCGGCGACATCATATAACTGATCAGGCTTGCAGAAGCCAATGACTTTGGCAAGCTGCGGATACGTTGCTTTGTCTCCATGGGTCATGCCCATGCCGCCGCCGATCGCGACGTTGAAGCCGATGAGTTTGTCATCCTCCACAATCGCGATAAACCCAAGATCCTGGGAAAATACGTCGATATCATTTGACGGCGGAACGGCGATGCCGATTTTGAATTTCCGCGGCAGATACAGCGGTCCGTACATCGGTTCGACTTCTTCCGCATCAGGCGTGCCGGCCACTTTTTCTTCATCAAGCCAGATTTCATGATACGCACGTGTGCGCGGCAGGAGGTCATCACTCAGCTTTTTCGACCATTCATACACTTCTCTGTGGATTTCTGATTGATACGGATTGGAAGCGCACATGACGTTCCGGTTAACATCCCCGCATGCTGCAATCGTATCCAGCATGGCTGAATGGATCGATTGAATCGTTTTTTTCATGTTCCATTTTAAAATGCCGTGCATTTGGAAGGTTTCCCGGGTTGTCAGCTTCAATGTGCCATTTCCGTATTTCCGGGCAAGCTCATCCATGACAAGCCACTGCTCAGGCGTTGCGACACCGCCCGGCATCCGGACGCGCAGCATGAACTGATACGCCGGCTCAAGCTTTTGCTTTTGACGCTCATTGCGGAGATCGCGGTCATCCTGCAAATAGCTGCCATGATGCTTCATCAGACGGTTGTCGTCATCGGAAATTCCGGCTGAAAGCGGCTCAAGCATCGATTCCTTCAGGGTGCCGCGCAAATAGTTGCTTTCTTTCTTAATGCGTTCTACATCACTCGGCGGGCCTTCAGGCGCTTTTAATATTTCGTTCCCCATGTTGAAAAAGTCCCCTTTCAATCAAAATCAGTATACATCGCGCTGATAACGTTTTTGCTTTTTCATTTCTGCCAGATAGGCTTCAGCTTCCTCGCGGCTTTTGCCGCCTTCTTTTTCGATAATTTCAAGCAATGCGTTCTGAACATCTTTGGCCATGTTGTTCTTGTCGCCGCAAACGTAGAAAGTCGCTCCTTCTTCAAGCCACTCAAACAGTTCTTTGCTGTGCTCAAGCATGCGGTGCTGTACATATACTTTTTCTTCCGTATCCCGCGAGAACGCGACATCCATTTTTGTCAGCACGCCGTCACTCAGCCACTTTTGCCATTCTGTCTGATATAAGAAATCGGTGACGAAGTGCTGGTCGCCGAAGAACATCCACGATTTCCCCGGTGCTCCGGTTTCTTCGCGCTCCTGCATAAATGACCTAAACGGCGCAACACCTGTGCCCGGACCGACCATGATAATCGGAGCCTCCGGATTTTCCGGCAGCTTAAAGTTTTTATTCGGCTGAATAAAAACAGGCAGCGTGTCGCCAGGCTGAAGGCGTTCAGCACATAAAACCGAGCAGACCCCTTTTCGGTCTCTGCCGTGCGTATTGTAGCGGACAGCGCCGATCGTCAAATGCACCTCATCCGGATTTGCAGCGAAGCTTGATGCGATCGAATAAAGACGCGGCGGAATTTTTCGAAGAATCGAAACAAAATCCTGCGGAGCTACTGCGATCGGACCGAAATCCTGAACGAAATCAATCAGGTCGCGGCCTGCGATATATGCTTTTAATTGATCCGCGTTTTCCTGAGCGACAAGCTCGCGCAGCTTTTCATTTGCAATGAGTTCTGCCGCCTGCTGAATAAATTTTTTTGTCAGCACCGTAATTTCATAGTAAGAAGTCAACGCTTCTTTCAGGGAAAGGTTTTCCCCTTGATCAACCGTGACGGTAGCATTCGGATCCCATTTCAGCTCGGCCAGCAGCATGTTCACGAGTTCCGGGTCATTTTCCGGAAAAATGCCGAGCGCATCGCCAGGTTCATAAGTCAGGCCTGAGCCTTCGAGCGATAATTCAAGGTGGCGCGTTTCTTTATTTGATCCGCGGCCGTTTAAATTCAAATTTTCCAGCACTTCCGCTCTGAACGGATTTTTTCTCGAATATACCGTTTCTCCTCCTGCTGCTTGCGGTGCTGCCGTTTGAGCAGGTGCTGAGCTTGCGCCCTGTTCCTGTCCTTCGTTTAAGCTTGAGATGACACCCTCAAGCCATGCTGCAGCCGGTTCATCATAATCGAGATCGCAATCGACGCGCGGATGGAGCCTTGTGCCCCCCAGCTCACCAAGCCGCTGATCAAACTCTTTTCCGGTCTGGCAGAAAAATTCATACGACGTGTCGCCAAGAGCCAGCACAGAATAACGGAAATCATCGAGCTTCGGAGCCCGTCTGCCATGGAGAAATTCATGGAATGACAGCGCGTTGTCCGGCGGATCCCCTTCTCCGTGCGTGCTGACGACGATGAGAAGGTTTTTTAATTTTTTCAATTGGTTCGGCTTAAAATCGCTCATTGCAGAGACGGTAACTTGAAAGCCCCGTTCTGTAAGCGTCTTAGCCGCGTTTTCAGCAAGTCCCTGTGCATTTCCTGTCTGCGACCCGAATAAAATGGTCACTTCTTTGGAAACAGGCTGGGCCGGACTTGCAGCCGGAGCTTCCGCCGGCAATGTTTCAAGCGCCGCCGCGGCATCGGCGGTTTGCACAGCCGCCAGATAACCGCTCAGCCAGGCTTTTTGTGATGCCGTCAAAGTTGGCAGAAGGCGGTTGAGGAGCTCTGCCTGCTCCTGGTTAAAAGGACTGTTCATTACCTGAAGTTGCAACGATATCCACCTCACTAAGGAATAAAAAAATTATGACTTGTTTGAAACGGAAAAGGATTACATTCATCATATATCCACTATTCCTATAAATCAAATCGGTTTTATTGACGCAAAACATCTGTCGATCACGGCTTTGCTGCAAAGAAATATTGTAAGCGCTCACTCACCACGTCCCCTTTACCGCTCGGCGTCAGCCTGCTTCAAACCAAACATTCCTAAAAAAGATTCTAATTTAAAGTTTACTGGAATACTCAACATTAGTAAAATATATATTAATTATCACAGCTATTAAAATTTTTAATAAAGGAGAGATTCGTGTGCATTATGATGCGCTGAAGACATTCGTTACCCTTGCAGAAGTCAAAAATTTCACAAAAACGGCCGAGCTTCTTCTCATGTCACAGCCGAGCGTGAGCATGCACATTAAAAATCTTGAAAAAGAGTTCCAGACGAAATTATTTGAACGCTCTCCGAAATATTTGAAAATCACGCCGACCGGTGAAATTTTATACGACCGCGCCAAACAAATGATCACCATATATGAACAAACGCGGCAGGACATTCTCGATCACCACAACTCGATCAAAGGCGAGCTGAAAATCGGTGCAAGCTTCACAATCGGCGAATACATTTTGCCATCGCTCTTGTTCGACCTTCAAAAAGAATATCCTGAGCTCGAACTCAAGGCGGTCATTGGAAACACGGAAGAAATCGTGCAGTCCGTCCGCCTGTACAAAGTGGACATCGGCTTGATCGAAGGCCAGACAAATGAAAAAGAGCTTTCTGTCCACGCCTTTATGCAGGACGAATTGTTTATCACCGCTTCAAGTAATCACCCGCTTGCCGCCAAACAGGACGTGACAATGGCCGATCTGCAAAATCAAACATGGGTAACACGCGAAGTCGGCTCAGGTACACGCGAATACTTAAACCATGTCATCCGTTCAAACGGTTTGAAAGTCAAGTCGTTTCTGACGATCAGCAGCAACCAGGGGATCAAAGAAACGCTCATGACAGGCATCGGCCTGTCACTCCTGTCTGAAAGCGTCATTGAAAGAGACGTGCAGCATGGAAACCTTTCCGTGATCCGGCTGAAAAATCAAACCTTTACCAGGACGCTTTCATATATATATTCACCCGTCATGCAAGACAAAAAAAATGTAAAAACCTTTATTAACGCTTTGAACCAAAGAACAGCTTCGGAATGATGATCCGTTCTTCCTGCCCGCTTCACGAAATGTTTGTTTTCGTTTGTCCAATGTGTGAATCATCACTGGAAACGATTGACTGCCGGCTGGAGATGCCATATCCTGGAACTATCACATAGGAAAAGAGATGATGGTTATGAAGTGGTTAAGTAAAAGTTTAGTTGCTTCATCATTACTGGCAGGTATGCTTGCTGTTTCGGGAAGTCCCATGCATGTACAAGCCCAGGAACTCTCTAAAACTGAAAGTCTCTCTTCTCACGCATCTGCACAAGGAATCTTCGCCCCTCAGGCGATCGTCATCAACAGGCCGATGAAAGTCGGACAGGAAGATCAATACGTCGGCATTTCAAACGTGTCCTACAGCGGCAGCGCCATTACCGTCAGCGTCACCTCGGACCGCGTGTACGTAAAAGCCGTCAGCCCAGGCAAAGCGACATTTTCGTATCTCAATTCATTGGGACAGCTGGTCATCAACAATATTACGGTCACCCGATAACACTTAAATCCGCGGGAGAAATCTCCTTCCCGCGGATGTTTGATCAACTCCAACATTCACCGCGTCTATATAAAAACACCAATCACATAGAATTGGTGTTTTTGCCGTCAACGTATTTAATTATTTTCGCCGGATTGCCGCCGACGATGGCATTGTCCGGGACATCTTTTGTCACGACGGCTCCGGAAGCTATCACTGCATTGTCGCCGACCTTGACGCCGGGATTGATGACCGCTCTGCCGCCAATCCAGACGTTCCGTCCGATGATGACAGGTATCCCGTACTCCGCACCGCTTATCCTTTCGGACGGATCGAGCGGATGGGTCGCCGTATAAATATGAACGCCCGGTCCGAGCATACAATGATCGCCTATCCGGATTTCGCATACATCGAGGAAAACACAGTCAAAATTGGCGAAGAAATTTTCCCCGACATGTATGTTAAAGCCGTAATCACAGCGAAACACCGGTTCGATGTGGAGCGTTTCCCCTGTTGAACCAAACAGCTCTTTGATCAGCTTGGTCCTTTTATTGTCGTCGATTTCGTTCGAATGGTTGAATTCATTCGTAATGTTGCGCGCCTTGAGTCTGTCATGGCACAGCACCGGATCAGAAGCAAGATAAAGCTCTCCGTCCAGCATTTTTTGCTTTTCTGTTTTCATTGGTTTTTTAGTCTCCTTAACTGCATTTTGATATTGGCTACATCAATTGCAACACGAGATTGAACACTTTTACAATAAAATAGACATTGATGAGCAGCAAAAGCAAGATAACAGCCTTCCGCTTCTCATGTTTAATTTCATAAACGAATTTCCACATAAAAAAGATTGCTAAAAATACGATTAAAATACTATCAACACTTTTAGGTATCAGATCCATCCAATTCTGCTCCCTTTTGACTTCTATATAAGACAATATTTTCATAACGCGCGGCGTACTGCAAGACTCTTTCCCAGTTCTCAAAAAAAAATCGAAAAACTATTGACGAATCCATCTAATCTGCATATAATAGAACTTGTCAGCAAAACAAATACCCAGTGTTACATACCATGATTCCGTAGCTCAGCTGGGAGAGCGCTACCTTGACAGGGTAGAGGTCGCTGGTTCGAGCCCAGTCGGAATCATACCAACAAACCCTTGTATATCAAGGGTTTGTTTTTTTATGCATTACTTTAAATACGCCCTGATGAATTGAATTGTTGGCGAATTGTTGGCAAAAAACTTCTTTAATCAATGACATTGATGCTGCTGGAGCATGTCAGTTTGCTTCGAGAATTAGAAACTTACCACAATAGAGTGAAAAAAGCCGGTTCTTGATATGGCCCAAATAAAAGACACGGAACGTGTTATATGCGAGGCGATGGAATTCAACTCGGTTCTGATCATTAGTGTATACAGAGACGGTTTTATTGAAGAAGTAACAGGACATGTTAATTATATAGATGAAGTAAAACAGAGGCTGCTGCATGTGAAGTATTTAAAAGGGATACAAATTTTATGAATCTGTTTAATGTGATTTACGCAAAGTTTAAAATAAGACCAAGTAAATTTCTCCCCGAAAATTTGTCCAAATAATGTTATAATGAAGAAAAAGAAGGGTATGCAAACTATGGGAGATATTGTTTCAGCTTTTTTGGACAAGAGTCCACCTTGGTTTTTTATCATTTCTAGTATTATTCTAATTGTTATACTCATAATTATCGGTGTTTTTGTATATATTGCTGTAAAACGATTTGCTGATAATGCAAATAAAGAAAATAAGGTTATCAAGCTTTTAGAAGAAAGAGAAACACTTAAAAATGAAAATCTGCACAATAAGCTACTTACAGAACAACTAACTGTCGCTATCTCCAATGCTAAAACCTTTGTCGATTTGTTAGTGTTAATACAAAAAAACCGATCAGGTTCGACTGGCGATGATGTACTACATGCCATCAATAAAATTTTGGAGGGACTTACCGCTGTCATTAAAACTGACATTGGCGAAATGCACAGATGCGGGTTTTGGATAAATGATGACACAGGTCTTAGGTTACTTTGTGGAAGTTCGGGCTTTCCTCTTGATTATCCGGGTAATAGAGTTTTAGATATAAATCACTCTATAGCTGGACGATGTTTTAGAAAATCAGAATCAATAAATATTGTTGATGTGACCAAAGATGCTGACTGGAAAGAATCAGATTCTTCTAATACATATAGCTCACTGATATGTATTCCAATAAGTGAATGGGGAGTTGTTACCATTGACGCAAAAAGAGAAATGAGTGATAATACGTTACAAATAGGACAACTTTATTGCTCTATTATAAGTGGCATTTTAGGTGAATATTACGAACTTGTACAAGATGAAGATATTGGTGACCAAAACCTTGACAGAGATTTCGATGATTTTGTTGATGAAGTTGCTGCTAATGTTGAATCTTAATCTAAGGAGTTGATTAAATTGAACAGCAAATATACACTCCAAAAAACAGCAATAACCAAGCTTTTTAATGACAATAAAATTTCAAAAGAAGATTTGGAACTGATGTTAGCAAAACTTGAAAGAGAAGCAGACTTGATAGATCAACAAAAGAACAAACGAAAAGAATTAATTAAAAAAGCTCGATATAGAATATTCGAACATGTTTAAAAACCCCTTCCACTTTAGAAGGGGTTTTTTATTTCTATTTTAATAAAGTTTTAAGCTTTGCTTTAGTGTCAGATCCATAAATGCCATCTGCAGACAACCCGTGCATTAACTGGAAACGTTTGACTGCGTTCGCCGTTTTCGGTCCGTAATAACCATCTATGCCGTTATTCTTCGCTCCTTTGTCTGGATAGAAATAGAGGGCAGCTAGAGCCTCTTGAATCTGTCGGACGCCTGTCCCTTTCATCAGTGGGCTTTTCACCTT
The DNA here is from genome assembly GCF_002993925.1 of Bacillus paralicheniformis. Classification (NCBI taxonomy): domain Bacteria; kingdom Bacillati; phylum Bacillota; class Bacilli; order Caryophanales; family Bacillaceae; genus Bacillus; species Bacillus paralicheniformis. The sequence goes on along the minus strand of NZ_CP023665.1, from coordinate 1,403,544 downwards.
ATAGATGCCAGACGGCAGCGGGTAGGATGTTTTTTTGCCGTTAGAGGAAGGCTTTTTCTTTTTCGCTCCAATGGCTGCAAGGGCCTTTTCCGTTGCTGGACCGTAAATTCCATCCACCGCGATACCCGCTTTCTTTTGTAACGCTTTGACAGCTTGCACCGTTTCATTTTCGTAAGACCCATCAGCCCCGTATTTCGGCAGTGAGAAGCCAGCGGCAATCAAACGTTTCTGCAGCGCCTTGACCTGGGAACCGGACGCCCCTTTTTTCAGAATGGTCCCTGTGGATTTGCTTGACTGGCTCGTTGATGATGTTGTCTTTGACACCGTTTTATTTCCAAGCAGGGAATCGACTTTTTTCCTGAATGTCGTCAGCTGGCTGGAATCGCTCACCCACGGTGCCGGACAAATTTTGTTTGTTACATCGTAATGGCGGACGATTTTGTTAGTAGAAAGACCGTAACGCTTGCACAGGTCGGCAACCAATTCAGCGGCATTCTGAACCGTTTCACTGTGAATCATGCCGTCTTTTTCGACACACATTTCAACGCTGATTGACTTTGTGTTGGCGTTCGGTTTAAGAAAACTCACATAACAGCGGTTTTTATCATGTGCATGGTACGCGACTTCATTTTCAGGAATGATGTGCTGCGCTTCTTTACGGTCCACAAAATAATGAGCTGAAGCTTTGCGTTTAATGGCTATACATGTGCCATTGAAGTAATCCCTCTCATTCAATGCAGAAGCGCCCGGCGTCGCCGTATAGTGCATGACAATCCCTTTCACTCCTGCCAACTTCAGCCCTGGACGAGTATATTGATTGACTTTCACAAAGTTTTTCACGACTTTAACCATTTGAACTCCTCCAATTTTGTTTTAAATAAAAAAGGCTGCCAGCCGGCAACCTCATTTCGTTAATCCCTTTTGTTTCAAAGTCTCTTTCTGCAACTTTCCTTTGCTTGTGACATAGTTGTTTTTGAACCAAGCGACCAACGTCGTGACGATTGTAAAAATCGTGGAGCCGGCCAAATACAAAGCGTCGGCCAACGTATTGACCTGATCCTCGCTGATCGGCAAAGCTGATTTTCCAAACATGATCAATGTCTGGTTTACCAATGCAACAAAAAGAAGCACCGTCCTGATGACCGTGCCTTTGTCTAAGTTTTTCATATTGTGTTTACCTCCTTATTTCTGCAGTAGATTATAAAAAACAGCGATTGCGCCGCCAATGATGCCGGTGCTGACCGCTGTAATGATCGCGCCGGTGATACTGCGCTTGATCCAAGTTGTGTTTTCCTCGATCTTGTTCAGCTTTTCATTGATAGAGATAATCTGCTGATCATGGCGTTCAGAAGTTCTTTCCAGGGTGCTGACACGTTTCTCAAGCGTTTTTTGATCCGCCTTGATCTCTTTAATCTCTTTCTGAAAAACTTCGTATTCGTTTGTTTGCGACATCTCCCTTAATCCTCCCGTTCTCACATCGTTTTCACCTCCTCCGAGGCAAAATAAAAACACCGTTTTTTACGGCGTGATCTTACAAGAAATGAGTAACCACAAGGTTTTTAATTTTCACGTCTGTTTCTCCGTTATTGGTCAACATAAGTCGCGGAGAGGCAGCTAATAAATCAACCTTCTGAGCGTCTCGGTCATTATTTTCTAATACAATGACATCTTCATAACCCTTCAGGGTATAGTTGCTTGTTCCCGGGATGATGTAAGTCATGCGAACACTCAGATTCGTCTTTTCATAAAGATAAATCGCGAGTCCAAGCTGATGACCTGCCGATCGATTGAGGTTATGAAAGAAAAGGGAATTCAAAGTCAAAAGGAATTAGCTGAGTTGGTTGGTACTACAGAGGCAACAATAAGCAGATTTAAAACGAATAACAGATATGACATCACAACATTATTTATTATTAGTAGAGGATTAAACGTGCCTATAGAGTATGTTAAGGAGATTAAAGACGAACAGTAAACCATATAGTGCGGTAGGGCATGAAAAAGCGCATATAAAGAAAAAAGCCCGTCTCTGGTGAGCGGGCTATTATTCTATCATCGAGTACACAACTCATCTTTACATTCTTCTTTAGGTTCAGCATCCACGGTATATGACAATATTTCTTTATTTCCCGGATCATACAAACCTTCAAACTCTTTATCTCCGTTCGTATGTCCCTCTACTGTTATACCTCCCATTGGATTAATATAATAATCATCGGAAAAGTGGATATTATCAACATCTTTATAATTGGTTTTTAAAAACTTTTCCATATGATTCTGAGCTTCTTCAAATAAAGCAATCTCTTTTTCTTTTTGATCGTGCTGATGCTTCATAAAAAATCCCCCAACTGCTATAATTATTAAAATAAGGATAATTATGTACTTTTTCATTTGAAAATCAACCCTTTCTTATCCTATTTTACAAAAATAAAGAGGCGATGTATATGAGCGACAAGATAAAAGTTCCAAAAATAACAGATAAAACTTATTATACGCTAAGTCAAGAATCTTACAATCGCGATAGATTAGATAGTAAGTTAAAGACAGGGAAACCAATACAAACAGATCAAAAAACCTATTGGTTTGTCGAAAAGATTAAGAGAGACCATGATACAGGACTAGATGCCGTAGTTTTTTCCCAGGGCAAAAAAACTGAAGGTGGTAAGTGGGTAAAATCAGATAACCCTAAAAATGTCGTCGTAGCCTTCGCAGGAACTGATCCTAAAAGCCAATTCTTTCAAGATGTTGTTGACGCTGACGGCGGTAACGTTGTTATGGGTCTTGATCCGAAAAAGAAATCGCAATACATAATCGAAAAAGATGCGAAGGATACATCAAAAACAATAGGAAAATACAACGCAACCCCCTCACAAGACGCGATGCTTAGCACCGGTAAATACAAATTAATTACGAAAACGTCCCAAATCGGGCAAGCTGACGATCTGGTACGGGAAGTTAAACAAAAGTATAAAGGCACCTCGACGGTTATTTCAACAACCGGACACTCTCTTGGCGGCGCAGAGGCTGAATACAGCGCTGTGAACAATGATATATGCGCAGTCGCATTCAACAATCCTTCCGTCGTTAAATTGCATGCTGAAGAAAAGCAAAAGGAGATCCGAAGCGGCAAATATGACTCGTCTGTAAAAGCGATTGTCAATCCGGATGATATGACTGGTTCCGGCTGGTGGGATGAGTACGAACGACACGCAGGCAGAACAATATATACCAAAGACCCCTCTACTTCGCGTGTGGAACGACAAATACGACTAGATCCGAAGTATAACGGCGGTATATTTGGCACAGTGTTTAATGTCGCTGTAGACTACATTGCTACGACAGCAATGGGAATGCCGGATACACACGGACTCAACAAAGGCAACTTTACCTTCGACGAAAACGGCAATGTTCAAAATATAGAGGGCGATGAGCTCGTATACGATAAAAATTTAAAAGCAATGCTTCCACCGGAAGTTGCATCCGGAAGTGGCGCAATTAAAGTAACACCCGAAGTCGCTAAGCAGCTCGCGCAAAAAGTAAATGCGATGATCAACGATCTCCGGACGATGAAACGGGAAGCCGAAAACGCTTATCAGGAACACGACGCCGAGATCAACGACCTGAAACATGATACCTACCGTCAAGTCGGTCACGGTTTATACGACAAGCTGACGCTTGACGATGTAAACAATACGCTGAATAACCTGGCGCAGTCGTTTGACAAAAAAGGCAATCCGCTCTTTTACGATGTTCATGCCGAAAAAGCGTACATCGCCTCATTACAAAATACGATTTCAGATTTAGAAGACATCAGCGGGTACCTTGCGCAGATCGCAAAAGATTTTAAATCGAAAGATAAAATGCTGGCAAACTGGCTTAAGCTTTAGGAGATGACATAATGGAAAATTTCAATAAACTCGCCTCACTCAACAACTTAAACGGTGATCAAGAAGATACGCTCCTCATACGGCGCAATCAGCTTCAAATGCTGAAAACGGGCATGAGGGTATCAGCCGCAACGAAGCTTGAAGGCATTAAAACGACACTAAGACCGAAGTTTAAGATAGACGATATACAAAAAGAAATGAACAGCGTCTATTCATCGCTTCTCTACAGCTTCGAAGGAAAAGCGCGGCAGGCGCTCGCTCAGCGAATCAGCCAAAGCGCCCAGCAGCTTATTGCGACAGAAAAGGACGGAGAGAGCTTTGTGAACGGATTTAAGACGAGATAGAGGCGCCAAAATAGGCGTCTTTTTTCGTTAACATACCACTGACTGACCGTTGACTTATAGGATTGCTATCGCCTACCTTTACAGGGTAGAGGTCGCTGGTTCGAGCCCAGTCGGAATCATACCGAATCGAACGGCAGGAAAACGTTGATTTTCAACGGATTTTCTGCCGTTTTTGCGTTTGATTTTTTCCATTCTTACCTCTCATACTCTATATGTCTTCATTCAACAAAAAACAGTCGCTGATCGAAAGAGTTATGGTAAAATATTGTTTGTACAAAGTTCGGGCTCACTCAAGGGAAGTTGGCTCATCCCCTATGAAAGGGGGTGAGGCTTATGACAGCATACGAAACAATCTCGTTAATGATTGCTTTCGGCATGTTAATTGCCGTGTTGTCGAAGAAAGAAAAATAGACTTCCCTTGAGCCCTGGTAATGTTCAAAGGGAAGTCTATATTTAAAATGACTGAGCCAAGCCCTTGTTGGGCCGCTTTGTACAATCGACTCGACTGTTGGCGCAGTCGGGTCTTTTTTATTTTATGCATTTCTTTTAAAAAAATACACCTGAACGTTTGAGCGATACGTTGATGACGCACCTGTGGTCTTTTTATGATTTTGACAGTCTATCTTCAAATTCATATTACCAATTTCAACCCACTAAATCAACTAATAGTGTCATTCACCTCTCGGGATAAATGAAAATATTCGAGGGTAAACCGTGCTTCTTCTTCCAATGCTTTTGAACAACCACATTATTTTTTCATAATTCACAATATCCAAAATAATCCAAAGTAAGTCGAATTAATCACCTCCAACTCTTTAACATTCAGACGAAAAAATGACTTTTGTTTGATTGTTTTTTAAATATGGATATTTTCTGGGTTTTCCACTTTATTTCAGGACTACAAAACAAGTCCTTTGTCTGATTGAGAGAGACCGAACCCCTGCTAAAATAAAGTGCGTGTTGTTGGGAAATATTTCTCAAAGGGAGGACCGATTGTTAAAGGATATGGAGATTTGAAAGGAGAACAACTGTGGCTAAGACGATTATTTCTGGTTTCATTTTATTTTTTCTGCTTATTTTTTCGGGAGCTGAGCCAACATCAGCGGCTTTTTGGGATACAAAAGGAGACAACGTTATTCATGATCCTTCCATGATTAAAGAAGGAAATACATGGTATACATTCGGTACTGGTATCGGCAATGGAATCCGCGTCATCAAATCGACAGACGGAAAAACGTGGAGCCCAGCGCCAAGTATTTTTACAACTCCATTATCATGGTGGAAAAAGTTCGTGCCAAACCATGAAAAAAACCAATGGGCGCCTGATATCAGCTATTACAATGGTCGCTATTGGCTTTATTATGCGGTATCCGCGTTCGGCTCCAATACTTCGGCGATCGGACTGGCTTCAACAGACCGGATCTCTTCCGGAAATTGGCGCGACGACGGGCTTGTCACCCGGACGACGACCTCGAACAATTATAATGCGATCGACCCTGAGTTAGTCATTGATAAAGAAGGAAATCCGTGGCTGTCCTTCGGCTCGTTTTGGAGCGGCATCAAGCTGACAAAGCTTGATAAAAAAACGATGAAACCTACAGGGAAGGTTTATTCGATCGCATCAAGGCCGAGCCATGGCGGAGCGGTTGAAGCGCCGTCTATCACATATAAAAACGGCTACTATTATTTATTCGTTTCGTTCGATAAATGCTGTCAAGGTGTGAACAGCACGTATAAAATCGCTTACGGCCGCTCAACAAAAATCACGGGACCTTACTATGACAAAAGCGGCAAGAAAATGACGGAAGGCGGAGGCACAATCCTCGACTCCGGAAACGACCAATGGAAGGGCCCGGGCGGCGCAGATATCGTGAACGGCAACATCATCGTCAGACATGGTTATGATGCGCTTGACAATGGAGCGCCTAAGCTGCTGATTAATGATTTATACTGGGATTCCAAAGGCTGGCCGAGGTATTAGCTTTTAAACCGAGCAGAAAAATATCTGCTCGGTTTTTTCTGTTGTTTTAGCAGTCCAGCTTTGCAAGAGCTCCATCCAAAAAAATGTTTAATCTTCCATATCTTCAAAGTATCGATCATTTTGATCAACTTTTTTGATAAATCCCTCTATAGAGTCAGCTATTTTTTTATCAAAAAAGAATACCGATGACTTATCGGTATCATTTAAATCAAGCGTTAAATATACACCTTCATTTACCTCATAAAAAACAAGCCTGTCTTCATCTTCATATATATCATCTAAATCAGGGTCAAATTCGTAAATATCTTCCCTTAAAGTGATATCTGTGATAGTAGCGGGATCTAAAAATCTGTTTATTGCACTTTTATTCCCTCTTATAAACCCGTACCCAATTTCTAAATAAAATTCTCTGAGTTCTTTAGGAAATCGAAAACCAAGTCTATCTTCCGCTTTTATTAGATCGTTTTCTTTTAGCTCATAAAACTCATGATGACTATTTTTTATAAAATTAAATTTGTTCAGCCTCATGAACCTCCTTATAGATGGCATCAGAAACGATTAATTTTCTTCCTGACAAACAACGTTCATACCTTGCTGCTTGATTCCACTATCCGCACCGCTTCTTCCTCTGCGCCATTTTGATAAATAATCAAGCGGGTTGCGACACCATCCTCCAAAATAAATTCCACTTCAACAGACAATGACCTGAGGAAAAAGCGCGTTTCCGAAGCTGGAAATAATTCAAAACGGATCTGTCCGGTGATTTGCATATAAAGCCGGTTCTTATCAACTGTCACATCAGCGGCGGTGCCATCCTGAAGTGAATAACTTCCGACATATCTTTTGTAAATGGCCGGATCGATCTCTTTTTTCTTTTTATCGGCAGGGCGATCAGGGATTTTGTAGGCCTTGTCAAACAGGATATTTTCAACGGCTTCAAAGATGGCCTGTTCATATTCATCATCCTGTTCCACATTGCTCAAATAAATGAAGGTTTTTCGTTGATCGATATATCGGATCATTACGGTTGAATAGCCTGGCCAGCCGCCGCTGTGACCGACAATTCGCCCTGTTTCAGGACTGTCCCGAAGCACCCATCCACACCCGTAATCTACAGACTCTCCGTTTTTCAGAGACGCGGGAGTAAAAGCAAGCTCTTTTGAGACTTGATTGATCAAACAATCTGTATATAAGGCCTGGTCAAACAAATATAAGTCATGAATGGTTGAGTTTACGGTTCCGTCCCCCTGAATCCCGTCAAGATAGGAGACATATTTTGTTTCTTCAACATCATCAGGCAGAACGTACTGTTCTGTATGCACGTCATACACATATCCATACGCATAGTTCTCAATGGTTTCAGGTTGAAGCCTTCTGTTATACACCCTTGAGTTCCGCATTTCCACCGGTTCAAAGATATTTTTTTTCATATATTCGGCAAAACTCAGACCGGATGCCTTTTCAATGATAACCGCAAGCAGCACATATCCCGTATTGCTGTACAGCCAACCTTCACCCGGGGCAAAATAGCGTTGCGGCTGATGATTCATCAGCATATCAACGATATCTTGATTAACAGCAATCTTGTTATGATCCCAATGTTGTAAAAACCACTCCATATAATCGGGCAGACCCGCCGTATGTGTCAACAAATCGTGAATCGTTATGCCTTGATAAGGAAATCCGGTTATCCACCGTTCTACGGGATCCTCAATATTCAATACCCCTTGCTGTGCTAATTGACGGATGCCCAAAGCAGTGAACGGCTTGGATAGCGATGCTAATTCAAATAAGGAATCCTCCTGCAATAAACGCTTATCTGCCAAGTTTGCATAACCGAAGGCGCCTTGAAAAAGAATGTCTCCGTCTTCAGCGACTAATACCGCCGCGTTGATCTGCTTTTTTTCATTTAACACACTAAACAGGTTAACAAGTTGTTCTCTTTTTTTCTGTTTCACTTTTCCACCTCCCTTTCTTTATACGCATATGGAAATAAGAGGTTTCAACTAAAAAAAGACAAGACTGCTTCTTGTCTTTGAAATCGCTAGTCTACAATTCTAATAAGTTTCAACATCCTTTTCGCAAGTCACTCATTGATCTACGGTGCGACTCATTAGCCCCAGCACAAACGAATGTCAAATCGATTTTTGATTTCGGCGAAAAAATGTTGCAAACAGCAATAAAACGTTGCTCAAAAGACTTGCCGCCCCTAACCAGACGAGCCATTCCGCCTTTGTCCCCCAGGAATATCCAATGATGATCAGAGCAATGCAGCTTGAGAAAAAGGGTCCTGTCCTGTCTAATTTTGTGCCGCGGCGAATGGTTTCCTTTGTCTGCAGGAATTTATCTTTTGCATGATAGAGCTTCTCCTTTCCTTTGATTTTAAAAGTTGTTGCTTTTACATAAAGATTATTTTTCATCATTTTCTCCTCCGTAGCGGCGTTTCTCAAATTCTCCGAGAATCTTTTCTGTATCTAATGAATTTCCTACGCCAAGCTGAATGTTTGCATTCTCCTCAAAGCCGTCTTGTTCTTCACCGTCAAAACGGTAAAGCTTTTGCAGCAGCCACCAAAATGTCGCAACCTCTTCGGCAGCAAACTGCTGAAACAAGTCAGCCAAGAAATAGACGGACCTTTCGGAACAATCCACCAGCGCTTTCTTTCCTTCAGCGGTCATTTCAATATTAATAGAGCGTTTGTCTTTTTGATTTGGCACTGATTTAACATAACCTTTTTTGATCAGACCTGTCATCAGCTTGTTGGCGGTCTGTTTGGTTGTGCCAAGCTTTTTGGAGATATTCGTAAGCGTGGCAGTTTCAGTCGGCAAATGCGCGATGGCGATGAGTGCCATGTGTTGCCTCGAAGTTAATATTTCCATGTATTCATCACCTCGGGTTTGCACCTTATTGACAACTGAAAACAATGTCGCATAGCTTTGCTGCATCAAATGTAATTCGTTGATTAAGCTGTTGGTATCCATTTGTTCTCTCCTTTGAATATAGTCAACATGCTGACGAATATACAATACTCTTACTCGTTAATTTTGTCAACATGGTGACTATTTTTTCGTGATTGATCAATTGGACATTCCGTTTTACACTATTTAATTATCTGATAATTAAAAATATAGGATGAGAATAGGGGGAATATAATGAATTCTTCACTCATTTCAGCGGATGATGCATGGATGCTTTGGGGGTTTATTGCGGTGTGGGCGGCGGTGAGTATTTATTTGGAGCAGCGGTATCGCTGGGCTGCGGCAGTATCGGGGGCTGTACTGGCGCTGGGCGGATCAATGCTGTTTACGAATGCGGGGATTCTTCCGGCCGAGTCGCCCGTCTATGATGCGGTGTGGTCCTATGTTGTTCCGCTTGCGATACCTTTGCTGCTTTTTCAAATCAATGTGCGGAAGATCCTGAAAGAAAGCGGCAGGCTTTTGATGATCTTTTGCATCAGCGCCCTGGGCACTGCTGCCGGAAGCGTGATTGCTTTTTTTCTGTTTAAGCAGCAGATTCCGCACCTTGAGAAAATCGGCGGGATGATCAGTGCCTCTTATATCGGCGGAGGCGTGAATTTTGCGGCGATGGCCGCGAAGTTCTCAACTCCCGGTGAATATGTATCATCGACGGTGGTTGCGGATAATTTTATGATGGCTCTTCTTTTTTTCATTTTAATGGGGATACCGGCGCTTAAATGGTTTCAAAAGCGCTTTGGCGTTCCTGAAGAGACGGCCGGCAGCAAAAATCAGGCGGAAGCCTATTGGAAAAGAAAAGAGATGTCCTTGCAGGACATTGCTTTAAACATCGGAACCGCCTTCGCGATCGTTGCTGTGTCTGTAAAAACAGCGGCCTTTTTCAAAGAGCGTTTTTCTTCTGACGGCGGGTTTCAGTTTCTTGCCTTTATCTTGGGTGACCAGTTCCTGCAGCTGACGACGCTGACAATTTTGCTGACAATCGCCTTTCCCCGCTATTTTGAACGGCTGCGCGGCACACAGGAAATCGGGACTTATTTGATTTACTTATTCTTTGTGGTGATCGGCATTCCGGCAGACTTGCGGATCATTCTCATGAACGCACCGCTCCTTTTGGCATTTGTGTTTGTGGTTGCCATGTCCAACCTGCTCGTAACGCTTGCCGCAGGAAAGCTGTTGCGTTTTCGGCTCGAGGAAATTCTCTTGGCCTGCAACGCATCTGTCGGCGGTCCGACAACAGCGGCGGCGATGGCGATCGCCAAAGGCTGGCAGAGCCTCGTCGCTCCGGTTATGCTGGTCGGGACGTTCGGATATCTGATCGGCAATTATGTCGGCACCCTCTTGGGCACATGGTTTTCTACCCTGGTTTAAACGCAAAAAAAGCCGCAGATTCCCTGAAGAGTCTGCGGCTTCTTTTATGATCGGGCGAACGCTCCGGATACGGCTTCCAATGCACGGGCAAAATCGGCCTGCAAATCATCGGCATGTTCCACACCGACGCTCAGCCGCAGAAGGCCGTCGGTAATCCCCCGTTTTTCCCGCTCTTCTTTCGGCATAGCGGCGTGTGACATTTTTGCCGGATAGGAAAGGATCGACTCCACAGCGCCGAGACTGACGGCAAAGACCGGAAGAGAGACGCGTTCCACAATCTTTTTCACGGCTTCTGCATTCTCCAGCTCGAACGAAAGGACGGCGCCGGCGCCATATGACTGGTGCCTGTGAACTGACGCACCCGGATGCGAAGACAGCCCCGGATAATACACTTGTTTGACGGCCGGATGCTTTTCAAAAAATTCAGCGAGCTGCTGAGCTGTTCGAGATGCTTTTTCAAGCCGAACCTGCAGTGTTTTCAGCCCTCTCAGCACAAGCCAGCAGTCTTGGACGCCGAGAACAGCGCCGAACGAATTTTGCAGCTTATAAAGTTCTTCCCCGAGCTTTTTGTCTTTCACAACGGCAAGTCCTGATAATACGTCGCTGTGTCCGCTTAAAAACTTCGTCGCGCTGTGTAGCACAACATCGACGCCGAGCTCGAGCGGCCGCTGCAGCGCCGGGGTCATAAACGTGTTGTCAAGAAACGTCAGACAGCCGTGCGCCTTGGCAAGCTTGACGACGCCTCTGATATCCGTAATGCCGAGCGTCGGATTTGACGGTGTTTCAAGGTAGATGACTTTTGTATTTTCCCTTATGTTTAAAGCAATTTCATTTAAATCCGTCATATCGACGAAAGTATGTTCAATCCCGAAGCGGCTCAGCACTTCCGTAATCATCCGGTAAGTGCCGCCGTACACATCTTTTGTGACAAGCACGTGATCGCCCTTTGACAAAAGCAGAAAGGCGGTGGAAATCGCGGCCATTCCGGATGAAAAAGCAAATCCCCTCGTCCCTCCCTCAAGCTCGGCTATCGTGTCTTCAAGCGCCGTTCTTGTCGGTGTTCCTGACCGGCTGTAGTCATATTCGCCGAATTTGTCAAAAGAGCCTTGATGAAAGGTTGAGGCGTGCTGGATCGGCACGCTGACGGCTCCGGTTGCTCCGTCCGTTTTATTTTGGTTATGAACAAGCCGTGTTTCAAGCGTCCAGTTTTCATGACTCATGCGGAACCGCCTCCCCTTTTACTTTTTCCAGCGCAGCTTTTAGATCCTGCTTTAAATCGGAGACGTGTTCGATTCCGACTGAAAAGCGCAGAAGTCTGTTGCAGACGCCGTTTGCAATTCGGATGTCTTCCGGGATATCCATATGGGTCTGTGTCGCCGGATAGGTGATGAAGCTTTCGACTCCGCCGAGGCTTTCGGCGAAACAGATCGTCTTGAGATTTTTCAGCAACGGATTAACCCATTCTTCTTTTTGAACGCGGAATGACAGCATGCCGCCTTTTCCCGGATAAAGAACATCGGCAATTTCCTCCTGCTCTTCCAAAAAGGCCGCAAGTTCCCGCGCGTTTTCCTGATGCTGTCTCATCCTGAGAGCGAGCGTCTTCATCCCTCTCATTAAGAGCCATGAATCGAACGGCGATAAAACCGCGCCGATGGCGTTTTGGTGCTGGAACATTTCCTCAGACAGCTCTTCGCCTTTTGCAACGACAAGCCCCGCCAAAAGATCGTTATGACCGCCCAAATACTTCGTCGCGCTGTGAATGACAAGATCAGCGCCGAGCTCAATCGGCTTTTGCAGAACCGGTGTATAGAACGTATTGTCAACAATGAGCAGCAAGTCGTGCTCTTTGGCGATTTGCGCGATTTTTTGAATATCAGCTTCCTGCATGAGCGGATTTGTCGGCGTTTCTACAAACAGTGCCTTTGTATTGTTCGTGATTTTCGACTTGATACAGTCTTCGTCTGAAAAATCGTCGTAGAAAAAGCGAAGTCCGTATTTCTTCCATTCGTTTTCAAAAAGGCGGTACGTTCCCCCATATAAATCGGACGAAACGATGAGCTCATCCCCGCTTTGAAACAGAGCCATGATCGTCTGAATGGCAGCCATACCGGAACTGAACGCAAAGCCGCGCGTTCCCCCTTCGAGTTTCGCGATTGCATCTTCAACAAGCTGTCTTGTCGGATTTTTTGTGCGAATGTAATCAAACCCTGTGGATTCCCCGATCCCTTTGTGCCTGTACGCAGAAGAGAAATAAACGGGAGGATTGACAGTTCCCGTTATTTCATCACTGCGGTTGCCGATTTGCGCCAGCGTTGTTTGTACATGTTCAGTCATATGACACCATCCTTTTAAAAATAAAAAACCCCTTCTTCATAAGAAGAAGGGGGATTATGCGCTTCTTCTTATCTTCCAAGCATCTGCTTGCTGGATTTAGCACCTTGGTACACTGACATCGTCAGTGCAGACCGGTTGCTGAGGTTTCAAAGGGCCAGTCCCTCCACCTCTCGTGATAAGAATCTCTTCAATTTTCTGATTGTTCTTTACTTTAACCTAAGTCAAGACATTTTTCAAGGGTCATTTTTAAATCTTTCCTCATATTGAACATGGTATGATGAAACCAAACGACGGAACCGGAGGAATCAGATGCCAAAAACAGAGCGATTAATCGAATTGATGATGACCGTTCATACAAAACGAAAATTTACGGCCGGGGAGCTCGCAGCAGAATTCGGGGTTTCCTACCGCACGATTCTCCGCGATCTGGACGAGCTGAGCGCGCTCGGCGTCCCGATCTATTCTGAAACAGGCGCGAACGGAGGCTATTATTTGCTGAATGAACCTGTGCTTCCGCCGCTCTTTTTTACACAATCAGAGGCGGCGGCTATGTTTTTCGCGTATCAATCTCTGCAGTTTTTCGGATCGCTTCCCTTTGATGCGGAAACGCGGATGGTTTTAAAAAAGTTCTACCGCCACCTTCCCGTGGAAACACAGGAGCGGATTGATGCGATGAAAGACAGAATCGTGTTCTGGAATCCGCATCGTCCAAAAGCCGCCGAACATTTAGAAACGCTTCTTGATGCAGCCATCAATCAATCCGTTTTGACGGTCGTTTATGACGGAACAGACGATTGCGCGGAGAGATCCATCCAGCCCATCGGCTTGTTCAGCTGGAACGGCTTCTGGTACTGTCCGGCCTATTGCTTTAAAAGGCAGGCGTTCAGACTGTTCCGCGCCGACCGCATCCTTCGGGCGGAAAAAGCGGCCAGCCCGCTGGCCCGCCAGCTTCCCTATCGATCGGTTCTCAGCTGGATCAAACATTCGGAGAGCGAGTGCTCTGAACCGGTGCGGCTGCAAGCGGAACTGACACGCAGAGGAGCCAGGCGGGCTGCGGCTGATGTGGACTTATTCAAGATCCTCACCATGCGGGATGACGGGACGGGGGCGATCGATGCAAACCTCCCCAGACCAGAACTTGAGTATTTCGGGGAACTTTTGTGGAACCTCGGCACTGAGGCAACTGTCAAAGAACCCGCGGAAATCAAGCTTCAGCTGAAACGAAAGGCTTCTGACATTTTAGCAAGGTACGACTGACTTTTTTTTTAGAATCGTGACAAAGCCTGTCAGGATTAGGTGATACTTTTAGAATAATGCCAAATGGAAAGGATGAAGCAAATGAATCAAGTTCAAGCCCTGCGGAGCGATTTGTTCCACGAGATGGAGACGGGCATCCGCTCCACGTGTCATCTTCTGAAAAAAGTGAAGGAATCTGACTGGTCTTACCGGCCCGCCGACCGCATGCGAAGCCTGAAAGAACTGGCAAGCCATCTGACGGCCATCCCAGAAGCCGACATGGCTATCATGCAGGAAAAGGAAGAGGCCGCCATCTCCCGAATTGAAAAGAAGTATAGTGCATTGCAGTCGGCTGACCAAATGGCTGAAGCGATGCAGAAAGGATTCGCCGCTTTTCAAACGTATATGACTTCCCTCTCCGACGAGGAATTTTTGACGAAAAAAACAAAGCCGTTTTACCTTGATGAAGGGATGACCCAAAGCCGCTGGCTGACGGAAACGCTCACCCACGTCTTCCATCACAGGGCCCAGCTGTTTAATTATTTAAAACAGCTCGGCTATGACGTCAACATGTTCGATCTGTATCTTTAAAAGGTGTTCATATGAAGCTGCCTCTGACAAAAAAAGAACGGTCAAACTTAAGGACAGCCAAGGTAAAAATAAAAAACACGGCATATATGGATCTGTCCGTCCTTGCACATACGCTCGGTTCGTCTTTGGAGCGCGCCGCATACATCAAGGCGCTCGCCCAGTTTCAAACCGCTCCTTCCATCGGGCCGAAAATGGCGCAGTGCGCCGTTGACCTGGGCTACTATTCCCTTGGCGACATCAAGCATGAATCAGGTGCGGATTTGATCATCCGCCTCGAAAAACTGAAAGGCTACTGGGAAGATCCTTGTGCAGAAGATGCGCTGCGATGCATCGTCCATTACGCCAACGATCCCGAAAGCGCTAAAAGCTGGTGGGATTTCACAGAGGAAAGAAAAATGTACCGCGAACGCTGCGGATACCCTCCGGATAGACCGTCAACGCCCTGGTACGAAAAAAAACGGACATAAAAAATCACGGCTGCCGAACAGTTCGGCAGCCCTTTTCGCTTCTTTCACAAGAGAATTTCGTGTTAAAATGAATGGAAACGTTCACAAACATTATTTCTGGAGGAATTCATCTTGGCTATGAAAACAGGAGTCATTCAGGAGAAGAAGCTTTTTTCGGAAGAGCTCGGCGAGGAAATGGAGCTTCTCGTCTATTTGCCGTCATCCTTCTCGCCGCTTTACAAATATCATGTGATCATCGCACAGGATGGACATGACTATTTCCGCCTCGGGCGCATCAGCAGACAGGTGGAAGAACTGCTGGCGAACGGCGAAATCGAAAGAAGCATCATCATCGGCATTCCGTACAAAAACGTACAGGAAAGAAGGCTTACATACCATCCGGAAGGGTCAAAATTCGAAGCGTATAAACGTTTTTTGGCAAATGAACTCGTCCCTTTCGCCGACAGTGAGTACCCGACATACCAAGTCGGATCAGGCAGGACGCTGATCGGAGACTCGCTCGGAGGAACGGTTTCCCTCATGACGGCGCTTGACTATCCGAATATGTTCGGAAACGTCATTATGCAGTCACCTTATGTCGACCGCCATGTTCTCGATAAAGTGAAACAGTCCGATTCCCTGCAGCTTATTTCAATTTGCCACCAAATCGGAGAGAAAGAAACCGCCGTCAAAACGACTGATGATCAAATTTTGGATTTCACCGGTCCAAATGAGCAATTAAAAGAATTGCTTGAAGAAAAGCAGACAAACTACGATTTCAAAGCTTTCGACGGGGATCACAAGTGGACATACTGGCAGCCGCTCATCACCCCCGCTTTAAAAAAAATGCTGTAGCTCTCTGTATATCGGCCCATCTTTGATATACTAAACCATATCAATTGTTTAAGGAGGGAACAAAATGAAATACGGTATTGTGCTATTTCCATCAAAAAAACTTCAGGACATTGCAAATTCCTACCGAAAACGCTATGACCCGAATTACGCTTTAATTCCGCCCCACCTTACATTAAGAACACCTTTTGAAGTGTCCGAAGACGAGATCGCGAGCGTCGTAGGACACCTGAGGGAACTTTCAAAAGAGCTGAAACCGGTCACGCTGAAGATTACAAAATTCAGTTCCTTTGCCCCTGTCAATAATGTCATCTACATGAAAGCCGAACCGACAGAAGAATTGACGCAGCTTCATGAAAAAATGTACAGCGGCGTTTTGGAAGACAAACCCGAATATGCGTTTGTTCCCCATGTCACAGTCGCACAAAAGCTGTCAGATGATGAGCATTCCGACGTCCTCGGCACGCTGAAAATGAGAGACGCGTCCCACGAAGAAGTCATCGACCGCTTTCACCTGCTTTACCAATTGGACAACGGATCTTGGACCGTCTATGAAACTTTTATTTTAGGAGCGTGAAGAAAGCCAGTGGAAGCCGTCATTGTGAAGAATCAACAACAGCTTGAAGACGCCTTCTTTGTTAGAAAGGAAGTCTTTATCAAGGAGCAGCACGTATCACCGGAAGAAGAAATGGATCATCTCGATCAGGAATCTTCACATCTCGTCATCTATGACGGAAAAGAGCCGATCGGCGCTGGCCGGCTACGGCTTGTCGACGGCTATGGCAAACTTGAACGAATCTGTGTACTGAAAAGCCACCGCTCCCTCGGCATCGGCAACCTGATCATTCAGGCGCTTGAAGAGGAAGCCGCCAAGCAAGGCGCGGTTCAATTCATGCTGAACGCGCAGACACAGGCTGTTCCCTTTTACGAAAAACACGGCTATAAAGTCGTGTCTGAAGAATTTTTAGATGCGAATATCCCCCATGTCAAAATGGTCAAAAAGTAACCGTTCCGCTTTTTAAGCGGAACGGTTTTTTCTTTTCCTCCAGAAAACATTTCATAGTTTGTTCATCTTTTGTTTATCGTTTATTCAACATTGTCTATTAAAGTTGTTTCTAAGCTTTTACGAAGCCCTACACAAAATAGACGGGAGGTAAACAGCCGAATGCCGTTATGAACAAAAAAAACATCACCACACTCGCCCGTTTCGGGATAGTCGGAGCCGGAAACACACTCGTTGATTTCGCCGTGTTTTTCATCCTTACGTCCCTCCGCGTCCCCTATCTGGCCGCACAGCTGTTTTCCTATTCGGCAGGCGTAGCAAACAGCTATATCTGGAATCGGACATGGACGTTTCAAGTAAAGGAAAAAGCGCATGGCGCGGAAATCGTCCGGTTTATCATAATCAATCTTGCAGCAGCGGGCGCTACATTTGTCCTTCTGTATATTTTTCACAAAGCCGGCCTTTCCCTTTTTGTCAGCAAAATGTCCGCAACAGTCGCAGGAATGGCGATCAACTTTATCGGAAACAGGCTTTGGGTGTTTCAAAAACCCGGAACAGATTCATAAAAAAGACCAGGAGTGAATAACCATGAAAGTAAAAAAAGCAGTCATCCCAGCAGCCGGTTTGGGTACAAGGTTTTTGCCGGCAACAAAAGCGCAGCCGAAAGAAATGCTGCCGATTGTCGATAAACCGGCTATACAATATATCGTGGAAGAAGCTGTTCAATCAGGAATAGAAGACATCCTTATCATTACAGGAAGAAATAAGCGTTCGATTGAAGACCATTTTGACCGCTCTGTTGAACTGGAGCAAAACCTGTTCGCCAAAGGAAAAAATGATGTGTTAAAAGAGATACGCGACATCGCCGATATGGCGAATATTCATTATATCCGGCAAAAGGAGCCCCTCGGTCTCGGACATGCGGTGTTATCGGCCAAGCATTTCATCGGTGATGAGCCGTTTGCCGTCCTTCTCGGCGACGACATCATGGTGTCAGAAACGCCGGCGCTTCGGCAGCTGCTCGAAGTATTTGAAGAATATCAGACAGAAGTCATCGGCGTTCAGCCAGTCGATCCGCCGGACGTGAGCAAATACGGCATTATTCAGACGTCCGCGCAAAAGAACAAAGTATATCAAATTGACGATCTTGTGGAAAAGCCGTCTGTCAAAGAAGCCCCTTCAAATATCGCGGTTATGGGCCGCTATGTGCTGAGGCCTTCGATTTTCCCTGTGCTCGAACAAACGAAGCGCGGTGCGGGAAATGAAATTCAGCTGACTGACGCACTAAGGGAAATCTGCCGGGAACAAAGCATGTATGCGCGCAAATTGGAAGGAAGCCGCTTTGATATCGGCGACAAGCTGGGCAGTTTTAAAGCGAGTACGGAAATCGCTCTTATGCGGGACGAGATGCGGCCAAAACTGCTCGCCTACCTGGAAAGCGTCCTAAAAAAAGAGGCGCAGAAAGGAGCATGGCAATGACATGCGTACTCGTTACAGGAGGAGCCGGATATATCGGCAGCCACACCGTACTCGAATTAACAAAGCAAAACCGCTCCGTCGTCGTGCTTGACAATTTATCTACCGGACACAGGGAAGCCGTCAGCGGGATCAGCTTTTACGAAGGCGACATCGGTGATGCGGCACTTGTCAAAGCCATCATCAAACATCATGATGTCGATGCTGTCATCCATTTCGCCGCCAAAAGCCTTGTGTCCGAATCGATCGAAAAGCCTGAGCTCTACTTTAGGGAAAACACGCTCAAGTCTTGTGCATTCTTCGAAACGGTCATCAAGGAAGGCGTCAAAAACATCGTCTTTTCGTCGACCGCCGCCGTATATGGCGTCCCGGAGAACGTCCCGATCAAAGAGACAGCCCCCCTCTCCCCTGTCAATCCTTACGGGGAATCGAAGCTGATGATCGAAAAATACTTGCACTGGGTCGGGAAAACGCACGGTGTCAAATGGGCAGCCCTCCGCTACTTCAACGCGGCCGGCGCCGCTTTAAACGGAGCTATCGGCGAGGATCACGATCCTGAAAGCCATCTCATTCCCCTCGTCCTGCAGACGGCTTTGGGACAGCGAAAGCAGCTGTCCATTTTCGGAGATGATTACCCGACACCGGACGGAACATGCATCAGGGATTATATTCACGTCCTCGATCTGGCTTCCGCCCACCTGGCGGCTCTTGACAGGTTATATGAAGACAGACTGAAGCAAAATGTTTATAATGTAGGGACAGGAGCCGGACATTCCGTAAAAGAAATCATTGAAACCGCGGAAAACATGACAGAGCGAAGCATTGCAGCAAAAACGGACGAGCGCAGAGCGGGGGATCCGCCAGTGCTTGTGGCGGACAGCCGGACACTGATGGAAGATACCGGATGGAAGCCGCAATACAGCGATTTACAAACCATCATTCAAAGCGCGTGGCAATGGCACAGGGCGCATCCGGACGGTTTTTGAGATTCGCTTGTTTCCCGCGCGGACGGCAGGGAAACATCCCGGCGGCTGCTCCAACGTTCGGCTGATGAAATCAAAAGCAGGGAGAAAAAACGAAAATGGGAAGCATAGTGAATGATATTTTAATGTGGCTGACCGATCTTGGCTATTTCGGCATTGCAATCGGTTTAATGATCGAAATCATCCCGAGTGAAATCGTACTGGCCTACGGCGGATACTTGGTGTCAAGCGGCTCTATTACGGTGACAGGGGCCGTGATCGCCGGCGTCATCGGGGGAACGATTGCTCAATTGTTTTTATACTGGATCGGCTATTACGGCGGAAGGCCGTTTTTATACAAATACGGAAAGTACTTATTGATCCAAAAGCATCACATTCAAACGGCCGAAAAATGGTTTGAGAAATACGGCGGAGGCGTTGTCTTTTCCGCCCGCTTCATTCCCGTGGTCAGGCACGCCATCTCCATTCCGGCAGGAATTGCGAAAATGCCGATTTTAAAATTCACAGGTCTGACCGTGCTGGCCATCATACCGTGGTCGATATTATTCGTCTACCTCGGCATACAGCTCGGCAGCCGGTGGGACCATGTTGAAAATGTGGCGAGAACGTACACGACTCCGATTATGATCGGAGCGGCCGCTATGATTATTCTGTATTTCGGACTCAAAAAACTGCGCAAAAAATAACGAAAACCCCGGTATAAAAGCCGGGGTTTGTTTCATCTTTCAAACGGACTCGTTAACGTAGCGTCCGCTTTCCGCCTTTTCCGCAACACGGCGGTTCAGCGTTTTTTTTCGCTTCTTTTCCAAGACCCGCCTAAAAGCCGCAGTCTGGTTTTCCTCTCTTTTTTCGACTTCGCGGTAGGCGCGCTCGCTTGGGATATTGGCGGTTTTTTGTATATGCGCATAGTTCGATTTTTGGCTGATGCTACGATTGGCGTACTGTGTATATTGATCATGATGGACAGGCGGCAAATATCCCATTCGATCTCCTCCTCATCAGCTTTAATTCCCAAAAATCTACTGTTTTAAACGGTTTTCATTTGATATGATAGACGTTGTCTCATAACACTAGACGATTACCCATTAATTGGAGGACCTCTTTTTGAAATGCGCCCGATTCAATAACCGAGACATTCATATACATACATATTCGAGAGAACACCTGCAATTCCTCTTTGATGAAGCAAGAAAAGACAGAATCACGTGTAAACATTGCGGCTTGCCGCTCAGACTGAAATTGTCGATTCATGAAGAACCACATTTTTTCCACCGGGAAAACGGGGATTTTTCTCAATGTGAAGCAGCTTGCTTAAACGAGAAGACAGAGCAAACCAGACAGAACGACTATACAGAAAGCGGCGTGTTCCGTCTCCCGAAAGGCAAAGCGATCGGAGAGGAAAAGAAGACGGATGCGGACTTCTGGACGCCGCCTCGCGAAGCTTCCATCCATTTTCCTTTCTCCCCAGCGGAAGAAACGGCCCCGGAACCGGTCTTTCCGAATGTGCCGCTGAATGAGAAACAGCTTGCCGCCGTGACGGCCCCCGAAGAACCCCTTCTCGTTCTGGCCGGCGCGGGAAGCGGAAAAACACGGGTATTAACCGCGCGAGCGGCTTATATGATATCCCGGCTCGATATCCCGCCTTCCGCCATTTTGCTCGTCACATTCACGACAAAAGCCGTGAAAGAAATGAAAGAGCGGATGGCCTCGCAATACGGATTGCCGATGCAGACTGTGAACCGCCTCGTGACAGGCACCTTCCACAGCTTTTTCTACAAAATTCTTTATCACCATGATCCGGCAAGATGGAATGGCGAGCACCTGCTGAAATGGGAATGGCAAAAAGAACAATACATCAAAATGGCCCTTGCCGAAGAAGGGCTTGATGAAAAAGATTTTCCGGTTGATCAGGCGATCCAGCAGATCGGCTACTGGAAGAACGCTTATCTTCCGGGCGAACAGATTCCGCTGGAAGACGAATGGGAAAAGCGGGTTCACCGGCTGTACCGTCAATATGAAGAACAAAAAGCTGCGCGGCGCCAATTCGATTTCGACGATATGGCATCTGCATGCTGGCAGCTGTTTCAAGAACAGCCAGACATTTTAAAACGATATCAGACGCGCTTTCACGCGATTTTGATCGACGAATTTCAGGACATTAACCCTGTTCAGTATGCCATCATCAAGCTGTTGGCGAGCCCGGAAAACAACCTGACCTGTGTCGGGGATGATGACCAGTCAATCTACGCGTTCAGAGGCAGCAGCCCTTCTTTTATACTCGATTTTGAAAAAGATTATCCGAAGGCGAAAACGGTCCGCCTCACGACGAATTACAGATCGAGCCATCCGATTGTGGCAAGCGCCGATATGGTCGTGAGGAAAAATAAAAAGCGTTTTCCGAAAACATTAAGTGCCGCGAGAGATGACCGCCAAAAACCGCTTATATTTTATCCTTATGATGAAGAGGAAGAAGCGATTATGATCGTCTCTGATATCCAAGAAAAAATTGAAATGGGCGCTAAGCCTGATGACTTCGCCATCCTATACCGGACAAACAGCAGCGGGCGCGCAATCTTTGAACGTCTGCACCAGTCAGCTATTCCGTACACGGCTGAACAAGGCGTCCGGTCGTTTTACAGCAGGAGAATCGTCCGGCAGATCCTGGCTTATCTCTACTTAAGCCATAATCAGGATGACGCGGAAGCCGTCAAACAGATTTTACCCGCCCTCTTTCTCAAGCAGTCCGCATTAAATACGCTTAAAGCGCTCTCGATTACCGAAGATTGCACGATGGTTCACGCGCTTGAAAAACTAACCGACATCAAACCGTTTCAGCTTGATAAAATAAAGAAAATCGTTCCTTTTTTCACAGGCTTAAAAACGATGAAACCAGTTGAAGCGATCTCTTTCGCAGAGGAAAAAATGGGCTTTTCCGATTACTTAAAAAAGCGCGGTAACGAAGGAAACAAGCTCGAAAAAGGGTCTGACGATCTGCGGGATCTCAAAACAGCGGCAAAAAAATTCAAAACGATCCCCGAATTTCTTGAGCATGTCGATCATATGAGAGCAGCGGAAAAGCAAAAAGCTGACGGATACGGTGTTCAGCTTTTAACAATCCACCGTGCGAAAGGGCTTGAATTCAAAACGGTCTATATCCTGGGGGTGCAGGACGGCTCGATTCCGCATGACTTTGCCCTTGAGACAGCGAGAAAAGGCGACGAAACCGCTCTTGAAGAAGAGCGGAGGCTGCTGTATGTCGCCATGACCCGGGCCGAGGATCGTCTGTATATCAGCGTCCCTTCCGTCAGAAGGGGCAGAACGGCATACCGCTCAAGGTTTTTGCAGCCTGTTTTACGCCCGAATCCCCAGGTCCAGCTGCAATAAAAGACACCGTGCCCTCCTTTTATCGGAAGGCGCGGTGTTTATTTTTTGCTGTTCATCATTTTCGCGATCGTGTTGAAATCCATTTTTTCCTTGCCGCTTACAATGGATTCAACAATCTTATCTTCCATTTCCTTCGGAACCCGTTTGTTCGCCAATTTAGCGACACGCTTAATCACACTGCGGACCGTATTTTCATCCTTGAAGTTGGCATTTTGCAGCGAATTCGCAAGCTGCATGACCTCATTCATGCTGACGCCCGTTTTCTTTTCGATGTTTTTGAAAAATTGATTGTCCATACCTATGCCTCCTTTTTGGGAGTGATACGCTATCTTATGCATCTTTGAAAAGCCTTGTGCTTTTCCCGTTCAAAAAGAAGAGGGCCCGGCACACATGCCGCCGCCCTCTTCGCTTCAACTCAAAAACTAATATTTAAAAGAAGCGCCGACAATAATGAGAAGAATAAACAAGACAACGATCAATACAAACGTTGAACCATAGCCGCCGCCATAGCCTCCGCTGTAGCCGCCGCCGTAGCCTCCGCCACAAAAGCCCATCTAAAGCACCTCCTTTTCTCCCTACACGATATGACAGTTGATAGGATTCGCTTGGATTGATGCATAGGGCTTCCGTGGATTATTTATAGATGCCCGGCAGACTCACGTCCTCTTCCAGCCATTTTTCAGCATTCTCTGCAAACGCTTCGACCTGCCTGCCGAACTGTTCGGCAGAACGGTCAAATGTCTCCAGTTCCTTCTGCTGCTCAAAGATCACCCGGTCATGGCCGGCTTGCGTTTGATCGTGCTTGCGGCATATTGATTCAACCAGCTGTTCAAATACATTCATCGCTTTTCCCCCTTATGATGGTGTATGCATCAGAAGAAAAATTGGCAACAAAAAAACCGGACTGTATCCGGCTTTTTTTGATATTAATAGGTTCTCTTCTTTTTGCCGCATCCGCAGCCTTTTTTCTTCACTTTTTTTGAGAAAGTGGACTGATGATTGCTGGAAGCGTTCGTTAATCGGCCTTGCTGCCTTCTTTTCACTTGTCTCATTGCATTCCTTCCTTTCTCATGCTTATACGCCATTATATGAGTCTTCTTTTCATAAGTTGCCAATGATAAATCCCCATTCAATCGAGCCATTTGGACACGATCGTTTCCAGTACCCCAGCAAGGCCTGCTATGGCAAGCAGAAGAATCAGCCATTCGGCAATGGTCGGAACAAAGGCGTAAAGAACAAGCAAAAACGCGGTACACCACACACTCGTGCACCAATAACAGCTCAACAGCTCGCCGATCCACGCTCTCACGCCTTTTCCTTTCATGACAAGATACGTCTCGGTCTCTCCCGTTTTTTCGTTTTTTTCTTCAACCTCTTCGTGAAACAGGCTTCTAAACGGCGCCATGATCGTATCAAACACGACCAGCCGTGTCAGCCGAAATACCGCGATAGAAAATAGAATATATAAAAGCCAGCTTTGTATCACAGGGCTCCCCCTTTCCTGCTTCCAAATATATGCCGGAACCGCCTTCCCTAAAACAGCAAATTTGGGTGCTGAAATGTATGTTTTCCTCATTCCGCTAAGTTACCGGTCTGCATTTAATAAAGTGTGGATAAGAAAGGAGTGAAAGTTATGTCGTTTCATGAAAAAGCCGAAGCGCTGTACGCAAAAACATTTGACGAATTATACCGGGAATATGACCAGCTCATTGAAGTGATTGATTCCGAACATGTCACTGTAAACACGGCAAACATAACAGCAGCTCTCTCTTTACAAGCCACTGTGATCTCTTTGACGATTTTATCGGCTCAGCTTGCGATCGAAGACGAGGATACAGCAGACATCGTAACAGAACATGTTTTAGCCGTACACAGGCTGCAAAGCAGGAGAAGAGTCATCATCAAAGTCATCGGCAGCCGCAATGTCACCATTACGCTTTCCTCGCTGGAGATCCTGCTTTCCGTCCAAGTTTTAACCGAAGTGCTGATCGCGCTTATCACAGAGCTTGACATACTTTAAGCCTTCCTTTCTTTCTAATATTTTTTGAGAAATTGAGGTGAAAAACAATTGGCAGATCGCGAAAAGCTTAAAGCGGAAGTAAATCCGCTGACAAATACGCTTGTGCAAAATATCCTTAGAAAACACGGCGTTTCAAAAGACAATGTGCGAACGCTGTCTGAGGAAGAAAAAGAAAACATCTTAAAAATACTCGAAGATTTAAAGGCGCAGTCCGAGGCTCTCATCCAGCGGCAGCAGGAAAAGAAGAAAGAAGCGAACAATGAATCATCATCACAATCCGAAGAACGCCCGAGACGAAGAAGAGAACGTTCAGGTAAAAATAAATTAAGAGAAAAGCTGAGACAAAGAAGGCAGCAGGAGAACACCGCCCAAACCGAAGAAAAAAATGGGGATTTGGAGTAGGGTATCTGCCATATACAAGTTCGAGCCTTCAAACATTTAATAATAGTAAATGGAAGGAGGAAAACAAATGGAAACTAGACCATATTCTTGGGTTGCACTAGATCCAGAATGCGAGCATCCGGGAACTGAGTATTATCCGAGACACCCTAAGAAACACGTTTGTGACGATTACAACTGCAAGTGCGGTAAACACGATGCATTTATCAATCAGGAGCTCGACCAGCTCAACCTGAACAAACAGCTATCAGATGAGACAATCATCATCAAGGATTCTTGCGATATCCGAGTCTCTACAGAGGATACTCAAGTTGTCGCATCTGTTATGACTGCGGTGCAGACGGCAATTGTTACAATCGTTCTGGCAATCATTGACGATGCTGATCTTGCCGAGCTTGTATCACAAGACTTGCTGCAGGTAACAGCAAACAAGCAAACAAACCGTCAAAAATTAATTATCGACAATTCACGCGATGTCACAGTTACAACAGAAGATACCGATGTCGCCGTCTTGGTCTCTACAGCTGTCCAAACGCTTACCGTTGTTATCGCAACACTTATCGTCGGACTCCTTTAATACAAAAAAGCAGAGCCATCAAGCTCTGCTTTTCTTCATTTTTATAGACGATTACCCACACCAACAAGGGCACGGGTACATATGTTGTTAAAGACTAAAGTCAAATATCCCTATAAAAAGGAGCTGAAATCCATGAGCTGCGGAAAACATCATGGCCGGCATGAAAATTGTGTATGCGATGCAGTAGAACAAATTATAAAAGAACAGGATGCAGTTGAAGAAACATGTCCGACGAGCTGCTTCGGCAATCTGCTGAGTCCGACGGTTTCCGGTAAAGACACCATTCCGTTCCTTTTGTACGACAAAAAAGGCGGTTTATTTTCAACATTTGGAAATGTCGGCGGATTTTCAGATGATATGCAGTGCTTCGAATCGATTTTCTTCCGGGCAGAAAGTCTAAAAGATTGCTGTGCAACGCTTTCAATCCTGAGGCCTGTGGACATAAACGGCGACACATTAAGCGTCTGCCATCCTTGTGACCCTGACTTTTTCGGGCTTGAGAAAACGGACTTTTGCATCGAGGTTGACTTGACTTGTTTCTGCGCGATTCAATGTCTGTCACCTGAACTAGTTGATCGCGCAGCAGACAAAAAACACAATCAGCACCACGGTTAAAAGGTGTCGGACTGCATCAAGCCGGCCGTTATAATCGGCTTGATGCCAGTCTTTTCACGAAAGCTGCCGGCTTTCGGCAGCTCCTTTTACCAATAGAAAAGCCAGGCCGAAAAATGAATTTTTAAATCCTGAACTAGGAGGGATCATAACATGACGAAATGTTCAGCCGAAAACTGCGTGTGCGAAGCCGTTGAAAACATTCACGATCTGCAAAACGCCATTGAGGAAGAAGGCTGCCCGACAAGCTGTTTCAGCAACCTGCTTTCCCCTTCGAGACACTTAGGCGACACCATTCCGTTTATTTTATACACTTCAAAGTCTAAGCCGTTCGTAGCCTTTGGAAATGTCGGAGAGCTTCAGGCAGGCCCTTGCTTCAGCACCGTGTTTTTCAGAGTTGAAAAGATTGACGACTGCTGCGCTACATTGAGACTGTTGATTGCCTTTGATGAAAATCGCCGCGTTCTCGATTTCACAGAAGATAAAGACAAAATTTGCGATGTGTTCCGCTTGGAAAAAACAAATTTCTGCATTGAAGTGGATCTGGAATGCTTCTGTGCGATCGAATGCTTAAATCCGCAACTGATCAATCGTTCAAATTAAAAAGTCCCTGAATCGGGACTTTTTTTATCGTGTAATTTAAAAGCCAAGCGGGTGCAAGGAAGTAATACTCTCGATCGGCAGTTCCGCCGGAGCCCCTTTGCTCGACGTTTTGACAAATACGGAACCGCCTTTCTTTCCGGCGATCGTTCCTCTGTATGTCTTCCCGTCTGCTTCAATGAGGCAAAGAGTTTTCGGCATATTGCCGGGAAGGCTTGCCAAAAAGTCGATTTTCTCGGCGATGGTCATCTTGCTGAGCGGCTTTTTAATCGGTTTGACTCCTTTTTCGGACCGATTCGCCTCATCGCTAAGCACCGCTTCGGCGCCGTCCTTTTCGTCTGGCCGGACGGCTTCATCCTGCTGTTCCTTTCGCCGGGCTTTTTGTTCGGAAGCGTCGGGTTTTGCTTTCTTCTTTCTTTTAATCAGAATATCCTGCATGTTCGCTTCTGCCTTATCATAGTCCGGCTGCACAATATACATGAGCGGCTTTTGCTCCGCATCGTTTTTTCTGCTAGACATCTTGATCCCTCCGATCTGTTCATGGTATATCTATATGCAAAAAAGGAGAAATCAGAAGAAAAGAAAAAGCAATCCTTTAACGGATTGCTTTTTAGCGTTATGTTATCGCGCGATGATATGATAGCCTGAATCAACATGCAGGTTTTCGCCGGTCATACCGCGGGAAAGGTCGCTGAACAGGAAAGCAGCCGTGTCGCCGACTTCTTCCGGAGTCGTCGTGCGGCGAAGCGGTGCGCGTTCTTCGATTTCTTTTAAAATCGAGTTGAAGTCGCTGATTCCTTTTGCGGACAATGTCCGGATCGGCCCTGCGGAAATGCTGTTGACGCGGATTCCGTCTTTTCCGAGATCGCTCGCCAAGTATTTGACGCTGGCATCAAGTGATGCTTTCGCAACACCCATGACATTGTAGTTGGATACAACGCGCTCGCCGCCAAGGTATGTCAGCGTGACGATGCTTCCGCCTTCAGTCATAATGCCGCGCGCCGCTTTAGCGACCGCTGTCAGTGAGTAAGAGCTGATATTGTGTGCGAGCAGAAAACCGTCACGGGTGGTATTTAAGTATTCTCCAGCCAAGTCTTCTTTGTTTGCGAAAGCGATGCAGTGTGCAATGCCGTGGATGACCCCGACTTCTTTTTTGATGTCGGCGAAGCACGCTTCAATTTCCTGGTCATTTGTGACATCACAAGGAAGTACGATTGAATCGTTCCGCTCCAAAGAATCGGCCAGCTCCTTGACCGATTTTTCAAGCCGCTCACCCGCATACGTAAAAATCAGTCTTGCGCCTGCATTGTGAAGCGAGCGGGCGATTCCCCAAGCGATGCTTCGTTTATTTGCTACACCCATGACGACGATATTCCGGCCTTCCAGTGATAAATTCATATGTATGAAATCCTCCTAATGATTAACATTTTATTAGTACCTGATCATAATATATAGTATCACAATTAATAGCAGGCTGACAATTTCAGAATATAAAAAGCGGCAGAGACCGTTTTTGATGTCTGCCGCGATATTAATTCATTTTTATTGCGGGACTACAGTTCCAACCCTGCATTGGATATCTTTTGATATGCAAAATGGTTGGTCGGTCCGTGGCCGGCTCCGAAATCAAGGCTGTGTGCAACCGCTTCGTGGACGAAAGCCTCAGCGATGCTGAAAGCTCCTTGAATGCCGTTTCCTTTCGCTGTTTGCGCGGTAAGAGCGGCGGCAAATGTGCAGCCTGTTCCATGGGTATTTTTCGTCTTAATATAGGTGTTCGTTTTTTCCGTGAACACCTCTCCATCGAAGAGGAGATCGGTTACTTTGCCATCCTCGGGCTGATGCCCTCCCTTGATGATAATGTTGCGGACGCCCATTTCATGCAATTCACGAGCCGCTTTTTTGCGGTCTTCCATTGTTTGAATGCTTCTCCCTGTCAGCACTTCGGCTTCGGGTATGTTCGGCGTTACCGCATAAGCAAGCGGAAGCAAGTGCCGTTTCAATGTTTCAACTGCTTCCTCATTCAATAGTGAAGCGCCGCCTTTGGCGATCATGACAGGATCGACAATCACACGTTTAAGCTCGTATGTTGCAATTTTTTCAGCAATGACCTCAATCATCTCCGCGCTCCACAGCATCCCTGTTTTCACGGCGTCAGGTTTTAAATCTTCCGCCACTGCATCAATCTGCGTGCCGAGTGCTTCCGGAGATAGCGGGTAGACGCCGTGAACCCCTGTTGTATTTTGCGCAGTGACCGCTGTCAAAGCCGTCATGCCAAAGACGCCAAGCTCCTGAAATGTTTTAATGTCGGCTTGAATGCCGGCGCCGCCTCCTGAATCCGACCCGGCGATTGTTAATGCTTTGTATATGCTCATGATGTTTGCACTCCCTTCGGCCTTTAGCCAATCCACCTGTGATATATCGTTTTCGCGCGATTGATATCGTTCGTTCCGTGAATCAAAGCGCGTCCGTCCCGAAAAATCACGAACTTAAAATCCTCCGTACGGCAAGATAATAAATAAGGATTTCCCGTCACATCCAAACCGGCTTTTTTTAATCTGGCGGCAAGCGGCTCCAGCTCCGGCGGCTGTTCCGCGGCCGGCCTGATCTGAACCGTTTGTCTGCCGCAAAGAACGGCTGCTTTTGTTTCGTTTTCAGCTGAAAGAAACGGAAACGCGCCTTTTCCGCACGTCGGACACGAGCCATGTTTAAGCGCGTCAGCCCGGACTTCAGAGCGCTCATTTGTCCAAATATCAAATGAGCGAAGCATTCCTGACGGTTCATGCCCTGTCAGCAGCTTCAGGGCATCTGTTACCTGGTAAGCGGCAACCTGCTGAACAACCGGACCGATCACCCCTGCTGTGTCGCACGTCATGGTATTCGCGGGCAAATGCCCCAAAAGACAGTGAAGGCACGGCGTTTTCCCCGGAATGACGGTATATGTGATGCCATAGCTTGCGACACACGCGCCGTACAGAAAAGGGATGCCTAACTTGACCGCCGCATCGTTCATGATCAGCCGCGTTTCAAAATTATCGGTCGCATCGACGATCAGGGATGCTTTCTCCGCAAGCTCGAGCGCTTTTTCCGCGGTAACATCTGCTACAATGCCGGTCACTTGAACAGAGCTGTTGATCAGGCGCAGCCTTTTTTCGGCAGCGGCTGCCTTTGGCATATGATCAACCACATCCTGTTCCGTATAGAGCTGCTGGCGCTGGAGATTGCTCCATTCCACATAATCCCTGTCGGCAATCGTCAGCGAACCGACTCCGGCCCTCACCAGCATTTCTGCGCTGGCCGCGCCCAATGCCCCCGCACCGATCACCAGGACGCGGGCGCGACTTAATTTTTCCTGGCCGTCCGGTCCGATCGGGTGAAAAAGCTCCTGTCTTGAATACCTGCCGGTCAAATCGTCAACTTCCCTTCTTCAGGACTGCTGGCGATGCCGTAGTTCTTTTCCGGAATTCGTCCGGCAAGGTATCCGAGTCTGCCCGCTTCAACGGCGAGCTTCATAGCCTTCGCCATTTGGACCGGATCTTTCGCCCCGCTCACTGCCGTGTTCAAAAGCACTCCGTCAGCGCCGAGTTCCATTGCGTATGCCGCATCTTTCGGAGAACCGATTCCGGCATCCACGATTACGGGAACCTTAGCCTGTTCAATGATGAACGACAGGTTAAGCGGATTGACGATTCCCTGTCCCGAACCGATTGGAGAGGCCCCGGGCATAATGGCGTGTACGCCGAGCTCTTCAAGCTTTCTCGCAAGGACGACATCGTCCGATGTATACGGCAGCACAATGAAGCCTTCTTCAAGCAAGGCTTCTGACGCCTTCAGCGTTTCTACCGGGTCAGGCAGAAGCGAACGGTCACAGCCGATCACTTCGACTTTGATCATGTCGCAAAGACCACTCGCTTTAGCAAGCTTGGCGATCCGGACGGCTTCCTCAGCCGTTTTTGCTCCCGCCGTATTCGGCAAAAGCGTATAACGGCTTAAATCAAGCTGCTCCAAAAAATTAGGCTGAGATTCTTCAAAAATATTCATCCGTCTGACGG
Source organism: Bacillus paralicheniformis (assembly GCF_002993925.1). Taxonomy (NCBI): domain Bacteria; kingdom Bacillati; phylum Bacillota; class Bacilli; order Caryophanales; family Bacillaceae; genus Bacillus; species Bacillus paralicheniformis. Next base: position 1,372,432 of record NZ_CP023665.1, on the reverse strand, counting down.
CAAAGGTCAGGATCTCCGATTCAGATGCACTGACAGCCTCTTTTTGAATTTCAAATGACGGATACTTCCCTGTACCGAGCAATAATCTTGATGAGAATTGACGATCTGCGATTTTTAACATAACGGTTTATCCCCCTCCGACAAAATGAACGATTTCGATGACATCGTGTTCTTCCAGTTTGACTGTTTGATATTGGTCTTTTCCGATAATCTGCCTGTTTCTTTCAACAACGACAACACGATTCTCCAAACTGTAGGATGCGAGTAAATCGTAAATCGTGCCGCCGTCATCTCTCCACTCTATTTTCCGGCCGTTGAGCTGAATGTTCACCTGTGCACAGCCTCCTTTCGCTCCGCTTTAAACGCCTCGGCCCACTCTGTTTTGACCGGATTGCCGAGGATCATGTCAGCTATCATCTCACCGGTTGCAGGTGCCAGGAGGATGCCGTTTCTGAAATGTCCGGCAGCAAACAATATCCGGTCATTTTCAGGGTGTCTGCCGATATATGGATTGCCATCCCCTGTTTCCGGGCGCAATCCGGCCCAGCATTGGTCGATGTTCATGGATTCAATGTCAGGGAGCATCGACTTGGCCTTTCGGATCAACTCCTCGATTCCGCCAAGTTCCGGCTGTTCATTCCAATCCCCGGGCTTCATTGTCGCGCCGACGACAAGCTTTCCGCTATGGCGCGGAACGATGTAGCAATGATCATGGTAAAGCGTCCTCGTCAAAGGGATGCCGTCATTCCACACAGACAGGCACTCCCCTTTGACAGGATAAAAGCTTTTGTCTATGCCGATCAGTTTAAAGAAAGCACCGCTCCACACACCGCTTGCAATGACAACGTGCTCCGCCTCCGCGGTGCATGAAGCAGCAGTGACGCGGACGGCCCCCGCTTCAGATTCGATCGATAAAACGGGGGTAAACTCGAAGACCTCGGCACCGAGAATCCGGGCCCCCCTGGCAAATGCCCTGCACACTGCGGCCGGTTCGACATGGATGTCGTCCCGAATGAAATTAGCGCCGAGAATCCCTTTTCCGGCATGCGGTTCCAGCTCATATACTTCAGCGGCTTCAAGCCATTCCACTGAATCCAGTGCAGCCATTTGCATCAGGTGTTCGCGGTCGCTTTCTGAAAATGCCAGCTTTAATATCCCTCCGTCATGCTTTCTGATATCGATGCCGCTTAAGTCTTTCAATTCGCCCGTCAGCCGCTGATAGGCTTTTTGGCTGGCTCTGGCAAATTCGAAAAAGGTACCGGGTTTATCGCATTCCGCATGGGCGCCGAGCATGCCCGCCGCCGCGCTCGTCGCTTTTTTGCCGACTTCTCCGCTTTCAAACACGGCCGTTTTTTTCCCCGCTTTCGCAAGATGGTAAGCGATGGATGTCCCGATGATGCCTCCGCCGATCACGATCGTATCATAGCGCTTTCTCATATGAATCTCCCTTCGCGAGACAGGCAAGCCGCGCGGCCGCCTCATCCGGTCTGTCATGAGAAAAGATCCCCGACATCACGGCGATGCCGTCTGCCATTTTGACTTCCGCCAGTCGTTGTTCGGTAATACCCCCGATCGCAATGACCGGAATGCGGACAGCCGCCTTCACTTCAGCCAGACTGAGAGCTCCTCTTCCTTTCCGGCCCTTTTTACAGTCCGTTTCAAAAATGTGGCCGAACAGCACGTAATCTGCACCTTCAGTTTCAGCCTGAACCGCTTCTTCTGGCGAATGGACGGACTTTCCGATTTTCAAATGCGGAAAACGGCTCCTCACACTTTTGACGGAAAAGCCGTGTGAAGGCAGCTGAACCCGGTGAATGTGATGAAACAAAGCGATATCAACCCTGTCGTTGATGATCAGTTTCCGCTTATCAACCCCTTCTTTGGCAAGGCGGTCGATTAAACTTGATATTTCACTTACTTTTTTTGATCTTTCCCTGATATGGATAAAGTCAACGGCATTTTGAATCGAGATGATTTTTGCAGCAAGCTCTTCCACAGAGTGCTTGTCATCGGTGATCGCGTGCAGATGCAAGCTGATCCACCCCGCTTTTTGACCAGCTTTCTTTTTGGTAGGCCATATCCCAGAAGCTGTATTCGTAGAAGCTGGAGATGACGAAGTTCTCCTTCATCTTCGCGCGCGTTTTCTCATCGGCGTTTTCAGCCAGCTCATCGAAGCGGTTGATCTGTTCTGTCACAAGTTCTTTAAACCAGTCGCCTCCGTATGTCGCGATCCATTCCTGATAAATCGCGCTGTCAGGCCTGCACGTTTTTAACGTTTCGCCGACGTCATAATAGAGCCAATAGCAAGGAAGCAAAGCGGCCAGTATTTCCGCAAAACTGCCGCTCACGACAGAACGGTACATATGCGATGTGTACGCATACGCTGTCGGCGACGGCTGAAACGACTCCAGTTCTTCCTTTGTGATTCCCAATAGATCGGTGAATTTCCTATGGAGCGACATCTCGGCTTCATATGTGCCTTTCGCGTGTTCAGCCATCCGGCTTGTCGTATATAAATCGCGAGCATATGCCGCACCAAAGGATTGGACTTTGGCAAAGTGGGTCAAATAGTAGGAATCCTGCATGACATAGTATTTAAATCGATCAACCGGAAGTGTGCCGTCTCCAATCCCTTGAATAAACGGATGGACAAAACTGCCTTCCCACCATTTTGCAGCGCTGTTTCGGCATTCTTCTGAAAACTTCATTTCGAGGCTCCTCCTTCGATTCTGAACATAAAAAAACCACTTTCCCGCAAGGAAAGTGGTTTGGAATTTGCATAAATACATACTCAAATACCGTGCCACTTCCCTACGCAGGTTTGAACCTGTTCAGGTTATGAGGGTCTAAAAGTCACACTTTTATCTCAGCCCTTATCAAGGACTCCCCTAGTGGAAAACATTTCTTGTTCATTCAGTTTATACTTTTATCTTATCACGAATTGCAAAATGGTCAAGCATCAGTCTCCAAGCGTTTTTCTCAATTCCGCAATATATTCGCGCGAACCGGTGGCGATCAGCCTGTCACCCAACTGCAGCCTTGTATCCCCGTGGGGCACGATGCTGTCCACCCCGCGGAAAATTCGGACGAAGATAACATCTCCCGTAAACGGAAACTCCCTTAACAGAACACCGTCAAATCGCTCATTGCTCATATTGATCTGATACAGCGACGCATCCTGGTTCGTCAGGAGTTTCATAACGCCAGGCGCCTCGATAAGCGCGCGCAGCAGCGTTTTTGTAGAAAGCAGAATAGAGAATGTATCAATTCCGTTATCTTTCAGTCTGGATTCGGCGTCTGGAGAATCTGCGCTGGCGATAATTCTCGCGACTTTCTGCTCCTTCGCAAAAAGCGCGATCCCTGTATTGCGCTCTTCGCTGCCAGTGGCCACGACGAGTATATCCGTTTGGAAAACGCCGAATGATTGAAGCGTCTCGTATTCATAATCAGGCAAAACTTCAACATCAAACACCGGGTCCGCCAGATTTTCTTCCTTTTTTTCCTGCCGGACATGCAGGATTCTGACGTGATAATCTTCCGGAGAAAGTTCGAGCGTGACTGGCAGCGTCATTTGATTTGCGCCGATAAAGGTGATCGTCTTTTTCTCTTTTTCGCTTTCCGTTTTCGGCATTAATTTTTTAAAGCCGGTCGGTGTGATGATGCATGTAATGACAGCGACCAGAATCAGCGCGCCGGACATCTGCGCGTCAATGACGCCGATGCGCTCGCCGATCGTTGTCGCCGCGATCACCAAAGAAAGCGTGGAAGTCAGGAGAAAACCGGAAGCCAGCACGGTTTTCATGTCATACCACTTTTTCAAAAACAGCACCGGAACGACTTTGCTGATTAACAGAGCCACAAACAGAAGCGGGATCATCACTAAAATTTTCGGATTGCCAAACAGTGACCAAATGTCCAATTTGACGCCTGTCATCACAAAGAAGATCGGGATGAGGAATCCGTATCCGAATGAATCGAGCTGCTGAACGAGCTCCTTGTTCGGCGAAAGCAGCGAAACAAGCACCCCGGCCAAAAACGCGCCAAGTATGTTTTCTGCACCGAGCGACTCGGACAGCGCCACAAGTACGATGATCAGCGTAAATATCGCCCTTGTGCCGATCTGGATCGTTCCTTTTGACAGCACTTCGACAAAAGGCCGCTTTTTAAATATCCTTCCGAACAGGTATAAAACGACGCCGGCGGCAAATAAGATCATCAGCAGCCACATATTGCTGTTTTCGTCCCCGTAGATTGAGGCGAACACTGCAAGCAGAATCATCGTGACAAGATCGGCAATGACGGCGACAAGCAAAATAATCTGGCCGATATTTGTCTTCATGAGACGCTCTTCTTTCAGCGTCGGAACGACAACCCCGAGCGAAATTGTCGAAATGATCAGCGTCATTAAAAAGGCGTTGTCAATAAATCCTGCCATGACAAAGCTGTAAGAAAGGCCGAGCGATAAAATAAAGACGGCAATAAAGATGACCGAAGCCGTTTTAAATGTATTCGGCGCTTCCTTTCCGCTTGGAAGCAGCTGCTTTTTCTTTCCTTTTTCAAATGCGGAAAAATCGATTTCAAGCCCGCTTAAAAACATTAAAAAGATAAATCCGAGCATCGATAAAGTTTCGAGCCATGTATCGTGCTGGGCGACCAGATCGAACCCGCTTTTTCCGATAATAAGACCCATGATAATTTCAGCGACAACCACCGGTATGCTTAACCTGAAACGGTGCAGCAGGATGGGCGTTAAAAATGCGATAATCAGTACGACAACTAAAGATGAGACAGATGTGTGCTCCATAAACTGGTACCTCCTCTAAAACCGGTTTCCGGGTATGATTAGCGTTCCCTTTTTTAAAAATAAAAGGGACATCTTTTTAGACATTTTCATGTGGGAAAAGAACCGTCTGAACTCTTTTCTCACAGGTGTAAAAATCGATTTTAACAATGCTCGCTCAGAAAAAAAAGTAATATGCCTGATTTTCTCCGGCGAAAGTCGCTGAAGCTTGATTTATATATGGACTGGGCAATGTATATACATACGCAGACAGGAGGCAGAAAACGCATGAAATATGATGTAATCGGCGATATTCACGGGTGCTATGACGAAATGATTGCGCTGATTGAAAAGCTCGGTTACTCGCTGTCATCGGGGTTTCCCGTTCATCCGGAAAACAGAACACTTGTCTTTCTCGGGGATTTAACAGACAGAGGGCCAAAATCGCTGGAGGTCGTTGAATTTGTAGGACGGGCCGTTGAAGAAGGAGCTGTGCGATATGTGCCCGGCAATCACTGCAATAAGCTGTACCGTTTTTTCAAAGGCAATCCGGTGAAGCTGCAGCACGGGCTGGAGACGACGGCGGCGGAATACAGAAACCTTCCGAAACATAAACAGAAGGATATCAGAGACCTTTTCATGCGCCTTTATGAAAACGCCCCGCTTTATGAGATCCTGCATAACGGCGAACTTGTCGTCGCACATGCCGGCATCAAAGCGGAAGACATCGGCAAAAAGCCTGTCGGAAAAGTAAAACAGTTTGTGCTATACGGAGATATTACAGGAGAAACGCTGCCTGACGGACGGCCGGTCAGGCGGGACTGGGCCGCTCATTACAAAGGCGATCCGTGGGTGGTGTACGGCCACACTCCTGTCAAACGTCCGCGAATGATACATCATACGATCAATATCGATACCGGTTGTGTATTCGGCAACAGGCTGACCGCTTTCAGATACCCCGAACTGACAACCGAATCTGTCCCCTCTTCATTGCCTTATGATGAGTCAAGATTCCGTATGGAGCCATAAAAAAAGAGAGCTTAATTCAGCTCTCTATCAACTGACTCATATCATGCGCAACCGGCGCTTGAAACGTCAGCTCTTCCATTGTGAAGGGATGAAAAAACGTCAGCGTCTCACTGTGGAGCGCCTGCCGATTGATGAAGCCACGGGTTCCTCCGTACAGCGTATCACCGCACAAAGGATATCCGATATGACTCATGTGAACTCGGATCTGATGGGTTCTCCCGGTTTCCAGACGGATGGAGACATCCGTCATACCGCTGAAGCGCCTGTTCACCCAAAAATGCGTCACCGCTTTTTGCCCGTCGGGGATCACCGCACGCTCGATGATGCTCGATGATTTTCTGCCGATTGGCGCATCGATCGTTCCCTGCTCTTCTGCGATCAAACCGTGGACGACCGCCCGATATTGCCGTTTGACGGCTCCCTTTTTTTGCAGTCCCGATAAAAGCGAGTGGGCGAAGCGGTGCTTGGCTACAAGCATGACACCCGATGTGTCGCGGTCAAGCCTGCTCACCAGGTGAACGGTCGCGCGCACGCCCGTCCGCTGGTAATAATGAATCAGACCGTTCGCCAAGCTGCCTGATGGATGCTCGCGCGAGGGAATCGACGACAGGCATGGCTGTTTATTTAATACGAGGACATGGTCATCTTCGAACAAAATATCAAGCGGAATTTCTTCCGGGCGCAAAGATTCGCTCATTTTTTCCGGAGGGAACTGTATGACGAGCTCGTCCCCTTTTTGAAGAACGTATCTGACCGTTACATGCCCGCCGTTTACCAAAAGATCCCCGCCGCCGAATTTGATGTCCGTCAGCATCCTTTTTGAAATGCCCAGCCGCTGGACGTATTCTTTCAAAAGAACCCCGCTGTCCTCTTCTGTTATGATCTGTTTCATCAAAAAATCGCTCACAGCAAACCTTCCTATTCTCCTTTTCCGATAAAGGAATCCTGGACCCTTTTCCAAAACGGAAACGGCCGAAAGCGGGCAAACCTGATATTTTCGTTTGCGACGCGGCATTGAATTGACTTGACGTCTTTATGCAGCAATGTCAAATGGTCAATCGCGACTTGAAACGTCACATCATTAATCGGTTTAATTAAACAAGTGTGGTGCTCAGGCAGAATGAGCGGCGATCCGACCGTCCGAAACACCCGGTTGTTGATCGACGCCATTTCAGCCAGCTGGACCGCTCTGATGGACGGATGAATAATCGCACCGCCGAGCGCCTTGTTATATGCCGTGCTTCCCGATGGGGTCGATAAGCAAAGGCCGTCGCCGCGGAACGTTTCGAAAAGTTCCCCTTTAATTTCGACATCTGTCACAAGCGTCCCTTCGATGCTCTTGATCGTACATTCGTTCAGCGCCAAATATCTCGCTTCATCGCTGCCGTCATTGTAGCGGACGATAACTTCCAAAACCGGATATTCAACAATTTGATACGGCGTTTTCGCAATCGCGATTACGAGTTTTTCAATCTCGGTCGGCACCCAGTCGGCATAAAAGCCGAGATGTCCTGTATGAACCCCGACAAAGGCCGTTTTGTCGAGGCGGCCGCTGTATTTGTGAAATGCGTATAAAAGCGTTCCGTCACCACCGACGGAAATGACGATATCCGGCTCTTCTTCATCGCATTCAAGACCGAAGTCGAGCAGATATGTTTGAATTTTGCTTTTTAATGAATCGGAAACATCATTTCCTTTGGACGATACCGCAAACTTCATCATTCCATCTCCTTTCCCCTAACCGTCATCCTCATCCTTTTTCTTGCGTGAAAATGCCACGTGAGCCTCCTGAATCTCGCCCCTGATCTCGGACATTTCCATATCGAGCCTTGATGCTGCTTCAGAAGCTCTTTGAAGCCTTAATTTTACTTTTTCCGGAATGTTGCCGCTGTATTTATAATTTAAAGAATGTTCGATTGTCGCCCAAAAATTCATCGCCAGCGTCCGGATTTGAATTTCAACCAAAATCTGTTTTTCCCCGTTGATTGTCTGCAAAGGGTACAGCACGACGAGGTGGTAGGAGCGGTAGCCGCTCTCTTTATGTTCCGCGATATAGTCGCGCTTATCCACGACCGTGAAGTCCTTTCTCGCCAGAAGCATATCGACGACAATGCGAATATCCTCAAAAAATTGGCACATGATTCTGAGCCCGGCAATATCTTGCATGCTTTCAATGTTGTGCAGAGGAATGTTTTTCCGCTTGGCCTTCTCAAGAATACTCGGAACAGGCTTCACCCGCCCTGTCACGAATTCGATCGGCGAATGTTCCTCCTCGTATTCGTAAAGGGTCCGGATCCCTTTCAGCTTCACTTTCAGCTCTTCAACAGCCTGCCGGTACGGCGCTAAAAATTGCTCCCATTGTTTTTCGTCCATAAACCTTCCCCCAATTTCATCGCCTTTTTTTCTAGAGGAATATCCGTTTCACTCTCTCTTCCATTTCTTCGCCATAATTTGCATTATCTTTAATATTCTCTATTAAATATCCGAGCTCATCATGGAACCCGTTAAGCTCCAGCTCCGTGTTTCCGATATGTAAAAACACAGGAAGATTGGCGTCGAGGGCCGCTTTAAGATCGGACCAGATGCCTTCGTTTAAAATGACGTATTCAAAGGAATCGTCCTGTTCAAGTATGTATACAAATGCAAAATGATCGGAGTCTGTCAGCATGCGTCCGGCCGGTTTCCGCTCCGCTCCGTCATTGATTTCGCTGGTCAACACCAGCCGGTCGTTTCGCAGATTGGCTTCTGTAATCTCAATTCTGTTCTGCATAATGCTCTCCTTTACAATAAAAGTACAGATTCATTTTATCATATCAGCTTCAATATTGATAAACGTTCCTTCTCAAGAGATAATAAGGAAAATGCAATTTTACCAGCTGAGAGGATGAAAAAATTAAAGAATGAGCCAGGAACTTGAAATCGAATTTAAAAATATGCTGACAAAAAAAGAATTTGAGAAAATCAAATCATATTATCAATTTACTTCCGAGCAATTTGTTATACAAAAAAACCATTATTACGATACGTCCTCCTTTTCTTTAAAAGAAAAAGGAGCGGCTTTAAGAATTCGCGAAAAACAGCAGCGATATGTACTGACATTAAAAGAGCCGGCACCTGTAGGTCTGATGGAAACCCACCAGGAGCTGACCGGGAAGCCCGAATTTGAAACGTTCACAATTCCGCATGGACCGGTATACGATCGCCTGAAGCGCCTCGGCATTCAACCGGACGAGCTCATCCTTTTCGGAACGCTTGCAACAAGCCGTGCAGAAAAAAAATTGCCGCAAGGCTTAATTGTTTTGGATCACAGCCGATACTTAATGGTAGAAGACTTTGAAGTTGAATTCGAAGTGACAGACTATGAACGCGGAAAACGGGATTTCTCTGAACTGCTGAAATCGTTCGGCATCCCTGAGCGTGAAACCAAAAATAAAATCATCCGATTTTATGAACAAAAACTTAAAGATCAATAAGGTGGGAAAACAATGAACGTCAACCATTTGGCCGCCCTTTTGGAACTACAGGCGATACGGTCGTTTTATCCGGCTTCAGACAGCGGTTCCGAAGATGCTGGTTTTGATTTCAGCTCGATTTTAAACCAATATTTAAGCAATGTCGGTGGTTTGGAGCCTTCACAGCCCGCGGTTGTTCCGGCCGTGTCGACAGGGTCTCAGCTCCAGGCGCCGCTGACAGCCGAAAAGCCTGCGGCAATTGCGGCCGTCCCATCTGCCGCAGCGAAACCCGTCTCTTTCGGCGGCCAAAATCAGAGCATTGACCAGATCATCAAAAACGCCGCAGAAAAATACGGAGTCGATGAGAAGCTGATTCATGCCGTCGTCAAGCAGGAATCGCGCTACCAGGAAAAAGCGGTCAGCCCGGCCGGCGCCATGGGCCTGATGCAGCTCATGCCGTCAACGGCGAAAGCGCTCGGCGTGAATAACGCTTTTGACCCCGTACAAAATATAGAAGGCGGAACAAAATACTTAAAGCAGATGCTCGATAAATACAGCGGGAATGTGAACCTCGCATTAGCGGCCTACAATGCCGGACCGGGAAATGTCCAAAAATACGGAGGCATTCCCCCTTTTAAAGAAACGCAAAATTATGTAAAAAGAATCACCTCAAATTACTATGCTTAAGCCGGAAAGGATGCTTTCCGGCTTTTTTTGTCCGCATTTACTTCCTCTTTGATCCTCCCGGTATTAAAAATACACATTTAAGAAGCGAATATGATATGATATTTGAAACAAAATCAGCGATTTTCGCCCGCAGGCAGAAGTCGGTTTGTTTGTAGAAATGGAACGAGGTTGCTAAAATAAGTATATACAATCGTGAAATAATAAATGATGCACAAGATAAATATTTTTTTGCGATAGGAATCGGTATATTTTCCTATTAGCCATATTAAAAGGAGTAGTCAACATGGGACAATCGTTTAACGCACCTTATGAAGCGATTGGAGAAGAGCTTCTATCGCAACTTGTTGATACTTTTTATGAGCGTGTAAAGCGGCACCCGCTGCTCTACCCGATTTTTCCGGACGACTTAACGGAAACGGCAAGAAAACAGAAGCAATTTTTAACGCAATATTTAGGCGGTCCGCCGCTTTATACAGAAGAACACGGACACCCGATGCTGAGGGCGCGGCACCTGCCGTTTCCAATCACACCGGAACGGGCGGACGCATGGCTTTCGTGTATGAAAGAGGCAATGGATCATGTCGGTTTAAAGGGCGAAATAAGGGAATTTCTTTTTGAAAGGCTGACATTGACAGCCAGACATATGGTAAATCAGCCTAAAATGGAGGATGGTTCACATTGACACTAAATCAGCGTGACCAATTTTTCTCCCATTGCCATGGACATCCGCAAAAACCGATGGAAATTTATATGTTTGTCGACCCTTTGTCTCCCGAATGCTGGGCTTTGGAGCCGGCGATCAAAAAGTTGAAAATCCGCTACGGCCGTTTTTTCACACTAAGGATCATCGCCGCATGCAGCATCACAGCGCTGAACGTTCAGAAACGTAAAAAGCACCGCCTCGCAGAGGCATGGGAAAAGATCGCATGCAGATCAGGCATGTCTTGTGACGGGACGCTCCTGCATGACAAAGCGCTCTCCGCACCATACCTCGCTTCACTCGCTTTAAAAGCGGCGGAACTGCAAGGCAGAAAAGCAGGGCTGCAGTTTTTGAGATGCATGCAGGAAAGCCTGTTTCTCAATCGGCAGGATATCACCGAAGAACAGGTGCTGCTGGCGATCGCAGAGCATACACAGCTCGATCTGGAGGAATTTAAAAGGGATCTTCATTCGCAGAGCGCCGTGAAAGCCCTGCAATGCGATTTGAAAATCGCTGCCGAAATGGAAGTGGCATCTGTCCCGACTCTTACGTTTTTTAACAGTCTCCGCGAAGGAGAAGGCTTAAAAGTAACCGGAAATTATTCATACGAGATTTACGAAGAAGTATTGTTTGAGATGCTCGGCGATGAGCCGAAGCCTTCACAAACACCTCCGCTCGAACTTTTTATCGAATACTTTCAATTTGTAGCCGACAAAGAAATTGCCGTCGTTTACGACTGGACGCTGGAAGAGGTGGAACGGGAAATGAAAAAGCTCGCGTTCGCCCGCAAAGTCGAAAGAGTGGAAGCGAAACACGGCATGTTCTGGCGCTATATAAACGGACATCATGATGCCGGACCGCTTTATCAATGCGAAAAATAGCACGGGTTTCTCCCGTGTTTTTTTTCGCGCTAAAACGAACGCACGTTCCTTTTTGAAGCAGTAAGAAACCGCGCCGGGATAAGCGCGGTTTCTAATTATGTCTTAACGACAACAAAGGGGATGGGAGAAATTTTTCACGGTCAAACAAAGGGGTAAATGTTTGTTTGTGATCAATTTCACATCTTTATAATATCAAATCATGTCGAGTTTTGACAACTGATTTCATTAGTTTTCACATTTTTGTCACAAAAACATAAAAAATAGATGTCCATCATATGATCAAAGTAACAAAGAAAACGAGCCCGCCGCACGTTGCCATACCGCGATTTATGCGAACTGGCGCCCGGTTTTGCTGCCTTTTTGCGCCTCGTCTCCCCCTGTGAAATTTTATCAGTCCTTAGGAGGGTTTTTATGCTTCAGATCATTTTAGGACTTGCATCAATATTATTTTTTTTCGTCTTGAATATTTTAGGTTTGATGAATATGTTTCCCCTTTATATTACGTCCCCTCTCTTATTTATATCAATCCTTTTTACGCTCAGCCGCCTCAACCACCGCAAAACATTTAAAGGTTTTTGACCTCATCGAAAACAAGGCTGCCGGTATAACCGGCAGCCTCTTCTATATACTCGCCTATTATGAATGATTGACTTTTTGCAAAAGTTCTTCCATTTCGTTCAGCTGCTCTTCAAACTTTTTGCACGCAGCTTCGATCGGCTCCGAAGATGTCATATCAACACCGGCTTTTTTCAGCACTTCAATCGGATAATCCGAGCTACCCGCTTTCAAGAACTCAATATAGCGGTCAACAGCCGATTTGCCTTCTTTTAAAATCTGCTGACTGAGTGCCTGAGCTGCACTGAAGCCTGTCGCATACTGATACACATAATAATTGTAATAGAAATGCGGTATTCTTGACCACTCAAGACCGATTTCCTTATCAATCTCAATATTGTCACCGAAATATTTCTTATTCAAATCATAGTAGATGCTCGTTAACAGCTCAGGTGTCAGCGGTTCCCCTTCCTGGGCTTTGCTATGGATCTCATGTTCAAATTCGGCAAACATCGTCTGTCTGAAAACCGTTCCTTTGAAGCCTTCAAGCATATGATTCAAAATGTAGAGCCGCTGTTTTTCATCGTCGATTGTATTCAGCAAGTATTCTCCCAAAAGTGCTTCATTCGTCGTAGAAGCTACTTCGGCTACGAAAATGCTGTAGTTTCCGTACGGGTAAGGCTGATATTTTCTCGTATAGTAGCTGTGCACGGAATGGCCGAATTCATGGACGAGCGTAAACAAATTATTGACGTTGTCCTGCCAGTTCATCAAAATATACGGATTTGTTCCGTAAGTTCCTGAAGAATAAGCGCCGCTGCGTTTTCCTTTGTTTTCATACACATCGACCCAGCGGTTGTTCAATCCTTCTTTCAGGATGGATGAATATTCTTCCCCTAAAGGCGTCAAACCTTTTAGCATATAGTCCTTGGCCTGCTCGTAGGTAACTTTCATTCCAGAGTCCTTTACCAGCGGAGTATACAGATCATACATGTGTACTTCATCAAGCTCAAGCACTTTTTTTCTAAGCTCAACATAGCGGTGAAGAAGCGGGAGATGCTTGTTGATCGTGCTGACAAGATTGTCATAGACTTCTTCAGGAATGCTGTTTCGCGACAAAGCAGCTTCCCGCGCCGATTTATAATGTTTAACCTTCGCATAAAAGTTGTCTTTTTTCACAGCTCCGCTGAGCGTGGAAGCGAGCGTGTTTTTAAAGCGGCCGTATGTTTCGTAAACCGCCTTGAATGCCGCGCGGCGGACATCGCGGTTCTCGCTTTCCAAAAAGGTGACATAATTGCCGTGTGTGAGCTGTACCTTTTCTCCATTTTCATCGGTGATCTCCGGAAATTCCATATCAGCGTTATTCAGCATGCCGAACGTGTTGGAAGAAGATGAAAGAACATCAGACGCTTCGGCCAAAATTCCTTCCTCCTCCTCGCTCAGTACGTGAGGACGCTCTTTATTGATTTCTTCGAGAGCATGCGAGTAAAGCTTTAACTCCTCTTTTTCCAGCAGGAACTGCTGAAGCTTTTCTTCCTGAATCGATAGTATTTCCGGCACCATGTAGGCCGTCGCGCTCGCAGCCTGGGTATAGAGGTTGGCCGCTTTATCATTGAGACCTTGGTAAAAAGAATTTCCAGTATCCTGATCATAGCGCATGTGAGCGTAAGTATACAGCTTCCCGAGACGCTCCATCACCTTATCCTGATAAGTCAGCGCTTCATATAGATCATCGGCGGAATGGCCGAGCCTGCCCTTGAATTCGGAAAGCTTGGGCAGCAGTTCTTTAACGGCTTGAAATTCCTCGCTCCAAGCATCATCTGACGGGAAGATATCCTCAAGTCTCCACGTGTCTTCTTGCTTCACCTCTTCTCTTGAAGGCAGTTTCTTCGATTTTTTTTCTTCAGCCACTGTCAATCCCCTCGCTTTCTTTACTCCAAGTCCATTGTTGTCCAATAAACTTGTATTGTGTTTATCTTCTGTTTTTTCACCGTCTTTTGTCAAATCATATGCGAAAAAAAAGACGCAAAATCCCGCCGTTAAAAAATAAAATACATATCTTTTGATCTGAAACAGCCCGGACACCACCTTCCTTTCTTTAGGTTGAACGAAAGGCTTGATAATCATTCGGAAAAATAATGTTCATCCCTTTTTAACAGCGCCTCCAGCCGCGGCTCCGGAGCAACAGGACCCGCGGAATAATAAAATTCCTCTTTCCTCTCTAAAAATCCTTTTTTATGCAAAAAACAAATGTATTCACAAACGGCATCAGCAGCCGTTTGCTGCCCGCTCCATCTCAGCTTCAGCCTTTTGCCCTTGACGAGCCAGTCCATATAATGAACCGCAGACTGCAGGCGAAACGTATCATGCTTCGTTATAAATAAGAAAAGGTGCCCTTGCCACACATAAACCGGGTGGGCAAAAATATAGCCTGACGGCACCGGGAGAAAGACTTCTGAGGGGAAAAAAGGGAGCGGGAGCCGGAACTTTTCATAAAAGAGCGCGGCCATCTGCTTCGCTTCTTTTGATAAAAAACGCACGGTCGACATTCGAAAGCTGCGGATGTTTTCTTTCCAACCTTTAAGCTGGAGAGGCGAACAGTTTTCCCATGCGGTTAAATCATGCCAGCCTGCTTCAGCAAGTGGGAGAAAACGCAAGGATGCGGATGTTTTGTTTGTTTGAAAGGGAATCAAGTGTTCGAGGATGATGAAAGCCTTTTGTTCGGGGCAAAAAAACAGGAGCTTAGGAGGCTTATCCCTTTTCTGAGCGAACTGCCAGTGAAACCCTGAAAGCTGAAAAAAACTCCTCGTCAAGCGTCTTACCCGGTTACCGCCCAGAATCCACAACGGCTCGATTCCCAGTTTGAGAAAGCCGTCCGTTCTTTTTCGGTACGCTGCTGCATCGAGATTCGCACATTGAAATTCAACTGCAACCTGGCGGGTTCCGTATTCCAGAAGCAAATCGGGCCTTTGTCTGATCTCTTGCAAATACGGTTCAAGCACCGGGTGGAAGCCTTGTCTGCCGAGCCATTCGTACAACAGCCGTTTTCCTTTCAGGTGATAGGAGCTCTCCGGTTCATGTTGCACCGGACATGCTGCACCCTGCTTATGAGCGAAGTGCGGGAGCTTGACAGCACCGACTTTCAGGTCGAGTTCACACCGGCAAACCGGACAGTAAAATAAATGTCTTTTTCTCAACCGCTTGAGATCTTCGGTTTTGTATCCGTCGGCAAGACAGATGATCTCTTCTTGATCGATCATTGCACTGAACATATTGTCTCTCTCCTTCCTGTTTGATCAAGTATTCAACATGCGCGGAAGCTTTCCTTTTTTTGAAAACGCTTCAAAATCAGGCCGATTTTATATAAAGTAGTATTATAGAACTCGAAATTTTTAGAAAAGGAGTTTTTGACATCAAACGGAAGCTGACCACCAAGCTTACATTGCTGATTCTCACCCTGCTATTCATCTTGCTTTCTGTTATGAGCGGCCTCTATTTAATCATTTTAGAAAATTCGTTAAAAACACAAATTCAAGCCAGAGCGCTCGATATGGCGAAAACGCTCGCCCAGATGCCTTCCGTCCAGGAAGCCTTTGAAACGGACGATCCGTCCCGAATCCTTCAGCCAATTGCAGAAAACGCGAGAAAGCAGTCCGGTGCGCAATACATTGTGATCGGCTCGGCGGATGCGATTCGCTATGCGCATCCGCACCCGGGAAAAATCGGCAAACCGATGGTCGGCGGAGACAATCAGCGCGCTCTTAAAAAAGGGGAAGCATATATTTCGGAAGCCGTCGGCACGCTTGGCCCGGCCATCAGGGGCAAAGCCCCGATCCTTAATGAAAACGGCAAAATCGTCGGAATCATCTCAGTCGGTTTTTTAAAAGAAAATATTCAGGATACCGTCTCGCAATATCAGACAAAATTAATATTTTTATTAGGATTTGTCGTGCTGATGGGGGTTTTGGGAGCCGTCTATATTTCCCGCAATGTCAAAAAGTCCATTTTCGGTCTTGAACCTTATGAAATTAATCAATTATATACTGAAAAACAGGCGATTACAGAATCTGTGCACGAGGCCTTGATCGCCATCAACAAACATGAAGAAATCACGCTCTTGAATAGAAAAGCGTGTGAGCTCCTTCGCGTCGAAAGCGAAGATCAGTGGCTCGGCAAACCGATTTCCGAGCTTCTTCCAGATACGCTGCTCCCCGAAGTGATGAAAACGAAAACTGCGCAAAAAGATCAGGAATTAACGATCGGAAATGAAGAATTAATCGTCAACAGAGTGCCGATTTTCGAAAACGAAAAAATCCGCGGGGCCGTTGCAAGCTTCAGGAGAAAGACGGACATTGACGAACTCTCCAAAAAGCTGGCGCAAACTTCGCAATACGCGGAAGGTCTGAGAGCCCAGACCCACGAATATTCAAACAAGCTGAACACAATCGCGGGACTGATCAAGCTGGAAAGCTATTCTGAAGCGCTCGAATTGATCCAAAAAGAGAACAAAAGCCATCAGGAAATGCTGCGATTTCTCATCCATTCGATTCCTGATCCGCTTCTTTCCGGGTTGCTGCTGGGAAAGGTCAACCGTGCAAAAGAGCTGCACATCAACCTGGAAATCGATGAAAGCTCAAAATTGGACGCTTTGCCGGACGAAATGGACAAAGGCAAATTCATTACGATTTTAGGAAATTTGATTGAGAATGCTTTTGACGCCGTTTCCCACAAAAAAGACCGCAGCATCCTTGTCTTCTTGTCAGACGGGGGAGATCACATCTTAATTGAAGTCGAAGACTCGGGAGACGGTATTCCCGAGGAGGAACAGGAGCGGATCTTTCAAAAGTTTTATTCGACAAAAGCGGCTAATCACCGCGGTCTCGGCCTCTTTTTAGTCAAAGAAGCCGTCAATGCGTTAAACGGACAAATCAAAGCGGATAAAAGCGACCTTGGCGGAGCATTGTTTACTGTCGTGATACCAAATAGAGAAACGCTGGGGGACTGACCTATGAAAGCATTACAAGTGTTTATCGTAGAGGATGACATCAGGAACGCTGACATACATCAAAAACTGATCAGCAAAATTGAAGGATTTTCTGTTATTGGAATCGCAGAAAATTTTCAAGATGCAAAGGATTTGCTTCCGGACGTGAAGCCCGATCTTGTCCTGCTCGACATTTTTCTGCCGGACGGCTCAGGCATGGAGCTTCTCTGGCTGATCAGACAAAAGCTCAGACATACAGACGTCATGATGATTACGGCTGCGAAAGAAGTTGAGTATGTCGAACAGGCGATTCGCGCGGGAGCCGTCGATTATTTGATCAAGCCGATTATGTTTTCCAGGCTGAAAGAAACGCTGTTAAACTATCGGTCCTACCGGCTCAAGGTAAATGAAATGTCTTCAATCGATCAGACAGACGTTGACAGCTTGATGGCAAAAAGGCGAAGCATCATGAAAGAAAAACAAACCGCTGAAGCCGATTATCCGAAAGGAATCGACGGCCTGACGCTGAAAAAAGTAGCCGGCGTTTTAAACAAAAGTGAAAACAGCGATGGCATCACCGCCGAAAATCTCGGGCGCACCATCGGTGTCAGCCGGACGACCGCAAGGCGCTATTTAGAATTTTTAGCTGCGGAAAAGCATGTAAAAACAGAACTTTTCTATGGAACCGTCGGACGTCCCGAACGCCGCTACAAGCCTGTGAAAAATGAAAGTCCGGAAACGTAGCGTTCCGGACATCAAAAGCTCAGCCTTCCAAATCGATCGACTTTTTATTTTTGTTCTTCATTGCCCGGGAAATCGGCGGTACGATGAGCGACAAAAGAGCCGTAATCAATAAACCGATTGTGACGGGACTTTCAAAAAACACGGACAGGCTTCCTGATGACAGCGTCATCGCTTGTCTAAACGATTCTTCCATCAAACTTCCGAGAATAAAAGCTAAAATAAACGGAGCCGCCGGAAAAGACAGCACTCTCATAAAATACCCGAGGATTCCGAAGAACACCAGAATATAAAGATGTACGACATTAAATGTCACAGCATAGACGCCGATCAGGCAGAAAACAAATATGAGCGAAATTAAAAGCTGCTTCGGAATCAGAAGAATTTTTGACAAGAAAGGAATTAACGGCAAATTTAAAATCAGCAGAAATAAATTGCCGATATACATGCTTGCGATCACGCCCCAGAACACGTCGGGATGATCCGTCAGCATGAGCGGTCCCGGCTGAACGCCGACGACCAAAAGGGCGCCGAGCAGGACGGCCGTTGTTCCTGATCCGGGAATCCCGAGTGTCAGAAGGGGTACGAATGCGCCGCTCGTTGCCGCATTGTTCGAAGTCTCAGGTGCTGCGACCCCTTTGATATTTCCCTTGCCAAACGTTTCAGGATGTTTTGAGATTCTCTTCTCTGTAATATAAGAAATAAATGATGCAATTGTCGCCCCTGCACCGGGCAGGATGCCGAGCAAAAATCCGATGACCGAATGCCTTGCGATCGGTCCCGAAATCTCTTTCATTTCGCTTTTCGTCACCTTCAGGCTGCCGACCTGAGACGCTCCTTCCGTCATCGGCTTGTTCCGCGTCTTGATCAAGAACGCAACTTCAGCAAGTGCAAACAAACCGAGAGCCACGATCAGAAAATCGATGCCTTCCAGAAGGCTTGCCGCACCGAATGTAAACCGTTCGGTCCCCGTCTGCGGATCAATCCCGATGGTAGCGGTCATAAAGCCCAATGTCGCAGAAATCAGCGCCTTGACTGTCGATCCTTCGGAAAGGCTTGAAATTGCCACCAAGCCGAGCATCATCAATGCAAAATATTCTGTCGGTCCAAATGTCACCGCAATGTTTGCCATTGTCGGTGCGACGAGCATCAGCGCAACTACGGTGATCGTTCCGCCTGCAAAGGAGCAAATTGCAGCGATGGCAAGGGCTTTTCCCGCTTTCCCCTGCTTTGCCATCGGATAGCCGTCAAACGATGTTGCGACAGTGCCCGCTACTCCGGGGGCATTTAACAGAATCGATGACGTCGAACCGCCAAAGACCGCTCCGTAATAGACACCCGCCATCAAAATTAACGCGGAGGCCGGGTCCATTCCGTAACTTAACGGGATCATAATGGCAATCGCAGTGATCGGCCCAAGCCCAGGCAGCATCCCGATAACCGTCCCGATCAGCACCCCGATAAAAGCGAACATGATATTCTGCGGAGTCAGCGCCACCTGAAATCCGTATAATATACTATCTAACATGCACTTTCCTCCTTATGTTCGATTAAAAAGGCATAACCCCCTGCGGAAGCATGATGTTGAGCACATAGTTGAATGAAAAATAAATTGTGCCGCTGAAAATCAGTGAAACGAGCGCAGCCGTTGTCCAATTTCGATATCCCAACACCGCGGGCAAAACGATCAGCAGCATTACCGTAGAAAGCAAAAATCCGATGAATTCCAAAATCGAAATGTAGATCAACAGAGAAGCAACACAGAGCATCATGACCTTGACGTCTTTTTTCTTCAGCTGAAACAGCTTTTTCACCGTTGTATCTTTTTGATCTTTTTCAAAAAACAGAAATACACCCAAAATGAGAAGCAATATGCCTAAACTTTTCGGCAGCACGTCCGCATCGATCACCGCGTACGGATAGCTGTCTAAATTAAAGCTGAGCGCCAGGTAAATGGCTGCCACAGCCAAAATGATGACAGAAACGGCCCGGTTTGTGATTCTCATGGTTTACACCAGCCTTTCTCGATTTCAGCTTGCCGGTCGCCGGCTGTGCCAGGCAAAGCTTTTAAGGCTTTCCCGTGCCGGCAACCGCGCGGAGACCATTTTATTTGCCACCCAATCCGATATCATCAAGGAGCGCTTCCATTTCTTTATATTGAGCGTCAAGATAGTCTTTGAATTCTTGATGGCCCATAAACTTATCCGTCCATCCATAGCTGTCCCGAATCGATTTCCAGCTGTCTTTTTCCATCATCTCTTTGATTTTTTCTTCATAATATTTTACGGCGGACTCGCTCATCCCCGGAGGTCCCATAAATCCTCTCCAGACCGTAAATTCATCATCGATTCCCTGCTCTTTTAAGGTCGGAAAATCTTTGACCGTATCTCCTTTCATGCGTTCGGGAGCGGTGATGGCCAGCACTCTGACTTTTCCGGCTCGCGCCTGTTCGGCCGCTTCACCGACACCCGTCGAGTAGACGTCGGCTTTTTTACCGAGCAGCATGCTCATCCCGGCGCCGTCTTGCGCCGTAATGTATTTCAGCTCTTTCGCATCAACGCCAGCCTTTTGAACAGCGCTGACAAATTGCATGTGGTCCATGCTTCCCGGAGAAGACGTCCCTACAATAGAGGCTTTTTTCGGATCTTTTTTCAGCGCATCCACAAGATCTGTCATCGACTGATAAGGCGAATCTTTATGAACAACAAACGCTCCGTAGTCGGCAATCACGCTTGCGATCGGCGTAAAATCATTGTGACCGTACTGGGATTGTCCGTTTAAAGGCACGAACAAAATCGGCGGAGATGTAACAAACAACGTATGGTTATCACCTTTTTTGCGGTGGACATACGACCATCCCGACGCTCCCCCGCCGCCCGGTTTATTGACGACAGCCATCTTTTCAATCAATTTTTCTTCACCCATAATTTTCGAGATCGTTCTGGCCGTTGTATCCCATCCCCCGCCGGCTCCGGCAGGCGCAACGACCTCAATTGCTTTCGAAGGTTTAAAGTCTTTTTCGTTCGCGGCTTTATTTGAAGCCGTGTTTCCGCCGCATCCTCCCAAAATCAGCGCAAACACAAGCAAAATTGTAAAGCCGTAACATCTACCCCTCTTTGTCATGTTGTGCTCCCCCTTCATTGTAATCGCTTTCATTATAGCTTCCCCGACTTTTCGTGCACAGTTTAACTGCATAATATTCTTTTTGTTCATAAAGTTCACAAAAAGTCTTCCTCAAATAGAGATGTAATTTTTGTTAAAGGATAATTATGGGATCAACTTCTGACCAATTAAAAACCCCTCTCCGCAGAGAAGGGTCAGTCTTTCAATTTGATATTACATTTTTTAAGGAAGGTACATCGCAAATTTGCCGTTTGCCACAAGGCTGTTCAGCATGTAAAGACATGATCCGTAATAATCTTCTGGAATATATGTGCTGTTAAACGCATTGGCAAATCCCGTCCTTAATGATGCATCGCTTGCTGCAGTCGCGCCGCCCGCATTGGCGGCGATCAGGCCAACCGGGCTTCCTTTTTTGACGGCCGTCCCATTCAGCGTATATTCATGGGCCGTTCTCCCGTAGTTTTCCCGTTTCATAAACGTCAAGAACTTGTTAACCGCTTTTTGCTCGCTGGCGCGATATGCGTTATCTGCCGAGGACCAAAGTGTATGATCCATAGCGATATGAGACACCGTCCGCCAAGCATCATAGCTGAAATTTCGGTCTGTTTCCGTTGAGGAATGAGCCGCATCGCTTACGCCGTCAAAGCCGGCTTCGTCGGGAAACAGCCCTGTGGCCGCATTGGTGACGGTTGATCCGTTATTTAACACGCTTTTAAACGTTGTTTCTGACAAGTATGTTCGAGATTTATTTGCTGCATCTTTCCAAAAATACTGCTGGCTGCTTCTGGCGCTTTTAGCGAACAACTCGAAAAAAGCAGGAACGTGGTAGGATGGGTCCGTCCAATTGACATAAGGGCCGAATCGAACCATCGCATAGCGCTGATCCTTGCTGTTTTTAATAAACACTCGCGATTCCTTACCGGTGTTGGCGTATTCTCCATCACCGGCCAAAGCGTCAAGCATGTCTTGAGCCCGCTCTTTGTAATCATACGGGTATTTTTTATCTCCCCAGCGGCCAGATGCCATCATGAGCGCTGCCGCAAACCAGACCTCGCCGTCAGATGCAACATTCTGATCAATGGTTTGCACGTCTGAGCCGTTCGTTTTCATATGCCAGCTATGGTAGCCGTACAAACTGTCGTTTCTGTCGGAATGGCGCATATATTTACGGACGAAATCCCACAGCTTTTGGAACTTATACTCATCATTCATTTGCAGCGTAATCATCATCCCGTAACTCATACCCTCTGTTTTGACGCTGTAGTAGCCATTTCCCAGGTTATCGTCCGTCGGCGAAGCGATGTAAGCTGAACCGTCCTTCATATAATGAAACAGCGATCCGCCTTTACCATCGCCTTTTGTATCAAAGTATTTTTTATAGGCCTGATTCAAATTGTTTTTACCCGTTGTTCCGAGAATATCCGGAGTCTTGGAATGTACGGCTGCCATGGCTGTTTGAGAATAAGCGGCACAAAAACATGTTAAACCAATAAAGACAGCCATGATCCATTTTAAACTTTTTCGCATCAAATCAATCTCACCTTTCAAAATTTGTCATAACACCAATCCATCTTAATCAATGAAACTGGAAGTGTATAGATCAGATTGACCCTATTCGGTTTGGGCCGAAATGATCGTTTTCTTTTGAAAGTGGTGAGCCGTTTGAAAGATGTAGAACGGGAGGAGGGAAGTTGTGGAGAATTGAAGCTCTTTGTTATATTTGTTCCAGAAAGTTAAAGCCGGCTTCAAAAGAAACCGGCTTTTTTATGCGAAGTGCTTTTTTATTGTATGAAGAGCATGATCCGCTGCAATCAGTGTTCCATACTCTTTCAGCATATGAATCGTCGTCTTTGATTCTGAGGCATACTCCAGCAGAATGCTCAGCTGGTTTTCCACCTCTTCATCAGGCAGTTCACTGAAATCCACGAATAAATAATAGCGGTTCTCGTGAGAGTACAATGTCGTTTGGCAGCCGCTGATAGACATTTTTGACAGTGAGATTAAATCCTCAAAATCGTCAAACTTTAAAACAAACTGCAGTTTCTGCTCTTCTGCCTGCTCTTCTTTTTGAAAGTCGTCAAGCAAAGCATCAAGGCTTTCTTCTGCTACATGCTGTTTTTTATCTTCAGGAATCGGCAGTTCCAGCTTTTGTCCGTCTTTGGACAGCTGAGCTCTTGTCACAATGATTTCCAATCCCTTATCAAGGGCCTGCACTTGAATCCAAAGGGGGCCTTCAACGGCAAACTCTTCTTCTTCGTGCACTTCGTCCATCATTTCCCAAAAAAGCTCTTCACTGCGTTCTCGATTGTACCAAATTTCTTCTCTGTCAAACCCGCGGTCTTCGATATCACCGTAGGAAATATAAAACTTAACCGTATGTTCGTTTATTCTTTCGATTTCCATTTGCCAACCTTCCCTTCTTTGTAAGATGTTGAAGGGATAACTAAGCTCCCAATTAATTGTACTTTACTACACTTTACCCATTACGTCCACTTCTTAACCTTATCCATAATCAATCTTTATTTTCTATTTTATGATAAAAAAGGCGGAAAAGAAATAAAAACGCCTCCAAAGCCAAGCTAACATATTTTCCGGCCTGCTTCATATATTAGTTGTACAAGCAGCAGCTGTAGATGCGGGTGCCTTTTAGGCAAGTCCCGATGCAAAGGCAAAGCGAGGTGCCAGTTGATGGAACACGATGTACTGATGTCGTTCCTTGTGATCATCGGAATCGATCTCATACTTGGCGGCGACAACGCTGTTGTGATTGCAATGGCAAGCCGTCATTTGCCTCCACGGCAAAGACAAAAAGCGATCATCATCGGCACATTGATCGCCATCATGATGAGAATCGCGCTAACAATGGCAGCAGTGTACCTGCTCGCGGTTCCTTATCTGCAATTTATCGGAGGAATCTTCCTGTTGTACTTAGGATATCAGCTTTTGATTGAGAAAAAAGATGCCCAGCATGTCAAAGGCGGGACATCTTTATTTAAGGCGATCCGTATCATCGTGATTGCCGATTTGTTCATGTCGCTCGATAATGTGATTGCGGTCGCTGGAGCTTCGCACGGACGCCTGATGCTAGTCGTTGTCGGCTTGATGGTCTCCGTCCCGGTCATCATTTGGGGCAGCAGGCTGATTCAAGCGGCCCTTGCAAAGTTTCCGCTCTTCATATACGCGGGAAGCGGACTGCTCGCTTATACCGGCGGCGAAATGATCGTCAGGGAGCAGGAGTTGTCTTCCTTTATGGCGCAGCATAGCACCCTCGAAATGCTGCTGCCCGTCCTGACGGTGATTTTTGTGATTCTAGCCAGTATTTATTATGAACAGACGAGTGAAAAGCATTAAAAAAAGAAGGCTGAAAAATTCAGCCTTCTTTTAGTTTGCGAGACGCTGCGCTTCACGAAGCTGGAATGTGCGCACTTTGCGCGGCAGGAAGCGGCGGATTTCGTCTTCGTTGTATCCAACCTGCAGGCGCTTTTCGTCAATGATGATCGGACGGCGCAAAAGGCCCGGATGTTCATTGATGAGCTGGTACAGCTCTTGAAGCGGCATTGTTTCAAGGTTGACGTTCAATTTTTGGAACACTTTGGAACGGGTTGAAATAATTTCGTCTGTTCCGTCCTCCGTCATTCGTAAAATCTCTTTTATTTCATCAATTGATAAAGGCTCTGAAAAAATATTTCTTTCCGTATACGGAATATCATGTTCTTCTAACCATGCGCGCGCCTTTCTGCAAGACGTGCAGCTTGGGGATGTATATAATGTAACCATATTGCTTCACTCCTTAAAAAGTAGAATGAAATTAGCGTATTCTTAAATTGAAATAAATCTAAAAAAGTAATCTTTATTGAGTATTATACTATAAAAAAGTAAGTGTGAACAGTCTGTAACAGAAATTTTTTGACAATCCAGCGACTTTTGCTTTTTTATGCCATCTGTTATTCTCATTTAGCTCAATTCATCGAAAATGTTCTTTTGTTTATGATCGTCAACAATCGTAAGGACGTCATCCACATCTTCATAAGATTCTCCATACCACTTCTCATCTTTGTATGTATGGATTTTTTCGTACGTTTCTTTCATCGCGTCAAACACTTCTTTCTCTGTGTTTGATTTTGGAGACCAATACAAAATCTCCATTTTGTTCACTTTGCCGGTTGCGAGTGACCGGCGACGGTAACCAATCGACTCAGCGTGTTTAAAGTTTTCCTTTTGATAAAATTTAAGACGTTTCGCCGTATCGGCATCATCTTCATCCACGGGCTCGACTTCGAGGAGGATCGGTTTGTTTTTCTTTTTCAGCTTCTCAATCAGCTTGGAACCAAGTCCCTGTCCTCGCGCGTCTTTAGAAACGAATAAATAGTCGATGAAAATAAAAGAGTCGAATTCGGCGTACATCAACACATGATGACGGCCTTCTTCTTTATGGTAAATATCGTTTTGTTCCTTTAACAATGCTTCCATGTGCTCTTTTGATTTCATTTCTTCAATTGGGAAATACTCGCTAAGCTTCTCATACCAGTTCATTGATTTGCTCCTTATGGATGTTCTAATTTCACACTTTAGATATACCCGCTTTCTTTTTAGTTTAAACAAAATCTTTTTAGAAAGGAGCTTCAGTGAAGCTGAGCATGTTACCTACATATACTAAGACGGTTGTCTCCCGCGAAGGTTTCAAATTTTTTCTCAAAAAATTGCCGGCGGTTGTTCGGCATAAAAAAAGACAGCCTTGTGACGGCTGTCTTCCTGCTTCGTTTATTTGGTTTGATAGGCTTTAAATTCTTCCTCTGTACACATGACGAAATGGCCGGGCTTTACTTCGCGAAGCTCCATCTGTTCGTCGCCTTTCAGCTGGTGGACGCTTGGATCATACGTCTTCCGCACGCGCGTGCGCTCATAATCCGGATCAGGGAGCGGAATGGCGGAAAGCAATGATTTCGTATACGGATGAAGCGGATTTTCATACAGTTCATCTGCCGGCGCCAATTCAACAAGCTTCCCAAAATACATGACGCCGATCCTGTCGCTGATATATTTGACCATCGACAGATCGTGAGCGATGAAAAGGTATGTAAGCCCTCTTTCCTTTTGCAAATCCTTCATTAAATTGACGACTTGCGCCTGAATGGACACGTCCAGAGCGGAGATCGGTTCATCGGCAATGATGAATTCCGGCTCGACCGCAAGCGCCCTTGCGATTCCGATCCGCTGGCGCTGTCCGCCGGAGAATTCGTGCGGATAGCGGTTCGCGTGCTCTTTATTTAAGCCGACGAGTTTGAGGAGTTCATGAACGCGCTCAAGCCGCTCTTTTTTCGTTTTGGCCAAACCGTGGATGTCAATTCCTTCTGCGATGATGTCGGCAACCGTCATCCGCGGGTTCAAGGAAGCATACGGGTCCTGAAAAATCATCTGCATCTTCCGGTTGAATTCGAGAAGGTCCTTGGCAGACTTTTTGTCGTGGACATTCTTTCCCTTAAACAAGACTTCTCCGGAAGTCGCTTGATACAAACGAATGATCGAACGGCCGGTCGTCGACTTTCCGCAGCCGGATTCACCGACAAGACCGAGCGTTTCTCCTTTGTAAATGTCAAAAGAGATTCCGTCAACAGCTTTCACAATCCCTTTCGGCGTTGAAAAGTGCTGTTTTAAATTCTTGATTTCGAGCAGTTTTTCTGCCACATCATTCACCTTCTTTCACTTCAACCGGTTTTTCATACTGATTTCTAAACTCCTTCATCTTGCTTTTGACAGCCGCCGGCGGCTCGACTTTTGGAGCGTCCGGGTGCAAAAGCCATGACTTCACATAGTGTGTATCAGATATTTTAAACATCGGCGGTTCTTGTTCAAAATCGATTTTCATTGCGTAAGGGCTTCTTAATGCAAAAGCATC
The DNA here is from genome assembly GCF_002993925.1 of Bacillus paralicheniformis. Classification (NCBI taxonomy): domain Bacteria; kingdom Bacillati; phylum Bacillota; class Bacilli; order Caryophanales; family Bacillaceae; genus Bacillus; species Bacillus paralicheniformis. Next base: position 1,345,604 of record NZ_CP023665.1, on the reverse strand, counting down.
GCCCTTCGGCGGATTGGTCAAATCAGGCGGAGACCCCGGTATCGCCATTAATTCTTCATCACCGTCGTTGTCAAGGCTCGGCATTGATGCCAACAGCCCCCATGTATACGGATGCTTCGGGTTGTAGAAAATCTCGTCGACCGTACCGATCTCCACAATTTGTCCCGCGTACATGACGGCGACTCTGTCTGCGACATTCGCGACAACGCCGAGATCGTGCGTAATAAAAATGATGGATGTCTCGATCTTTTTCTGCAATTCTTTCATCAGCTCTAAAATCTGCGCCTGAATCGTCACATCAAGAGCTGTCGTCGGTTCGTCCGCGATTAAAAGCTTTGGATTGGCTGCAAGCGCCATCGCGATGACGACGCGCTGCCGCATCCCGCCGCTGAATTCGTGCGGATACTGGTTGACGCGGCGTTCAGGCATCGGAATTCCGACCAGGCTGAGAAGCTCTACCGCCCGCTTATTGGCCTCTTCTTTTGAGATCTTTTCATGCTTAAACAGCACTTCTGTGATTTGACGGCCGACTTTCATCGTCGGGTTCAAAGAAGTCATCGGATCCTGAAAGATCATGCCGATCTCTTTTCCCCTGATTGACTGCATTTGTTTTTCCGTTTTCGGAACCAGATCTTGTCCGTCAAATAAAATTTGTCCGTTTTTAAAATAGCCCGGCGGCATCGGAATCAGTTTCATAATCGCCTGCGAAGTGACGCTTTTGCCTGATCCGGATTCTCCGACGATCGCAAGCGTCTCTCCTTTGTCAACATGAAAGTTGACGCCGCGGATCGCCTGTACTTCTCCGGCGTATGTTTTAAAAGAAATGGCTAAATCTTTCACTTCAAGTAAGTGTTTCATCTTTCTCACTCCTTTATTTACGCAGCTTCGGATCTAAAGCGTCGCGCAGTCCGTCGCCGATAACGTTGAATGCAAACATGGTCAGACAGATAAAAGTAGCCGGGAAGAACAGGCGCCATGGGTAATATTCCAATCCCTGCACACCGTCTGTAGCCATCGTTCCCCAGCTTGCAAGCGGCTGTGGAACCCCGAGGCCGAGGTAGCTTAAAAACGCTTCATAGAAAATAGCCGTAGGCACGGTTAATGTCATGGTGACCAAGATCGGGCTCATGATGTTGGGCAGCAAGTGCTTTCTGATGATGCGCGAGTTTTTCGCTCCCAAAGTTCTTGAGGCGAGCACAAATTCCTGATTTTTGAGCTGGAGTACTTGTCCACGGACGATTCTCGCCATGTTGATCCATCCCGTAATAACCATCGCGACGATCATCGTGACCAAGCCTTTTCCCATCACTACGAGCAGCAGGATCGTCATTAATAAGGAAGGAATCGCCCATAAAACATCTGCAATTCTCATCATAATTTCGTCAGTACGTCCGCCTCTGATGCCTGATATCGCACCCCATATCACACCGATCAAAACGTCGATCAGCGCGGCAGCCAGTCCGATTGTCAGCGAGATGCGTGCGCCGACCCATGTACGGACGAATACGTCCCTTCCAAGGTCATCTGTTCCAAACCAGTGCTCGCCGCTCGGCGGCTGGTTCGCATTCGTTAAATCCGTTTCTTCATATTGAAAGCTTGAGAATACCGGCGCGAAAATAGCCATCAGAGCGATCAGGATCAGAACCACCAGTCCAAACAGCGCCAGCTTGTTTTCTTTAAATCTCAAGAATACGTCTGTCCAAAATGAAAGGTTTTTCTTTGAGATCTTTTCGGCTTCGCTATGGTCAACAGCTGCAGGTTCAAACATGTCTTTTGGTATTTGCTGCATCCTATTACTCCCCTTTCTTAGCGCCAAACAGTTTAATGCGCGGATCAATTAAGCCGTATAAAAGATCGACAATCAAGACGCAAAGCAGCAAGATTGCCCCGAAGAAGACGGTAACACCCATGATCACCGTGTAGTCTCGGTTCGTAATGCTGGTGACAAAGTGCATGCCGAGTCCCGGTATACCGAATACTTTTTCGACGACAAACGTTCCTGTCAAAATGGACGCCGCCATTGGCCCCATATATGTAACAACCGGCATGATGGCATTTCGTATCGCATGCTTAAACGTAACGGCCGGTGTGCTCAAACCTTTTGCACGTGCCGTACGGATATAGTCGCTGCTCAGCACTTCAAGCATGCTCGAACGCGTCAAACGGGCGATAAACGCCATCGGCATCGAGGCGACTGCGATGGCAGGAAGCACAGTATGTCCCCATGACTCCCATTGTGCGACAGGGAACATGCCCAGCTTCATTGCCAGCACGTATTGAAGAAGTGCAGCCATGATGAAGTTCGGAACAGAGATCCCGACAACCGCAATGATCATCGCTGTGTAGTCCTGCCACTTGTTTCGCTTCAGCGCGGCGATCACGCCGAACAATACGCCGAAAGCGAGCGCAAGGCAAATCGCTTCCAATCCAAGTGTAAAAGAAATCGGAAAACCTGAGCTGATCAAGTCGTTCACAGTTTGTCCCTTATATTTAAATGACGGCCCGAAATCCCACTTTGCTACCGATACTAAATAATCGAGATATTGTTTAAAAAGAGGCTGGTCTAAACCATAGTAGGAATTGAGACTGGCTTCAATTGCAGGGGGAAGTTTCCTCTCGCCTGAAAAGGGTCCGCCCGGTATCGCTCTCATCAGGAAGAAGGTAGCTGTGACGATAACCCAGAGAGAAATTAACATATAAACAAGACGACGGCCTAAAAATTTAATCAATTTTACACACCTCCGAATATTCAGTCTATTAACTTCTTTTCATAAATAAAAGTATATGGGGGGAAGTCTAAACCCCATATACTTTCATGCAATTTTATTCAAAATGCGCGGTTTTGAAATAGATCTCACCAGTACCAGTTAGAACAAAGTCTTTTAAGCTTTCATCATGAAGATACGGCATTGTGTAGAAGTAGATCGGTGCAACCGGCAGCTCATCCATGATGATGCTTTCTGCTTCTTTCATCAGCTCGATGCGTTTCGCTGAATCAGTTTCTCTCGATGCTTTATTCAGCAGCTCTTTATACTTTGCGTTTTCCCAGTTCGTATCATTGTTTCCGCCTTCTTTGTCGCGGTATGTTTCAAGGAAGTTCATTCCGTCGTTAAAGTCGGCGGTCCAGCCTAAACGGCCGATTTGATAGTTTCCTGCATGGAGCTTATCGATGTATACGTTCCATTCTTCATTGCCTAATTCGACATCTAAGCCCAGTTCCTTGTTCCACATTTCCTGAACGGCTTGAGCGATTTTTTGGTGTGCTTCATCCGTGTTGAAGGAAAGCGTGATTTTCGGAAGGTCTGACGCTTTTTTCAAACCGAGCTCTTTCAAGCCTTTTTCCAAGTATTCTTTCGCCTTATCAACATCATGGTCTTTGAAATAGCCTTTATTTGACTCAAAGCCGTGGACTGCCGGCGGCACTAATCCCATCGCAGGCAGCTGTTCCGCTTGCGTGATGTTTTTGACGATCGCTTCGCGGTTGATCGCGTATGTCAGCGCCTTACGGATGTTGACATTGTTCAGCGGAGCCGCTTCAGTGTTGAATTTGTACAGGTAAACCGATGCGAACGGATCAATGTTCAGGCCTTCTTTTTTCAGGCTTGGAATCGCATCCGTTGAAATCTGGTCAAGCGGCTGTCCTACAAAGTCTAGCTCGCCTTTTTTGTACATGTTCAGACCAGTGTTCGGATCGTTGACCATCGCCATATTGATTTTCTTCAGCTTAACAGCGTCTTTATCCCAGTACTGGTCGTTTTTCTCCAGTACGATGTTTCCGCTGTGCTTCCATTTCGCCATTTTGAAAGGTCCGTTAGATACGTAGTTCTCATCTGCGTTTGTGTACCATTTCGCATTCTTCTCTGCTACCTTTTTATTGACTGGCATATATGTGTAGAATGCTGTCAGTTCAGTAAAATACGGTGTCGGTTTTTCAAGCTCGACTTTTAAAGTCTTATCATTAACAGCTTTAACGCCGACATCTTCAATTTTCCCTTTGCCGGTGTTCGCTGCTTCTCCGCCTTTTAAGTAGTAAAGCTGATACGCATATTGCGATTCGTTTTTAGGGTCGAGCGCCCATTTCCATGCGTATTCAAAATCCTCTGCTGTTACAGGATCTCCATTTGACCATTTCGCGTCGCGGAGCGTGAATGTGTATGTTTTTTGGTCGTCGCTGACTTCGATTTTTTCGGCTGCCGCTTCAACCGGCTTTCCATCTTTACCGATTGTCGTCAATCCTTCAAAAGTCTGACGAAGCACGTTTGCAGACACCGAATCGTTTGCGAGTCCCGGATGTAGTGAAAACGGTTCTGTTTTAATGTTGACATTTAATGTGTCTTTCCCTTTGCTGTCTTTTTTACCGCCGTCACCGGAGCTTGAGCCGAAGCCGCAGGCGCTGAGGACGAGTGTGAAAATGAGCATTAAACTGATAAATGACAAACGCTTCTTCAAAGAGAAACCCCCCCAATTTCTTGTTTTTTTAGTTCCTTACTCCTGAACATTCAGATTTATCATAAAAAAGTAACAGGCCCACTTGCCATACTTTTTCCTCTGTTTCGTCTTTTCTGAATATTTGTTATGTAAGAAACCTGTAACACCGAGGTGAACAAATTCATTATAATTAATAGAATAATTTATTGCAATATTAATTTTCAATTATTTTTTTATTCAAACTATTTATGATTGTCAGGTTTTCTGCCAAATGTACAAATACACTTCTCTGTTTTAAAGCGTAACCACATTAAAAGGAAAGTTTATGTTTTACAGGTTAAAACGTTTTACACATATAACATTAACCATTCTTTATATCGAACCAGATGCCGCCGCGCCAACTTTATTCAGCCCGGTATTCGTTTTCTTTTCCCCAAGGCTGTCGACTTTCATTTAAAATTTATATATAATAAAATTATGAATAACATGCGATGAAGAAGAAGAGTACACATTTCTTCCCATTTAAAGAGAGTCCGCGGTGCTGGGAGCGGATAATGGCGAATGTGGAATGGGCTTCGGAGCAGCTGACCGAACACGGATAAGTAGGCTCAGCCGGAGAAGACTCCGTTACAAACGTCTAGAGCGATTTCATTTTGACCATAATGAAATAATCAGGGTGGCACCACGGTTCATTCGTCCCTTTTCTTTTAAGGGAAGAATGGGCCTTTTTATTTTGAAATGGAAAGAGGGATTCACATGAAAAAAACGATTTTTTCCGGTATCCAGCCGAGCGGCTCTGTCACCCTCGGCAACTATATCGGAGCGATGAAGCAGTTTGTCGACTTGCAGGATGACTACAACTGTTACTTCTGCATCGTCGATCAGCACGCGATCACAGTACCGCAGGACCGGCTCGCGCTGAGAAAGAACATCCGGAACCTTGCCGCGCTGTATTTGGCGATCGGCCTCGATCCGAAAAAAGCGACGCTGTTTATCCAATCGGAAGTGCCTGCACACGCCCAGGCGGGATGGATGCTTCAGTGTGTCGCCTACATCGGCGAGCTTGAGCGCATGACGCAGTACAAAGATAAATCAGCCGGAAAAGAAGCTGTCGTCTCCGGGCTTTTGACATATCCTCCATTAATGGCGGCGGACATTCTGCTTTATGGAACAGACGTCGTCCCTGTCGGAGAAGATCAGAAGCAGCATCTTGAATTAACCCGGAACTTGGCGGAGCGTTTCAATAAGAAATATAATGACATTTTTACGGTTCCGGAGGTTAAAATACCGAAGGTCGGCGCCCGCATTATGTCACTTGCCGACCCGCTCAAAAAGATGAGCAAATCAGATCCGAACCAAAAAGCGTTCATCACCCTGCTCGACGAACCAAAACAGCTTGAGAAAAAAATCAAAAGCGCTGTCACGGATTCCGACGGAATCGTCAAATATGATAAAGAAAACAAACCCGGTGTATCCAACCTTCTGACGATCTATTCGATTCTCGGACAAGCCTCAATCGAAGAGCTTGAAGCAAAATACGAAGGCAAAGGCTACGGCGAATTTAAATCAGACCTTGCCGAAGTCGTCATCGGCGCGCTGAAACCGATTCAAGACCGTTACCACGAATTGATCGAATCTGAAGAGCTGGACCGGATTTTGGACGAAGGCGCCAAACGCGCAAATCAAACAGCAAACAAGATGCTGAAAAAAATGGAAAACGCGATGGGACTCGGCCGAAAAAGACGCTGATCCAAAAACACCTTCCGATTTGTACGATAATCGGAAGGTGTTTTTCATAGAGAACAGCCGCAGCTCCGCATTCACTTGCCTCCGGATCACGATATTTCTATAATAAATGATTCAAAACACATGTCTCCAGTCCTTCATTGACCGCTTTGTCAGAAAGACAGCTCATATTTTTTATTTTTCAATATAGAATTTTCGCTTTTACAAATAAAAAGACCGCCGTACTTCCGGCAGTCTTGATTCTTAATTTAGTTGACTTTAGACTCATTCTCAATTTCCCAAAGCTTTTCAAAAAACGGCTGTCCTTTAATCAAATTTTCACAAAAGTCCCTGTGTTTGTCTGACCATCCGTCGATCGTCTCATTGAAAAGCATGTCCCAGATTTCTTCAAATGTCATGCGCTTGATCTGTTCATACATATACGGATTCCATTCGGTGTACCAATAAGCGATCTCGGCACGATTTTGGAGCCCTTTGAGCTGATCGAGCGCCATGAACAGCAGCTGTTTGAGCTGGCGTTCTTTTCTCGTTAATCCTCTGACATGCTCCGGTGATAAAGATAAAATGTGGTATTCTTTGGAAGATTGCAGCTTCTCTGGTGCAAACTCGTAAGTTTCCGCTTCAACGTCCTTCACCATTTCATAAACGAGCTGCTCCTGTCTCGGAATGAGGCGGCTTTTTCTTACCGGTATTGTGTAACCGGCCGTATCGACCGCGAGAATACCAATGCCGTCCGTTACGACGAAACAATGATCAAGCTGTGTCCGCTCATGATTTTTACGAATATACGCTTTTTGATGAACCTCGTTCAATAATTCGGCCGGAAGCTCTGACAAATCATTTTCTATGTAGTGAAACAAAACGGACGACACCCTTAACAAAGGCACCTGGTCAAGCAATTCAACACTGTCTTCCTTCCGCCATTCATGAAAGTGGCAGACGTTGTAGCCATTTTCTTCTCCCTCAAACCAATTCACCCACACATCATGAAGAAACAACATTTCTAACCCCTCACTTTTAATAAAAACTGTTGTCCACAGTATAGGCAAGGGGGCAGGAATTTATTCCAAGCGGATGAGATTATGGCAATTGCCGTTAAAAAAAAGCCAAGGGCGGCAATCCCTCAGCTTTTTATTTCATATTCTTCGGATCAAGCGTATCGCGGAGTCCAGACAATGGGCAAAATCATGATGACTGAATGAAGCAATTCACACATTATTTATTCAACACGTTTGTAAAAAAGCTGTATTCTTTAGCGTTTATTTTTTCTGATGAAGGAATTGATCTTAAAGAAGACTGAAACACCCAATAAACAGATACAAACAGCATGGCAATTCCTCCTATAAAGAAAACCTTATCGCTGCCGATCAATGACGCGGTAAACCCTCCCAGCAAAGATCCAAAAGGAGCTGCTATGCTTGTCAAACTTGCGATAAAAGAAAAAACTCTCCCTATAAACTCTTCCGGCAGTATGCTTTGCAAAATGGACATGAAAATGACGTTTGTCACGCCGATGGATATTTGAGACAAACCAAATAAAATAATCGATATGTATGAAGAGGTGGCGATCGCCGAAATACTCCATAAAACCCCTGAAATGAAAAATCCGTATATCGTAAGTGATCCTATCGCGAATCGGCCAAACACTGTTGCGAATATTGAACCTAACAGTAAACCGCATGACATGGAAGCCAAATAATATCCATAGTATTCTTCTCCTCCTCTAATCGAAGAGAAGCTTGGCAAAATCACAATCGTCGCACTAAGCATGAAGTTAGAAATCATCGAGCCCAAGAGGATTTTTAGAATGAGGGAATGACGAATGAGTGTAAATCCCTCTTTTATATCCGTTGTATAATTGTGTATGACTTTTTTGAAGTGGAATCGGGGCTTATGTTCTATCTCATTTTTTTGTTCTAATTTTACGCACTTAAAAAACAGCGCCGCTAACAAAAAAGTGAAAGAGTCAACTAAGTATATGCTTATAGCTCCTGCCGAAGCAATCACAATACCTGCAATACCAGTAAATATAATATCTGTACCTTGATATGAAAATGACATAAGTGAGTTTGCTTTAACTAGATCTTGACTTTTGATTATTTTAGGCAGTGCGGCAGATTGCGCAGGATAAGTAAATTGCTCAATGAATACGATAAGAGGCATAATCATCATGATGATCCAAATGTTCAAATATCCAATGAAATAAAAAAGCGGAATAATCAACACCAAAATAGCTTGGATGAGTTGACTCCAAACCAAAACTTTATTTAATCTGACTTTATCAACAATCGGACCTGTTAAAAATTGCAAAACAGTTGGGAACATCGTCAAAAAACCAGCTAATCCGGAATAAAATGTACTTTTTGATAAATCAAACACAAGCCACATTGCCGCAACTGTATACATACTGTCCCCAATATTGGTTACCAAACGCCCTAATATCAAAAATAAAAAGTTTTTATTTTTCAATACGCTTAACATCGTTAATACCTCTATTCATTTAACAGGACTGTTTAGCTTTTTGATAAAACGGTTCCTTTTTCACTTAGCAATTTCAAAAGTTCATCAGGATCTGGAAGCCCCGCTTCAGTTTGAACAATTTCCCCACTTGATGCTTTTATTCCCAAGCTGGTAGTATTAACAAAAATATGCCCGAACTCTTTTATAATTTTTACATTTTTTTGTACAGCAGGATTATTCCACATTTCATTGTTCATGTTTGGAGCAATATATATAGCCTCTGAATAATTAAGTACACTTAAACTTAAAAGGTCATTGGCAGCTCCGTTAGCTATTTTTGAAAGCGTAGCCGCAGAAGTAGGAAGTATAAGGAAACGATCTATTTCGTTTACTAGTTCTACGTGTAAGATTTTAGAAGAACAATCAGAAAAAACATTCTCATAAACTCCTTGAACAAAAGGCCTTATAGCTCGCGGAGATAGGAATCGTTGAGCATTTTCTGTCAAAATAACATCTATGTCATATTCGTCGCGTAAAGTATAGATAAATTGAGGAAGGTTGATTGCACCAATTGTACCTGTAACCCCTAACAACATCTTTTTTTTACCCATAAATGGAGTCCTCCTCTACAAGGTTTAGATATCTCTTAAGGTTTTGTTTTATTGGCGGACATGGAGTTTTTTCCGCTTCAATCCGTTCTAAAGGGCAAGCATTTCCTTGACAGGCAGGTCTAAAATAGCATTTAGTGCAATTCGGATCTTCATTAGCTCCTCCGGAAAGCCAAAGTGAGAGCCTTTCTTCATATAATTCCATTTCTCCATTCTCTTTAATATCGCCAACGTGATTTAACGGGTTATTAAATGCAACTGTACATTTGTATACCATCCCATCTGATCCAATAACATAAGAATTTGGATTTGATGCATAACATTCTGAACCCCCAGGCTCCATAAATCCTTTATAAAAATTAAAATTAAATCCTTGTTCTTGTGCATATTCATAATAGGGAAATAAATCTTTGGTATTACATAAATGAATATTACTAGATTGTTCTCCTTTTAAATTGAGAACAGGGATAAAATGCATTAAAAATCTAGGATCATCTTTAAACAAATCTCTCATTAAATCTATATAATCATACATCACTTCAGAAACATCTTTACTGATATTTGATCTTAGAAGTATAGAATATTCATAACTTGTGTTTTTTAAATTGACCAAATTTTCAATAATTTTATTAAATGTTGGACCCCCGTCTTTTTTTATTCTTTGTCTATCATGAGTTTGACTATTACCATCCAAAGTAATTTGAAAATTACTAACATTAAGTTCTATTAACTTCTTAAATTTTTCCTCATCTAAATTATATCCATTTGTTGTTATATCTGCAAAATAATCTACCTTATTTTTATTACACAACACTTTAATTTCTTCAGACAGTTCTTGGATTACATTAAAAGATTCTAAGGGCTCTCCTCCAAACCAAGATATATTTAAATTTTTGTAGCTCACCAATTCTTTTTCAAGAAAATTCAAAATCCCCTTTTTTACATGAGTTTTCATTTCCTTTTTTAAAAAATCCTCGTAGCAGTAAATGCATCGAAAATTACAGTCTTCATTTGGCAACAGGATTAAATGCAATGTTCGATTTTCTGATAATAACTTAAATTTTTGAGCAGTTGCTTTTTTATACTCATCTGTGTCATATCTTACAATAAATCCTTTGTTATATAAAAGATCAATCCACTTATCACCTTTTTCAAATTTTATTTCTCTTCTATGCAATATATTTAGTACTTTTTCTTTTGTTCCATTTGAAAATTTGATAATTTCCCCAGTATAAGAATTATAAAGCTTAATTTCTTCATTGTTTTTTTTGAGTATAATATTAAATCTTGATGGCTTTAACTTAATCTTTTCCAACACATGAATTTGGTTTTTGTTTCTATTAAACAAAAGTATTCCCCCTTATAGCTTTTAAAAAATTGCTAGAGTCAACTTTATATTCTATCTCTGATGTATTTGTCTAAAAGGGTGTTAAAGGAAGTGAGCAAAGTTTTTTGTTTAAGTGTGCAATTAAATTCTTTTTAGAAAAAAATTAAATTGAGGATGTTGTGTACATTGAACTTGATCAATATACCTAGAGGTCTGGGGTGAAATTATTCAGAAGTAATTTAAGAAAATTGTTCAGAGTGAGATACCAAAGACTTATGACTTATGATGATTATTCATCTTTGGTACCTCATTCATTAAAGGCTAAATACATCTACTAACAGAGAACATTAATTCTATGTCCACTATTTCGGTTACCTAGATTTTCTTTTTTATTTTTCATTTTTATTCACCTCCTTAAAGAACATAGATAAATTTTTTTTGTATTACACTTTAAATATACCACCCTAAAATTCCAATAGTCAACTTTTTTTCAAATTTTTTCAAGTTAATATCTAGTTTTCTCTTCCTAATTTTCTATATTCATTTAATATTCTTCGGATCAAGCGCATCGCGGAGTCCGTCGCCTAAGAAGTTAAAGCACAACACAGTGAGCAGGATCATCAGGCCCGGGAACAGCGGATACCACCACGCCTGGATCATGATCGTAAAGTTCTGTGCATCCTGAAGCATGTTTCCCCAGCTTGCCATCGGCGGCTGAACCCCGAATCCAAGATAGCTTAATGCCGATTCCGCAAGGATCACGGTACCGACTGAAAGCGTCGCGGCAACGATAATCGGCCCCATCGCATTCGGAAGAATATGAGAAAAGATGATTTTGTAATTTCTTGTGCCGATCGTTTTCGCCGCCAAGACGAACTCCCTCGACCTCAAGGACAAAAACTCGCTCCGGACAAGGCGCGCCGTCGTCGTCCATCTCGTCAAGGCGAATATTAAAATCAGTTTATCTATGCCCGGCTGGAAGATGGTGACCAGCGTGATTAACAGAAAGATGTCGGGTATGGATAAGATAATATCAACAATTCTCATTAAAATGGCATCAATGATTCCGCCGAAATAGCCGGCGATCGCTCCGACAACGGTTCCGATGGTGATCGAACCGAGGACAGACGCGAAACCGACGAGCAGCGAGATTTGTGCGCCGTACAACAGGCGGCTGAAAATATCCCGGCCGAATTTATCCGTTCCCATCAAATGCTCCGCGCTCGGCGCTTTTAATTTGTTCATCAGATTTTGCTGTTCCGGCGGGTATGGAGCAATCAGCGGTGCAAACAAGGCCGACAGTACAATGATAAGCAAGAGAATTCCGCCGATGACAGCGAGCTTGTTTTTGAAAAACTTCTCGAAAAAGATTTTTGTCATCGTTTCCGGTTTTTGCGAAACGTTTTCTTGAAGCCCGATCTCCGCTGAAGGCACTTGTGGATTTGGCTGTGTCATGATTTACTCCCCTCTTTCTTAATACTCAATCCGCGGATCGATGATCGCATACAGAATGTCCGCTATTAGATTGCCGATGACAACCAGTACAGCGGATATGACGGTCATCGCCATAATCACGGGATAGTCTCTTTGAAACGCGGAATCAATAAACAGCTTCCCGAGTCCAGGCCAGCTGAAGATCTGTTCGGTCACCACCGCACCGCCGATAAAGGAAGGAATCATCAGTCCGAAAATCGTCACAACCGGGAGCAGCCCGTTCCGCAGTCCATGCTTGTACACGACCCGATTTTCTTTAAAACCTTTCGCTCTTGCCGTCCGGATAAAATCCTGGCGCAGCACATCCAGCATGCTTGACCTTGTATATCTCGTAAGCCCGGCCATATCTGCGGTGGCGAGTACGAAAGCAGGCAAAATTAAATGATGAATCCGATCCCACAAGCTAAAACCCGAATTCAGCGTCATAACGCCCCCGGTCGGAAACCAGCCTAAATTCACGGATAACACCATAATTAAAATTAAACCGAACCAAAAGTTTGGAACAGCAAGTCCGATAAAAGACGTAAACGTAATACCGTAATCAAGCTTTGAATAGGGCCGCCTCGCCGAGAGCACGCCGAGCGGGATCGAAATCAGAAGCGCCAGAATCGTTGATACAAGCATTAATAAAAGCGTATTCGGAAGCCTGGCAAGAATCAAATCGATAACAGGCGTTCCTTTCCTGACGATCGAAGTGCCAAAGTCCCCTTGCATCATATTGCCGAGCCATTTCAAATATTGAATATGTTCGGGCTCATTCAGTCCGTATTTTTCGATGAACTTCTCGCGGTCAGCCTGTTTAATGGACGGATCGACCATCAGTGACACCGGATCACCGGGAGCCGCTTTCATGATCGCGAAAGAAAGAATGGTAATCCCAAACAGGATCGGAATAGACATCAGCGTTCTCCGAATAATGTATGTAACCATCTTCTATTCCCCTTTTATCATGGATTTTAAAAACCAGGGAGAGGAACATCCCCTCTCCCTTTAGAGAATATTAGATTATTTTTTCAGCCACCATTTGTTCACTTCATAGAAATCGTTTTTCGGATGAAATTCGAAGCCTTTCAGGTTTTTAGGGATCGCCCGGTGGTAGTTATAATAGAACAGGAATGTATACGGCTGATCTTCGGCAATCATTTTGTAAATTTTCTCGTAAGCTTTCGAATATTCTTTCCGATCCTTCAGTTTTTTCGCGTCGACGAGAAGCTTATCGACTTCTTCGTTTTTGTACCATATGTTATTTAAGCCCGCTTTCGACTGGCTGGAGTGGAAGATATCATATTGATCAGGGAAGGTCGCCAAGCTCCAACCGAGCAGGAGTGCGTCATAATTCCAGTTTGGCGCGCTCGTTTGTTCAATTAAAGCGCTGAACTCGACGATTTGCGGCTTCGCTTCGATTCCGACTTCTTTCAGCTGCTGCTGGATGACAACCGCGGCATCTTCGCGTACTTTATTTCCCTGGTTCGTTTTAATGGTAAAGGAGAACTTTTTACCGTCTTTGTCTAAAATGCCGTCACCGTCTGTATCTTCCCAACCCGCTTCTTTGAGCATTTTCTTCGCTTTTGCCGGATCGTATTCAAAGACCGGGATATCAATGTCTTTCGGATAGTTCCATGATAAAGGGCTTTCCGGAATATTCGCGACTTCCCCATCGCCGTCCAGCACATTTTGAACGATCGATTCGCGGTCAATCGCATGGGTTAAGGCCTGGCGGACTTTTTTATCTTTAAACAGCTCATTTTTTTCGTTCCAGCCGAGGTATGAATAGTTCAGGCCTAGATCAGACTCAAGCTTGACATGATCGAATTTTTCGACCGTCTTCACATCCGTGCCCGGGACGACGAAATAATTAATGTCTCCCGCCTGAAGCTGGGCGATCGCTGCATTGGCATCCGGAATCACTTTGTATGTCAGCGTGTCAAGGTATGGCCCTTCACCGTAGTAATCCTCAAATGCTTCCACTTTAACGTATTGCCCCTGTTTCCACTCTACGAATTTAAACGGTCCCGTTCCGATCGGTTTTTTCCTGTTAAATTCGTGTTCGCCAAGGTCTTTAATCGGCACGTCCCCTAAAATATGCTCAGGGAGGATTCCGTAGCTTAAAGAGACAGGCAAAAATGAAGGGTCCGGATGCTTGAGCTTGAATTCAACCTCGTAGTCTCCTTTTTTCGTCACTTTATCAATCATTCCAAAATTGGAGCCGCGCTCACCGGCATAGTCTTTGCTTAATGGGATGTTATACGTAAACACGACGTCATCGGCCGTAAACTCCTCGCCGTCATGCCATTTTACGCCTTTTTTCAAAGTCACGTTATACGTTATGCCGTCTTCCGACTGATCTATTTTTTCAGCAAGCTTCATCGTCGGATTCAAATCGGTGTCAGAGCCGACAAGTCCGTCAAAAATAAACCCTTCAATATCAGAGCTTGACACATCGGTTGAATATAAAGCGTTGAACATCGTAGGCTCCCCTGTAGAACCGATGACCAAGTCACCGCCCTTTTGCGGCTTCCCGTCAGATTTGCCTTCTTTTTCGTCCCCTCCGACTTCGCCGCTGTTGCAGGCCGTTAGAAAAATCGATAAGATCAGCAGCAAGCTTAAAATTGAAAATCCTGTTTTGCGTTTATTCATTTTATGAATTCCCCCTTATTAAACTGTTGTCCTTCTTTCCACCCGATTGACCCCCGTTTTTTAAAGAAGACATTCCCCCTCTCAAGGATTTAATATGTGACGGCCTTCCCCTTTATTCGTAAAGGTGGCATGCCACGAAATGGTTTGTTTTCGCTTCCTTGAAAGCGGGTTCGGCTTCCGCGCAAATCGCTTTTGCGGCCGGACACCTCGTATGAAAGACACAGCCTTTCGGAGGGTTGGCGGGGCTCGGCAGCTCGCCTTTTAAAACGATTCGCTCCCGCTTTGTTCCGCCTTTCTTCCTGGTGACGGGAACGGCGGACATAAGCGCCTGCGTGTATGGATGAAGCGGGTTGTTGTACAGCTCATGCTTGTCTGTCAGCTCCATCATTTTGCCGAGATACATGACGCCGACCCTGTCGCTGATATGGCGGACGACGCTCAAGTCATGGGAAATGAACAAATATGTCAGATTGAATTCTTCCTGAAGCTCTTCCATCAGGTTGATCACTTGAGCCTGGATTGACACGTCCAATGCGGATACCGGTTCATCGGCGATAATAAGCTCCGGATTTAAAGCCAGCGCCCGCGCGATTCCGATCCGCTGGCGCTGCCCTCCGGAAAATTCGTGGGGATAGCGGTTCGCAAACGACGGGTGCAGCCCGACCTTAGCCAAAAGCTCTTCGGCTTTTTCGTTGCGCTCTTTGAAATTGTACATATGATGCGTGTTGAAGGGTTCTTTGATGATGGAACGCAGCGTTTTTCTCGGGTTCAGTGAGGCAAACGGATCTTGGAAAACCATCTGGATGTTTTTGCGGACGCTCTTTCTCAACGCTTCTTCCGACAAACTTGAAATGTCGCGACCTTTGTAAAAGATCTGTCCTGCCGTCGGTTTATAAAGGCGGATCATCGTCCGTCCGGCGGTCGACTTTCCGCAGCCCGATTCACCGACAATGCCGAGTGTTTCGCCGCGTTTAAGCGAAAAGCTGATGCCGTCCACCGCTTTGACGTCGCCGATTTTTTTCTGAAATATCCCTGAGCGGATCGGAAAGTACTTTTTGACATCTTTCAGCTCCAGAAGGGATTCTTGCGGGTTCATTTCCTCTCCGGGCTGTAATGGTTCAGCTGATGAAGTCATCCCTTATTCTCCCTCCTCATATAAAAAACATCTGACAGACCGGCCGTCCGGACGCGTCTTCAAGTCCGGCTGCGCGCCCCAGCATTTGTCGCCCGCACTCGGACACCTCGGAGCAAACCGGCAGCCGGCCGGAAGGTTGTCAGGCGTCGGCACATTTCCTTTAATGGCTGTTAATTTTTCAATGGAGCCTTCAATAACAGGGATGGAGTTTAACAGTCCTTTTGTGTAGGGATGCAGGGGTTCATCGAATAGTTCGTCTACTGTGGCATTTTCAACAACTTGTCCGCAATACATGACGATCACGCGGTCCGCAATTTCGGACACAACGCCGAGATCGTGGGTAATGAGAAGTATGGAGGTATCGAATTTGTCGCATAGGTCTTTCATCAGTTCCAGCACTTGCGCTTGAATGGTGACGTCAAGCGCTGTAGTCGGTTCATCCGCGATGAGCAGCTTCGGATTGCAGCTTAAGGCAATGGCGATCATCACCCTCTGCCTCATGCCGCCCGACAGGCGGTGCGGATATTCTTTCATCAGCTCGCCTGCCCTCGAAAATCCGACAAGCTTTAATAATTCTACCGCTTTTTTGGCAGCTTCTTTTTTCGATAGCTTTTTATGATAGATCAGCACCTCTGTGATTTGTTCGCCGATCGTCAAAACCGGATTGAGCGAGGTCATCGGCTCCTGAAAAATCATCGAGATTTCATTTCCGCGGATCTTGCATAAATCTTGTTCTTTGTATGTAACGAGATCCCGTCCTTCGAGCTTGATGGAACCGTTCATGATCTTTCCGCCCGAGCCCTCGACGAGTCCCATGATAGACAGAGACGTGATGCTTTTACCGGATCCCGATTCACCAACCAGCGCCACGGTTTCTCCTTTTTTGATTGAAAAATCGACGCCGTCCACTGCGGGTATCGGCTGTTTTTTTCTGAAAAAATAAGTTTTTAAATCATTGACTTCCAGCAATGCGCTCATCCAGATTCCCCTTCCATAGACCAGAAGTTAAATATTACGAAAAACTAATATATTACTTTTTTAGAATTTTCTTAATATGACTGAATTATCTTAAAATTTTATAGTTGTATATTATTACATAATCATTACAAAAGCAAGGAGTTTTTTGATTTTTTGTAATAATATTAATTTAATCCCATAATTTTAGTATTTTAAAGCGATAGCTTTATAAAGTCTTCTGACGGGAAGGATAAAACGTCGGCAACCTTCAAATTTCGAGCCGATAAATATTTTTTTACAATACTGTAACCGACAGCATATCCGACCATGTCGGGGTAAGGACCTTTTCCAAATAAAATATTGGAGAATAGTCGGTTATCATGTCGGCGCAGCTCGAAATGAGGCTTTACGAACCGGTCCTGGAAATGACAAAGCTGTTTTTCGGAGTAATATGACGTCCATGCAGCTGTTTCGGCTTCTCCCAACCGTTCGAAAACGGCATATTCTGCGATGCCTTCGAGAATGATTGTATCAAGCAGCGTCATCTTTTTTTCTTCTTTCGGCATATTTTCTAACCGGCAAACGTGATTATATTCGTGCGTCATGATCGCAGAAATCGATGACCGGGGAAGATCGGCCGATAAAAACAAAAATAATTTGTCGCTGAACGCAAGGCCTGATTTCGAGCCGAATTCGACGCGGATTTTGCGGTTTCTTTCATCGACCGGCAGGATGAAAATCGGAACATCCGGCCCATTCCATCTTTTGCAGAGCAGCTGTTCTTCCCGTCTGACATGCTGAAATACGCTGTTTTTCTTAAGCTGCTTCATCGTACGCTCGCCGTCCGTCCACGAACGGAACATGCCGTGGGTCTGCAGGTGGCTGACAATCGCCGCCGCATCCGCTTTTGAAGCGCCTTTAAAATACGGCAGGAGAAAGCTTGACAATTCCCGCACGGATGAAGCCTGTTCAAGCCATTCATACGTGCTTGCTATACTCATTTAGATCACACTCCTTTTTCATCTGTATGGTATGCACGCTAAAAAAAACGGCCACCATCTAAAATGGCAGCCGTTTATATTGCGGTTATTCATATTTTTTGAAAATCAGCGTTGCGTTGTGTCCGCCGAAACCGAGCGAGTTGCTGAGCACAACATTTACGTCCTGGCGACGGGCTTGATCCGGTACATAGTCCAGATCGCAATCTTCATCAGGCGTTTCGATATTGATTGTCGGAGGAATGATGCCTTCCTTAATGGCAAGGACGGAGAAAATCGCTTCGATGCCTCCGGCAGCCCCGAGCAAGTGCCCTGTCATCGATTTTGTCGAGCTGACGGCAAGCTTGTAGGCATGCTCTCCGAACACTTCTTTAATGGCGATCGTTTCAAATTTATCATTGTACGGCGTGCTTGTTCCGTGCGCATTGATATAATCAATGCTATCAGGAGACAGACCCGCATCTTTGATCGCTTCTTTCATGGCTCTGACGCCGCCTTCCCCATTTGGCGCAGGAGCCGTGATATGATAGGCGTCTCCCGTTGATCCGTAGCCGACCACTTCCGCGTAGATTGTCGCTCCGCGGTTTAACGCGTGCTCAAGCTCCTCAAGAACGACGATTCCCGCTCCTTCTCCCATGACGAAGCCGTCGCGGTTTTTGTCAAACGGGCGGCTTGCCGTTTTCGGATCCGGATTAGTGGAGAGCGCTTTATTGGCGGAAAAGCCGGCAAACGACATTCTTGTAAGCGGGGCTTCCGTTCCGCCGGAGATCATGACATCTGCATCGCCGCGCTGAATGACTTTAAAGGCGTCGCCGATTGAGTTCGTACCCGTCGCGCAAGCCGTCACCGTACAAGAGTTGACCCCTTTTGCACCGAGAGAAATCGAAATCTGGCCGGTCGCCATGTCAGGAATCATCATCGGTACAAAGAACGGGCTGACGCGCCGCGGTCCTTTTGTTAAAAATGTTTCGAACTGCTGTTCAAGCGTTTCAAGGCCGCCGATCCCAGAACCGACCCAGACGCCGACCCGGTCTGCGTTGCTCTCGTTAATGTCGAGCCCCGCGTCTTCCACGGCCATTTTCGCCGACACAACGGCATATTGTGTGAAGCGGTCCATTTTTCTCGCGTCTTTTTTATCCATGTAATCTTCTATCTTAAAATCTTTCAGTTCCGCGGCTACTTTAGCTGGATACTCGTCCGCGTTCACCCTTGTAATCGGGCCGATTCCGGAAACCCCGTTAACCGCGTTGTTCCAGCTCGTTTTGACGTCATTACCAAGAGGTGATAAAGCTCCTAATCCGGTAATGACTACTCTTTTACTATTCATAAGTTGCACCTCACCTTTCTTTTATCGGCCCCAGCGCATGGCGATGGCTCCCCATGTCAAACCTCCGCCGAAGCCGACCATCACAATGACGTCACCGTCTTTTATTTTACCAGCTTCAAGCTCTTCCACAAGAGAAATCGGAATAGAAGCAGCTGATGTGTTTCCGTATTTATGAACCGTTTTAGACATTTTTTCGACTGGAAGCTCCAAACGTTCGCGCGCCGCTTCCATGATCCGGATGTTGGCTTGATGCGGCACCAAAAAGTCGACATCCTCTTTGGATAATCCGGCTTTTTCAATGACATTCACACTGGATTCACCCATTTGGCGGACGGCAAACTTGAACACTTCTCTGCCATTCATGATTGTATGATCTTTTTCATCCAAGTACAAGTGCTTTCCGCCTCTGCCGTCTGCACCGAGCTCAAAAGACAAAATCCCTTTATCGTCGCTGACAGGCCCGACAACTGCGGCGCCCGCTCCGTCTCCGAACAGAACAGCGGTATTGCGGTCATCCCAGTCCGTAATGCCTGAAAGCTTTTCAACTCCGATGACAAGCACATGCTTATACGTCCCGGCTTCGATAAACTGTTTTCCAGTGACTAAACCGTACATAAAACCGGCGCACGCTGCGCTGATATCCATTGCACAGGCATTGAATGCACCGAGCTTTTCTTGAATCATGCAGGACACTGTCGGGAATGCCTGGTCAGGAGTAACGGTGGCGACGAGAATCATATCAAGATCTTCCGCCTCGATGTTTGCGTCTTCCATCGCTCTTCTAGCGGCGGCCACAGCCATGTCGGATGTTTTCTCATCTTCAGCTGCGATTCTTCTTTCTTCTATGCCTGTTCTTGTACGAATCCACTCGTCAGAAGTTTCAACCATTTTTTCCAAGTCGAAATTGGTCAGCACCTTTTCAGGGATGTACCGGCCGATTCCAATAATTCCAGCTTTCATAGGAAAGACTCCTTTATTCATGATTTTTTCCAACTAATGTTATGAGTTATTATTAGTATCTGGTACTAATCCTACCCTATTTTTTTTTAGTTGGCAATATATTCGTCTAATCTAGCAGACCAAAACATTCATATAGTAGTGATATATATGAAAAAGGAGGGATGAAGAGTGGCGAACGACGATTTTTTCACAAAAATGATGTTTGGCGCAAACGCACCCGGCAGGCATGAAGAGACGGAGACGGATGCGGAAGCGGAAACCGTCGAAGACGCTGAAGTATCCCAGGAAGCCGATTATATGCACGTTTTGAATCAGGTTGGAGAAATTATGGATTCGCTCGATGAGCTGAAGCCTGTGTTTAAAGAAATCGGCTCAATGGTCAGCGCTTTGAAAAATAAGATTTCCATATAAAAAAGCCACTTCTTCTGAAAAGTGGCTTTTTAAGCGTTTGCGGGCGTTTAAGTCAGGCGTCTGAACCGGCTTCCGCTTTACCGAGCTCGTAAGCCTCGGCCATCACTTTCGTAAACAAGTTCATGAATGGCTCAAGCATTTCCGGGGAAAGTTCGATTCCCGCTTTCTCCATCTCTGCTTTCGCTTCAGGAACGTATTTCATGGCAATTTGCAAAAATTCCATTGATTTTTCGTGCATCTTGATCACCTCAATGTTCGTTTGGCAGTTTGTTTGTTTTTTTGTATTCGTCAATCAGCCGATTCATCTTTTCTTGAAATGACTGATCGACAACAGGGCTGAATTCTCCCATTTCGATGACGCCGTCTTGAATGTCAAATGAGCGCTTGCCGCCTTTAAGCGTTCCTTTATTAAACTCGTCGGCGGTGAGTTCATAAGCGTCATCTACATGCTGTATAGTGCTTGTCAAAACGACATTCTCACCCAATTCCGACTGGTCGCTTACATAGCCGATAGCGTACAGCCCGTCCTTTTTGATTTGTTCAATGACAGGGACATTATACCCGTCTCCGGCCGGATACACAACATCCGCGCCTGCCTTCTTCATTTTTTCATACAGTTTGACGGCATTTTCGCTGTCGTCCCACTGGCCGACATATTCTGTCATCACCTCAATGTCCGGATCGAGGTATTTAGCCCCTTCGGAAAATCCTTCTACTTCAGGCTGCCATTTATACGTTGCGAGCACGCCGATTTTCTTTGTTTTTGACTGATGGGCCGCCGTCATTCCGCCGAAGAACCCCATCGCTTCTCCTTCAAGCGATATGCTTGTCACATTTGGGTGATCGGCTTTCGAGTTCATTAAAACAAAATGAATATCAGGATAATCTTTGCATATCTCATTAAAGGCTTTTTCATATTCGCTTCCGTGCCCGTAGATGAGGTTGACGCCTTTTTTGTGAAAATCTTCTACAGCCATTTTAATGGCAGCGTCATTATCGATTCCCTCTTTATAATAGACGTCGACATTGTAGACGGATTGTATTCTTAATAATCCTTTATATCCTTTGGTTCCCCATACTTGGTCATTTATCGTATCAGGGACAAGCAAACCGACTTTTTCAATTTTCCCTTTCAGCGGCGATTGTCCGCAGCCGCTTAGCGCCAGGAGAATGAAAAAAATCGCGACAAGCCTGTACACCATGCCATGTTCAACTCCCTTTCGAAAAAACAGCAATTCAAATCTATCTTTATTGTATCCTTTCAAGTGTAAATTAGGAAGATCTTTCTTATTTTTTGTCGAAAAATGTAGACATTTGTCTGATCCATTCTTCAATGATCTCATCGGCTTTATCGTATGGCGTCTTCTGTACAAACTGCAAATCTGAAAAATCTTTTTCAACAGCACAGGCAGCGGCTTGTGCGGCCGCGTCGTTCACAAAAAGCGCTCCCTCCCTGTTTTGTTTATCCTCTGCCCTGACGTCCCACGGACCGAACAGATCCGGAAGCACGATCAGTTCAACACCCTTTTCCTCCATGCCGGCGCGTAAATCCTCTTCGAATTGTTCCTGGTAGACAAACAGAATAACAGGCTTGTTTTCAACGCCTGCAGCCAGCGCTTCTTCCGGCACTGAGCCTGTGTATTGGATGAAGACTTGTTCGTACGGGGCTTCAAGCTCTTTTTCGATGAGACGGAAATGCTCGTTTCTTCCCAGCCACATCAGCCGCTCTTCGAGGTACATCAGCTTTTTTTCGTCGCTTGTCTGTTCCAGCTTTACATCTATGTCAACACCCTCTTCAAGTAGATGTTCACAAAATGAAAGGCCGAAGAACTCATCTGCTCCATATACAAGTGCCGGCTTCATTCGATGGACCACCTTTCGTTTCAGCTTTTTTAACCAAGCAAAAAACAGCCCTTTTCATCATTTTCGGGCTGCTATTATTCTATTCTCTATAAGACTTTTTCATGCGTTTTGAAAAAGTTCGCGATTGCTGAATGAATGCGCTGAGGATGTTCGGACAGGTGCAAGGTAAGCCCCACGCTGTGACGGCCTTTAAGCTGGCGCTCCTCAAACGTTTTGGCATGGATCATATACGGATACGGTGAGCCGTTCAGTCTTTGCCAAATATGAACGGGTACGAGATTGTGGTAAGGGGATATGCTTTTGAACGGATAATCGGCTGCCTTCCGCTCCGTAATTCCGTAGCTTTCGGCAATTTCTTTAATAAACTGTTTGTAGAAAAACTTGTTTTCTTTTTCTCGTTTATGATGAGCCTGAAGATCGAGGCAAGGATTAACCATCGCTGCAGAACGTATTTGGTTCGGGATCGAGCGAAGGAGCTCATCTGCAATGAGGGCCCCTGTGCCTTCCGCCAATAAATGAATTTTTTCATTTAAAATCTCTTGTTTGAACACGTAATGAATCAGCTGTTTCGCGTATGCAACCGCTTTTTCGGAGCCCCAGTGCCTGCCGAACAAATTGCTGTTTACCAGGGTATAGCCTTTGTTTCTCAGGCTCGTTAGAAGCTGATTTCTTCCGTAATGCTGAAGCCAGAAGCTCGAATCTTCCCCGACAAAATGGTTCCGGTCGCCGAAAATGAACACCAGAAAACCGTTCGGCTTGTACGGAAGATGAACCACGTTCCATTCTGAATCCATTTGAAAAAAACGTTCGGTTATTTTCATCACTTGCCTGCCTCCTTCCTGCCGTAATCTGCTCATTATTTTATGTCGTACGTGCAGCAAACGAATAAGGAAAAGTCCCAGTCTTCATGATGAAAAGTAAACTTTAATGAAATACCCTTTCTGATATTTCTGAAAACAGAGTTGAAAGCCCTGTCTTGTTCACTAAAATGTCTTTTCCAGCTGGCTATGTATATGGTATGATAAGTTTTAGAATTGAATGAGAAGGACGAGGTGGGAAACGTGCGATTTGTGGTCGCTTTTTTCTGGACATTTCTTTTGACGCAGATGGCCTGCTATATTGTCGGCGCCATGAACGGTGCTGGGTATGACCTTCAAACCAGTGTCATTATGGGCTTTATCATCACCGCAGCCGTTATTGTTCTTGGAGAAATTATGCCTGTTAAACAGGATGCAAGTCAACATTAAAACCCCGGCTTTTGAAAGCGGGGTTTTTTGCTTTAGATAGACAGCCGTCCGACGGCTGTTTTTTTAAGGCTTTCTTTTATATGTCCAGAGCCGGTTATGGTTGGAGGTTTCAGGGAAGAACTCGCCGGCGCTCAATTTGATTTGTTGAGGGTTCTGAACCATGCTTCCCGTTTCGCCGATCTCCACATACACTCCATTATTGGGCGCTTTTTGGCCCGGCCGGAATTGACGCTGCTGTCCCATTTGCTTCACTCCCTTTTATTATTAGATTGCCCCACTCTCCCAAAAAACATGTCGATTTTATCTTTACATCTGTTTGCTTTGTATAGTTTAATGAGAAAAGTGTTCCGAAAATTAAAACGAACCGCCCGTTCATTCCGTCTTTTAAAAGGGCGTCACAACTTGTGGGAAACGGAGGAGTATCATGGATTTTTTAATGTTGATCAAGTATATCCTTTTAGGGTTGCTTCAGGGACTCACAGAGCCGATTCCTGTTTCTTCAAGCGGCCACTTGGTGCTGGCACAGCACTTTTTAGGCTTGAACATTGAAGGCTTCAGTTTTGAGCTTTTAATGAATGCCGGTTCTTTAATTGCCGTATTGCTCGTCTATAAAAACGATATTTTCAGGCTGGCGGTAAACGGACTGTCTTATGTCACATCAAAAAATGAAAAAGGAAAAGCGGACTTCAGGTTTATCATCTATCTGATCATCGCCACGATTCCTGCCGGTGTCATCGGTGTTTTATTTGATGATGAGATTTCGGCTTTCTTTAAAGACGGCGTCCGGATCACCGCGGTTACTTTGCTGATCACGGGTCTGGCATTGTTTCTCATTCGCAATTTGCGCGGCCGCAAAAACGACGGCGAAATCAGACTGAGAGACGCCGTGATCATCGGCTTGTCGCAAATGGTTGCACTTGTTCCCGGCATCAGCCGTTCGGGAGCGACGATCGTCCCTGCGATGGCGCTCGGCCTCAAATCTGAAACCGCGCTCAGGTTTTCATTTTTACTGTACATACCGGTCAGTCTTGGCGGGACCATTTTAAGCATTACCGATATTTTTCATGATCCGCGTTTAGGGGAGCTTTTCCTTCCTTATTTGTTTGCGTTCATCGCATCGATTATCGCTACATACTTTTCATTGCGCTGGTTCATGAATATTATGGCGAAAGGAAACTTGGTTTATTTCTCGATTTACTGCTTTGTCATCGGCATCGCCGTTTTGATATTCGCCTAAAAAAACAGCTGATCAATTGTGATCAGCTGTTTTTTATTTAAGATAACAGTGCTTTTAATAAAGCTTTTTGGACGTGCAGGCGGTTTTCAGCCTGCTGGAATACCGCTGAATTCGGGCCGTCGATGATCTCTGCGGTGACCTCTTCTTCCCTGTGGGCAGGAAGGCAGTGCAGAAAGACGTAATCCGGTTTGGCATGGGAGACAAGCGCTCTGTTGACCTGATAAGGAGCAAAGATATTCATCCGTTCTTCGGCTTCTTTCTCTTGGCCCATGCTTGTAAACACATCAGAATAGATGACATCCGCTTGTTGAACGGCTGACACGGGGTCATTTGTGATTGTGACGGCCGCTCCGGACTCTTCGGCGAATCCCTCGGCCAGTCTTACCACTTCCTGATTCGGCTCATACCCTTCAGGCGAAGCGACCGTAATGTCGCATCCCACTTTCGCACAGCCGATTAACAGTGAATGCGCGACATTGTTTCCGTCTCCAACATAAACGGCTTTCAGCCCTTTTAATGTTCCTTTCGTCTCTTGAATCGTCAAGAGGTCACTAAGCGCCTGACACGGATGAAAAAGATCGGTCAATCCGTTGATCACGGGAATCTCGGCGTGCTTGGCAAGCTCTTCGACTTTTTCGTGTTCGAATGTGCGGATCATAATCGCGTCGACATAACCCGAAAGCACTTTCGCGGTATCTGCGATCGTTTCCCCTCTGCCCAGCTGCATGTCTTTACTGCTTAAAAACAGGGCGTTTCCGCCGAGCTGCGCCATTCCGGCTTCAAACGATACGCGCGTTCTCGTCGACGACTTTTCAAAGATCATCGCCAATGTTTTTCCTTTAAAGATGTCTTGAATTTTATTTTGCTTCATCGCTGCTGCCTCTTTCAGCAAATAAACGATCTCTTCTTTTGAAAAGTCTTTCAGGCTTAAAAAATCCTTACCCGTCAGATTGATTTCCCGGGTCGCCCCGATGTTTACAGTAGACATGTCTCCACTTCCTTTTTATATAAATCTTTAAGCGACACGGCTTTAGTCGTTCCATGCCCGCTCGTCAAAAATGCCCGCACCGTCTCTTCCTCTGTCATCACCGCCACACCGTGGGTGACGGCTTCCATTCGCTGCTTGCTCGCCTCTTTTGATTCGGCTAAATGGATGTGCAGCGCTTTGTCTTTCCGTTTGATCCAGCCTGGAAAATCGTCCGACTGTACGGTGAAACCCGCCTGTTCTGCGAGAGAACGAAGCTTGCCGGCCCCTTCCATGTAAATGCAGCCTTTCGTTTGCCAGATTCCCGCAAAGATTTTCTTCAGGGCGCTTTCCGGATTGAAGCCGACATACATGCCTTCTCCGGTCGATTTCATTTCCGGTCCAAGCTTCAAATCGACATCCTGAATAGCGTGCGATGAAAAGACCGGAAACTTCACGGCAACGCCGCGTGAGTTTTTGGCGGCGGGCTTCAACTCTTTGAGTGACGAACCGGCCAACAGCTGCGCCGCAAGCGGGATCATCGGAACCCCCATCACCTTGCTGACAACCGGAACCGTCCGGCTCGCCCTCGGATTGACTTCAAGGATGAGCAGTTCATCCGCGTCCGCTATAAATTGAATGTTCATAATACCTTTAAATCCGAGCTTGCGGACGATTTTTGCGGCAGCATCCCGCGCGGCGCTTTTCATCTCCGGAGTGACCGAAGGCCCCGGCAAAATCGCGTAGCTGTCACCTGAATGCACGCCCGCTTTTTCAATATGCTCGATATAAGTCGGGATGTAGAGATCGTCGCCATCGCTGACAAGGTCGATTTCAAACTCTTTTCCCGATACGTATTGATCGATCAGAATCGGGTAAGGCATTTGCGACGCTCCGCCCAGCAGCTCTCTGAGCTCTGCTTCGGAGTGAACGATCATCATGCCCATGCCGCCGATCACATATGACGGCCTGATCAGCACAGGATAGCCGATTTCGTTTGCTTTCTGCACCGCTTCCGCTTTTGATGAAGCCGTTTCTCCTTTAGCATGAGAAATGCCGAGCTCGTCAAGAAGCTGATAAAATTGATCACGGTCTTCAAGTATGTCAAGGGTTTCCGATGATGTCCCAAGCAGGGTGATGCCCGCTTTTTCAATCGCTTCAGCCACATTGATGGCGGATTGGCCGCCGAATTGAACAATCGCAAAATCGATATCTTCCGCTTCAGCGACATTGAGAATATGCTCGGGTGTAATCGGTTCAAAGTACAGGCGGTCTGCCATTTCATAATCCGTGCTGACGGTTTCCGGGTTGTTGTTCAGCATGATCGTTTCAAACCCGAGGTTTTTCAGCGTCATGACGCCGTGCACGGCGCTGTAGTCAAACTCGACTCCCTGGCCGATCCGTATCGGGCCGGAACCGATGATCAGGGCGCGCTTTTTCGTTTTTTGAGAGATGTCTCCGTCGCTTTTCCCAAAATACGTCGAGTAAAAATAGTTTGTCTTCGCATCAAATTCAGCTGCGCATGTATCGACGATTTTAAAGGATGCGGCTATGCCCATTTTCTTGCGGAGCGCGCGCACTTCTTCTTCCGTCTTTCCGGTGAGGGAAGCGATCGTAAAGTCGGTAAATCCCTTTTCTTTTACCTTTTTCAAAAGGCTGACGGACAGCGCGTCTCCCTGTTCCATCAACATGTTTTCCAGCTGAATGATATTAGAAAACACATGAAGGAAATAGTTATCGATTTTCGTTTTCTCGTGTATCTCGCTGATGGAAGCCCCCCTGCTCAGCAGCTCCATGACCGCAAAGAAACGTCGGTCATCAGGAGTCTCAAGCAGCTTCCACAACACTTCTGAAGATGCGCCGCCAAGTTCGGGCAAATGGGTTCCTGACGTTTTCAGCTCAAGGGATGCGACCGCTTTTTGCAGGGCCGCTTCAAGATTGCGGTCAATCGCCATGACTTCTCCCGTCGCTTTCATTTTCGTGCCGAGCTTACGGTCGGCTTGTTTGAATTTGTCGAACGGCCAGCGCGGAAATTTGACGACGACATAGTCAAGAGCAGGCTCGAAGCTGGCGTATGTCGAATCTGTGAGCGGATTTTTCAGCTCGGCAAGCGTGTAGCCGACAGCCAGTTTAGCCGCCATTTTTGCGATCGGATAGCCGGTCGCTTTTGAGGCGAGCGCCGATGAACGGCTTACTCTCGGATTCACCTCGATGACATAATAATTTTTGCTTTCCGGGTCCAGGGCGAATTGAATGTTGCAGCCGCCGACGACATCGAGCGCGGAAATGATCTTTAAGCTGGCAGAACGAAGCATTTGATAATCCGCATCCGTTAATGTCTGCGACGGGGCGACAACGATCGAATCCCCCGTATGGACGCCGACCGGATCGATGTTTTCCATATTGCAGACGGTAATGCATGTATTGTTTCTGTCACGCATGACTTCGTATTCGATTTCTTTAAAACCGGCAATGCTTTTTTCGACAAGACATTGGTGAATCGGGCTTGCGAGGAGGGCGCTTTCGATTAAAGGCAGGAACTCCTCTTTCGTCGCCGCGATGCCGCCTCCTTTTCCGCCCAATGTATAGGCCGGCCGCACGATAATCGGAAAACCGATTGAGAGCGCAAAACGAAGCGCATCATCATGATTGTCAACAATTTCTGAATCCGGCACAGGTTCGTTCAGCTCCTTCATCAAGGCGCGGAACTTTTCCCTGTCTTCGCCCTTTTCGATCGTATCAACAGATGTTCCAAGCAGCTTTACCCCGTATGTTTTAAGAATGCCGGCCTTTTCGAGCTCGACAGCCAAATTCAGCGCTGTCTGTCCGCCCAGATTGGCGAGCAGTCCGTCCGGTTTTTCGCGCTTGATGATTTGTGTGAGGCTTTCCACTGTCAAGGGCTCAAAATAGATTTCATCTGCAAAAGATTCATCGGTCATGATGGTCGCCGGGTTGCTGTTGACGAGAATCACCCGGTAGCCTTCGCTTTTCAGCGCCATGCAGCCCTGGGTTCCGGAGTAGTCGAATTCAGCGGCTTGCCCGATGATAATCGGCCCCGACCCGATAACGAGAATGCTTTTGATGGTTTGATCTTTAGGCATGGGCGATCTCTCTCCTTGCTTCGTTCAATTTCTGCAAATATTCGCCGAATATCCACTCGCTTTCAGCCGGTCCCGGATGGGCTTCCGGATGAAACTGAACGGATATGACAGGCAGTGTTTTATGCATCAGCCCTTCTACTGAACCGTCGTTGACATGATAAAATCTGACGGAAAATTCATTTTCGCTGATGGTGTCCCGATCGACGACATAGCTGTGGTTTTGGCTTGTCATGAACACGCGTCCGGTCTCTTTGTCCATGACCGGATGATTGGCTCCCCTGTGGCCGAACGGAAGCTTATACGTGTCGCTTCCGAATGCGAGCGCGATCAGCTGGTGCCCGAGACAGATGCCGAGAGTCGGATAGGAAGAGATGATATCCCGGAGTGCATCCATATATGGAAGGATCGCTTTCGGATCGCCCGGCCCGTTTGAAAGGACGATCCCGTCCGGATTCAGCTTTGAAATGCCGTCCATCTCTTGATAGGGAACGACCGTTACTTTGCAGCCCCGGTTTGCAAGCGATGAAGCGATCGACTTTTTATAGCCGAAATCGATCACCGCAATATGCGTATTGCCTTCCCTAAAGGCGCCGTTTTCGTTTTGTCCGGCAACCTGTGCCGCATAGTTCTCCAGCTGGCGCGGAGCCGGAATGCCGTCCTTTTGTTTCGTCAGTCTGGCATTCAGCGTCCCCTTTGCCCTGATATGCTGAACAACCGCTCTTGTGTCCACGTGCGATAAAAGCGGAACATCCCACTTCGCCAAGTATTCCCGAAGGCTTTCTGTCGCCTGATGATGGGAAAACCTGTCGCACGCTTCATAGACGACAACCCCTTTCACCTGAGGCCGTTTGCTTTCATCATCGCTTTCGTTTATTCCGTAGTTGCCAATCAGCGGGTACGTAAAGACAATAATCTGGCCTTTATAAGAAGGGTCTGTCAAAACCTCCTGATAGCCGGTCATGCCCGTAAAAAAGACGACTTCACCGGTGCAGCCGTCAAGACCGTCCAGTTCACCGCTGAAGGATGTACCATCTTCAAGAACTAAATATCCTTCCATCTTATGCCCACCTTTGATGAATAAATAATGATATTCATGAATTTTTATACTTACATATCGAAAAAAAATTACTGTTTTACAGCTGAATGATCTGCCATGACAGCTTTCAGTTTTTCCACGGCCGCTTTGATTTCACTTTTCGCAACCGTCAATGGCGGCAGAAGTCTGATGACGTTCGGACCCGCGGGAAGAACAAGCAAACCTTCCTTTTGAAGCGCTTCGATCAGCGGCTGTACAGGTTCCTTGCACTCGATTCCGGCGATCAGCCCTTTCCCGCGGATATCTTTTACAAGCGGAAATTGAAGCTTTTCTTTCAGCTGTTGATGCAAAAATGCTCCTTTGGCGCTCACTTCTTCAAGAAAGCTGCTTTCAAAAATGGTCTCCAACGTGGCGTTTGCCGCAGCCATCGCCAGCATGTTCCCTCCGAATGTCGAGCCGTGGGAACCCGGAGAGAACGCTTCTGAAAGCTCTTTTTTCCCGATCACGGCTCCGACCGGAAAACCGCTGCCCAGTCCTTTCGCGACGGTGATGATATCAGGTGACAGCCCTTCGTATTCATATCCGAAAGCTTTACCGGTGCGTCCAATTCCGGTTTGAACTTCGTCGACGATAAGGAGAGCCTGCTTATCGCGGCAAAAATCTTGAACGCTCTGCAGAAATTCCCTGCTCGCAGGGATGACGCCGCCTTCGCCTTGAATCGGCTCGAGCATCACTGCCGCGATATCTTTTTCATCCTGCAATTCGGCAAATGCTTTCGGCTCGTTGTAAGGTAAGTAGTGGAATCCTTCAAGCATCGGTCCGAATCCGAGCTTGATCTTTTCCTGTCCGGTTGCGGCCATTCCCGCATACGTGCGTCCGTGGAACGATTGCTGAAACGTTATGATTTTTGTTTTTTGCGTATGTTTTCGTGCGAGCTTCACCGCCCCTTCATTCGCTTCCGCCCCGCTGTTGCAAAAGAAGACAAGATCGCCTGCACTGTTTTTGGCAAGAAGCTGTGCAACCTTTTCTTGAAGCTCATTTTGAAACAGATTGGAAACATGCCAGACATCATCAAGCTGTTTTTTGACAGCAGCTGTCACTGAATCGGGGCAATGCCCGAGATTGCAGACCGCGATTCCCTGAACGAAATCAAGATAAGCGTTCCCCTTCTCATCCTGAACGATCGTGCCTTTCGCTTTTTTAATATTGATATTCCAGCGGCTGTACGTCTGAAATAAATGACTCACGATACGGCCTCCTTTTGTTTAATGATTTTCGTGCCGATGAAATCGTCTTTCGTGAGGAAAGATCCTTTTCCGCTCACGATCATCACTTCATCCACTTCATCTGTGAGGGCTTCTTTTGCAGAATGCACTTTTGGTATCATGCCTCCCGAGATCACGCCTTCAGCAATCAGGCTTTCGATGTCTGCCGGCGTCAGCTCTTTCAGCATTTCTTCGTTTTTCATAATCCCTTTGACGTCTGTCACAAACATTAATTTGTCAGCGTGCAAGGCTGCCGCAACAGCCGACGCCGCCAAATCGGCGTTCACATTCAAAGTCTCACAGCCATCCGTCATCGAGAGAGGGGCGATAACCGGAATAAAGCCTTTTTCCATGAGTGCTTCGGCCATTCGGCCGTTTACTTTTTTAATGCGCCCGACCTGACCGTATTCTTTTTCATTTAAATAGTCGGCAAGGAGCAGTCCCCCGTCTTTTCCTGATACTCCGACAGCCGGAAGGCCGTGCTTTGTCAGCTCGGCAACGAAAAATTTGTTGATCGAACCGGATAAGACCATTTCAGCGACTTCAAGAACCGCTTTTGTCGTCTTGCGCTGTCCGTTGACGAATTCGCTTCGAATATTGAGTTTCTTCAGCATCTTTGTAATATCAGGCCCGCCCCCGTGGACGAGTGCGATTTTCCAGCCGCTTTCGGTCAGCTCTTTCAGATTTTGAAAAAATTCGTCCGATAGTTCGCGGATGACGCTTCCGCCGCATTTAAAAACGATTGTTTTATCCATTGTGATCCCCTTTTTACGTCCGATAGCTCGCATTGATTTTGACGTATTCATAAGTTAAATCGCAGCCCCAAGCCGTACCCTTTCCGTCACCTTCCTGCAAGCGAACCTCGATTTTCACTTCGCTGTTTTCTAAATATGTTTTGGCCAGCTCTTCTGAAAACGGCTGCGGTTCGTTATTTTTAAAAAGGCATTGGCCGCCCAGGTAGATTTCTACCTTCTCCGGTGTCACAGCAGCCATGCTGTCTCCGATCGCGACAATGATTCTGCCCCAGTTCGCATCCGTTCCGTAAACCGCGGTTTTTACAAGGTTTGAGCCGACGATTTTTTTGGCGATGATTTGCGCTTCAAGATTGCTTTTCGCACCGTTCACTTCAACCTCGATCAGCTTTGTCGCCCCTTCCCCGTCTCTCGCGATTTGTTTGGCGAGGTCTGTGCAGGCAAGCTGCAGGCCTTTTTTGAAAACCGGCCAATCTTCGTGTTCTTCATGGAGGCGCTCATTTCCGGCGCATCCGTTCGCCATGACGAGCACCATATCGTTAGTCGATGTGTCGCCGTCGACTGTGATCTGGTTGAATGAAACGTCCGTAATTTCCCTTAATGCCCTTTGCAGCGCGCTTTCTTCGATGCATGCATCTGTTGTGACAAAGCCGAGCATCGTCGCCATATTCGGGTGGATCATCCCCGACCCTTTGGCTGCTCCGCCAATCGTCACTCTTTGACCGCCGATCATCAGTTCATAGCACGTTTGTTTGATCACCGTGTCTGTCGTTAAGATCGCTTCTTCGAAATCGCCTTCGGCAGGCTCAGTCTCGGCGAGAAGGCTGATGCCTTTTGTAATGCTCTCCATATTGAGGTATTCGCCGATGACGCCGGTTGAGGACACGGCCACCAGTTCCGGCTCGATCCCAAGCATATCAGCGCTTTGGCGGCGCATCTCATATGCATCTTTTAAGCCCTGCTCTCCCGTACATGCGTTGGCATTTGCGCTGTTGACGATGACGGCTTGCAGATGCGCGCTTTTTTTGAGACTTTCCTGCGTCACCTTGATCGGCGCAGCCTGAAAGTGGCTTTGCGTATAAACGGCGGCGCTCACCGCCGGTCTTGAGCTGATGATAATTCCAAGATCCTTTTTTGAATAGCGGAGGCCGCAGTGAACCCCTTTTGCCAAATAGCCTTTAGGCGAAGCGACATTTCCGTCTGTTTTTTTTATACTGTCTTGACTCACCTGAATCATATGTTTGTTCTCTCCCGTCTTATGGATAAATTGGCGTAAATTCAAGCCCGGCGGTTTCGCTCCAGCCGTTCATAATGTTGAAGTTTTGAACAGCCTGACCCGCGGCTCCCTTCATCAAGTTATCGATCACTGACACAATTGTCACTCTGTTCGTCCGTTCATCAACGGTAACGCCGATATCGCAAAAATTGCTGCCGTACACCTCTTTAGTTGCAGGGAACGAACCGGGTTCCCTCACTCTGACAAAGTATGAATCTTTATAAAATTTTGAAAAAATAAGTTGGAGCTGTTCAGCATCCATGCTGTCTTTCAGTTCTGTGTAGATGGTCGCCATAATGCCCCTTGTCATCGGAACTAAATGCGTGCTGAATGTGATCGGTTTAAATGCGGAGTCCCATTGTTTAACAATCTGCTCGATTTCAGGCGTATGCTGGTGTTCGTTTACCTTATATATTTTGAAATTGTCATTGATCTCTGAAAAGTGAGTGCCCATCGACGCCTTTCTGCCTGCTCCCGATACCCCTGTTTTCGCATCGATGATGACAAAAGATTCGTTGATGCTGCCGCTTTTGACGAGCGGCGCCAAGCCGAGAAGAACCGCTGTCGGGAAACAACCTGGATTGGCTATGTACTGCGCCGTTTTAATGTCTTCCCGATTCAGCTCAGACAGTCCGTATACCGCTTTTTGAAGCACGTGTTCAGGCGCGGCTTCCCTTTTATACCACTTTTCATAGACGCTCGGGTTCTGCAGCCTGAGATCGCCGGACAGGTCAATGATCGGTATGTCATATGCATCAAACTGTGGCGTCAGCCGGCTGGATACCCCCGGAGGCGCAGCCATAAATAAAAAATCGATTTCGTTCGCAATTTTCTTTACTTCGATCGGTTGCAGGTGTTGATCTGTCAGTTTCATAAGGTGCGGGTATGCGGCATCATAGCGGGCTCCCTCATCACTCGATGAATACAATATGCATTCATCTGCATAAGGGTGCAACTTCATAATCCTCATAATCTCTGCCCCTCCATAGCCAGTAGCACCTATAATACCTATTTTCAAAACAAGTTCACCTTCTTGGTCTTTGTGAAATTATTTAACATTATAACATGAATAAAAATTAATTCAATTGTATATTTAATATTTTTTGTTCATCTTTCATATTGGTTCTTTCCTCCCGCCGGCGGTCCTTTTTCAGCGGCTTGGTCGTGCTCCGTTCCCATCTTCCCGGATTCTCCGCTTTTCAAACCGGAGAATGTGCCGGCTGGCGTTTTTGCAATAAAAAAAGAACGCTTGTACAAGCGTTCTTTTTATAACGGGAGTAGCGATCTGCCTGGATACGCCCGTGTTATCTATTACGGCGGCTCCCTTTTCAAAACAGAAAGAGCCTGTCAACGGTTGAGCAGGCTCTGGAAACGTTTATTGGATGCCAAGTGCGATTTTCGCATATCGCGACATTTTGTCCCGTGTCCAAGGCGGATTCCAGACGATATGAACGTCAACTTCCTTGACTTCGGGAATATCTGCGAGCGCTTTTTTGACTTCATCCACAATGATCGGCGCCAGCGGACAGCCCATTGAAGTCAAAGTCATAGTCACGTCAGTTTTGCCGTTTTCATCCATATCCACGTCATATACAAGGCCGAGATTGACGATATCGACGCCCAGTTCAGGGTCAACGACCTGTTCAAGGGCGCCCATGATGTTCTCTTTTAATGCTTCATCCACTCTTCCTCACTCCTTTTTTCATCAGTATAACGCACTTCTTTCATTTTCTAAACCGATAGCACTTAAAGGTGCGCATCAAACCATTCGACTGTTTTCAAAAGGCCTTCCCTTGATACTTTATGCCCGGCCCGCTCATCTTCAATAAAATGCAGCAAATCAGGCCGAGTTTTATACAGCGGAATCGTCGATTCATAGAAGCGGCGCGCCAAAGCAAACGGAACGGTGCCATCCTGTTTGCCGTGCCAAAATAAAAGCGGCCTCATCTTCAATTTGTCCGGCTGCAGACTCAAGTCAAAACGCTTCAGTTTATCGCGCTGCTGTTCGATTTGTCCTTCTGTGAAAGGAAGTTCAATTTTCTTTTCACGCATAAAAGCGAGCTGTTGATCAAAAAATTCTACATAGGCGGGACTGCCCATTAAACTGACGGCAGTTGTAATCCATTCGTATTGTGTCAAAGCGCCGAGCGTGACAATACCGCCCATCGAAGTTCCGGCGGCGCCGATACGGCCCTTTTCAATCAGGTTTTCCTGTTCAAAGTGGTTTTTCAGCACTTCGAGCTCTTTGATTTCATTCGTGACGATCTCCCAAAACCTCGGGGCGAGCTCTTCCTGAGTGAGCTGTTCTTCCCTCTCCCCGTGATAAAGAGCCTCAGGCAGGACCACGCGCATTCCTTTTTCGGCAAGCAGATATGCGAAGTGAAGGTTATGCTCTTTTGCGCTTGTAAAACCATGTATGAAGAAAACAAGAGGAAGAGCTTTCTCTTTTTTCTCCTCTTTTACAATATGCAAAAGAGGAATGTTTGAAATATGTTGCTTCTCGATTATGATCACGACTGTTTCTTCCTCCTTTTAGGATGTCCATCATCATAAGTTTAACATGTAGACAATAAAGAAGGTAAAAAGATACACTATAGGTAAGTCAGAACTTTCAAATTCACAACAAAGGAGCATTTATGGAGACAAAACCATATTTAATTGCATTGGACTTAGACGGTACATTATTAAAAGACGACAAGACCATCTCGGAAAGCTCCAGCGACGTCATCCGCAAGCTGCGGGAAGATGGACATTACGTGTGCATTTCTACGGGAAGACCGTTCCGAGCAAGCTCCGTGTATTATGATCAGCTCCAGCTCGATACGCCGATCGTCAATTTCAACGGGGCGTTTGTCCATCATCCTAAAGATCAAAGCTGGGGACGCTTCCATACATCTCTTGATCTCGAGGTGGTCAAACAGATTATTGAAGTCAGCGAGACATACAACGTACATAATATCCTTGCTGAAATTGTCGATGATGTTTATTTTCATTATCATGACGAAAAACTGATTGATGTCTTTACGATGGGCAGCCCGAATATTACGGTCGGAGATTTAAGGACAAACCTCGGCCAAGATGTGACAAGCGTACTGATCCACGCAAAAGAGGAGGATGTTCCGGCGATCCGCTCCTACCTGTCAGACGTTCACGCGGAGATGGTCGATCATCGAAGATGGGCGGCTCCGTGGCATGTGATCGAACTGATTAAAAGCGGCATCAATAAAGCGGTCGGCTTAGAGAAAATCACGGACTATTACGGGATACCGCCTGAGCGGGTCATTGCCTTCGGCGATGAAGACAACGACCTTGAAATGCTTGAGTTCGCGGGCTGCGGCGTGGCGATGGGCAACGGCATCGAAGGGGTAAAAAGCGTTGCAAACAAGGTTACAAAATCAAACGAAGAAGACGGAATCGCAGTCTTTTTGAAGGACTACTTCGCTTTATAATATTATAATTTGCCATTCATAAACGGCTTTTCAAAACGGCAATACTATGAGAAGACGGCCGCACCGGACCGTCACTCGTGTTAAGGGGGAATTTCAAGATGGGTAAACGCAGCAAATCAAAACGGTTTATTCAGCAAGGCAAGGATTCGCTTAAACAGCATGCCGCCAGGTTCCCTTACCGCTCCACATTAGAAGAGGCTGAACAAAAGAGCGGCCCGACGGAATGCGGAGGGCTGTAACATGAGAAACGAACTGTTTCAAATGGCCAAAGCAGCCGTTCATGAAGCTGAAGCTTCGACGGATTCAGGCGAAAAGGCGAAAGCCGTTGCAAGAGCCAAAAACGCCCTTTCCTCGGCATACGCCAATTCAACAGATGCCGAACGGCGCCAGCTTCACGATCTTCAGGAGCAGCTAGATCAACGATCATAACAACACGCCGGCTTTTTGACAGCCGGAGAGGAGTCTGTGCCATCGGCACGGCTCCTTTTTTATGTTTCAAATTTCAAAACATAAAAATTTGACATCGGAAGCAAAAGGAAGTACATTATAAAAGGCGAACATTTTATATAACAAACAAATAAATATTCGTTTTTGGGGGTTTTTATATTGGAAAACGTGTTTGATTATGAAGATATTCAACTAATTCCTGCAAAGTGCATCGTCAAGAGCCGCTCTGAATGTGATCCGTCCGTGCAGTTCGGCGGAAGAACATTTAAACTGCCTGTGGTGCCCGCCAATATGCAGACCATTATAGATGAAAAGCTGGCTGTTTCATTAGCGGAAAACGGTTACTTTTATGT
The DNA here is from genome assembly GCF_002993925.1 of Bacillus paralicheniformis. Taxonomy (NCBI): domain Bacteria; kingdom Bacillati; phylum Bacillota; class Bacilli; order Caryophanales; family Bacillaceae; genus Bacillus; species Bacillus paralicheniformis. The sequence goes on along the minus strand of NZ_CP023665.1, from coordinate 1,308,126 downwards.
GATGCACCGCTTTGAGCCGGAAACACGGATCGATTTTGTAAAAGACATGAAGGCGCGCGGTTTGTTTTCTTCAATCAGCGTCGGAGTCAAAGATGACGAATACGCGTTTATCGAAGAGCTGGTGAAAGAGAATCTCACGCCTGATTACATCACGATCGATATCGCTCACGGTCACTCGAACGCCGTCATCAATATGATTCAGCACATTAAAAAACATCTTCCGGACAGCTTCGTGATCGCAGGAAATGTCGGAACGCCCGAAGCTGTGAGAGAACTTGAAAACGCCGGCGCCGACGCTACAAAAGTCGGCATCGGTCCCGGAAAAGTCTGCATTACAAAAATTAAAACCGGTTTTGGAACGGGCGGCTGGCAGCTGGCTGCGCTGCGCTGGTGTGCAAAAGCGGCGAGCAAGCCGATCATTGCAGACGGCGGCATCCGCACTCACGGGGACATCGCCAAATCGGTCAGATTCGGGGCGACAATGGTCATGATCGGTTCGCTGTTTGCCGGACATGAAGAATCGCCGGGGGCAACGATCGAAAAAGACGGCAAGCTTTACAAAGAATATTTCGGTTCGGCTTCTGAGTACCAAAAAGGTGAAAAGAAAAATGTCGAAGGCAAAAAAATGTACGTGGAGCATAAAGGCGCGATCATGGATACGCTGACAGAAATGGAACAGGATCTGCAGTCATCCATTTCTTACGCGGGAGGAAACAAGCTCGATGCGATCCGCAACGTAGACTACGTTATCGTTAAAAATTCTATTTTCAATGGGGATCAATATTAACGGTCACAGGGCGGTGTTCAGGCAGCCGCCTTCCCTTCTGCCTGACAGCATACAAAAAGGCATCCTTCCCGGGATGCCTTTTTTGACGGCTATTTCACTTCAAACGATTTGCCGGCCCTCAAAGTTGCAAACTGTTCCGATCTTCCCAAAAATGTCACGTTTACTTCATATGTGCCGGGTTCAGGCACCTCTTTCCATACATCAGTAAAATCGTAAGACTCTTTCGGTTTGAGCGTCATCGTCTGGAACGCCTGCGTAAACATTTTTCCTTTCGAATAGCGGTACCTTTCATTCCCTTCTTTGTCGCTGACGATCAGTTCAAATTTCTGTCCGCTGCTGAATTCAAACTCTGCCACATCATCCGTATGGTTGACAACCGACATCCGAAATTCGATTTCTCCCTGCTTCTGAACGGGTTCAACCGTTAATGTTACACTCCCGTTATTCACTTCCCCTGATACCTCCTTATCGGGGACTTGATCCCCGTTTTGCCCGCATCCACCGACAAACAGCAACATTACAATCATGGAAATCAGCCGCATTCATTCACCCTTTCATTAATCTTTGCGGAAAAACCCTAAAACCTGCGTTGTCTGCACGACGTTTGTGAAAGCATTTGGATCCACTTCATTAATGATTTTTTCCAAGTCGTATAATTCGTATCTTGTAATCACAATGATCATCATTTCTTTCTGTTCATTCGTAAAGGCGCCTTTCGCCGGAACGGTTGTAATGCCGCGGACCATCTTTCCGTAAATCGCTTCTTTGATCTCCTCCGCTTTCTTTGTGACAATCATAACGGTGAGCTTGGCGTGACGGGTGTGGATGGCATCGATCACCCTGGTTGTCACATATAGTGTAACGAGCGTATATAATGCTTTCTCCCACCCGTTCAATAATCCTGCTGTTAAAATGATCGCACCGTTTAAAATAAAGAAATAGGTGCCGACCGGTTTGTCTTTCCACTTCGCCAGGATCATCGCGATAATATCCAAACCGCCCGTTGAAGCCCCGTATTTAAGGGTCAGGCCGATTCCGACCGCGGCGATCACCCCGCCGAACACGGCGTTCAGCAAAATATCGTTTGACAGGCTCGCCTCAGGGAGCATTCCTAAAAAGACCGTCGTCAAGGCTACGCTCAAAATGCTGTAAACCGTAAATGAGCGCCCGACCTTCAGCCAGCCCAGAATCCCGACGGGAATGTTTAAAATAAACAATAGCGTCCCCGTTGAAAAGTAAATCGGGCTGTACTGGTCAAGCGCACTCGATAAAAGCTGCGCCACCCCCGTAAAGCCGCTGGCGTAAACATCGGCGGGAATCAGAAACAGATTCAATCCGATGGCATTTAACAAGGCGCCGATGATGACAATGAACAATTTTTTTGCTTCAGCTATGACCATATTTAGTTCCTCCGCTACTTTCGTATATATTTGGTTTACCCTTAAAACAATATTTTGAAAACGTCAATGTAAAAATATATGATATAGTTGACCTAAAAAACGAAATATACCGAAGGACAGTTTGGCGTCCTTTTCCACCATTTTTTAGAAAGAAGGGGTTCAAATGAACGTTCACCTTTTAGCAGACAGTGCGGCAGATTTGCCGAAATCTTTTTATGATGAACATCACATCTCATTTATTCCGTTAAAGGTGCTGCTTGATGAAAAAGAGTACGATGACCTTCTGACGATTCAGCCTCTGGACGTTTATGAAGCGATGCGCGAAGGCAAAGCGCCGAAAACGTCCCAGCCGTCCATGATGCGGTTCAAGAATGCATTCAGGGAGCTGGCCGGCGAAAACAAACCCGCTCTCTATATCGCCTTTTCTTCAGAGCTTTCCGGAACATACCAGACGGCTGTGATGGCAGCAAACGAAGTCAAGGAAGAGTTCCCTGATTTCGATCTGCGGATCATCGACTCAAAATGCGCTTCGTTAGGCTATGGGCTCGCGGTTAAGCACGCCCTTAAACTCGCAACTAACGGCAATACAATACAAGAAATTGAATCGTCTGTAAAGGACTTTTGCGAACATCTTGAACATATTTTTACCGTAGATGACCTGACTTATTTGGCAAGAGGCGGAAGAATCAGCAAAGCATCGGCTTTTGTCGGCGGTTTGCTGAATATTAAACCGCTCCTGCATGTTGAAGACGGCAAGCTTGTCCCCTTGGAAAAAATCCGGGGCAAAAAGAAGCTGCTCAAACGGATGATCGAATTGATGAAAGAAAGAAGCGTCGATTTGAGCGGACAGACGGTCGGCATCAGCCACGGAGATGACGAAGAGACGGCCGAAGAGGTCAAACGGATGATCGAAGCCGAATTTCAGCCGGGGGAAATCGTCGTCAACATGGTCGGTTCAGCGGTCGGCGCCCATTCCGGCCCCGGAACATTGGCGGTCTTTTTTCCGGGGAAAGACAAAAGATAAGGTAAAACAGAGGCCTGCTTTATAAAAGCAGGCCTTAGATTGTTGACAAAATCCCAAAACGGCTCTTAGTTTTGGGATTTTGTCATCCTATCAGCGTGATTGAAAACCCTTGCAGTTTAGGAAGGCCGAGCATCGGAGCGGAGCGAATGTTGCAATTCGTGAGCACCGACGCGCAGGCCTGACAAAGAATGCGAGGGTTTGTCGACACGCTGAGGCCTGCTTGATAAAAGCAGGCCTTCTTCGTCAGCTGTCTTCGGTGACTGTTCCTTCAGCGGCGACCGGTGTAAGCGCTCCATCAAGAAAACCGGCAGCCGCTGTCGCGACATCAGGACCTCCAGACCCCTCGACCACTTTTTCCATTGTGATCGGACAAATTTTGAAAGCACCGCCAAAATTGACGACTCCTCCTGCCGAAACACTTTGAATGTAAACTGAGCAGCAATGTTTCATACCAAGTCTCCTTTTTTTGGGTCTTATGATATGTGTATGCTGGCGGTACAAGGAGGCATAAACTTCCCGGCAAAAAACATCGCGGTTGGGAGAGTACATAGTTTCGCCGGCAGTGTGCAAGCTAAAAGCGACATTTTGACAGGAGGTGCTTCCTCATGAAAGATGATGATAAAAAGCCAGTTGACAACAACGCCGTCAACCAGCAGAAAAACCGGCTCGCTGAAAAGAACAGACAAGCCGGTAAACACCAGGAATCAAAGAAGCCTGATCACTTGTAAAAAACCGGCGGCGTCCTCATCGGACGCCGCCTCATATTTATTTTTTCTCGTATGTCCAGCCCTCTTCCTGATAGATTTTATCCTGTTTCATCAGATGGCCGAGCGCCCTTTTAAATGCTGCTTTGCTCATGTTGAAGCGCTCTTTGATATCCTCAGGGTCGCTTTTATCCCAGAACGGCATCGCGCCGTTTCTCGTTCTCATATAAGTCAAAATTTGTTCTGCATCAACCGATAAGGCATCCTGCTTTCTTGGCAGAAGCGACAGATTAACAGAACCGTCTTCTTTTACTTTGATCACCCTTGCGGTCAGCTTTTCCCCAAGCCTCGGCTCTTCCTTTCGCTCAGAAGAATGGATAAAGCCTCTGATGCCGGTTTCGGAAATCATAAAAGAGCCTGATGCGATCAAGCGGTAGATCGTTCCGGTGAGCTCTTTATTCATCAGACCGGGTGAAGCTTCACTAAACAGCTCGCTGATCTTATCCTCCGGCGCCGGTTTGGCAAACATCCTTCCGTGCCCCGTGATTTTCAGCATACAGTACAGCCTGTCCCCTTTTTGCGGCCATACTGATTCATACGGCGGGAGATGCTCTGTCGCAACGAGGGCGTCCTTCGAGAGCCCGACATCGACGAAAACCCCCATGCCGCTGACGGCATCAACGACTTCCACCCAGCCGTACTGTTCAGCGCTGATCATCGGCTTTCTCATCGTAGCCGCCAAGCGATCTTCATGATCGACATATAAAAAGACATCGACCTCTTCTCTGTCTTCAATATCCTCCGTGATCTCGCTCTGATGCAGAAGGACCGCCGTTTCGCCGTCCGTCAAAAAGTAACCGTAATCGGCTTTATGATCTATTTTCAATGTTAGCTGCTGTCCTGGTTTCATACTGTTTCTTCCTTTCTTATCCGCCTGTTTTTCTTTTTCTTATTATTCCTCCAATGTTAAAATTATTGCCGGATCGCGGCCAGGCAAACCGCTCGATATTGGAAGTTTCACCTTATTCTACTATAATTGACTCATAAGTAAAATGGATGGAGGTTTTCACATGGCGAAAGAAAGCTCATTTGATATCGTCTCAAAGGTTGAACTGCCTGAAGTTCAAAACGCAATTCAGACCGCTCTCAAGGAAATCGGCACACGCTATGATTTCAAAGGGTCAAAAAGCAGCATCACACTCGAAGGAGACGAGCTCGTTCTCGTATCGGACGACGAATTTAAAATGAACCAGCTGAAAGACGTGCTTGTCGGCAAACTGATCAAGCGGAACGTCCCGACGAAAAACATCGAATACTCAAAGCTTGAGAACGCTTCAGGCGGCACGGTCAGACAGCGCGGAAAACTAGTTCAGGGCATCGACAAAGAAAACGCGAAAAAAATCAATAACCTGATAAAAAAATCGGGTCTGAAAGTTAAATCGCAAGTGCAGGATGATCAAGTCCGCGTAACCGGAAAAAATAAAGACGACCTTCAGCAAATCATCGCGATGGTGAGGGAAGCCGACCTGCCGATTGATGTCCAATTTATAAATTTTCGATAAATTCTTAATTTACTGTTGATTATTCTCCCGATTTTCGGTAAATTGAGTAAAAGTAATCAATAGAAACTAAATAGCTGTTCTTATCAAGAGAGGCAGAGGGACTGGCCCGATGAAGCCTCAGCAACCGGTGAATGAATATTCATGACCAAGGTGCTAAATCCAGCAAGCAGTCTGCTTGGAAGATAAGAAGACGGACAAATGTCGATGAAAAGTCTTCTGCTTCACAGAAGACTTTTTTGTTTATCAAAAATGCTTAAGGGGGAAAACGATGGGTTTTTTGGAGGATATAAAAAGCAAAACGTTAATCGCGGACGGCGCAATGGGCACACTTCTGTATTCCTACGGGATCGACAGGTGTTTTGAGGAACTGAACATCTCCAAGCCCGAAGAAGTGAGACGCGTCCACGAAGCGTATGTACAGGCCGGCGCCGATATCATTCAAACGAACACGTACGGCGCAAACTTCATCAAGCTGTCCAGATACGGGCTCGAAGACGAAACAAAACAAATCAACGAAAAAGCGGTCCGTCTCGCCCGCTCCGCCGCCGGTTCTGCTTATGTTCTCGGTACGCTCGGCGGAATCCGGACGTTCAACAAAAACTCGTATTCTCTCGAGGACATTAAAAGAAGCTTCCGCGAACAGCTCTATCTTCTGTTAAATGAGCAGCCGGACGGACTTCTGCTCGAAACCTATTATGATTTAGAAGAAGCGCGCGAAGTTTTAAAGATTGCCAGAAAGGAAACAGAGCTGCCGATCATTTTGAATGTCTCAATGCACGAAGAGGGCGTTCTTCAGGACGGAACCCCGCTTGCGGACTGCCTGAAGCAGCTGGCATCCCTCGGCGCAGACGTCGTTGGCATCAACTGCCGCCTCGGCCCTTATCATATGATCAGAGCGCTTGAAGAAGTCCCGCTTTTAGAAGACGCCTATCTTTCCGTCTATCCGAACAGCAGCCTCCCGTCCCTTGTCGAAGGCAGGCTTGTTTATGAGACAGATGATGAATATTTCAGGGAAAGCGCGGAGGAATTCCGCAATCAAGGCGCACGGATCATCGGCGGCTGCTGCGGAACCACGCCGAACCACATCAGGGCGATGGCTGAGGCGGTCAAAGGGCTTCCTCCAGTCACCGAAAAGCGCGTGAAAATCAGAAAGAAAGCGGCGCTTGCTGTTCAAAACGAAAGGACAGAGCCCGTTCTCGACGATCTGGCCAAGCAAAAACGGTCCATTATCGTCGAACTCGATCCTCCAAAACAATTAAACTTTGAGAAATTTTTGCACGCCGCTAAAGAGCTTCAATCAGCCGGAATCGATGCACTGACATTGGCGGACAACTCGCTTGCCACACCGAGGATCAGCAATGTCGCCTGCGGCGCGCTCTTAAAACAGCGCCTCGATATGAGGTCGCTGATCCATATTACATGCAGAGACCGCAACCTGATCGGCCTGCAGTCCCATCTAATGGGGCTCGATACACTGGGGCTGTCAGACGTACTGGCGATTACCGGCGATCCGTCGAAAATCGGCGACTTTCCGGGAGCGACTTCCGTCTATGATCTGACATCGTTCGATTTGATCAGCCTGATCAAGCAATTTAACGAAGGCTTGTCATATTCAGGTAAACCGCTCGGCAAGAAAACAAATTTCTCAGTGGCGGCCGCCTTCAATCCGAATGTCAGACACATTGACAAAGCGGTGAAACGGCTTGAGAAAAAAATCGCCTGCGGCGCAGACTATTTCATTTCCCAGCCTGTCTATTCAGAGGAGCAGCTCATCAAAATCCACGAAGAAACAAAGCATCTTGAAACACCGATCTATATCGGCGTCATGCCGCTGACCAGCAGCCGCAACGCGGAATTCATCCACAACGAAATCCCCGGCATCAAACTGTCCGATTCAATCCGCGAAAAGATGGCGCTGGCGGGAAATGACAAACAAAAACAGGCCGAGGAAGGGCTCGCGATCGCCCGCTCCCTGCTTGATGCGGCGTGCGACCTGTTCAACGGCATTTATCTGATCACACCGTTTTTGCGGTCTGATTTAACCGCCGAACTGACGGCATATATCCACCAGAAAGAAAAGGAGAAAACAAATGTCTAACATCAATGACCAGCTGAAGAAAAAAATCCTCGTCCTTGACGGTGCGATGGGAACGATGATCCAGAATGCCGGTTTGTCCGCCGCTGACTTCGGCGGCGAGACCTATGAAGGGTGCAATGAATTTCTAAGCATCACGGCACCTCATATCATTCAGGGCATCCACGAAGCCTATCTGGCCGCTAAAGCCGATATCATCGAAACCAATACATTCGGAGCCACACGGCTCGTTCTGGACGAGTACGACCTCGGGCAGCGCGCCTATGAAGTCAACCTCGCTTCAGTCAAACTCGCCAAAGCGGCCGCCGAAAAGTTTTCCACACCTGAATGGCCAAGGTTTGTCGCCGGCGCGATGGGTCCGACGACAAAAACCCTTTCCGTCACCGGCGGCACGACCTTTGACGAGCTGATCGATAATTACGAGGAACAGGCAAGAGCGCTGATCACAGGGGGAGCCGACCTCTTGCTGCTCGAAACGAGCCAGGATATGCTGAACGTTAAAGCGGGCTTTATCGGCATCAGACAAGCCTTCGAAAAAACCAGCAAAACCCTTCCCCTCATGGTATCAGGCACGATCGAACCGATGGGCACGACACTGGCCGGCCAGGATATCGAATCGTTCTATATCTCACTCGAGCATATGAAGCCGGTCAGCGTCGGTTTAAATTGCGCGACGGGCCCGGAATTTATGACAGATCACATCAGAACCCTTTCTTCCCTTGCGAGGACGGCCGTCAGCTGCTATCCGAATGCCGGCCTCCCCGATGAGGAGGGACAATACCATGAATCACCGCAATCGCTCGCGAAAAAAATCAAGGCGTTTGCAGAAGAAGGCTGGCTGAACATTGTCGGCGGCTGCTGCGGAACGACGCCCGCCCATATTGAAGCGCTGGCCGATGAAGTAGCCTCGCTGCCGCCGCGGACGGTCCCTTCGGAAAAAAAGCCGCACACCGTCTCAGGGATCGACGGACTAATTTATGAAGAAACGATGCGTCCCCTTTTTGTCGGGGAGCGGACAAATGTCATCGGATCGAGAAAATTCAAGCGGCTGATCGCCGAACAGAAATTTGAGGAAGCATCCGAAATCGCGAGAGCCCAAGTGAAAAACGGCGCCCATGTCATCGACATCTGCCTTGCAGACCCGGACCGCGATGAAGCGGAAGATATGGAAGGCTTCTTAACAGAAGCGATGAAAAAAGTAAAAGCCCCGTTTGTCATCGACTCGACGGACAAAACGGTGATTGAAAAGGCGCTGAAATACTCACAGGGAAAAGCGATCATCAATTCGATCAACCTTGAAGACGGCGAAGAACGGTTCGCTGACATCCTCCCGCTCGTCAAACAGTTCGGAGGGGCACTCGTCGTCGGTACGATCGATGAAGAGGGAATGGCGGTCACCGCGGAAAAGAAGCTGGCCGTCGCCGTCAGGTCGTATCAGCTGCTCACCGAAAAGTACGGAATACCGGCCAGCGATATCATCTTCGATCCGCTCGTCTTCCCTGTCGGAACAGGTGATGAACAATACATCGGCTCAGCTAAAGAAACGATCGAAGGCATCCGCCTCATCAAAGAGCGGCTCCCTGAATGTTTAACGATTCTCGGCGTCAGCAACGTCTCATTCGGTCTTCCGCCCGTCGGCCGGGAAATCTTAAATGCTGTATTCTTGTACCACGCAACACAGGCCGGGCTTGATTACGCGATCGTCAATACGGAAAAGCTTGAGCGGTTCGCTTCCATTCCTAAAGAAGAAGTCGAAATGGCTGAAAAACTTCTGTTTCACACTGATGACAAAACGCTCGCATCCTTCACTGACTTCTACCGCGGAAAGAAAAAAACGGACAAACAGCCGAAAACATCTCTTTCCCTGGAAGAGCGCTTGGCTGAGTACGTCATCGAGGGTACAAAAGAAGGCTTGATTCCCGATCTCGAACAAGCGTTGAAAAAATTTGCCGCCCCGCTCGACGTGATCAACGGTCCGCTTATGGACGGCATGGCGGAGGTCGGACGGCTGTTTAACAACAATGAGCTGATTGTCGCTGAAGTGCTGCAGTCGGCAGAAGTCATGAAAGCTGCCGTTTCCTTTCTCGAACAGTATATGGAAAAGAAAGACGACAGCGGCAAAGGAAAGATCGTTTTGGCAACCGTTAAAGGCGATGTCCATGATATCGGCAAAAACTTAGTCGACATCATTTTAAGCAACAACGGCTACAAGGTTGTCGATCTTGGGATTAAAGTGACACCGCAGGAATTAATTGAAGCGGTCCGCAAAGAGAATCCCGATATCATCGGTCTGTCCGGCCTGCTCGTCAAATCGGCGCAGCAAATGGTCGTTACAGCGCAGGACCTCGACAAAGCGGATATTTCCATCCCGATTATGGTCGGCGGAGCCGCGCTTTCAAGAAAGTTCACGAACATGAAAATTTCGCCTGAATATAAAGGGCCGGTTTTATACGCGAAGGACGCCATGGACGGCTTATCGCTCGCCAATCAGCTGCGGACGGACCCGTCGCAGTTTCTCGAGAAAAAAGAAGCCGCTGCACCCGCCGCCGTCACGGAGAAAAAGCAGACGAAAGCCGTGATTGAAATGCTTGAAAAACGGGCGCACGTTCCGCAGGCGCCGGTCTTTCAGCCGGAAGACTTGAAGCGGCACTATTTGAAAAACATCGACCTTTCCTATATCGTGCCGTATGTCAATGAACAAATGCTGCTCGGCCATCACCTCGGCTTGAAAGGAAAAGTCAAAAAGCTCCTGGCTGAACAGCATCCGAAAGCACTGGAGCTGAAAGAGCTGATTGACGAGTTGCTGAGAGACGGGAAAGAGCACGGCTGGTTCGACCCCGCCGTCGTCTATCAATTTTTCCCCGCGTACAGCGACGGGGATTCGCTCCATATTTTAGACCCCGGGAACAAAGACAGCATCCTTGAAACGTTTGTTTTTCCTAGGCAGGAAAAGCTTCCGTACCGCTGTATTTCCGATTATGTCCGACCGAAAGGAGAGCTCGATTATGTCTCGTTCTTTGCCGTGACAGCGGGCAGACATGTAAGAGCAGCCGCAAACCGCTTTAAGGAGGAAGGCGACTACTTGAAAAGTCATGCGGTACAAGCGCTTGCTCTTGAGCTGGCCGAAGGACTCGCCGAACGGACGCACCAAGTTATCCGCGACCGCTGGGGCTTCCCTGATGCACCAGACTTCACGATGGAACAGCGTTTTCAGGCGAAATACCAGGGACAGCGCTACTCCTTCGGATATCCGGCCTGTCCGAATCTCGAAGATCAGGAAAAACTCTTCAGACTCATCCAGCCTGAAGGAATCGGCGTTCATTTAACAGATGGCTTTATGATGGAGCCCGAAGCTTCCGTATCAGCGATCGTTGTCTCCCATCCGGAAGCCAGATATTTCAATGTTCATTAACCCGAAGACCCTGCTTGCCGTTTGCGGCCTGCAGGGTTCATTTTGTATGGACGTAACATATGCCGCGAATACTTCAGGATTTATAATGAGCAACAATGGATTCAGCCATGTTGAGTATCTTCCCGTGCAGTTCTTTAGGTTCAATAATCCTTATGTGCTCTGCGAACCCGAGTATATACCTTTTCGCTTCTTCTTCCGTATCAAAAGATAATGTAACGGGGATCCACCCCTCCTGATCGACCTCATTTGTTTCGATGATCCGCACAAAATAATTGGTAAACGACAGCCTCGGCAAGATGTCCTGCGCCGCCTTCACCCGCACTTCATACGTCGGCAGCCTTTCGATAAATTCCTTTGTTGAAGACTGCCATACGTGAGCAATATCAAAGTTTTCGGGCCTTTCAAATGTTTCGCGGACAGGAGTGGCAGAATGAATCCGTGAAGCCCTGTAATTTCGAATCTCCCCATTTTCTTTAGATGCAATCAGATACCAGTTTGACCCTTTAGCTACCAGTCCAAGCGGTGCTACAATTCGATCAGCTGTTTGTCCATCTGCCCGCTGATAAACGATTTTTAATTTTTGATCTTTCCATATGGCATCTTTCAGCACTTCAAAGGATGCTGCTTTTTCTTTCTTATGGCGCCATGCACGGGTATCAACATATATTCGGTTCCACACGTCTTTTGCGTTTTGACGATATACCGAAGGCAGCGAGGCTATCAGTTTATTTCGGGCTTCTTCGGATATGCGGGTTAATCCGAGATCGTCCAGCAATTGTTCAGAAAGCGGGACAAATAATGCGCGTATTTCAGATTCTTTTAAACCGGTTAAAGTGGTTTGGTAATCATCAAGCAATGACCAGCCTCCGTTAATCCCGCGCTCGGCCACAACGGGAATTCCAGCTCCGCTTAACGCTTCCATATCTCTGTAAATCGTCCGCTCCGAGACTTCCAGCCTTTCCGCTAATTCTTTCGCCGTCATTTGTCCCTGCGCCTGAAGCATTAAAAGAATAGATATCAGTCGATCTCCTCTCATATGACCACCTTTTTTATCAATGGATGAACTTATTTAATAAAATATGACAATGGTTGTCAAGATTCAGCTTTTATAATGAGCATATCTTTTATAATGAAAGGAATGGGATGAATGAAACCGCTGAAAGGAAAAATCGCTCTCGTAACAGGCGGAAGCAGAGGCGCCGGCCGCGCCATCGCTGTCGAACTTGGAAAAGCCGGTGCAACCGTGTATATGACAGGCCGCAGCATCAGGGGGGCTTCCACGAATCAATGGCCCGGTACAATTGATGACACCGTGTCACAAATTGAAGCTTCCGGCGGAAAGGGTATTGCTGTAAGATGTGATCATACGAACGATTCAGAAACAGAGGCTGTCATCGCTAAAATTCGCGAAGAACAAGGAAAACTGGATATCTTGATCAACAATGTATGGGGTGCGCACGATCTGGGTGTCGAGGCAAAGCCTTTTTGGGAATTGTCATTAAAAAATTGGGATACGATGTTCACCGCAGGGGTGCGCGCCCAGCTGGCGACGAACCACTTCGCCGTGCCGCTCCTTCGCGAAAATAAACAAGCTCTTATCATTCATACGACCTTTTGGGATGAGAACAAATACACCGGACAGTTTTATTACGATTTGGCCAAGAACGCCATCGTCCGGATGGCGTACGGTCTTTCATTGGAATTAAAACGGGACAACATTGCCGTTCTTGCCGTTTCGCCGGGATTTATGAGAACCGAACTTGTGCTGAAGTACCATAAATCAGATGAGGCGGATTGGCAGGAGTCAGAAGATTTAAGGAAAACCGAAACGCCTTATTATGTCGGACGCGGAATCACAGCATTGGCCAAAGATCCGGATGTGATGGAGAAAAGCGGACGTGCGTTAAGAGTTGGTGATTTAGCCAAAGAATATCAGTTTACAGATGTGGACGGACGGTATATTCCGCCATTTACGATATAGGGATTAGGGATCGCCTCTCGGGGGAAATGATTCTTTAAAGGCAGATCAGGTGAAGGCGTTTATCCTGCTTTGATCGTTTCCGCCAACGTTATATAATGGAATGACAGTCATGATTTCAACAGCACGCGGAATTTCGTTCGCCCAATCTGAACTGCAACTGAAGGAGGAATCATATGATTGAAGTCAAACCTATAAACGCGGAAGATACGTATGAGATCAGGCACCGCATTCTCCGGCCGAATCAGCCGCTGGAAGCATGCAAGTATGAAACCGATTTGCTCGGGGGCACGTTTCACCTCGGCGGATATTATCGGGACAGGCTGATCAGCATCGCCTCCTTTCATCAAGCCGAACATTCAGAGCTTGAAGGCCAAAAACAGTATCAGCTGAGAGGGATGGCGACACTTGAAGGGTACCGCGAGCAAAAAGCGGGCAGTACGCTTATCCGCCATGCCGAAGAGCTTCTTCGGAAAAAAGGCGCAGACCTTTTATGGTGCAACGCCAGGACATCTGTGAGCGGGTACTATAAAAAGCTCGGCTTCAGCGAACAAGGCGGGGTCTACGATATACCGCCGATCGGACCTCATATTTTGATGTATAAGAAATTGACATAAAAAACCCCGCCGGAAGCGGGGCATTCTCTGCCGCATGAGCATTAAAGCTTTGCGGCCTCTTTTTTAAATTGCGCAAGCGCGTTTGTCACTTTTCCGAATTCGGAGGCGTGCGGGCGGTCATCTCCGTCCTTATAGCCGTAGTCGACCATCCGGTTTCTGTTGAGGCAGAGCTTCGTCAATTCCGGCTTGAATAAGTCGAACAATTCGAAGCGCTCATGCAGTTCAGGAAATCTCTGCTGATATTCCAAAATCGCATCAGCCAAAGCTTTCCACAGGCGCTTTTCAGGAAGCAGACCGTCATTTTCCAAAATGTTGGCCACATAGCGCAAATGGCAAATGAAAAGCCCTGTAAAGATAAACTGCACAAGCCCTTCCGGCGGCTCGCTTCTGAGAACGACTTTTAAATCTTCTGTCAAACCGCTCAGTTCAGGCAGCGGCTGGTCGCTGATATTGACGTCATCTACAAAATCTTTAATCGCCAGCCTGTGCGGCTGATAATCTTTTAAGACGAGAATCGTATTTTGTCCGTGCGGCGAAAATACGGTTCCGTAGCGGTACATGAAATGCAGAAGCGGCGGCATCACGGTGTTAAACAGCTTTCCGATCCACTCCTCCGCTGACAGCTCCGACTTTTCGATCAGGCGCCTGATAAACGGCACGCCGCCTTGATCAATGTATGTTAAAGAAGCGAGCGTAACAGGCTGCTCTCCATCTTCCAAATACGTATAAATGCTTTCTCTGAAAATAGCGCCGAGCATTTCCAAATATTGATACGGGGCTTTTTCAAGAGCATGATAGTATTGGTGATCAACGTTCAGACTGGCATTTTCGCCCGGCAGGATCACCCTGCATTCATCTTTTAGAAATGCGTCGTTTTCGGCGATCCCTTTAATATGCTCAGTAATTCTCGGCGCGATCACCGTCCGCTCCGACGGCAGTCCTCTGTATACAAGCGTATTTAAAATGCTCATCGGCAGTTTAATATGATGCTTGTGTTTGTTTGTGATGTTTGTAAAGGTCCTGATCGACTGCTGCGGCAGGTACTCGTCTCCGCCTTCCCCTAAAGGAATGATCGCTTTTGAAGCAATTTCTTCCGGAAACTGCTGAATGATCGTATTTGTCCACTGCCATTTGTGGACGGGCAGATAATAATAGTCTTCACTGGCTGCGTCCTGCTTTTCTATCACTTTAGCGAACTGCCTTAAAGTCAGCTCATCAAGCTCTTTATGAATCAGCGTTTCATAATCGAGTCCTTCAACTGAGTGGAATGACGCGGTCTCTTTGTGTACAGCGATCCACAGCAGCCGTTCGGCTCTCTGATTTTCCGGTGCAAACCGGAGGTAGTCATCATAGCCAAAACCGATTCTTCCTTTGTTGTAGACGATCCACGGATGGCCTGTCATCTCGCCTTCAATGACGGCATAATCGGCTTCGGTCAGCTCGTCAGCCGTAAGCGCATCCTTTGCCAAAAGATGAGCATCCGCCAGCATCGTATGGTTGAACTCTTTGATCAAATGCCCCGCTGTTTCCGGACTCATCGGGATATGCGGCTGGATATCGAGGAGAAATTCAATCGCGCTCACTTGTTTTGTCCATTGTCCGCTCTTGAAGACTTCAATCGTCTCCGGCATCGCGTCAAAACTGTCAAACATGCGGGGTTTGGCGGCAAACCGGTACACCTTATCCTCCGCCGTTCTCAGCTCATACCGGTTGATGCCGTCTTCAGTTTCAATGAAATCGGGCTTGATGATATCCTCATACATATACTCAGAAAGCATCTTCGCCAGTAATCGCCGATTGACTTCTGTCCACCTGTCCGGATTGAGGACCCTCTTTAATTCATCTTGAAACAACATGAAAATGCCTCCTTTATTAGCCGTTTGGCACCGCGGTTTTTTCGGTGATTCCTGTTCCGAATGTCTGGAAAACCGTTTTGTGGCTGACGTTGTATACTTCTCTCCCGGCTAGCTGATTGATGATCACCGAGTTCCGGTAAGCGCCGAGTCCCAGGTCAGGCGCTCCGACGCCGTGCGTGTGCAGCTCTCCGTTTTGAACGAAAATATGGTTTTTTGATGTTGCAGCTGTCACCAGTCTATAGTCGCGCGTAATGACATAGCGGCCGCCCGCGTCCTTTTCAATCAGGCTGTCAACAGGTGCCAGACACTCCGGCAGCCTCTCTTTATAGCCCGTCGCCAGGACGACCACATCTGCCTGCCGCTCAAACCGTTCTTCATTCACCCGGTTTGCGCAGTGCAGAATCAGCGTTTCTCCATGCTGTTCGATCTGCTTGACTTCTGTCATGGACTGAAGATCAAAAGCCGCTTCCCGCCCTCCGCAGGTCCGCTCATACAGAAGATGATAAATATCGCTGATCGTCTTCGCGCTGATTCCTTTATAAAGGAGATCCTGCTGCGTTAGCAATTCATCTTTTTTCCACTGTGGAAGCTGATAGAAAAAATCGATATAATCAGGCGAAAAATATTCGAGCCCGAGGTTCGAATATTCCATCGGGAAGAAGCCTTTTGAGCGGGTGAGCCAGCTGACATGCTCCGCTTCATCTTCACCGACGAGGTCATAAAACACCTCGGCTGCGCTTTGACCGGAGCCGACGACGGCCACCCTTTTCCCTTTAAATCCGTCGGGCTTTCTCATTAAATACTCAGCTGAATGGAACACCGAGCCTCCCAAAGCGTCTGAGAGCGTTTCGGGAACGTGCGGGCCCGTCCCAATGCCAAGCGCAACATGCCTCGTGTAATAAACGGCTTCCCCGCCGTTTTCCCGATTCACGACCCGCACTTTAAAAAGCGCCTCCGGATTCGATTCAATGAGCGATATGCTTTCAACATTCATCCCGAAGCGGCACGAGTCAAGCTGTTCTGCCACCCAGCGGCAGTAGTGGTTGTATTCCTTTCTCGGAATATGAAAGTCTTCCAGAAAATAAAAAGAATACAGACGGTTATGCTGCTGGAGATAGTTTAAAAAGCTGTATTCGCTTGTCACATCGGCCATGCTCACTAAGTCGGCCAAAAACGGCACCTGCAGTGTCGTCCCTTCAATCAGCATGCCGGGATGCCAGTTAAAGCTTTCATTTCGTTCAAAAAACAGCGCATTAATCTCAGGCACGGAATCGGCTAATGCGGCAAGGCCAAGGTTAAACGGCCCGATGCCGACGCCGATGACATCATATACATCAGTGGCTCTCTTTGTAGAGTTCATCTTTTTTCCCCTTTTCAAAAAAACGTTCTCGTTCGCAAAACATCAATAATCCGGTTTTATCAGGGAGATTCACAGGTTTAATCGGGCGAAACCCGCATTTTTCAAAAACATGAATCATTTTTTTGTTGCGGATATCCGGCTCTGCGATGACCTTTTTTGTGTTAGGCTCGGCAAATTGCATACAGACCATCGCTTTTAAAAGCGGAAGGGCCAGCCCTTTTCCCAAGTACTCTTTTTCTCCGATCAACAGGTGGATGCCCTGGTCAAAAGGTTCATTATCATAGTGGTGTTCAATGACGTCCCCCTTGACCCAGTACGACTCCCAGTAGCTCATGGGCACACCGTCGATAGAGCCGATGTACAGCGTTTGGTGGGGGTCTGTGATGGCCTTGTGAAAATGGTCTTCAAATTTTGCAAACGGCATGTTTAAATGCCAAAACGGGATGACGTGCTCCTCCTGCATCCAGCGATAGACGAGCGATACGTCTCTTGCATAGTCCGCTTTTTGAAATGTGATCCGGTCGTTCATTGGACGGCCGCCTCCTCCTTTAACAGCGGATTGCCGACAGACGTATAACGAGACTGGGTTTCAAGCGAGCCCGTCAGCTCATCCATGTCGTAAAATCTCGTCAGCAGATTGGCCTTGCACGGAAGCTCCGAAAACCGAAGCAGGCTGTCCGTCAACTCAGTGATGCCGTAAATGTGTTCCGCTTTTTCAAGCCGCTCTCTGATCATGGACAGGAGCGTTTCTTCCCGGATCAGCCCTTCGCAGCCAAACCCGTTCACCAGCCCAAACAGATGGTTGAAGAAGAAATAATAGCGCAGTCTCTCAACAGCCACGCCGTCCGTGCAGATCGTCTCGCTCCTTTCGCTCAAGTCTTCGATCAGCTTGGAAAGAATCCCGGCTTTTGATTCGCTGTAGTAATAGCCTTGATTATCCCTGTAGTAAAACGTCTCCGGATAGCCGTTTTTTAAGCGGATAACGGCGTTTTGCTGGTGCGCTTCAATCGCCAGCCCGTATGTTTCAAACAGCCATAAAACAGGCTCTAGCGAAATGGATAAATATTTGTCAAACCAATCAATGCTCACTTCTTCCGTTGTCCGCCCTTCTTTTAACGCCAGCCCGCGGATAACAGAGGACAGCCGCGACTCTTTCCCGAAGGCGTGATCTTGGCAAAGCCCGGCGACCAGACATGCAGAACGGTCGTCTTCATAAAACGGATTCTCCCTAATCACGACTTCAAAGCCGGACTCCCCGTTCTCCCCCCGAATCGAGATGTAGGCAGGATCTGTGATAACGCGAAAGCCCGGAAACTCCTGTTTTAACCTTTGACCGAGTTCTGTCTGAAGCAGCCGGGCCATTTCAACACCTCTGTCCAATTCTTTCTGCTTGTTCACACGAAGCGAATTCGTGATTTTGATCGGGATCGAGAATTTGTACATATAGCGCGAGTGCTTGCTGTAAACCGTGCGGACGGAGGATGTCGCCGTGAACGTCCTGCCCTTTGCACCGAGATATGTAAGGAGACCTTGATCGATCAATTTTTGCACATACGGCTCCTCCAGCAAAGCTCTCGCCTGGAGCGGGTGTGCGGGAAGAAGCGCAAAATCCGGATCGGCCGTTTGCTCGTCTAGCCACGCATTATCAATCATCGGGTCGTTTCTCAATTCCTCTTGTATGACTAGCGGCGCTTTTGTTCCAGTACTTGAATCGTGCAGAACGAGCGAGGCATGCGCCTTAAAGTAATGAAGCTGAAACTCCCCTTTCAATTCAGGTGAGAAAATGTTTTCCTCTTCAGGTTTCATGCCCTGCCTGCTTTTTGGCGTCGGGTGCATCAGATGACCGAGCAAGAGCGACTGCTCCGCTTCGATAAACGTAAAATCAGCGCGGCTAAGCTCATTTTGATCACCGGCCCGTTCTTCCACATAACGGCTGATATTGCGGCAGCTCAAAATGACTCTGAGCAAGAATTCATCCTCGGCACCCCCGCGGTTTTGCTGAAGAAGCAATTCTTTTGAAGCGAGGGAGACGAGCGTGACATAGTCGAGCGGAAGCGGCTTGTTTTGGGTTGTTTGATAGTAAAGCGGAAATGAGAAAAGGTGCCTTCCCGTCTTCGACCAGTACTTGATCGGAACGATCAGCTCGATTTGCTGGCGTTTTAGCGGAACAATCAGCGTTTTTTGAGAGCCGTCCGCGATCTCACGGGTTTTGATGCCGGTTTCACGCAAATAGCAATTTAAAAAACTTTGAATCGTAGCGTTTTCTGCTATTTCTTTAAATGAACTCATCTTGTTACCCTCCTGCTATTCGTATAAAGACTTGCCAGCTCTTGAATCCTGCCGAGAATGTCGTCAAGATCCGAAAGCGTCGTCCGCGGATTCAGCAGCGTGAATTTTAAATACGTTTTCCCGGCTGCTGCCGTCTTGGCGATCACCGCCTGTCCCGTTCTGAACAATTCTCTGTGGATACATTTATTCAAACGGTCGTTCTCTGCGTCGTCTTCTGAGGCGAGGCAGCGGAAGACGACAGCGTTCAGTTCAGGGTGCGGATTCAGCAGTTCGAACCGATCGCTTGCTGAGATTTTTTCCGCTGTCGCTTCGGCCAATGCGAATGTCCAGTCAATCATCTCGGCGAATGTATCTTCTCCAAGCACACGCAGCGAGACAAACAGCTTTAAAGCGTCAAAGCGCCTCGTCGTCTGAATCGATTTATTGACGAGATGAACGATTCCCTCCGCTTCATCCTCTTCAGGATTTAAATAATCGGCATGATAACCAATCAAGCGGAAATGCCTTCTGTCTTTGACAAGAAAAGCGCCGCAGCTGACCGGCTGATAAAACTGCTTGTGGAAGTCGACGCTGATGGAGTCGGCCCTGTCGATACCGGCCAATTTATAGCGGCGGGTTCTGCTCAAAATCAACGCCCCTCCATACGCGGCATCAACGTGAAGCCAAAGCCCGCCGGCATGCGCGGCATCCGCAAGCTCGGAAAGCGGATCGATGCTTCCGAAGTCCGTCGTACCGCATGTGGCAACAATCGCAAATGGATGTAAGCCCGATTCCTCAAGCAGCGTTGTTTTTCGCTTTAAATCGTAAAGGCTCATCCGCTTTTCATCATCTGTATCGACGAGTACGACGGCGCGCTCTCCAAGTCCGAGCTGGGAAGCCGACTTTTTCACGGTAAAATGAGCATCCTTTGAACAGAGGATCCGCAGCCTGTCCGCTTCCGGCGGCAGTCCGTCCTTCTGTACGTTCCAGTTCCACTGCTTTTCACAGAAAGCATCGCGGGCCAACAGAAGTCCCATGTAATTAGACTGTGTGCCTCCGCTCGTAAATGTTCCGTCAGCATTCTTTCCGTACTCGAACTTTCGGCAAAGCCACTGCACCATTTCTTCCTCGATCAATGAAGCCGCTCCGCTTTGATCAAACGAATCCATCGACTGATTCAGCACACTGATCAGCATCTCTGCAGCGAGTGCCGGGATGAGCGGCGGACAGTGCAAGTGTGCGGCGCATTTTGGATCTTCAACATGAATCCGGTGCGGCAAATAGGCTTCTTTTAGATCAGCGAGAACATCCGCAAGCGGTTCTCCCGCTTCCTTAAACGAAAACAAGTTTTTAATTTCGTGCTTTAATTCATTCGGCATCTTCCCGCTGTAGGGCTTCATTTTATTTTTCCAATCGGCCCACAGCGTCTCTACAGCGGCCTCGGCCGCGTCACGGTATGCTTTGATCCCCTGTTCGCCGTTGTGCATAAACAGGGAATCAAAGTTTTTCTGTTTACTTGACTGCTTCATAGACGGCCTCTCTGAAGATCGTGATGATATCGTCGATTTGCGCCTCTGTTACGATGAGCGGCGGCAAGAAGCGGATCACGCTTCCATGGCGTCCTCCCGTTTCAACGATCAGTCCTTTTTCAAAGCATTTTCTTTGAATCACGCTTGCAAGCTCCGCATCAGCCGGATAGCTGCCGTTTGTGTTTTGTTTTTTATGCGGTGCGACAATTTCGGCGCCGATCATCAGCCCTCGTCCCCGGACATCACCGATTTCAGGAACGTGTTCCTGAATGTCTTGCAATTCCTGCATGAGCTTCGTGCCGACTTTTTCTACATGTGACAGTACATCGTGCTCTTTTATATATTTTAACGTTGCACTTCCGGCCGCCATCGCCATCTGGTTCCCTCTGAATGTACCGATATGCGCCCCCGGTCCCCACTGATCAAGGTCTTGATCATAGATGACGGCAGACAGAGGAAGACTTCCGCCGATCGCTTTTGAAAGGACGATGACATCCGGTATAATGCCGGCGTGCTCGAACGCAAACATTTTTCCGGTTCTGCCGATGCCGGTCTGCACTTCATCAATGATTAGAGGGATTCCGCGTTCTTTTGTGATCCTTCTCATTTCTTTTATCCATTCAGCCCGAGCCGGAACTGAGCCTCCTTCTCCTTGTACGGCTTCAAAGATCATCCCGGCCGGCTGTAAAATTCCGCTTTCCGGATCATCCAGCATATTTTCGATATATGCGCTCGACAGCTTGTGGCTCGCCTCTCCTCCTCTTCCAAACGGGCAGCGGTATTCATACGGATATGGCAGGAAATGCACATCAGGCATAAGTCCCTGGACATTTTCCTTTGGAGATAAATTACCGCTCAGCGCCATCGTTCCATGAGTTGCACCATGATAGGCACCGTGAAACGACAAGATGGTTCTTCTCCCCGTTGCCGTTTTGACAAGCTTGAGAGCGGCTTCGATCGCATCGCCGCCGGTCGGACCGCAAAACTGGATCTTCGCCCGTTTGGCAAACGCCTCAGGAAGGCTTGCAAATACTTCGCTGACAAACTCTTCTTTGATTTCCGAAGTGATATCAAGCGTGTGCAGCGGGCGTTTTTCATCAAGCATTTTTTGAATCGCTTCAATCACAACTGGATGATTATGACCAAGCGCAAGCGTCCCCGCTCCTGCCAGGCAGTCATAATATTGCTTTCCATCCGCATCAGTCACCAAGACACCTTCCGCGGTTTGCATGGCGAGCGGAAATCTTCTCGGATATGAACGCGCATTAGACTCTCTTCTATTTTGCTGCTCCAAAAACACTTGATTTTTAGAACTCGTTTGTACAGGCATAGAAAGCATTCCTCCAATTGATAAAGATTATCATTTTCAATGACAAAAAAAGTGTATATTTTGTGACACCGGCATGTCAATAAGATTCAGAAAAATAGGGCGTTTCTCACAATGAGGAAACATGAAGATTTCCTCTACTGCAAATCCAGCTGCTAATATGAATCAATAGTTCCTTGAATGATATGTTAATGGGATTTTTTGGACTGTTTTTAAATAACCCGAGGCCTGAAATAAAAAGGGGCGGCTGCTGAACGTCGATTTTTCAGCAGCCGGTACAGCCGGGACTCACATGAGCTTCCCGGCGAGTTCTGCGATCGTTTGAATGCCGTAGCGAAGCTCTGGCAAAGAGGCGTACGAATAGGACAATCTGATGCTGTATTTAGCTTCTTTATCGTAGAGAGTGCCGGGATTGATGAGGATGTTTTTCTGTAATGCTTGTTCGAACAAAGCGCTGAGCGAGAGCGGCTTTAGAAATGTGACCCAAATGTAAAACCCGCCTGAAGGCTTTTCCCAGCGGGCGATTCCTCTGCAATAGGTCTCAAGACACCGGATCGCCTCATCCCGCCTTCGTCTCAGTTCACCTTTGATCCAGCTGAGATTTTCATCATAAAGTCCGCTTGAAAGCCACTTTGCAGCCACCCATTGCGACAATGAACTTGAGCCGTAGTCAGTCTGCATTTTAATATCGGCCAGCCTCTCGATGACGGGCTCCGGACCTGTGATCCAGCCGATGCGAAGGCCGGGGCTGACTGTTTTCGATAGTGTACTGACATAAAGAATGCTGCCTTCTCTGTCCATGGCCTTCAGCGGCGATGACGGCGGACCGTCAAGCCGCAAGTCGCCGTATGCGTCATCTTCAATAACCGGGAGCGACAGCCTTTTGCTCATTTGAATCAGCTCGCGCTTCCGGTTTTCCGACATCAGTTTGCCCGTCGGATTGTGAAATGACGGAATCGTGTACAGTAAATCGGCGCCATGCCGTTTTTTTACCGCCGGAATGACGGACGGGTCTAATCCCCCGCCATCCATTGGAAGCCCGCAAAGCCGCATGTCCATCGATTGAAAAACGTGCAGCGAGTATAGGTATGACGGCTTTTCCGCCAACACGACGGCTCTCCGCTTCAAAAGGCCGATCGATATGAGCTGCAGCGCTTGGAGCGCTCCGGAGACAATCAGAATCGAGTCGGCCGATACACGCACACCCTTCCGGACCAGATGCTCCGCCAGCACCTCTCTTGTATAGCGGCTTCCTTTCGCTTCTTCATACCCGAGCATCAGCCTATCAGACGGTGCGCGGCGAAGAATCTCTTCCATCTGTTGATAGGGCAGCAGTTCAGGCGCTAATTCACCTGTGCCGAGCCTGATGATCCCTTCTGTAAACTCCTGCCTGTTGATTTCCTGAACCGTCATTGAATTGGGACGGTGAATTCCCGAACGTACATAACTCGTCCAGTCAAGCGGCGGCCCCGCCGTCAATTGTGACCATGTTTGATTGGCCACCTTTGTGCCTCCGCCCCGGTTGCCTTCAAGAAATCCTTGGGCTGTCAGCTCGTCCAGAGCCGCGGTAACCGTGCTTCTATTCACTTGAAAGATAGATGCCAGCTTGCGTTGTGAAGGGATTTTCGTCCCGGCCGGCCATTCGCCCTGTAAAATCTTCTCTTTTATGATCTGTTCGATTTGCTGGTATAACGGAATGTCTGAATGTCTGTTCAGCTGTCTGTGCACTTCATGTTCAGCTCCTTTTTTAAAAGATAGCATTTGGCTGGGCAATTAGACCAGCCAAATGGCCGGAGACATTCCCCGCTTCTTACTCTACAATAAAACGGATGTTTTGAATGAAAGGGGTTTTTACAGTCATGAACGCAGTTATTCACGGAATGATTCTCGCTTTTGGACTGATCTTGCCGCTCGGCGCGCAAAATGTCCTGATTTTTCAGCAAGGGGCCGCATCATCGAGCATTTGGCGTGTCTTGCCGCTTGTGATCTCCGCATCGTTGTGCGATTCCCTCCTGATTATACTGGCAGTCACAGGTATTTCCGCGGCTGTCGCCGGCCTTCCTGAAGTTAAATTTGTCCTTTTGACCGGAGGATTTTTGTTTCTCATTTATATGGGATGGATCACATGGAGGAGCAAACCGGCGGTAGGAAACGCGTCCGAAGCTATGCCGCCCAAAAAGCAAATCGCTTTTGCTGCGGCCGTATCGCTCTTAAATCCGCACGCCTTGCTCGATATCGTCGGCGTGATCGGCACCAACTCTTTAGCGTATGAAGGTGCGGATCTTTGGCTGTTCACCTGTGCATGTATGATCGTTTCGTGGCTATGGTTCCTTGGACTTGCCGCAGCGGGAAGACTTCTCAAACAGCTCGATTCACAGGGGGTCGTCATGACCTTGTTCAATAAAGGATCTGCGGCTGTCATGTGGGGGCTTGCCGCCTACCTCGGCGCCTCGCTGTTTACCTGATCCTGCGGGAACGCGGCTTCTGTCCGCATAAACCTGAGAAGCAGCGAGCACAATAAGGACATCCGGTAACCCGGCAATGATCAATCGCTGATGAGGGATGTCCATGTTTCGAAAATATAAAAGAAAGGGAGCTGGATTGCGGAGCGCTCCCATTACGAAAGATGCCCTTCTTGACGCCACCGCCGGTATGGCTGATGCGGTGATCGAAGAGCATAAAACAAAAGGCGGACAAAAAGCAGTATTTTACTATTTACATACCATCATTGATCGGGTCATGCTGCAACAGTCGATCATCAGGCCTCTGATCATGAGCGCCGAAGAAGAGTCAATATATCGCTGTTTAAAAACCTTTGTTTTGCACGTTGAACCGATCGTATCTTTAGAAACCGCAAAGGAGTGGCTGATGTCCGGTTCGATCATCATCCATGATCCGGACAGGCAGCAGTGGTTTGCCATTCCCATTGAAAATCGGGTCGGCCGGCAGATCGAACCGTCTCAAACCGAAACGGTGATGTACGGTCCGAAAGACAGTTTTACCGAGCAGCTCGACGTCAATCTTTCTTTGCTGCGGCGCAGGCTGCCTTTAACCAATTTAAAAGCGGAAAGGCTGACGGTCTGTTCGCTCAGCAAAACATCTGTTGTTATCGTTTATATTGCCGGATTAACCAATCCGGAATTGATTGAGGAAGCCAGAAAAAAAATCGCGGAAACCGATTTTGACATGATCTTCGATTCCGCACAGCTCACTGAATTGATTGAAGATCATCATCATTCGATTTTTCCGCAGTTCCAGCAGACTGAGCGTCCCGACATTTCCGCATACAATTTAAGCATTGGCAAAGTCGCCATTTTGGTCGATCAGACGCCGTTTGTATTACATGCACCGATCACGTTTTTTCACCTTTTTCACTCCGCTGAAGATTATACGACGCGCTGGCCGGTTGCCAGCTTTTTTAGAATGCTGCGCTACGCCAGTTTTTTTCTGTCTATTTTGCTCATCCCTTTTTATGTGGCTTTGTCGACTCATCATTATCATATGTTTCCGCTCCAGATCCTTTATGTGCTGATCGAATCAAGGAGCAAAGTGCCGTTCACCCCGTTTTGGGAAGCGGTTCTTATGCTGCTCGTCATTGAAATTATTAAGGAAGCCAGCGTGCGGATGCCGACAAAATCAAGTTCAACATTGGGGGTTATCTCGGGGATTGTGATTGGAGAAGCGGCGGTGCAGGCGGGCTTTGTCAGCAAAGTGCTAATCGTTTTGGTCGGCATCTCAACGGTCGCGTCATTTTTGGTGCCTAACTACATCGTAGCTAAAGGGCACACTTTGATTCATTTTACGATGCTCGTGTTCTCCGCCTGCCTCGGTTTTTTCGGATTGATCTTCGGAATGATCGGACTGTTTGTTCATTTGAACGGGCTTACTTCTCTCAAGCAGCCTTATTTTGCGCCGATTACTCCGTTATATTGGCGCGATTGGCTCGATCTTTTTATACGAAGTCCTTTGATCTGGCTGAAAAAGCGCCCCGAATATCTGCATACCTTGCAAAAATGGCGGTACGTTAAAAGGAGATGAAGCGGCTTGAGTTCTTTTCAATTATTTCACAAGACACGGCCTCTCGGCGGAATTTACATCGCCCTCATCGCCAACCGTATGCAAGTTCTTTTTTTCATCTTGGTTCTGCCGATGTATCTGGTTCACCCTTACATGATGTTCGTTATGCTCGCTGTCGGAATGCTGTCACAGTTCAACTTGTACCTGTTGTCCAAATGGCTGTCTTCTCCAGCGGCCGCAAAAGGCTATGAAGGCTTTGCCGCTCTCTTCGGCGAACGCAAGCTGCGCTTTTTTATCCTGATCGGCTTAATTCAGCTCGCGTTAAAGATCGCGATCATGATCACAAGCTACGCCGAAACGGTGAGACACTTCATCTTTCCCGCCATCAATATCAACTGGCTTGTGATCTTGATTCTGGTGATCAGCGGATATGCGGCCTCCCGCGGCATGGAAAATACGATGCGATTTGTTATCATTGCCTTTATGTCATCATTTTGGATCGTGTTCATTTTTATCAGGTTTTATATCCCCCCGATCGCTTCCTTGACCGATTTATATCCGTTGATTCCTTTTGACTGGACTGAACATTCTTGGAAGGCGCTGCTCGTCATGTGGTCTTCTTTTTCCAGTCCCGAGTATTTGATTTGTCTGGCTCCATGGTTCAGCAAGGAAGCTAATGTGCTGAAATGTTTATCGGTCGGTAATGCGATTTCACTCTTCGAATATTTGTTTTTGTTTATCGGTGCATTATTTTTCTACGGCTCCTCTTATTTGCTGGAAACCATTTTTCCGGTGATAAACATGCTCCGCTATTTGCAGTCGCCGATTTTGGAGCGGATCGATACGTTTCTACTGTCTGCCCATATGTTTCATTTTGCGTTTGTAATCGCGATTTTTTTACTCTGCTTTTACGGAGGCCTCCGCATTTTGTTTAAAAGAATGGCCAAGCCTGTGACGCGAAGAGGATTTCTGTTCAGCTTCCTATTGCTCATGGGATGTTCGCTCGTGTTAAGCACCTGGTTTTGGCAATCCGGAAAACAGCAAGATATGTGGTTTTTGATCGAAGTATCCATCGGAGCCGTCACTTACGCATTGACTCCGGCTATTCTTGTCATCGCCGGAAAACGAAAGGGGCGCATGCAATGATCAGCGGGAAACGCCTCATATTAAACGGCTGTATCGCACTTGTGATTTTCATGACGATTGAGGGCTGCTCTCCATTTGTTGAAAACAATGAGATTGAAGAAATCTCACCGGTTACCTTTTGGTATATCAAAGAAGGAAAAAAAGGAAAGATCTCAATGAGCACCACCGTCCCTCCGGTGGGCCTTGAAAAGAAGCGGCTATTCAGCACCGAAGTCAATATGATCAAACAAGTCGGCAAGCGATTTAATTTAAATTATTACAACGAGCTGAAAAACGGGCAGCTGAGAATGGTGATGATCGAAGAAAATCTCGCCGACAAAGGCATACTTCCGATTATCAACACGCTTCTGTCAGACCCGAAAATCGGCCCTCGCCTTTATCTCATCGTCGTCAACGGCGATTTTGACAAATATATACTGAACGAATTGAAGCAAAGCGAGAATTTTGACTTTTATCTTTATCAGACGTTAAGGCATTTTGAAAGAGCCAACCAGGGTGAAATGAGCATCGTTAACCTGCATCAATTCAAAAACCAGCTGTACACCCACTATTCAGATCCTTACGTGCCTGTTTTCAGAACCGATGGTAACCAGTTCACATATGAAGGAACAGGACTTTTCCGAAACGACAAATTCGTGAAGACACTGACCGGCATAGACGATCAAATTTTTCAGCTGCTCAACAATAACAGGTATTTGAAGTTCCTCACGATTCCCAACTTGTCAATCATAATCGGCCAAGCCCGCTCAACCGTCACATTTGACTTGAATCAAAACAATACAGCTTTATCAATGAAAGTCAGCATAAACGCGGGCATTGAAGAATACACAGGCGACAAAAACCTGCAGGATCAAAGCGAGTTCAGCGCACTTGTCCATGATGTGGAATCCGAATTGGAAAAGAAAACAGCGGACATGATAAAGGACATGCAAAACATTCGGGTTGATCCGCTTGAAGTCGGCGGTGAAGCGCTGTTTCCGTTTACGAAGCCGATGAGCGACAAAGCGTGGCTGCATCGTTGGGAGAAGATGGATGTCGAGGTGGACTATCAGGTGAATCTGAGACCGAATCTGAATGTGCAATAAGGGGCTTGCAGTTGATTGAAAACGCTGAGAGAAAGGGCGGCATCGGGCGGAGAAATGCTTTCTTCCGCCCTTCTTTCTGTTGATCCTATTGACCGCAGGATGATCTCCGGCATACTTTGTCTTTATCACAGCCCGTTTATGAGCCCCGTTTCATACCGTAAGCTGTTTCGTCTGATACTGAATCTTGACGGTCTTGCCTGTTGACCAGGATTCTGTGGCCGCAAGCGCGATTTCCAGATTGACTGCCGCATCCACTTCAGTCACAATCGGTTTCGTTTTGTTGCGAACACACTTGGCAAAGTGCTGCATCTCTAAGCAGTACGCTTCATGGAACCTCGCCTGGAAATCCGGAATGATATTATAGCTGCTCCCCTGCCCGGTCCGCACGGTAACCGCCGGGTTCCGCAGCGTCCCGATGAAGATGCTGCCGTCCGTCCCGATAATTTCGGCACGTATATCGTGGCCGTAAGACGAATTGCGGCTTGCTTCCGCATCACCCGCCGCCCCCGAATCAAACTCCATATAGGTGAGCGCTTGATCGACATCATGGCATCCCGGCATGAACGCGTGCTTCAAAACCCTTCCGTGGCCGGAAACCGAAGTAATTTCAGCCCCCATTAAATAACGCGCGATATCATAATCGTGAATCGAACAATCGACGAAAATACCGCCGCTTTTTTTAATGAATTCGGCCGGAGGAGAGCCAAAATCGCGCGTGAACCCTTTATAATAGATCGGTTTGCCGATTTCTCCGGCATCGATCCTCCTTTTGGCATCCGCATAAGCAGGATCAAACCGCCTCATAAACCCCACCTGGCAAATCACGCCCGTTTCTTTGACTTTAGAAATGACTTCAATCGATTCTTCAAGATTTAATGTCAGCGGCTTCTCGACGAAAATCTGTTTGCCGCATTCGGCCGCCTGTTTGATCACTTCGGCATGGGTTGATGTCGGTGTAACGATGACGACGGCATCAATCTCTGGATCGTGGAGACATTCAAACGGATCTTCAAACCACTTTTCAACACCCAGTTCAGCGGCAATCTCCCTCGCCCTCCCCTCTGCCGGATCGGCCACAGCGGCAAGCAGGACCCCGGGCACCTCGGTTTTGAGGTTTTTCGCATGGTAATAGCCGAGCCTTCCGAGCCCTAATACGGCGCATCTCACTCGTTCTGTCATTTTCTTCTCTCCCTTCTCACATATTGAAAGCGCTTTATTAATAAGAGAAAGCGCTTGCTCATTTCAATTCTGATTTTACCCTGTATTTATTTTATCCGCAATCCTTTTTAGGATTTAATGAAAGCAAGCGCTTGCTCTTATTTTTAAAAAAAGAGCGTTTTTTTCTATCAAAACCCGCTCTTTTCAGCATGTGCATCTTTTTTAAATGGAGGTGCCGTCGACTGTCTGACGACAAGTTCAGGCATGAGAATGATTTTGTTTTTCGAACTTTTCTCGCCACTGATTTCTTCGGCCAGCAGCTCGGCCGCACGGCGGCCCATTTCTTCAATCGGCTGCGACACTGTCGTAAGCGGCGGATCGGTCATTTCGGCTAAAAACGTATTATCAAAGCCGATGACAGATAAATCCGTTGGAACTTGGAGCCCCCATTCCCTTGCAGTCTGAATGACTCCGCACGCAAGCACATCATTCATGGCGAAAACGGCGGTCGGAATGTTGCTTTCGAAAATCTGAGCGGCTGCTTTTTTGCCGCATTCCAGGGAAAAACCGGTACCGGCGATGAGCGATTCATTCACTTTGATGCCGGCTTCATCCATCGCTTTTTGGAAGCCTTTCAGCCTGTCTTTTTCTCCGGTTGTCGATCCGTCACCGGCGATGCAGGCGATTGTCTTATGGCCGAGCGAAATTAAATGCCGCGTCGCTAAGTATCCGCCCATAAAATCGTCGATGACCACGACATCCAGCGGAACAAGGGCGCGGTCCTGAGAAATCATCACGAGCGGTATGCCCTCTTTTGCAATATCCTCGAGCGCATCCATGCTCTCCTGATTTTCGATGCCGGTCGCAAAAATGATGCCGTCGACGCTTTTTTGCTTGAGCACCGAGAAATACGTTGTCTCCTTTTTCGGATCGCGGTCGGTACTGCATATCATCATGCTGAATCCAAGCTCGCCCGCCCGCTCTTCAACGCTTTTGGCAAGCTCTCCGAAAAAAGGGTTTGCAATATCGGGCGTCAACAGGCCGATAATGTTCGTGCGCTTTCCGGTAAGCGCAGAAGCGTGAACATTCGGCTGATAATCGAGTTCTTTCATGACGGCATGCACTCTTTGCCTTGTCGACCTGCTGATTCTCCCGGTATTGTTGATCACCCGGGAAACCGTGGAAATCGAAACGCCTGCCGCTTCCGCTACATCATAAATGGTTTTTTTCATTTTGGTCCCCTCTAGTCCGCTGATGAAAGATATCTAATATTACATTATAGAGCGTGTCAGCTACCGCCGCAAATCAGCTCCCACTCCTCCCGCAATATTCCGTATCTGATTGAATCATAATAGACTCCGTCATAATATCTGACTTTGCGAATCCGGCCTTCCATCTTAAACCCCGCTTTTTCGGCGCACCTCATCATCCGCCTGTTGCCGGACCACGTCGTCATTCCGATTCTCGGCACATCGACGTTTTCAAATAGGAAGCCGACCCATAATTCTACGGCTTCCGTGCCGTAACCTCCGTTCCAGAACCGCGGATCATAGATGCCGATCCCGCATTCCAGCCAGCGTGTCGGCCGGCACTCCCAATAGTAAGAAACGGTTCCTTTCAGCTCTCCTTCGATCTCAATCGCCAAATAGCGCGGCGGTTTTTCTTTTAAAGCCGGCACAAAAGAGTCGAGAAAATATTGAAACGGTTCGGGCTGAAGCGGAAAATAAGGGGCATCCCATTTTTTCCATTCAGGGTTTCGGGTTCCGTAAATCATTCTCCATAATCCGGGCAGGTCATCCATTGTGATCGTGCGCAGCTTTACTTTTTCACCATTGATGGATGCCAAACTTTTCTCCTCCTATGCTTTGAAAATATCACTCAATATTTCTCTTCATCATCTTTCTGTATTCAACAGGCGAAATCCCTTCTATTTGTTTAAACAGCTTTGAGAAATAAGTCGGATCATCGATTCCGACTTGTTCGGCAATCGATGACATTTTGTCGTTTGTCGAAGAAAGGAGCCGCTTCGCTTCAAAAACCTTCGCCTTATTGGCGTATTGGCCCGGTGTGATGCCGAACGCCTTTTGCATGCAGCGGGTAATGTAGTCCTGGTGATAGTGAAGGGCAGCCGAGAGCTGCTCCATGCTGAGCTTCTCCTTATAGTGGCGGTCGATGTAATGCTGCGCTTCGGATGCCACACGCTCACTCGCCGAAGGAATGTGGAACGCCTCCTTCTGCAGGTGAATCAGCAGCTCTTCGAACAAGAGCTGCTTCCGAAGAGGCAGGTCGGAATTTTGGGCGGAATCGTCAATCAAACGTCTAAACTGCTGTTCAATAAACGCTTTTTGGTCGATCTTTCCCTTTCTCGGAATCTTTAAATGATATAATGTCGGCGTTTCAAACGTCCCCTTCTTCAGCTTGAGCTCGGTCCAGTTCTCACCTCCCTGCTGTGCAAAGCCATAAGACGGCTCCTGAAAGTGCAGCCAAAAATAGCGGGTATCGTCTTGACAGCCTTGGTGTCCATAATGCTCAAGCCCCGGTACAAGGATGATATATTCCCCTTCCCGGATCTGATGGGGGTCGCCGTCCTCAGTCAAAAATAGTTCCCCCTGTATTACATATAAGAGATCAAACACGGAATATTCACGCCTCACATGCTTTTCCCCTTTTTTGAACAGTCCTTCTCCGCCGGTAATCAACACAGGGAGCGGCGGAATTGTAAAGATGATATGTTCCATGTTCTCTCCCCTTTTCATCAAGTCGTATTTCTCCAAGAAGTATCGGTTTCGTCTCTTCTTATTATAAGAAAATGGCGTTACACTATAAAACGGATTTTTTAAAAGAAAGGGGTCAAACGCCATGAAAAAAACAGCACCTCAAAACCTCTCTTTATTCGCATTGACCTGGCCTATATTTATCGAGGTTTCATTATATATGTTAATGGGCAACGCAGATACCCTGATGCTCAGCCAATATTCCGATGACAGCGTGGCAGCCGTCGGCGTCAGCAACCAAATGCTGAACTTGATCATTGTGATGTTCGGTTTTATCGCCACAGGAACAACCGTTATTATTTCTCAATTTTTAGGAGCGCGGCAAAAAGCCGAAGCGATGGAAGTCGGCTATGTTTCTATCAGCGCCAATTTTATCATCAGTCTATTCATCAGCGCGGTGATTTATATATTTGCCAAACCGCTTTTATTGATGATGGGCCTGTCCGCCAACCTGCTGGCCGAGGCCGGCATCTTTCTCCAGATCGTCGGCGGACTGTCCTTTATTCAAGCGCTCATTATGACGTTCAGCGCCATTTTGAAAAGCTACGGGCATACAAAGGACACAATGGTTGTAACCATCGGCATGAATATCCTGAACATCGCCGGCAACTATCTTGTCATATTCGGGCCGTTCGGCTTTCCGGTTTTAGGCGTGGCCGGCGTAGCAATGTCCACTTCGATCGCGCGCATCATCGGCCTGTTCGCGATCGCTCTGCTCGTCAAAAAGCGCGTCGGCATGCCGATGTTGTCCAAACGGCTGTTTGTCTTAAAGAAAAGCCATCTGAAAAAACTGCTGAAAATCGGGATACCTTCAGCAGGGGAGCAGCTTTCGTATAACGCGTCACAGATGATTGTCACCTATTTTATCACGCTGATGGGCGCGCAGGCGCTGACGACAAAGGTCTATACCCAAAATTTGATGATGTTCATCATGCTTTTCGGCACAGCGATCAGCCAGGGAACGCAAATCTTAATCGGACGCCATATCGGCGCGAAACAATTTGATGAAGCGTACAGCCGCTGTCTGAAGAGCCTCTGGTGGGCTCTGGCCATTACAACATTTACTTCCGTTCTCTTCGCTGTGTTTTCCAAACAGCTGATCGGCATTTTCAGCAGCAATCCCGATATTATCGCAACGGCCAGTATACTGATCCTTTTGACGATTATCCTGGAGCCTGGCCGCTCGTTTAACGTGGTCATCATTAATTCTCTCAGAGCTGCTGGAGACGCGAAATATCCGGTTTATATGGCAATTGTCTCAATGTGGGGAATCGGCCTTCCGATCGCTTATATTTTCGGCATTCAGCTCGGATTCGGCCTGGCGGGAATATGGTTTTCCTTCATCGCCGACGAGTGGGTCAGGGGAATTTTGATGTACAGAAGATGGAGATCTAAAATGTGGCTACAAAAAGGCTTTGCGGCATAACCTGCTTTCAACTGAAAGCAGGTTTTTTCATGTCATAAAACATCACAAGGATTTCATTCTGTGAATACAAACCTCTCTGATAATAGGTCTAATAGATTAATTTTTTTGAAAATTCGTATTGATTTTCAATTTAATATTACGTATGATAATAAACATAACAATACACGTAATAAAACCTTACACCAAAAGGAGGATTTACATTGTGAAAAAAATCGAAACGATTATACGCCCTGAACAGTTTCCCCGCCTCCGCAAAAAGCTTGAAGAGGTTGGCATAAACGGATTAACGGTCTCAGAGGTTGCCGGCTGCGGGCAACAACGCGGGAAACAGGCTTTGTTTCGCGGCACCTCCTACGAAATCAAGCTGCTGCCTAAAGTGAAAGTCGAAATGGTGATTGAATCGGAGAGCATTGATGAAATTATCCAAATCATCGAAAGCACATGTTCGACAAATACGGTTGGCGACGGAAAAATCTTTGTGCTCCCGATTGAAAATGCGGTTCGAATCCGGACAGGGGAATCCGGAAAAGAAGCGATTGTGTAAAACGACCGGCTCCATCCCGCCTCTTTTTGCCGATACTTTAAGAAAGGATGATTCTTATGAAAACCAAGGTATCTTTCGTCCTGTTCCTCAGTTTTTTCCTCGCAGCATCAACTCTGGCCGCAGAACCGACGGCGCAATCGGTCAATGATTCGGTCAACATGACATGGGTGGCCATCGGCACTCTGCTCGTCTTTTTTATGCACGCCGGTTTCGCGATGGTTGAATCTGGCTTTACGAGAGTTAAAAACACGTTAAACATTTTAATGAAAAACTTTCTGACGGTCTCTATCGGCTCCATCCTTTATTTCTTCGCCGGATACGCGTTGATGTTCGGGGACAGCGCCGGCGGGTTCATCGGCACAAGCGGTTTTGCTTTAGCAGGTGATGAAGATGTCGGATTTTTCGTCTTTCAGGCCGTGTTTGCCGCTACGTGCGCGACCATTATTTCCGGCGCTGTCGCTGAACGGATGAAGCTTGGCAGCTATATGATTTTGACGCTGTTTATGACCGGTCTCATCTACCCGGTTGTCGGCCATTGGACTTGGGGGGAAGGCTGGCTGTATGACCTCGGATTTGTTGATTTTGCCGGATCTGCGATCGTTCACACGACAGGTGCTGCGGGCGCGGTTGCGGCTGTCATCTTTCTCGGGCCGCGGATTGGAAAATATGCAAACGGAAAGGTCAATGCCATTCCAGGACACAGCATTCCGCTGGGCGCACTCGGCGTCTTTATCCTGTGGTTCGGCTGGTTTGGGTTCAACGGCGGAAGCACGCTTGCGGCTGATCCCGCCGCCGTCCCGCATGTCATCACCACAACCCTTTTAGCCGCGTCGGGCGGAGTCGTCAGCTCGGCGCTGTTCACTTATTTCCGCTACGGCAGGATCGACCCTTCCCTGACGCTGAACGGCGCGCTTGGCGGCCTTGTCGGAATTACCGCGGGCGCGGACGGCGTTTCATTTACAGGCGCGATATTAATCGGATGCATCGCAGGTGTCATTTTAGTTGTCGGCGTTCAGTTTATCGATCAGGTGCTGAAGCTTGACGATCCCGTCGGCGCCATTGCCGTTCACGGTGTTTGCGGTGTTTGGGGGACGCTTGCAGTCGGGCTTTTCAATACATCGAGCGGTCTCTTTTACGGAGGAGGAGCCGCACAGCTCGGCATTCAAGCCGTCGGCATTTTGGCGATCGCAGCCTGGACCCTCGCTGCTACATCGGCTGTCACTGCAGTAATGAAAGCTTTCACTCCGATCCGGGTATCAAAAGAAGAGGAAATATCCGGACTCGATTATGCCGAACACGGTTCTTCGGCGTACGAGTATAAAGAAAGCTACATCGAACAGGGCGATGTTGACGTCAGCTCCGCTTTCGGAACCGATCTTGTCTCACGGCTCAACAATTTAAAGCCGGGACCGTCTTCCAAAACAGAACAGGTTTGACTCTCTTCCATCCAGTCTGCCGATCATTGAAATCAGCGGCGGTGTTCAAATAACGCCGCCGTTTCTTTTGCCAAAACGCAGAACACCCGGCTTATGCCGGGTGTTTTATGTTATTCCTCAATATCAATTCGATAATTCTCAAACCAAGTATGGATTTGGGCAAGGTGTGCGATCAACTGCGGTCCCTTCATCAATTGTCCGTACCAGGGAACTTGAAATGATGCGCCCTCCGTCTCAATCAGCCGCTTCAGTTTTTTCTTGTCTAAGAAAACATAAAGCGCCGAGTCTTTTTGCTCCAGCAATGACTCCAGCCAACGAATGACGGCTTTCGTATAAGCGGGGTGGTGCGTTTTCGGATATGGACTTTTTTTGCGATACAGAACTTCATCAGGCAAAATGCCTTCAAGAGCCTTGCGAAAGATGCCTTTTTCACGGCTGCCATGCATTTTGACATCCCACGGAATATTCCAGACATACTCGACAAGCCTGTGGTCCGCAAACGGAACCCTGACTTCGAGGCTCGCCCCCATGCTCATTCTGTCTTTTCGATCCAAGAGCGTTGTCATAAACCAGAGCATATTTAAGTAAAACAGCTCTCTCCTTCGTTTCTCCGCACCCGTTTCTCCTTCAAGCAGCGGTGTTTCTTTAACCGTTTCCTCGTATTTCGCCTTCACATATTCGCCGAGGTTCAATTTTTTCTGCCAGCCGTCCTGCAGAAGTGCGATCCGTTCTTCCATTGATCTCATCCATGGGAAACCTTTCACATCTTCTGCCGAATGGAACCAAGGGTAGCCGCCGAAAATTTCGTCCGCGCATTCCCCGGAAAGACTCACGACAAAGTCCTTTTTAATCTCGCGGCAAAACCACAGCAAAGAAGAATCGACATCAGCCATCCCCGGCAAATCACGGACCAGTACGGCTTCTTCCAAATAAGCGGCCAGCTCCTCTTGGGAAATCACGCAGTTGTGGTGAACCGTTGCGAATGCATCGGACATTTTTTTAATCCACGGGCCGTCGGCGTTTGGCTGAAATGAACTTGACGTAAAATATTGTTCATTGTCTTCATAATCGATCGAAAACGTATGAAGCGGCCCCTTCCCTTCTTCCTCAAAATGCTTGGCGGCCGTTGCGGTAATGGCGCTCGAATCAACCCCTCCTGATAAAAACGTGCAAACCGGCACATCAGACACAAGCTGCCTTGTGACGGCGTCCTGAAACAGCGACCGCACATTTTCCACCGTTTCGTCAAAGCTGTCGGTATGCTTCTCGCTTTTCACATTCCAGTAGCGCCAAACCGTTAAACCGTCTTTTGAGAAAATCATCGCATGCCCCGGGCGGATCTCTTTTATTCCTTTAAAAACACCGCTCCCCGGCGATCGCGACGGCCCGAGGCCGAAAATTTCGGCCAGCCCTGAACGGTCGACCTTTGCTTTCACTTCCGGGTGAGCGAGAATCGCTTTGATTTCAGATCCGAACAGAAATGATGAGCCCTGTTCGGTGTAAAAGAACGGTTTAACGCCGAGCCTGTCGCGTGCCGCAAAAAGAAGATCGCGCTTTTCATCCCATACCGTAAATGCAAAAATTCCGTTCAGCCTGTCGATGCATTCCTCTTTCCATTCCATGTATGAATGAAGCAAAACCTCTGTATCTGAGTGGCTCTTGAATTGATGCCCCCGCTGCCTAAGCTCTTTCCGCAAATCCTCCGTATTATAGAGTTCGCCGTTATAGCAAATCGTATAATCGTACCCTTGGTGTGTGCGGGTCATCGGCTGTCTGCCGCCTTCCAGATCCACAACTGCCAAGCGTTTATGTCCGAATAAAACATGGCGCTTTCCCCAAATATTCGTATCATCAGGTCCTCTGTTCGAAAGCGTATCAGTCATTTTCTCCATGACAGACTGCTCCTGAACAAGCGGCTTCTTAAAATCGACCCACCCCGTTATTCCACACATTGTCGATCAGCTCCAATTCTAATGTTCTTCCTCTGCTTTAGGCTTCACTTCCTTTGTCACTTTACCTATTTTATGCACCTTAAAATAATAGTTGAATTGTCCAACAGAGTCTTGTATGAGACAAGCCCGTTTTGGAAAAAACGAAATAAGAAAGGAGACCGCCCATGGACACCGAACGCCAAAAACGAATTTACGCCGAAAAGCGCAAATGGATTTACGGCAAAATTTTAATGGAAGACGGGATTTGCCTGATTGAAAACGAAGAAGGAGATTTATTTTTGGTTGAAAGCCTGAACAGTCCCGGAGTTTTCATCAGCATAGACGGAGAATGGCAAAAAGCCGAACTGTTTGATCAATTTGCCGTCACGGAAAAGCCGGAGACCGTGAAGCTGACAGGCGGAGAATCGATCCGTTATCTGAAAACGGTAAAACAGGCATTTCTCGAATTTTTGAACGATCTGGAAGACGGACAGTTCTATTCTTTTTTGGATCAGCTGAACAGCCTCGGCTTTTCCGTCTTTGACTGCGTCTTCGCCTATAACGGCTTGAGCTTTTGGCCCGGGAAAAAGGATGTGAAGGGCGTTTCGTTTTATCAGTTTTCTCATGATATGAAACAATGCGCCCTGCAGCATCATTACGAACGAAAAGAGGAATGGAAGGACAGATTCGAATGGACCGCTTCAGACGGGGAACGAATCGTGATGATTTCAACCTTCAAGCCGCCGACATAAAAAGACACCAGTTCTCATAAAGAACCGATGTCTTTTAATTAAAACACTTTAAAGCCGAGTGGAAGACGGAGCCCAAGCACAACCGTCAAGAGCAGAACGACAATAAAGCCGATCCAGATCCCGGTGGCCGCTTTTCCGTTTTTCCTGCGAATTAAAAGCATTTCCATGAATCCGATGGTGATGAGGCCGAGCAAGGCCTTCGCTATGTATTCTCCGTTCCATGCCGTGAACTTTAAAAAGAGCTGCGCCCCGGTAATGATAACGATAATATAGAATAAGCGGAGAATCATATGTGTAATTTTTGCGCCTTTGCTGTTTCCAGATGAGTAAAGTCCGTAAGCAACGAACACTAAAATGAGCGCGATCACCCAAGACGTGATATGCATATGCGTCATATTCATTTTTCCCCCTATCAAATCAGGTATCGTTCTTATCTTATCATGAACCGGTCCATTAAACAAAACAATGTGAACGCTGTCATTTCCGCAGCAAAAAAGACGCTGAGATCATTCATCAGCGCCTTTTTCATTTATTTGCGTTTGTTCTTTTTCATGCTTTTCGTTATCTGTTTCCACCGCTTTTTTTCCTGCTGCGCCGCCCGTTTATCCGTTTTTCTTTCGAGGTATTCGAGCTCTTTTTTTAATTTCAGGTAGCTTTGGAACCGGCCGGCATCGAGTCTGCCGTCAGCCAGCGCCTCCTGCACGGAGCAGCCGGGTTCTGTTTGATGCATGCAGTCTGAAAATCGGCAGTTTTTTGCAAGCTGGTCAATATCGCTGAAGCTCTGTCTGAATCCTTCTTCCGATTCCCAAAGCTCCAATGCCCGCATCCCCGGCGTATCGATTAAAAGTCCGCCTTCAGGCAGCAAGAACATTTCCCTGTGTGTCGTCGTATGCCGCCCTTTGTCGTCATCTTCACGGACGGATTGGACCGCCTGCCTGTCTTCATTCAGAAAAAAGTTGATGATCGTTGATTTGCCAACGCCTGACGACCCTAAAAGGGCGACGGTTTCTCCTTGTTTCACATACGCTTTCAACTCATCCATCCCATTGCCTTCATGAGCGCTGATGACATGAATCGGCACCCCGAATGCCACGGATTCCGCCTGGCGCACCTTTTCTTCAATCCGGTCAGCGATGTCGGCTTTGCTCAAGACAATGACGGGATTGGCTCCGCTTTCCCAAGCCAGCAGCAAATAGCGTTCGATTCTTCTCACATTAAAATCCAGACCGAGCGCATTGACGAGAAAGATCGTGTTGACGTTTGCTGCGGTGATCTGTTCCTCTGCCGGCTCCCCCGCCGCTTTGCGCGAAAATTTGCTGAACCGGGGAACGACCTCCGTGATCATCCCTTTCTTTTCGCCACCGCGTGGGCGCATATACACCCAATCGCCGACAGCGGGGTAGTCTCCGCGGCTCTCCGCTTCAAACCTCAGCCTGCCTGAGATTTCGGCCAGCCACTCTCCCTCTTCCGTCCATACCCGGTACAACCTTTTATGCTCAAGGGCGATCCTTCCTAAAATCAGACCTTCCTCGTCCTTTAAAGCTTCCATGATATATTTGATGCCTAATGCAGATAAATTCAATGTGGATTCCTCCTAAAGATCTGATGATTTTTCAAACAAAAAAAGAGCCGCAAATACACGGCTCACTCAACATATAAACACTCCATGAGCCGCTTCGACAGCCCATGGAAATATCACCAGATCCATTTGAAGAATACCAGTCGAAATATTACATGGGCTGTGCAATGATCGTTTGTTGGGCAAAAAAGACAATATCCATTCTCATCACACATCCCTCATTTCTAAAAAGTTTGACAGCTTCATTATATGCTAAAGCCAATCTTTTGACAATCCTTTATTTCACTGGATTGGAAAGCGTTTCAGCCAAAACTCTGCCTGAACCTTCCTTCGAGATCCTCCTTTATCAGGCAGGGATAACATTTCACCCAGTGTCTCAAATCATTTTACAGATCGGCTGAGCGGCTTGTCTGTCTTCCATTTCATTTTAGCCAGTGATTTTATTGAATATGAAATCACTGGTAAAAAATACAATTAAACCAACCATTAAAATCAAAAATGAAATATTAAATCCTGATTCTATAAAAAATGAATATGCGGAACTTACCGATAAAGCAATCATATAAAAAACAAATCCTACTTTTGTCGCTTTTTCAGTACTTTTCTTTTCCTTTTCCGTCATTTTTCTAAAGAACAATTTCTTTCCTCCCAAACATCAATCATTATTGATAAACAATCTGCGAGCAGCCATAACACATGTCGAAAACAGGCTGTGTACTTGCCGTTGATTCGAAAAATAGCCCCCTGGCAATCTCGCATATTTTTATAAAAGTTTTTTATTTCACTGGATTGGAAAGCGTTCCGATCGGTTCGATCGTAATGTCGACTTGATCGCCTTTTCGGAGGAACTTTGGCGGATTAAAGCCTTTGCCGACTCCTGACGGCGTACCGGTTGCGATAATATCCCCCGCTTCAAGCGTCATTCCTTTAGACAGCGTTTCGATCATGTCCGCAATCGGAAAAATCATGTCCTCTGTGCTGCCCGACTGGCGGAGTTCGCCGTTCACTCTCGTCTCAACCCTCAAGTCGCCTGCGTCTTCAATCATTGATTTATGTACAAGAAACGGCCCCATCGGGCAAGTCGTATCAAGGCTTTTGCCGATAAAAAACTGCTTGTGCCTCTTTTGCAGATCGCGCGCCGTCACATCATTGATGATCGTATAGCCGAACACATAGTCGAGGGCTTCAGCTTTCGGGATGTTCTTTCCCGTTTTGCCGATGACAACCGCGAGCTCGCCTTCATAATCGAGCGCCTCTGTCACGCCTTCGTGGGCATCAATCCCTTCCATGTGGCCGATAACCGAAGTCGGCGCTTTTGTAAACACCATGATATGTTCGGGAATATCTGCTTCACTTCCCATTTCAATCGCATGATCCCGATAATTTTTTCCGATGCAGATCACGTTTTTCCGCGGTTCGGGAATCGGCGCAAGCAAATCAACGTCTGACAGCGGATAAATATACGAACCGCTCTCTTCGCTGTTTTTCTTTTTTGACCATTCCACTAGCTGTTCGACATGGCGGACAAACTTCTCTCCCTCGCTTACGCATTCGATAAGCGTTTCAGGTATCGTTTCAAGCTCAAACAGCTTTTTTTCCGCCTTTTGCAAATCCATTATCTTCTCATCCATGACAAGCCCTACAAATGTACGGCTGTGTAGCTTTGCTGTCGCAAACTTCATAAATATTCCCCCGCAGTATGATTTAAAACTATTCTACATATTCTCTAAAAAAACGAAAATTC
This sequence comes from Bacillus paralicheniformis, assembly GCF_002993925.1. Lineage (NCBI taxonomy): Bacteria > Bacillati > Bacillota > Bacilli > Caryophanales > Bacillaceae > Bacillus > Bacillus paralicheniformis. The sequence continues at coordinate 1,266,615 of NZ_CP023665.1, read as the reverse complement.
CTTTTCGCTTTCAGCAAACAGCTTCGAAAGTCCCGGGCGTTCCTTCCCGGAAAAGAAAATGGCGGCTCACCATGCAGTAAGCCGCTTCTCTTATTTTTTCCGGTAGATGACTTCGGTCAGATTTCCGTCAGACCATTTTGTAATGGTTTCATAGCCGCCTCGTTTATGATGGTGAGTCTTCTTGCAGCGATGATGATCGGGGCGTTTACTTCTGCATTTATCCCGTTTTTTGCAATCGTGAGGCTTTTTGCTTTTATCCGGTTTTTTACAGCCGTCAGGTTTCTTGCTTTTGTCAGGCTTTTTGCAGTCATCAGGTTTCTTGCTTTTGTCGGGTTTCTTGCAGTCATCAGGTTTCTTGCTTTTGTCGTGCTTGCTTTTATCCGGTTTTTCATGGTCGTCATGCTTCTTGCTTTTATGATGTTTTTTGCTTCTGTCCGGCTTGATCCCCCACCAAAGATCCCAAATGTTATGCGGACGCCGCTCTTTTCCCGAGCCGGCGGATTCTTCGGGTTCCCGGTCTAAATAATGGTCTCTGCCTTCGCTCTTCAGCTGATCTACCGCCTCTTTAATGTCATGATCATGGACACCACTCATCTTGTAACCTCCTGTTCTTCCTTTTTTATGTCCTGATTTATCATACGCACCGTAAAGACAAGTGTACTGAGGCAAATGACTGTTTTTGTTCAAACTTAGGCGGTCCGCTTCCGGGACTGGCTGTTTTCACATATGATATGTCAGCTGAAAAAGGAGGAAATGATGATGAGTGCCACTGCCTTGCCGGCCTTCAGGCTGCACATTCATCCGAAGCATCTGCTTGAGTTGAAAAAAGACGTCTGGAGTGATGAAGCCGTTCCGGGCATGCTCTTGACCGGTTCAGCAAAGACGCCTGTCGCAGTGTCATACAGAGGGGCCCATACCCGCAAACTGACAAAGAAGTCCTATTTCATTCAATATCCGGACAGAAAAGAAAAGGCTGAAGAAGCTGCGTTTCATTTGAACGCCGAATATCACGACCCGTCTTTCATCAGAAACAGGCTATCCTTTCATTTTTTTGAACAAATCGGCGTTCTTGCGCCAGCAGCATCGCACGCTTTCCTTTATCTCAACGAAAAAAAAGAAGGCATCTATTTAAAAATCGAATCTGTTGACGATCATTTCTTAAAGAGGAGAAATTTAGAAAGGGGGGCCATTTATTATGCCGTTGATGACGATGCTAATTTTTCTCTGCTGAGCTCCTTCGATAAAAAGGCTAAGCAAAATCTCATGCAGGGATATGAAAGAAAAACGGGGTCAAGCCGCCACGATGATTACCTCCAGGAATTTATCTACTTTATTAATACCGCCAAAGACGACATATTTGAAAAGGAAATCAAACGCTATCTCGATGTCAAACAATATTTGCTATGGCTCATCGGCGCCGTCTGCACCCAAAACTTCGACGGCTTCGTCCATAACTATGCGCTTTATTTAAACGATCGCACAAAAACGTTTCAAATTATTCCATGGGATTATGACGCGACATGGGGACGGAATATTCACGGGGAAGAAATGGAACATAACAGGATTCCGGCGAAAGGCTATAATACACTGTCTGCGAGACTGCTCGACATCCCGGCTTTTCAGTCCCAATACTTCAATTTAATGAAAAACGTCTTGCACCGCCAATTTACAATCAGCCGGCTTTCGCGGTTTGCGGTAGACTGGCATGAGACAATCGCGCCTTTTCTTGAATATGATCCTTATACAACCGTCACATACAGCCGACTCGAAGATGAGCAAAAACAAATTTTCCATTTTATCGAACAGAGGAAGCGGTTTCTGCTTTTCGAGCTTTCCCGATTATAAACGGGCGCTCTCCTTCAAAAAAAATGTCACATTTTTTGTCATATTGGCGAAAAAAATCCCTTTAACACAAAATAAGGTATACTAGCAATATCAAGGAACATCATTGCTGAATACCTGAAATCACCGACTCAAAATACAAATCGAAAGTTGGAGACTGCCATGATGAACAATAAAATTGAAGCAAAAAGACTGGCCTTATTTGAAGCTGCCGAAAAATTCGGCATCAACTCCAAAGAGGCCATTCAATGCAGTCAGGAATTGGACAACTTGCTGAACCAACGAATGCAAAAGGATGAGAACTGCGTGATACATGCGGAAGAAAGAAAAGGCCGCCATACATCATGACCTCCGACTGCAAGCTGCGCCTGATGCCCGGCCTTCCCTCTCCTCCGTTTCCTCATCCAATGATTTCAGGTCGCAGCTTTGGCTATTCGGCCATTGTTTTTTGAACATAAATCATCGTGCACACACCGTAGGCAAGAATGATCGAAGGTGTAAAGGACTCTTGATACGGAATATAAACAAACCCGTTCAAGAATAACAAAAATCCGCTGTTCAAAAAGAAATACCCTGCGATTTTGGCCAGCTTATCCTGATCCCTTACTCTTTCCCGGCGAAATCCCCGCAATATCCAAGTTTGTTTTTTTATTCCGACTGCATAGGCTGCTGAAAAGAACAGCAGGGCTGCAGCGATTGACACCAAATTCCATTGAAAATACATGTCTCCTACCCCTTCCCTTATCGCACCGTTTTTTTATTCATACGTTTTCCCCTCTGATGAGTTTCACCCGCATGTGATCAGCACTCACGAAAAAACCTCTTTTTTTATCACAAAAGCGCCTAAGCAACATAGGATATGGTGTATAGCCCATAAAAAACGTTTGATTATTTAAAGGGTGTGCCATCATGCCAGCTATTGTCGGAGCTTTTAAAGTAAATGCCGTCGGTACGAGCGGCGTTGTTCATGTCGGAGACTGCATCACGATTTCTCCTTATGCAGAAGTTAAAACTTTCGCAGGCGCCGGCAGTTTCAATACCGGAGACGGACTAAGCGTATATAACCAGAACAGCATCACCAACACATATGACAACGATATGATTGATCAGCCGATCGCAGGCAACCTGTAAGGAGGTGGGGGCATGAATTTTTATATCAACCAATCGATTCAAATCAACTATTTAAGAGTCGAAGGCATCAGCAACTCTTCCGTCTTGCAGATCGGGAGCGCGGGCTCCATTAAAACACTTTCCAACCTTTATAATACAGGGAGCTACACGGAAGCAGCCCCGCCTGTCGCCGGCGGCGGAGCTTTCCAAGATGCTTTTGAGGAGGGGCCGTCATCGACTTTCGTTCCTCTCATAGCTCCATCTGTTACAACAGGCTAAACGGGGGTGTGATCACTTATGAAGCAAAACAATCCCTCATATTCTCAAAACTGGTACAGCTATGTGCAGCAGCAGGCTGCTCTGATTGAAAATCTCGAAAGGCGAATGGCCGTATTACAGGCAGAATTGAACAACCTGAAAGAAAATCCCGGCACAAGGATTGACCGGATTGAATACAAATTTGACCAGCTGAAGATCGAGCGTCTTGAAGGAACGCTCAACATCGGGCTTAATCCGACAGATCCTGACCAGGTGGAGAACTTTGAAATCAGCCAGCAGCCGCCGGGTATCGGAATGCTGCAGCAGGAACTCGACGGCCAGCTGATGCAGCAAACGAGACAGCTCGTCGATGCCTACTTAAACGAAGAAACCCCTCGTTTGCTGGAACAGCTGGAAGACCGGTATGACAGTAAACTGGACGATACAAACCGCCACCATATCATCGAAGACATCAGAAAGCAAATCGACAGCCGCATCCGCTATTACGTCAAACATGTGCAGCCTGACGAAAACATCCAGTCCCGCGAGCATGCAGAACGGCTGGCCGATTATGTGAAGCGTGATATCGCGCGGGCAATCGAACACTTTCTCAAATCGATTCCTGACGAAATGAAAGGAAATGAAAACGAATGAATTTTACCGTTGTGAACCGCTGTTTCGATGTAGGCAATATTAATATTACCGCAGTTTCAAGCTCATCTGTTTTTTTAATCGGAGATACAGAATGCATTTCCCTGTCATCAATTTTTGATACACCGCCTGAATCTCTCATTGTCGGGCCGTTTGTCCCGCTGGCGCCGGAATCAAGATGATCAGAACGTCAAAAGTAAAGTTTATGAAAGTTCATTCAGTAGGGATCACCAGCACGCTGCAAATCGGGGATGTCGAAGAGATTATTCCTAAAGTGAAAATTCTCGCTGTTCAGCGCTACCTTTCACTTTTTTTCGGAAATGAAGGCTCATTTAATCAGGAAGATTTCCCTCTCTTTCAGCAGCCGATACCACATTTATTACCGGAAACCGGCGTCTCATCAGCTTTTTTCCATGAGGTTCCCGTCATTCGAGTCAGAGCTGTAAAAATTGCCGGGGTATCTTCTTCTTCAGTTTTTCAGGTTGGTTCGACGCGCCGCATGATTTCCGAGGCGAGAGTCAAACATATCAGAAAGCTTCCTCCTGCAAGGAACTCACAATAACCGCCCGGCCGACATATACTGGTTCAGAGACTTCTATAAAGGATGTCGATCAATCATGCCAGCCATTGTCGGACCCATTAAAATCAATGAAATCTCAGGAGGAGTAGTGAATTTCGGCGATTCTTTTTATCTATCTCCAAAAAGCTCTTCAAAGTCTGCACTCGGTTCTGGTGCTGGTAATACTGGAGATTTCCTTATCGTCAACAATGGTATAAACGCGACAAATTATATAGACCCGGATGTAAGCGACCAGAATGTTGTCGGAAATGCATAAAGCAGCCTCTTCCACTAGAAGAAGGCTGCTTTTTGGTTACCAGGTTAAATCATTTCAAGCGATACAGCTGTGCCTTTGCCGCTCGGTTCAGCCGGATGGACAATCAGCTTCTTCGGCAGCCTGGCCCGAAGTTCCTGAACGTGGCTGATCACACCGACCGACAGATTGTCAGACTGAAGCTTCTCCAATGCGGTCACGACCGTATCCAGCAAATCCTGATCAAGCGTGCCAAACCCTTCGTCCAAAAAGAAGAATTGGAGCGGATACTCTCCGCGAAGCTGGATCTGTGCCGAAAGTGCAAGCGCAAGCGCCAGTGAAGTCAGAAACGTCTCCCCACCTGACAGACTCGTAACAGGGCGCTTGACTCCGCCGTTGGCATCGTCCCTCATCACAAAACCGCCTTCTGAGTCGACTTCAATCGCATACCTCTGTCTTGTCAGTTCGCCGAGTCTTGCAGATGCGTCTCTTGTGACGCTTTCAAGCTGCTCTTCTGCCAAGTATTCAACAAAGCTGTTTCCTTTAAAGACGGCTTGGAGTTTATCAAGACGGTCGATGTATGTCTGCCATTCAGCCAATGATGCTTCAAGTTCCTTAAACCTTTTATGGTTCTCGCGGATGACGGCGAGAGCTTTGCCGGCCGCGCCCCTTTCTTCCAAGGCTTTGCTGAATGCCTCCTCAGCTTTGTCCTTCGTGACGGCGGCTTTTTCCCAACTCTCCTCAGAAACCGATCTCCCATCAAGCTTTTCCGTAATCCGCTTGATATTGGACTCGCACTGTTTTGTCTGATCCCAATGCATTTGAATGTCTTCTTTCAGCCGGGCAAGATCATCGCGGTCTAAAATGCTCGCTTTCACTTCAGAGGCCTTTTCAAACGGTGTACCTCCGGATTTTTCCTGCCAGATGTCCGCCGCTTTCGCAAGCCTTGCTTCCGCTTCACGCAAAGCGAGCTCACACCCTTTTGTCTGTCCTCTTAAACGGCTGACTTCGGATTCGGTCTCTTTGAGCCGTCCGTAAAGCGTCTGTTCCTGCTCATGCAGCTTGGCCAATTGCGTTTTCACGTCTTGAAGCTTTTTGTCGATTGCAGCTGTATCGGGATAGCCCATCAGCTCTTTTTGATAATCGTTTATTTCTTTATTAAGGCTTTCGACAGCATAGCGGAGGTCGAGCTTTTCTTTATCAAGCGCAAACAAGCGCTCGGTGAGCTTCTCTTTTTGCTGTTCATGTTTTGTGAGAAAGCCGACGCTCGTTTCGATACGCTTTTCGAATTCCTCTGCGGCCAGATCTTTTTCTTCAATCGTTTTTTGCCATTTTTCAGCCTGTTCATAAGAGAGGCCGTCGAATTGTTCGCCGAAGCTTTTTCGGCGTTCATTTAACTGGTCATTTAATTCGCCGACGCGGTTTTGAAGCCTGTTACGCTCCTTTTCTTCATGGCTGAGTCGCTCGCTGATTTGGTCGCGTTTCTTGCAGAGCTCTTTATATGTGTGAAGGAGCTTGGACATCCTGCTTTTTGTCTCTGCGAGATCCTGTCTGATTCCTTTCCATTCAAAGCTGATGCGGTTGTACCGTTCGGGAATGGTGCCTTCTTCTATCGATGCAGCGGTTTCAGGCAGTTCATGTTTGCTCTTGACTAAAAACGGGCATTCGCTCACCAGGTGGTCGGATTGCTGTTCGAGTGCCACTTTGGCCGAGAGAAACTCCTGAGCCAGCGCACCGGCTTCAGCGATGATGGCTTCCGTTTTCTCCAGTTCGGAATCCGCCTCTTTAAAGGACAGGCTTTCTATGCCGACGCGGGCGGGCATTTCATGATGTACAGATCCGCAGACCGGACAAGGCTCTCCGTCTTTGAGCTGCTTTGCCAGTTCGATTGCCAGCTGATCACGGTTTGCCTGTTCCCGTTTTGCCGCAATCTCTTCTTTTTTTTGAGATGCCACACGGATGGTCTCAGAGAGCGATCTGTCTGTTTCGCAAACGAGCGCGTACGCTCGTTCGACAGCGGCAAACAATGCCTCGATGCGTTCGGTTTCAGCTTTTACCTTTTGATCCACCGCTTGCTGTTCTTGCTGGAGCTCTTTAATCAGCGTCTCCTGCTGACCAAGCCGTTCCTTTTCTAAAGCGGCATCGTTGTTAAGCTGTTGAATGTGAAAAGCAAGCTGATTGGCATTTCGGCAGTTTTTACGCTCTTCGCTAGATACCTGGACAGATTTCAGCTCCGCTTTCAGCTGATTCTGCTTGGCTGTCCCGCGTTCAAGCAGACTTTTCACCTTGGCCAGCTCGTCTGCCGCATGCTTGATTTCCTCTTCTTTCAAACGCTGTTCGCGCTGCTTCTTCTCGGCCTCGGCCTGTGCGGCTAGCCGCTTGTTTTCAATTTCCTTCAAAGCGGTGAGCTGTTCTTCTTGCTTGAGAAGCTCCGGTTCCTTTTCATTTTTAAGACGCCTGAAATCCTCGTACTCGCGTTCTGTTTTTTTATGAAGCTCTTCATATTGTTCTAATTGTTCCCGCGCTTGTTTTTCTTCCCGGTGTGCGCGTTCGGCATCTTCCCGCGCTGCCAGCAAGGCGTCTGCATAAGGCTTGAGCGTATTTGCCGTTTCGGCGAGGTGCAGGCGGCTTTCTTTTTCCCGAATCTGTTCCTGTTTCTTTAAAAGCTCCGCCTCTTTTTTCAGATAGCTTTCTTTTTCCTGCTGCAGGTTCCAAATCTCCTGATACTCCGCAAAGCGCTGCGCTTCTGCGTCTCGTTCGCGCTTCTTGCTTTGCAAAAGGCTTTCAGCTTCTTCGAGATGCTGTTCCGCCTGTTTCAGCGCCTCTTCCCCCGCATCGCCCAATCCAGCCTGCTCGGCAAGCATCTCATTTTTTCTGGCCTGCGCTGTTTGCGCCTGTTTCTTCAGTTTTTTGACGAGCCTGTCCCCGTATTGTTCGAGGTTGAACAGGCGCTGAAGCATCTGCCGCCGCTCCGCTCCTTTTAAGGAAAGAAATTCGGCGAATTTACCTTGCGGCAGGACGACTGCCCTTGTAAAATCGTCGATCGTCAAGCCCAGCAGCTCTTCGATTTTCCGGTTTACTTCATTCGCTTTATCGGCCAGAACGATTTGTTCCTCTTTCATTTCAATGAAGCGGCAGATCGATGTTTTGACCTTGACGGCATCTGTCCGCTTAAAGACCCGTTCCACTTTATAAGCCGTCTCATGGCCTGTCTGCAGCTTAAACGTAAACGATACGGCAAGCTCATCTTCGGCATGATTCAAAATACCGTGCGTATTATTGGCGGCCCGCTCCACCTTCCCGTACAAAGCGAGAGTCATCGCGTCAAGAATCGACGACTTGCCGCTTCCGGTCGGCCCGAAGATACCGAATACACCGGCATCGCACAGGCGCTCAAAATCGATCACCTGCTCCTGCCTGAAACTGTGCAGCCCCTTAATAGACAGAGAAATCGGCTTCATGTTTCATCACCCTCTTCCTGTTCCGATCCTGCGGCGAGCTCCAGAAACAGTTTGACGGTTTCCTCATCGGGAACCGCTCCACCGGTTTGTCTTTCATAAAACGCTATAAACCGTTCTTCAATCGGAACGTTTCTGGACCGGATCTTCTCTTCATCCGAGGCGGCTTCCTCAAAAACCGGACGAATATGGATGATGCCTTGATGCGCTTTTCTCAAACGGTGAATTTCTTCAATCGACAGCTGGTCTGTCAGATGGATTTCAAGGTCGATCCACGCGTTTTTGTCCCGCTCTTCCTCCAGCCAGCTGTATACTTGGGACATCCCTTTTTCCGCCTTCCATTTAACGAGCGGTTTTCCACTCGTCAAATGGACCTCTTCCCATGATGCCGTTTGACCGGGTGCGGCTTCGACAATGGTGACCGATTTTGCGTATCCCGCTTCAGAAAAGCTGTAGGCAAGCGGTGAACCTGAATATCTGGCAAGCGTGCGGGCCCGTTTGATCGTCTGCGGGCGATGAAGATGCCCGAGCGCCACATAGGCGGCGTTTTCCGGCAGGCTTTCCGCAGCCACCGTATATGCGCCTCCGACTTCGATCGGCCGCTCAGAATCCGTCTGGCTGCCGCCCGCCACATAAATATGGCTTGCCGCAATCTGCACCGCATCCTTTCTCGCCTTGCCGCACATACGCTGAAAGGTCTGCTTGATTTTCTCATCATAATGGTCGCGCAGCAGTTTTTCGTCAAATGTTTCCGACAGCACTTCATTCAGTCTGGACTCGGAAGGATAGGCGAGCGCTGCGACTGACAGGATCTCCCCACTAGAAGCGACTTCTATATCAACTGGCTCAGTCTTCGGGTACCCGATCAAGTGGATGCCATGGTCTGTCGTTAACGGAGAGGCCGCGGAAAGGCGGTCCGGATTATCATGGTTGCCGGCAATCACGACGACCGGACGGTTTCCTTTGTCAGACAAGGCGGAGAGGCTTTCATAAAAAAGCTGTTCAGCCAGTGCAGGCGGATTCACTGTGTCAAATGCGTCTCCGGCCATGATAACGGCGTCGATCTTTTCATCTTTTACGATCCTTGTGAGCTCTTCAAGAAAGTCCGCCTGTTCTTTCAGGCGGCTTCTCCCTTCAAGCGTTTTTCCCAAATGCCAGTCCGCTGTATGTAAAATTCGCATGTGTGCCTCACCTCTCTTTTCATTAAAGCTCCCCCCGAAATCGTCAGGGGGACACCGGTTTCATATTAAAATAAGAGCACATGTCCTCCGTCAAAAAAGTACAGTGCACGCCCTTTGAGCGGCATTTTAATCATCGTTTCAACGGCTCGTGCATAAAGCTGAATTTGTGTTTCGTAACGCTTCCTTAAAATCGGTTCAGCCCCTTCGAATCCGTTTCGGTACTTTCCGTGTATCCGGTCGGTTTTGTAATCAAGAAGGTAAAAACCGTCCTCCGTCTCGAATAAACAATCGATAATTCCCTGTATCAATACAGGTTCGTCGGCTGACTCAAGACCAGGATAAACCTCTTTGGCAGACAGCGTCATGTTAAAGGGAACTTCCCGTTCGACGCGGCGGGCGCCGAGAAGCTTTTGTCCGATTTCCGTATCAAAGAATGCGAGAATATCGTCTTCCTCAATCGCTGCCCGCTGGTCTTCTGTTAATAGCTCTTTCTCAACAAGCCTGTCTAGGAGGCGGCTGAGCTCATTCATTTCAAGCGCACGGGTCAGCGGAATATGCTGCATGACGGTGTGCATCGCCGTTCCCCGTTCGGAAGCGGTCAGGCCTTTAACCATCATAAAGGACGGCCGTTTAAACAGGAGAGCATCCTTGGTTGGGCGAATCAGCGAGCGGTCGCCGTACTCATCCTCATACTCCTTCTGCCTTTTCATTTCTGAGACAGACTGTTTTGTTCGGACTTTGGCGGCGTCTTTGTATGGATATGACCATGTCAGCCTTTCTCTGACTTGTTGCTCATACTCAAACGAACCATCGATCGGAAGCCCCATTTGAATTTGGGAGAGCCGGCCGTGTCTTTCTTCACCGGCCTGATCAATATCTTCTGCTTGAAGATCCGCGGCCGACAGCCAGCTGACCTGAAAGCGCGCCGGATGTTCACGGATCTCATCAATCACCAGCGGCGCGCCGGATTCATCCATATCTCTGTGTCTCATCAAAGCAGGTCCGATGAAATCCAGGTAAGATTTCGCCTGAAACCGTTCATAATCCGGAAGCAGCCACTCAGACCCCGCCGCTTGTGACCGCCAGTCGGCAAGCAGCTTTTCTTTATCCTTAGCCGTCCCGACCAGGTACAGCTTTTCCTTGGCCCGGGTAAGAGCGACATACAAGACGCGCAGCTCCTCTGATAAAAGCTCGCGGCGGAGCTTTTTCTTCATCGCGATCAGCGGCAGCGTCGGATAGCTGATCCGCCACTTCGGATGAATAAACTTCGTTCCGAAACCGAGTTCTTTATCCAGCAGATAAGACTTGTTCAAGTCCATCATATTAAAATTCCGTCCGAGACCGGCGGTAAATACGACAGGAAATTCAAGCCCTTTGCTTGAGTGGATCGTCATCAGCCGAACAACGTCTTCCTGTTCGCTCAGAGCTCTTGCCGTTCCGAGATCATCACCCCGCTCCTGCATCCGCTCAATAAACCTTAAAAAGCGGAACAAACCGCGGAACGATGTCGCTTCATAGGATCTTGCCCTGTCGTAAAGCGCGCGCAAATTGGCCTGCCGCTGTTTTCCGCCCGGCATTCCGCCGACATAATCCAAATACTTCGTATCCCGGTAGATTTCCCAGATCAGCTCTGCCACAGAGTGGTTTTTCGCATACGCTCTCCACTTTTTGAGCAGGGCGTCAAAGCGGCGAAGCTTTTCGCTGAGCCTCTCATCGCCATCTGCTGCAGCAAGGTATGCTTTCATCGCTTCGTAAAACGGCGCTTTTTTATCCTTGATTCTGATCAAGGAAAGCTCATTTTCGTCAAGACCTACAACAGGCGATCTGAGAACGGACGCAAGCGGGATGTCCTGATAAGCATTATCGATGATTTTTAATAAAGACAGTGTGACCGATACTTCTGTCGCTTCAAAATAACCCGTTGAGAGGTTCGCGTATACCGGAATCCCCTGCTGTTTAAACTCGTCCATAATTTGCGGCGCCCAAGGCATCGACCGCAAAAGCACCACGATATCACGGTACTGGATGTTCCGCGACGCTTTCGCTTTGGCATCATATACTTGAAATTTTTCTGTTATCAGCCTGCGGATTTGTCCGGCCATCGCTCTTGCTTCAAGCTGGACCGCCTCAAGCTCTTCAGCCTCTTCATCCTGCGCGCCGCTCTGGTTTTCGATGAGCAGAAGCTCCGTTTTTGTCGCTTCGTTCGACGGATAAGACGCACCAAGCTTCAATTCGGCCTGTTCGTCATATTCGACTTCCCCGACCTTTTCTCCCATGAGCTGCTTGAATAAAAAGTTCGTGCTGTCCAAAATATCTGAACGGCTTCTGAAGTTTTTATTTAAATCGATTTTTTGACCGGAACCCGAGCCATCGTCTGTAAAGCGTTTATATTTCGAAAGGAACAAAAGCGGTTCTGCCAGGCGGAACCGGTAAATCGACTGCTTGACATCGCCCACCATAAACAGGTTCCCCTCATGCTCCTCTTTGGCGACGAGCTTTAAAATCGCTTCCTGGACCAAGTTCGTATCCTGATATTCATCAACAAGCACTTCATGGAACTGATGGCGGTAAAACTTCGCCGCTTCGCTCGGCACGGCTTCGCCGGCTTGGTTTTTCCCGGATAAAATCGCAAGGCAGTCGTGTTCAAGGTCTGAGAAATCGACGATCGCTTTTTCCTTTTTCGCGTCCGCAAACCGCTTGCCATACTCCAACACGAGCTGGACGAGCGTCTGAATGACCGGCTTCATTTCCCTCAAGCTCTCAAGGTGCTGCTCGGGAGTTCGCGTAAAATAATCGCTTTTCAGCTTTTCAAGTTGCTTTTTCGCGCTGTTGCGGAGATCTGCGGCCTCATCAACCAATCGAGGATCGTACGCATCTCCTTTGCACGGCTTCAATCTTTGAAACGAAACGGCCGGTACAAGCTCGTACAGAGCCGAAAAATCATTCTGCTGCTGAATCAGCCTGTCAATCTGCGCTAAATCATCGAGGAAATTTTCGGCGCGCGGCGCAGGCCCCCCTGGCTGCTTTGTCAAATCAAGCGCACGCGTCAGCTTTTGCCGCATCCCCTCCAGAACGAGTGCGATGTCTTCTTTAATGTAAGAATAAAACGGCAGAGCCTCAACTTTCGTATCTGAAGCCGCGTCATACAGATCAACAAATGTGTGAAGCCAGCCTTCCGGATCGGGATGCGAACGGGAAAACTCGTAGACCAGCTTGACGAGATGCTGCAAATCGAGGTCATGACGGTCTGTCGTATATCTGTCCACAAGTTCAAAAAAGGCCGGATCTTGCTTTTTGTATTCTTCTTCAAACAGCTCGTCCAGCACCTCATCGCCAAGCAGCTCGCCTTCCGTCTGATCGGCGATCCGGAAAGCCGGATCAACATCGATCAAATAATAGTATTTGCGGATGACTTGAAGACAGAATGAGTGCAATGTTGATATGCTCGCTTTGTTTAATAAAGCAAGCTGTCTGCGCAAATGAAGCGATCCCGGATTTTCGGCAAGCTCTTTTTCGAGCGCTTCGCCGATCCTGTGCTTCATTTCAGCCGCAGATGCATTCGTAAAGGTGACGACAAGCAGCCTGTCGACATCTACGGGATGTTCCTGATCCGTTATTTTCCGAATGATCCGCTCAACCAGCACGGCCGTTTTTCCGGAGCCGGCCGCTGCCGCAACTAAAATGTCCCGGCCGGATGAGACAATCGCCTTCCATTGGTCATCAGTCCAATTGCTGCCCTTCGGTTTAGAAATCTCCATCTGTCTCATCCTCCTTTTTCAGCCGCTCCAAAATCACGTTGTCTTTTTCGGGTTTTAATATCCGGTATTCGTTTTCCTCAAGCGATTCGTCAAACTGGCAGAATGACCGGTACGAACAATATGTGCACGGTGTCCGGTCTTTTAGCTTGTAAGGCTCGATCGACACTTTACCGTCTGTGATCTCCTCACCGGCCTTCTGAAATGTCCGGCGGATATGGCGCCTTAATACATGAAAATCCTCTTCTGCAATAACGTCAGAATCCGAACGGAGCGAGCCGTCTTTTTTTAAGCCTGCGCTGATCATGTTCGACCTGCCTTGTTCCAGCGTGGTATCCATCAGCTTGACCGCTTCCTGGTCTCCCAAGAGCAGCCCTTTCATCTTGAACTTTTTGAAAATCTCTTTTTCTATTTCATCAAGGCCGAGCGGCACCGAAGCCTGGATCATCGGATCGTGCACATGAAAATAAAGCACGCCTGCAGGGGATGCCTCCATGCCGAGCCAATCGGTTGAATGTGTGATCGACAAATCGAGATATGTCAGCATTTGCAGGGCGAGGCCGTAATACACCTCGGCCAAATCGAGGCCTTTATCGCTTGATTTATAGTCAACAATCCTAAGCAGCAGCCCTTTTGAGCTCTCCGCTTTATCCACTCTGTCGATCCGGCCGACAAGCTCCATTGTGCAGCCGTTCTTCAAGGTAAAACGCATTGGAGGAAGCGGACCTTTCCCCCCGAATCCGAGCTCGATGCCGACGGGGGCAAACCCGCTTGCTTTTGCATGCTCGCTTAAAATGCCCGATACCCTGGCAATGATTTTTTGCAGCTTCTGCTTCACGTAATGATGACGGTTCGAACTGAGCAAAATCTCTTTTTGCAGCTTTGGCGCGAGCCGTTCAACTGCATCGCATGACAAAGTCTCGCATTGGGCTTTCGTTAAGTCGCGCCAATCCAGTTTAAGCTCGTGAAGCCGATCTGAAATCAGCTTCAGCGCCGAGTGGAACAGCTGACCGATATCCGGAGCTTCAAGCTTGAAAAATTGACGTTCCTTCAGCTTTAAACCGTGCGAAGCAAAATGGGAAAACGGACAGGCTTTGAACGTCTCCATCCGCGACACGCTTCCCTGAATGTGCTCCCCATATAAATCGCGGCTCACATGCCGGTTCAAGTTTTCGACCTTGTTTCTGAAAAACAGGCTGGACAGGATATTTTGAGAAAAGATGCGGTCAGGCTCATTCATTAAAAAGTTGTATGTACTCCACCATACATCGCTGATCGCATACTGCCTCGTCCAAATGCCGAGCTGCCCTGCCAAATGGCTCAAGGCGGCGCCTTTATTCACGAGAAATTCAAGCTGGGCTTCGTCGTCCAGCTGCTCGGGTTCATGAATCAGCATCTTCTCTTCGCCGTCCGGGAACAGCTCATTCAGCCGTTTCACCACTGTTGAAGGAAGCAGCGTCTTCCCTTCCGAATCTGCGATCGGATAGGAGACATAGAGCTTTTCAGACGGGCTGGAAAGCGTCATGTAGATCAGAAAATTCTCATCCAAGAGCTGCTCTCGACCCGTCGCCGCCAGCTGTGCGCCGTTTCGTTTCAGCCACTCCCGGTCATCGTCTGAAAGCACGCCGTCGTCCGCAGGCCTCGCCGGAAGTATGCCGTCGTTTACACCGATGAGAAATGTGCATTTCGTGCCGTACATCCTTGAAAGGTCCATATTGCCGATAAACACTTGATCAAGAGCGGGCGGAATCAGCGCGAATTTCAAAGACTCCAAGCCCGTTTCAATCATTTGCTGAAATAAAGCAAACGATATCCGCTCTGTGCCCATCATTTCAACAAACTCGTCCAACAGTTGAATAACGGCATCCCATACTTGCTCATGCTGGCGCGACTCTGCAATCCTACCGCTTTCTTCGGCCAGCCGCCTTTCCTGTTCAAGCTTCATCGGAACATCGGCTTCTTCAAGATAAAGGTAAACGGCTTCGGCCATTTCCCTGACAGTTTCAGCTTTTTTCAAGCGCTTCTGCAGCCTGTGGATCGGCGGAACGATCCAGCCCTTTAGTTCATTGAGCATATTTTCCGTTTCAATCTCTTTGTCTGTCTTGGCAAAATCCTCATCCAGTGAAGCGTACCTTCTGTAAACAAACGGATCTTTGCTTGTCCATCTGTCTCCTTTAATGCCATACGCAATACAGTAGTTTTCAAGCTGGTCAATCTGTTCGCGCAGCCGTTCCTTCGGCTGTCCTTCCGGGAATAAAAGTTCCGTTTTGACACAGCGGAACACCGCTTCATACCGCCAGTTTCCTTTAATGATATCAAGCGTCGAACGGATCAGCTCAATGAGCGGATGATTTTGCATCGATTCCTTGCCGTCTATGAAAAAAGGAAGTTCACAGTCTTTAAAAACTTCTTTTATCGTATCTTTATAATCTTCAACATTCCGGGCAATAACGGCAATATCCCTAAGCCTGAAGCGGCCCTGGCGAATTAAAGAATGAATCTCGCGCGCAATTCCTTCAATCTCGGTTCTTCTGTTCGACGCCTGCATGATGCGGAGCGATTCCGTCCGTCCGCGATACGGTTTTGCAGGACGCTCGTCAAAATAGCGTTCAAGGTGCCGGAGCTCCGAATGTTGCTGGTGCCGTTTCGTTTCTTCCAGCCGCACTTCTGACGGATCAAGGCCAAGTTCCTTCGCCTTCTGGTAAAGGTCATAGTACGCCTTCCCGGTCATTCTGAACAGATGGAGCTCATTCGGGCTGTTGGCCGTAAACGGCTGATCCGCCGTCAGCGAAAAAGTGATCTCCTCCGCATGTACCATCAGCTGTTCCAGCACGTTCATCTCCTGTGGCGTAAATTGGTGAAATCCGTCCACGTAAACGGCAGCGTTTCTAATCTCATCCGCATACGGAATCTGCTCGGCCAAAAGCGTCAAATAATCCTCAGATTGAACATATTGATTCTCCAGATTTTCCTCAAGCTTGCTGTATAAAATATATAAGTCGTGCAATTTATCGGAAAGGATCCGTTCATCTTCGTATTCCGATTTGCCCGTCCCCTCTATCATGTCCCGGATGCTTTCAGGCCGCAGACAATGCCGTTTAAATTCGGTCAGCATCCGTTCCACCTGCTCCGTAAATCCGCTTTTATCGCTTGCGTTTTGATAGACTTTAAACTCGCCCTTATGCTCTTCAATCAGTCTCCGCAGCAGCATCTGAATGCCCGTCCCCGTCAAAAACGGCCGATTCATGCCTCCGGTATGCTGGAGCACTCGCCAGGCAAGCCTTGAAAAACTGTACACTTGGGCGCGGATAGTTCCGCCCAAATCGGGTGTTTTGCTAAGCTCGTATTCCATTAAAAACGTCATTTGATCCGGGACTAGAAAAATGATCGGTTTTCCGAGCGGTTCATCGCGAAGTTTTTCTCTGATTTCATTCAGGATAAAGGTCGTTTTCCCACTCCCGGATCTGCCTGATAAAAATACTGCTCCCACTAAGCTCGTCTCCTTTCTGTTTCTTACTCTTTATTCTATCGAAACATCTGCAAAATAACCATTCTCCAAAACTGGGAAAAAACCGTATGAGCACTTGCACCCCATACGGCTATTTTTGCTTGAACTGCACAAAAAACAGCATCAAAAACGAGATGATCGCGATAGAGGCGACCCACATCCATGCCAGCGTCATATTTCCCGAATCGATCGCCAAGTATATCGCCGTAGGCACCGTCTGCGTCACCCCCGGGATGATACCCGCAAACATCAGCGTTGCGCCAAACTCGCCAAGCGCCCTCGCAAAGCTGAGCACAATCCCCGTCATGATTCCATTTGATGCGAGGGGAACGGTGACAAAGAGGAACACCCTCCACTCGCTTGCTCCATCAACCCTCGCGGCATCCTCGATATCGCGGTCGACAGCCGAAAATCCTGATTTTGCTGACTGATACATTAACGGGAACGCGACAACCGCAGCGGCGATCACGGCTGCCCACCAGGTAAAAATAACCGGTGCTTGAAATACGTTTTCTATCAAGCGTCCGATCACGCTCTGCCTTCCGAAGATCACGATTAAAAAGAATCCGACAACGGTCGGCGGCAGAACGAGCGGCAGCATCATTACCGTCTCGATAACGGACTTGCCTTTAAAGTTTCTGTTCGCCAGGAGCCTCGCCGCAGCAGTTCCAAGCAAAACTGCGATGATGCCCGCTGCGACTGATACTTGAATTGAAATTTCAATCGGGGAAAAGAATTCCTCAAGCATAACGGCGGTCAGCCCTTCTTAAATCCGTACTTTTCCATTGCCTTAACGGCTTGGTCGCTTTGCAGGAATTGATAAAATTCCTCAGACTGTTCCCTGTGCTTTGTATTTTTTACAATTCCGAGCGGGTAGACAATCGGTGTATGCAGATCGCTTTTCGCCGTCTCGACAGTCTCGACCTGATCTGATGAAAGGGCGTCCGTCCGGTAAACGATTCCGGCATCCGCGTTGCCTGTTTCGATATAAGAAAGGACCTGCCTTACATCTTTGCAGTAGACGATTTTAGATTGCACTTTAGACCATACGTCAAGGTTCGTCAACGTTTCTTTTGCGTATTTTCCGGCTGGCACTGATTCGGGTTTGCCGACCGCAAGTTTTTCGATTTTGCCCTCCGCCAAATCTTTGAAGCTGTTGACATGCTGATTTTTCCCTTTCGGAACGATCAGCACCAGACTGTTTTCGACCAGCTTGACAGAGTCTTTTTTGTCAATTAACCCCTGATTAACTACTCTATTAAATTTGTCCTCGGCGGCAGAAAAAAACAAGTCAGCCGGAGCGCCCTGTTCGATCTGCTGCTGCAATGCACCCGATGAACCAAAATTAAACTTTATGGAGACATTCGGATGATCTTTCTCATATACGGAGGAAAGTTCCGCTAATACATCTTTGAGACTCGCAGCCGCGGAAACCGTAATTTGAACTTTTTCAGACTTCCCCTTGGCTGATCCCCCTTTTTCCGCCTGGCAGCCGGCGAACAAAACAACCGACATCAATAAAGCCACGGCCGTCAATATTACCTTTTTCAATAGTCTCACTCCATTTTGATATGTATGTCATTAATTCGGCACTAACAACCATTTTACGTCAAACTTCATTTTTTTAAAATAGATTGTGCTCACCGCACATCATTTTGACACATGTTCGAGGCTCAACCTTCCATAGGCACATGCATGCAAGCACATACATATAATGACAGGACGTCAAATATAAAGTGTTGAGGTGAAAAAGATGTGGTATGTTCAGCCGTATCTTCCCGCCTATCCCGCTAGGCAAAACGACAAGCTGATCAAGGATCTTGAAAAAGCGGTAAACGGAGAGCACAGCGCGGTCGTCTGCTATCAAAAAATCGCCCAAAAGGCACCGGATTCCGAAACAAAAAAGCGGATTTTAGAAATCAGACAAGATGAAATTCGCCACTTTAATGCGTTCCTAACATTTTATACGTCTCTTACCGGCCGAAAGCCTGACATTTCCATAACTGAGCCTTGTCCAGAACAGTATCGAAACGCGCTGGAGTTCGCATTTAAAGACGAACAGGAAACGGTTGATTTTTATTTGGACATCGCAGACTATGTGAAAGACCGGACGATACGGGAGGCGTTCAAGCGGGCGGCAGCTGACGAACAAAACCATGCAGTCTGGTTTTTATACTTCTTAACAAAGAGATGATCCGCCTTGATCAATATACCCTTATAGGGTATATTTTTAAAATAGCGGACTTTTATTTTGACTAAAGAGGTGCTAAAACATTGAACGTGCTGCTTGTCGATGATGAAATCCGGATGCTCGATCTGCTGGAGCTTTATTTAGAACATTATTCGTGCACAAAAGCCGCCACCGGAAAAGAAGCCCTGGATTTAATAAAAATGAACAATTTTGATCTTGTTATTCTCGATATTATGATGCCTGAGATGGACGGATGGATGGTGTGCCAAGAGATCCGCAGATTGACAAGCGTTCCGATTATCATGCTCACCGCCAAAAACGGGCAGGATGACATTGTGCGCGGATTGAATTGCGGCGCAGACGATTATTTAACAAAACCGTTCAGCGAAAAAGTGCTGCTTGCCAGAATAGAAGCTGTCCTGCGCAGGACCCGTCGGTTTCATGAAATCCGGTTCCGCGGTTTAATCTGGAATAAACAGCATCATACCCTGCATGTCAATCAACGGGAAATCGGCATTACGCCAAGTGAATTCGATCTGCTCGGGACGCTCTTAAACCACACGGATCAAGCGCTTTCGAGAGACCAATTGATTGAGAACATCTGGGGGTTCAACTCTGATATCGAGCCCCGCACCATCGATTCACACATGAGAAATTTGCGAAACCGATTGAAAAAAGCTGGCTTTCCGGTTGAAGATCATCTCCGGACCGTCTACGGCGTCGGCTACAAATGGACAAGCAAAGGAACCGGAGCATGAAAAAGATTTCATTTAAGCTCGCAGGTTCATTTTTCATTTTAATCCTTTTCATCGAAACCATCCTTTTTGCGGCGCTGTATACAACGATTATCAACACAAGAATAAACGAAGAAATCCGCGCGCTCCAACTAAGGGGCAACAGCCACAGAGACGTCCTCGAAAAACATTTTGACAAAAGGACGATAGACCACGTCACCCTGATGGAAACCGAAGCCCGGACAAACGTAATCATAACGGACCAAAATAGACGCGTATTGGCGCAGTCTGCCCGGGGAGACATGACGGAACACCTTCATTTCGAAGAAAAACACATCCCGAGGAAAGGGACCGCTTTATCGTCCCATTGGAATACATCAAAGTATATTTGTACGATCAGTCCGATCATGAACGGACGGGAAACGGCCGGCTACGTCTTCATGTATTTGGAGACCTCCTCGATAAAAGCCTTGGTGGCAAACATTACGAAGCGGTTTTTCCTCAGCTTTGGCTTAACCGGCGTCTTAACTGCCGCAGCTATTCTTTGGTTCAGCCGTGTATTAGCGAAGCCGATTATTAAACTGAAGGAAGCAACCGAAAGTATCAAAAACGGTCAAGCTTCGATTCCGCTTGATATCAAACGGAACGATGAACTCGGCGAGCTCGCCGCATCAATCGAAAGCCTTTCTTCAAATCTCAGCAGGCTTCAAAAAGAACGAAACGATTTTCTGTCAAGCGTCGCTCATGAGCTGCGGACTCCGATCACATATATAAAAGGCTACACAGATGTCGCGATGAGAGATAAACTCGATCCACAAGCCAGAAATCAGTACTTGTCGATCATAAAAGAGGAAGCGGACAATTTAAACACCCTTGTTGACGATCTATTTTTGCTGACAAAACTGAAACAGCCTGGATTTCAAATCAGTAAGAAACAGGTTCACCTGCACACATTCATAAAAAAAGAAGTTCAGAAAGCGGCGGTCGCTTTTTCGGAAAAACGAATCAGCCTTTCGTTCGACATCCCGGCGGATCTTTATGTCTCAGTCGATGAAGTCCGTTTTTCACAAGTGATCTCAAATTTGCTGAACAACGCCCGCCAATACTCCGATCCTGTTTCAATAGCGTCCGTCACCGCAACAAAAGCAGAGGATCAGGTCAAGATTACGATAGCGGACGAAGGCTACGGCATTCCGGAAGAAGAACTGGATTATATTTTTGAGCGCTTTTACCGGGTCGATAAGTCGAGATCGAGACAAACCGGCGGTACCGGGCTGGGCCTGGCCATCGCGAAAGAAATCGTCGAGCTTCACGGCGGTCAGATTGCAGTAAAAAACAGAACCCCGAAAGGAAGCGAATTTATCATCACGCTGCCTTCTAATATGTAACAAATGTCGAGATGTCTGCACCAGTTTTGCACATTTCCCGGGTATACTACTCAGTAATCTGGACCAAAAAGGAGGAAAACACCATGAAATTGAAATCCGGTTTACTTTTTGTCATGCTTGTTTTCGCGCTTCCGCTCGCAGCATGCCAAAATTCCGGCTCGGGAAACACGGACGGACATAAGGAGCATCATACAAAGAATCATTCGGAGATGAAAGAAAAAGACGCCGTTTCTCTTCCGAATGATTTCAATAAGCGGGCGGAAGAAGGGCTTCTGGTGAAAAACACAAAGAACACGACAAGACTTGACGCGAATACACCGGAAGAAATGAGCATCAAAACCTCTCAAACGATATGGCCGGCCACTCATAAACAAAACAGGCCGGGCGCAGTGATTTTAGTTTCGGGCGGATCATGGCAGGCAGCTCTTGCATCAGCTGATCTGATCCATCACCCGAATAACGGACCTGTTTTAATCGCGGAAAAAGGGAAAATCTCCGGGCAGATTCAGAATGAAATCAAGCGCTTGAACCCGACGGGCACTTCAGACGGAACGCAAATCATGGCTGTCGGAGAATTCGATTCACTTCAAGCTTTGAACTCTTTTAAAATAAAAGAGCTGAAAGGGAAGAACGAGGCTGATCTGGCAAAAGAGATTGACAAAGAATACGCGGATGCAGCCGATGAGTATCCGAAAAGCGTTATCATCGGATCATCCGAGGAAGATGCGGAACTTTATTCGCTCCCGGCTGTAAACTGGATCGCCCACATGCCTGAGCCGATCCTGTACGTGAACAAAAAAGGCATTCCCGAAGAGACGGCCGCAGCATTAAAGAAAAGGGACGGCAAAGCAAACATCTATATTCTCGGCCCTAAAAAAGCCGTTTCAGAAAAAACGGAGGATGCATTAAAGGAATATGGAACAGTCAAAAGAATTTCCGGAGATACGCCTGTCGCAAATTCGATTGCGTTTGCGAAATTCAGCGATAAAAACACCGGTTTTGGGTGGGGAATCACAGATCCGGGACACGGACTGTCCTTCGCATCAACGGCCGCGCCCGAGCTGGCGCTTGCCGGAGCGCCATTTTCCCATTTGGGAAAACACGCTCCTCTGCTTTTACTCAAAAATGGACAGGCAGACAGTACGATGTACAGCTATTTATCCGAGATCGAGCCTTCTTTTCGGGACAGACCGCAGGACGGCCCTTATAACCATGCATTCATTCTCGGATCAGAAAATGAGATTTCATTTCGAACGCAAGGCGTTCTTGATGACATATTGGAAATTAAGTCAGCGGATGGAGGACATTCCGGTCATTAAGAAACACAATGGAGGGGCTCTTACAGAAGAGCCTCTTTTTTGTACCAGATGCCGTAAAAATCAATCCATCCTTCTTCGTTAAGCACAATGCCTTGAATGGCTTCCCCCGCTTTAACGCGAATATTGTTTTGATATAGCGGAATCGTGTACACCTCTTCTGCCAAGGCGCGGTCCGCCTCACACAGAAGGCTGATCCGCTTGGAATGCTCATCAATGAAACGAAGCTGATCCCTCATCAAGGCGGACTTCCTCTGCCATTCCCCCGGCATATGGACGTGTAAAAAGCTGTTTTCCGTTAAAAGGAGGTGCAGCCAGCTCATTTCTTCCGAACGTCCGAATGTCGCACTGTCGTGAATCAAATCGGCTTTTGCGATCACTTCTTCCTTCATGAGCTCATCCGCTTTCATATAACAAACCTCTAGTGCGATGCCGTACCGCCTGCACCTCTTTTGGATCCATGACGCATCCTCCCGGTGATCCGGTTCGGAAAACGTATAAAGCCGAAGCGGATCGCCTTTGTAATGGCCTTCCATAAGCAGCTTGCCGATGTCGTCGTCCCCGGATTCAGGCGGAAGATCCCGGTTTAGAAAGCCTCCCGCCGGAGCCGTCCGTTGTCCGGCTAATTCACTGACCATATGTGAAGGGGAAATGATTTGCCGCAAAGCCTTCCTGAACGCCTTATGCTTGAGAGGCCCCGATTTGTTTGCATTCACCGAGATGTACTGAACATTCCTTTCCTCGTGCCATTCATCGAAAACCTGACTTTGTTCTTCTTTTTCCATATAAAAACCGTAGTCGACAAGAGAAAAATTGCCATCCATATACCATAGTTCGATCCGGTCTAAAAAAGCCCGTCCTTGAAAATATCGCTCATGCGCTTCAAGCCCGAGAATCCGGTCATCCCGGCGGACAAGTCTGAAAGGACCCGTCCCGATCAACAGTCCGTCATTCTGATGGCGGTTTAAAATAGACAGCCTTTCATCGCAAAGATGATGCAAAAACAGCGAGTTTTTTGCCTTTAAACAAATATCAAAACTATATTTATCCCTGACCGCAACATTTCCGATATCCTCTACGAGCCATTTGCATTTATTTTCATCATCCAGCATAAAACGCTCAAACGAGTATTTAACATCCTCAGCTGTCAATGTTGTGCCATCATGGAAATAGATCCCTTTCCTCAAATAGAACGTCCACGTTTTTTGGTCGGCGTCACATTCCCAGTGGTGGGCAAGATGCGGCATAAAACCTCCTTCCTTTTCATTAAAACGGATCAATGTATCACATACCTGCTTAACGACATGGCTCTCTGAACGCAGATAAATACGGCACGGATCAAGACGCTTAAAATGCTCTGGCTCCATCGCGGTCATGAGCCTCAGCACATCTTTTTGCTTGCTGCCCTCCGATTCGGTCTGAAAGCCGAAAACGCGCTCAAGCCACTCTTTATATGACGGCAATGCGTCCGGACACGAATGCTGATATGCTTCGAGAAGGTGTCTCGCCCGGTCGATTTTACCTTCTTTCGTATCATTTTTCGCCGTTTCAAGCAGCAGTTCACAAGGTTCTTTTAAAAAGCGGATTTCTGATTTGTTTCCTCTCCCCCTTCCCCTTTTCCAAGCAATCCACTGCAAACCTTCAAGTTTCGCTAAAATCAGTTTTGCGTTCCTCGGTGTGCAATACAGAATATCCGCGATTTCACTGACTGAAATCTCTTCTGCCTCCCCTTCGCTTTCGCATTTAATTCCCGCGGTAAGTTCCATGTAATGTTCGATCGATTTCATCTCCGTTATCCCCCTCTTTATAAAAGGGGAAATTTCTCCCCTGGTTTTCTGTCCTTTTTACTGATGATTTTCCATTTTACACTAATTGCACTGCTATGTTGAAGGAGGATATGAAATGAACCGTTTAAAACAAAGGTACGGTTCTCCCGTGCTGATTTGCTTCTTCGGAGAGTTCCTGACCGGAATAACGGGAGCCATGCTGGCCCCTTTCCTCCTTTTTTATCTGTATGATGTGCTTGGAACTGGCATATTGCCGGTGATGCTCGTCATCGGAGCAAGACCGCTGACCGAGGTCGCGGTGACGCTTGTCGCAGGAGGACTGACGGATCGGATCGGAAGACGGAAGGTGATCCTGACGGCGCTCGCCTTTCAGACTGTTTCTGCCGCCGGTTTTATGATGGCAGATCACATTTGGCTGTTCGCTCTTTTTTATGTGCTGAACGGCATCGGGGGAGCTTTGTACATCCCTGCGCAGCGGGCCCAAATAACGGACAGCACCGAAAGCGGGCGTCGCTCTGAAGCGTTCGCTGTCCTTCATGCCATTGAAGGGTTGGGCGCAGCGGTCGGTCCGGCCGCCGGACTTGCAGTCTATTCCTATCAGCCAAGCCTGATGTTCGGCTTTCAGGCATGTGCGTTTTTTCTCTATTGGCTTGTTGTTTATTTTAAAATGCCCGAGGTATGGCGGTCAAAAAGGCAAAAGGAGATTTTGGAGAGGGAAAAACTTCTTTCCGCAAAAAAGGTATTTTTTCAGCACCGTCCGGTTCTGTCCTTGATGTTCTTGTCGGTCCCCGTCAGCCTGTTCTATGCTCAACTGGAGTCAAACTACCGCCTTTATCTCGAAACTCTTTTTGAAGATTTCCTATTCATCTTGACTGTTTATACAGTGTGCCGCGCCCTTCTTAGCATTACGATGCAAATTCCGCTTGTCAAATGGACGGAAGGACTGAACATCCAAACGGTCGTTTCCATATCATATGTATGCTACGCTGTGGCAGCAATTGGTTTCGCTTTTTCATCATCGATCTTTTGGCTGCTCTCGACTGCCGTTTTATTTACGGCGGCAGAAAGCATGCTGCTGAATCACATGCAAACCTTTGTCTCGCGCCTTGCTCCCGATCATATGCGGGGCAGATATTTTGCATTTTTCGGCCTGCATTGGGATATTTCCCGGACAATCGGTCCTTTTTTAGGCGGGATGATGTTCATCAAGTTCGGCGGGGCAGCGCTATTTCTTGCTATTGCAGGAATCGTGGCTGCCGGCGGAATTGCACAATACCGAACAGTATTAACATTATCTTCCCGGCTAAGAAAAAACTAATTCTTTATAGTACCTGGTACTAGAACAAAGTGCTATAATAGAAACAGTTTTTATTCGGGAGGCAAGGAGGCATTATGATTACATTAAAAAAACAAACGATCGGCGGGCTTTTAAAATCAACCGCCGGCCGGTTTCCGAATCATGAAGCGGTTGTATATTCTGAGCTCGATTTAAGATATTCGTATCAGGAGCTTGTTGAAGAAACCTCTAAAATTGCAAAAGGGCTGCTCGCGCTCGGCATTCAAAAAGGAGAGCATGTCGCCATCTGGGCATCCAATATACCGGAATGGATTCTGCTCCAGTTTGCGACGGCAAGAATCGGCGCTGTGCTCGTCACCGTCAATACAAGCTATCAGGCGAGAGAACTTGAGTACTTATTGGAACATTCCGATTCCACCACCCTCTTTCTAATGGACGGCTACAAAGGGACATCCTATATCGATATGGTCGACGAGATCATGAAAAATCCGGAAAAGCTGCCGAAGCTGAAAAATCTCGTCTACCTTGGCAAGAATAAAGTCCCTGAACATATGACGGCTTTTGCCGACATCGCCAAACTGGGCGAAACGGTCTCTGATGCCGACCTTTTCGAAAGAGAGCAATCACTCACACACGATGATGTGATCAATATGCAGTATACGTCGGGAACAACAGGCTTTCCAAAAGGTGTGATGCTGACTCACTACAATATCGTCAATAATGCGGCGATCGTTGCCGACAGAATGGGGCTGACGAGCGAAGACAGGCTGTGCATTCCGGTTCCTCTGTTTCACTGCTTCGGCTGTGTGCTAAGCACGCTTGCCTGTGTCGCGTCAGGCGCGGCCATGCTGCCGATCATCGAATTCAAACCGGACATCGTCCTGCAAACGGTCGAAAAAGAGCGATGTACAGGACTGCAGGGTGTGCCGACAATGTTTATCGCCGAGCTCACCCACCCCGATTTTGCAAACTATGACCTATCTTCATTGCGGACCGGGATCATGGCAGGCTCCCCGTGTCCTAAAGAAGTGATGAAAAAAGTGATGAAGCAAATGAATATGACGGATATCACAATCGCATACGGACAAACGGAGTCTTCACCCGTGATTACGCAGACAACGGTCACCGACACGATCGAACGCCGCGTTGAAACCGTCGGTAAAGTGCATCCGCATGTAGAAATGAAAATTGTGGATCCTGACACGGGGGAAACGCTCGGCCCGGACGAGCAAGGCGAACTGTGCACAAGAGGATACCTCGTCATGAAGGGATACTATAAAATGGACGAAGCCACCAAAAAGGCCATTGATGAAGACGGCTGGCTCCATACCGGCGATTTGGCCGAAATGGACCGGGGCGGATACGTGAGGATTACCGGCCGCTTAAAAGATATGATCGTCCGCGGCGGTGAAAACATATACCCGCGTGAAATAGAGGAATTCCTTTATGAACATGAGGATATTGTCGATGTACAGGTTGTCGGCGTTCCTGATGAAAAATACGGGGAAAAAACGGCGGCCTTTATTAAATGCAAACCGGGCAAAAAGCTGACGCTTGAAGATGTCAGAGATTTTTGCAAAGGACAGCTTTCATATTACAAAATTCCGGAGTACGTATTTCTGATCGACGAATACCCGCTGACCGCTTCCGGAAAAGTCCAAAAGTATGTGCTTCGCGACCGCGCAGAAGAGCTGCTTGCGAGCCCTGTGCAGTAAACAACAAGCCGAAAATACCAATCGTATTTTCGGCTTTTTGCTGTTTAAAATACTTTTTTACTGTCGCGCTCTTCCTTCAAAATTTCGACAGCTTCGCGGAAGCGCTGTGAATGAACGATTTCCCTTTCCCGTAAAAATGCCAGCCCGTCATTTAAATCCGGATCATCCGACATGTCAATCAGCCATTGATACGTAGCCCTCGCTTTTTCTTCAGCCGCTATATCTTCATATAAATCGGCAATCGGATCGCCTTTTGCCTGGATGTATGTAGCGGTGAACGGAACGCCGGCAGCGTTATGGTAAAACAGGGCTTTGTCATGGTCTGCATAATGATCGCCGAGCCCGGCTTCCTTCATCTGTTCGGGTGTCGCGTCTTTTGTTAATTTATATACCATCGTCGCAATCATTTCAAGGTGAGCAAACTCTTCCGTACCGATGTCCGTCAGCAGTCCGACGACTTTGTCAGGAATGCTGTAGCGCTGGTTCAAATAGCGAAGCGCCGCAGCCAATTCGCCGTCCGCTCCGCCGTATTGCTCAATCAAAAATTTGGCAAGTCTCGGATTGCATTCTCTCACCCTAACAGGATACTGCAGTTTTTTCTCATAAAGCCACATGAACCTGACTCCCTTCCTCTATTAAACTTGCCACGGCCAGGGACTTTTTTTCCAGCTCCAATAGGATTCCGTCTGATCCGGGCTCCCTTGCGTCAAAGGGCCGTATTTTGATTCAAACTTCGCTTTCAGTTTTCTTGAATATCCGGCATACTGGTTGTATTGTCTGATGGCGTCGGTATCATCGGGATGTGTATCAAGGTAAAGCATCAGCTCAACGATGACAAAATCGACGGCCTGAATTTCATGGAGCCTTTGATAATAGTCTTGCGGTAAAGAGTTCGTCACCCCCCTTACCTCCCATCTTCATACGGATTTTCATAATGATCGTAAAATACGGGCCAAAGCGTCCCTTTTTGCAGCGCCTCCATCGGGGAAAACTGCGGAAGGCCGCGGGGCTGAAAACCTAGATATAGATTTGGAGGGGTTCTGTAATATCTTTTACCGATCGGAGGACACGGATCAAAAGCGCTGTGAAACGGACGATACGATTTGACTTTGGTGAATGATTCCTTGGAATGTTTCATATCGGTTCACCTCTATTTGTGATCGAATCTAATTTAATGTATTCATATGTTCCATCTGTTATGTTCAAAAATGAACGATCAGTTTTTCTTATTAATCTTTTAAATAAATTCGTATTTTACCAATCACTAAAATTATTATATAGTGATATATAGAAATACTTTACTTAGTGAACAAAATGATTGCAGTAATCAGGAAGAAGGTTTTTCATTTGAGGGAAAAAAGAGATTTCCTTCGGGATATATTATTGATATTAATCAGCAGTTTTGGGGGATTTCTTCTCTCTTTGACCGGCATGACGATCGGCTGGATGGTCGGCACAATGACAGCAGCCGCTTGTCTGTCGCTGTTTCGCCCGTCACCGTTAAAGGCTGCTGTCAGACAAAACGGCATCCATCATGGCTGGCTTCAGTTCGGCCAAATGCTATTGGGAATTGAGCTCGGCCAGAAAATCAATATGTCCGTGATTTCGATTTTTAAGGAAAATTGGCTGATTGTCGGCGTCATGCTCCTCCTTTCCGTCGTGTTCGCCATGCTGTCGGGCTTTGTCTTATGGAGGTTCAGCAAGACCGATATGCTGACGAGTTTTGTGGGAACGGCCCCCGGCGGGCTTTCCGCGATGCCGGGCATCGCTCAGGAAGTGGGAGCGAACACGGCAATCGTCAGTCTCGTGCAGATGATACGTGTGCTTCTGGTCGTCATGACCATTCCTTTTTTCGTTTTTTTGATAAATGCGAAGCAGCCTGACGCCCATGCTGCCGGCAGCCAAGTGATCGCCGCGGGAACATCGGCTTTTGAAGCGCCTCATATCGCATGGACTGCGCTGATCATGCTGGGCGGATTCGGGGTATGCAAAGCGATGAAAGCACTGCGGTTTCCGGCGCCATGGCTGCTCGGAAGCATGACCGGTGCGGCCGTTCTGCAAATCGCAGGCGCTTCAATGACCGGGCTCAGCGCAACAGCCTGGTGGCCCCACGGCTTTTCAGTGCTGTCGCAAATTTGTCTCGGCGCGACGATCGGTTCAAAAATCAGCAAAGAAATGTTTATCGGCGTCAGAAAAACGCTGATCGTCGCACTTGCCAGCTCCGTCGGACTGATCATTGCAATGATTTTAAGCGCCGCCGTCACCGCTAAAGCGGCAGGCATTTCCCTGACAACGGCCATATTGGCGTTTGCTCCGGGGGGAATCGCGGAAATGGCGACAACATCTGTCACGCTTCACGCCGACTCTACGTTCGTCGTCGCCGTCCAAGTGTTGCGGGTGGTGCTCGTGATCGCGATGCTTCCTCCATTCTTCCGATTGCTTCATCAAAAGTCGGAAAAATATTCACACCCCCGCATGAAAAAAGTCCGAGCTGAAGGCTGATCCCTTCGCTCGGGCTTTATTTTTTTATTCAAATTCCGGCAGCCAGTCGCCGTGTGCTTCGATCAATTCATCGCACATGCTTACAATATCATCCATCGATAATTCCGCAGCCGTATGCGGATCAAGCAATGCAGCTAGGACTTCTCTAGATGCGGCTGCTGTTCCTAAAGCTGCTTATCTGAATCCTTGCCTCATCAGACATTACTTCCCAAAACATCAGAGGTTGAACACATAGATTAACTTAGATTCTAACATCCTTGACATAGCCTCAAACCCACCAAACCCAAAGGAAAAAATTATTAATTGGATTAATAGTCTATTCAATTTATGGATTCAAAATAAGACATGGAACTATTGGCAATTGAAATTTTAATAGAGCAGACAGCAGCCTGCTCTATTAGTTGTTTTTTTTCTGTATGTTTTTCATAGTTGCCTTATATAGCCGTCGTGAAACGATATATGCTACATTTATTAGCAAATACAAAATAAACAAAAATAAAGATACTAAGAATACACCATGATTCCGTATAACAATCTCCTGAGAATTCATTGAATAAATCAATACATATAGATAAAAAACACAAAACATCAACAAAGCTTCAATAATAAAATTGAGAAATCTCCTTTTTTTCAATAAAATCTGAGAAAAGACTACGTCTACAATCCCTACAACTACCACAGTGAGAACAAAAAACTTAAATAAAACGATCACAGAATCAAAAGTACCTTTTGTATTGATTGACACATCTGGTGCCAAAGCCACCAATTTAAAGACTCCGAAGAATATCAGAAAAGGGGAAGAAATAAGAAATACACACATAAGAAGAACAACCAAAATTGAAAAAATATGATCCTCAATAGAGTAGTTTTTTCCTTTATTTTTTTCACCCATTTATGACTATTCCTCTCTTTTTGTTGTAATTTAAATATACAATTTTGTTATAAAATTTGACCCAAGTTCAATCACCATAAGTAGTGGTGAAGATGTATTCAAGGCCATAGCCGCGTTTATCATGCCATAATTTTAAATATTTTAGAGCTTATGTGTTGTTCATATCCTCCAATCCTTTACCTTTATCCGAAGAAAAATCCGCCCCGTTGCTGGAGGAGCGGATATTCAATATTTGTTCCGAGTATTCGTTTTAACCAACCATCTTTTCAGCAATCTGCATGTCGCCGGATGGCGAATGAGTTTCTGCCGCAAACCATCCCGAACATACGACGGCAGCAATCGCAGCAACAATGAACAGTTTTTTCATCACATTCCCTCCACTTTTTTCATTTTTTCTTCCGCTTTAATCGCTTCCAAAAAGAAATGTGCGGCCTCTTTATAAAGAGACTTTGATCTGTAAACATTGGCCGTTAAGAGAGATAGTTCTCTGGCACTGTCGTATTGCTTTGCTTGAAAGAGGATTTCTATGTTGTCTTTGCAGTCTTTAACCGCCTGTTCACCACATCCAGCATAAGCCGCATATAAAAGATCGATTTTAGCGTCAAATATTTCATTCGCCGCAGATTGCGACCTTTCCTTCCCTTCTTTGTAAAAGGCTGCGGCGCGTTCATAGTCTCCGGTTTTAAACAGCTCTTTGATCATTAAAAACACGACATTGAAATAATAATCCGATGCAGCATATGCATGATCATTCAAAACGATGTCCAAAAATTGAATGCTCTTGTCCGATTTGTCCATCGCCGCATAAAGTAAGGCAAAATTATGAAGGAGCTGCATTTCTTTAAAATGGTCGCCGGCTTTTCTGACAGTATGGATTGCTTCTGTTAAATATTCTTCCGCCTCTGTATATTTCCCCATCTCAGTATAATTTCCGGCCATTGTAATATAAGTTGAGACAAGGCTCATGTCATGGTCGCCATGTCCTTTGAAAATTTCCATCGCCTGCCGGGTATGGTTTAAAGAGACGATATTCTGGCCCAAGTAATAGTAGAGCTTTCCGACTTTATCGTGAAATTGGGCAACTTCAATTTCATCATGTACATGAGCAAGCTTCTTCTCGGCAATTTTATAGAAGCTGATTGCCTGCTCATAATTTTTTTTATACACTTCATAAGCTCCTGAAAACAGGTAGTAGTAATAGGATGTCATATGTGATGCAGCACTGTCGCCGGCCGATACGTCGTGCTGCTCTATCTTTTTGCCTCTCGAATCGTAGAGCATAATTTTATGCCGCAGTTCCAGCAGGGAATAGTAGATCAAAACTTCCTGATCTTCCTCCATGTCTGCCAGCAGCGGTTTGATTTGTTCAAACAGCCTGATCGACTGTTCAGCATCGCTTCTTCTAATGGCGCGGTACCATGTATTGAGCATGTTGGCGACTTCTTCCGCGGCGATTTTGTTCATATGGAGCTCCTTTCTGCCGATATTCAATTTTTTTGTATTTTATTCATTTCTTATCATACTATATTTTTCCCCTTATATAAATTAATAGTAATAGTTCATTTTGCACAGTTTTTTTGAATCCCCCGCTATTTCTGCCCCTTCATTAGGTCAAATGACTCTTCAAGAAATGAGAAACCGGGACTGATAAGACAGCAAAAAGCACCCTTGCTGAAAGGGTGCTTTCATTGCTTTAATATAAATACGAACTTATCTAGGCATAAGCGAAGGTTCCGCTTGATGAATGATAATATTTCCACATCGCATATGAAGAACGCGGATCGAGAACATAAACCATCGGTGTATAACAGGATGTCTGACCCGGGAGCACTTTTCCGTTTCCTCCAGCTGAGCTGCCGCTCAGTTCTTTCCCGTCTTGTTTCTTTTCACATATGCATTTGCCTCCAAGCCTGAGCGCGCTGCTTTGTCCAGCGTCATTTTAGCCCATGCTGTTTTGCAGACGCAGCCCAATTTTTACACCGCGATCCCGAATTGTTTATTATTTGCATCTATCAGTCTGGCTGTCGCCTTTGTTATGCTGCTTGAATCACAATTACAGTGAAGAAGTCATAAGCTTTTACTGACTAATGATTTTTAGCTGCTTTATCAACAGAGGGCAAATTACTTTCATCTATTAAATATGTTGCAATCAATGCGATGACTAACAGAGCTGCTGCAAAATAAAATCCTATATTCATACTTCCTGTAGCGTCTGTAAGCCAGCCTGTAATATACGGAGCTAAAATGGAACCTAACATTCCAACAAAGTTGTAGAATCCAAATGCTGTACTTAATGATTGCTTTGGTGCATTATTAGCTACAACCGCAATTAAAACGGGATTAACGCTAATTTTCCCTACAATTCCATACACAATTAGTGTCATATACAGAATTGGTAAGCTATCAAAGTAAACAATTGCAGCTGTTGATAAAATACCAAACGGTAACATCATAAGCAATACTGGTTTACGCCGGCCTAGCTTATCTGACAGCCAACTAAAAAATAATGAACCTGGAATCGCGGCCCATGGAACAAGTGATGCAACAAAGGCGATATTTCCTCCGGTTAAACCGCGTGCTGTTTCTAAATAGTATGGCAACCAAGTAATAATCATAAAGAATCCGTAAATAGAGCAGAAAATAATAATATAAGCCAAAATTAAGTTTCTATTAAATAAAGATGAAAACTTAAACGGTTCAGCGGTGCTTTTAACCTCTTTATCATTTTTGGGTTTGTCTTTAATTACAATTGCCATTGCAATACCGATAAGTACAACCGGCACTCCGATAATAAAAAATGGAATTCTCCATCCGAATCCCCATTCTCCTACAACATAACTGGAGATATAATAGCCAATTGAAGTACCGAAAGCCATCCCTGCATTAATTACAGCACTACCTAATGTTAAACGGTTCTTCGGGATCATTTCGGATGATATTCCATATTGCGGCCCATAATATACCCCCTGAGCCATACCAACCATAAGCCATGCAGAGATAAATAGAAAAAATGTAGGCATCATTCCTGTAACTGCTGCTAGCGATCCAAATAGAATAACACCCGGAACCAACACTCGCTTTTTTCCAATTTTATCTCCTAATATTCCTGCAGGAACGTTCATACCTGCATAACCGATGAAAAATATACTCATAATTAAGCCAAGTTGTGCCTTGCTTAATGAAAACGCTGATTCAATATCCCCCATAATCGGGTTTAATATTGTTCGCGTTGCATAAAGAGCTACCCAACCGAAAAAAAATACGATAACAACTTTAACCCAATAGGGAATCAGTGGTTGTTTTCCTTTACCTTCAACTGATCCCGTCTCTTTTGTCATCAAACTTCCTCCTTCAACTTTTAAATGATCCTTATTTTCTACTCTTCCTTTGACTTTCGATTTAGACTTCATAGATTGTATCTTTTCGAAATCTGTCTGTGGTCATATCTGAAAAAAGGAGGAATTTTGGCTTTTTATCCTCCTTATGAACAACACGGATTGTCTTATTTTGTTATGCGTGTCCCCGCTTTTCCATCTAGCGCAGCTACCGCTTGATCCAATGAACAAATCATTGCCTCTTTACCTGACTTTGCAAATTCTATAGCCGCTTGGATCTTTGGCAGCATACTGCCAGCAGGAAATTGCCCTTCTGCCACATATTGTTCAGCTTCTTCTACTGTAATTCGGCTTAGTTTTTGCTCATTTTCTTTGCCAAAATTGATAAATACATTTGGTACGTCTGTCAACATCATGAAAACGTCAGCATTTACTTGTTGTGCAAGCTTTAATCCTGAACGATCTTTGTCTATAACTGCTTCAAGACCGTGTAATAGACCGCTCTCATCACGATATACAGGTATACCGCCGCCGCCAGAGGAGATAACAATCGTTTCATCAATTAAACGCCGAATCTCTTCTATTCCATGGATCACTTTCGGTTCCGGGGAAGGCACAACTCGTCTGTAGCCTCGCCCTGCATCTTCTGACATCGTAAACCCTTTCTCTTCTAATTGCTTCGCCTCTTCCTCTGAATAAAATACTCCTATTGGTTTCGTTGGTTTTTCAAATGCTTTGTCATCCTTGTCCACTTCGACCATGGTTAGAAATGTAGCTACATTCGCAGCAATGCCCCGTTCTTTCATATGGTTTTTCAAAGCTTTTTCCAGCATATAACCAATGAATCCCTGTGATTCTGCATTACAAGCATAGATTGGCAGTGGTTCAACGACATTTTTGGCAGCTTCGTTTTGAGCAATAATATTCCCCACTTGCGGACCATTGCCATGTGTAATCACAATTTTATGTCCTGCCTCTTTGATTTCAATCATATGACGTGTTGCAGAGATTACATTTTTGAGTTGATTGGCATAAGTTGCTTCTTGTTTTGGCTGTAAAATTGCATTACCTCCTAGTGCCAGTACTACTCTTTTCCCCATTTCTTTCACTCCTTTGTTAAAGCCATATAAATTCCGTATAAAGTATCCATCCCAGAAGAAGAACCTACTTTTATAAGGCTTTTCATACTTTTCAAAGATGGATCATGTTGTAATCTTGTAATTTTCGAACTAAATAAACCTTCTATAGCACAAGTTAAAAAGCGCGTGCTAACAAGGGTTGTTAAGGGTTTTCTAATGAGATTCCCCAATGTTTCGAGGTGGTTTTGGGCGATAAAAGAGTTGATGAAATGTCCATATAATATACCGACCAGTATATCGTCACCTGTTGGGGTTAAACCTTGGCCTCGTCCGATAAAGTAACGAAACTCCTCTTCCAAATTTTCAGTTGGATCGTGTAATTTATTTATCAAGTCCGACACATGAACTGATTCAAAATCAGTAGATTCATACGATTTAAATGAAATCTGTTTCATGTTTTCTTTTAATTTATTGATGTTTGCATGTTTAAAATCCGTATATAACGGAAGTATTTTGGCATTAAAATTGAGTTTAAAGCAGTTATGGGAAAGATGGTTATTGCGAACGTGTAATGAATCTCCCACCTCAAGACCTGCTTTTAATGTTTGCTTCGTTTGTGAACCAAGCAAAATTCCAAATGGAAAGGTCCCATTTTCATTTGTGCCGATAAATATCAATTCATCATTCTGATCAACAATATTTATACCTTTTTCAAAAATGCTGTGCACAGTAAATGTTTTTCCCTCAATTAATAGCTGAAGTGCGATTGAACCAATCGCACTTGCCTGTAAAATCATCCTTGAAAACCTAGTTTTTCAGCATATGCTGTGATTGCTTTCTCAAAACATTCGATTGGAGGATGAACTGTACCAGCACCAATTTGCCCATATCCGGCAATTTTATGTGCAATGCCTGTGTTGATTACCGGCGTGATGCCTGTTTCAACAACTTTACGTGCATCAATACCTAAACACGCACCTTTGAAGTCCCACGTCGGAATCACAAAGTTCGGATTTTCTCCAACACAGATCTCAGCCATTTGATTGCTTGTTTCAAGCGCATCATTAAATCCGCCTGTTCCAACAAAACGTGTTACTGCAGGGGCAGCAATCATTGCTACACCGCCAACACCGATTGTTTCTGTAATCGCTGAATCTCCGATATCTGTGTTTGCATCTTCCGCTGAGTAGCCGGTAAAATATAACCCTTGTGGTGTATGAACAGGTGCTGTAAACCACTCATCTCCCATACCTGCAATACGGATGCCAAAGTTTTCACCGTTTCGGCACATTGCGGTAACGACTGTACCATGTTTGATTGTACGCGCTGCATCCATCATTGCTTTTCCTGTCGCCATGGCAATGTTTAAGAAAAATTGGTCTGTATCAGCTAAAAATTGGATCACTTCTGTTCTTTGTTCGTTTTCAACATCATCTAATGCTGCAATTATTGGAGCAACTTCTTTTAAAAACACCAATGACGCTGCAATATTGCGCTGGTGAAATTCATCCCCCATTGCTATAGCTTTAGCCATCAATACATTAACATTTAAGCCTCCATCAATTTTTCTTAATGCCTTACTTAACACCGGACCCAACACATCTTTCATCCAGTGCAGGCGATTGATTACCTGCTCATGATAAGCACCGAAGCGTAATACTGCACCGATGCCTTCGTTCATTTGACAGTACGCCTCGTTGCCGCTCTCTTTGTTCACCACAACAAGAACCGGCATATTAGGTGATGTAATGCCTCCCATTGGTCCAACTGCATTCACATGATGACATGGAATAAATGTAATCTTATTGTTTTCAAGCAGTTCACGCGCTCCCTCTTCATCTTCTGCCCATCCTTCAAAAAGAATCGCTCCAACACAAGAGCCTTGCATAGGATCTGTCATATTTTCATATTTAATTGGAGGCCCGGCATGTAATAACACGTAATCTTCCAATTCAGGAATCACAGACTTGGCAGGTACAACATCCGTTAAGAATGGTTCAGCTGCTATGATCTTCTGGATAACAGCTTCGTTCGCTTCATTTATTGTTTTGTACCCCATTAGATTGTCTCTCCTTCATAGTAGTTTAGAAATTGAAGTACTTTCATTAACTTTTCATCACCGCCAGCAATTGGACGCCAGTTAAATTGAACACACTCTGATCCGCTGTTCTGAACAGCTGCTGTAAAACTTTTCAGCCCAATATTGATGACACTTGGCTTCTTGTTAATTAAGGACACAATTTTTTCGTCTACTGTTAAGTCTTCTTGGGTATGTTCAAATTTTTGTATATTAAGGACTGGCTGTTCCACTTTTCCTCGTGCCAGTTTAATCGCGGTACGAACCATTTGGTCGTTTGTCTCACAAATGATTGCACCACTTTCTTTTAAAGTTTCAATTTGCTTTTCATAACCTTGAGGATCTTTAGTTGTACCTACAACTGTTACAAGAACTGCAAGTTCGCGGCCTCCCTGATGTGCATTGGCTAACATACGTTTAATGGCTGGTGCTAATTCACTTGCCATATCATCATGACTGCCATAGCCAATAACGTTATCAATCATGATGACTGCTGTTTCAGGATCGTTTCCCGATGTTTCAAGCATTTCGATACGCTTTTCAGGATCAATCATCGGGTGCGGCTTCCCTTGGGTATACATATCATCGCCTAAGTCAATAATTTCATGATGTTTTGTTTTTAGGATATAGGCTTCTTTCTTCTCTTCAAGTACTTCCTCTTTAAATGCCTCTTTCAATAACATAGCTGCTTCAGATGCCAAAGTACCACCTGAGTAATAACCTTTAATACCAACTTGTGAATCTTTTAACGACACATTTACATCTTCAGCCAATGTCGGTTTAAAATTCGGTTTGTCACCATTGGATAATTGAACAGATACAACCGCTGCTTCTTCAAGTGTATACGCATGATAAATATTTTCTTCCTGATAAGTTGGTTGATCTCCTAAAAATAACGTAACAACCGGTTTTTCAATATTTCTTAATACGTTTAATACTTTTTGCTGCACTTCCTCTGCAGGCGGTTTAGAAATTACTGTAATCACTTTTACTTTTGGATCTTGGTTCAATGCTTTGATACTATCTAAAACCGTGATAGCACCAACCTCTGTCGATAAATCCCGACCACCTGTACCAATTGCGTTTGTTACACCTTTACCATAACGGTCAATGATGCTTGTCACTTCCTGAATCCCTGTACCTGATGCACCCACAACGCCAATATCTCCTTCATTCACGATATTTGTAAATGCAAGTGGCACGCCATGGATAATTCCGGTCCCGCAGTCTGGTCCCATTACTAATAATCCTTTTTCATGCGCCTTTTGTTTCAACTTAACCTCATCTTCTTTAGATACATTGTCGCTGAATACAAATACATGTAACCCTTCATTCAATGCATTTTCCGCTTCCATTGCTGCATACTGACCAGGAATGGAGATCAATGCCAAATTAGGGTTGTTCGCAAGTTCCATTGCGCGCTTCCAGTTATGTGCTTCTTGGCCTTTAGATGCGTCTTGTGAAGCGGCATCACCTTTTAAAGCTGCTTCTACTTCTTCTTTCACTGCCGCTACTTTTTCTTCTTGATTTGTATCTATAACGATAACAATGTCATTTGGATTTGCTTTTTCCAATTCATCTGTGCCTAAACCCGAAGATTTAAAAATATCTTTGTTAGCTGGTGTTCCCATCATGATCGATACTTTGTTTACACCATCTATTGCAGATAACTTGTTTGATAAAAGCATTAACACGATAGAATCTTGATAGGTGTTTTCTTTTATAATTGTGTATAACATAATGATCCTCCATTTTGTTATTCTGCAAATCTATTCTTTCCATGATAGCGATTGTAATGAACATCGCCTGAAACGAGGTAGTTATAAATATCGTCTACAATTTCAATTCCTTCTTTATCATATTTGGCACTTCTTAATTTACCGCGCTCACCCGGATAATAAATTTCTCCATAGCCTTCAGCTGCCGGTTGTGCTTTTAATTCATCGAGCATCGTCGAAATCTGTTGTTTAAAAGCAGTTAAATCTGTGAAGTATGCGGGATTGATAACAATATGAATTTGCCCTAAATCGCGGCCTTTTGTCAGATCTTGATACATGGAGGATACATGTACGCCATGAGGTACTCCAAGAAGACTGCCCGATAAAATATCCACCATCATCATCAATCCATAACCTTTTGGACCAGCAATTGGCACAAGTGCATGAACATCTCTTGCATTCGTTGTTGGTGCACCGGCTGCATCTACTGCCCATGTTTCCGGGATCGATTCATTTTTACTTCTGGCATCCAATACTTTTCCCCATGCCTGAACAGTTGTCGCCATATCAAATGTGATTATGCGTTCATCAGCCGATGGTACACTATAAGCAATCGGATTGGTGCCAAAGTATGGTTCTGTTCCTCCAAACGGTACGACCATTGGATCTGATTGGCACATACTTAAAGCAACCATGTCCTGTTCTGCTGCCATTTCAACAAAGTAACCCAATGCACCACTATGCGAAATATTCTTCATGCCTACAACAGCCACACCTGAATTTTTTGCCATTTCGATTGCTTTTTCCATCGCTTGTTTTGCTGCTTGGTGACCTGGACCATTATCTCCGCTAAAGACAGCGGATGCAGGTCCTGTTTGTTCAAATGTGTAGTTTGGGTTTGCTGTAATACCGCCTTTTGCGATTCGTTCGGCATAGTATTCCACACGTACTGCTCCATGGGAATGGATCCCTCTATGATCGGCGAATGTCAATACATCTGAAACATCGTGTGCGGCTCCTTCATTTAATCCAGCTTTGATTAGCTTCTGTTTGATTAAATGAAACAGCTCCTGTTTAGATACTCGCATCTGATTCTCCCCCTTCCATTACATGATTAGTAAATGTTGTCTGACTCTAAATAATCTAAAATTTCCTTTGTAACTGGGATACCTGTTTTTTTATACTGTTTCATCACATCTATTTGAATTTCACCGGGATAATACACTTTGTCAAATCCTTCAGCAGGCGGGTTATCATGTAATTCTTCAACCATTTGAGATATTTTTTCCAGGAATTGCTCCTTCCCGCCAAAGTATTCAGGATTGATCACGAGATGAAGCTGCCCTAAGCGACGGTACTCTGATAAATCTTTATACATGGAAGTGACATGCTTGCCAAATGGCAAGCCGAGTAAACTCCCCGATAAAATATCCACCATCATCATTAACCCGTATCCTTTAGGCCCAGCCATTGGTAATAATGCATTTACCTTAAACGGGTCTGTTGTTGGTGCTCCATTTTTATCAACTGCCCATGAGTCTGGAATAGATTTGTTTTTACTTCTTGCATCTAAGATTTTCCCCCAGGCTTGTACCGTTGTTGCCATATCAAACAGTATTGGACTGCCATCTTTTCGAGGCGCACTAAAAGCAATTGGGTTGGTGCCAAAGTACGGTTCGGTACCGCCAAATGGCACAACCATGGGATCAGATTGACATACTGTTAATGCCACCATACCTTCTAATGCTGCTTGACGTGCATAATAACCAATCGCACCACTGTGTCCCATTTCTTTTACACCGACAACACCGATACCTGATGTTTTTGCTAATTCGATTGCCTTTTTCATTGCTTGATAACTCACATAATGTCCTAACGCATTATCTCCATGGTAAATCCCTGATGCTGGACCCGTTTTTACGAAGCATAAGTCGGGGTTCAGGTTATATCCACCCTTTAATGTACGTTCGGAGTAGTATTGCATTCTCACTGCACCATGTGAGTGAACACCTCGTTCATCTGCAAAGATGAGTAAGTCAGCTGTTTTATCCGCATGTTCTTCAGGTAAGCCTGCTTTCACTAATTTATCTTTCATTAGCTGCCGGAGACGATTACTTTCTACATACACTAATGGTTCACTCATTAAAATTGCCCCTCTTTATAGATTAATATCTCTATTCGCATCCTTTGAATAAATATACGAGAATGGTTCATCTAAACCAATTGCATAGGTTGCTTGCGGCGTATAAGCTCCCATAAAAATATAGTCACCTTTGTCAACTGGCATCCACTCGTTGTCTAAGTTGTAAACACCTCGTCCACTTAATATATAAGCACCATGTTCTTGAACGTGCGTTTCAATGTAACCATGCGAAGCACCCGGCTTAAATGAAAGAATATGAATGTTCATGTCATATGCGATTTCTTTTGGCAGTAAATCTTGAATTAATACTTCTTTCATCCCTTCATAGGGTTCTTGTTTGATGTTATTCACATTACCTGTAACAATTTCTGGCGTATGTCCTTTAAGCGGCTGATAACGCTTTTTGTATAAAAACAAACGGCTGTCCTCACCATTATTATGATTATCAAACGTCAATTGTAAGTGTGGAGGTACATATAAGAATCCGCCTTTTGCCAATTCGTATTTTTTACCATCCGCAAAAGCGTTGATTTTACCATATTCAACGTACACAAATGATTGGATACCATCACCGGCAAAACCGGTTTTGTTTCCGCCCTTGTTTTTAACTGTTACCAAATAATCTACAAACCTTGCACCTAAACGCGGGGATCCTAAAATGGTTACATCACAATCTTCAAAGCCAGGTACAACATTATTAACCAAGCCATCGGGTGTAATTACCGCATAATTATCCTTTTTTATTACTGAACGTGTTTCTAATAAACCTTCTCTGTATCCTTGATTATGATTTAAGTAACTCATGAGTATCTGGCTCCTTTTCATTATTATTCCTTATAAGCTAGTTCAAACAATACATCTTTCAATACTTCAATCCCCTTCACAAGGTCTTCTATCTTCGTTTCTTCATTGGTATTGTGGCTGATTCCGCCAATAGAAGGTACAAACAACATTGCTGTAGGGACAAAATCCGCAAAAATTTGTGCATCATGACCTGCACCAGATGGCATCAATTTATAGCTGTCCCCCACATTATCCTTAGCTGCTTGTTCAATTATTTGAATGATTTCTTTATCCATCAATGACGGTGCTTCATCCATCCATAAATTAATGTCATAAGCCATGCTGTTTGCTTCTGCCACCGCTTTAACTTTATCTTCAATTTCTCTCGCAAAATCATTTAATAGTTGTTGATCAATATGACGACAGTCTATCGAAAAGGTAATTTCTCCAGGGACGACATTTACCGTGTTTGGAACAGGAGTGACATGTCCAAACGTTAATACAAGAGGCTCTCCAATTTCTCTAGCTCGTTTCGTTAAGTCTGTTACAATCTCACTATATGCAACAACTGTATCTCTTCGTAATGACATCGGTGTTGTGCCAGCATGGTTTGCTTCACCTTTCAAGTTAACTGAGTAACGTTTTTGACCGACAATCCCAGTTACAACACCAATCGCTTTATTTTCCGTCTCTAATACTTTCCCTTGTTCAATATGTACTTCAATAAATGCTTTAATATCGTCACGAACATCATCTGTTTTACGGTAATCAAAACCCGATTCGTGCATAGCATCTTCGAATTTAATTCCTTCAGCATCTTCTATTGTGTCAAC
The DNA here is from genome assembly GCF_002993925.1 of Bacillus paralicheniformis. Taxonomy (NCBI): domain Bacteria; kingdom Bacillati; phylum Bacillota; class Bacilli; order Caryophanales; family Bacillaceae; genus Bacillus; species Bacillus paralicheniformis. The sequence continues at coordinate 1,224,250 of NZ_CP023665.1, read as the reverse complement.
ATCCTCTTTTTTGGCTAGGTTAAAAAAGTTTTTACTTCCCCAAAATGTATATGGAAATCGGCTTCCTTCTTCTTCTGCGAGCGATAATACTTCTATTGTTCGTAATGGTTGACCATATTTTTCTTTTAAATATTTCACAGCAACCAGTGCAGATAAGATACCGAATTGTCCATCTAGATGACCGCCTTCAACAACTGTGTCGATATGTGATCCTGTTAAAATAGTTTCTTCAGAATATTTACTTCCAACAAGACGACCAGATAAGTTCCCAACATCATCAAAGCTTACTTCTAAACCTTCTTCCTTGAATGTTGCTTCCAGTTCGCGAACTGCATCAATCCATTCAGGAGAGTATAACAGCCGCGTAATTCCCCCTTTTTCTAAACCGCCAAATCTTGTGAATTTCTTATCCAACGTTTCAAAGGTTGATTGAATATCCATTCTTTTTCTCCCCCTCTCTTTTATTTACTTTCATCATAGAACCCTATTTACAACCATTCATTGACATAACCAACAATAATGGAAAAACATTTTATGCACTTTTAACAAAGACACCTTTTAATCAATTTACGGTATCTAAATAATGGGCTAATGCCAGATATAAAAAGAAACTGTTGGCTTTCGATTACATAAAAAAATACGCTTTATAACAAATTAAATTTGCATTGAATGTCTCCTAAAGAAAATCACAGATCGCTCGCTTCAAAAGAGCGAAACTTCTCTTTTGCCAATCAAATAAATAAGGTGCAAATAAAAAAATGACCCTATAAATCAATAAAAAACATTGATTTATAGGGTCATTTATCTGTTTCATTACATCATAAATGATATGCCAAGAGTCAGGATACATATTGATTAACAACTGTTGCTGTAATAGCGAAAGATTGTGATGAAGTCAACTTTGCCATGCTCACTTCAGCTGTATTAGCTGCCATAAGAAATGCTGATGACACACTGAATTTGCGAGTGTAACACAATCTCAGGTCGCCTTCACACCTTCCTATGCCTCAAATTCCTGACGGGATAGCTAGTCCGTCACTCAAGGAATAAATCTTCCTACTTTTTCATTTAAAATCCCTTTTTCTTTATCATAGATTTCGACACCGCGAAGGATTGTTTTCACTACCTGAGCACCAATTTTGCGGCCAATATATGGACTAATTTTGTGTCGATATGCTAAGTCCTCAGCCTTTAATTCATAAGGTGCATCTTTCTTAATAAATACGAAATCCGCATCTTTCCCTACTGCAATACTGCCTTTTGATGATAGATTAAAACGTTTCGCAGGGTTTGTAGCAATAATGTCTGCAAATTTGGATAATGACATATTACGTTTTTGCACACCCTCATCAAATAATACGTCAACATTATTTTGTACACCTGCGATACCCCCCCAAGCTTCAAATGCATTATCCGTAGCTTTTAAGTCTGGGGTACATGGTGAATGGTCTGATGTTACGAATGAAATATCTCCGTTTAATACCCGATTCCACATGCCTTCTAAGCGTGATTGTTCACGGATTGGCGGAGAACATTTTACAACTGGTCCGATATTATCCAGTTCTTCTTTATAGAAATATAAATAGTGTGTACATGTTTCGCATGTAATATCGACCCCTTCCTGTTGTGCTTTGACAATTTCATCTACGCCCTCTTCACAAGCTATATGAACGATGTGTACACGACATCCCGTTTCTTTCGCAAATAGAATTATTTTTCTAATCGGTTCTACTTCAGTAAATACGGGTCGAGAATCTACATAAGCACGTAATGAGGTTTCACCATTTTTAGATGCTATTTCCCCTAACTTGTCCGTAATTGCAGCATTTTCAGCGTGTACAGATAATATTTTGCCTGTCTTCGCAATTTGTTTCATACCTTCGTAGAGGGAATAGTCGTCTACATTCATGAAATCTCCTTCTATAGAACGGTCACCACATGTTGCTAAAAAACATTTATATGCAACAACACCATTGTTATCTAACTCTTGAATACCCCCATCCAAGTTAAATGGTACTAAACCTCCGTAACTCGCAACGTCTACAGATAATTTTCCTTTTCCAGCTTTAAATTTTTCTTGAATAGATTCCTCATCTACCGTTGCTGGCACTTGATTTAATGGCATTTCGATGATCGTTGTGACACCGCCTTTTGCAGAGGCACGTGTTCCTGTGTCATAGCCTTCCCATTCATCACGATAGCCGCCGCCCGGCTCTGTGATATGAACATGTGCATCAACCATACCCGGAGATACAATCGATCCTTTTGCATCGATAATTTTTGCACTTGTACCCAAATCCTGACCGATTGCTGCGATTTTGCCATCTTTAATCCCTACTTCGACTTCTTGTTCACCATTTTCCAGAATGACTAATCCATTTTTGATAATTGAATCAAAATTCATTAAAATCATCCTCCTCTTTTAATGGTTGGATATAAAATACTGCCTTTCGCAACCGCCAGCATTAATCCCCCGGGTAGCCAAACCACCAAAAATGCAAATCATTAAATTTAAGATAGCACTTATTTAATGTTTCACCGATAGCAAAGTTAATGATCAAGAATAATAAATGGCAACCCCGCCCCACTATCAATGAAAACGGGACGCCATATTTTGAACCTGTGTATCCGTTTGCAACAAGTCATAAGGCTATCCGACAAGTGATATCGTTGCTTGAAATGGTGATGTAAAACATCACCAACAGCTATATAATCCGGAATATTATGCACTAGTCCCACCCCCAACGTTAAAAAAAGTAAATGAGGATGAAATTCTTTGTTCAAGTGATCTTCGGCATGATATCTTTGTTATAATCACACTTTTCAAAAAACGAAGAATCATGTTCAAGCATTAATGATTCTCCTTTAATATTTTTAACTAAAGGATTATACGTATAATTACCTTCAAAAACAGTGTACGATCAGATTGAAAAGTTATCCTTGTAACATCTGACATATTTCATTTTTATTTTATCTTTTTCTAACAAAGATAAGGAGGCAGCCTTTATGACAACATTAAAAGAAATATTATCTGTACTACAATTTTCAGATTTAACATTGCTAAATGAGCAGGGCGATTTGGAACGAGTGGTAGAAATGGTTGATATTACAGAAACGCCTGATATTAAAAATTTTACAACGCCGCACTCACTTATCGTCACAACAGGAATGAGCTATCAGGATGATCAATCCGGACTAATCAGTCTTATTAGTGAGTTAAATGATATACAAGTTGCTGGTCTAGGTATCAAGCTATCCCGATTTTTAAAAAAATTAGATGATGAGGTTATTGCATTTGCAAACAAATTAAAATTCCCAATTATTGAAATTCCGGAAAGTTGGAATTTAGGATCCATTACTCATCATATATCGTCATTTATCCTGGATGAAGAAACAGAAAAATTACACTTCGCATTAGATATCCAACAAGAGTTAAATGCTATGCTTATGCAAGGGTTAAGCCTGAACATGATGATTGAACGTTTAAGTAGACTTATAAAGGTTCCTGTCATGCTGCTAAATTCTTTTCATCAAGTTGAGTCAGCGAGTCATCACTTTCATCAACACTCAGAACATGTTCAAAAAAACCTCAATTATTTCCGAAGATATTTAAATTCAGAGCAAATCGAACCAAATCACAATGGTGTTTTCCAGGAAGAATATGCTATATTTAAGGTTCCTGCATTTAAATATTTTCCGTATTATCTAATGATTTCAAATGTTAATTTGCTCAACTATCCGTTTAGTTTATTAACAATAGAACAAGCAGTTAACACACTTAGTCTCGCAATTTACAAAAATAGTAAAATCAAAGAAGCAGAGCAGCAGGATACGAACCATTTTTTTACATCTCTGATGTCCGAACATCCTGATAACCTTGTATCACTAACACAACACACCGACCTTTTAAAAAAATATCACATTCAACCCTCTAAATTCTACCAAGTGATGATTTGCGGGATAGACAAAGAAAAGAATGTAGAAAATAGCGCCTACTTAAATGAGCGATATCAGATGACTTTTGAGTGGTTAACGCATAAGTTTACTGGGATTGACCCTTCCATTAGTATATATATGTCTCAGGGTGAACGCAGATTTACGATACTTTTACAAAGAAGACATCATTATTATTTGGAATACTGCAGATATATCCAAAAAGAGTATCAGCTATTTTTTAATAGCTCCCTTTCATTTGGCATTGGTAATGAGGTCTCCGAGCTTTCACAATTACCACTGTCTTTTTTCGAAGCGAATGAGGCTTATGATAATAAATATGAACAAGGCGAAATAGAATTTGTAGAGCCCTATAAATCTAAAAGCGTAGAAGAATTATTACAACTCATTCCAACGAATAAATTAAAACCATTTATCATTTATACACTCGGTCCATTAGCTTATCCCCAAACAACGAAGGAAAAAGAACTAAGGTTTACGTTAAATGTCTATATGGCAAACCAATGTGATCTTACAAAGACCTCAGAGGATATTTTCATTCACCGTAATACTGTGAAATATCGTATTAAAAAATGCGAAGAAATATTAGGTCAATCTGTAGAATCTCCTGATACATCCCTGAGCATTCGATTAGCATTATTTGCTTCAGAGAAAATATCGTTGTAAATCAAAAGTAGAACCACCGGAAGTTTTCTTTTCTATTTATTTAGTTAGCTACTGTTTTATTCTGTCTTAACATAACCACAAGGAAAAATAGCAACGCTGCTGCTGCGAGAAGGATGGTTGCAATATAGAATGCTAATACTTGCGAGCCGGTTACATCACCAATATAACCAGTAAGTGTTGGTGCAATAACAGATGAGCTCATTCCAAAGAAGTTAAAGAGAGTTAATGCTCTGGCCACTCTATCTCCTGATACGGAATCAGATACATAGGTTATTAAAACTGGATCAATCGCAAGTTTACCTAATAAGCCATATAAAATTAATGCAATATACAGCACTGCAGGATTTGGTGCAAATACTGTCAAACTAATTGTGATTGCCGCAGCAATTAATAGAAATAAAATTAAACGCAGACGCAAATGTGCATGTTTGTCTATGTATTTAGTAAATATCAAAGCACCAGGCACTGCAGTGACTGCAACTAGTGCAGCTACATATCCTACTGAGCCTTGAGCAAATCCTTTTTCTGCTACAAGGAAGGATGGCAGCCAAGTGACAATCATATAATAGCCATAGCATGTTGCAAAATACACAAAATATACAACTAATTGTCTTGGAGAAAATAAGCTTTCATTTAGAATCTCTGTGCTTTGTACGGCGTCTTTCTTCTCTTCAGCCACTTCCTTGTCTGATGTTTTATCTTGTTTAATAAACAACACAAACACAAATGTTACAGCTACGATAACGATAGCTGTTATAAAAAGCATATAATTCCATTGAATTTCAAAACCGCCTACTAAAACCGATGATCCGATTAGTCCAATTACCATTCCTAATGCTGATCCGCTATTTATTATCGCATTGGAAAAGCTTTTTTTATCTTTTGGCGTATGTTTGGCTGATAAGGAAAAGGCTGCACCGTAATATGAACCAGTCGAAATACCAGCCAATAACGAACCAATGTATACTTGCATGATAGTTGAACTTGTGCCAATTACAAATGCAGCCAGCGCAAAGACGATAAATGCAGGAATTAACACCTTTTTCTGTCCAAATTTATCGACAAGTGCTCCTGACGGAATTTGCATACCCGTATAGGCAAAGAAATAAATAGAAGCAACCAACCCCATTTGTGTATCACTAATATGTCCTAATGATTCTTGAATCTGTGGATATATTGGCGTAAGGATTGTACGATAAATCCAAATAGCTACCCACCCTAAACACAATGCAATAATGATCTTTTTGTAATAATCGGGGTCATGTTTCTTTGTTTTTTCCACGGTATGACACGCTCCCTTTTTATTATTTAATTAAATTGTAGGTTATAAGCCAGTCAATAACATTGTTCACTTTCAACAAAAACAAAAGTAACATTATACATTTTAGACAAAAGGCATCTGCTTAAAAATATCAATGAAAGATTCATCGATAGAAGCTAGTCCTATTTTTCCCAGCTCTCTCATTTCTATAAAAGCAATCAGGTAAAAAAGATGGCTCTTTTTTTAAACAAACCTACAATTTATTAAAAAAAGCACTTCCCAAATAAACAGGAAGGCTCCCCAAACGTTGATATAGCAGCGTTCTTAACATTTCAAGAACTGAGTTGCACGACGGGCGCCCTTAAGATCGGCTTTCTTTCTCTTTGAAAATTCAAAAATTCTCCGATATATATAGCGAATGCCGCTAAATAAGGAGGAGAGCCGGATGAGAAAGTTATGGAAAATCGCGGTGTCCGCTGCAATGTTCGTCGGTTTTTCCGCAAATTCACCCCGCATTCAAGCGGAAAGCAATAAGCAGGAAAACGAAGTCATTGTCGTATATAAAAATGCCAGCGGAAAAGAAAACGTCATCGAACAAGCAGACACGGTAGAACACGTTTACCGGCACATTCCCGCAGCTGCTGTTACTGCGGACGACAAAACAGTGCGGGAACTTGAACAAGATCCCGACGTCCTGTATGTCGAAGACAACCTCCCGGTAGCTGCTGCCGACAGCACCGTTCTAAAAGCTGTCTCCAGCAGCACAGCGCAAACCGCCTCCGCGTTTTCACAGTGGAACATCAAGCCGATTCAAGCCGCACTGGCTTGGAATAAAGGTTTGACAGGGAAACAGGTGAAAATTGCGGTTATTGACAGCGGGATTTCCCCCCATGAAGAGCTGTCAATCGCAGGCGGTGCATCGATGGTCGGCTATACCGCTTCATACCGTGATGATAACGGCCACGGAACTCATGTTGCCGGAATCATCGGAGCGAAGCATAACGGACGGGGGATCGACGGCATCGCGCCCGGCGCGCAGCTGTATGCCGTAAAAGCGCTGGACCGGAATGGTTCGGGGGATCTGAAAGGCATCTTACAAGGCATCGATTGGTCGATCCAGCACGGAATCGATATCATCAATATGAGCCTCGTCGTTTCAGGCGACAGTCAAGTTCTCCACGATGCAGTAGATAGAGCATACAAACGGGGAATGATTTTAGTCGGTGCAAGCGGAAATGCCGGAAACGGAAAATCCGTTTATTACCCGGCCGCCTACAGCAGCGTCATTGCCGTCTCGGCCACCAACGAAAAAAATCAGATCGCCTCATTTTCCAACACCGGCAGCGCCGTCGAGTTTGCCGCTCCCGGCACATCGATTATCAGTACATCTTCCGACCGCGGCTATGCAATTGGAAGCGGCACTTCACAGGCAACGCCGCACGTCACCGGAATGTTTGCTCTTTTGAAACAGCTGTACCCAACCGCTTCAAATGCTGAGCTGCGCAAGAAAATGCAGATTTATACAAGCGACTTGGGCGCTCCCGGCCGTGATCATTTGTTCGGCTATGGATTAATCCGCTTCAAAGAGATCACACAGCCGTTGGAGAAAGCGCAAAAAGCAGTCGGACAAGCGGAAAAGACAAAGAAAAAAGCGGACATTCAAACCGCGCAAAAAGCGATCGAACCGCTGCCTGCAAACGCCGATAAAACCGCTTTGAAAAAGAGGCTCGATGCTGTTAAAGAGCAGCTTAAAAAGACAGCCGAAAGCAAAGTAAAACTCGCAGAGAAGCAAAAAAAGAAAACCAATGCCGACGCAGCCCAAAAAGCGGTCAATGAACTCGACAGCGGTACTTTCAAAACGAATTTGCAAAAACGGATCAACGCGGTCCGCTCAAGCCTCTTGAACACCGCAAAGCAGGCCGTTGCAAAAGCTGAAAAAGCGGCCACAGACTCAAACCTCGGCAAAGCGCAAAAAGCGATTAATGAGCTGCCTGCCGGAAAAGACAAATCAAATCTGCAAAAAAAGCTGAACACCGCGAAAAAGCAAGCCGCGTCAGCCTATAACAAAAAAGTGGCAGCGGCGAAAGCCAAAGTTAAAACGGCCGAACAAAAGAGAACGAAAAAAACAAAATCGGCAGCGCAATCAGCGGTCAGCAAGCTGAAAGCATCCGCCGAAAAAACGAAGCTGCAAAAACGAATCAATGCGATCAAACTGAAATAGCAAGAAAAGCCCGGAATCCCGGGCTTTTCTTGCAAATACGTCTTTTTTGATGCTGTTCTGCTCGGACACGACAATTGTGACATCGTATTCCTTTCGGCCGGCCGCTTGCTTTCCGCCGCATTCTCCAATCACTTTTTATCAATTCTTTCCGTCACAATCCCGACGATGTCCCGGTCTGAAACAAAGCCGAAATGGCGGCTGTCAAAGCTGTGGATCCGGTTGTCCCCGAGGACGAAGTACTCATTTTCAGGCACCTTTTCCTCTCCGGTCACTTCCTTCAGCGTAAAATCCCCTGTCAAGTCCCCTCCGGCAGTGACGGCCTTTAAATCGTCCAGATAAGGCTCTTTGATCTTTTCTTCGTTGATATACAGCTGATCATCTTCATACCGGAGGGTTTCGCCCGGAAGCCCGATCACCCTTTTAATGAATATATCTTTGTCAGGTCCTTTAAACAGCACGATGTCAAATCGGCTGATCGTTTTAAAGTGGTGGGCGAACCTGTTGATCAAAAGTTCGTTGCCCTCCTGAAAGGTCGGATTCATGCTGACGCCTTCTACTTTATATTCAATGAAAACGGCATTTTTGACCTGAATTCCGACGACGATGACAAGCAGCACCCCGGCTATGACCAAAAAACGCTTTTTCAATTCTGTGTCCCCCTAGTCTTTCTCTCTCTGGCTGAATCTCACGTTCAGACGATGTTCAACCCGTTTTCCGGCGTACCATAAGATCAGCATGACGATGATCACGGCAGCTGTCCGCAAAGGCTGGGTAAAAAGCGCCTTCAGATCATGGCCGACAAAGCTCACCATAAAAATCATCACGAACTTGCCGCAAAGCACCGCCAGTGAAAAAGGCAGCAGGCTGACTCTCGAAAGTCCTGCCACAACATTTACCGCCGCCGAAGGCGTGAATGGAAAGCAAAGCAGGAGAAACAGCGGACCGAAGCCCCGTTTTTCCACCCAGATCATCAGTTTTTTTACGGATGGATGCCTGCGGATAAAACCGAGTGCTCTTTGCTGGCCGAAATGGCGGATAAAAAGAAAAACTGCTATAGAGCCTAAAGATGCCCCGATCCACGTCAACAAGAACCCCTGCCATAAACCGAACGAATTTACATTGGCGACAACAAACACGAGCAGGGGTAAAAACGGGAGCAGCGCTTCAATAAACGGCAGCAGAACGGCTACAAAAGGACCAAAAGCCCTGTAGCTCTGAAAAAACTCTGTTAAATTCTCTTCTGTAAAATAGCTGAATAATTGCTCCAACATTGATTCTCCTCAGGGCGGTTGTCTACTTCTATTCTACACTTTAAATCAAAAACTTTAAATCATCCGTCTCGGTGTTTTCTGTATTAGTCTGAAACAACTTGATCATTTTAGTCATTTTTTCCCGTTCTTGATTAAAAGGCCGTCTTTCGTGTAAAATAAAAACAGAACAAACGTTCCTTATCAATAAAAGAAATGAGGAGAAAAGCCATGACAAGAATTCCCGCTGAAGCCAGGGATATGATTGAAAAGGCGATTTACCTCCCGATGACCGTCAGCATATTAAACCGGGACATGAAAATCATCCAGCAGGGGCCATTCAAGCTGAAAGACCCCTATCAGCGTCTGATCGAACAGGCGTTAAAGCTTGCCCAGCGCGATCTGTACGACGTGAAAAATGAACTGCGCCGGCGGAAAATCAAGGTGCACGAAGTGTCACGGGACGAAGCCTTTACGATGTACTCCTTTATATATGAAGGATACGAAGAAGAGCATAACTATTTTAATCCCCGCATCCGCAATCAGGTATCCGCGCTTCTTGAGTACTATTTATTCAAAGCCGCTCCCGATCAATAGCGCTTTTTCAGCTCCCTGAGGATGAATTCGTATATCAGCTGATTCCGGTCTTCCTTCGGATAGAGCATAAATTCCTGTTTCTTCTGCATGGCGTTTCCTTCAATCCGGTCGATAAATTTTGTTCTCAGCCATGCCGTTCGGTAAACCTGGTTTTCAAAAGATGTGATGGATACGGGCAGCTCCAGCGTTTCCCCGTTGACAAACGTGACAAACGTGTTGTCATACTTTGCCGCGCAAAACTCGTGAACATGCGCATGGGAAAGCCACCCGCACTGAGGACGAGTTGAGGAAAATGTGGGAAAAAGAAAAATATTGTTTGAGTGATCCACCATGATCGGCGGTTTATGGGAAACTTTAATGACCTCATATGTGCCCGCTTTTCTCCCCGCATAGCTCGACCCGAAATAGCGGCAGCTTCTTTCGATGATCTGAAACGGCTTCATATTGACGCGGAAAGTCCTGTCAGCCTCGAGTATTTTTGAGGCGGGTTTCTCCCCCTCTCCCAGAGGCAGGACAGCCATTGTCGAACTGTTTACTTCATACGTATCTTTTGTCATATCCTCTGTGCTCATCATGATCCTCCTAATCGTTAGTAAATTTATACTATTAATCTAACATTATCCTTTACAAAACGACAGGATTTTTTCCAATTAATTTGAAAATATGTTTTTAAAATGCCATTTTTATGTTTTGTTCGATTAAATCCGTGTTTCTTTGTCCAAATATACAAACTTTTATTCTCATAAACACGCATCTTCGAATAATTATCTAAAAATTATAAATACTTATTGATTTTTTGTTGTGTAATCCATATACTATAAAAAAGGCATCAGGGGGAATCTTTATGAAAGAGAAAAAGTCGTACGCTGAGCTCATGAAGTCCCGCAATACCCAAAAGGTGAAAGAACTTGATGTAACCATCACGGATATCTACATTCAAATGGTCCTTGATGAATCGCTTTTTAAACGGCGTTTGCACACGCTGAACAAGAAGATTAATGAAGCATTAGACAAAGGAGATAAGCAATCTTTCCTTGAGCTTTCAAGAGAATATACAGCGCTGAAAAAGCACGCATAACGGCCAATCCCTCCCGGATTGGCTTTTTTACGCGGAAAAAGCCGGCTTATGAAATAGTCCCGGCCTTTTTATCCGTTAATAATCGTTCCGCCGTTGACATGGAGCACTTGGCCCGTCATGTAGGAAGAATCGTCGCTGGCTAGAAACAAATAGCTCGGCGCCACTTCAGCAGGCTGTCCGGGCCGTTCCATCGGCGTTGTTGAACCGAATATTTCGACCTCTCTCTCCGTAAACGTCGACGGGATCAGCGGCGTCCAAATCGGACCCGGCGCCACCCCGTTCACACGGATGCCCTGATCGACAAGCGACAAAGCGAGCGAACGCGTAAATGATGTAATCGCTCCTTTCGTCGAAGAATAATCGATCAGCCTTTCATTGCCGGCATAAGCCGTAATCGAAGTGGTATTGATGATTGAGCTGCCTTTTTTCAAATGCGGCAGCACAGCTTTTGTCAAATAAAACATTGAAAAAATATTCGTCTGAAACGTTCGGATCAACTGATGGCTTGTAATTTTTTCGATTCCCTTTTGCGGATGCTGTTCAGCCGCATTATTGACGAGTATATCGATCGTTGGGAATGCTTCCTTTGCCTGGCGCACAATATCGTTGCAAAAAGCCTCGTCTCCGATGTCTCCTGCGATCAGCTTGCATCCGACCCCTTCTTTTTCCACATACCCCTTTGTTTCTTCTGCATCGCGGTGTTCATTTAAGTAGACAATGACAATGTTCGCGCCTTCCTTCGCAAACAAAACGGATACGGCACGGCCGATTCCGCTGTCTCCTCCCGTAATAATCGCGGTTTTCCCGGCCAGTTTCCGCTCTCGTTTCGGCCGGTCAAAAACGGGCCGGGGATCCATCAAATACTCCAATCCCGGACGCTGCGTTTGGTGCTGGGGAGGCAGTACTTTCTTCGGCTGCTTGCTCAAAACGATTCCCTCCTTCACATCGATTCAACCTTACTATTTTATGAAAACGCCCCTTTTTTATGACAAGCCGTTTCACATGCATGAATATTTCTCAATTGGGAAAATTTAAGAACAAAACAGATGGATGATGGAGGGAATTTTGTGAGCAATCAAGAACAAAAACTGCCGGACTCGCCTGAATCGTATTGGAGAAACAGTACAGATCTTCCTAAGTTCGAAGAACTGTCTGAAGATGTCAAAACAGATGTCGCCGTCATCGGCGGCGGCATGACCGGACTGACGACTGCTTATTTACTGACGAAAAAAGGCTACAGCGTCATCTTGATCGAATCCGGGCGGATACTCGACGGAACAACCGGCTATACGACAGCCAAAATCACCGCACAGCATGATCTGATCTATGATGAGCTGATCGGGCACATCGGAATGCCAAATGCGAGACTGTATTATGAAGCAAACCTCAAGGCGCTGTCCTTTATCAAAAACCTCGTGCTTGAGCAAAAGATTCCGTGCGATTTTGAAGAACAGGACGCATGCATTTACACAACTGAAGAACAATCGGTACAAAAAATCAGAAAGGAATATGAGGCATATCAAAAGCTCGGGATTGACAGGGAATTCATCAAAGATCTCCCCGTTCCAATCGATATGAAAGCAGGACTTGTTATGAAAAACCAGGCCCAGTTTCATCCGCTCCACTATTTGAAACACCTTGCAGAGGCCGTCCTGGAAGCCGGCGGAAAAATTTACGAAAACACGGCGGCTAAAGAAATCAAAGAAGGCGACCGGCCAAAAGTGCTGACAAGAAACGGGCATCAAATCTTCAGCGATTATGTCGCGTGCTGCACGCACTTTCCGTTTCATGATAAAAAAGGCTTCTATTTTGCAAGGCTTGAGCCGAGCCGGTCATACGTGCTCGCCGTCAAGCCGAAAACGCCGTATCCAGGCGGCATGTATTTAAGTATAGATCAGCCTTCACGCTCGCTCCGTTCGGTGACGATTGACGGAGAAGAAATGGTTCTTGTCGGCGGTGAAAGCCACAAAACCGGCCAGGGAGAGGATACAATCAAGCATTATCAGGCGCTTGAATCATTTGCAGAAGGCGTGTTCGGCATTGAATCGATCCCTTACCGCTGGTCAGCGCAAGATTTAATCACGCTTGACAAAATTCCGTATATCGGGCCGATCTATCCGAAAGAAAAGCGCATTCTCGTCGCCACCGGCTTTCGGAAATGGGGCATGACAACAAGCACCCTCGCCGCGCAGTTGATGACAGACCATATCGCAGGCGAAGACAATCCTTATCAAGCCGTCTTTCAACCGGCCCGTTTCCACCCGGATCCAAGCATCAAAAAAGTCATTTCCTATAACGCGGATGTTGCAAAACACTTTGCCGAAGGAAAACTCGAACAGCCGATCAGGAAGCCGGAAGACCTTGTCAACGGAGAAGGTGCGGTCGTATCACATGCCGGGAAACGTGCGGGTGCTTATCGCGATGAAAAAGGCGAGCTTCATCTGGTTGACACAACATGCACCCATATGGGCTGCGAAGTCGAGTGGAACGACGGAGAAAAGACGTGGGACTGTCCGTGCCACGGCTCAAGGTTTTCGGTCGACGGCGATGTCATCGAGGGTCCTGCCGTAGAACCTTTGAAAGATCCGGAAAGCTGAGGTGTACAAGTTAAAAAGTAATGAAAAATTGCCGATAAAAAGATAAATGCTGGAAATTTCATAAAAACGGCAGTTTTATCATTAACGATTACAGGGGGATACGATCGTGTTATTCAAAAAGGATAGAAAGACAGAACGATCATTCTTTGCTGAAGAAGGTCCTGACCAAACAAAAAGAATCAGGCTCAATCAGCACGCAGAATTTAAAAAACAGCTGGCAATGGTCGATTTGACGGATGATGATCTTTGGGTGCTGAGCAGGCTGAAGCCTTTAGTCACTGAACATATCGAAACCATCGTCACCCGGTTTTACCAAAACCTTGAGCATGAAAACTCTTTGATGGAGATCATCCATGACCACAGCTCAGTTGACCGTCTCAAAAAGACATTGACGATCCACATCCAGGAAATGTTTTCAGGTGTCATCGACGAAGCCTTTTTAGAAAAAAGGATCCGGATCGCCCACGTTCATCTTCGGATTGGGCTCTTGCCAAAGTGGTATCTGGGGGCATTTCAAGATCTCCTTCTTTCCATGCTGTCAATCTTTGAAAACGCATTATCCGATGAGGAATACAGGCGGTCAGTCAAAGCCGTCACCAAAATTCTCAACATCGAACAGCAGATCGTCCTCGAGGCCTTTGAAGACGAGCATGCAAGGCTCCGCAGACTTGATGAAGAGAGCAAAAATGACCTTCACCGGCAAATCAAAGATACTTCCGGTTCTTTGGCCGCTTTATTTGCCGAAACAACGGGCGCTGTACAGGAATTGGTCGACAAATCGTCCGAAATCGCCGAAACGTCAAGAGCCGGAACGAAGACAGCTGTTTCTGTCGAACAAAAATCGATCGGCGGAAAAAAGGAGCTTGAGGAGCAGGAACACCAGCTGAATCAAATGGGAAGCAGCATGACGCAAATCGAGCAGGAAATTAAAAAGCTGGAAGAAATCGCGCTGCAGATCGAAAAGATTTTCGGAATCGTAACAGGCATTGCCGAGCAGACGAATTTGCTTTCGCTCAACGCCTCGATCGAATCTGCAAGAGCGGGGGAGCACGGCAAAGGGTTCGCAGTCGTCGCAAACGAAGTCAGAAAGCTGTCCGATGATACGAAAAAAACCGTCTCCACCGTATCTGAGCTCGTCAATAACACAAACGCGCAAATCTCGATCGTCACGAAGCATATTACAGATGTAAACCAGCTCGTGAACGAAAGCAAAGACAAGATGTCGGAGATCAATCATCTATTCGATGATATCGTCTCCAATATGAAAACGAGCAAAGAGCAAAGCGGCCGAATCGAAGGCGATCTGCAGGCATTTTTAAGCGGCCTTCAAGATGTGAATGCCGCCGTGTCACAAGTCGCGGTTTCAGTCGATTCTCTCGTAGAGCTGACAAAAAAATAAATCATTCCTGTACACAGGTCAACTCATGGCCTGTGTTTTTTCTTTCGATCTCCTTTTTGTAAACCTAAACAAAAACAAAGTTGACATTATAGAGCTTCAAGTGATACTTTGATTCTATTACGTTATTTGAAAGGAATCGAGTCTACTATGCAAGTCAAAGATATGACATTTATCTCGCTTAGCACAGCCATCATGGCAGTGCTCGGCTTTTTCCCGCCGATCTCCCTGCCGTTCACGCCCGTACCGATTACGTTTCAAACGCTTGGCGTCATGCTCGCCGGCGGAGTCAACAAACCGCGGAACGCGGCACTCAGTCTTACCGTCTTTTTGCTGCTAGTCGCAAGCGGGCTGCCTCTCCTATCAGGAGGAAGGGGTGGAATCGGCGTCTTCATGGGACCAAGCGCCGGCTACTTGCTCGCCTACCCTGTCGCAGCTTTTTGCATCTCATGGGCCGTCGGCAAACTTAAAGTTTTACATGTTCGAAACCTCTTTTTCATTCATCTCTTATTCGGCGTATTGCTGTTATACACGGCAGGCGTCCCTGTCCAGGCGTTTCTGATGCAAATTCCTCTCACCGAAGCGATGAAGCTCTGCTTGGTGTATGTACCCGGAGACCTGCTAAAATCCGCCGCAGCCGCCTTTCTCGTGCTAAGATTGAGAAAAGCGCTCAAAAACGACGTAAGCAGGAATGCAGCTTAGGAGGAATGAAACCGTGCCAATTACTGAGACTTATCAATACCACGCCAATCGCTATCCTCAGAAAACGGCTGTTCAAATAGATGAAATGTCTGTCAGCTATCTGGAATGGCACCAGTTAGTATGCAGGACGGCCGGCTGGCTCAGCGCGAAAAAAACAAAGAATAAAAGGATGGCCTTTTCGCTTCCAAACGGACTGCCTTTTTTGCAGCTGTTCGCGGGAGCGGCGATGGCCGGCTGGACGGCCGTTCCGTTTGATCCGCGCTGGAGCCCGTCTGAATGCCGGGAAAAGCTTTCTCTTTGCAAAGCCGAACTGTTCATCTCGGATCAGCCGTTCCCTGCTCTTGAACAAACACTGCTTCTGAACGAATGCCTTGACGAAATCAATCACGCTCCGGTCCTGGAACCTCGCCCATTTGATGATGAACCGTTTTACATCGGGTTTACATCCGGGTCTACCGGAGCTCCGAAAGCATTCATCAGATCGCATCGCTCCTGGGTCGAAAGCTTCCGCATCAGCAGCAGGGATTTTCAGCTATCAGCCGGAGACAGCGTCGTGATACCCGGCTCGCTCTTCTTCTCGCATTTTTTATACGGAGCAATGACAACGCTGTATCTCGGCGGAACCGTCTACCTTCTGAAAAAATTTTCGCCGTCCCGGCTCGAAAACGCAGTCGCCCGGAATCCCGTGACAACGCTGTTCACGGTGCCGACGATGACTGAAGCCCTGAGAGCGGAGAACAGGCGAATCGATAAACCGGTCAAGGTCATTTCTTCAGGCGCCAATTGGAGCAGGCAGGCAAAAAAAGCGATTCAAAAAGCGCATCCGCATCTTTCTTTATTCGATTTTTATGGAACTTCTGAGATGAGCTTCGTCTCTGTATCCGCTCCGGAAGACTTTCATGTGAAGCCGGACTCTGTCGGACGGCCTTTTCACAATGTTGACGTTGCCATCCGTTCAAGCTCAGGGGAAGCAGTCCGAACCGGGGAGGTCGGCAAAATTTTCGTGAAAAGCCCGATGCTGTTTTCAGGCTACCTCCAAGAAGCGGCCGCCGCCTCCCCGATTGATGAAAACGGCTGGATGACAGTCGATGACATGGGCTGGATGGATGAAGATGGTTACCTCTACATAACAGGACGGGAGAACAGCATGATCGTCTACGGCGGCATCAATATTTTCCCCGAAGAGGTTGAAGGTGTTCTCCTGTCACACCCGGAAGTGGAAGAAGCTGCAGTAATCGGCATCCGCGACGATTACTGGGGAGAAAAAGCGGCAGCCGTCATTAAGGGTAAAGCCCCGGTTAAAGAGCTTAAAACATATTGCAAAAGCCGACTCGCTCCGTACAAAGTGCCGAGAATGTGGCACTATCTCGAACAGATTCCGCATACTTCCGGAGGAAAAGTCGCCCGTCACCTTCTGAAAGAACAGCTGAAGGACGTGATCAGATGAAAGCTGTTATCACGGCCGCCAAAAGAACGCCGCTCGCCAGACAAAACGGCTTATTGAAAAATGCCGAGCCCCATGATCTGGCCGCCTCCCTGATCAAGCACCTCGCAAAGCCGCTGAACGGGATATTGGACGAGGTCATCCTCGGAAACGTGGTCGGACCGGGCGGCAACATCGCCCGTTTATCCGCGCTTGCCGCCGGTCTTCCCGCTTCCGTCTCAGGAATGACGATAGACCGTCAATGCAGCGCTGGACTTGAAGCGATCCGGACCGCCTGCTGTTTCGTGCAAGCTGGGGCAGGATCCTGCTATATTGCCGGAGGTACAGAAAGTGCAAGCCTCTCCCCTTTTCCGGGAAGAGCGAGGTTTTCTCCCGATGAATGGGGTGATCCGGATATGGGAATTGCCGCTGAGCTGACGGCGGATCGGTACCGCATTACCCGCAAGATGCAGGACGACTATGCCCTGTTAAGCTATAAAAGAAGCGAGTCCGCGTTTGAAAACGGCTATTATGACGACGAGATTCTGCCATTTCAAGGATTGGCGGCCGATGAAAGCATGATTCGCAAACGACTGCTGGAAAACATCATCGAAAGAGCAAAACCAGTCTTTAAAAAAGGAGGAACCGTAACAGCCGCAAACAGCTGTGGAATTCACGACGGCGCAAGCGCGGTTGTCGTGATGAACGAAGAAAAAGCGGAAGCGCTCCGCTTGCAGCCTGTTCTCCGATTTGTTGACAGCGCGGTCGCCGGCGTCGACCCAAACGTTCCGCAAATTTCTCCGGTGCCCGCGATTCAAAAACTCTTAAAGAAACGAAACCTGTCTGTCAAAGACATCGATTTGTTTGAGATCAATGAAGCGTTCGCCGTCAAAATCGCGGCCTGCGCCGGAGAGCTTGGCCTCCCCTATCACAAACTGAATGTCAGGGGAGGCGCTTTGGCGCTTGGACACCCGTACGGTGCTTCAGGAGCCGTGTTGGTAACCCGCCTGTTTTACGAAGCGGCAAGAAGAGACAACTTGAAGTATGCCGTCGCGGCGATCGGCAGCGGCGGCGGAGTCGGTATGGCGCTCCTTTTTGAAAAAAACGTTTGAATTTTTCTCTGTTCCAGTCATCATTCGTAGTCATTGTATTTAAATTTAGTATAATAGCCATATCACCGAAAAACGCGAAAGCCGACATCGAAAGGAGATTTTTCAGAATGACTGCGATTTGTTTGATCCGGCATGGCGAGACAGACTGGAATGCTTTAGGAAAACTGCAGGGAAGAACCGATATCCCTTTAAATGAAACCGGTCAAAAACAGGCAAAAGAAACCGGGGCGTTTTTGAAAGGGTCCGACTGGGACGTCATCATTACAAGCCCTTTAAGAAGAGCGAAAGAAACCGCTGAAATCATCAATCAATACCTGGGACTTGAAATCATCGAAATGGAAGATTTCATCGAAAGGAATTACGGAGATGCAGAAGGGATGCCATTCGAAGAAAGAACGAGGCTCTACCCCGATAAAGAATATCCGAATCAGGAATCAAAAGAAGCGCTTGCCGAACGGCTGATGGCCGGCGTTCAAAAGGTCAGCGAGCGGTATCCGGACAAAAAAGTGCTGATCGTCGCACACGGAGCCGCGATACACGCCCTTCTGTCAAAAATCTCAAACGGCGACATCAACCTGGAAAATACGAAGCTCGTCAATGCGTGCCTAAGCAACATCAAATTCCATGAAAATAAATGGCATGTGAAGGATTACAATCTTTCACACCATTTGTCAAATTAAAAAAAGACGGCAAGGTTGATGCCGTCTTTTTTATGCTCTCCCCTGCCTCGCTTCGCGGCGCAGTAAATAGATAAAATACGGACCGCCGATAATGGCTGCGATCAATCCAGCCGGTATTTCAAGCGGCGGAACAAGGCCTCTTCCGGCGGCATCGGCTATCAAAAGAACGATGCCGCCGACGAGCGCTGAAACGGGAATCAAGATCCTCGTTTCAGCCCCTGCCAGCTTTCTTGCGATATGGGGCGCCATCAGCCCGATAAAACCGATTGTTCCCACGGCGGTCACAGCCGCAGCTGTCAGTAGGACCGCACCGGCAAGCAGCAGAAATCGCGTTCTTTCGAGCCGGATGCCGAGGCCGACGGCAATCCCGTCCCCTGATTTGATGATATCGAGCGGTTTTGCCGCAAACCATAACGGAGGAATGACCAGACAACACCATATGAAAAGAGACAGTACATCATCCCAGTCTCTCCCCCACAGACTTCCATTCAGCCAAATTAATGCGTTGTTGACATTCGGGCTCCCCCTTGAAATGAGTAGCTGAATACCCGAATGGCAAAAAGCATTGACCGCGATCCCGACAAGCGCCAGCCGCACAGGAGAAATCCCGTTTCGATAAGCCAATAAATAGACGAGAGCCGCAGCCAAAACGCTTCCTGAAAAGGCGGCGCCTGTCAGCAGAAGCGGACTTTGCTGTGAAAACAAGACCGTAACGATCACAGCGCCCAATCCCGCTCCTCCTGTAATGCCAAGCGTGTCAGGGGCGGCCAGCGGATTTTTCATCAGCGATTGTGCGACTACACCTGCGATTGAAAGCGCCCCTCCGGCAAGCACAGCGAGAAGGATGCGCGGCATTCGAAATTCCATCACCAAGAAGCGGACTCCTGCATCCCCTTGCCCTGCCAGTGATTTCATTACGTCCCACAGTCCGATGTTTTCATCGCCGATCGCCAAATTGAGTACAATGAGCATCAACAAACAGGCGCATAACGCAGAGAGGACAAGCGCCGATTGCCCGCGCCGTCTTTTCATTTTTCTTTCCGCATTGTTCATCATGCCGCCCCCTTTTTCCGTCTTCTCGCCAAATAGATGAAAAACGGCGTCCCGATCATTGCCGTGACAACTCCGACCGGCGTTTGGTACGGAAAATAGACAAAGCGGGACAGAATATCAGCAAACAGCAAAAGAACGGCTCCTAGCAATGCCGAATACGGAATCACGAACCGATAGTCAGCCCCCATCAGATACCGGATCATATGAGGAACCATCAAACCGATGAAACCAATCGGTCCGGCAGCGGACACCGATGCTCCTGCCAGCGCGACAACAGTGAAAGCGATGAACAATCTGCTGAGCCATACATTTTGTCCCAGCCCATGTGACACATCATCTCCGAGACTCATGACGGAAGCCGCCCTCCCTAAGGCCAAAGCCGTCAACAAACCTGCCATGCTTACCGGAATCAACAAATGAAGCTTATCCCACGAGCTCCCCGCTAAAGAACCGGAGAGCCAAAACAATAGCGTTTCCGTCGACTCTTCATGAAAAATGAGCAGCATTTGCGTCATCGAAGCAATGATCGCCTGAATGACGACACCGATCAAGGCAAAGCTGATATCCCTGTCGTGTTCGCTGAATACTGAGGCAACCGCGTACACGACCAGCGCGGCCGCGGCACCGCCGGCAAAAGCGGCTCCCATCGCTGTCTGGGGAGCGGCAAGCGCAGGAAACATCACCGTCAAACATACGACAGCAAGAGAGGCCCCTGCATTGATTCCGAAGATGCTCGGAGATGCCAGCGCATTTCTTGTCACCGCCTGCATCAGTGCGCCCGCGGCCCCTAGATTCGCGCCGATGAATGCGGCGGCCAAGGCGCGCGGAATTCGGATGGACTGAATAATCGCGTGCAATTTTGAACCGTCGTACATAAACACAGCTGCCCAAATGTCGGGCAGCGCAATCGTTGACGAACCGATTGAAACAGAAAGCGCAAAACCCGCGAGCAAAAGAAAAACAAAAATGAGCGGTGCAAAACGTTTCATATATATCAAAACAGGTCACTCCTTTAGAAAAAAACAAGCGCATGCTTTTGTAAAAAGCATGCGTCATCCCGTCCAGCAAGCTGGCAGGCTCTTAAGATTTCTTTTGATCCTCAGACAGAAGATGCTGACCGATTTCATCTATCAGCGCATCTGCTCCGTCAATACTGCGGCGGAGCGACCAGGCGAATCTGTCGGCTTCATAAACCTTGCCGTTTTTGACAGCGCTGAGCTTTTTCCAAAGAGGGTCTTTTTCAATGGGTCTTTTCCCGTCTTCATCGACTTTATCTTTTTCTCCCGTCATCAGGACAATGGTGTCGGGGTCTTTCTCAAGCAGCTGCTCAAGCGTCATTTTAATATTGACGGATTCACCGTTTTCGCCATCGCCTTTGCTGCTGTCTCTGACACCGTATGTATAGCCGATTTTCGTCAGAAGCTGAGACGTGAAAAAGTTTTCGTCGCGCACAGTGATTGCTTCATTTGTGTTTCCGAGCAGAAGAATGCTCTGTTTCCGGCTCCCGAATTTCTGTTTCAATTCATTCAGCTTTTGTTTATGTTCAGCCAACTTTTTCTCCATTGCGCTTTCTTTGCCGACGGCTTTCGCAATCGTAAGAGACGCGTCAAGCGTGTCCTGATAATCTGCATTCAAGTTTTTCAGCGCGATTGTCGGCGCAATTTTCGCCAGTTTATCATAGACACCGCTGTGTCTGCTCGAATCGGCAATTATTAAATCGGGCTTTAAAGAAGCAATTTTTTCAAAACTTGGCTGGGCGCGCGAACCGACTGAAGTATACCCTTTGATTTTTTCTCTGACCTTCTCGTTAATAAACTTAGGTTTGCCGTCGTCCGCAATCCCGACAGGCTTAATGCCCGCATCAAGGAGCGCATCAATAAAACCCAATTCAAGAACAACAACTTTTTTCGGATTGTTCTTTACTTTCGTTTCTCCTAAGTCGTGCTTAACTGTCACGGAATCCTGACTGGAGGTTTTCGTACTTTCGCTTCCCCCCGAGCAGGCTGTCAACACTGATATCATCAATAGGAATAAAATAGCAAAATACTTGTGCTTCATATGTATCTCCTTTTCTGGTAGTAGACGAAATTATTATAGCAACACTTCATACCAATGACAACGATAATCATTATCATTATAAAAAAAGAAAGGAGCCTCCTTCTCCTTTCTACACCCGTTCATTCACGGAATCCCCCGCTTTGCTTTCTCTGCTGAGGGAAAGAATGATGACCGTGATGATCACCATTACCGTACCGGCACCTTGAAAGGCATTGAACGGCACACCCAGCCAGACCGCCGACGACAAAACAGCCGCTAGCGGTTCGGCGCAGCTCAGGCAGCTCGTTTCTTTTGCGGAAAGATAAGAAAGGCTGCCGATGTATAGGGCAAACGCCAAAGCTGTGCCGAACAATACAACAAACAGAATGGCTGCCGCCTCCCCTGCCCCAATGTGCGAAAGGTCAAACCGAAACGGCGGAAACAAAAAAGAAATTCCGGCCCCTCCGACGAGCATACCCCATCCCGTAACCGTCAAAGCACCGAACGATTGAATTAATCCTCCTGCAAAAACCGTATAGAAAGCAAGCGCTCCACCGGACAAAATGCCCCAAACGGCGGCCTCGGCCGGAATATACAAACTGTCCGGCCTTCCGCCTGTCAAAAGAAGAAACACGCCGAAAAGCGCCAATAAAGTAAGTACGGCATCTTTCCACTTAGGCGGAAGTTCTTTTTTAACATATAGGTAAAACAATACGAAAAAAGGCGCCAAGTATTGAAGAATTGCAGCAGCCGCGGCATTACCCTTTTCGATTGAAGCAAAAAACGTATATTGAACAGCAAGCATTCCAAAAATGGAAAATACTAAAATCGAACAAATATCTGTTTTTTTCTTCCATATCTGACACACATGTTGAAAACCGTTTTTCATTGAAACATATAACAAGAGAATGACTCCCGATGCCAGAAGCCTGACAGAGACAAGCGAGCCGGCTTCAACCGCTCCCCTTTCAAATATGTACTGTGCAGCGCTTCCCGATAATCCCCACAATGAAGCCCCTGCAAGCACCATCAATACGCCTTTCACATGAGCTGATTTCATATCTTTCACCCGTTTCTGTATGCGATATATTGCATATTTTAATAGATGATCGACAAGGCTGCAACCTCCTTCGGCAAAAAATGATCTCATAAAATAAATGAATAGTATTTTCATAAAATGAATCAGATGGAGCAATCTCCTGTCATTCGCGGCCCTCGGGACCTCTTTCCCTGCCAGGCTGAAGCGGTCTATTCATACTTTCGAACTGAACATTTTTCTAAAACAGTTATTAATAACCAAAAAATTTTAAATTGGTCCTCCAAAAAAATAGGCCTACCATATAATTCATTTTTTTTCTATAATAAATTAACAGAATAATTGGAATAGATTATATTATCCTTCTATTTAAATTATTCTGAATAAAGAGGAGGAGAGTGAATAATGATGAGGAAAAAGAGTTTTTGGCTTGGGATGCTGACGGCCTTCATGCTCGTGTTCACGATGGCATTCAGCGATTCCGCTTCTGCTGCTCAACCGGCGAAAAATGTTGAAAAGGATTATATTGTCGGATTTAAGTCAGGAGTGAAAACCGCATCTGTCAAAAAGGACATCATCAAAGAGAGCGGCGGAAAAGTGGACAAGCAGTTTAGAATCATCAACGCGGCAAAAGCGAAGCTAGACAAAGAAGCGCTTAAGGAAGTCAAAAATGATCCGGATGTCGCTTATGTGGAAGAGGATCATGTGGCCCATGCCTTGGCGCAAACCGTTCCTTACGGCATTCCTCTCATTAAAGCGGACAAAGTGCAGGCTCAAGGCTTTAAGGGAGCGAATGTAAAAGTAGCCGTCCTGGATACAGGAATCCAAGCTTCTCATCCGGACTTGAACGTAGTCGGCGGAGCAAGCTTTGTGGCTGGCGAAGCTTATAACACCGACGGCAACGGACACGGCACGCATGTTGCCGGTACAGTAGCTGCGCTTGACAATACAACGGGTGTATTAGGCGTTGCGCCAAGCGTATCCTTGTACGCGGTTAAAGTACTGAATTCAAGCGGAAGCGGATCATACAGCGGCATTGTAAGCGGAATCGAGTGGGCGACAACAAACGGCATGGATGTTATCAATATGAGCCTTGGGGGAGCATCAGGCTCGACAGCGATGAAACAGGCAGTCGACAATGCATATGCAAGAGGGGTTGTCGTTGTAGCTGCAGCAGGGAACAGCGGATCTTCAGGAAACACGAATACAATTGGCTATCCTGCGAAATACGATTCTGTCATCGCTGTTGGTGCGGTAGACTCTAACAGCAACAGAGCTTCATTTTCCAGTGTGGGAGCAGAGCTTGAAGTCATGGCTCCTGGCGCAGGCGTATACAGCACTTACCCAACGAACACTTATGCAACATTGAACGGAACGTCAATGGCTTCTCCTCATGTAGCGGGAGCAGCAGCTTTGATCTTGTCAAAACATCCGAACCTTTCAGCTTCACAAGTCCGCAACCGTCTCTCCAGCACGGCGACTTATTTGGGAAGCTCCTTCTACTATGGGAAAGGTCTGATCAATGTCGAAGCTGCCGCTCAATAACATATTCTAACAAATAGCATATAGAAAAAGCTAGTGTTTTTAGCACTAGCTTTTTCTTCATTCTGATGAAGGTTGTTCAATATTTTGAATCCGTTCCATGATCGTCGGATGGCCGTATTTAAAAATCTTGACGAGAAACGGCGGGTTTGCCTCGCTCAGCCCGGCTTTTGAGAGCTCTTGAAACGTCGAAACCGCTGCATCGCTGTTTTGCGTCAGTTCAATCGCATACTGGTCAGCAGCTTTTTCCTGATGCCTCGAAACTGCGTTCGTAAATGGAGACGACGCGAAAGAGATGACCCCCATCAGCATCAGAAGAAGCGGAAGTGCGGCTAGATCGGATTTTCCTGCAATATGAAGGCTTCTTCCATAGCGGCCGATGATCCGCTTGTACAGCTTGTCGATCACATAAAAGACAGCAAGGGATAAAAGCAGATACCCGCCAAGTCCTATGTAAACATGCTTCATCACATAATGTCCCATTTCGTGCGCCATGATGAATAAAATTTCCGGCTCATCCAGCTTGTTCAGCGTGGTATCCCAGAGCACAATCCTTTTATTGGCGCCGATTCCTGTTACATAGGCATTTAACGCATTCGTTTTTTCAGACATGTTCACTTCATAGACGTGATTCGCAGGAATATCCGCCTGATCGGCCAGCTTCAGAATGCTTTGTTCAAGCTCTTTATTTTTCAGCGGATAAAAGTCATTGTATAAAGGATCAATGACAACCGGCTGGAGAAAAAATAAAAACAGCGTAACCGGAACCGTCAGACACCAGGCATAAAACCACCAGCGTTTTTCATGCTTTTTGATCAAATAGTAAAAGACGATCACCGCCGCAGCCGTTATCGGAAAACTGATCCAGAAGTCGATCACCTGGTCTTTGATCCAGCTCGCGGTTGTCTGGGTTGATATGCCGTAGTCAAGCGAATATTGATAGCTGATCCAGTCAAGCGGCAAAGAAACGATCGTGACGATCAGAAACAAAGCAAAAACATATGCCGTGATTTGAATGCTTCTCCTCTTCGAGGTCTGCTCCGCCCAATTTTTCATTTTCCTGGATAAACCGGCAATCAACAATATAAAAAATAAAAACCATTCAAACGGAATCCGGATAAAAAACAGAAAGTCCTTTATTTTCGAGTAATCTTCCGTCAGCACGAGTTCTCTTTCGTTCATAAATGCCGCCGGGTCTGCGCTTGTCCCTTTCAGCGCCTCAGGAACGGAGGGTTCACCGGCCATAAAGAGATACCAATAGAAAAAAAGGCCGTACAGCACATACAGGAGACCGGCTCCCGCGATCCATTTCCGCATGGCGAATCACTTCCTCTCACATAGCAGTTACTTCTATTGTAAGCTTTTCATGCGAAAGTTAGAACCAAGCCTTACAATGAGAGCAAGAGGCCGGCGCCTGCGAGCGTCAAAATCGTCCCCATCACGACGACTATGACGCTTGCTCCAAAATAGGAAAATAAAAATGCGATAAGAGCGCCGGCAAGTCCGTAGAGCATACCGCTTTGCACCAAAAAAACTCCCGGAAAAATGAGAGCCCCTAAGACGGCGTACGGCACATTTTTCAGCACGCGCTCCAAAAATCCGGGAAGCTTCAGGCTTTCAAAAGCAATAAGCGGCACCACCCGCGGCACATATGTAACGGCAGCCATGCCGATAATCATCCAGATGATCGGGCTAAACATAGTTTCTCTTCCCCTCTGTTCTAAATTGGTACAGCCATTCAATCAGGACGGCAGATAAAAGCGTAGCGCAGACGATCGACCATCCTGCCGACAATATTCCGTTCATTTGGAAAACCGTATTGAATAACGCAGCCGCCCCCGCCAGCAGCAGGACTTTTCGCTGTTTTTTCAAAGGCGGCACCAACAATCCGATAAACATGGCATAAAGGGCGATGCTCATGCTTTCCTGGAGAACAGCCGGCATGGCGGCCCCTGCAAAATGCCCGGCCGCACTCCAAAAAACCCAGCTTACATATCCGATCGAACCAAGGCCGATCATATACCCGGTCGTTAGCTTTTCCTTTCTTAGAGCAGCGACGGCAAACGATTCATCTGTCACCGCGAAAAATGAGTAAAACGCTTTTTTCCAAGGCGAATCTTTTTCTACCAATTGATTCAAAGTCGCCGAAAATAAAAAATGTCTGATATTCACAATGAACGTCGTCATAACGATTTCGATGATTCCCGTCTGAACGGCGAGCATGCTTAAAGACATATACTGGGACGCTCCTCCGAAAACAAGGGCGCTCATCAAAAACGTTTCAAAAAGCGACAGCCCCGTTGTTTTCGCCAAAAGCCCGAATGTCAAAGCGACCGGAATGTAGCCGACGGCAAGGGAAACCCCTGAACGAAGCCCGTCTAGAAAGTTGAGTGAATCGTGCTTTTCCATCTTGACACCTCTTTACGGATAATAAATGAGTGTATAACATGATGCCGTTTGTTCCGTGTTGTTTTCGTACGTATGCACGGTGTTTGCGGTGAAATGCATCGCATCGCCTTCGTTCAGGCTGCAGGTGTAATCACACGCCGTCACCGCGATCGCTCCTCTAGAGACGAGCACATACTCTTCAATTCCTCCGTGGTGAGGCTCTGATTCGTGTACACAGCCAGGCGCAAGTTCAATATAAAAGATTTCAAACTTCTTTTTCTGGTCGAAGGGAAAATGCGGAAATGCCGCGTATTTTTCTTCTCCGGCCAAAACGGGCGTTTTCTCATGCTTTCTGACGACCGTCGGCTCCCCCGCGGGCTTTTCTGCCAAGGAAGTAAATGATACTTGCAGCCCGTTTGCGATCTTCCACAAAGTTGTGATCGTCGGACTTGAAGAGCCTTTTTCAATTTGCGCGAGCATGCCTTTGCTGACGCCAGTCATCGATGACAATTGATCAAGACTGTAATTGCGGACTTTTCGCAGCCTCTTTATGTTTTCTGCGACTTGTTTTTCAATCGAATTCATCTTCTGCCTCCTCTCAATAAATTGAACATTTGTATAATTTATTGAACATTATAGCATAATTTTTTAGGATGAAAAGCCATTAAACGGAGAAAATAAATAGCCTGAGGTGATCATTCTGAAAAAAATAATGGGGATCATACTTTTTTTCGGTATTTTATCTATCACTGTCTTTTATGTATTCCACTTGATGGCGGAGCCTTTCGACTCAAGAAATGCCGAAGAAATCATCTTGAAGCAGGCAGATGACAGCGAAAAAACGGTCAGCATCAAAGATAGGCACAACATAGGCGTTCTGCTTGATACATTTAACAAAGGGAAAAGAATGAAAGAAAAGTCGGCGCATAGCCTGCCTTCTCCGGCGTATCACGGATACATCAGCATGACCGACACACATCGCGTTCACTTCACCGTCTGGCTGAAGAAAGATGAAGCCGTCATCCTGAAAGAAGAGGAGGGCACATATTTTGTTCTCCGACAAAAGGAAAAAGACGCTCTTCTCAGAGAACTGCAGAAAAGGGACGCGGCAGGCGTCCCTTTTAACGTGTCAAGATTGATTTGTCAAAATGTCTTTTAAAGCGCGCCTTAAAATTTTGCCGGTCGAATTTTTCGGTATTTCATCCATGAAGACGATTGCCGCCGGGCGCTTGTATTTGGCAAGATGCTTTTTGCAATGCGACAAGACATCATCCTCTGTCAGCGTTTTATTCTTCGGAACGACATAGCACTGGACGGCTTCTCCCGTATTCGGGTCTGGCACTCCGATCACCACCGCTTCTGCGATTTCCGGATGAAGGTAGAGCACTTCTTCGATCTCCCTCGGATAGACATTATAGCCGCCGACGATAATCATGTCTTTTTTTCTGTCGACGATATAAAAATAACCGTCTTCATCCCGTTTTGCCAAATCACCTGTATACAGCCATCCGTCTTTAATCGTATGGGCCGTTTCTTCCGGCATGTTGTAGTACCCTTTCATAACGTTCGGCCCTTTAACGATCAACTCCCCGACTTGACCGGCAGGCAGCTCTTCCCCGATTTCATTGACGACTTTGTTTTTGACATTGAGAATGTTCGTGCCGATCGATCCTGGCTTGCGGCCGGTGCTGAACGGGTTAAAGCATGTAACAGGAGAAGCCTCCGACAAACCGTAGCCTTCTAAAACGAGAACGCCGAATCTTTCTTCAAAACTTTTCAGGAGAGCGACAGGCATGGCTGCTCCACCTGAGATGCAAATCCTGATGGATCGAAAACCGGTTTCATCCGCCCCTTCATACTGGTACAGGTAATTGTACATTGTCGGCACGCCTGAGAAGATCGTCGCCTGATGCTTTTTAATCAGCTTGAAAACTTCGGCGGGACTGAATTTCGGCACGATCAAAATCGCTGCGCCGTTCATGAGCGGCGCATTCATGCAGACCGTTAAACAAAAAACGTGGAACATCGGCAGGGCGGCGACGACAAGGTCAGATTCATTCATTGTTAGATAGCGGGCTGTATCATTTGCATTCGAAAATAGATTTTGATGTGTGAGCATCGCCCCTTTTGGTCTTCCCGTAGTTCCTGACGTATAAAGGATGGCGGCCGTATCTTCGGCGTCGATTTCAGGAAACGGCCGGACAGGAGGTTTCATAATGTTTGTAAACGATTTCAATTTCATCTTAACCTCGGTGCTTTCCGGTTCGCGAAGCGGCTCTCCCGTTTCGCAAAGCACGACGCAGCTGACTTTCGGAAGGGATTCATGCACCTTTTCGTAAAGCGGAAGCAGCTGTCCCAGAGCCACGATCACTTTTGCGTCGCCATTTGTCAGCATATAGCCGATCTCAGTCGGCGTATAGGCCGGATTGATCGGTATGACAACAGCTCCGGCCTTCAGCGCACCGTAAAACGCAATCACAAAATGCGGGGTATTGCCGAGAAGCAAAGCAACATGATCTCCCTTTTCCACCCCGATTTCGCGCAGACCTTCTGCAAAGCAATCAATTTTCTGCTGTAATCCCCCGTATGTTTCCGTCTGTTCCCCAAAAATATAAGCGGTTCTGTCAGGCTTTGATTGAGCTGTTTCCCCTAATTTTGAAACTAAATTCATTCTCCCACCCCTTAAAAATGAATGAATGACCATTCATTTTGTGATAATCAAAATCTATTCCCATTATAGTAAATGAACAGAAAACACTCAAGGGCTGTTGGGAAATATCTTCCATTCCTCTCAAGTTAAAAAGGGGCCGCGGAAACCGCAGCCTCTCTTTTAGTAGACAAGATCCAAAAATTCTTCTTTTTGAATATTGCCGAAGTAATGCTTGATGTCGACGCCTTGAAGGGCTTCTTCAATCGCTTTTCTTTCATACTGTACGCCTGTCAGCTTCTCTTCAATATCGCTGACATCGCCGACTCCGAAAAAGTCACCGAATATTTTGCACTCGCAGATCACGCCTTTTTGCACTTCCAGGCGGATGTCGACCGATCCCGCTTGAAATCGTTTTGAATGCTGAAGATTGAATTTCGGAGACTTCCCATAGTTCCAATCCCAGTTTTGATAGCGTTCCTTTGAAATTTGATTGATGATTTTCCAGTCTTTTTCAGTCAGCTTATACTCCGGTATTTCCCCTTCTGTATCAAAAATATAGCGGAGAAGCATGCTTCGGAATTCCACTGTCGTCATCTTCTGATCGAGAAATTCGCTGATATTGGCTACCCGGCTCCTGATCGATTTGATGCCTTTTGATTCGATTTTATCTTTTTTTACTTTTAAAGCCGATACGACATGTTCTATCTCAGAATCGAACAACAGCGTGCCATGGCTGAACATTCTCCCTTTCGTTGAGAACTGGGCGTTTCCCGAAATTTTCCGGCCGTTTGCCATCAAGTCGTTTCGGCCGCTCAGCTCCGCATCGACGCCAAGCCGCTTTAAAGCGGCCACAACGGGCTCCGTAAACTTCTTAAAATTATGGAAGCTGTTGCCGTCGTCTTTCGTAATAAAGCTGAAGTTCAAGTTCCCGAGGTCATGGTAGACAGCTCCGCCGCCTGACAGCCTGCGAACGACAATGATCCCGTTTTCATCCACATACTTTGTGTTGATTTCCTCAATCGTATTTTGGTTTTTGCCAATGATGATCGACGGCTGGTTGATATAAAACAGCAGATACGTCTCTTCAGGATCGAGGTGCTTTAAGCAGTACTCCTCAATCGCCAAGTTGATCCTCGGATCTGTAATATTTTGATTATCGATAAACAGCATGTTTGTCAGTTCCTCCTTCTATTCTCCCCACGCATAACCGGTGTGCGCCAGATCAACCGCGCCTTTATAAACGGTTTTGGCCTCTTCTGCTAGTTTTTGATGTTCCCCGAAATGCGGGAGGTGTGTCAAGAGCAGATGTCCCGCACCCGCTTCTGCAGCGATGCGTCCCGCTTCGAGGCTGTTCATATGACCGGCGCTTCTCCCATCCTGATCCGCATAAAAATTGCACTCCGAGATCAATAGATCGGCTCCTGCGCTGAACGGGATGAAAGCTTCCTGAAAGCTCGAATCGGCTGTATAAACGACAGAATGAACACCGTCCGTCACCCTCATAGCAAAGCAGTCAACAGGATGAACCGTCTTTAAAAACGTGAACGTAAACGGTCCGATTGCCAAAGACTCTTTCGGATCATAGGCCAATCCAGCGGTATGCGTTTTATATGTAAGCTTTGAAAACTGCTCTTCATCAAAAGGATGTCCATATATCGGAAGGGCATTCGCTCCCTTGCCGAGGAATGAGCCGACCAGTTTGGCAAATTGCAAAGGGCCGACATCCGCAATATGGTCGTGATGATAATGGGATAATATAACGGCATCAAGCTCCTCAACGGGCAGAAACAGCTGAAGCTTCGATAAAACGGCACTGCCGCAGTCGATTAAAACGGAATAATCCCCGGATTGAAAGAGATAGCCTGAAGTCGCTTCATTTGCAGCCGGAAATCCTCCGCAGCAGCCGATGACTGTCATCTTCATATATACACACCTCTTTTTTGTGTCTATCGTCCCCCTATTCAATATACCCATTTTTCTTAAAAATTGCATGTTTTATATTTTGTCATAAAACAGACATTGATTTACTAGATACTGTTATAATACAATGATGACAACAAACGAATTGGGGGAATCAACATGCTCGCTAAAATCACCGAGTTCTTCAGAAATTTGCCTTCCAAAAAATGTTCAAAATGCGGCCACGATATTGATGAGCAGCACGAATGCTACGGAAACACTTGCTCTAAATGCTTAAATGTAAAAGATATATAGACGTCATTAAAAAATGCCCCGGCGGATCTCCCCGGGGCGTTTTTTTGTCATAAAGTTAGTTATAAAGAGAGAGATTCTTGTCAAAATTCATTATTTTAATAACATTTTACTATTTCACTTAGGGAAATATACACCGATGAACGTCCCGATTTGAATTTAAGCTGGGATGATCATCTCATATTTGAATTTTCAATATATTCAGACGTTATTTTTTTAATGGACGAGCTGTATTTTCTTTCGCTATACTTAATTTACGATCTCAAGTTTAATATTCTAGTATAAATTAAGCATGCGTTGGGAGGGCATCTATGAAAAGACTTAAATTCGGATTAGCCACACAAATTTTCCTCGGGCTGATTTTAGGTGTTGCAGCAGGAGCGATTTGGTTCGGAAACCCTGCGGTCGCAACGTATCTGCAGCCCGTCGGTGATTTGTTCTTAAGATTAATCAAAATGATTGTGATTCCTATTGTCGTTTCAAGCTTGATTGTCGGGGTTGCAGGGGCCGGCAGCGGAAAAAAGGTCGGCAGGCTCGGTTTTCGGACGATTCTGTACTTTGAAATCATTACGACTTTTGCGATCGTGCTCGGACTGCTCCTTGGAAATATCATTCAGCCTGGACACGGCGTAAACTTTTCTGGTGCTGAAAAACAGGATATCAGCCAATATGTAGAAACAGAAAAAGAGGCAAGCACCAAATCTGTCGCAGACACGTTCCTGCACATTGTGCCGACAAACTTTTTCCAATCGCTCGCTGAAGGCGATCTGCTTGCGATCATTTGCTTCACTGTTCTGTTCGCACTCGGAGTGTCAGCCATAGGCGAAAAAGGCAAGCCTGTGCTTTCCTTTTTTGAGGCAACGTCTCAAGCCATGTTCCACGTCGTGAACATCGTCATGAAATTCGCGCCGTTCGGCGTTTTTGCTTTAATTGGTGTAACGGTTTCAAAATTTGGTTTTTCTTCGCTTTTATCATTGGGAAAGCTCGTTTTGCTTGTCTATCTTGCTCTTGCTTTCTTTCTGATTGTCATTTTTGGGATCGTCGGCAAGCTGTGCGGTATCAATATATTTAAATTTTTGGCCTATATGAAAGATGAGCTTCTTCTTGCATACAGTACATCAAGCTCTGAAACTGTGCTTCCGCGCGTCATGGAAAAAATGGAGAAAATCGGCTGTCCGAAAGGCATTGTGTCGTTTGTCATTCCGATCGGCTACACATTTAACCTTGACGGCTCTGTCCTGTATCAGGCAATCGCGGCGCTGTTTCTGGCGCAGGTCTACGGCATCGATCTGTCCATTGGGCAGCAGCTCACGCTCATCCTTGTCCTGATGGTCACTTCTAAAGGAATGGCTGCCGTTCCCGGCACATCATTCGTCGTTCTTCTCGCGACTCTGGGCACGATCGGCGTTCCTGCTGAAGGGCTGGCCTTCATTGCCGGAGTCGACCGGATTATGGATATGGCGAGAACGGTCGTCAACCTGACCGGAAACGCTCTTGCCGCTGTGGTCATGTCAAAATGGGAAGGTGAATATGACGCCGTTAAAGGACAGACCGTCTTAAATCAAAGGGAGCCGGCAGATATGAAAATGTCCGGCTGACAGCCCGCAAAAAAACGTATGTTTCCCGCTTTTGGAGAAACATACGTTTTTTTAAAAATATGCAATTTGCTCAAGAAACCTGTCCAAACAACTTCCTTTCGTTTACATACGATGTACTGTAGTTAAATTAGAAAAGAAAACTGGAGGGAAGTTTAATGTATTTTTACCATGACCATTGCAAGAAAGATTATGACTTTGACTACCACAAGAAAGACCACGACTGCAAGAAATACTACTACTACTATTATTACTACTATTATCCATGCTATAAGAAGTATGATTATGACTATGACTACAAGAAGTTTGACCACTTTGATCACTGCAAAAAGAAAAAACACTATGATTACTGGTAAGTAAACGCCATCCTCTACGGATGGATGACTTCCACTCTTTTTTTACTCCCAAGGGACCGGGGTCCTTTGGGAGCTTTTTTATGCCATGTCAGACAGGACATAATGATACAGCAGCTTTGCCGTCTGCTCCAGGGACGACTGATGCGTCCTTTCAAACGCGTGGGATGCGTCAATTCCCGGGCCGATCAGCCCGTGGACGATATCATGGCCCGCTCTGATGGCTGCTGAAGCATCTGAGCCGTAGTACGGGTAAATATCAAGCTTATACTCGATTCCGTATGTTTCACAAAGAGCGGTCAGACGCTTGCGAAGCCCGTAGTGATATGGCCCGCTGGCATCCTTCACACAAATGGATACCGTATATTCGTCGGTTGACTGCCCATCGCCGATCGCTCCCATATCAACAGCCAAATATTCCACCGTTTCAGGCGGGATATTGGAGTTGCCGCCATAACCGATTTCTTCATTATTGGAAATTAAAAAATGTGTTGTGTAAGGCAGTGTCATCCCTTCTGTGTTGATCGTTCTGATCAGCTCAATAAGGAGGGCGACGCTTGCTTTATCATCAAGATGACGCGATTTGATAAACCCGCTCGGTGTGATCTCAACGCGCGGGTCGAAGGAGATAAAATCACCGACATTGATGCCGAGCGCCCGGGTTTCTTCTTCACTGCGGACCGGTTCGTCAATGCGGACCTCCATATTCTTCTGGTTCCGCTCGGCTTTTCCGGCGTCTTTGTAAACATGCACTGATGTCTGATGCATTAAGATCGTGCCGGTGTAAGTTTTCCCTGATGCTGTTTCAATTTTGCAATACTCGCCTTCAATCGAGTTGTAATTGAACCCCCCGATTAAGTCAATTTTCAGCCTTCCGTTCGGCTTAATCTCTTTCACCATCGCTCCGAGGGTATCGACATGAGCGGTGAGCATCCGGTGCCGGGCTTTGTCGCGGCCCGGTATCGTCGCGATCAGGCCGCCCTTACGGTTAAACTTTGTTTCGACTCCTTCTTCCTGTAATAGGCGATTGATATAGTCTATGATGTCATACGTATTTCCGGTAGGGCTCGGGATGGAGACGAGCTCCTTGATGAGCTCCAGCGTTTTCTGTCCTGACATTGTTCATTCCTCCCAACTTGTGATGTTTATAGTATACATCAGATCAATATTTTAGTACCAGATACTAATACTAGGTGTTATAATAAAAAAAAGGAGAGTGAACTTCATGAAAACTTTATCAAAAGCGCGAATTTCCGCCATCGGCACCTATGTTCCCGAAAAGCGCATGACAAACAAAGACTTTGAAAAAATCGTCGATACTTCTGATGAATGGATCGTTCAGCGGACAGGAATGAAAGAAAGGCGAATCGCAGGAAGTCACGAATTCACATCAGATCTTTGCATAAAGGCCGTTGAAAATCTACAAAGCAGATACAACGGCACGCTGGACGATATTGACATGATCATCGTCTCTACCACAACGGCGGACTATGCTTTTCCAAGCACGGCATGCCAGGTTCAGGAGCACTTCGGATGGAAAGAAGTCGGCGCGGTGGATGTAAATGCGACTTGCGCGGGATTAACATACGGATTGCATATCGCCAACGGCCTGATCACTTCCGGACTGCATAAAAAAATTCTTGTGATCAGCGGTGAAACCTTATCCAAAACAACCGACTACACAGACCGCGCGTCTTGCATTTTGTTCGGCGACGGCGCGGGCGCCCTGCTTGTCGAACGGGACGACAATTCCCCAAGCTTTATTACTTTTACCCAGGATACGAAAGGTGACGGAGCCCGCCATTTATACAGAACCGGCTTGCGCAGCGACCTTAAAGGGGAGCCGCTCTCAGGTGAAGGAAAAATGGTTCAAAACGGCCGCGAAGTGTATAAATGGGCGGTCAGATCCATTCCCGAAGGCGTCAAAAAGCTGCTTATCCAAGCTGAAATGGAGCTGAAAGATATCGATTGGTTCGTCCCGCACAGCGCGAATTTGCGAATGGTCGAATCAATTTGCGAAAAAACCGGAATTTCACTCGAAAAAGCGCTGACGAGCGTCGAATGGTTTGGCAACACCTCATCCGTATCAATCGTTCTCGCCCTTGATGAAGCCGTCAAAAACGGAAAGTTGAAAGAGGGCGATACCTTGATTCTGTTCGGTTTCGGCGGGGGTCTTACATATACGGGACTGATTGTAAAATGGGGCGCGCCAGCTTCCTGATTTCAAAAAAAAACATCTTTTCTTGCCCTTGCCGGGCTTGAAAAGATGTTTTTCTTTTATGCGTGCTGCTCTTCAACTTTTCCTTTTCTCAGCAGCACTTTAAAATAAATCAGCGTCAAGGCCATCATGACGATCGCAACACCGCCGAGCACGGCAGCCTGCTCCCACATATACGCGTAGTCTCCGCTTGAAATCACCGCTCTGTATCCCGCAATGCTGTAGGTCATCGGCAGTGCGGAATGGATGACTTGGAAGAACTTAGGAACAAGTGCAAGAGGGAATGTTCCTCCGCTTCCTCCAAGCTGAAGTACGAGCAGAATGACGGCAATGAAACGTCCCGGATTTCCCATGGTCGCAGCCAAAAATTGAATGATCGCAAGACATGTAATGCTCATGATCATACTGAACACATAAAATCTCCAGACGCTTTGCACTTCAAGCCCGATGCCAGAGAGAATGATCGTGCAGGCGATCGCCGCTTGAAGAATCCCCACTGCAAAAAGTACGCTGAATTTGCTCATAAACCAGCCGAAAGCTGATTCAGGCCGGACGGCCGGCTCTTTCACATCAAAGACGACGGTGATCATTAATGCACCGACAAATAAGCCGAGCGACAAAATATACGGGGTTAATCCTGTTCCGTAGTTGGAAACCGGATCGATTTTATCGCCTTTCACATCGACGGGATCTGAGAACATATTGTAGTTTTCGTCTCCCGCTTGAATATCGCCGGTCTGATCGGCAGCGTCAGACAGCTTGTCAAACAGCTCCCCGCTTCCGTCAGACAGCTTGCCAAGACCTTCATCAAGAGATTTAGCCCCTTCTGCAAGCTTGGAAGAACCGTCTTTCAGTTTATCAGCCGCGCTTTGCAGATCGCCGAACTTCCCGACTAACGTCTGGCTGCCTTCGGCGATTTTGGATGATCCGCTTTTCGCCTCCACGAATTTTTCGTTGTAAGCACCCAAACCGTTTGTCAGCGCATCGAGCCCTTGCTGAATCTTTTGCGATCCTTTATAAAGCTTGTTCACATCCGAAGGAACTCGCTTCAATTCCTCAAGCTTCTGTTTCAGCCCGGATAAATCGGGAAGTTCGCTTACATCGGGAATTTGCGCTTTCAACTTGTCAAACTCAGGCAGCTTCACCGTTCCCATTTTTTCATCGACTTGTTTCATAAGCGCGGCTTTCTGTTCTTGTGTCAGCATGTTGCTGGATTCAATAATTTGTTTGACTTCACTGTGCTGGTTTTTCAATGCCGCTTCAAGCTCATCAATATTTTTTGAAATCTGACTGATTTCTTTTTTCGCCTTTTCGGCGTTTGAAAGTGCCGTTTCAAGCTGCTGAATCTTTTCATTTGAAATGGCTTCTTCGAGTTTGCTTATCATCTGTGCTTTTTCATTCATCTGCTCCAATCCCGCCACAATCTGAGGCATGCCTTGTTGGAGCTGTTGAGCACCGCTGTGCAGCTGGCCGCTTTTTTCTAAAAATTGCGCAAGCCCTGAATCAAGTTCATGAATTTTGTCGTTCAGCGTATTGAATGCCGCGCCGAACTTCTCCATTCCGTCTTTGTTGAACTGAATTTGGCTTTTCGCAAGCTTTTCAAGGTTCTTTTTCAGCTTTTCGCTTCCTTCTTTCGCATCTTTCAGTCCTTTATCCAGTTTTCCGGCACCTTCGCTGGCTTCACCGAGACCTTTTGCGATTTTGCCGAAATTGTCAAAGATGACTTCAGCATATTGCTGCGTGATTTCAGAACCGACTGAATGCTGAAGCTGCTCAATCGCTTTATCGCTGATCTGGGCGCCGACATAGTTTCGTCCGGCGTTTGTATGATAAATCAGATTCAGCTTTTTCGGATGTTTATCCATCACCGTGCTGGCATCTTTCGAAAAGTATTCAGGAATTTCTACAACCATGTAGTATTCCTCATTTTGCAAGCCTCTCAGCGCTTTTTCCTTCGTCGTAAAATGCCAGTCGAATTTATCGTTTTTTTTCAGTTCTTTGACAAGGTCGTCGCCGATGTGAAGGTCTTTTCCTTCATATGTCGTTCCCTTGTCGGAATTCACAACCGCTACGGGGAGCTGATCGACGTTTCCGTATGGGTCCCAGTACGCCGCCAAAAATATGCTGCTGTAAATCAGCGGTATAAAGAGAACCCCGATCACGGATATCAGTAGTTTTTTATTGGTTATCAGTTCTCTCCACTGGTTTTTGAAAACATTCATGTTGATACGCCTCCTAGTTAGTAGCCGCTCTCTATGCGGATAAGCACCCCTTTAAACAAAGAAAGGACAATCTAACGAGATAATCCTTTTAAAATATACATTTTCAGCATCTCTGCCAACTCTTCATCTTTCAGCGGTTCATGGTTTTTTTCCCAGTCAAAGATGAGCGCGATGTAAAGCTTGAAGATGACAAACGCGTTCAGCTCGGGGTCACACGGTCTAATATCGTCATTTTTAATCGCTTCTTTAATCTTTCTCTTAATATAGCTGATGACCATGCGTTCCAGCTTTTCAATCACTTCGCGGGCCGCCGGTGTGCCGAGCTCCGCACCTTCCTGAAAGATCTTAATGGTCAGCTGGTGCTTCTTTCTGTACTCCAATATCGCCATCATCGCGCGATGGGCATTTTCGTGAAAAGGCAGATCAGGATCAATCGCTTGATCAGCCGTTTGCTTCATCTCAATCAGAAGCGAAGAAAAAATGTCGTCGAACAGTTCCTCTTTATTCTTGAAAAAAGTATAAATCGTACCTTTGCCGACATTGGCAAGCTTCGCCACCAGATCCATCGTCGTCGCTTTGTAGCCGAATTGTGTAAACGATTTTGTCGCCGCTTCTAAAATCAGTGCTTTTCGATCTTTGCTCACGGTTTCTCACCCCGAAATTGACTATTTGAACATTTTGGTCAGTAAGTACAAAAAGTAATGTAACACACCTGAATATAAAATGCAATAATTTAAATGTTATCTTTTCCATAAACAAACTTTAAAATGATGAAAGCTGTAAAAAGAGTGAAATAAAAAAAGCCGCCGAATGGATTCGGACAGCTTTATTTGCTCTTCTTTATTCGAAAAGGTGTGAGAGCACATCGGCTACGGCCTGCTTGCCTTGGTCGATGCAATCCGGAATGCCGACCCCTTCAAAAGAGGCCCCCGTCATGAAAACGCCCGGATATGACGCCTGTAACCCTTCCCTGATCTCTTTCATTCTTTTCTTATGGCCGACATGGTATTGCGGCATCGCTTCATGCCATCTTGTGATGCAGGTCATTTCCGGCTCGCCGTCGATCTTCATAATCCGTCTTAAATCGTCGAGGACGATTTTCACCATTTCGTTATCTGACTGTTCGACAACGGACTCATCGCCGGCTTTCCCCACATAAGCTCTTAACAGAACTTTTCCTTCAGGCGTTGTGCTCGGCCATTTTTTGTTTGTCCAAGTACACGCCGTAATCGAAAAGTCGCTGTTCCTTGAAATGACAAAGCCTGTTCCTTGATGCTCCATTTGGACGGCTTCTTCCGGAAATCCGAGCGCCACATTGGCGACAGATGTTGACACCATATCTTCTAAACCCTTCAGCCAATCCGCTTTTGGAAACATCGCGGCAGCTGCTTTATGGGGAGCGGTGACCACGGCCGAATCAGCGTGAAGCACCTTGCCGTTGTCAAGCTTCATGCTGTAGCCCGAGCCCGCGCGCTCAATGCTGACGACCTTTGTGCCTTTATAAACCTTTGTGATATCGAGCTGCTTTTCCAGTTCTTCAACAATCGTCTGCAGGCCGGTTTTCACCGTCTGGAACTGGCCTTTCTTTTTGTTCGCAGGCTTTTTGGCGCTCTGGGCGCCGCGCGATTTTTTCATCCCGATGATCAAGCTTCTGTACTTCTGTTCTGTCTGGTAGAATTGCGGGAAAGTTGACATCAGACTGAGGCGGTCAATGTCCCCGGCATAAATGCCTGACAAAAGCGGTTCGATCAGGTTCTCCACCACTTCACCGCCGACACGCCTTCTGAAAAATTCTCCGAGCGACTGGTCTTCCTGCGGCTTGCTCGCTGGAAGCAGCAAATCCATTCCGGCTCTCAACTTCCCCGGCAAGGAAAACAAGCCGGTTGTCAGAAAAGGTCCGATTTTTGTCGGCACCCCCATCACAGCTCCTTCCGGAATCGGATAGAGCGTTTCGCTGACAAGAACATAAGACTGGCCTGTCGCGTTGTTCACGAGCAAGTGCTCCAGCCCGAGATCCTTCACGAGCTGAGGTGCGCTTTGCTTCCGTTCCAAAAATGAATCCGGCCCCCGTTCAATCACATAGCCGTCTTTGTGTACCGTCTGTATCTTTCCGCCCAGTCTCGGACTTGCTTCAACAAGCGTGACTTCGGCCGGGAGATCGTTCTTTTTGATTTCCTTCTCCAAGTAGAAGGCGGCGGCCAATCCGGTAATACCGCCGCCGATGATGACAATCTGCCTGCGTTCTCCACTCATTTACAATCGCCTTCTTTACTGTTCTTTCTCCAATTGTTTTAATACAACATCTGCTAAAGCATCGATAAACTCATGTTTTGCGTTAGGCATTTCAGGTCTGTAATAGCTTGCTCCGATATCGTCTGTGACGACTTTGCATTCATAATCGTTGTCATAAAGAACTTCCAAATGGTCAGCTACGAAGCCGACGGGAGCATAAACAAAAGCGCTGTACCCTTTTTGCTCTGACAAGTCACGGGTCAAATCCTGAACATCCGGCCCAAGCCACGGATCAGGGGTGTTTCCTTCGCTTTGCCAGCCGACGGCGTAATCTTTTACACCCGCTGCTTCGGCAATCAGCTTCGCTGATTCTTTAAGCTGTTCAGGATATGGATCACCCATTTCGACGATCTTTTCAGGAAGGCTGTGCGCCGATACAATCAAGACGGCGTTATCCCTTTCTTCCGAAGGCATTTCGTCATAGATTTTTCTCACTTGATCCGCCCAATATGCGATGAATTTCGGCTCATCATACCAGCTGTTGATCGATGTGATCGACAATCCGCCGAGCTTTTCAGCCTCGTCTTTCGCCCGCTTGTTGTACGACTGTACGCTGAAGGTGGAGAAATGGGGCGCAAGCACGATGCTGACGGCTTCTGTAATCCCGTCTTTATGCATCTCCTGAACGGCATCCTCGATGAAAGGTTCGATATGTTTGAGACCGATATATGACTTGAATACCACATCATCCTGAAGCTCGTTTAAGCGTTTTTCCAGCTGCTTCGTCTGCTCTTCCGTGATCTTTGCAAGCGGAGAAATTCCGCCGATCGCCTTATAGCGGTCTTTTAAGTCCTGAAGCATGTCAGGCTCAGGCTTCCTGCCTCTTCTGATGTGTGTATAATAACGTTCAATGTCTTCCTCTTTGTACGGCGTCCCATACGCCATAACAAGAAGCCCCATTTTCTTTTTACCCAACGTGAACACCTCTTTAAAGATCATGATCTATACGTATTTTGACAGTTTATATTGAAAAGACCAACTGAAATGCTCATGTCATCAGGCTCGATTTTTTTGAGGCGGAATACTCATGAACAAATGCCGTCAATTTTTTCAGTGTGTCAGGACTCACTTCGGGAAAAATCCCGTGACCGAGGTTGAAAATAAACCGGTCCGTCTGCATGCCCTGATCGAGAATGGCTTTCGTCCTCTCTTCAATGACTTCCCACGGGGCGAGGAGGATCGAAGGATCCAAATTCCCCTGAAGCGTTTTTGTCAGCCCTTTATCCCTGGCTTCCTGCACGCTCATCCGCCAGTCCAACCCGACGACGTCAAGGTCAAGATCGTGCCATTCAGTCGCGAGGTGGCTTGCGCCGACCCCGAACATTATCAGCGGCACGCCTTCTTTTTTCAGCTCTTTGAAAAGAATGTCCATCGTCGGCTTGATATAGCGGCAGTAATCACCGACATTCAACGCGCCGACCCAGGAATCGAACACTTGAATGGCTTTGGCGCCGGCGCGGATTTGGGCTTTGACGTATACAGCCGCCATCTTCCCGAGCTTTTTCATCAAGAGGTCCCATGCAGCAGGCTGGCTGTACATAAACGCTTTTGTTTTATTGTAGTTTTTGGACGGGCCACCTTCGATCATATAGCTGGCCAGTGTAAACGGCGCCCCAGTAAAACCGATCAGCGGAACGTTCAGCTGTTCTTCTGTCAAGAGCCTGATCGTCTCCAGCACATATGGTATATGCTCCTCCGGCTCGAGTTCGCCGAGTTTTTCAACATCTGTGAGAGATGTGATCGGCTGATCGATGACAGGACCGATGCCGTTTTTAATTTCGACGTCAACGCCAATACCTGGAAGCGGTGTCATTATGTCTTTATAAAGTATTGCCGCATCGACACCGTACTGTTCGACGGGGAGCCTTGTCACGTAAGCGCACAGTTCGGGCTGATGCGTAATTTCGAACAGTCCGTATTTTTCCTTGAGCGCTCTGTACTCAGGCTGTGATCTTCCAGCCTGCCTCATGTACCATACCGGTACATGGGCGGCTTTTTCTCCTCGGCACGCTTTTAAGAATGTGTCATTAAAAGCCTTGTCGTTTTTCATCATGATATCCACCTTTCAAGCTGCAACCATACGTTCGCAAAATTACTCCTTCCAATATACCGTTTTTTTATTGAACGGTATACTCATGAGACTTATTGTTCAAGAAATTGATGAATTTCGGGTACCTAATGACCCGAAGGAAACACTTTCGGTTCGATATAATCAGTCCCTTTCCCCTCTGTTTTCGTCTGCGGATTGTACGGAACAATTTTATAGGAAGCATTGGAAAAGATGTTTGCATAAGGGATTGAATAGCTTCCTTTCCCCTTAACCGTATCAATGAGCGTTTCTTTTCCGTTTTTCCTTTCATATATTCGGTATTCAACCCTTTTATCCTCTTGTTCATGCCATTTTAATGACACCGTAATCAGCCCCATCGGCGTAAAGGAATAGTCTGCTTTAACACTTTCCAAATCTTCGAGGCGGATCGGCCTGTCCAGATCTTTTACACCTTCAGGCGCCTTAAATCGTTCAGGCTTATGGTTGGAGCGTTTTAAAATGTCTTTAAACAGCCTTGTCGGATAAGCGCTGCCGCCTTTTAAATAATGGGATTCATCCGTTTTATCGTAGCCCATCCAGACAGCTCCCGTCACTTCGGGCGTATACCCCGCAAACCAGGCATCTTTTGTTCCGCCCTCTTTTCCGGTATACGTGGTCGAGCCCGTTTTTCCTGCAATCTCTCCGGAAAAATCACCGGCTTTTCCCGTTCCGCTTTTCACGACCTCCTCTAGCATTCGCGTCATGTTCCAAGCGGTTTGTTTGCTGAATACCTTTTCTGATTTTTCCTCGCGGCGGAATATGACATCCCCGTTTTCGTCCGTGATTTTTTTAATAAAGAACGGCTCGGTGTATTGTCCTGAATTTGCAAAGGTCCGGTATGCCCCGGCAATCTCAAGCGGCGACACTCCTTTCTCTAAGCCGCCCAGCCCCAATGCCAGGCCCTCATCCGGCACGTTCATGCCCAAGCGGCTGAGATAAGGCTTCACCGTTTCGATTCCGATCTCATTTAGCGTCCATACGGCAGGCGCGTTTTTGCTGTAGGTCAGCGCATCCACCATAGAGACCTTGCCCTCGTACTGGCCGTCATAATTTTTCGGCGAGTAGCCGCCGTACGACAGCTGTTTATC
Organism: Bacillus paralicheniformis; assembly: GCF_002993925.1. Classification (NCBI taxonomy): domain Bacteria; kingdom Bacillati; phylum Bacillota; class Bacilli; order Caryophanales; family Bacillaceae; genus Bacillus; species Bacillus paralicheniformis. Next base: position 1,180,542 of record NZ_CP023665.1, on the reverse strand, counting down.
TTCAAGCATGGAGTACGGCTTAAACCGCTTTTCTTCAAGAGCGGGGCCGTAAACGGCAAGCGGTTTAAAAGTCGAACCCGGCTGACGCGGGGCTGTTGCCCTGTTGTAGCCTTTCGGAGCGTATTCCCGACCTCCGAGAGCGGCCACTACGCCGCCTGTCCGGTTATCGATAAAAACGGCGCTCCCTTCAGCTTTATTGTCTGTTCCGGGAAAATAGCCGTCCTGCTTCATCAGCGTGTAAGCCGCTTTTTGTATCGAAACGTCGAGCGGAACACTGATTGTGTATCCGCCTTGAAGAAGCTGTTCACTCGAAATCGAATATTTGTCTTCCGCTTCTTTCATGACCAGATCAATATAGCTGTCAAGCCACGGATTTTTTGATTTTTCTTTCACGTGGAGGCCCAATGTGCTGCCTTGGGCTCTGACGGTTTCCTTTGAGCTGATATATCCCTGCTCGTTCATCATGCCGAGAATGACATTGCGTCGCTCACGACTTTTTTCCGGATTGAGAATGGGCGAATACGTGGACGGCGCTTTAGGAATGGAAGCCAACACCGCTCCCTCACTGACCGTCAAGTCTTTCACATCTTTGCTAAAAAAGTAGTTTGCAGCCGCCTGGATTCCATAGACGCCGTGCCCGAAATAAAGCTGGTTCAAATACATTTCCAAAAGCTTGTCTTTGCTGTAGTCCCGCTCCAAGTTGATCGCGATTATGACTTCTTTCGTTTTTCTTAAAAACGTTTTGTCGTGTGTCAAAAAAGTGTTTTTTGCGAGCTGCTGGGTGATCGTACTTCCACCTTCCACTTTTCCTCCCGCTAATATATCTTTATAGACCGCACGGCTCACGGATTTAAAATCGATGCCGTGGTGCTCATAAAAGCGCTTGTCTTCAACCGCGATAAAGGCATTTTTTACGCCGTCCGGCACCTCGGCAATTGAAATAGGTCTTCTGTTTTCAGTATAGAGGCTTGTGACTTCTTCTCCATTTTGGTCGACGATTTTAGAAGAAGCATGGAAAATCAGTTTCTTTTCATCAATCACATAATCCCCCAGAAACAAAATCGTAATATATCCGATTAACGATAAAAGGAATATCGCCGCTGTAATGATGATTGGAATGAAAAATCTCTTTCTCATATGGTCACCTCATTCCTTTCTATAGCTAGTATGGGAATTTTTTCTTCAAATTATGTTGCAGCATTTATAGCGGGTAATAGATAGAATTTTAAATCGTCCTTTTGTTATACTATCAAAAAGGGGTGATAAAATTGAATTTTTACATTACATACGGAACTGTCGAGTTTTTAAAAAAGCTCGCCAAACAGCACGGTCTTGAAAACATGTTATTTATGAAAAGCCACGATTCCGCCATTCTCTTTCACGAAACCGACGGAGAAAGCGTCTTTCATTCTCCTCACCGCTACGAAATCATCGATCAGTCGGGAACTTTGGAACATTCCGGATTCGCCGTCCTCAACAACATCCCTGTCACACCGGAAGGAAGACCGCTTTTCGAAACCCGTTTTAAAAACAGAGCCGGAAAAATCGAAAATCAGCCTGGCTTTAAAGCCCTCAGGGTGCTGAGGCCGAAAGACAGCGATACGTATATCGTACTGACGCTGTGGGACACAGAACAGTCGTTTCAGGACTGGAAAAGCTCCAAACCGTTCGGCGAAGCCCATCAAAAGAAGGAATCTTCAGCTGGAATCAACCAAGGCGGAACGATTTTTTCCCGCCCATCCTATATTTCTTCGTATCATTCTGTCGAATAACTGCCTTTTAAGGCAGTTTTTTATTTCCGAGGAAATGAGCCCTTCCTTCACACTCTGACAGCCCAGGAATAAGCTGTATGAGGTTATGTTAACGGGGGGATCGGGAAATGGAAATTGAATTAACGTCCGTTCACTTTATATATTTGGGCTTTATCGCTGCAATTCTCGCATTTATGCTTCTTCGTCTTGATACCACCTTTATATCGCTTGCCGGGGTTTTTTTCATTTCATTAGCGGCTACCCATTCTGCCATTGCCTCTGTGATGGGCCTGTTCAACAGCTTAATCTACGCCGCCGGAGAACTTCTCCCGACCATTTTCATCATCTGCTTTACCGTTTCGATGAGCGAACTGTTGGCAAAGACCGGCGTTAATGAAGCAATGGTCACTCCGATCGCCAAATGGATGAAAGGTCCTGCCTTGGCCTATTGGATCACCGGAGCTTTAATGTTTATCATTTCTTCATTTTTTTGGCCCTCCCCGGCTGTCGCATTGATCGGCGCCGTCCTCCTGCCTGCCGCGCTGAAAGCCGGCCTCTCCCCGATAGCGGTAGCGTGCGCCATGAATTTATTCGGCCACGGTTTCGCTCTATCAGGCGATTACATCATCCAGGCGGCGCCTAAATTGACCGGAGATGCAGCCGGACTGTCCGTTGCAGAAGTGATGTCTGCAAGCGTTCCGCTCGTCCTGATCATGGGCTTTTCGACAACGGCGGCAGCCTTTTTTATGCTCAGGAAAGAGAAAGACAATCAAGCAGCCGCAAACAGTGAGCGGCTGCAAAGCGAGCCTGAATGGCTTCTTCCCCCAGCCCCAAGAAAATGGCTCGCACTGATGATTCCGGTCATTTTTTTAGGGGATATCGCCGCGATGCTGATCCTGGAATTGCAAGGAGACGAAGCGACGGCGCTTGTCGGAGGAACAGCTGTCTTCGTCATGATTCTCATTCATTTTATCGTCCACAAACACCGTCGTCTTGAGAAAATCACCGGTTATTTCATTCGCGGATTTCAGTTCGGCTTTAAAGTGTTTGCCCCCGTCATTCCGATCGCCGCCTTTTTTTACTTGGGCGACGCGGGTTTCGAAAAAGTACTGACAGCCGAGATACCCGGTTTTTCTAATAGGATCGTGCAGGACCTCGGTTCAGCTTTTGCCCACAGCGTCCCGCTCTCTCCAGAGCTCGCCGCAGTGGCGCTCACTGTCACGGGAGCGGTGACCGGTCTTGACGGCTCCGGTTTTTCAGGAATATCTCTAGCCGGATCAGCTGCTTCGATGTTTGCTGCGGCTGTTGACGGCAACCCGGCCGTTCTGACCGCACTCGGCCAAATCTCAGCCATTTGGGTCGGCGGCGGTACGCTTGTGCCATGGGCGCTCATTCCGGTAGCAGCGATTTGTAAAGTGGACCCGTTCGATCTTGCCAGAAAAAACTTTATTCCTGTAGCAGCCGGATTAACTGTCACAACGATTGCCGCCATTTTTCTTCTATAAAACGTGACAGCAAGGTTGAACAGCGGCTTCAGTTGTCATAAAATTATAAAAACTTGTCATTCCTAAAAGGAGGAATTTTTTTGAGCGCATCCGCATTCATCCGACAAATTAATGAGCAGCTTGATGCACACTACGATGAAATGGTCAAATTGAGGCGTCATTTTCATCAGCACCCGGAGCTTTCTTTTCAAGAAAAGAAAACAGCCGCATTTATCGCTTCTTACTATGAAGCGCTCGGTATTCCTATCCGCACCAATGTCGGCGGGGGCGGAGTTCTCGCGCACATCGAAGGCGGATCGCCCGGCCCCGTCATTGCGCTTCGAGCCGATTTTGACGCGCTGCCCATTCATGATGAAAAAGATGTGCCTTACCGGTCGACGGTGCCGGGAGTGATGCATGCCTGCGGACACGACGGGCACACGGCCACCCTGCTCGTCCTCGCGAAAATTTTGAACGAACATGCCGACCGTTTAAAAGGAAAGATCGTCCTCATCCATCAGCACGCCGAGGAATATTCCCCGGGTGGAGCCAGGCCGATGATTGAAGACGGCTGTCTTGACGGTGTTGACGTGATTTTCGGAACCCATTTGTGGGCTACTGAGCCGACGGGAACCGTTCAATATCGAACAGGACCGATCATGGCCGCTGCGGACCGTTTTACGATTACGATTAAAGGCAAAGGCGGGCATGGCGCACAGCCTCATAAAACAAAAGACGCCGTGTTGATCGGATCGCAGATCGTCGCTTCACTCCAGCAGATTGTCAGCCGCAGGCTCGATCCGACTCAGCCGGCAGTCGTTTCGATAGGTTCATTTGTTGCCGAAAACTCCTTTAATGTAATCGCTGATAAAGCCGTTTTAATCGGGACGGCGCGTTCCTTCAATGATGAAATCCGCACCTTGATTGAAAACGAAATTGAACAGATTGCAAAAGGTATATGCGGCATGCATGGTGCTGACTGTGACTATTCCTTTGAAAGGGGCTATCCGCCTGTCTGCAATCATCCGGAAGAAACGGCTTTTCTCGCAAAAATCGCCAAACAGACAGAAGGCGTCGAAAACGTTGAGGAAAGCGGCATGCAAATGGGCGGGGAAGATTTCGCTTACTACCTAGAGCGCGTCAAAGGGACATTTTTCTTTACAGGCGGCCGTCCTGAAAATCCGGACGCGGTGTTTCCTCATCACCATCCGAAATTCGACCTTGATGAAAAAGCGCTGCTGATCGCAGCCAAGGTGCTGGCAAATGCCGCTGTCTCCTATCAGGAGAAAGAGCAGGCGCTCCGCGAAACGCCTGCAATGTAACAACCGAAAAAGCAAAAAACAGCCGGATCATCAATATCCGGCTGTCTCATGTATCAACCTCATATGGAAAACGTGTCTCGCTGTTTCCCCAAGATGCCCAAGCAGCTTATAGTTAGCCGTTCCGCCTATGACCGCGCCGAAGCCCGGCACAAGCTGAAACAGCTTTACAAGATCGAGATAGTCCCGGTATTCCTGCTGAAATGCCAGCCAATCGATTTCGCGCTTTTCGGTTTCCCAATGTTCAATCATACGGAAAATTTCTTTTCGGTGAGCTTCCCCTGAGAAGGCGAGCTGAAAAATATACAGAAGAAACATCCGCTCTTCTTTTTCCTTGATATCGTATCCGTAAATCGACGCCAATTCGAACAGGCATTTCATTTTGATGCCGAGCAAAAGCGGAAAGTCCGCCAGTCCGAGAAAAATCCCGCCTGCACCTGTTCCGATCCCTTCAACGGCAGCCGCCTTTTGATACTGGGCAATCGTCTTCTGAGCCAGCTCATCTTTTTCCCTTAGCGAAAGCGCGCCTGTTTTCTTGTCAAAAGTCGTCAAATTCGAGCCGAGCAAAGTGGCCTCGACCATCTTTTTAATGCTTTCTGTTATCGCTTTATGAACTTTGGCGGGAATGCGGGCGTTGATTTTCGACTGCACGCCTTTCGACATCCGCTCAGCCATCGACGGCTTTCTGAGAAACTTCATTTTCCAGCGGATCGCTTCCTCCAAATAAAGCTGGTTTTCATTCATGCGCCTCTCACCTCTTCTTTCATCATACTTGCTTAAAAAGAAAAGGATTCATGATCTCTTGGCATTTTTCTTCAATCTGCTGTTGAAATAAGGCTTCAAAATTACAAATATAAGCAATGCGGAGCCGGCCAGTCCGGCAAGCATCCCGGTCCACTGCATCATGGCTCCGGCAACGGCAGATAAAACAAGCGCCTGGACGCTCAGAACAATGTGAAGCAGACCGAAAAAGCTCTTCCGCTTTTCTGCAGCTTTGACGGGATAAAGCTCCTGCAAGGACAAGTGTGAAAAATGATCAAACAGCGGCGTCAGCTGAATTCCTGTAATGAATACGGTAAAGACGATGAGCGCCGCAGAAACCCACTCATATGTCGAAAAATAAGCGATGATGATACCAAAAATTGCGGTCAGCCTGACGACGATACCGAAATAGTCGTTTGATCTGATAAAGGCCCTTCCGTACATATATGTAAATGTCCGGCGCTGTTCATACGGAATAAACCGGAGCATCCAATCGAGATATGCTCTTCTTTTCGCCTGCTTTCTAAGATGGGGAACGTCTGTGAATAGGTTCGCAATTCTGTAGAACCGCTGCTTTCTTCTGATTTCGTCTTCAATATGCAGCTCCCATTTAAACGATTTTTTCTTATCGATCATTTTAAAATACACATACAGAGCGGCCATGATCAGGTAGACAGCTGCTGCAAATCCGTATGAAGACGCTAAAGCGAAATAGATCGCGATCGTGTTGAGAAGCAGTCTGACAATCCAGTCGGTGACCCTCATGTTTTTTTCGCCGAAAAACGTCATCCGCCATTGCATCGCTGTGTTCCATCCTTTTAAGACGAGCAGCTGAATCAGCAAGATGAAGTACGCGGAAAATGCCTGGCCGCTCGCTTCAAAATAGAGCGGTGCCAAAGCGAGGGCCGCGGCGGCCAGCGGAAAAAGCTGCGTCAACAAACTGAATCGGAAAGCCTGCTGAAAATACGGCTCCATCTTTGCTTCGAGCGGCAGCAAAAAGACGAGATCCGCTTCTTTAATTAGCGTGCGGACGTATGAGCCTGTCAAAATGAACGAAAAGATGACGGCCATCACCCAATAGGCGGGAAAACCTTCGGGCATCTCTTTCAGCCATTTGCTGTACCAGCTCGCAGCTCCTGCAAGGAAAAAAATCATGACGATGACAAGGTGGTCATTCAGCATGTATTTCAAATATGATCTTGTTTCTTTGACATACTCCTCAATTCTTGTCTTCCAAATCCCCAGAATGCTATTCATAGCTCTCTTCCTTCGTCAGTTCAAGATACAGGTCGTCGAGGCTCGCTTCTTCCATCGAAAACTGCTCTCTGAGCTCATCAAGCGTTCCTTTCGCCCGCACTTCGCCGTTATGAAGAATAATGAAGGAGTCGCAATACCGCTCTGCCGTTGCCAAAATATGCGTCGACATCAAAACGGCCGCGCCGTTTTTCTTCGCTTCGTTCATCCGCTCGAGAAGGGCATTGATCGCCAGCGGATCAAGACCGAGAAACGGTTCGTCTATAATGTACAGGTCGGGTTCGACAAGGAAAGCGCACATGATCATAACCTTCTGCTTCATACCTTTTGAAAAATGGGCAGGGAACCATTTCAGGCGCTTCTCCATTCTGAATTCTTTCAAAAGCGGCGGAAGCCTTTTCTCGAACGTTTCCTTCGAAAGGCCATACGCCATCGCCGTCAGCTCCAAATGCTCCTTCAATGTCAGCTCTTCATATAAAATCGGCGTTTCCGGAATAAACGTAAATTGGGAACGATAGCTTTCCGGATCGTCCATGAACGTTTTGCCGTTCAATTCAACCGATCCTTTGTGCGGTTCCATTAAGCCGATGATATGCCGGATCGTCGTGCTTTTCCCCGCTCCGTTCAAACCGATCAGCCCGACGATCTGCTCCCGTTCAATCGCAAATGAAACATCGCGCAGCACCGGGTTTCTTGTATACCCTCCAGTTAACTCATTAACAGTCAGTAGTGACATACGTTCGTTCCTTTCCTGCATTTTTCTTAATAGTACCAAAAACAAGAATGTATTTGAAACGTTTTCCCTCCCGCTTTTCGGCCTTAAAATAAAACGAATAATCGAATGCGCATCAGGACATTCTAATTCTTGAAGAAGGGAAAGCTTATCAACTCTGGCGAATGAGGTGTTTGTCAAAGACAAAATCGGCAAGAGTTCCTGAGTATGAAACATGTCAAGCTTAGAAATTTCTTTCATCCACTGAATTGAGAAAGCACCTGCTTTATTTGACATCTCCGTCATATAAAAAAGGTGTGACGATCAAATGAGGTGTTTGTCGCAGGAAATGTATAGGCGTTACAAGCTTTCATTTTGACGAAAATGGGGTGCTTGCAAAAGGCAGTTAACGTTTCTTCGTTAAAGCGTACCTTCTTCAGGCAGGGTGAACGTTGGAGCCGTTCATCCTGTTTTTCGTGTTTTCGCGCAAATTGTGGTAATATGTTGCTTATACATAACCTTTCCCTGATGGAAAAAGGAGGAAAAGTATGAGCGACTGTATTTTCTGCAAAATCATAAACGGAGAAATCCCTTGTGCAAAGGTATTTGAAAATGAACATGTACTGGCTTTTCTCGACATCAGCCAAGTCACAAAAGGGCATACGCTTGTGATTCCAAAAGTTCATAAAACCAATATTTACGAAATGACACCTGATGTTTCAAGGGAATTTTTTGAAGCGGTTCCGAAAATCGCCCAAGCTATCAAAGACGAATACGAGCCGATCGGCTTAAACCTTCTGAATAACAATGGCGAAAAAGCGGGGCAGTCCGTCTTCCACTATCACATGCACATCATCCCCCGCTACGGCAAAGGAGACGGATTCGGAGCCGTCTGGAAAACACATGCGGACGACTATTCACCGGAAGACTTGCAGAACATTGCAGCTTCCATCAACAAGCACCTGTAATCGAGACATTGTCCAAGGGCGCCGGCAGCTGCCGGCGTCTTTTTTTCGTTCAAAAAAACTCCACATTTATCAGATCGCCCGGCACGACTAAATAGACTTTGTTCTATATTTCACACAATTCAAATTTTTTATGTATAACCGGAACCTTTTATGTTAGGATGGTTTTATATTTTTATACATGAACAGGGAGCGATTGTGATGATACGTACAACGAACTTTAACGCAGGACCGGCAGCACTGCCTTTAGAAGTACTGCAAAAGGCGAAAGACGAATTTCTTGATTTCAACGGTGCGGGGATGTCCGTGATGGAGCTGTCCCACCGCAGCAAAGAGTATGACGCCGTTCATCAAAAAGCGAAAACTCTGTTAAAGGAACTGATGGACATACCTGATGATTATGAAGTCATGTTTCTGCAAGGCGGAGCAAGCCTTCAGTTCTCAATGATTCCGATGAACTTCCTCTCCAAAGACAAAACGGCGCACTACATAATGACAGGCGCCTGGTCTGAAAAAGCGCTCGCCGAAGCGAAGCTCTTCGGAAACACATCGATCATCGCGTCCAGTAAAGAAGATACGTACAGCTATATTCCCGAAGTACCGGAGATTCCGGCAGACGGTGCTTACCTCCACCTGACTTCCAACAACACGATCTTCGGAACGCAGTGGCAAAAGTTCCCTGACGCTCCGATTCCGGTTGTCGCTGATATGTCCAGCGATATTTTAAGCAGAAAAATCGATGTTTCCCAATTTGACATCATCTATGCTGGCGCTCAGAAAAACCTCGGACCGTCAGGGGTGACCGTTGTCATCATGAAAAAAGACTGGCTCGGCAAAGAAAACGAGCAAGTTGCCAAAATCCTGAAGTACTCAACACATGCCAAAGCGGATTCTCTCTACAATACCCCTCCGACTTTTGCGATTTATATGCTGTCTCTCGTGCTGGAGTGGCTCAAGGAAAAAGGCGGCCTCGATGCCATTGAGAAACGCAATCGAGAAAAGGCCGGTATTTTATACAACGCGATCGACGAAAGCGGCGGATTCTACCGCGGCCATGCGAGAGAAGACAGCCGCTCAAACATGAACGTCACCTTTACGCTCAAAAATGATGAGCTGACAGCATCATTCATCGCAAAGGCAAAGGAAGAAAAAATGTCAGGGCTTGGCGGACACCGTTCGGTCGGAGGCTGCCGCGCTTCGATTTACAATGCCGTATCTGTTGAAGACTGCGAAAAGCTGGCAGCCTTTATGAAGAAATTCCGCGAAGAAAACTGATGGTTTATCCTGATGATGGAAGATGGCGAAAAAGGCTTCCCCATTCCTTCGAAAGTTTGATATACTACTAGAAAGCTTTCGCAATAAATGACGAGCATATTATTGGAAAGCGTAAAAAGAGCCTAGATGAGGAGAGAATAGACATGAAAACAAAAGAATTAGTGGCTATGGCCCTGTTTGTCGCCATTGGAGCGGCGCTTCACGCTGTGATTCCGCCTTTTTTCTACGGAATGAAGCCGGATATGATGCTGATCATGATGTTTATGGGAATCCTTTTGTTCCCTAGATTGCAAAATGTTCTTGTCATCGGAATCGTGACAGGCGTCATTTCCGCGTTGACGACGGCTTTTCCGGGAGGACAGCTGCCCAACATCATCGACAAACCGCTAACAGCCTTGATGTTCTTCGGCGTATTTCTGCTTGTGAAAAAGCTGAACAGCAAAACGCTTGCCGCCGCCGGATTAACTGCTGCAGGAACGGTTCTTTCCGGAACCATTTTCCTTACGGCTGCGCTGTTCATCGTCGGCCTGCCTGGAAACCAGGGGTTCATTACCCTGTTTTCTGTTGTCGTTTTACCTGCTGCCTTGATCAACACGATCGCCATGGCGGTCATCTTCCCGATCGTGCAGTCGATCATGAAGCGCTCAAGGCTGATTGAACAAGTCAAATAAAATCAGAACCTCTTCTTGAAAAGGGTTATCCTTTTTTTGAAGAGGTTTTTTTCATTTTGATGGTCAAAAAAAGGGGAATCCGCCCGATATTTTATATAAGAAGCTGAATAAAAAAAAGGAGCAGGAGCGCCAATCCTGCGCTTCCCGTGCAAAAAAGCGCTTTTTGTTTAAGAATGCGTTTCGGCGGGTAAGATGCAGAATATCTGAGAAGCCTTAAATAATAAAAGGAGCCGGCGGTAAACACAGCGCTTAAAATTGTCAAAACAATGATAATGACAGACAACCCTCTCCCTCCTTTTTTTAAAAGTATGCTAAAATAAAGCAAGCTATGCAGAAGTTTCTAAGAAGAGAAACGGATTGCCCGGCTCGAACGCCAGTATCTAATCATGAGAAGACGGGCGCCTGCCAAGCCTGATCTTTAAAAATATAACCGGGGTGATGTACATGTCAAAAGGCCGATCTTTAGCAGCTGGACTGATTGTAGGCGGTGTTATTGGCGGTGTTGCAGCATTGCTGACCGCGCCGACTTCAGGAAAAAACTTGAGAGGACAGCTAAAAGCCAACTGCGGTAAATGGGAAGACACCGTCAAAAGGCTGAAAAACGACGGAATCGCATTAAAAGAGCAATTCGTCAAAACCGCCATAGAAGGCGCGGAAATCATCAAAGACGTCGGCAGCGAACTGCAAACGTCCATCCAGGAATGGCGCGATGAAATCAAACCTCACCAGCAGGACTTAAAAAAGGAAATCGCTGAGATTGAAGAAAAGATAAAACAGCTGGAGAAAACCTTACAAAACTAATATACTCAGCGAAAAAAATGAACCTTAAAAAAGGGGTGTGAATGGAAAATTTTCACGCTCTTTTTTTGGGTAAAATCCTGATTTCACACCGTAAAGCTGGATTTTTTAAAAATTTCGTAAATTTACATCTTTATTAATCTTTATTTTATTGGCATAATAGAAATTATAAGATAAAGAGAAGCAGGTGAAGTGAATGAATCGAGCGGAAGAGCCCTATACGGTGAAAGAAGCCCTTTTATTCAGTCAAAGAATGGCACAGCTTAGCAAGGCGCTTTGGAAGTCAATAGAAAAGGATTGGCAGCAGTGGATTAAACCTTATGATCTGAACATTAACGAGCATCATATTTTGTGGATCGCCTACCAGCTGAACGGTGCATCCATTTCGGAAATCGCCAAGTTCGGCGTCATGCACGTATCCACAGCGTTTAATTTTTCAAAAAAACTTGAGGAAAGAGGTTACCTGGAGTTTTCCAAAAAGTTGAATGACAAACGAAACACTTACATTCAGCTGACTCCGAAAGGTGAAGACGTTTTCCTTAAAATCCTCGAGTCTTACGATCCGACCCGGAATGCCGTCTTAAAAGGCGCTCAGCCCCTTCATCAGCTGTACGGGAAGTTTCCAGAAATCGTCGAGATGATGTCGATCATCCGCCATATTTACGGCGATGACTTCATGGAAATTTTCGAAAAATCGTTTTCAAACATCGAAAGTGAATTTACGAGCGAAGAGGGCAAAATGAAGAAAAAACAAGAAGCAAAAGAAGCCGGGGAATCGATAGAGATGGACAAACCGCTTGAGCCTCTTAAAAACTAAGCCAGATCGTATTGCCTGATAATGCTGATGAATTCGCTCATCAGCGGTTTGTACAGACCCTGTCTGTGAAGGGCGAAAATCGTTTCGTGCACTTCAAGTTTTTCATTTAACTGTCCCGCAAAAAGCGTGAGGAGATGATCGAACATCACATATCCTTGCGCTTTTTGTGCTTCAAGCTCCTTTGAGAGCTCTTCGCACAGCTTTTCCGTTTCCTTTGCTTCTTCCTCTGATAAGCCCTTTTCGATCAACATTTTATAATACGGATACTCTTCCATATCCGCATTATTCAATAACAGTTTGATGTAATATTCCAGCCGCTCAAGGCGTTGCTCCATAGAGTTCATATTTGTCCCTTCTCTCCCTTTCTCTTATTTTAGCCGATATTCCCTTCTGATGAAAGTTCAACACGGGAGATTTCTGTTCCTTTTACACCCTTCTAAATTCTTTGGAAAATGACGAAATTTTTTTCGAAAAAGGGATTGATTTTTCTCATCCAGAGGAGTAAATTATTCTGAGGATTTCATATAACAGTTTGTTGAAACGGAAGGATGTCATTTATGAGTTGCTGGAAAACCATCAATCTCGTTAAAGATTATGGAGGCATGCGCATCGTGCTTACTGCCGTCAGTTTAATGATTTTATTTTTTATTCCCGAATATTTAGCGATGCAACTGATTCATCCGCAAACTGTTCAGAGAGGCGATCACGCCCTTTTGTTTGCAGGACTATTGGTTGCGGCTATAATTGCCCATAAAATTCTTCATATCTTGCCGTTGATCAGCAAGAAAAAATTAGAAAAAAAGATTTATTGGTTGAAAATGAGAACATGGAGAGAAGTTCCAAAAAACACGATGCTTGTCTCTCTTCTCTGCCCTTTTTTCGTCATCACGCCTGCTTTATTTTACGCGGGGGCTGTGATGCCGAGCTTTGCTCATTATTTCTGTATCATTTCAAGCATTCATTTCGGCTATTGTCTGCCTGATTTTCTGTTTGCCTGGAAACTGATCAAAGCGCCTAAAAACTGCTATGTCGATCAGGAAGCCGACGATTTTGATATTTTAATACAAAAATAATCCAGCCGCTCGGCACTTGGAAAATCCTTTTTTTCAGTCTATTTTCTATCTTTTTTAATAAATATTTGGTAATGTAGTATGGAGCAGAAACAGAGAGGGGGATCTCCTATCATCCTTTTTTATTTCATCTTGTTTGCGGTTTTTACTGTCTTCAACATAAACAAGCTTACAAACTCTTTATGCCTTGTCAGAGAGATTCCTGAAGAACGGCAGGATAAGGTGTTTAGAATGATTAATGTGCTGATCTTAATTTTATTGATCTCATCATTCATTGAGATTTCCTTTACGGTGTAAAGAAAAAAAGGATAGCTGCCGATCGTATTGATCCGGCAGCTATCCTTTTGTTGATTAGCATATCCAAGAAGCACCAATAATAATTAATAAGATGAACAGTACCACAAGCAGCGCAAAGCCGCCAGCGAAACCTCCTGTATAACCGTCGCCCATATTGACACCTCCTCTGCCCCAGTCGTTACATTAGTGTATGCACGAATGTCATGAAACGATTAGGCTATCGTCCAAAAGAAAAGAACCGCCTGAAAAAATGACGGTTCTTTTCTCATTTTCTAAGGTTTTAGTACAGATAAGCTGCACCAACGATGATTAATAAAATGAACAACACGACCAATAAAGCAAAACCGCTTGAGTATCCTCCGCTCATGTTATTGACCTCCTTTTCTTGATCAATATATTTGTATGAGCGGAAAGAAAATTTGACTAGACGGATGCCCCTCTGTTGAAAATCTTTTTACAGCATGTCAGAATATGATATGATACAATTCAAAGGAAAGTTTAAACTGTTATGATTAGGAGTGTTTGCATTTATGAAGAAGATTGCAATTGCGGCGATTACAGCGACAAGTGTGCTGGCTCTCAGCGCATGCAGCGGAGGAGACTCTGAGGTTGTTGCAGAAACAAAAGCTGGAAATATTACAAAAGAAGACCTTTATCAAACATTAAAAGACAATGCCGGAGCGGACGCACTGAACATGCTCGTTCAGCAAAAAGTACTCGATGATAAATACAATGTCTCCGACAAAGAAATCGACAAAAAGCTGAACGAGTACAAAAAGTCGATGGGTGACCAGCTCAACCAGCTCATTGAGCAGAAAGGCGAAGACTTCGTCAAAGAACAGATCAAATACGAACTTCTCATGAAAAAAGCCGCAAAGGATAACATAAAAGTAACCGATGATGACGTAAAAGAATATTATGACGGCCTAAAAGGCAAAATCCACTTGAGCCACATTCTTGTGAAGGAAAAGAAAACGGCTGAAGAAGTTGAGAAAAAGCTGAAAAAAGGCGAAAAATTCGAAGACCTTGCAAAAGAGTATTCAACTGACGGAACAGCCGAAAAAGGCGGCGACCTCGGATGGGTCGGCAAGGAAGATAACATGGACAAGGATTTCGTCAAAGCTGCGTTTGCTTTGAAAACCGGCGAAATCAGCGGCCCTGTGAAATCGCAATTCGGCTATCACATCATTAAGAAAGACGAAGAGCGCGGCAAATATGAAGACATGAAAAAAGATCTCAAAAAAGAGGTCCAAGAACAAAAGCAAAACGATCAAACTGAACTGCAATCTGTTATCGACAAACTTGTCAAAGATGCTGATCTAAAAGTAAAAGACAAAGAGTTGAAAAAACAAGTCGACCAGCGCCAAGCTCAGACAAGCAGCAGCAGCTGACGCCAAAAAAGCTGTCCTCCCCTCGCGGGGCCGGACAGCTTTTTTTATGCGATGGAATGACTGTCAGCCGATTTTTCATGCTGTTCTTGATCTTCATCCAATGAACGCTTCATGCGCTGTGCTTTTTCTTTTTCCATCCGTTCGATATAAATGCGGCCTTCTTTTTCGATAAAAGCCTGATCGATCTTTTCCTCTTCCTTTGCCGTCGTCATCAGCTTATAGGCGCTGAAAATAATGCCGACAATGCAAAGGTACACCCACCACGGAAACAGCAGCACGGCTTTTCCCCCTTTTTTGAATAAACTGTATATCAGACATTATGCAAAAGGGAGACAAGTTATGACGCTTATTTGTGAAAAACAGGCTTGTAAAAGGAACGATTATCCAATGCAAAGACGCGTTCGGTATACTCTCCCGGCTTGACCCGTTCGAGCGCTCTGTCCATCATATTGATCTTCGCGTCAAGGTTGTCGATATAGTGAAGAATTTCCGCTTCCTTGACCATCGGCGGCTTTGGACTGCCCCATTCGGGTTTGCCGTGATGGCTTAAAATCAAATGCTGGAGAATCAGCACTTCTTCTGAATCAATTTGAAGCTCTTCGGCTGCTTTTGCAATTTCTGTCACCATAATCGAAATGTGCCCCAGCAGATTCCCTTCGACAGTATAGGTCGTGGACACCGGTCCGGATAGTTCTTTTACTTTTCCAAGGTCATGCAAAATAACACCTGCGTACAATAGGTCGCGATCGAGCGACGGATACAGGTCTGCGACCGATTTGGCCAGGTTCAGCATGGAGACAACATGGTATGCGAGACCTGATACGAACTCGTGGTGATTTTTCGTCGCAGCTGGATAATCAATGAATTCCTTGCCGTATTTTTTGACGAGGTGCCTCGTGATTCGCTGAATACTAGGGTTTTTCATTTCAAAAATATATTGAGTGACCGCATCCATCATTTCGTTTTTGGGAATCGGTGCAGTCTCAAGAAAGTCATCGATTTTGACATTGTCATTGTCGCCCGCAGGTCTGATGTTTCTCAGCTTCAGCTGATTCCGCCCGCGGTAATGATGAATGTCGCCGACCACTTTCACGATCGTCTGCGGGCCGTAGGTCACTTCGTCCTGCTGTTTGGCGTCCCAAAGCTTCGCTTCTATATCTCCGGACTGATCCTGGAGCATCAGCGTTAAAAACGGTTTCCCATTGCTCGCGATTCCTTTCGTTGACGATTTAATGAGCAAATACAAATCAACCTGCTCGCCAACTTCGTGCAGCATGATACCTTTTGCCATGATAAAGCTCCCTCCGTTTTCCTACATAAAATCATTATAGCACACACTTTTATTTGTTAGTTATACCCTTCACTTCCACCTTTTTCATGACGGAAGGCAGCAGGATCACATCTTCGTCGTGAAAAGCTTCTCTTACATGTTCATGACACGTAAAATACAAAATTTGCTGATCTTCGCCTGAAAGCTTTTTTAAGATGTTCAGCACTTGTTTAAACCTCTCCCGGTCAAAGTGGACAAAGCTGTCATCCAGCTGGAACGGCAATTTGACTTCCTTTTGATGGGAGAGGGCCAGAGCGAATCGGATCGCTAAATAGAGCTGTTCACAAGTTGCCTGGGACAGTTCGTGGGCGTAAAAAACAGCCCCGTCTTTCCGCATGACCATCATGGATTCATCTGTTTCAGAAAAATAAATTTTTTCGTATTGCCCGGCAGTCAATGGGTTTAGTAATGTTTCAGCCGTCTGTAACAGCTTCGGAAGCCGAACCTTCTTATGTTCATCGATCTTGTTTTTGACCGCCTGCCGGATCAGCTTGACGGCAGCCCACTTTTTGGCCAGTTCGGCGACCCGCTCTTTTTGCATTCCGGTCTGATAGGCGAGCTCGGATACCGCTCCCGATTCCTCAAGTCTGACCAGTTCCGCATGGACATTCGCCGCCTTTTGTCTTTCTTCTGCAAGCTTATTTTCTATACGGGCTCTTTTTTCCTGCGCCTCGGCCAGCTTTCCTTTCAGTTCTGCAAGAGAGTGTTCTGATGCAAGCATGACGGCCTTCTCGTCCTGCCTGCCGAGCTCTCTTTTGAGCTGCCCGAGCCTTGCCGTTAATTCTTTTTTGGCTTGGTCGCGCTTCGCCAGACCGATGAACATCTCACGGCCGTCCGCCCCTGCTTTTTGAAAGAGTTCGCCAATTTGGGATTGGAAGTATTCCGTCTCTTTTGTCAGCTCTTTGATTTGTTCGGCGGTATGCTTTAAAGACACGTCCGCTTCCTGTTTTTGCCGAAGTTTTTCTTTTTGAGAATCAAGCGCGCTTTTCAGCTGAAACACCTGCTCTTGGACGCTTTCGCCAGCGCGGCCGAGAGATGAGACAAGCTTTCTCAATTCCGATTCAAAGGATGCTTTTTTAGCCTGAAGGCGGCTCAGCTCTTGCTCGATATCCCGCTTTTTCAACATTTCCTCTCGGAGTTCCTTGATCAAAGCGTACGCATCGGCTAAAAATGACGGGTCGATTGACAGGTTCAGCTCTCTCAAATAGCGTTCGGTCTTCTCCTGATACGGACGGATATCCTTTTCCCACGCTTCGAACTTCTGAATCGCTCTTTCATATTCCGCTTCTCTCTGTCTGAGCTCTGCTTGTTTTGCGATAAGGAGCTGCCGGGTTTGGTCGTCCTTCCACAGCTCTTCCCTCAAAGCGTTGTCACTCACTCCGCTTTTTGTACCGCTGCGATCAATGTCGTCCAGCTGTTTTTGAATAAAAGCCGCTGCCGCGGAAGGCTCGGGCTTTTTTAGAACAACAGCGGCAAATATGAGCAAGATCGGCACGAGTAAAGCGCCCGGGAACCACTCCTTGAAAAAGAGCGCCGCACAAGCTGCCGCAAAAGCAGCACAAAGCGCTACTGCAAAAGCGGTCTTTCTTCTTTTCATCCGAACCTTTTGTTCTTGCTTCAGATAGGACAGCTGAAGGAGCAGCTCTTCCCGCCTTCCGGCATGGCCGCCGGCGGACGCAAGCCGGCTGAGGGTTTCCTCCTTTTGCTTGCGGACATCTTCCGGCATCACTTCATTGCTGAGAGCGGCGTGGGCCTGTTCAGCTTCCTCCAGATCAGCTCTCGCCTGCTCAAAGCGTTCGTCAAGCGACCGTTTCAGTTCACGCAGCTCGATGTATGCCTGAGCGGTTTCCTGCAGCTTCCACTCATATTCATACGCGGTGTCCGCATTGAGGATATCGCATTCCTCGATTTTCAGGCGCCCAAGCCCCGCTTGAACCCGTCCGTTAATCTGGTGAAGCTGATCAGTCAAAGACGCGATTTTTTCGGAATACGACTGGTAAAACGGATATGCTTTTAAAAGCTCTTCCGCTTCGTGCTCGAGAAAGTCTTCAGCCGGTGCAAAAGCGGCGGCCCGCTGTTCCAAACGGCGCTTTTTCTCTTCCAGCGCCTTCAGCTGAGCCGCTTTTGGATGCAGGTGGGATTCGAGCTTTTCAAGCTCAAAAAGTCCGCCTTCGGGGAAACGGCTTTCCCCTGAGCCGCCGAAAGATGCGAGCTGCTCTTCCAGCTGGCGTTTTTCCGCGGCTGCCGGCAGAATCTCAATCGCCTGCTCGATTTGTGAGACGAGATGCTCAAGATCTTTTAGCAGTTGTCCGCTGTCCTTTATTGAGGCCTCAGCGCCTTTTTTTTCGTTTAACAGGCGGTGGTAGTCGCCTTCCCGCGCTTTCGCTTTTTTCAAATCTTCGGAAAGCTTTTTTAACCGGTCGAGCTCCTGATTCAGTTCAGGTTTCCGGCCGTTCGGTTTAAACAGCTCTTCCTGCTTTTTCACGAGGCCGGCATCCATCTTTGAAATCGCTTCAGAGCCGAACAGACTCGAAAACAGCAGAAAACGGCCGATTTTGTCGCGGTTGAATTTATGAATTTCCTGAAGGCCGAACACGTCAAATGAATAGATCGCTTTATACAGCTGTCTGTCGACGCCTGACAGCAGCTCATTTAAAAAACCTTCCGGCTTCGTGCTGCCGTCTTCCAGATAAACGGTGACCCGCTCAGGCTTTCCGGCCGTTCGTTCGATCCGGATCTGCCCCAAATCAGGGTGCCCGACCTCAAGCATCCCCCCGTAAATAACGCCCGTTTTCGGCTCATACCGTTTCGTCTTCGGAAAACCGAACAGCACGCTTTCAATAAACGACATGAGCGTCGTTTTCCCGGCTTCATTGAGCCCGTAGACCAAATGCAGATTTGAAGGAGACAGGCGAAATGTCTGATTGGCAAATTTACCGTATCCGTATATATGTATCGCATGTATATTCACCCTGCACCCTCCCTTATCTTTTCAATGTCTTCAGTTCATGAAGCAGCAGTTTTTCCGCCTGCGCGCGAATGTCCCGGAAGTCTTCTTCATGAAACCGCTCTCCGTGCCTTCTAAAGACCGGATGCCGCTCCAAATCGTCAAAAATCAGGCTGAAATCCTGAAATTCCTGCATTTCTTGCGATAGCTCCTGAAAAAAAGCGTCCCGTTCAATTCCAGACAAGGCGGCATCTGTTTGATCTTCGATCGCGGTAAGCCAGATGAACGCGTCTTCCTCCCGCTCTTCTTCATGGAAGATGTCAAGGATCTCGTCCACGATGCCGGCCTGTCCTTCCGCCAAATAAGAGGGTGTTTCTCCTGTCAATACCATCTTGACGCATGCCGGCTTGCCTCTGTTTCTGAAAGATTGAAGGGCATCCTGCATCAGGCTGATCAGCTCTGTCATCTGCTTTGTCCCGGAGATATCGATGCTGGCCGTTTCCCACAGAACATCCGATAAGGCTTTAAATTCGAAGGACAGTTCTCCGCCGCAAACATTGACGAGATAGCAGCCTTTCTCTCCCGTTTCCTTCATGTGCCGCGATTGCGTGTTTCCCGGATAAATCACCGCCGGTTCGGAGGCTGAAATGACCTGTCTTTTATGTATATGGCCAAGCGCCCAGTAATCCATCCGGCCGTTTTTTAAATCTTGAAGGGAAAAAGGACAGTACGGATCATGGCCGCTCTCCCCGGAAAGCGTCCCATGAATCATGCCGATATGCAAGGGCGCGTCGGTCGTTTTTTTGATTTCAGCAGCCTTATTGGCAAAAACAGAGCGCTCGGGATAGCTGTAGCCGTAGATGCTTGCGGCGAGCCGGCCGTCTTTGTAAAACGATTTTTCTTCAATGTCTTCCGACGAGAAAATGTGGACGTTGTCCGGCCAATCAATCGGCGTCCAATCGCCGCCCAGATGATCGTGATTGCCAAAAATCACATAGACTTGGATGTTGTTCTCTTTCAACTTTAAAAATTGCTTTCTCAAAAACATCTGTGCTTTTAAACTGCGGTTTGCTTCGTCGAAAAGATCGCCGGCAAGCAAAATGAAGTCGGCCTCTTCATCAATCGCAAGCTTAAACACATTTTCAGCGCTTTTAAATGTGCTGTTTTTGATCCGCCGGTAAACCTCTTCAGGTAGCCGGCTAATGCCGTGAAACGGACTGTCCAGGTGCAGATCGGCCGCATGAATGAAAGTGATGTTTGTCAATCTTCTGCTCCTTTTCATAAAATATTCTGCTCCCATTCTATCACGGGTTGAAAGCGAATGCACGTTCTACTCTTTGCACGAAAAAAGCAGCTTTTCTTTCAAGCTGCTTTTCTCTTTCATTATCGATCTTTCGACAGACGAAGCGCCTGTTTGATATTTTTCAATCCGCCGCCGCTCGTGTACATGAGCACGCCGCCTTTATACACCCTCGCCCCGATGACGGCGAGAATCACAATGGTGAGAGCGGTAATGCCGATGCCGAGTGCCGCTTCCCAAAACGGAATATCAAGCACGCCGACTCTGAGAAACATGATCATTGGCGCAAAGAACGGAATGAATGAAGTAACGGTAATGAACGTTGAATCTGGTGTGCTTAGCCCGACCATGGCAATTACGAATCCTGCGACGACCAGCAGAATCATCGGCGAAATCATCTGCTGAACATCTTCAATCCGGCTGACGACGCTTCCGAGAAATGCCGCAAGAGTTGCATAGAGGAAGTAGCCGAGCATCAAGAAAATGGCCGCGTACACAAGCGTTGCAGTAGGTACGCCGGAAATGTCAAGAAATCCTTTAATCATATCGGCTGCATCCCCTCCCTTTTCCTGGCTGGACTGGAGCGAAAGATAGCCGACAAGAAACAGTGCGGCAATCTGTGTCAATCCTAACAGAGCGACGCCGAACAGTTTGGCGAACATTTGCTGGACAGGCGGCACGCTGGAAATTAAAATTTCCATCACGCGGGAAGACTTTTCCGTCGCAACTTCTGTCGCGATCATTGACGCGTACGTCAAAACCGAAAAATAGATGACAAACAGCACAACATATACAAGTCCTGTCGCCTTTTGAAGCTCTTCCTCGGTTTTCGCTCCTTCTTTCAAGGCGACACTGTTGACTTTTACCGGTGTAAACAGTTCACTCAGCTTTTCCTGTGGTACGTTCAATTCAGCCGTTCCAACGGCAACCTTTGCTTGTGAGAGCGCCTGTTCAATCGTGGAGACAGCTGTGGAATCAGCGATTTCGAGCGCTTTATACGTTCCCTTCAGCACGCCTTTTTTATCTCTGTCCAGGATTAAAATGCCTTCAAGCTTTTCGTCTCTGACGTCTTTTTCAAGCTCTTTTTCCGGTTTATCCGCTTTTTCGACTTCCAGCGCTTCATCAGTGTCGAGTGCTTTCACTTGCTGGGCAAACGTGTCGTACAGCTGATTTGAACGGTCAATGACGGCGATTTTATCACCCTCTCCGCCGTCATCAAACATGGAAATAATCGATCCCAGATTTGTGACGAGCACGACAAGCGCAAGCGTGATCACCGTTGAAATGATGAACGACTTTGTTTTCAGCTTGCTGAGATATGTATGAAAAAGAACAATCCAAAACTTATTCATAACGGGCACCTACCTTTTCGACGAAAATATCATGTAAAGAAGGCTCTTCAAGTTCAAATTTTCTGATAAACCCGCGTCCTTGAAGCATTGTAAACAGCTCTTGAGAGACTTCTTCATTTTCGACCTGCAGGCGGACTCCTTCGGAATGATCCCGCCATTTGACGATACCGTCCGCCTCTTTCAAGAAGCTCAAGTCGCCGTCTGCGTGAATCGTGACATTCTTTCTGCCAAAAGAACGTTTGATTTCTTTTAATTTCCCTTGAACGACAGGCGTCCCGCGCTGCAAAATGCAGACGTGTTCGCACAGCTCTTCGACATGCTCCATTCTGTGGCTTGAAAATACAATCGAAGTGCCGTCGTCTTTCAAAGAAATGACCGCGTCTTTTAATAGCTCGACATTCACCGGATCGAGACCGCTGAACGGCTCGTCGAGAATCAAAAGCTCCGGCTTGTGCAGCACGGCCGTGATGAATTGAATTTTTTGCTGGTTCCCTTTGGAGAGCTCCTCAACCTTTTTGTCGGCGTATTCCGTAATATGGAACCGTTCGAGCCACTTCTCCATTTCCTTGAGCGCATTTTGCTTTGTCATGCCTTTCAGGCGGCCAAGGTATACGAGCTGATCTTTCACCTTCAGCTTCGGATACAGTCCGCGCTCTTCGGGCAAGTAGCCGATGCTGTTTGTGATACCGTAGTTAATCGGCTGTCCTTTCCATGTGACAGTACCCTCTGTCGCATTCAAAAGGCCTAATATCATTCGGAATGTCGTCGTTTTCCCTGCTCCGTTGGCGCCGAGCAGACCGAACATTTGCTTGTCTGGAATCTCCAGCGTCAGATCGTTTACAGCTGTAAATGAACCGAACTTTTTCGTGACGTGATCGATTTTGAGCATAATAACTCCTCCTTCCAATTTACAATCATACGTTAGTCATACCATTTTAAAAAGGATTTTTTTGATTTTTATATAATTTTAAACAAATAGATCATATTTTGAGAAAGGGGAAGAGAAATGGAAAATTATTATGTAACCGTTTTCGATACTGGTGGAGAAACGCTTTTGAATGAGCGATTTGAAGCGGCCGATGATGAAGAAGCGAAAGAGAAAGGAAGAGGAATGCTGAAGGAAAAGCAATTTTTGGAGCATACACACCGGGTAGTACATTCGTCCGGTAAAATCATTGTTTTCCGGAGCTGACTAAAATACGGGGCAAGGCGGCTCTTTTGGGGAAGGTCTCCCGCTGCCGCCTGCCCTTTAATCCGCCAAACACTAGTGGATCATCATAACAATGAGCAGTCCCATGTTGATGAAACAGAGTAAAAACGATAAGCAAGCGACGCCTTTATTTTTTCGCAGAAAATAAAGGCCATTGACCGCCAGCACACAGATGATGACGGCATCAAACAGTCGAAACAGCAGATCCTGCAAGCTGTAGGCCGGAGCGAAAAAACAAATCACAGAGACGATCAGGATGAAAAGGCAAGAAACTGTAATATACATCGTCCATTCTTTCGCTGCGTCAGCCCGCTCATTCTCAGATGAAATCATGTTCTTAAACTCGGGCCTCCTTGTCAGTCGTGATCATTTTGTCCGCGTACAAGGAAGGAGCTTTTCCCACATCTGCCAAAAAGCCTGAAGACGTTAACACAACAGCCAGCGACACCGCGACGAACAACAGTTTAGCTTTCATACAATGCATCTCCCCTTTTGATTTTTCGTCTTGCCTGAGCGCACTTCTCATAGTAAAAAATGGCATCTTCAAGCCGCTCCATTTGATTATAGTACTGGGCTGCGTCTAAAGCCAGCTCTTCAACAGCGGCATATAAATGGTTTGACTCCAAATAATCAAATCCGATTTCCACGGCTTTCCGATCCCCGCCGTCCAAATACAGCCCGGATAGAATGTTAAGCTTGGCCGCGTGTTCTTCATCTCCGAGCGATGCCGCACTTCGGATGCCTTTTTCATAACAGTCGGCCGCTCCGACATGATTTCCCTGTTTTAGACGGACGTACATTAAGTTGTACAGCACTTTTGGAATATATGATGAACTTTCCTGTTCAAAAATGGAAAGGGCGCTCTCCATATGATCTGAGGCTTCCCGGTACGATTCTTGATGGAAATAGCAATTTCCCAAATTAAAATGAGCGGCTGCCGTCAAATGGCTGTTTTTGATTTTCGCGGCGTCTTCAAGCGCGTTGGCCAGGCTTTTCAGCGCTGGTCCGTATGTCATCGATTCAACCCAATTGCCGGCAATGATAAAATCGCAGAAAATCTTTTTTTCTTTTAGCGTCTCATACCGGTTAAAAATGTCGGAAGCGAGCGTCGCATAGTTGATCGATAAATATCTCTGGCTGATATAATAGTAGATTTCCGCCAGCTTATAATAAAATTCCGCTTTTTCAACCTCGTCTTCCAAAGCGCTGACTTTTTGTTCAGCCGTTTTATAGCAGCCGATTGCTTTGACAAACCGCTTTTGTTTGAACTCATACATCCCTTTAAAAAACCAGTAATAATAGTTTAGTAAACCTGTCATTTGGTCCTTTTTCTCTTCTAAGTCGCGGAGGTTTTTTTCAATATTTTCAGTCTTTTGTGGTTTCAAATAGCTGAGCATCAGCTTATGCCTGAATTCGAGCAGCGAATAGTAGAGCAGGACGTCCTGATTTTCTTCCATGTCTTGAAAATCATTTAAAATTTCCGCTTTCAATGATTCACTGGCGGCGATCTGATTTTTCCGAATGGCGTTGTACCAATCATTCAGCTTACTAGCAACGTATTCAGATGGAATCTTCTGTTTCAATTTCCCCGCCTCCCAAGACTTCGTACAGACCTGTGTCCTTATGAATCATTTTATAGAAACTTAAATTTTTTTACAATTGCTTCTGCACATCATTTCCCAAGGTCAATTTCCTGTCGGGCCCTCTTGTTATACTTGCTGACGGTTAAATTGCGGCTGGCGCTTTTCTAAAAATGCGCGGATTCCTTCCTGATGGTCGCTTGTCAGCCTCATTTTCATTTGGGCCGCTTTCTCGAGTTCAAGCGTTTTCTGCAGCCTACCGCCATTCAGCGCCTGATAGATCTTTTTTGTCTCAATCATCGCTGCCAGCGGAGCGTGCAGAAGCTTTTCAAGATAGATGCGCGCAAAACGGCCGGAGTCCCCGCTGAATACAGCGTCTGCGATCCGAAGTTCGTGCGCTTCGGCCCCCGTCAATTGTTTCCCGCTCCAAATCAATTCTTTGGCCGCAGCTTCACCGATTCTCCGCTCTAAAAAGAAGTGTCCGCCTCCGTCGGGAACAAGCCCGATGCCGATAAAATTCATCGCCAGCTTCGCCTCTTTTTCGACCAGCACATGGTCGCAGCTGAGCGCGAGGCTCAATCCCAGACCTGCGGCCGCCCCGTGGACAGCCGCTGTCGTCATCTTCGGCATGCTGTAAAGCTTCACCGCAATTTCAGAAATTGTGTCAATGACGCGGGCAGAGCTGTCTTGATCTCCGGAAGACAGCATCATCTTAATGTCTCCGCCTGCCGAAAATCCTTTGCCGCTGCCTCTCACAAGGAGAAGCAGCGATTCGCTTTCCTCTGCAATACGCAAAGCTTCATTCAGTTCTTCAAGCATTTTTTCATTCAAGGCATTGTACGCCTCAGAGCGATTCAGCACAATTTCAAAAATCCCGTCTTCGTCTTTCCATTTGATATACTCCATCTTGCACCTCCGTGAATACGTTTACAATTGATACTGTTTAAACTATTCCACCTTCGCCCTTTAAAACCTTTTTTTGCTGCCGATTCCGGTTTGATTCCGCAATAAAAAAGCTGCCGGCGATACCGGCAGCAGCTTCTATTCCTGTTGAGAACCGCTTTTTGCCTCCTTCTGAAAAAGCTCAGACAAGTAGCGGATTTTTTCGTTTGTATAGTGTTCAAATCTGTCATTGTACGTTTTCGGGTCTTTCGGGTTGGAGAAGTGTGTGATCTTTCCCGTTCCCGGATCGACGAATTTGCTCGCAGCTCCGCAGCCGATCCCGATAATCGTCTGTTTTTCCTCCATGATCATGATGTTATAGATGCTTTCCTGGCCGGGAAGGGAATAGCCTATATTCTCTAGGTTGCCGAGAATGTTTTTCTGCCTGTACAAATAGTAGGGATGGTAGCCGTGCTGTTTCGTCCACGAGACAGCGTCATCCATCATCGCGACAATCTCCTCGCGGTCAGCCACCTTATACTTATGTTTGTTTTTCGTCATTTCAGACGCGCGCTTAAATGACAGCGTATGGACGGTCAATGATTCGGGCATTAATTTTTCGGTTTCGGAAAGAGAGTTTCTGAATTCTTTTACCCCTTCGCCCGGAAGGCCGATGATTAAATCCATATTGATGTTCGACATGCCGGCATTTCGCGACAGATGATACTTTTCGATCGTTTCTTCGACCGTATGGTGGCGTCCGATCGCTTTCAGCGTTTCATTCTCGTAAGACTGGGGATTAATGCTGATTCGGTCGATGTTCCATTTTTTTAAGACTGCGAGCTTTTCCTCTGTGATCGTATCGGGCCGTCCAGCCTCAACTGTGACCTCGCGGATGTTTTTTACATCGGGAAATGAACGGTACATTTCTTCATACAATAGATCCATTTCTTCAGCGGTAATGCTTGTCGGCGTTCCGCCGCCGAAATACACGGTCGTTATTCTGACATCGTTCTCCTTGAGCCATTCGCCGATTTTTTGCATCTCATAGTGAAGCCCCCACAAAAATGAGCCGACCCGACCGGCTTGTCCTCTGATCGCATACGCCGGAAACGTACAGTAGGCGCACTTCGTCGGACAAAACGGGATGCCGATGTAAATGCTGACTTCTTGACTCAGCTCATACAAATCGGGTACCGCTTTCAGCTGACGGTCAATGATGTTTTGCATCAGTTCGATTTTTTCGTCGTGAATTAAATAATCCCGTTTCAGCTCGGCATGTGCCTCTTCCTTTGGCATGCCGCTCTCCAGCTTTTTATGAAGCAGCTTTGTCGGACGAACACCGGTGAGAATCCCCCATTTCTGAATGATTCCGGTATGCTCCTGAAGCATGCTCAAAAAAACGTAGGAAACGGTATTTTTCACCTGCTTAAACGCTTCCTTTTCCGTCAGTTTGGGGTCAATGTTTTTTGCATATTCCGCTCTAATGTCCGTATCTTTTATCATACCCGAAGCCTTGACGCCGTTCTCTTTCCGGTCGTAGCCGAGAACGATCGCAAGGTCTGCCGGCGCTTCTTCGCCAAAAGCGACTTCGCTTTCTTCAAAGAATAAGTTGGCTATATGCTCAAGCGGTCTCTGGAACCTTTCATCTTGGAGCCCTTCTATATAAATGCGCAATGTCATCACCTTTTTCGTTTCAAAACTTTCTTTAGTGTACAAAAATAAATGGCCAAAATCAATCCGGGAAACAAACATTCCTACGTGGCAGCGATGAATGAATAATCCCCGCATTCGAGTTGAAAGCGGGGATTCTATCAGAATCAGACTTTTTTAATATGGAATTTTTTAAGAAACCCTTTACTTTGCTGCATTCTGAAGTATTCTTTAATCATATAAGCGACGCCCTGTTCATCATTGGAGCGCGTCACCCAATCCGCTTTTTGTTTGACTTTCTGAGGAGCATTGCCCATTGCGACTCCGAGTCCGGCAAGCTCGATCATCGGGAGGTCGTCGATTTCATGGCCGATCGCAACGACATCTTCCATTTTTAGACCGAGGTCGGCGGCGAGCATCGTCAAGCCTGCTTCTTTGGAAACCCCTTTATGGACAATCAGCATTTTTTCCCCCGCTCCAATGATGTCGACGAGAGGAAATGCATTTGTGATCGTCTGCCTGATTTCTTCGGACTGTCCTGTTGAACAATAAACCTCGATCACCGGTGCGCTGACCGGTTCATCCATCAGCATGTCGCTCAGCGAATCGACAAACTGGACGGGATAAAAAATCGGGTCAGACGGGTGAATCATCGTTTTCCCCAGCAGGTTTGAATTCGTTTTTTTCCGGTTTCCAATCGAATATTTTTCATGGAGGATTCTGATATTGCAATCATAGCTTTCCAGTATTTGAACAAGGTTAAATGTCTGTTCTTCGGAAATCCTTTTTTCTAATAAAGGTTCGTCGATTTTGTCCGCTATAATCGCTCCGCTGTGTGTAATCAGCTTCGTATCCAGCTTTAAAGATTTGGCGATTTTTTGAGCGGAGCGAAAATGTCTGTTCGTCACAAGCGTAACATATACACCTTTCTTCTTTGCATATTCGATCGCTTCCTTCGTTGCGGGATGAAGCCGTCCGTTTGTCCGAAGCAGCGTTCCGTCTATATTCAGCGCAAGCATTTGTTTTGACACCAGGAGGTCCCCCTTCTTTGATGACTGAATCTGTTATAGAGGATATGTCCCGATCTCTTTTTTTAGAACAGCCCTCTTGATACACATACTAAAAAAGCCTGTTTTCACAGACTTTTTACTTCGCATCTTGTGGATACGATCATGATTCTCCCTCATATTCAAAACAGTGAATTCAACGCCCCTTTCGTTCAATTCACCGTATATTGATAACCCCTTTATTTGACCAGCAGACGTGCTTTCAGTCTGTTAATTTCCTCTATACCCCTTATCATTTTGCCGCCAGTCCGTTTTTCATGATCGTATCCCGGCAAAAAATGAAAGCACTTACATTTAATATTATCGCAACTATTTCATGAATTGACAAGTCTTTTTTTAAATCTTTATGAACGTTATTTGTTCACTTAGTGAAAAAATCCCCTCTTGCCTTGACAAGGGGGGATTTTTTATCAGCTCTCTGGGTTTCCGTAAAGCTCTTCCAAAGGCTTCATGATGATTTTGTTTAATTCAGCAATCAGCATGCTCATCCGCTGTTCCGCTTCCATCAGCTGCGAGATTTTATCATGCTGCTGGACGAGCGCCACGGATTTTTGCGCTTGTTCGACTTCTTCCTGTGTGATGTCTTCGCCGTTCATCTGTTTTTGCTGAAGGTTCATTTGAATATCGCGAAAGTTATCAAACATCTTTTTAGCAGATGGGTCGCCATTCACCTCATCATAAAGATTTTTCAATCGGGAATATTCATCGCTTTGTCGCAAGGCTTGCCCCAAGTCATAAGCCGAGTCATGTAAATTGACCGTCATCCTAATCCGCTCCTTTCCTGCCTGTATTCTTCTTATGGAATCGGCACCACTCCACTATAACAAACTATGGAGCGTTTTTCACAGTTATACGATAATTCCGTTTGAACAGGCCGTCTTCAGCCTCAGATCAAAATTACAAAGATGGCTTGCACGGCTCCGATAATTCCGCCAAGCAGACCGCCTAAATACGTGATCATTTTGAACTCCCGCCTGGAAATGGACAGCACCATTTCTTCAAGACGTTCAACAGGGAAGTTGTCCACCTGTTCCTTGACGATTTGCTCGAGCTCCAGCTGCTTGAGCACTTGATCCAGGCGGCGGCCCGCCTCTTCGAGAAGCCGGTCGGCGATCTGCGGCAGGCGCAAAGCGATCTCCCGCTCAACACTGGCAATAGAGGAGCCAATCGTTTTTTCGAAAAACGGCTGAAACGAGAATCGTTTCAAAAGCTTTTCCTTCAAATCGAAAATGAGAGATTTGAGATTCCATTTGTCATCCGCTTCCTTGAACGTATATTCTTTCAGCTTGTCCCATTCGTTTTCAAGCAGATCCGTTAAAAGACGCGCGGTCTCGCCGTTCTTTAAAAACTTCACAATCTCCGGCTGAACGCGGTCAACCAGACTGCTGTTGCCTAAAAACATCTGCACCATGCTGCCGAGCATGCCCCGTTCTTTCAAAAAATCGTCAATCATATGTCCGAGGCGTTCCTTTCCTTCGCCGCTTTCAAAGTAGGTGACAGCCCGGCTTAAAATATAGCCGGACACCATCGGAATTTTCTCTTTCAGCTTTTTCTGGGCCTCAAGAGGGATAAGCTCTTTGAGCGGTTCATTTTCATGTGCCTCTAACAATGCGGACAGCTTCTCATCCGTCCATCTGGATACCGCCCGATCCGCTTTTTGGGCGGGATTTGAAATTCCGATGCTTTCCAATGCTTCTTCAACGGTGGCCGTTGATTGCGAGAGGTGCGCCAAGATCCGCTCCCCAACCTGCACCGCCTGGCTTTTAACCGCATCGGATGCAAGCCTTTTTTTGATCCCTTCTGTTGTCAGCAGATGGCCTGTGACCATCTGTCCCATCTGTCTCGCCAATTCATCGCGCCTTTTCGGAATTAATCCGGGTGTAAAAGGAACCCTCTTTCCAAATATGTAGACCGCTTTATATGGGCGAAAAAGCATTTTAATCGCAAAATGGTTCGTTACAGCGCCGATAAGTGCACCGACTGCAATCATAACGGCAAAAACCCCAAATACATACATGTTCTTTTCAACTGCCTTCCTTTTTACCTGACATCTTAGCTGCACAGCGTGGGCCTTATGGTCGATCCTCACCGTCTTGCCTAACGTTATTATAGTAGCTGAATAAAAGACGGGCAAATAACGGAATGGAGCAAGCCGCTTCAAAATACAATGGGTCAGATGGCAATTGTATGAAGGGCGCTCTAAAATTTTTAATCATTTCCAATTTACAAAAGCCTATTTCTGCAATCTCAAGCGTATCATGAAACAGAAGTCTATATATTAAAGTTTGCCCGAAGTTTGACAGTCTCAGCCTGTTAAGCCTTGTTTTTCATGAAGGAGGTATAATCATGATGACGCTTGGATTTATGTCGCTGTCGCACGAACATGAAAAAGCCTATGCCGAAGAACTGGCCAAAATGGCTTCGGACTATGGAATCCGGTTTATCCGTTTCACGCCCCTGGATATTTCCCCCGGTTCCCTGCTTGTGAAAGGGCTCTCCTTTCACCCGAAGTCAGGACAGTGGAATGAAATTGAAAGAGAAATCCCGGAATTGATCTATGACCGCTGCTTTTACGGCAGAGATCAGCAATCGAAAAAAGCAAAACCGATTGTCGAATGGCTCAAAAAGTATCCTAAAACAACATTTTTAGGACTCGGACTTCCTGACAAATGGACGGTTTTCAAAGCATTGAATGCCGATCCCGTCATCAAGTCCTACCTTCCTGCCACATCGATTGCAGAAAACGCCCAGGATATCCTGCGCAAGCTTGCAAAAGAAAAAGCGTGCATCTTGAAGCCTGCATCCGGATCAGGAGGCCGCGGCATCATTCACCTCGAGCTTACGGGAAAAACGGTCAAGGCCGCCTACCAAACCGGAAAACACAAACAGCTGAAGTCATTTTCGAAACAGGCTTCATTTGAAACGTGGTGTCAGAAAGTTCTTCAGCACCGCTATTTGCTGCAATCGTTCCTCGATATTCAAGACAAAGACGGTTTTCCGTGCGATATCAGGCTGCTGCTTCAGAAAAACGGCAGTGGAGAATGGGAAACAGCCGGCAAAACGGTAAGGCGGAGCTATCAGCACGGACTGCTTGCAAACCTGGCCGGGGGCTCAGAGGCGGTGAGCTTTGACAGCTGGCTTTTATCCGTGCCGAAAAAGCGCCAGGCCGTCCTTCTCGATGATTTAGAGACAATGGCGCAGGCCGTACCCCTGGTGCTTGAATCAAATCACGGACCATTATTCGAGCTCGGCCTTGATATCTGCCTGACGAAAGACGGAAAAGTCTGGCTTCTGGATGTCAATTCAAAGCCCGGAAAGCACGCTTTTATTAAGCACTCTCCTGAAAAAAGGGAGCTTTTGTATAAAGGTCCTTTGGAGTACTGCTCATTCTTAACGGCTTCAGCCGGCGCGAAAGGGGCTGAGAAAAGATGACCGGTCAACCGCTGACCGTCGGCATCCACCAGACGAGCGAAAACACGATGCTCCTGCCCGCTTCTTTTAAACAGGACGGTTTGTTATTCGCGGCTTTCGGTACAAGTGTTGAACGTTGCCACGTCTCATTTGACAGCCATTTGAAGCGCACCGTTTTATTATCTGAAAATCTGTACAAAAACCTGCGGATTCCGTACCGCGGCAAAGCCTCCCTGATTTTCCGCGACAATACCGTCTATATCGGACCTTTAATCGGGATTTTCACGGCCGGTTTTACAAAATCGCAGCTGGACCCTGTCAGAGGGAGGTCTTTATTTTTTTCGAAGCTTTTGACAATGGATCTCCCGGCAGGAGGCTACAGCTATCTGTTCGGAGCGCACCAGATAGATTGGGAAGAAGGTACAGTGCAGGCTCTCATTTTCAGGGAAAACGGCTGGGAGGAGGCCACAGTCCCCCTTCCCAACGTCGTTTACGACAGACTGCCGAACCGCAAAGCGGAAGAATCCGCCGCTCTGCGGGAAACAAAAACCCGCCTTATGGATGAATACCGGATTCCGTGGTTCAACCCGGGCTTCTTTAACAAATGGGAGATCTATAAATGTCTGCAGCAAGACGAGAGGACAGCGGAATTTCTTCCATTTTCGGCATTCGAGCCCGATGCCGGTAAAATCGAAGACATGATCGGTCAATACGGCTTCATTTATGTAAAGCCCGCCGGCGGCAGTTTGGGCAAAGGCATACTCCAGCTTTCAAAACGGGAAGAAAACGGAATTCTCGCCAGACATGCCGAAGGCGTCACATCTTATTCGTCCGCTGCTGAATGTTTAGATGAATGGCAGAGACTGCACAAACATACTTCTTATCTCGCCCAGCAGGGCATCGAACGGATCGAAGTGGATCATCATCCGGCAGACTTCAGGGTTCATACAAACAAAAACGGAAAAGGCCAATGGACCGTCACAGCCATCGCGGTCAAAATCGCTGGAAAAGACGGAATTACAACCCACATGTCGAGCGGC
This sequence comes from Bacillus paralicheniformis, assembly GCF_002993925.1. Lineage (NCBI taxonomy): Bacteria > Bacillati > Bacillota > Bacilli > Caryophanales > Bacillaceae > Bacillus > Bacillus paralicheniformis. The sequence continues at coordinate 1,148,204 of NZ_CP023665.1, read as the reverse complement.
GGTGCCGTCAAAACGCTTGCAGAGCTATATGATGATCCTCAGGAAAGGCTTCACACTCTGCAAAAACTGACAAAAGCGGCGCTCCTCCTCAGCCGGGTCCTTGACGAAAAGCTTGACGGTTTCATCGGGGAAATCGGCTTTGACCTCGGATTGGACCGTTCGGGAAAAGTATGGCTGTTTGAAGCCAATTCCCGGCCCGGCAGGGGGATCTTCTCCCATCCCCGTCTGGCATCTGTCAGCAGCTTAACGAAGAAAAGAAGCTTCGAATATGCTTCTTATTTAACTGAACAGTCCATCCTTAATCCGGAGGACATGTGGCATGACCTCAAGCCGTGAAGAACCTGCTTCTTCACGGTATTTTTTTGAAAAAGCTCCACTTGAAAAGAATCTATGATCTTTTCTGTGAATGAGATACAATGATAACAAATCAACGTGTAGACAGCTCGCTGGATTTGACCCACCTGAAATCAATGAAGGAGCGTGGCGTTTATGATTTCTCATTTTCAATGGAAGCCGCTGTTTAAAAAAGAAAGGCTTCCCGGCTGGAAAATATCGTTTTATCATAAAGGGATTCACTATGAAGGAATCTATCATAAATCAGGGGAAATCGAGTGGGGCAGCACCTATCCCCCGCACGATGACGAGCCTTCCCTGAAAAGCGAAATTCATGAATTAATGCTCTTCCATATTTACGAATAAAGAAAAGGACGTTGTCGTATGCTGGAGAAATTAAAGACGCTTTACGGTGAACGGATGATTGTATCTGAGGCTGTTTCAAAACACGATGCATTATGGTTTCAAACGGACGAAGGCGAGACCTTCGGCGTGCTGAAAAACGCGGTCACCGACCGGGAAAAAGAGCTGCTCCATTGCCTGTTCCGGCCTTTCTCAGAACCGCGTCCCGAACAGCAGCTGACAAAGCGGGAGAAAGAATGGCATCAATATTTTTTTCGCAATGCCCCCCTTCCAAACCCGGGGAACATTCAGCTGATGCAAGGACATTTTTTTAAAATGGAGCATGTACCTGAAGAAAGACAGGCGATCAAAGAAGCGGTCAGCGGCTTTTTTAAAGACCCGCTTGTGGTATGGTACGACCGGCACGAAGCTGTCATCGTCCACGAAAATCCTTCGCCGTTTCTCGCCAAAAAAGAGCTGTCCGAGCTTGCGCATGCACTGACAAGCGATTTCATGGCAAACCCTGTGTTTTTCAGCGGCCAGCTTCATCCAGTCAACGGATCGCTTCAAGGCAAAATCCGCTTTGAAAAACAAATGTTTCATTATATGCTGGAAGCGGGTGACATCGGAAACGTCGCCACGTTTTGCCAGTGTCTCCCGTCTTTTTTGACGGCAAAACCCGAGCGGGTTCATGCTTCTTCGTTTTCGGACGCCGTAAGAGAGGCGCTGTCTGATCCCGAGACATCCCTGACCATCAAAACGTATATGAGATGCAACCTGAATGCCTCTCTTACAGCAAAACGTTTGTTTATCCACCGAAACAGCCTGCAGTACAGAATTGATAAATTCATCGAACGGACCGGGATTGACATCAGACAGTTTGAAGAAGCAGCCGCTGTTTATTTGATGATGTATCTCCTTTAGCGGCTTTAGCAACTTGCACGAAAAGAAATTGTGCACCATGTCCATTTACACCGACCTGCCGTTTTTTATAAACTAAGACCAGATAAAGCGCTTACATAAAAGAGGGGGAGAAAAAATGGCGGAACTCGTGCTCGATCGGATATACAAAGTGTATGACAACAAAGTCACGGCTGTGGATAATTTTAATCTTCATATCGATGATAAGGAATTTATCGTCTTTGTCGGACCGTCAGGCTGCGGCAAGTCGACAACGCTCAGAATGATCGCAGGACTTGAGGAAATTACGGATGGCGAATTCACAATCGACGGGAAACGGATGAATGATGTCGCTCCCAAGGACCGCGACATTGCGATGGTATTCCAAAACTATGCCCTTTATCCGCACATGAACGTCTATGACAATATGGCTTTCGGCTTAAAGCTGAGGAAGTTTCCGAAGGATGAAATCAAACGGCGCGTCCATGAAGCGGCCAAAATTCTGGGCCTTGAACAATATTTGGACAGAAAGCCAAAAGCGCTTTCCGGCGGACAGCGCCAGCGCGTTGCCTTAGGCCGGGCAATCGTTCGGGACGCAAAGGTGTTTCTGATGGATGAACCGTTATCAAACCTTGATGCCAAATTGCGCGTACAAATGCGCGCCGAAATCACAAAGCTTCATCAGCGCCTGCAGACGACGACCATCTATGTCACCCACGACCAGACTGAAGCGATGACGATGGCTACGCGGCTCGTCGTCATGAAAGACGGAATCATCCAGCAGGTCGGCGCGCCGAAGGAAGTCTATGAAAATCCGGAAAACGTGTTTGTCGGCGGCTTTATCGGTTCTCCCGCAATGAACTTTTTCACCGGCACTCTAAAAGAAGACTTGTTTACATTTGACGGCGTTTCGGTTCGCGTGCCGGAAGGAAAAATGAAAGTTCTGCGCAGCCAGGGCTATGCCGGCAAGGAAATCATCATGGGAATCAGACCTGAGGATATCCATGACGAGCCTGTTTTCATTGAAGCGTCAAAAGACTCAAAAATCGATGCGAAAATTGAGGTAGCTGAGCTGATGGGCGCCGAAACGATGCTTTATTCGCAAGCCGGCACGCAGCCGTTCATCGCCAGAGTCGACTCAAGAACCGACGTCCAGGCCGGCGATACGCTTCCTCTTGCGCTGGACATGAATAAAGCCCACTTCTTTGATAAAGAAACGGAGCTTCGCATCCGTTCTGAAGAATAGCGGATTTAAACACTCTCCATGACCGAAGCATGCTGCGGCCCTCCGTGCTGCTATGCTTCGGTCGTTTCAATTTCAACGGTTTCTTCATAAGTACAGTCCTGGCAAGTATATAAATGAACGCATACGGTTTGCGTTTGTTTAAATGAATCGAACTCCATATACGGACTGTACGGACCGAAAAAATCGGTTGCTCTCCCCGCGTCCGCCATTTCCCCGCCGCACTTCGGACAATGCCTTGTCTGGACGAGAATCCCATTGCACACTGGACACATCATCTGCTTCATCTCCTGCTTTTTTCCTTAGCTTGCCCCATTCCCGGCCTTTTCGCCTTTCAACATTTACCAGATTGAAGCACGCATTTATTTTATCGAATCCACCATAATACGTAGTACAAACCAACATTGGGCTTTAGCCGAGAAGGCAGCGGTTTTCTTTTGGTGAAAGCCGGCAGCTGGTGCAACTCCAGTCAGCCCAACCATACCATTTTTATAAAGGAGTTTGATACAAATGGCTAATCAAAATTCTTCAAATCAACTGGTTGTCCCAGGAGCAGCTCAAGCGATCGAACAAATGAAATTCGAAATTGCTTCTGAATTCGGCGTAAACCTCGGCGCTGACACGACTTCCCGTGCAAACGGTTCTGTCGGCGGAGAAATTACAAAACGTTTAGTTTCCCAAGCTCAAGCATCTATCGGCGGTCAACAATTTTAAACAACTTCATATTCATGGATAACAGAAGGTGCATATCCTGCACCTTCTTTAGCGTGTCGACAAACTTTCACATTCATTGCCGGGGCGGCGGCCCGCACCTCTGGCATATCTTATGAAAGCCCGCACCCGCTTCTCCTTTTTTCATATGCTGATATAAAGGAGGAGTCGGCATGCAGCTGATGTTGAGCATCAATTGGGAATTGATTCAATTTGTCGGGATTTCTCTATTGAATGAGTATGTCTCAAATGTCCGCCCTTATCATGGAATTTTTTGCTTTCGCGGGGCTTTTTCTTCCGGACGATCTGACGTATGATAGATCCGATGGGAGTGATTATGTTGAAAATTGCGCTTTTTGGAGGTACAGGCCGTGTCGGACAGGCCTTTCTCAATTTTGTTGAAGAGGATGGGCGTTATTCCGTTTACGCACTTGTTAGGAGGACTGAAGGCGCCCGCATTCCGGATAAATGCTGCCAAGCGCTTACAGGGAACGCCAGGAACCAGCATGACGTCGAGTCTTTAATAAAAGATTCGGATATCGTTGTCAGCTGTTTAAACACAGATGGAGACGATACATTGACCGTCTCCATCGAACATATGATAAATGCCATGAACGCACATCGGATTAAACGGCTGATTACAATCGGAACGGCCGGTATTTTAAACGCGAGGCAGAACCCGGACCTTTACCGCTTTGAAACAAACGAATCAAAACGGCGCTCGGCGCGCGCAGCGCAAGAACATGCCCGTGTGTACGAACGTCTCCGCGAGTCTGAATTGGATTGGACGATCGTCTGCCCGACATATCTCCCCGACGGGCCGGCATTGAAGACATACCGTTTTGAACAGGATGTTCTGCCGGACGGCGGAAAAGAAATATCGACCGGCGACACCGCCCATTTTCTTTTCAAACAGCTTGAATCAGACCAGTTTGTCAAGGCAAGGGTGGGGCTTGCTTATTAAAGCCGGGGTGAAGATCCGGCTTACCCTGTCAGGGTTCCTTTTCCCTTTTGCAGTTCATACATTTGATAGTATTGTCCTTTTTGCTTCATCAGCTCTTCATGATTTCCCCTTTCGATAATCCGGCCTTTTTCAAGAACGAGAATCTGGTCGGCGTTTTTGATCGTTGACAGCCTGTGGGCGATGATAAAGGTCGTGCGCCCTTGTTTAACAACATCAAGCGCTTTTTGAATGACCGCTTCTGTTTCCGTATCGATATGGGCCGTTGCCTCGTCTAAAATAAGAATAGCCGGATCATATGCCAACGCACGCGCAAACGAGATCAGCTGTCTTTCCCCTGACGAAAGGGTGCTTCCTTTTTCGATGACCGGCTCGTCAAGACCTTTCGGCAGGCGGGCGAGCATTTCAAGTGCCCCAACCTGTTTCAAGGCGGCTTCTATTTGATCTCTGGTCAAATCAGCATTGTCAAGGCTGACATTTGAAGCAATCGTGCCGGAAAATAAGTAAGGATCCTGGAGAACGATGCCCATCTGCTTTCTGATTTCCTGCCTTGACATATCGTATATGCTTCTGCCGTCGATTTTGACATCGCCCTTTTCAATATCGTAAAAGCGGAAAAGTACATTTAAAATGGAGCTTTTTCCTGAGCCTGTATGGCCGACCAATGCAACGGTCTCCCCTTGCTTCGCTTCAAATGAGATGTTTTTCAGCACATCTTCACCGTCATGATAGCGAAAAGATACATCTTCAAATACGACTCGCCCCCGCGCTCTTTCGCTGCCCGGCTCTTTGACGTCGACGCCTGGCTCATCCAGCAGGCGGAAAACCCGCTCCGATGATACGCGAGCCAATTCAAGCTTGGCAAACTGGTTGACAATGCCCGTAATCGGCTGAAATAAACGATTCAAGTAATCAACGAATGCATAAAGGACGCCGATTGAAATCATTCCTTCCGCGTTCAGGGCAGCTCCCCCGAAATACCAGATTAAAGCGGTGAACATCACATTTCTGAGAATGTTGACCAAGTTGTGGGACATAAGCGAATTCAATTTCAGCATTTTATTTTGGTAATGAAAGTGGCTCTCGTTCAGCTGTTCAAATTCTTCTTTTGTGTCCTGTCCGCGACGGAATGCCTGAATAATCGGCATGCCTTGAATCGATTCATTCATTTTGGCGTTGATCTCGCTGTTGATTGACCTGAGTTTATGATTGTAGCCAGAAGCGAATTTTCGATAAACGGCCGCCCAAATGACAATCAGGGGCAAAATCAACAGACAGACGCCGGCCAGCCTGACATCAAGGAAAAACAGCGCGGCGAATATTCCGGCCATATAAATGATATTTGTGACAAACGTCGAAAGAACGGTCACATACAGGTCGCGGATCGCTTCGGTATCATTCGTCACCCTTGCAACGATTTTTCCTGCCGGCAAATTATCAAAATAGCGGATAGGTAGCCTTTGAATGTTGGCGAATACATCCTGCCTCATCTTTTGAATGATGCGGTTTGCGCTCATCTGCAAGAGGTAGAATTGGCCGTAATGGAAAAAGATCGAGAAGACGAGAAGGCCGAAATAAATAGAAACGAGTGAAATCAGCCCTCCTATTTCAGGCTCGTAAAAAGCATACACTTCTGACAAAGACAGGCGATCGGCCTTGTAGGTTTCCGTCCGGTCTCCGCTTGTCATTCTCAGCTCTTCTCCGGATACCGTCCGCTCTCCGTCAAAGGAAACCGGTTCCTCCACAAAGTAGTAGTTCATGCCGACTTGAAAGATGTGAACTTCCTGCAGCTTTTCAGCTGAAGAGTCTGTCCTGTCCTCCCTGATATATTCCTTTCCTTTATAGGAAACGGTATATTTCGTCTCCTCTGTTGTTTCATACCACGTTTTTTCAATTCCGAGAATATGATCGTCGATCATCTTTTTGGCGATCATCGGTCCCGTCAGCTCGGCTGTGACGGCAATCGTCAGCATGACGAGCGCCCAGATGAGAATTTTTTTGTAAAGAAGCGCATATTGGAAAAGCCTTTTTCCTGTTGTCATGCTACAGTCCCCCCTTCTTCTCCCGAAGGAAGCTGCTGTGCTTCGTATTGTTCAAAATACCAGCCTTTCCGGCTGATCAGTTCCTGATGCGTCCCTCTTTCAACGATCCTTCCATTTTCCATGACGAGAATGAAATCGGCGTGTTCGACGGCCGACATCCGATGTGATGTAATAAAGGTCGTTTTGCCTTTCCGCCTGCTGCGGATGTTTTCAATAATCGCCGCTTCCGTTTTCGCATCGACGGCGGACAGCGAATCATCCAAGATCAAAATATGGGGCTCCGCAATCATCGCTCTCGCAATTGAAATCCTTTGTTTCTGCCCCCCGGATAAAGCGACGCCCTTCTCTCCGACCATTGTCTCCAAACCGTCTGAAAGCATCTCAATATCCTTTTTCAGATGTGCTGCAGAGATGACATCGTATAAATCGCGTTCCTCGGCGAGTCGTCCGCCGAACAAAATATTGTCTTTCACCGATTTTGAAAACAACACGTGGTCCTGAGGCACATACCCGATCCAGCTGCGAAGCTGATCAAGCGGCAGGCGGTCAATCGGCACGCCCGAAATGGTGATCGTTCCTTTTCCTTTCGGGTACTGCCTCAGCAGCTGCTTGACTAACGTCGTTTTGCCGCTTCCCGTCTTTCCGACGACTCCGACCGTCTGTCCTTCTAATACGGTAAATGAAATATCGGCCAGGTTTTCCGACGCGGAGCTCGGGTACGTAAAAGCGACCCCGTCAAACACAATATCGCCCGGTTCCGCTGCTTCAGGTTCGGCGGGCTCTCTCACATCAGGCTCATATGCCAATGTTTCATTTACTCTGTCAAGCGAAGCATTTCCCCTCTGCATGACATTGATCAGTTCTCCGATCGCAAACATCGGCCAGATCAGCATGCCGAGGTACACGTTGAAAGAGACGAGTTCACCCAATGTCAGCTGGCTGCGGAAAACAAGATAGGCGCCGTAGCCAAGACCGATTAAATAGCTGATCCCGACCAAAAACTTCACCGTCGGTTCGAACAGCGAATCGATCAAAGCGACTTTCATATTTTTCTTGTACACATCAGCCGTCATGCTGTTGAACCGGCTGACATCATTTTTCTCCTGTACATAGGCCCGGATCACCCTTACCCCTGACACGGACTCAAGCACTCGATCATTTAAAGCGCCAAACGCATCCTGCGCTTCCGTGAAACGCTCATGAATTTTTTTCCCGTAAATGCTGATGGCAGCCGCCATCAGCGGAAGGGGAATGATCGAAGCAAGCGTCAGCTTCCAGCTGATCAAAAAACCCATCGTCAAAAGAATCGTCAGCATATACATCGTCGAATCGACCAAGGTCAAAATGCCGAAGCCCGCCGTCATGGAAATCGCTTTTAAATCATTTGTCGCCCTCGCCATCAAATCCCCTGTGCGGTTTTTCTCGTAAAAAGACGGGGTCATTTTCAGCAAATGGCCCATCAGCTTGGATCTGAGGATTTTTTCGACAAGGTTCGCTCCCCCAAACAGCTGATACATCCAATAATAGGACAAGATATAAACAACTGCGCCAAGCGCGAGAAATAAACCGATATAGCCGAGCATGCCGGCCTTTGAAAAAGTGCCCGCCTGCATGTCGTCAATCGCGTTGCCAAGCAGCTTCGGCGGAAACATTTCCAATACGTTTACAATAATCAATAGGACGACTGCTAGCGTGTAGCGCCGCCAAGAGGCTTTAAAAAACCAGCCCAGCTTCCATAAAACAGAAAACATCTAATATCCTCTCCTTTTTTAGCCGCCTTCAAGTTTTTCCTTACAATCTTTGATTTCGTTTTTTCTGATACTCGGCATAAAAAATTCCTCCTTATGTGCGGTTTATTTATTAGAAAAACATGCTGCTCCGCATCGGGAACAGAATGTTTTTTCTCAGAAAAAAAAGGCACACTGTGTACCAGCATGCCTTTTTTCATATAAAAAGGCGCATGTACGCTTGTTCACGCGACATGCGCCTTCCTTTTGAAAATTGTTAAAGTGAAACAGAGCCCTGATCGTAAGGAAGGTATAAAAATGTCACGTTAAGGTGCTTTTGTTGTTGAACTGATGCTTTGATATTTCTAAACATGACGATACCCTCCAATCTTATTAATATTTTCCATCTTATAGTACGGCCCTTTATTTGTCAATTTGTTTTTTTGGCGAATGGCGGGCTTTTGATTCATATTCTCATATTTCGTTAGATTTGTTGGGAAAACGGGTAATATAAAAGTAAATCCATTCTGAAAGGAATGATCAATTTGTTTAAAGCTGACCGGATCATTGTCGCGTTTGACGGAAAAGAGGAAAGCAAAAAAGCGCTGAAAAAAGCGATCGACCTCTCGAAAAGGCTCGGCTCGCAATTGACCGTCGCCCATGTCCATGAACCGAGGCAAGTGAGAACAGAGGCTGCGACTGAAAGACCCGCTGCCGGCGCGCCATACCTTTACAGCGGCTTCCCGGCCGTGCCCCGGGTCCCCCACGATTCAGACTTGGCCGGTGAACCCATGATCTATGAGGACAGCGCGGAAGAAGCGATTGCGGCAGCGAAAATCATATTGAGCGAAAACCAGTACGACGCGGAAATAGAGGTGTTGGAAGGCGACCCGGCCAACGCAGTTCTACAACATGCGGAAAATATCGGCGCTGACCTTGTCATCACGGGTACGCGCGACCAAAACCGCCTGAAAAAGCTCCTGTTTGGCAGTGTCAGTGACAAGATATCGACAAAATCGGAGATCCCTGTGCTAATTGTAAAATAACGATTTTAAAAGAGGCCGGTCAAATGTCCGGCCTCTCATCATGTTACGATCTTCTCCTGTTCATAATATAGATCATGCCCCACACAATGGATAGGAAGACTCCTAATACTATGACCGCATTTATTATTGAATCAATGCAATCTCTCCTTCTCTATGAAAACATACTTGTAGAAAGAACCTGTTTTTGCAGTCATACATAAGCATTTGCATCAGTATAAAACTGCAAGGGCACTGTTCCCGCGAATGATCCTCTACTGCTATATACAACGCCAATTGATTTTTTCCTGCTAAGCCGAATGGTTACCTTTATCCTCTAGACTTTCTTCACTTTAGACGTTTCCCTTGAAATTTGACTTTCACTCCACATGACTTACAATTGATTTCTTTCTCCGCCTTGCCCCGCATTCTTGGTTTTACTTATTGTCCCCCCTCTCTACAGTCCCAACGATCTTTATATCAATAAACTGCCGCAAAATAAAAGCCCCTCTCCAGCGAAATCCAATAACAGGAAAAATAGGCGTTCAAATTAGTAACAACCACCTAACAGACCTCATAATTTGATCTTGTGAGTACCCGGGGTATTTGACTTAATCTGACTTTGCTTATGTTTCATTCTTTTTTTATTGTGTTTTGGTCAAAAAATTTTATCGATGAGGGGGATATTAAATGCAACCATTCCATGATGAACTGCAGTCGTTGGAGATGGATCAATTCCAGGCAGAAGATATGACGCATTGGGATGCGGACCGTCATCACGCCAATGTTAAACACTGCGCAAGCTGCTGGAGCTGCGGAAGCTGTGCCAGCTGTTGGAGCTGCATGGGTCACAGCTGTTGGAGCTGCGCGGGTCACAGCTGTTGGAGCTGTGCGGGCCACAGCTGCTGGAGCTGTATGGGCCACAGCTGTTGGAGCTGCATGGGCCACAGTTGTTGGAGCTGCGCGGGCCATTGCTGTTGGAGCTGTTGGCGCGGAGGCATGTAGTTTTTTTATAAAAAAGAAGACTTCCCCTGCCTCTTTTGCCGCAGGGGTCTTCTATTGCATAAAGGACAAACAAAATTACATATAATGGTATGTCTTGTTTTTAAAACATTGAAGGAGGAAGAGCATGACACACCTGACTGCTTCCGCTCGCCTGAAAGTAAACCAGGATACATGGTTTCTTCCTGATCCGAACGGCGGCGCATACTTTAGAAATAATTCCGGGTCGTTTCGCATAAAAGGATCTTCGATTGCTCAATGGATCGAAAAACTTCTGCCGATGTTCAACGGGGAACATTCGCTTGAAGACTTGACAAAAGGGCTACAGGCTCCGTACCGAAAGAGAGTATATGAAATCGGAGAAATGCTTTATAAAAACGGGTTCGTTCGCGACGTAAGCCGGGATCACCCGCACAAACTGGAAAGCTCAGTGCTTCAAACGTTTGAAGCCCAAATCGAATTTATTGAGAGCTTTGCCGATTCCGGCGCTTACCGCTTTCAGCTGTCGCGTCAAACCAAAATATTGGCTATAGGGGCCGGCTCCTTTCTCACAAAATTGGTCCGGTCGCTGATCGATTCCGGTTTTTCAAGAATCCGTGCGATCGTGACGGATGCATCCGGGCACGCTTTAGACGAACTGGGAGAAATATCAGGGCAAACCGAAAGCGGACTGGAGATTGGCTGCGCCGAAACGCAACACTGGCGGGAAGCGGTGCGATCTGCCGATTGGGTTCTGTATGTCTCTGACCGCGGCTTCACAGATGAGCTCCGCGATCTTCAAACGTTTTGCCTCGAAGAGAACAAAGGCTTCATACCCGGGATCTGCCTGAAACAAGTCGGACTGGCAGGCCCTGTCTTTCATCAACAAGGAGACGGCTGCCTGAAGGATGCCTGGAGGCGCCTCCATCGGTCTGCGCTCCATGAAGAACGGGCTCTTCGAACTTTTCCTTCGGCAGGGAAAGACATGCTGGCAAACGTTATTGTGTTCGAATTGATGAAAGCAACTGCTGAGATTGCACCATTATCTAAGAAGAATCAAGTGTATCTGATTGATTTGGCAACGCTCGAAGGCGGCTGGCATATGTTTCTTCCGCATCCGGACTTCGCTTGCGGCAAGGATTCGCCTGAACTCATCTGCGACCTTGAAGCGAAACTTTCGGAGCGCCCCGGAAGAGAAGCAGAAAGCAGGTTATTTCAATGTTTCAGTGAACTGACCTCACCTGTAACGGGCATTTTTCATCTGTGGGAAGAGAAACATTTGCGGCAGCTTCCTTTAGCACAATGCTTTGTTCAGACAGCAGACCCGCTCTCTTCCGGACCTGCGGAGCTTTTGCCCGAGACGGTGTCGGTCGGTTTGACCCATCAAGAGGCGCGGCGGGAAGCCGGGCTGGCGGGTATTGAAATGTATGCATCAAGGTTGAACCGTTCTTATCCGAGTAACGGGGAGATCGCCGCCGGGGAAACGCTGGCTGAAGGCGTATTAAGGGGATTGGAGAAATGCTTGGAACACCGGTTGCGAGAACGGATCAAAAGCGGAAAAGAAACGATTTCCCTCGTTCAGCTAGGCGGAATGGAAGACCGGCATACCGCATTTTATTTAAAAGCGCTGACAGTCTTGTACGGCAAACCGGAAATCGGTGTAGGAAAAAACATACAAGGCTTCCCTGTCGCATGGGCGGGAATTCGCGGCCGCTGGTACGGAAGTTCTGGACTCAACATCACATTCGCTCTCAGAAAAGCGCTCGAACGGGCGCTGACAGACAAAGACCCTGTGAAAGGCGCGGATGTTTTGCTGGAGTCTAGTGACCTGAAGCTTGCTACCCCCGTTTCCGCTGATTTGCAGCAAACACTGCTTTCCGCCTTGAAAAACAACTGCGACTTGCAGCTTTATGTCTATGAGCTGCCTGCTGAACCATTTTTCAAAGAAAAACTGGCAGGCATTTACTGCGTGCAGTTGCGAAAGGAGGAATCTTGATGAACCGCTGCATTTTGGTCATTGGCGAAGGATTGATGGCAGAAGACGCATCACAACAATTATCTGCTGAATATAACATTATCCGAAGGTCTGATTTTGAGAACAGCATACCGGAGGAGACTGCGTTCGCTCTTGTGCTGCACGATGCTTGGCGGCCTTTATTATACCGCGAGGCGGAAAAGGTGCTAAGGGCAGCAGGGATTCCGTGGCTTCGCGGGTTTGCATCTTTTGGCGAAGGGGTCATCGGACCGCTCGTTATTCCGTCAGCGTCAGGATGTTCCCAATGCGCCGATATGAGGCGGTATATCTCCGGCCCCGACAGCAGAGAGACCCTTGAACTGGAACAAAAAAGCAATGGCATAAGCCGCGATCCGTGGGTTTCAAAGACCGGCTGCCGCCAAATGGTCAGCCTGATCTGCACAGAAGTCGACAACATCATGAACGGCGGGTGCGGCCGGTTGAAAAAAAACCTATACATCGTCAATTTGAAAACGTTAGAAAGTTCGCTCCACGCTTTCATCCCGGAACCGACATGCCCTATATGCGGCAGTCTGCCTGAAGACGGAGCGGAATCCGCACGGATATCGCTTCGGCCCAGTCTGAAAACGAACCCGGACAGCTTTCGCGTGCGAAACACGGACGATTTAAAACAAACGCTCGCCAAAGACTATCTGGATCATAGAACGGGGATATTCAACACCAAAATTTATGACGCGATTCTGCCGTTCGCCGATATGATCGTCAATATGCCTTTATGGACGGGAAATGAAGGTGTCGGAGGGCGGAGCCATTCGTATGAAGACAGCGAATTGACCGCCATTTTAGAGGGTTTGGAACGTTATTCCGGAATTGAACCGCGCGGCAAACGGACGGTCGTACATGACACCTATGAAAATGTAAAGGATCGTGCGCTCAACCCGGCAAAAGTCGGGCTCCATCAAGCGGAACAATACATGCATCCCGATTTTCCTTTTCAGCCATTTCACCCGGCCCGTCCTCTTCACTGGGTATGGGGCTATTCATTTTTGCAGAAACGGCCGATTCTCATTCCTGAATCGCTCGCCTATTACAGCCTGGGGCGCGAAGACAGCTTCGTCTATGAAACATCGAACGGCTGTGCACTTGGAGGGAGTTTGGAGGAAGCGATTTTCCATGCCATACTAGAAGCCGCTGAGCGCGATTCATTTTTGCTTGCCTGGTACGCCAGGCTCCCACTTCGGCAGCTGGATCTCGGCTCTTCAGAAGATCCGGAATTACGCCTCATGACAGAGAGGGTGCGAAGTGTGGCGGGATATGATCTGCATGTCTTTAATTCAACGATGGAATACGGCATTCCAAGCGTTTGGGCGATCGCCAAAAACAGAAAACGGGAAGGATTGAATCTGATTTGTTCCGCAGGGGCCCACCCCGATCCCGTAAAAGCGGTGAAAAGCGCCCTTCATGAGCTGGCAGGCATGATGTTGAAGCACGACCGCAAATTTGAATCTGAAAGGAGCAAATATCACCAGATGCTCCGCAATCCTGCTTTAGTGCAGGAAATGGAGGATCACAGCTTCATGTACGGACTGCCTGAAGCTGAAGAGCGACTCCGGTTTTTGCTGAATCAAAGCCGGCCTCTACAAACATTCGACGATGCCTTTAAAAAAAGAAAGAAACACCTTGATTTAACCGAAGATCTCTGCGACCTGCTTGAAGCTTTCCGGAGTCTCAATCTTGAAGTGATTGTCGTTGACCAGACTTCCCCTGTTATCAAACGGAACGGACTTTACTGTGTGAAAGTGCTTATCCCGGGCCTGATTCCGATGACATTCGGACAGCGCTTCATCCGCCTGGAAGGACTTGAGAGAATTTTCACGGTGCCGAAGGAGCTCGGCTTTGCAGAAGAGCCGTTAACACCAGAACAGCTGAACCTGCACCCGCACCCGTTCCCTTAAAATTTAAGAGAATGACTTTTTTTCCCGATTGTTCTGCTTTATGATCATAAAGCAGAACTTTTTAGGCGGTGGATAATATGAAACAGGAATACAAGCGGCCGCTTCTTTTCATTGCTTCCCTTTTCACGGCCTTTTGCACCGTTTATTTCGGCGGCAGACTGATCGGTTTCTATATGACGGAATACCCGAAATGGAACGGACAAAGCGCCGATGGAAATTGGGAGGCCGTGATCAAAAAGATAGAAGGCCGCACGCTATTTGGCGGAGACCTCTATTGGACAGGCGACCGCGGGGAGCTGGACGATATATATTTGGAAAAGTTGGTCGTAAAGTTTGGTGATGAAATCGTTTTGAACTCCCAAGTCGAGACGCCGATGAAAGATTACGCGGGAGGCGAATTCCCCGGCGGAGGGTCAAAAGAACAATCCGTTTCTTTTTTGGAAGAGCTTGAAGAAGCCGAATTCGCCGGCCGCAAGATCACGGTTCAATTGGATTGGAGAGAGGGCAAACAAGCGTCCCATACAGCATTTACGCTTGATAAAAGCTCATGGTAAAAGGCGGAATATCGATTATATTCCGCCCACCTCAATTTTGCTTCGCATCGTCAGCTCTTCCTGAGTCCCCAAATCCCGAAATCCGGTCACATCCTTCGGAAGGTTGAGGTTCGGTGCATTCGTCATCCAAGTATATGGCTCTATACAAAGCAGGTCATCCTGATCAGATGTACCGTTAAACACAACCCAGTGCTTAAAATGACCGTCGCATTGGTAGCGGACGCGAATGCCGGCGAGGCTGTCCGCAATGACGGCCGCGCTGTTTCCTTCCTGGTCTTGTTCAGCTGCCAATATATCGTCAAGCCTTTCTCCCGCTGCCATTTTTCCCGCTTTGAACTCCTCTGTCACCCGATACTCGCCTGTCGGCAGCATGCGGTCTGTCAGCGTCCATCGCTTTGAGGCAGGAAGAGTAAACAGACACCTTTCTTTATCTCCTGCTTCGTTTAAAGGATAGCGGAAAGATGTGTGGTACCCCAATCCGATCGGCATCGGGTCTTGACCGCGATTGACAGCCGATGCATCGATTTTCAGATGCTGTCCTTCTAACGTGTAAGTGATGGTGATGGAAAACGAGTGCGGAAAGATCGCTTTAATATCGGGATGATCATCAGAGTCCAGCTTCGTCTGCACGATGATCATCTCTTCTGTTGCCTCCACTTTTTCGACCGTCCATTTTTTATCGTAAAGAAATCCGTGCAGGTGGTTTTCGAGCGGCTTTTCATTGATCGGCAGCTCGTACGTTCTTCCCGCATATGTAAATCTTCCGTGATCGATCCGGTTGGGAGGAAAAAGAACAGGAATTCCGAATAAAAACGGATTCGCGTTATATTCTTCCTTTGTTTCAGGCGTTTTCAACAATTTCAAACCGCTCGGCTTCCACTTCAGTGAAATTAAATTGCTTCCCCACCCGGGCACAAGTACAGCCTCTAAATCATCATTTTCCAACCAGATCGCTTCCTCATCTAAAAACCGGCTTTTCTGAACAGTGTAAGACATTCGCATTTCCCCCTATTTTGGCTAAAGGATCAGTGAAACGTGTATCAAGTACATGCCTATCTCCAATCTATTATATCTTAAAAAAGTCAGCGCTTTCAAAATAGAATGGGCGAACCTTTGAAAAATGTTTGAAATATTTTAATTTAAGTATATAATCTATTTTTCTGTTATAATACGTTTATGCACAAAAGCATCAAAGTATTAAAGAGAGATATTTCTTCTAATGAGGTGTGTGACTTGTCAAACGAAAAACGTCTATCGTTTTCCATATCGGCTCTATTGTTTTTAGCCATATTGTTCATTATTTTCACCTGCTTATTCATATTTAAAGCAGAAGCGCACATACCGCTGTTGATTTGCGTTGGTTTTTTAGCTGCGGTCGGCGCGGTGAAAGGCCATTCCTGGAAAGACCTTGAAAGCGGCATTGTCTCAGGCATCCGGAATGGCGTTCAGCCGATTATCGTCCTTTGTTTAATCGGCATCTTAATCGGAGTCTGGGAGTACAGCGGCGCGATTCCGACGGTAACGGTTTACGCGTTGAATCTGATTGAACCGCAGCACCTGCTGCTCACCGCACTTTTCAGCTGTCTTGTGATCAGTTCATTGGTCGGCTCCAGCTTTACGACGGTCAGCACGATCGGCGTCGCCCTCATCGGCGTGGCCGCGGCGGCCGGCGTTCCACTGACATGGGCGGCGGGAGCTGTGATTTGCGGCGCCTGTTTCGGCGACAAAATGTCTCCGATGTCTGACACGACCAATTTTGCCGCAGGGGTCGGAGAGCTTCCCATTTTCAAGCATATTAGACATATGGCGGGAACGACGATCCCCGCTCTTTTGATCACGATTTTGCTTTTCTTTTTCATGGGCCGTTCTTTAACGGCGGCACCGGCTTCTACCGAAAACATTCAAGCGATCATAAACGGAATAGAAAGTACAGTCAACATCAGCGTCTGGGCGCTTCTGTCGCCTCTTCTTGTGATTGTACTTGCTGTCAGACGAACGCCCGTCATTCCGTCGCTTGCAGCGGGGATCGTTTCCGCCGGAATTCTTGCCGCGTTGATACAGCCTGACGCCAGCATTTCATCGTTTTTGTCAGCGATGCAGAATGGTCCTGTTTTCTCAGCCGACACTGAAGCCGTTGAGAAAATTTTAAACCGCGGCGGCCTTCAATCGATGATGGGCTCTGTTTCCCTGATTATCATCGCATTCGCGCTCGGCGGTCTCATGGAAAAGATCGGCCTGATTACAAGCCTGCTTGAAGGTGTGATCAAGGGCATTCATACGAAAGGCCGGCTTGTGTTCTCAACCGTTTCATCAAGCATCGGCATGAACCTGGCGACAGGCGAACAGTATTTATCGATCTTGATTCCCGGACAGTCCTTTAAAAAGCTGTATGACAAGCTCGGAATCGACCGGAAACATTTGTCGAGATCGCTTGAAGACGGAGGGACATTAATCAATCCGATGATTCCTTGGGGAGTCAGCGGCGCGTTCATGTCCAGCGCGCTCGGCGTTCCCGTTATTGAATATTTGCCGTTTGTGTTTTTCCTATATTTATCGCCGCTCTTTTCAATTTTGTTCGGTTTCCGCAAGTAAAAAAACGCCGTTTCCCCATGGAAGCGGCGTTTTTCTTTGTTAAACCGGTTTGGCTGTCTCTGACAAAATGCTGTTTTGCAATGCTGTCTGCACATTTTTGGTGAGCGGTCCGGGCGCTCCGGAGCCGATAGTTTGCCCATCAATCGATGTGACCGGAATGACTTCGGCTGTCGTTGACGTGATGAACACCTCATCTGCATTCAGCAATTCAGCCTTTGTCACCGCTTTTTCTTCATAGTTCAAGCCGTGTTGCTCACACAGCTGAAGCACTTTCATCCGCGTGATGCCGTTTAAGATGAGCGTTGTCACAGGATGGGTGTAGATAACGTTTTGCTTGACGACGTAAACATTTGAGGACGTCCCTTCCGTCACCAACCCGTCGCGAATTAAGATCGCTTCGAATGAAGAAGCTTCATGCGCTTTTTGCTTAATCATTACATTGTACAACAGATTTAAACTCTTAATGTCGCATCTCAGCCAGCGCATGTCGTCCGCAGTAATAGCTGAAACGCCGTTTTGCTGTTCTTTTTCAGGCTTTTGAATAGGAAATGTATAAGCCGTCACCTGAGGCGTAAGCCCTGCTCCGTATTGGTGCTTTCTCGGGGCTTTTCCCCTTGTCACTTGAAGATACAGCCCGCCGTCCCGCATTTGATTGATGTCGACGAGCTCTTTCAGCTGGCTTTTCAGCTCGGCTTCTGAAATAGACAAGTCGATTCCGATTTCGGCTGCGCTTTTATATAAGCGGGCAATGTGTTCATCAAGCGTGAACAAGATTCCATTGTAAATGCGGATGACTTCATAGACGCCGTCTCCAAATTGGTAGCCTCTGTCTTCAATATCAACCGCACACTCGCTCCGTTCCATCAGCCGGCCGTTAAAAAGAACTTTCATTTCTCCATCCCCTTGTTTTTTGTTGACTTCTGAATTTTCTCCATTCCATTCTAACACGACCCTGCCCTTCAAAATAGTGCAATATTTCCAAAAACTTTTCTCCGCCTTCATGATCAAAAAAACAGCATTCCCCATCGTTCAGCATTTTCTATTAAAATTTGATATATTTTTCCCTTCATCCTGTATTCATCTTCTTTCCAATCCTGTATACTTAAACATTGTGATCCATTATTTTATGAGACTAGCATTCTATAATGGCATTGGAACGAGAAAAATGATACGGAGAGAGTGACATGCGCCAAGTATCAAAAAAAACTGCCCCATCTGTAGCTTATCTGTTGACGAAAGCAGCGTGCTTTTTTGTTTTGTGTCTGATTCTCCTGTACGTGTGGGACCTTTCACAGTCCTCTGCCGCCGCTGAGAAAAAAGAGCTTACGGTGTCGGAAAACAGCCAAATGAGGCATGAAGGAGACAGCGTTCCGCTCAAAAAAGCAACGCAAGGCGAACTTCTCGATCACTTGAGCACAAAACAGCAGATCGAAAAGCGCAAGCAGGAAAAAGAGAAGCAAAAAGCTGCCGCGGAAAAAAAGCAAGAAAAATTGAAGGAAAAAACGGTTTATTTGACGTTTGACGATGGGCCTTCAGCCGTAAGCCAAAGGCTGCTGCAAATTTTATCCGAACATGACGCTAAAGCGACGTTCTTCATGCTCGAACCGAACATGAAGCTTCACAAAAAAGCCGTTCTCAATATGAAGCAGCAGGGCCATGCACTTGGACTTCACGGAGTGACCCATGACCAAAAGCAATTTTATAAAGGCGCCAATTCTCCTCAGCTGGAAATGAAGCAGGCTCAAAAAACGCTGAAGTCTATCACCGGGGTTGAAACCCATTTAATCAGAACGCCTTACGGGAGCAAACCTTCGCTGACCGAAGCGCAGAAAAAAGTGCTGAAAAAGAACGGATTTGTTTATTGGGACTGGAATATTGACAGCATGGACTGGAAATACAGAAGCCAAAAATTCGTTCCGGAAGTCATGAACCAGCTGAATACGCTGGAAAAGCGGCAGACAAAACAGCCGATCGTGATCCTGATGCACGATATTCCTTCAACGGTTCAATCGTTGCCGTTATTGCTGACAAATTTAAAAAACATGGGGTATTCATTTGCAACGCTTGATGAATCGATGACACCCGTTCATGAATAACACCCCATACCTGATCCCCTGCTGAAGGGGATTTTTTTATTTCCTCCCGCAAGTGTGATTATCTGACACACTTGTTGCCAAACAAACCGTTTTCTGATTATGATGCAGTTATCTCTATATCATGGGGTGAATAAATGAAAATTGAAGAGCTGCATTCGACTGCCGAATATACCAATCAATTGGCCGAGCTTCTCATCCGAGTCGTCGATGACGGGGCATCGATCGGCTTTCTGCCCCCGCTTGATGAGCAGCTGGCGGAGGCTTATTGGAAAACAGCCGTCACACCGGATTCGGTGTTATGGATTGCCAAACAAAACGGCCGGATCGCAGGAAGTGTTCAATTGCACTTATGCACAAAACAAAACGGCCGCCACAGAGCGGAAATCTGCAAGTTAATGACAGATCCCGCCTTCAGGCGGCAGGGCGTCGCCAGATCATTAATGGAAAAAGCGATCGACAGGGCGAAACAGGAAGGCAGATCTCTTCTCGTGCTGGATACAAGGGAAAAAGACCCGTCCAACCTTCTTTACGCTTCGCTCGGCTTTGCCGAAGCCGGCCGCATTCCCGCATACGCGGAATCTGCAGACGGCAGCTTCGATACATCCGTTTTTTATTATAAAAAATTGTGATGAAGCTCAGAAAAAGGCGCTCCGGTCTGGAGCGCCTTTTTAACAGTTAAGCTTCCGAACAAACTCGGCGATTTTTTGATGGATGACAATATCAAATAAATGATCGTAAGGTGTCTTATCGAGATTGATCATCGCTTTCTTCAAGCCTGGGATCAAGTGCGCTTCTTCAGGAACAAACCTGACAGGCGCCACTTCGAGTGAAGTGCCGATCACCAAAAGCAGGTCGGATTCGTTGAGGACTTCAAAAAGCGTGTCAAAATGCTGAACGGCATCGCCGAACAGCACGACATCCGTTTTTAATATGAATCCGCATTCTCTCCCCTTGCCATTGACGCGATGGCATCTTGGCACTTCTTCTTGAAGAATGTGGTCAAGACCATAGCGCACCCCGCATTTTGGGCATGTGGCAGTTTGGATCGAACCGTGCAGTTCATAAACATGGCGGCTTCCCGCTTTAAGATGCAGTCCGTCGATATTTTGCGTGAACACCTTGACATCCTTACCGCTTTTCTCGAGATCGGCTAAATAAAGGTGCCCGTCATTCGGCTGATAAGTTCCGGTCATTTTCATTTGAAAAAGCTCTTTAAACTTCGGCCAAAACAATTTTGGATATCGTTCATAATAATCACGACTCATCGCTTCCATTCTCGACAGATCTTCCGTCCATATGCCGCCGGCTGAACGAAAATCGGGAATACCTGATTCCGTGCTCATACCGGCGCCTGTCAAAACGGTAATGCGCTCGGCATTTTCGATCATCTCCACAAATCTCAGGGCTTTTTCCTCCATTTGGCTTGTCTCCCTTCCAAAAGCGTTACCTAAGCATCTCCTTGCTGATCTTTCATTTTCTTCAACTCAAAGAGGCTGTGACCCGGAGAAACAAAATCAACCTGCTCCTCTTTCATAATATCAAGAATGCGGTAGTTGACATCCTGTCTGACGTCCAAGTTTTCGGCCCAGACCGTCGTATTGGTATAGTAATTGAAGAAGATGCTTAAATGCGTATCCTTCAGGACATCAAAATTGACCATAATGACATCCGGGTTGACCCCTTCGTGCGACTTGAGCATTTCTTTGAAACGCTCCACACATCGTTCGACTTTCTCGCGCGGGGTGGACGGATCGATTTCGAGCGTAAAGGTGACCTGACGCTTTCGCATTTTCGTCCAGTTCATGATCGCTTCGTTAGCCAGCACCGAGTTGGGGACGGTCACGAGAGCTTCTCCGGCCGTGCGGACTTTCGTGCTTCTGAACGATATATCTTCAACAGATCCGGTGACGATATTTGTTTCAATCCAATCGCCGATTGTAAAGGGCTTCTCCATAATAATGACAATTCCGCCGAAAAAGTTGCCGACAGTGTCTTTTGCCGCAAGAGCAAAAGCGAAGCCGCCGAGCCCGAGTCCGGCAACAAATCCGTTGACATCATAATTGAACTCTCCGGCGATAACGCTGATTCCGAGCGCTACAATGATAAAGCGGAGAATCTTGGACAAAAACGGCGCAAGAATATCATCCATATCAAGCTCAAGCCGCTTATTGATTTTATCGAATAAAACCGACGAAGCCGCCGTTAAGTTGTATAGGCCGCTTACAATAACCAAAATCACGGACACTCTGTACAGTTTATGAACGATCGCCATATGCCCATCAAAAAACGGGGAATATATGATGGCCAGATAAATACCGAGTATCGCAAAAAACCACCGGGCCGGCTTTTCAAAGGCCAGCACCACCTGATTGAAAAAGTCTGTTTTCGTCTTATTCGTCAATTTCAGTATTAAGTTGAACAAGTACTTCGTAAATATTTTTCGAAACGCGAAAAATAAAAGAAGGATACCGATGCTGATTCCGATATCGACAGCGAAATCCATTGTCATATACTTTTCGAACATTGCTTTCTCTCCCTTATTTCACTCATCAAGCTTTAATTATACTAAAACGAGAAAAAAATTTCTCATTTTATTGTGCACCAAAAATAACCGTCGACACACATAAAAGGCTGCCGAACACTTCGGCAGCCTGATGATCATCATATTTTATTGTTCCAGAGACAACGTGATTCGGGCCAACACCGCTATTTCTTCTTCTGAGACTGTGTTTGATCAAGGAGAGTCGCTTTAAACATTTCAGCATCGGTTTCGATCTTAATCCGTTCTTCCACTTTAATTCTCCCTTTACCCATCATCTCGCCTCCTTTTGTCCATTATAAAATATCAGAATCTTTAGTAAATGATCCTTTTGTACCATTTTGCCGAAATTTGTCGCTTGTCTCTTCTCCCTGCCCTTTGTCCGCTTCAGTCAAATGATTTACTTGCATCGTCAAAATCGGGTATCCTTGTGATGGAAAGATTTTATCAAGAGGAGCTGACATGCTTGCATATTATCGCACATCGCGGAGCCTCGGCTTACGCCCCTGAAAATACGTTTGCCGCTTTTGAAAAAGCGGTGGAGCTCGGGGCTGATTTTATCGAACTCGATGTACAGCTGACAAAAGACGGCAGACTTGCCGTCATCCACGATGACAAAGTTGACAGAACGACGAACGGTACCGGGTTCGTTCGCGAGTATACGATGAATGAGCTCGAAAAGCTTGATGCGGGAAGCTGGTTCAGCCCGGAATTTCAGGGCGAAAAAATCCCTTCACTTGAAGCTGTTCTGGGGAAATATCACAACAAGACGGGCCTTCTCATCGAAATCAAGTCGTCCAAAACCCAGCCCGGAATCGAAAAAGCGGCCGGACAACTGATCAGCCGGTTCGGCCATTCGATGAACACGATTGTCCAGTCGTTTGACGCAGGCGCCATGAGGGCGCTTCATCACATGTATCCTTCGATTCCGACCGCCGTTTTGATCAGGCCGCGATTCGGAATGCTGCCGCGCGCCCGGCTGCGGCAAATCGCGGAGTTTGCCCGGTACGTCAGCCTGAAAGCTACGATGGTCAGCCCTTTTCTGATCAAATCGATTCACAGCTGTGATTTGAAGGCGCTGGCCTGGACGGTCAACGGGGAGAAAACGGGACGCCGCCTGAAAAGCTGGAAAATCGACGGGATCATTACCGACTACCCGGATTATTTTTGAGAAAGAAGGAAGAGTATGAAATCATCTGTTGCCGTTTTTATCGGAGGAGCCCTCGGCTCGCTGCTGCGCTACTTCGTCAATCTGCATGGCGGCACCGCCGGTTTTCCTTGGCCGACTTTTATTGAAAATGCGTCTGGAAGCCTTCTCCTCGGCCTTTTGACAGGTTTTTTTGCGGCTCGGGCAAAAAAGCCGCTCGTCCAGTTATGTTTAGGAACGGGGTTTTGCGGAGGATATACGACAATGTCCGCTTTTTCTAAAGAGACCGTATTTTTGCTGCAATCGGCCGCTCCGCACATCGGGGTTCTGTACTTGATCGTGTCGCTTGCCTGCGGGGTGTGCTCCGCATTTTTGGGCATCATGATCGGCAAAAGGATGAGCGGAGCGTCAGGGAAAGAAAAGGAGCGGTATCAATCATGATGGCAGTTGGATTTATGATCGCCGGAGGATTCGGCTCCGTTTTAAGATTTTGGCTCGGCAATATGCTCATGGCGATGTTTCCGCGCCCGCGCATTCCTGTCAGCGTGATGGTGGTCAATATTGTCGGCTCATTCGCCCTCGGCATATTCGTCAGCCTCGGCATTGACAATCAAACGGTCTCTATCGTGGTCGGAACTGGATTTTTCGGAGGCTTCACAACATTTTCCACATTCAGCGTCGAAGCGGTTCAGCTTTTGGCTGCAAAACGTGTAAAGGATTCAGCGGTTTACATGCTGCTTACAATGGCATGCTCACTCGGGGGGTTCTGGGCCGGCAGCATGCTGATTTTGTGAAGATGATGAAACAATGATGCTTGTTCGGCTATGAACAGGCGCTTGCACATGTACTTCCGGTTGTCATTTTTCTTGCGCCCGCCGTCGCAAAAGCTGTGCCCTGATTTGGATGGCATTGTTCAGAAAGGAACACCACGGACAACTAAAAAAGATACAAACACATTAAAGAATCCATTTTGAAGTATTCAAAATGGATTCTTCCCTTTTTATCCTTTTTCAATGGCCGCTGTTTGAAAGCTGTCCCAATTCGCAGAAATAACGTTCAAAACATCGTCTTTTTCTTGGTAAGCTCCAATTTGTCCCCCGTCCATCGTCACTTTATACAGGGGAAACTCATTGTGTGTCAGACCGAGGCAGAGTGCGATGCCGGCTGCATGTCCCCGCGCCGTCTGTTCGATCCAAGCGGCGCTTTTCATTTTTGCCGAATCTTCGGGATGATCGATAAAGCCGTTCTCCGTCAATATGGCGTGCATCGCTGTTTCCCGAAGAACATGAAAGTTCGCCTTCTTCATTCCCCTGTCCCTGAGTCCGTTCTCCTTGATCACTTCGCCGTGAATGATCCGTTGATAAAGAGCAGTAACCGACTCATCGGTCAAGCCGCTGTAGATATAATCTTCATACCCGTACGCCGTACCGTCAAAAGCGTTTGTATGAATGGAGACAAATAAATCGGCCCCCCACGAATTGGCATCATCTGTGCGCTCCTGAAGCGTGACCGTTTTGTCTGTTGTTCTGCTCAGCCTCGTCTCTGCGTTATCATACTCTTTTAATAGAATGTCATTCATTTTGAGAGCAATCGCAAGCGTCACGTCCTTTTCCTGCAAACCGTTTCCCGATGCTCCCGGATCACTTCCGCCGTGTCCCGGATCCAAATAAATCTTCATGTTCAATCTCCTCCTTTGATAATGGTTTCAAGACGTTTTTTGAGCCGGAGTAAAATCCAACTGATGACAAGCCAAGCCAAGTTCCGATCATCATATCTTCCTTCCAGTCCCCTGCGGTAAACAAGAGAGAAATCGAGATGCCGAAGACAATTGCACAGATGGGGAGAAATCGTTTCTGAATGCCGACAAGCTTTACCGTATGCACCAATCCCGTAATCAGCGGAACGAGCGCAATTTCAGAAAAATCCATGTTCTTCCTCTCCTTTCCTGAAGCGTTTGTCTCAAAAAATGACCGGCATTTGTTTCATTACATGTGTCAAACCTCCCCGCTGTTTAAAGCTTGTCTTTATCATAAAAGAAAAGCTGCCCTCTCCCGTGTCATCATCGCGTCAAGAACCTGAAAAAAAACTGAAGCGGCGCAGAAAAGAAGGGCTTGTTTGAGACAAGCCCTCGCATCCGTTAAATATTCGTGATCGCCGCCAAGCTGACAAGCAGCTTGGCCAGCAGCGATTTCTTCATTAAAAACAGCGTTTTTTCGCTGTAGCCGATTTCCATCGCGCATTTTCCCATGCTCCAATTATGAATATACCGGCATTCCACCAACTTCCGCTCGAGCTCATCCAATTCGGAGACAGCCGTTTCCATCGAATCAAGCAAAAATTGATAGAGCCTTTTTTCCGCGTCGATCTGATATTCAGCGTTTCTTTCTTTGACGGTGAGCCCGTTCTTTTGCTCCTTCTCCATCCTCCTTTCTAAATTGAGCACGGCGGCTTTGTAATTTTTCCAATTCCGCAAATGAAATTCGATCCGCTTAATATACGTTTTCCTCTCTTCCTCCGAAATGATTTCGTACCACAGCAAATCAATCACCTCTCAAACAGAACGTTTGTTCCCATTATATACGAACAAAAGTTCCTGTTCAAATGACTTTTTTCTTAAAATCAAAAATCACCTTGAGCTATTTTTCGCTCAAGGTGACTTCGTTAACGACGACCGGATTTGCCGGTGCCAGCTCTACATGTTCTGTTGTTTGTTCCCGCTTAACTTCGACGTGCTTAATCAGACGCCCTTCCATTTCGAGAACCGTTATCGTGTAAGAGCCGATATGCACCGCCTGGCCTTCCGCGATATCTATGTTTTCTTTCAGCACAAGTCCGCCGACTGTTTCGACTTCCTCTTCCTCGAGATCGTCTTCAAACAGCTCATTGACCTGATCGATTCTCACTTTGCCGTCCATAATGTATTCATGATCGGAGACTTTTTCGATAAGCGGTTTTTCGTCTTCATCGAATTCGTCCCTGATTTCCCCGACGATTTCTTCAAGAATATCCTCGGCCGTCACAAGACCAGATGTCCCGCCGTACTCATCCGTTAAGATCGCCATGTGAATCCGCTCCCGCTGCATTTTGATCAGCAGCTTTTGAACAGGCACGGTTTCAATGACTTCAATAACCGGACGGACATAGGCTTCAAGGGACAATCGCTTTTTCTCAGCCTCTGACATCATGAGCATATCCGTAAACAGCTGTTTCGTATTGATCATGCCGATGACATGATCCTTATCGCCTTTATAGACAGGCCAGCGCGTATACTTTTCCTGCAGCATGACCGAAATGGCCTCATCGATCGGCATATCCACCGGGACGGAGGCGATTTCAGTGCGCGGCACCATAATTTCTTTGGCGATCCGATTGTCGAATTCAAAGATTTTATTAACGTATCTATATTCAGACGGATTGATTTCTCCGCTTTTGTAGCTTTCTGATAACAGGATTCGCAGCTCTTCCTCCGAATGGGATTCATCCTTTTCCGAAGCAGGCTTCAAACCGAATAACCCGGTCAGCACTCTGGCTGAGGCATTCAGCGTCCAAATGAACGGGAACATCACAACATTGAAAAAGTGCAGAGGTCCCGCCAGCCACAGTGTCATCTGTTCGGCTTTTTGAATCGCGATGGTTTTTGGGGCAAGTTCTCCAACCACGACGTTCAGGAATGTAATCACTAAAAATGCAATGGCAACTGAAAGAGCGTGCGATACAGCGCCAGAAACATGCAAGCTTTCAAAGACCGGATGCAGCACCTTTTTAACCGTCGGCTCCCCCATCCAGCCGAGTCCGAGTGCTGTAATCGTAATGCCGAGCTGGCAAGCTGAAAGGTATTCATCCAAATCCGACACCACTTGTTTTGCGCGAACCGCCTTTTTGTTTCCTTCAGCAATCAGCTGATCAATGCGGGAGCTTCTGACTCTGACAATCGCAAATTCCGATGCCACGAAAAAAGCGGTTAATGCAATCAGAATCCCGATGATTATCAGACTAACAATATCGTCCATTTAACCTTATCCTTCACAAAGGACAAGGAGTCACCTCCTGATGAATTCAAATTCCCTTAATAAGGCTGATGTGCGTTCTGTAAAAATGACTATGCAGAGGGCCCCATCTAACCACCTCCAAGCCAAATATATACTATTATCTTACTTTATTAAAAAAGAGTCAGTCAAATGTCTAAACTTTAAATCTAACAATATTTTCTCGAATATTTAGATAAATAAAGGTTTTCGCATCAATTTTACGCCTTTTTTTGATCAATTAACTTGTATAAACAGCTTCTAATATATTAAAATGTTTTATAACTATAACGTGATGGTTGAGGAGGGATGCAGATGGGGCAGAGAAATATCGCATTGGCGAATTAGCAGCTGCTGCAGGCGTAACAAAACGGACTGTCGATTATTATACGAATCTCGGGCTGTTAACGCCTGACAGATCATGTTCAAACTACCGTTATTACGATGAAGCCGCTCTCAAACGGCTGAAGTTTATTATGGACTGCAAGCAGCAGAGATTGGCCCTGTCCGACATTAAAGTAAGGCTGGAAAACCAGTTTCCCTCTTCAACTGTGAATGATGATGAAATTGGAAGCCTGACAACGGAAATTGATCATGTCAATGACAATATTTCCGTGCTCATAAACAGATTGAAACGGCTGAATCCCGATGAACGGAAGATTCTGAAAAGCCGGCTTTCTCCTGAAAAAATGACGGTCATCCAGTCCTTTTTACTGCTGCTTTAGTTAATCTTTTACTAAACAGGAGGTGTTACCTTCATTCTCACGCTAGAGTGAAGGTCCTAATTGGAAATAGTTAATTTGGTTTTTGTTGCTGTATTAATTGCTTTAACAGCATTTTTCGTAGCGTCTGAGTTTGCGATTATCAGAATCAGAAGCTCGCGGGTTGATCAATTGATTGCTGAAGGAAACAAAACAGCGGTTTCGGTGAAAAAAGTCATTACGCATTTAGACGAATATTTATCGGCCTGTCAGCTCGGCATCACTTTGACGGCTCTCGGTCTCGGTTGGCTCGGGGAGCCGACAGTTGCCCGGCTGCTTGAACCGCTATTTGTGAAGTGGAACATTCCGAGCTCTGTATCACACATCGTTTCAGTCGTGATCGCCTTCAGCTTGATTACGTTTTTGCATGTGGTTGTCGGCGAGCTCGCTCCGAAGACGCTTGCGATCCAAAAAGCGGAAGCCGTTTCCTTCCTTTTTGCAAAACCGTTGATCTGGTTCTACCGCATCATGTTCCCATTCATCTGGGCGCTGAACGGATCTGCAAGGCTGCTGACGAAAGCGTTTGGCCTTGAAGCGGTTTCTGAAAATGAAATGGCGCACTCAGAGGAAGAGCTGCGAATTATTCTGTCAGAAAGCTACAAAAGCGGCGAAATCAATCAATCTGAGTTCAAATATGTCAACAAAATTTTTGAATTCGATGACCGTCTTGCCAAGGAAATCATGATCCCGAGAACAGAAGTCGTCAGCTTTCCAAATGATATGAAAATCGCCGAGATGATCGACATCACGAAGGTCGAAGGCTATACCCGCTATCCCGTAGAAGACGGAGATAAGGACAACATCGTCGGCGTCATCAATGTCAAGGAAATACTGACGGCCTGCATCAGCGGAGAATGCTCCAAAGAAGACACGATTGAACAGTTTATCAATCCGATCATTCATGTGATCGAGACTGTTCCGATCCACGATCTGCTTCTGAAAATGCAGAAAGAACGCGTTCATATGGCGATCCTTTCTGATGAATACGGCGGAACGGCCGGACTCGTGACGGTCGAAGACATCATTGAAGAAATCGTCGGCGAAATCCGTGACGAATTCGATATCGATGAAATTAATGAAATCCGCAAGATTGGCGAAAACCATTACATTCTCGACGGTAAAGTGCTCGTCAACCAAGTCAACGATCTGCTCGGCATTCAGCTCGACAATGAGGAAATTGACACGATCGGCGGATGGTTCCTGACGCAAAAATATGACGTCCAAAAAGGCGACATGATCACCGATCAGGGATTTGAATTCACGATCAACGAAATCGACGGCCACCACGTTTCATACGTTGAGGTGAAAAAAGCTGCGGAAACGCCGCTGCTTGAGGAAGCGGAATAACATTGTGAACAAACCGGGGGATACAATGAATTTGTATCCTCTTTTTTTTGCATTCAAAATATGTAACCACTTGATTACAGAACAAAATTCAATTATCATGTAATCAAGTGATTACATTTCAGGAGGGACTTATGTCAGCACAATCTACAAGGGATCGATTAATCGAAGCGGCGCTTGCCCTTTTCAAAGAAAAAGGATATCAAGCCGCATCCACCAGGGAAATTGCCCAAAAAGCAGGCGTCAATCATTTGACCCTTTTTAGACACTTCGGAAATAAACAGAATTTATTTCGGGAAAGTGTTATTCAACATGTGTCATCGGGAGATTTTATTGGAGAACTTGAAGGAATACTGAGCGGCGATTTACGACAAGACCTCTCATTCATTGCGAAAGCATATCTAAAAGAAAACCTGGAAAAAGGTACTGTTTTTTTACTTTACTTTAATGATGCAGTACAGGATAAGGAAGTTTGCGAATTAATCATGGATATTCCCCGCCGTCTCAATCGCTTTTTAGAGACTTATTTTGCCAACCTCTATGCCGAAAAAAAAATTTCAGGCGGCAATTTTCAAATTTTAAGCCAAATGTTTTTCGGTTTGCTGAATCAATACATTATGTTTCAACATTTGCCCGCATTCAAGGAGTCGTTCGATGATCGTATTGATGACTATGTTGAGGAGTGCGTCGATTTATTTTATACAAAACTTGAAAAGGAAGTGCCGTCTTGATTACTCTGCAACCGGTTTTGCACATACCTGCAGTTTCCAAATGGGATGAAAAAATAAACCTGAAGATAAGCGGACTCCGACCGTTTGATATCATTGAAATCATCTTGACTGTGAAAGATGAAGCTGACGCAGAGTGGAGATCACATGCTGTTTTTCAAGCGAATCGATTGGGAGAAGTCGACCCTGCAGCAGAAGCCCCAATAAAAGGAACCTACCAGTCTAAAGATCAAATGGGGCTTTTTTGGTCAATGCAGGCGGTTGAATCCTCCTGCTCGTTCCATAAAAAATCGGTTAATTCCTCCGTTTACAGGATTGAGGTGAAGCAAAAAGAACGCACGATCCTGAGTAAAGAAATAAAACGAGTGCTGCTTTCTGAAACAGTAGAGAGACAGGAAGTAAGCGAAAATGGGTTGTCCGGCACATTTTTTCGTCCGCTTGCTGTCAACCGGCCTCCCGCAGTCATCGTATTAGGGGGATCTGACGGCGGTCTTGATGAAACAATGGCAGGCATGTTAGCAAATTACGGATATGCAACATTTGCAATCCCTTATTTTCAATACAAACAGCTTCCTAAAAAACTGGTTGAAATCCCGCTTGAATATTTCCGGAAAGCGATCGATTGGCTCGGACGCCAAGAAGGACTTCATCATCGTCAGATCGGAATATGCGGAAGGTCAAAAGGCGGCGAACTGGCGCTGCTGATAGGTTCCCATTTTCCGGAAATCCGTTTTGCGGTTTCTCATGTAGGCGGCGGGGTCGTCTTTCAAGGCGTTGGATTAAAAAAATTTCGGCAGACATCTTCCTGGAGTCTGGACGGCGCACCGCTCGCCTTTGCCCCGCTGCCATTGTTTTCGCTTTCTCAGCTGTGGAATATGGTGACACATAAGCTCACAAGACAGCCTCATGCTTTTACTGATCTTTACAAAAAAGCTTTACGGAAAGTGAAAGAGGATCATCCAGCAATTATAAAAGCGGAACATATTAATGGGCCTATTCTGTTAACTTCAGGTACGGATGATTTGGTATGGCCCTCCGCCTCTATGAACGAGAAAATCGTTGAACGGCTGAAAAAGAAGAGATTTCCCTATTCTGTTAAACATCTATATTTCGAAGATGCCGGCCATAATATCAGGCCTCCATACTTTCCGACATCCGGGCGGAAAAGCCGAAAAATAGCCTATGGGGGAAAAACTGAAGCCGATGCCATTGCAGCTCAAACATTTTGGCGGGAACTGCTTTTGTTTTTAGAAAAATCAACTGCCCCAAACAACTAAAAAACCGCCTGGGGACAGGCGGTTTTCGCTTAGATAGCTCCCTTCGGGTTCGGCCCGTATTGATTTTCCTCTTTTACACTGTTTTGACAAAGCATGATCAGCAAAATAAATTGCCCAATGAGAGGGATCAGACCGATGCAGATCCAGCAGCCGCTTTTACCCGTATCATGCAATCTGCGGATCGTGACAGCCAAGCCCGGCACAAGAATGGCAAGCAAATAAACCATCCCTAAAAATGTCTCTATTTCATATTCCGGAAGATGCAGAATGGCTTTAAAAAAACCGTAGAGGACCAAAATCATGTATGAGAAAAAGCAAAACAGCCAAAATTCCTTTCGTCTCGCCCTTCCTGTAAATCCTGCATAGTTTTTTATTGCTTTCAAATACCATTTCATATATAAGCTCCTCACCAATAAATATCGTTCTAAAATACTGCCCAAAAAATTAAAAAACAGCTTCTGTGCGTGAGAAGCTGTTTTTCCTTGCGTATGTTTGAATTATAGCTGCTCCAGCTTTTTCTCTAAAGCTTTAATACTGTCATTCAAAGCCTCCGTCATCTTGACCAGCTTTTCTTTTGACGAATATTGAGCGAAATCTTCCTGATTGAGCGGTTCGCCGATGACCAGTTTCATTTTGCCTCTCTTGAAAAGCTCTTTTTCGTTGGAAGGACCGCTGTATGCGGCCGGCACAAGCGGCGCTCTTCCCATCTGGGCGATCGTGACAGCCCCTCTTTTCAATGGAACATCTTCAGATGATCTTGTTCCGCTTGGGAAAATGCCGACGATTTTTCCTTCTTTCAACAGCTTGATCGGGGTTTTGATGCTGCTTGGCCCGGGATTTTCCCTGTCGACGGGAAATGCGTTGATGCTTGAAAGAAAAGAACCGCTTAATTTATTTTCAAAAAGCTCTTTTTTCGCCATGTAATGAATTTCCATAGGCAAAATGCCGACACCCAGTGCGACGACATCCACCCATCCTGCATGTGTGCACGCAATAACGAAACCTGTGTCTTTAGGAAGATTTTCTTTATTGTATACTTTAATTCCGCCGCGCAAAGAAAGAATCGCTTTTGCAGCATAACCAGTAAATTTATACATATGGCACTTCCTTTATTGATGTAGTCGTATGAGGTTTCCCTTTATTATTATAACAATTTTTTTTATTACCTGGTACTAAAAAATGATTTTTCACAAAAAAAACCGAGGAATTTTCTCCCCGGTTTTCAGACTTTTTCTTTTGTCGGCGGCGCCATGAATTCAGGCCCGATCTGTTCTGAAATCGTATTGTCCAATATGTCGTCAATTGCTTTTTGATCACTTTCCGTTAAACTCCAGCCGATGATTTCGCTGACGGGACGGATTTGATCAGGGCGTCTTGCCCCCCATAAAGCAATGCTTGCGCCAGGCTGATCAAGCACCCATCTTGCTGCCAGATGGAGAACCGATTTGCCGAACCGCTCGTTTGCAAACTCATCAAGTTTCCTGACGGCCTCAAGATATTCTTTAAAGCGCGGCTTTTGAAACTTAGGGTCCCGCTTTCGAAGGTCGTCCCCTTTGAACGTGTAGTCCTCATTCATTTTTCCTGACAGGAGCCCCCTGCACAAGCTTCCGTATAATAGCGTCGTCAGCCCTTGATCTTGCGCATACGGAAGAATGTCTTGCTCGATTTCCCTTTCAAACATGTTGTACGGCGGCTGTACGGTATGCAGCGGCGCCGCAGCTCTGAATGTGTCCATCTGCTCCGGGGAAAAATTGCTGACGCCGACCGCTCTGATTTTCCCCGCATCATACAAGTCTTTCATCGCTTCCGCCGTTTCTTCGATCAGGACGAGCGGATCGGGCCAATGCACTTGATACAGGTCGATGTAATCCGTATTGAGCCTTTTCAGCGAATCGTCAACTTCCTTGATGATCCGCTCCCTCGATCCGTCGCGATACAGCTGTTCCTGCTTCCAATCAAGTCCTGATTTTGTCGCGAGAATGACTCGGTCGCGCTCTCCGTATTGCTGTACGGCTTTACCGACGATTTCTTCCGACTGCCCGAAACCGTATGCCGGAGCGGTATCAATCAGGTTGATTCCTTCATCAAGCGCAGCATGAATCGTCTGAATCGCTTCTTTTTCATCGCTTCCGCCCCACATAAAACCTCCGATGGCCCATGTTCCGAGACCGATGCGCGACGATTCGATCGATGTACCGGATATGTTGATGTATTCCATGCTCCTCTCCCTCCTGTTATGAGTCTGATATCATATTTTCCCGGAAGCTTTTTTAAAAAAACGTGTTTTGACTAAAAACCATCTTACAGCGGGACACTTCATATGCCTATTGCATACGATGATCCCAATAAAGCTAATGAAGGGACCTAGAACAAATGCATCCAAATCAATACCCATATTATATTCCTTTTTCTTATAACCCGGTTTGGTTTCACGAATCAGACTATGCAGGCGCTTTTCGAACACCCGGCAGCGAAGAACGCATCGTATTAAGAGATTATGGACAAAAGCCGTTTGCCGCTAACATCAACGAAGCGGCCAAACAGAACAAAACGTTTCGGACCGCTTTATGGACAGGAAGGCATTTGCAAGTTACCCTGATGAGCCTCAACCCCGGCGAAGACATCGGATTAGAAATGCACCCTCACGTTGACCAGTTCCTTCGTGTTGAACAAGGCAGGGGAATCGTTCAAATGGGGCCGAGCAAACATCATTTGCAATTTAAAAGAAATGTTTACGATGACACCGCTATCGTCGTCCCTGCCGGAACATGGCACAATCTCACCAATACAGGCAATACTCCGCTGAAACTCTATTCAATCTATGCTCCGCCCAACCACCCATTCGGCACCGTCCATCGAACGAAAGCCGATGCGCTGGCCGCAGAAGGCCGCCGCGGTCACGGCCAATATTTTTGACAGACGATAAAAACAGCTGATAATGAAGGATATCCTCTAATCAAATAGCCTTTTAGCATATAATAAAGATCTGATATGCTTAAAGGCTTATTTTGCTGCTGTTCTTTATATTTCGGCCGTTCAGTCGTTAAAATCGCCATGAAGATTAGTTTTTTTGAACGTGTTCAGTTATTATATAGGGTAGATGATTTTAAAGGTAAGAAATTGGAGGAAAAATGAGCCGTGGGCATATTTAGTGCAACTTCAAACCTTTCTTATGCGTTTATAACATAGAGGGGAGAAAAGGCAGTGACTATCGACGAAATTTACCAAATGTATATGAATGATGTTTACAGGTTCCTGCTCTCCATGACGAAAGATAAACATCTAGCAGAGGATTTGCTTCAGGAAACCTTTATGAGAGCTTACATACACATCCATTCTTACGACCACAGCAAAGTGAAGCCATGGCTTTTTCAAGTGGCACGCAATGCGTTTATCGACTATGTCAGAAAGCATAAAAAGGAAGTGACGATTTCTGACGACATGATCGGAAACCTGTTTCAAAACGCGGTGCAAAGCCCTGCTCACCAGGTCGAAATCAAGGAAGTGTTAACCTTATATATGAACCAGCTCCCCGATAATTACCGGGAAGCGCTTACGCTGTACTATTTAAAAGAATTGAACTACAAGGAAGCGTCAAGCTTGATGAATATCTCAGAGGCTAATTTTAAAAGTGTTTTATTTCGTGCCAGACAGCGGCTGAAAGCACTTTACAACAGAGGTGTTAACGATGAATGAAGATTTTAAAAAACGTTGGGAAAAATATAAAAACGGCGAACTTTCCGAATCGGAAATGCTCCGGGTCGAAGAAGAGCTTGAACAGCTTGAAGAATACCAGGACATGCTGGAACAGGAAATGAAAGACGAAGACTGGGATTTGGCGATCAGTCCTGAAAAGCAAAAAGCGATTTTAAGATACGGAAAAAATAAATCATATATGCGGATTTCCACCCTTGCTGTTATTTCTACGCTTATTATTCTGCCGATCTGCACACTCGGCAGCTATCTATACTACGGGTTGGGCGGGCATGAAAGCAAAGGGAATGAACTGGTGCAAACCGCTTCAATGACAGTTGCCGTCACAAACCCGAATATTCAAGTCGATACTGAAGCCCTTGTCAACAAAGTAAAACTCTTTGGAATCGAAACACAGTTCCCGTTAAAGAAGCAAATCGGAAACGTCACAAAAGTAGTTGGAAATGAAGAAGTGGAAATGTTCTTCGATCAGCTGAAGTCTCCGCAGATTCATCAATACAATCAGGAGCTTTCAAAAGAAGAACGTCATTTTGTCTACCCTGACGGCATCAAAGAAAAATCAGTGTCCAAAGCCGAGTCGATTTTAAAACAGCTGCCTGACGGAACCGTAACCGAAGCTTTCCTTTCCTTTGAAAAAGCATACCCGACAAAGGAGCTGTATGAAAAATTAAAAGGCTATGATGTTCGCGTTCTGTGGAATGCGATTGAAACAGAGGGCGATTTAAAAGATCATCCATACGCAGAGCCGATCGGATTTCCCGGAAAAGATTCAAACCGGATTTTTGAAATTCAGCAACCTGCCGAAAACGATGACGAGCAGTTTAAAGCGGCGCTTTCCTACATGATCAAGAACAAGAAATGGGCTGAAACCATTTCAGGCAGGAAAGACCTGAAGCTTTCCAAACGGCTTGACTATGTGGAACAGAATGGTGTGAACGTGTATGGAGCCGTCATTACCGGACCGTCAAAAGAGGTTGAACGGCTGATCAAAAAAGGGCCTGTCAAAGCAGCTAAAGTAGGTGAGGTGGAATTATGGAACTGGTAAGAATCTTTAAGGAGCACAACGTATTTGGATGGGTGTCTGTCGGCACGGCCATTCTGTCCCTGTTCGTCTTAAACTTGGCCATTTTAAGCGACACGATCGCATATTCGTATAAGATGCTTCCTTTTGCGATGGCCGCCGTTCCGCTCGGAATTATCGAGCTGTTCATAAAAAAAGGACGGACCGGTCTCGGATTTCTCGGCGTCGTCCTGAACATTTTCATTCTCGTTTGCGTATGGACCATCGTCTCCATCGATACGAATCTGCAGCTCGGCTTTTAATAACTCCCCGGTTATACCGGGGAGTTTTTCATTTCAGAGCCTTGCGAAATAGGTAGCTCGCTTTTTCATACCCCATTTTCTCTTCGTAAAAACGGTGAGCGTCTGCCCGCTGTAAGCCTGAGGATAAAGCGATTGAAGCCAATCCGTTCCCTTTGGCCCACTCTTCAACAGCGCCTAAAAGCTTCTTTCCATAGCCTTTTGAACGGTGTTTTTCACACGTCACCAGGTCCGCTACCCAAACATGCCGGCCTTGGTTCAAAGAAACCCTCGGCAAAAAGCCGGCCAAAGCCACCGGAATATCACCGTCGTACAGCGCAAATAATGTGTAGCTTTCAGCCTCCCGAGCTTCTTTGACGAGCTCCAAAAAAGACGTTTCATCCAAATGGGGGCGGAGCTGTCTCATAATCGGATAGACTTCCTTGAGCTCTGTTTCACAATGCAATTCCCTACAATCGAGCAACATCGTCATTCCCTTCTGTTGGTTATGAAACTACTTTAACCCGGAAACTGGCCTTTTTAAAATGGCCAGTTTTGATAAAATAAAACATACCAGATGAATTGAAAGGGATGATTGAATGGATATAACCCCTTTTTTAAACCGCAGCGGCAGCGAGCCGCTTTATCAGCAGCTGTACACGTTTTTCAAACGCAGCATTCATTCGGGACACATAAAGCCTGGAACAAAGCTTCCCTCCAAACGAATGCTTTCCAAACACTTAAATGTCAGCCTGACAACTGTAGAACACGCGTATGAACAGCTGGCTGCAGAAGGATATTTGCTTAGCAAGCCTAGAAAAGGCTGGTTTGCGGCTGAAGTGGAAGGAGACTTTGCACAGACTGCGCCTCCTCCCCCTGCCGAAAAAGAACCGGAAGAACATGAGACGGCGGCTAACATGATCGATTTTCACCACGGCCACGTAGACCTCGCGTCATTTCCTGTTTCCCAATGGAAAAAAACGCTCGCCAAAACTGTTGGTGAATCAGGGTACGACCTTTTTCAAAGCGGCCCGCCGGCCGGAGACATTCCACTGCGGAAAATGATTGCGGTTTATCTCAGAGAATCGCGCGGCGTGGTCTGTTCACCCGAG
Organism: Bacillus paralicheniformis; assembly: GCF_002993925.1. NCBI lineage: Bacteria > Bacillati > Bacillota > Bacilli > Caryophanales > Bacillaceae > Bacillus > Bacillus paralicheniformis. Next base: position 1,110,824 of record NZ_CP023665.1, on the reverse strand, counting down.
CAAATCATCATCGGAGCCGGCACACCGGTTTTGCTGCAGTTGCTGTGCCATCTGTTTCCTAAAGGCACAACCGTCGGTTTTGAAGATCCCGGATTTCATCGCTCGAAAACGGTCCTGAAAACCGGCGGCTTCAATGTGATGCCTATAGCAGTCGACGAGAGCGGGATTTCCGTGCAAGATCTTGAACAATATCAGCCGCAGCTCGCATACACCACCCCGTCCCATCAGTTTCCGCTCGGAATGATCATGCCGGTCGGCCGCAGGCTGCAATTGCTTGACTGGGCAGCATCGACCGGAGCTTATATCATCGAAGACGATTATGACGGGGAATTCCGCTATGCAGGACAGCCGATTCCTTCCCTTCAGGGACTTGACCGGAACCACCGGGTCATCTATTTAGGGACTTTTTCAAAATCGCTGATTCCCTCCCTCAGGATCAGCTATATGGTTCTCCCCTTTCCGCTCGTCAAAGAGGGGCTCAACATGGCATCCTTATTTAAACAAACGGTTTCCCGCCATGTACAGCATGCCATTGCTTTTTTTATGAAAAACGGGGATTATCAAAGGCACTTGAACCGAATGAGAACACTCTACCGAAAAAAGCGAAAAACGCTCCTTGATGCCATCAAGCGTGAATTTGGCGATCATGCCGCAGTCAGAGGAGAGAACGCCGGCCTTCACATCATCCTTGAGGTGAAAGACGCCCCGAGCGAAGAGTGGCTGACCCGGAAAGCGCTGGAAAAAGGGGTCAAAGTATATCCAGCCTCAGTCTCGTATGTGACTCCTCCTGAAACCCACGCGGTGCTCCTCGGGTTTGGCGGACTTTCTGAAAAAAGCATCGCAGACGGCATCAAAAAGCTGAAGACAGCATGGTTGAACGGTGGACAGTCTCGGGAATGACCCTGCACAATCGGGCACGGAAAGTCGGATGTGGGGATTCTGCTCCTGCTATTCTTGTAAACATAGGAGGTCATCAAATGGATTTGCTGAAGAACATGAATCAAGCCATGGCGTATATTGAAGAACACTTGGCGGACAGTATCGACTTTCAAACGCTTGCGAAGCTTTCTTACTGCTCTGAATATCATTTTAAAAGGATGTTTTCTTTTCTTGCCGGGGTTTCGCTGTCCGAATACATCCGCCGCAGGCGGCTTACCCTTGCAGCGTTTGAACTGAAGAACACGAATCGAAAAGTGATCGATATTGCGGTGAAATACGGCTATCACTCGCCGGATGCTTTTACGCGCGCATTTCAAAAGCTGCACGGCATTACACCGACAGAGGCCAGACACGATATCAGCACACTGAAAGCATATCCTCCGATGACCTTCCAGCTTACAATTAGAGGAGGAAACGAAATGAATTACCGAATTGTTGAGAAAAAGGCATTTCGGATCGCCGGAATCAAAAAAAGGGTTCCTGTCGTCTTTCACGGAATCAATCCGGAAATCGCCTCGATGTGGAAAGCTTTAAGGAGTGAAAACATCGATGAATTAAAGGAGCTGTCAAATGTGGAGCCGCTTGGACTGATTCAAGCATCAGCGAACTTTTCCGAAGGCCGGATGGAAGAGCAGGGAGAACTTGACCATTATATCGGTGCAGCGACAACGAAGGAATGCCCGGACCGATATGAACAGCTTGAAGTTCCCGCCTCGACATGGGCTGTATTTGAAGCGGCCGGTCCGTTTCCGGACACCCTTCAAAATGTCTGGGGACGCATTTATGCTGAATGGTTCCCGTCTTCACATTACGAGCAAACGAAAGGGCCGGAAATCCTTTGGAATCAGGATCAAGATATCAGCTCCCCAACGTTTAAAAGCGAAATATGGATACCGGTTCAAAAAAGAACCGCATATAAAGACTAAAGAAAGAACGGGAGGTTTAACCCTCCCGTTTAAATTTTATCCGGCTGCTACATCGGACGGTTCAACATGCGCTTTTAAAAAGGCGATATAATGGTCAATTGTATCAACCGTCGTGTAAGGCGAGACACTGTAGAATTTCTGGACATAAAGCGGCACGGGCAAACGGCTGTCAGCAGGATAAACGTATGTTTGCTTTTTCGTGCTGCCAAAATAGGTGTGACTGCGGTACCTTCCCAATGTTTCGGCGATTTTTTCATTGAATTTGTTAATATTCCGCACTTCTTCCTCCGTGATGGCGCCGCTGATTTCTTCGTGATAGCGGACATTTCCCGGATAGAAGCGGAATGTCGTTACAGGTGATACATCATTGGTGACGGCTGCATTCGGAAAAGCCTGCAGGAGTTTTTTTCGAAATGCCAGGTTAACTCTGATGTAATTGGCCAAGATCTCCTGGTAGCCTTCGATTCCGAATGCGAGCAGAGAAGCATAAATCGGTATGCTGCTTCCCATTCGCGAACACTCTAGCGTATAGCTCGTATGATAGCTGCCAAACCCTCTGTTACCGACATAAGGCGTCTCATCCGGATCCAAATCAACGACTTTCAGTGCCTCACGGTTTTTCACCAAGAAAAGGCTTGTGATATACGGCGTTTGTCCAAGTTTATGAAAATCAAAGACCAAGCTGTCCGCCAGGTGCAAATGCTGAAAATGTTTTTTGTAGCGGGCAAGCGTCTCAAGCACCTCATCTTCAAGATGAAGCGGGTTTCCGATGAAATCGTATCCGTTAAAAAAACCGTACATCCCGCCCATCGCCGTATCGGCATGAATATAGACAGGAGGCAAACCGTAGGCGGCCTCTATTTCCTCAGTCACTTTTTTGATACCGGCCAAATCATCGATGCCAAATGAGTCAGTTGTGCCAAGCGTTGCCAATACATAAATCGGATGTCCGCCTTTTTCAATCACGGCTTGCATTTTTTCCCGCAAATCGGCCAGATCCATCGAATGATCGCGATTCGTCTTGACCTTGATCAAATGGTCCGTCCCGATTCCGGACGCTTCCATCGATTTGTAAAGGCTGAAATGCGAAAGCTCTGAACAGAACGCGTACAGGTGATGCGGCGTTCCTTGCTGATTCGCTTCAGGGTACGCGCTTGCGATCGCCAGCCTGAGCGACTGAAAAACGGCTCCCTGCCCGCCCCATGTGGTAAAACCGCCGCTCTTGTGCCTGTCATAGCCGACAATGTCCGAAAGCATCGCCGTGATCTGCACTTCCGCCTTGGCTGCAGCGGTGCCGTCGACATCCCATAAATTGTTTCCGTTTAAAAGAACCATTAAAAGATTCCCGGCGATGCTGGCGGTGTTCGGCAAAGGTGTCGCGTTGGCCACATAATGCCTGTTTAAAAAACGGTGGCCGTCAAGCAATTTCAATAGCTCTTCAACGCTTTTTTCCGCCCCGAAGCCTTTTTCCGGCAAGGCGGCCTCTTCAATGACGCTTTGATAGTAGTCAGAGGAAACTTCAGACTCGCGGCCAAGCGTCATCCGGGCGGGATCCTTCAGCCTGTCCATTCCGGCCAATACCGCTTCAAGCAATGCCAGCAGCTGATACCGCGCCTCGTGATTGCCATCCTCGCTCGGAAACATCTGTTGAAAGTCTAACACCATATTCACCCATCTCCTGATCTTTTAAAATGAAAACACTCCGATTAAATTTAAAAAGACAAGTACAATTGCAAGCGGCACAAGGAAACGGAGAAGATAAAACCACACGATAAAAAAGCCTTTCCCCGCTTTTGATCCGCTCTTCATTTCTTCATATAGATCGTGTTTGGACAATTTCAGCGGAATAAAAATCGAAATAAAAAGCGCGCCAAGCGGCAGCAAAATATTGCTGACGACATAATCCGCCGCATCAAAAAACGTCTTCTTAAAAATGAACGGCTCATCGAGCACTCCGTAAGACAAGCAGGAAGGAATGCCGACGGCAAAAATCAAAAGGCCGATCGCCCACGTCCATTTTCCCCTTTTTGTTTGATCGCCTTTTGTAATAGCGGCAACAATGATCTCAATCATCGAAAAAGCCGAAGTCAGCGCAGCAAATAAAAAGGCCGTCAAAAATCCGATAAAAAACAGCATCCCGAATGGAAGCCGGTCAAAAACTGCCGGCAGAACCGTAAATAATAAAGTCGGACCCTGATCGGGCTGAAGCCCAAATGAAAAGACGGCCGGAAAAATCGCCAAACCGGCAAGCAGCGTGACGGCAAGGTTCATGATCACGATCGAGACCGCCGACTTCGGAAGGTTTTGTGACTTTGACAAATAGGAGCTGTACGTTACCATCACAGATACGCCAAGCGTCAACGTAAAGAAAGCTTGTCCGAGCGCAAAAAGAATCGCCTGCGGCGTCAGGCTGCCAAAATCGGGCACAAGCAGAAAACGCACGCCGTCGATCGCATGCTCAAGCGTCAGAGCCCTTAAAACGAGCGCAATAAATAAAATAAATAATAGCGGCATCATAATCGAACTGACGCGCTCGATTCCTTTTTGCACACCCTTCGCCACGACGAGGATCGTCATGATGATAAACGCAAGCTGCGCTGCCAGTGTCTGCAGCGGATCTTGGATGATCGAACCGAAGAGCTCCCCGTATCCGTCCTGCGTGAGACCCGACAATGAACCGGTTACTGCTTTGATGATATAAAGCAAAATCCAGCCGCCGATCACACTGTAAAACGACAGAACAAGGAAGCAGGCGGCGATTCCGATCCAGCCTGTGATCACCCAAGGCGTCCCCGGCGCTATTTTTTGATAGGTGCCGATAGCATCCGATTGGCTTTTTCGACCTAATATAAATTCCCCCAAAAGCAAGGGGTATCCCAGCAGGATCGTAAATAGGACAAATACAAGGAAAAATGCGCCTCCTCCGCTCGTTCCAGCCACATAGGGAAACTTCCAAATCGCCCCCAGGCCGATGGCGGATCCCCCTGCAGCGAGAACAAATCCAAGTTTGGATGCCCATTTTGCTGTCATTCTGCGATCGCTCATTCATACACATCCTTTCTCTTTCTGTTTCTATTATCTCTTACGGGGCAGCTTTTTTGAAAGTGATCTTTCAAATTCTTATTTTTCCGAAAAAATAAACAGAAAAAACCGACTGCCTTACAATAGCAGCCGGTTGAAAGCTTATGTCGTCACATATCTTCCGCCGTTGATGTGGATCGTCTGTCCTGTCATATAAGAAGAATCGTCTGAAGCGAGCAGAACATACACCGCAGCGTGTTCAGAAGGCTGTCCGGGCCTTCCCATCGGCGTATTTGTACCGTGTTTTTCCGTTTTTTCCGGCGAAAAAGTAGCCGGAATGAGCGGCGTCCAAATGGGCCCCGGCGCTACCGCGTTGACGCGTATTCCTTTTTTGACAAGGGATGCAGCCATCGAACGGGTAAACGCCACAATCGCACCCTTTGTGCTCGAATAGTCAATCAGCGCCGGACTGCCCTCATAAGCTGTGATCGATGCGGTATTGATAATCGCGCTTCCTTCCCCTAAATGCGGGAGCGCGGCTTTTGTCATGTGAAACATGGAGAAAATATTCGTTCTGAACGTTTGTTCAAGCTGTTCGGTCGAAATATCTTCGATCCCTTTTTGCGGATGCTGTTCGGCAGCGTTGTTGACAAGAATGTCGAGTCCGCCAAAGTGATTCACCGCTTTTTCGACAGATGTTTTGCAATGTGCTTCATCCCCGACATCTCCGGGAATCAAGAGGCATTTTGCGCCTTCCTGTTCGATTCGTTCTTTCGTTTCCTCGGCATCCTTGTGTTCGTCCAAGTACATGACGGCAATGTCCGCACCTTCTTTGGCGTATGCAATGGCGGCCGCTCTGCCGATTCCGCTGTCTCCTCCGGTAATAATGGCGGTTTTTCCTTTTAATTTGCCGCTTCCTTTGTAGTCGCGATCTTCCGAGAGCGGAAGGGGCACCATCTTGTGCTCAGCCCCGGGTTGTTTTTCTTGTTTTTGCGCTTTCTGTCCATCCGTCTGTCTGTTTGCCGGATTCATTCGTCTCACCTCTTCACCATTGTTTAGTGCACAGTTACCACGATTCCGGCATCCTTAAACGCAAGAACTCAGCGAGACATGTTTACTGGTCAGACAGAGGCACGCGGATGAGCCGGTCATCTGTCTGTTTTTTTTCGCCTCTTCCGTCGCCATTGTTCGTAATGAAATACAGATCATCTCCGATTACTTTTACATCTCTGATTCTGCCGTATCCGCCAAGCCATTTGACCGCTTTGGCTTCCGCAGGATCGACCCGGAAAACCCCCTCTCCCCGCAGCCCGGCCATATAGAGGACATCCCCTTTCTGCGCTAAACCGGATGGGGCCCACGTTTTTTCTCCCGAATGGATGAGCGGCGCTTTCATTCCCCGCTTCTCATCGCTTCCCTCAATCACCGGCCAGCCATAATTGGCTCCGGGTTCAATTTTGTTCACTTCATCATGTCCAGACTGCCCGTGTTCGGAGCTGTAAAGCTGCCGGCCGATCCATGCGAGGCCTTGCGGATTGCGGTGTCCAAAGCTGTATACATAAGACGAGCGAAAAGGCTGATCAGCAGGGACCGCACCATCAAGCTCCATCCTTAAAATCACACCCGCCATCTTTTCAGGCTGCTGGGCCCATTCCCTTTCCCCCGCATCGCCTGTCGTGATGTACAGCTTTTGATCGGGCCCGATCGCCATCCGGCCGCCGTTATGAATCACGCCTCCTGGCAAATCGGCAAGCAGCTCCTCCGTTTCCGTCCAAGTAAGACGGTCAAGCGTCAATTTTACGATCCGGTTTTTCAGATGGCTCCCGTCTTTGTATGTATGGTAAACGTATGCCTCCTGATTGTTTTTAAAATCAGGATGGAGCACAAATCCGAGCAGCCCGCCTTCCCCTTCTTGATGAACGGGCTTTTTCAGCTGAAGCTGCATGCGCTCCTTTTTGCCTTCGGCAATGGATACGATTCCCCCGTTTCTTTCGGTAATGAAAAAAATCCCGCCAGTGTGAGCGATCGTCCAAGGTACATCCAAGCGCTCTGCGATGACCTCGGCGCCGCTTCCGCCTTCTTTTGTCGCCGCCGCTTCATTTTCAGCATCAAAATCCCGGCCTTCTGAGCATGCACTCAGAAAAAACAGCATGATCAACATCAGGAATCCTTTTTTCATCGTCTCCCCCTTAAAGGATTTTCTTGATGAATACATTCAAGAACACCGGCATAATTCCCTACTTAAACATACAAAAATCTATTAAAAAACACGCCCTTCGCTGAGAAGGCGTGTGTCCGCATTACTGAGAAACCAATTCCCCGATATATTTAGCCGACGGCCTGAAAATCATGTTGTTATCAGCCTGCTCCAGCACATGGGCGCACCAGCCGACCATTCTCGCTGCCGAAAAAGTAGGGGTAAACAATGCGGCATCAAAATCGATCGCCTTCATGACAGCCGCTGCGTAAAATTCGACATTCGTATAAAGCTTGCGCCCCGGTTTGTATTCTTCCAAAAGGCGGATCGCCGTATTTTCAACATGAAGAGCAAGGTCGATATCCCGGTCGCCCCCGGCAATTTCCTCAGCTTTCACCCTTAAAGCCTTCGCTCTCGGATCATGCGTTTTATAGACGCGGTGTCCAAATCCCATCAGTCTCTCGCCTTTTTCAAGCTTCTCTCTTATATAGCTTTCTGCGTGCTGTTTTTCCCCGATGCCTTCCAGCATATCGGTAACCGCTGACGGCGCTCCGCCGTGCAAAGGTCCTTTCATTGTGCCAAGTGCAGATGTGACGGCAGAAACAAGATCGGATTCCGTAGACACCGTAACCCTTGCCGAAAAGGTTGAAGCGTTCATGCCGTGTTCCATCGCAAGAATCATGTACGTTTCGAGCGCTTTTTTCTGAGCTTCTGTCGGGCGCTTTCCTTTCAGCATGTAAAAATAATGTTCCACAAAGCCAAGCTCATCCAGCGGCTGAACAGGCTCTTTGCCATCAGTCAGCCTTTTTCTGAAGGCGATAATCGACGGGGCGGCTGCTATCAGTCTGAGAGCCTGCTCCATTGTCGGCTTGAACGCAAACGATTTATCCCCGAATGAAGAAACGGCCGTGCGAAGAACCGCCATATCGTCTAATTCGGCAGGAAGGCTGCGGATCAATCGCTCGCATGCTTCTGGCAGCACACGGAATGAAGCGAGCATCTCATTGAATTGGCTGAGTTCCGCTTCCGTCGGAAATGACCCGTTGAGTATCAGATAAGCGACTTCTTCAAATGTGGATGTAAGCGCCAGTTCATCAGCATTGTACCCTCTGTAGATCAGCTTTCCCTCTTCACCGTCAATGCGGCTGATGGCTGTTTCAACACAAGTAATCCCTTTTAATCCATGATAAACCATATCAATTCCTCCTTTTTCCTTTGTAAATATCATTATAGTTGATATAATATTTAAAAAATATTGAATTATATTGATGTCTTTGATTAACAAAATTAATCAGGAGGACTGCAATGGATTTTAAATGGCTTCATACCTTTGTTACTGCCGCAAAATACGAAAATTTCAGAAAGACGGCGGAAACCTTATTTATTTCTCAGCCGACCGTCACCGTTCAAATTAAACTGCTTGAGGAAGAACTCGGGTGCCAGCTGTTCACCCGCAAAGGAAGAAGCATTCATTTAACGAAAGAAGGCCGCGCTTACCTTCCTTTCGCCCTTCGCCTGCTGGAAGACTATGAATCGAGCATGGCAGAGCTTCACAGAATCAGACAGGGCTATTCGCAGACATTGAATCTAGCGGTTTCACCGCTTATCGCCGATACGATTCTCCCATTTGTATTAAAAAAATACACAGCGCTGCATCCGAATTCGGAGATTAAAGTAAAGATCGCCGAATCAGCTGAAATCGCTCCCCTGATTTCAGCCGGCCATGCAGATATCGGATTAAGCTGCTTAAACGTGCAATCGTCAAACCTGAACTGCTATTCCATGTACAGCGATCCCGTGATTTTGGTTGCCCCTCATGACGGCCGCGATTCAGAACAAGCGCCGCCGCTCGATGTCGAAGATTTGCTTGAAGAATATTTGCTGTTGACCCATAATCACCCCGAATACTGGGACGACCTCGTCAGGCAGCTGAGGATCAAATTTCCGTTTGTCAGAACAATGCTCGTAAGCCAAACGCATATTACGAAACGATTTATTTCAGAAGGACTCGGTATATCATTTTTGCCGCTGTCGACTGTGCGCCGCGAGCTGATGGAAGGAAGATTAATAGAGGTGCCGTGCGATTTCATGAAGCTTCCTGTTGCAGGGGGATATGCAATTAGTCTGAAAGATAATGAGAAGGTCGAACACTTTTTAGCGTTTTTAGCCGAGTTCCGTTTCTAAACGGAAAAAAACCCGTTCATCATGATGAACGGGCTTGTCCCTGCAACATTAGAAGCGTTTTGCTCCAAGATAGCGGGGCTTCCAATAGCTGTTTGTCATATCGCTGATCGTTACGCCGTCAGATCCGGCATGAACGAATTGATTGTTTCCGATGTAAACCCCCATATGCGAAGGTCCCGGCTGATATGTCGTGAAGAATACGAAATCACCTACTGCAGGGCTTGATACGCTCTTCATCGAATTCCAGTAACCGGCTGTGTTCGTTCTCGCCACATTTGTCTGTTTATTGAGGATGTACCAGACAAATCCGCTGCAGTCAAATCCTGATGTAGATGTTCCGCCCCATTTATAAGGCGTTCCGATAAGGGCTTTTGCATCTGAAACAAGCTTTGACGTATTCAGCGCTGAAGAGGTTTGCGCAGGTGCCTTACTTGTTTTGCTTGTCCCGCTTGAAGAAGAAGGCTTTGTCGTTGATGCAGCTTTTACGCTTTTCGTCCCTTTAACTTTTAATACTTGTCCGATCCGGATTAAATCTGTTTTTAAACCATTCAGAGACTTCAGTTCATTGACGGTCATGCCGTATGTCCGAGAAATTTTCCAAAGGCTGTCTCCTTTGACCACTTTATGCGTAGCTGATGAAGCTTGCGACGCTTTTGCAGACGATGAGCTGCTTCCATTGATCGACAACCTCTGCCCTATGTAAATGATATCGGATTTCAGCTTGTTTTCCTGTTTAATCTTGCTGATACTTGTACCGTACTTCTTCGAAAATCCCCATAACGTATCCCCTTTTTTCACCGTTATGGTTTGCGCGGAAGCCGCTCCCGCAAATAAAGTCGATCCTAAAACAACCGCTGATGCTACTGTTATTACTTGTTTTTTCATGTTGTCCTCCCACTAGCAGAATTCTTTATATTTTTAAAGGCAAAAATTAGCAGTTTCATGATTTTTGAGAACGGCTGCTTCAGCCTTCCTCTGTTTCTATTATAAGGAGGGGTTTCCATCAGGTATAGTCTTGACTTACTAAGTCAAATTCCTTAATTATTCGTTTTTAAAAAAATTTTTTAAGGGTCGATAATATTTCATTTACATTTCAAAAGTAACTTAAATACTACATTTTCGCACTTTCCTGCAGCCAAAATTACAATACTAGAAATAGTGTTAAATACTTTATTTTACATTTTTATTATTAACTCGTAAAACTGCATAGTGACGGACGTCGCTGCGCTTTAAAATAAAAAAAGGCTGCCCGAATGCAGCCTGAAACTTTTTATAAATATCTGCGATGGACAGCCTTTCCATCATAGGAAAACATGACGGGCTTATCTTCGAGCACGGTTTCGACATGCACGCTTCTTCCCCATAGCTGGTGAAGGTAAGGCAGAACTTTTTCAAGATACTTTAAATCGAGTTCGATCCCTTCATACCAATGCTTAATGTATAATTCATTGTTCTTTAAGTAATCTCCATCCTCAACTGTCAAATAAGGAAATCCTCCGTTGACTCTCATGCTGACAAGCTGATCGCGCACAGCCTTCCAATCCTTGTCGATGATTTTATAATCCCTTCCCTGTTTTTGAAACAAGTAGAGATCTTCCCTCATTACAAGATCTTTCGTTAAATAGTTTCTGATAAATGAAATGTCTGATTCGATCTCCCTGACTTCAAATATTTTTTCTCTCCCCGAGTCCGGCTTTACACCCATCTTCTTCATATCTTCTGTCGGGTTGTTGTAGCGCTCCTCTATGTCCTCAAATATTTTCAATCCGAGATAATAAGGATTGATGCCCGTTTTGGACGGCTGAACCACTCCCGCGTTGAGCTTGGCGAATTCGATTGCTTCACTTGATGTCAGATCAAGCTCGCGGATGATTCGCTGATGCCAATAGGACGCCCATCCTTCATTCATGATTTTCGTTTCAAGCTGCGGCCAGAAATACAGCATTTCCTCTCTCATCATCGTTAAGATGTCGCGCTGCCAAGGCTCCAGCTCCCGCGAATGTTCTTCAATGAACAGCAGAATGTCTTTTTCCGGCTTCGGCGGAAACTTTTTTTTCGTCCTTTTCTTCTTCTCTTTCGATCCTTTGTGATCCAGTTCCCAGAGGTCGTCATAAGGAGTGGGCGACGCGTCTGTTTCTTCTTCCTCTTCGTCATCTATGCTCCACGACAGCTTCGGCCTCACGAGCGAAGGGTCAATGTGTTCTTCAATCGCCAGCACCGCATCGAGAAATGCTTCGACTTCTTTTGAGCCGTGGACCGTCTCATAATGTTTAATCCGCTCTGCTGTCGCCGACATGCTTTCAACCATATCGCGCTTCGTATTTTGAAAACGGCAGTTATTTTTAAAGAAATCACAATGAGCCAGAACGTGTGCGACAATCAGCTTATTTTGAATCAATGAATTGCTGTCCAGTAAAAACGCGTAACACGGATTTGAATTAATGACAAGCTCATATATTTTGCTCAAGCCAAAGTCATAGTGAAGCTTCATTTTGTGAAATTGCTTGCCGAAACTCCAATGGCTGTATCTTGTCGGCATCCCGTATGCGCCGAATGTATAAATGATTTCAGCCGGACAAATTTCATATCTCATCGGATAAAAATCCAGGCCGAATCCTTCCGCGATCTCCGTAATTTCTGCTATCGCCCGCTGCAGCTCTTTTTGCTCCCGTATGCTCAATACTCAAATCCCCCCCGGTTGGACTTATCTTTATTGTATGAGCCGGGATTTGAAAAGATGAAAGGCAGCTGTCGGTTTGACAGCTGCCTCTTTGGTTAGTTCGCTATTTGCATGTCAAGGGATGAAGCAAAGCTCTCATAGCGGATGTTTTCCATCTGAACGCCAAGATTTTGCAATCCTTCAATCACGCTTTTCATAAATGAAAGCGGACCGCATACATAAAATTCGCCATTTGGATCTTTCACGATCGATTTCAAAAGCTCTTCATTCACCCGGCCTTTTACAATATGATCTTCCGTCGCTTCAGCACCCCTGCTGTAGACAAACAGGAGACGGTTCGCCGGATTGGCGCCGAGCAGCTTCTCCGTTTCTTCCTTGAAAGCGTGGTGCTGTTCAGATTTCGCAGCGTGCACGAATGTGATCTCGCGGCTGCTTTCTTTTTGAGCCAATGTTTGCACCATGCTCATGACAGGCGTGATGCCTGATCCGGCGCTGATGAAGTAAACCGGACGATCCGTTCCTTCGGAAAGGGTAAAATCTCCGGCCGGAGCGCTCACTTCCAAGCTGCCCCCGATCTCCATGTTCTCATGCAGATAGCTTGATACCCTTCCGACCGGTTGCCCTTCCTCCGCTTCCAGTTTGACTGAAATGCGGTAGTAGTCTTTATTCCAGGCATCTGACAAGCTGTACTGCCTTGTTAAGAAATATGGTTCGCCGGGAATTTTAATGCGGACAGATACGTACTGTCCGGGACTGAAAGCGGGCAAATCCGTTCCATCGGCAGGCTTCAAGTAAAAGGAAGTAATCGTAGCGGATTCGACCCGCTTATCCATGATGACAAACGGTTTAAATCCTTCCCAGTTTCCATCCTGCTTTTTGTCTTCTTCATACATTTGTTTTTCGACTTCAATAAATACGCGGGCGATCTCTTCATAGGCTTCTGCCCATGCCTGGAGAATGTCCTCTGTCGCAGCTTCGCCGAGCACGATTTCAATGGCTTCCAAAAGGTGCTGACCGACAATAGGATAGTGCTCTGGTTTCACATGCAAACTTTTGTGTTTATGTCCGATTTGTTTGACAACCGGCAGCAGGTCTCCGAGCCGGTCGATGTTCTCAGCCGCCTGCAAAACAGTAAAAGCCAAAGCTTTCGGCTGTCCGCCGGTTTGCTGGCGGGACATGTTGAAGATATTTTTCAATTCAGGGTGCGCATTAAACATCCGCTTGTAAAAACAAGTGGTGATCTCTGTTCCCTTTTCTTTTAAAACAGGGGCGGTCGATTTGACAATTTGCATGGTTTTTTCAGATAGCATAACGCTTTCTCCTCTCCAGTCACTTTAAAGATGTATTTCAAATACATCTTTAAAGGTGCAATAAGATCTTTTTTTAAATGGGACTGTTACTTTTGATTAAAGATGTATTTTGAATACATCTTTATACTAGACTTTTAATGGAATTAAAGCAATATTTTTAAGGAATGTTTTATATTTTTGTAACAATTTCCGCTCCACCCTCATAACCGAAGGCAAATGTGATAAGATAATGGAAACTTGTTTGATTGAGGTAATGCGATGAAATTAACAAATTATACGGATTACTCATTGAGAGTACTGATTTTTCTAGCAACCAAAAACTCAAACGAGCTTGTCAATATAAAAGACATCGCCGAATCTTATTCCATTTCAAAAAACCACCTTATGAAGGTGATTTACGAGCTTGGCAAGCTTGGCTACGTTGAAACGATTCGGGGCCGCAACGGCGGGATTCGTCTCGGAAAAGCGCCTGAACTGATTAATATCGGTGAAGTCATAAGAAATACAGAAGATGATTTTAACCTTGTCGAGTGTTTTAACGGAGAAAAAAACCATTGTATACTTTCTCCGATCTGCGGATTAAAGCATGTTTTAAACAAAGCCCTTTCCGCCTATTTGGACGTATTGGATCAATACACTCTGCAGGATATTATCGTTAATCAGGACCATATACGTAAATTATTGAGTTAACGAAGGAAGCTGCTTCCTTCGTTTTTTTTGTTATAAAGTAAAAATATTCACGTTGATGATCGCATTGGTCACCGGGTGAAAATACACCTCGGCGTGCGCCGAAAATGATTTGCCTTCCTGATTGACGGTTACCCTGAAGACATCTTTTGTCTCTTCATCATTGACTTGAGTGCGCCCTAAATATTCATAATCCTCAAGCTTTGCACCTTCGTATTTTTCTTCAAGGGCGCTCCAGGCGATTCTCTCCCACCGTTCTGGCGCATCGGAAACACCTGCTTGAAAGTGGCTCTTCGCCGGGAATGACAAAAGCGTTAATATGCAAAAAAAGTACGTGCAATATCGTTTTTTCATTTCCATTCGCTCCGCATGTATTGTACATACGTTAGCTTGACCGGAAACGGAGAATGTCATGCAGACATTTTTTCGCGGTATAGCGTATACCATCCTCATATTTCTAGGCCGTCAAACAAGGGAGACCAAGTTTTGCCCGGAGAAAAAAACACCCCGCCACATAAAATAATCATGACTCCTCAGAAAGAAGGGAGAGTGGCGAAATTGAATTACGCTGACTATGACAAAGCTTTGTATTATACGCACCGCTCGCAGTGGGACAATCTGCTGATCCTGATGGTGCGGACAGAAGACGATTTATTATCAAAGCGGATCGAGCATTTTTTGCACGCCTACAATTTTGAAAGAGATGACGCCATTGTCGAAAAAAGGCTTTATGATCTGCTGCAATACATTGATCACGCCTCATTTTCGGGACAAGAACACGAAAACGGCGTGCTCGTTTTTACGTAAAATAAAATAAGCCTGGCGCTCTAATCGGCGTCAGGCTTTTTGAAATTCGGCAAAGAGCAGAAGCTCTTCCATTACATTTTTGATATTGGCTTTGGCTGCTTCAGTAACCGTATGGTGTTCCTCATCAATATGAATCGGATCGAGCACAAGCTGCTTTGTGATGACGTTCGCATAAACTCCGCGCGCGACAATACGCATATTGGCGAGCGCGTTCATCCCGCCTTTGCCGCCTCCTGCACAAGCAAAAAGCGCCACCGGTTTGCCCGAGAACTGTTCATTGCTTAAAAAATCGAGCGCATTTTTCAAAGCGCCGCTCATACCGCTGTGGTATTCGGGAGATAATAAAACGACAGCGTCTGCTTCTTTGACCGAAGTTTTCAGTTTTTGAACATTCTCCAGCGAGCTCTGCTCTTCATCTCCGTTGAAAATCGGTAGGATGAACTCGCTTAGATCGATAAGCTCGGCCTGATACGTGCGGGCGATATAGGAAGCGGCGATCCGCGTTCTGCCCTGTTTTCTCGCGGTTCCGCTGACTACGGTTATTTTCATTTGATCATCTCCCGTCATTTTGTTGTAGTCCGTGTTTAACTGCAAAGAGCGCGGCTTGCGTGCGATCGGATAAGCCAAGCTTTGACAGCAGATTGGATACATGAGTTTTCACTGTTTTTTCGCTGATAAATAAAGAAGCGGCGATTTCCTTGTTGCTTTTCCCTTTTGTAATTTCCAATAAAACATCTTTTTCTCTTTTTGTCAATTGATGTATTTTTTCTTTCTCATCAGCCTGTGACATATGGTGAAAGACGTGGGACATGATGCTTGGATCCAAGGAATATCTACCTCCATAAACAGCACGTATCGTCTCGACAAGTTCATCAGGTTCGGCGTCTTTGAGCTGATAGGCAGAGGCTCCAGCCTGGATTGCGGGAATCACATAGCTTTCATCCGCATAGCTTGTCAGCGCTATGATTTTGACAGACGGATATTCCTTTTTTATTCGCTTTGTCGCCTCAATTCCGTCCATTTCAGGCATTGATAAATCCATTAATACGATGTCTGCCTCCCGTCTTCGCAAGACATCGAGCGCCTCAATTCCTGTTGATGCCTCTCCGACAACGTCAAAATCGCTTTTTGTTTTGAAAAAAAATAAGAGGCCTTTTCTGACAATATGATGATCATCGGCAATGATGATTTTCACCTTTTCCATCCTGCCTCCCCCTTCTCATTCAAAGGCAAAACCGCCCGGATTTTCGTCCCCTTACCGATTGCGGAGTCGATCAAAAACGTGCCGCCCGCTTTTTCCGTCCGCTCCTTCATTCCTTTCAGCCCAAGCGTCGGAAGCCCCGCGTCAGGATCGTACTGAAACCCTTTGCCGTCATCTTCGATCTCCAAGACGGCAGACGATTGGAATACATCGATTTTCACTTGTATGCGGCTAGCAATGGCATGCTTTTTGCAATTGTTGAGAGCTTCCTGGCTCAGCCGCCACATCAATTCCTCAGCAGGAGGCGGCAGCCGGAGCACACCGCTGAGCGTGAAGATCACCTGAAGGCCGAGCACTTCCGCATATTTTTCAAGAGCCGCCGCCAACCCTTCTTCAAGGCCCTGGGGCCTCAGCTGCCAAATTAACGCCCGCATCTCAAGCAGTGCTTCATGAGAAAGATGTTGCATAAACTCGAGCATTTCCCTGATCTCAGGCTGGTCTGTCATTTCACCCGCCGCTTTAGCGGTCAAGCTGAGCGAAAAAAGCATTTGATTGACGGAATCATGCAAGTCCTGAGCCAATCTGTTTCTTTCGGTCAGCAGCATGTGTTTTTGCTGTTGTTCAGCAAGTCGCATCCGTTTGATCGCCATCCCGATTTGCAAAGCAACAGCTTCGAGGAGCGCCAGTTCCCCGCGGCTGAAATGAATTTTGTCCGGAGCCGCAACGTTCAGCAAACCGAACCGTTTCTTCTGATCGCTGAGAGGGACGGTTGCATGATGTGTGATGCCTTCCGGATCTCCGGTCTTCTGTCTCATGGCCGTCGTAATTCGCCGGCAATGAATGATATTTTTCGCCCTGTCCAGCTTTCCGTCCCTATATTGTTCAAGACAGTAGCAGCTTCCTTCGCATAATAAACGGTTGTGCCGGTAAGAAAGCGCCTGAGGCAGGCGGACCGAAGCGGCCAGTTCAAAGCTCCCCTTTTCATCGATCAGAAAAAGCCACGCCGTTTTGAGTCCCGTTAAGCTGAGCAGCTTTTTTAAAACAGCATGTAGCGTTTCTTTTAGATGGTTCCCTTCGTTTAAAGCTTCCGCTATTTCTTTGAGCGTTTTCAATTTTTCAAACTGCGTGTCTTCCCGCAAAAGATTCATCCCCTTAACCCGGAGTTTCTTTTATTATATCGATATTTGATAAAAAAAAGGCCACCTCATGAGATGAACTTTTCTAAGACTTTTGACCGAGAAGGGACAAAGCGAATCGTTAAGCTTCTTCCTCCCAAAACAAATCGTCAAGCGTTTTGTCCAGCGCCTTTGCGATCGCGATGCAAAGGTGCAATGTCGGATTGTATTTATTTTTTTCGATCAGCCCGATCGTCTGTCTTGTCACATTGACCCGCTCGGCAAGCTGGGCTTGTGTCAAAGACTTTTCGACCCGGGCGAGTTTGACCCGGTTAACCATATGCTCACCCGCCGTTTTCATTTAATCATCTAATAGATCTTGATTTTTCCGAAAGGATTTGCGCAACGAGATAAAGTTGATCAGAAAATGAAAAAATACAAACAACATCACCATCATAATAAAGTCAAACCAACTGCCGGGGTGTTTTGGTATGCCGGTAAAAATAAGCACTAAAATGGCAAATATGATGCCGGAAGCGAGGCTGAGAGCCGTGATCTCTTTTCTTTTTTTCCTGTACGCCGCTTGACCTGCAATCTCCGGATATTCAAACCCCGACAAAAGATAGCGGAACAATATCCAGCCTGCATAGACTGCAAAACCGATGGCACTGACGATGTATTCGGATGCCGGTCTCCCTAAAATGAGGCCCCGGATGATCATATCCAAAAATAAGATAGCAGCGACAATCGTACCGGCTTCGCTAAAAAATTGCGTCATTTTCTTTTCTACGTATTCATCCCCGGTTTTGATCCATTTCATGTCAGCCATTTTCCCCTTTCATATGCAATTTATATCTAACTTATTGTTAAATATATATTACATTATTTATGGCCGCTTATCAATAAAAATTGAAAACCCGCCGTGTAGCAAGGCGGGTTTTCAGCGATTATCAATTTGAAGTCGCTTTTACAATATCATCGATTTTTTTCATCACTTCATCTGTCAATTGATGGAGAAGCGCTTCACTGTCTTCATTGGTTGGGCCTTTGACTGCGAAATAAAATTTCACTTTAGGCTCTGTGCCAGATGGACGGAGGCAGAACCATGAGCCGTCTTCAAGGAAATATTTCAAAACATTGGATGTCGGAAGATCGATCGTTTCTGTTTTGTTTTCCTTCAGCAGCGTCCGCTTCCCTGTCAAATAGTCTTCTGCGGATACAACGTCTTTTCCGGCGATGGAAAGAGGCGGCTGTTCTCTGAATGTGCTGAGGATGGCTGCGATTTGCTCCGCTCCCTCTTTTCCTTTTAAGGTCAGGGACTTCAAGCCTTCTCTATAGAAGCCGAACGTTTGATACAATTCGAGGAGCCCATCATACAGCGATTTTCCCTGCTTTTTATAGAAGGCGCATACCTCAACCGCAAGCAGTGCTGCCTGGACGGCATCCTTGTCTCTTGCGAAATCGCCGATCAAGTAACCGTAGCTCTCCTCATAACCGAATTGGAAAGCATATTCGCCCGATGCTTCAAATTGTTTGATTTTTTCTCCGATGAATTTAAAGCCGGTCAGCGTGTCGATCGTGTCAAGTCCGAAAGAAGCGGCAATGTCGCGCCCCATTTCGCTCGTCACAATCGTTTTTAGAACGACTCCGTTATCAGGCAGCGTGCCTTTCTGCTGTTTTTGCGATAGCAGATAATGCAAAAGCAGCGCGCCGGTTTGATTTCCTGTCAGCACCGCGTAACGGCCTTCTTGATCCTTTACAGCAACGCCGAGGCGGTCCGCGTCGGGATCGGTTCCGATCAGAATATCGGCTCCTTTTTCTTCTCCGAGCCTGATCGCATATTCAAAAGCGGCGTGCTCTTCCGGATTAGGAGAAGACACGGTCGAAAAGTCAGGATCAGGCAGCTCCTGTTCCGGAACGACTGTGACATGCTCATACCCGAGAGCTTTCAAGCCGCGTCTCACGGATTTATTTGCCGTGCCGTGCAGCGGGGTGAAAATGACTTTGACTTCAGTTTCCTTTGCCAGATCAGGATTGACAGAAATCGATGTCAGTTTATCGAGATACGCTTGATCGATTTCCTCGCCGATTATTTGGATCAACCCTTTTTCGGTTAAGGCAGCTTCATCGCCTGCTTCGATTTCCAATTCGTTTTCAATCGCATTGACATAGCCGATGAGTTTGTCGGCATCAGCAGGCGGAAGCTGCGCGCCGTCCTCTCCGTAGACTTTATAGCCGTTGTATTCAGGCGGGTTATGGCTCGCCGTGATGACAATACCTGCAAACGCATTCAGTTCTCTTACCGCAAAGGAAAGTTCAGGTGTCGGGCGCAGTTCGTCAAACACGTACGTTTGAACGCCGTTTTCCGCGAGCGTTTTAGCAGCTTCCATTGCAAATTCAGGCGACTTGTGGCGGGAATCGTACGCGATCACAACACCGCGCTTTTTTGCTTCTTCGCCGTTCGCTCCTATGTATGCGGCAAGGCCCGCCGATGCTTTGCGAACCGTATAAACGTTCATGCGATTCGGACCGGGTCCGATCTCTCCGCGCATGCCGGCTGTACCAAACTCAAGTTTTTTATAAAAGCAATCCTCTAGTTCTTTTTCATTTCCTTCAGCTTCCAAAAGAAGCGATTTTAATTCGGAATCTAAGTTTTCTTTGTTTTTCCAGCGTTCATAGCTCGTTCTCCAGCTCATGATTACCTCCAATGTTCTAGCTAAGTAATTGCAGCTTTTCTTTTATCATATCGACAAACAGCCGCTTTGTCCAAATTTAGCATGCCGAACGAAAAAAATGAGGCTGCCTGATCAAGACAGCCTCACGTTAGGCCATTCGGTTGATTTTTAAAGAAAATTCATCAAGGGCATTTGACCCGATACATCATCTGCTTTCCAGCGGGACAACAGCGTCGTGAAGAAGTCCTTCCAATGCTTGGACATGCCGGGCCTTCGTTTCGCCATCCCAGTTCAGCTTCTCGCTCATGTAGTCGGTAAGGCTGTCTTTGTAAGTGCGGACCCAATTGATATCAAAGAACAGCGCACCCGTTCTGCGGACGAAGAAGTCTGCCGGGACGGCAGCCATTTCTTCCTCGATCCCGTAATCCATTTCTGCCAGTACATGGACAGGAATGCGGCGTTCTGCTGCTTCATCTTTCAGGGATGGGACACGATCAAACAGGCGGTCTGCATTTGAACCGTATCGTGCGGCGATCTGTTTTGCCGTCTCTTCGGACAGTCCAGCTTTGATCCCTTCGGCTGCTTTCACTTGAATAAAATCCTCCAGATTTTTGGAACCGCCGATATGGCCGCCTGAGATCGGCATCGTTTTTGTTCTGCAAGGACCGAAGTCTCTGCCGCCCTCTTCTTTTAATCGGTCTCTGACAAGATCGACGATATGCTCAGCCATTTTTCTGTAGCCGGTCAGCTTTCCGCCGGCAATCGTGATCAGTCCGGATTCAGAAGTCCAGATCTCATCTTTCCGGGAAATCTCGGACGGGTCTTTTCCTTCTTCATGAATCAGCGGTCTGAGCCCCGCCCAGCTTGATTCGACATCTTCAGCCTTGATTCCCATTTCAGGGAACATATAGTTGATTGCATTAATGACATAATCCCTGTCTGCAGTCGTCATTCGAGGATGTTCCAGATCCTCGTTGTAGACGGTGTCCGTTGTGCCGACATATGCCTTTCCGTCTCTCGGAATCGCGAACACCATGCGGCCGTCGGGCGTATCAAAATAAACGGCTTGTTTTAAAGGAAAGACCGATTGATCAAAAACAAGATGCACGCCTTTTGTATGCTGAAGGTGTTTGCCTTCTTTTGAATGGTCTTTTTCCCGTAGACGGTCAACCCACGGACCCGCGGCATTCACGATTTTTTTCGCGTGGACACGGTACGTTTTTTTCGTGAAGACGTCTTCAATGACCACGCCGGTGACCTTGCCGTTTTCATAAATAAAATCGCTTACTTTCGCATAATTGACGGCCTCGGCTCCGAATTTAACCGCTTCTTTCATGACTTCGATCGTCAACCTGGCGTCATCCGTCCGGTATTCGACATAATAGCCGCCGCCTTTCAGGCCGTTCTTTTTCACAAGCGGCTCTTTTTGAAGCGTTTCCTCGGCATTCAGCATGCTCCTCCGCTCAGCTTTTTTGACACCTGCTAAAAAGTCGTACACTCGCAGTCCGATTGAAGTGCTGAATTTGCCGAAAGTGCCTCCCTTATGCATCGGAAGCAGCATCCATTCAGGCGTTGTCACGTGCGGACCGTTTTCATAGACGATCGCCCGCTCTTTGCCGACCTCGGCTACCATTTTCACTTCAAATTGCTTTAAATAACGAAGTCCGCCGTGTACGAGTTTCGTGGAGCGGCTTGACGTTCCGGCCGCAAAGTCCTGCATTTCGCAAAGCGCCGTTTTCATTCCGCGAGATGCGGCGTCCAATGCCGTCCCTGCGCCTGTAATACCTCCGCCGATAATAAACACGTCATACTTCTGCTTCGTCATATTCTGTAAAATATCGTCCCGTTTGCGGCTTGAAAATAATGATTCCATGTTCATGTCCTCCCTTGTTGTCACGGTAAAAAAATAGAAAAAGAGACCACAAACATCCAAAGCGCTGATACTGCTTTGGTGCCTGCGGTCTCTCCTCTTCTCCAACCGTTTCTATTAACTTAATTAGATTGTAACATACATGCGGCTTATTTAAAAGCCCTAGCTGCATTTACAGCTTTCTTCCACCCGCTGTACAGACTCTCACGCTCTTTTTCTTCCATTTTCGGTTCAAAACGTTTGTCAAGCTGCCACTGGTCTTTGATCTCGGAACGATCACTCCAGAAGCCGACAGCAAGACCCGCTAAATAGGCTGAACCGAGCGCGGTTGTTTCATTGATTTCAGGACGTTCTACAGGGACATCCAAAATGTCGCCCTGAAAATCCATCAGGAAGTTGTTTTTGACAGCTCCGCCGTCGACTCTCAGCGTTTTCACCGAGATCCCGGAGTCTTCCATCATTGCGTCAAGAACATCTTTCGTTTGATAGGCAAGCGCTTCAAGCGTTGCTCTAACAAAATGCTCTTTCGTCGTACCCCGGGTCAGTCCGAATACAGCGCCGCGGACATCGCTGTCCCAATAAGGCGTGCCTAAACCTACAAATGCAGGAACCACATAAACACCATCGGCAGATTCTGTTCTTACAGCGTATTTTTCACTTTCTTTGGCGTCCTTAAACATTCTCAGCCCATCACGGAGCCATTGAATAGCGGAACCAGCGACGAAGACGCTGCCTTCCAGCGCATATTCCACCTTTCCGTCGATGCCCCAAGCGATTGTCGTCAGCAGGCCGTGCTCTGATTTGATCGCTTTCTCGCCGGTGTTCATCAGCATAAAGCAGCCTGTTCCATACGTGTTCTTAACCATTCCCTCTTCAAAGCAAGCCTGCCCGAACAATGCTGCCTGCTGGTCGCCGGCTGCACCTGCAATCGGAATGTTTTTGCCGAAGAAATGATAATCGACCGTTTCAGCGTATACATGCGATGAAGGCTTGACTTCAGGAAGCATCGATTTCGGTACGCCGAGAATATCGAGAAGTTCATCATCCCATTTGAGGTCATAGATGTTGAACATCAGTGTTCTTGAGGCGTTTGAATAATCTGTCACATGCGCTTTTCCGCCGGACATTTTCCAGATCAGCCAAGAATCGATCGTACCGAAGAGAAGGTCGCCGTTTTCCGCTTTCTCCCGTGCCCCTTCCACATGATCCAAAATCCATTTCACCTTCGTGCCTGAAAAATAAGGATCGATTAAAAGGCCTGTTTTTTCTCTGATCGTTTCTTCATAGCCTTGTTCTCTCAATTCCTGACATATTTCCGCCGATTGGCGGGACTGCCACACAATCGCATTGTAGACCGGTTTACCGGTATGTTTATCCCAAACAACGGTCGTTTCCCGCTGGTTGGTGATCCCGATTCCGGCAATTTGCGCGGCTTCGATTCCCGATTCTGAAAGCGCAGAAGCGATCACCGACAGAACGGAGCCCCAGATTTCATTTGCATTGTGTTCAACCCAGCCGGGGTTTGGAAAATATTGCTGAAATTCTTTTTGCGCAATATGGACGATTTCGCCTGCTTTGTTGAAAACAATCGCCCTTGTGCTTGTGGTGCCTTGATCAAGAGACAAAATGTATTTTTCCATTTTTGGAAACTCCCCCTTATATGTCTGTTAAGATTTGCGTTTTTTTTTAAATGTTGACCGATTGATCAACCGATTGTTTTTTCATATGAATATAGAAACCTAACAATATCACAACTAGTATAACGCTTACAATCCAAAATGTGTTGGTAATGTGCCCTTTGAATGCGGCGTTGTAAAAAACGCCTGCAAATGAACCGCCGAGCGCCGGTCCTAAAACAGGAATCCACGCGTACTTCCAATTTGAACTTCCTTTTCCTGCAATCGGAAGGACAAAGTGGGCGATTCTCGGCCCCAAATCGCGGGCAGGGTTAATCGCATAGCCTGTTGTTCCGCCGAGCGAAAGCCCGATCGCCACGATCAGAAATCCGACAACGAGCGGATTCAGTCCGTCAGTAAACTTGTTTGCACCGATCGCTAAAAGTCCGAGAACGAGAACAAAAGTCCCCAATGTTTCACTGAACAGGTTTGCAAATGTATTTGGAATCGCCGGCCCTGTCGAAAATACTCCCAGCTTCGCGCCTTGATCTTCGGTTTCTTTCCAGTGCGGCAAGTAGTGAAGAAAAACGAGCACCGCTCCTAAAAATGCGCCGATCATCTGTCCTAAAATATAGGAAGGCACTTCTTCCCAAGGAAAATCTCCGACAAATGCCAGCCCCAATGTAACGGCCGGATTTAAATGCGCTCCGCTGATGCCGCCGACGGCATATACCGCCATGGCCACGCCGAGCCCCCAGCCGAAGACGATCACAATCCATCCGGATTGATGGGACAGCGATTTTTTCAAATTAACTCCTGCACAAACTCCAGCTCCAAAGACGATGAGCAGCATCGTTCCGATAACTTCCCCCCAAAATGCTGTCAAGGCTATCCCTCCTAAAATCTATTATGAAGTGTTATTCTAAGATGAACACCATGGGTTCACCTTCTTCACTGTGTCTAAAAGACCATAAAAAAACACAGCAAACTTTCTTTACATCATACTGAGTAAAGAACTGCTGTGGTCTCCGGGTCTCCGTCACAATGTATTAACTTAGTAAGATCGTATCGTATAGTGAAAGCGTTGTCAATAATTTTTCACATTTTAAATTTTTACTTCCAGTATTTTTTCCATAGATCAGTGTCTGAGGTGGTGACTGCGGATGCCCCTGCTGCAAGCGCCTGCTCGACGTCTTTTTCAGTACGGATAAACCCGCCCGCAAAGATCGGAATGCCGGTTATTTCTTTGACTTCCTTGATCAGTTCCGGTACCACTCCGGGAAGCACTTCTATATAGTCGGGTCTGTGCTTTTTCACCAATTCAATACTCTTCTTCATGGCGCTTGTGTCTATTAAAAACATGCGCTGGATCGCATACACTTTCTTCTGCTTTGCTTTTGCGATAACGCTTGATCTTGTAGAGAGAATGCCCGCCGGCTTCATTTCCTGGCAAATGAATTCCGCCCCGTATTCATCATGCTTAATTCCTTGGATCAGATCGACGTGCACAAACATTTTTTTCCCATGGGATCTGGCCGCGCTGATGACGCCTCCCAGCTGTCCAAGGTGGATGTCAAGCAGGACCCCGTATGAAAACGGGCTGTCCAGGAATGTATCAAACTGCTTCATATTACGTACCGCAGGTAAAATTTGTTGATCGTGAAAACTCATGTTCCATCTCCTTCACTTGCTATCTTGCTTCTGTATTACACTAATGGAATTTCCGCCTCATTGCAATCCTTTATAAAGCCTCTCACGGTCCCCGGGCAAATCATTTTACATTTACCTTCAGTCATGTCCATAATTTAACACAACCAACTCGAATGGGGGAATTTTTTATGAAAGCGATCATCCATGAAGGAATCAAGGGCCTTTCAGGACTGAAATATACAGACGTTTCCGACAAAACGCCCGGTCCGGGTGAAGTCAAAATCAGACTTAAAGCGGCCGGACTGAACCACCGTGACTTGTTCCTCTTTCAATCCAGGGAGGCGGGTGATGCCCCATTTATACCCGGCTCCGACGGAGCAGGCACGATCGAAGAGACAGGCGAAGGCGTTCAGGGCCTCGCCGTTCATACAGAGGTGATCATCAATCCGAGCATCGGCTGGGAATATACGGATTCTGTTCCGCAAGTACCCGACATTCTCGGCGGCCCATCTGACGGAACCTTCGCAGAGCATGTCATCGTCCCGGCGAAGCACGTGTTGAAAAAACCAGCGCACCTTTCCTGGGAGGAAGCAGGCGTCTTGCCTTTATCCGCTCTGACCGTTTACAGGGCTTTATTTACGAAAGGACATTTAAAAAAAGGCGAACACATCTTAATACCGGGAGTCGGCGGAGGCGTCGCCACAAATGCAGTGCTCATGGCAAAGGCAGCGGGCGCGCGGGTGACTGTAACCTCCCGAAGCGAAGAAAAAAGAAAAGAAGCGCTCCGCTATGGGGCGGATCTCGCAATTGAAAGCCGCGGTCTGTGGAAAGAAAGCTTGGGCGGGGAACGGGTTGATTTAATCCTCGACAGCATCGGTCCGGCAACTTTTGCGAATTATTTCGATGTCATCAAGCCGAACGGAAGGATCATCAATTTCGGCGCCAGCTCGGGAGACAGCATCCAGCTTCCGCTGCGCTCGCTCTTTTTCCCGCAGATCAGCATCATCGGTACTTCGATGGGCAGCCTCGAAGAATTTCGGCAAATGATTGATTTTATCGAACGCCATTCCCTTAAGCCGGTGCTTGATCAAGTGTTTCCTTTATCAGAAGCGGTTGCAGCCTTTAAACGGATGAAAGACGGGGAACAGTTTGGAAATATCGCATTGCAAATAGGCGGGTAACCTCTGGGGAACGGCGGCTTGCCAGTCCTCAGCCGCCGTTTTTTGGTTTTGACCGAAAAAAGAGGTCAGCCCCATAATGAAAGCAGCCACAGCACGACCGGAAGGGTGACGATGCTGAGCATTGTACTGATAAACGTCGCGCTTGAAACGATTTCCGGCTTTGTTTCAAACTGCACCGCCATCAAAGTCGTATTCGCCGCTGTCGGCATGGCCGCCGCCAACACCATGATCTGTTTAACCAGCCCGTCGACGGGAAGAATCAGCGCAAACCCCAAGGCAATGAGCGGAGACACGAATAGTTTCAGCAAAAGCGAGTAAGAAATTTTCCGGTATTCGATATGTTGAAAGGAAATCACCGCAAGCTGCATGCCGAGAATAATCATAATCGTCGGAATCGCGGCGTCCCCCACCAATTTAATTCCCGTCATTAACTGTTCGGGAATCGAAATATGCCCCAGCTGAAAGCATATGCCGAGCAGGGCACCGTATGCGACCGGCATCCGGATAACCCTTGTCATCACAATTTTAAATCCGCCCGCTTCAGGGCTTCCTTTCGCTGCATAATATATGCCGATCGTGCTCATGACAAGCTGCTGAAGCACCATCAGCACAACGGCGATATCAAGCCCGGCCGTGCCGTAGACAAGCAGGACGACGGGAGTGCCGTAGTTTCCGTTATTCATGAAAGCGGATGATAAAACGAGAGCGCATCGCTCCTGATTGGAATACCCGTGAACATATGAAATGAGGTAGACAAATAGAATCAAAATGAAACAGAGGCCGAGACAATAGACAGACATATAGATATAATCCATCGTCAGCTTGTTCTCATAAAACGTATCAAACGCTAAAAACGGAGACATTAAATACAGGGACATTTTAGATAGGTTCTGAATATCAAAATGAAGCAGCTTTTGTCCGATGAACCCGATCGCAAATATCCCGAAAACCGGCAGTAAAACAAGCACAAACTCCATGATGCACCTTCTTTTTATGTATAACCGTTCTCATTAATACTATCAATCATATAGAAAATTCCGTTTGTTTTCAACGGTGTTTCCAGCCCGTTTGCAGTAAAAGAGATCCCGCATACCCGGCCCTGCTTGGCTAGGTATGCGGCAATCTTCTTCATGTACTGGGATGCGGCTGTAAGGAGAACTTGTTCACTCACATTCCGTTTCCCCTGAAACAGACAAACGATTTTGCGGGCCTCCCGTACATGTCGGATGATGACTTTCTGGCGGTTCTTTGATCTTGGCAGTGCTCAAGCAATGGGCATGTTTCAGGATTTTTATATGACCGGCAGCCTTTCGGTCTTGCTGGTTTAGGCGAATGCAACTGTCTTTTTCACTGTCCTTTCAAAGGGCATCATTCCTTCTGCCGCGGGCAATTAAAAACCGCAGACAAAAGAAGACATACATTGTCTCTACTGCCTGCGGGGAGTCGCGGATGTCCGTCTATTCCGATTTAATGCGTGCGAAAAGCATTGGTAAGGAAGGACACGAATTCTTCCACAGGCTGAATGAGCCATGAGCTTTTCCTTGTGTATCACATTCTGCTGTCTCATTGTCATGCTGTTCAGCCTCCGTTGCTTTTTTCTTACTTTGAAGTACACCCGCCTAATCCCATTTCATCATCATCTTTTTCCAAAAACGGACGGCATTTGTATGTTTGCCCTTTGTTTATGATACCCGCTTCATTTCTTTTCTGGAGCGGTCTTTCTTGTAGTATCCAATAAAATAAATGAGACCGACGAACACGGATCCGCCAATGACATTGCCGATAAAAGCCGGAATGATGTTTCCGATAAACTGCCCCCATGTGAACGAGCCTGCAAAAATGGCTGCGGGAATCACAAACATGTTGGCGACAACGTGCTGAAATCCGATTGCGACAAAAGCCATAATTGGGAACCAGATGCCAAGGATCTTCCCTGCTCCGTCTTGTGCGCCGAAAGAAAGCCATACAGCAAGACATACAAGCCAGTTACAGCCGATGCCGGAAATGAGAACCTTGCCGAAGCTCATATCGAGTTTCCCTTGTGCAACGGCGATCGTTTTTTCTAAATAAGGACCTGTTTCAGTCAATCCAACCAAATGTCCGAAAAAGTAAGCAACAAACAGTGCCCCGATTAAGTTCATAATCGTAACGATTCCCCAGTTAACCGCCAATTGTTTCAGTGATATTTTTCTTGAAAATAAAGCCATCGCAACGGACATCATATTCCCTGTGATCAATTCAGCGCCAGCGAGCACCACAAGGATCAGACCGACAGGAAATACGGCAGCTCCGATCAGGCTGGACAGGCTTCCCCATTCTTTCGGCAGGTCGCCGATTACCCTGATATCAAGCAAGTACCCAAGCGCGATAAATGCGCCGCCTAAAAACCCCAATACAAGCAGAGACGGCAGCGAGAGCTGTATTTTTTTCATTCCTGCTTCAATTGCCGCATCCGCTATTTCATCCGGTTTTCGAAAAGCCATACTAAAACCTCCATTATTTCTTCTTTTCTCACAGTTATGGCAGAAAGACAATAAAAAAAGGCAGCACTCAAATAACCTGTGTCAACCAGGCGTTTGAATGCTGCCTAACTTGTATGCATACCCATACAACAAAATCAAGCAGAATTAAGATATCGAAAGAGAATATATACAGTCCGTGCATACATTCCATTGCTTTTGCCTTCTATAACTGTAGCAATATCCTATCAAATGTGATAAAAATGTGTCAACCCTGCCGCCGCTTCTCTCTTGCGAATGTATAGTTCCCTTCATACTTGACGAGTTTTCTGCCGTCAAGCCACCAGGTGACATTGAAAAGCCGGTCAAGAAAGTATCTGTCGTGCGAAACTGCGATAATCGTCCCTTGAAATTGGCTTAATGCTTCTTCAAGCATCTCCTTCGATTCGATGTCCAAATGGTTTGTCGGCTCATCGAGGATCAGCACATTATGGTTTTGGTGAACGAGCTGGGCCAAGCGAAGCCGCATCCGTTCGCCTCCGCTTAAATTTTTCACTTTTTGAAAGACGGATTGGCCGAAAAACAAAAACTTTGCAAGCAACATTCTGGCTTCGCCTTCTGATGCAGAAACATGTTCACGGAATTCGGCTAAAACCGTGCGCTCTTCCTCCATTTCGCCGACATGCTGCGTCAGATATGCGGCCGATAAATTGCTGCCAAGCTGCACGTCACCGCTGTCCGGTGTTTCCTTTCCGCTAATGATGTTGAGCAGCGTCGTTTTGCCGCTGCCGTTCTCTCCGACGATGGCGGCGCGCTCCTGAAAACGGACATGCATACTGAGATTGTCAAAAAGCAACCGCTCACCGAAGCTTTTGCAGACATCCTCAAGCCTGACGACATCTTTTCCGCTTCGTTCATCCATGCTGAAAGCTAAATCGATCTTTTTGCGTTCCAGTACGGGTTTCTTCACCTTCTCCATGCGCTCCAAAGCTTTTTCCATGCTTTTGGCTCGCCGGTGCAGGCCATCATTCGGAGGATTGGCGCGATTCGCCCATTCCTTCAGCCGCTTGATCGTTTCCTTCATTTTTTTGATTTTCTTCTGCTGATCCTGATAGTCATGAAATTCTCTCATGAGGCGCTCTTCCCGTTCATCGGCATAATGTGTATAGCTGCCTTTGGAAAAGTGAAGCTCTCCCTGGTCGATTTCAAGAATTGAGGTGACCGCTTCATCCAGGAAATAGCGATCATGCGATACAATGACTGCTGTGCCTTTGTACTGCTTTAAAAAAGACGTCAGCCATTCGATCGCTGTCAAATCCAAATGGTTTGTCGGTTCATCCAGCAAAAGCAGATCCGGAGCTGCCAAGAGAAGCCTGGCAAGACCCGCTTTCGTCCGTTCTCCTCCGCTTAACTCCCGCCACTCGGCATCGAGTAGCCGCTCGATATTTAAGCCGTGCGCTACCCGTTCGATTTGCGCACTGATGCCGTAGCCGCCTTTCCGTTGAAATTCATCTTGTAAAGCCCCGTACTTTTCCAAAAGAAGACTGAGTTTTTCCTCGTCCTTTTCAACGGCCAATTGCCGTTCAATCCGGGAAAGCTTCTGCTGTGTGTCCCATAATGACGAAAAAACATCATACAGCAGCTCTTTTACCGTTTGGCTGCCGTCCCATGCGGGATTCTGCTCCAAGAGCCCCGTTGATAATCCTTTTTTCCAAGTCACAAGGCCTTCATCAGGTTTCGCTTGGCCGCCGATCAGCTTCAACAACGTCGTTTTCCCTTCCCCATTTCGTCCGATCAGACCGATTCGCTCCCCTTGGTGCAGGTCCCATGACAGCCCGCTGAAAATCGTATGTCCTCCGTATGTTTGCCCGACATGTTGCAAACTGCATATCATCATCTATTTTTCCTCCGCACTCCGTAAAGAGACACCGAGCATAAAAAAAGACGGCAGAGCTTACACCCCGCCGTCAGCATCAAAAATCCGATTGTGGGCAGATGTCTCTCACTGGTATTTTTTCCAATTGAATGTGTAAAAAAGGGCAGACTGATCCCGTAATACGCATTCCCCGGAAAAAATCGCGCGACAAATATACAGATGAGCTTGCATATCCGTCATACGCTTACCAGTTTGATTCATCTTTTCCACCTCCTTTTAATAGTTACAATATATGAAAAATAAAGATAAAAGTCAACATGAAAAAGCCGGCCTAAAACGGCCGGCACACGAATCTGCTATTTTTGATAATGAATCCGGTAGATGTCATGGCGTCTGTCCTTGAGCTGCCGGACGGTTCCGTCCTGCCGCTGCCTTCTGAGAATTTCCAGGTCGACATCGCCGATGACCACCATTTCAATGTTCGGATTGCATTCTCCGACGATTCCATCCCTTGCGTATTCAAAATCTGAAGGAGCAAAAATCGCGGATTGTGCATATTGGATATCCATATTTTCGGTTTGCGGCAGATTGCCGACCGTACCGGAAATAACCGTGTACACCTGATTTTCAACCGCTCTTGCTTGAGCACAGTATCTGACTCGCAAATAGCCTTGGCGGTCTTCCGTGCAGAAAGGGGTGAAAATAATCTTGGCCCCTTTTTCGGTTGCGATTCTGCCGAGCTCCGGGAACTCGATGTCATAGCAGATCTGGATCGCGATTTTGCCGCAGTCTGTGTCAAAGACGCGCACCTCGTCCCCCCTGCTGATGCCCCACCATTTTCGTTCATTCGGGGTAATATGAAGCTTATATTGCTTTTCGATAGTTCCGTCCCTTCTGAACAAGTAAGCGATATTGTAGATCTTCCCTTCTTCTTCAACGAAGTGGGAACCGCCGATAATGTTGACATTGTATTTAACGGCAAGATCTGTGAACAGGCTGATATAGTCTTCTGTATATTCGGTGATCCGCTGAACAGCCAGGCTCGGTGAACGCTCTTCAAGAAACGACATCAGCTGCGTCGTAAAGATTTCGGGATAGACGGCAAAATCCGCTCCCGCGTCTGAAGCTACGTCTGCATAGTATTCGACTTGGTTGGCAAACTCCTCGAAGGAATGAATCTGCTTCATCTCATATTGAATCACACAGATTCTCACCGGAAAAGCTGATTTGTAATAGCGCTTCGTCTGCGGCAAGTAGTCGACATTATTCCACTCCATCAATGTCGCATATTTGCTTGATGCTCTGTCATCCGGGAGATAGTTCGGATTGATCCTCATCATCGTAAATCCGTTCAACAGTTGAAACGAAAGAACCGGATCATAGATCTGGTGGTGGATGACTTGTTCGACATACTCCCTCGGCGTCATCTCGGAAGCGTACTTATGATAGTTCGGAATCCTGCCGCCGATGATAATGCTCTTTAAATTCAAGCGCCTTGCCAGATCTTTACGCGCTTCATAGAGACGGTGGCCGATCTTCATCCGTCTGTATTCAGGATGAACCATGACCTCGATCCCGTACATGTTTAAACCGTCGGGATTGTGATTCGTAATATACCCGTCGTCTGTAATATCTTGCCATGTGTGTCTGTCATCATATTCATCAAAGTTGATCAACAGGCTTGAACAGGAACCGATGACTTCTCCGTCAAGCTCTGCGCAAAACTGGCCTTCCGGGAAGTGTTCCAAATGGCTTTCCAGATGTTCCCGTTTCCATGGGATCATTCCCGGAAAACATAGCTCTTGAAGCCCGATGATGCTGTCGATATCTTTTTCTTCAATATTGCGGATGACAATCTTTTTTTCAAAGCGGGAAAGATCCAGTTTTTCAGACACGTCCCATTCCTCCTCTGCCTTCTTTATGATGGATTGGAAATTATTTCGATCAGCTGCTCAAGCTCCATTTCCGCCATTGATTCCAAACGGTGGTCATAATGCTCGAACAGCAGGCTTTTCGTTACTTTATTCGGTACAATCACACATTTCATTCCGGCTCTTTTCGCGGCGATTGATCCGTTGACAGAATCTTCGAATGCAATGCACTCCTCAGGCTTCACACCGAGACATTCCGCCGCTTTTAAATAGAGTTCCGGGTTCGGTTTGACTTCCTCAACATCATCGGCCGTTCTGATGCACTCGAAATCATCGTACAGGCCGATTTGTTTCAAATGCTGGGACACCCATTTATAATCCGAGCTTGACGCCAAGCCGATTTTTAAACCGAGCTCTTTCGCCGCGGACAAATAAGCTTCCACACCGGGACGCGCTTTTTCGCTTTCCATTCTTTTCGTAAAACGCTCTTGCCTCAATTTCGTCAATTGCTCATGGTCCAGCTTTTTTTGCAGCTGTTCCTCCAGATAAGAAAACGGCTGGAATCCGGCGGCCGTGCCGATGACATTTCCCCAAACCGACATAGGCAGCTCTGAGCCGTGTTCTTCAAAAATTTCCTGGAGCACTTCATATTCATGCGTTTCTGTATCTAAAATAAGACCGTCAAAATCAAAAATCACTGCTTTAATCATCGCGCTTTAGCCCAACTCCTTTTGACTGTTTGCACCATTCATTGTATCCTTCTTGCCGCCCCTTGAAAAGAGAAGACACTAAAAACCGGTATGTATAAATGAAGAAGAGCCTGCTGTAAGAGGCAAGCTCTTCCGTTCTTACTGAGTCCGTGCCGGAGTGGAGATGTTCGTAAGCGCCTGTCCGGCAGATTCGTTGGACATTTCGTTTACCGCCAGATCCCCGAGCGCCAAAATCCCGACTAAATGGTTGTTATCGACGATCGGCAGACGGCGGATTTGACTTTGAGCCATCAGCTGTGATGCTTCTTCAAGGCTCATGTTCGGATTCCCTGAAACAACATTTGTTGTCATCACGTTTGAAACAGGCGTCTGTCCATCCTGGCCTTCCGCTGTCGTTCTGAGTGTGATATCACGGTCTGTGATCATTCCTTTTAACACGCCTTGATCTACGACCGGGATCGCCCCTATATTATGACGGCTCATCAACTCAGCCGCTTCTTGAACCGTTTGATTGGAAGAAATTGTCGCCACTTGCTTAGACATTGCATTGCTGATTGTCGTCAATAGACTGCACCCCTTTCGATTGTTAGTATGTACAGGTCGCGCACATGCTAAAAAGGAAGTTGGCACCATTTCATTGTGTTTTCCGCTTATTTCTTATATCATCTTTTCATAAAAAGAAGAGCTTTTCCGAAAACGGAACAAGCTCTTCAATTCAGGCAAAAGCCGATTTTACATCAGCATTTTATTCTCGGTATTCACGATATGAAAGTCGGCGGATGTCAGAGGGAAGTACAAACCGCAGTCATTCAGCTTGAGGCAGTTTTTATCGAACAAATCACGGTCTTTCAGCATCCACCGGCGCTTCGCCTTAGTTAATAAGGCATGGATCAATTGCAGGCTTGTCATAATCTGAAACGCCTCATCGAGCGTTCCTTTGTATTCATCCTCTTTCAATTCAAGCATGCCCTGCTTTTTAAGTTCTTTTATTTTTTGTTTATTCAAGTACAATGGAAATATTTGATACAGCTCTGATACAAGCTCTTCTATATAAATTTCTTGTTCTTCAGTTGCTGCCTTTACAATTCGCAAATTGATCACCCTTCATCCCTTGTTCAAATCTCTTCAATCAGAATATCATACATAAACAATGGGCTGTGAAGGTAAGTGTTTCCTAATGGCTGAACGCTTTTTACAGAAAGGAGCAGTAAAAATGAACCAAAAAAACCACGGCTTAATCTTTAGTGCAGGCAGCCGGCATGACGGCGAACATTTATTTGCATTTCTAAAAAGAGAAGCGAAAGCATCGAAGCCTGTCATTCAATACTGGGTCGCAAACGAGAAAATTAAAGTGAATCATAAACCCGTAGATCATAACGTTCGGCTTGAGAGCGGAGACAGCGTGATGATCGATCTCAGGGAGGAGGAAGAAAGCGGAATCGTCCCTGAATACGGGGAACTTCCCGTTCTGTTTGAAGATGATCATATGCTCATTGTCAATAAGCCGGCGGGAATGGCGACACATCCGAATGAAGCTGGCCAGATCGGCACGCTGAGCAACCTTGTGGCGTTTTATTTTCAAATGAACGGCGAGGAGCGGAAAGTCCGGCACGTCCACCGTCTTGATAAGGATACGAGCGGCGCTGTCGTTTTTGCAAAGCACCGCCTCGCCCACGCCCTTTTAGACGAACAGCTGCAAAGAAAAGAACTGTCGCGTACATATCTAGCTGTAACGGAAGGGAAATTCAGAAAAAGAACAGGAACCATTTCGGCGCCGATCGGCAGAGACAGGTACCACCCCGTCAGAAGAAGGGTGTCCGATTCCGGACAGCCCGCCGTGACCCATTTTGAATCGAAAGAGTATGACAGCCGGCACGATGTTACACTATGCAGGCTGCAGCTGGAGACAGGCCGAACCCACCAAATACGTGTTCACCTTGCAAGCATCGGTCATCCTTTGTCAGGCGACACTTTATACGGCGGTTCAGAGGGGCTTTTTCCGAGGCAGGCTCTTCACGCGATCGAAATCAATGTCACCCATCCGATCACAAAAGAACCCGTCACTGTCACAGCACCGCTGCCGAATGACTTGAAAGACGAAATCGGACGACTGTTCGGCACGATTGATTAAACATAAAAAAGGCTGTCCATTAAGGACAGCCTTAAAGCGGTTTTGCATACATAATATAGCGCTCAGGCGCATTTCCGACATAAGAAAACGGATAGCATGTCGTTAACAGCAGTTCTTCTTTTTCGTGCTGCAGCGTGATGATGGATGTATCATCTTGATCAACAATTTTCGTGTGTGTGATTTCATATTCGAAGCTTCCGTATGGAAGCTCGATTTTCAGCTTATCTCCGATTTCAAGCTCTCCTGTTCTGCGAAAAACCGTATCCCTGTGCCCCGAAAGAACAATTTGCCC
This sequence comes from Bacillus paralicheniformis, assembly GCF_002993925.1. NCBI lineage: Bacteria > Bacillati > Bacillota > Bacilli > Caryophanales > Bacillaceae > Bacillus > Bacillus paralicheniformis. Next base: position 1,075,426 of record NZ_CP023665.1, on the reverse strand, counting down.
GTTTTGTTTTGGATAATAGCTGTCTTTATAATGACCGACACCTTTTTTCAAATCATCGGGACTGGTTCCTTCAACGATGGGAAGCTCAGCGTCCAGTCTGGGAATATGGAGGATGCCTGCCGCTTCGCCGTTGTCGGGTTTAAACGATGCGGGCGCTGAGGGATGCTTTGCTGAACGGACGGATTGACTCGATGCAATGGCTTCTTTTGCTGCAGTTAAAGAAATATCGGTCTGTCTGTTCATATCGAATATTTTCCAGCCGCCGTATGCAAAAATGGCAAGCCCCGCCGTCATAAGCAGAAACGATAACATCTTGACTTTCATAGTTTTGCAATACCCCTTTTCCGCATATAAAGAATCGCTCCAAACATAAATGTCAGGAAGCCGTACAAAAGGAAACCGCCGTAAAAGGCCGCCGTATCGGGCAGCTTGTGCTCTTCACGCGAATCTGACAGAAACGCATCATTTGACAGACCGTCCATCTTCTCCTCCGGCGCATCCGCCCCTTCACCGATCGTCACGCCTGCAACAGGAGCAGCTCCGCTCTTTGACGTATCGCCATGAACCGGCTTTTCTCCGCTGTCATAGCCGGGTTTTTCTCCATCGCCCTTATCTCCAGCCGGTTTTTCTTCGTCATTCGGATCAGCGCCTCCGCTTCCGGGTTTTTCTTCATCATCAGGATCAGCTGGCTCTTCTCCCGGACGCGAATCATCTTCTGCTAATTTTTTGATTCGTCCTTCGGCAGCGTAAGCGATCGGTTCTTTAAAGCTTTTGACAAATTCTACTGTGGCTTCGATATCCTCCGGCCCTGTGACCGAATTTTTTCCAAGCCGGGAAATCGGCGAATACTTGCTGCCCGAAGCAGATGCCATAAAGTTGTTTACGGTCAGCGTATATGTCCGGTCTAAATCAATTGGCGTTCCGTCCTCAAGAAAGATATCCGCGGTTTTATTTGTTTTCGGGTCCCATGTGTAGGTAAAGCCGCTGATCGAGTAATCCGGGCCATATGATGGGGATATTTGTGCGTCTATAATATCGTATAAATCCCTGCCTTTAATTTCAAGCCTGACGAGTACATTGCCGAAAGGCTGGATATTGAATAAGTCTCCCCATGTAATCGTTCCTTTTTTTAAATCTTGGCGGATCCCGCCCCCGTTCATCAATGCGAAATCTGAATTCATCGCGTGCCGCATGCCGTCAGCAATCAGATTCCCAAGAGGGGTGTCTCCGTCATTTGAATAGCCGCCGGCCATGTCGTGCGCTGCTTCACCGACTTTCTCACCGATGATCGGCGCAACCATCTGCTCATATTTATCCAGTATCTGACCGACCGCCGGATCAGGCTTGAGCTTTTCCTGATTCACATATTCGATTTCCGCTTTCTTTTGAACAATGTCTTTCGATTCCCGATCGATTTCAAGATCGACAACACCGATTGCCTTCCCGTATTCGTATGCTTGAACGATTAAAATATCATTGACTTGGCCGTTGACCACTTCATGATTGTGGCCGGCAAAGATAACATCGATCTCGGGATCTGCTTTTTTGGCAAGTTCGGCTGATTCACCGGTCACAACTCCGCCGTCCTGGGAAGCTGTCATATGGGCGAGCACCGCTATCGCCCGGACCCCTTTCGCTTTCAATTCTTTTGCAGCCTGGTTGACGGCCTTTGTTTCATCTGTAAATTCAATTGAGCGAATCCCTTCGGGCATGACCATATTGGCAGCCGCCTGTGTCACGACGCCGATAAAAGCGACAGGCACTCCTTCAACTTCAATGATTTCATATGGAGGAAGAAAGCTGTCCCCGCTTGTTTTCAACTTGCAATTGGCGCAGACAAGCGGGAAATTCTGTCCGTCATAACCTTTTGTCCCTTTCCCTTCAGGGTGTTCGCCGCCGTTCAACATGCGCAGCAGCTCTTCGGTCCCTTCATCAAACTCGTGGTTCCCGACGGTTCCAATGTCAAATCCGATTTCCTCCATGACTTCAACTGTCGGTTCGTCTTGAAGCAGGGAAGAAACCGGCGAGCTTCCTCCGATCATATCGCCTGCATGGACGATCAGCGTATTTTCACGTTCGGATTTTTTTTCTTTGATTAATGCTGCTGCATAATCCATCCTGCCGAATGTTCCATCCGTCCGGCCATCGCCGTTTAGATCGAGCTCATATTGCTGATCGATCTTTCCATGCAGATCATTCATGCTTAACAGACGCAGCGGAATATTGCCGCTTTGCTCTTTTTTCGAATAGCCTGCAGCTTCCGCTTCTTCAGCCGTCGTAAAGAAAATTCGTCTTTCCACCGGAATCTCTCGCCACTTTTCAGGCACGACATACGTTTTTTCCGCAGAGTCTCCGACGTGCCGCGTCAGCCCTTTGCCTTGCTCCCTGGCACGAAATTCAAACGGCATTTCGAGGAGGGGATCAGCGGGATTCCAAATGCCGATTTTCTCGTCTTTCGCCTTTTTGACGGCGCTTTGAAACAATTGATAGTCTTCATCGCTTCCAATCGGCCAAATGAAATAGGTGACAGCCATCCCCTTTTGGACAAGCTGCAAATTCGTATTGACGCCGTCTTCAGTGATGACTTGGGCAAGCAGGCGGCCGTAGCTGTCTTTTGCTTCTTTGCCCACCTTCACAGTGACTTTGTCTCCCGGAGCCAATATAGACTGCAAATATTCCTTCGCCTTGTTTCCATGTTTCAGCTGGTTTTCATCTAATTCATTTTTCGGCGTATGATAAGTTTCGGCTGTATCTATGTTGACATAGCGGACTTTTGTAGATCCGAGAACCGGCTCTTTTAAGTGGATCGTATCCCCGTCAACAACTCGTTCGACAACACTTTCGTATTCCCCTTCAGCAGCGGGGGGAGGATGCGCGACGCCGTCTAATATCTGAAGGTCGTCCTGCTTTCTCGGCAGAAGCTGCACCGTATCATAACGGCTTAACACGCCGGTAATTTCGTACCATTGTCCTTGTTCTATCGATTCGGCGGCGTTCGTTTGTTCCATCACCCTTAGTGTGAGCGGATGATAGTTTTCATCGATCATCGTGATATTATAGCCGCCGCCTGCCGGCGCATCCGGCTTTGTTTCAATAAAGCCTTTCATCTTCACAAGCCGGCCTTCGTATTCAGCTGCCGTTCCGTGATCGAGCACATCTTTAATGGTCAACGGAACAGGGTCAGGCAGTGCCGCTCCTTCTCCGGTTACTTCAATGCCTGACGGTACAGGAACAATTTCTGTCAAACCTTTGAATGTCGTGATCTTCCCTGTGACCGAGACAGACATCCCCTCTTTCAGCTCTGGAAAATCGCCTTGTACAGCGGAATAAATATTGATTCCCGCCGTGTCGTCCTGAATAAATGTGGACAGTTTTCCTCCTCCGACAGCTGCTTGATCCGCAGTGACGATTCCTTTGATTTTGACCGTTTCATTTAAAAGCTTGCGCGCCTCGGCTATCGTTTTGATCTCCGGCTGGACTGGCGGCGCATCGCCTCCGGAAAATGTGATGGATTGAACGGATTTCAAACCGGGGGAATTAAAATATGTAGAGCGTTCGCCTTCAATGATGAGTTTTTTTCCGATGAGATGAGGGTTTGTCTTTAAACCGAACTGGTCTCTGAAAGATGCGGGTATCTGCACGGGGAGTATGTTCTCAGGTGATGTTTCCTCTTTTTTATCTGCGATTGCGATGTTATAATCGTTGGCGAAATTTCCGCTGAAACGATAATGGCCGCTCGACACAGTATGCCCGACGACATACCCTTCAACGGCTGCATGCCCTTCGTTGTGCTTAATCGCTTCTTCTACGGTAATCGTTTCTGAAGCGCGCGATACGTCCGCAAACGGCGCTAAAAAAGACGCAATCATCATAAGGGTGATCGTCAAACCAGCTAAAAAACGACACTTTAGAACATTGACCATATATTCGCCTCCCGTTTTTTGCTTCCTGTCAAGTTTATCTGATAATGATAAAGAACATATAATTTTTTTGTAAAATTTTCAAAAAAGAATGAGAACAGGGATGACCGTATTCTCATTCTTTAATCGGAAGCTTCAATTTTACGGTCGTTCCTTTTCCTTCCTCGCTTTCAAAATGAATGCTTCCGCCGTGATTTTCAATAATTTTAAATGTAACCATTAATCCGAGCCCGGTTCCTTTTTCCTTCGTTGTATAAAATGGCTCCCCAAGCTTTTCAAGCACATCTTTTGAGATGCCCTTTCCCTGATCTTCAAAGGTGATGAATACGCTGTCTTTTTCAAAGTAGGAACGTATTGTGATAAAGCCTTCAGCATCCTCCATCGCCTCGATCGCATTTTTTAATATGTTGAGGAAAACCTGTTTCAGTTCATTTGATACAGCAAGAATCTCAGGGAGATCTCCGCTCAGCTGTTTCTCGATCCGCACATTGTTCAGCACGGCCTGCGACTCCAATACCATGCAGACATCTTCAACAATCGAGTTGACCTGAACCGGATCAAATGTAGTCGATTTTGTTTTGGCCAATACGAGAAATTCGTTGATAATCGCTTCAAGCCTGATGAATTCGGACATCATCACTTCCGCATAGTCTTTTTGATATTTTTTAGACTGGATCATCAGCTGGAGGAACCCTTTCAGAGATGTGAGGGGATTCCGTATTTCATGAGCGATCCCGGCAGCGAGCTGCCCGACCGCTGACAGCATTTCCGATTTCATAAGCATTTTTTCAGACCGCTTTTGGTTTGTAATGTCCTCGGATATCAGCATCACCTGATGCACGTTCCCTACGCTGTCCTCCACAGGAACAAGGGAGGTTTGCTCCCACCTGTCCTGCTGCTCCCCATCCTGGTAATGAAGATCCCCTGACCATGGTTTCTTATCAAGGACGTGCTTCCAGTAGCGATGGAGATCATCACAGTGAAAATGCTTGCGGTAAATGTCAAATACATCCCTGCCGATGATGTCATCTTGTTGTTTTCTGAGCATCCGGCAGAAGCGTTTGTTTGCATAAGTAACCGAACCGTCGACCGAAGTGAGCAATATGTTGGCCGGACTTTGATCAATAGCCTGTGAGCTGATGTGCAGGGCCTCGTTTGTCTTTTTCAGTTCAGTGACATTCGTGAACGTGACAACAATGCCTTCAATCTTTTTCCCCGAAGCATAATAAGGCATCATTTTCACGGCATACCAGCCGCCGTTTGGCATTTCGAACTCTTTTACGACCGTCTTGTTTTCATAAAGCGTCCGCTTTAAGTCATCGGCATACTCCTCATAGTTGAACCTCTCTGTCAGCTTATCGGCAGGCCTTGAAAGGTCCTCCTTTTTCAGGTCGAACATATTGGCGGCTTCTGGCGTAAATAATTTCAATTTCAATTCCTGATCCAAAAAAACGGCGGCGATGTTCGTGCTCGTCAGCAGATTGTTCAGATCATTTTTAAGGGTGTTCAGCTCATTCACTTTCTTTTCAAACGCCCTGTTTAGCGCTGTTAATTTTTTGTTTTCTTCCTGAAGCTTTTGATTGGCGGACACCAAAGCGTCGTTGGACGCTTCGAGCTCTTTTACCGTCCGGTACAGATGTTGGAGATGAAGCTGGCCGTCCTCTCCGCCGGATACCGGCGCGCGGGCAGCCTCTTCTTTTGCTTTTTCGATAAACAGCACATAAAGCTTGTGATACTGGCGGAAGAAACTTTTTAATGTCAAATGAACAAAGGATAGTTCTCCGCTTAAATAAATCGGAACGTTTTTAAACGACACTTTTTTCTCTTTTTTTGCCCTCTGTAAAGCGGCATTGACCTGCACGGATAAGCTCGCGGGAAAAGCTTGATGAATGTTGCCTTTTGAACTTTTCAAATATTGATCGGCACTTTCTGAGGACGCGACAATTTCTCCCCGGTCATTCAGGATCAGACAAGGAAACATATACTGGTCGATCAAGGAAAGATAAATATCATCCAGCCTATGAAAACCACTCAGTTCATTGATTTTTTTATATACTTCTGTTTGCACCTTCGGATACACAGAATCATTACCAAATAAACCTGACATTTTTCCAACCGTCTCACTTGAGCCCAGCATTACAAAACTCCTCCTTTTCTAAGTGCAAAATCAAAAAGGAAAACACCTTTTTTGCATTTTCATGATGATTGGCAGCTGAAATCATTTACGGAGGGAGAATCCTTTACAGATCGCGCAGGGGCAATAAAAAGTTTGCAGGCACCTTCTTTAAATGCCAAAGTTCTTCATGCCGATATCCACCCGGGCATTGCAAATCGATTGTTTTTCAGTCCATATTTAAACAAAAGTGCATGAACACAAGACCGACATCCGTCTTTTATTCTTCTTCCGGCAGCCTTTATTTGAATCCGACCTGTTTCGGCTCATTTGTTTTTTCGGATATCAAACATCCATCCACTCACCGAATTCCTTTAACTGCCGGAAGCATGAAGCATGCATGAACATTTCATCATCGCCCGGCATATATGTGCTCCGTTTACAAAGGTACGAGGGATCTCAAAACCGGCCAGAATTTCCTCTCCTGATCCTCAGTTTTTTTCAGTTTGACGCCAAAATGACCTCATTTCCACTTTCGACCAATGAGATGATATATTGTCTTTGAACACAAGACCCCCATAATATTTTCTCTGAACTAAACTATTCGACGGTTAGAATAAAATCCCTTTAAATCCAGTTTATCGATTATTCCTTTTTTGAATAAACATGACGGCAAAAACGAAATATAATAGTTGAATTACATTTAAGGAGGATACGTTAGAGTGGAACAGCAAAACCAGCCGCAAATGCAAATCAATCAAGGCAATGAAGGAATGCAGCATATGAATCACGGGGGCCACGAAGTGTTTGACATGCATGAAGTGTTGTCCGGTATGATCGGCGTTCTTGAGCAATATATGATGTTCAGAGAGCATGTCAAAGATCCGGAGCTGCTCGATATTTTGGACCGGCAGCACCGGTTTATTTCGTCTCAGTACAACATCACGACAGAATGTTTCAGAACGGGGCAAAAGCCGAGTCAGGAAACGGCAACGTATATGATGAAAGAGGATCGCCAATTTGTCTACGGGTTAAAAGATGCCCAGCCAAAACAGCCGAAGCAATCCGTGCAGGCGATTGATGACGCCTGTATCAGCAGCTTTATGCTCGGCTTGATGAAAACCAATTGTTCGGCATTGGCCATGGCGGCTCCCGAAGTGACAAACCCTGTCTGCAGAAGAGTTCTGGCAGACCAGATTCCTCACTATATCGAAATGGCTTATGAAATTTTCCTTTATCAGAACAAACACGGGTACTATCAAGTTCCTCAGCTTGCACCGCAAGACATGCAGAAGATGACTTCAGCATTCGCTCCGGTGCAAGGTCAGCCGCAAATGCCTCCGAACGGGCAGCAGAGACCTATTCATTGATAATGAAAACGGCACGGAAGAGAAACGTTCCGTGCCGTTTTTTTCGCTTCATATTTCCGTTTGAATTCTTTTTCAAAGCCCAGTAAAGACTGACCGACGGCGGCCTTAAATCCGTCTTCAAAACTTCCCCGAGCAGCCGTTTCCTCGATCATGTCGAGGATGACATCCCTTCCTTTTTTCTCCACGAGCTCTTCGATCAAATAATAACTTTGCAAATAAATATCGGTTTCATATCCAAAGCGTGCTTTTTGCCATTGCCTGTCGGTCTTCAGCTTGCTCAACGGAACGGCTGACGGCAAAGTCCGGATTTCTACGGCGTCGTGCGCAGAAACCCATTCCGCCACTCCCTCGTGAAACCAAAGCGGATAAGCTGCCGGGTCGGCATTCAGTTCTCTCAGCTTGACGTGAAAAGCATAATGGGTATACTCATGTATCAGCACCCGTTTGTACAGGAAGACGGCGAATCCCTCGCTGCTATTCAGATGCTTTTTCTCCTCGAGCAACAGCCCGATCATCCGCATATCATTTGAGTAAAATCCGGTGATATCCTTTAATTTTGAAAATGACTCCATATCATCGCGGTTTGAAAAAAAGATCAAATCAACGCTGTCTTGAAGAGGACTCGCAAACAGTTCCCGATTCAAGTCAGCTGCATCCCGAAGCGTCTCCTTTGTCAGCTCCAGGATCGTCCTATCTTCTTTAGCGTAATAAATGCTGACACTTTCATATTTAAGCATTTTCAGCGATTCTTTCAGTTTTTCTTTTTTCCCAGAAAGAACAGCTGCCTCAGGGCTCTCTTGGCTGAACACGACAAAAACGGCCAATAACAAAGCGGATAGAGTGCCCGCCATAATTAAAATAAAGGCTGCTTTCATCTCTCCCGTCACATATCATCCCTCCTCCGCGATGTGCTTCTCTGTACTACACACTATGCGGAAAGGTTCAGGAAGTGGCCTGTATGAAAAGCAGCCAACAAAAAAAGCCGCTCATTGCGGCTTTTCATTATCTTTGATTCGGGAAAATTCTGTTGATCGTTTCACCGAATTCTTCAAACATGCCCTCGATCGGTTCGCCATTTTGGATTCTGTCGCCATAATTTGTCATCCGGTCAACAAAATCAGGATTTGCCGAAACGAATACATTGTTAATGTTATTGTCTGCTTCTTTAACCTTTTTCGAGATTTTCCCTTTCAGCTCATTCGTTACGTCGCCTTTCGGATTGCCTTTCAAAACGACCGCTACATAAGCGTTGCGGTTTGTCGTAATGACGTTTGCACTTCTGACTTCTTTCAGTTCCGTCACTTTGTCTGCAGCTTTATCCGCCACTTCCATATTATTATTGTTCCGATTGGCATCGCGGTTGTCTGTCACATTCATTTGGTCGTTGACGTTTCTGCCGTCATTGACATTCGTGCGGTCGTTATCTCTGTTTGTTACATTTTGAAGCGCATTGTCCTGGTTGCGACGGTTGTTATCCGCCCCCTGGTTTGCCATGCCGCATCCGGCTGTGAACAAAAACGGAAGGAGCAAAGCAACAATCGCGCCTTTTTTCATACTGAACATTAAAATTGCCTCCTTTAATGATTGACGTATAGTTTTTTTCTTTTTCGTGTTATTTATTTGTCTAAAGCATATTTTTTATACGCGACTTTTGTTATGATCTTATTGAATGTAAAAATACCCAAATAAATCCGGAGGTGTATATAAAATGGAAAAAGCAAAAAGCATTTTGCATGTGCTGCGAATTAAAGACTTTGCGGTACATCCCAATGAGACGCAGCTTGTTTTTGATACAAATCTCAACGGAACATCAAACCTGTGGGCGATGGATCTTCCCGATGCATACCCGTACCAGCTGTCATTCTTGAATCAGGATGCAAAAGGAATCGCCTACAATCCCGACGGCTCTATTCTCTATGCCGGTTTTGACCATGACGGAAACGAACAAAGCGGACTGTACAAGCTTTCGTCAAAAAACGGGTCGTTCCATTCATTAAACGGAAATCAAACGGACCGCCACTTCGAGCCCATCCCTGTCCAAAACGCCGTTTACTACTCCTCCACAAAGGACAATCCGACATTTTTAAATACATACAGATACGATTGTCTCGCTGAAAAAGAAGAGCTTATTTTTGAAGGAAAAGACGGAACTTCAATACTGGCTGATGTAAGCCCGGGCGAGAAAGCCGTCAGCATCCATGTCTACTATGTCAACAGCCACAATGTCTGCATGATCCATACCGCTGAAGGTGTGACGACAGGAATCGTCCCCGATGAGACGCTGCCTCATATGGTTTATTCTTCCCGCTTTGCATCTGATGATCGGTTATTCGTCACGACAAACTACGAAGCCGAGTTTTCATACCTTGCCTTGTACAACGTTTCATCCGGTATTTTTGCGCCGGTGCTTTCGATTGACAAAACTGATTTAACAGCCATCCACGCTGATCCGAGCGGAACTTTCCTTTATCTGATTGGAAAAAAAGGCGTCAAAGAGGTGATGTATGAGTACAACACAGCAACAGGAGGAAGCCGGGAGGTGGACTGCCCTTGCACATCCATTTCGAAAATACACTGCGCCTCTTCGGGCACGCTGTACATTCTCGGCTCAACGCCGACCAGGCCGGCTAATCTCTATGTATTAACGAAAGGACAGACGAAATGGCGGCAATTAACGAAACATTCGGTTCCGGGTTTCTCCGAACAGGAGCTGTCATATCCGGAGGTTGTGACATATCCTTCTTTTGACGGTCTCGCAATAGAAGGGCTGCTGTTTAAGCCGGGCCCGGAAGAAGCGAACGGCTGGACGATTATTTGGCCGCACGGCGGACCGCAAGATGCAGAAACCTTTATGTTCTATGATCTCTTTCAACTCGCTGCGAAAATGGGCTACCAGTTATTCGCCCCTAATTTCAGGGGATCAGCGAATTACGGCTATTCCTTCTTTAAAATGGTTGAACAAGATTGGGGAGACGGACCGCGCCTCGATATGACTGCAGGCATCGACTGGCTTATCGATCAAAAGCTTGCGGACCGCGAAAAACTTTTTTTAATGGGGGGCAGCTACGGAGGGTATATGTCGCTATTGCTTCACGGAAGGCATCCAGAGTATTTCCGCGCCGTCGTCGATATATGCGGAGTCAGCAATCTGTTTTCGTTTGTCGAATCCGTACCGGATTTCTGGCAGCCGATGATGGAAAAATGGGTCGGCAACCCTGAGCGGGATTATGAAAAACTGAAAGCCGATTCTCCTGTTACATACCTGGAGAATATGACTCAGCCGATGCTGATCATCCAAGGCGCAAACGATCCCCGCGTGGTAAAGGAAGAGTCCGATCAGGTCGTCGATCGGTTGAAAGCCATGGGGCGGAATATTGAGTATCTTGTTTTGGAAAATGAAGGGCACGGTTTTTCTAAAACAGAAAATAAAATAAAAGCCTACCATAAAATTTTCGAATTTTTCGAAAGTAACCGCTTATATCTCGCGGCACAGCTTGAAGAATAAAACCGATCAGGACTGGGGATGGTATACGTAAAAAGGAGGTTGACCCTTTGTTTAGAAGAAGATCAGGCATCCATCCCGCTGTATTGGTTTTAGGATCAGCTGCATTGACCGCGGCTTTTTCTCCCGAAATCCGCAAAAGATTGACAGGCATGTTCGCGAAGGGCATGGGAGGTCGACAGCAAGGTAACGGCCGAAACCAGATGATGATGAATCCGGCTGACATGATCAAACAGGCTTTCAATTCCGGAGGACAGTCACAGGAACATCGCCAGTCAGGCCATACGGCAAACGACCAGCATCAATCAAGCCATATGACTGCCCCGGTTAATGTCATGAACGATCAGACTGCAAACCAGACGATGTTCGATAACGACCAAAGCTATTCATAAAAAACGGCCCGCACGAGCAATCAAGCTGTGCGGGCCGTTCTTCTTTTACACTTCTGCTTCAATGATATTAGTACGGTCTTGGTACGTGTCTTTTTCAAGTTCATTTGTTGCTTTGCTTGTGACAAGTCCTGACGTCATGCTGCCGCTGACATTAAGAGCCGTACGCCCCATGTCGATGAGCGGCTCAACCGAAATCAGCAGTCCAGCAAGCGCTACGGGCATATTTAACGCCGAAAGGACGAGAAGCGCTGCAAATGTCGCACCTCCGCCGACGCCTGCCACTCCGAAAGAGCTGATCGCAACAACAGCGATAACCGTGAACAAAAATGACGGCTCAAGCGGATTTTGTCCGACCGTCGGCGCAATCATGATCGCGAGCATTGCAGGGTAAATTCCGGCACATCCGTTTTGTCCGATGGACAGTCCGAAGGAACCGGCAAAGTTTGCAATGCCTTCGGGAACACCGAGGCTGCGCTGTGTTTTAATGTTCAGCGGCAAAGCGCCTGCGCTTGATCTAGATGTAAACGCGAATACAAGGACCGGAAACGCCTTTTTCAAGTATGTGACAGGATTTAAACCGCTGAATGTAATGAGCAGCAGGTGAATGATGAACATGACGATCAGCGCCACATATGAAGCGATGACAAATTTGCCGAGCTTGGCAATGCTGTCGAGATCGCTCGTTGCAATCGTTTTTGTCATGATCGCCAATACACCGTAAGGCGTCAGCCTCAGAATCAACGTCACTACACGCATAATGATCGCATACACGGCATCAACCATCTTTTTGAAAAGCTCAGCTTGTTCAGGCTGTTTTCGATTGACCCCGAGATACGCGATTCCAAGGAAAGCCGCAAAAATAACAACGGCGATCGTTGATGTCGGTCTTGCTCCCGTAAAATCTAAAAACGGATTCCCCGGAAGAAGCTCGACAATTTGCTGTGGAAGTGTTTTGGCTTCCATGTCCTGCGATTTCTGTTCGAGTTCCGCCCCTCTCATTGACTCTGCCTGGCCTTGATCCACATGGACAGCCTGCAGGTCGAAAGCAAGTGCGGACGCGATTCCCACCGCAGCAGCGACAGCTGTCGTCGCGATCAAGAGGCCGATGATCAATCCGCTGATTTTTCCGATATTGTGCGTCAGTTTAAGCTTTGTAAAAGCACCCAAAATCGAGATGAATACAAGCGGCATAACGATCATCTGCAAAAGCTTCACATAGCCGCCGCCTGCAATATTAAACCAATCAGATGTCTGCGTAATCGTTTCTGAAGACGAACCATATATAAAATGCAAAGCGAATCCAAAAACAATGCCGATTCCCAGAGCGGTAAATACCCGCTTAGAAAACGAAACATGTTTTTTTTGCATCATATAAAGGAGCGCCATCAGGCCGAGCATGACGATAATATTAATAACAACAAATAATGTCATGGTAACAAAAGCACCCCCAGAATTTTTTACATTTAAAAACTATAGTACAACAAACCTGATTGGTCAAGTAGGAATTATCGATGTATTTCAATATATGACCCTGGAATCAATTGCGCGACTGACATTTTATTCGCCGATGTCTTTCAGTGGAACAAAAGTCGGCAGCTGTGCACCGTCAAACTCTTTTTTGATCAATTCAGCGGTATCGTCTGATTGGTACAGCTCAACGATCTTTTTCAAATCTTCACGGTCCCGGTCTTCTGTTCTGGCCGCAATAATGTTGATGTACGGTGTCGCTGTTTCGTCTTCCAGTTTAATCGAATCTTTGACAGGATGGAAGCCGGCGTCAACCGCTATGCCGTTGTTGATAACAGATGCAGCGACGTCGGGAAGCACGCGCGGCGTTTGCTCTGCGGCCACCGTTGTGATTTTGAGTTTTTTAGGATTTTCTTTAATCGCATCAAGCGTTCCGTTTCCGTCAAATCCGTCCTTTAATTGAAGCAGGCCGGCGGACTCCAACAGGAGCAAGGCTCTGCCCATGTTCGTCGCTTCGCTCGGAACAGCGATTTCCGCGCCGTTTGGTATATCGTCAGGCGAATCATACTTCTCGGAATAAATGCCCATCGGAGCGATGATCGTTGTGCCGATCGGCGAAAGTTCAAGATTGCGTTCCTTTTTGAATGCATTAAAGTAAGATATCGTCTGAAATGCATTGGCGTCAATGTCACCGCCCGCCAAAGCCTGGTTCGGCTGAACATAATCAGAATATTTGACGATTTCAAGCTTTAAGCCTTCTTTCTCGGCTTTTTTCTTCACAAAGTCCCAGATTCTTGTATCCGTTCCGCTGATGCCGATTTTAATGGTTTTCGCATCAGAGTCTGCCGCACACCCCGCGATCACTCCCGCAAGCAGCAGTAAAATGATAATAAATGTGAACTTTTTCATCATAGCTGTCTCCCTCTCTATTTATCTTCTTCTCAATTTTTTGGACAGAACGTTTCCGGATGTCTGCAATCCCTGCACAACGATGACGAGAATTGCAACCGTGATGATCATCGTCAGCGTGTCAAACCTTTGGTAGCCGTATGTGATCGCCAAATCCCCAAGACCGCCGGCGCCTATCGCACCAGCCATCGCCGACGCTCCGACCAATCCGACCGTTGCCACCGTAAAACTCAGCACAAGCGAACCGAGCGCTTCCGGAATCAGAAACCGGAAGATGATCTGCCGCGGAGTCGCTCCCATTGCTTCAGCGGCTTCAATGACTCCCGGATCGACTTCAAGCAGAGAGTTCTCGACGAGCCTTGCGATGTAAGGCCCCGCATAAAAAGTCAGGGGAACAATCGCTGCCGATGTGCCGATGGACGTCCCCACAATCAGCCTTGTCACCGGAATTAAAGCAACCATCAAGATGATAAACGGAACGGAACGGAAAATGTTAATGATCATATTGACAACCGTAAAAACTGCCGGATTTTCAAGCAGATGCCCCTTCCTTGTGACAACCAGCAAAATGCCGAGCGGAATGCCGATCACGCTTGAAAATAAAAGCGAGAAAACCGTCATTTGAATCGTCTGAACCAGTGCGTCAATGATTTGGTCATATGTAACAAGCATGCTTATACCTCCCTGATGCGAATGTTTTCTCTGCGGATATATTCGAGCGCCCGCCCGATTTCACCGTCTTCCCCCTGCAGTTCAACCGTCATACTGCCAAACGGAATTCCCTGAAGCTCTGTAATCGTTCCGTGCAGAATGTTGACTTCTACGTCAAACCGCTTTGCCACTTGCGAAAGAAATGGCTTCCCGGAAGATTCGCCGACAAATTGAAGCTGGTAGAGATGCTTCACATTTAATTTTTGAATCGATTCAGGTATCTCGTGGTCGATGGCTGATTTGACAAAGCTTTTGGCCGTTTCGGTTTCCGGCGCGGAAAACACGTCAAACACGCTGCCTGATTCAATGATCCTTCCTTTTTCAATGACCGCGACTTTGTCGCAGATTTCTTTTGCCACATTCATTTCATGAGTGATCAACAAAATCGTGATGTTATATTGTTCGTTGACGCGCTTCAGCAGCTTCAAAATATCGCCGGTCGTCTGCGGGTCAAGCGCGGATGTCGCTTCATCACAGAGCAGAACCTCCGGATTTGTCGCCAGCGCCCGGGCAATGCCGACGCGCTGCTTTTGGCCGCCCGACAGCTGATCCGGATAATCGCGGGCTTTATCCTCAAGTCCGACAAAATGGAGCAGTTCCGTCACTTTTTGCTTGATTTCGGCTTTCGGTGTTTTGACAAGCGCGAGCGGCTCAGCGACATTAGCGAAAATCGTCTTTGAATTTAACAGGTTAAAATGCTGAAATACCATGCCGATCTTCCTTTTAACAGCTCGAATCTCAGCTTTCGACAGAGACATTAAGTCTCTTCCGCCGACGAATACCTTTCCGGCCGTCGGTTTTTCAAGGAAGTTCACACAGCGGATCAGCGTGCTTTTCCCTGCGCCGCTGAATCCGATGACGCCGTATATTTCCCCTTTATCTACATGAAGGTCGATTCCATTGAGCGCATGAACCTTCTGTCCGCCGCTTTCATAGACCTTTTCAACGCCTTCAAATGTAATCATGATGATCTTCCTCCTCTTTTTGGCTAACAAAAAAGGCTCCCTCTTAAAAAATAAGAAGAAGCCTTAGACGACACGAAGTAAATAGAGTGGTCCGCTCTCTTCTTATCTTCCAAGCCCGTACGGCTTGTTGGATGTGGCACAGTATTCTGCTGTATGCAGAACCCGCTGCCGAGGCTTCATAGGGCCAATTCCCTCCGCCTCTCTAAATAAGAAGTGTTGATGCATGAAGTTTTACCTAACTTTACAGCTTCTTTGAAATGTTGTCAATCAGAATTGTGAAAATTTCAAAAACCCGCTTTTTAATGCTTTATTTTTCGCCCTGATTATTAAATTTCACTTTTTTTAAAAAAATTGTGTTTAGCAGTTGTAATTTCGCTTAAACACTGGTAAAGTAAAGGTAATTATTTTTGTTCGAACTATCTTTAAGAAGAAAGTTTTGTAAGAGTTTTCGTCTTGGAAGTTTGTTTTAGAGCAAGAATAGTGAATTTAAGCGTTATCGCTTTAGGAGGAAATTTCATGCTAGAAGGTAAAGTAAAATGGTTTAACTCTGAAAAAGGTTTCGGATTCATCGAAGTTGAAGGACAAGACGATGTATTCGTTCATTTCTCTGCTATTCAAGGCGAAGGCTTCAAAACTTTGGAAGAAGGCCAATCTGTATCTTTCGAAATCGTTGAAGGAAACCGCGGACCACAAGCTGCTAACGTAACAAAAGCGTAAGCTGTGAACCGCTGATCTTCATACAGGACTGCTGACCGAATGTCAGCAGTCTTTTTATATTTAAAAAAAGCCTGACGCCCGGAAAACCGGCGTCAGGCTTTTTTTGCGAAAACCGCTTATGAAGCGATGTCTCTTTTTGTGAATGCACCAAAGGCGAGCACATGAAAAACGATAAAATAGACAGCCAGCACCACAATCGAGAATCCCAGCGTCATGTCTGAAACAAGCGGAGATCCGTCAAAGTATTGAGTGAGATCAGTGTTGGCAAATAAGATGTATTTCACCCAATCAAATTTCGTTGCGAGCAAGTTTGTCACCGTTCCGCCCATTGCCAAAAGGAAAATTGAAATACCTACGGCAAGCGAGCTGTTTCTGAAAACAGCTGAAATCATAAAGGCCATTGTCGCCATCATCAAAAGCGAGATTGAATTCAGCAAATAGCTGCCGGCCAAGTGCAGCAGCAGGCTTTTTTCTTCAACTGTTCCATCGGCGTACGCCAAGTGAACCTGGCTGCCGTCGCCTGCCCCGAATAAAGCAATGCCTGTGATACCCGCGCTTGCGAACAGAATGAAAAGCAAAGCCAATGCAAAAAGCAGAACTGTAAAATATTTTGCCAGCAAAATTTTAAAGCGGCTGATCGGCCTGATGACAAGCAGCTTCACCGTTCCCCAGTTGAATTCATTCGCAACGATTCCCGCAGCCACCGTGATCACAAACAGACCGAGGAGAGGAATGGTGCTGCTCGCGTCGCTGATGAACGACAGGGCCGAATAGTCCCCGTCTTCCGGCAAATCGTGCTTGATTCGATACTCATTAATGGCGGTCAACCGTTCATAGCTTTTTTCAAGTGCCGGATTATTGACCCCTTTAAGTTGTTCTTTCATATCTTTATTTTCCTGCATCAATTCTTTTTTCCAGTCCGGGTTTTGGTCTGTCTCTCCGATCGTCTTTGTGAGAACGCCCAGCCCGATGGCAGATAACAGCAAAATCGCAATCATGACATATGTGCCTTTTCGATTAAAAATTTTGATCCATTCATTTACGATGAGATTAAACATGCTGAGCTTCCTCCTTCTCTGCGGTGATTTCCAGGAACCGGTCTTCCAGCGATTTGTTCACAGCCTTCACTTCATATAGGCGGACACCGTTGTCTGACAAGTGTTTGATCAAATCAGGCACTTCATCCTTTTGAAGGCTGAGCTCTATCCCGCCATCCGCTTCGTCAACCTTCATCTTTTTGAAGGCAGCCGCTTCCCGCATCAGAGCCTGATTGTCATCCGCTTGAATATAATAGCGCTTCTTTTCATCCCGAGCGGGTCCGTGCACATGCTGAATATCCCGGAGCTTTCCGTTCTGGATAATGGCGATCCTGTCGCACATCAGCTCCATTTCTGAAAGCAGGTGGCTTGAAACGATGACCGCCATACCTCTTTCTCTCGTCAGCTTTCTTAAATGATCGCGAATTTCCCGGATACCGGCCGGATCAAGCCCGTTCGTCGGCTCATCGAGAATCAAGAGCTTCGGATCGTGCAAAAGGCTTTGGGCCAGGCCAAGCCTTTGTCTCATTCCTAAAGAATACGTTTTGACCTTATCATTGATCCTGTTTTTCAATCCGACAAGCTCGACGATTTCGTCAATTTTCTGTTTCGTCACGCCTTTCGTCATGCGCGCGTATTGCTGAAGGTTTTGATAGCCCGTTAAAAATTTATACAGTTCCGGATTTTCAACGATCGCTCCGATATGCCGCGCGGCCTTTTCAAAATTTTCTTTTACGCTGACGCCGCACACGGCGATTTCACCGGCGGTGATGTTCATATGCCCGACAATCATCCGGATCGTCGTCGTTTTTCCGGCGCCGTTCGGACCCAGGAAGCCGAATATTTCGCCTGCCCGCACGTCAAAGCTCAAGCCGTCGATAATCTTTTTCCCCCTGATCGTTTTTGATACATTTTTTAATTCCAAAAGTGTTTCCACTGTTTCTCCTCCAGCCTTTTCAATTTTTTTCTTCAATAAACCGTTTCAGCCATTCCAAAAGCGACATTCCGGATTCCTCGCGCAGCTGTTCGACATCCTTTTTTTCTTCAATTCGGCCATTTAAGACGACAACGACCTCATCCAAAATTTGTTCAATTTCATGAATCTCATGGGTGGCGATGACGATTGTCTGCTTATCAAGCTCCAAATATGTAAGAAGGCTTTTGACGATCGATTCTCTCACCATCGGATCAAGACCGGAAAACGGCTCATCAAGCAGCACGACTGCTGCATCGCGCGCCAATGTGAGCGCGAGCTTCAGCCTGCCCCGGTTGCCTTTGGAAAGCTTGCCGATTTTTTTATCCCCGTCGATTTTCATGTCCTTTAACAGATCCCACGCTTTATTTATACGGAAATCGGAAAACTGGGTTTCATAAAAGTGAATCATATCCTTGACCCGAAATGGATCGTAGAACATATCGAGCTCTGTTAAATAGGCGATGTTCTTCGTCTCCTTTCTGGCTGCCGGCCGCCCTCCGATCAGCACCGAGCCCGAATCCGGAAACGAGAGCCCTGTGATCAGCTTCAAGATCGTAGATTTGCCGCTGCCGTTCGGTCCTGTCAACCCGTAAATTTTCCCGGGAGAAAGTGACAGATCGGCCTCTTTGAGCGCATACTCTTTGCCAAACTTCTTCGTGACATTTTTCAGCTCAATCTTCATTTGGGATCTCCTTTCTGAAGAAAACGGTCAAGTTCCAACAACATGTCTTGTTTAGACAAGCCAAGCTCTTCCATGCTCTGGACAAATTGCCCGATAACTTCCGTCCTCATCTCCCGCTTTAAATCATCGATGACTTCCGTATGTTCAACAACAAAGGTGCCCTGTCCCCTTCTGGTCTCCACCACGCCCATCCTTTCCATTTCATTGTAGGTTCTTTGGATTGTATTCGGATTTACCTGTGTCTGAACAGCCAGCTCACGGACCGAAGGCAATTTTTCTCCCGGCTTGATCTCTCCGCGAATCATTTTTTTAAAGAGCTGTTCGGCTATTTGCCTATAGATCGGCTTTGAAGCAGAAAATTCATTTGCCATTCTTTTACACCTCAACTCTTCTGTTCAGTAATTTGCAGGAGAGATAGAAGAGACAGACGCCTAAGACTGTGTAATACACCAGGAGAACACCCGGCAAATCAACTTGAGAAAATGTAACAGTCCATCCTGAATGTTCGTAATGAAGTTTGAATTCAGCCTTTAAAGAAATGCTCCACAATTTCTGCAATTCCTGGAATAAGCCGCTCTCGATGAACAGCGCCTCGATTAATCCGTAAGCACTGTAGATTAGCAAGGGAATGATCCAGCGGATTTTTTTGATAGCCGGATATTTTCTGAGCGCTTCATATACCGTCCACAGAAACATCACCCATGTGGAAAAACTGATGGAGCCTAAAAAGACAGCGATATTGACGAGAAGCAAATCTGACACGGAAAACAGACCGGCGCTGCTGGAGAGCAGAACGCTTCTGACAACCAGCCCGAAAATGAATAAAACAGCGTGGGAAATCAATTGGTATACGGCAGCTGAAGCAAGCTTTGACACCAGCAATAACGCACTGTTGTTCGGATTATATAACCAAAGCTGCGTCTTCCCTTCCAGACGGAGCTGAGCTAGGATCATTAAAGGACAAAACAGACTATGAAATAATAAAATGGTCACTAGCGCCCCAAAAAGAGCCATTGATTCGCCTGTATAATGAGCAAACCAAAAGCTTGCAATAATCGCACAAATCATGCACAGCATCCAAACCAAAAACCAAAACCTTGCCATGAGAAAATCTTTTTTAAATAAACCGCTGAAAGACCGCAAAACATATCCTCCTCTAGTCACTGTATCGGTGTACTACATCAATAGTACACCGATACAGTAAAAATCGCAATCAAATATTACAAAAAAATGCAAAAAAAAAAAGCAAACCCGCTGGTTCCCAGCGAATTTGCCTTTAATCCTGTTCCCGCTTTTTCATGGATTTTAATGCTTTTCGGTAATCCATATCGTCCATTTCCGTTTTCTCGGAATGGTTTTTTTCCTCTTTTGGATGTTGAAGTTTTTGCAGAATCGCCCGATAGGTTTGATCATTCATTTCGAACGGATCTTGCTGATCGGCTTCAACTTGCTCAGGCGCTTCTTCTTCCTGAACATGAGGAATGCCAGCTTCAGCTGCCGCGTTATCCTCATGTTCGGGTTTATCCTGTGAAGACGCCGACCGCACATTAAATACCACCAGACCGATAATGACGAGGACAGCAGCGATGATGGTCAATATAATGGTCATGTCAAATCGCTCCTCACTGTCCTGCTGTAAAGCGGTCTGTCACTTGGGCGACGCGTCTGCCTAAAGCCCGGCCCAGCTCCAGGCCTTCTTCGCCGATCAGTTCGTCACTGTCGACAGGACACGTGATGCCTGCACCGT
Organism: Bacillus paralicheniformis; assembly: GCF_002993925.1. Classification (NCBI taxonomy): domain Bacteria; kingdom Bacillati; phylum Bacillota; class Bacilli; order Caryophanales; family Bacillaceae; genus Bacillus; species Bacillus paralicheniformis. The sequence goes on along the minus strand of NZ_CP023665.1, from coordinate 1,054,918 downwards.
AATAAGACCCGTATAAAGCATTTTCAGGTACATTTCCAGGCAAGCCGACGACCATCATGCCTTGATGAAGCATCGGTGTTATTAAGTTGAGCATTGTCGCCTCAAGACCGCCGTGAGTTGTCGCTGTTGTGCAGAAGACTGCGCCGATCTTATTGATCAGCTTCCCTTCCGCCCAAAGGTAGCCCAGCCTGTCGATCCAAGTTTTTAATCCGGAGCTGATTGTACCGAAATGACCTGGGCAGCCCCAGATGATAGCATCCATTTCTTCGAGCTTTCTAATATCCGCCTGGCTGACATGATCGATCAGCACGTCTGCAGCCTCATGTTCCCCTGCGCCTTCCGCAATGGCTTCAGCCAGCTTTTTCGTATGCTCGCCTTCACTGTCGTAAACAACATAAATTTTCATGTCAGAACCTCCTCATTTTAAGATTCTTTCGCTTCTTTAGGAGCCGGAAGCAATGTCAGCTCCTCCGCCTTGTTCTTCCTGCGCAGCTTGTCTTTTCTGACATCCCTCAAAAACAGGCTGAGAACGAGGCCGATGACACAGAACCCGGCCGCCCACATAAATGCGTCATTGATGCCCATGACATTCGAGTTGAGCTGAGCCTGTCCGGTCAAATATTTCACGACATATTGTTGTGCTTGTTCAAGAGATATATGCATCGATTGCGCTGTTGACTGAATGGTTGACTGCAATGTGCTCATAAATGACGGATCAGCCGTATTTGTCTGATCGGCCATTGATGCATAGTGGAATGTCGTGCGATTTGTATAAATCGTCGTGATCAAGCTCGTTCCGATCGAACCGCTGATTTGGCGAAGCGTATTCGACATCGCCGTTCCGTGGCTGTTTAAATGCTGCGGAAGCTGGTTCATGCCGGCAGTCATGATCGGCATCATCAACATGGACATCCCAAACGCCCGAATCGCATAGATCAACACGATGTGCATATACGGTGTATCGATCGTAAGCGTCGTAAATTCGTAGGTCGTCACAACAGTGATCAATAATCCGACAATCGCTAGCGGCCTTGGGCCGACTTTATCAAATAAAATTCCTGAGATCGGCGACATCACAAGCATGACGAGTGCGCCCGGCAGCATCAGAAGCCCCGACTGAAGCGCTGTAAAGCCGACCAGGTTTTGCAAATAAATCGGAATCAGGAACATTCCTGCATACAAAGCAACTGTAATGATGGCGTTGATCACGCTTGACAGTGAAAACATATCGTATTTGAACACTCTGAAGTCAAGCATCGGCTCTTTCGATTTCAACTGCTGGATGATAAAAGCGGCAATGCCGATCACACCGATCACAACTGTGGAAAGTACGAGCGGATCATCCCAGCCGTCTGAGCCGGCTTCGCTCACACCATACAGCAACGCCGCAAATCCGACAATTGAAAGAATCGCGCCTGCTGTGTCCAATTTGATTTTTTTAGGTTCCGTCATATTTTTAAATAGGAAAAAACCGAAAATGATGACGATCAAACCAACCGGCACAAGGCCGTAAAACATGATCCGCCAGCTGTAGTTTTCAATGACCCAGCCGGATAGCGTCGGACCGACAGCAGGAGCAAACATCATCGCAAGCCCGAAGATTCCCATTCCTTTCCCGCGGCTTTCCGGAGGAAAGATAAAGAGAATCGTGGTCATGACCAAAGGCTGAAGTATGCCTCCGCCGACTGCCTGAATGAGGCGTCCGGTTAACATCGTCGAGAAGTTAGGCGCAATTCCGCATATCAGCGTTCCGACCGTAAACAGCAGCATCGCCGTTAAAAACAAGCTCCGTCCGCCGAACCGCATAATCAGGAAGGCTGATAAAGGAATCAAAACGCCGTTGACAAGCATATATCCGGTTGTCAGCCATTGAATCGTTGTGGCGCTCACATTGAACTCTGTCATGAGATGAGGCATCGCCACATTCAGTAGCGTTTGGTTTAAAATGGCCAGAAACAAGCCGCCCATTAAAATGATGAGCAGTGACATATTTCCTTTTTTCTGAGAAGCCACTTATGACATCCTCCTTTCGCTCTTTTTTATTTCCCCCGGTTATTTTGAAATTTTCACGGATGCGTTCATTCCCGGCAGCACTTTGTCAGACGGGTTTTTAATTGAAATTTTCACAGGTACTTTCTGCGTCACTTTCGTGTAGTTTCCGCTTGAATTGCTTTGAGAAAGCAAGTCAAATGTTGAGTTTGTCGCATAGCCGATTTCTTCGACATTTCCTTCAAATGTAGTGCCTGAATCACCGTCAACGACGATATCGACTTTGTCCCCTTTTTCGATGTCTTTCAGGTCGTTTTCTTCAATGTTAGCTGTAATGTACAGATGATCCATGTCGATGGTTTTCGCAAGCGTTTGACCGGCTTGTACGATCTGGCCTTCTTTCGCTTCGTTTTTGACAATCGTTCCGTCCATGATCGACTTCACGTCAACCGTTTGTTCCCCTTTGATTTTCGCTGCTTTTTCGTCCTTTGAAACTTTTGATCCTTCTTTCAAATCCCAATCTGAGAGCTTCCCTGATGCAGGCGCCGTAATGTCGGCCATCTCGCCTGTCACGTGTGCTTCGTCGGTTTTCACATAGCTGATGCTGTCATAATAGAAATACGCACCTCCTGCTAAGATGGCAAGCACGATGATGAGTCCGATAATGTTCGTCGCAATTAAACGTCCTTTGCTCATGTTTATTTCTCCTTTCATATCCTTATATTTTGGATGAAGCCGGTTTGATCGGCTTCCGCGGTTTTGCGTTTTCCTATTTCCTGCCCAGCAACTTGCGGGACGTGTACTGAAAAAGTTGTTCAAAACTGAGCAAGAAAGATCGGAAGCGGTAAATTTGTTTTTACCTCTGCACAACAAAATAAATAGTTAACAAGATTAAATATTAGTTAAAGTAATAAAGAATGTCAATAACCTTGCACTTAAAATTTTGATTTAAATATTTTCCAAACAAAAAACCTCCGCTGCCGGAGGTTTCAATCGCGTTTTTTCATGTATATTGATGCCGTTCTTCATTGCTGAAGAAGCTCTTCAGAGCCTGAAAAACATCGGCTTTCTGTTTCAGCACATAATACTTGAATTTTTCGTTTTTAATATTTTTGTAGGCTGACATTAACGTTGAATGTCTGTTGTACTGGTTGACTTCGCCATAGCAAAAGATATTCGCTTTCTCCATAATCTCTCCGACAAGCTTAACGCAACGCGCATTGTCGGATGTCAAATTATCGCCGTCCGAAAAATGAAACGGATAAATGTTATAGCGTGTCGGATGGTATTTGTCTTCAATCAGTTCGAGGGATTTGCGGTATACAGATGAACAAATCGTGCCCCCGCTTTCCCCTTTCGAAAAGAAATCTTCTTCTGATACCACTTTGGCTTCAGTGTGATGGGCGATAAACTCAATATCGACCGTTTCATACTTTGTCCGTAAAAAACGTGTCATCCAAAAGAAAAAGCTTCGCGCCATATATTTTTCCCAAACGCCCATCGATCCGCTCGTATCCATCATTGCGAGCACAACGGCTTTTGATTCCGGCTTTACGGAGTCATTCCACGTTTTAAATTTTAAGTCTTCGGGGTAGATCGGATAAAATGAAGGTTTTCCCGTCATTGCATTTCGCTTAAAAGCGCTGAGCATCGTTCTTTTCTTATCGATATTACCGGTCAAACCCGTTTTGCGGATATCGTTGAACTCAATATCTTCGACAACGATATCATCCCGTTCTTTTTGTTCTAAATTCGGCAGTTCCATTTCGCTGAAGAGCGCCTCTTCCAAATCGATTAACGAAACTTCAGCTTCATAATAATCTTCACCGGCCTGATCGCCCGCTCCCTGGCCTTTGCCGGCGCCCCGTTTATCCGAACCGTCCCTTGCGACGATATCTCCTACCTCGCTGTCGCCGTCTCCCTGGCCGGCATGTTTATTTTTATCATAGTTATAGCGGATTTTATACTCATCTAACGATCGAATCGGAATTTTGACAACATCTTTGCCGTTGGACATAATAATGCTTTCTTCCGTAATCAGGTCAGGCAGATTGTTTTTGATCGCGTCCTGCACCTTTTTCTGGTGACGCTGTTGGTCATCATACCCTTTTCGGTGGAGGGACCAGTCTTCCTGAGAAATAATAAAATGGCCATTGTCTTTATGGGACATGAATTCCCCTCCTTATTGATAATCCCTTAAATGGCTTCGGTTTATAGCCCTGCGGATGCAAGTCTAAAATGTTTATTGTTATCTTATGCAGGTGCAAATAACTTTTGACAAACAATTTTGAAAATGGGACAAAAGGACCCGCCCTTCTCCGGACGGGTCTTCAAGTTACCGGTTTAATAAGCTTCCTACATATTTTAAGAGTTCGTTTGCGCTAGTCGAGTTGTAGCCGTGCTCATCAATGAGACGGGCGACGACCTCGTTGATTTTCTTGAGCTGCTGTTCGTCCGGCGTTTTTGTCGATGTCGTGATTTTGACGACATCTTTCAAGTCTGCGAACAGCTTTTTCTGAATGGCTTCTCTGAGCCGCTCATGCGAATTATAGTCAAACCGTTTCCCTTTTCTTGCATAGGCAGAAATGCGAATGAGAATTTCTTCGCGGAATGCCTTTTTCGCATTTTCGGAAATGCCGATTTGTTCTTCTATTGACCTCATCAGCTTTTCATCCGGATTCATTTCTTCTCCCGTCAGCGGATCGCGAAGCTTAATTTTATTGCAGTACGCTTCGACATTATCAAGATAATTGTCCATCAGCGTTTTCGCAGATTCCTCATAAGAGTACACAAACGCTTTTTGGACTTCTTTCTTCGCCATTTCGTCGTATTCTTTTCTGGCGGCGGAAATAAAGTTCAAATAACGCTCGCGGTCTTCTGCCGAAATCGACGGATGCTGGCTAAGCCCTTCTTTTAAAGAACGGAGGACATCAAGCGCATTGATCGATTCCATGTTTTTGCGGATGATCGTCGACGAGATCCGGTTGATGACATAGCGCGGATCGATTCCGCTCATTCCTTCGTCAGTGTATTCTTTTTTCAAATCCTCGACATCGACAGAATTGTAGCCTTCAACACTCTCTCCGTCATACAGCCTCATTTTTTTGACAAGATCAATGTCTGACCGCTTCGGCTCTTTCAGCCTCGTCAAAATCGAAAACATCGCAGCCACTTTTAGCGTGTGCGGCGCAATATGAACATCAGACACATCGCTTTCAGCGATCATTTTTTCATAAATTCTTTCTTCTTCTGATACTTTTAAATTATATGGAATCGGCATGACGATAATCCGCGAATGGAGCGCTTCGTTTTTCTTATTGGATATAAATGAACGGTATTCGGTTTCATTCGTGTGGGCTACGATCAATTCATCCGCTGAGATGAGCGCGAACCGGCCCGCTTTGAAATTCCCTTCCTGTGTAAGCGATAAAAGATGCCAGAGGAATTTTTCATCGCATTTCAGCATCTCCTGAAATTCCATCATTCCTCTGTTCGCTTTGTTTAATTCTCCGTCGAACCGGTATGCGCGCGGATCGGATTCCGATCCGTATTCGGCAATCGTCGAAAAATCAATGCTTCCCGTCAGATCAGCGATATCCTGCGATTTAGGGTCCGACGGACTGAACGTACCGATCCCCGTCCGTTTATCCTCTGAAAAAAAGATTCTTTCAACCTTCACGTCTTCTATTCTTCCGCCGTATTCCTGTTCCAGCCTCATCATGTTCAACGGGGACAGGTTGCCTTGAATACGAATGCCGTATTCATTGTAAAAATCGTCCCGCAGATGCTGAGGAATTAGATGAAGCGGATCTTCGTGCATTGGACAGCCCTGAATGGCGTAGACAGCCCCTTCATCTGTAAGAGAGTATGCTTCAAGCCCCCTTTTCAGCATGGTGACCAAAGTCGACTTTCCCCCGCTAACAGGCCCCATCAAAAGCAGGATTCTTTTTCTGACATCAAGGCGCTTCGCGGCCGGATGAAAGTATTCTTCAACTAGGCGTTCCAAAGGCTCTTCAAGACCAAACAGCTCTTTGTCAAAGAAGCTGTATACTTTTTTCCCGTCTTTCTCTTCAATGCCGCTGTCTTTAATCATATTGTAAACGCGGGAATGAGCAGATTGCGCGACAGTCGGATTTTCCTTTACGATTTCTAAATATTCAGCGAAGGTTCCTTCCCATTTCAGACGCTGCTCTTCCTCTCTATACTGTTCAATCTTTTTTAATATATCCATAAGAACCTCCTATATGATGATAAATGCAAGGTGCCAAGTGAATCACTGTTACATTCAATCTATGCGGAGATGTCCCTTTAGATGCTTTTCATATAAAAAATGAAATGTACTTTCCTCGAATTGACAAGGATGGAGCAAACCATTCATAATAAGAGCAGAAAAGTTCCGTCCGCAAGTGCTCCTGCGGTACGGCTGATGGCATCGGTGCAGATGACAACAAGGGAATAAGGATGAGGAGGGATTTTAATGAGAACGTTGATCATGATGGGGGTCATCCTCGCGTTCCTCGTATCCATTTTTACTGCCGGATACGAAAGCAAACCCGGCAAATAAAATTCAAAGGAAAAAGGATGGCTCACTTTTGAAGCCATCCTTTTTTCGTAACATAACACTGTTTTATTCCTGTTGATCTTCATTCACTTCAGACTTAGGAGATACCCGGCAGCTGCTTTTGTATTCAACTTTCTCAATCTTGCATCCGGGCCCTATATGCACGCGGTTTCCCCTGACCATGCGGGCCTCCGTGTTTTCCAGGTAAATATCATCTCCTTCGATTGTCCCTGCTGAGAGAAAACCTCCGTTTCTATTAAACAAGAGCCCGCGTTTTTTGACAATCTTAATATGCGTGCCGCCGATATCGCCAATCGAACTGTTTCCGAACTTTAAGCCGATGTCAATCGCGCCGGCGTTCAGCAGACCCTTTACGTCCAAGCTGCCCGTCAGTGTAAAATCCTCTGCCTCACAATCGCCTCTTACGTTCAGTGCGCCTTTGACATCGCACGTTTCAGCCGCCATATTACCCCCGATATTGATAATGCCTTTTACGGCTGCATCGCTGATGTCGGCGTCCTCAGAAACATCCACCGTCCCGTACACTCTGGCTTTGTCAGCTTTCAGCCTCCCCCGGATCTCTGTTTCCCCGTGTACACTAAAGCTTTTGATTGTCGCATCGCCTGACAATTCGCTTGTGCCGTGTGTACTGAATTTTTCACATTCAATGTTTCCTGTGATCGTTCCTTCACCTCTGATGAGAACATGATGGAATGATCCGCCTCCGGCATTTCCGGAGCCGTGTATTTTCAAGTCGTGTTTCTTCATGTCCTATCCCTCCGCTATATTTTCCTTCTCTCTCCGACTTTTGCCGTTTCCGCCACCCGGATATCTTCCTTATACTCAATCAGGTCGATGTCGCAATTTTCGCCGATGATAACCGAATTGCCCCGGACAACTTTCGCGGCCGTATTGGCGAGTTCAATTTGATCCCCTTCAATCAGCTCGGCAGACAGTCTCGGAGGAGAAATAAGCGGCGTTAAAAACGAGAACAGCTTCGATTGATGTGCAGTGCAGACGATCCGCCGGCACCCGATTTCTTTCACTTTACTTTCACCGCCGTGAACCTTAATCTCAATTTGTTCCGCGTTTAAAAGCCCGTCGATTGTAAAATAGCCTTCCGCAGTAAAATGTTCCACTTCGCAGTCTTTGCCGATTGACGTTTTTCCGCGAACGATTGCTTCGTCGCCTTTCACATGTCCGCTAATGCCGGCATAGCCTAAGACTTTAAGCTGTTCTGCTTCGACATCGCCATCCACCTTTGCAGAACCGTCGATTCTGACCTTGGAAGCTGCGATTGCGCCGTTTAGTTTGGCGTGGCCGCTGATTCTCAGCTCCCCCGCTTTCACGTCTCCGTTTACAGTCCCGGTGCCGCTGCAGCTGAACCTTTCGCAGTCAATATCGCCGTTAATCGTTCCTTTGCCGTTTAATTCAACCGTTTGATACGTGCCTCCACCTGAACTGCCAAATCCGTTTATCAATAAATTCTCCATCTTTTGATCCTCCATTTACATGAATTTTGTTTTCAATTCTTCGCTGCTCGCTGCCAGATTGATGTCAGCGGCGACCTTGACTCCTTTTTCCAACACGATGCTGCCCTCGGTGATCAGACATGTTGCAATGCCGAGCTTCCGAAGCACAATCAGCCTCCCTTTGTTCTCCGCCTCGTGCGACATGATGACATCCAGCACCATTTTTCCTTCATCCAGGCTGATGTCGCCGGATTGGAGCAGGCCTTCCAACACATAAGCCGCAAGCGCTTCTGTCAGATGAAATGGATCATCGCGCTTTCCGGTGCATTCTTCAAAAAACGTCATGACCGCTTGTGAAACGATGCCTTTTTCAAGCAGTTCCCCGCGGCTCGCGTTTAGTTCGGACAGACCGGGTGTAAACATTTCCGCCATTTCATCAAGGGAAAGATTTTCTTTCATGCTTTGAATGGTTTCGATTCTTTTTAAAATGTCTTCCTTCGGAAAAAACGTTTCTTGTCCGGTGAACGTCGATTTCCGGATAAACCACTCTTCCGGTATTAAATTTTTCCGTTTCCATCTATAGAGCTGCCCGTATGAGATCGAAGTCAAATCCAGCAGCTCTTTTTTTGAAATTAAATCATCCTGAACCATCTGTTTCAGCTCCTTTACACACATTGTAACATAACACTGTTACATTATAAAGCAAAAAAAAGAACCCTCTGTTAAAAAGGGCTCTTTTCCTGATAAAGCTTAAGTCAAATCTCTGTAATTCTGCTGGCGAAGCGCCTCGTACACGAGGATTGCTGCAGTATTTGATAAGTTCAGTGATCTGACATGCTCTGTCATCGGCAGGCGCAGACAGCGATCCATGTTTTGTTCGATCAGCTCTTTCGGCAAGCCGTTCGTCTCTCGTCCGAAGACAAAGAAGTGATCTTCGTTTTGATCTGAATAATCAAATGAAGTGTGCGGTTTTTGACCGAATTTTGTAATGAAGAAAAAACGGCCGTCAGGATGGGCATTAAACAATTCGTCCAATGAGTCGTGGTAGACGACATTGACGAATTCCCAATAATCAAGACCTGCCCGCTTGAGCATTTTATCGTCGGTTGAAAAACCGAGCGGTCTGATTAAATGAAGCGTTGTATCTGTTGCTGCACAAGTCCGTGCGATATTTCCTGTGTTTGCAGGAATTTCTGGTTGATATAGTACGACATGCAATGCCAAAAGTATTCACCTCTGTTTTTCTGATCCGCTGTTTATTATACCACTCATTACGATTTTGTCGTATCATCTGATATATGAAAAAACGCATATCGAATCGATGAAGTATAGGCAGGCGAATCCTCGTAAGACCAGTACCTCATCCGGCAGTCGTGCGTTTGCGCGTTCACCAGCGGCATATTGCTTTTATCCTTTGCCGTCACAAGAGCCACGTGGTCAAATCTTCCGTCTCCGTTAAAATCATAGCAAATGACATCGCCTTCGATCAGCTCTTTCGCGGCCCGCTTTTGAACCGCTCGGAGGCCGGCTTTTGACTGCTTCAAAAAGGTTCTGAGCGAATGAGCGACAGTCCAGCTGTAACTCCAGGAATGGTTTTGCATCCACCAGCCTTTGCCTCTGTTCGGATAGCCGCGCATCGGCGCATCTCCGGCCCTTATGCACTGGGAAATAAAGTTTGTGCAATTGTCTTCAAAGTTTTTGTAAGCGGGATTTCGTTTATTCCAATACGTTTCCGCATAGCGCACCGCGGCCAGCCGGTCATAGCGGAACGCCCTTCCCAGCAATTCGCGCATCTCATCATCGCCGCTTTCAGGCTCAGGATAAGACTGTGCGGCCGGACGCGGGGCCTTGGAGTCTTTGATGACCATCTGATCATACAAAATGGCGCTTCTGTCTTCAATATGTTCTTCCATATACATATCATCCCCGTCTTTGCACAAGTATACGGTATGGGTTTGATAGTTCACATGCGACGCGCCGTCTTCATCAAGCCAGTGCTCTTTTACAGCTGCTTTCATATTGGCCTTCACGATCTGCACGCCGCGGTTTTGAAAAAGCCTCCGCTTCCGTTCAATGACTTCAAAACCCCCGGCATCCCGCCAGTTTGTTTCATCTTTTCCGTTGATTAAGTAATGAAGTCTGGCTTTCAGGAGCTGCTCGATGATCTGTTTCAAGGGCTACACCACCATATGTTTGTTAATTCATTTCTCATCATTAAACATATGTCAGGACAGCCCTCAATTAGTCGCACTCGTTTCTTTTAAAAGGCCGATGCCTTTTTGGATTTCAACTTTTGCTTCTTCATCCTGCTCGTGCGCGAGCGCGCGCTCCAATTCACCCATCACATCCGCTCCGCCGATCTTTCCGACCGCCCATGCGGCGGTTCCCCTGATGACCGGCCGCGGATCTTTGTGCATCAGCTCAATCAGTTCAGGGAGAGCGTCCGTTTCTTTAAAATGGGCAAGTGCGATAATCGCATTTCTCTGAATCGGCTTTTTGCCTCTCCATGAGCCGGCCACGTGGCCGAACTTTTCTTTAAATTCGCGATTCGACATCGTCAGAAGCGGTTTTAAAAGCGGCTTGGCAATCTCAGGGTCCGGCTCCATTTCAGGATGCAGATGAAAATCGACCCCTTTATTTTTCGGGCATACCATCTGGCACGTATCACAGCCGTAGATCCTATTTCCGATTTTCGTACGGAACTCGTCGGGCAGAAAACCTTTTGTCTGCGTCTGAAAAGCGATGCAGCGCTGGGAGTTGAGCTGCCCGGGGTTGACGAGCGCACCGGTCGGGCATGCCTCGATACATTTGTTGCATGAGCCGCATTGATCTTCGATTCTCTCATCAGGCTCGAACGGAATATTCGTAATCATTTCCGCCAAGTAAACGTAAGACCCGAATTCAGGCGTAATGATCATGCAGTTCTTTCCGCTCCAGCCGATGCCCGCGCGCTCTGCGACAGCTCTGTCCGACAGCTCACCGGTGTCAACCATCGATTTCGTTCTGACATCGCTGCGCTGCGCTTTCAAAAATTCTTCCAGCTGATCAAGCTTTTCCCGCAGGACATGATGATAATCCTTTCCCCAGGAAGCTCTGCAAAAGATGCCCCTCCGTTCGCCTTTCTTGCTTCTCGGCGCATCTTTCATTTTTGAAGGGTAAGCAAGGGCGATGGCGATGATCGATTTCGCCTTCGGCAAAAGCAGATCCGGGTTCGTCCGCTTTTCAAGATCGGGTTCTTCAAAGCCTGATTCATAGCCGAGGGTCCGGTTCTCAATCAATCGTTCTTTTAATGTTTCAAAAGTATCTGCACTGGCGAACCGGATTTTATCGATGCCGATTTCCTGTGCGAATTCGATGACATCCTGTTTCAGTTTTTTCACATCCATCGTGCAGAGCCTCCTTTCTTTGTTTTCGTTTTCGCTCTCTGTATAATAGAGTGTACCATGACACGGGAGATGAATTTAAATTGGAACTTCGTTTGCAAATCGCGCCTGCTATTTTAAACCGCATTCCTTCATTTAAGGTTGGTGCTGTGTTATATCAAGATATTGAGATCACCGGCTCCCCGCAAATGCTCAAAGGCCGGCTCCGCCTTTTTCAGGAATCGCTTTTTTTTGACTATGCCGATCGCAGTCCCGAAGATGAAATGGCCGTTAAAGAATGGCATGATGCCTTCCGGGAGCTGAACCCGTCTTATTCAGGACGGGAAAGCGGACTCGAACGGATGCTGAAAGATATCAAAGAACAGCGCTTTGTTGAGCCGGAAAATTCAGCGATTGATCTGAGCCGTTTTTTCTCCCTCAAATATTTGATACCGGTTCATATATATGATGCCCGGAAATTAAACGGTCCGATTAAAATCGAACCCGGAAGTCCCGGCGAGATCATCACGTTCTCCGATGATGCTGGAGCATTCGGCACGATCACCGGAAACCTCAGCCTTCATCATGCAGGAACGGATACAAAAGATGCCTTGCAGCTCGTCTTTTTCAGGCCCTCATTATCTATAGAAGAATCCCGCCGCCTGCTCGAGTCTTTAACAAAAATGTTCGAACAAATTCACGGCGGCGAACATATCTCAACCGTCTTTCCTTAAAAACCTGTTCTTAAAGAGAGCAGGTTTTTTACGATGATTTCATACATGAAAAAACGCAATGCTTCGTTTAATCTGAGAAACGAAACACTGCGTTATAAACAGTATGTATGGAGCGGGTGATGGGAATCGAACCCACGACATCAGCTTGGAAGGCTGAGGTTTTACCACTAAACTACACCCGCATATGATCTCTAAAAACAACATCATCGTTTTGACTTTTATTATGTTACACGTTTATTAAAATTTCGTCAAGGGTATATTAAAAATTTGTCGAAAAAAAGCCGCCGATATGAACATCGGCAGCTTTTTTCCGGACATTGACAGATTACCAGCTGGATTTCTTCACACCTGGTACCTGGCCTTTATATGCTAACTCTCTGAACGCGATCCGCGACATTTTAAACTTTCTCATATATCCTCTCGGCCTTCCGGTCACTTCGCAGCGGTTATGCAGCCTTGATGGCGCCGAGTCGCGCGGAAGCTTGCTCAAAGCTCTGTAATCGCCTTTTTCTTTTAGTTCTTTTCTGAGTTCCGCATATTGTTCAACAAGCTTTTGGCGCTTTTTTTCTTTAGCAATTTTTGATTTCTTGGCCACTCTGAGTATCCTCCTTCTCAATAAAGCGTAATGATTACGATTTAAATTTATCACAACCCGTCTTCCGATGCAAATAAAAAAAGCCTGCCTCAAGTAGCAAGCTCTTTTAAGATTCACCCTTTTTTTTCTGATAAATTGATGAAATCGCGGCCGTTATAATAAAAATGCCGATAAACAGCCCGATCATAATGAAGAAAAAGTTGGGCTTCACCTGGAATGAAAAAGCCGATTCGCTCTCCATGACAAACGACAAACTGTTAAACAGGATATCGTTGCTCGTTTGATTTGAAAAAAGATGATAAAACAAAAGCGCAGCCGCAAGCATCGGAAATGCGAGAAAGCTTGAGAAACTGGCAAAGATTAGTCCCTGCTTTAAAGAGTTTGTATTCATGATGATTTACCTCCAATTCCTCTGATCATCAGCTGTTTCATAATCGACTTTCCGTCACCCATAAACGGAAGCAGATACATCATATGCAGAGCATAAGTGGAAAAGAACAGAAGCATGCCGACCGAGACCGCGTTTTCCTGAAGAAAAAAGATCGTAAACAGCACGCCGGCTATTCCGAGCGCCCCTGGTATAAGCGGCCCCAACGCCGTAATCCAAATCGACTTTTTATCATACGGCGATATGACAGGCCTGATAAATTTGACGGACATCATATCAGCCGCTAAAAACCCTTGAGGCCCGTTTTTTCCGACAAATTTCCGGTGCGCGATGCCGTGCACCACTTCATGAAGTGCTGTGCCGGTGATCAACCCGAAATAGATGACGGAAAAATAAGCGGCAATGCTGATGATTGAACCGTCCGGAACGAAAATGTAAGCCGAAAGCGACAGCATCAAAAAGACGAGCCAGAAAACAATAATTTTCTTAGAAATCACATGAAGAAATTTCATGTACAAAAACAGAAATGAATCAGAATCGCTTGAAAACCTTTCCTTGTAGCGAATATGGTACTGGCCGAAAAACTGATAGAGAAAACCGAGGAAAGACGGGCGTTCACCGTACTTCCAATTGATTAAATAGTTGCGGTTGAGCCCTGTCAGCAATTGGTGCAAATCCTTTAGCAACACCTCTTCACTGACGCGAAAGACGCCGGCCAGATCCCCGGCTATCTCCAGTTCGTCTTTTTTTCCGTCGACTTCTTTCAGCATTTGATAGGCTGTCGGATTGATGGGAAAATCCGCATCGAGATCGCGATCTGAAATATGCTTCCGATCCAGCTTCACATGCTCTGGAAAATAGGGAATTTTTTTGATTCCGACCAGTGCTTTCAACATCCTAATGATCATAATGGTACCTCCATTTAAACCCTCCGTATAACAGCAGGATCAGCAGTAATTCGAGACACGGTATGAGAAACAGCAGCGCTTCGCCCGTGACTTTATCGACCGCATAATTCACGATGAAAAACAGCGGAATCATAAAGATGAGGAGCATTCCGAAAGAGAAGATCCCCATATAAGGGTTGTTGCGGTCAAGCGGAAAAATAATGCCCGCTAAATAGAACATCGCAATTGCGTTTAATAGCACGGCAATCGTCTTTACGAAGACCGCAAAGCTCTCAGGAAAAGTCCACGTCAACACGGAAAACAAGCAGAGTTGAATGAGGCCAAGCACACACAGCCCGAGATACTTTGACCACAAAACCGTTGTTATTTTCAAGTGCATCGCCTTGTACACCTGCATCATCCGCAGATCATTCCCATATGAATTGAAGGCGATGATGCCCGTCACGCCTCCAAGCACCAAATAGCTCTCCCCGGTAAATCCGAACTGAAATTTGTATTTTAAAAAGCATAGAGCCAAAAGTAAAAAAATGAAGTTTAAAATATTTTCTTCATTTCTGGCCTGTGATTTTATTTCTTTCACCGCCAAAGACAGCGGTTTTGACGACGGGATTTTAATAAATGAAAACAGTTTGGATGATTTTTTTTCAGTGAGGATCGGCACAACATTCAGCGACATAAACGAAGCAGTTACTGCGGCTGCCAAGATCAGCACCACCAGTATGATTCCGGCGCCTGCCGACTGACCGTTCAGCACGAGAAACAGCGGCGCTGCAAAATATGTCAGATTATAATCAAAGGTTGAATAAGCGTTCTGAATCTTCCCCAGATCAAAAGAGGTGAATCCGTAAATAACAGCTAATACGACAAGAACAAACATTGAAAAAAATTTTTGCAGCGGAAAACCGAATTTCAAGATCACCATATACACCAGGTTATAAACAAGGTTGAGAAGCGAAAAGAAAAAAATGATCTGCACAAAAAGCAGGGCAAAAAACGTAAAAGCAAACCAAAAGCCTACACCGCTGGCGACAAAATTCGGAATCAGCAGAATAGACATGATAAACAGGACAAGGAATGAAACCGCGCCGGCAAACGGAATAAAATATCCGAGACTCCTCTCGAAAGCCGTCAGCGGGAACCAGCTCAGCTGCATGGAGAAGCTGTTCTGTTCAGGCGTCCTTACTTTAAATAAAATGAAGAAAACAAACGTAAAAATCGAGACGTTCATGAACATTGAAATCACGAACAACCCGAGTGAGCGAATTTCTCCATTCAGAAAAGCGCTTAAAAACATCCCCGTAAAGCTGTAGCCAATGATGCTCCCCATCGCAATCGCCAAAATTAAAAAAAGGGCGGCGATCATTTTTTTGGTGCCGGTATTTAAGAGCTTGCCCATTTCCTTCTGCCACATTTTCAGCATCATTTTAGAAATTTCGAATGATTTGATCAAAATGCGCACCCCTATCACTCAGCATCGAAGCTTTCAAGAACACTTCTTCAAGCGAATTACAGCTGTATTTAACCTTTAATTCTTTGACTTTTCCTTCATCCATCTTGACGCCTTTTGAAATAATCGCAATCTTATCGCACAATTCTTCCGCAGAAAGCATGTCATGAGTCGCAAGCAGTATCGATCCTTGTGTGGCCGCATAGCGCTTCATCAGCTTTTTCGTATTGATGACCGCTTCAATATCAAGCCCGCGAAACGGCTCATCCATGATGACAAATTCGCTCTCCAGCATAAAAGCAGCGATCAGCTGCGTCTTTTTTTTCATTCCGTGTGAGTACGTTTCAATCGGCTCCTGCAAAGCCTCTTTCATATCGAAAAGCTCAATTAATTGTCTCCGCTTTTCATTTGATGTACAATTATACATAGAAGAAACAAAATCCAAATATTCGGCAGCTGAAAGGGCATCCGGCAAAAGCAGTTCATCGGGAACATACGCCAGCTTTTGCTTGAATTCCGCCGTCGTGTTCTGCAGGTCATCCAAAAGAATGGTTCCTTCACTAGGCGTAATGATTCCTAAAATGGAATTAATAATCGACGTCTTTCCTGAACCGTTCGGACCCGCTATCGCGACAATCTGGTTTTTTTCAATCTTTATATGAAACCCGCTAACGGCAGTCACATTGTTTTTATATGTTTTAGATAGGTTATCTATAATAAACATAATGCCTCCAGGGTATGATTAATGTCAGGAAGACTTAACCGCCCCCCACAGACGGTTAAGCCTCATCAAATATGTCTCTTGTTGTGAACAGATACTTTAAGTATGGCTATTTCCTACATTCAATGTTGACTTTCAAACCGCTGACCCATTGGACGGATCCTGTGAAGCTGCCGTTTCCGTTAACTACACACCATACAGCGGCGCCAAGAACAACAGTTGCGCCAAGTGCCAAAAGCACTGCAACAAACACCAAGAACCAAGCCTGATCTTCGATCGACGGATTGACAGAATAGTCAACCTGAGGTGCTGCGTATGTCATTTTTCCCCCTCCTTTCTATCAAGTAACCAAAGAGTAACATATCCAAAATCATACTGAAATCTATGAAATTTCCTATTTCATAAACACTACGTTCCAACTATTTATTTAAGGATCTCGCGGTTTTTCAATCTAATGGCCCACGCTTTTCGGCTTGGAAGAGAAGATGAAAGCCCCGTTTCCACTTTATGATGTCTTTATAATCTTTTTGTCTTATTTCTCCTCCTTCTTTCTCTCTCATTTTTTCTTTTTATAAATCTCGTGTCTTTCAAGGATGTTAAGGAAAAAGAACCAGCTAATAAGACCCTCCTTCTCCTGAAATCCGAACCCCAAAATACCCCCAAAGTCCCTTTTTTCAAAAAGTGAGATAATTCTATTTTCTCTATTCCATTTCTGTTAATTTTATGTATAAATTTAAATGTTACAGTTAATAACCTGCCGATCCTAGATCAAAAGATGTTGATTACATTGTAAAATCAAGTTAACATTATGTCAAACCCATTTAACAATATGTCAAATATACTATATAAACGAAGAATTGCAGGTGGTAGGATGAACAACAGGGTTAGAGAATTGAGAGCAAGGTACGGGTATTCACAGGAAGCCCTTGCAAACGCGATCGGAGTTACAAGGCAGACAGTTGCGGCCATTGAAAAAGGCAATTACATCCCGTCGCTTCTTTTGGCTTTGAAAATTTGCGAGGAATTTCAATTAAAAATGGAAGACGTATTTTGGTTAGAGGGAGGCAAACACGAATGAATATGATCACACGGACTTTCTTTCACATCCTTCTGTTCGGACTCGCATGCTGGACGTTTATAACCTTTTTTCACACATCGGAACAAATCGCCAAAAGCTTGAAAACAAACGCTTCAGAGCTCCATTTTGTTTTTAACCTGATTCCCATCCTTCTCTTTGGGCTCGCGCTTTCGATTTACACATACTTGGAGAAAAAAAGCGGTTCACGCAAGCAGCGCTTTATGCTCGTTCCTGACGAATTTAAAGAACAGGATGAAAGAGAACAGATGATTACCGCAAAAGCATGCAGAACATCTTATATCGTGCTGTATGTGGCGATGCCAGTCGCAGCGCTTCTATTGATCTTTTACCCGTTTTTCCAAGCCAGGATCCCGTATTTCCCGATCATCGTCATCTTTGTGCTGATCATTATTCAGCATCTTTCATATATGTTTTCATTTTATAAAAACAGATAAAAAACTCCAGAATGTCTGGAGTTTTTTTATTTAAATCGTTTTTTCCTTTTGCCTCGTCGGAAAATGGTCATTTCCGATGACTTCGCCAGACGCTTTTCTTTGAAGTTTCGGGCGAAACGGAAGGAGCGGAAAGACCTTTTCGGCAAAATGATACGCTTCTTCAAGATGAGGATAACCTGAGAAGATAAAGGATTCGATGCCGAGATCAGCATATTCTTTTATCCGGCAGGCCACCGTTTCCGGATCACCGACGAGCGCTGTCCCCGCTCCGCCTCTGACCAGTCCGATGCCCGCCCAAAGATTCGGGCTGATCTCAAGATTGGTTCTGTTTCCCTGATGAAGCTGAACCATCCTCTTTTGCCCTGATGAATCCGTCCGTTTCATCGCGTTTTGGGCTGCGGCAATCGTTTCATCATCCAAGTGGCTGATCAGTCTATTTGCCGCCTGCCACGCCTCTTGTTCCGTTTCTCTGACGATTACGTGCAGTCTAATTCCAAAACGGACGTTCCTCCCTTCTTTTTCAGCCTGTCTTTTGACAGATTGGATTTTTTCTTTAACGAGATGGGGCGGCTCTCCCCATGTTAAATAGACATCCGCGTGTTTGGCGGCAGTCTCCTGCCCGGCCTTTGACGAGCCCCCAAAATAGATCGGCGGATGAGGGTGTTGGGCGGGCGGAAAGAGTAAGCGGCCGTTTTCGGTCTTCAAGTGTTTCCCCGAATAGCTGACAGTCTCGCCTTTTAAAAGCGACCGCCATATGTCGAGAAACTCATTTGTCGCTTCATACCGTTCATCATGGCTGATAAACAGGCCGTCGCCGGCTAATTCATACGGATCACCGCCGGCGACCACATTGATGAGGAGTCTGCCCTCTGCAAGCCGGTCGAATGTGGAAGCCATCCGCGCCGCAACCGACGGCTGCATCAAACCGGGTCTTACAGCGACTAAAAACTTCAGATTTTTCGTGACTGACGCCAGAGCGGCGGCGGTAATCCACGGATCTTCGCACGATCTTCCCGTCGGCAAAAGAACCCCTGTATACCCAAGCCGGTCAGCCGCTTGCGCTACCTGCTGAAAATAGGTGTGATCTGCGGCTCTGCCTCCCGTGTCTGTGCCGAGATAACGTCCGTCCCCATGAGTAGGAATAAACCATAAAATGTCCAAAAAGATCTCCCCTTTACTTTTGATTACCTTGATAGCTGTTTCTCCAGCCAAGGCACTTTTTCTCCAGAATTCTGACGAATGAATCCGTCAGCTTGCCGACGGCAGCGAAAATCAAAATTCCGACAAACACCTTATCGGTTTGTGAAAACTGTCTGGCATCCATAATCATATAGCCGACTCCCGCGCTTGATCCCATCAGTTCGGCAACAACAAGGCCCAGCCACGAAACACCGAGCGACAGGCGGATGCCTAAGAGGATGTTCGGAAGCGACGCGGGAAGAATCAGCTTAGTCACCTGCTTCAGCCAATGGAACTCCAATACTCTCGCCACATCGAACAGTTTCGAATCGACGCCCCTAATTCCTGAAAATGTGTTGATATATACCGGGAAGAAGGCGCCGAGCGCGATCAAGAGCACCTTTGACAGTTCGTCGAAACCGAACCATAAGATAAACAGCGGCGTGACGGCGAGATGCGGAACGGTTCTCAGCATTTGCAGAGAGGGATCGAGATAATCCTCGGCGATTTTTGAAAAGCCGATTACAAGCCCCAGCAGGAGCCCGAGTCCGGCTCCCAGGAAAAAGCCGAGCGCGGCGCGCTGAATGCTGATGCCTAAATGAGTGAAAAGCTCTCCTGATACGATGAGATCCCGAAATGTAAGCAATATATCTAAAGGAGCCGGAAGCACGGTTTTTGATATGAGCTCAAATGTCCCGACAAGCTGCCATAATAAAATCAATATCACAGGTAATACAATTCCCTTCCCCCATGCCAGCCGAAAAGCGGCCGGTCTCAGTTTTGCGCCTGCTTTCGGCTGGATCGAGGGGGTGCTTGATGAAACAGCCCTCATTTGTCATCTCCTCCTTTCAGCGCTTTTTTAATAAATGAATTGTCAACCACTTCTTTTACATCAATCTCTTTGTTAATCGCTTTTAATTTAAATTGAAAATCGGCAGTCTCCTGCTGCGTTTCAATAATGCGGTCTGTGATCGGCTCATTTAACGGTTCGGTGTTATTCAGCACGTTTTCAACGACCTTTTTGTCGAGATTTTTAATTTTCGCATACGCTTCAACCGCTTCTTTCTTATGGTTTTTATGCCATTTCACGGCCTTGTCATACACCTTCAGAAAACGGATCACCTCATCAGGATACTTCTCGGCAAATTCGCTTCGTACAAGCGTAAAACCCGGGGAATACTTGTCGATTTGTTCCCCGTCAACCAATATTGCCGCGTCACTTTTGATCGTTTTAAGGGACAAAAACGGCTCCCAAATCGACCATGCATCAATCGCGCCGCTGTCAAATGCCGGCATGGCTTCGTCAGGCTGAAGCTGAATGATGTTGACGTCTGTTGGCTCCAGACCTGCTTTATCGATCACTTTATACAGAAAATCGAACCCGCTGCTGCCTTTTGCCACCGCCACCTTCTTTCCTTTCAAATCTTTTATGTCATCGATGCCGCTCCCTTTTTTCACAAGAATGCCGTTCGCCTTTAAACCGTCTTGCGAAAGACCGATTTCTTTAAAATCAATGCCAGCCGCCTGCCCTGCGATCACCGGTGAATTTCCAACCTGGGAAAAATCAAGTTTACCTGCGGCAAGACCTTCAAACTGCGGCGGACCGCTTTGAAACTCTGTCCATTTCACTTGAATCCCTTCTTTTGCGAACTCTTTTTCAAACCAGCCTTTTTCTTTCGCAAGGAGCAACGGGCTTAAGCTTTGCTGCACTCCGATGTTGATCTCTTTTAAATCTCCGCCCCCTCCGCTTGATTGGGCTGCTGAACAGCCCGCAAGAAGCATCAGGCAGCCCAGCATATACAACGGCCATTTTTTCACGTTTTTCCGCTCCTTTCTGCTCAAATCCCTGAACCTTCCTGAAAGCTGAATGTTTCCGTTGTCTCGAATTCTTTCAGCACTTTTTGTCTGATTGATTGAAAAACGGGCGATGTTCTGCTGCGCGGAAATGGCAGATCGA
Organism: Bacillus paralicheniformis; assembly: GCF_002993925.1. NCBI lineage: Bacteria > Bacillati > Bacillota > Bacilli > Caryophanales > Bacillaceae > Bacillus > Bacillus paralicheniformis. Next base: position 1,034,072 of record NZ_CP023665.1, on the reverse strand, counting down.
CCGGAATCAGCTTGTGGATTCTCCCCGGCTTTGCGGTAAGAATAGCGACCCGGTTGGCTAAATAAACCGATTCGTCAATATCGTGCGTCACGAGGATCATCGTCATCTTCTTTTCTCGCCAAATGTCTGTCAGAACATCCTGGAGATGCTTTCTCGTAAAGGCGTCCAAGGCGCCGAAGGGTTCATCAAGCAGCAAAATCTCAGGCTCCCTGAGCAAAGCCCTGGCAATCGCGACCCGCTGCGACATACCTCCGGACAGCTCGCGTGGATACTGTTTCTCCGCGCCTTTCAGCCGCACCGTTTCAATCAATTCATCGACTTTTTTTCGCACCGCCGGTTCTTTCAGGCTTAAATCTGCGGCGATATTTTGCTCGACCGTCAGCCATGGAAAAAGCCGATGCTCCTGAAAGATGAAACCTTGCTGAATCCCCGGGCCCTTGATTTCTCTTCCGTTCATGCTGATTCGCCCTTCATAATTCCCGTCAAGACCGGCAGCGATTTTTAAGAGCGTGCTTTTCCCGCATCCGCTTGGACCGATGACAGTCAGAAATTCGCCGTTTTCGACCGTCAGTTTCACGTCTTGAAGCACGCTTGTTTTAAGGCTGCCGTTTCCAAATGCTTTTTCATTTACACGAATTGATAAAGACATCTTGTTCCCCTTTCTTTTCTAAACTGAAAATAAAAAACTCTTATCCCAATTGAGATAAGAGCCTTCGGTTGACCGATCAGCGCTGATGAAATTTTCCGAAATATTAAACAACATACTAATTCATATTATTCCGACCTGTCAACCCCATATTATAAAAAAACAGATGAAAGGTTCCCCTTTCATCTGCAGTATTGCCCGTTTTTAACTGTAAATGCTGCCGCCTGCTTTTTTAAATTCCTTCGCCTTCTCTTCCAATCCTTTTTGAATAGCCTTTTGTTCATCAAGGTCGTTTTCCTTGGCATAGTCGCGAATATCCTGGGAAATTCTCATACTGCAAAATTTAGGCCCGCACATTGAACAAAAGTGTGCCGTTTTGGCGCCTTCCGCCGGAAGGGTTTCGTCATGGTATTCAAGCGCTCTTTCCGGATCGAGCGACAAATTGAACTGGTCCCGCCAGCGGAATTCAAAGCGCGCCTTGGAAAGCGCGTCATCGCGGATTTGCGCGCCGGGGTGCCCTTTGGCAAGGTCAGCCGCATGGGCCGCGATTTTGTATGTTATGACGCCTTCGCGGACATCGTCTTTGTTCGGCAGTCCCAAATGCTCCTTCGGCGTCACATAGCAAAGCATGGCCGTACCGTACCAGCCGATCATCGCCGCTCCGATTGCCGATGTAATATGATCGTAGCCCGGTGCAATATCGGTCGTCAGCGGGCCGAGCGTGTAAAACGGCGCCTCTTTGCAAATTTCCATCTGCTTGTCAACATTCTCTTTAATTTTATGCATCGGCACGTGTCCCGGTCCTTCGATCATCACTTGAACATCATGCTTCCAGGCGATTTCCGTCAGCTCGCCGAGCGTCTCCAATTCGGCAAATTGGGCCTCATCATTCGCATCGGCAATCGAGCCGGGCCGAAGGCCGTCCCCGAGCGAAAATGCGATATCGTATGTTTTCATAATCTCGCAAATCTCTTCAAAATGAGTGTACAGAAAGCTTTCCTCATGATGAGCCAAACACCATTGCGCCATAATTGCCCCGCCGCGGGATACAATTCCAGTGACGCGCTTTGCCGTCAGCGGCACATACCGAAGAAGGACGCCGGCATGAATCGTAAAATAATCAACGCCTTGCTCAGCCTGCTCGATTAATGTATCGCGGTAAATCTCCCAAGTGAGATCTTCCGCGACGCCGTTTACTTTTTCAAGCGCCTGATAAATCGGCACAGTCCCTACAGGAGCTGGACAATTGCGGATGATCCACTCCCTCGTTGTATGAATATCTTTACCTGTGGACAAGTCCATCATCGTATCGGCGCCCCAGCGGATGGCCCATGTCATTTTTTCTACTTCTTCTTCAATCGAAGAGGTGACAGCGGAATTGCCGATGTTGGCATTGATTTTCACGTGGAAGTTGCGGCCGATAATCATCGGTTCGCTTTCCGGATGGTTGATGTTTGACGGAATAATCGCCCGTCCGCTTGCCACTTCATCACGAACAAATTCGGGAGATACATGCTCTCGGATCGCGATAAATTCCATCTCGGGCGTAATGATCCCCTTTCTTGCGTAATGCAGCTGGGTGACATTTTGACTTTTTTTCGCGCGCAGCGGTTTTCGTTTCAACCCTGGATAGCTGTTGCTCGCTTTCTCTTTGCTTTTATAGCCGTTATCCTCCGGTCTGATTTCTCTGCCTTCATATTCTTCGGTATCGCCGCGCTCCCTGATCCAGGTCGCCCGCAAAGGTTTCAGCCCCTTAAGAATATCAACCTCTGCATTCGCGTCCGTATAGGGACCGCTCGTGTCGTAGACGCGGACAGGCTGATTTTCTTCGGCGCCAAATGAACCCGTCGTCGGACTTAGCGAAATTTCTCTCATCGGCACTTGAATGTCAGGTCGCGCCCCTTCGACATACACTTTGCGGCTCCCTGAAAAACTTGACATAATCGAGATGTTTTTTTGCTGTACTGACTCCTGTTTCATGTAAAAATCCTTCCCCTCTAAAAAATTGATCAGGACGAAACTCCGGAACAGCACCAGCACAAAAAAACCAGGATCATATGATGAACCTGGTTTTACAGTCAGTAAAATCACTGGAAGACAGACGGACCATACCCATTCCCCATCTTCTCCCGAATCCTTTTTACTTCCCCACGCTGGTACGAACCAGATCAGGTCCAAAGGGTTAAGAAACACATGTTTCTCTCTCAGCCCGCAGTCGGGCACCCCTAGTAAAGCTATTCAATTCATTTTTTATCGTAACACACCGATTTGGCAAGTGAAAAGGATGGAAAAATATATGAATCTTTTTCACTATAAAAGGGATCAGAGCGGCGCACCCAATGATTATAAATTGCGATGAAGCACATCAAGTATATGTTTCAAATCCGTCGCCTCAATTTGGCCAGGTGCGGATGCTTTTTTCGCTGCGCCGAACGTCACGGCCGAGCCAAATACCTCTCCGGCGAGCCGGCTGATCAAGCCTTTTCCGGCCATCGACATCGTGATAATCGGCCGCTTCGCATACCGCTCATGCATCATATGAGTCGCCTCAAGCAACACCAGCACATCTGCCGGTGTTTCAGGCATCACCGCGATCTTAGGGAAATCGGCGCCAAGATCCTGGGCTTTTCGGAGACGGGAAACGATCTCTTCCGCTCTCGGCGTCTTCCCGAAATCGTGGTTGGATATAATGACAAAGACATGCTGCATATGAGCCGATTGAACTAGTTTTTCCACATGATGCTCTTCATTGAACAGCTCGACATCAATCACATCTGCCAGCCCTGTTTTTACTACGGCATGATTCAAGGAAAAGTAAAATTCCTTACTGACTTCTTTTTCGCCGCCTTCCTCCGCGCTGCGAAATGTAAATATCAACGGGATATCCTTTAAGATCTCCCGGATGTCAGCCAATACCTTTTTCACTTTGTCAACGTCTTCGACATCCTCAAAAAAATCCGCCCGCCATTCGGCAAGATCCGGATTAATCGATAGAAGAAAAGCAGCTTCTTCTTTCAATTGTTCATGCGTTTTTCCGATGAGCGGCACGCAAATTTTCGGGGCTCCTTCTCCGATGGCCACCCCTCTGATCTTCACCGTATTCAACAACGGCCTCACTCCTGTTCTCTATATTACAAGGGTCTTTGCATTAACGGTACCGAAGATTGGCCGTAAGCACAAGCAGAAATTAAGAAAGAAGGCTAAACACTTAAAGCACTTATATACCAACATGAGATCACCTTTCGATAGCTTGCTTGTTTAAAAATGAATCTACTATTCCTTGCAGAATATGACTCATTTCTTCAGGAGTTTCCTTCCGGCCTCTCTCAAACCATTTTGAAAGGATGTTCCAAAAGCCCCCTGCGCTGAATGAAAGCCCGTACTCCAAGTCGATTTTGCTTTTAAAATGAAAGGTTTCTTCTTTAAATTTTTTATGAAGATCCGGTAGAAGTTCATTATATTTCTCAACAATCAAATAAAACAAATGGTTCTGATGAAGGGCTTGTAAAAAATCGGCATGTCGGCTCCAAAAGTTGAAGTATGCATGTCCAAGACTGGATAAGTCAATATGTTTTTCCTGAACAATGTAATTGGAATACTCACTGCAAAGCTGCTCAAAATAGCGGTCTAATATATCTTTTTTTGAATGGAAATGCCGATAAAATGTTCTTCTGTCAAGCTGCGCTTTTTCCGCTATCTCTGTAATGGTGATGTCTGAAAAGCTTTTTTCCTTCATAAGCTCCAACAATGATAGCGTCAGCCAGCTTTTAGATTGCTGAGCTGTTTTTGAGGGCATTTGCTTCATATTCTCTCTCCTGTCGCACTTTTTATGGCAATGTAGCACTTTTCGTTGGCTCATTGACTTTGTTCTCTATGAAATGTCACAATTGTGGCACATAAGAGGGGGAATGTAAATGGAGAATATGCAATTTATGGCTTGGATGCTGCCGATATTATTTATACTGCATGATTTTGAAGAGATGGTGATGGTCGAGGCATGGGGCAAAAGATATCGAAGCGAGCTGAAACAACTGAAAAAAGCTCCATTTGGACATGCCAAAACCGCTTCTTTTGTTTGCGCTGTGCTCGAAGAATTTATACTAGCTGTTGGTGTAACTGTTCTCAGTATTTATTTTAATCAATATATTATCTGGTTTGGTTTCTTTTTTGCTTTTACTGTTCATTTCCTTGTTCATATCGTCCTATGGTTCAGATTTAAACATTATGTACCCGGCATATTAACGTCGATCTTTATGCTGCCATTTTGTTGCTATCTGCTGACCGCTGCCGCAGAGATAGAAAAATTCAGTTTTCCTGCAATGATCTTATCAGCCATATCCGGAACACTTATCGTCTTTTTTAACCTTAAGTTTCTGCATAAAAAAATGGGGAGGATTCAAGAAAGGCTGGAAGCATATGGCCGCATATGAAAAGCAGGCACTTACGGAAGCTTCCGGCCCTTTGACTAGAAGCAAAGCAAACGATGAAGACCCGTCAGACACGAAAAAACTGCCCTTCAAAAGAAAGGCAGCATGATCTAAAATCATGGCGCTGCTAACGATGGTTCAATGTTCGTTCCAAAGCTTGTCTATCCAGCTGTTTAGACGAGACACCTCCACTGCGGGAGCCGCTTGCACTTCAGCTGTCCAGCCTCTCATCGTTTTGATGATGGAGCATTTTCGGTTTTTCCGGGACCGGCATTGAAAATCGAATTCGCCAGCAACCGATATTGATGCTGCGGATGATCGTCATTGGTTAGATCGTTAGCGAAAACAGTTAAGTTCTTGTTGTTATCTTTATACGTGAAAGCCATAATCTTTCCTTTGGCAGCATCATGTCCAGGCCACCAGCCTGCCTTGAAGAAGTGATCTTCATCAGCAATCACCGCAAGCACTTTTGCCGTTTTAGGAACAGCGGTAATATAAGAACCAGTGACTGTGTAGAAGTATTCCTGTTTATTGTAAGGAGCTGTAATAGCATGATCTTGCATGACATTTGCCAAGAAGACGCCTTCGTATCTCTCCCATTCAGGTCCTTTAAAAGAAAATCCGGGGATCCACTTCTGAACATTCGTCATCCCCATGTTTCCAAATGCAATGTAAGGCTTTCCTTTATTAACATATTTAGAAGAGTCGAACGTATTGACAAGCACATCTGCGCCCGCCTGTTCTGAGGTGACGTTAAAGCCCAGATTTTTCAGTACATATGCCGCTTCACCCAGTGCTCCTACAGTAGAAGCCCTGAGGACTTTGCCGCTTGGTTTCTTATGGCCGGATGCGCTCACGTCGAGATAGTACTTGGAAGCCAACGGGGCCAGGTCCTTGTAGGCAACCGCGAAGTCGCCCGCTTGATAGCCTGATCCGCTCTTGGTGAGCATTGTAACGGTCTTGCCGGCTGCCAGTAACTCGTTGACTGCCTTTATCGCATCATTGTTTGTGTTCTGGATCAGCACATAAGCTGAGCGTTTTGGCATTTTAGTCCCCGGAAACGACACGGAGGTGATGGCAGAAGTCTTGCCTTTGAACACCCCGGCATCTCGAATTACATAACGGTCAAAACCTCGCATATCATGGAAATTTTGAATCATCTCACCGGCTATCATTTCATAATCAGATACATCTATTCCATCATACAAGACCAAGTTCGCGAGGCCGCGGTTTGCCTGGTGCATGTTTACAATAAATGATCCTGCCGGATATGTTTTTCCGTCAACGGTTACCGCTTTTGTTGATCGTTCAATCTTTACGCCGTTGCGAAGGAAGTACTCAACCATCTTATAGGTTTCCAACACATTCTTTTGAATATTTTTATCGACCGGCAGTACGTAATATTCCGGGAAGAAGTTTTGATTGCCCTGCCGCGGTCGGCCGATCTCTTCGTTTTTGGCGTTGACCAAGTAATGATCGACAGCGCGATCATCGATATTGTCCACGCCGCGCTCGAATATTTTTAATTGGTTCAGGAACAGCTCTTCTTTTTTTCCCACTACATATTTTGTGGCTGCCGCAGAACTGTAATACAGAGCTTTGGTAGACTCTTCATTCGACTCGGGCGTTTCCAGCGTGTGACCCATCGCACCGTGATACATGGCGAATGCAGCGGTATATGCTGCAGATGCATCATCCCATCCCGAAGCCGTGCCTTTTGACACATAATTTGGATATTTCGCAGTTTTCCGATGTTCTTCATAAGGAATATGATAGTAGTCATACTTCGTATTAGCAATCCCGGCCTCACCCATAGCCTTTGCCTGTTCCACCATGTGGTCAATCAAAAGGTCATACTCAACATTCGGGTTATGAGGCGGAGTAGAAGGCTCAATCAGGAAATTGGCATCGAACCCGTGCATATCCAGAAAAGACAGCGGCGACCACTTCGCGATTTGTTCCGTTACGCTGCGCGTTTCAGGCTGGGTTTGATAAGAATTATCCCGGTTCAAATCGAAATCCTCAGCATTGGAACGTGTTGTATGAACCCGGCCATCCGGGTTGTCCGTATAAACGAACAGGAAAAAAACATGTTCCAATGCATCGTCTATATTCAACGTTGTCTTGCTTTTCTTGCCATTCGGCAGGACTGTATCGTACGTCATGCTCTTATCCAATGCCATTGACTTAAAGTAATTCATGATCGCATCGACGCCAGGCGCTTCATTCGGATGAATATTGTTCAACCAGATCGGCACCTGATAGTCGCCAAATGCGCCGGATTTAATGTCGGCCTGCAATTTCTCCGGGTCATTGAGCATGGCAGGGTGAGTCACCTTCTGATACTTATCGACAGCGGCTTTATCTTTGGCAAGCACTGTCAAATAGATATCACGGCCTTCGACCGATTTTCCAATAGAAGTCGTTTTGATATATCTGTTGTTTTTTTGCGCAGCTTTTGCTGTAACGGCATCGATCTCCGGTTTCAGCTCATCGTAAGTGCGGAAGCTGTCATATGGCGTCAATTTTACGGGAGCATGGGCAACCACTCGTCCGTTCACTGTTGCCGCCAAATCATATGTGCCCATCAGCGATGCGTATAGCGGACGTTGCAATCGCGGCTCTGACAGGTTGTCTGTATCGTATGGAAGATCGAAATTGATGTTAGCATGAACCTTGCCGTTGGTCACTTTTACATGGCTAACAGTAATGAAAGGTGCACCGCTGTAATCACGGACCTTATATTTTTTCCATTGAGACAGCGGTTTGCCGTCATACGTCCAGCTTAAGCTCTTCACATCAACACCTTGCGGAAGCTTAAACGCAGCATGAAGCGTTCGTTTCTCTGTCATCGAAGCAACATTGTTGTCCAGTTTTAGCTTCTGAGATTTTTTAGTCTTTACTTTTGTCTGCTGACCGGACGCCGTTCCCTTGCCAGTCTGCGCCATAGCAACACCGGGGGTTATCGCTCCAAGCAGCATCATAAGCGACAAAACCAAGATCAGATAACACTTTGTGAACGATTTCTTAAACATAGAAAAATGCCATCCCCATTTCATGATATTTTCAAATTGCAAACTTGATAAGAGAAAACCATTACAAGAGTGAGGAGTTCTGGCTGCATTTCATTTGCCTGCCTCACACTCTGATTCAGCATGCCCTCCTCCTCCTCCTCCTCCTCCTTTATCTTCCGGAGCTCCCGACAGGCTAACAGCCTGAAGGAACTGCCTCCTTAGACGGTTTCTTCTGGTAAAATGTTGAAGACCGCCTACCTGGATGTCGTCGTTCCCGTGACGGGTCCCAAGGTGCTGAAGGCCCGGTCAAAGCGGCGCATCGCTGTCTCAAGCGGACCGGCAGGAAGCCGTGCAATCAGCCACCCTGTCACCGTCACCATGGCCGCGACGAACAGATCACTGAATGGAATGGCCCCGATATCATACTTGGCCCCCGAGATTTCAAGAGTCCATATAACAACAAACTGAGCTGCATACATCGTCAACGCCACACGTCCGACTCCCGCGAACGGCTTTAACACGGCAGAGTTTTTCGGCGGCACGAGACATACCAATCCAAGCACCAGAAAGGCAACCCCAAGCCCCAGCATCGTCTGGAAAGTTGACGCACTGTGCGGAGCAATCGAAAGAAGATTGTGCCACAACGGCGGTGCCACGTTGTGCGGCCAGATTGCATACTGATCCGGCTCAGCGCCGGCGGTGCCTTGAACACTTACGAGCCACTCTTCGAATGAACGGCTCAGCCCCGGAAGAACGAAAGTGCCCAAAACTTTAGAGACGATAACCATGATTGTGCCGCTGCCCACTAGCGAGAGTGCGGTCCGCATCCTGGTCAAATCGAAGCGCCCGATTGCCATACCGGCGACAAAAGCGGGTGCAAGTGCGAGCGCCGACATCGGGCCGCCTGCCATATCACCAAGTAAGTATGCTTTCGACAGTACGCTGCCTCCGAGAATCATCAGCGGCGGGCTCACTGCAAGCAAAACAGCTGCTGTTGTAACTAACACACGTGTCGAACGACGAATCAGCACCAACGCCAGCACAAACAGTGCCGCATAAGCTGGCAAAATCACCCCGAACGGAGTATTCAGCATGATGAGAAGGTATCCTATAATATCGATAAATACCGCGCGGGCAAGCATCCGCGTCCGAAATGCGGCCGGCTCCATTCCTCGATCCAACATGCGCCCGGCCATGATCGAATAGGAGATGCCGCCGCAAAGCACAAATAGAAGCGTCGTATTCCCGGAAACGATTGAACCGTTCGTTTCGTTCAAGGCGAAGTGCTGCAAATACATCCCGATGACCGCTAGCCCCCGAGCTGCATCAAGTGCCACAATACGCCCTGTCCCCCGCGCTTTTTCACGCTTGAACTTCTGACCTTCAGCCGAGTCCCGGGTGACAATTTCAACGAGCGCACCGTCCTGAAGCGGAGTTGATAAATCTACAAGCTTTCCGTTTAATTTACCTGCAACCGCATTTTCCAGACCGCAGCTAATAGAAGCAGCGACATCTTCAATGCTTGCTTCCTCCTCAAATTCTCTGACGGACCCGCCAGGCAATTTAATGCGAATTGACAACTGTATTCCTCCTCAAAAAAATTAATCCTTTACGTGTTCCTTTGTCTATATCTGGATGAGATCTGGCTGTATTCAATATAGCGGGCAGATGTCGCTAAAGTTTGATCAACTTGTAAACAAAACGTAAAAAGGTGGATCGGAGGATCGGGACATATCATTGCATCGAGAAAAGCACCTTGCCGATGACAAGGTGCCTTATTTCACGGTGCGATAAATGAAGAGTGCGGACAACAGTTGGTCATTGCGTTTATGTTGGCGGCTCTCCGCTTTGATGGGAATAAACTAAAAGAGCGTTCCTTTTATATGGAACGCTCTTTCGTCGTTTGGCAATACGGTTTTCAGCGATATCGGTGGTCAGGGTGAATATATCCAGAGAACCATTGATATATCAAGGTTTTTGTCTGCCTTTGTACAAAATTTGGCGCAAAAATTTTAAATTGCTAATAATGCGGACAGCTGCATATTCAAATATTGATATGATAAAAATTCCAACACAAGGGGCGAAGAAAAATGAGTATCAACACAATCGTTCTGCTTTATACAAGTCGTCCAAGATTTTGGCATAGGTTCGTTTTCAAACTAAAATAATTCTTTCACCAAAAAGGCAGGCCAACAAATGACCTGCCCAAACACAATTATGTTGCGAGCCTAGATGCCACAGAAAATTCTGCATGTTGTTGTTCAACAGATGTGTGAATGGAAGCGTCCGACACGACCAACAAGCCCAATGCAAGGGTCAGCGAAAGAAACAGCTTAGATTTCATACAGAAAGTCGCCCCTTTTGATTTGTTTCTGAGCCTGCACCATCTGATCATAAAAAAATATGGAATCATTTGGCCGCTCATTCCTAGTATAGAATAGAGCTGCTTCTAATGCCAGTTCCTCAAGATAGGGGTAACCACGACTATCCCGTAATGGTTTCATTGTTTCTAGTACCTCTGACTTATTAGCTGATTTTATATACAGTACTTCTAAAACGTCCAACAGACACAGGAATAATTCATCTTCAAATACCCGCGCACTTTCAAGCGCCTTTTCATAAAATTTTCGTCCTTCAATATTTTCGTTATTTCGAAAGTGAATTAAAGCCAAATCATAATAAGCCTGAGTCAGTTCCTTTGCCTTTATTTCCTTTGCTACATCAATCGCCTTATGAAAGTATTCAATAGCTTTTGTTGGTCTCTCCATTGCATTATAACAATATGCGACATTTAAAAGAGCCTTTGCAACGATCGCCTTGTTTTGAATGTCTTCCGCGGATTCCTTAGCGCTTAAAAGATGCGGTAAAGCTTGATCATGCGTTGATAAATCAATGTAATTCCCAGCAACAACGAATAGACAATTGATTCTTCGAATCACATATGCATCATAGGATTTATAAATATCATAAGCGAGAGACACATAATACATTGACATATGAGTTTGTTTCATATGATAAAACACTTCAGCCATCTTATAATAGAATTCTGCTTTTTCTATTTTATCTGAAACTTTCGTCAACTTTTTTTCCGCTGCTCTATAACCCTTAATTGCCTTTATGTATTTTCCTCGTGAAAAATGATACATTCCGGTGAAAAAGGAAAAATAGTATTCGAGCAAGCCTGACAATTTTCTTCCCTGTCCCTCAATTTCCCTAAGATAATCCGATTTGCTCAGCTTTTTTTCTGCCGGGAAAAGATATTCCAACATTAACTCATGTCTAAAATTCATAAGCTGATAATAGGAAAGCAAGTCTTGATCTTCTTCCATTCTTTCTATAGCTAAGTGAACTTCCGCCTTTAATTGTTCTGCTTCTATTACGTTTAATTTTTGAATTTCGTTGTACCAGCGGTTTATTTTGATTCCAACTTCAGAAGACGGGATAGTCTCCAACTGCCATCATTCCCTTCCAGCTAACATCCTTTTTATGTAAAGATTAACATACAATTCATAATTGTAAAACTTCTATCATCCCAAAAAATGAGATTTTCGTGATACCGAAAGACAGATTTAAAACAAATGGCTTTTGGTTTAGTCACAGAGCCTAAAGAATGCTATAACAAACTTGTTTACGGTAATCGAAATGAATTAATAGAAGTAATGACCTAAGTCCAATGATTCATTTTCATGGTTGAACAGGATATATTCACCAAGTCCTTTCTATAAAGTGGTAAACTATATACTGATTGTAATGAAAAGTATTAGAGGAGAATGCCATGAAGACTCTGGATGTTCAGGCGCTGCACCATGCAATTGATCAAACGCTGGAACAATTAAAACAACAATCAGACGAATTCGATAAAGTTAAAAAGGCCGTTGAGGGGATCACATCACTTGATGATGCTTTAAAAGGAAAAGGCGGCGACGCGATCCGCGCCTTTTACGAGGAATGTCACACCCCTTTTCTGCGGTTCTATGACACTTTCATAGAGGAATACAGTTCCACGCTGAAGAAAATGAAAAGCGCGTTGAATTCCCTGGAACCCAACCATAACGGATTTATTTCACAGTCCTTTCTCGAACACGAACTGGAGAATGGCTTAAATGCTGCTGATCGAACAACGAAACATTTGGTTTCTAAAACCAACTCTACAATCGCAAAAGTCAGCCATATCGTCGATTTACCGGATTTGAATGACAGCGGTTTTCATGAACAGAATCAGAAAGCGTTAAAGGAAATCAGCACGACTCTTGAAAAGCTGCATGCGTTTGACCGCGAGCAAACCAACGCCCTCAAAACGGCTGAAAACGATCTTGAGACGATGCAGAGATACATGGCGCGGCTCGAAAAGATGTATACCGGGCCCAAAATTGAAATCACCAGTTATCAAAAAGGCGCGATTTTAAAGCCGGATGAGATGGATAACCTGAGTGGAAATCAAGAAACAGCGATGGGTGCCATGTTGAAAAAAGTCGGAGACAAAGAAGATGCGGACATTAACACTCTCGCCAATCCAGATCGATTAAAAAAATTGGCGACACAAAAGGTTTCCAAGAAAGAGTACACTCAAGAGGAATTGAATGAACTTAAAAAAGATTATAGAGTATTTAACGATACGCTTTACCGGGCATACATAGATGGTGATACAATCGTTAAGATAGAACCCGCCTACACCCTTCCAGAGAATGTAGAAAAAAGCGACTTTGCTAAATATTTCGATACAGCGATGGAATTTACAGGTGTGTATGATGCAGTAAGAGCAGCGTTTGGATACGACCTTGCGACAGGCGAAATCGTTAAAGATAACGGTGATCGTTTGATGGCCGGATTGAGTATCACCCCTATCGGAAAGGCATTTAAGTACGGAAAGCGCGGCTACAAGCTATTTAAAGGTGAAGAAGCGGCAAAGAACGTTTCTAAGGTAGATAAAGCCCAGAAGAGTAAAGATACAGTTAAACCTGGGGACAGTAGTCCCCTGGCACCAGGTGGTGGATTAGCAGCTCATGAATCCAAAAGAGGCCACTTAATCAAAAGGCATGTTGGGAAAACTGACGAGGAGTTATCCCAACGTTTAAAAAAAGATCTTAAAATCACTGGTTCATCTACTTTTAAAGATAGAGCTACAGCAGAAAAAGTCGCTAGTGAAGTATTGAAAGATCCCAAAAACATAAAAAAAGTAGAAAAGTGGTTATCAGACCCTAAAAGCAGGCCTACTCTTGCATTAAGATACAAAGGTAATGGAGATGTTCTTGGAAGAAGTATAGAAAGAGGCTCAAATACCGCAGAAGATGTTACGAATGCAAAAATAGTCTTGAAAAAGGGGAAAGATGGAGAGTATATTTTAACAGGATATCCAATAAAATAAAGGAGTTTCAATATGGAAGATAATTATGATATTTTTGAAGAGTTAAGTGATTTTTTGGATGGCACATTTCATCAGGATATGGGGTCCCCAGAACAAGCACTGAATGAGTTTATTAGTGAATCCAGCAAAGAATGCTTGGCTTTCACAATACAATTTTGTCAAGAGTTTTTAAATAGTGACATATCTGATCAAGAGAAAGAAGACTATATAAAATCGCACTGCGAAATTTATTTTCCTGCTATCGGATTAACTCCTATACAATGGTTAAAAAGTGTAATAGAGCAAATAAAAGAAGCTATTTAAAAGAAAAAGACTTGAAAGGCCCACTTTTTTACGAGAGGGCCTTTTTTATTACTTCAGTAACGATTCAATTTTCGCTTTCGTCTTCGGTCCGTAAATACCGTCCGCAGACAGCCCATGCATAGTTGGAACCATTTGACCGCATTCACCCGTAAAAGCCATCAATGCCGTTATTTTTGGCATCTTTGTCTGGTTAGAAATAGAGGGCAGCTAATGCTTCCTGAATCTGCCGGACAGCCGTTCCCTTCATCATTGGGCTTTTGTAAATTCCGATCGGTAGTGGGTACTTTTTTCCCTCCGGCTTTTTCGTGCTTTCTTTTGGGGCCGATGTTGCAGGTCGCTTGCTTGATCCACCACAATGGCCGAGATATTTCGCATTAACTGTTCAAGAATCGCCTGGTATACATCGTCTGACTGCTCCCGGGACCATCCAGCAATAAACACCCGATGTTTTTCGGTTGTCGGGAACACTTCATAAGAAGCCATGAGTGCGAGAAATTGCGATTTTGCATTCTTACGCGCCAACTGAATATAAACTTTTCGGAATCGGCGGGCACCGTTTTCCTTTTTAAAAAAGCCATATACATTGGCCGCAATAAATAGCTGAAAATCTGTCAGCTCAATCGGCTCACCCGCAAGTATCCCCTCAACATGCCTGAACTGCCGCGCCCATTCGTAAAAATCTAGCACTGCTTCAGCGTCATAGTAAAAGGGGCAATCCGGTTTCGCTAACGCCTCAACATCTTTAAAAAATCGCTGCACAGCCCATTTATGCTTTTGACAAGCCTTTATCTCACCGGAAAGTATTTTTTCGCAATAGGCCCATACACGCTCAATCAGAATTTCAGCGGTGACCTCTTGCATTACATCCGGCCCCCAAACCGCTCTTCCTCTTTTGATTTCGGCTTGTCGTCATCCTTTTTAGGAATCACGAGCTTGCAGCACGAGGAAATGGTTAAGCCCAAATCACTGGAAGCCTGCCGACATTGTTTGAATAGTTTATCTTGATTGATAAGCAAGTCCGAATACGCTTCATTAACTACCGTTTTTTCTTTTTCCCCCACGACATTTCCCTGTGCGTCCTTATCTCTGACGACTATTGTTTTCATTGGCCCCTGCTCAAGCAGCTGGTCCGTCACCTGAAGGTAAAGCTTCCGCGAATATAAAAAACGGGCGAGCGCATCAACATCTAAATTCGTCATAATTCCGATGTTTTTCAGCTCGTCCGCTATTTTTTTGAATTCCCTTTTTAAGTATTTCGGTAAATAAGAAGGCGCCTTTACCTTGTCTCCTGGCGCCTTGATCTCCTGCTTTCTTCGTTCCTCAATCTCCTGTTTTGTCAGGTTTTTCTTACCTTTCACAAGCAATAAGTCAACTGGTTGCCTTGGTCTTACCATTCCCTCACCTCCTTCCGAAATTTCTTTTAGGGAATTTTTCAAAATGTGGAGGGGAGCGCGGTCTCCGGCGAAATCCTTTCCAGAGATTTAAGGGCGGGGGGCTCCATTTCCTTCCGCAGCTCCAGCATGGCCGTTTCTAATTCCTCTCGAGCTTGCGTGTATTTCTGCTTGTATACGTCAATTCCCTTTTGAGCTTGTGCTTTGAGACGTAGTACAGTCAGCTTCTTTACCTTCTGTTTCATGCGCCTGATCGTCTCGTTTGTGTAGTAGGACGTGTATTCAGTCTGACACCGCGGACACTTGATGTAATGCTGCCGCACCCCGTTGTCATACTTCCTAACTTTCGAACATCCTTTGATATGGAACTTGGTTCAACAGTGATCACATACGCAGGTTTGATGTTCTGTTGCCAAAGCCTTCATCCTCCTTCGCGGTCTTCCTGCTGTGGCAGGGCGCACACAGCGGCTGCCAGTTGGAAGAATCCCAAAATAGTTTTTTATCTCCCTTATGCGGTTTGTTATGGTCAACGACTGATGCAGGAACCCGCCTGCCCTCCTTCATGCAGGAAACACAGAAAGGATGCTTCGACAGGTACCCCTGTCTTGCCTTCCGCCATTTGCTGTCATACCCCGGCGGGCAGCTGACTCACGGTATTGATCATAAGCTGGCTTGTCCCTCTTATGCTGTTCGCAGTAACTTTTCCGGGTGAGAGTCGGACAGCCTGGTTCATTGCAGGGTTTTAAAGGGGTATGCATTATAAACTCTCCTTCTTTTTTGCTTTTAAAGCCTAAAATTTCAAAAAAGAACAGACTCACTAGAAACACCCTCGTTTTATTTAGATCGTTAATGGTCTTTTTCTCAAAAATTCTCTTTTCATCTATTGCACTGATTTATCTTTATTCTATAAAAGAGGAAAGTTCATCTTTCATCCGAGCTTTTAACACATTGAATTTATCCTCTACTTCTTTTTTTATTTCCCTATTTTCAATTCTAGATACTTCTTCAATATGGCTATAGTTAATATATAATTCATTTAATTTTTGAAAATATTCGTCTAGTTTATCACTTGTATATTCGATAAAATATAATTCGTTAAGCAGCCAAAAATTTTTTGCTTTAATTAATGCATTTTTTGCTAGAGTTAGGTCTCTCAATTTTTCATATTCTCTAACTTTTTTTATTGCCTTATCTTTATTAACTTCCCATAAATCAACAACATCGTTAACAACTTTTTGAGTAGTACCAATCTCATTTAAATAGCTCTCAATGTCATCTTTGTTATAATCATCAAAACTAGGTCTTGAAATTAAACCTTTCAAACCAAAAATATGCCCTTGTGCCTCTTTCATCAGTTTATATAATTCTGAATAACATAAATGTTTTTTCTCATTATACAAACTAAAGTCTTGAATTTTTTTTTGTAAAATATGTTTCTGTTTTTCTAATTTAGCATTGAAAAATAAACCTAGTATTCCTGTTAAGGTTATAGGTAATAATAGCACTACCCAATCGACAACTTTCATGTGATCCCCCCCTTTAAATCTTCTATGGTTAAAGTTAATTTTAAAAGTATCTCATTTTCCATTTAATAATAGGTCAAAATCATGTGTTATAACTGAATCATTACTTAAACCGAGTTCATTTCTCATAAGCAACATTATTCTATAAAATGCATCTAATTTTTTAGGATCTTGTAGGTTAAAATCAGCTATATCTTTAAAAAGCTCAATAATTTCTTTATTACAAATTAAAGAGACTTTCATTTTAATAGAAAGATAATTCTCAGCTAGTTTAGCCTTCTCTTTTTGTAACTCATGAGGCAACTGATCCTCTGATAAATTTTTAAATTGATGTTTTAACAAAGCTTGATTAACAATTACAGCAGATGATACAACTTGAACAAATTCTAAATATAAATCATATTTCTTATCAAAAATTCTTCTTTTTCTTTCGGCATTGGTTGTTAGGTAGGAACTAAAGCTAGCAGAAAGAATAACAACGATTAAAGGTACTGCAATAAACCTTATGATATCCATATTCAATATACTAACCACCCTTATATTTTACTTATCAGGATTATTGTAGCAAAAAAACAGCTATATTGGATTGTCAAAATATACATTCTTTCTAAACCGGCCCCACACTCAGAGGCTCTCATTGGCCGCCAATCGTTTATTCTGAGATTCACTGGATCCGGTTTACAGAGAACATAAAAAAGCACTAGGTAACTAGTGCCTAGTATAGTTTTCATATTTTCTTAAAATTAAACTTTTATAACTTGAAATGATTTTAAATAATCTTTGAATTTCATCTATACCTTCTTTAGCTTCGTCTTCAGTCATAGGTCTTTTTCCAATATACCCATCGATTTTTCTATATATACTCCCTATGATTTTCATTATTTCTTTATATTCGCTGTACCCCATTTCTTCTATCAAAGTTCTCCTGTCTTGTTGTATTGATTCAATTATTTCTTTTACTAGCTCGCCAGTTTGATAATTTCTTCGTTCTGGATCCATATGAATCTGTTGAGCATAATTAAGAGCTCTTCTATTGTAGCTTAAGTATCGATCTTCCAATGAACTTAAATTAATTATTCGTTCCGTAGCTGTGCTTAAAAAAATTTCTTTATCTCTATGACTAAGTTGCAATCTAACGCCTACATAAGTAATTGCGCCGCCCAAAATAGCGCCAACAAATCCGATAATCCCTGCAATAATAGTCTCGGAATCGACAAAAAACTCATTAATCAGGTTTGAAAATAAGATAATATCCCCTAATAATAAAGAGAATATGATGAAAAAGAAAACTATATCTTTATAAAAATTTCTCATAATAACGTCCTACCTCCCATATTACTATATCGGAGGTAATTGACAGCAGTCTATATTGTGCGAAATTTGTCGAACGATTCCTCCTTATGCTAAACGCGTATTAAAATTTGCGCCTTACACATACTCCGAGAGGAAGCCAAGCATTGTAAGACGGCATGTCCAAAAAACATACTGCTTACAAATCTCCCGATACCAATGCCGCAAGACTAGCGCGATCCGGCTCAGAATGCTCTTCCCGTTTGGCTATATTCTTCGCCGGCTTAATTTGAGTAGCAATATGAAAAACGCCTTCCGTTATTGGAGGCGTTTTCTTCAATGTTTGACCTAATACCATATTAACCGATTTAAAACTAAACAGAGTGCCAACGTTGTGCCACAATTGTGCCATTTACTTTTTTACCTTTTTTATGTTTTCTAAAAGCCCCATTCCGTTTTCATTAAACTTTTTAAGAAATCTCTCCGAGGACATATATAAAGGGAGCTCAATTATAACTTTATAAGTTTCTTTGCCCTCATCATTTATGTAAGAAGTTACCATTGGATTACTTAGTTTTGTATCAATCCCTAAATCATTCATTGTTCCTAATAGCACATCAAATAATAATGATTCACTAACTGCGCTTACTTCAAATTCAAATGTTTCAAACCCGTAGAAATTAGATTTCCGTCGTGATTCATTAAGACTTTCCGATAAATTCAAAGATTTTAATAATCTTTCTATATCATTAATTCTTTTTAAAACTATAAACTGATCAGGGTTTTCATCCTTCACATGCTGTAAAATCATCGACTCACTTGATGCCCTATAAATAGGGTTGTCTGGATCTTTTTCCTTAAGCGCTGATTCTACATATTTTTTGAAGATCCCTTTCACTTCTATAACGCCCTTCATATCATTAGTAAAAAATATAGTACGCTCAGCTCCTAAGTCAAAAGGAAGTTTAGTACCATTCTCACAAACATGAACAATGGGCTTTCGAACAGCATGCCTTACAGCTACCTCGTACATTACATTTGGATTTAATCCAGTTAAGTTTGCTATAACTAAATCATCTTCCAAAATACTATTAATTAATTGATTTGTAATAGAACCACCGTCGGTCATTCTATGAGCAACATTAGTTTCAAATCCAAGGTCATTCAGTACAGGTACAATTACAGCATCTATAAAGCCTTCAGCGGAACGTCTAATATCTGTATTATCATCACCAATTGGTGTTATAACAAATGCTCTTTTTGTATTTTCTTTTTTTGCTGCATCTTTCCGAACGCCTGTCCTTGTCAATTTTAATCCCCCCTAAATATTCCTATGAGGATTATAATATAAGACACCTGATTTATCCACAATATCCACCAATTAACCATATCTTATATTGTGTCCAATTCACGAAAACGCTGAACCCTTTGTCCTGCATAGTTTTATGCCTTTTCTTTAAAATGAGTCAGCCAATTTTTCATTATGGTTAATTCGTTAAATTAGGCACAAAAAAACTCATCCGTTTTGAAGACAGATGAGCTTACAAACTGAATGAGTCCATTGTTTGATCCATTGTGTCTTGAGTGATCCCAATATATCTAAGCGTCACGTCCGGGCTGGAATGGTTAAATATCTCTTGCAGCAGAGCAACGTCCTTGAATTTTTTATAGTGCCAATAACCAAACGTTTTCTTCATGGTGTGGGTACCGATACCATCAAGCCCGACGTATTTCGCCGCTTCTTTCAATATGTTGTATGCCGTGCTTCTACTGATTGGTTTGTTAAGCCCTTCACGGCTCTTAAACAAAAATTCCTGGTCATCCTTGTCTTTAATGTAATGGGCCAGGGCTTTTTTTAGGGCCTTATTTATTTTGATCCGTTTCTGCTTGCCGGTTTTCTTCTCTCTTAAATCAATGTACATTCGTTTCGCGTCGCGGACTCTTAGCCGGAGTAAATCAGATATACGTAAACCCGAGTTGATGCCGGTGACGAAAAGAAGATAGTTTCTTTCGCTCCGTTCTCTCAGGAATTTCTTAATATAATAAATCTGGTCCATGTCCCTGATAGGCAGCACAAAATTCATTATGAAGCACTCTTCACATACACTTCTTCTTTCAATGCAAAAGCCAGATTGTAAAAAGCACGCGATTTTATCCGGAAGTATGTGCGCGGGCTTAACCCAATTTCGTTCTAAACCTCATAATTAAAACGGTGATCCTGTGACATATACCTCATGATGATGATCTGCCGTTCATTGGCCGGCAATCGATTCACAGCCTTTTGAATTTTTAAAAGAAAGGCATGTCGTTCCTGTTCCATTTCAATTCTTTTGATGGCCGTATCTTCGGTAGATGAATGAAACGCGTTTGTATTTGACGGTGGAACAATGTTGAACCCCGCCGTTACTTTCGGCAGCAGATCATCCGGCACTTGCAAGAGAACCACCCTGTAATTATCAAGTATGGCTTCAACCTTCTTTTTGGTTGCTTCTCTATCGATTTCGGGTAATTGAAATAGCATGGTTTATTCCTCCTTTTATTTGCGCTTATAAGCGCCGCCTTTGCCTCTTTTAAGAATCTGCTTTTTTTGCCCCATGATTTCTCTCCAAAAGCGTTCAGAGCGCTCCTGTGCTTTTTCAGGGCGTTTTCTTTTGGTGGGTTTCATATCTATTGCTCCTTTCACTAGACCGCAGCCGGGACAAATAAAAAACGGACACTAAACAAACAGTGTAAAAGCTGTAAGTTCAGTGTCCGCAGGCTTTCCGTCTTGGACTTAATTATCTTCTATTTTTAGTCTGATCGGTTCATTATATATATCTTCTATTTTTTTAAACATGGTTCTTTCACACCTTTTGGGATCGCTGTTATCCCCTAATAAAACGATTTCCTTGTTTATTGGATGTAATATGAACCATTTCTCGTTATTTTTATCTTTTATATATACCGCTTTTTTAGTTGACCCATTAATGAATTTTATAACAGGAATCGAAATGAAGGGGATAGCTGCACAAATTAAAAATAAAATTAATAACGCAAATATTAGCCATCGTGAATTCTCATACTCAGAAAATACTATCAACAAAGCAGTATTGATATAAAAAGTGAGTAAAGCGATCAAGTACAGTAAAAAAACTAATAATTTAATAATCTTATTAGACCTTACTTTAAATAAAACATTTTCTGTGTTTCGAATATCGTTTGCTATTAATGAGAACATTATTATTAATGCTATAAATATAAGAGAAACATTATTTCTTACTTCATTATAAGTCCAACCAAAACTGTCATTAAAAGATATAGATAAACAAAAGAATAAGATTACAAAATAAAATCCGTAAGCAAAGTATTTACAAACAACTACGAAAAACAACCGTTCTTTTGAAAATAATTTCTGCTCAACAACATTCGAAGAAAAAAGAGTAATGGGGTGTAAAATCCTAATCAGATACAAAGCGAGACCTACTAGCGAAATAACATAGCTAGGCACTTCAAAATAACTTAATAATTCATTTAGATTTTTATCCATTTCAATCTTCCCTCTTTCATACCTCAATATTTTCCTAATCATCCTATTTTATCAACTTATATTCTCCTTCTCAACGCCCATGCTGCAGCCGCATTTCGGGCAGCATACAATCTGGTCAAATTTTTATATCTAATTTGCTGTAAACCTCATTCACGACAGCTTGTATTCGATCACAATTGCGCCTCCTGATCAAATAAACTGAGCTGAGTGATTTTATAATTGAACAGTAGCATTTTTTCGGCCAGGTTCACTTTTTCGGATTCACCGACAACCTGCTTATATGCTGAAAAAGTTTCTCTATCCCAATTGGGATAGAGTTCGGGTATCAAAGGATCATCATAATAAGAGAGAACTACTTTTCCTTTCACCTGGTTCAGAAGCCGCGCCAGATCCGGTGATCCTGATCTTTAAACCCGCCAGCATAAATTGTTCTCGGCCGACATACGGAGGATCAACATAAAAGAGAGTATCGGGGCTATCGTATTTTTCAATGATTCCTTGCGGCACCCTTCACTCGGTTGGAGAATGATTGAAAAGCTGTACAGGCACTTATATATCCACCCGCTGGATTCTGCCCGCTTTTCGTACTGTGACACCATCCGGTTTGTGGAACATTCTCCACGTTTCCCTTGCTGATCCCGGACCGGTACTTATAAAACCATTGGACAGCCCGGTCAAAGTCGTCTGTTGGATAATTCTCGGTCTTCCATTTCTCGTAAAAGCGCCCAGCTGTAAGGAATAGACTCACAAGCCTTTTGTATTGCCTTTGGATCCTTTTTGACTTGCATTAGGAAATTGACCACATTTCCGTCAATATCGTTGTACACTTCATTAGATATTTTCGGCTTATTTGCTATGACATGGACCGCACCCGTAGCCGCCCATCAAATAACTACCCAGTCAAGACCCCGGATCTTCTTTTCAACGGTTTTCTCGCCCTTAGCTCTAATCAAAATATAAAGTCATCAGCAATACAAATGTAAATAAACTACTCAAAAAAGTTGTAACCGACAGTTCATGGATTAAGGCACACTCATGCAAGCGTGCTGCTTTATCGAAAGGTGTCAATTTATTATGTAAGTGCAAGGTTAGGACACGCTGATATAGAAACCACCTCTAGCACATATGCTCACTTAATTAAAGAGCTACGAGAAAGAGATGAAAATGAGACTGTAAACATTTTTGAGGAAATGGCTATCGAGGAAGCTGAAATTGCATAGGAAATTGAGGAGGTGCTTGTGCAAAATTTGTGCAAAAAAGTTTCAAAACGTACCGTTTTCTATCCAGTTCTTATAAAACACAAAACGCTCATAAACGTTGATATATCAACATTTATGAGCGTTTCGAAAAATCTTATCGGTTCTTAAAAAGAGCTAAGGATACCGGTGGTCGGGGTCGAACCGACACTCCCGAAGGAACACGATTTTGAGTCGTGCGCGTCTGCCAATTCCGCCACACCGGCATGTGTGTGATCAATGGTGCCGAGGGCCGGACTTGAACCGGCACGGTAGTCACCTACCGCAGGATTTTAAGTCCTGTGTGTCTGCCAATTCCACCACCCCGGCACGAGGCAAATAAGGCGACACCCGGATTCGAACCGGGGATAAAGGTTTTGCAGACCTCTGCCTTACCACTTGGCTATGCCGCCATCATTTTAAGAATTGGAGCGGAAGACGGGATTCGAACCCGCGACCCCCACCTTGGCAAGGTGGTGTTCTACCACTGAACTACTTCCGCATTTTAACTAATATTCATCTTATCATATGCAGGATGATAAAGAAAGATGAAAACTGGGCTAGCTGGATTCGAACCAGCGCATGACGGAGTCAAAGTCCGTTGCCTTACCGCTTGGCTATAGCCCAATATGAAGGGCGATTGATGGGAATCGAACCCACGAGTGCCAGAGCCACAATCTGGTGCGTTAACCACTTCGCCACAACCGCCATAAATTGTGAATTAAAATTGGCAGGGGCAGTAGGAATCGAACCCACACCGGAGGTTTTGGAGACCTCTGTTCTACCGTTAAACTATGCCCCTAAAAACATGGTGGAGGGGGACGGATTCGAACCGCCGAACCCTGAGGGAGCGGATTTACAGTCCGCCGCGTTTAGCCACTTCGCTACCCCTCCAAAACAGTGCCGGCCAGAGGACTTGAACCCCCAACCTACTGATTACAAGTCAGTTGCTCTACCAATTGAGCTAGACCGGCAAATGGTGGCTCGGGACGGAATCGAACCGCCGACACACGGATTTTCAGTCCGTTGCTCTACCAACTGAGCTACCGAGCCTTTATTAAATGGCGGTCCGGACGGGACTCGAACCCGCGACCTCCTGCGTGACAGGCAGGCATTCTAACCAACTGAACTACCGGACCATTTTGGCAATGAATTTTTAAATTTGGTTGCGGGGGCAGGATTTGAACCTGCGACCTTCGGGTTATGAGCCCGACGAGCTACCGAACTGCTCCACCCCGCGATAATATGATTTTCATAGAAATGGTGGAGGATGACGGGATCGAACCGCCGACCCTCTGCTTGTAAGGCAGATGCTCTCCCAGCTGAGCTAATCCTCCGAAGTACAGGACGTA
>NZ_CP023665.1:197500-1007500 GCF_002993925.1 Bacillus paralicheniformis | reverse complement strand
TTCCCTTTCGACTACGGATCTTATCACTCGCAGTCTGACTCCCAAGGATAAGTCTTTGGCATTCGGAGTTTGACTGAATTCGGTAACCCGGTAGGGGCCCCTAGTCCAATCAGTGCTCTACCTCCAAGACTCTTACCTTGAGGCTAGCCCTAAAGCTATTTCGGAGAGAACCAGCTATCTCCAGGTTCGATTGGCATTTCACCCCTACCCACACCTCATCCCCGCACTTTTCAACGTGCGTGGGTTCGGGCCTCCATTCAGTGTTACCTGAACTTCACCCTGGACATGGGTAGATCACCTGGTTTCGGGTCTACGACCACGTACTCATGCGCCCTATTCAGACTCGCTTTCGCTGCGGCTCCGTCTTTTCAAACTTAACCTTGCACGGGATCGTAACTCGCCGGTTCATTCTACAAAAGGCACGCCATCACCCGTTAACGGGCTCTGACTACTTGTAGGCACACGGTTTCAGGATCTCTTTCACTCCCCTTCCGGGGTGCTTTTCACCTTTCCCTCACGGTACTGGTTCACTATCGGTCACTAGGGAGTATTTAGCCTTGGGAGATGGTCCTCCCGGATTCCGACGGAATTTCACGTGTTCCGCCGTACTCAGGATCCACTCAGGAGAGAACGAAGTTTTGACTACAGGGCTGTTACCTCCTATGGCGGGCCTTTCCAGACCTCTTCATCTACCTCGTTCTTTTGTAACTCCGTACAGAGTGTCCTACAACCCCAAGAGGCAAGCCTCTTGGTTTGGGCTGTTCCCGTTTCGCTCGCCGCTACTCAGGGAATCGCATTTGCTTTCTCTTCCTCCGGGTACTTAGATGTTTCAGTTCCCCGGGTCTGCCTTCTCATATCCTATGAATTCAGATATGGATACTGCTCCATTACGAGCAGTGGGTTTCCCCATTCGGAAATCTCCGGATCAAAGCTTGCTTACAGCTCCCCGAAGCATATCGGTGTTCGTCCCGTCCTTCATCGGCTCCTAGTGCCAAGGCATCCACCGTGCGCCCTTTCTAACTTAACCGTTAAAAAGAATCACTACGTGATATCTTGCATTACTAATTGAATGTGATGTCTACTGTTATCTAGTTTTCAAAGAACAACGCATAGGATGTGCTAACACATGCGTTGCCACAGGATGTGGCGCATTTAGCAGGTGCTCCTATGTCTGAAGGAATGATCCTTCAAAACTAAACAAGATCTAAACGCACCTGTCTATAAGACCGTAAGGTCTTATATTCCGTATAATATCCTTAGAAAGGAGGTGATCCAGCCGCACCTTCCGATACGGCTACCTTGTTACGACTTCACCCCAATCATCTGTCCCACCTTCGGCGGCTGGCTCCAAAAGGTTACCTCACCGACTTCGGGTGTTACAAACTCTCGTGGTGTGACGGGCGGTGTGTACAAGGCCCGGGAACGTATTCACCGCGGCATGCTGATCCGCGATTACTAGCGATTCCAGCTTCACGCAGTCGAGTTGCAGACTGCGATCCGAACTGAGAACAGATTTGTGGGATTGGCTTAGCCTCGCGGCTTCGCTGCCCTTTGTTCTGCCCATTGTAGCACGTGTGTAGCCCAGGTCATAAGGGGCATGATGATTTGACGTCATCCCCACCTTCCTCCGGTTTGTCACCGGCAGTCACCTTAGAGTGCCCAACTGAATGCTGGCAACTAAGATCAAGGGTTGCGCTCGTTGCGGGACTTAACCCAACATCTCACGACACGAGCTGACGACAACCATGCACCACCTGTCACTCTGCCCCCGAAGGGGAAGCCCTATCTCTAGGGTTGTCAGAGGATGTCAAGACCTGGTAAGGTTCTTCGCGTTGCTTCGAATTAAACCACATGCTCCACCGCTTGTGCGGGCCCCCGTCAATTCCTTTGAGTTTCAGTCTTGCGACCGTACTCCCCAGGCGGAGTGCTTAATGCGTTTGCTGCAGCACTAAAGGGCGGAAACCCTCTAACACTTAGCACTCATCGTTTACGGCGTGGACTACCAGGGTATCTAATCCTGTTCGCTCCCCACGCTTTCGCGCCTCAGCGTCAGTTACAGACCAGAGAGTCGCCTTCGCCACTGGTGTTCCTCCACATCTCTACGCATTTCACCGCTACACGTGGAATTCCACTCTCCTCTTCTGCACTCAAGTTCCCCAGTTTCCAATGACCCTCCCCGGTTGAGCCGGGGGCTTTCACATCAGACTTAAGAAACCGCCTGCGCGCGCTTTACGCCCAATAATTCCGGACAACGCTTGCCACCTACGTATTACCGCGGCTGCTGGCACGTAGTTAGCCGTGGCTTTCTGGTTAGGTACCGTCAAGGTACCGCCCTATTCGAACGGTACTTGTTCTTCCCTAACAACAGAGTTTTACGATCCGAAAACCTTCATCACTCACGCGGCGTTGCTCCGTCAGACTTTCGTCCATTGCGGAAGATTCCCTACTGCTGCCTCCCGTAGGAGTCTGGGCCGTGTCTCAGTCCCAGTGTGGCCGATCACCCTCTCAGGTCGGCTACGCATCGTCGCCTTGGTGAGCCGTTACCTCACCAACTAGCTAATGCGCCGCGGGTCCATCTGTAAGTGGTAGCTAAAAGCCACCTTTTATAATTGAACCATGCGGTTCAATTAAGCATCCGGTATTAGCCCCGGTTTCCCGGAGTTATCCCAGTCTTACAGGCAGGTTACCCACGTGTTACTCACCCGTCCGCCGCTGACATCAGGGAGCAAGCTCCCATCTGTCCGCTCGACTTGCATGTATTAGGCACGCCGCCAGCGTTCGTCCTGAGCCAGGATCAAACTCTCCATGAAGTTTGATAATGACTACGCACAAAATGTGCGATTTATTTAATGAATTAACAGGTACGTTTTGTCTTGTTTAGTTTTCAAAGATCATTTCCGCTCCTGTCAGAAGCGACTTTATTAGTATAACATTTTCAACAAGGAGTGTCAAATGTTTTTTTGTTTTTTCGTCGCTGCTGCTTTCAGTTCAAAAACCGTTCCGCTAACAGCGACGCTTAATAATATATCACCGTTATAAATTAGTGTCAACACTTTTTTTGATAAAATATCCTCGGTGAAAAATCTTTTGGCCCTTTGTCTCAATCGGCTTGACTCCGACTAAGTCCTTTTCAGCCAAGAACTCCAGTATGACTCCCAGGTCTGCCGTGAAATACTTGAGATCCGGATGCTTGAGAAGATCGGCAAATTGCCAAACCTCTTTTTCATCCATGACATTGAGAATATGTGCGGCCCCGATTTCGGCTTTTGAATGAATGAGAAAATCGCTTGCGAGGAATAATAACTCCAGCCGTTTTTGCAAGCTTTCATTGCTCTCAATTAATTCCTTATACAATTTATAAACCTGAGGCTCCATGTGGCGGACTTGGTTCCATACCGTAACTTCTGGGTGAAAACCTTTATCGATCACTTCGATTCTGGCCAAATGATGGAGGGCGTGTACGATGGAATTGTAGGCGTCCAAAAATTGACCGTCCTCAAAAAACGATTTCCCTTCTATATATCTTCTGATTAATTTTCCGTATTCAAGTCCGATTTTTAGTTTTCTTTCTGAAAACGGAAATGTATTAAGCTGCTCAATCAGCTTGGCGATAAATTCGTTTCGGTCGAAAAGCACCTTTCCATTGAGGACCCAGTCTATGATTCTTCTATTTGTTCCGAGCAAAATCCATTCCTGAAGCTGTTCAACAGAAATAATATGAAGAGAAGCCGTTTTTCCGTCGAACTCATAATGCTTCACGAATACAGGGTCTTCAGCCTTATTAACGATAATCAACAATGCCGCATCAAAATTATCTGTCGCAGATGAGGTTTGATTTCTCCTCTCAATCAGCATGACAGCGAGTGTGTCAGGGCGGCTTGCTCTTTCTTGGTAAATCGGACGGAGAAGATTTTCCATCACCATTCCTCCAATACGATGTAAATGCGTTGCTCTAAAAGCTTCTCTCTTTGTTTCTACCTATTTCTACGAGCCAATAAAAACTCCTTTATTTTGAAAACACATTGAATTATTATAATCAATTTCCCCAAAACTCTCTATAGAAATTTTCCAATTGATTCGTTTTAATTAAAGAATAACACATCTTTTCTATGCTATATTAGAGACAGGGGGATGGATATGGCAAAATACTCTAGCAAAATCAACAAAATCAGAACGTTTGCGTTAAGCCTTGTATTTATAGGCTTCATTATTATGTATGTCGGAATCTTTTTTAGGTCCTCGATCCTCTTGATGTCGGTGTTTATGATCTTGGGGGTATTGTCTATCTTGTTGAGCACAGCGGTTTATTTTTGGATCGGCATGCTTTCAACGAAAGCGGTTCAAGTCGTCTGTCCAAACTGTGAAAAACCGACCAAGATTTTAGGCCGGGTCGATATGTGCATGCATTGCAGGGAGCCTCTGACACTGGATAAAAACCTCGAAGGAAAAGAGTTTAACGAATCGTATAATCGAAAGTCTCAGTAAATGCTGCAACAAAAATAAGCTGACCGTTAAAAAAGCGGCCAGCTCTTTTTAATGGCTTTCTTTCTTGTCGCATTCCTGACATAAACCGTATATCTCCAGTCTATGGTGACTGACTTTGAATCCTGTCACATGTGAAGCCAGCTGCTCCACTTCGTCGAGGCCGGGATAATGAAAGTCGACGATTTTCCCGCAGCGTTCGCAAATTGCGTGATAATGCTCGGATGTCACGAAGTCAAACCGGCTGGAGGAATCTCCGTACGTTAATTCCTTAACGAGCCCTGATTCCTTAAAAACCCGCAAATTGTTGTAAACCGTTGCTACGCTCATGTTTGGAAATTTCCCTTCCAGAGCTTTATATATATCATCTGCAGTTGGATGAGACATAGAATTCACGAGAAATTCCAGAATGGCATGACGTTGAGGAGTAATTCGCACCCCGGTTTCCTTCAACGCTTCCAACGCTTCTTTCAGGTTATGTTCAGCCATCGTCATGCACCTCTCTTCTAAAAAAAATTCTTACATTATAACGTTTATAATTAGTGTAACTCCTGATCAGAATCTTTGTCAATTCCAATCCCTGTGAAAAAGCTATTTTTAAGGCGAAAAAGGCCGATATGATCAGCATGTCCGGTCAGACAAACGAATATGAGCGTAAAAAGAGACCAAACTAAAATACAGTCCGGCCTCCCGCAAGAGCTTTACGCTTCCGCGATTTCTTTTACTGCTTGAAGCGCTTCTGCGACATGGTCTTTTACCTTTACTTTCCGCCACTCTTTCACAAGGCGGCCTTCTTTATCAATCAGGAATGTCGACCGTTCAACACCCATGTATTCCTTGCCGAAATTCTTCTTCAGCTTCCATACGTCAAAGCTTTCAGCGAGCTTGTGTTCATCATCGACGAGCAGCAGAAACGGCAGATCGTGTTTCTGCTTGAATTTTTCATGTCTTGTCTGGTCGTCAGGGCTGACTCCGATGATGACGGCATCAAGTTCAGCAAAGCTTTCATGTCGGTCTCTGAAATCGCACGCTTCCGTTGTGCATCCCGGCGTCATATCTTTCGGGTAAAAATAGAGCACGACATACTTTCCTTCAAAATCCGACAGCTTTACTTTTTCTCCGTGATCACCCAGCAGTTCAATATCAGGCACCTTTTGTCCAATTTCAACAGTCATTGTTTTGCCTCCTGTTATGTTTAATCGCTTGCTTTCCCCCATTATAAAAAACAGCGCCCGCTTGTTCAAATGTTCGGCGGCTTCTTTTTTGCGCTCTGTCCGCCTCGTGTTACAATATAGAAATAGATAAAAGGTGCAGAAATGAGGAGGATATTATGCAGCATACTCAATCTGAAAAGCTTCATGAAGAAGCTCTTCAACATATAGTCGGAGGCGTCAACAGCCCCTCAAGGTCTTACAAAGCGGTCGGCGGCGGTTCTCCCGTCGCGATGGAAAGGGGAAGCGGCGCTTATTTTTGGGATGTGGACGGCAACAAATACATAGACTATCTTGCCGCATACGGACCGATTATTACGGGCCACGCTCACCCGCATATCACGAAAGCGATTCAAACAGCTGCTGAAAACGGGGTGCTTTACGGCACGCCGACAAAGCATGAAGTGACATTTGCCAAGATGCTTAAAGAAGCGATTCCTGCCTTGGATAAAGTGAGATTCGTCAATTCAGGAACGGAAGCCGTGATGACGACGATTCGCGTCGCCCGGGCCTATACAGGCAGAACGAAAATCATCAAGTTCGCCGGCTGCTACCACGGCCATTCCGATCTTGTGCTGGTGGCGGCCGGTTCAGGTCCGTCAACGCTCGGCACGCCTGATTCCGCCGGGGTTCCAAAAAGCATCGCAAACGAGGTGATTACCGTTCCTTTCAATGATATCGACAGCTATAAGGAAGCGCTCGATAAATGGGGGAACGATATTGCGGCAGTTCTCGTTGAACCGATTGTCGGAAACTTCGGGATCGTTGAACCGAAGAGCGGATTCCTCGAACAGGTCAATGAACTGACGCATAACGCAGGGGCGCTCGTCATCTATGATGAAGTTATCACCGCTTTCCGCTTTATGTACGGCGGCGCCCAGGATCTGCTTGGCGTCAAACCTGATTTAACGGCGCTTGGCAAAATCATCGGCGGCGGCCTGCCAATCGGCGCATACGGAGGCAAAAAAGAGATTATGGAACAAGTCGCACCGCTCGGACCTGCTTATCAAGCGGGCACGATGGCGGGTAATCCGGCTTCTATCCTCTCAGGTATCGCCTGCCTTGAAGTGCTGAAAGAAAAAGGCACATACGAAAAACTTGACCGCCTCGGCGCTATGCTTGAAGAAGGTATCCTGGGACATGCCGAGACCCATGGCATCAATATCACTGTCAATCGTCTAAAAGGCGCGCTCACCGTATACTTCACGAACGAAAAAGTCGAAAACTATGAGCAAGCCGAAAATACGGACGGAGAAATGTTCGCTGCCTTTTTCAAACTGATGCTTGAGCGCGGAATCAATCTTGCGCCTTCAAAATATGAAGCATGGTTTATCACCACCGCGCACACGGAAGAGGACATTAAAGCGACGCTTAAAGCCGTGGATGACTCATTTAAACAATTGAAACAACGCATATAAAAAGAGAGCGGGTCCGCTCTCTTTTTTATCAAATGCGGAGCACTTTGAGAACGCGGTGAACAGGCACTTTCCGCCGGCTTGTTTTTCTTTTTTGTCAATGATTTGTTTTTTCTTAAAAATGGGTTGAATATTTCGGAAGATCGCTGTATATTACTTTATTGTTTGGCAAATTAACAGAGAGGGAATGTTCAATACAATTCATTTTCTGTAAAGAACGAATTTTATTATAGAAAGGGATGCAAGTACAGCCTAATGAAACTTGGTGCCCGTATTTTCAAAACAGGCATTGCCATTACGCTTGCGCTTTACCTCGCGTCTTGGCTCGGCCTTCCGACTCCTGTCTTCGCGGGAATCGCGGCTATCTTCGCGATACAGCCTTCGATCTATCGTTCATTTTTGACGATTGTCGATCAAGTGCAGGCGAACATAATCGGAGCTGCCACAGCCATTATTTTTGGACTTATTTTCGAACCCAGTCCGATCATCATCGGATTGACGGCGGTAATCGTCATTACGATCAACCTGAAGCTGAAGATCGAGAATACAATTTCGATCGCTCTCGTCACCGTTATTGCCATATTGGAGAGCTCCGGCGACAACTTTTTATGGTTTGCCTTGGTGAGAACCGGAACGGTTATTTTGGGTGTATTGTCTGCGTTCCTGGTCAACCTGATTTTTCTGCCGCCTAAATATGAAACGAAGCTCGTCAGCCATGTTGTTGAAAATACAGATGAAGTCATTAAATGGATCAGATTGTTGACGCGGAAGACAACGGAACACTCCATGCTGAAAGAAGACATTGAAAAGCTGAAAGAAAAAATGATGAAGGTCGATCACCTTTACTTGCTTTACAAAGAAGAAAGAAGCTATTTAAAACGTTCCACATATGTAAAACAGCGAAAGCTCGTGCTGTTCAGACAGGCGATCATTGCATCGAACCGCGCGCTTGATGCTTTGAAAAAACTGCACCGGCTTGAAAACGAGTTTTGTCATATGCCTGAAGAATTTCAAGAAACGCTGGTCGAAGAGCTTGATTATCTTCTCCATTGGCACGAGCGAATTTTAATGAGATTCGTCGGCAGGATTAAAACGCAGGATCACGTCGACCTTCACGAAGAAGGAGACGTGTACAAACAGCACTTGACCGAATCATTCCTGAAAAACCAGGACAAATTGAAAGAAGAACTGTTGGACTACAATATGCTGACCATTATGGCGAGCACCGTAGAATACCGAGAACAGCTTGAACATTTGGAAACCTTGCTCACAAGCTTTCAGACGTACCACAAAAAAGACAGTGAGCTTGAAGTTGAGGAAGAGTAAACCGGTTAACGAATACGTTAACCGGTTTTTTTATTTTCCTTCCTTCATTTTCGGATCAAGGGTGTCGCGCAGGCCGTCTCCCATCAGATTAAAGCCGAGCACGGTCAGCATGATCGCAAATCCCGGAAAAAATAATGTCCACGGGGCCTGCGCCAAATAAGGCCGGGCATCTGCAAGCATTTTTCCCCACTCCGGGTTCGGCGCCTGCGCCCCCAACCCTAAAAATCCGAGCGCGGCCGCTTCTATAATCGCCGTTCCAATATTCAGTGTCGCTTGAACGATAACCGGGGCCATGCTGTTGGGAAGAATGTGTTTAAACATCATCCTCATATTGGACATCCCGACAGCACGCGCAGATAAGACATATTCCTCCTGCCTGATGCTGAGCACTTTTGAACGAACGAGCCTGCCAAACGTCGGAACGTTGATGATGGCGATGGCAATCAGGGCATTTTCAAGGGAAGGCCCGAGAATCGCCACAATGGCGATCGCCAGCAGAATGCTGGGAAACGCGAGCATGATATCAAACAGCCGCGAAATCAACGCATCAGCCCATCTGCCGTAAAAACCGGCGATCAGCCCTAACAGCGTCCCCGCCAAGGCCGATGCCAGACAGGAGAAAAAGCCGACCCATAAAGACAGCCTCGCGCCGTACAGCACCCTTGAAAAAATATCCCTGCCAAAATCGTCCGTTCCAAAAAGGTGTTCAGCAGACGGAGCGGCAAGCCTGTCTGACAGTGACTGGTCGTTTATTCCATAGGGTGCGATGAGCGGCGCGAAGATGGCCAGCAGGATAAACAGCGCGACTAAAATCGTGCCGGCGGCAGCCAGTTTATGCTCAAAGAACCGCCGAATATGTTCCGCCAAAGGCGAACGCACCTTCACGTCCTCCCTCTGCTGTTCATTTTGAAGCACAACCACATTTCCCGCCTCCTAATATTTAATTCTCGGATCGATGACAGCGTACAGCAGATCAACAATGAAGTTAATCATGACGAAGATGAAGGCGATCACGAGAATGCCCGATTGGATAACCGGGTAGTCGCGGTAGCTGATCGCATCATAAATGTACCGGCCGATGCCGGGCCAGGCAAAAATCGTCTCCGTTAAAATCGCGCCGCCCAGTAAAAGTCCGGTTTGCAGGCCGATGACGGTCAACACCGGAATGAACGCATTTTTTAAACCGTGCTTATAGATAACGAAAAACATATGCACGCCTTTTGCTTTTGCCGTGCGGATATAATCGGACTGCAGCACCTCTATCATGCTGGCCCTTGTAATTCTCGCAATGATCGCGGCGGGAATGGTGGCAAGAGCGGTTCCGGGCAGAATTAAATGGCGGATGGTTTCTGCAAACTGATCAAATCTTCCGTGTAAAAGGGTGTCCAGTGTATGAATGTAAGTAAAGGCTTCGACCGGATTTCTGACATTCTCCCTTCCCGTTGTCGGCAGCCAGCCGAGCTCGATCGAAAAGAACCACTGGCCCATCAGACCAAGCCAAAAAATCGGCATCGACACGCCAATTAAAGCAACCAGCATCGCAATATAGTCGAATACCGAATTCTTAAACCACGCGCTGATGATTCCGGCATTCACACCGACAAACACTGCGATCAGCATCGCGAAAAAAGCAAGCTCGAGAGTGGCGAACAAATACGGCTTTATTTCTTGCGTAATCGCCGCTCCCGTGCGGATTGATGTCCCGAGATCCCCTTTCAGCAAATCCCCGATATATCTGGCGTATTGCACATACCACGGCTGATCAAGGCCGAGCTGGATGGTCAGCTGCTGCACCGCTTCCTTTGTCGCCCTCTGGCCGAGAATAACCTGGGCGGGGTTGCCGGGAATAAAGCGGATGATCGAAAAAACGACCAGTGTCATGCCAATGAGAACGGGGATCAGCATCCCCGTCCGTTTTAAACAGTACGCAAGCAATGGCTGTCACCACCTATTTAAACTCTACGCCGGACAATACTTCACTCCCTGTCGGATGCGGAGCATATCCTTCGATATCTTTTGAACCGGCCAAAATCGGCGTGGAATGGACTAGCGGAATCCAAGGCGATTCTTCATGGAGGAGCTCCTGCGCATCTTGATACAGTTTATTTCTCTTCTTTTGGTCAGGGTCTGACTGCGCTTCGATTAAGATGTCATGAAGCTCGTCATTGCTGAAGTACGTATAGTTGTTACCGCCGATATTATCTTTATCAAGCAGGGTATAAATGAAGTTGTCCGGATCTCCATTGTCTCCGGTCCAGCCCATCAAAAACGCGTCAGCTTCCCCTTTGCTCACCTTATCCAAATACGTCGCCCAGTCGTAAGTGACGATTTCCGCTTTGACGCCGATTTTTTCGAAGCTTGATTGAATCACTTCGGCTATTTTCATACCGTCCGGCATATATGGCCGCGGAACAGGCATTGCCCAAAGCTTCATTTTAAACCCGTCCGGGAATCCGGCTTCTTTTAAGAGTTCTTTTGCCTTTTTTAAATCATACGGATATTCCTTTATCTGATCGTTGTATCCTTCAAGTGAAGGAGGGAGCGGGTTTTTGGCAGATTCGGCGAGGCCTCCGTAGAAGGAATCGATAATCGCCTGTTTATCAACAGCATGATTCAGCGCCTGGCGGACCAGCTTATTGTCAAATGGTTTTCTTGTCGTCGTCATTCCGAGATACCCGACGTTCATTGAAGGCCTTTCAAATGTTTTCAGATTGGCGTCTGCTTTGATGCTTTCGATATCAGACGGATTGACGCCGTCCATTAGGTCGATTTCGCCCGTCTTCAACGCATTTAAGCGGGCTGAGTTTTCAGGAATGGCTCTGAAAATGATCTTCTGCAATTTCGGTTTGCCTTGATCCCAATAGTCTTCATTTTTTTCAAGAACGATCCGGTCGTTCGGCTTCCATTCGACAAATTTGTAAGGGCCCGTGCCGACGGGGTGCTCCCTGAATTTTTCGCCGTATTTTTCGATGGCGGCAGGACTCGCAATCCCGAATGAAGTCATGGCAAGGTTCTTTAAAAACGGCGCTTGCGGGCGTTTTAAAATGAACTGAATCTTATGGTCGTCGAGCACTTTTATATCTTTGATGACATGCCCCTCATCTTTCTTATAGCCTCCGAACATGCCGTAGTAAGGAAATTTTTCTTCATCCCCGTTCATCCACCGCTCAAAATTGTATTTGACGGCTTCTGCATTAAAATCCGTTCCGTCATGGAATTTCACGCCTTGCCTCAGCTCCAGTGTGTAGGTCAAACCGTCATCTGAAGCGTCCCATTTGACCGCGAGGCCTTCCTTCAGCGTAGTGTCTTGTTCTCCGTAATTCAGCAAGGTCTCAAACATATTGATCGTCACTTTAAACGCTTCGCCTTCTGTCGTTGTGATCGGATCAAGCGATGTTGAATCACCGCCTCTGCCGATGATCAGCGTATCTTTTCCCCCGTTCGTCTCTCCGTCGTTTTTTCCGCTTTCGTTACCGGAGCATCCCATTAAAAAAGCGGAAACAGACAGAATCATTCCCAAACAGATCAGCCAGCTTTTCTTTTTCATCGTACTGCCTCCTTATTGGTAAAATGGCATGCGACATAATGCCCGTCCGCAGTCTCTTCAAGAGGCGGCTCCGCTTCCAGACAAACCGCTGCCCGCTTCATGCATCTGCTGTAAAAAGGACAGCCCTTTTCACTCATGCGGGGCGCGGCAATATCTGGTGCCGTATGAACCGCTTCGCCTTTGCCGATGACCGGTACTGCCGCTAACAGCGTTTCTGTATACGGGTGTTTCGGCTCTCTAAATAACGATTCGGCGTCCGCCATCTCGACGATCTTTCCGAAATACATCACGGCCACCCTGTCGCTGATATAGCGAACGACTGCGAGATCATGAGAAATAAACAGAAACGTTAAATCGAATGCCTCCTGCAAATCATTCAGCAGATTTAAGATCTGCGCCTGAACGGATACATCAAGCGCGGAGACAGGTTCATCGGCAATGATTAGTTTTGGCTTAGTGATCAGCGCTTTTGCAATGCCGATCCTTTGCCTCTGACCGCCGCTGAATTGGTGTGCGTACCGGTCGCCGTATGAAGCATCAAGGCCGACAATTTCAAGCATCGAGCGCACGACCTCTCTCCTTTCCGCCTTCTTTCCGAGTTGATGAACGATCAGCGGTTCTTCCAAAATATCCTTTATTTTCATGCGCGGATTTAACGAAGCGTACGGGTCTTGAAAAATCATTTGTATATGCCTTCTCATATTGCGAAGATCTTTTGCATCAAGGCCTGTCATCTCCTGCCCGAGAAAAGTCACCTTTCCCGAAGTCGGTTCGGTCAGCCGCAATATCGATTTTCCCAAGGTCGATTTTCCGCAGCCGGATTCCCCGACAACCCCTAAGATTTCGCCTTTTTTAACTGACAGTGTAACATCATCTACCGCTTTCACGATTTTCTTACGGGACACGCGGTAATACGTTTTCAGCTCTTGAACGCTCAGCAGTTCGCGATTCATGTGAAAACACCTTCCTCTTCATAGAGAAAGCAGCTTACAGCATGATCATCCTTCAGCTTGTTCAATCCGGGCGCTTCTTCAATGCAGCGTTCATGTTTATGGGGGCATCGCGGCGCAAACATACAGCCTTTTTTAATCGATCCCGGCTTCGGCACCTGCCCCTCAATCGAAGACAGCCGCTCGGATTTGTCTGTGAATGCCGGAATAGAGGCGAACAAGCCTTTTGTATAAGGGTGTTTCGGACTGTTAAAAACAGCGGTGACACCGCCCTCTTCAACGATCCGGCCGGCATACATGATCATCACGCGTTCACATGTATTGTGAACGACGCCAAGGTCGTGGGTAATGAGGAGAATGGCTGTGTTAAATTCGGCATTGAGCTTTTTCAGCAGGGACAGAATCTGGGCCTGGATGGTGACGTCGAGAGCTGTTGTCGGTTCATCGGCGATCAGCAGCTTCGGTTCGCAAATTAATGCCATTGCGATCATGACCCGCTGCCTCATGCCTCCCGACAGTTCGTGGGGATACTGCTTCATCAGCTGGTCCGCCCTCGGCAGGCCGACGGTTTCCAGCATTTGAACGGCTTTTCTTCTTGCTTCTTTTTTATGAATATTGGTATGGCTGGAGAGCGCTTCTGTTAATTGATCGCCAATTGTGAAAAGGGGGTTGAGGGAGGTCATCGGCTCTTGAAAAACCATTGCGATGTCATTGCCGCGCATCTGTCTCCATTCTTTTTCAGACTGCATGAGAAGATCTTTGTTTTGAAACTTGATCCGGCCCGTCGTTCGGGTGTTTGCGTTCAGCCCCATTAAAGCCAAAGAGGTGACGCTCTTGCCGCAGCCGGACTCTCCGACGACTCCCATGATTTCTCCGGGATGGAGATCGAAAGAAATGCCTTGCACAATCGGGGTTTCAGACTTTTTCTGGTGAAACGAAATCGACAAATCCGATACTTCAAGCAATTTTTCTTTTGTCACTTATACACCTCCGGAGCTTGTATTTTTTAAATTGTATTTAGACGAGATAGGAAATATGTACGAAATTTGCAGGGAAAGAAAAAGCCTGACAATCGTTCGGCTTCAAACGAAAGTCAGGCTTTTGGCGGTTTTAGTTTAATTTTTGAATGGTGAATAAATGCTTATAGTGGCCGTCACGGCTCATTAATTCATCATGTGTGCCGACTTCCGCGACACGTCCGTTTTCGATGACGACGATTTTGTCAGCGTGGGTAATCGTCGACAATCTGTGGGCAACGATAAAGGTCGTCCGGTCTTTCGCGAGCTTTTCCATCGCTTCCTGGATATAGTGCTCGCTTTCAAGGTCAAGCGCTGATGTCGCTTCATCCAAAATTAAGAGAGGCGGATTCTTCAGGAACACCCTGGCGATTGATATCCGCTGTTTTTGGCCTCCGGACAGCTTGACGCCCCTTTCTCCGACCTTTGTATCATAGCCTTGCGGCAGTTCCATAATAAAATCGTGGGCATTCGCGGCTTTTGCCGCTTCAATGATGTCTTCCATCGAAGCTTCGGGATTTCCGATCGATATGTTTTCACGTACCGATTCGCTGAATAAAAATGTATCCTGAAGCACCATGCCGATTTGGTTTCTAAGGCTCTGCGCCTGGTAATCGCGCACATCGATGCCGTCGATCTCCAGGCTTCCGGCTGAGACATCGTAGAATCTCGGAATGAGGCTGACGAGCGTTGATTTTCCGCCTCCGCTCATCCCGACGAGTGCGACCGTTTCGCCCCGTTCGGCTTTCAGAGAAAGATTCTGCAGAATCATTTCTTCCGACTTTTCGTATTGGAAGGAAACATTTTTGAATTCAACAATTCCTTTTAACCGCTCTGCTTTTACAGCATTGGGTTTATCTTTTAATTCATACGGTTCATCAATAAATTCAAACAGCCTGTCCATCGATGCGATCGACTGCGTCAATGTTGTCGATGAATTGATCAGGCGGCGCAGCGGGTTGTAGAGGCGTTCAATATATCCGAAAAACGCCACCATCGTTCCTACAGTAAGGGACCCGTGAATCAC
Organism: Bacillus paralicheniformis; assembly: GCF_002993925.1. Lineage (NCBI taxonomy): Bacteria > Bacillati > Bacillota > Bacilli > Caryophanales > Bacillaceae > Bacillus > Bacillus paralicheniformis. The sequence continues at coordinate 992,526 of NZ_CP023665.1, read as the reverse complement.
ATGGTAACCCGCAACCGTAATGATGATCAGCGGAGCGAGGTCTGTAACCGTATTGACGACGGCAAACGTTTTGGCATTCCAGGCCGTATGGCGGATTGCTTTGCCGAGAAAATTCGCGTTCTCGTGATCAAATTGCTTCTGTTCATAATCCTCGATCGCAAAACTCCTGATGACAGGCATCCCCTGAACCCTTTCATGAAGGTGTCCCTGTACCTCGGCCAGCGCCTGGGAACGTTCTCTCGTCAGCTTTCTGAGCCTGCCGTAGAAGAATTTAACAGACAGTCCGTAAAGCGGAAACAGCACGATCGAAATAAGCGTCAGCTTCACATCCATCGTCAGCATGATGGCGATGGCGATAAAAATCGTCATCACGTCAAGCCATACGTTCATCAACCCGATGATGACAAATTCCTTTGTCTGCTCCACATCGTTGATGACCCTTGAAATGATTTCTCCTGCGCGGGTGTTTGCATAATACCTGAGGCTCAGCTTTTGAATGTGTGCAAACAGCTTGTCCCTGATATCATAAAGCACCTTGCTTGCCGTCCACTGTGCGAAATATTGCCGATAGTATTCGACAGGCGGCCGAAGCACCAAAAAAATGGCGAACATAACCGCCATTACCATGAATAATGTGGATGTTTTTTCTTCAGTGGTTCCGCTCCCCTGGATGATGTCGTCCACGACGTATTTCAGCAGAAGCGGGATGACCAGCGGAATAGAAAATTTAATAATACCGATTAAAACCGTCAAAACGATTTTCCATTTATACGGCTTCACAAATTCCATGTACCTTCTGATTACCCCCACACGTCTTCCCCCCTCTATATCTTGATGTGTGAGTACACCGCAAAAAACCTGTTGGTCTCAACAGGTTTTTCAGGTTTATTTTGTATAATGCAAATACCGTTCATACCAAATATCAATAAATTCAGATGCAAACGGGCCTTTTCTTTGGTGTATCCAATGCAGCAACGTATTTAAGTGGTACCTTAAAATGCCGTCGATTTCCTTCGGATAATTCATCGCCTTTTTATGATCCGCGTACTCATCTTCATCAAGAATATGATACGTCATATCCGGAAAGACTTTCACGTCTAAATCATAGTCGATGTATTTGATGGCTTCATCGTCCAAAGCAAACGGCGAGCTGATGTTGCAATAGTAATAAATCCCGTCTTCGCGAAGCATGCCGATGACGTTAAACCACTGCTTTGCATGGAAATAACAAATTGCGGGCTCTCGCGTCACCCATGTCCGGCCGTCAGATTCTGTGACCATTGTCCGGTCATTGGCGCCGATGATGCACAATTCCGTTGCTTTTAAAATCGTTGTTTCATTCCAAATCCGATGAATCTGTCCATTGTGCTTATAGCTATGAATTTGAATGGTTTCTCCTTCCTTGGGAAAGCCCATGTTTTTCTCCCCTACTTTCTTTGCAAAAGCCTTACAAGTCAGTGTGTCACATCGCCTGTCCGACAGTTCTTTTATTTATTATAACGTTTGAAAATAAAAAATGAAAATAAAACAGCCACTCCCGAACAGGAATGGCTCTTTTCTAAAAACGATAAAGAGAGGCTCATGCTTCGATTCTTTGATAAGCCTGAATCACCTGCTCCGTCTGCTTTTGGAATAAATCCTGAATTTGAGCAAGATCTTTCCGCTTCTGGGATATATCTTCCCGGATCGATAAAAGCTGGGCTTTCTTTTCAAGGGCAGCCAATTCTTTTTCAATTTTCTGGCATCTTTCAATCTCCGCTTGCAGATACAGCAGCTTATCCATAATCTCCATCTGCCCCTGAACCAAGTTTTCAAATTCCGGCATTCGGGATCCTCCATTCTATGCTCTACTCCATTTATTGCCTAACTAACATTTCTCTATACATGCCGGATGTCCTTTGACTGATTGTGGCTAAGATTCGGATGTTTTGTCGGATCAAAAAACGAAAAGAAAAAAGCACCTCATCCGATGGTGAAGTGCTTTTTCCTGTTTCAGTGATTAGCTGTTTTGCTGTTTTTTTTGCTCAGCTTGTTGGTTATTTTGTCTTACTTGCTGCGCGTCAGTTTCGCTGGCAAATTCAGTGCCGAACTGACCACCTTGTGCAGAAGCTTGGTTTTGTTGTCTTACTTTTTGTGCGTTTGTTTTGGATTGTTGGTTAGCCATTGTATATCACCTCCACGACCATTAGATTGTGCAGGAGGATGATATCCTATTCATTGAACGCGAAAAATTTACACGAGCAGTGAACGGCCGCCGTCAATAATGATCGTCTGTCCGCGGATCATATCCGCTTTCCCTGACGTTAAAAATTCCACCGCATCGACCATGTCGCTAATCTCAACCATGCGGCCGGCAGGCGTATTTTGCCGGGCATCTTCCAAAAGTTCTTCGCGGTTCGGGAAGTGCTTCAGGGCGTCTGTATCGATCGCGCCTCCGGAAACCGCATTGACGATGATGTTTTTCGCCGCAAGCTCAACAGCGAGATATCTTGTCAATGATTCAAGCGCAGCTTTTGAAACGCCGACTGTCGTATAGTTTTCCAAATAACGGATCGAACCGAGCGAACTGATGCTCACAATGTGGCCGCCTCCCGTTTTCTCCATCAGCTTTGCCGCTTCCTGCGCGCAGAATAGCAGAGCTTTCGCATTGATGTTCATCGTCCAGTCCCAATGGCTTTCCTCAAGCTCCATGACGGGGCGTAATACGCCGGATGCAGCATTGTTGACGAACACGTCCAGTCTGCCGAAGGCTTCCTCGATTTGCTGAAACATATCTTTTATTTTCGCCGGCTGCCCGACATTCGCCTTGACGACCAATGCTTTGACACCGAGCTTTTCGATTTCTTCAGCCGTCTCAAGGGCCGCTTTTTTGCTTCTTGCATAGTTGATGACGATATTGTAGCCGTTTTCGGCAAGCCTCAGGGCGGCTGCTTTGCCGACGCCGCGGCTGCTTCCTGTAATAAGGGCACATTTTCTTTGTTCCATTTGTCATTCATCTCCTAGTATAGTGATTAAAAATCTGATAAAAAATAGCTCATAACACGATCAAAAAGGAGGCATTCGCCTTATGTACGTAGGACGCGATATGAGCGAGCTCGACCACACGCCGAAAAACGAGTGGAAAGATGCGGAGCTTCTCTATTTTCACCGCGCCTTCCAGCAAATCATGCCATTCCTTAATGAAGAAGGGCATGCCGAATACCTGGAGGTTGTGAAAGAAATTCAAGCAAGAGGCGGACTGCGCCGCCAGGAAGCCGATTATACGCACGGCACCACCATCCAGTACGACTAACGGGCAGCATGCACAGTCAAGCTGCCTATTTCATATACATATTCCATATTTTCTGATGCGAAACCGGGAAGGCATATTCAGCGAGCTCTTCTTTCGTGACCTTTTTAAAGTATGAATCATCCGGTTGATCGAGCGTTTTCCCGAAAAAGACAGAAATGTTCCAGACAAGGTGTGTAAACACGTGTTCTACGATTCCTTCAAGCGGACCGATTTCGGCCTCTATTCCGGCTGCTTCTTTCAAAAAAGCCGCAAGCTGCTCGCGCTCGTGCTTCAGCCCTTTCTGCGTTTCTGTGTTCGGGAATTCCCAAAGGTTTGCCAAAAGGCCTGATGCCGGTCTTTTATGGATATAGATGTATCCTTCTTCATCAGTCAGGACAACGGCTGCAAGAGTTTTTACCGAGGGTTTTTTCTTTTTGCTTTTAACCGGAAGCTCTTTTTCACAGCCTTCTGCAAAAGCGGAACAGTGTTCTCGGACGGGACAGAGAAGGCAGGATGGCGATTTCGGCGTACAGATGACAGCGCCAAGCTCCATCAGCCCCTGGTTAAATTCGGACGGTTTTTCTTCAGAAATAAACGCTTCGACAATTTTTTCAAACAGGGTTTTGGTTTTAGGCTTTGCGATATCATCCCATACGGAAAGAATCCGTGACATGACCCGCATGACATTTCCGTCCACCGCGGGTACCGGCTGATTGTAGGCGATGCTTAGCACCGCGCCTCTTGTATAAGGGCCGACACCTTTTAAGCTGCCGAATTCCTCTTTTGAAGGAGGAACCACTCCTCCGTATCGTTCGTGGACTTCCCTGACAGCGCTCTGCAAGTTCCGAACTCTTGAATAGTATCCCAGTCCTTCCCAGGCTTTAAGCACTTTTTCTTCGTCGGCTTCAGCGAGCGCTTCAACGGTCGGGAATTTTTCGATAAAGTTGTTGAAGTAAGGAATCACCGTATCCACTCTCGTCTGCTGAAGCATCACTTCTGACACCCATACCTTATAAGGGTCGCTGTCTGAGCGCCATGGCAGATCCCGTTTTTCTTGCTCATACCAAGAAATTAAATCTTCTTGAAATTGTTTGATGTTTTTTTGCTGTAATTTCTTTTGCAGATCCATCATGAAACTTCTCCTTGCCTGTGCACGTCACATTTGCATACCGATCTTTTGTTACTTCGGCTTTTTGTTGTAAACTATATGCATATACGATAACATGTTACATTAAAAGTGAAGAAAGCAAAAGCGTTAAATATTTCAGGCAAGGTCCGTCGTTCGTTCGTTCTGTTTTTGGAAAATAAAATGATTTTCTAGCACCATTAGGGGAGGTCACCAATGGATACTGGCACACATGTTGTCATGGGCGTTGCACTCGGAGGCATTGCGACGCTTGATCCAGTTGTCGGAATGGACCCATCAATGGCTCAAGCCGTGATGATTGCGACAATCGCCGGATCTCAGGCTCCGGATATCGATACCGTTTTGAAATTGAAAAACAACGCTGTTTATATTAGGCACCACAGGGGATTCACCCATTCCATCCCCGCTGTTCTCGCCTGGTCGCTGATGATTCCGGGCATTCTCATGCTCTTTTATCCCGAAGCCAATCTGCTTCACCTGTGGCTTTGGACCTTTGCCGCGGTCGCGCTTCATGTGTTCGTGGATATTTTTAATGCATACGGAACACAGGCGATCAGACCTTTTTCAAGGAAATGGGTAGCGCTCGGCTTGATTAATACATTTGATCCGTTTATTTTCGTCAGCCATCTCATAGCCATCGCCTTTTGGCTGGCAGGCGCTCATCAGGGCTATACATTTTTGGCTCTTTACATCGTCTTGGCCGGTTATTATCTGGTGAGGTATTTCATGCAGAGGAACATCAAGCATGAGCTCCGTGAAAAAATCGAAGATATTGAAGAAATCATTATTTCGCCTACGATGAAATTCAGGCAGTGGCGAATTGCCGTCAAAGCAAAATCGGCTTTTTACGTCGGACGAAGCATGGACGGAAACGTCGTCATCGTCGACACCTTCAACAGGGTGCCTGTGCCGGATACGAACGTGATGAAAGCGGCGAAACAGGATAAGAACATTTCGGCGTTTCTTTCATTCTCACCGGTTTACAAATGGGAGATCGATACGTATAAGGATCACTACGAAGTCCGCTTTATCGATCTGCGATACCGCAGCAAAGGACACTACCCTTTCGTGGCGATCGCGCACATCGACAGAGACACGCTCGAATTAATCACCTCCTATACGGGATGGATTTTCAGCGAGGAAAAACTTCAGAAAAAATTAAAGCTTGGCTCTGTTTAAGAGCCAAGCTTTTTTCTCCTTCTGCCGTACCAGATTCCGATGATGAGGCTGATGACTGTCACGGCCAAGGCAGCTTTGAAGTACGGCGGGTAATAAACGAGCCGGATGTCGTTTTTCCCTTTTTCTATTGAAAATCCGATAAACGCGTAATTTGCCTTATGGACGGTTTGCGGTTTTCCGTTTACAGTGACTTCCCAGCCTTTTTCGTACGGAACCGGCAGGACCATGTAGCGGTCTCCATTTTGATTGTCAAAGCTGATGGACACTTGATTGTTCCGCCAGTCCAAGTCGGCGGCCGGCGCTTTTTGGGCGGCCGCTTTTTTCAGCAATTGATAGTCTTCCTGGTGCAGGCTCAAATGGTCCAATTGATATTTCCCTTTTGGCAGCCTGATTGAAATTTTATCTGTTTTCGGGACCCTGATCGTTAAATCGTAAACACCTGTTTTGTAAATCGACTCGTTCGATTTTCTTGATGTTACATAATCATTGACCCGCAAGTTAAAGAATTGGTCTTTTGCAAGGCTTTTTAAATAAAATCCGACATAATAGTCGCCTTCTTTCGGGAGCCCGCCTTCGGGAATTAGATCGATGCCGCCATTTTCGGCGGTGACGTCGAGGACGCCGTTATGATAGCTCGCCCCTTCGGTTTTCAGCTTCGTCTGCTTCATCAAATCAGGAACGTCCGGCGGCTGCACTTTTCCATCATCGCCATTCTCAAGCACGATTCCTTCAAGCATCGCATGCTCCCGCGCTAAAACAGGCGCATCCGCTAAATCTTTTTCCGTAAATACTGTCCGCGCGGTCCGGATAAACGGCATGGTGTATTTGTTTTTATAGACCGCGTAGTGCTCTGATTCATCCGTTTTGATAAACCCGTACGGAACATTGGCGGCATTCTCTTTTTCCGTCATGTAATACTTGCCGTACAGCAAGCTGTACAAGTTGGCCCGGTCGCCCATCGATGCGTAGCGGCTGACGCTTTCCCTTCCCATATCGATTTGCAGGTCTTCCCAATAAAACAGGAGAAGATCGCGATTGAGAATGCTTGAGTAGGCGCTGAAGCCGTTAAAATCCTGCATCAGCGGAGTATTGTTGCGCACGCCGTTCATCCAGTCGATTCTTGTATACGGGTCACCGTCATCGTCTTTTCGAATGTTGTTTAAGAGGCGGCGCTGTTCTTCGCCATTGTACTCATTGCTGGTCAAATAGCTTTTTGTGACGTCTTTAATGCCGCTTGACTCAGACAGAACATATTTCTGATACGTGTTCGCCACGAGAACGGACGATAATAAAATGCAGGCTTGCAAAAAAAGCTGCGATTTCTTATATTGAAACCCCGCCGCCGTAAAGATGGCGATTGTCAGGAACAGAAGCACAAGCATGCTCCAATTTTGCATCAGTGATAAATCCACGTCTTTTCGCCAAATGACCGCGATATAAACCAGAAGGGCGAGCAGGATGGACCATATCATCTCTTTCCGCCTGATGTTTTTCAGTTCGGTCATTCCTGCGGCCGCCGCTCCCCCGATCGTAAAAGCGAGCAGGTATTCAAAGCGGTTCTGCGGAGCGGAGAAGCCGTTGAACGCGCTTGCCGCAAGCGGGCTGTAGTGCAAAAGCACAAGCAGCACACTGATTGAGGCAAACAGCCTGAACGTTTTATTTTTATAGAACGAAAACGCGAACAAGAACAGCATAAAGACAGCCGGCAGCAAGACAATGCGGCTGGAAAACAGAATGTTGTCCGTCAGATCGTATACAGCGACAGCCTGTTCATACGGCGGCCGTAAATTGTTTAAAAATCCGTAAACTGCAGGCACAAAGGAAACCGCGCTGATTCCGAAAGAAATCAGGCATGAAGCGGCGAACATCCCGAATTGCTTCCACCTCGGCGCTTCCTTTTCCGGGTCTAGCCGGATCAGCCAGCGGAAGATAATATAGATCGCAATGAAAATCAAGTTGATATAGGCAAAATAAAAGTTATTGATCAGCGTTAAAGAACAAGCCGTAATAAACAGTCCTGTCCGCTTTTCCCTGATAACTTTCTCGGCTCCGGCGACAAGCAGCGGCAGCCACAGCATGGCGTCACTGAAAAATTCCCAGAACACCGTGTGCCTGAAATAGATGACCGACGTACCGTACAAGACCGCACCTGTAAAGGCGGCAAGCTTGTTTTTCACCATGCCGTTTAACGCATACGCTGCCGCTAAAATGATCAGGCTTAGCTTAATGACACTGATGAATACAGAGGCCTGCGCCCAGAACAAAGGGTCCGCATCCCCGGCCAAATGCAAAAGCTGCATCAGAAAAATGGCTGCGGATGAAGCGATGAAGACAAAAGACGTCGTGAAATAATAGCCAAGCTGGCTGTAGATCCCGCCTCCGAGACCGAAAGAATACGAATAAAAGAAGTTCCCTTGTTTGTATTGTTCAAAAAGAAACGACTTAAAAATAATCATTTGTGCAAGTCCGTCGCCGTTCCCAGTCATGTAGCGGTCATGCGCCCATTCATACAGAAAAAAGGAATGGGCGGCCAAGGAAACTGCAACGCTTGCGATCACAAATAAAAAAACTGTTTTCTTCATACTCTTCCCCTGTCTTTTTTCAAAATCTTCCCTGTCACTAAAAATGTCAGAGGAACGGTTAAAAACATGGAGGCAAGCGGAGCTGCCTCACTGTTCATCTTGAAAAAATTCACAAACGTGTAGACGAACAAAGAAGATACCGTCAAATTAAACAGCTGTGTCAGCGGAAATTGCAAAAACTTTGCCAGCGTCGGCTTGATTTTAAATGTAAAATAGCAGTTCAAGAAAAAAGAAATCACAAGACTGACGAAAAAAGCGGCAATATGAGAAACCATATAATTCAACTGAAGCAAAACATGCAGCAGCAAATACACCGCATAGTAATTCAAAGTATTCACTGCACCGACGACGGCGAAGCGAATAAATTCAGGATTCACGATTTTCATGAGTTTCTCCATGAGCGATGTTTGCCTCCTGTATTAAGTAATGAGGCCGCTTTTTCGTCTCATAATAAATGCGCCCGATGTATTCGCCGATGATTCCGAGGCTGAGAAGCTGGATGCCGCCGAGAAACAGGACGGCGGAAATAATCGTAAAATAGCCGGGAACGATCACACCGTATTTTAAGATTCTGATGAATGTCGCAGCGATATAAATAAGCGATAGAAAAAGGATAAAAATACCGGCGTAAAAACAAATTCTCAGCGGTCTGTTGTTGAACGACACAACCCCGTCGATTCCATAGTTCAACAAGTGGCGGAACGACCACTTGGACTTTCCGTTTTTCCTTTCGACGTTCTCGTAATAAACAATCTTTTGGTCAAAACCGATCCAGCAAAACAGCCCTTTTGAGAACCTGTTGCCTTCGCTCAGCTTCAGCATCGCATTGACGGCTTTTCTGCTTAAAAGACGAAAATCGCCGACGCCGTCCCTTAAATCGACTTCCACGGCATTATTGATAAAGCGGTAATAAAGGGACGACAAGTAGGAGCGCACAGGGTTGTCTCCCTTTCTGTTGCGCTGGGCGACCACTTGATCATAGCCTTCCTCATACCCTTTAATAAAATCGTGCAGGAGGTATGTCGGGTGCTGCAAATCCGCATCCATCACCACAACGGCATCGCCGCGGGCATGCTGAAAACCGGCAAGGATGGCTGCCTCCTTGCCGAAATTCCGTGAAAACGAAATATATTTCACACGCTCGCTTTTTTCGGCTAGCTTTTTAATTTCCTCCAATGTTTGATCAGTGCTTCCATCATTTATGTAATAAATTTCATAATCATAATCAATGGATTGAAATTCGTTCCTCAACGATTCATAAATCAATTTAATATTGCTTGCTTCATTGTATGAAGGAATAATGATTGAAACGAATCCTCTCTTCACTTAAAGGCACCTCTTTTGGACATAATAAAATTGCATCCGGCATCCGTTTGGCAGGATACTTGCATCTAGCCGCTTCCCACACAACAAAAGGAAAACTGTGGGCACGCTGTACTATTTTCTACAAGATTATTTTGTCATTATATCAGACATCTATGAACAAGTGGTAAAAAAATGATATCGCTTTAGAATCAAACACGATAGCCTAATGGTTTTCCCATTTTACGACATTTTTCGCATTGAATCATATTTTTCCAAATTAAACCCCTGCTCTTCACCAAAAGCCAAAGAAGCCGCAGGGAAAACCTCGTAAGGACCGCTTGTCAAACCGGAGGTCAAAGCCCGCCGCCGCATCAAATCCTTCCCCTTAATATGCCCTTTGTCATCGGGTGAAAACCGGATTTGATTTCTCCGACTGTTCCATGATGGAAGACCGAACGCTGCAGACAGAGCTTTTTTCATGACTTCACGCCGTTATGCTGCAGTCGAAACCGTGACCCCGCTCCTCTTGCGGCTCCTCCCGACAACCCGGGAATCGGCGAATGACACAATGTAATGGTCATTGATCAGGCAAGCTTACACCAGTCTTCGCTTCAACGGACAGACGGCTCCCGCTCCGGCCTCGCCTTGCCTTCACGCCCTTCATGCGCCATCCGGGCTCCTTTTGATATGCGGCGCTGGCACCGGCAATCCGGAACCAATGACAATCGCTTTCACGCCAATCATTCTTTTCGAAAGAAATGCTTAATGAAGCAGCCCGCGGCCTCCGGAGAACAGATCCTTGTAAGAAGGCTTATCATTTTGAAATAAATGCAACTTGCTGCCATAGTGCTCAATCCACTCTTTGACGACACGCTCTGTCAGCTCTTTTCCTCTGTACGGGTGGCCGGCCTTTGCAAATGTCGCCTCGAAATCCCCCCACAGCAGTTCAACCCATGTTCTGGCTTGTGCGTAACTCAGCATATGATTTTTTTCAAGAAGCGCATTTGTCAGCTTTTCAAAGTACTCTTCCACTTGGCTTTTCCCCCTTTCCCTAAGGAAAAAACTTTCTTTTTGAAAACGTCGTCCTTTTCATATACTAACCTTACGTCTTCCGAACCGAAGACGCAAACATTATGGACTTGATTGGAGGAGCCTAAAAGAGATGCGAAATAAATCAAGAGGCTTTCCGAACATGAACAACAATAAATTTGAAGGCGAGCCCCGGGCCAAAGATGATTTTGCTTCAAAGCGCCCTGACGGAAGCACAAATACTCATCCGCAAGAAAGAATGAGGGCTTCCGGCAAACGCTAAACTTTTCTGGGATGGAGTGATTTCTTTTGTGTGCAAATCGCAAACCGTATACAAACGATTTTAACCAGATGAAAACGCAAAACTATCCGCAGCCATGGGCAAACACAAAGCATGCGCGCGCGCAGGTAAACGGAGAAACGCAGCAGACCCAGGACCTCATCATTCTCCAGCGCAACACGCGCATCCGGACAAGATAACATTTGCGAAAAGGGTTTAAGCTTTTGGCTTAGCCCTTTTCTTTTAATAAAGAAATCGGCAGAGCCTCTTCATGATCAGGTGACGAAAGACGGTATCCCCAGGCGAACACGCCGTTTATATAGCGGATATGGAAATCGTCGCCCCCATCTTCGATTTCGTATACGTTGCCGGCTTTAAAATCGGCCGGATCAAGAAGGTAAGCTTTCGCCATCGCGATTTTTCGTTCGTGGACGGCCAGTTCATTCACAATCCCCATTTGTTCCGCTTTTCTTGCCTTTTCGGTCAGACCCGCGATTTCCTGGTGCAGTTCGTGTGCAGTCATTTCACTGTATCTTTTCTCCATATTCTCATCCCTTTTCATCTAAAAATTGATCAATCATGTCGATTGAAAAGCCTTTTCTGAACAGATGCTGTTTGACCTTCATTTTCGTTTCGTATGATCCGTCATAACCGCACCTCTTCATCGCTTTTTCCCCTTGCTTCTCAAGCGCTTCCCTTTCAGCGCTGTCGTCGTTTTCGTAATCCGTTTCCTGAAGCGCGGCCGAGATGACATCGAAGGAGAACCCCTTTCTGACAAGGTGCTGTTCGATGGCCTGTTTCGTCTCTTTGGAGGACAGCTTTTTTTCTTTTTTCAGCACTTTTTCCGCATGCTTGACCGCGGCCTCGACCTGATCGGAAAACGAAAACGAACTGAGCGCTTCCTGAATCAGTTCATCATCGATCCCTTTCAATTTAAGCTCTCTGAATAGGACATCGGGGCCTTTGCCGCTCGTTTTTCTGTGGGTGCTGACATATGCAGCCGCAAATTCGCGGTCGTCCAAATATTTATAACCTTTAAGCATATGCAGGATTTCTGTGATCGCGGAGTCTGCGACGTCTTTTTTCTTGAGATGGTCTTTGACTTCCTTTGTCGAGCGCATCCGGTATGACAAATAATCGAGCGCTTTTTTGAACCCTTTTTTAACGTCGTCTCCGTACTGAATCTCAATGATATCAAGCTCATCAAGCTCTTTGCCTTTTCGCAGGTCAAACTTGACGAGCACGTCCAGGTCGACGCTGAACGCATACTTTTCATCCAGAAAAATATTGACCCGCTCTTCATTGTTTTTCTGGGCAGAAATCTTTGTAATATATGGCATAAATAACTCCCTTCTTTTGTTTTCTTCTTTTACAATAAGGTTAATGATCATGAAAGGGAGGAATCATGATGAAGATTGCGATTTCCGGCGGGACGGGTTTTATCGGCAGGCATTTGACAAACGCCTTAACCGCCCGGGGACATCACGTCTATATTTTAACAAGAAAACCGGCTGAAACCGAACAAAAAAACACTTCTTACGTTCTCTGGCAAAAAAACGGCACCCGCCCTGAAACAGAGCTGACCGATATCGATGTTTGGATCAATTTAGCCGGAAAATCACTTTTCGGCCGTTGGAATGAAAAAACGAAGGCGGAAATCGCGGCAAGCCGCCTCCGCTCCGTGCAGGAGTCGGCCCGCATCATACAAAGTCTTCGGAAGAAGCCGAACACCTTCATTCAGGCGAGCGCAGTCGGCATTTACGGAACGAGTCTTGAACAGACATTCACAGAGGAATCTCCCGTCTCAGCTGAGGATTTTTTAAGCAGAACGACAGCTTCGTGGGAAAAAGCAGCCGAACCAATTGAAACGCTTGGCATCCGCACCGTCTGGATGCGTTTTGGCATGGTGCTTGGAAAAGACGGAGGGGCGCTCCCAAAAATGGTGTTCCCCTATCAATTGTTTGCAGGCGGACGCGTCGGCTCAGGGCAGCAATGAGTGCCGTGGATTCATATCGAAGACGTCGTCGGCATGATATTATCAGCGATTGAGCAGCCTCAGCTGTCCAGCCCTGTCAATGTCACGGCACCGAATCCCGTTCAGATGGAAACCTTCGGACAAACCGTCGCGAAAGTAGAAAAGCGCCCCCACTGGCTTCCGGTTCCCGAATTTGTAATAAAAGGCATCCTCGGAGAAATGAGCATGCTCGTGCTGAAAGGGCAGCGCGTTCTCCCGAAAAAAGCGCTTCAGAACGGCTATCATTTCATATATCCCGAACTGGAAGATGCCCTGCAACACCTTTTGACATAAAAGCTGTTTTCCCAACAAAAGCCTTGTAGCTTTTCCTTTCCCAGCTGCGTAAAATGTAAGTATCTTTTTAGCAGCATACAATACAGGGAAGGCAAATGGTGCGCCACCAGGTCTCTGGTTTTAGTGGGTTCGATTCCCACCCCGAATTTTTTAATGGATGTGCAAGATACGCGGACAACTGTTTCCGCAAATTAAAAAATTCCGAGGGTGGATTTATGCGTCCCGTTCTGCTGTAAAAGCCGCCCTCAAACTAAGGAGGGGCTGCCATGCTGAAGAAACGGGAACTGACCGACTGCTATGCACTTTTTGAACTGATGATTCATCCGGATGTCTTCCCTTTTGTCAGAAATAAAGCGGAGACGATTGAAGAGTATATGTTTCATGTCAAAAACATGATCGAAGAAGAAGAACAGGGAAAGCTGATATCGCGAACGATACTTGATGAATGGGAAAACCCGGTCGGCTGCATCAGCTTGTATGAAATCGAAGATCAAAAAGGCTTCCTTGGCACATGGCTCGGCAAACCTTATCATGGAAAAGGCTTGAATCAACGGGCGAAAGACGCTTTTTTTTGCGAGCTTTTTTATGAAAAGCAAATCGAAGCCGTTTTTATGAAAATCAGAAAAACAAATATGCGCTCCCTCAAAGCGGCGGAAAAGCTCCCCTATGCCGTCAAGACTGATCTTGACTGGGCCGGCAGCGATACATTTCACCTGTATGAAATTCCGAAAGATATGTACACGCTGTACAGCATGAGAACATTCGAAGAGGAAAACCGCCGGTTAAAAGAAGCTTAAAACTTGTATAAATGCCGTTGAAACGGACAGCCTGTGAATAACTGAGGTTTTGAGGAGGCTTGAAAAGATGGCTGACAAGAAAAAACGAGAGCATTTTAAATCCTCTCTGAACAAGACGCAGGAAGTCAGATATTCGCGCGAATTTAAAAGGGCTGAGCGCGCCGCAAGGGAAAAATCGTAATGCATAGCGGGAGCCTGATCAGCGAACAATAAAGCTTGACCGGCCGATTATTGATGAGGAGTGATCATATGGGCAGAAATGCAATCCACAAAAACCGTGACAAAAACAAGCAAAAGCTCCCTCAAGTTCCTGATCAGTATAAGAGAGAAGCTGACGGAGTATACGAGGAATATTCTGCTGAACTCGCCGATCAGGATGACCGCGAAGCACAAGCCCGCATGCAGGCGGCTGATAAGCGCGCGGAAAAGCGGCAGTCAAAATAATAATCGAGGCCCGGGATTCCCGGGCCTCATTCTTTAAGTTAATTCGGTCAGTAGCTGTGCTGCCGGGGTCCTGTGCTTCGCTTCAGGAATTTCCGCAGGATATCCGATCTGCAAGAGAGCTGCTACCCGCTCATCGCGCTTCAGCCCCATTAACCTGTGCAATGTTTCATGAGAAAGAACTTCCCCGCTCTTCCATACCATGCCGATGCCTTTTTCCCAAGCGAGAAGCTGAAGATTCTGGATCAAACAGCTGACGGCTGCAAAATCATCTCTTCTGACCCGTTCGTTTTCGTCTTCTTTCATAATAACGAAGAGAAAAGCCGGAACGCTGAGAATATGCTCTCTGAACTTATTGATTTGTTCTTCCTGCATATTCGGCTTGAGCTCTTTAAACGCCGCTTTTAAATTGTCGGCATGCTTTTTTTTCCCGCTTTCCGTCCCGATATAAATGAACCGCCACGGTTCTGTCAGCTTGTGGTTCGGCGCATAAACCGCATCTTCCAAGAGTTCCAGCACCACTTCTTTCGCCACCGGATCCTGTTTAAACTTTCGAATCGTTCTTCTATTTCTGACACAATCGCGAATACTTTGAATTTCCAGCGTGTCGTTCATGTGGCCGCCCCCTCAAATGAAAATGATTATCATTGTTGATTATAATGTTTACCGCTGGCGTTTGCAATGATCATCACTCGTTAAAAAAAGGCGGTATCTGTTTTACACCTCGAAGCTCTGCTTTTCAGCAAATACAGCGGTTCCTGTCATCCGCACTTTCATGATGCCGTTTTGTTCCGCAACTTCGATTTTCACTTTTCCGTCTTTTCCCATTTCCTGGCCCTGTTCGATTAGAAAATCAGTCCGGCCCTCTTCACAGAATTCCTTTCCGTACGTTTTCATATAAGCGCCCATCACTCCTGATGCTGTTCCTGTGACAGGATCTTCACTCGTTCCGGAATAAGGCGATGAAAAATGCCTGCCGTGAAGCTGGCAATCCCGATGAATCGTCTCCAGGCAAAACGGGTGGACTGACGCCCGCGGCATTTCGGTTAAAATGTTGGGGAATTCAGCTTGAACGGGCTTCATCCTGCGGATTGCGGCCAAATCTCTCACCGGCACAAGCAATGTCCATATCCCTGTGCTGCCGTAAACAACAGGCAATGCTTCATGAAAGTCCGCTTCGCTGATTCCCAGCGTTTCCGCCAGTTGGCTTCTGCTTCCTGTGAATGACTGAAAACTCGGTGGCGCCTGCTCCAACGTCACCAAAAACCGCTGATTGCCGTCAGAGGCGGTATACACGGAAAGAACACCCGCTTTTGTTTCGACCTTCAACTCCGCCCCGGCTTCGATCGCGCCTTTTTCCAGAAGCGCATAAAGTGAAGCAACAGTCGCATGTCCGCATAGATTCATTTCATGGCCCTGCGTAAAGTAGCGGATCCTTATGTCGGCCGACTCGCTCGGCAGCAGGAAAGACGTTTCGTTATAGCCTGCCTGTTCAGCGATCTTCTGCATTTCACGATCGGTCAATCCGTCTGCTTCAAGCACGATGCCCGCCGGGTTTCCCAGACCCGCCGTCTTTGAAAATGCGTCATATCTTAATACTTCAATTTGCTTCATTTTGATCCCCCATTTGTCGAGTTCGATCCTTTCCTTCCAATCATTTGCAGTATACCGCCTTTCATTGCTTCTTACAATGGCAATCTAAAAAAGACCGTTTTAAAAAACGGCCTCACTTCGTTCTCCTTCCGATCAGCCTCGTCACAAGGATCATCGTCACCGGGAGAGATCGGTTTTTCCGGTAGGCTAAATATTTTCCCCGCCAAACCGGTTTATATTTTTCTTTAAAAGACCGCAGTCCGCTAAAACTGTACATGTAGCTGACATTGTTGAAAATCACAGCGGCTAATCGCTCCGTCCAGAATGACTGAAACGATGTCCCTACATTCGATAAAGGGGCCATTCCCATATTGAAGGCCGTGTAGCCCTGTTCTTTTCCCCATTGAAATAAATAGATGAACAGCGCATCCATGATTCCTTTCGGCGCTTTCTTCGAATAGCGCATCAGATCGATGGATATTTCCCCTTCGCGGTACATCGGCATGATATTCATAAACGCGACGATCTCACCTTCTTCGCTTTTTAAAACGGCAATCGGCGCTTTCTGCAAATAATCTTCATGAAAAAACCCGAGCGAAAAGCCTTTTTCTTTTTTTCGGCCGAGCCATTCATCAGATACCTGCCTCAACTCGTTGAGGAATTCTGCCGAAAACGGCGGCTGTTCGACATGAAATGTATACCCTTCCCGTTCAAAGCGGTTGTGAATCGCCCTTAACCCGGCCCGCTTTTTTCCGGTGATTGTAAAGGTGTCAAGGTCGACAATCGCCTCTTCTCCAAGCTTGAAAAAACGGTATCCGAAATCATGATAGAGCCCCATGTCTTCTCGTTCGATCTGATAGAAAATGACAAGATACCCTTTTTGGTCAGCCGTATGAAGAAATTCTTTGATCACGAGCGGAAACGAGCCTTCCAGGCCGGACGGGTCGCCGAGCACAACGAGACGCTGGCCGACTTTGGCGAATTGAATCAGCGCATTCCCGTCGCTTGAATAAAAAAACCGCTTGTCACCTAAAAAGCCCAAATGACTCAAAGCGTTTCCGCCTTTTTCTTTTAAGAATGCCTCCAGTTTCTCCGGATCAGGAGCTTCACCGACCTCTTTCGTTTTCCTGTTAAACGTCCAGATGAAAACAACGAAATACAGCGGAACGAAAAATAATGCAAAAAACGTCGCGAAGTCGACATGACGTTCACTGTGAATGAAATAATCTTTTACGAGAATATGGCCGAGCGCCTCCCAAATGTTTGAAGCAATAATATTGTAATTCAGCAAAGTAAAGAGAAAGATAAAAGCTCCCCATGCGATTTGCCCGAATGTGTAGACAGCCCGCTCCCTTGTAAACTGCCCCCTCAGCAGAACAAACAGGACAAATACCACAGGAATCATGAAGACCGCGCTAATATTAAAACCTTTAAAAAGCGTGAACAGAAAGGCAAGAACCAAAGCGGTCAGCGTCATATAATAAGATCTCTTTGTCCTCCGATAAAGCTCCAGCGGCAGGATCAGCAAAATCAAGCCGAAACTGAGGGACAAGCCGTTAAAAAACACCAGCATGTACTTCGGAATATTCGGTATCAATGTAATCCTGTCAATCGGCAGCGCCACGGATGCGATCACAATCGCTCCGCTGCAAAACGCGATAACTGAAAGCGAACCGTTCAGCAGTCTGAATAACAGCGCTCTGTGTAAAATCAACAGAATATTGGTCGTTTCTATTGCCGGGGCAATAATCGGCTTTTCTTCGAGCTTCTTCATTGTATTCCCAGTCAAATCGGCTGCTGCAAAAATAAGGCCGAATACAAAAGGGATAAACGAATAGGCAAGCCTGTAAAGCACAATCGCCGTCAGAGTGATTTCCTGATCAACCCCAAGCTTGCTCATCCCCACCAAAAAAAGCAGGTCGAACGAACCGAATCCGCCGGGAACGAGACTGATCATTCCGGCTACAGATGCAATTGTAAAAACGCCGAGAACGGTTTTCGCATCTAAATCGACCCCCATCGTTACAAGGGAATAATACATAACCGCTGCAGCGGCAAACCACTCGATCACAGATGCACCCAAATAAGAAAAGAAGACCGAAAGCCGCATGCCTTTTTCGGCTCCTGCGCTTCTCCTCTTTTTGATCATTAAAATGATGGCCGTACCGGGAGCGATTATCGCCGTACCGGTAACAGCCAGCAGCACCCACGCTTTTTCTGTAAACAGATCTCCGGCAGGCAGAATCCCGGCAAGGACGAGAAGGCAGAGGACAGACAGCCCGAGAAGAATCGAAGACGCAAGCCATGCGATCCCCCTGATCAGCTTCTTCACATCATCAACATGCTCTTTGTAAAGGATCGTTCTCAATCCTGCACCGGACAATCCGCCGAACCCGAGAACATTGTTAAGCGAGTTGGCGATCCAGGACACCTTGATCGTCTTCCATTTCGAAACCTTCATTCCGAGGGAGCGAACCAGAACAAAATCGTATAATGTCATCGCCAAAATGGCGGCAAGTCCGAGAAAAACAAGGATAAACAGGTCAACCCGATTAATTTGATCGATAATCAAAAATGTTGCTTTAAAAGACAGCCCGGCCAGTTCTTTTTTCGCTTGAAAAAAGACAAACAAAAGAACAGCCGCCGGAATTACAATCCTTAAAATCGCCAGCGCATTTTTTTTCATGAAAAACCACTTCTCTCTAATCACAGGATAAATCCATCACGTTTGAGTGATAACTCATATATCTTACCTTAATTTACCGGCTAGAAAAAGCAAAAACCAACGATTCTGCTGTTATGTTAGTGTTAACCATCCCCCCTGAAAACAAACGGTAAACAAAAAACGCGCAGCGGCGCGTTTTTTCAGTTCCAACCCATTCTTTTTCGAAGCTCTGTAATATGGGCAATATGGTGGTGTGAGTGCCACACATAGAGAGCGAGCGCTTGATACAGCTTCATTTCCTCTCCTGTGTCAGGATAAATGTACGCTTTTTCAAAATCCGCTTCTGTTAAAGATTCAAAAAAAGCGGTCCAGCGCAGATGCAGCGTGTTCAAAAGCGCCAGCGACAAAGCCGGATCGAGCGTTCTGGCATCGGTAAGTCCGGCCCAATTCTGTTCGTCAAACGTGCGGATCAAAGGCGCCTCCTCAGTCAGTGCCAATTTGCTTCGAATATAGCCGTTCATATGGCTGTCGGCAAGATGGTGAACGACTTGCCGGACAGTCCAGCCTCCGGTCCGGTACGGCGTATCAAGCTGTTCTTCATTTAGTCCCGCCACCGCGCTACTCAGGAGATGCGGCGCTTGCTTCAGATCCCCGATCCATTTTTTCCGTTCCCTTTCTTCCGCTTCAAGCGGTTTTGAAAAAGTGCCGATCGGATATTTCAACTGATCCATTGTCTGTTCCTCCCCTAGTCGCAATACACTGCATCATGCTTTCCAAAAAGGTATTCGATCTGTTCATACGTATTCCTTGCTTCCGATAATTCAGGCAGATTCTCCAATGGGAAAAAACCAAGGTTTTGCGTTTCCATCCCCGCTTCCGCCTTGCCTCCGACAATTTGACAGGCAATAAACAGCTTATAGATGTGGAAGGCGGAAGGAGGGTGGTTGTGGCGCTTTTTATCCATGACCGCCAAAAGTTTGTGCGCCTTGACTTTCAAACCTGTCTCTTCAAGCGTTTCTTTAACCGCAATTTCTTTCGGCGTAAAGCCGATGTCTGCCCATCCGCCTGGCAGCGCCCATTTACCGTCTGCTTTTTCCTGGACAAGGAGGAGCTTATGATCTTTAAAAATCACGGCTCTCACATCGACTTTAGGTGTTTGATAGCCTGATTCTCCGGCAAAAAGCTCTTTCACTTTTGAGAAATCGGTTTCCGCATAATCGGCGATAATTTCACAGCTCAACTCGCGAAGCCGCTCAAAACGTTCACGATCAAAGTCATCTTTTGTATAGGCAAGCCCCGCCTGGGCGATGGCTTGAATTTCCTTTGCCCAATCCAGCCATTTCAGATCCTTTTTCATTCGCTGATCCCCCGATCTGCAGGAGCTATAGACCGGTAGACACGGTCAAGCCATTGCGTTCGTTTTCCGTCGGAGCTGTCTTTCACACCGGCAAACAGCAGTCGCCTTACCCGCCGTACGCCGCAAAACTTCAACATCACATCTTTAACCGTCACCCAGTCGGCATCCCGCCGCCAAAACCGCAAATACCATGATGGGGCGTCAGCCGTGTAGTAAACCGAAGCCGTAGGCGCCTTCAGCAGGCCTTTTGGCAGCTTTCCTTGATATGTATAAGCTTCTCCGGCTACAAAAACGCGGTCAATAAATCCTTTCATGATCGCCGGCATCCCGCCCCACCAAAGCGGATAAATGAAAATCAGATGGTCGGCGTTTTTGACAATTCTTCGATATTCGGCGGTTTCCGGGTCGCGCTTCATATCAGAGCGCCTCTTCTTTTCATCAAATAAAAGAACGGGATCAAACCGGTCTCTATACAAATCAATGACGTCATAAGAATGCTTACCGTCCTCAAGCGCCTTTATGACTTGATTTAAAATGGCTCCGTTGAAACTGTTTGGATTTGGGTGTGCATATATAACGGCAGTCTGCATATCGCTTCCTCCTTTTCGTCCTTTGATGGAATTATATTGTTTATTTTGCAGAATTTAAAGAAAATGAACTTGGAGCAAATATGATGAAAAACCCTTTCCTTTTGAAAAAACGGAAAGGGTTTTTCTGTTTAGTTTGCCTTTTTCAGATCTTCATTCAGCTCTTTCATAATCGTTCCGCCGCCATGCTTCTCCCATTTTACGACTGCCTTGTCAAAGCTTTTTTCATTGATTTCCCCGAGAATAAATTTGAATGTGGCGTCATCGATGATTTTCTTCAATTCTGTTCCCCTGTCCATCTGTGCGGCGGAATACAGCGGTTCGGCCGGATTCTGGACTGCGATTGCCCGGTTGTCCTCCTCAAGCTTTTCATTTTTGGCGCGCAGTGGATCTTCAGCGCTTTTTAAAGCTTGTTTATTGATGCCGATCAGCTGGTTTAACGGCTGAATTTCCGCTTCCCACAGATGGTAGTATTCCTGTTTTCGAAAATAGCCGCTGTCGCCTTTCTTTTCATAGTGTACGCCTTCTATTCCATACAGCATTAAATTGTTGAGGTCTTCTTCAGCGATTCTGTCAAAAAATGCGAGAATTTTTTTGACCTCTTCTTCAGTCTTGACGCTTGATTTCGAAATGGCGAACATCCCGCCATGACCGCCGAGCGCCCATGTGCGCTCCTTGCCGTCGGGGCCTTTGATCCGGTTTGCGATCTCAAGCTGAAATTCGGGATTCAAAGCGAGTCCCTGATCACGCAAGTTCATGGCATCGCTCATTGCGCCGATGTAGATTCCCGCTTTTCCCTGAATCACTAAATCCTGCTGCTGCGTTTTGCTTGTCACCGCGAAGTCCCGGTTCATCAGGCCTTCTTCATAAAACTTTTTCATATATGCCATTGTGTCTTTATAGGCCTCATGCTTAAAATAAGGAAACAGATTTCCGTCTTCGTCGGTCCCCCATTCATTCGGTGCGCCAAAGTACGAAGCCAAGGTTTTAAACGCTCCGAAGGTGAGATCATTGCGGTCGGCAAGACCGATCGTATTGTCTTTTCCGTTTTGATCGGGGTCCTGTTCTGTGAACGCTTTTGCTATTTTATAAAGGTCATCAACGGTTTCCGGCATTTCCAAGCCGAGATTGTCGAGCCAATCTTTCCGAATCACGACTCCCTGTCTGGCCATCGGCCTTTCTCTATAAATCCCGTAAACTTTGCCATCAACCGAGATATTTTTTAAAATGGTTTTATCAAGCGTTCTTAAATTCGGATAGTCTTTTAAATACGGACCGATTTCCCAGAACATTCCCGAACGCAGCGCGCTGACAACCGCTGAATCTTCAAGATCAGGCAATGTCATCACTTTAGGCATGCTTCCGCCAGCAAGCGTTGTATTGATCCGCTCTTCTTTTGTTGAATCCGGAACCCAAATGAGCTTCAGCTTTGTATTCGTTTTGTCTTCAATGATATCAAGCGCCTTCTCCTTCGGAGGCTGCGGCGTGTGGAGCGGTACGAGCCAATCGATTTCAAGCGCCCCGCCCTCTTCTGTTGACGCCTTTTGCTGCGTGCAGCCCGCTGAAAAAACCAAGATCAAGATCAGGCAACATAACTTTTTCATATGATCCCTCCCGCTTGATAAGAAAACGTTTTCAAGGAGGAATGCCCGACATGCTCCATCCTAAATATTTCATAGCCGAGCATTCTTTTTCGATTCAATATATGCAGAGAAAAGGATTTACCGAGATGAACGCGCCGCATGTTCATGAAGGCTATGAACTGTATTATCTGCTCAGCGGAGAACGCACGTATTTTATTAACCAAAGCGTCTATACCGCGGAAAAAGGCTCGATGATCATCATCAACCCCCACGACCTCCACCGAACGTCAAGCACGGAAGTTCAAGAGTTCGAACGCATCCTGATTAATTTCTCGCACAATTTCATTGAACCATTGCTTGAGTGCAGCCATTATCGGCTGCTTCCGTTTCCGGAACATCAAAATTTCATCGCATTTTCCCTCCGTGAACAGGCGGCAGTCGAACACCTGCTGATGGAGATGAAGAAGGAGTGCAAGCTGAAAAAAGAAGGACACGAAGATGTCGTGAGGGCGCTATTGTTTCAGCTGCTTTTTACCATTTACCGGAGCCTTGCGGGCGGCGGACGCAATCAAACACGGCCGCTTCACCCGATGGATGAAAAAATCTCGGAAATCGCTTCATATATCAATGGCAGCTTTCAAGAAACGATGACATTAAACGGGCTGGCCGGACAATTTTATATCAGCCCATCATATTTAAGCAGAGTGTTTAAAAAAGTGACCGGCTTTCATCTTCAGGAGTATATCCGGCATATCAGAATCCGCGAAGCGAAAAAACGGCTTCGTGATACAGACGAGAAAATATTGGACATCGCCGCGGATACCGGTTTTAAGCATATCAGCCACTTTAATAAAGTGTTTAAAGAAATCGTCGGCATCCCGCCGCTTCAATACAGGAAAAAAAGCAGAGACATTTAATATGCGGTATAACGGAACCAGTCAAAATCAGCGACGGCCTTTCTGCCGCTTCCGCCATTATTGGCGAATACCCCCACCATCGTTCCCGTATGTCCTTTTGCGTCACGCGACCCCTCATCGCTTAAGAAACGGGCATCATAAGTACCGCCTGCGTGATGCCAATGCTTCCCTTCATAACTGTAGTAAAAATCCCTCTTTTGCTTATTGATGACGGCTTTTAAATACAGCGGGCCGGCTTCGGCATGTTTTTCCCCAAGCGTTTTTTGGAAGCCGGAGCGATTTTCCATGACCTTGATCTTTAATCCTTCTTCATAGGTCAGACAGCATTTCAAATAATTATGCGTGCTGTAGTAGCAGACGATCCCCGCTTGCTCGCCGGACGCCGCAGGTGAAAAGTCGAGTTTCACGCCGGCGCTGTATTGGTGGTGCTTTTCCCTTCTGACGACCGTATTTTTTGCGCGGATGTCGTGTAAATCCCAATCACCTGTCCATAGCCTGAGATATCCCGGTCTTTCGGTCAAAGACCAGCCTGAATGGTCGGGATTTCTGACAAACTGCCAGTCAAGACCGAGCGTATCATCGTCAAAATCGTCGAAAGTCTTTTCATCCCATTTGACCGGAGGAAGGTTGGGAGCGCGCTGGATCAGACTCGGGCCGTTCAAGCCGTTGATGACAAACCAGCCGTCATCCTTCCATTCGACGGGATCCAAAGCGGTCTCCCTGCCAACCGTTGTATAGTTTCCCTCATTGGGCCGCCCGCATAGATACACCGCCCACCATTCTCCATTCTGGGTTTCAACGAGCTTGCCGTGCCCCGCTCTTTGAATCGGAGCATCCGGGTCTGTCTGCGTTAATATCGGGTTATACGGGCAGGGCTCATAAGGACCGTACAAATGCGTCGAGCGGGCTATCGTGATCGAGTGGGAATATCCGGTGCCTCCTTCCGCCAATATCGCATAGTAATACCCGTCTTTTTTCAGCACATGCGGCCCTTCAGGCGCCCTTCTGCCGGTCCCTTCCCAAATCTGAACCGGCTCGCCGGAAACTTCTGTACACTCGTCATTTAAAGGAAAGAGCGTGCAAGCAGGACTGAGCAGCATATAGTGTTTCCCGTCGTCATCAACAAAGTGAGACGGATCGATGCCGCTTCCTTCATCAATGAAAACGGGCTTTGAATAAGGGCCTTCAGGACGGCTGGACTTGATCATGATTTGCCTGCGGATCAGCTCTCGTCCGTTGATGACGGTCGGTCCGTTCAGCCTGTGTGTCGCGAAAATGTAGAAGGTTCCGTCATGATACGAGATATCGGGCGCCCAAATGCCGTGTGAATCATTGATATCAGACAGATCCAATCTGTCATTCTCCGTAATTCCGTGGCCGATGATCTTCCAATGGACTAAATCTTTAGAGTGGGAAATAACGATTGCCGGGAAATACTGAAACGTTGAGTTCACCATGTAAAAATCTTCCTCGACTTTGATAATTGAAGGATCTGGGTGAAAACCGGTCAACACCGGGTTCGTATATGTGTGTTCACCATTCATGACATTCCCCTCCTGCCGGTTCGACCCTGAACCAATTGATATCGCACCAGCCGTCCTGTCCGTCTGCTCCTCCGGTATCCGTGCAATATACACCTGCCTTGGCACCCGTCCATCGCCCGGGAACAGCCTGAAACGAATCCCCAATCTGTGTGAAATGACGCTGATCCATGCTGTAGCTGAAACGGCACACCGCCTGTTCATCAACAGTCACGCGCAAATAGACCGTTTCCGCCTGTACACCGTGCTCTTCTGTTTTGACATCTTCCTGCTCACCTTCCATACGGCCTTTGTATACAGAAAGCCGATAGCCGTTTTCCGATTTCGAAAAGCCGAGATAGGCGTATTCCCTTCCCATTACAGCCAAGCCGGCCAGCATAGTGTCCGAGAAGGCGTTTAGCGACAATTTGACCGTTGCTGTAAAGCTTGGGCCCGAAAATTTCTGCATCAGAAGGTTCGGCAGACGGCTCAGTTTGAACGGATGCGGGATGCCGCGGCTGTACAAGCGAAGCCGGCCGGGACTGGCGCTGAGAGAGTACCAGTCTTGCTTCGGATTCGCTTCCCATTGCCAATGAAGCGCAAGGCGATCTGAAGAAAAATCATCATTGGCATGGTCAAAGGGCTGTTTCACTTCTTTGGCGTTTGTCTTCGGCTTTTCCCATTGCAAAACAGGTTCGCCGATCCCGTCGCCGTCTATGTCTTCGCCCATCAACGGCCAGCCGTCGATCCAGCGGACAGGTTGAAGGTGCACTACTCTGCCGAATGCTCCGCGATCTTGAAAGTGGATAAACCATGATTCTTCGGAATCAAGCTCAATCCAGCCTCCCTGGTGCGGACCGTTAATCGCTGTATTTCCTTGGTGGAGGACAACCTTATCTTCATAGGGACCGTAAATCTGCTTGCTCCGCAAAACCGTCTGCCAGCCTGTCTTCACCCCTCCAGCCGGGGCAAAGATATAATAATAGCCGTCTTTTTTATACAGTTTCGGCCCTTCAATGGTAGGGTGGTTCAGCGTACCGTCAAAGACGATCTCGCCATCGTCTTCCAATGCCGTTCCGTCTTTTTTCATTCGGCAGAGATTCAGCTTGCTCTTGATTCCGATTCTGCTGTTGGCATAGGCGTGGATCAAATAGGCATTTCCGTCGTCATCCCAAAATGGACAAGGATCAATCCAGCCCTTTGTCTTTTTGACGTGTATGAGAGGCTCCCATCCTTTAAACGGATCTGATGTTTTGCTCATAAAGATTCCCTCATCAGGCGTAGCGAAATACACCAGGAATTCCCCGTTATGGTACCGAATGCTCGGCGCCCATGCTCCTTTGCCGTGAGCAGGGGCCTCGTATTCGCCGAAGGGGAGCTCGTCAAACACATGGCTGATCAAAGACCAATTCACCAAATCTGTCGAGTGCAAAACGGGAATTCCGGGAAAACAGGAAAAACTCGAGGCCGCCATAAAAAAGTCGCTGCCTTTCCGAACGACATCGGGATCTGAGTAGTCCATGAAAAGAACGGGATTGCAAAACCGCCCGCCGTCAACATTCGGATTCCAGACAGGCGGATGTTTCGCCTTGCCAGTCAGGCTTTTTGCCATCAACCTTCACCCCTGTTTCATTTCCAATTTTTCAAATTCATGTTAGCACAGCTGCCGCCCCTGAATCTTTGTTATTAATGTCTGTTTATTCTCATTCTTTGCTATTGTTGTCCTTTGATTGAATGGCATAAAAAAAAGGCGAAACTAAAGTTTCGCCTTTTCAAGCAGTCAACCTGATATCAATGCCTGAAGCCGGGTCTTTAACAAACCATGCGTTTTCTTGATGCTCAACGGCATAACCTGAGCTTTTCAGTTTTTTCACGATGCAGTCCAATTCCGCCTGACTCGGGAGAAGAACCGTGTAATATGCCATGCCTGCCGCATTAAGTGGAGCAAATGGCGCATGTTGTCCGGCCCAGATGTTTAAGCCGATATGGTGATGGTAGCCTCCGGCAGAGACGAAAAGCGCTGACATGTGTTGATAATCTCCTGTAATATCAAATCCCAGCACAGAGTGGTAAAATTCTTTCGCCAGCTTTAAATCCTTGACGTGAAAATGGACGTGTCCGATTTTTGTTTCAGGGGGAAGACCTTGCCATTCGTGACCATCGGCTTCTTCAAGAAGACCTTGGACATCAACCAGCTCCGTACCCATCACGTAGTTCCCCTGTTCATCACGCTTCCAGCCCTCGCACGGGCGGTCCCGGTAGATTTCAATTCCGTTTTGATCAGGATCTGACAAGTAAAGCGCCTCGCTGACAAGGTGATCTCCCTGGCCGAGTTCAATGCCGGAGCGGAGCAAATGCTTCACAGCCATGCCGAGCTGCTTGCGATTTGGAAGCAAAATGGCAAAATGATAAAGGCCTGCTGCCGATCTTTCAGGCAGCACAACAGCATTTGGAATTTCCTCAATAATCAGAAGCGGATTTTTCCCGTCAACTGTGAACTCCGCCGTTTTTCCGTCACGTTTTAATACTTGAAAACCGATCACATCCCTGTAAAAAGAAACCGATCTTTCAAGACGGCTCACCTTCAGCTTCACATATCCGAGCTCAGTGCCCGGGTGGATTTGCTGCGTCATCTGTTTTTCCTTCTTTCCTTGGTTTCTCCTGCCCTTTGGAACGGAATAAACCATCAAGAGACAGCATGCGGCTTCCGCTCAAGCCCAAGTATATAGACATTGCAAGAAGCGCTACATCAAATTCATAGCCTGCGCCTCCATCCGTTCCCATGAATCCGGCGGATAGCTTAACAGTGAAAATGGCCCCCAGCATGACAATCGCAAATAAAAGGCCAATCACACGCGTACCGAGCCCGAGAATCATTAAAGCCCCTCCGGCCAATTCGATAATCGCTACGATATAGGCGAGAAAGCCCGGAATTCCGACACTGCTGAAAAATCCTACAGTATTTTCAATCCCGCCTTGAAATTTTGAAAGACCGTGAAGCAAAAATGTAAGACCGGTAACCAAACGTAAAATAAATGCACCTAATTCGTATTTGTTGTTCATTATTTTCTCCTCTAGTTTATTTTTTATTTAAAAGACCAATGACGTACACCAACTTTATCCATCTATCAACATATCATCCGCATAAGAAGTCTGCAGTGTCCTCCTTTTTTCGTTCGTTACTTACTTTGTGTAAGTTAGTATATATAAATAAGAAACTTACGTCAAGACATTTTATGAGCTTTGCTCATTCATTGATATACCGTTATAATAGACCTAGAGAGGTGAGAAATATGAGCCTATCATCTTTATGTCCGAAATTCGAAAAAGGAATGAAAATGATAAGTCAGCGCTGGAATGGATTCATCATTCACCAGCTTCTTAACGGCCCGCAGCGGTTTTGCCATATAGAATCTTCCCTTCCCATCAGCGGAAGGCTGTTATCCGAAAGATTAAAAGAACTCGAACACGAAGGCATCATCCACCGGCACGTGTATCCAGAAACTCCGGTACGGATCGAATACTCCCTGACTGAAAAAGGACAGGCGCTCGAATCGGTCCTTAAAGGAATGGAAAAATGGTCGCAGGAATGGATCGATCCGGACGGCGCCAATGAACGGGAAAATCATTAAAAAAGGCGTGCATCTCAGGTGCATCGCCTTTTTGTTTTGCCGTTTTATTCCGCATATTTTTCAGATCCCCGCCTTTTTCATGCTTGCCTGAACATCAATTTTTAATCCTCATATATTAAATAGGGAAAGATTACTTCCTGAGAGGAGAAAGAAATGCGGAGATGCTTGAAAATATTAGTTCTGATTAAAACGTTTTGGAAGACCATGCCCAAACATGAAGTAAAGTATAAAATGATGAAATCTCTGGAGGAGTTTGCCGAAGTCATGTACTGGCATACAGACGGCTATCTTCCGGATATTTTGGACAAAATCCAATTTCGCCCTGATTTCATTTTCCACTACGACATTGCCTACGGCTTCTCATTATCCCCAAACATAAGGGGGCTCAAGGATACAAACATCCCCACCGGCGCGTTTGTGATCGATTCTCATTTTAATCAACAGATCAGAAGCAGCTATTTCGAAGAAAACCAAATTGATTTAATTTTTTCAGTGACAAAAGAGCATTTTTTAAATGAATATCCCCAGTATGAAGAAAAATTCAGATGGGTTCCATGGGCAGTTGATCCAGAAATATTCAAGGACTGGAAGTTGAAAAAAACGATAGACTATTTGCTCATGGGACTCGTGCATGAAGGAAACAAAAGATACCCCCCAAAAGGAAAATACCTTTTTAGGGAAGCTGTACTGCAGACCATGAAGCATGAAGAAGGGTTTGTTCACCACCCCCATCCCGGCAATGTCATAACTGATGAAGAAGAAATCAAGCAGGCTTTTTTGAATGAAAAGTATGCCCAGGAACTGAACAGGGCCAAGATATTTTTCACGTGCGGAAGCACCCTTCGCTACCCGTTGTTGAAATTTTTTGAAGCTCCTGCCTGCAGAACGTTGTTGCTGGCGGAACCAAATCAAGATATTTACGATCTTGGTTTTAAAGACGGCACCCATTTCATTGCTTGTGAAGTTGAAGACTTTTATGATAAAGCAAAATACTATCTTCAAAACGAAAAAGAAAGGCAGCGTATCACAGACAACGGCTACCGTCTCGTTCATTCGCGGCATACCTATCATGCGCGCGCACAAGAAATAGCAGACGCGATAATAGATTTTTTGGAGCAGCGGAAACGGTGATGAATGGATCCATTTTTCTTATCCGGCGGGATTGTTCCCGCACGCATTTTCTTTTCGGACATATATTTCTATTACTGATGATTTAAAAGATTTCGAGGTGAAAAACATGGGAACGGAAATGCCCGCTGAGTTTTATGATCAATTTATTGACCGACATCTGATTCCGCTTGAAAAAAGTCCTTGGAAAAAGGTGTATGAAGAAGCTGCACGTCTATTGCCGGAATCCAAAGATGAAACGATTGTTGATATTGGCTGCGGCACAGGGAGATTCGCAAAGCTTTTATATGACAAAGGATACAGAAAATATTTAGGCATCGATTTTTCCAAAGGAATGCTTGAAGAAGCCAAAAGGTATAATCCCTCGTTTACTTTCATCGAAGGGAATGTATATGACGAGGCGATCGTCCGGATGCTGCAAAAATACAATGTTTTTGTTTTGCTGGAAGTGTTAGAGCATATCGAGAAAGACAAGGCGTTTTTATCAAGTCTTCCTCAAGGGAGCGATATGGTGATTTCTGTGCCTAACTATGATTCTCGCGCCCATGTCCGCCACTTCAAACATATTGACGAAGTCATCGAAAGATACGACGGCATATTGGATTTTCAGGGCAGCGAAAAAGTCGTCATTAAAACATCTGAACAGCTGAAGAATGAAATTTACGTGCTGAACTGCAAAAAAAGATAATAAACGGGAATTGGCATGCAGCGAGCTAATGCGGATAACCTGTGAAGCGTTAGCTTGTCTCTGCATCAAAAGAGCATCCCCCAATCGTACATGCAAGTCTCCGCAACTTGCATTTGTCGTTTCAGGAGATGCTATTTTCCCCGGCACAATTATGATTGATCCAGCAGCTTCTCAACCCTTTCACGGACTTGCGGAACCGAAAGACCGATGATAATTTGCAAGGCTTTCCCGTTTCTGACGACACCGTGAACGCCAAAGGACTTAAACGTACTGTCCGGCTCCACTTTCGATTCATCATACACGCTGACTCTCAGTCTTGTCGCACAATTCGTCACTTCAGCTATGTTTTCTTTTCCGCCGAGCGCTTTGATGCAAAGAACCGCCTGATCGGTTTCATCCATTTCCTGCGCAGCAGAAACCTCTTTTTCGGACTCTTTTTTCGCCTTGTATTCTTTTTTCGAATAAAATTTGGTCTCCTGCTGCTGGTCTTTTTCACGCCCCGGTGTGGCGATATCCAATTTTACAATCAAGAACCTGAATACGAAGAAGTAAATGGCGGTGAAAGACAAGCCGATCAAAATTTGAAAAATATAAGTGCTGCCATGCTGATGAAACAGAGGGATCCAGTTGAGCGTTAAAATCTCGATTAAACCGCCGCCCATATTTCCGACAACCCCTGCAGCATACATCAAGGTTGCCATCGTCGCGGCCAAGAGACTGTGTACGAAAAACAGCAGCGGCGAAATGAACAAAAACGTAAATTCGATCGGCTCCGTGATCCCCGCAATCACCGCTGTCAGCGTGATCGGAATCAGCAGACCGGCAACGATTTTCTTCTTTTCTTTTTTGGCTGTTACATAGATCGCGAGCGCAATCCCCAGAATTCCGAAGATTTTAGAGTTTCCGTGGAGCGCGAATCCGCCTTGAGGAAAGAGCTCTTTCAACGGCTCAGAGCTTGCCGAGAACTCGCTGAGATGCTGCGCCCAATAGGTGACAATTCCGCCTTCAACTACGGCCGGGCCGAAAACAAATGGCGTGTAGATGAAGTGATGCAGGCCTGTAGGGATCAAAATTCTTTCCAAAAATGTGTAAACCCATACACCGAATGCTCCTGAGGCGACAAGGAAGCTTTGCAGCGACGCAATGCCGCCCTGCACCATCGGCCAAATCCACGCGGTCGCAAGCGCTACCGGAAGCATGATCGCAAATGAAATGATAACGACAAATGAAGAGCCTTGAAATATTCCTAAAAAATCGGGCAGCTTCTTATCAAAGTAGCGATTGTGGATATAAACGACAATCGATGAAATCAGAATCGCCCCGATAATGTTCGTATCAAGGGTTTTGATGCCGGCGATTTCCGCAAGTCCGCTTGTTCCTCCGGCTTCCTGTGTCATATCAACACCGAAAAAATCGCCCCATACTGTCAAAATGGCGCTGACAAAATAATTGAAGGTCAGATAGGTAGTAAGCGCTTCCAAACATGCCCTCGCCTGCGCTTTTTTCGCCAGTGCGATCGGAATTCCGACCGCAAACAGCAGCGGCATTTGCCTGAAGACAGTCCAGCCGCCTTCTTCAAGGATATACCAGAATTGATACCAAAAGGTGTCCTGACGGGCAAGCGCTCCCATCAGCTGCTCATTTTTAAATAATGTGCTGAGGCCCACGACGATCCCGGCAAAGGCAAATAGCAAAACCGGCACAAACATGGCGCTTCCGAATCGCTGTACTTTTTGCATCAATGCGAATCCCCCCTGTTATTCCTGATTTTTCTTTTCTTCAGCATAGTCGACATAGCTGCGAAACAGCGCTTCCCCAACGAGAAAAAAGGGCGCAAAAGCTGTCAGCTCCGTTTTTGGATAAACCGTCACCGTCTGGCTCGGCGCATAGAGATTGTAAGGCGTGAGCTGGGCGAGCAGATTATTTTTCAAATTAGTCAAAGAGATAAAAGGAATGCCTTTTGCCGACAGAGACTGTGCCTGCGGAATCAGCGACGGGGTTTCTCCTGACAGCGAAATGATGATGATCAGATCGGCCGGGCTAAAATCAGGAAACATGAGGTCGAAATCGATTTGATCTTTGATCACCGTCAAATAACGGTGCTGAGAAACAAACATTCGCTGCAGCTCATAAGCGCACGTGGTCTGAGCGGTACCTGAACCATAGACAAAAATGCGGTCTGCTTCGTCAATGAGCTGACACATCTTGCGCAAATCCGTATTTTTCAAATACTTCATGCTTGCTTCCATATCCCTCATGAGGCATTCAAAGGAACGGCAATCTTCCCGCTCTTCTTCCCGTTTCTCGGCCTCCCATTTCAGAAACACCCTGAACTCACTGTACCCGCTGAAATCCAATTTTTGAGAAAGCCTTAAAATCGATGTGCGGGATACGTTGCATTTCTTTGCTAATTCGTTGATGCCCAGCTTGTAGCAAGTGTCTTGATGGTTCAAAATATATTTCAAAACATGAAAGTCGTTTTCGTTCAATTTTTTATAATGCTTGTTCATTAATTCTTCCAACTGCATCATTTTCACCCCATTTATTCTCTGTCTCTATTATATAAAATACGAGAATAAATGGGAGATATGCCTGGGCTGGCCGGTATGGCTCAGGAGCCCAGGCGCTTTTATCCTTAAAGCGACGGCTGAAGATGTTCCGCGGAGAGCTCCGGCCAATATGCTTTGTTCGCTTCAATCAGATCATCGAGAATCAGTTTGGCTGTTCTTGCATTCGGCACGGTGCGCGACAAAATCAGAGCCTGCCAAAGCTTTTGATACGATTTTTCAATCCAGGCTTCAACGACAAGCTTTTCAACAGACACCTGCTGTTCCATCAGCCCTTTTTGGAACTGCGGTATCTTGCCGATTGTGATCGGCTCCGGACCGTTTTTGCCGACAATGCAAGGCACCTCAACCATCGCCGATGAATCGAAGTTTTGGATCGCTCCGTTATTTTCAACAATTAACAGCATCCGTTCACCGGTATTAAAAGCAAGGGCGCGCGCAAGGTCGACAATATATGAAGCATGATCATCAATTTTGATTTTGCTGCCGGCGCTGGATTGGGCTTTTGCGATTTTTTCACACTCGCCGAAAATGAATTTTTCCCGCCCTTCCATTACTTCGTTCGCCCGCGTGAATTCAGGGTTTGATTTTTTCACCATGTCATCGGGATAAAAATAATATTGCAAATACGTATTTGGAAGCGTCTCAGGATCGAGTTCATATACTTCCCTCGCTTTTTTGAACGTGTCGTTCCAGCTGGCCTCAGCCTTTTCATGTTCGTGTTCAGGAATATAGCCGAACTTCCCGACGTGCTCCTTGATCGCCGGCATCAGATCATTGCCGTTTTTATCACAAATTGATGTCCACCAGCCAAAATGATTAAGACCGTAATAACGGACGACCATCTCTTTTCGTGATGACAGCCCGAGAATTTGAGCCATCCTGTCTTCGATACCGATCGGCATATCGCAAATGTTCAGCACTTTTGATGTCGGCCGCAGCCTTCTCGTCGCTTCGGCAACGATTGCAGCCGGGTTTGAATAGTTCAGCATCCACGCATCAGGTGAATAAGTTTCCATATAATCAATGAGCTCAAGGACGCCGCCAATCGACCTCATTCCGTACGCAATCCCTCCGGGTCCGCACGTCTCCTGGCCGACGACTCCGTATTTCAGAGGGATCTTTTCATCGAGCTCGCGCATCGCATATTTGCCCACTCTGATATGAGCCATGACAAAATCAACATCGGAAAACGCCTCTTCCGGATCGGTTGTCGCTAAAAATTGAATGTGCGGAGCCCTTTCTCGAACCAACACTTCACAGGCGCCGGCTATCTTGTCTTGCCGCTCCCCATCATTGTCATACAATTTCAGCTGTCGGATCGGGAAATCATCCAAATTGTCCAAGAGCATCAATACAATCCCCGGGGTAAATGTGCTTCCTCCGCCTGCAATGACAATCGAATACGTTTTATCCATTTTTAAAGCCCCCTTATAAGCGTTTACAATTTACTTATATCATGCTGAAGGAGCCGTTCCAACAGGTTCGGGAAAGACAGTTCCTATACTCGCGTTCTGTTTATTTTCCCGAAAAACGGGAACTTTCCCGGCCGTTTTATGTCGTGTAGAATAAAGGCAATTCACTGAATTGGAGTGTGTTGTTGATGCTGATCGCAATCGGTTTATTTTTGCTGGCGGGCTTGGCTGAAATCGGCGGGGGCTATCTCGTATGGCTGTGGCTGAGGGAAGCCAAACCGCTGTGGTACGGGGTAGCCGGAGGGCTGACTTTAATCATTTACGGCATAATCCCGGCTTTTCAGGCGTTTCCATCGTTCGGGCGCGTCTATGCCGCGTACGGGGGCGTATTTATTATTCTGGCTGTGCTTTGGGGTTGGCTGGTGGACAAAAAAACCCCCGACCTCTATGATTGGGCCGGGGCCGTGATCTGTTTAGCCGGTGTCAGCGTCATGCTTTGGGCGCCGAGAGGTTAAAGGTTATACTTTCGAAGCCGCTTGTAAAATGTGCTTCTTGGAATTCCGGCCTGCTTAGCCGCTTCGGACACATTTCCTTTCGTTTTTTGCAAAGCTTCCATCATCGTTTGTTTTTGAACACGTTCTCTGAATGTGAGCCGGTCTTCTTCAGAAGGCGCGCCGCTTTTCCAATGGAGTCCGTCCAGCACCGCGCTGTATTGGGACGGGGCGATCAGCCCGCCGTCCGGAAATAAAACCCTGAGCCTTTCAAACGTATTAAAGAGCTCACGGACGTTTCCCGGCCAGTGATATTCTTGAAGCCGATTGAAAAAAATCGGCGGAAAATCGGCCTTCCACCCGTGTTGCTTCTGATAGTGGCGGAACAAATCAGGTATGTCCTCTTTGCGCTCTCTGAGCGGCGGTACTTTTACCGGATAAACATGAAGGCGGTAATACAGATCTTCACGTATCTTTCCTTTTTGGAGAAGATCTTTCAGATCACGGTGTGTTGCTGTGATGATTCTGATGTCGAGGGGAACTTCACGGGTTCCGCCGATCGGAGTGACCTTCCGCTCTTCGATGATCCTTAAGAGCGCCACTTGCATCTGATAAGGGATCTCACCGATTTCATCGAGAAAAATCGTACCGCGGTGAGCCTGTTCAAACTTCCCTTTTGAACCGCGGCGCTTTGCTCCTGTAAATGCACCTTCGGCATAGCCGAACAATTCGCTCTCCATCAGGCTTTCAGGAATGGCGCCGCAGTTGACGGCGATAAAAGGCCCGTTTCTCCGGGCGCTTGCCTGATGAATGGCCCTTGCGGCAAGTTCCTTTCCGGAGCCTGTCTCCCCCCATATGTATACATTCGCATCAGTCTGAGCCGCAAGCCTCATGTCGTTAAGCGCCTGCTGAAACGCCCGGCTTGTTCCTGTTTCTCCTGGATAGATGAAACCGGATGCGAGTGATGGAGCTGTTTTTTTGCGGGAGACTTCAGCCAGTGCCATCGACTTTCCGAGGGGCCTCCCGTCTTTTGCGGAGAAAATCGTCTGCTTGTGCACGCCGGCAAACCCGCGCTCATACAGATCATTAACATCCATTCTCCTCCAGTCGGAAAAACGTTCCCGCACCGGTCTGCTCGCAGCTACGATTTTGTCTTTTTCATTGCAGACAATAAACGGCTGATCCGAATCGATTTTTTCAAGACAATGGCTGATGAGCTCGGCTTCGTTTTTTTTCGTGTGTACGCTGACCTCGCGCTCGATGGCGTGTGCGGCAGTAGCAGCCATCCCAAGCATAAAGGGATGCCTTCTATCCGTGAGACAGGAAATATCAATCAAACCCATAACGGTGCCGTCTTCATCGCGAATCGGTGCAGCAGAACAGCTCCAATGATGGGATGCCACCGAAAAATGCTCGGTCCCGTGAATGGTGACAGCTTCGCCGATTTCAAGTGCGGTTCCGATGGCGTTCGTGCCGACTTCTGTTTCCGTCCAGCGCACACCCTCAACAAAATTGATTTTTTTCGCCTCTTCAAGCGTCCTCAGGCATCCGGCCAAACTCAATACGTACCCGTCGGCATCGATCAAGAGCGCCATCATTTCCGACTCTTTTAATTCACGGCTGATATTGTGTAAATAAGGCAGGGCGATATCGAGGAATAACGAATGTTTCTTTTTTTGAGCGTTGAATAAATCCTTTTTTAAAATTGACTGTCCTTTATCTAAATACGGATTTACATTTCGGCTTTTGCAGCGGTACCATGATTCCATGACTCTTTTGTTCAAGCGGGCCTGGTCAAGGAGCCCCTCCTGAACAAAACGTTTCCACGTATTTAAATAGCAGGGCGTCGGATTCATTCCATCCTCTCCTAATGCTTTTTCCTCATTATATTATAAAAGCGCTTTCAATATCGATAAAAAAAACTCCGCACTTACCTGCTGTGCGAAGTTTTCCATTATTCAGCAATGAACCGCCTGGCCTGCGACTTGCAGCAAAGCTTCGTGAATCGTTTCCGAAAGAGTCGGATGGGCCGCGATGAAGTGCTCCATTGCGTCTGCCGTCAGCTCAGCGTGCATCATCACGGCTGCCTGGCCGATCAGTTCGGTTGCTCCCGGACCCACGATCGAAACCCCGACAATTTCCTGATACTCCGGCTCTGTGATGATTTTGACCTTTCCGGCAGCCTCATTTAAAATAAGTGCTTTTCCGTTTGAAGAAAACGGAAACTCACCGATACGAACATCCCCGTAGCGCTCCCTCGCCTTTTTTTCATTTAAGCCGACGCTTGCGATCTCAGGCGAGGTATAGATGCAACGCGGAATGATTTCACTGTTGACCTTCATGTCTTTGCCCGAGGCATGGGATGCGGCGACGATTCCTTCGTGAAAGGCGGCATGCGCCAGCTGAACTCCGCCTGTGATATCCCCGCACGCATAAATATGCGGAATGTTTGTCTGCATATGCTGGTTGACTTGAATCCCTTTCCTGTCATATCGGACTCCGATATGCTCAAGCTTCAGATCAGCAGTTCTCGGTTTTCGGCCGACGGCGACCAGACATCGATCCGCTTGAATATTAAAGCTGTCATCGCCATTTTTCAGAAAGACGCGCTGCCGGGCAGGATCAAGACGCTCCACTTGTACAGATGTGAAAACACGGACGCCGGACTCTTCGAGACTTGTGTGCAGAAAGGCGGCAATATCCGGATCTTCCTCAGGCAAAATCTGTTCCGCTTGCTCGGCTATCACTACGTTTGCTCCCAACCTGCTGTATATACTGGCAAATTCACAACCGATGATTCCTCCTCCGATAATAAAAATTGTTTCAGGAATGGATGGCAATGACATGGCATCTCCGCTGTCGATGATCCAGCTCCCGTCAAAAGACGCTAAAGGCAGTGCGGCAGGTTCCGCTCCTGCCGCTATAATCACATGCCCGGCATTGATGACCTCCTGCTTTCCGTCCTTTTCAACAAGTATGTCGTGTTCCGACAAGAACGATGCTTTTCCTTGCAGCACCTTGATTTTGTTTTTATTCATCAAATATTTAATACCCCCGGCGAGCCGCTGAATAATCTCTCTCTTACGGCTCTGGACGGCCTCCCACTGAACCGTCGGGCTTTCGCCTGCCAGCCCGATGCCGAATGCACCGGCGGACTTTACTTTCTCGAACATATCGGCGCTCTCAAGAAGCGCTTTTGTCGGTATGCACCCTTCATTTAAACACGTCCCTCCAAGGGGGCCATCTTCAATCAGGATGACTTCTCTGCTATTCTTGGCGGCTGTTATTGCCGCCACGTAACCCGCAGGTCCCCCTCCTATAATCGCGAGTGTCACAGTCTATCCACCTTCTCTCTATAAAAGAATCGATGCAGGATCTTCCAAATATTTTTTTACATCTGAAAGGAATGCTGCAGCAGGCGCACCATCAAGCGCGCGGTGATCAAAAGTCAGACTGAGCGGCAGAATGGCGCCCTTTGTCAGTTCTCCGTCTTGATAGACGGGGGCCGAATACATTTGGCCGATTCCAAGTATCCCGGTTTCTGGCGGATTTAAGATCGGCGTAAAGTGCTCGACACCATATGCGCCGAGATTTGTAATCGTAAATGTCGATCCTTCTATTTCGTCGTGCAGAAGCCTACCTTCCCGCGCTTTTTTGGCGTACCATTTGATTTTCTTGGCCAGTTCGATCAGCGGGAGCCGCTCGGCATGACGGATGACGGGAACGGCCAGGCCTTCGTCCAAAGCGGCCGCCACTCCTAAATGAACATGCTCAAAGGTCGCAAGCCTTCCGTCTTGATAAACGCTGTTCATAGCCGGATGATCCAAAAGCGAAAAAACAGCTGCCCTGGCGGCAAAATCAGTGATCGTCAGCTTTGTATCATACCTGGATTGAGCTGTTTCATTAAGCTGTTTTTGCAGGGCTGTTAATTTCGTGATGTCCGCCTTCATCGTAATTGTCAGCTGGGCGCTGTTTTGCAGGCTTTCCGTCATTCTTGCGGCAATCGTTTTCCTCATCGGGCTTGCCGGCGGGCGATCTTCAGCCTTATCCGCCTGCTTGTTCGGCCTGTCGGGAAGCGCCTGCAGCACATCCGCTTTCGTAATTCTCCCTCCGGGCCCCGTGCCTTTCAGCGTTTTGATGTCTATATTTGCGCTTTGCGCGATTTTGCGTGCAGCCGGAGAAATTTTAATCCGTTCTTTCGGGGAATCCGGCTGTTTTGTTTGACTTTCCGGCGTTTGTTCGTTTTCATTCCCGATCTGGCAGATGACCGTTCCCGGCGGCACTCCCTCTCCTTCGGACACTTTGATGTCCAACACGGTTCCGTTTGCCGGAGATTCGATTTCCATTTCGATTTTTTCGGAATTGATGCTGGCAATGCTTTCTCCTTTTTCAACGGCTTCACCGACTTTTTTATTCCAGACGGAAACCGTACCTTCTTTCATCGCCATTCCCAATTTCGGCATGACAACCTCGACAGCCATGTTCTCCTCTCCTTTCCAATCTTTATACCGTATGTGTTGAGATTTCTCCGAGCATCTCCAGCACGGTGTTCACCACTTTTTCCGGCGTCGGCAAATACAGGTCTTCAAGAGGCGGTGAAAATGGAACCGGCGTATGTGGAGCCGTTACCTTTTTAACCGGTGCATCAAGCGAATCAAATCCTTTATCTGCCGCCAATGATGCGATATCCGCGGCGATGCTGCATCTCGGATTGGCTTCATCGACGATCACAAGTCTGTTTGTTTTTTCAACAGATGCAAGGACGGCCTCCTCATCAAGCGGTGAAAGACTCCTCGGATCAAGGACTTCGGCTTCGATTCCCTGCAGTGAGAGCTGTTCCGCCGCTTGAAGCGCCGTATGAACCTGTTTGCCGACTGCGACAATCGTTACATCAGCGCCTTCCCGCTTGATATCGGCTTTTCCGATCGGAAGCGTGTAATATTCTTCCGGCACATAGCCTGTCATGTTGTACAGCGTTTTGTCTTCAAAAAAGATAACCGGGTCCTGATCCTCAATCGCAGCGAGCAATAAGCCTTTCGCATCGTACGGGGTCGACGGCACAATCACTTTCAAGCCGGGAATGCTTGTAAATAGGGCATACAAGCTTTGCGAATGCTGGGCGGCTGCCCTAAAGCCGGCGCCGTGGGTCGTCCGGATCGTAATCGGAACTTCCGCTTTTCCGCCAAACATGTAGCGGAACTTCGCTCCCTGGTTCAGCACCTGGTCCAGACACGTGCCGATAAAATCGTTAAACATCAATTCCGCGATCGGCCTTAAACCTGTTGAAGCCGCCGCCATGGCTGCGCCGATGTACCCCGCTTCACTGATCGGCGTATCAAGGACGCGCTCCCGTCCAAATTCCTGAACAATCCCTTTCGTGACGCCAAGTACACCGCCCCATGCTTCATCATCCTGCAGATGATCGACATTCGCTCCTCCTGCGACATCTTCCCCCATTAAAATGACGTGATCGTCCTTTCTCATCGCAAGTTTGATCGCTTCATTCAATGCGGCTGACATGCTGATTTCCCTCGTCATGTTTCCTTCCCCCTTCATGAATTAATAGGATACATATACATCTGTCAGCAGTTCGGTTTCTTCCGGATAAGCGCTTTTTTCGCTGAATGCGACCGCTTGCTCGACCGCTTCTTCAACTTCTTTTTCAATCCGTGACTGCTCTTCTTCACTCATCAGCCCTTTTGCCAGCAATTCGCTTTTGAACACGGCAATGGCATCTTTTTCTTCCTGATGCACCGCTTTTTCGTCATTTGTTTTGTAGCGCTGGGCATCTCCTTCAAAATGGCCGTAGTTCCGGTATGTCATACACTCAATAAGCGTCGGTCCTTCACCGTTTTTGGCACGCTCTATCGCCCGGCCCGCAGCCTGGAAAACCGCGGCTGCATCTTTTCCATCCACGCGAATGCCCGGAATCCCGTAGGCGGCCGCACGATCTGCGATCGACTCGCAGCTTGACGCATAGGAAAACGGCGTCGCTTCGCCATACCCGTTGTTTTCGGCGACAAATATGACAGGGAGCTTCCAGATGGCGGCAAGGTTGATCCCTTCGTGAAACGTCCCCTGGTTGTTGGCGCCGTCGCCAAAAAAGCAAACGCTTACATTTTTAGTCTTTTTATACTTTGCAGTGAGGGCAGCTCCGCAGGCCAAGGGAAATCCCCCGCCGACGATTCCGTTTGCGCCTAGCATCCCTTTGTCAAAGTCTGCGATATGCATCGATCCGCCTTTTCCTTTGCAAAGTCCTGCAGATTTCCCGTATATCTCGGCCATCATCCCTTTCAAGTCGCACCCTTTTGCAATGCAGTGCCCATGGCCGCGATGTGTGCTCGTGATGGTGTCTTCATCATTCAGATGGGCGCAGACGCCCGCAGCGACCGCTTCTTCCCCGGCGTAAAGATGGACAAAACCCGGCAGTATCCCTTTAGCAAACAGCTGATGAACCCGATCTTCGAAATAGCGGATTTCCAGCATTTTTTGATACATCCATACCGCCTTTTCCTTTGTCAGTGCCTCTTCCATATGAAAAAACCTCCTGTCTTTTTTTTACTCACACGTTATGATGCAAAAATCGTGCCAGCTCTCCGACGCGAACATGAAGCTCTTTTCAGACGAACATCCTTCCAAAACAAGAGACAAAACGAGACGGGTGTCTCAATTTGTCTACTTCATCAGTTGCGGAAATGTCTTTGCCGCAGTTAGAATGAACGGTAGAGACGAAGGAGGTTTTTTTCATGAAGAAAGCGTATGTTTTTTTAATCGGCGGATTTGAAGAAATCGAAGCGATAGCAACGATTGATATTTTACGGAGAGCTGAAGTCGAGACCGTCACCGTCTCGCTTGATCCATCGCGCAGCGTGAAAGGCGGGCATGACATTGTCGTCGAGGCAGACGTCATGTTTGAGGATGCTGATTTTCAAAAAGCGGATATGCTGATTCTTCCGGGCGGAAATGTAGGCAGCAAAAAAATGCTGGAACACCAAGCTTTGCACAAGACGCTGACAGAAGCGGCGGATGCAGGAAAATATGTCGCCGCTATCTGCGCCGCAACGATGACGCTCGGAAAAACGGGGCTTGTCAGCGGGAAAAAAGCGACCTGCTATCCTGGGGTTGAAGAACATTTAACAGGAGCGGATGTCACTGCAAATGAAAATGTTGTCGTAGATGGAAACATCATTACTTCCAGAGGCCCGGCGACCACGATTCCATTTGCCCTCAAGCTTGCCGAATTGCTGAACGGCAAAGAAAAAGCCGATGCAGTTGCCAAGGGAATGCTCGTCTGCTAAGACGGTATTCCTCTTTTTTATCCATAAAAGAACGGTATTGACATCATAAATCTTAAAAGATATGATATTTAAAAAGTAATTCCGTAAAATCAATAATTGTAATCTCATGCAAAAGAGCTTTAGCATTCGGCTATAATCCCTATGGTCGCGTGAAAAAGCACCCTTTACCATGTATGACATTAACATTTTGATAGGACGGTATATTTCATTTTCCCTATACTCATGTATAAGGAAAAGAAATATACCGTTTTTCAGGAGGATATAACATTGAAAAAACAGAAAGTGACAAAGGGGTCTCTGGAGGCGGAGATCAGCAAAACCTTAACCCAATGGGAAAAAGACTATTTGGGCCGCGGCTCCGTGTCTGTTAAAACAGACATTCTCAGAAATATGGTCATCATTTCCCTGAACGGTATTTTGACACCCGCCGAATACGAACTTTGCAGTACAAAAGAAGGCCTGCTGTCAATTAAAAGAACCCGCTCCGGTTTGGTGGAATCGGGTATAGAACAACTGAGCCGCATAATGAAGGAGCTGACCGGTGAAGAGACGATCAGCTTTCACACGGATATCAGCACCCGCACTGGCGAGCGGATCATGGTATTTAAATTGGCAAACGACCTGCAAAAAAAATTGGCATAGAAAAACGGAAGATCTTTAAAGCATGAACATGAGTTAAAGATAAGCCGGTATTATTCAGAAAGATTGGCTGAAATGGGCCGATCCTGAATATACCGGCTTTTTTTACGTTTTCAGAAAGGAAGGCAAGACATGAAACAGTATGTTCTTTTCCATCATCCCGACGGAGGGATGCCGGATGTTTGATCTGCTAGATTCTTTATTTTGGCTGAAAATATTTTTCGCGTCGCTTGCGCTTTGTTTGTTCAGCGCACTGCTCGTCCTGAATCGAAAGGTTCCATTGGCATATGTACGGATTCACGCCAAGATCATCGCCCTGCCGCCGCTTGCCGCGCTGGCAGCATTGATAACGGCAAATCCCGGGCAAGTTGGAGCTCCTTGGCGCTTGGATTCGCTGGCTTGGCTGATCGCCTTGTTTGTCTTGACAATCGGCTTCATCGTCCAGCGCTACTCTGTCCGGTATTTGTTCGGCGACCGCTCCTACCGTAAATTTTTTGTGCTGCTGACGCTTACAACAGGAGGCGCTTCATGCGCCTGGCTGAACGATGATCTTCGCTGGCTCCTCTTATGCTGGGGTATCACGCTTTTCGGCTTGACCGCGCTAATCGGCTTAAACAGCGCGTGGCAACCGGCCAAAAATGCCGCTTTGTATGCGGGCCGAATCTTTGCACTCAGCTGGCTGGCGATAGCAGCAGCCGCTCTTTGGCTGTCTCTCGCGACAGGACACTGGCAGCTATCATCCGCCATAGCGGAGGAAAGCCTTGTACAGCTCAGTTCATGGGAGAAAACCGGGATTGGCCTCCTTATCATTTTAACGGTGATGATTCCTGCGGCACAGTGGCCGTTTCATCGCTGGCTGCTCGATTCGGCAATCGCTCCGACTCCCGTTTCCGCGGTCATGCACGCCGGACTCGTAAATGTAGGCGGCGTCATGCTGACCCGTTTCGCACCGATGTTCAGCGGTGATGGTCTGCAGCTTATTCTGCTTGTTCCCGCCGTCTTTTCCGTCTTGCTCGGAACGGGCATGATGATCGTCCAGACGGACTACAAGCGGCAGCTCGCAGCTTCAACGGTCGCGCAGATGGGTTTTATGCTCGTCCAATGCGCATTAGGAGCCTATATTGCGGCTGTTATTCACCTCATTTTGCACGGCCTGTTCAAAGCCGCCCTTTTCCTGCAAGCCGGATCAGCGGTGCGCCGTTATGAATCGTTCGCCTCTAAACGGGGCAGACCGGCTCTTTTCTGGGACATGATAGGCGGCGCCTTTGCTCTTACTGTCGTCATCGGAATCTGGGTCTCAGCTGCGGACGATGGCTATCAATTGATCAGCGCCCTTGTTTTAGGCTGGGCATTGTTCATTGCTTGGAGACAGCTTGTCACAGCCAATGACGGTCGCGTCACACGAATGGCCGGGCTTTTCATTTTAACGGGGGCTTCACTCGCGTTTGCCATCATTCATTCCGGTTTACACGGGCTCCTGAAGGAAGCTGTTGTACAGGGGGCGCAACCACCCGTCATGGCGGCCGTTTTAACGGTAGTCGTTTTGTTAGCTGGCACTGCGGCCGGCGCCTTGATCGTTCGGCAGCGGTTTGCATGGTCCGGCGCACTTTATCTGCGTCTTGTAAAAACGGGTGAGCCTCATTTTGAATCGGTCGAAGAACGGCCGAATTATCTTGACCAATATCTTACTCAAGGAGGTCGTCAATCATGAAAGCAGCACCCACATTGTCTAAACAATTGATCTTCAAATATGAACATCAGACAGCGGACTTTAATATTGATGAATCGGTTCAATCAGCAGCACGAGTCATTGCGCCGCTTTGGCCGATTGAAACCTTTGCCGCGCGCCATCCGTGGATGGGTCTTGAAGAACAGACATTTGAACAGACGGCCCGGCAGCTTAAACAGCAGCTTCAGGTTGATATATACCCAAAGTCCTCCATTTTCCGCTCCGCAAAACAAAGGGGAGAAATCGATG
The DNA here is from genome assembly GCF_002993925.1 of Bacillus paralicheniformis. Taxonomy (NCBI): domain Bacteria; kingdom Bacillati; phylum Bacillota; class Bacilli; order Caryophanales; family Bacillaceae; genus Bacillus; species Bacillus paralicheniformis. The sequence continues at coordinate 948,129 of NZ_CP023665.1, read as the reverse complement.
AGGCCATTCTTGAAAAAAAGCTGACGCATTGGCTCGATTCACATCAGCCCGGCATGCAGAGGGAAACAGCGGAAGCGTTTTGCAAAGCCGCGCTCAAGCTGGATGAAATCCCTGAAAAGCTCTTGAGATCCCGGCAAGTCGAAAAGCTTGCCAAACAAGCGGCGCGCGGGACAATCGATGATCAAAAAACACGCTTGATCAAACCGCTCAGCGTTTTTGCCGGACAAAAAACCGCTCACCTTCTTGATCATCATGTGATTAAATGGTGCAAGCTGTTTCTCGATGAATCACAATCGGCATGGCGGCTTCCACATCGCGAGAAAGGGTTTTACAGCGCTTGGCGGCAGCTTGTTGAACATGATCCCGCCCTGGCGCGAGCGGAACGCCAACGACTGAAAGGGTGGCCGGAGGAGCCTCGGGACGCGATGAAAAGAGCACTCCGAGCGCTTGATATTTCTGATGGAGACGTTCAGGCATACCTTGAAGCTCATTTGCTCTCTCTTCCGGGATGGGCCGGGATGATGCTTTGGCGTTCCCAGCAATCGCAGGACGAACAAGGGCTGCTTCTCGAGTATTTGGCCATCCGGCTTTCAATGGAATGGATGCTTATTGAACCTTATGTGCCGCTGTCTAAGCCAAAACCTGAAAAAGAGATGCAGATCGTTCCTTTGATTGCGGCCTGGCTGCATTGGGGCGGCCTGACGCCTGACGAATGGCTCAAACTTTCAGCAGCAGAGCAAAAAGCAAGATTAACACTCGCCCGCCGCTTTGATGATCTAACGCGCAGGCGCATCTGGCTGGAAGCATGGGAACAATCATACGCTGCTGAGGTAAGGAACCTCATCACGGCAAACAAACCTGCCGCTGCCGCCAAAAGTGAAGCGGCGCTGGCCCAGCTTGCATTTTGTATTGATGTCCGTTCAGAGCCGTTCCGACGGGCATTGGAAAAGTCAGGCCCTTTTGAAACGTATGGAACAGCGGGCTTTTTCAATCTGGCAATCGAAACGTGTGAACTTGGCACTAAGCACACTCACAGCTCTCTGCCGGTCATCCTTAAACCTCAGCATCGAGTAAATGAAACGGCCGATGAATCAAGCTTTAAATCGTATCAAGAACATAAAAAAGCAGCAGCTTCGCTGAGCTCCGCCTTTAAAAAGATGAAACAGAATCTATTGGCGGGTATGCTCCTTCCCGAAGTGAGCGGGCCATGGCTGAGCCTGCAAATGGCCGCGCGCAGCCTGGTCCCCCGCACAGCCGGGCAAACTTTCCGGAATGCGCGGAAAACATGGCTGAAAAAGCCTCAGGCAAAGCTCTCGCTTGATCGTATGGAAACATCTGATGCCGATATTCCGGTCGGATTTACGGATGAAGAAAAAGCCGCCTATGCCAGACAGGCATTAAAGATGATGGGGATCACCGACCGGTTCGCTCCGCTGGTTGTCATTTGCGGGCACGCCAGCAGAAGCACGAATAACCCTTATGCATCGGCATTGGACTGCGGCGCCTGCGGAGGCGCATCAGGCGCTTTTAACGCACGCGTCCTAGCCGCTTTATGCAACCTTCCGAGCGTCAGACAGAGGCTCCGCTCCGACGGCATTTTTATTCCGGAAGATACGGTATTCGCCGCCGCAGAGCACATTACAACATTGGATGAACTGCAGTGGCTCTATGTACCTGAGCTTCCGGCTAAAGCTCAACAAGCGTTCGACCGCATCAACTCGGTGCTTCCTGATGTGAGCCGTACTGTCGGAGCCGAACGCTTAGAAGAGCTGCCGCAGCTCGGCTACCAAAATCCGCGGAATGAAGTTGAGCGCTTCGCCGAAGATTGGAGCGAAATCCGTCCAGAATGGGGGCTGGCCCGAAATGCTTCATTCATCATCGGCACACGCCGGCTTACACGCGAAGCTGATCTTGAAGGAAGAGCTTTTCTGCACAGCTATGACTGGCGGAATGACGAGGACGGCTCCATCCTCAGCGGCATCATTTCAGGGCCTGGAACAGTAGCCCAATGGATCAATCTGCAATATTACGCGTCAACCGTCGCACCGCATTATTATGGAAGCGGAAATAAGGCAACTCAAACCGTCACTTCAGGCCTCGGCGTCATGCAAGGAAATGCAAGCGATCTTTTGGCCGGTCTCCCGTGGCAGTCCGTCATGCGGTCGGATGACGAAATATATCATGCGCCTCTCAGACTCCTGATCGTGATCGAAGCACCGGATGATGCTATCGAACGTCTCCTTGACCGCGATCACAGCTTCCGGCAAAAGGCGGAGAACGGATGGATCCACCTGGCATCTATTAACCCGGAGGGAAAATGGAAGAACTGGACAAACACGATAAATGAATGAGGTGAAATGTCATGGAAGAAAACAAAAAAATACTGATGATTATCGGAATGGAGAAACAGCTTGAACAGACCATCTGCCGGGCAGGGAATATTCAGCCTGAGAACGCCCTTGTTTTAAAAAGCGTCTTCCCTGATATTTCACAGCCCTACGGTGATATGATGAGGGATATCATTACCCTTGTCCACCGGAACAAAGCGGAAGAAATTTGGATTGTCCGCGATAAATACGAGCAAACGGCAGATAAAGATATTTCTGACCTTTTAAATAGAAACAAAGATTTAAGCGATAGAATGCAAACTTTAGAGTACCTTTTCCAAAACTGCAGTCCGGAATTTCCGTACGGCAGCATCGATGAATGGCTGTCACCGAGCGAAAATGCGGCCGAAGGCGTCCAAAAAAGCGTCGCCGCCATCCGACAGCACCCGTTAATCCCTTCGCACGTCAATGTAAAAGGATTTCTAATCGAAAATTCGGTTTTAACGGAAATTGAAACCTTAAACAAAAACGGAGCCCGATAACAGGGCTCCGTTTTGTCTTAAACACAGGCATTCTTTACACAACAGCAGACCGCTGATAAAATCTCTGAATATGCATGGTAATATAGCACAGCTCTTTTTCCGGAAATTCAAAGCCATACTCCCGCTTCACAAATGCCCCGATTTCTTCTGCGCACATAAACGCTTGTCCAAACTTCTTTTTAATGAGGCTGATCATTTCACCATCCATTTCGTAAAATGTCTCTCCCGATTCAATATGCTGAATGGCGAAACGGAGATGGTTGACAAGCCGCTCATACGAAATCGTCTCATCCTTTATTTTAATGTTGAGTTTATCTTCGATAATCTCGATAATATCCTTGATCATCGTTGTGAGATCGAGCGTTTTTGTCATATCTCCCGCGTTTGTTTTCGCTGTATGAATATGAAGCGCAATATTGGCGACTTCATCCTCCGGAATATCGATCTTCAGCTTATCTTTAATGAGGGCCTTTGCCCAGCGGCCGATTTGAAATTCTTTCGTATAGAGGACTTTAACTTCCTGAAGCAGCGGATTTTTAATGACCATTCCCTTGCTTAACCGTTCTATCGCGAATGATAAATGATCTGAAAAAGCGACATGGATTCGCTCATTGATTTTGATCCCGAGCTCTTTTTCCGCATGAGAAATAATGTCCTCCGCCACCTGAATATGATCTTCCGGCAACGTTTTTAAGATCTCCTCGAATTGGCGGTATTCTGTTGAATCTTTCATCACAAATATTTTTTCAATTTTAGATCTATCGACAATATCATTCTTCTTTTTTTGAAATGCGATTCCGGAACCTAATACGATCTTTTCCTCGCCGCCATCCTTGACGACGAGCGCATTGTTATTTAAGATTTTTTTTACTTTCATAGCTGCCTTCCTTTCATCCTGTTTTAATGAATGAAAACGGAATTATTCTTTTTCATCTTTAAAGCCAAGACACAAAGTCGCAATGAATGCTGAAATCACCGCAATCGCAAAAGCGATTAAATAATGAATGAGATTGGCGGTGCCAAGAGGGAGAATGATTGAAATCATCGGGATGCCGGACAGTCCGTAAGAGTTTGCCGCAACGTGTGTGAAGACGGCGTATGCCCCTCCGATGGCGCCTCCGATCGATGCGCCGATAAACGGTCTCGCGAGCTTCAGATTGACGCCAAACATGACAGGTTCGACGATTCCCAAAAAAGCGGTGAGAGAAGCCGGAATTGCAATCTTTCTGATAGCGGCATTCTTTGTTTTCAAAAATACGGCGAGTCCCGCTCCTCCCTGCGCGACATTGGCCATCGACCATATTGGAAGCAGAAAATTGACCCCATATTCGGGATCTGCAAGCAGCGACGCTTCAATCACATAAAAACTATGGTGCAGGCCGCTCAAAACGAGTAAGGAGTAAAGCCCGCCAAATAAAAATCCGGCGCAGGCCCCCGCAAAATGATAAACAAACCCGAGACAGTCGCTTACGAAATGAGCGATGATCAGTGAGAGCGGCCCCATGATAAACAGCGCGGCAAATCCGGAAGCCATGACTGTAATAAACGGTGCGACAAGCAAATCTAAAGAACAGGGGACGATTCTTTTTAAGAATTTTTCGATTTTGCTCATTATGTAGACGGATAAGAGAATCGGTATGACCGTCCCCTGGTATCCGATCAAAGGGACTTCAAGGCCGAATACTTCGACGGATTCCGGCTTTTGGCTGCCGAGCAATGAAGGATCGAGTAAATCGGGATGGGTCAGAATTCCGCCGATGACAGCGCCTAAAAACGGATTCGCTCCAAACTGTTTAGCCGCACTGAACCCGATCAGCACAGGCAAAATGACAAACGCTGAGCTTGAAAAAATATCGAGCATTTTCATCAGCGGGCCGCCATAAGCGCCGAGGCTGAATTCTTTAAGCACACTGATGAGACCCATGAGCAATCCGCTCGCAACGATTGCCGGAATGATCGGCACAAAGATGTCTGACAGCGTTTTGGCAAATCGCGTCAATACGTTCATGTTTGGCGGCGCCTCCCGCCGGGCTTCTTCAAGAGGAGCCGGATCGCTGTATTGAATCATTTCCTTATAAATCTTATTGACTACACCTGTACCGAAAATGATCTGAAACAAACCGTATCTGAAAAAAGTCCCCTGCACAGACTCCATCTTTTCAATAGCAGCTATATCGATTTTTTCTTCATCTCTGACATTGAAGCGCAGCCTTGTCGTACAATGGCTGATGCTGATGATATTCTCCGCGCCTCCAATGAGGGGCAAGAGAACTCTTGCAATCTCTTTATGCAGCACCCGGATCTACCTCCTCCAATTTTTCTATCCTATCAAATCAACAGAAGACGATCAAAATGAAAAATGTGCCATCACATCCAAAGACCCCCGGCGAAAGGAATAAAAAAAGACCTAAAACATGCGAAAGCATCAGCCGATAGGCGCAAAAAAAGCACACTAAGGTCTGTAGTTCCTTTAGCACATTTTAGGTCTTGCCTGCCTTACCAGTAACAATCCCGTCAATATTTGTTCTTAATATGATTCTATTCGCTTCGGCCTTGGACATCAATAGTGCAAACCGCCTATATATCCCCCGTATAAAAAAAGAGAAGGCGTTAAAGCGTCTTCTCTACATCTTCAATGGCTATCGCACGGTCCTTTAAAACATGCACACTGTACTTCACATAGCCTGGCCGGTCTTCCCCGTCTAAGCCCATACTGTCAATCTCAATGTTTTCATAATGGTAGCCGCTCAATAACTTTTTCACTACTTTTGCCTGGTCATAGACCTGCCTCCGGCCGTCCCGGCCTGAATTCAAGGTAACTGTAACAGCGATCGGTTCTGTTTGCTTCAGTTTTTTCCAATTTGTATTGACATCATAGCTTCCTGATAGAGAAACTTGGACGTCAATTACGTTTTTCAGCTTTTTTTCAAGCTCTCTCTTGATCTCATTTGAGGCTTCTTTGCTTATTCTGGCTCTCGTCTTTTCCTGTCTGGCTTCTTTGATGCCATCGTTTGTGACAGCCGGGTGCAATCCGCCTTTCACGCTGAAAATGTACTCATCATTCCGCTCATCTGACACACGAAAAAGGTATTCAGCAAACTTGAAATTATAGGAGCTCCCTTTCATATTTAAGGTTTCACCGGCGTGTGCTTCCTGCAAGTATGCCGATAGCTTGTGTTCAGCCAGCGCGCGGCTGAACGGATTTCCGTAAAAGAGGTTATACACATAACAGCCTGTCACAAGAATCAACAACGAGAGACCAGTAATGATGGCTTTCTTTTTCAATTCAATCAACTCTTTCCAAATTCTCGCGTCCCGTCCATTATGAAGGAGAATTCGGACATTAGGCAAGCTCTTTCTGCTTCGTCTCCGTCCCCAAAAAGAAGATCGCCGCGACAGCCGCAATAACGGCGACGCAGAAGATCAAAAAGATCATTGAAATCTCTGTTCCCCGGGCGACGAGATAGCCGACAAGAAGCGGGCCCAGGATGCCGCCGATTCGGCCAAAGCCGGCTGCCATTCCTGCGCCGGTCCCCCTGATTGATGTCGGGTATTGTTCAGGCGTATAAGCATAAAGCGCGCCCCAGGCACCAAGGTTGAAAAACGATAAAAACATACCTGACGCAAGCAGAAGCGCCAGCGATTCAGCCGATCCGAAGAAGTAGGCGCTGACAGCCGTCCCTAACAAGTAGACGGTAAGCACCATTTTCCGGCCGGCTTTTTCAATCAGCCATGCCGCGGAGAAATAGCCGGGCAGTTGAGCCAGCGTCATGATCAAGACGTACTCAAAGCTCTGGATCATGCTGAATCCTTTCATCACCATGACGCTCGGCAGCCAAAGAAACATGCCGTAGTAGGAAAAGACAACGCAAAACCAGACAATCCACAGCATGGCCGTAGGCCGGGCATATTTGGGGGACCAGACGTTTTTCACATTTTCCACGACGGTCGGCTTCCTTTCCTGCGCAAGCTTCTCATATTTCGGAGAATCCGGCAGGGCGATCCGCAAATATAAGGCGTAAATAGCCGGTATCGCGGTTATTAATAAAGCAACCTGCCAGCCGTAGGCCGGAATAATAAAATACGAAATGAGCGCTGCGGCCAGCCAGCCGAATGCCCAGAAACTTTCGAGCAGGACGACGACTCTTCCCCTCCGCTCCGGCGCAACCGTTTCGGATACGAGTGTAGATGCGACTGGAAGCTCTCCGCCAAGCCCCATACCGACGAAAAAGCGCAGGACTAAAAATGCCCACAATGTCGTCGTCAAAGCGGATAACCCGCTGCCGATCGAGAAAAACAGCAGCGTAATCATAAAAACGTATTTTCTTCCGACACGGTCAGCCAAAAGGCCAAAGACAAACGCCCCGACTGCCATGCCGATTGAGTTGACGCTGCCGATCCAGCTCATCTCCTGCGGCGTCAACTTCCATTCCACGTGCAAAGCGGCGATAATAAACGATAATATGCCAACGTCCATAGCATCAAAAAGCCAGCCGAGACCGGCGATGCCAAGCAGTCTGCGCTCTGAAACAGGACGGTTCTTCTTCATACTCACTACACCTCTTTACTCTCTTAGCAGTTTACATGAGTATTAGTTTACACCTGTCTTTACACTTTTGTCACGAAGAAAATGAGGCGCCGTCTATTTCAGTTTAATGAATATGATGCTTGTGAAACTTTTCTTCTTGGTGCTTCAACTTTGGCAGAAACCCGTTTTCCCGCTCTTTTTCATAGCGCTTCTCAATATGAGATTTAATTTCTTTACCCCTCTCCTGATCAAGGATTCCGTACTCCACATACTTATTGATCAGCTGTTTTTTCTTTTCCACAATGTCCTTTTGCAAAGAAGCCAGTTCATTTTTTTGCTTGTCGGTCAACTCTTGATAAACGCGTGTTTCCCCGTAGGCAGAAGATATGACAGCCGTACATGACAGCGGTATGACGAGAAGCAGGCAAACGCACAGTTTGCGCATCATGCAACATCCTTTCTGATCTATGATTCATTCTATTTTTATCTGTTTTGCGGAGTTTATGCATAAAAAAAAGCCGCTTGGTAAAGCGGCTTCAGATTGTTGACAAAATCCCAAAACGACTTTTAGTTTTGGGATTTTGTCATCCTTTCAGCGTGATTGAAAACCCTTGCAGTCTAGGAAGGCCGAGCATCGGAGCACAGCGAATGTTGGAATTCGTGAGCACCGACGCGCAGGCCTGACAACGAATGCGAGGGTTTGTCGACACGCTGAAGCCGCTTGGTAAAGCGGCTGGGCTTTCTATTAAGGCTGCAGCGATTTCCGCGCCGTATATTCATCAATGCGCGCCAATGCGTCTATCATGTCCATGCAGTTGCTGAAGCTTTCATCAATTTTTTGAATGCCTTCCTGATATTTTTCGTCAGTGAGTACTTGTTCTGCTGCATCCCTTAATCTTTCAGCATTGACCTCTTCTGTAAACAGCGGATATCCAGCATTCAGTTCTTTCAGGCGCTGGGCGATCATCGGCTGATCTTTATCATGCGGGAGCACGACCATCGGGACATGGTAATGAATGCCTTCATTGACGCTGTTCATGCCGCCGTGGGTGATGAACACATCGGCTTCTTTAAGCACTTCTAATTGCGGCACATACGGTGCAATGATAAAATGCTCCGGCACTTCTTTTATATCCGCGTAGTTCGACTTTTCGCCGGCGGCGATGACAACCTTGCCGTCGAAATCTCGGAAAGCATCGATGCACATATTGAAAAAATCCGCAGTTTTACCAAGTACGGTTCCCATTGAAATATAAATGACTTTCTCATTCTTTAACGATTCTATCGGAAAATCGGTCTTGTCGAGGCGCTTCGGAAAACGCGGACCGATAAACAGCACATCATCCCCAAAACGGTCGCTTTCAGGCTGAAAATACCGGCTTGTATACACAACCGTCAACTCCGCCTGATTGCTCATAAACTGTCCTGTATGCCTAGGTGAGACGCCGTACTTTTCTTTCAGTTCACTAAGCATGTCTTCACATTCTTTGTCCAAGTGCAGCTCCGCGCCTGAATCCGGATGCAGCGGCAGAATCTTCATATGTTCTTGTCCGAAGAGAAATGAAGCCGACGAAGCGATTCCCGGAATGTTCAAATAATCCCTGACCAATTCACCTGCACCGAATGTGTCATAATACACGGCATCGAACGAAATGCTTTTGGACAGCTCTTTTACAATGTCTAAAACATACAGCGAGGTTTTGAGATGAATTTTTAAAAATTCAAGAAGGCCGGACGGTGAATTCGGATCAATATGCGCGTTTCTTACCAGATCTTTGTATAAATGGACGGTAGCCCCGACGCCCTCCAGCCTGTCTTTATACTTTTCTGTTGAAAGATAGTGCACATTGTCGCCTCTGTCAGCAAATGCTTTGGTGATCCCTAATGTAGGATTGACATGCCCTTCCGCCGGAAAATTGACGATTAAAATATTTTTCATGATTAAAACTCCTTTTTATCCTTTTTGAAACGGGTTGACATCAATTCAGCGCCTGATTAGACTGGTGTTAGTTACTACTAACTATCATAAAATGGGGGTATACACCTTTGCAAGAGACGAACGAACGGATCATATCTGCTGCTTTAGACTTAATGCAAAAATACGGTTTCAAGTCGGTGACGGTAAAGGATATCGCGCTCCATTCAGGCGTCAGCGAGATGACGGTCTATCGCCACTTCAACACAAAGCTCGGACTTTTGGAAGCGGCCGTTCAGCAATTTTCTTATATACCAGCCTTTCAGCGCGTATTTGAAAATGATATCACTTGGAACCTGGAGAATGACTTAACATTGATTGCAGAATCGTATTTGCTTCATATGGAAAAAAACAAGCCCCTCTACCTTATCGCTGTTCAAGACGGCGGAAGGATGACTGATCTTTTCGGTTCTCTGTTAAAGCATATGGAAGAACTCCTTCGTTATTTAACAGACTACTTTCAAACGATGCAGGACAAAAGCCTGATGAAAAAGGGAGATGCGGATTCACAGGCCTTCGCTTTTCTGTCATCTTTATACGGATACTTCTCTTCTGGCGCATTGGCTGACGGCCGGTTTCAAAAAGTCGCTAAAGACACTTATATTAAACAGATAACCGCCGCTTTCTGCGGCGGTTTGCACATCTGATCAAACCTTTCAGACTGAAGGATGGATCGCTACTCATTTAGCTCCTCAACATCCTTCAGCCTGGTATCCGTATTTTTTTCAAAGAAGGTGCTGTATTTGACATAGCCGGTCTCGTCGTCTTTGATATCTTCCCCCTCAAAAATGTTGGCATTAATCGTCACGCTTTCATAGTCGTACCTTTCTTCATTCAACAGGCGCTGAATCTTTTGCGCCGTTTTGTATACGTCTTTTCGGTCGGCATTTGCGGCATCAAGTAAAATATGAATCTCCATCGGCCGCTCTAAGCGGAGGCTTTTCTCCCATTTTGCGTCCTCTTTCAGCTTTCCTTTTAATACTTCCACATGCACGTCAACGTCTTTCAGATGGTTTATGTTTTTCGATAAAAACGTTTTGATTTCTTTTCCGGCTTCTTCTCCAAGCCGCTCCATCAGCGGTTCGTTGAGGTTCTCTTCATAGATACCGTCCGTGTGTACTTCTGGTTGAACAAACCCTCTCAAAGAAAACAGATAGGGATCTTTGCGCTTTTGATCGCCGGTATCCGTGACTTCAAATACATATTCGGAGAACTTGAAATTATAAAGCCCGCTGTCGATCCGCAAGTCTTTTTCAGGATAGCGGTCAGTCAAATAATGCTCAAGCGCCGTTTGAGACAGCTTCTTGCTTACGGGATTTCCGTTGAAGGCGTTATATGCGGCAAGCACAAAAGAAACGAGCAGCACGATCAATACGCTATACAAGATTTTCTTTTTCATCATATCAACTACTTTCTTTCAGCTTTAAGAACAGCCATCCGATCATCATCCCGGCCGCGGCGAAAAAACAGTGAATAACAGCAAGCATGAAAGCGCCAAAGACAGAATACAGCAGGTGCTCCACAACCCCTGTACCGTCGGCTGCATCCCAGCCGGCCAGAATATCCCCCATCCCCCAAATGAAAATCGGCGCAAAGGAGAGGAGAATCACAAGTTTCATATCCCGGTAAAACAAGTACACCGCAAGCCCAAGCACGGCGTACCACAAAATAAAGCCGAAGCTCTCATTTAACAGGGATGTGTGAATCGCGAGAAAAAACGAAATGGCTGTAAACATCAATTGGTACAAGGAGAGCTTCCGATTGATTTTTTTAAACATTTGACTTTCATGAACAGTCGATTCGATATGTTCCTTCGGAAGCTCGGCCTCCGTCATCTTCAAAAGCTTTTGAAGCTCTTCATCGTTTTCGGCCGCTTCCTCAATCCATTCAGCCGACTCTTTGCTTAACAGCCCCTCATGGTATAAAGGAAGCAAATCTTTGAATACACTGCGTTCCTTATCCTTCATCATAGCCCTCCATTTCTTGCTGTAGCTTGAGCTTTGCTCTGTGAAACCCGACCCTGGCATAGTTTTCGGTTTTGCCTGTGAGCATGCCGATTTCTTTAAATGATAATTCTCCGTAGATACGGAGGGTGACAATTTCCTTTGAAGCCTCATCAAGCCGGTTGATTTCCTCGAGAAGCCGCCGCTCTTTCTCGGTTTTCAGAAGGTGTTCTTCAGGAGATAAGCAAGCCGCTTCCTCATGCTGAAATATCATGTTTGTCCCGGCTTTTGACGCTCCTGAACGAAAGTGTTTTTTCAACACATTTTTAGCAATCGCAAACACCCATGTTTTGATTGTCGACTTTCCCGAAAATGTATGATAGCCTTTCACAGCCTGATAAAATACTTCCTGTGTTAAATCTTCCGCTGTTTCTTTATGAAATGTCTTAACGTAGAAAAAGGCATAAACGGAAGGCTGAATACTCTTGTAGACTTCCTCAAGCTTCATAAAGCCCCTCCCCGGCTGGGCTGCCGCTATTTTTCCATTCACTTATTAGTACCGCTGAACCTCTTTTTGTTACAAAAAATTGCATAAAAAAAGAGGCAAAAATGAATATTTCATTTTGCCTCCGGATATCCCAGCCGCCAAACAAATGCCTTCCAGATCATGCCCTGCCCTTATTTAGGCAAACCCGCCAGCGATTTTAAAAAACTCACTTTCTCTTCAGTTGTTTTCAGGTTCACTAAGCTCCCGGCCTTCATCGACAGCCCGCTTCAGCGCCTGCAGCATATAGCCGATTCCCCGATAGCCCGCCAGCGGGTAAGTGATCTGCTGGCGGCTGCCAAACACGTTCCTCAAAACAGGCCTGTATTTTTTCCCGCCGAGCATAACGATTTCGTCATAATCCATCAAGTTTTTCCGTTCACCTTGCGCCTTCAGCTCATCATCCGCCATAATCTCCGGGTGGTCCATCCCGAATGTGACATCATAGTTTTCAGGAACGATATCTTCCGGTTTTAAAAAACCGTGTTTTGCTGAAAGAATCACCCAATCCGCAAAAAACGTCTGCGCATATGCGCCGCACGCCCGATGAAACGGACTCAGATAGACATCCTTTGCGGCGGACGGGCCGATGCCCGGATCGACATCCCAGATTTTCTTCGCCCCGCACGGGATGATGCAGAGTCTTTTCATCATATGTCCCCCCTTTTGGTTCCGCTAAAAAACGCCTTTAAAAAGGCGTTTTATTTCAGCTTCAGCGATACGACCGATTCGACGTGCGCCGTCTGCGGAAACATATCGACAGGCTGAATGTATTCGACATGGTAATCCTTCGCTAAGTACTGCAAATCTTTCGCAAGTGTTGACGGATTGCATGAGACATAAACGAACCGCTTCGGCTTAACCTGCCTGATCGTATCAAGGAAGGTGCGGTCACAGCCAGTTCTTGGCGGATCGACGATGACGACGTCAGGCCTGAAGCCTTCTTTAGTCCATTTCGGCAGCCAGTGCTCCGCCGTTCCTGTGACATAACGCGCATTATCAATTCCGTGCTTTTTGGCATTTTGGTTGGCGTCATCGATCGATTCTTTGATAACGTCCATGCCGCGGATTTCTTTTGCTCCGTCGGCGATCCACATTCCGATTGTGCCGACGCCGCAGTAGGCATCGACGACTTTTTCGCGCCCGCTCAGTTTCGCCGCTTTTTTCACTTCGTCATACAGCTTGACCGTCTGGATCGGATTAAGCTGAAAAAAAGCGCGGGCGCTCAGCTCAAACGTAACCTCGCCGAGAAATTCCTGAATGACCATATTGCCGGCTAGGAGCCTTGTATCATCGCCGAAGATAACCGATGTCTTGGCTTTGTTGACGTTTTGAATTACGGATGTCACTTCAGGCAGACGCTTTTTGATTTCTTCTGCAATGAGCTCCTTGCGCGGCAGGTCTTCTTTTGACGTGACAATGACAACCTGCACTTCCCCCGTCTCAAAGCCGACCCTCGTCACGATCGTGCGGACGTCGCCCGTTCGCTTCCGTTCGTTGTAGACGGAAATGCCGAAGTCTTCAAGAATCTGCTTGACGGTTTGTGTCGTTTTGTTCGTCGCCGGATGCTGAACGATGCATTCCGTAATCGGGACAAGCCGGTGTGAGTCAAGGCCGTACAGCCCTGCTACCATCTTTCCATTTTTCGAAAGCCCGAGTTGAAACTGGCTTTTATTCCGGTAGTGCCAAGGGTTTTCCATGCCGATCGTCGGCCTGATGTCCATTTTGCCGATGTCAAAACGGGTGTGCCGTTCGAGCGATTGAATGACGATGTCCCGTTTTCCTTTCAGCTGCTCTTCATAAGCCAGATGCTGGAGCTGGCAGCCCCCGCATTGCTCATAGATGATGCAGGGCGGCTTGACGCGGTGCTCTGAACGCTTGCGCACCTTTTTGACCCGCCCTTCGGAAAATTTCGGATGAACCTTTGTCGCCTCGACGACGACTTCTTCACCCGGCAGTGCGCCGGGGACGAAGACGACTTTTTTCTTGAAGTAGCCGACGCCTTCGCCATTGATGCCGAGGCGCTTGATCGTCAGCGGAAATTGCTGTCCGACTTTTAATTCTGCTGATGATCCTTTTTTGTCACGTTTCACTGATGTTCTCTCCATTTCTACTCAATGCTCCTCCATAAATACAAGGAAGCATAGCTTAAATAAGGGTGCCATTCTTTGCTCATTTCAAGCATTTGTTCTTTTGTCGGTTTATCGTTTAAGCCAAAATGGCGTTTGATGGCATTTTGGATGCCGATATCGGCGGCCGGAAACAGATTGGGTCGGCCGAGTCCGAACAGCAGAACGTTTTGGACGGTCCACGGGCCGATGCCTCTGATTTTCACCAGCTTTTCCATAATGTCTTCATCTGATAATTGATCAAGCTCATCAAGATTTAAACGGCCGTCTGCGATCATCCTTGATGTATCGATGACGTATTCAGCCTTCCGCATGCTGAATTGAAGTTCGCGCAAGTCGTTATAGTCGAGCTGTGCAATCGTTTCGGGAAGCGGATAAAACCAGACCCCGTCCTTTTGCTCTCCAAAAGTGTGAACGAACCGCTCCGTGAGCGTATAAGCAAAAGACAGATTAAGCTGCTGGTGGATCATGCATTTCATCAAGCAATGATACAAATGAAAATCGAGCACCAGCGGCGTTCCGGCATGCTCTGCGAAAATTGATGACAAGCTTGATTGTGAAAAGTGATCCAGTACAGGCTGAAGATTTTCCTCCCATCTGAAGATCCGTTTCACTTCTTTCATCATGTCGTCTCGATCGTCTGTACCGCTGACGGCAAACGCCGGGGCTTCGACAGTTCCCGTCGCCTGCACAGCGACAATCCGGGGCTCTTTGTTTTGATTGCGGAGCGGCAGCTTGACCTCCCTTTTGTCGAGGTTGACCGCATTGAGCGGATCAAGCGAAAGCCTGTCCAAGACGCGGTCAAAATGATACGGCGGTGATACGCTTACAGTTTCCTTCCACATCGCTTCCCATCCCTTTTTCTTCTTTGTCCACAGTATACCATGTTTCAAATTCTCTTAAAAAAGAACAACATTTTATTTTTTCACCGAATGAATCACAGGGCATCGCAGCATCCTATGGAAGCGGAGGGGTGCCGATGATTAAACATTTTGCGATGACAAAGGACGGAAAACTTTTATCTACCGACATCAAAGCAGAAAGGCTGACAGATCAAGATATTGAGTGGTACTGGACGGACTTCGATCAGCCTTCGGATGAAGAAGTCTCTTTACTCAAAAGCCATTTTCACTTTCACCCTTTAGCAGTTGAGGACTGCGTTCATCATTTGCAGCGTCCGAAGCTTGATCAATACGAAGAATATCTTTTTTTCGTCATACACGCGTTGAATCAAAGGACGCTGGCGTCTGAAGAAGTTGACTTATTCGTTGGAAAAGATTTTATCGTCACATTTCACTTTCATCGTTCAGACGGTATTGAAAAAGTAAGAAGACAGCTTTCGGAAAACAGCGAGTTGTGGAAAAAAGGACCGAGCCATATCGCCTATATGGTCATGGATCTGCTTGTGGACGAATATTTCCCGATTCTTTATAAAATAGAAGACCGCCTCAATGAAATTGCTGAAAGCGACAGCAGAAAAACGTATGGAACGCTGATGAATGAAGTGTTTGATATCCGGAGCGACCTTCTAAAGCTTAGGAAAACAATCATTCCGATGCGGGATTTGCTTTACCGGATTTTAAACATTGAAATCTCAAAAGAAAACCGCGAACGAAAAGCGTATTACAGCGACATTTACGACCACCTCTTGAAGCTGACCGAAATCGTCGAAAACAACCGCGACATGACCGCCGATTTAAGGGACAGCTACCAGACGCTCAACTCCAACCGGATGAACGCCATTATGATGACGCTGACGATCGTTTCAACGATTTTTATTCCGCTCACCTTTATCGCCGGAGTGTACGGCATGAACTTTGACAACATGCCTGAACTGCATTGGCGCTACGGCTATTTTTTCATCCTCGTCATGATGGGAGCCGTTGTCGCCGGCATGATCTTCTGGTTCCGGCATAAAGGATGGTTTGACATTTTCAAGTAAAACCGGAAACCTTTTTCCTCTCTATTCGACTATTTCTATAACTGAGGGGGGAAAGAAATGAAGGTACATACAGGGCTTGTTGGCATCTTCTTGATCGTTCTCGGCTTGTTGATTAGCGCCGAAAATCATCAAAGCGTGTCTGCTGCAGACGCGCTTTCGAACTTTTTCAGACTGCCTGTCCGCAATTTAGTGGTTCTGATCTGCATGTTGATGCTCATCATCGGCTTCATTATGGCGTGGCGCCATTATTATGAAGTACCGTGGATCCGCTTTAAGCTGTTTTTGTTTATTATCGGCATTTCAGTATTTTACCCGCTGGTCACAGAACAGCTGCTGCTCTTTCAAAAATGGAATGCACAAGGCGATGATGCCGTGGAATATATGAAAAAGAGAAGTACTTGCAGCTATCAGAGCGATATGGAGGAAGGAAACATGGACTGTGAGGTGAAAGTGAACAATTACGGAAAAAAGACCGAACGCATCCAGCTCATCCCTGATATAACGAGCGAATTTGACTTTCAGCCGGAAGAGCTGGAACTGTCTCCGCATTCACAAGAGACGTACAGCGTCACCTTTAAGGCACCGGGAAATGAGGATGTGTATGAATCAGGGATAGAAGAAGAGCCGAGGATGAAGGTTGAAGTGGTGAAATGAGCGACTTCACTCGAGTCAAGCAGCACGCTTTTGGAAACTTTTAAAAATATTACATGGAAGAGAAGGTTTAGAAGTAAAAGGTATACAGAAAAAACGAACTGCAAACAGCCGCTTCACAAACTAATAGACAAACCTCAAAGAAAAAAGCCGCTCCTTCACGGAAGCGGCTTTTCGTCTATTAATCGCGATAAGATTCTGCAATCGCGTTGGCGGCGACGATCGCATTGTAGACATCGTCAGGGGTGACTGGGAACGGCATGTTGCCCATTGTGTCGCCTTCTGCGCAAGCGCTTTGAGCGACTTGGCGCCATTCTTCTTCGATAAATTCGTCGACTCCGAGGTCTTTTAATGTCAACGGCAGACCGACGCCTTTGATAAAGTCAATGACGGTCTCCAGCTCTTCGGCCGGCGCGTTTTCAAGAACGAGCTGTGCCAAAAGGCCGAACGTGACTTTTTCGCCGTGCTGAGCTCTGTGCAGAGAAGGAACGGCTGTCATTCCATTGTGGATCGCATGTGCGGCGGCAAGACCGCCTGATTCGGCGCCGACGCCGCTTAAATAGATGGTCGCTTCTATTGTGTCTTCAACGGCTCGTGTAGAAACGCCATGCTTGATCGCCTGCATCGCTTTTACGCCGTTTTCCAATAGCGTATCATAGCAAAGGCGGGCAAGTCCCAATCCAGTTGTTGAAGGCTTCATCAGCACGAGGTTGTCGCCGTTTGCTTTAAAGCAGGCGCGCGCTTCAAAATACGTCGCCAAGGCGTCTCCGATACCGGCTGCGAAAAAGCGCGGCGGCGCGGATGCCAAAATGTCAGAATCCGCGAGAACGACATCTGGGTTCGTCGGCAAAAACAGATATCGGTCAAACGATCCGTCATGTTTATAAATGACAGCAAGGGCCGTACATGGAGCATCTGTTGAAGCAATTGTCGGGAAAATCACAACCGGCAGCTTCTCGTAATAAGCGGTGGCCTTTGCTGTATCAAGCGTTTTTCCCCCGCCGATCCCAACGATGATATTAGCGCCTGCATTGCGTGCAAGCTCCCGGTTACGATCGATTTCTTCCTGTGTGCATTCGTAATTGAATTTTTCAAAAACAGCTTGATTGCCGGCTTTCTGAATCGAATTCCCCGCTTCTTTTTGGGCGCGTTCCAAAATGAATTCATCGCAAATGATATATGCGTGATCACCATAATCTTCAATGTAATCGTTCAAGTTCTCAAGGAGTCGTTTTCCTGTAATAAATTTTTTAGGCGATGTGACTGATTTTACTAATTTTGACATGGTAATTCCCCCTTCACTATCAATGATATACCTATTTTCTTTTTAAATCTAGTAATATATGTATATAGAATGGATTTTTATTCTATGGAATTGACTAGGGGAAATAAAAGAGCCTGAACCATCAACTTTTCCGCTCAAAGCAAAAACCCCGTCTCAGCGTCCGGGGCATTTCTTTCAAAAGGGCTTTAGCATCATAGATTTTTCAAACATCAGGTCATCAAGGCTTTTAAATGTATAGCCTTCTTTTTTTAAGTCGGTGATCGCCTGATCAAGCGCTTCGGCATTGTCTTTCGAGACGGTGTGAAGTAAATAGACGGCGCCGGGATGGGCCTGTTTCATCATATTGTCGTACGCATAGCGCCACCCTTTTTGGGCATTGATTTTCCAATCGACAAAAGCAACAGACCAGAATACCG
Source organism: Bacillus paralicheniformis (assembly GCF_002993925.1). Taxonomy (NCBI): domain Bacteria; kingdom Bacillati; phylum Bacillota; class Bacilli; order Caryophanales; family Bacillaceae; genus Bacillus; species Bacillus paralicheniformis. The sequence goes on along the minus strand of NZ_CP023665.1, from coordinate 929,847 downwards.
TTTGATAACCGAGCTTTTTCGTTTCTTCAAGCACCCGCTCGCTGAAAACGCCCCGAGGCGGCCTCAGGTAGAGGTTGTTTTTTTCGCCTGTGATTTTGTAAACCTCCTCATCGACCGATTCCAATTCCTCTTGTATCACGCGGCTTGTTTTCGTCGTGAGATCCGGATGGTGATAGGAATGATTCCCGATGATATGTCCTTCCTCGGCCATTCGCTTGATCAGCTCCGGCTGATCTTTGACAAAATGGCCCGTTACAAAAAAGGCAGCTTTGACGTTTTGTTTTTTCAGAACATCAAGCACCTTAGGGGTGTAGCCATTTTCATAGCCGTTATCAAAGGTCAGATAGATCGTTTTTTCCTTTGTGTTGCCCAAATAAAAGGCGTCGTACTGCTGCAAAAGGCTGTTCAGCTCTTGTCCCGCATCTGCCGGCTGATGGTTTTTGCTTTTTGAAAAGCCCCAATGGATCGCCTTGTTGGAAATCGCTTCAGCATTGCCGCTGAAGGCCAGCATCAGCAGGAATCCGCAGCATAAGGCATAGAATCGTTTCATCATCTTCTCGCTCCCAGTTTTATTTTTTCTTATTGTGCAGAAGGGCTGGGCTTTTCATACCAAGCAACACTTGGAAAACAAAAAAACCGCGGCAAAGAATGCGGCGGTTTTATTTCCAGTCTTTTTTAAAGCGCTCGTATTTGGCTTCCAAGTCGTCGAGCATGCTGATCAGTCTGTCAATATCTTCAAGGTCGGTCGATTCCGGGTCTAAAGAATCGATGACTGACATAAACATATCCAATCTGTTTTTTAAATAATTGACTTGCTGTTCTTTGTCATGTACTGCGTTACCCATGATTCTCCTCCTTTTGTTCCTTTATCGTAGCCTATAAACGGCCTTTTTTCAATCATCCATGACTTGCACGCCTCAAGGATCAGGTCTAAAATGAATAGTTGGGCTATATTAGTATGTCCTATCATAAAGGAGTTAGATATGTCATGACAGAAAAAACGCAGGTTCGTCCGATTACCCCGGAATATGATCCGTGGGAAGCCTACATGGACGTTGACCAATATGGAGATGTACAGCTGACGAACGTTGAATTTACGACGACGACTCTTTGCAATATGCGCTGCGAGCACTGCGCCGTCGGGTATACGCTCCAGACGAAGGACCCGGACGCGCTGCCCGTCAGCCTTCTGTTGAAACGGCTTGATGAGATTCCCCGCCTTCGTTCTTTAAGCATTACGGGCGGCGAGCCGATGCTTTCATTAAAATCCGTAAAGGAATATGTCGTTCCTTTATTAAAATACGCTCATGAACGCGGCGTGCGGACGCAGATCAACTCAAACTTGACGCTCGATATCGGGCGCTACGAGCTGATCATCCCCTACCTTGATGTGCTTCATATTTCCCACAACTGGGGAACAGTCGAAGACTTTGCAGAAATCGGCTTCGCCATGATGGATAAAAAGCCGACGTTTGCCCAGCGGGCGCGCTATTTCGAAAAAATGATCGAAAACAGCCGGACGCTTGTTGATGAAGGGGTTATGGTCTCCGCCGAGACGATGCTCAACAAACGGACGCTTCCTCACATCGAGCATATTCACCGGCAAATTGTCGAAGACATGAAATGCCAGCGCCATGAGGTTCACCCGATGTATCCGAGCGATTTTGCAAGCGCGCTTGAATCTTTAAGCTTACAAGACATGAGGAAAGCGATCCACCGCCTTCTTGACATTCGCGACGAAAATACGTGGATGCTGTTCGGCACCCTGCCGTTTTACGCGTGCAGCCCTGATCCTGAAGACCACGCTCTTTTACAGCGGCTGCGCGAAGCGAAAAATGTCACGGTCAGAAACGACCCTGACGGCAGATCGCGCCTGAACGTCAATATTTTTGACGGCAATATCATCGTGACCGATTTCGGAGATACTCCGCCGCTCGGCAACATTCAAACCGACAGCCTGCCAAGCGCCTATGCGAAGTGGAGAAAAACAGAGCTTGCCAAGGAGCTCAACTGCCACTGCCCGCACGTCCGATGCCTCGGGCCGAATGTGCTCGTCAAAAACAGCTATTATCAAGATGTTGATTTTACTTCCAGAACAGCAAGAGTATGAAAAAGCAAGCCGCAAAAGGCTTGCTTTCAGATTGTTGACAAAATCCCAAAACGACTTTTTGTTTTGGGATTTTGTCATCCTTTCAGCGTGATTGAAAACCCTTGCAGTCTAGGAAGGCCGAGCATCGGAGCGAAGCGAATGTTGGAATTCGTGAGCACCGACGCGCAGGCCTGACAACGAATGCGAGGGTTTCTCGACACGCTGAAAGCAAGCCGCAAAAGGCTTGCTTTTTTATTTCGGCTGATGGCTGAGCTGAAAGCCGAATGTGAGGTGATCCTGTACAGGAATCCAGGCGCCGATTCCTTGCGAGGTGATATTTTTGACGACCAGCTTTCTTTTGTTGCCTTTTAATACAATGTACACTTCACCGTAGGTGACCTTCCCTTTTTCATTGACGGCAGGTGCATAGGCGTGTAAATTCCCCAGCTTTTTCGGCTGCACTTTATAAATCTGATCGCGTTTTGTGCCGGCGCCGACGACTGTTTCAAAGGCGAGCGGCAGCTTTGTTTTTTCCATGGCTTCAAGCATCATCATGTTTTTGACATCGTCCGCTTTCGGGACTTTCGCTGTTAAGCCGCCTTTGATTTTGCTCGTCTGTTCCTGGGAATACGTGAGTTCGGCAGGTGCTTTCCCGCCCCGGTTGTCAAAGCGGTTTGTGTTGATTTTGCGGTATTCCCAGTTCGCAACGGTTTCATTCGAGGTATACCCGAGCGCCCATCTGCCCAAATAGATCGTCGCTCTGTAGCCGATTGCCAGCGGTGTGCCGGAAATGCTTGACTCATTCAGCATTTTGATGAGATGCGGATTTTCAATCGCGATATCGGTTGTTTTCAGCAGCTCTTCAGCCAGTTCGCTCGGCTGCAGCCTCGGCTGATCCTGGGAGGCGTTAGGGTATGTGTTCTCTTTGGAAATATTCGTGACAGAGCTTGGAATCTTGATCGGCTTGGCTGCATCAGCTTCCTGTACAGCGAAAAAACTAAAGGATAAAAACGCAGTTAGCGTAAAACACAAAAGCTTTTTCATACTATCACTCTTTCTGTTTCTTTTCCCTTATTGTTTTCCGGATGCTCTCCGTTTATCCCCATTTTTTTAAAGAAGGAAAAAACCGATTCCCATGATGATATAAGCAGCCAGCAATGTCGCGCCCTCAAACCAGTTCGTATCCCCGTCGTTTGAAATGACGATCATCAAAAGGACGGCGGAAGCCATGGCGACGAGTTCCGGCAAGGTAAAGACGAGCGGCATGCTCACTGGAAAAAACAAAGAGCTGATCACAAGAACGGGTGCGACAAACATCGCGATCTGCAGCGTTGATCCGATCGCAATTTCAACTGCGACATCCATTTTGTCCTTATAGGCCATAATGACGGCGGAAGCATGCTCTGCCGCGTTTCCGACGATCGCGACAATGATGACCCCGATGAAAAGCTCCGACCAGCCGAATTGTTCGGCCACCGTATCAAATGTGTGGACGAGGTGCTCGGAAATGTAGGCAACGGCAACGGTCGCCAAAAATAAAATCAATGTTGCCCTCTTTCCCGACCATTCCGGTTCTTCATGCGATTCTTCCCGCTCATTTTGATTCGTCTGGTAAACCCCGCGGTGGCTGACAAGCTTGAAATAAAGCGCTGCCAGGTAAAGCAAAATCATGATGATGCTGATGCCGACGCTCATCGACAGCTTCCTCGGCTCTGTCATTTCGGCTGAAAATACTTCAGGGATGACGAAAGCGACAATCACCGCGAACATGAGCAAACCTGAATTGTGTCTCGCATCATACACGTTGAATTCCTGGCGCTTATATTTCAGGCCCCCGATGAAAAACGACAGGCCGGCGACCAGGAGAAGGTTGCCGAGGACAGATCCTGTCAGCGATGCGAGCACAATGCCGGTCAGTCCTTCCCGCAACGCGAAGATCGAAATGATCAGCTCAACGGCGTTTCCGAACGTCGCATTTAAAAGGCCCCCGATCCTCGGACCCGCAATAATCGCAAGGCTTTCGGTGGCTCTTCCCATATAGCTTGCAAGCGCGATAATCGTCAGGCAGTATATGATGAACAATAAAACCTGCGGCCAATGCAACATGCTCCCTGCGACAGAAAGGGGAACTCCCGCAGCCATCATCCAAAAGAAAAAACGGCCCATTTTTCATTCCTCTTTTCTTTTTTGGTGTAGGTTATTTTTGTGCGAACTTTTCAGTTTATATACAGCATACTGATCTATTCCGCATTGACGCAGGTTTTTAAACATCAGCGAATCTGAAATGTTTCGATGATCTTGATGCTGTTTTCAACAGATCTCACCATGGCACAATTTTTCATCGCTACTTTCAGCGCCTTTTGAATTTGTTCTGCACCGAGGTTTTCTCCCTTCAATATGAAGTGAAGATGGATGCTTTTGATGCGGCCCGCCTCTTCGGAAATGCGTTCTTCTTTTGTCTCGATGGTCATATCTTTCAGCTGTATCCTTTTCTTTTCCAATATGTTATGAAGAACGGTTCCGCTGCATGCCGCAATCGAAGCGGCCAGCAATTGATAAGGCCTGAATCCTGCTTCTTCATTGCCTGATATCTTAAGCTTTCCATATTCCAGATCAGCCTCAAAGCCGTTCTGATTCCACACGATTTCCATGATTCACACCTCTTTTGACAGAAAAAGAAAAATCGCCTTGCCTAAAAACTTGTGAAAGTTGTACGATCAAAGAAGGATTACGGATAAGGAGAATCGGCCGATGACTAGATTTCACTTTTTCATTCTCGTTTTGATTGTCAGTATATCAGGTTTTTCGCAAGGGATGCTCCTTCCTGTCATCTCTGTTATTTTCGAACAGGAAGGCCATTCGGCTGCGCTGAACGGTCTACATGCGACAGGCCTCTACATCGGCGTCCTGATCGCTTCGCCGTTTATGGAAGCACCGCTTCGCAGGCTCGGTTTTAAACCGCTGATCGTCATCGGCGGGGTGATGGTCTGCGCGAGTTTGTTCGCCTTTGTTTTTATTCAGTCGTTTATCGTCTGGTTCTTTTTACGGCTCTTGATTGGAATCGGGGATCATATGCTGCACTTTTCAACGCAAACTTGGGTGACCACATTATCGTCTGAAAAAAACCGCGGCCGCAATATCTCTTTGTACGGCCTTTCGTTTGGTTTGGGATTTGCTGCCGGTCCTTTTTTAACGCCGCTTGTCAACATTGCCCCGTCATTGCCGTTTATCGTCTCAGGTGCATTCAGCCTGCTGGCGTGGCTGTTTATTTTTTGCCTTCAAAACGATTTTCCTGAGAAAAGCGGCTCTGAAAGCCGCAGCGATAACAGCTTGAAGCGCTTCGTCCAAGCCTTTCTGCTAGGATGGGTCGCGTTTTTGCCGACATTCGGCTACGGCTTTTTGGAAACCGCCCTGAACGGCAATTTTCCCGTCTACGCTCTCCGCTCGGGCATTTCCGTCGAAGGCCTATCAATTATTCTTCCGGCTTTTGCGATCGGAAGCATCGTCTTTCAGTATCCGCTCGGCGTGTTGAGCGACAAGTATGGAAGACGAAATGTGCTCCTTGTCATATTGGCTGTCGGGGCAGGCTGCTTCTTTGCGGCGGGCTTTTCCGATTCCGTCCCCTTGCTTGCGGCATGTTTTTTCATAGCCGGAATGGCTGTTGGATCAACTTTTTCACTCGGCATCAGCTTTATGGCCGACCTGCTTCCAAAACGCCTTCTCCCGGCCGGAAACTTGATGTGCGGAATCACCTTCAGCTTCGGAAGCATTTTCGGCCCGGTTGCCGGCGGCTGGTATATGCAGACATTTCATAACAGCAATCTGTTTTATTTGATTACAATCGTGATGGTGTTGATCTGGATCGGGGTGCTCTTTGGCAAAACGAAGAAAAACGGCGCTCTCGAACAATCTGAGGCGGCGCCAATGTAAAAAAGGCCGGCTGCTTACTATAGGCAGCCGGCCTTTTCGAAAACGTCAGGCAGTTTTAATGATATCCGTTTTGTCCGTTGGCGCTTCCGCTCGTTTTGTTTTTCGAACTTTGCTTTGAATTTTGTTTATTATGGCTGCCGCCTTTTTTCGTGTGTTTTGTCATGATGATCCCTCCGCTTTTGAACTCATGAAACGTTCTTTTATAGATTGCTCATTTCCGCGGATTTTCTTCAGGAATGATTTTACGTTTATGTAAAAGGGCATTGATCTCCCCTCCAAGAATAATCATCATTCCGCTTAAATAAAACCAGATCATCAGGACGATGATGCCGCCGAGGCTTCCGTATGTTGCGCTGTAGTTTGCAAATTCACTGACGTAGTATGAAAACAGCATGCTGACGAGGATCCAGCCGGCTGTCGCTGCAACGGCTCCCGGAAGCACGAATTTAAATGACAGCCGCTTATTCGGGGCAAAAAAGTATAAAGCCGTAAAGACGATCAGCAGCACAAGCGGGCTGATTCCCCAGCGGAGTGCTGACCATGCCGCTAGAAACATTTCCGGCGTACCGTCCAGATTGGCGATGAAATGGCCGATGGCCCTCCCGAATACCGGAAGAAGAAGCGCGACCAATATGGTGAAAACCATCGCGGCGGTCAGGAGGAGTGATGTCAGCCGAACCATGATGAATGAGCGGTTTTCCTCCACTTCATAAGCATGATTAAAGGCCCTGACAATCGCGTTCAATCCGTTTGACGCAGACCAGAGCGCCGCGATGATCCCGAAAGAAAGCAGGCCCCTGTTTCCTGTATTGAGCGTCTCTTCAATAACGGACATCGTGTCTTCTGGAGCATACTGTTCAATCAGCCCGATGACATCGCCCGTTTTGACAGGCAGGTAGCCGATCAAAGTCAATAGGAAAATCATAAACGGAAACAGGGACAGCAGGAAAAAGTAGGCAAGTTCCGCCGATTTGCTCGGCCCTTCATGAAGGAAAAAACGCCAAGCCAGCTCTTTCAAAAAGCTCATTCTTTTTCCGGCTCCGTACGCCCTTTGGATTTAGCTGTGAAGTGATCCCTCGTTTCCTCGATCAGACCGATCACTTTTGGCGTCGTCTCTTTCAGTTCTTTCATCTGTTGATTTAAGAAGCTTAAATCGTCCGATATGGAAGCGGTCAGTTTTTTGGCTTCGTCCATTTTTTCTTTCACGCATTCGGTGAACATTCCGGGATTTGCGCGGTAAAGGCGGACTTTGTTTTTGCACGCGTCAAGCTTTGCGCCGCACGCTTCTCTGGTCGGTTTGTGCAGCAGTGACATAACCGCCCCGACCGAAGCGCCGAGGAGGATATTTCTGATGAAAACGCGGTCGTTTTTCATAAAAAATCTCTCCCTTCGTTTTTTTATAATTTGTGTTCTTTTCGAATGTCCTTTAGCAATTCGCTGCATCCTTTCGCGACGAGTTCGTACACCTCATCAAAGTTCCCGGTGTAGTATGGATCAGGAACATCTGCCGTCTCACAGTCCTCGACATAGTCGAGCAGCCTCCGGATGACGGCTTTGCTCCCGTAGCCGGCAAGGCTTCTCACATGGCCAGCGTTTTCGGCATCCATCGCGATGATATAATCGAACGCTTCCGGGTCTTTGTCGGTAATCTGCCTCGCGTAAAGGCCTTCGCAGCTTATCTTTTTTGCAGATAGCAGCGACCGTGTGCCTTCATGAGGCGGTTTTCCGACATGCCAGTTCCCCGTCCCCGCCGAATCGGCTTCAATTCGGTCCTCCAGTCCGCTTTTTTTGAGCATGTCGTTAAATACAGCTTCTGCCATCGGAGAGCGGCAAATATTGCCGAGGCAGACAAATAGCACTTTGATCATCAAACAAGAGCCTCCTCTATTCTTTCCCCACATTTCAGAAAGAAAAAACACTTTTGCTTTTATACTAAAGATTTTTTTGTTTTTTTCAACTTTGGGAAGAAAAGATGACAATGCTATTGACAAATCTAACAAACTTTCAGAATATTCTAGTTAGACACAAAATTAAAGGGGGATATTTCGCCTATGGATTTTATTTCACATATTGTAGATACAATGAACGGTTTTTTATGGGGACCTCCGCTTTTGATCCTCATTGTTGGAACAGGTATTTATTTGACTTTCAGGCTGGCTTTTTTGCAGATCAGACTTTTGCCTTACTCATTAAAGCTTGCCTTTTCAAGACGTCAGGATAAATCCTCCGAAGGCGATATTTCCCACTTTCAGGCGTTGATGACTGCCCTTGCCGCTACGGTCGGTACCGGGAATATCGTCGGTGTCGCCTCAGCTGTCATTGCCGGAGGGCCTGGCGCCGTGTTTTGGATGTGGCTCGCCGCCTTTTTCGGAATGGCGACGAAATATGCCGAAGCGGTGCTTGCTGTCAGATTCCGCGTGAAAGACAAAAACGGCGAAATGTCAGGCGGCCCGATGTATTATTTGGAACACGGCCTCAAGCAAAAGTGGCTTGGTGTGTTATTTGCCATATTCGGGGCGCTTGCCGCTTTCGGAATAGGCAATATGGTTCAGTCAAATTCTGTATCCGGAGTCATGAGCTCCACATTTTCTGTGCCTGCCTGGGTAACCGGCATCATTGTCACGATTTTTACAGCACTTGTTATTCTCGGTGGGATTAAAAGCATCGGCAAAGTCACCTCGCTGTTCGTGCCGATCATGGCTTTATTTTATGTCATCGCCGGGTTGATCATTCTTGTCACAAACTTTGAACTTGTCCCAGGCGCGGTTGGTTTAATTTTTTCTGACGCGTTTACCGGCCAGGCCGTGGCAGGAGGCGCGATCGGAACCGTGATCCGCTGGGGCGTGGCGCGGGGCGTATTTTCAAATGAAGCAGGGCTCGGCTCGGCGCCGATCGCGGCAGCCGCGGCAAAAACTGATATGCCGGCTCGCCAAGCGCTTGTCTCTATGACCCAGGTTTTCATCGACACATTGATTGTCTGCTCGATTACGGGGATATCGATTGTCATGGGAAACATGTATCTGACAGAAAAAAACGATGCGCTGACATCGATGACATTCGCACATTTTCTCGGCCCTGCGGGATCGACAATCGTTGCGATCGGACTGCTGCTGTTCGCTTATTCGACGATTTTGGGCTGGTCGTACTACGGAGAGAAATGCTTCACCTACCTGCTGAATGAAAAATATGCGATCGTCTACCGTGTCATCTTTGTGATCGCCGTCTTTTTCGGAGCGGTCTTTAAAAATGACTTTGTCTGGGCGCTCGCCGATATGCTGAACGGTCTGATGGCGATACCGAACCTGATCGGCCTGCTCGGTTTGACAGGGATTGTCATCTATGAGTCCAAACAGATCCTTGCCAAAATCAAAGCCGAAAAAGCGGAAAAGCAAAACAGCGTATCCGTTTAAACCGGAGATGCTTTTTGACAGCCGTCCTTTTCTTCTCGCTTAATTCTGTTACAATAAAGACTACAAAATCAGTGAGAAAGGATGTGCCTTCTTGTCAGAGCAGAAAACAGCCGAGCTGAACAAAATGATCGAAGAGATCTCGCAAAAACTAAACATGCTGAACATCGGCGTCATCAAAGCTGAAGCCTTCAGCAATGAAAAGCTTGAAGATCTTGAATACCTGCACAAAATGGTGATGAAAAAGAAATCTTTCAGTCCGAGCGAAATGCAGGCAATCGCAGAGGAACTGGCTGCACTCCGAAAATAAACATAAAAAAGACCGGAAATCTATTCCGGTCTTTTTCATTAGCCGAGCAGCTTCAAAGATTCGCGTGTAAACGCAGGGATGTCGTCAGGCGTCCGGCTTGTAACAAGCTGGTTCTGGCAGACGACAACTTCCTCGTCCTTAAATTGAACCCCGGCGTTTTCCAAATCGACTTGAATCGATGTGTAGCCTGTTGCACTGCGTCCGTCCAGAGCCTTGGCGGTGATTAAAAGCTGCGGGCCGTGGCAGATCGCAAACACCGGTTTTTTGTCATCCATAAAGGATTTCGCAAACGATACGAAACGCTGGTCGGCTCTGAGAATATCCGGCGAAAATCCGCCCGGAATCAACAGCGCGTCAAAATCAGCCGGGCTGACTTCATCAATGGACGCATCTGTTTCCACTTGCGCCTCGCCTTGCTTGCCTTTCAGCGTTTTGCCTTTCTCTTTTTCAATAACCGTAAGCTGGTGCCCGGCGTCTTTGAACGCTTTCGCAGGCTCGGTATACTCCGAATCCTCAAAGTAATCTGTCAGAACAACTGCAATGTTTTTGCTCATATTGCTCACCCTCCCAAAAGCTTCTGTCTACATAAATCCATTTCCCCCTGCCACACTAAATAAAACATCCGCACGTTCCTCGCGACAAAGTACCTAAGTCACCCGGCAGACAGGGACAGACTTTGGAATCATTTTCTGAGTGTTTACAATATTCGCAACGAAAGTTCTACAAAACTTTACAAAAAGTTCTTACAATAGAAATTGTTACTCTAATCTGAAAGGTGGAGAAATGGTGGGAATACAGAAAAGACGGTTTTCAAGGAAAAACATTCTCCGTATTCTGCTAACCTCAGTGATGATACTCAGTTTACTCATTCCAAACACCCAGACATATGCAGAAGAACCAAATGAACACCCGCTGATCAACCTCAGCATCCTGGGTACGACAGATATCCACGCCCATATCATGGACTATGACTACTATGCCGACAAAGAAACGGCAGAATTCGGACTGGCCCGCACGGCTCAGCTGATCGAAAAGCACCGGAGCCGGAATCCGAACACGATTCTTGTCGACAACGGCGACTTAATTCAAGGGAACCCTCTAGGGGAATATATCTTCAAACATGAACGTGAAGCAATTATCTCCGGAACGAAAACACACCCGATCATTGATGTCATGAACAAACTGCACTATGACGCCGGCACGCTCGGAAACCACGAATTCAACTATGGCCTTGAATTCCTTGACGGCACGATAAAAGGCGCCGAATTTCCCATTGTCAATGCCAATATAAAAACATCGGACGGAAAGAACAAATATACGCCATATCATATTGAAGAGCGGACGCTGACGGATGAAAGCGGCCAAAAGCACCAGCTTAAAGTCGGCTACATCGGCTTCGTTCCGCCGCAGATTTTAACATGGGATAAAAAGCATCTGGACGGCAAAATCACGGTGCAGGACATCACCGAATCAGCGAAACAAACGATTCCGAAAATGAAGCAAGAAGGCGCCGACGTGATCATTGCGATCGCCCACTCCGGAATTGAAAATGGCGGACAGGCGGCGGGAGCAGAAAACGCCGTATATGACCTGGCTCTCAAGACGGAAGGAATAGATGCGATCATCTCCGGACACCAGCACGGTCTGTTCCCCGGTACCGACTATCCAGGAAATGGCGTGATCGACAATCAAAAAGGAACGATCAACGGCATCCCTGTCGTCATGCCGAAAAACTGGGGCAGCCATTTAGGAATCATCGATATGCAGCTTGAACAGGACGGCAGCAAATGGACAGTGAAAGATGCCAGCGCAAAAACGGAAGCGATTGCCGGAAATGTGACGTCACGACACGAAACCGTCGTTTCCACGATTAAAGACACACACGAAAAAACGCTTGAATACGTCCGCGCGCCGGTTGGCCAAACGGAAGCTGATATTAACAGCTTTTTCGCACAAGTAAAAGACGATCCTTCGATTCAGATTGTCACAGACGCACAAAAATGGTATGCGGAAGATGTCATGAAGGGAACGGAATACGAAAACCTGCCGATTTTATCAGCGGGCGCGCCATTTAAAGCAGGAGGGCGTAACGGTGCTGATTATTATACAAACATTAAAGCAGGAAACCTTGCGATCAAAAACATCGGCGATTTGTATTTGTACGACAATACGCTCTATATCGTCAAGCTGACGGGAAGCGAAGTGAAGGACTGGATCGAAATGTCGGCCGGGCAGTTCAACCAGATCGACCCTTCAAAATCGGGTGAACAGGCGCTCCTCAACCCCGATTTCAGGTCGTATAATTTCGATGTCATTGACGGTGTGACCTACCAGATCGATGTCACACAACCGGCAAAATACAATGCGTCAGGCGGGGTGAAAAATCCGCAGGCCAACCGCGTCAAACAGTTGTCTTACAACGGAAAAGCCGTCCGCGACGATCAGGAATTCCTTGTGGTCACAAATAATTACCGCGCGTCCGGGGGCGGCGGATTCCCGCATCTGACGCAGGACAAAGTCGTTTATGCGGCGGCTGATGAAAACAGGCAGGTGCTCATGAACTACATCATGGAAAAGAAAACGGTCAATCCTGCCGCCGATAACAACTGGTCGATCGCTCCGATTAAAGGAGCCGATGTGACATTCGAATCTTCTCTCCTCGCCAAACCGTTTGCTGAAAAAGCGAAGGACATCGATTTTGTCAGAGAATCCGAAAACAGCGGATATGGCGTCTATAAGCTGAACTTTGAAGGTACAGAGCCTCCGGTTGATAATGGAAACTGGACGTTAACAGTCATGCACACGAACGACACGCACGCCCACCTTGATGAAGCGGCAAGGCGCGCTGCCAAAGTGAAAGAAATCCGCAGTGAAGCAGAAAACAATGTGCTGCTCGATGCCGGCGATGTCTTTTCCGGTGACTTGTATTTTACAAAATGGAACGGACTCGCCGATTTGAAGCTGATGAACATGATGGGCTATGACGCCATGACCTTCGGCAACCATGAATTTGATAAAGGGCCGAAAGTGCTCGCAGACTTTCTGAGCGGAAACAATGCGGCCGTCGATCCGTTAAACAGACACCAGCTGGAAAAGCCCGATTTTCCAATCGTCAGCTCCAATGTCGATGTATCAAAGGAGCCTCAGCTGCGAAGCTTTCAAAAAGAGCCTGCACTCTTAACAGCAGGAGAAAAGAAAGAAAGCGGCATCTATCCTTATATTCTGCTTGATGTAAATGGCGAGCAAGTCGGCGTATTCGGCCTGACGACGGAAGATACGTCATATACGTCAAGCCCCGGACCGAACATTGCGTTCCATGACGCTTATCTGTCAGCGGAGAAAACGGTCAAGGAACTGAAAGAAAAAGAAAAGGTCAACAAAATCATCGCCCTCACCCACCTCGGCTACAACCGGGATCTGGAGCTGGCCAAAAAAGTGAAGGGCATCGATTTGATTATCGGCGGGCATACGCATACACTCGTCGATCATTTAAAAGTGGTGGAGAGCGAAGAACCGACAATCGTCGCCCAAGTGAAAGACTACGGGCAGTTTTTAGGACGGGTCGATGTTGTGTTTGATGAGAAAGGCGTCGTTCAAACGGATCAATCAAGGTTCAATTTGATCGCGATTGACGGCAAAGTGGACGAAGATCCTCCAGCGAAAGAAGTGCTTGACGGCTTTAAAGAAGATATTGACGAACTGAAGAAGAAAAAAGTAGGCTATGCCGATGTCCCGCTTGACGGAAAACGCGAGCATGTCCGCTCAAAAGAAACCAACCTCGGCAATTTTATCGCGGACGGCATGCTGAAGAAAGCAAAACAAGCTGGCGGGGCTGACATCGCCATCACAAACGGCGGCGGAATCAGAAGCGGTATTGCCAAAGGCGACATCACACTCGGCGATGTGCTGACGGTCATGCCGTTCGGCAACACCCTTTATGCCGCTGATTTGACGGGTGCGCAAATCAAAGAAGCGCTTGAGCACGGGGTGAGCCAAGTCGAAGAAGGCGGAGGCGCGTTTCCGCATGTCGCGGGTTTATCCTTCACATTTACACTGAGCAAGCCAAAAGGTGAGCGCATCCTTGATGTGAACCTTGTCAATGACAAAGGGGATGCTGTTCCGCTCGATTTGGACAAAACCTACCGTGTGGCTACAAATAACTTCATGGGCGGCGGCGGAGACGGCTATTCCGTTTTTAAAGAAGCGAAAAACGGTGTCGATCTCGGTTTTACCGATTACGACATTTTTACAGAGCAGCTTGCCTTGTACGATTCTGTTTCACCGAACATCGAAAACAGAATCACAGAAGTGTTCCTTCCTGACCGTCAGACAGACGGCACTTGGACGCTTGCGGAAAAACCGTTCGAAACATACGCGAAAAACGCAAATCAGGTGATTGCTTATTTCCCTGACACAGAAAAAGACCACATCAAGCTGAATATGACAAAAGCACAGACTGACCTTGTCAAAGAAAGAACTGATGATCCAAGTATCACCCTGAAAAACGATCGCATTGCGATGCAGCTTCCAGCCGTTAATCTGGCAAGCGAAAAGACTAAAATCAGCATCAAAATCGCCAAGAATATCAAACAGGCGGTCACAAAGGTATATGATTTCAACATTCAGCAGAATGGAAAAACGGTCAGCACATTTAAAGAACCTGTCGGACTGTTTTTCCAAGTCGAGGCTCCTGACAAACATTTGAGCGTCTATTATGTCGACCGCAAAAACAACAGCTTCACAAAAGTGACAAACGGCTATACGAAAGGCCGTACCGTTGCAGGCTATGTCGACCATTTCAGCGAGTATACCGTGATGAATGACAAAGATGCCGGGTCTCCCTCACTTCCACCGGGTTCAGGCGATGATGACGGTCCGGATGGCGGCAGCGGCGGTGAACCCCCTGCTTCGCCCGGCGCCGGAAGCGGCGGAGACGGATCAGGCGGTCATGGCAGCGGTGGGTCAGATGACGGAAATGAACCTTCAGATGGTTCAAACGGCGGGTTTTTGCCCGACACCGCTTCAAACGCCTATCATTGGCTGATGCTCGGCCTGCTGCTGCTTATATCCGGAAGCGGTCTGTACCTTTACCAAAGGAAGCGGCGCAAACTCCAAATCTAAATAAAAAAGTGCGGTCTGCTAAAGGCAGAACCGCACTTTTTTTATTCAACCCATTTCACGATTTGATCAAGCGCCCGTCTCGTCTTCGGACGCGGTTCTTTCACGCGGTAACCGAAAGCGGCCATGACCGAGATGTCAAAGCGGCCGTCCTCCAACAATCCTTCTTTTTCAAGGATGTCGTGGACTTTGTCGTAGTTAAAGCCTTCAATCGGGCAGGAGTCAATACCGATCAAGGCGGCCGCCGTCATCATGTTGGCTAGCGCGATGTACGTTTGCTTTGATACCCAGTCAAACATCGCTCTGTCGCTTTCGTACAAATGAAAATCGCCGTCTTGGAAACTTTTCAGAACGCCGTCTTCTTTCAGCATATTTTCAATGATGTCCTCCGGCATTTTTTTCACATGCTTTAACTGATCTGCAACATACCCGGAATCATGCCGCATTTCCTTAGCCGTGCGTCCGAGCAGCAAAACGAAATGGCTGGCTGTCGGCAGCTGTCCCTGTGCGCCCCATGAGACCTGGCGCAGTTTTTCACGCAGCTCTTTATTTTGGACGACGACGAACTTCCACGGCTCGAGGCCGACAGAGCTTGGCGACAGTCTGCCCGCTTCTAAAATGAACTGAAAATCCTCGTCTGATATCTTTCTGTCCGGATCAAACTCTTTTGTCGCGTGTCTAAATTGGAATGCGTCAAGAATCTCCTGCTTCTTGGATTGCTGTGTCATGTTCTGTTCTCTCCTTTTGTCTATAGTTTATATTCCTTTCTTAATTTCATTCTAATCATTATAATAGCAATAAGAAAGTACGCACATTTTTGTGGCATAGTATCATTTTTTATACTAAGGAGAGAGGAAAATGAACAAGAATCCGAAGGCATGCGAAACACCGGACGGTTATTCATGCCCGGTGGAAGCAACGATCGATATCATCGGCGGCAAATGGAAAAGCGTCATTCTGTATCATTTGATCGATGATAAAAAACGCTTTAATGAGCTGCGTCGTTTAATTCCCGCCGTGACACAGCGGATGCTGACCCTCCAGCTTCGCGAACTTGAGCGCGACGGCATCGTCTGCCGCACGATTTATAAGCAGGTTCCCCCGAAAGTCGAGTACAGTTTAACTGAATTCGGCAAGACCCTGATTCCGATCATCAGTCAAATGATGAATTGGGGAGCTTCCTATGCCGGCAAAATCAAGGAAGCTCGCCAACGATCGGCTGCCGCTGAAATGCTGGAATCGCAAGGCTAATTGGCCGGCTCGATTTTCAAGAGAAAGTCTTTGATTCTGCCTAAGTATTCTTCAGGATCGTGGCGGTATCCGCCGACATGTCCGGCACCTTCAATCAAATACAGTTTCTTTATCCCTTTTTTCCGGTCATACAGGCTTTTGGCCATTTCCGGCGGAACAAGCTGATCATTTGTGCCGTGGATGATAAACAGCGGCGTGTCTGACTGCTCAAGATTGCTGACCGGCGATATGTCGGCAAGGCTCCAGCCGTGGCGCCGTTTGATCAGCCCGCTTGCCAACGGGATGAGAAACGGCACGGACAATTTGACGGCGGCTTTCAGCTGAAAGCGGCATAGCTCTGTTAAATCGCTGAAGCAGGAATCGGCAATACAAAACTTGATTCTCCTGTCCTGTTTCATCAGCTCGATGGCAGCCGCGGCTCCTAGCGATTCGCCAAGCACTCCGATCCAAAGGTCTTTGCCGAACCTGTTCTCAAGCTCGTCAGCCCACCTCGCCAAATCGTCCTTTTCGTAAAATCCGTAAGAAACGTGTGAACCGCCGCTCAATCCGTGGCACCTGCTGTCGCAAAGCAGAACATTGTAGCCGATGGACTGGAACAGCTCGACGTATTTATACCCTCCAAACAGCGACCACTTGATGCCGTGGGAAACGATGACGACTTTCCTGCTCTTTTGAACGGGAAAAAGCAGCGCATGCAGCCGGCATCCATCCCCCGCCGTCAAAAACAGCTCTTCTTTGTCGTGTGACTCAAACACATCATCGATGATCTCGCCGTGTTTGAGTCCGCTGAAAAAGGTTTCTTCATATGTGCTCCTGTTCGGCATAACAAACAAATAGCTGACAATCAGACTGACGGCAAAAATACTGATCCCAATTCCAAAGACCATCAACAAAATTCCGATCCACACGGCCCTCACCCTTTACGTTCTTGTTTTAACTTATTGTATTCCGAACGGGTCTGGGCGTGAGTCGCGGAAAAAAATTGGCGTCAAGAGCACCCGTTTCCGAGCTGGATGACTTTCGCTTTTCCTGCTGCTTCTCTCAATACGCCTCTTGTATCAAATATCACGGTTGCATGGTTTAGTAACAGCTCTTTCGGAAGTGCGTCATGATCGGTCAAAACGACAACACAGTCGTACGCTTTCAGCATCTCTGAATCTATCGGCATGCTTGCCAGTTTTTTGCCGCTGAGGTCGAGTTCCGGAACGTGCGGATCATGGTAGGAAACATCAGCCCCCATGCCGATCAGCTTCTCTATAATATCAAGCGATTTTGATTCGCGGACATCCGCTATATTACGTTTATAGGTGACGCCATAGATTAAAATGCGGGCGTCTGTCGCCTTATCTTTCCCTGCCAGTTGCAAGGAACGCTCTGCGATATAGCGGACGATTCTATCATTTGTCGCTTCCGACAGCTCGATAAAGTCGCTCGATAAACCGCTTTGTTTCATGACAAACTGCAAATACAGCGGATCGACGGGGATGCAATGGCCGCCGATGCCGGGACCTGGATAAAACGCCGCAAAGCCGTACGGCTTCGTGCTTGCCGCCTCGATGACTTCCCATACATTCACCCCGAGCTTGTCGCATATCATCGCGAATTCATTAATGAATGAAATATTAATAAACCGGTACGTATTTTCCAGCAGCTTTGTCAGCTCCGCTGTTTCAGGCGATGTGACAGGCACAACCTCTTCATAAATGCCGCTGTATAATTGATGCACCTTTTCAAGGCATGCCTCCGTCGCGCCTCCCACTACCTTCGGCACGACTTCAATCGGGAATTGATTGCCCGGATCAACGCGTTCTGGAGAATAAGCCAAATAAAAATCCTTTCCGCATACAAGGCCGCTTTCTTCGAGGATCGGTTTGACGATGTCCCTTGTCGTACCCGGATATGTCGAGCTTTCCAACACAACGAGCTGCCCTTTTTTCAAGTGCCCTCCAATCGATTGCGCCGCTCTTTTCACATAAGTCAAATCAGGACCCGCATCATCATTCAGCGGCGTCGGTACGCAGATGATGACGGCATCCGCTTCGCCGATTAAACCGTAGTCCGAAACAGGACGAAAGAAACCGGTGCCTATTCCGTCCTGCACCGCTTGATCGTTGATATCTGAAATATAGCTGTTCCCTTTCCGTAATGCCTCGACTTTCTTTTTATCCAAATCAACACCGATAACCCGAATTCCTTTTGATATCAACAACATGGCCAAGGGCAGACCGACAAACCCCAAGCCGATGACCGCTATCGTTTCGTTATGCATTTCCTGTTTGCTCATTTATCAAATCGCCCCTTCTGTACATTCCTTTAATAAACTATGTTTTAAATCTTTTTTTGAAAGGGACGATCTACCAAATCAAAACCTATTTATTTTTCATATCAGATGTTTGAAACGAAGAAAGAGGCAGCTGCACCGGCTGCTTCTGCAGCACAGACTGGTAGATTCCAAAAATCGTTTCAATCGCCTTTTTCCCTTCATAGCCGTCAACCAATAGTGTGTCTTGGCGCTTGACGGCGCTTATAAAGTTTTGATACATAGCGGTTTGTTCGCCGCTGAGATCAATCAGCTGCGCCGCTTCTTCAGCAGCATCCTTCTCCCCGTGGATATACCAGCGGCTGATCCGGTTTAATGCCGGGCCTTCCAATGAAATCGTTCCATGTTCTCCAAAAATCGAGAGAGAGCTTCCGATATTGTTTGGCTGTGTGACGATATTCGCTTCTACTACTCCTTTCGCCTGACTGGCAAACGTCAGAACACCGACAGCAACATCTTCCGTTTCTTTTGCTCCGGAACCGCCCAGTATATCTCCGTAAACGCCTTTTACATCACCTAAAAACCATTGCAGCAGATCGATCAGATGTATCCCTTGATTGACCAGCATCCCGCCGTCTTTTTCCCAGCTTCCCCGCCAGGTTGCCGCTTCATAATAAGCGGGTGACCTGTTTAAGCGAAGCGATACTGTGCCTAAGTAGATCCTTCCCAGTTTTCCTCTCTCAATCGTTTCCTTCAGTTTTTTCATGATCGGCCGGTGGCGCATCTGGTGGCAGACCATGAGCTTCAGCCCGTTCTGTTCCGCCAGTTCTATCAGCTCATCGGCATCCTGTAATGACAAGGTCATCGGTTTTTCGACGATGACGTGCTTGCCTGCCTGCAGCGCAGCTTTGGCCATTTCGGCGTGCAGTCCCGAAACCGCCGCAATAATGACCGCTTCTATTTTAGAATCTGAAAGCAGCGCTTGATACTGCTGATAACGGGTCATTCGGCTTTCATCTCCAGTGAAGGAAGCATAGTATTGTTCCGCCTCCTTCATCCGTTCTTCCTGCAAATCACTGACGGCCGACAACTTTGCATCACCGCACCCGGCCAGTGCTTGAAGATGTTTTCTTGACATATAGCCGCAGCCGATTAAACCGAAATGAACCGTCACTTTCCCCCTCCTCCTTTTTTCAGCAGCGGGGAAATAATTTGCTCTTGTTCCTCAGCGGCTAGAAAAGGATCCATCGGAATCGCGAAAAGGGTTTCGGACAAGGACTCGGCTATAGGGAAATCGCCTTTTTTGTACTGCAATGAAGAATAGACCGTTTGCAAATGAAGGCAGCAAGGATAATACACGCCAGAATGAATGTTCTGCTCTTTCAGCGATTGAATGAATTCGTCGCGGTCTTTCGCGCCGATACAATAGAGATGATAGATATGTGTGCGGTCTTCTTTCTCAGCCGGCAGTGTGAGATGCTCCGCCGTTTTCAAACCTTCCTTGTAGCGGCTGGCAACTTTTCTTCTTTGTTCATTCCAGCCGTCGATTTTCTCAAGAAGAATGAGCAAAGCAGCGGCATGTAATTCATCAAGACGGCTGTTGAAACCGATTTTGTCATGGAAGTATTTTTTGCTTGTGCCATGGGTTCTGAGTGTTCTTAATTGCCGGGCCGCATCCGGATCTGAAATCGTCACCATTCCCCCGTCTCCCAACGTTCCTAAGTTTTTTGTCGGGAAAAATGAAAAACAGGCGGCATCCCCGATGCTGCCGACAGGACGCCCTTTATATGAAGCGCCGAACGCTTGACAGGCATCCTCAATCACAAGCAGTCCGTGTTTTTTGGCAATCGCCATGATCTCGTCCATATCAGCCGGCTGTCCGAAAATGTGGACGGGAATGATCGCTTTAGTAGCAGGGGTGATCTTTTCTTCTATTTTTTCCGGATCAAGGTTGCAGGTTTCACGATCAACATCAGCAAACACCGGCTTAGCCCCCACCCTTGAGACAGCTTCGGCGGTCGCAAAAAAAGTGAACGGCGTCGTAATGACCTCATCCCCTTTGCCGATACCGAAAGCTTCGAGCGTCAGCACTAATGCATCCGTTCCGTTGGCGACCGCGACCGCTTCTTTTACACCAAGCTTTTCGGCTATTCTTTTCTCCAGCTCTTCAACCTTGGGCCCCAATATATATTGGCCGCTGTCCAACACATGCTCAAACTCTTGTAAAATATCTTGTTTTACCGTTTGAAACTGGCGTTTTAAATTGATTAACGGGATCATCTCTGTTCCTCCTCTAAAATCAAAAAGTTCCAAAATAAGTTATGATGCCTGCCGGTAATTTGGCACGGCTTGATTTTTTTCATAAAAAAAGACCTACTTGTTCAGTAAGTCTTGACCATGCTTATTTGTTAATGCCTAATTTCCCTTCCAGCAGCTGTTTGTTATGAAGGACGGATTTGTCATCGGGACGGTATTTTCTCGCCTCTTCATTGTGCTGATACGACTTTTCAAAGTCTCCTAAATTGTAGTAGCACACGCACATTTGCAAGTGAGGGTACCAAGTGTAATATGCCGGATAGGTGAAGCTCCATTTATTCGAATCAGGCACCAGTGTTGTCGCCAGCTCATACCAGTAGATAGCGGCATTGTATTCCCGCCGCCGCTGAAAGTTATAGCCGATTCTTGAGCATGTTTCAGCACGAGGCGTTTTGGAAAATTCAAATGACTGGAAGAGCGATCTCAGCTCATTATCCAAGTCGCCGAGAAAGCGGTGGCAGTCGGCTTTGTTGATGCAGGCGTATACTTTGTCTTCAATCCATCCTTCTTTCATTTCAATGTTTTTATTGTAGCTTTCAATTGCTTTTTCGTAGTGTCTGTTTTCTCTTAATTCATTTCCGTAGTAAAAATAGTCGCGCGGGGTAAACGTGTCGCCGCGATCGATCTTCTTTTGGTAAATATTGAGGTTTCGTCCGACAGAGTGGCGGATTTTTTTATGCGTCACCGAGATATCGGCATTGATAATGTTCCCGAATACCTCCAAATATTGATGGCAGTCGCCTTTCCATTTAAAGTTTTTCTCCCTTTTTACCAGGCGGTTGCGGCGGTACCTTAATGTCACATTTCCGAATTCGTCAGTTCCCGCATCATAGTACATGGACACGGAATCAACGGAAGGATCAAGCGTTTCCTTCAACTCTTTTAATTTTTTCTGATCTTCCTCAAGCAACACATCGTCCGCATCCAGATAGAGAATATAATCCTTTGTGGCGTGTTTAAACGATTCATTGCGGGCAGCCGCAAAATCGCCGATCCATTCAAAGAAAAAGACGCGGTCTGTGTAGCGCTTCGCAATTTCTACGGTTTGATCTGTCGACCCCGTATCCACAATGTTAATTTCATCTACAATGTCTTTCACAGTATCAAGGCATCTCGCTAATACTTCTTCTTCATTTTTGACAATCATACATAGACTGATTGTAACCAAAGCCTTCACTCCCTGAGACTCTTTTTTAAAATCTACCCATAAAATATGAACCAGCAGCTGATCGCGTTTGTGCCGCTGTCACTGTTTTAGCTTTTCAGGCTGTGCCATTTCCGAAGTATTTTTCATAGAACTTTCTTTTCTCGCTTGAATATAGATACTACTAGCGAAAATGTGTTTAACCAGGAGGTTTCAGATGGATAATGAATTGGAATATTTGCTAGACTCTGTTGGGCTTAGCTGGAGAGAAACCGAAATATCCCAACTGATATTTCAACACAAATGGCACGATGCTGCGCAGAAGCTGGAAGAGAGGCTGGAAGCCGCTCCCTTCGATCCCGGCTTACTGATAAGCGCTGCTTTTGTTTATGAAAAAAAGCAGCAGGTTCAGAGAGCGTCTGAATTATATGATGATGCCCTCCTGTTTGTCAGGCGCGAACATCAACATCGCCTCATGAAGGAGAAAGAAGACCTTTTCAAAAAAATGGTCAGGCGTCCAAAGATCATTTTTTTCGTCAAACCGGATTTAGACCGGTTTTTGAATGCTGTCGTTGAGCGCCTTTCCGGAACTTACCGGACCAGAAAAATCGCGGTTCATGATTTGAATCAAATCGACACTGGCATGCAATGGGCGGATATTTGCTGGTTTGAATGGTGCGATGATTTATTGATCCACGGGAGCAAAGTCCCTTCTGCAGCGGCCAAAACATTAATATGCAGGCTCCACAGCTATGAAGCATTTACTTTTTATATTAAAAAGGTATATTGGCAAGCGGTGGATCAAGTGATCTTTGACGGGGAACACATGCGGGAATATGTATTAGATCAAGTTAAATCGTTGAAAAAAGAGAAAACGGCCGTCGTTCCAAATGGAATCAATTTAGACCAATACACCTTTCAGCAAAGGCAAAAAGGCTTTCATATCGCATATGTCGGCTATATCAACTATAAAAAAGGTCCGATGCTTTTGCTGCAGGCTTTCAAGGCACTGATTGACAAAGACTCAAGATACAAACTGTTCATCGCCGGGACGTTTCAGGACGCCCGCTATCAGTTGTACTTCAAGCAAATGATTGATGAACTCCGGCTGACTGACAGCGTCCAATTTGACGGATGGCAGGATGATATGAATCAATACTTGGAAGATAAGCATTACCTGATTTGCACGAGCCTTCTTGAAAGTCAGCATATGTCGGCCATGGAAGCGATGGCTAAAGGCATAAAACCGCTGATTCACAATTTTTACGGCGCAAAGACGATATACGATGAATCAGTTGTTTGGAATACAATAGATGAATTCGTGGCCATGATCACAAGCGGTGATTATACATCTCTCCATTATCGGTCGTTTATTGAAGAGCATTATTCATATGACCTGAGCATGCGCAAAATTGAAGAGATGATTTCAGGCTTTGCAAAGCAGTCAGAGTTGACGGTTATGCCAAATCCGCCGCTGATTACGGTAGGCATCATCAACTATAATTACAGTAATTTTATTGATGAATGCCTTCAATCCGTTTTAAATCAACTCTACCCTAATATCGACATTCTGATCGTTGACGACCACTCAACTGACGACTCGATGCAAAAAATCAGCAACTATCAAAAAACGCATCCGCACATTCGAACGATATGCCACAGCAAAAATACAAAACTTCCTGATCTCGCTTTTAAGGAAATCTTCCAAGAGGCAAAAGGCGAATATGTTTTGCTTTTAAGCGCAGATGATTTCCTTCCGCACAATTTGGTGCTCCATGACTTTATGCAGTGCTTTTTTGGAGAAGAGGGATTAGATTATGTGTACGGGGACCTTTTGCTTGTTGATCAACACGGAAAAAATGCGGGGCTGTGGACGTATCAAGAGTATGGCGATGAGGAGCTGGTGAGGACTATTTTTCAAAGGGGCGGCTCAGGCATTGTCCCGATGGTGGGCATGTTTAAAGCATCTTATTATCAGCAAAAAGGCTTTACTTGGCTGGTTGATCCGCAAAAGCCGCTTGCAGGGGATGTGCTGAATTGTTTGGCCAACACGAAGCGCGGCTGGAAGCGCCGCTATTTAAGAAAACCTGTATTGTGCTACCGCCGCCATCAAAACAATATTTCCTACCAATTGCATAAAAGGATTCAATCGCTTGTGTACGTCATCGACTATATTGTGAAAGAATTTGACGAAAGCGTCTATTTTCCCCATATCAAATGGAAGGAGCTTGAGGAAAATCAAAGACAGTCCTTGAAATATTTCAGCATCGGAAAAACCTTTTGGAGAATGGCCCGGAGATACGCACAAAACGGATATACCCGGCATTTAGATCAAGACGCCAAAAAAGAATGCATTCAGCCGCTCCTGGATAAAATGGATGAATACTTCCAATTAAGCCTCGCTTCAGACAATCAGTATGAACGATATATGAAAAATATTAAAAAAATCCAGCTGATATAAAGCCTTCCGCTCTGTGGAAGGTTTTTCTCTTATACTCTCGCACAAATACACAGTCATATAGATTCATTTATACGTATGATAGAGCGCACAAAGCGTTTTTATTCTGCCATTAAAAGGAGAAATTGAAAGCAGCGTGATCGATGGGAGGTCATCATGAAAGATTTCAAGTCAGACATCATTCATTGTCTGGAACAAAAAGATTGGAACAAAGCCATGAAGCGCTTAAAAGAGTGGGAAGCCGACGGCTCGCATAACGAGCCCGATTTTTATTTTCTTCAAGCCTCTCTTTCTGTCTATCTCGGCCATGACCATAACGCCTGGCTATGGCTCTGGAGGGGGCTTGACCTTTTTCCTGATAACAGATCTTTAAATCTGCTGATGGGAAAAGTGTGCCTGCGCACCGGAAGGGAACAAGAGAGCGCGGCCTATCTTCAAAAAGGAGATGGAGCAGAAACCGAAAGCGGGCCAAAGCTTGATCTTCCTGTTCATGAAAAAACCGAGCCTCCGGCCGGACAAATTCGCGTTTTGCAAGGCACAATGGAAATCGCCAACCAAATGAACACCTTGGCTAAAGGGCTCTCACAGCATGGCGCGCTTGCCCACACTTTAAATTACTATCCTTATTATTTAAATTACGCTGCCGACTACACCTGGTCATTGCTGAAAGAACGCAATACGCCCGCCATGAATGCGAAGCTGAGAAGGCTTTCCAGTGATCTCTTGCCATCCTATGATTTGTTCCATTTTCATTTTGGCACAAGCTTTACGCTGGACATGTCGGATTATCCCATTTTAAAACAGGCAGGTAAACCAATGATCATGCATCATTGGGGCAGCGATGTGAGGCTTTATTCAACATTGGCTAAAACAAATCCATACGCCGTTGTCAAAACGAAAAACGAAGCGCGAATTCGATATCACCTCAAACGAATTTCACAATATGTCCAGCACTGCATCGTCGCCGATATGGAACTTTACGAGTATGTAAAAGACTATTATGAGCATGTCCACATGATTCCAACCATGATCCAGCTTGACCGCTATATTCCCGACTACCGATCAAATGAAAAACCGCTCATCGTTCATGCCCCCACCTCTCCAGGAATAAAAGGAACCCGCCACATCCTTAAGGCGGTGGAGTCTTTAAAAGAAAAATACGATTTTCATTTTCAACTAGTACGAGGGGTTTCTCATGAACAGGCAAAGAAAATCTATCAAAAGGCGGATTTGATCATTGATCAGCTTCATATCGGCAGCTATGGATTATTTGCCGTCGAATCGATGGCAATGGGGAAACCCGTTATCTGTTGGGTCAGTGATTTTATGAAGGAGAACTATCCTTCCGAACTGCCTCTCATAAGAGCAAATCCCGACAACATTACAGAAGTGATTGAAAATGTGCTGAAAAACCGGGATATGCTGCCGGAAATCGGCCAGAAAGGAAGAAAGTATGCAGAAGTTCATCATGATATGGTGAAAAACAGCAAAAAAACGCTGGCTGTTTATCAGGCGCTACTTTCGGGATGATGTTGAACACCTTTCGCGTCGCGGGATTTGTAATTCAAAAAAACGAAACAAGCAGGTGAACAATTGATGAGCGATATGACAGAGTTATCCGGCCAGCATATTTTCATAACTGGCGGAGCAGGCTTTATCGGATCCTCTTTAATAGGAAAGCTGATAGAGCGCAACAGCGTCACCGTATACGACAATTTTTCAAGAGACTCCCTCCGGTATAAACCTTACCGGGACCATCCTCACTTGAAAGTGGTGCAGGGAGACATTTTGGATGTGAACACGCTTAAAAAGGCGATCCAAGGGGCCAGCCACATTGTCCACGCCGCCGGCATCGCAGGGATTGACACGGTCATTCAAAATCCCGTTAAAACGATGCAGGTCAACATGATCGGTTCAGCCAATCTGCTTGAAGCGGCTGCAGGTTTAACCGAATGCAAAAGGGTCGTTTGTTTCAGTACGAGTGAAGTGTTCGGCCAAATCGCTTTCAGGGCGCGAGAGACCAGTCATACTGTTTTAGGAGCGGTGGGAGAAGCTCGCTGGACATATGCTGTCAGCAAACTCGCCGAGGAACATATGGCATATGCCTATTTTAAAGAATTGGGGCTCCCGACCGTCACCGTCCGCCCTTTTAATGTTTATGGACCGGAACAAGTCGGGGAAGGCGCCATCAAAACGATGGTTCACAGAGCTCTGTTAGATGAGCCGATTTATATTCACGGCGACGGAACGCAAATCCGGGCCTGGTGTTATGTAGATGACATGATCGACGGAATATTGCGCTGTTTGACGATGAAAGAAGCCATCGGAGAGTCTTTCAACATCGGCAATGAACGGACTGTGATCACTGTATACGGATTGGCAAGCACGATTATCAGAGTTCTTGGATCAAAATCGCAAATCATCTTTGGAGAGAAAAAAGAAGCCGATATTGAACTTCGCATCCCTCAGGTCAATAAAGCAAAAGAAATGCTCGGTTTCAGCGCAAAAGTAGATCTGGAAGAAGGGATCACAAGAACAGCTGAAAGCATTCAAAAAAATTTGGATCAATAAGAAAGGAGGCGCTTTTGTTGAAACAATGGAAAAGCGAAGGAAAAGGTGAATTTACCCTTTCCCAGCTTGGAGGGTGCGGCGAAAATGTCGTTATTGAAGACGGAGTCCGCATTTTTCATCCGGAAAATATCTATATCGGAGATAACGTTTATATCGGCCATGACACGATTTTAAAAGGCTATTATAAGCATGACCTGATCATCGGCTCAAACAGCTGGATCGGTCAGCAATGTTTTATACACGGTGCCGGCGGGGTTACAATCGGAAAATTTGCGGGAATTGGTCCGAATGTCCGGATACACGCCGCCTACCATACCGATCCTGATATACCCGATAGTACCATTTTGTTTTCGCCGCTTACATTTGCTCCCATTCATATTGAAGAAAACTGCAACATCGGGATCGGTGCGTCTATTTTAGCAGGCGTTACGATAGGCGCCCACTCCAAAATCGGAGCAAATGCCGTCGTCAATCGTCATATTCCCCCGTACAGCATAGCGGTAGGCGTGCCGGCAAAGGTGATCAAAAACCGAAGGATGAAAGATGAGGAGCGCTCATGATCAGGTTGATTGAGCCGTATATTACGTTTGAAGAAGTGGAAGCAGAATTAAAAGAAATATTTTCCTCCGGCATGCTGACAAAAGGCCCTTATGTCAGAACATTTGCTGATCATATTAAACAGTATGTAAGTGCAAAGCATGCTTTTTTAACAACATCGGCTACAACGGCTTTATCGATGTGCCTTAAAAGCCTTAACGTCCAACCCGGAGACGAAGTGATCGTCTCAGACTTTTCGTTTCCCGCCACTGTCAATGTAATAGAAGATTTAGGTGCCAAGCCGATTTTTGCCGATGTTGATCTTGAAACATTTAACATGCTTCCAGAAGAGCTGGAAAGTCAAATCACGTCCCGGACAAAAGCCGTTCTTTTTGTAGATGCTCTTGGAAACCCGACAGGCATCACCAACATTAAACACATATGTAAAGAGTATAGCTTACCACTCGTGGATGATGCCGCGTGTGCGATCGGCAGCAGTGAATACGGCTGTAAATCTGGAAAAATTGCCGATCTCACCTGTTTCAGCTTTCACCCCAGAAAGCTGCTTACGACAGGCGAAGGCGGAGCAATTACAACCGACCGGGAAGAGTTGAAAGATTGGTTTTCAGTCAAGTTAAACCATGGCGCCGCTATCTCTGACGGCCAATTGGATTTTATGGATTTCGGCTACAACTACAGATTATCTGATATCCAAGCCGCTCTTGGAATCAAACAGCTCCAAAAACTTGATGACATCATTCATCGCCGAAATCTTCAGCAGAAAGCATATAGTGAACAGCTTGAACCCCTCGGATTCCAAAGTCAACAAATCGGACCTGACGTTGTACACAATACACAATCCGCCGTTTTCAAAGTTCCAAAAAACATCGTTCGCGACGAATTGATTCAATATTTGAGCGACTGCCATATAGAGTCGACTTTCGGCACCTATTGCTTAAGCGGCACTACCTATTACCGCCGCAAATACAGACAGATTAAACCCAATTCCATTTTTCTTGAACAAAATACGATCACCCTTCCCTGCCATGATCAAGTCAATGTGGATCAAGTAGTCTCAGCCATTCAATCATTTAGCCAACGTAAAGGCTAATCAATCAAAAACATCCCTTTCACAAAATAGTGACAGGGATGTTTTTTTATTCTTAGAAATAAGCAATAGAAAAAAGGCAGTAAACCATAGGTTTACTGCCCCCTGAATCATTCGCATAGCATTCCAGCGAAGTTCCGGAAAAACAAACGGAAAATATTTGCTAATAGTCGTTAAATATTAAGCGCCTGTTGGACCTGTCGCTCCGGTTGGACCTGTTGGACCGGTTGCTCCTGTCGCTCCAGTTGCTCCGGTTGGACCGGTTGCTCCCGTCGGACCTGTTGGGCCTGTTGGACCTGTCGCTCCGGTTGGACCTGTTGGACCGGTTGCTCCTGTCGCTCCAGTTGCTCCGGTTGGACCGGTTGCTCCCGTCGGGCCGGTTGCTCCCGTTGCGCCGGTTGCCCCGGTTGCTCCCGTCGGACCGGTTGCTCCCGTCGGACCTGTTGGGCCTGTCGCTCCCGTTACTCCTGTTGGACCTGTTGCTCCTGTCGGGCCGGTTGCTCCTGTCGCTCCCGTTGCTCCTGTCGGGCCGGTTGCTCCTGTCGCTCCCGTTGCTCCTGTCGCTCCCGTTGCTCCTGTCGCTCCCGTTGCTCCCGTTGGGCCGGTTGCTCCTGTCGCTCCCGTTGCTCCCGTCGGACCGGTTGCTCCTGTCGCTCCCGTTGCTCCCGTCGGACCTGTTGGGCCTGTCGCTCCCGTTGCTCCTGTCGCTCCCGTTGCTCCCGTCGGACCTGTTGGGCCTGTCGCTCCCGTTGCTCCTGTCGCTCCCGTTGCTCCAGTTGGGCCGGTTGCTCCGGTTGGACCTGTCGCTCCGGTTGCTCCAGTTGGGCCGGTTGCTCCGGTTGGACCTGTTGCGCCTGTCGCTCCGGTTGCTCCCGTCGGACCTGTTGCGCCTGTCGCTCCCGTTGGACCTGTCGGGCCGGTTGCTCCCGTTGCGCCGGTTGCTCCGGTTGGACCTGTTGCGCCTGTCGCTCCGGTTGCTCCCGTCGGACCTGTTGCGCCTGTCGCTCCGGTTGCTCCCGTCGGACCGGTTGCTCCTGTCGGACCGGTTGCTCCCGTCGCTCCCGTTGCGCCTGTCGCTCCGGTTGCTCCTGTCGCTCCGGTTGCTCCCGTCGGACCGGTTGCTCCTGTCGCTCCGGTTGCTCCCGTCGGACCTGTTGGGCCTGTCGCTCCGGTTGCTCCTGTCGCTCCGGTTGCTCCTGTCGGGCCGGTTGCTCCCGTTGCTCCGGTTGGACCTGTTGCTCCCGTCGGACCTGTTGGGCCGGTTGCTCCCGTTGGACCTGTCGGGCCGGTTGCTCCTGTTGCTCCGGTTGGACCTGTTGCTCCTGTCGCTCCCGTTGCTCCCGTCGGACCGGTTGCTCCTGTCGGGCCGGTTGCTCCTGTCGGGCCGGTTGCTCCCGTTGCGCCGGTTGCTCCTGTTGGACCGGTTGCTCCTGTCGGGCCGGTTGCTCCCGTTGCGCCGGTTGCTCCCGTTGCTCCTGTTGGGCCTGTCGGACCGGTTGCTCCCGTTGGGCCTGTCGCTCCCGTTGCGCCGGTTGCTCCCGTTGCTCCGGTTGCTCCCGTTGCGCCGGTTGCCCCGGTTGCTCCCGTCGGACCGGTTGCTCCTGTCGCTCCCGTTGCTCCTGTCGCTCCCGTTGCTCCTGTCGGGCCGGTTGGACCTGTTGCTCCCGTCGGACCGGTTGGGCCGGTTGCTCCTGTCGGGCCTGTTGCTCCCGTTGCGCCGGTTGCTCCTGTTGGACCGGTTGCTCCTGTCGGGCCTGTTGCTCCCGTTGCGCCGGTTGCTCCCGTTGCTCCTGTTGGGCCTGTCGGACCAGTTGCTCCTGTTGGACCGGTTGCTCCTGTCGGGCCTGT
Source organism: Bacillus paralicheniformis (assembly GCF_002993925.1). Lineage (NCBI taxonomy): Bacteria > Bacillati > Bacillota > Bacilli > Caryophanales > Bacillaceae > Bacillus > Bacillus paralicheniformis. The sequence goes on along the minus strand of NZ_CP023665.1, from coordinate 899,500 downwards.
TGCTCCTGTTGGACCGGTTGCTCCTGTTGGGCCTGTCGCTCCCGTCGGACCTGTTGGACCAGTTGCTCCTGTTGGACCGGTTGGACCTGTCGGGCCGGTTGGACCTGTCGGGCCGGTTGGACCTGTTCCTCCGCCTTCTACATCTAATAGTGCTACATCATCTACAATGACATTCGCTGTACCTGCCTGCGGCAAAGTATTAATCAAAATGAAAGCCATAGTAGAGCCAGCTGGAGCTGGGGTCGTCGTTTGATAGACTTCAAGCCATGTATTATTTTGAACAATCGGTAGTCTGTTGAACGGGATATTTAAAAAGAGACCTTGGCCTAAAAAGTTAAATGAACTATCAAAATAAGACACTTGAATTTGCACCTGAGGCGATGGAGCAGGAAAACCTTCTTTAGCTAGAGAAACTAAAAATTCCAATCCTTCTCCTGCATCTACTGGAACAAATTGTGCAATAAAAGAAGTAACAGCCCCGCCCAGTAATCTTGCCGACCAAAAACCTGAATGAGAAAATTGAGTTGTGACGGTTGCATTTTGGCCTACCCAGGGTGGAAGTGCCCCGTTTTCAAAGCTGCCGTTTACAACCAAATTTTGGATCGACATCTAGGATTTTACCTCCCTTTCATTAGATTAGCTTCAATTCCCTTTTCGAGAATGAAGCTAACATATACTATGTCTCCTTGCTAAGCTCGGTCACGTTATTTTCCATATGATTAAAACACATTTATAGCAGCTAAATCCGAGAGAAGCAAAATATATTAATTTTAACAACAACGTCCTTTTACTTAATATGAAACTTCAAAAGGGGAAAGCTCCATTTAGCTTTCCCCCATCCCTTTAAGGGAACCGAATGAGATTTAAATTTCTATTGAATGCTGCAGCAGAAGTAACGTTTGAAGCCATTGTTACCGCTACCCTAACGGAATATTCAACTGTTGCGGTGGCAGGAACTGTATCAACAATTGTGCTGGCTAATGGAAATCTTTGAGTACCAGCAGCCGCAAGACTTCTATTAAATATTCTAGTTTGAACTAAAGTTCCGCCTCTATATAGCCTTATTTCAAAAATTATATTACTGTTTGCAGTATTTACGGCTTCTATCGCCAATGCATAATCCACCTTAATATTTTGCCCACTAGTGACCGATACATTAGGAACCGACACAACAGTTACTTCTGTATTTAAAGGAATCGTTGAGGGATTGTAAACAGTAGTAGACCCAAATAGATTGTTAAAGAATATAGCGGTTTGTGGACTAGCTGGTCCTGTTGGGCCGGTTGGACCAGCTACTACCATTACTCCTACTTCACCCGGCGGACCCGTTGGACCCTGTGGACCTGTTGGGCCGGTTGGGCCTGTGGTTCCGGTCGCTCCCGTTGGGCCGGTCGGGCCGGTTGCGCCTGTTGCTCCGGTTGCTCCGGTTGCTCCTGTTGGGCCGGTTGCGCCTGTCACTCCGGTTGGACCTGTCGCTCCTGTTGGACCTGTCGCCCCTGTTGGACCCGTCGCTCCGGTTGCACCAGTTGCTCCTGTTGGACCTGTCGCTCCGGTTGCACCAGTTGCTCCTGTTGGACCCGTTGCCCCTGTTGGTCCTGTTGCTCCCGTTGCTCCTGTTGGACCGGTTGCTCCGGTTGCTCCTGTCGCTCCCGTTGGACCGGTTGGGCCTGTCGCTCCCGTTGCGCCTGTCGGGCCTGTCGCTCCCGTTGCTCCTGTCGGGCCGGTTGCTCCCGTCGGGCCGGTTGCTCCGGTTGCTCCTGTCGCTCCCGTTGGACCGGTTGCTCCGGTTGCCCCGGTTGCGCCTGTCGCTCCTGTTGCTCCTGTCGCTCCTGTTGCTCCTGTCGCTCCCGTTGCTCCTGTCGCTCCCGTTGCTCCTGTTGCTCCCGTTGCGCCTGTTGCTCCCGTTGCGCCTGTTGGGCCGGTTGCTCCCGTCGGACCTGTCGGGCCTGTTGATCCTGTTGGGCCGGTTGCTCCTGTTGGACCCGCTGGTCCTGTCGCTCCCGTTGCGCCTGTTGCTCCCGTTGCGCCTGTTGGGCCAGTTGCGCCTGTCACTCCGGTTGGACCTGTTGCTCCTGTTGGACCTGTCGCTCCGGTTGCTCCTGTGGCTCCGGTTGCTCCCGTTGCCCCGGTTACTCCTGTTGGACCTGTCGCTCCCGTTGGACCCGTTGGTCCTGTCGCCCCTGTTGGGCCCGTCGCTCCCGTTGCCCCGGTTACTCCTGTTGGACCTGTCGCTCCCGTTGGACCTGTTGGACCCGTTGCTCCCGTTGCGCCTGTGGCTCCCGTTGCCCCTGTCGGGCCGGTTGCTCCTGTCGCTCCCGTTGGACCGGTTGCTCCTGTCGCTCCCGTTGCTCCTGTCGGGCCTGTTGCTCCTGTTGGTCCTGTTGCTCCCGTTGCTCCTGTCGCTCCCGTTGGACCGGTTGCTCCTGTCGCTCCCGTTGCCCCTGTCGGGCCTGTTGATCCTGTTGGTCCTGTTGCTCCTGTTGGTCCTGTTGCTCCCGTTGCTCCTGTTGGACCTGTCGCTCCCGTGGCTCCGGTTGGACCCGTCGCTCCCGTTGCGCCGGTTGCCCCTGTTGGGCCTGTCGCTCCCGTTGGGCCAGTTGCGCCTGTCACTCCGGTTGGACCTGTCGCCCCTGTTGGACCCGTTGGACCTGTCGCTCCCGTGGCTCCGGTTGGACCTGTTGGCCCTGTTGCTCCTGTCGGGCCGGTTGGACCTGTTGCTCCTGTTGGACCTGTCGCTCCGGTTGCCCCGGTTACTCCTGTTGGACCTGTCGCTCCTGTTGGACCCGTTGATCCTGTCGCTCCTGTTGGACCCGTTGGTCCTGTCGCCCCTGTTGGGCCCGTCGCTCCCGTTGCGCCTGTGGCTCCCGTTGCCCCGGTTGGACCCGTCGCTCCCGTTGCTCCGGTTGCCCCGGTTACTCCTGTTGGACCTGTGGCTCCGGTTGGACCCGTTGGGCCTGTTGCCCCTGTTGGACCCGTCGCTCCTGTTGCGCCTGTGGCTCCCGTTGGTCCTGTTGGGCCTGTTGCTCCTGTTGCCCCGGTTACTCCTGTTGGACCCGTTGGGCCTGTCGCCCCTGTTGGACCCGTCGCTCCCGTTGCTCCTGTGGCTCCCGTTGCCCCGGTTACTCCTGTTGGACCGGTTGAGCCTGTTGCTCCTGTTGCTCCCGTTGCTCCTGTTGGACCGGTTGAGCCTGTTGCTCCTGTTGCTCCCGTTGCTCCTGTTGCGCCTGTCGCTCCCGTTGGACCTGTTGGGCCTGTGGCTCCGGTTGCTCCTGTCGCTCCCGTTGGACCGGTTGCTCCTGTCGCCCCTGTTGGACCCGTCGCTCCCGTTGCTCCTGTGGCTCCCGTTGCCCCGGTTACTCCTGTTGGACCGGTTGAGCCTGTTGCTCCTGTTGCTCCCGTTGCTCCTGTTGGACCGGTTGAGCCTGTTGCTCCTGTTGCTCCCGTTGCTCCTGTTGGACCCGTCGCTCCCGTTGCGCCTGTCGCTCCCGTTGGACCTGTTGGGCCTGTGGCTCCGGTTGCTCCTGTCGCTCCCGTTGGACCGGTTGCTCCTGTCGCTCCCGTTGCTCCTGTCGGGCCTGTTGATCCTGTTGGACCCGTCGCTCCCGTTGCGCCTGTCGCTCCCGTTGCCCCGGTTACTCCTGTTGAACCCGTTGGGCCAGTTGCGCCTGTCGCTCCTGTCGGGCCGGTGGCTCCTGTCGCCCCGGTTGCGCCTGTCGCTCCCGTTGGACCTGTTGGGCCTGTCGCTCCCGTTGCGCCTGTTGCTCCTGTTGGACCCGTTGCTCCTGTTGGACCTGTCGCTCCTGTTACTCCCGTTGCTCCTGTTGGGCCTGTGGCTCCTGTTGCCCCGGTTACTCCTGTTGGACCTGTCGCTCCTGTTGGACCCGTTGGTCCTGTCGCCCCTGTTGGACCCGTTGCTCCTGTTGGTCCTGTTGCCCCTGTTGGGCCTGTCGCTCCCGTTGGGCCAGTTGCGCCTGTCGCTCCTGTCGGGCCGGTGGCTCCGGTTGCGCCTGTTGGGCCTGTCGCTCCCGTTGCGCCTGTCGGGCCTGTTGCTCCTGTTGAGCCTGTTGCTCCCGTCGGACCCGTTGGTCCTGTTGGACCCGTTGCTCCTGTTGGGCCTGTTGCCCCTGTTGGGCCTGTCGCTCCCGTTGGGCCAGTTGCGCCTGTCGCTCCTGTCGGGCCGGTGGCTCCTGTTGCTCCTGTCGCTCCCGTTGGACCTGTTGGGCCTGTCGCTCCTGTCGGGCCAGTTGCTCCGGTTGAACCCGTTGCTCCCGTCGGGCCTGTTGGACCTGTCGCTCCCGTCGGACCTGTTGGGCCTGTCGCTCCCGTTGGGCCAGTTGCGCCTGTCGCTCCTGTCGGGCCAGTTGCTCCGGTTGAACCCGTTGCTCCCGTCGGGCCTGTTGGACCTGTCGCTCCCCTCGGACCTGTGACTCCGGTTGGACCCGTTGCCCCGGTTGCGCCTGTTGCTCCCGTCGGACCAGTTGCTCCTGTTGGGCCGGTTGCTCCGGTTGCTCCCGTCGCTCCTGGTTGATCAATTGTTATCATTGAAACATCATCAATTAGTATCGGTGCCCCCCCACTAAGAGGGAGTTTTTGAATAGTTACCACTCCTATAACGGTTCCAGGAGGAGCACTATTCGTTGTAGCATAAATTTCATTCCACACATTTACTGCAGATAGACGGTTTACTGGAATTGTTAAGCTTAATCCCTGCGACAAAAAGTCAAAAGAGGAGTTGTAATAATCTACTGTTATTACAATCGCAGGATTAGGAGCGCTGCTAGCTTTTGAAATAGATATAACAAATTCAAAATTCTCTCCCGGGTTAACCAGAAAGCTCTGAGCTAAGATTCCAATCGACGAAGTTACCAAGTTAACACTATAAATCCCTGAATGGCTGAAATTAGAAGTAACTACGGCATTAAATCCTGTCCAAGGCGGCAGAGAACCGGTTTCAAACCCTCCATTTATTATTCGATTCTCAATGGTCAATCAAGTTTCACCACCCTTTCTCAAAAATTGAGATAATAATATCCCTCAAACAAAATATGAAATATCTATGTATACCGTTTGGATAAAACTCTATTTCTTTGAATTTTTATAACGCCAATCACTATAAATGATAAATTTTATAATTTATCATTAGAATCTTTTAAACAAAAACCCCCTTTAAGCTTTATGAAAACCTAAAGGGGACTCTTCCATTTTACAATCAATCAAAGATTACAGCATTTAGCGCTCTTGTATTAACATTGGCTGCCAAAAGGTTAGTCCCTGTTACATTAATTCTAACCTCATAAGTTTGTGTTCCTGCCCCTGGTGTATCAACCCATGTAAGGTTAGGAATATCACCATATACACGAACCGAACCTGCCGATTTTTCATCCTGAGAATCAACAGACACTTGTGCGATAGCGCCGTTATTTCTATACAATGTAAAAATTATACTGTATTCAAAAGTAGTAGCTGGCCCTATGATAATATCAACTTCAGCCATAGAATCGACTTTTATATTCTGTCCAGCTGAAGAGGTAACAGTTATCGTTAGAATTGGTGTTTCGCTGCCAACTGTGAGTGAAACAGGGTCAGTTGACTGCGCCGGTGTTCCCAACAGACTTCCCGGACCCGTTGCGCCTGTCGGGCCGGTTGCTCCGGTGGCTCCCGTTGGACCGGTCGTTCCTGTCGGACCTGTCGCTCCGGTTGTGCCTGTTGCTCCCGTCGGACCTGTCACTCCTGTCGGACCCGTCGCTCCTGTCGAACCTGTTGCTCCTGTTGGACCTGTCGCTCCGGTCGGGCCGGTGGCTCCCGTTGGACCGGTCGTTCCTGTCGGACCTGTCGCTCCGGTCGGGCCGGTGGCTCCCGTCGGACCTGTCACTCCTGTTGGACCTGTCGCTCCGGTCGGGCCTGTTGCTCCCGTCGGACCGGTGGCTCCCGTTGGACCGGTCGTTCCTGTCGGACCTGTCGCTCCGGTTGTGCCTGTTGCTCCCGTCGGACCTGTCACTCCTGTCGGACCCGTCGCTCCTGTCGAACCTGTTGCTCCTGTCGGACCTGTTGCTCCCGTCGGACCTGTCACTCCTGTTGGACCTGTCGCTCCGGTCGGGCCGGTGGCTCCCGTTGGACCGGTCGTTCCTGTCGGACCTGTCGCTCCGGTCGGGCCGGTGGCTCCCGTCGGACCTGTCACTCCCGTCGCCCCTGTTGCTCCCGTCGGACCTGTCACTCCTGTTGGACCTGTCGCTCCGGTCGGGCCGGTGGCTCCCGTTGGACCGGTCGTTCCTGTCGGACCTGTCGCTCCTGTTGTGCCTGTTGCTCCCGTCGGACCAGTTACTCCTGTTGGACCTGTCGCTCCCGTTGGACCGGTCGTTCCTGTCGGACCTGTCGCTCCTGTTGTGCCTGTTGCTCCCGTCGGACCTGTCACTCCTATTGGACCTGTCGCTCCTGTCGGACCTGTTGCTCCCGTCGGACCGGTGGCTCCCGTTGCTCCTGTCGGACCTGTTGCTCCCGTCGGACCGGTGGCTCCCGTTGCTCCTGTTGCTCCTGTCGGACCTGTTGCTCCCGTCGGACCTGTCGCTCCCGTTGCTCCTGTTGCTCCTGTCGGACCTGTTGCTCCCGTTGCTCCTGTTGCTCCTGTCGGACCTGTTGCTCCCGTTGCTCCTGTTGCTCCTGTCGGACCTGTTGCTCCCGTCGGACCTGTCGCTCCGGTTGGACCTCCTCCACCCTCAACACTCAATAGAGCAACATCATCCACAAGCACACTTGCAGTTCCCGCCTGCGGAATGTTGTTGATCAAAATGAATGCCTGGGTGGTGCCTGGGGGAGCCGGTGAAGTTGTTTGATAGACTTCAAGCCATGTCCCATTTTCGGCTGCCGGTATTCTGCTTGACGGCACAGTGGCAAACAGCCCGTATTCGAGAAAATTAAATTGACTGTCAAAATAAGTAACTTGTATCGTTATAGAAGGTGCTGGGAGAAATCCCGCTTTCGCAAGAGAAACAAGAAATTCGCTTCCTTCCCCAGCCCTGGCCGGAACAAATTGGGCAATATATGATGTGGCTGTTCCGCCCAAAAATCTCGCAGAGAAAAACCCTGAATGCGAAAACTGGCTTGTAACAGATGCGTTTATACCTACCCAAGGCGAGAAAGCACCTGTCTCAAAACCACCGTTCATCACCGCGTTTTGAATGGACATTTTTCCACCCCCAATTCTTTTCATTTTCTGGCTGCAATGATCTTTAAAAGATATTAAAGCTCTATATCCTATGATCTCTCTTTTTTTGCAGACACGTTATATAACACGGCTAAGATTGAAAAACCGTTATTTCAGCAACCGGCCTGGATTGCCCACAGCCGTTTTGCCTGCGGGAACATCTTTTGTGATGACGGCGCCCGCTCCGATGACCGCATGCTCCCCGATGACGACCGCTGGCAGCAATGTTGCGTTGTTTCCAATTTTCGCTCCTCTTTTAATAGTTGGACCTTGATACGGGTAGTTTCCCATTCCCATATATTTATCATTTGATGTGGAACAGCAAGGACCGATAAACACTTCATCTTCGATCGTCATATCAGCGGTGATATAACAGCCCGTTTGAATCGTCACTCTCTTTCCAATTTTAGTATTGTTTTCAACCATCGCGTTGCGTCCTATAATGCTTTCTCTTCCGATCGCAACATTTTCGCGAATGCTCGCCATGTCTCCCACAAAAACGCCTTTTTCCAACAGCACGTCCCGGTATATAACAGCACTCGCACCGACTACGGCATCATCTTCTATCCGCAAAGGCGCTCCCGCCTGCTTCGGCTGGCGGGCCATTTTTTTATTTGAAGAAGCCGCTTTGCCAAGGACGGCCAAATCGCCGATTTTCACCCCGCTGCCGATCTGAGTATCCTTTTTAATAATGGCATGATGACCGATTGTTACGTTGTCCCCGATGACCACATTTTCTTCAATGACAGCGTGCTCTCCCAATACTACGTTCTTTCCGATCTTTACGGTTTCATGAATCATTGATTACATCCTCCATTTCTCATTTACACCTGCTGTAGCATATTCAATGCGGACGTGATGAGAAACGGCTGCATAAAAAAACACGGCCGCCGTCAGGCGCACCGTGCTACTTTTCTCTTCTTGCAAAATCGACAAAACGGAATTTATCCAAGCGGTGTCTGCTTTCCGTATATTGAAACAAGGTTGTATCATCAAGGAAAACAAAATTCTTCACAACCACAATGTGTTCGTATCCGTTCAAATCCAAATATTCTTGATCCTCAGCCGTACATGGCTCGACCACAATTTCCTTATGGGCATAGCTGATGACGAGCCCGCATTCACCTTCAAGGTATTGGTAGATCGAGTCCTCGCATATTTCTTTCGTCAAGAGCGGCACATGCTTGCGGATAAAATAATCTTTATCCAGGATGATGCGCTCTCCGTTAATATTCCGCGATCTGACGACCCGCCATACCTCTTCATCTCCAGAAGTGCGAAGCTGCTTTTGAATATATGCATCCGGATGCGTCAAGCCGAACTCGTGGACCGTCGTGCTTGTCTCTTTGCCAAGCGTTTCTGAAAGTTCCTTAAAGCTGACCAAACCGGAAACCGGGAACTGCATTTTCTCCCTGTGCAGCACGACTGATCCTTTTCCTTTGATCTTTTGAATATATCCGTTCTGGGCAAGCACATTCAGCGCTTTCCGAACCGTTTCCCTCGAGGTGTCGTGCTGTTCGGCAAGGTCGTTTTCAGACGGCAGGATATCTCCGGCATTCAGTATGCTTTGATCGATTTGTTCTGCAATTTGTTTGTAAATCATCATATACTTGTTGATCTTCATTTTTTTACCACCACGCTTAGTTTAGCATGGTTTGGCGAGATGATAAACAATCGATTGATACGGTTTCACTTTAAAGCGTGTAAATGACTCGGGAAGATCGGTGTAATTGGAAATGAGAACCTTGGCATCATAGCCGTCAATATCAATATCATCAGGGAGCTGAAACTCGGTCTCTTTCCCGTAAAAATTATTGATCACCAGCAGTTTTTCATCCGCTCCGTTTCTCAAATACGCATAAAGTGCTTGATCGTCTTCCAGAATCAGCTGATAATCTCCGGTTGTGATGATATCGAATTCCTTGCGGAGCTTATTCAGCTTTTTATAATGGTAGAAAATCGAGTCAGGATCGCTGAGCGCTTTTTCTGCGTTGATTTCTTTGTAGTTGGCAGGCACCGGAATCCACGGTGTCCCCGTCGTAAACCCGGCATTTTTTTCTCCGTTCCACTGCACCGGCGTCCTTGAATTATCACGGGACTTCGCTTTCAGGATTTCGATGATTTCGGCTTCCGGCTTTCCTGCTTCTTTCAGCAGACGGTACATATTGAGAGATTCGACATCCCGATAAAGAGAGATGTCATCGAATTTCGGGTTGGTCATCCCGAGCTCTTCTCCCTGGTAAATGTATGGCGTTCCCTGAAGCATATGAATTGCGGTTGCCAGCATTTTCGCAGATTTTATGCGGTATTTTCCGTCGTCTCCGTAGCGTGAGACGATCCGCGGCTGGTCGTGGTTGCACCAGAACAATGCGTTCCACCCGCCTCCTTTATGCATTTCAGTCTGCCATTCAGAAAGAATCTTCTTCAGCTTTAGAAAATCAAAATCCGCCAGCGCCCATTTTTCCCCGTTTGGATAGTCGGCCTTTAAATGGTGAAAGTTAAACACCATATCGAGCTCCCGGCTTTCAGGGTTTGTATACCGGATGCAATCTGCGATTGTCGTCGATGACATTTCCCCGACCGTCATGCTGTCGTATTTTGAAAAGACCTCCCTGTTCATTTCATTCAAAAACTCGTGAACCCTCGGCCCGTCCGTATAAAATCTGCGCCCGTCCCCTTGATCATCATCAGGGAAACGCTGGTCTTTTGAGATGACATTGATGACATCAAGTCTGAAGCCGTCGATTCCTTTTTCAAACCAGAAATGCATCATCTCGTACACTTTTTTTCTGACTTCATCGTTCTCCCAATTCAAATCCGCCTGTGTAACATCATAGAGATGGAGATAATACTGTCCGGTCTCTTCATGAAACTCCCACGCCGAACCGCCGAACTTCGATTCCCAGTTTGTCGGCGGGGCACCGTCCGGCTTCATGTCCTTCCAAATATAAAAGTCGCGATACGGATTTTCTTTTCCGGACGCTGCTTCTTTAAACCATCTGTGCTCTGTTGATGTATGGTTGACGACAAGATCCATGATCACCTTTATGCCGCGTTTGTGAGCCTCTTCTAGAAGCTCTTCAAAGTCGGCCATTGTTCCATATTCTTCATGAATGTTGTAATAGTCGCTGATGTCATAGCCGTTGTCATTTTGCGGCGATTGATAAATCGGCGTCAGCCAAATGACATCACAGGCGAGCTCCTTGATGTAGTCGAGCTTTTCGATGATGCCGCGAATGTCGCCGACACCGTTACCTGTTGTATCTTTAAAGCTTTTCGGATAAATCTGATAGACGACTGCTTTTTTCCACCATGGATTTTCTTTCGTTTCCATTTTCAACACCACCGTTTTCTTCTTTATGAAATGGGAAAAGGGCTGACAAATATGCGCGCCCCTCTCCCTCTCTTATTTCATTTTTAATTTTGCATAGAGGTATGTTCCGGCGAACGGCGCGATCAGCACAATCGCCATCCCGATTGCAAACGCTCCCCAGTATTGGCTCATGATAGAGAAAATTCCGGGTACACCGCCGACGCCGACAGAGCTTGCCAAAACCCCTTGCGAGGAAATGAACATTCCGGCAATCCCCGAGCTGATCATCGCGATCACGAACGGAAATCTGTATCTGAGATTCACCCCGAACAGCGCCGGTTCGGTAATTCCAAGATAAGCTGAAATGCCGGATGTCAAGGACAGACCTTTCTGCTTCTCATCTTTGACAATAAACATCATCGCAAGCGCGGCTGAACCTTGTGCGATATTGGACAGCGCCAGCATCGGCCATAAAAATGTTCCGCCGAGCTTTGATCCGATCAGTTGAAGGTCAACGGCAAGGAATGTATGATGCATTCCGGTAATGACGAGAGCGGCGTAAAGTCCGCCGTATAACAGTCCGCCCAGTACGGCAAATTGTTCAAAGACAGCAATAAGGCCTGATGTTAAGACATTTCCGATGGCAAATGTAATCGGTCCAATGACAATAAATGAAGCAAAACCTGTGACAAGCAGCGTAATCGGCGCCACAACAAGGAGCTGAATGCTCTCAGGCGTCCGCTTTGTCAAAAAGCGCTCAATTTTTGCAAGCAAATAAGATGCGAGCAAAATGGGAAGCACCTGCCCCTGATAGCCGACCTTCTGCACTTCCAGACCGAATAAATTCCAGACAGGAATCTCTCCGCTTTGCTCGGCAGCCCCGTATCCCCAAGCGTTTAACAAATCAGGATGCACAAGCATGACGCCCAGCACGATGCCGAGCAGCGGATTTCCGCCAAACCGCTTGACGGCCGACCAGCCGATTAATGCCGGGAGAAATGCGAAAGCCGTTCCCGCAATCAAGTTAATCATATTGGCGAGATCCGCCCATTCAGGATAGACTTCAACGATCGATTTTCCGCTGAAGAAAATGTCTTGAGCCGTCAGGATATTGTTGATTCCCATCAACAGTCCGGCGGTGACAATCGCCGGTAAAATTGGAATAAAAATATCTGCAAGCGTTTTCACAGCACGCTGTAAAGGATTCATATTTTTCTCTGAGGCTTTCTTGACGTCATCTTTTGACGATTCGCCGATTCCTGTGGCCTTCACCAGCTCCGCGTATACATTGTTGACCGTTCCTTGGCCGATCACCACTTGGAATTGGCCGTTCGTTGAAAACGATCCTTTGACAACATCTATTTGCTCCAACACCTCTTGATTGACTTTGCTTTCATCGAGCAGTGCAAATCGCAGACGCGTCACACAATGGGTTACCGCTGCAATGTTGTCCGCACCGCCGACAGCATCGACAATCCGTCGCGCTGATTGATTTAAATCAGTCATTCCAATCCCTCCTTCTCCTCTTATAACTTGTATATACATGTTATACCTATATTGTATTCTTGTATATACAAGTAGTCAACATATTTTTATAGCGCTTTCAAAAATAAAAAAAGCCCGGCCGTTCCCTTCATAAAACGAAGGACAGCAAGGCTTCCTCCGATTTATACGCCGGGAACAACCGGCTGAGATCATAAATTGTTCACTTTTTCATCACGTTCATCTGCGCAGTCCTGCTGACCGATGTCTTTCAAATAATACTTTTCTGATGTAAAAAACTCATCATATAAAGACCTTACTTTTTTGCTCAAGAGCAGCACCGCCAAAATATTCGGAATAAGAATGAAAACGAGCGCAAGATCAAGGAATCCCCATATTGCCTTTGCTCCTCCGGCAGCCCCGATGATGACGGCGCCCAGATAGACGAATTTAATCATATGCCCCGCGAGCCGTCCGAACAGAAATTCAGCTTGTTTTACTCCGTAAAAAATGACCACTGTGATCGTTGATAAGACAAAGAAAACGAGCGAGACGGAGACGAAGTATCCGCCCACAGGGCCGAAATAGCTGCGGAATGCGGCTGCCGCCAGTGCCCCTGGATTGCTCGCAGCATTTTCAGCGGTCCAAACGCCTGATGCGAGCACAACGAAGGCTGTGGTCGTGCATATCAGCAGCGTATCGACCACAATGCCGATCACCGCCCAGAATCCCTGTCTCACAGGGTGGTCGGTCATCGCCGCCGCGTGGGCAATCGGGGCCGTCCCCATCCCGGCTTCGTTGGAATAAAGTCCACGTGCAAACCCCCAACGAACGGTTTCAGCAACCGCCGCACCTGCAAAGCCGCCGAATGCCGAAGAAGATGTAAACGCATTCGAAAAGATGAGAGAGAAAAATGCGGGTACAGAAGAAAGGTTCATGACGACAATCAAGAAACCGGCCCCGATGTACGCCCCTGCCATAAGCGGAACCGCAAGCTCTGTCACTTTTCCAATCCGTTTAATCCCTCCGATCACCACTAAACCGATCAAAAAAGCAATCCCGATTCCGGTGTATAAACGATTGAATGAAAACGACTCAGCTAATGATGCGGAAACCGAATTTCCCTGCACCATGATGCTCGGAACGAGCTCAATCATCAGCGCAACCGAAAAAAAGACGCCGAGCCATTTCATAGAGAGCCCTTTTGTAATGTAATACATCGGCCCCCCGACATATTCGCCTTCTTCGTTTTTTTCTCTGTAGTGGACAGCGAGGACGCTTTCCGAAAACTTGATCGCCATGGCAAACAGTGCGACCAGCCACATCCAAAACACGGCTCCCGGACCGCCGAACATGATCGCCGCAGGCACACCGACGATATTGGCGGCGCCGACTGTTGAGCTGAGAGCCGATGTCAAAGCTTGCAACGGTGTAACCGTCCCTTCTCCTTTCGGCTTTTTGCCGACGCTTCCGATCGTCTGCTTAAAGATATAGAGAGGATAGCGAAATTGAAAAAATTTCAGCAGGATCGTTAAATAGACTCCCGTCCCTGTCAGCAGTATGATGAGCGGCGGCCCCCAAAGCCAATCTGATATGTATTCAACCCAGTTCAACAATCGTTCCATCCTATCACCCTTTTATTCGTTTATGGGTCAATACCACTATAGGACAGAAATAAACCTGCTCAGCGCTTTTTTATTTCCCGCTGAGCCTTCGGTACACTTTTTCTTTATAAAACGCTGAGGCAGGTTTGGAAAACATGCCTTTCTTGTCGGCGAGCCTGTCGAGCCTGAGCCGCGTTTCTGTTTTTCTCTCAATTAAACGATCGCGCTCGTCTTCATCCGCGCACTTTGCGATTAAGTCGTCAATTGTCATCAGCTCTTTCTTCAAAGCCCCTTCATCCCCCGTCATTCCGGCGTTTTTCATCACCCGGTAAGCCATGCGGAGATGCTCTGGAACATGGGCGGCATCGTCTTTTTTCAAGGGTTTCCCCATTCCCGGAAGCCCTTCGAATTCGCCGTCCTTAATGGCCCGCTTAATCTTATCTTCAGAAACGATGCTCGAAAAATCCATGGTCTACATCCTCCCCTTTCGTTCATATACTAACAACAGTCTGCCATAAAGATGCGTTCCCGCCAATGCAAGACAAGCGTAAAATATTCCCAAATGTTTTAAAAAAAACTGTAAAACCCTGATTTACCGAGGGTTTTGCGCTTCTTTTCACAAGGTTGATTTCCGCTTTTCTAAATCGGTATTTCATGGTATATTTTATACATTCGTTTTTTTCTTTCGTTCCGATGGTTTTTTACTGATCCGGAAAAAAGGAGTGTAACAATTGAAAAGATTTATTAAGGAAAGAGGTCTTGCCTTCTTCCTGATAGCCGCCATATTGCTATGGCTGAAAACTTATGCTGCGTATGTAATTGAATTTAATTTAGGAATAACCAACACAGTACAACAGATTTTGCTTTTTGTGAATCCGATTAGCTCAAGCTTGTTCTTTCTTGGATTAGGACTCTTGTTCAAGAAAAAAATACAGCAGACAGCGATTATAGTGATTCATTTTTTAATGTCTTTTTTGCTATATGCAAACGTCGTATACTACAGATTTTTCAGCGACTTTATCACGCTGCCTACGATCATGCAGGCAAAAACAAACGGGGGACAGCTCGGGGACAGCATCTTCTCGCTCATGCACCCGCTTGATGTTTTGTATTTCATCGATACCTTTATTTTAATCGGGCTGGCTGTTTTCTATAACAGACCTTCTGAAACAACAACGAAGCGCCCGTTTAAAATTGTGATGGGAACAAGCATCCTTGTCTTCCTCGTCAACCTGGCCGTTGCCGAGATTGATCGTCCGGAGCTTCTGACCCGTTCTTTTGACCGCAACTACCTTGTGAAATATTTGGGGACCTACAACTTCACAATCTATGATGCGGTGCAGAATATCAAGTCAAACAGCCAGCGCGCACTGGCAAGCTCCAGCGACGTGACGGAAGTAGAGAACTATATTAAAGCCAATCATGATAAGCCGAATGCCGAATACTTCGGAAAAGCGAAAGGCATGAACGTGGTTTACATTTCACTGGAATCACTTCAGACGTTCGCGATCGACTATAAGATCGACGGCAAGGAAGTCACGCCGTTCTTAAATTCACTGGCGCATGACAATGAAACGTTTTATTTTGATAACTTTTTCCACCAAACAGGACAAGGTAAAACGTCTGACGCGGAATTTATGATGGACAACTCGCTGTATCCTTTATCACAAGGGTCAGTGTTCATTAATAAAGCGCAAAACACGCTGCAGTCGGCTCCGGCCATTTTGAAGTCTCAAGGCTATACATCAGCGGCATTCCACGGCAACTACAAAACGTTCTGGAACCGCAATGAAATGTATAAAGCCATCGGTTATGACAAATTCTTTGACGCTACGTATTACGATATGAGCGAAGATAAAACGAAAAACTACGGATTGAAAGATAAACCGTTCTTTGAAGAATCAATGCCGCTGTTGAAAAGCCTGAAACAGCCGTTCTATACGAAGTTTATCACCCTTTCGAACCATTTTCCGTTCGAGATGGATGAAGGCGATACAGACTTCCCTGCCGGCGATACCGGCGACAGCGTCGTTGACCATTATTTCCAGTCGGCCAACTACATGGATCAGGCCATTGAACAATTTTTCAACGATCTGAAAAAATCCGGACTGTATGATAATACGATTGTCGTCATGTACGGAGACCACTACGGTATTTCGGAAAATCACAACAAAGCGATGGCCAAAGTATTGGGCAAAGACATCACACCATATGAAAATGCCCAATTGCAAAGGGTTCCGCTGTTCATCCACGCGCCTGGGGTCAAGGGAATCAAATCCAATAAATACGGCGGCGAAGTCGATGTAGCCCCTACCCTGCTTCATTTGATGGGCGTGAATACGAAAGATTACCTGATGAGCGGTTCAGACCTTCTGTCACCGGAACACCGTGAAATTATTCCGTTCCGCAACGGCGATTTCGTTTCTCCGGAATATACGAAAACGAACGGAAACTACTACGACACGAAAACAGGAGAGCTTCTGAACGAAAAAGACATCGATCCGAACATCGATGAGTCCGTGAAAAAAGAACTCGAAATGTCGGATAAAATCGTCGACGGAGATTTGCTGCGCTTTTATAAACCGAAAGGCTTTAAAGCGATCAACCCGAGCGACTACGACTACACCAACCACAATCCGAAAACATCAGAATCTGATGCGGCGCAAACTACGAAATCAGATTCCGGACAATAAACAGACAGCACCCGCTTATTTATAAGCGGGTGCTTTTTTGGTCTTGAAGCCGCGCTGTTCCTTTTTCGCAAGCAGATATGGTAAGCTTGAAATGGAATATAAAAAAAGAAAGCGGGAATGAATTGTGATTGTAACAAATGACCAAGAGCTGGAAGGGCTCAAGAAAATAGGCAGAATCGTCGCTTTAGCCAGGGAGGAAATGAAAGCAAAAGCAGCACCCGGCATGAGCACAAAAGAGCTGGACCTCATCGGTAAAGAAGTGCTTGAGGCTCATGGCGCCGCATCGGCTCCGGAAAAAGAATACGATTTCCCAGGAACGACGTGCATCAGTGTGAACGATGAAGTCGCCCACGGCATCCCAAGCGAATCCACGATTTTAAAAGAAGGGGATTTGATCAACATCGACATCTCCGCTGAATTTGGCGGCTACTATTCTGATACTGGCATTTCATTTGTACTCGGAAAAGGCGATGAAACGCTGCACAAGCTTTGCCAAAGCGCGGAAAGCGCATTTCAAAAGGGACTTTTGCAGGCGCGCGCCGGCAAGAAACAAAACCAAATCGGCAGAGCCGTATACAATGAAGCAAAAGCAAACGGATTTACCGTCATTAAAAACCTGACGGGACACGGGATTGGAAAGAACCTCCATGAAGCGCCCAACCATATCTTAAATTACTATGACCCGTTTGATAATGCGCTCTTTAAAAACGGAACCGTCATCGCCCTTGAGCCGTTTGTTTCCACAAAAGCCGAGCATACCATCGAAGCCGGAGACGGCTGGACATTCAAAACGCCTGACGGCAGCTTTGTGGCACAGATCGAGCATACAATCGTCATTACGAAAAACGAACCGATCATTTTAACACAGCTTGACTGATTACGTGAAAAAGCCCGGCTCATAGAAGTCCGGGCTTTTATGCTAAAATAAAAGACAAACTGTGCCGAAAGGAGCTTTACCGCATGCTGTTTGCCATCATCGGGCTGATCTTTTTCATCGAGAGCATCCTGTTAATCGTATATGCTCATAAAAAAAAGAACGGCTTCTTAAAATATATCGGAATCGTCCTCAGCATCTCAATCATTGTGATGATCGTCACCAGTTTGACACACGGCTGAAGCCTTCCTCAAACTTCCAAACTACGACGAAAGACTCAGTTTTTAAAAATTGCCGCCTATCCCTTTTCAGTGTTTTTCTATAGATGTTAGAATGCCAATTGCATCGAATTATAGAAGGGAGTTTTCTGCCATGCATTACGGAAGCAAAGGCTGGTATGTAGAAGAACTGAAAAAGCTGGGAATGACAAAGTATGAAGGAAGAAAGCTTCAAAGCTATAAAAAACACTTTTTGGCCAACCTGCTTGAAAGCGTCAAAAAATAAACATGTTAAAGCCGTGCTCCTTTTCGGACACGGCTTGTTTTTATGCGCTCAGCTCCTTTAAAAATGAGCTTCTCCAGCTTTCCGACAGCGCTTCAACCTCAAGGATCTTCCGAATGGCGGGGTGATTGCCCCTGTCATGGTACATCAAATGGTTGGCGTACGAAACTGTGGCTTCATGCGCATCTCTTGAAACGAGCTGCAGCCCGGAATCGGGCGCAACGATTCCTTCTTCGAGAACCCTGAAATAAAATCCGCTGAATCCGGTGTCCCTCACCTGTAACACCATATCTTTTTGATTCAGCCGTTTGGCAAGCTTGAAACAAGGCTGGCGCGGCTGGCTGACTTGAACAAGAGCCTCCCCCAGCTTGAAGATATCACCGATGCACACATCTTTTTCGGTGAGCCCTTTAACCGTCACGTTTTCTCCAAATGCCGCCTCCGGCAGCTTCCGCTTCAAGACGCTTTCCCAATACATGTAGTGGTCCGCCGGATAGACGCAAACCGCTTTATCCACTCCTCCGTGGTGAATCAGATCCGCCTGCCCGTCCCCTTCAAAATTCGTACGGCTCAAATATACGGGTCCGCCGACAGGCTCCTTCACGATTGCCGTTTCCACCTGTTTTCCGTCGAATTCGTATGTGTGCGGACGGCCTACATGAATAGATAAAATTTCATACTCCTGATGCTCCAAAACCTCACGCCCTTCCTTTATTTTCATATTTTAACGATTTATCCGAAACATGTCTATCCCATGATCTCAAAATGAGAAATATGGTAGCATAAAAGAAAAGGAGTGTTCCCGATGCTTCAATACAGAATCATTGTAGACGGACGCGTTCAGGGCGTGGGATTTCGCTATTTTGTTCAAATGGAAGCAGATAAGCACAAATTGACCGGCTGGGTCCGGAACCGCGACAACGGTACAGTTGAAATCCGCGCCGAAGGACCCGAGGAAAGTCTGAAGCCATTTTTAAAAGCGATTCAAAAAGGAAGTCCCTTCTCAAAAGTAACGGACGTGAATGTCGAAGAAACAAAAGAGATTGACGGATTCCACAAGTTTAATATCAGCTATTGAAAAATCCGCCGGAGATGGCGGATTTTTCAAACGTATCTTGACTAAATTCCTCTTTTATTTTAGTATTTAGTTAAATAGCTAAATACTTAATTCCAAGGATGCTGAATATGAATCAAACCTTTAAAGCTCTAGCTGACCCGACGAGAAGAAAAATTTTAAATCTGCTGAAGGATCGGGATATGACCGCCGGTGAAATATCTGACCAGTTTCAAATGTCTAAACCAAGTATATCTCAGCATTTAAAAATTTTAAAACAGGCTGAATTAATTCAAGATGAAAAAAAAGGCCAATACATCATTTACTCGCTGAACACCACAATATTTCAAGAAATCATCGGCTGGGCTTTCAGTTTTACTGAGCAAGCCGGCAAAGATAAAGGGGATGCCAAATGAGAAAACACATCTTTTCACTCGCTATAATCGCCATAAATCTAATCATGTGGGCCATCGCTTATCCGCACATTTCCGATCAAGTTCCAATTCATTGGTCATTTTCGGGAGAAGTCGACAGTTATGCTTCAAAAATGGAAGCAATGCTTATCATGACCGGGCTGCTCGTTTTTGTGTATGTGTTGATGTTCTTAACGCCAAAAATCGATCCGCGCAGAAAAAACTATCAGCTTTTTTCAAAGACTTATTACCTTCTCATCAATGCCATGCTGATTCTATTTTCCCTGATCAACGTGCTTGTAATCATGACAGGGCTCGGGTATGATCTGCCCGCTGGCAGCATTGTACCGGTTCTAGTAGGCGCTCTACTCATTGTCATAGGCAATTACCTCCCGAGAATCCGCTCCAACTTTTTTTTCGGGATCAAAAACCCTTGGACATTGAGCAGCGATTCAATCTGGAAAAAAACCCACAGATTTGCGGCGAAAGTATTTACTTTAGCAGGACTGCTGATCATTGCGGACGGATTGTTATCTATCAGCCCAGAAATCATGCTTCCGGTTATTTTGGCAACGGTTTTCGCGCCCTATATTTATTCCTATGTTTTGTATCGGAAAGAAATCAATATGAAAAGCTGACATGAGAATAAATGAAAAAGAAGGCTCCGAATTGGAGCCTTTATTTTATTCCCTTCCGCACCGCCTGCCAAAAAGAGGCCGATTCATGTCCCATCGAGTAGACGGAAACTCCTGCGATTTTATATCGCATGGCCAGGCGGCTTTTCGCCGCAATCGTTTTTTCATCTTCATACCAAACGACATGGCGGTGTTTGTGTTGATCTGTATAAGAAAATCTCATCGACCCCGATCTTTTATCATATACAGGCTTAGCTTTCACTTTTCTCTTAAGCGCCTTCACGTCGTTCCACTGCTTCAATTTGCTGTTCTTTCGGGATGTTAAATCCCAATCATTCCCGTATGAGGGGATGCCCATAATGACTTTTTCGGCTTTGATCGTTTTCACCGCATATGCTAATGAGCTTTTGACCCAGTTCATTCCGGCAACAGAGCCCGGCTCGTTCCAGATCCCGTGTTCATCGTAAGTCATGACTTGAACATAGTCAGCTGATTTTCCGATTTCCGCATAATCATACGGCCAGCTCCAACCATCTTTTCGGTCATCTACACTCTTCGCCGGTACCGAAACCATCGTTTTGATCTTGTGTTTTTTCAAAGCGGCTGCGACATGACGGATTAAGCTTGAGTATTTAGCTCTCTCGTTCGGCTTTACAGCTTCAAAATCAATATTAATTCCGGTAAACGACTGCTTCTTCGCAAGCGTAATAAGCTGTTCTGTAAAGTGCTGCCGCGCCGTTTTGTCGGACATGACCGTTGATGCCAGATTCCCGTCAAAATCGTGAATGGATTCGTTGTAGTTTGAAATGACCGCCCACGTCTTGAGGCGTTTCTTCTTTGCAAACGATAATTGTTTTTTCGGAGTGTCTCCGATGATATCTCCTTTTTGATTAAACGCGTAGGTGTCGAGAGCTGCGGCATTGATATAGTGATGGTATGCCGTCAGCGATTGATAGGAAGCTGCTTCCCCTGTTGTATAGCCGAGTACGATTTTGGCCGCTTTTGCTTCTGTTTCTGTATATGTAAGCATCGTTAAACATACAGCGAATACGCTGCATAGCAAGTAGATTTTTCTCATTGTCTATTCGTCCTCTCAATCGTTCGAATAAGGCTTTTCCTGATAAAAGTAATTCGGTTTAAGCGTTTTATTTTCATAATAGCTGTGAAAGATATGGGTCGCTGCCGGAGATAACGGCGGAATCAGCCATGTCCAGCTTGCTGAAAGCTCCCTTCCCGCTTCAGCTTCCTGCTCCTCGAACCGCTTGAATTGGCTTGCCGCGGTATGGTGGTCAACAATGCTGACGCCGGCATTTTTATAAGAGTGAAGCACCGCCGTATTTAATTCAACAAGCGCCTTGTCTTTCCACAGCGAAGTATTCCGTTCCGTATCAAGTCCCATAATGGCTGCCACTTTTTCGAGTACATTATAGCGGTCTGTATCCGCGAGGTTGCGCGCTCCGATTTCCGTTCCCATATACCAGCCGTTAAACGGGGCTGCATTATAATGAATTCCTCCGACCTCCAGCTTCATATCGGCTATAATCGGCACACCGTACCACTTCAGCCCCAGACTTTTGAAGCTCTCAATCTCCGGATGTTCAATCCTGACCTCTTTGACGATTTCGCGAGGCAGCTCATACCACACAGGGGGATGGCCATCTATTTGAAAAACAAGCGGCAAAACGTCAAAAGGCGTACCTTCGCCTTTCCAGCCGAGCGCTTCACACGCTTTTGTCAGTTCCAATGATGCCGGATCGCCGATGACACCTTGCTCCGTTTCATACCCCGCATACCTGATCAGCTGATGGTTCCAAATGGACACTTTTTTTTGCCCGCTTTGTTCCGGGGGAAAAATCGTAATGAACGGTCTGATTTTCCCTCCGTTTGTCGCAAGCTCTATATGGTGAAAAAGCGCATCCCGCACCTCTGCCTCGGTTTGAACGCCTCTTTGATCGATGACAGTAAGAGAGTGCCAAAACAGCCGGCCGATGCAGCGGCTGCTGTTTCTCCATGCCATTTTCGCGCCATGTTCGATTTCTTCTAATGTATGTGTATAGCTTCCGGTTTCTCTGATTTCTTCGTCTATTTTATGTAAGCGCATCCTTGTTTCTTCTTCGGACTTCGACAGTTCCCCGTAGCAGAGCTCGATGAAGGTCTTGGCTTCCCTCCATAATTCTTCATATGATTCCAACCGGATTCTCTCCTTCCAGATTTCAGACTGATATTTATTGTATAGGTTTCAATCTCAGTTTAAAACCATTATGTATGAAAAGACAAAAAACCGCTAAAAAGCATCCGTCAAAGACGGATGCCTGATGATTATTCCTTAATGTTAAGCGTTTTGGTGTTCAGCATGAAGCGGTAAACCGGCAGCTGTTTGCCTGTTTGAGAAGGGATGTAACCCGTGCTTACATAACTGTCAACCGATTCCGGCTCAAGCGCAATCGACAGCAGATTGCTTTGCGGCTGTGCTGTAAAATAGATTTTTGTTCCTTTTGGAAACTCTTTTTTCTGTTTTTTAAGCTTCGTTTCCACCTTGATCACAGGCCGGCCCTCAGATTCTCCCGATGTTTCTTTCGATAAAACCTCATACGCTTCAGCGGTGAGCTTTTGTTTGAAAGGAAGTGTCACGCTTTTTAATCCCTGATCCCTCAGCTTCTGCTCAATATCTTGATGGCCCGGAAGGACAAGGTAAGCGGTCGGACGTGTTCTTGACAGCACAGGGACGGCTTCCGAAGCGCTGTAATATTGGACAGGAACGTCAACTGCTTGTCCTGAAGCGATATCAGCAACTTTCAGCGTTTCTTTATACGGCCCTGCAAACTCACTGTTGATGACCACTTGGTCTTTATCGCTCACTTTTGCACCATTTTTTATCAGCTTTAATTTTTCTTTGGCGACAAGGCGCTTGATCTCGGCTGCATGCTTCACTGTCGTGTCGATGATCGTCTCATGCGTAGCAACCTGAGCCGCGACTCTTCTTGCAAAATTTTCGCGTCCGATGTCTATCCCCCTGCTTTCCACTAGGAAGGAAAGAGCAGGCTGGAGGCCGAATGCATTACGTCCGATTCTCGCTTCAGTACCTCCTTCATAGATTTCGATTTTTCCGTCCTTGCTTTTTCCTGTCGTATAATATGCATCATTAGAAAAACCTTTTTCATCAAGTTTAGCTCTGACGCCGTTCACATAAAGGCTGTCAGACGCATACCTGATCGATTCGGGAATGTTTAAGTTTTTTCCTGATAAAATTAAAATATCATGGTATTTTAATGACCCTTTTTCGCCTACGCTTTGAAATTCGTTTTGGCCGACACCGTATTCATGGGCATCAATAACGACTTCAGGCGAATATTGATTGAACTCCTGGTGAATGGCGCGGACTTCCGGAGATTCAAGCTTAACATGATCCCTGTTTCCGTCGATTCCGCTCGCCAGCCGTCTGTTAAACTGATACGAGCCGTCAGGATTGACCCGCGGAACGACGATGACATTGATCTTGTCCAACACTTTGTCGCCGTACGGCCCGGCCAGTTTTTCAGCCATCGCCAGGACCGATTCTCCCGCCGCCGGCTCATTTCCGTGTATCTGTCCTTGCAGCCAGACGGTCGGTTTTTTTGATATGGAACGTATTTGCTTATCCTTTGTGAAATAAAGCACGGGAATATTTCTTTTTTCAATTGAAAAACCGATATTCCCGATTTTGACATTCGGGCTTTTCTTTGTCAGACTGGTTATAAACTTCATCATTTCTTCTTGTGTCGTAAAGGCTTCCCCTTCTTTCACAAAAGCAGGGGTCGAGAAAGTTTCTTCCGGTTCCGGATATAATGATGACACTTGCTCTGGCTGAGTATAGTTCTTTCCATAGTAAGGGGTTTCCGCAGCGTGAACCGCATCAGACACCATCAGTCCTGCAAACATTGCCGCAGCTGCCAGCAAAGCTTGGACCCTTTTTTGAATGTTCATCTTTTCTCAGCTCCTTTCAGGCATACCTGCATTATAAATGAAATATCAGCTTGTTTTGTCTAAAATTTCAGAAAATGATTCCTTTGGTATACAACAACATCCGAAATATAGAACGATGGATGGCCATCATCACATGTAAATGGTTAGTTTTTCCCTATAAAAAAACATTCAGCCTGGCTGAATGTTTTAAGGGCAGCATATGGCATTTTACGAATCAGAAGCGGGAAGGCGGCCTGACAGATCAAGGAGCTCTTTGGAAAAATCGCTTCCTTTCATCGGTACACCGTGTCCCGTCAACAATGCAGCCGGTTTTAATTCCGACAGCTTCCGAACCGAGTCTGCCGCTTTTGTCCAGTCCATTGTGAAATAAGCCGGGGGTCCGTTCAGCTCCTGCTTTTGAATCGCCACTTCAAACAGAGATTCCTGCTCTACAGTTGTAACGGCGTCGCCTGCGATCAAGGTTCTGTCCGACTGCCGGAAAAGCGAAACATGACCCGGTGTATGTCCCGGCGTCTCAATCCATTTCCACCCTTTAAGAAACGGAAGCGAACCATCTTCAGAAAGCTGCTTTACATGGGACGAAATGTTGATTGAGTGCCTCGGAAACAACGGAGACATCTTTGCAACCAGCCCGCTTTTTACTTGCGGTTTGGCAGGCGGATAATCGGCTTTTCCCGTTAAATAAGGCATTTCTTTTTCATGGGCGTAAACTGGAACCGGCCATGTTTCGAGAAGACCTTCCAAAGCGCCGACATGGTCGAAATGTCCGTGCGTCAAAACGATTGCTTTTAGGCTAAAATCGCCGAACCGCTCCTTTGCCTCTCTTAAAATAAATGGAGCGGACTTGGGCATTCCGGCATCGATTAAAACGGCTTCCCGCGAATCGGGATCGAAAATAAAATACACATTGACGATTTGCACCGTCAAACCGAATACGCCTTCGGCATACTCTTCCAGGACCCCGCTGTTGATGGATGTCAAAGGCATGTAAGGATCACTCATTATGTTCACCACACTCACTTATCATATATTTTATTACTTTGCACATTTGACTTGAGGATATGCATGGATAAGCATCTTTGAAAAAATGAAGGAGGGACAAACCAATGGGAGATGGTCAATGGTTTACTGTAACAGAGCTTGATGAATCCACATATGCGATCAGCGAATACGGGCATTGGGAAAATGTGCACTCTTACTTGCTGATTGGGGCGAAGGAAGCCGTTTTAATTGATACAGGTCTTGGTATCGGCAGCATGAAGACGGTAACGGATAGTCTGACCGATCTGCCGGTCAGCGTCATCACAACCCATGTCCATTGGGATCACATCGGAAGCCACGGTGAATATCAGCGCATTTACGTTCATGAAGCCGAGAAAGACTGGCTGACGGACGGAATCAAAGGGCTTCCGATCGAGCACATTCGCCGCGATGTCTCTCGAGATATCACTAAACCTGTACCGGCCGGCTTTTCCGCTGAAACATACACCCCGTTCAGAGGTGAACCGTCGGGAACGCTGCAAGACGGCGACACAGTCGGCTGCGATTCAAGGCCGCTCGTTATTTATCATACGCCCGGACACTCCCCGGGGCATATCTGTATCTTTGATCCGGCGTCAGGCTACTTGTTTACCGGCGACCTGCTGTATACCGGAGCCCCCATCTATGCATTCTACCCGACGACTGATCCGGCCCAATTGATTCAGTCACTTGAAAAAATCTCGGCTATCGGGCGCGTGAAAAAGGTTTTCGGCGGGCATCATCAGCTCGGTCTTAACCCTGACATTTTGCAGGAAGCCGGGCATGCGGCACTGCACTTAAAGAAACACGGGCTGGCAAAACACGGCACAGGCACGCACCGATTCAAGAGCCTTAGTTTTCAGTTTTAACTAAAAAAGATGATTGCCCTGGCGGGAACCATCTTTCGCACTTCTTCAAAAATGCAGATCTTTTCGGCGGTAACCTGATCCTTTAGCTCCGAACATGAAAGACGTCAGGCAGAAACCGATTACACCGCCGGCCGTATTTAAAATTAAATCATCCACATTAAAGGTTCTCGCCATTATGAATCCAGTCACAGATAGCACAAGCTGGAGACTCTCAATCAAAAAGCTTGTCAAAAAAACAAAAACCGCCGCTTTTTTCAGCGGAATTTTCCTCCATAGAACGGAAAGATACACACCTAAAGGAATGAGCAATAAAACATTAAAAAATGTAAGCTTGACAGAATTCCAAAAAAACCAATCGAACCCGCTCTGCTGATGCATTTGCACCCATTCAGCGACAAAATAAAACGGAATGAGCTGAATGTTCATTTGAGCGTATGCCGGCTGCGGCGGAATGTTGATTCCGCCTATCGTATAGTGATAAACGACGCTCAAATAAACAATAAAACTGGCAAACACCATTTTTCTAAAAAAACTTGTTTTTTTTCGGTTTTTCACAATGTCGTACAAAAAGTAGACGATTGCGCACATGAAACCGAGCAGCATTAAATCAACTGACCAAAACATTAATATCCCCCTTACGTCACCATCGTTCAGTGCATACCAGTTATAACTGACTGAAATGCACACTTTTTCGACCATAAATTGTGGAATTTCAAATCAACTGCTTCAAAATAAACATAAAAAAGGACAGGATCTCTCCTGCCCTTCATTTTACCATATACCCAACAATTTCCACCATAGCCCTCCGACAACAAGCCATGTCACAATATGAACAATCGACAGGATAAAGCCGATTGACCACCATTTGCTTTGTGGAATATAGCCGGCCCCGAAAAAGACGGGTGCCGCTCCAGCTCCGTAGTGTGTCGTCGAAGCAAAAAGGTTGCTGAAAAACGCAAGGCTTAATGCTGCGAGGAGCGGCGGAGCGCCTGCAGCGATAATCACGGCGAGAAAGGCCGAATACATCGCGCTGATATGAGCGGTTGCACTCGCAAAGAAATAATGCGAATAATAGTAAACCGCAATTAAAATGAGAAATGCGCTGACCCAGGAGAATCCTGAAACATACGATTTCATCGCATCGCTGAACCAGCCGACCATGCCGAGTTCATTCAAAAAGCTCGCCAGCATGACGAGCGCGGCAAACCATGTCAGCGTATCCCATGCGCCTTGCTCTTTCTTAATATCGTCCCACGTCAGAACCTGTGTCAAAAGCAGGACGGCTAAACCGATCAATGCCGTTGTCGTTGCGTCAATTTTCAGGTTTCCGCCGAAAATCCATAAAAAAAGGACGAGCAAAAAGACCGCGACCATCGAGAGTTCCGATTTTTTGAACGGGCCCATTTCTTTCAGCTTCTCTGTTGCGATTTTCGCCGCATCAGGTGTTTCTTTCACCTCAGGCGGATACAGTTTATAAATGACAAGCGGGGTGATGATCAAGCTGACAAGTCCCGGGACGATGGCCGCCACAGCCCAGCTTGTCCAGGTCAGATTCACACCTGCCACATCATGGGCAAGTTTGGCAATCAGCGGGTTTGCCGCCATAGCCGTTAAGAACATCGCTGAAGTGATCAAGTTCCCCTGAAAGCCCACCTTCAGCAAGAAAGCGCCAATGCGCCGTTCCGTGCCGTCCTTGGGCGTTGACTGAAAAGTTTCGGATAACGAACGGATAATCGGAAAAATAATTCCCCCGGCCCGTGCGGTATTACTCGGGATCGCCGGCGACAAAATCAAATCGCTGACAAGAAGTGAATACGAGAGTCCGAGTGTTTTTTTGCCAAACATCCGCACAAATAAATAGGCGATTCGCGCACCTAAACCGGTTTTAATGAATCCCCGTGAAATAAAAAAGGCAATGACGATCAGCCAAATCGTCTTGTTTCCAAAGCCGCTGAGCGTTTCTTCAATCGACAGCGTTCCGGTCAGCGCCGTGACCGCCAATGCGAATACGGCGATTGCCCCCATCGGCAGCGGTTTTGAAATAAAGCCGATAATCGTTGCCACAAAGATTGCAAATAAGTGCCATGCTTTCGGGTCCAATCCGGCGGGCGACGGAATAAACCAAATTACCGCTCCGACTAAAATCGTGACCGTAAGAGGAATGATGTTCAATGCCGATTTTTGTTCTGCATCTTTTTCTTTAGCCAAAACCTTTTCCTCCTATTCATATCGTTTTCGTTTATTATTCTACTCCTTTCCTGCTATCATTCAAATTTTATTTTATTAAAAAAACTGCCGACCTTGTCGGCAGTCTCAATTTATACCCAAGATTTCACTTTTTCATGATCCGTGACAAAGAGGAGGACTTTTCCTTCATCAAGCTGCTTCTCGAATTGTTCTGCTTCCTGTTTTGAAAAGCCGATCTCATGAATTTTATTGCGGAGTTCGTCCCCTTTTTTGTTGAAGATATTACCCACGGCATTTTTAAGGCCTGTCTCTTCGGCTCCGATCGTATTGGCATCCGCGTTGTCCGCAAGTCTTTCAGTACGGTCGTCATCATGTGACAGAACGTAAATATCTTCTCTTGCAACTCCGATTTCCCTGAGTTCCTCAACATCCTTCATCAGTTTTTCATCATTAGTATATTGTCTTACTACTGGTTTCATATGAATCTCCTCCCTTTTTTCATGTTGTATTTAACACTTACCCTTTGTTTACGCGGCTAAACGGATGAATGCTCTGTCATGACATTTTCATTTCAATGTTACAATTGTTATAAATTTTCAGACAAAACGTTTGAAAGGATTGCCAATTCAGGTACATTACAAATAGACAAGGCTTTGAGATGGGGTGATTGAAGCGTGTATTATTTTTCACCGGAACAGCAATATAACGCATGGATCATTAGCGATTTGGTCAAGCAGATTTTTTCAAGGGAAGGTCATCAAGAAGTTGATACTCATCGATTTGAATCTTTTGCCGCCAGACGATTCGGCATCAATATCGATTACGTCTTTTCAATCATCATGAACATCGGCGATCCGGAAGAAAGGAGAACGGCAAGCAGCACCGAAGACCTCCTCTCTTCATATCTCCTGTCATTGCTTCCTTTTATCACAAAAGACATGTTTCAATTTTCGAGAGAAAATGCCAATCAATATCTTTTAAATGAAAGAAATGCTGATGTTTTTCATCTTTTTCTGCCCGATTCTGTGCTGAAAAAAACCTTTCATGCAACCCGCTGATCTTTTGCTAAACCTCTTTTTTACGTGGTAAGTTATAAGTAAAAGGAGGAATCATTATGTCGCAAAAACAAATTGAACTCGCAAGACGTCCGCAGGGCATACCTGTTATGGGCGATTTTCGCATAAAAGAAACGGAAATTCCGGAAGCAAAAAACGGTGAAGTGCTTGTAAAAACGCTTTATGTCTCAGTGGACCCTTATATGAGGGGAAGAATGCAGGACACGAAATCCTATGTCGAGCCATTTCCGCTTGATAAAGTAATCACCGGAGGCGTGATCGGCGAAGTGATATCTGCAAAAGGAGACAAGCTCAAAAAAGGGGACATTGTTTTGGGCCGCTTGGGCTGGCAGGAGTATTCAGCGGTTCGCGAAGACAATCTGCAGAAAATCGATCCGTCCCTCGCGCCTGTTACCGCTTTTCTTGGGATTCTCGGCATGACCGGTTTGACGGCTTATTTCGGACTTTTGGACATCGGACAGCCAAAAGCCGGTGAAACGGTTGTTGTCTCCGGTGCCGCCGGAGCAGTCGGCTC
This sequence comes from Bacillus paralicheniformis, assembly GCF_002993925.1. NCBI lineage: Bacteria > Bacillati > Bacillota > Bacilli > Caryophanales > Bacillaceae > Bacillus > Bacillus paralicheniformis. Next base: position 870,101 of record NZ_CP023665.1, on the reverse strand, counting down.
CGCCGTCGGACAAATTGCCAAAATCAAAGGGGCGAGAGTCGTCGGTATTGCAGGCTCTGACGAAAAAACGGCATACTTAAAAGAAAAGCTCGGTTTTGATGAAGCAATCAATTATAAAACAACGGAAAATATGGCCTCAGCGCTTGAACAAGCTTGTCCGGACGGTGTCGATGTTTACTTTGACAACGTCGGAGGCACGATTTCAGATGCTGTCTTCCCCCTGCTCAATAAGTTTGCACGAATTCCGGTTTGCGGGGCGATTTCTTCTTATAACGTCAAAAGCGCAGAAGATGATATGGGGCCGCGTGTACAAACAGCCTTAATTAAAACAAGCGCCCTGATGAAAGGATTTGTCGTCAACGATTACAGGGACCGCTTTCCTGAAGGAACCAAACAGCTCGCCGAATGGGTAAAAAGCGGGCAGCTTCAATATGAGGAAACGATAACAGAAGGTTTCGAGCGGATACCTGAGGCATTTTTAGGCTTGTTTGAAGGAAAAAACCTCGGCAAACAGCTGATCAAAGTCGCCGATTCCGACAATGCCTGAGCATTCATATAAAAAAGAGGCCTGCCGGCAGCAGGCCTCTTTCTTATCTTTCAATAATCCGTCCTCTTTCATACACGATCCGCTGAAGCGGGATTTCAAGCTTCTTCGCCAGCTTTTTCAGCCTTTCCTCTTCAATGCGGTTGACAAGGCTGATCACGGTTCCTTCATTCCCCGCTCTTCCCGTCCTTCCCGATCGGTGGATATAGCCTTCAATGTTTGGCAAATCGGCGTGGATGACATAAGGGAGATCTTCGATGTCGATTCCGCGCGCTGCGATATCGGTCGCGAGAAGCAGTGTGAATTCGCCTGCTTCAAATGCCTGCAATATTTTGGCGCGCTCGATTTTTTTCGCCTCGCTGTGAAGAACGCCGATGTCGACATGATGAAATTTGAGCTTTTCGGCATACACGTTTAAGTTGCCGATGTCTTTGACAAAGACGAGCGCCTGCATACCTGGAAGCCGCGAGAATTTTTGCAGGATCTTCACCTTATCCCGCTGGTCGCATACGAGAAATTGGTGTTTGATTTTTGCAGATTCTTCTTTCGACCTCTTGATCCTGAGAACTTCCGCTTCTGTCGTCATGCTGCGGAGCTCGCGTTCGGCGTCGTCTTTTAAAGTCGCCGAAAAACAGAGGAGCTGCCTGTCGCGGAGCGTCGATTTGATGATGCTTTGTATCGTCCCGCGATGCTCCGGCGTAAGCAGATGATCGGTTTCGTCAAGGACGATCGTCTTCACTTCATGCATTTTCAGTTTTTTCATTTTAATCAGCTCAAATACGCGTCCAGGTGTGCCCGCAATGATGTGCGGGTGTTTTTTCAGCTTTTCCTGCTGCTTTTTAACATTGGCGCCGCCGATCAGGGAAGCGGCTCTGATATCCGAGCCTTTTTTCCATTCGACGATCACATCAAAAATCTGCATGACAAGCTCGCGGGACGGAGCCAAAATCACAGCTTGCACGTTCTTTTGATCCGCCTCCAGCTTTTCCAGAATCGGCAGGACGTAAGCGAGCGTTTTGCCCGTTCCAGTCGGCGACTCGGCGATCACGTCACGCCCGTCCAAAATCAGATCGACTGCATTTTTTTGGACACTCGTCGGCTCTTGAAAGCCCGATGCCTTCCAGTTTTCTTGAATAAACGGTTTTGCTTTATTTAAAAATGGCCATCTTTCTGTCATGTTTTTCTCCTTTTATCAGGTTGATTCTGCTCCTAGTATCTCAAAACAAAAGCGGCTGCGCAATTTTTCTTTTATTGTTCCCTCTGAGTTCGATATAATCTTATAGAATACAGATTATATTTTTTGAGGTGCAAAACATGAGTTTACTTACAGTCACAAAGCTGAGCCACGGTTTTGGCGACCGGGCGATCTTTCATGATATATCCTTTCGCTTGCTGAAAGGCGAACATGTCGGTCTCATCGGAGCAAACGGCGAGGGAAAATCGACCTTCATGAATATCATTACAGGCAAACTTGAGCCTGACGAAGGAAAAGTGGAATGGTCCAAAAAGGTCCGGGTCGGCTATCTGGACCAGCATACATCACTTGAGCGCGGACAAACAATCCGCGACGTGCTGAGAAACGCTTTCCATTATTTATTTGCGATGGAAGAAGAAATGAATGCCATCTACACAAAAATGGGCGAGGCTGACCCCGATGAGCTTGAAAAGCTTCTCGAAGAAGTCGGAACGATCCAGGACGCCCTGACCAACAACGACTTTTACGCGATTGACGCAAAAGTCGAAGAAATCGCCCGCGGCCTCGGGCTTAACGATCTCGGCCTTGACAGGGATGTCGCGGATTTGAGCGGCGGCCAGCGGACAAAGGTGCTGCTTGCTAAACTGCTCTTGGAAAAGCCCGACATCCTGCTGCTCGATGAGCCGACAAACTACCTGGACGAACAGCATATCGAATGGCTGAAACGCTATTTGCAGGAGTACGAGAACGCCTTTATTTTGATTTCTCACGACATTCCGTTTTTAAACAGCGTCATTAATTTGATCTACCATGTGGAAAACCAGGAGCTGACCCGCTATGTCGGCGACTACAACCAATTCCGCGAAGTATACGAAGTGAAAAAACAGCAGCTTGAAGCAGCCTACAAGAAACAGCAGCAGGAGATTTCGGAGCTGAAAGATTTCGTCGCCCGCAACAAAGCGCGCGTCAGCACAAGAAATATGGCGATGTCCCGGCAAAAAAAGCTCGATAAAATGGATATGATCGAGCTCCCTTCGGAAAAACCGAAGCCTGAATTTCATTTTAAACAAGCAAGAACATCCGGAAAGCTGATTTTTGAAACGAAAGAGCTCGTCATCGGCTATGATGAGCCGCTGTCCCGTCCGCTGAACTTGAGAATGGAGCGGGGCCAAAAGATCGCTCTGTACGGAGCCAACGGCATCGGAAAAACGACATTGCTGAAAAGCCTTCTGGGTGAAATTTCACCGCTGTCGGGAGAAGTCGAACGCGGCGAACTCCTTCATATCGGCTATTTCGAGCAGGAAGTCAAAGAGACCAACAACAACACATGCATAGAAGAAGTGTGGAACGACTTTCCGTCCTTTACACAGTACGAAATCCGCGCGGCTCTGGCGAAGTGCGGACTGACGACAAAGCATATCGAAAGCAGGGTATCCGTATTAAGCGGCGGGGAAAAAGCAAAAGTCAGACTATGCAAGCTTATCAATTCGGAAACGAACCTGCTTGTACTCGATGAACCGACAAACCACCTTGATGTTGAAGCAAAAGAAGAATTAAAAAGAGCTTTGAAAGAATATAAAGGCTCCGTCCTGCTCATCTCTCACGAACCTGAATTCTATATGGACATCGCGACAGAAACATGGAATTGCGAGTCATGGACAACGAAAGTTTTATAAAAAAAAAGCTTGTTTCCTTTTAGGGAAACAAGCTTTTTTCATTAATGACCGGCTTTGATGCCTGCCAAATAACGGCGGCCTCCAGTCAAAACGGCCATGCCGGCAAGCACGGCGATGCATCCTGCAAAATAGGGAGTATGCGCAGTAAAATGATCGGCTAACACACCGGCGATCCAAGGCGCAATGGCCCCGCCGATGAACCGGATGGAGCTGTAGGCAGATGAAGCGACAGACCGTTCGACAGGCGCAGCTTCCATCACCGCTGTTGTCAAAATCGTATTGATCATGCCCAGAATCCCTCCGGCTATGATGATCGCCCCGATGACGAGCGCCATGTGCTCCGTCCAAATCCCGATCGCGAGCAAATCAGCTGCAAACAGCATAAACAGAAAGATCAGTGAGCGGACGGTTCCAAAGATCCGCTGTACGGCCGGAGCGATGAAAACGGAAGTGATCGCAAGAAACAGCCCCCAGCCGAAAAAGACGTAGCCGAGGCCCCGTTCATTTAAGTCAAGAACAAACGGCGAATATGCAAGCAGGGTGAAGAAACCGAAGTTATATAAGAATGCGGCGCCTGAAAGCGTCAATAGCCCTTTATAACGAAGCGCTTTGATCGGCGCGCTGACAGAAATTTTCTTCCGCGGCTTTTGGACAGGCGGCAAAAGAAAAAAGATGGCCAAAAGAGCGGCCGCCATTAAAACCGATACGCCGAAAAACGGCGCTCTCCACGATATTGTGCCAAGCTCTCCACCGGCAAGCGGTCCAACCGAAATGCCCAATCCCAAAGCCGCCTCATACAAAATAATGGCTTTTGCGCTTCCGCCAGATGCCACGCTGACAATGACGGCAAGCGCAGTTGAGATAAACATGGCGTTTCCGAGTCCCCAGCCGCCGCGAAAGCCGACGAGCTGAGAAATGGAATGCGAAAGCCCGCCCAAGCCTGCAAAAACGATGATCAGGATCAAGCCGCTGATTAACGTCAGCTTTGCCCCAATCCGGCTCGATACGGCGCCTGATAAAAGCATGGCGAAACCTGTGACTAGCAGATAGCTTGTAAATAAAAGCGAAACTTGGCTGGGGGAAGCATGCAGCTGCCGCGCAATCGCCGGCAGAATCGGATCGACAAGCCCGATCCCCATAAACGAGATCACGCAAGCAAAGGCCACGGCCCAGACCGCTTTTGGCTGTTTAAACATACTTGAGTTCTCAGGTGGTTGTTCATTCATGATCTATCAAACCTTTCTTTGCAAATAAAGAAACGCTATAAAAATAGCGTTTTTCTTGTTTAATCAATTGATTCAAGCGCATTCTCGGCTTTTGCCTGCATAGCCTCCAAGCGCTTCTTGAATGATTGAAATTTTTCAATCTTTTCATCAATCATTCTCATCTGTTCATTCAGCATCCTCTGAATGTCTTCGAGCTTTTCTTTTCGTTCCCGTTTGTCCAGCGATAAAAGGTATCCTTCTTTATTCATCTCCAAGTGCTTGCCCGTTTCCATGAACTGCTGGAGCTCCTGCAGCGAGAATCCCAGCACTTCCTTCGCGCTGATCACTCTTTCAAGCTCTTCAAGATCGTCTTCAGAGTAAAGACGGACACCGCCTTCCGTCCGCTTCGGTGAAGAAAGCAGACCGATTTCTTCGTAAAAGCGGATCGTTCTTTTCGTCAGGCCGCTTCGCTTGGCCATTTGATCAATCTTCATCCACTCCACGTCCATATCCCCCCGAGATTTTTCTTCTTTTCTATTATACTACTATTATACTTTTACGTAAACGTTAAGTTTTTTTCGATACAAAAAAAAGAACTGACTTGACATCATCCTGCTGCTGTAACGTATCATAGAAATGGACAACTAAACAGGAGGACAAATAATCAGAGTGAACACTCATCAAAATCGATTTTCAGTTCAAAGTAAAGTTTCGGCATTGATTGAAAGCCGGCTGTTTCAGTCATTCATAACGACGGTCATTGTGTTGAATGCCATCTCGATCGGTTTGGAAACTTACGCTTTCTTTAAACCTTATCAAAAAGTATTTTTTATTGTGGATTGTTTGTTTTTAACGATATTTGTCATCGAACTATCTCTTAAACTATTCGTTCAAAAACAGCACTTTTTTAAAAACAACTGGAACGTTTTTGACTTCGTAATCGTCGCCGGCAGTTTGATTCTTTACAATACGAATTTCGTCAGCGTTCTCCGTATCTTCCGGGTGCTGCGGGTGCTGCGGACGATCACTTCCGTTCCCTCATTAAGACGGATCGTCAATGCGCTGTTTATGGCGATTCCGACTATCAGCAGCGTCATTATTCTGATGAGCATCATTTTTTATGTGTACGCCGTCATCGGTACGATGTTCTTTTCTGCTATCGCGCCGGAATACTTCGGCAACCTGCAGCTCAGCCTTCTGACACTGTTCCAAACCTTTACGCTCGAATCGTGGGCAAGCGGCATATTCAGGCCGATTTTTGCCGAGAGCGGCTGGTCATGGCTCTATTTCGTTTCATTTATCATCATTGCGACTTTCATTATGATCAACTTGATCGTCGGGGAAATCGTGAATAATGCACAAAAAATTTCTCAGGAAATAGAAGATGAGACAGGCGAGCTGAAAGAGGATACAAAAGAAATCAAAGAACTGCGCGCGGAGGTTAAAGAATTAAAAACGCTTCTGGAAACCTATATCACGCAAAATGAAAAGAAAGATTAAAAAGGGCCGGCACCTGTAAGCCAGCCCTTTTTTGTCTTTAATTGAGGATGACAGGCAGCTCGGCCAGCGATCTAAAGCCGATTAACCTGCGAAATGGAATGTCTGTTGAAGCAAGCTTCAACTTAGGCAGCCGCTCCAACAATGCGGGAATGGCAATTTGCGCTTCGAGCCGCGCCAATGCCGAGCCTAAACATACGTGTGCACCGGCTCCAAAGGCAAGGTGCGGATTCGGTTTTCTCGTGATGTCAAATACATGCGGATTTTGAAATATCTTCGGATCGCGGTTGGCGGCGCCTAAAAGGATGTATATGCGCTCTCCTTTTTCGATGATCTTCCCGTTGATTTCACAGTCCTCTGACGCGGTGCGCGCTGTCAGCTGTGTCGGACTTTCATAGCGCAGGCATTCTTCAACGGCTGACTCAATCAGCAGCGGATTTTCTTTCAGCGCGCTGAGCTGGCCGGGATGGTTCATGAGCAAAAACAATCCGTTCGTCAAAAGGTTGACCGTCGTCTCGTGCCCGGCAATCACAAGCAGAATGCACGTCGCAAGCACTTCATCTTCGGCGAGCTGCTCATGACCGGCGAATGTGCTGATCAGGTCTTGAGAAGGATGAGCTTTTCGCTTTTCAATCAAATCTTTAAAATACGCCGTCAGCTTGGCAACGGTATCCCCGCCTTTTGCCAGCACCTTTCGTGTGCGGGTCAAATCGATCGTTCGAATGAGATCCGCCGTCCATTGCCTGAATTGATATCTCTCCTCTGCGGGGACGCCGAGCATGTCGGCAATGATAAGGCTTGCCAAAGGAAAGGCGAATTCGGATACCATGTCCGCCGTCTTCTTGTTTTCAAGCTGATCGAGCAATTCATGGACGATTTCTTCTATAACAGGACGGAAAGATGCCGTCTTCTGCGGCATGAATTCTTTGCCGACAATCGTCCGCATCCGCTTATGGCCGGACTCATTTTGAAACAGCATCATATTCCGCTGCAATTCGTGAAGTTGTTCATATTTTGTAGAGGCTTCAGGGAGAGGAACGCGGTTTTTAAATGCCGCGTCCCTCAAAATCGCCGCCGCTTCTTCATATCCGGTGACATACCATCCCGGATGCTTTAAAACGGTTCCTTTATATACAGGATGAACGGACCGCAGTTTATCGTAAAACAGATATGGATCTCTCCAAAAATCCGAATCCGATTTCAGACGCGGCCCTGCCTCGTGCAGTTCTGTCGTCATGCTATATCTCCCCCGTGTTACCGCTGTAAACTGGCTTTCATTTCTTCCACCGATTCGACTTCAAATCCTAAATCATGGAGCATCTTATGGTCCTCTGTTTCATTCTGCCCTGCCGTTGTTAAATAGTCTCCGACGAAGATCGAATTGGCGGCATACAGCCCCAGCGGCTGCAAGGAGCGGAGGTTGACTTCGCGCCCCCCTGAAATACGGATTTCCTTTGTCGGGTTGATAAAGCGGAACAAAGCCAAAACCTTTAAACAATAAAGCGGATTTAATTCATTGACCCCTTCCAGCGGAGTTCCATCGATCGAATGCAAAAAATTAACCGGAATTGAGTCTGCATCAAGCGCCTTTAAGCTATTCGCCATATCGACGACATCCTGCTTCGTCTCTTTCATCCCGACAATGACGCCCGAGCATGGGGACATTCCGGATTTTTTGGCTGTTTCCACAGTGTTTACTCTGTCATCATACGTGTGGGACGTCGTAATGTTTGAATGATTGCTTTTTGATGTATTGATGTTGTGATTGTACCGGTCCACTCCGGCTTCCTTCAGCCGCTCGGCCTGTTCGGGCTTTAGCAGTCCGAGGCATGCACAGACTTTTAAGCCGTACGTTTCTTTAATTTCTTTAACGGCGCCGACCACTTGATCGACATCTCTGTTGGACGGGCCTCTGCCGCTCGCCACGATGCAATACGTTCCGATATTTAAATCGTGCGCACGCTTTGCACCTTCAAGCAGGGTCGTTTTGTCGACCATCCTGTAGCTGTCGATCGGCGCTTTTGATATCGAAGACTGCGAGCAGTAGCCGCAGTTTTCCGGACAAAGTCCGGATTTTGCATTCATAATCATATTGAGCTTTACTTTTTTTCCAAAGTAGCGTTTTCTGATTTGAAATGCAGCATGCATAAGCAGGAGAACGTCGTCATCCGAGCATTCCAAGATGGAAAGCGCCTCTTTTTCAGTTACTTCTCCGCCATCCAGCACCCGTTCTGCAAGTTCCATCCACTGATTCATGTTTCTGCCCCCATTTGCATTTGATTCATAATCAAGGAAACATCGACATGCTCCTTGATCATGTGGTGAATTTGTGTTGGTGAAACGTCTTCAAGCTTCGGCGTAACGCCGAGGAGCGGCACACCGCAAAATCTTTCAATCATGTCCGGATTCGTCTGTTCGTCAAGTCCGGGCCGGCTGCTGATGCCGTTGATCACGATGCCGATCACGCGTATCCCCATTTGTTTCGCGTATTGGACGGTTAAATACGTATGGTTGATCGTTCCAAGATTGGGACGGGCCACAATGACAGCCGGCAAATCGAGCGCTTTGATCAAGTCGCTGACGAAATAATCCTCTCCGAGCGGCACCGCAATCCCGCCTGCCCCTTCAACAATGAAGCAATCGTGCCGATCCTTAATCTTTTTCCAATGGTTCACGGCATCTTCCAGCCCGACGGTCCTCCCTTCGAGCTTCCCTGCTGTGTAAGGTGCAAGCGGCTCTTTAAACACGAAAGGTGTGATCTCCTCATCAGCGAGAGATGTTTCAGAGCTGTTCTTCAAAAGTGCTGTATCACTCTGCGGATCGCTGCTAAGCTCTCCACTCAAAAACGGCTTGAACACGCCGACATCAACATGCTGCTCTTTCAACAAAGCGGCAAGGCCGCAAGCGATAAACGTCTTCCCTACTCCCGTATCAGTTCCCGTTATAAAAAAACCCTTCATTTCACCAAGTTCAACTCTCTTCCCACTAATTTAAACCCCTCTAATAGAGCTTCAATATCTCTTAACTTGCGATCTGCGGTGACGGTCAGCCTGATCCGGCTCTCTCCTTCCGCAACAGTCGGCGGGCGGATGGCCGGGGCCTCAATCCCTTTCTCCTTGAGGCCGTTTGCAAATCGAACGGCTTTTTGAGGGTCTCCGATCATAACGGGTATGATCGGCGTATCTTCTCCCTTGACCGTAAACCCGATATCCTCGAGACCCCGTTTGATCGTGGTCACCGATGATTGCAAAAGCCGGCGTTTATTCCGGCTGTCTTTAATGATGTCTAAAGCTCTGCATGCCGCCGCACAGCTTGCGGGCGGGACAGCCGTTTGAAAGATAAACGTTCTCGCATGATTCAGCAAAAAATCGATCAATGCTTTAGAGCCCGCGACGAAGCCGCCTTCCGCGCCTACAGCTTTACTTAACGTGCCGATCACAACATCTGGGGAGACGCCGAAATACTCGCCCGTTCCCCTGCCGGCATCTCCCAAAACCCCTGTTGCGTGGGCATCATCAACGACAACAAAGGCCCGGTACCGCTTGGCAAGGAGCATGATTTCGTCAAGCGGCGCAATTGTGCCGTCCATGCTGAACACGCCGTCTGTCACAATAAAGCGGCGAGCACGGCTCTGTGCGGTGCGGAGTTTTTCTTCAAGATCATTCATATCCGTGTGGCGGTAAACAACCGTATCAGCTTTTGAAAGGCGGCAGCCGTCGATGATGCTCGCATGGTTCAATTGATCGCTCAATATGACGTCTCCTTTTTCAGGCAAAGACGAAAGCACGCCGATATTGGCCAAATATCCGCTTGAAAACAAGAGAGCGGCTTCTGTCTGCTTAAAACCGGCGATTTTCCGCTCAAGTTTTTCATGCCATTCGGTATTGCCGGACGTCAGCCTTGACCCTGTGCTCCCGGCTCCAAAGCGGCGAAGCGCCGTTTCTGCGGCGTGAACCAGCCGTTTGTCGTTCGCCAGGCTCAAATAATCGTTTGACGCCCAATTCGTACGTTTCGCTTCCGCGACAGCTTGAGGCGGTTTAAGCGAGCGGTAAAGCCCGGCTGCCTTCGTCCTAGCGAGCCGACTGCTGAGCCATTCGTCAATGTGCACAGCCTGTAACCTCTTGAATCGCTTCTTTCATAATGGACACCATGGCGCGCAGGTCATCGGCGGTGCTGGCGAGCGGAGGAAGAAATGCGATAACATCCCCGAGCGGCCTCGTCAGCATGCCAAGCTCCCTCATTTTCAAAGACACCCGGTATCCGATTCGCTCTTCAGGCGGATAAGGCTGCCTCGTTTCTTTCGACTGAACGAGTTCGATCCCGCTCATTAAACCGAGCTGGCGGATGTCGCCGACATGAGGGAGCGCTGCCAGATCATGAAAAAGCGATTCCACTATTTTCGACTTTTCCGCAACTTGAGCGACGATTTTTTCCGATTCGAACAGGCGCAAATTTTCCAGCGCAACGGCGCAGCCAAGCTGGTTCCCCGTGTACGAATGGCCGTGGAAAAACGTTTTCAGTTTGTCATAGTCATCATAAAATGCCTGATAAATTTCCTCTGTCGCAAACGTTACGGCGATCGGCAAATAGCCTCCGGTAATGGCCTTACCAGCCGCCATCAAGTCAGGCTGAACACATTCATGCTCACAGGCAAACATTTTCCCGGTTCGGCCGAATCCTGTCGCCACTTCATCGACAATCATTAAAACATCATATTTCGTACAAAGCTCCCGGACGCCTGCCAAATATCCTTCAGGCATCACGATCATCCCCGATGCCCCTTGGACCATCGATTCGACCGACAGCGCGGCGATCTCACCGTGCCGCTCGCTCAGGAGCCGTTCGAGTTCTGCGAGGCATTCATCGCGGCACTCGTCCGGGTTGCCGCTTTTCGAGCGGTATACGTAAGGAACATTTACCTTAAAGCTTTCAAACATAAGCGGCCCGTATACATGGTGGAAGAGCTCGATCGCACCGACGCTGACAGCGCCGATCGTATCGCCGTGATAGCCGTTTTTCATCGAAATGAATTTTTGTTTCTCCGGCTTGCCGATGTTTTTCCAATATTGAAAGGCCATTTTCAGCGCGATTTCCATTGCTGCAGCGCCGCTGTCCGAATAAAAAACACGCGTCAGCTTTTCCGGCGTGATCTTGATTAACACCTCGGCAAGCTCTGTCGCCGGAACATTTGTCATCCCCAGCAATGTCGAATGAGCGATTTTGCCGAGCTGTTTATTGATGGCTTCATCCAGTTCCTTCTTGCGATGGCCGTGGACATTGAGCCATACTGAAGAAAATCCGTCATAGTACTCCCTGCCGTCGATATCTTTCAGTTTGATGCCCTCCCCGCTTTCGATGATCAGCGGGTTTTCGTCATAGTCTTTCATTTGGGTAAAAGGCAGCCAAAGATATTTTTTGCTTTTTTCAACGAATGATTGATTCATGTTTTACCTCCCGACCGAATGAATACAGGCTGTTTTTCCAAGCCGTCTATACAGCTCTTGATATCTGTTAATCCATCAACAAAAAAAATCCGGCAGCCGCTCTCGTCTCCATGCTCTTTCATCCTTGTTATCCGCTGATAACCCAGCTTTTTAGCGGCAACATAGCCCGTTATGTAATCAGGGTCATCTGACCAGCATAATTCGGCGACGACAGCCGGATGCTCACATACCTTAGAAGCGATGGCAAGCGCCTCTTTCAACCGCGGATTCGGCGGCATTCCGCACAAAGCCGCCCACATTTGAAAATCGGCTTTCGGCCAATCGAGCCGTGAGACGCGCACTCCTTTTTGTTTTCTTCCGTCAATCCTCCGGCCTGAATGAATGTCAAACAAAACGGCGCCCCTTACGTCCGAGTATTCGGCAATGCCTTGAAACGCTTTGTCTACCGCGTTTTTCGGTACGCCGGCGCGGCTGATCAGCTCACGGGCAAGCGCTTGTCCTTCTTCCGCTGATTTTGTTTCATTCGTTTCAATGCGCAGAGGCTGGACAAACTTTATCGGTTCATTTACAAGATCGAAGCGAATTTGCATAAAGTCCGGCTTGCCCCGCGAATGAGACAATGCTTTTTCCAATAAATCGCTGACGGCATCCTTTACACCGATGAAAGGCGCAAGCCGCTCTCCTCCGGATATGTGTTTTCCCCCCTCTTCATGGGGACCGTTCTCGGAGGCTCTCATTCTCACACTGTAATACGCTTCTCCCTTCATGCTTTCATCCCCCCTCTAAACACCGTACTCATATGTTAACCTATAAATAATTTAAGTTAACATTACAATAAAATATTAGTATTCCTTTCCTGATATGTCAACATGGTGTACAAAACACCGGTTTGTTTGAAATAAAAAAAGACAAAAGAGATATCTCTTTTGTCTTAATGTGGAAATTCATTTATCTAGCTCTTTCAATCTGCCAATCGAACGGGTCAGATAAAAGCGACCAGTCGTCCGCCATCTCCGAATCTGTCAAAAGGCATCGATCCGCTTCGGCGGTAATTTCTGACGGGGACAGATCCAATCCGATAAAGACGAGCTTTGTGTGGCGGTCTCCGAATTCTTCATTCCATTCTTTTAATAGCTCTGGATTCTGTCTGAGGATTTGCTCCTGTTCCGCCTTGGACAGCGCGGCCACCCAATAAGAGATCGGTTCCAGCGACACGGATGGCCCTGCCTGCGACATCAAAAGGGCAAGGCTGTTGCGCGTCGCACACCAGGCGATTCCTTTCGCCCTGACGACGTTTTCCGGCAGCGAATGAATCCAGTTATAAAACCGCTCGGTATGAAAAGGACGGCGCGCTTCGTATACAAACGAAGATATTCCGTATTCTTCAGTCTCAGGCGTATGCTGGTGGTGTCCTTCGTTTAATTCCCTGATCCAGCCTGCTGAGCCGCTTGCTTCGTCAAAATTGAAAAGACCGGTGTTTAAGATGACCTTCGGATCGACCTCTCCTTTGACCGCTCTGATGATGTTTGCTTTAGGCTGCAACGTTTTCAGCACTTTCTCAAGCTTTTCCAGATCTTCCTCGGAGACAAGGTCGCATTTATTCAAAATCAGCACATCGCAAAACTCGATTTGATCGATGAGCAGATCGGCGATATCACGTTCATCCTCTTCACCGACAGCCTCTTTCCGGTCCAGCAGGCTGTCCCCCGACTGAAAATCGTGCCAAAAACGATTGGCGTCGACCACCGTGACCATTGTGTCCAAACGGCAGAACCGCGTCAAATCAATACCCAATTCTTCGTCGATGTAAGAGAACGTCTGAGCGACCGGGATCGGTTCGCTGATACCGGTCGATTCGATCACGATATAATCGATATTTCCTTGCTTCGCCAGTTTTTCGACTTCAACCAGCAAGTCCTCTCTGAGTGTGCAGCAAATGCAGCCGTTTGACATTTCGACCAGCTTTTCATCCGTCCTCGACAGGCCACCGCCTTGCTTGACAAGCCCGGCATCAATGTTGACTTCGCTCATGTCATTAACGATAACGGCGACTTTCAGCCCTTGGCGGTTTTGCAATATGTGATTCAGCAGCGTCGTTTTACCCGCCCCCAGGTATCCGCTTAACACTGTTACAGGAATCTTGTTACTCATTTTTTCATTCTCCTTTCTCTTATCAAATCGTAATGATTACGATTTGTATTTTATTTCACCACAATTTATTTAAAAATGCAAAGTGTCAGCTTCCAGATGATCATGATGATCAAAACTGACACGACTGAAGTGGCCATCTGTTTTCCCATAATGGCTGCCGCCGTTTTCATCCCCAGTTCCTTGGCAATTGTCCAAACCGTCACCATGCATGGAGTAAAGGTTGATGCCAAGTAAATGAGCAGAAAGAGCGTTGCCCCCGGCAGCACATCAAGAAGCGCTCCATTCCCTTCATTGAACAAGAGAATGCCGTCTTTCCTGATCAGAGAAAAAACAAGGCCCGGCGCCGCATCTTCCGGAGCACCGAACAGGCTTAAAACAGGCGAGACAAGCAATGTCACAAGACGGATGACACCGAGTTCATTCAATACTGTCGCCGCCAGGCAAATGATGAGAAAGATCGGCATCGCCTGAAAGATAAATTGCTGGAGCACTTCTTTTACTCGAAAGACGATCCCTTTCCAGGACGGCATCTGTAAAAACGTTTGCCGGCGCTCGAAGTAAGCGGCCCATTTCTGATCGATGCGATACCATATCCGGTTATGAGCGGCTGCTGCGGCAACAAGAACAGCGAGGTAAGGGATAAACAGCCACTCCCTTCCCGCAGCATGAAAAATCGACAGCGTCGCGCCGATTTGGTAGCTGCACGCTGATCCGAAAGAAATAAATGATACACAGCGCTTTCTCGTACACATGCTGCACGACCGCGTCTGCTGAACGGCAACGACATTGCAGCCAAATCCGGTCAAAAGCGGAACTAAATCGCGGCCGTTCAGACCGATCTTCCGCATCAGCGGGTCCAGTGAATCGACGATCCGGTCCTTTAAACCCGAATCATCTGCTGCCGCATTTGCTATAGACATAAACAAAACGACAGGAAACGCCCAAACAAACGAGTAAATGCCAAGGGATAACAGGCCATAATTCCCCGCCAATGCCGCGCTCAGCCATGACGGCAAGCCTCCGACCGCATTTTGGAGAGGTTCAACCGCCCATTCGTCCGCGTATTGCTGCATCCACTCTGATGTATGATAAGCCAATACGATCGGCACCATAAATAACAAACATAAAAGTGCAGTACTCACAACAGGCCCAACTACGGGACGATGAAACACAAACTGCTGAACAGCCACACTTTCAAGTTTAATCTGTTTCATCCGTTTCCGTTTCAGCGGATGAAATTCAGCCTCTTTTCTTAAAAAAGCGATGATATGCTCTTTTTTATCGTCTGTCACAGTTCTCGTATCAACCAACAGGACCGGGAGACTGTGCTTGGCCACTTGCTCAGAAAGCGTCCGGCGCATGGCGTCCGTCATTTTATCCTGAAACGTAACGATAAAGCAGACGCGCCTGGCATCCGGCGGAATCAGGTCCAAGACCGCGTTCAGCTCTTCTGAAAAATGGGTGCCGCGCAAGACGGCAACCACCTCATCGGCCTTTTCGATCTCTTTTTTCAGCGCTCTTTTCGACACGCTGTCATCCTCCCGAATGCCCGGTGTATCAATGGCTTGCCAGCCCGGAAGGCTTTTGATCTCCCGTTCAGCCGCAAATATCGTCGATCCTTTCACATTGGCTGCTTCGCCTGCTCTCTGATCTGTGATCGCGGAAAAAAGCGTTGTTTTTCCGACCGATTCGAGTCCGATAAAGAGCATGCGCTGCCGCCGCGTTGGCTCTTTCAGCATTCACACTGCACCTCACAGCAGCTCAAATCCGTGAGAAACATTTGATTTTCCCTGTATTCTGTCAGCACCTTTTCATCAATCGAAAACTTTCGTTTTTCCAACAAATGCTCGGCGATGACGGCGAATCGCTGCCTGAATTTATAAATGAAACAAAAGACGGCGTTTTGGTGCTGAACGCTCGGCCCGATTAAATAAAGACCGTCCGTCACGGTCGACATATCTTCATTCGTTAAAAGCGGTTTGCCGTTCTCTCCCCATTCAAACAAATGCTCGATTTGTTTTGCCCCGGAATGAAAGCCTGTCGCGATAATCGGCCGTGTTTCCGAGCGTATTTTCCTCCCGTCTGACAAATATAAATCATAGGCTGGTCCATTTTTCGCCAGTTTTTCTACCAGGGCTTTTTCCAAAAACTGAACCTTCCCTTTTTCATATGCATCTTCAAGACGCTCCCATGTATAAGGTGAAAGCGACCGGCTTGGATCGGCTTCAGCGTTTTCGCTGAGCGAATTCGGCATCACAACCGTCACATCGCTGCCATAGGACGCCAGTGTAACCGCCGCATCCATTGCGCTTTCATAGCCGCCTACCACGTAATAATGGGCCTTTTCAAATTGGCTCCATCTGGCGACCTTGCTGTTGTGGATGCCAATCTCTGCACCATGAAACGAATATTTCGGAAATTGGAATTCACCGGCTCCCCAAATAACGTCTTTGGCCTTCATCATGCCTTTATTAGTTTCAACTGAAAAACCGCCGTCGTCTTTATAAACGTTGCGAACCGATGTGCCTTCTTGAATTGGAAGCTGAAAATGATCGGCCAAAAGCGCCAAATAATCTCCATACTCCTGCCCGCTCAAGTGCTCGCGGTGAAAAGTAAAGGCAGGGGATGTTCCCGGAGCAACAGCATTTAAATCCAAAGCCCCGAACCCCTGTCCGGTAAAGGACGGTGTTATCAGTTTCATTTCTTCAGGCCAGCTTCGAAATGAAGCTCCTGCACGGTCTTTTTCCAAAATCGCAAACGATTGAAAACCGAGTTTTTTCAGAACGATTCCCATTCCAATACCTGCGGGTCCCGCTCCAACAATGACGATTTCGCTATGCTGCAAAACAACCACTCCCTAAACGAAATCATTTCGATTTAATTTGCATGCTTTAGACATGACCACTTGATTTTATCACAGCATTCCCTCAAAATAAATAGGAACTATTTCGATTTACTATAGAAAGGGGTCTCATCAATGGAACGTATCCTGCATTTGCCCGCAAAACCCGAACGCCACCGCCGCTTCGGATCTGTCGAAGCCGTGAAAGGAATAAAACCGACCGATAAAGAACAGATGAAGGATATTCAAAATACACCGAACGACTATTTTTTTGACATTGACCATGTCGGTGTCTCAAACGTTTCGCATCCGATTTTGATTGCATCCTCGCTCAAGCCGTTTACACAAACGACGATCGGCGCTTTTTCCTTTACGACGAGCCTTGCGCGCGGCCGCAAAGGAATCAATATGAGCCGCCTGACAGAACAGCTGCAGCGCTATCACGAAGCAAACTGGACGATTGATGTCCATACACTGAAAGATTTTGCAAAGGATTTAGCCGACAATATGGAACAGCAAAGCGCATCCGTCTCTGTCAGTTTTCCATGGTATTTCGAGCGCCTTAGCCCGGAAACCAAACTGTCAGGATTGATGCACGCCGATATCCATATGACAGTCTCTTATCATGAAAACAAAGGCTTTTCACAAACCGTCGGCATCACGGCCCATGTGACGACGCTCTGCCCGTGTTCAAAAGAAATCAGCGAATACAGCGCCCATAACCAGCGCGGCATAATCAAGATCACCGCACATATCAATGAGCAGGCGGAGATGCCGGACGATTTCAAAACCGAGCTTCTTGCCGCAGCGGAAACGAACGCAAGCGCAAAGCTCCATCCCGTCTTAAAAAGGCCCGACGAAAAAAGAGTGACTGAACAGGCTTATGAAAATCCAAGATTTGTAGAAGACGTCATCCGCTTAACGGCTGCCGACTTATACGAAATGAACTGGATCTCCGCCTTTGAGATCGAATGCCGGAACGAAGAATCGATTCACATGCATGATGCGGTGGCGCGGCTGTCGTTTTCCAAAATATAAATCAAAAAGAGCTGCCGGTTTTTCCGGCAGACTCGATTCTTATGCAGTTTTTGATTGATTCAGCGCCCGGCTGTTTTTAAACAGGAGCATTGAAGAAATGTATAATACCGATGCAAACAGACAAACCGCCCTGACATCAGTTTATCCGCTGTTCTTTACGCCCTCAGTGATCAAATCAGACTTCAAATCATAAAAAATCTTGCAGAAGCCGGCGAACAATCGTGCAGCGCTGTTAACGTTCCCATTCCAAAATCAACCCTGTCTCATCACTTTAAAGTCCTTAGGGAATCGGGAGTCATTCATACAAGAATAGAAGGAACACAACGGTTTATTTCGCTTCGCCAAGAGGACTTGGACAGCCGTTTTCCGGGGTTGCTTCAAATCGTTTTACAGGCAGACGAACCGTTGTAAACTGCCGGGTTCTCCCCGGCAGCTTCGACTTATTTCTCTTTCCGCACGTATTCAATATCATCCTGATACTGGCTGTACCCCTCTTGATACTCCATAACACGCGCCGTTTCTTCTATGAAGCTTTCATCATAGCCCGCTCTTCTCAATAAGTGAAAGCCCATTTCCATGCCTGAAGCAATTCCCCCGGCGGTGATGATCCGTCCGCTGTCGACGATTCTCGCCCGGCTGACGCGGCAGGCCGGCGCGATGTCCGCCAAGCGGTCGATCGGTACTTGCCCCATCTCTGACGCCTCAAGCCGATCCGGCTCTTTCCGGCTTGTGGCGGAAAGCCCGTCTAAGAGCCCCATGCGCCCGTAAATCCATGAACCTGTACATACGCTCACCAAAAGCGTCGACTCAGGCAGAGAGCGGATAAACTGATGCAGCCGTTTGTTGTTGGTCTCCTGTCGTGTACCGAAACCGCCCGGAATTAAGAAAGCATCCATATCTGGCTGGTCATTGAAGCTGTAATTCGGATGAACGGTAAGCCCGGCTTGCGTCTGAACCGGTTTCATCGCATCCGCCACAAGAAAGGCGTCCAGTTCAGGATCGAGCCTCCTCGCCACTGAAAACACTCCGTATGGGGCGGCATAGTCGATGATTTCAGCATCCTTGAAAATGTACACGCCAAGTCTGAATCCTCTCGTTCTTTTCATTGTTTTCCTCCTCAATTTTTCTTTTATTCTTGCAAAACCTACGATATCATGGGGAGAGACATTTTACTTATGAATGATTACGATAGAAATCATTTTGATTTTCGATATCAAGGAGATGACAAGCTATGATTGAGCTTTTAGAGGGTAAATTTTTTAAAACCTTCATCGCCGTCATGGAAGAAAAAAACTTCAGCCGCGCCGCTGATCGGCTGGGGTATGTACAGTCGACAGTCACCAGCCATATTCAGCTTTTGGAGCAGGCTTGCGGACAGCGTTTGTTTCACCGGCTGTCAAGAGGTGTGAAGCCGACACCGGCCGGTTTGAAGCTAAGTAAATATGCCTATCAATTTATTCATTTAGGCAGCACCTTGGAAGAAGCGATGAATGAACTGGATCAGCCGCAAGGAACCGTCCGCATCCGCATGCAGGAATCGTTTTTTCTGACGCGCACGTCTCTCCTGATCCGGGATTTTATTAAAGAATATCCAAAGATCAGATTGCAATTGGAAAACGGGTTTCAGCACGATATCGTTCAGCAGGTGCAAAACCATGCCGTCGATTTCGGAATCGTACCGCAAAATCCGAATAGGGCCGACATCCTTTTTACCCCTTTGCTCGAAGAAAAGCTGGTGTTCATCGCTTCCAATGATCTCGCTGAAAAGGTTGAATCTGAGAGCCTTGGCGCTCTTAGCCGCGAAACATTCATCAGCTTCGGCACAAGCTGCGTCTACCACACAAAAGCGGGCAGATTATTGCAAGGTGCCGGGATTGAAGGAAACAGCGCCCTGGAGTACCCAAGCATCGCCATGATCAAAGAGGCGGTAAAATGCGGCATCGGCTTTGCCTTCATTCCTGAAATCGCCGTCAAACAAGAACTTGAAGCCAAGCAATTCAAACTGCTGCCTGTGACTGCCCCGATTGTCTCCACCCACGGGCTCATCGTCCATCAAGACAGAGAGCTGAGTCTGGCGGCGTCTTTATTAAAGGAAAAATTAATCGGCTATTTTTGTAACGATGCTGAAAAAAGCCCGGCAAATTAAAAACTGCCGGGATTTCCCGGCAGCTTCCATTACGATTGTTCCAGCTCCTCGATCATCAGCGACAGCTCGGTCCAGCGCTCCATTGCCTCGTCAAGCTCTGCGGCTGTTTGCGCCTGCTCTTCCATCAATGTCTGAATCTTGGCGAAGTCGCTGCCGGCGGCGGCGATTTCCTCTTCAAGCCGTTTATGCTTTTCTTCGAGAGCGGCGATTCTGTCTTCGATGCCGTCCCATTCCAGCTGGTCTTTATAAGACAGCTTCTTTCTTTTCTTTTTCTCAGGTTTGACAGGTTCTGCGGCTTCAGGCGCCGGCTTTTGACGGCTGGTCTCCTTTTGCTTCTCCATATATTCGCTGTATGAACCTTGAAAACGCGAAACGTTTCCGCTGCCTTCAAATACAAGCAGCCTGTCGACGACACGGTCAAGGAAATAGCGGTCATGGGAAACGGTCACGACAACGCCGGGAAACTGTTCCAAATAATCTTCCAGCACTCCGAGCGTCTCGGTATCAAGGTCGTTTGTCGGCTCATCGAGGAACAGGACGTTCGGCTCCTCCATCAGCACTTTCAAAAGATAAAGGCGCCTCTTTTCTCCGCCTGACAGCTTGCGAATCAAGTTGCGCTGCATGCTCCGCGGAAAAAGGAACCTTTCCAGCATCTGCTCAGCTGTGACCACTTGTCCGTCGGCCGTTTTGACGACCTCAGCCGTCTCCTTAATGTATTCGACGACCTGCAGCGCATCGTTCATTTCGCTGTGATCCTGTGTATAGTATCCGATTCTTACAGTCTGGCCGATCGTGATCTGCCCTCCATCAGGCTTGACGCGGCCGGCAAGCGCGTTTAAAAGCGTTGTTTTGCCGATCCCATTCGGTCCGATGATGCCGATCCGGTCCCCCGGCACAATCAGTTCATCAAATGAACGGACAAGCTGATTGCCGCCGCGGCTGATGTCAACACCTTCCGCTTCAATTACCTGCTTGCCGAGACGGTGGGAGCCGATGGCGAAATCAAGGGAAGAGCCGGCTTCAGGCGCATCTTGTTCCTTTAGTTCCTCCACCCGCTGAATTCTTGCTTTTTGTTTTGTCGAACGGGCTTTGGCTCCCCTTCTCAGCCAGGCAAGTTCTCTTCTGAGAAGGTTTTGCCGCTTCGTTTCGCTTTGTTCGGCGAGCGCTTCTCTTTCGGCCCGCTTTTCCAAAAACACTTCGTAGTTCCCTTTGTATGTGTATAGGCGCCCGCGATCCAGTTCATAGATCCTGTTTGTCACCCGGTTTAAAAAGTAGCGGTCATGGGTGACGAGAACGACGGAGCCCGGATACCCGCTCAAATAGCCTTCAAGCCATTCGATCGTTTCATTGTCAAGGTGGTTTGTCGGCTCATCCAAAATGAGGAGGTCAGCAGGCTGAATCAATGTTTTCGCAATCGCAACCCGCTTTTTTTGCCCTCCTGATAGCGAGCTTACTTCTTTTGCCACATCCGCGACGCCAAGCTTCGTTAAAATCGTTTTTGCCGCCGTATTCGCGTCCCAGGCGCCGTGTTCGTCCATTTTCCCCTGTGCCGCCAGCAGGTTTTCCTGCTTCTTCGGATCATCAGGCGAAGCATTCAGCTCCTGAAGCGCCTGCTCATACGCCCTCATCGTCCGCATCATCACGGAATCTCCCGAATAAATGTGCTCAAGTACGGTTTCCGGACCCTCCAAATCAGGATCCTGATCCAAGTACTCGATATGGAGGCTGCCAGGCTTGGTGATGTCTCCTTTTTCGGTCGATTCATGGCCCGCGATCACTTTCAGCAAACTGCTTTTTCCCGTTCCGTTCGGTCCGATCAAGCCGATCCGTTCGTTTTCTTCAATATGAAACGATATATGGTCAAATAATGTTTTATCTCCGTAAGTTTTATATAAACCTTCCGCTTTAAAAATGCTCATCTGTCTACCAATCCTAACGTAATGTCATAACCTTATTTTAATGCAGATGATGCAAGAAAACTAGTGAGAGCTTTTTCACGGACATTACAGGAAGACGGCCGGAAGCCAGAAATATACGCTGATCACGATCAAGACGACACCTGCGATATTGAGCCAAAAACCCGCCCTGACCATGTCCTTCATCGTCAGCAGATTGGAGCTGAAGACGGCCGCATTCGGCGGGGTAGAGATCGGGAGCATAAAGGCGCATGATGAAGCAAGCGCAGCTGCCGCCATCAGCCCGTACGGCTCAACCTGAAGCGCGGCGCCAAGACCGATCGTCATCGGAATCACCATATTGGCGACAGCCGTATTAGACATGATTTCGGTCATAAATAAAATTGCAGCCGTCAAAATGATCAGTACAAATAAGTAAGGATGGCCTTCCAACAGCTTGAGCTTGCCGCCGATCCAAGCCGTCAGATTGGTCGCCGAAAAACCGGCCGCAAGCGACAAGCCGCCTCCAAACAACAGAAGAAGCCCCCATGGCAGCGTCTGCATATCCTTCCATTCCAAAATCCGTTCATCCTTTGTACTCGGAATTAAAAACAGCAAAACCGCTCCGAAAATCGCAATCGACGTATCTGAAATTTGAAACGGCAGGATGAATTTGAACATCCACAAACATGCGGTCAACAAAAAAACGGCAAAAACCGATTTTTCCTCCCTCGTCATTGCGCCAAGCGCCTTTAAATCATGATCGATAAAATCAGGTTTTTTTCCTTGAAAGGCGCTCACTTTAAATTTTATTTTCGTTAAATAAACATATAAAATGGCAAGAAACAGAACGGAAACCGGGAACCCGAATAAAAACCACTCAAAAAACATAATTTCGTGATTGAGCATCTGTTTGGACATCGCGGCAAAGACCGCATTCGGCACGGAACCGACCAATGTCGCAAGTCCGCCGATCGAAGCCGCATACGCGACAGCCAGCAAAATGCTTTTGCTGAACTTCTGCAGCGATTCGCCTTTTAAAATTTCTTTTTCCTGCACTTCTTTAATAACTGCAAGCGCTACGGGAAGCATCATCAAAGCGGTGGCTGCATTCGAAATCCACATCGATAAAAACGCCGTCGCCGCCATCACGCCGAGCACGATTCGATGGCTTTCAGCCCCGATCCGCTTCAAAATATGCAAGGCGATCCGTTTATGAAGATTCCATTTTTCGATGGCGATCGCAATGATAAATCCCCCCATATACATAAACACAATCGGATCGCCGTATGCTTTGGCCGTCGTTTCCATATCTAAACCGCCCAATGTCGGCAGCAAAATGACTGGCAAGAGCGATGCCGCCGGAATCGGCACGGCTTCCGTAATCCACCAGACGGCCGTCCAAGCTGTAACCGCAAGAACGATCCGCGGCGCGTAAGCCAACTCAGCTTCCGGTATCAAGCCGAGAATCAGCAAAAAACTGATCGGCCCCAATAACAATCCGGTCAGTTTAGTCGGTGTATATACTCTCATTTACCCCTTCCCCCTTTGAAAGCGATTTCCCATTCATCACTTTCGCTTCGCCCGGGGAAAATTCCTCTAAAAAATTTAAAATAAAATTTAAATTAATGTATGACACTGAGCCTAGAAATTGAAAAGTACAACTTTTCTATTAAAAAGTCACTCAGAGGCTGAAAGCAAATTTTTTAGCGCTTTTCCATATAAATTCATCGGGACGCTTTCTCCATTAATAAAATTGAATATCGCAAGACCATTTTCGAGTGAAAAAATAGTCCAAGCGATTTCTTCCGAAGATAGCGTAACCTCATGATTCTCTTTCAACATTAGTTTCGCGACAGACTTGGAGATCCGGTCCACAGACTCCCTGATCATGCAAGACCATTTGTAGCGCACTGACTCATTACGCATCACATAAAGAAGAAATTCCATATTTAAAATCATCCACTTTTGATTTTCTTTCACCACTGAGACAAAATGATCATTCATTGTTTCAATAAAATATGAAAGTGAATGCTGATTATTTATGATTTGATCGATGTTATTCACTTGTAAATTCATTTGTTGTTCCAATAAGGCCAGAAAGAGCTCTTCCTTAGATTTAAAATTGGAGTAAACCGCTCCTTTGCTAAATCCGGCATGTTCAGCAATTTTTTCAACAGAAGCCCCATGAAAGCCAAGCTCCGAAAAAATCTCAACAGCCGATTCTAACAACAATTGACGTGTTTCCTCTTTTCGCTCTTTTTGGGTTAGCCTTCTTCTAAGCATTCTTCTTCCTCCTCTTATTGACAATCATACTGTTCAGAATTAACATACCATATAGTATGTATATTCTAAAAGGTATCACTAGAACTTCACTAAATCAACGTGTGGCCATTAAAAAGAGGAGAAGAATCATGCAAATTGAAAATAATATCAAAACGGATAAACGACCTGTGTCCATCATATTGTCAAAAACCATTAAAACAGGAATTATTAAATCTAACCTTATTCCGATGTTTTCTGGATTAACATTATCTTTATATACTTATAAAATCAGCCTTTCTGAGAAATTACCAGAAATATTTTTTGCATTAATTGGGTCTATTTTAGTAATGGGAGCGGCAGGAGCTTTTAACAACTTATATGACCGGGATATAGATTCTATTATGGAGAGAACCAAAAACAGACCAACCGTTACAGGAGAAATAAAGCCTAAAACAGTTCTATGGCTCGGTATCTTTATGATGATTTTTGGTGTAATAATCCTTGGTTTCACCACCTCTCTGGCAGCACTCCTAGGGTTTCTAGGATTGTTTTTTTATATTGTCCCGTATACCATGTGGAGTAAGAGAAGAACAGTTTACAATACAGAGGTCGGGAGTATCGGCGGAGCTATGCCGCCTCTTATTGGATGGTCAGCTGTCTATCCGGACATCACACATCCTGCTGTTCTCGGTCTTTTTGTGACATCTGTGATATGGCAAATGCCTCATTTCTATGCTATAGCCATTCGAAAAAATGATGAGTATAAGGCTGCGAAAGTTCCAATGCTCCCTGTTATCAAAGGAGTTAAAAGAACATATATACAAACTAATATTTATTTAATCATCCTTATCGGGACAAGTCTCCTTTTTATTTCTTTGAGCCTCGGCATTATGCTTGTTTCCCTTATATTAGGTGTCATATGGTTGGTTCTTAGTGTGTATGGTTACAAAAAAATGGATTCAGAGAAATGGGCAAAATCCATGTTTATTTACTCTCTGATTCATATGACAATTCTTTTTTCGACTGTCATTATCTATTCTCTTATCGGAGTTATTTTCAATATATAGTTATTTGATTTCGTCTCTTTTACACGTTTGAAGGAATTGCAGTGTGACGGGAAAGAGCATACTCATGAGCCATATTTACGGCAGTCATTTCAATCGCTAGTGTAGTAGTGTTAGTAAAAAAACTGCCGACACATTGTCAGGCAGTTTTTTTCTATATCTAGTCTTCAAAATGATGTTCCGCCATCTTGGCGAGGTTATGCGCGTTGCTGCTGATCTCCTGCATGGTGGCGGAAATTTGTTCAACGCCGGCGGCCTGGCCGCTCGTATGTTCATTGATGACTTCGATCGAATGCTCAAGGTCTTTCAATAACGCGTGGATTTTCTTCGTGATTTGGTCAATCTGCCCGACGTTTTCTTTTGAGTGTGTCGCGAGCTTGCGGATTTCGTCGGCGACGACGGAGAACCCTTTTCCTGACTCTCCGGCTCTCGCCGCTTCAATCGCCGCGTTCAGTCCGAGCAGGTTGCTTTGATCTGAAATGCCTTTTACGGTAACTGAAATTTTCTCAATTTCTCCGGCGCTTTCACTGACTTCTTTCGCCTGCTTGGAAATGTCGGACATTTGTCCGGAAAACCCGCTGACAGATTCGGCGATATCCTGAATGGCTGAGGCCGTCTGCTCGACGATGACCGACAGGCTTTCTGCGACGCGGTGAAGCTGATCCGATTTTTCAAGACTCGTACCGAGTCCCACTCCGCCGATAACCCTTCCGTTCTCGTCATGGAGCGGGATCGCTCTCGCCGCAAGAGGGAAGCCGAACAGTTCCTTAGGCACCATGCTCACTTTCTTTTTGTTTTGGCGGATAGCGTCTGTAATAATATCGCCTTCCTGCAAAGGATCACCCGCTTTAACATCAAGGGAAAATGTCTTTCCCGGAATGTTGACGATCAGCTTTTCAGTATCGTAAATCCCCACTGTCACATCGTCCTGAATCAGCTGATTCAGAAACGGCGCCACTTTCACAAAAGCATCCAGCAGCGGGTGGATGTCCGTTTTTACTGCTTCATTCATGTATCAAATCCTCCTTTTAATATGGAAAAATCCTTTTCTGGTGCTGGACGGAAATCCATTTTAACGTTGTAAATTCGTCAAGGCTCCACTCACCGTTCAGCCTGCCGATCCCAGATTGCTTTTCACCGCCGAAAGCGACATGTGGCTCGTCGTTGATCGTTGTGTCATTGACATGGATCATGCCCGTCTCGATTTGCTTCGCGATGGCAACGCCGCGCTCCACATTTCCCGTGTGTACGGCTCCGCTCAGTCCGAACGAAGTGTCATTCGCGATCTCAACCGCTTCTGCTTCGGTCTCAAACGGCATGACGCATACAACCGGGCCGAACAGCTCTTCCTTGGCGACAGACATGTCAGACGTGACATCCGCAAGAATCGTCGGCTCGACGAGATTGCCTTTAATATCGCCTTTTAGAAGCGGTGTGGCGCCTTCTTCGATGCCTTTTTCAATCGATTTTCTTAAATGTTCAGCTTGGCGTTCATTAATGACAGGGCCGATCACAGTTTCAGGATCCAGCGGATCACCCGTTTTAAACCCGGAGATTTTTTGGCTGAACAGCTTTAAAAATTCCGGATACACTTCTTTTTGAACGAGAATCCGGTTGGCCGACATGCAGATTTGCCCCTGATGTGTGAAGCGGCTGAAAGCCGCGGCATTGACAGCGTATTCCAAATCGGCATCCTCAAGAACGATCAATGCGCTGTTTCCGCCGAGTTCAAGCAGCGGTTTTTTAAAATGTTTGATCGCCAGCTGCCCGATATAGCTGCCGACCTTCGTTGATCCGGTAAACGAGATGATTCTCGGAATCGGGTGCTCAACGAAGCTGTCGCCGATTTCCCCGATATCTGTGACGACAACATTCAGAAGTCCCTCCGGAAGACCGGCTTCTTCAAAAATCTTTGCAATCAGCGTGCCGCCGCAAATCGGTGTTTCTTCATGCGGCTTTAAGACAACGCCGTTCCCTGCGCCAAGCGCAGGTGCAACCGATTTTACAGATAAAAAGAACGGAAAGTTGAACGGACTGATGACACCTACCACTCCCGCCGGAATGCGGTATATCCGATTTTCTTTCCCATCAACCGGTGAAGGGAGAATTTTACCTTCCATTTTGAGCGGGAAACCTGCCGCTTCTTTGATCATATTGACGACAAGATCGATTTCAAAAGCCGCTTTCAGCCGTGTTCCGCCAAGTTCCTCCATAATGAGGTACACGATCGCTTCTTTATTGTCTTCAATATAAGCCGCGGCTTTTTCTAAAATCGCTCTTTTTTCATAGGGATTGATGTTATCCCATTTCTTTTTCGCCTCAAGCGCAGCTTTGTACGCCGCATCGACATCCTCCCGCGTCGCTTTCCGAAAAGAGGTAATCGTTTTATGGGTAAAAGGATTCAGATCGGCCAAAACGCTTTCACTTTGGCCGTCTCTCCATTCCCCTCCTATGTATTGACGGTTGAGGTCAGTCATTTGAATCATTCAGTCCATCTCCTATCAAACAGTTTTGGGAAAAGTTAGACCACATCTTATGTATCGGCAGTCTTTCAAGAAAATTCAATCTCATGAGTCTTTTGGATATAAAAAAAGATTTTACCGATAAATCGGTAAAATCCGGAATCGATCATCAAACTCTGTTTTCATAAATCTGAAACAGTCTGACATTTGTCTTTTCATCTTTTTTCAGCTGATGTTTAAGGCATGATCACTCAGTAAATTTGTAATTTTGATATACAACAGCAAATTTCTTTTTCTTATTTAGCTTATGTAACTTGATTGTACTGTATATTTCTGATGTAAAAGATGCATATATACCTGAAATACCTAGTTTCCATTTATACGAACCTCTTGCATTCATATCATACCCTACCTTTTCAGCTTTACCGTCAGGAACCGATGTAGAAGAACTTGTGATAATCATTAAAGGATCTATTCCAGATGTTCCACTATCGGATGCATACCTCATTTTCAATCCAAAATTCCCCACTGTATAGTGGTTTCGTAGCACTAAAGATCCTAATGTGATGCCAAGGGATTTCACACTAACCCTACATGTAAATCTTCTAGCACCATATTTTTTTTCGAGTACATTTCCTTTTGAAAAATCATATCCAGAAGTCTTTACTAATTCATCTTCAGTTGACTCTATAACATCGGAAGACTCTAATTCAATAGTCGTCCCCATGCCTAAATCTATTTCTTTATTTTCACCTAATTGAACATCAACTTCACTTAAAGTATTTTGTACTCGCTCTCCTACTTCTTCAAGATATTCAGTCTTCTCCTCATCAGTTGAATCCTCCAAAGCTTGGATAAACTTTTGTTTTTTAACTTGTTTTGATAAATCATCACTTTTATCAATTTCAAAAATTTTTTCTTCCAAACTTAAACCTTGCGTTTTTTCCTTTGCAATGGCAGTCCCATAGGCAGTAGGGAACACTAGCAAAAAGGATACTAATAATAAGAATCTCTTCATTCAAATCACCCTCCGAATAAAGTAATTTTTTTAGGTGTATTTAACTGGAAGTCTATTCAACTATTGTTAATATTATCATGTATAATACTTAGAGACAATAACAAATCGGAAAAAATATACTTTAATTGCATTTATATTAAAATATACTTTTAATTTTATCTTTCTTCTCTATAAAATTTATTTTTTGATTAAAATGTGTTTTAAGATAATGCTCCTTTTTATGATTAACATAATATAACAAATGAATCATTTTTTTGAAAAACACCTTTTTTTTTAGATGCACATGTGTTAAATTATTGTTACATATGAATAAAATAAATGAACCAAACCAATTAATCTTAATTGCAAAGGCACTTGGAAACCCAATTCGCTTACAAATTCTAACCATCTTATCAAAAGGAGGTTGCTATGTTAGTGAGCTTGCACGCAAGTTAGAAATCAATAGGACATTACTTTATTTGCATCTAACCAAGCTCGAGGAGACAGGAATTATATTTAGTGAAATGAAAGTTTCATTAGATGGTAAAGCTCTTAAGTACTATTATCTAAAAGAATTTTCCTTTACGATTGATAATGATTTAATCGAGAATTTGGGGAAACAACAATCTACAGAATGTAAGGAGACTAAAGATGGGGACAGTTGATATTATCACAATTTTAATACCAGTATACTATTTTGTAATGGCAGCACTTGTCATTGCGGGTATCGTTGCCTTAACAAAGGTTGTCAAAAGATATTTAAGGAACGGCAAATTGGCCGAAGAGAAATTGAGACTTGAAAACGAGGAAATAAAGGATATCAAGCAGCGGCTTGAGAAAATTGAAGCCATACTAAAAGACGTAGAATAAAAATTTTCCCAATTCAGTCATCTGTATGATGGGGATTTGTTTGCAATAATCTTCCCCTCAAGATGATATCCAGCTGAATGACTTGATTGGGTGACGGGCTTAATGGTTCGTTTTAATGTACCACTTTAGTGGCAAGCTCAAAGGTCTTTTCTTATTTTTGCTTCCTTTTCTTGACCTTTTCATCTACAAAGGATTCCATATATCCCTTAAATCCCCACGCGACGATATTATCTTCGATCTGATTTCGTATATATGTTTCTATTACTTTTTGTTTCTTCCTACTTTATCTACGTAATATCCAGCACACCGAAAATACCGACTCGTATCTGTATTTCAGATTTGCGTGTCGATCGGAACCCTAGGCCTTGCCTCGGGTTTTCTTTTCCACAAAAAAAGATTTTACCGATAAATCGGTAAAATCCGGATACAAGGGGAACAGCACCATCTTAGTTTTTCTGTGCAAGGTAAACGGTTGTGATCAGCATTGATAAGCATTGCAGGATATATAAACCTGTTATTAAGAAAAATGAAAAGGATATCCCTTGGAAAATGATCACCAATGCCCAGGCCATTAAAATAGCCGCCATTGTAATGTTCCAGGAGAGCGCCTTAGCCTGATAATTAATTTTCTGCTGGCGTTCATCGAACAGCCTCTCTTTTTTTCCAATCCGTCTGTTTACACTGTATATAATTACGATCCCGAGCACGCCTATTCCTAAACCTGCTAAAGCGATCAGTGTGTTTGTCATCGTTTCAGTCAATATTTTCATCCCCCTCAAAAATAAATAAATCTTCAATCAGACATTCAAAAATTTGAGCCAGTTTATGCGCCAGAACAAGTGAAGGTTTATACTTCCCCTTTTCAAGGGAAATCACCGTTTGCCTTGACACATCGAGCCTTTTAGCCAGTTCTTCTTGTGTCATGTTCAGCGAAGTGCGCTTTTCCTTTATTAACGTTTTCATCTTTCCTCCATCGGAATGTAAAGTTTACTATACGTAAAGTATACTTAACAAAAAATCAGGTGTCAAGTTAACTTTACAAATAAAAAAAGATAGACAAAACAGACTTTCGCCTGTTCATCTATCTTTTTACTTCTCGATTTCTTTTTACGCCCCTAAATCGACATTATGGTAAACTTGCTGAACGTCTTCCAAATCTTCCAGCGCGTCAATCAGTTTTTCAAACTGCGCACGCGCATCCTCAGGAAGGGCGACGTCATTTTGCGCGAGCATGGTCAGCTCGGCCACCGTGAACTCAGTGATACCGGCGTTTTGCAGCGCCTCCTGTACGGCGTGGAACTGATCGGGCTCGGCATAGACGATCACCGCATCGTCTTCTTCTAAAATATCACGGACATCAATATCCGCTTCCATCAATAATTCGAGCGTCTCATCAGCCGTTTTCCCTTCAAAGCCGATGACGGCCGTCGGATCAAACATGTAAGCGACAGATCCGCTCACACCCATGTTTCCGCCGTTTTTGCCAAATGTGGAGCGCACATCGGCAGCCGTGCGGTTGACGTTGTTTGTCAACGCGTCAACGATCACCATCGCTCCGTTCGGCCCGAAGCCTTCATAGCGCAGTTCGTCATAATTTTCTTCAGAACCGCCCTTCGCTTTTTCAATCGCCCGCTCAATAATCGCTTTCGGGACATTGTATGTTTTGGCGCGCTCTAGCACGAATTTCAGGTTCTGGTTCAGTTCGGGGTCGGGCTCTCCCTGCTTTGCCGCCACATAGATTTCGCGGCCGAACTTGGCGTAGATTCGGCTCGTATTCGCATCCTTGGACGCTTTCTTCTCTTTTATATTGTTCCATTTACGGCCCATGATGTAACCACTCTCTTTCAACATTGAATCTTTCATTCACAAAATCTATTATACCGCAGGGCCAGGCGATTTCATCAAATTGATGCATCGAATTTACGACATTTTTTTGGAAATCCGTCTTAAGATGCGAGTTTTCCGCTGTCTTTCTTCTGCTCTTTTTTCAAAACAGTAATGAAAATTCCTGCAATTACAAACACGATTCCAGTCAAATGAACCAGTGTGAATTGCTCCTTCAAAATGACGCCTGAGAGCACAACGGCCGATACGGGGAGAACCGAAGTGAAAATCCCGGAAACGCTCGCCGGCACTTTCGTCACGCCGTTGTACCATAAGTAAAAAGCAAGCACCGTAACAATCAGCGCGTAATAAAGGACATATGACCAATCAAGAAGCCCGGGCCCGCTAAAATCAAACGAGACAGCCTCAATGACCGCAAACGGCAGAAAAAACAAAAAACCGAACAAGGAAACAAACGCCGAAATCGCCAATGCGGAAATATGGGGCGACAGCAATTTTGCCATTAGCGTAAACATCGCTTCACCGATCACTGCGGCCGCGATTAACAGATTTCCCATCAATGCATAAGGGCTCCCCGCTTCGCCGCCGGCCCCGAACAGGTTGATCGCCATCACGCCGATAACGGCAAGTACGATACCGGCAGCCATTCTTTTTTCTATTTTTTCTTTTAATAAAAAGAAAGCCAAAACACCGACAGCCATCGGCGTCGTGCTCGTAATAATGCCGCTCTCCATCCCCGTCGTCAGCTTAACCCCGTAAAGCATGCAGATGCTGAACAGAAAGACACCCGTAAAAGACTGCAGCAAAAGAACAAAGACATCTTTTTTCGATAGAGCGGGAATGCCTTTCTCAATCCAAAAAAGCAAGATCATTAAAACGGCAGCCGCGATAAAAAAACGAATGCCAGACGACAAAAACACCGGAATCGTCTTCACCATCAGCTTGCCGACAACAACCGAACTCCCGACGATCGCCATGGCGAGAGCCAGAGAAAAATAAACCGACATTTGGTTCCGCATGAGTTTTCTCCTGTCATAATGTATTTAAAATCCTTTTTAAGTTTAACAAAAATAAGGTAAAATTTATTTCTTTTGGAATAAATATTTTCAACTCTTGCACATCAACCAGACAGCATTTTAATCAGTCCGCTTAATTGCGTAATCCCTTTCTTCAGGTCTTCACAGGAAGCAAATGCATATGACAGCCTCATGTAATCGCCTCTTTCCTGCCCGTATATGGCCCCAGAATTAAAGAGAATTCCTTTTGAAAGTGCTTTGGCATAAAGAGTTTTCATCGATACCGGCGGCAATATCATCAGCCAAATAAAGAAGCCGCCTGCTGGAACGCTCCATTCCGCGAGTCCTTCCAACTCTGTTTCTAACACATGCAACACAAAGCTTCTTCTTATTTTTAGTTGTTCTCTGACGTTTTCCAAATGTTTCTGGTAAAGCCCAGATGTCAGCCATTCGGCTGCGACTCTCTGAGACAGTGAACTCGAGCCGTAGTCCGTCTGCATTTTAATATCTGATAAACGTTCAATGACCGGCTCCGGGCCGACGATCCAGCCGATTCTTAATCCCGGGCTCAACGTTTTCGAAAAACTGCCAATGTATAAGACGCGGCCGTTTTTGTCCATCGCTTTCATTGGAGCAGGCGGCGGTGCATCAATCCATAATTCGCGGTATATATCATCTTCAATGATAGGCAGGTGCTGTTGTTCGCTGAAAGCCAGAATCTCTTCCCTCCGCTTTTTGGACATTAACACTCCGGTCGGATTTTGAAAACAAGGGTTGGTGTACAAAATGGCTCTCGTCCGCATGTTTGGCGTCATCTTGATGCTTTCTGGCATGAGGCCTTCTTCATCCATTTGCAATCCGGCCATCCTCATTCCCGCAGATTGAAAGACATGCAGCGAATAAAGGTAAGACGGCTGATCAAGAAAAACGGTTGATCCGCTTTGCAAAAGCCCCATTGCGATTAACTGCAATGCTTGCAGCGCGCCGGAAACAATTAAGATGGAAGACGGGGAAGCGTGGATGCCGACCGTTTGTAAATAGCTGCTCAACGCCTCTCTTAAAGGAAGATAGCCTTTTGGCTCCTCATACCCAAAGGCATCCATGTTATGAGCAACCTTCTCCATCATCCCCTTCATAATGTCCAGCGGAAACAATTCATTTGAAAGTTCGCCTTTGCTGAGCTGTATCAATGTTGAATTCGATTCAGATTGATTAATCTCCTGAACCGATTTCCGGCTGGGCTGCTGGAATCCGGCTGCTACGTATTTATCCCAATCAGGGGTCGAATGTTTGGCCAACAATGTCCATGTATTGTTTATAACGATCGTGCCTTTCCCCATCCTGCCTTCTATTAATCCATCGGCTATTAATTCTTCCAAGGCTGTAATCACCGTGCTTCTATTCACAGCGAAATGTTTGGCCAATGAACGCTGACTCGGAATTTTGGTGCCGATCGGCCATTCTCCATTTGCAATCTTCTCTTTTATAAATTGAATGATTTGTTTGTATTTTGACGCGCGGGGCATAAATGGATCTCCTTTTATCGATAAGTGGTTGGGTTTATATTCTCAAAACTGGTTGAAGCCATTTTACCAAACGTCCATTAAGATGGATACACACATTTAAACCGGTTGGTTTTTTTAAAAAGGAGATTGAAAAATGATGAAGAAACAGAGGATGTACATCATGTTGTCATACTGCCTGATGATCGGCTTTTGGGCTTCGGCTTTTCCGGGGATTCGAGTCGGGCTGGAGGATTATACGCCTCAGCACCTCACATTGCTTCGTCTGCTGTCAGGTTCTTCGGCTCTAATATTGCTGGCTGCTGCCGTCCGGATGCGCCTGCCGGAAGCAAAGGACATCCCCATCATTTTGCTGCTCGGTTTTTTAGGATTTTCCGCTTACCACACATTGCTCAATCAAGGCGAGGAAACGGTCAGCGCCGGAATGGCAAGCCTCCTGGTCACGACAACGCCTATTTTTTCAGCATTGTTAGCGAGGCTGTTTTTCGCAGAACGATTTGGTGCAGCGAAATGGCTCGGATCAGGGATCAGCTTTTTAGGCGTCATGCTTATATCACTCGGCGTCGGAAACTTTGAAAACACGGCGGCTGGGGTGTTGTTCATTTTACTGGCCGCGATATGTGAAAGCATCTATTTCGTTTTTCAAGAGCGCTACATTCAAAAATACGGTTTTATCCCTTTTGTTTCATACGCGATTTGGGGAGGAACGATCCCCATGCTGTTCTTTTTGCCCGGGCTATTCGAAGAGCTTTCTCATGCTTCCATTCAATCTACTGCAAGTGTTGTTTATTTAGGATTGCTCCCTACAGTTGTCCCTTATTTTGCGCTTGCTTATATCACCTCGTACAGAGGATCTTCAGAGGCCGCGATTTCGCTTTATTTAACGCCAGCCGCAACACTTTTCATATCATGGGTATGGATAGGCGAAATTCCCGCTTTCCTATCACTTGCCGGGGGAATCATAACGATAGGCGGTGTACTGTTTACATACAGAGGAACGAAAAATAGCATTTACAAACTCGAATAATTTAATTCTGCTTATCTCCAAGAAAACTAGAAAGGATGTCCGGACCCGGGGGCATCCTTTTTCAATGGAATGGGCGCCGCTTGCGAAAACGAAAATTTCCCAATGGATGCTGCAATCTCGTTTCATTTTTTAATCGATCAGTTGTCAGGCAAAGAATGGTTTCACATTAGAAAAAAGCCTTTTTATATGGAAAAGGCTCTTAAACTTTATTTTTCTCATAAACTTGTTTAACCAAATCAACGATATATTCGATATGTTTTTCATCTTCGATTTGAATTTCATAATCACCGTTCCCCCAGTGGCCGGTGTTTGCGACATCCCTAAATAAATCCATGGGATCATCTAACTCGCCTCTTTTGGCATTTATCCAAATTTTTAAGCCCTTTTTTAAGAGAAGAACGTCTACCATGTTACGCTTATGAACAGTAAATGCGATATACAGCTTTGTTGCTTTGACAGATATGTTGTCACCCACATTTAAAATCTCTTCTTTTAACTGCTGGTATAGATCAATCACCTCATCAGGCTTACGGACTAGATGATCTTCTTCTGTGAAAACTTTGATTTCCCTGCTCACTTGTTCGATTGCTTCACTTTGATTCGAAATTGTGTTTATCGACCCCGATGCCCCATTTGGTCTAATAGGATTCATTTGTAGCAGGTCATTTTCATACCTTTTGATTTCCCACAATTCCATCGGCAAATCTCTAAAATTAATGGATTCCTTTTGGTGTGTAGTAAACTCAGGCGAAATAAAGATGACCCTTGATTGCGACCAATCGACACTGTTCCTTTTTAAAAGCTTCTCTTGATTTTCATTATATTCAAGAATAAAGTCAGCTTTATTATTAAGCATGATGGACAGATAAGCATAGCCTTGATCTATTACGCTGGAATGTTTCTTGTTTTTATATTCAATAATAACAAACGATTGTGTCTGGTCATCAAATGCTAGCGTATCAATCCGAAATCCGGCGACTCGAAACTCAGAGGCAATGAACTTGAGGCCTAATAATTGCTTTAAATTTTTTTCACATAGGTGCTGTATGTCTTTTTCTTTCTCAAACGGTATTTCCCGGATTTCTTTCATATCTTGATGGTGTAATTGAAAGAGATTCATGGCTGCGCTCCTTACCTTCATTAAGAATGAACAACGTCATTTTCTAAAAGCATCCTCTTCAACAATCCACTCGGTTTATTCGCGCTGTCTGATAAACAATTCATATCACCCATGACAAGGAAGCTGTCCTTTGCCCTTGAAACTGCGACGTTTAGAAGGCTTTTATTGGCGTCTATAAAAAAGCAGCCGTCATTTTTCCCGTACACCGTCGACATGATGATGACCTTTCTTTCGCCGCCTTGAAAGGTATGGACCGTTCCTACGTCGATAAACGGTTTAACATCGGGTGATAGCGCACGCTTGATGATGCCGACTTGCATTTTAAAAGGGGTGATGATGCCAATGAGACTTTTTGGATCATCTTCATGATATGCATTTCGGATGTTGTAGAAATGCTCATTGATCCATGTGGCGATGGCCCTTGCCTCTATTTCATTATATCGGCTGCCCGCTTTTTTGCTTGACTGGTATGAGTCAACCTGCATATGACCAAGAGGTGGAATCGATAATTGAACAAGCGGATTTTTCTTATCCTCTGCCGCTTTACCTCTCATTGGCTCAAGTTTTCCTCTATACACCAGATTGTTGCAGTATTCAATAATTTCATCATAACAGCGCCTATGTTCGCTCAAAAACAAACCGCGTTGCTGATGTTTTTCGTATTTACAGCTTTTGCACGCTACCCTCATCACACTAGATTCTGACGTATTCAAGCCGAGTTCGCGAAGCTTCTCAAACTGTTCGATCGAAGTAATAACATCATTTGAAAGAGCTAATGAAATATCCAATGTTTCGTTGATATTCCACACCGGTTCAATCTGATAAACATCTCCGACAACAACTGCCCGTTTCGCAAGCGAAAATGAACATGCCGCAATCTCAGGAGTCACCTGTCCTGCTTCATCTACGATTAGTAAATCAATATAATTGTAGAGAAAATGCTCCTTCCCATTGTTATAGGCCAGCAGCATTCGCGGAAGCTGATAAAAAGTCATCACAAAACAAGGGGTCAACATACTTAAATTTGTATAAAACTGATTTAACACATTATCGAAATTTGTGCCTCTTTGTTTTTCCGACAGTCTTTTCTCTAAAAGCCATCTGCACTCATAGTAATGAACTGCTAGCCAAAAAGAGGCGTATTTTATGGTTGTATCTAAAAATTCATTCGCCTTATCTAAAGAAGAAAATGAACCAGGATATTTCTCAAGAATGTTCAGTGATATAAGTTCCACCATTAATTGTTTATATTTTGTGTTCAATTTGCTGACTTGTTGGTATGTCGCATCGACCTGCTTTATTTTTTCTCTCGTCTCTTTTGCTTTTTCGCTATACAGAGAGAGAATTTTATCGAGATTCATTGACTCATCAATAAATTCTTCATCCGGCTGAATAAAATATCTGACATAACTGACTAATTTGCTCTTGAAGAACGGCAGAAACTTGAATATGCGAACAAAGAACGGCAAGTTTGAAAAGTGCGTCTGCCACTCTTTTATTCTTTGTTGTATCGATTGAAACGTGCTTTCCCACTCGGTTTTTTCCTCGGTCAATTGCGTCATGTATGTATCTAAAGAAACGCCTTTGGGAGCTATTTGATCATATTCGGAGAATAAGGATAAAACTTTTTGTCTGATTTCTTCAAGCGCTGTTAACCGATTTGAAATCGTTTGCTCACATTGCTTAATATCAGTATGGTTTGTTTCAAAATATCGACTGCATTCTTTGAGCATCTTTTCGGTTGATCGCTCAATGTTCTCGTTGCTTTCAACTTCGTCAAAAAAGTTTTCTCCCCGAGGGTTCGTATATTGAAATCCTTTTTCTTGCGCCTCTTTCTCCTTGCTGCCGGACGGAAAATAAACAGCAAAGCTGTCGACTCCTTCGATCCATCGCTGCTCTAAATGATTGTTTTCCCATTTTGGTTTAATCTTTCCGAATGATTCAATAATATTGGTTACTGCCTGATTGTTTGTTGATGAAGCGACAATGACAGGAGGATCTTCCTTTTTTAATGCTCGTTCGACATAAAGATTGGCAACGAGCGACTGCAATAACGTCGTTTTCCCCGTACCCGGCGGACCGTTGACTGCAAGAATTTCTCCATCTTCCATATTGTTGAAATGGTTCAGGCACTCCCTTTGCGATGGCGACAAAGGATATTCCCCGCCCAT
Source organism: Bacillus paralicheniformis (assembly GCF_002993925.1). NCBI lineage: Bacteria > Bacillati > Bacillota > Bacilli > Caryophanales > Bacillaceae > Bacillus > Bacillus paralicheniformis. Next base: position 832,108 of record NZ_CP023665.1, on the reverse strand, counting down.
TTGTCCGACATGCTTCTGCATTTCTGACATCCGGTTTGGAATAAGCGGCGATAAAGAAGTGAATTTTTGGTTGATAAAATTTTGATAAAGCTGCAGATGATTCGGCTGGCTGGATAAAAGGTGATCATATAACTTTAATATATTTCTGGTTGCATTGATGGAATCATCCTTAAAGATATAAACATTTTTCTCTAATTCTATTTCTTTAACTGTATTTGAAGTTATTTCGGTTTCTGTAACTGACTCATACATATCTTTTGCAAACTCAAAATAGCTTTTCCAAGTGAGGTTGCTTTCCAACCTCTGATAATTGTTGCTCATATATTCATCAAAGTCATTGACATAGCCGATCTTAAGCTCTTCGTCAATGATTGGATGAAGATGCTCTCTCGGAATCCATGGATATTTGTCTTCTGAAGGCAACAACATACCATTGGCAGTCAAAACTGCCGGGATATAAAGAATTCCGGTCATATCTTCAATATTTGTCTCAACCCTTTGCTGCACGTCGAATTTCGTCTTGATCGTCTTTGCCACAACGATAACATCGAGTTTACCGGAGACATTTTTGTGGTCTGAAAGTACCGCGTAGTACTTACTGTCTATCTTTCCTTGTATAAGGCTATTCAAATCTGAAATCATAAAACGACTGTTTTTAAAGTTGATTTTTAGTTTCGCAGCGACACTATCGCGAAAATACTTGGTTACAGTTTGGGATGCCATCGCTTTTCCTCCTGATGTGTAAAAAAACATGATACTGGTAATAACATTAAGTAGTAACAATTATATCCTAAATGAATATATGGATAAATAACTGGCTTTACAAAAATATAGGAAAATAAAAAAGGATGTCATCATATAATATGAGACACCCTTCTTAGGCAAATCTTTGATCAAACTCTAAATCGCTTCCGCTAAAATGATAAACCGGTACTGTGTGACATCAAAATAACCCTTTTCTTCAATCATTTTATGAATCGCGTACAATTCATCCGTGTATTGATCCACTTCAAAACCGGGCGCCTGCCAGGGAATGGCTTTTAAGTAATAGACCAGAGCCCCAATATCATAAAACCTTTGAGTCGGACACTCTTCCCTGCTTTTCAAAACCTTAAAATCATGTTTTTCTATTTCTTTTAACGCTTTTTCCAAGTTCCAGTCCTTAAATTCTTCATTTAGCGGCACACCAAGTTTTTCATTGATTTCTTCGCAATCATGCCCGCCGACTTGCTGAGTGAGAAACAGTCCTCCTTTTGAAAGGATTCTCCTCACCTCTTGTGCTGAATATGACTCGTGTTTATTGATGACCAGGTCAAATTGGCCGGATTCAAATGGAAGATCTTCATCATCATCAATTTGGACGACCTGAACCCCTAAAGGCGTCAATCGTTCCTTTGCAACTGGCACATTGGGCAAATAGCATTCAGTAGCGTATGCTGACGAAGGAAACGGCCCCAATTTCGATAAAAACTCTCCGCCGCCTGTCCCCATATCGAGCATGGATTTGGAATCTTGAATAAGAGACAGAGCCATGCTTCCGTATGACCATGAAAGCAGGTCGCTTTTCATTCTTCCCGTATCGTCAATGAAAGAAAAATCCCAGCCGCTGAAAGGCTTATCTGCGTGTTTTAAATATGAAAGAAATGTTTTGTCATTCATAGTATCCCCCTCCAATTTTAATGTTTAAATATGTTTTAAACGATTGGAGGGCCTCTCGCGAATTTGGAAGGTTTTTATATTTCATGCTCTTGTAGATTCACTGTAATCGCACCCCATTTCATGGCTTTAAAAAAGAAGCCTGTAAAAGGACTTCAGCAAATATTAACCTCCAACCGGCAGCTCAGCTGTTTGAACGCCGCCTGACGCCTGATTGTGGCTTTGGGATAAAGCATCTCCGCCTAAGACCATAGCAGTTAACGATAAGCAAAGAATCAATTTTTTCATGACAATACCTCACTCCCTAATGATCTCATTTTGTTTTCGGCTTTCATGAATATTTTAACAAATTCCAGCGCTTCCTTGAAATCTCCTTTTTTCTCAAAATAGCTTGAGATGAGCAATGAAAGGTCACAGACACCGTCTAAATCATTCATCTCGTCCAAGGAATCGATGTCGTCTTTGATGCTTTTAACGTTTTCATGGCAATAAAGCTCATACATAATATTTATTTTCTTTTCATAATGCTTATTCCCGTTTTTCTTTAATTCCTCCTGTCCTTTTTTATAATAGAACAGGGCCGCTTCTGTTTCGCCGATTTTGAAAAACTCTCTGATCAGCATGTAAAGCGAGTTGATATAGTAGCTTGACTCGCACCATTCGGGGTTGCTCAACGCATGCTGGACGGCGAGAATGCATTCCTGAGACCGGCCGGAATTGGAATACAGAATGCTGATATTGTGATGAAGCATCGCTTCTAAAAACGAATCGTCGATCTTTTTGGAAATTTCAATCGATTCTTCGAAATACTTCTCCGCATCTTTAAAGCGCTGCATCTGCATGTAATTTGTCCCCATCACAACCTGGGATATCGCCAGCTTTTTTTCGTACCCGTCATGCATTTTGTAAATATTCATCGCGTCTCTCGCATAATTGAGAGAAACCGCATTTTGCCGGAGAGACATATACAGCCATGACACTTTTAAATAAAACTCGGCAGCTTCGATCTGATCGGGCACCTTCACCAGTTTTTTCTCGGCAACCTTGTACAGGCTGATCGCCCGCTCAACATTCTTGTTGTACGCTTCATGCATCGCCTCAAAAAAGTAGAAATAGTAATCGATCATATGATCCGTCTGCTCAATGCACTCGATTTGCGAATCATTAAAGTAAGACTCCCGCGGCAGCCGCTCTCCCCTCGCATCATAAAGCATCATCCGATACCGCTCCTCAAGAAGCGAAAAATAAGCCAGCACATTCTGATCCTCTTCCATCTCGGAAAACATCGACTTCGCCTCATCAAAAAGACTTTTCGCCTGCTCAATAGCATGCTTTTTAATGGCCAAATGGAATTCGTTCAACACCCCCGCAACCACCTCTGAAGCGACCTTGCTCATGCCGAACCCCCTCTTTCTCTTTAGGATTGTTCTCTATCTGTAAAATGATCTTATCACATGTGTAAATTTTTGTAATGACCTTTTGTCAATTAGTGATATGTTTTTGTCAACAATTGAAAAAGCCTTTTGTTGTCAATTTTAACTGTTGGTATAGATCAATCAACTCATCTGGCCTATAAACAGAAATGCTCCTTCTTTTTCAAAAACAAGAAACCACTCGCCTTCCACAAAGGCAAGTGGTTCTTCATTTATTTTAATTGCTGATAAGAAATCAAGCGATGAATATGGACTCCCAAGTATGTTAGTTCATCGTTCGGAATGACGATTCCGTGTACCTGTTTGATATAATCTTTGATTTTGAAAGCTACATCCATTGCTTGCGGATATAAATTAGCAATTTGCTCAAACAATTCATTCTCCTGATCTGCCAGCAATTTATCAGCGTAAAATCTTTCAACAAAAAATTTAACGTGTGTGATAAATCGGCTGTAATGGATATTTTCTTGATCCCATTTCATATTTAATGTGTACCGGACAAGATTGACTATGCTCCCGATCATTTTTGCATACTTCATTCCATTTTTTGATTCTGTTTCTTCTCCTAATGCATTAATTAAGTGGAACGCAATATTTGCCGCTTCCTCTTTCGGTAATTGGATCCCCAGTTTTTCATTGATGAGCTGCAGCGCATAATTCCCTGCCTCAAACTCTTCTGTATAGTAGTTTTTAATTTCCCAGTAGACGCGATTCGTAATATTGATGTTCTTTTTATAACGCTCTACTGCAAAATTTAAGTGATCCATTAATGTGAAGTAAACGCCGGAATTTAGCTTTGTTTTTAATTTTTTTTCTGCATAATGAACAATTTGCTGTGTCAATTCAATAAATTCTTGCGGTATTGAATCCAACAGTTGAAGAAATTCTTTTGCCTTCATATTGTCTACTGGCATAAACACTTGATCAGCTTGTTTTTCTTCAATCATATGCCCAGGTTTTCGTCCGTAACCGATGCCTCTGCCGCATAAAACCATCTCCTGTCGGTTCTGATCTTCAGCCAGTACCACACTCGAGTTTAAAACCTTTTTTATTTTAAACATCGCCATCACCTTTTCATGAATGCGGTTTTTTAGTCTAATACTTCTCCATTTGACTCGATCACTTTCTTATACCAGTAGAATGAATCTTTACGTGAGCGCTTCAATGTCCCGTTGCCATCGTCATCTTGATCAACATGGATAAATCCATATCGTTTGGACATTTGAGATGTTCCCGCACTAATAATGTCAATGGATCCCCAGCTGGTATATCCGAAGAGATCTACACCTTCTTCAATGGCTTCTTTCATCTGACGGAAATGTTCTCTGAAATAGTTAATACGATAATCATCATGGATCGATCCATCGCTTTCAACAACATCTTTCGCACCCATGCCGTTCTCCACAATAATGAGAGGTTTTTGATAGCGATCATACAATTCAATGAGCGAAATTTTTAAACCGACCGGATCGATTTGCCAACCCCAATCTGTTGCAGGCAAATAAGGGTTTTTCACACCGCGAATCGTATTGCCATCTGTTTTTTCCAGACCTTCTTGTGCAGATTCTGTCAGGGACATATAGTAGCTAAATGAAACGAAGTCTACCGTATGTTCTTTCAAAATGGCAAGATCGTCCGCTTCCATCTTAATATTGATATTTTTTCGTTCCAGCATGCGTTTGATCAATGGCGGATATTCGCCAAACACTTGAACATCTGCATAGAAATAGTTATCAAGGTTTTGCTTCAGTGCGCGTTCGACATCATTCGGATGACAAGTGTGCGGGTAAGTCGTGAGTTTCGTTAGCATACATCCCACCTGACTTCCGGGAATGATGCGATGACAATCTGCAGTCACAAGAGCGGATGCCACAAATTGATGGTGCAATGCTTGATAAACGGTTTCTTCTACCTTCCCCTCTGGACAGCGGTCAGGAATGATTCCCGCTGTAATGAAAGAATGGCGGTGTATACTGTCTATTTCATTAAAGGTAAGCCAATATTTCACAACATCTTTATAGCGTTCAAAACACACATTGGCGAATTTCACAAAGAGGTTGATCACTTTTCTTTCAACCCATCCGTTGTATTTCACACTAAGTGCTAATGGCATTTCATAATGTGACAGAGTCACGATCGGTTCAATGTTATGTTTTTTCATTTCTTGAAACAGACGGTCATAAAACTGAAGACCTTTCTCGTTCGGCTCAGTTTCTTCCCCTGTCGGAAAAATTCGGCTCCATGCAATCGATATACGCAATGTTTTAAAACCCATTTCTGCAAAAAGAGCCAAATCTTCTTTATAGTGATGATAAAAGTCAATGCCTCTGCGCTTCGGATATTTTTTTACGTCCGGGTCTTTCATTGCGCGTTCAATGTTTTCAGAAGTAACAGCAAGGTGTCCTTCGTAATCTTCTACACTCAAATTCGAACGGTACATGGCAATATCTGCAACAGACGGTCCTTTTCCATCAACATTCCAAGCTCCTTCTGCTTGGTTTGCGGCAATCGCACCGCCCCATAAAAAATCTTTCGGAAATCCTTTTGTCTTTGTCATCATGATTACCCTCCTAATTGTGTGACAACCATCAACGTATCTTGACGATTGACCTGTTTTAAATGCGTTACTTTTATATCATATTGATCCGTATTCGTAATAACTGCTAGTGTAACTGGATCATAACCTGCTTCTTTAATTTTTTCTAGGTCAAATTGAATGAGCAGATCACCTGCTTTGACTTTGTCTCCTGCTTGAACCAAAGGTGTAAAGAACTTGCCCTCTAGCTGAACGGTGTCAATCCCAATATGGAAAAGAACCTCAACTCCGTTTGCTGTTTTCATGCCGAGCGCATGATTTGTTTCAAAGAGAAGTGAAATCTCGCCATCTACCGGTGCATATAGTTCACCCTTTGAAGGAATAATGGCAATTCCTTCTCCCATTACCTTTGAAGAAAATATGTCATCTTCTACATCAGATAGTGAAATCATTTGACCGATGACTGGACTTTTGAATGTCTCATCTGCGCCAAGTTTTTCAGCGAAAACACCTTGCTCTGCTTCTTTTTCCGTTTCTTCTGTCTTTCGATCTTTTCCTAAAATAAAGGCGGCAGCAAAAGCAACAACAAATGAGATGGCAAAACCGATAACTGCAAACATGAAGTTGCGTGGAAGCTCGTCAGATATAAACATCGACATACTTGCAAGACCAGGTCCAACAAGAACAAACGCTTGAAGTCCGACAAGTCCAATGAAGATTCCGCCGATGAAAGAACCGATCATGACACTGCTAAGCACACGTTTATTTTGCAGTGTCACCCCGTATAATGCTGGTTCGGTAATCCCAAAGAATGCGGAAATCCCTGCAGAAATGGCAGTTGAACGAAGCACTTTATCTTTTGTGCGAAGGGCAATTGCGAAACACGCTCCGCTTTCAGCGAGATTGTGTGCAAGTGACGCAGGCAAGTAGAGTGCTTCTTTTCCGAGATTGCCCATTGTTGTTACAGCGTACGGCACCATCGCTTTGTGCATCCCTGATGCGACCATAAATGGAAGGACTGCTGCCAAGATCGCAACCGCAACCCAGCCCACTTTGTCAAACATAGCAAGGATGAGTGCTGTGAAGCCTTGCCCTGCTGTAAAACCGATTGGTCCCAGCAACAGGAGAGTGATCGGAACTGTCATAACCAAAGACATCATCGGTACGAAGAAGATACGAATGGGTTTTGGCGAAATACGAGTAAACCATTTTTCCACCTGTGCATACAACAGGACAGATAAAATCGCCGGAAACACCTGATAGGCATACGCAATATTTTTCACATCAAATGAAAATAATTGAGCGCCTTCTGTCAGCATAGCCGCCATGTTTGGCAGAATAAGAGCGCCGACTGCCGATAATGCAACAAGCGGATTCACTTTTAATTTATTGGCTGTCGTCACGGCTACCAGCAATGGCAGGAAGTAAAGCGGCGCATCACCAACCATATTTAAAATTTGATACGTTTGCCCTTTGGCATCCATTAATCCGAATAACGAGAAGAGGAGGAGAAACGATTTTAAAATCCCTCCACCCGCAATGGCGGGAACAAGCGGTTGAAAAACACCAACAATGAAGTCTAATAGTACAGTCCCCGCTTTTCGCTTTTCCTTCGGCTGATTGGAAGACCCATTTTGTCCAGAAAGCGCCCCGCCGAGAAGGCCGGTCAATTTCTCATAGACTTCAATGACATCGTTTCCAATTACAACCTGGCATTGGCCCGACATACGGACAGCGATGACACCTGGTATTTTCTCAAGTGCCGGTACATCCGCCTTGTTTTGATCAATCAGCGTAAAACGGAGTCGTGTCGAACAATGCTCCAAGTGGGCAATATTCTCTTTACCGCCTACATGCTGCAATACGTCGCTTGCTGTTTGTGTGTAATTCATTGTTTCTCCCCCTTTTCTGAAACATGAGACCTATATTTAGGCAATAAAAAAAGGACCTAAACCGACAAATTAAAAAATTTATCGGTTTTAGATCCTGCCTGCATGACCAGTCACATGTCTAATTTATCAATATTGGATTTGATTAAAGTATATATCGGTTTTATGAAAGCGTCAACATTTATTTTGGTTTTTTGTAAAGAAGGAAATTTCCTGGTCGAATGGCCTGTAATTTATTCTCAATGGATCAAATATTTTTATATGTTTGCTTTAAGTGTTGGAACAGATCTTCATCATGTGACATAATATCGATGAGATTACAGCTGACATAAACCAAGAGTGTTGGAACGACAATAACCGCTAATAAAAATGTGATGCTTGAAGCGCCTGTGAATAAAACGCTTTCAATCTCACCTTATGCTAAGATATGTATATCCATAATATGGGTATTAGACTCGAACGGAAGATCATCATCAATTTGAACGATCTATTGTCTCTTTTCGATAGACACATTAGGTAAATAACCTTAATTAAATACAATATACTTGTAAAGCAGATTATTTTTTCATTAATCAAAAATAATTATGATTGGATGTTAAACATTCAGACTAGAAGATGCAAGTAAATACTATAAATATAAATAATATCAAGACATTTTTTAATCCTCATCAAAAGGACATGATTCTTAAAAATCTTAAACCAGAAAATCACAAAATGGATATTGCTATATTTATTTGTTATTAGGTAAAGAGCTTCTTGAAAGGCTAGGAATTATAAGAAACAAATGGTAATATAGTTATAAGAATTTCTAAGAAAAGGGTGGTAATATGAAAGAGGATAGAGTTAGTGAAGAAACATTGAATAATATTATTAAGAAAGCAAAAGATTTCTTTAAGGATGAAATAGTTCCTAGTCATCAAGCAAATACCAAAAAACTCAAAAAACTAAAAGAATTTAAATTAAATCCTTTTTTGGATAAATATAAGGCGAGCTTCTTGACTGGTAATGACGATCCAGAAAGTATCGCTAAGGCTTTAGTTTATCCTAGGGTATTAGGAACATCAATCAATACAATATTCGGTGATAAATTACAGAAATTCTGTAGCGAGGTATTAGAGGGATTTGCATCTACGACATCAGGAATTGATATTGAATTTATTGATAAATTGGATGGCAGAAAAAAATACTGTCAAATAAAAGCTGGGCCAAACACAATCAATAAGGACGATATACAAACAATTAAAGGACACTTTGTGGGAATTAAAAACCTTGCAAGAACTAACAAATTAAATATCAGTTTTGATGATTTAATTGTGGGGGTTTTATATGGTACACCCAAAGATTTAAGTAATCATTATAAAACTATAAATAAAGAATATCCTGTCATTGTTGGCCAAGAATTTTGGTATAGGTTAACCGGAGAAATGAACTTTTATCAAAAGCTTACAGATGCAATTGGAGATGTAGCCTCAGAAGTAGATGGTTCCGAAATGATTGAGGATGTAATCAGAGAGTTAGCCACGGAAATAGATGAAAATTTAAATCCTAATAACCTAGATGCTAAAATTGAAAATATGATCGCGGAAGAAAAAGGTGAGTACGGCAAATTGAATTAAATAGAGGTGGAGGGCATACGCATCCTCCACCTCTATTTAATTCTCTAAATACTTTATTTTTTAAATTTTTCTTTTGCTCGTTCCGCCTACTCTTTAATTCATTTGATTTAAGACATCTATAATAGAAAGTCCTATAGCTTTCGCCATATTTACTGGAACAGCATTACCTATTTGTTTGTAAGCATTTGCTGTAGAACAGTCAAACTCCCAACTGTCTGGAAAACTTTGAATTCTAGCATATTCTCTAACGGTGAAAGGTCTAGTTTCATCTGGATGACATCTCTCAGTTTGTTTTTGGGCAGGAGAACAAGTTAGTGTCAATGACGGCTCATCCCATGATAATCTTCTCGCCATTCCTGTCCTTCCCCCTCCTGAATAATAACTCTTACCCATATATTCTTTAGCTATTTCATCAGGTAAATCTCTCCAATAACCACCTGGAGGTACAAGATCTAAGACTTTTCTTTTTGAATCAGGATACTTAGCTCCATCAGATGGAGGAACATCTTTTAAAATATCTTTTAATGTGAGTTCATAGCCAAAAGGCTGTGGAAAACAGTATTCAACGTTATATTTTTCTACTAAATCATTTCTAATCCCTACGAGTACTATCCTTTCTCTTTTTTGAGCTACATCATAGTCTAACGCTCTTAATATCTTCCAGCGTACAGTATAACCGATATCAGAGAACACTTTTAGCATTAGAGCCAAAGTTCTCCCTTTATCATGATTAACTAGGCCTCGAACATTTTCAGCTAAGAACATTTTCGGAAGTAACTGTTTTAATATTTGGGCATAGTAATAAAACATAGTACCCCTCGCATCAGATAGACCCATTTTTTTCCCCGCATAACTGAAAGCTTGACATGGATAACCTCCTGATAGTACATCAAGATGGCCAATAGGGATATCCACAAAATTTCTAATTCCTTGTTCAGCAACTTCTATAATATCTTTTTCTATTACATTCCAATTAGGTCTGTTCTTTCTAAGGGTTTGACAAGCATACTTATCAATTTCAACAAGGCCATTAGATTTTAATCCTGCCTTTTCAAGACCTAAAGCTAATCCTCCTGCTCCTGCAAAAAGCTCTACAACTGAATATTCTTTATGAGCCTTTATATTTTTTACGTCTACAAATTTCTGCCCCTCATAATCTGCTACGTTTATCTGATCATCTCTACTCTGTTCTAAAATTAGATCTGTCTCTTCTAATGTTAATTCTATCTGCTCAGATTCAATGATCTCCTCAAAATTCACATTTAAGATCTCACAAAGTTTCAAAGCATTCGACTTAACAGGGTTAAAATTAGGGGAGAGTAGCATAGACAATTGATTTTTGCTAATTCCTAATTGCTGAGCCAATTCTTTTTGAGTAGATATACCATTCTTTTTCATATGTACTCTTACTTTGTCTTTACTGATAGTATACAAAATATTCGTAACCCCCAATGAGTTAAAAAAATATTTAACTTCTTAAGGGTTATTATGGAGGTTTTTATGGATATAGTCAATAATAAAATCCTAAAGAAATTTATTATTAAGAAGATATCTGATTAAATTAAAAACAGGATAACGATATGATGATGAAAAGAATTTATGCTGTAGCTCCATAACTTTTCAAATAATCAAATTCCTTCTCATCCAATCCAATTTCTTTTGATTATTTACTGATACTATCTGTCAGGCTTATTATTGTCGTTTTTGTCATTTCTGTCACTCGATTAAGTTTAAAAATTAATCTATCTTGTTGAAACAGCTTGTCATGTTGTTTTTCCAGTTTTCCCATTATTAATACTTACCTTAATTATATCTTTCTTATACCAAATATCCTATTCAACATGTTCAAATTACTAAACTACATTTCAATGCATAATGCTTTTGCAGCACTAACAGCTTCATTTAACAAAATAGTTTTTGATGGTAGTTCCACTATATTGTCATTGAGTAAATCATGGGCTGACCGTTCTTTTAACTGTAACGTCTCATATTGTTTTATCTCCAAGGTCTGATTAGCTAGAAGTATAATATAGTCGACTTCTCGTTCTTGTCCTCTTCGATGAATCCTATCAAGGCTCTGCAAATAATGTGCAGCCTGATCTGAAAATGATTCATAAATTGCATATCGTGATCGATGTAATGTCAGTCCAGCTCCCGCCGCTGCAGGATTTCCAATAAACAACATTACTGATGGATCCTCTTGAAACTGACGAACAGCTTTCTGCCTATCCTCTACGGAAGACACCGTTCCATCGTATCTAACGGGTTTATACATTTCGTAACGATTTACCATAGTTTCAATAGAATTACGATAGAATGACCACAAAACAACCTTTTCGCCTTTTCGAGAAATTATCTCTTCAAGTATATCGTCTAAGGCCAAGAGTTTTGCAGGTATTTCCATGTAATCCGCAACTAATGAAGATGGGTTTGAACAAATCTGTAATAAAACGGTTCTTTGGGCAAGAAAATGGGTGATCCGCTTTTTAAAAGTCTCTTCATTCGTTGAACGAAGCTCCTTTATATATCCTTTCAACGCTTCAATATATATTTCATTCTGTTGCTGTGCTAAGGGAACTAAGACGGTATTAAATCGTTTTGATGGTAGATCTGGAAGTACATCCTGTTTTAAATGTCGAATATAAATTCCATATTCATTTATTGCTTGTCGAACAACTGGTATTGCCTTTTTTCGATTATCAGGTATCTCAACACTATTAAACGTAACTCCCATATCGACTAAATTAAACTGTTCTACTAAATCAGAAGGTGCGTTTGGAGCAGGTGTTCCACATAATACATAAGCTCGCCCACACCATTCACGTAACCTACGGAGAGATTGAGTACGTTTAGCATCTCTATTCTTAACAAAAAATGATTCATCCACAACAAGAATACTTCTGCCCCGATATCTCCTGAGAAGAGCAGTTAGTTCAGCCTCCAAATTGATAGTTGTTTCATAATTTGTAACGAAAATATCGGCACCTGAAGAAAGAGCAACTCTCTTTTGACGTAAATCACCAGTCACAGTCGTAACTTTATAAAGATCACTCTTAAAACGCTTAATATCCTTAGGCCATTCCGCCACCATACTCTTTGGAGCCACTATAAGTGCAATGTCTACCTCATTCCTTTCAACTAGGACATCATAGGCGTAGATTGTTGTTACTGTCTTACCAGCTCCTTGTTCATCAAATAGACAAAGACCAAACCCACCCGGAATAGTCATAGCAGCCACATTCACAATTTGATGGCTATCAAGAATGGATATATCTATACCTTCTAACATACTTTCAGCTAATGATCTTCCCTTTTCCTTTAATGCATCAATGGTACGCTTTACTATTGGATAATTTCTCTGAACTTTCGATCGATTATTGATGAATTGACGGGCTTCAGGTGTCCATTTAAGCTCAAGATCAATTGTTTTCCTTAATAATTCACATGCATCGTTAAGTTTTAGGACTATACCTCCATTTGACGTAGATAATGAAACTCCTTTAAGGGCAGCACGTAATGCTGCCCTTAAAGGAACTCGATCTGACTTTTTTCTAGGAACGATAACAACCTTATCCATACTTGATAATACATGAACATCAGCAATCAATGACCTGCTTTCTAAATTGTTAAATCGCAAAATTATTTTCCTCACCTTCACCCCGGGATGGGGTATCCCCAATTTTCCCCTCTCCACCAATTAACATATTCACACGTTCAAGTGCATACTTTAACTGGTGTAACGATTCAGGTTTGATTGTGCCATCTGCTAGAGCACCAATGGGCAACTGCATTAAAAATTGAGTAAATGTCTCTATTCTTTCATTTGCACCTACAGTACGAGATTCCTTCGCCGCAACTTGAACAACGGAACAAGCAGAAATCACTTTATCCTGTGCTTCTTCTACATCATCCTCACCCCTTGCTTGACGTAACAACTTACGAGCATCCTCATTGTTAGCAACTTTCGGTAGAACTCTAATCTGCTTCCAGTTGGTGAACTTATCCTCAAGTAGCAGATCATAAACTAAATTACGAAACGTTTCGTCTTGATCCAATGTAGATCTAACTGGCCCTTTGGTTAGTTCATCAAAATATTGGAAGTAATCAGATGATTTATGTTTTACTTCGTACTCATCCCTTTCACCATCTTCAATATGAAATGCTTCAAAATCTTCTGCAGCTTCTATCATCCGAATATAACGATTTACATATTTTATATCAGGCCCTAAAGCATACCGAAGTGATAATTCCCGTTTCAACTCTCTCTGGCGCCTTACACTCGCATGTGGTTCTAGAGCCAACATAGCAAGCCAGTCCTCATAGATCTTATTTGCTTTTACATATTCTGGCCAATCCTGCTTATGATCCTTTTCAAAGTTCATAGAAACAACAACATGCCGTTTATCATCTTCAGTTGCATGTTCGGTTAATTGCCAAACATAAATATACTCTACCTTAGCTTTCTGTTCGGAGGTAAATTCATTACTGTTAAGAATAAAATAACAAGCGCTTACACGTCTGTTCCCATCAAGAAGTGTACCATCAAGGTCAATAATAGGAGGTCGACGAACTCCATTATTAGCAATACTCCTTGCTAGATCCATTATTTTGAATTGATCCCTTTCTGTAACTCCTGGTAGCGACATCCTACTTAGCATGATATCTAATATTTCTGTGTCATCAGGATTTCGACCATTTATCCTTTTAAATTGATGAATATGAATGTCAAGTCGATCATTATTTTCCCAAAGCTTGATGTCGCGAGTTCGCACGAATCCACCAAACATAGGTACTTCCTTCTTATGAAACCAAGGACTAGGAAATACTGGTTGAACAGAGATACCATTTTGCTCCTGGAGATTTACCCTCATACGTTGCGTTATGTTTGTCATATCTACATTCCTCCCAAAAATAATCATTACGTAGACAATTTTTCTAGTATCACCGACAAGACATTTGTAACACAAAGAGTTATACTGAACTCATCTACAATGCCCCTCATTTCTTAAATACAATTAAAAACTATTCGATAAATAAATTAAAAAACCTTTTTTAACCCAACATATATCTCAAAGAACTATGTAAACGCATTAATTTTTTTGTAAAAAAAGAGTATCACTTACAATAGATTATGAAATATCTTAAAACGAAGTACTTTTATTAAAGTTCGATCGGGATAACTTTAAAACTAAGTAAAAAGAAAATAAACCTCCCTATATTAGAGAGGTTTTAAACACACGGCAAATATTAATATTTTCTTACAAGTAGTGAACAACACTCCACATGGCTAGTATGCGGAAACATATCAACAGGCTGCACCTCAAGCGTCACATACCCGCCATCCTCCAGCACCCGCAAATCGCGCGCCAAGGTTCCCGGGTTGCACGATACATACACTACACGCTTCGGTTTCATTTCAATAATCGTCTGCAGCAAAGCCTCGTCGCAGCCTTTGCGCGGCGGGTCAACGACTAGCGTGTCAGCCGTAATGCCTTCCTTATACCACTTTGGAATCGCGACCTCAGCTTCGCCAACTTCAAACTCAGCGTTCTCAATACCATTCAACTCAGCATTCCGCTTCGCGTCCTCAATCGCTTCCGGCACAATTTCGACGCCGTATACTTTTTTCGCCTGCTTCGCCAGAAACAGCGAGATCGTGCCGATGCCGCAGTACGCGTCAATGACGGTTTCTTCGCCGTTCAGCTCGGCGTACTCAAGCGCTTTGTCGTAGAGCACTTTCGTTTGCTCGGGGTTGACTTGGTAAAAGGATCTCGCAGAGATGGCGAATTTGATCTCTCCGATTGTGTCGTAAATGTATTCTTCTCCCCAGATGACAGTTGTTTCGTCGCCGAAGATGACGTTTGTTTTTTTCGGGTTGATGTTTTGGACGATCGATTTGACGTGCGGGAATGCCGCGGTGATCTCTTCGACGATTTTCGCTTTGTGCGGGAAGTCGTTTGTCCTTGTGATGAAGACGACCATCATTTCGCCTGTGACGGCGCCGTATCTGACCATAATGTGTCTGAGCCAGCCTTTGTGGCGTTCTTCGTTGTACGCTTTGATGCCGTATTTGCCGCAGATTTCTTTAATCGCTTGCACGACGCGGTCGTTTTCCGACTGCTGGATCAGGCATTCGTTCATGTCGATGATCTCATGGCTGCGCTGCTGGTAGAAGCCTGCGATCAGGCCGCCTTCTCTTTCGCCGACAGGGACCTGCGCTTTGTTTCGGTAGTTCCACGGGTCTTCCATGCCGAGGGTCGGGTGGACGGTGATCCGGCTTAAATCGAGCTTGCCGATTCGCTCGAGCACGTCTTTGACTTGCTTCTGCTTGTATAAAAGCTGGCCTTCGTAGTTGATGTGCTGAAGCTGGCAGCCGCCGCACTGCTTGTAGATCGGGCACGGCGCGTCCGTGCGAAAGCGGCTTTCTTCTTTCAAGTCGATGAGGCGGCCGAAGGCGAAGCCTTTTTTGACCCGGGTCACTTTGATCTGCGCCTTTTCTTCAGGGAGCGCGTTCGGCACGAAAATCGGGAAGCCGTCGACTTTGGCGACGCCGGCTCCTTCGTGTGTTAAATCTTCAAATACGACATTGTAATATTCATTTTTTTGAACGGGGGCTTTTTGTTTCATCTTTTTCACCTACTATAAGAAAAACTTGGCCAGCTCTTTAGACCAAGTTCATTCATCCAATTTTCTCGCTTTTTCTTTTGACATGATGACATCGATATGGCGGTAGAGGTTCTCGAATTCGCCCGGCAGTTCGCCGCCGTATTCGCCGTCAAGGTTGAGGAGCATTTTGTCTTTGACCGTCACTTTGACGCGGTTCGCTTTCGTGTAGATGATATGCTCGTCATTGATATGTTCGCCGCGGAGGGCAAGTCCGACAAGTCTGATGAATTCGGCGAGGTTTGCCCGTTTTAAAATGACGAGGTCAAACATGCCGTCGTTCAAGCTTGAGTCGGGGGCGAGCTTTTCAAAGCCGCCGACGGAGTTCGTCAGCATGACGAGAAACAGCATCACTTCTCCTTCAAACAGCTTGCCGTCGTATTCGATTTCAACCTCGGTCGGCCTCAGCGAAGGAAGGAGCATTTCCATTCCTTTTAAATAATAGGCGAGGTGGCCGAGCATCGTCTTCAATTTGCTTGGTACGTCATATGTCAGTTCGGTGAGGCGTCCGCCGCCGGCAATATTGATGAAATATTGGCCGTTGACGCGGCCGATGTCAATCGGACGGGCTTCTCCCTCTAGTATTGTGTTTACCGCCTTTAAAATATCCTCGCGCGGAATGCCGAGCGCTCTCGCAAAGTCATTCGTCGTTCCGACCGGAATGACTCCGAGCTTGGGACGGTGTTCCAACGGCGCCAGTCCGTTGATGACTTCATTTAATGTGCCGTCTCCTCCGGCCGCAACAATCAAGTCAAATTCCCGCTCAGCGGCGTTTCTGGCGGCCTGTACGGCATCCCCTTCCCCTGTTGTCGCATGGCAAGACGTTTCATAGCCTGCCTGCTCGAACTTCTGCAGAACTTGGGCAAGGTTTTTTTTGAAAATTTCGCGTCCGGAAGTCGGATTGTATATGATTCGTGCACGTTTCATGGTTTTCATCATCCTATTAGAGTATCCGTATCATTTCTTTACCAACAACCTTTAATTATACTAGTTGTTGAAAAAATCGCAACAAAATGGGTTTTATTATTTGTTTAATTTTAGATAAAATGCCCTAATTCATGGTAAAAAAGACTTCGGGATCTAGTTGATGTAAAATAATCAATATTAAGAAAAAAGGAGATGTTGCTGTGAAAAAGCCCGTTTATTTTAACCATGACGGAGGCGTCGATGATCTCGTCTCTTTATTTCTGCTATTGCAGATGGAAGATGTCAAATTGATCGGAGCATCTGTCATACCGGCGGATTGCTATTTGGAGCCGGCTCTCAGTGCCAGCCGAAAAATCATTGACCGCTTCGGTTCGTACCAGGTCGAGACTGCGGCATCCGATTCGAGAGGGGTGCATCCGTTCCCGAAGGAGTGGCGCATGCACGCTTTTTATGTCGACGCCCTGCCGCTTTTAAATGAAAAAGGCGAAGTCCGGACCCCGGTGTCAGACCTGCCCGCCCACCTTCATCTCATTGAATGCGTCAATCAGAGCCCCGAACCGGTGACGCTGCTGTTCACCGGCCCGCTGACAGACTTGGCGAGGGCGCTTGAGGAAGAACCGGCGATCATCAAGCACATTGCCAAACTTGTCTGGATGGGCGGCACTTTCCTTGAGAAAGGAAATGTGGAAGAGCCTGAGCACGACGGGACGGCGGAATGGAACGCCTTTTGGGACCCTTACAGCGTCAAGACGGTGTTCGAACGCGATATTCAGATCGAAATGGTCGCGCTTGAAAGCACGAACCAAGTGCCATTGACAAATGATATCCGCTCCCATTGGGCGAGCCTCAGAAAGCATGTCGGGATCGATTTTATCGGCCAGTGCTATGCGATGTGTCCGCCGCTTGTCCATAACGAGACGAATTCGACATACTACCTTTGGGATGTGCTGACGACGCTGACGCTCGGCACAGTCGATATGACACGCTCGCGCAGCGTTAAGGCGGTTGTCCATACGGAAAGCCCGCGCCAAGGAACGACAGAAGAGCATCCTCACGGCAGAATGGTCAAAGTCGTCGATCAAGTCGACAGGGATCAATTTTTTGCGTATTTTGAAGAGTTGATGAAAAAAGCCGACCGCATTCCATCTTTATAAAAGGAGACTTTCCACGATGAAAAAAGGGACAAACATTTACATCAGGCCGCTTACGGCTGAAGACGCCGAGGCTTGCCTCGAATTGCAGAACGCAAACCGCCCGTTTTTTGAACAGTTTTCAATGGAGCGGAACGAAGAGTTTTATACAATCGAAGGACAACAGAAGAGGCTTCAAAGATTATATGAAAATATGCAGAACGATGTAGATTATTATTTTGGCATCTTTGATCCTGCAAACGATACGCTGATCGGAACGATCAACCTTTTCCAGGTACTGCGCGGCTCCTTGCAAAGCGCCTTCATCGGCTATTTTTTGGATCAGAAACACAACGGCAAAGGCTACACGACAGAAGCCGTCAAGCTGATGGTCGAGTTCGCCTTTCAAGATCTCAAGCTCCATCGCATCGAAGCCGGCGTCATGCCCCGTAATCTTGCCTCGATCCGGGTGCTGGAGAAGGCGGGCTTTCACAAAGAAGGCATCGCCCGGAAAAACGTTAAGATCAACGGAAAATGGGAAGACCATCAGCTGCTGGCGGTAATCAATCCGCATGATTAACCGCTTCTTTGCGGGGCTGGAGAACGAAATCAGCAGCATTAAAAAAGCTTGTCGATGAAGATCATTTCAACCTTTATCGACAAGCTCATAACATGCTTTCATCTGCTTTTTGTCTCTTTCATGATGCTGAAAATGACTAAGGCGATAACACTTGCACATACAATATAAAATAAAACATCAGTCACAGGGTTTCTTATATTTTTTAAGAGAAATATGACTCCGATCAACACGATCGGTATGATCCAGGTAAGCCGCTTTACGGCTTTGGGGCTTGGTTCGTTTTTTCCTTTCGGTTCCATTCACTGCCTCCTCTGTTGCCTTTTTTAAACAAAGCATAACACAGGATATATTTGTTAAACACCGACGATCGTCTCATCAAAGAAAAAACCCCTTGGAAAGGAGCATTCCAAGGGGTTCATGTTTTATCGACTTACTCTTCTTTCATACCCGGTTTTTTCCGTCGGAATTTCGCCAGCACTTCGTATACGATCGGTACGATCAGCAGGGTAAGGAGCGTCGAACTGATCAAACCGCCGATAACGGTGACGCCGAGTCCTTTTGAAATGACCTGGCTGCCGCCTTCAAATCCGAGCGCCAATGGAATCAGGGCGCCGATTGTGGCGATGGCCGTCATCAGGATCGGACGGAGCCTTGTAGAGCCGGCTTCAAGGAGCGCTTCTCTCGTTGAGAGCCCTTCCGCTTCCTTATGGATGACGCGGTCGATTAAGACAATCGCGTTTGTAACGACGATACCGATCAGCATCAGCATTCCGATCATTGCGTTCAGGCTGATCGTTTCTCCTGATACGTATAGTCCCACCAAGGCGCCGATAATCGTAAACGGCAGCGAGAACAGGATCGCAAATGGCGCCAGTGCTCCGCCGAATGTAATCACAAGCACAAGGTAGACGATCGCGACCGCCGCAAGCATCGCGAGTCCGAGTTTTGTAAAGGAATCTTCGATATCAGCGGATACGCCGCCGGTATCGATTGTGACGTTGTCAGGCAGCTCGATCTTGTCGATGTTTTTCTGCACGTCGACTGATACGGCTGTGACGTTGTCAGATGTGACTTCCGCCGTGACATCGGCATAGATTTTGCCGTCGCGTTTTGAAATCGTGTCAGATGTCGTGCCTTCTTTCACTTTCGCGACATCGCCGATTTTTACTTCCTGGCCGGTCGGAGTTGTGATTTTCTTGTTTTCTAAATCTTTGACACTCTTATAAGTTTCTTCTTCTGTTTTAATCGTGACATCAAGATCTTTTCCGTCTTTTTTCACGGTTGTAAGCGGCGCCTGCGATGTTTCTTTCATGAGCGCCTGAGAAATCTGTGATGCCGTTAACCCGAGTTTGCTTAATTTCTCCTGGTCAGCGACAAAAGTAAATTCGTCATATGTGCTGGACAGGCCTGAGTTTACGTTCTTCAGGTCTTTTTGGTCTTTCATAATCTTTTCGATCTCTTTTACAGTGCCTTTAATCTCTTTTTCTGAATCTCCGTACACATAATAGGTTAACTGATTGTTATTGCCTGAAGAGCTGAAATCCTGGGTTTTCCATTCTCCGCGTTTGGATTGCTTCTGAATGTCTTTTAGGACGTTGTCTTTTTCTTTATCAAAATCAGGTGTGTCTTCCTCATATTTGATATAGAACAACGCGCCGTTTGAGCTTCCGCCCATCAGCGGATTTCCCGCTCCTAACGTATATTGAACCGTATCGACGTGTTTGCGGTCCAATAGGACTTTTTCAGCTTTTTGCGCTTCTTTTTCCGCTTCTTTTTTCGTTTCTCCCGGTTCAGGAGTGTATGTGATTTGCACCATTTTATCTTTTGTAGCAGGCAAGTAGCTCGCTCCGATTAGCGGCACGAGGAACAAGCTTCCGACCAGCATCAGAACCGCGATGATCGAAGTGATCCATTTATGGCTGAGCGACCAATTCAACACTTTTTTGTAGAAGTTGGCCAGTACCCCAGGCTTGTGTTCTTTCGCCTTCACCGGCGCACCTGTCAACGACTTTTTGAAGAGGGTGTGCGCAAGCATCGGCACGAGCGTGATCGCGATCAGCAGGGATGCGGCAAGCGCGAATACAATCGTTAAGGCAAACGGCAGGAACAATTCGCCGATTTGACCGCCGA
The DNA here is from genome assembly GCF_002993925.1 of Bacillus paralicheniformis. Lineage (NCBI taxonomy): Bacteria > Bacillati > Bacillota > Bacilli > Caryophanales > Bacillaceae > Bacillus > Bacillus paralicheniformis. The sequence continues at coordinate 811,548 of NZ_CP023665.1, read as the reverse complement.
CGAGTGCGAGCGGCAGGAATACCGCGATCGTCACGATCGTTGATGACATGATCGGCATGAACATTTCCTTCGTCGCTTCGCGCACGAGCGCTTTTCCGCGCAGCGGCTCATCTTTCAGCCTCATGCGGCGGTAAATGTTTTCAATGACGACGATCGAGTCGTCGACAACCCGTCCGATGGCGACCGTCATGGCGCCGAGCGTCATGATATTGAGCGTGATATCAAGCTGGTTCAAGACGAGCAGTGCGATTAACAATGACAATGGAATCGAAATGACCGAGATTAATGTTGATTTAATATCCCTTAGGAATAAGAGAATGATCACAACCGCAAAGATCGCTCCGAAAATCGCTTTGCTCAGCATCGTCTCGACCGACTCGGTGATCGGTTCGGCTTGATCGTATGTCGAGCTGTATTTGAAGCCTTTGTGGTCTTTTTTGAATTGTTCGAGTTCAGCTTTTACGTTGTCGGCTACCTCGACGGTATTGGCGTCGTTTGCTTTAATGACGCTGATGCCGATGCTGTCTTTACCATTGGTTCGTGAAATGGATTCGGCTTTTTTGACATCTTTAATCGTTGCGATGTCAGACAGCTTAACCGTCGGGATTCCCGCGCTTTGCTGAGCTTGTCCGGCGCTCTGTGCTCCGGCTTGAGCCTGCGCGCCCTGGGCCGCTTGCGCACTTTGCGCTCCGGCTTGCGCGCTCGCGCCTCCGGCAGACGCCGCTGGAATTCTCATATTTTTCAAGTCTTTAATTGTTTCGATATCGCCGCTCACGACGACCGATTTTTCTTCTTTCCCGAATGTGTACAACCCAAGCGGAGTCGTCACATCAGATCCTTGAATCACTTGCTTGACTGTATCCTCGTCAAGCCCATATTGCTTCAATTTGTCTTTTTTAAATGAAAATTCGACTTCTTCAACCTGCTGTCCGGAAAGCTGAACGGAAGCTACGCCTTCAAGGCCTTCAAGCTTCGTCAGGAGGCTGTCTTCCACTTTTTTCGTCAAGCTTTGAAGATCGTCTTTATCACTGGACACGCTGAGCGCGAGGATCGGGAAGGAATTCATGCTGTAGCGCGAAATGCTCGGCTCTTTCGCATTGTCCGGCAGATCGAGATTCGCCAATGCTTCAGCGGCTTCAGTTTTCGCTTTGTCCATATCCTTTTCATAATCGTATTCAATCATCACCGATGATGCGTTTTCATACGAAGTGGACGTCACAACGCTGACGCCGTCCAGGTTTTGCACGGCTTGTTCAACAGGCTTTGTGACTTCATCAGCTACCTGGCTCGGAGTGGCTCCGGGGTATGTCGTGCTGACGGTCAAATAAGGCATGTTCACATCAGGAATTGATTCCTGCTTCATATTTAAACCCGCATAAATGCCGGCAACCGTAACAATAATCGTCATCAGCCACACAGCGAACTTGTTCTTTAGTACAAAATTAATGATAGAATTCATTACGACCTCCATTGTGTATATCATTTTCAGAATACAGATTGACTGACTGGTCATTCTATACAATAATAAACTTCAAAAGTAAACAGCGTCAACTTATATATGTTAAAATTTATTCAATTTTAAAGAAGTGTTAAAGGGGTACATTCATGACAGAAAAAGAAGAAAAAATCATTAAAGCAGGCCTGCACCTGTTCGCGAAAAACGGGTTTGCTTCCACAACGATTCAGGACATCGCCAATGAATGCAATATCTCAAAAGGAGCTTTCTACCTCCATTTCAAGTCGAAAGAAGCGCTTTTGCTTGCAATCATTAAGTATTATATCGATCGAACGATGGAAAATATGAAGATCATTCAGCAAAAGAATTTTCCTCCGAAGGAAACGTTCAAGGAGCAGATTGCTTATCAATTCAGTGAGAGCAAGGAGCACCGCGACTTTATTCTCGTGATGATCAGCGAACACAGCATCCCGGAAAACAGCAAGATCGAAGAATATTTTAAAAATGTCAGCCAAAAATTCCACGAGACGTATAAAAACGCGCTGTCAGCAGCCTACGGGGACATTGTGAAGCCCTATCTGTCAGACTTGTCCGTGATCGTTCAAGGCATCGTGCAGTCTTATCAAAATTTGTTTATCTTTAATGAACTGGATATCGATTTTTACGAACTTGCGGATTTTATTATGAGAAGAATCGATGACATGATTGATGGCATGGTTCAAAACGGGGAGCAGCCGATCCTGGCCGGACGGACGTACAGCTATTACCGGAACGCCGGCAATACGGCCGATAAACATACGATTTTGCGGGAGCTTGAAGATGCCAAACGTCAGCCGGCGCTGCCGGAAGACATTCTCATTACACTGGATGTGATCGAGGAAGAGCTGAGAAAAGATTCGCCCCGCGTCCCCGTGCTCCAGGGCATGCTGACAAATTTGGAGCATCAGGACAATGTCCAGCATCTATATGGAATGATCACCCGTTTCCTTCATTCATAAAACAGCCTGATGGCTGTTTTTTTATTTCCTTACAATACGACGATCTGACCATGAATATTTTGGAAACAGCATGTATAATAAGATCGCTTAAGACAATCTAGATTTTTAGGGGGTTTTACCTTAGTGAAAAAAAGCATCGTTTGCTCCATCTTCGCGCTGCTCCTTGCTTTTGCCGTTTCGCAACCGAGCTACGCACACACCGTTTCTCCGGTAAACCCGAATGCCCAGCCGACGACGAAAGCGGTGATGAACTGGCTTGCCCACCTGCCCAATCGGACGGAAAATCGGGTAATGTCCGGGGCATTCGGAGGATACAGCCTTGACACATTCTCGCTGGCTGAAGCCGACCGGATCAAACAGGCAACAGGACAGCTGCCAGCCATATACGGCTGCGATTATGCAAGAGGATGGCTGGAGCCGGAGGAGATCGCCGATACGATTGACTACAGCTGCAACAGCGATTTGATCGCATACTGGAAAAGCGGAGGCATACCGCAAATCAGCCTGCACCTCGCAAACCCCGCGTTTACTTCGGGTCATTATAAAACTCAGATTTCGAACAGCCAGTATGAGAGAATTTTAGATTCTTCCACACCCGAAGGAAAACGGCTTGAGGCGATGCTGAGCAAAATCGCCGATGGCCTTCAGGAGCTTGAAAATGAAGGTGTGCCCGTTCTGTTCAGACCCCTTCACGAAATGAACGGCGAATGGTTCTGGTGGGGACTGACGCAATATAATCAAAAAGACAGCGCGAGAATCTCCTTATACAAACGGCTCTATGTGAAAATCTATGACTATATGACAAAGACAAGAGGCTTGGATCATCTGTTGTGGGTGTATGCGCCTGATGCCAACAGAGACTATAAAACAGACTTTTATCCGGGCGCATCATATGTTGACATCGTCGGGCTTGACGCTTATTTTGATGACCCGCACGCCATTGATGGCTACGATCAGCTCACATCTCTGAACAAGCCGTTTGCCTTTACAGAGGTCGGGCCACAGACGACAAACGGCGGGCTGGATTACGCGCGGTTTATCCATGCAATCAAAGAGAAATACCCGAATACGACGTACTTCCTGGCGTGGAACGATGGGTGGAGCCCTGCTGTGAATAAGGGAGCGGGCGCCCTCTATCTTCATCCATGGACGCTGAATAAGGGAGACATCTGGGACGGCGGTTCTTTGACGCCTGTCGTGGAATAACGAAAAAACCTTGGAGAATTATTCTCCAAGGTTTTTTAAGCAGCTTGTTCTGTCCTTTTGAGGCTGGTCCTGTTATTTAATATCCATGGCTTTCATAACTCTCATTTCTCTTTCCTGCTTTTTTTTCAAAGCTTCTCTGCCTTTAATCCATTCCCCCAGCAATAAAGCCAGTCCGCCAATAAGAGGAAGATAAAATGATGCGAAAGATTTTCCTTCATGAATGGATAATGCAACGAGAAAAATGATATAAGCTGTTGGCAGTATAGCTCCCCAAAAAGTACGATTTCTGGTCGATAAAAAATATTGAATTCCCAGTATTGCAAATCCGATCAGTAGTATATATATAGTATTCATTTATGAACACCCCGCTCTTTTTTATATTTCTCAATGATTAACTTTGCATTTTCCAGACTTATCTGATCATCGATAGCTAACTGTTTAATAAAATGAACAAAAGTCTCATTTTCCAATTCATCAATGAGTTGAATTTTTTGTATTAATCGATCCAACCTAACCCTAACTGTTGGATAAGATACTTGATAACTCTTTGCAATTTCTTTTAACGAACCAGATTTCAGCATAAAATTTTTAATAAATTCTACATCCTCTTCTTCTAAAGCCAATATCCACTCGGGTACATCTTTTCTTTCCATAGACAGCCCCTCTTATCAATAAATTTAAAAACAAAACTTAAATTAATGATAATATATCTCTAAATAAAGTTCAAATAAATTTTAATTTTATTTATTTACATCTTTACACAAATAAAAAAAGGTCCCCAATATGAGGACCTCCATTTAAGTAGCATAAGTCTGTTTTTTTATCGTTTATTAATCTCTTCAAGAAGAAGCTTGTTGACCATCGGCGGGTTCGCTTGTCCTTTTGAGGCTTTCATGATTTGGCCGACAAGGAAGCCGATCGCACGGTCTTTTCCGTTTTTGAAGTCTTCGATCGATTGCGGATTGTTGTCGAGCGCTTCTGTGACAAGCTTTCTGAGCGTCGCTTCGTCAGAAATTTGCACAAGGCCTTTTTCTTTGACGATTTTTTCTGCGTCTCCGCCTTTTTCGATCAATTCTTTGAAGACCTTTTTCGCGATTTTCGATGAAATCGTGCCTTTTTCGATCAGCTTGACCAATCCTGCAAGGCCTTCAGGCGTGAGCGCAACATCCGCAAGCTCTTGTTGCTGAGCGTTCAAGTAAGCCGACACTTCACCCATCAGCCAGTTCGACGCCAGCTTCGCGTCTGCGCCTTTTTCGACGGCTGCTTCGAAGAAGTCGGACATTTCTTTTGTCAAAGTGAGCACTTTCGCGTCATAGGCAGGCAGGCCAAGCTCTTCGATGTAGCGCTTGCGGCGCTCGTCCGGAAGCTCAGGAATGCTGTCTTTCACGCGCTGTTTCCACTCATCGTCAATGTAAAGCTCGACAAGATCAGGCTCAGGGAAGTAGCGGTAGTCGTCAGATCCTTCTTTGACCCTCATCAAAATCGTCGTTTTGGACGCTTCATCATAGCGGCGCGTCTCCTGCTGAATGACACCGCCTGACAAAAGAACTTGCGCCTGGCGTTTTTCTTCGTGCTCAAGGCCTTTTTGAACAAAGGCAAATGAGTTCAGGTTTTTCAGCTCTGTCTTTGTGCCGAACTCCTCTTGTCCGATCGGACGGAGGGAGATGTTGGCGTCGCAGCGGAGCGAGCCCTCTTCCATCTTACAATCGGAAACGCCTGTATACTGAATGATTGATTTCAGTTTTTCAAGGTAGGCGTAAGCTTCTTCAGGCGTTCTGATATCGGGCTCGGAGACGATTTCAACGAGCGGTGTTCCCTGGCGGTTATAGTCGACAAGGGAGTAGCCGTCGCCTGTATGCGTCAGTTTTCCCGCATCCTCTTCCAAATGAAGGCGGGTGATGCCGATGCGCTTCGTTTTTCCGCCGACTTCGATTTCGATCCAGCCGTTTTCGCCGATCGGTTTATCAAATTGAGAAATTTGATAAGCTTTCGGGTTGTCGGGGTAGAAATAGTTTTTCCGGTCGAATTTCGTTTCTGTCGCAATTTCGCAGTTGAGCGCCATCGCGGCTTTCATCGCGAAATTAACGGCTTCTTTGTTCAACACAGGCAGTACACCCGGATAGCCTAAGTCGATAACGCTTGTCTGCGTGTTGGCCGCCGCGCCGAATGGCGTTGGAGAACTGGAGAAAATTTTCGATTTTGTTTTGAGCTCCACGTGGACTTCAAGTCCGATTACCGTTTCAAAGTTCATGTTTTTTCACCCCTTACAGTTCAGGTTTTGCTTTATGGTGGTCTGTCGCCTGTTCGAATGCATGGGCGACGCGGTATACTGTGCTTTCGTCAAAGTGTTTGCCGATGATTTGCAGGCCGAGCGGCAAGCCGTTCGCCAAGCCGCACGGTACGCTGATTCCCGGTACGCCCGCAAGGTTGACAGGAATCGTCAGAATGTCATTGGCGTACATGGTCAGCGGATCGCTCGTTTTTTCGCCGATTTTAAATGCCGGCGTCGGCGTTGTCGGTCCGATGATAACGTCATAGTTTGCAAATACGTCTTCAAAGTCCTTTTTGATCAGCGTTCTGACTTTTTGCGCTTTTTTATAGTACGCATCATAGTAGCCTGAGCTGAGCGCGAACGTGCCGAGCATGATGCGGCGTTTCACTTCGTTTCCGAATCCTTCGGAACGCGTTTGTTTGTACAGGTCGATCAGGTTGTCGGCATTGTCCGTGCGGTAGCCGTAGCGGATGCCGTCGAAGCGCGCCAGGTTTGCCGATGCTTCAGATGAAGAAAGCAGGTAGTAAGTCGCCAGCGCGTATTTGCTGTGCGGAAGCGATACTTCTTCCCATGTCGCGCCAAGGCTTTCGAGCACTTTCAGCGCTTCAAGCACGGAATTTCTCGCTTCTTCTCCCACTCCTTCGCCGAGGTATTCTTTCGGCACGGCGATTTTAAGTCCTTTAATGTCGCCTGTTAACGCTGACAGATAGTCGGGCACGTCCACATTGGCGCTCGTCGAATCCATTTTGTCGACGCCTGAAATCGCCTGAAGAAGGTAGGCGTTGTCTTCGACAGATCTTGTGATCGGGCCGATTTGATCCAATGAAGAAGCAAATGCGACAAGACCGTATCTTGAAACGCGTCCATATGTAGGCTTTAAGCCGACGACGCCGCAGAAAGATGCCGGCTGGCGAATCGATCCGCCCGTGTCAGATCCAAGTGAAAACGGCACTTCCCCGGCCGCAACCGCAGCCGCAGAGCCTCCGCTTGATCCACCCGGAACAGTTTCGAGATTCCACGGGTTTTTTGTCTTTTTAAAGCCTGAGTTTTCTGTTGAAGAGCCCATCGCGAATTCATCCATGTTCAGCTTTCCGATGGTGACCGCTTCAGCTTCGTGAAGACGCTCAACAACGGTTGCATCATAGATCGGGTCAAAGTTCTCGAGAATTTTGCTTGCGCACGTTGTCCGCAGATCCTTTGTTACGATATTGTCCTTAATACCGATCGGCATCCCGAAAAGAAGGCCGTGCTCATCACGGGTATCAAGCGCTTCGTCCAATTCTTTGGCGTATGCGCGGGCTTTTTCTTCATCAAGCTGCAAAAAGGCTTGTACCTTTCCGTCAACTTCGTGAATCCGTTTGTAAGATTCATCGACTAAATCTGATATGCTGATCTCTTTATTATGTATGAGACGTTTTAATTCAGATATTTTATGGTCAAACAGTGACATGTTTTCTCGCTCCCTCCTTTATTCAGTCCAAGATTGACGGCACGCGGATGTAGCCGTCTTTATGATCAGGCGCGTTTTTGACAACGTCCTCAACCGGAAGTCCTTTATCAGGGACATCTTCCCTCATGATATTCTTCATTTGCAATACGTGCGTTGTTGGTTTAACATTCTCTGTATCGACTTCGTTCAGCTCTTCTGCAAATGAAATAATGCTGTCAAGCTGTTCGGTAAACATCGCCGCTTCCTCGTCCGTAATCGCCAGTCTGGCAAGATGGGCGACATGCTTTACTTCTTCTATAGAAATACGCGACATACTAAAAACACCTCCAAGGTTATTCTCGCTTAGTCATAATACTGATCATATCAAATTTTAGCCTTCTAAATCAACAAAACCACGATCTTCGCCCCATTAGGCGGCTTTTATTTTATCGCACATGAAAAATTCAGTAAAATAGCACGTACTAATATTCAGAATATTTTTACTTTATATAATATTTGTAAGCGTTTTCATTATGATGCTTATCAGAACCATCACGCTCTTTTTCAATAAAATCGGATGTTTTTCACGGTTGATTGATGGGGAATAGTTTGATAGGTTAGGTAACTAAGTACGATCTAACCGGCAGCGCCTTAATTCCAATACTTGATTTTTTAAAGAGGGGGCCCTGCAATTTTCTTCGTACCGCAAGTCAGTATTGTCGAAAATTTTAAAGAGGTGATGCCACATTATTTTTAAAGAGGAGAGATATGAAACGTGAGTGTTGAAATATTTATTTCGTTAGGGATTTATTTTGCCGCGATGCTCTTAATCGGCTGGTATTCCTACAGAAAGACATCCAATTTGAATGACTACATGCTCGGCGGCAGAGGTCTTGGGCCTGCTGTTACGGCTTTATCGGCCGGCGCGTCGGACATGAGCGGATGGATGCTGATGGGACTGCCCGGAGCCATGTATGTGACAGGACTTTCGAGCGCCTGGCTTGCCGTCGGTTTAACAATCGGAGCTTATGTGAACTACTTGGTTGTCGCTCCCCGGCTGCGCACATATACAGAAGTAGCAAACGATGCGATTACAATTCCGGATTTTTTCGAAAATCGGTTTAATGATACGACGAGAATCTTGCGCCTGGCATCAGCCATCGTCATTATGGTGTTTTTCACACTGTACACGTCGGCGGGTATGGTGTCCGGAGGAAGACTGTTTGAAACGGCGTTCGGGCTCGATTATAAAATGGGTCTTTTCTTAACAGCAGCAGTCGTGATTGCTTATACGCTGTTCGGAGGGTTTTTGGCCGTCAGTCTGACTGACTTTGTGCAAGGTTTGATTATGTTTATCGCTTTAGTGCTCGTGCCGATCGTTGCCTTTACTCAATTAGGCGGAATTACGCCGACTTTCAATGTGATCGAAGAAATCAATCCAAGCTTGCTCGATTTCTTCAAAGGAACGACCGTCATTAGCATTATTTCATTTCTCGCCTGGGGACTGGGCTATTTCGGTCAGCCGCATATTATCGTCCGCTTTATGGCGATTTCATCCGTAAAAGAGCTGAAGCCTGCGCGCCGCATCGCAATGGGCTGGATGATCATCTCCGTAATCGGCGCACTGCTTGTCGGACTGATCGGTGTGGCGTATGTCCATGAAACAGGTACAGCGCTTAAAGATCCGGAAACGATTTTTATCGTGTTCTCAAAGGTATTATTCCATCCGCTGATTACCGGATTTTTGCTTTCCGCTTTGCTCGCGGCGATTATGAGTACGGTGTCTTCCCAGCTGCTTGTCACATCAAGCGCCATGACGGAAGATTTTTACCGGACGTTTTTCCGGCGCAAAGCTTCGGATAAGGAACTCGTTCTTGTCGGACGTCTGAGCGTTCTGCTTGTCGCCGTCATCGCGATCCTTCTGTCTCTGACACCGAACAACACGATCCTTGATTTGGTCGGCTATGCGTGGGCCGGGTTTGGTTCCGCATTCGGACCCGCCATACTTCTCAGCTTGTACTGGAAGCGGATGAACCAGTGGGGCGCATTGGCCGGTATGATCACAGGAGCCGTGACCGTGCTGATTTGCATTCTGACCGGTCTGCAGGAGAAGACGGGAATCTATGAAATGATCCCTGGTTTCTTCCTGAGCTTGATTGTCGTTTACGCTGTCAGCATGATCACGAACAAGCCGGCAAAAGAAGCAAGAGATATGTTTGAAGAAATGGAACAGACGCATGAGGAAGAACATTCTTAAATGATCAGGCAATGAAAGCCGCCGGGCGATATCCGGCGGCTTTTTTGCTCAGACGGAATTCTTTTGATGCCACACCGGCAATATAATGGTAGGAGTATTGGGCTTTCTTGCTGATGAATGGTTCCGCGACATCCCCTTCAAAAACAGTTGTCGATCCATAGCGTCTGTGAGAAAATCATATCAATCATATAAGATATTGTCGGAAAGGAGATCATGGGCATGGATTGGCATATTGAAACAGAAACACTGTTGAAGCTTGGCATCGCAACATTAATCGGAATGGTCATCGGTCTCGAAAGGGAGCTGAAAAACAAGCCGCTCGGCTTAAAAACGTGCATCGTGATTGCGATCAGTTCCTGTGTTCTGACAATGATCAGCATTGATGCGGCATACCATTTTCCAAAGTCGAACAGAATTATGATGGACCCTTTGCGGCTTCCCGCACAAATCATATCGGGGATCGGCTTCATCGGAGCGGGCGTGATCTTACGCAAAAGCAACGACGTCATTTCCGGCCTGACCACTTCAGCGATGATCTGGGGAGCAGCCGGCCTCGGCGTCGCCATCGGAGCGGGCTTTTATAAAGAAGCATTTGTCAGTCTCATTTTCATTTTAATCAGCGTCGAGTTTTTGCCGTGGATCGTCGGCAAAATCGGCCCGAACCGCTTGCAGGAAAAAGAAATCCGCGTCCGCATGTCTCTGAATGACAAGGATAAACTGACGGATATCCTCAAGGAAATGAAAGCGAAAAAAATCCGGATTCATTCCGTCCGGATCGATGATATGCGCGATAATGAATTTCCGGTCATGGAAACGAAAATCATGGTTCATAAGAAACGGTATGTCACCGATGTCTATTACGATATCAAAGCGATCGACGGCGTCGTCGGCGTAAAATGCGATACGCTTTAAAAAAAGCAGCCCTTTGGCTGCTTTTTTTGTGGATCATAAATATGGACAGTCGGTTCTATAGGATGGAGCTTTCTCTCGCCTAGAGGATTTATTCAATTTCCTCTATTCTCCCCTTTTCAACTGTTCGAATAAATAATATGAGGACAAGCGTATATGTAATTCCTTATCAGCAGGGTGGAAATTTGCTATATTCAGTCGTTTTTTACTGATTGATCGCTAGGAGATCTCTTGAAATTTTTTTAATGTCATCAGCCGATGTCTGTTATTGAATTTTATTTAAGGCCGCATCATCTGCCATCACAATCACATCATTATGTTTCCTTAAAATTGAAGCAGGGAACTCTTGGGAGACACGGGTGCTGTTTAGCAGCCGTGCCAATGCTTCAGATTTTTCATTTCCAGACACGAGCAGAAGGATCCGCTTACTTTCCATTATTGTTTCAATTCCCATGGTCAATGCCTTTGTCGGTACTTCGTCCAAGGAACGAAAGAACCGAGAATTTGCCTGCCGGGTTGATTTATCCAAATCAACGATATGGGTTCTGCTTTTAAAGCTTGTCCCCGGTTCATTAAAACCGATATGACCATTCAATCCCATCCCCAATATTTGTATGTCAATTGCTTTTTCGGAAACAAGTCTATCGTAACTGATGCATTCTTGTTCCAAATCTTCCGCCATCCCATTTGGGATATTGATATTCCTTTGCCTAATATCCAGATGTTTGAATAATATTTCATTCATATAATAATGGTAGCTGTTTTTATTTTCTTTAGCCAGTCCAACGTACTCGTCTAAATTAAAAGCAGTAACATTCTTAAATGATATTTCCTTTTGCCGATACTTTTTGATCAGGCATTTATACAAACCTAGCGGTGTCGAACCTGTTGCAAAACCGATAACAGGATTTTTTGAATTGTTAATGAGCTCAGTCATTAAATCAGCTGATTTTTCACTCATTTCTTCATAACCTGATACATGAATAATTTTCACGTCGTTCTCCTTTCCGCAAAATAACATGTCCAAGACGGACTACTGTATTAAACTGCACTTCAAAAAGACAAGGCATCTTCGCTACACCTCAGTAAGACAATCCATTATTCAAGAACTCCGATATTCCGCTGATAACGATCATTTACTCGATTACATTTCCTTTAGAATCAAATACACCGATAAGTTCAGGATCTTCAGAAACGTTTTTTAAGATTGCAATATGCGCATTCGTGACAAAGACTTGTGTACGAAAAGCAAATATTGCCGTATCGCCGACTTTTGCTTCAACTGTGTTTAATGCGCCATAATAATCAATATGATCAGGTGTCATTTCAATAGCTTGAACCTTCTTAAGATGATTTTTGTTTGTTCCAACCAGCGCCGCTTTCATATGTGAACGCGGATAGAATCCACCGCCGAAAACATAAGCATGATGATTAGATATGTGGGATACTTCAGTTACATATACCATTGCAGGTCTTTCTGCGAGTTTTTTCGTTGCATGAATGGGCGTCGTTCCAATTAAAGCATGACCGGGTTCGCCTTGAGTTGCACCATTTTCCTTCAACAATTTGATTGTTCCACAAGATGTTGCACTTGGCATATTCATCTCAAGCCTTTTATACCCTCTTTCCATTAAAAAAGATTTTACGGTTTGCATGGATGTTACATTCGGAGTAACTGTTGGAAGGCCGTCTTTAATCAATATACAAGGAAAGCTTGTTAAACCTGCAATTTCAATTCCTTCTAACTGTTCAATCGATTCGATATCCTTAACGATTTGTTCAAAAGTGAACCCTCCCTCTTGACCTTTATATATATAATCCTCTTTGTTTGCGATACGTAAAAACACTTTTTGTTTTCTTCCCATTTCCTTAGCTGCTCTACTAATGTTTCGAGCATTTGCAAGACTGAAAACCGTAACATAGTCAGGATGAAGCTTTAATATAGCCGGAATCATATGAATAGGTATTTGAACAAGATGTCCGACATGCCCAATCTTGATTCCATTTTGGCTGAGTGTGATTGCCTCCCACGGGTCTACAGCAACCGCTTTGTCAATTCCGCTTTCGGCGATAGCTTGTGCTACCAACGGATTACGGCCAAATTGCTTTGTCATAAAAAATAGTTCAATATCCTGTTTTCTGGCTTTTCCGCTTAAAACTTTTGTATTTTTCTTGACAGTGTCCAAATCTAATACATAAGTATTAGGTGAAATGATTCCCCGCTGATGAAAATCCAATGCAGCTTCTATTAATTTTTTATTATATTTTAATGTAGATTCCAAAAACATCAGTCTGTCTCCTCTTTTCCTTTTTGCATTAAATGAAGGAATGAACTGCCGTTTTCAGTATTGCGAAGCCCTAGATAATCAGCAGAAGTTGCAGCAATGTCGGATAGCGTTTTTCTTTCCCCGATATTTACGGGGGATAACTTTTTGTGATAAGCCAGCAAATACGTTTTTTCCCGTGTGTGTTGGTTATGGCCGATCGTAGGGTCATTCCCGTGATCTGCACTAATCATCAGCAGATCCTGATCTGTCATTTTACGGAGAATTTCCGGCAAATATTGATCTACCATTTCAATCCGATTCGCATAACGCACAGGATTCTGTGCATGTCCGGCTAAATCGGTTTCTTGTACTGTGGCAGCAATCACGCCTTTTTTGACACGGTCCATCTCCTGTATAATATCCTTCATAACTTGTTCCGTATCTACACCCGGAAACCTATTTGCACCTTTACAATAAATGATGTCCTGCATTTTTCCGATAAGAGAAACTTCCATTCCCCCATTTTTCGCCAATGTTGGCAACTGCTTCTCGGGAGAGATACCAAAACCTAAGTGACGGACTTGATACCCCTGCTTGTATACATTAGATTTAGGCGAATTCACTCCTACTAATCCGTCTTCTCTTCTTTCAACTGACCTCTGCAAGTGTTCGGGTGTTACATTTTCTCCTCCAAGAACAATCACACGATTTACTTTAACATGATGACGGACGCATCTTCCTATTTTCAACACTTCATCAAACGGAATATAATCCAGCGGAGCGCTTACATTATAAATTTGCCCGTAATCTGTTTCGATATTATCGGCCACGACTACTAAATCGTTTACTAATAGATACGGCAAATCTGAATTTGGTATGTTAACTTTATAACCCTGATCTTCCAAAGCGAGTTTAACATGATTGATATGTTCTGCAAAAGGAGCTAAATATGTCTTTTTTGGCTTTGTCCCCATGATTTCATTATGCCCTTCAAAACTGTCTGCTCCTTGATGCATCAGGTTCAAAACACCATAGCTGGCAATATGGTCTACATTTTTCAATTTAGGATGGTGCAAGATTTTGTTTATACCCAATTTTTCGAGATTTGGAATGTTTAAAGAAGGCACCGTATCAAGTATGTGATAGAAAGTATTAGCGCCAACGTCTAAAGGGTGATAATCGCTTGCATCTTCCATATAACCGACACCTAAGCTGTCTAATATTATGATAATGACTCTTTTATTCATTTATATCATCCCCTATTGAAGGATTTACACTAAGATTTTCTGTTGCTCGGTGAACGGATATGTTTAGAATTCTTAAAATGGTCTCAGGACCGCTTCTTAATGGATTAATGCGGATCATTTTTTTGGCCAGTGATGGATCTGCAGATAAAAAAGTGCCAGACACTCTATAAAACATTGGTGCAAATTCGTATTTTGATTCAGCACCTACCGGATGGGGTGCCGCTCCCAATTCATTAGCATGATGGAGCACTTTTTCGGCAATTGGTTTAACAAACTCTACAAGTAAGACTTTTGATTGTGCATTTGCCAAATAAGCCTTTTTAACACCTTTAATGGCTCCATTATTAAGCGAGTGAACTAACTGATCATTGACACTTGCTTGAATTGCCAGCATAACTGGCGCATATACCAGGCCCCTTAAAGCTTCTAAAGCTTCATAACCTTGAACTTGGCTTCCGCCTGAATAGTTTAAATTTTCTACTCTTTGTATTAAATCATTTTTGCCTAAAATGACTCCAATACCTTCCGGACCTAGTAGCTTGAACAATGAAAAGGTGGACAAATCGGCTTTGACTTGCGCTCCAACCTTTTCCGTTTTCATCGCAGCATAGTTGTCATCCGTAATAATGACTAGACTAGAATGAATGGAACGAATTTTTTTTATCGTTTCAGCCAAATCGTAATGGTCATCTATTTTTTGCCTCGTATGCTGAATCAATACACCTTTTAACTTCGGGTGTTTGAGGATGGCTTTTTTTATTTGTTCAGAATCGTGAAAATCCGCGTATATTGGCAAGACCCCCATCGACTCTAACGTTGTTTTACTTGTTGGATATATAGGTGCATCATGGACAAGGATCTCGTCACCTGGCTTTAAAAAACTCATAAAACCAAATCTCAATGCCCCTGTTCCTGCACCACGAACTAACATTGCTTTCTCTGTGCCAAAGAAATCGGCTAGTGTCTCTTCTATTTTTTTTGTGAACCGCGGTTTATTCATTCCTTTTACAACGCCTAAATCGCCAAGTGAAAGCAATTCTTCTCCTCGAAAATGTCTTGTGATGACATCCACCAACTTAAATTGTCTATGCATGGCTTCTTCAATAGATAGACTATATAGAGGATAAGTTTCCATGCTCATTCACTCTCCCCTTTCATAAAAGCGCGAGGATTTTTAATCAACATCTTATCAATTGATTCACCAGTTATTCCATAGATTTGCAAGAGAGGGATAAACGTGTCTATCAAATATGAATAGCCCACCCCGCCTTTATATACCAAATGTGATTTTCTGGTGATGTCCATAGACAGCAGAACCTTGTCTATATACCCTTTAGCCTGTATCTTTTTCAACATTTCTGCCCGAACACGATCAGGCATATAATTTTCTTTACCTATTGTATCGAATTCTACATACACACCTTCTCTCAGCATTTTCAATATATAATCGGCATCTCCTGATAAATCAACATGCCCTATCACCACTCGGTTTAAATCAACTTCATGTTTTTTGAAAAATTCTACTTGTTCATGCCCTAATGTTCCTATGGAAGTATGGGTTGATATTGGTTTTTTTGTTTTCTTATGCGCCACAACAACCGCTTCAAATACTTTTTGTTCGGTTTCCGTCCATTTATTGTAACTTGTTCCAATTTCACCGATCAGCTCGGCTTTAGCATCTGTTCCTCTAA
Source organism: Bacillus paralicheniformis (assembly GCF_002993925.1). NCBI lineage: Bacteria > Bacillati > Bacillota > Bacilli > Caryophanales > Bacillaceae > Bacillus > Bacillus paralicheniformis. Next base: position 795,816 of record NZ_CP023665.1, on the reverse strand, counting down.
TTCCTTCAACAATCTCCATTACCATTCTTTCTGCCAACTTTTCTTTTGGTTCGCGAAACACATGGATCGGGTAAAAAGTATCTTGGTAGAAACCAGTTGAAAAGACAATATTAATGCCTGTTTCTTCTGCTACTTTTTGAACGTATGTAATATTTCTCCCCATTCCAATATTCGTGACATCCACAATATTGCGTACGCCCTTTTCGTATAAACTTTTAAATTCTCTAACGGTTTCAGAAAATACATCCAACTTACAATCCTCATTGTTTTTTACTTCGGAAAGGTCTATCGTTGTATGTTCATGCATATAGGTCATTCCGTCTTTCAACATTCGGAAACTTCCCCTCTTTCGATGATTTAGCCAACCTGCCATAAACCGACTGCATAGAGAAGATTGGCAACAATCCCCAACAATATAACTGCAATAGGGCCGACAGCCAATTCAACAAGTGGTTTTGATGCAATTCGGTTTATTAAATAAAATCCAATCACCCAGAAGAAGCCAATACCGGGAGCAATTTTTTCCCCTGCCATCGCACTGCCAATTAATATAGCCATTCCTAGAACATCTGACAGCGAAGTGCGAATATGCTCCCCCATCTCCCTTACACCAGGCAGTTTGTCCATACTTTTTGATACTGCGGATAATGATACGACCTCTAAATACATGACTAAAAAGCCCAACAGAAATGCTAAAATCGGTATATCCCTGAAAATAAGACCGATTGCAAATACCAAAGTGGTACCAGCTAAACCATAAACTCCTGTTACGATCGCAGTTGAAAAAACTAAAGGGATGAAGCCAATTCCACGTGCAAATGTAGCGATTGCCGCCTCTGTGTAAAGCTCTTTATTAATCAATGCTTGAGGCATTGCATCCACTGCTAAAATCAGCATGGATGATGTTAAAGAAACAAGTCCTCCCATAAGAGCTAATAACCAGCGGTTTTTTTTAATTCGATTTACACGCTCATTAAATATATTCACTAAATTTGCATTAGTAGATTCATCTCCGCCTCTAATTCTCGCTGCATAATAAATCATCATTAACATTCCTGCTAATAAAGCCATTCCTTCAGGACTGAGCGAAATTTTATATCCTGCCGCTTGAAATGTTCCAAACTTCTCGAATAAGAGATAAGAAGCCAAAGTGACGATTGCAGTGACGGCGGCTTTTTTTAAACCGTGCTGATATCCAACCGCTACAGCTGGAAATACTGTAAATGCAATAATAATAGGCTGACCAATAAGACTTAAAGAATCTATAAAATTTACGGGAAACATGCCAAATAAATCTACTACAAATTGCAGTCCTAAAACGATTCCAATACTATAAACGGCTCCAATAACCCCTGCAGTTACCATGCCTATTTTGTTTTCCGGAGTCCAAATGCCAATAATGTCACACGCCAATAAAATGCTGTGTCCAATAATGATTGTTGCTCCTATTGAAAGCGGAATACCAAACCCTATGATTAAGCCAAAACTTAATGCAAAACTTGTTGCAGCAAGCTCCCCTCTTGTCATTCTCCCCTCAAGGTATTCAGGCATAATCGGTCGCAAACCATCATTAAACACTGCTACTCCGCGATTTACTAGTATAGAACCTAATGCACCAACAGCCGCTATGACAAGACATTGAATTAAAGAAAGGTCCATTCATTATTCACCTCTATGATTTTTCTCATCTTCTGTACATCATGTCATCCGTGCTTCTTAAATCATCCAGGAAAGCGCTTTCTTTAACTGAAAAAAATGTATACAGTTGAAGCCGGTGTAACAAAATATAAAGAAAAAAGTTCATTTATTTTAATAAATAAGGAATTAAAATGTTTAATATATTTTGTGAAGACGAAGCTGTAAAACCAAAGGCAATTTTGCCGCTTTCTACTTCCTTCTCGATCTCTTCCTTGTTTTTTATGGTACTTGGCGAAGCCAAGGTGACGCATTTATCTTTGCCTAATAATGCAATTGCCATTGCAAGCGCACCACCGGATCCTGTTTCACAGGCGCCAATATAATAATCTACCTTATTGTTTTTCACAGCCATAACAGCGTCTAAATCACCTTTAACCAAAACTTCTACATTGCTTCCCCCAATTTCTTTAACAAGTTTTTCAATCGCTTGTTTTTTCAACTGTCCGCCTATTACGATTCTCACCATAATAAAACCCTCCTATTCATTAGATTCTATGACTTTATGAAGATGAAGATAAAAATAGACACGCTCACCTTCTGGAAGTTCTAAACCTGCCAGTGAATGTATAAAATCTATCACTTCTTCTATAGCATTTTTATATGGTGTTTCGTACACTTCATTGATGATGGCAATTGCAGGACTTTCTTCGCTTTCTCCCCTCTCAATTCTAGTTAAAGCCATCGCCATGTGCGTCCAAAACATTTCAGAGTCTTTGATCACCTCCTTTTTCAGCTTTTTTGATAAGAAAACAAATGTGTTCAAAGTTGTGTTGAAAGCATTTTTTGTAATCACTCGACTCGTTAGTAAAATAGACAACTTTTCTTCCAGCTGTATTTGGTTCACGACAGTCCCTCCAATATACTGTATTTAGTATTTTAAATTTCAAATGCTGACCCATCGCCTCATGTATTGAATGACAAGTCGGATGGGCCGGCATTTTAGTAGCGCGGTATTTTCTCTCCTTTTTCTACACTTTTTTGAGTGTCTAATATTTGTTTCTCATTAACCAAATGCCACTTTTCTGCTATTTCTTTTTCTCTGTCTCCTTCAATAACAATAACGGCTTCAGTTGTATCCTTGGAAATTTTCTTGGCTTTCGGTGAAAAAAAATCGATTGCTTTAAACGTTTGAATCATTCTTTTGTCATCGGCATTCCAAACTGCTGCATCAATTTGTTTTGCAAGAAGCATATCGAAAAGCTGCATATAATTCACATTGACAAACTCAGCATTTTCATTTTCAAATTCAGCCAATGTTAATTGTTTCTGATCCAGGGACTCCAAATCAACACCTACTCTTACAACATCCTTACCTATTTCCTCATTTGGATGAGCTAAGAAGATTTTATGGGAAGATACATAACTGCTTTCCCCGAATTTCTTAAAAATTTTCAAATTTGGATATTCTGCTATGATATGATCTGCCGTCATCTTAGAAACAATTGCAAAATCACTTCTTTTTGTTCGGACTGCTTCGATTCGATTCACTCCGCCACGCATATAGATCAAGTTAACTGTTTTTCCGGTTGATTCAAACCCTTCCACAATCCCTGTTGCCAGCCCTTCATATTTCCTTGAATACGGAAGTGGCATTGAGCCGATTAATGGTGCAATACCTGCAATCTCAAGTAATAAATTGTTATCCTTACTTACCAAAAACGTTCCTAAATGGCCTCTAGCCTCCAAATAAATCGCTTTCATATCAACCAATAAATTCAGCGCACTTTGGACAGTCCCCCTGCCGATGGATAACTTATGACAGTAGTCTGAGATGCGGGGAATTTTTTCACCTGCTTTGATATTCATCAATTCTTTAGCAATATTTTTAGCAGCCAAACCATTTTTAGAGTAAAATTTTTCCCACATAATTCATCTTCCTCAAAACAATATACTATATTCTGTATAATCAATTATAAGAGTTGTATCCTAATTTTGCAATAGTATTTTATTCAGAATACTATAAAAAAATATTTTGTTGGCGCACCGTGAATGAATGATAGGTCTCCTTATTCCTGTTTCCGCGTGACAAAAAGAAGCAGCCTAGAAGGCTGCTTCTTTTTTATGAATCATAAATATGGACGGTCGGTTCCTTGTCTCCCGGCTTTTTCAGGATAACGGCTTCCTGCCCGGCTGACGAATTAATGTTGATCTCAACGTTCAGTCCGCTTTTGCCGTAGTAATCCATCACTTCACCGGTCAAGAACTGGGTAAAGGCGATGACTTCGCTTTTGCCGTAAAACTGCATCGGGATGTTGATTTTCATGTCCTGCATTTGGTCGTCTTTATAGAGAGCCGTGCCGACAACCCCTGTGTAGTTTGGAAAATACGTGTCGACTTTGTTTTTAAAGCGTTTGAAGAGCTCCGCGTCATCCGGATGTTTCTCTGAACCTTCTGTTGAAGGGAAGAACGTGTACTCTTCATTGATTTTATCCCAGCCGCCGAGCTCGCTTGTCCCTGATTTCACATCGGTTTTGGCGATAAAGTTTCCAGGGACGATCGATGACTTAGGCGCCTGCTTGTAGAGCATGATGGTCAGCGGAATGTTTTTCAAATCATCCATGTTTCTGATCCGTTTCGCCACTTCCTCGGCGATTTTTTCGCCTTCCTGCCTCAGCTTTTTGTCGCTGATGGTCACTTCTTTTTGCGGGTCGCCGACATTTTCGCGGTAGTAGTAGACAGAGTTCAGCGCAAGGCCGATCACGACGCCGCCGAGCTCAATCGTATCCTTGTCTTTGCGGACGAGGTAGTCATGCTCAAGCATATGGGCGAGGTATACCGGGCTTTCTTCGTTTTGCTTCTCTGTTGACCCGCTCCCGGAAAGGGCGGGGTTCAGTCCGAGGTTTTTGAAGTTTTTATCGTCTTTCTCCGCTTTTTTCAGGTCGTCTCCCGTTTTTTTGCGGGCGAGCCAGCTCGTAACTGTATCCTCATCCAGATATTGTCCTTCTTGAAAAAGGTAATCGTCAGTAGAAAATGAATCTTGCGCAAGGCGCATCATGCCTGTCTCAAATTCATCGATATCCAGCCGCGTATTCAGGCGTTCGGTCGTCAAGCCGCGGGCTTTCCCCGCCTTGAAAGGAAGAACCATTTTATAATAAGAATCGGAGATGTTGTATTTCGGAATGATGGCTTTTTCTTTCGACTTATCCGTTTTCTGCACCATCTCCTGCTCTTCTTCTCCCCCAAAATTCGGCGCACAGGCCGAGAGCATGAGCATACCCGCAGCAGCCGCCAAACATAATATCTTTTTCAATAGAAAACACTCCTCTTATTTCTTTAGCTCACTGATCAGTCTTGCTTCATCCCATACTTCGATGTTCAGCTCTTCAGCTTTCGCCAGTTTGCTGCCTGCCGCTTCGCCGGCAATGACGAGATCGGTTTTTTTGCTTACACTGCCTGTGATTTTTCCGCCGAGCGCTTCGATTTCCGCTTTCGCGTCGTTCCGCGACATTTCGTTGAGCTTCCCGGTCAGGACGATCGTTTTCCCCGCAAAATACGAATCGCTCGCTTCAGCGGCCGCTTTTTTCGGGCCCTTATACTCGGTGTTCACCCCGAGTTCTTCAAGCTCGTCCAACAGCTTTAAAATCTCTTCTTTTTCAAAATAAGTGACGAGGGCGTCCGCCATCTTCTCGCCGATTTCATCGACTTCGACCAATTCTTCTTTTGTCGCTTTTTTGAGCCTGTCAAGCGTTTCAAAATGCATCGCCAGTGTCTTGGCCGCTTTGGCGCCGATGAAGCGGATGCCGAGTCCGAAGAGAAGCCGTTCCAATGAATTCTCCTTCGATTTTTCAATCGACTTCAATAAGTTGTCGGTCGATTTTTCCCCCATCCGCTCGAGATTGATCAGCTGCTCGCGCGTCAGCTTATACAGATCGGCGACATTGTGGACGAGGTCTTCGCGGAACAGCTGGGTGATGACGCGCTCGCCAAGACCGTCTATATTCATCGCGTTCCGGGAAACGAAATGGATCAGGCCTTCCCTGATCTGAGCCGGGCACTCCGGATTGATGCAGCGAAGCGCGACTTCTCCTTCAATTCTGACAAGCTCGCTTCCGCATTCCGGGCATTCCTTCGGCATGTTGAATTCTTTCTCTTCTCCCGTCCTCTGTTCGACGAGCACGTTGACAACCTCGGGAATGATGTCTCCTGCTTTTTTAATGACGACTTTGTCCAGCAGTCTGATATCCTTCTCTTTAATCAAATCTTCGTTGTGGAGAGAAGCTCTTTGGACGGTCGTTCCCGCCACTTTTACAGGTTCGAGAATCGCAGTCGGGGTTACTGCACCCGTCCGGCCGACGCTTAATTCAATGTCCAAAAGCGTTGTGACAACCTCTTCGGCAGGAAACTTGTAGGCGATTGCCCAGCGCGGGCTTTTTGCCGTAAAGCCGAGTTCTTCCTGCTGATCAAGGGAGTTGACTTTAATGACAATCCCGTCGATTTCATACGGGAGGTCGGCGCGTTTTGTCTTGAGCTCTTCGACGATCTCAATGACTTCTTCGATCGTGCTGCATTTTTTTCTTTCATGATTGGTTTTAAAGCCGAGTTCGTCGAGGAAATCAAGTCCCTGGCTTTGCGTTTCAACGCCCATTTCGTCAAGCTCCGCTATACTGTAGACGAAGATGTCGAGATTTCGTTTCGCGGCGATTTTCGGATCGAGCTGCCTTAATGAGCCGGCAGCAGCGTTCCGCGGGTTGGCGAACGGCTCTTCATCCCGTTCGAGCCGCGCTTTGTTCAGCAATTCAAAGGAGCGCTTCGGCATAAAAGCCTCGCCGCGCACTTCAATTGAAAGATCGCGCTTCATTCGGAGGGGAATGTTTCTGATGGTCTTCAAATTTTCTGTAATATCCTCGCCCGTTGTTCCGTCGCCTCTTGTCGCACCTCTGACAAATACGCCGTTTTCATAGCGCAGTGAAACAGCAAGACCGTCTATTTTAAATTCGACGTTGTACTCAACATCTCCGACCGCCTGGCGGACGCGGCGGTCAAAGTCGCGCAGATCTTCTTCATTAAACGCGTTGCCGAGGCTCAGCATCGGCGTTTTATGCTGCACTTTTTGAAAGGCGTCCAAAACGGCTCCGCCGACGCGCTGAGAAGGAGAGTCCGGCGTTTTCAGGTCGGGGTGCTCTTCTTCAAGAGCAATAAGTTCCTTCATCAGCTTGTCATATTCGGAATCAGGCACGCTTGGGTCGTCAAGGGTGTGATATTCGTAGTTGTATTTGTTAATCAATGCATGCAGTTGTTCCACACGGCGTTTAGCTGCTTCTTTTTCCATTGGTTTCGTCCTTTCATTTCAGGTCTTTTGCCATTTATTGCTTTTCAATAGGCGCAAAGGCCGCGAGAAGACGCTTCACTCCGGTCGGGCTCGGGAAGGCGATGTCAAGCTCAGTCGATTCGCCGGATCCTTTGACGCTGACAACGGTTCCGACGCCCCACTTTTTATGGGAGGCTTTGTCGCCGACTGCCCAATTGACACCGTCGCCGCCGGTTTTGCTGTACGATGCAGCCGGCCGGGTAACCGGGCCTCTCCGCTCCGGCTTTCTTCCAAACGGCGTTTTCAGATCTTTTTTCTTCTCGTTTAGATTGTCCAATAATTCTTCCGGTATTTCCGCAATGAACCTTGATTCCGGGTTCATATTCGTTCTCCCGAACAATGTCCGCATCCGCGCGTTAGTTAAATAAAGCTCTTCCTCAGCCCTCGTGATGCCGACGTATGCGAGTCTCCGCTCCTCTTCCATCTCCGCTTCCTCCATTAGGGAGCGGCTGTGCGGGAATACCCCTTCTTCAAGCCCCATCAGGAACACGATCGGGAATTCCAGTCCTTTTGCGGCATGAAGCGTCATCAAGATGACCGCGTCTTGATTTCCGGTCTCTTCTTCCTTCTGATCAAGCTGATCGATATCGGCGATAAGGGCCAAATCCGTCAAAAAGGCGACGAGCGATTTATCTTCGCTTTGCTGTTCAAAGTTTTTCGTTACGGAGAGAAACTCGTCGATATTTTCAAGACGGCTCTGCGCTTCCAGGGATTTTTCCGCTTTTAGCATTTCGCGGTATTCGGTTTTTTCAAGAATTTCTTCCGTAAGCTCTGTGACAGATAAGTATTCCTGCATGTTCGTCAGGTTTTCGATCGTCTGTCTGAACTCGTCAAGCGCGTTCGCCGCTCTTGCGCTGAGGCCGATAAAGTCAACCTGTCCGAGCGCTTCAAATAAAGACATTCCGTTCATATCGGCATAAGCCGCAATTTTATCGACTGAAGTCGCACCGACGCCGCGCTTCGGCACGTTTACGATCCGCGCAAAGCTGATATCGTCGTCAGGATTTGCGACGAGGCGCAAATACGCAAGGATGTCTTTGATCTCTTTCCTGTCATAGAACTTCGTGCCGCCGACAATGTTGTAGTTGATGTTCGCTTTCATCAGCGTTTCCTCGATGACACGCGATTGAGCGTTCGTCCGGTACAAAATCGCGATATCAGAGAAAGATCGTTTTCCCGAGCCGACGAGCTCCCTGATTTTGCCCGCGACAAATTGGCCTTCGCCAAATTCGTTGTCGCCTCTGAAGTAGGAGATTTTCGCTCCTTCGTCATTTTCGGTCCAGAGGTTTTTCGGCTTTCTGTTGGAGTTGTTCTGAATCACTTCATTGGCCGCATTCAATATCCGCTTTGTCGACCTGTAGTTTTGTTCGAGTAGAATGACGCTTGCATTCGGATAGTCTTTTTCAAACGACAGAATGTTGGCAATGTCCGCGCCGCGCCATCTGTAGATCGACTGGTCGGAGTCCCCGACGACGCAGATGTTTTCGAAGCGCTGCGCCATTTTTTTGACGAGCAAATACTGCGCCCTGTTCGTATCCTGATACTCATCGACATGAATGTATTGGAATTTCCGCTGGTAGTATTCGAGCACTTCCGGCACCCGGTCAAACAGGATGATCGTCGTCATGATCAGATCGTCAAAATCGAGCGACTGGTTTTTCCGCAGTTTTTTCTGATAATCTTTGTAGACATCGCTGACGACTTGTTCAAAAAAACCGCCGGCTGTTTTCTCGTACTCTTCCGGGTCGATCAATTCGTTTTTCGCACTGCTGATCGATCCGAGTATGCTTCTGGGATCGAATTTTTTCGGATCGATGTTTCTTTCCTTTAAGATTCCTTTAATGACGGAAAGCTGATCTGACGTATCAAGAATCGAGAAATTCCGGTTGATGCCGATTCTGTCGATGTCTCTCCGCAAAATTCTCACACACATGCTGTGGAACGTCGAAATCCAGATGTCGTCCGCTCCCGGTCCGAGAATGCGTTCCACACGTTCTTTCATTTCTCTGGCCGCTTTGTTCGTAAATGTAATTGCCAAAATGTTCCACGGGGCAACGCGCTTCTCCGCCATTAAATACGCAATGCGGTGCGTCAATACCCGCGTCTTTCCGCTTCCTGCTCCGGCCATGATCAAAAGCGGACCGTCCGTCGTTTTGACCGCTTCCTGCTGCATCTTGTTTAATCCGCTTAATAATTGGTCGCTAATGTAATTCAATTCCGTTCACCGCCTATTCAAACATATGTTCTATTATAAACCAATCCGGTTCGTTGTGCTCATCCTTTTACGGCCTTTACCGTTTGCAGCGCATCTTCGAAATTCTCATAAATCGCGTTTCCGACGACGATCACATCGGCGTGCTCAGCCATTTTTACCGCCGTCTCCGCATCTTTGATGCCGCCGCCGTAAAACAGCGTCGTTTCCTGAAGCACCGCTTTTGTTTCCTTAACGGTCTCCGAATCCCCCAGCATGCCGCTGTATTCAAGATAAAAGACCGGAAGGCGGAAAAGATGTTCTGCCACGCGGGCGTATGCTTTAATATCCTCAATGTCAAGCTCGGTATCTGCGTTTGTTAAAGCGGCAGCCTTGCAGTCCTGATTCAAAATACAGTACCCTTCAACAACAATCTCATCAGGTGACATCAGCTCGCCGTATTCTTTCATCGCCTTTTTATGTAAGCCGGCAATCCAGTCGGTATCTCTGCTGTTGAGCACAGTCGGAATAAAATAGAGATCAAATCCCGGGACGATCGCGTCAATCGTCGACACTTCCAGGACGCACGGCACTAAAAAGCGGCGCACTTTTGCCATCAGCCGAAGGACATCATCTTCTGTGACATGATCGCTTCCGCCGATCAAAACCGCGTCTGTTCCAGATTCGCACAGCTGTTCAAGCTGATCATCCGTAATATCTTTATTCGGATCGAGTTTAAAGACATGCTTCCACTCGGTAATATCGTACATGAAAAAAGCTCCTCCATTCGTTCTTACCATTTAAATATTATAACAAATTCAGCCCCTTTCGAAAAACGGATAACGAATAAACGATAAACGTGCAGAAAGCACAAAAAAACCGCCGGTGCTCAGTGCCCTGAGCCAGGCGGTTTCATGACATCATGAAGATGATTCAGATTGATTTGCTTTGACGCGGTCCAGCGCCATGATATAAGCGTCATTTCCGTAGTTCAGGCAGCGTTTCACCCTGGAAATGGTCGCGGTGCTCGCTCCGGTTTCCGTCTCAATTTTGTGATACGTGTTACCGTCGCGCAGCATTCTGGCTACTTCGAGCCGCTGAGCCAATGACTGAATTTCATTTATTGTGCATAAATCATCGAAAAAACGATAGCATTCTTCGAGATCTTTTAGTGATAGTATGGATTGAAAAAGCTGGTCCAGCTCTCTCCCGCGCAATTTATCGATCTGCATCTTTACACACCTTCTCCTTTGCTAATAGAAACCTTGCTGAGATCGGGAACGATATTGATCCACGTTTTTCCCGGCACAAACGGAACGGTCTTGCCGTCCGTCTTCGGTATGATCCGGCCGTTTTCGTTCTTCCAGCTGATCCGATGGACTTCCCCGTTTTGCAAAAGGAGTCCTTTTCCGCCTGAACGAAGGTCAATATCCCTTCTCCCGTACGCATCTTTCATATGATGTTCGGCTTCCGCTATTAGAATGTTTTGAAGAACAACCGGTTCTTCTGTTTCAAGGTCTGTTGTCAAAATACCGTCTGACTTTCTCACATAGCCTTCAACCTTTTTATCATAACCATATTCGACACGGTTTGTAACGGATTTTGTTCCGTAATCTAACCGTATAGAATAAAGCGCATCCGAAGGTTTGTCAGGGCTTGCTTTAAAAGTGAGCGGTTCTGTGCGGGTTTCGATGGCATATCCTTTGTCATCTGCTGCTTGCTTTACATTTTTATATGACGTGTACGAATTATGCGGCGCTTCCCGAAAATCGGCCCTCCAAAACAGGCTGCCGTCGTAATCCATCCCATTGATATGATCGGCGTCGCCGTTCAACAGGCGGCTTTTTGCACCCGGACTCCAGCCGTGATGCACCAAGAGGCTGTCAAAACCGAGAGCCAAATCAATGAAATACTCCCGGGCGCTGCGGACTGGGCCAATCGCTTCAGGCATGTCGCTTTGATAGATCGCCAACAATCGTGTGATCGGTCCTTCACTGAGAGCTTCAATGACAATGTCAGCCTTGCTTAATCCCGACTGCGGCCGTGCTTTTGAATGATTGTTCACCACAACGGCAATGGGCCGCTGCCGAATATCTCCGTCCGCCTTCAATCCTGTCAGCGGATGAATGTTCTTTTCCTTTTCCTGCTGTTCCTGCGACTGGCACGATGCAAGCAGTAAAAGAGAAGCAAAACAAAGCAGTACTCTTACATATCGATTCACCATAGATTAGCTCCCGCTCTTTTATATTTTAACGCATTATCGATGGAAAGAGTACAGTTTTTTTCATCACATCAAAGATCCCTTTCGGCGTCACCCTGATATAAGGCAGATGAGTGCTTTGCAAAAAGAGCAGGGTGTAGATCGGGTCGTCAAACGTATAGCCTCTTTCAAACAAAAGCTCTTTTAACGTCTTTTCCCTTTCAAGCACCTTTTCATACATCTCATTTGATGCGCCGCCGCTTAAATGAAGAGGAATTTCGTGCAGGATTTTTCCGTTTTCCGCTAATACGATACCTCCCCCGATTTCTTTCATCCGCTTGAAGGCCAAAAGCATGTCTTCCTTGTTTTTGCCGACCGCGATAATATCTCCCGTTGTCGAATAGGAGCTGACGAACCCTTGGACGCGGGTTGCAAAGCCTTTCAGCATCGTATTGACACGCCATTTTCCATATTTGTCGAACAGCGAGAGATAGCTTTCATCATGGTCAAAAGAAAGCTGGTTGACAGAATTGTCAATCTCAATCGTATAAGGCTCCATAATCACGGAATTCCTCATTTTTAAGCCTAGCGGCATGGAAAACTGCAAGTCATCCATCGTTAGATCATATGAAAGGTTCAGAGGGACAAGACCCCCTTTTTGCCAATCCGGAACTGAAAACGCATTCATATTTACGCCGCCTGATTTGATCAGCCGCCCTTTTGCCAAAACTGTCTCCGGATTCGGTTCATCAGGGCTATTCAAAATGTTGAGCGTTGCGTATCTGCCCGGTGCCACCACACCGAGGATATCCTCCATATGATAATACTTAGCAATATTAAACGAAGCCATATTATAGGCATCGATCAGCGGCACGCCCTCTTCGATGGCAATTTCAATCAGCTTGTTTGTCATGCCTTCTTTATAAAAGTTCGGCGTTGCACCGTCCGTTGTATAAAACATATGGTCATAATGGTGAAAGCCGTCTTCGTGCAGCTCGCGCAAAATCTTTCGCAAATCAGGACGGATGGAAGACTGCCTCAAGCCGACGTGGTATCCAAGTTCAAGCCGCTTCAGCACTTCCTTTCCAGTCATGGATTCATGATCTGCATCAGCGCCGAAAAGCTTCATCTTCGTGAGCGTTTTTTCCGATGCTCCCGGAAAATGACCCTCGATCCGCTTTCTCCTTCTTTTCGTGCACTGCATGCAATGAAGGAGCAGATCATCGCCGTCCAAGAGGCGCGGCCAGCCTGTCATTTCTCCTCCCTGGATGACGTCCGGGTGTTCTCCCCAACGTTTTCGGTAATCGATCGATAAAATTTGATCTTCATTCAACACTTCAGTCTGCAAGTCATACCTTGACCACCAATAGTAGTGGACAGGCTGTTTTTTCAGTTCTTCCAATATAGAAAACGCTTTCTTTTTTCCGCAATGCAAAAGCAGAAACAAGTTGTCATTTACGAATGTCGTCGTTCCAAACTGTGACACATATTCAGCCAAAGTTTGGGGATTATAAATTTGAAAAGGATGGACATGCGGCTCAATATACCCGGGTACAATGTATTTTCCTTCACAATCTATTGTAGTTTTAACAGCCGTCTTCGGCAAGTCACGGCCGACGTAAACGATTCTGTCATGATGAATCCATACGTTTGCCAGAATCCATTGCTTTACATACGGGTTCAGTACAGAGGCATTTCGTAAAAGGAGCGTTGGCTGCAGCCTTGAACTTACAACATCAACTTGCGATCTGATGTGTTTATTTTTCCAAATTAAGGTGCGTTCGGACATTCACATACTCTCCTTTACATGTAATGATCCTATGTTAACACATTTACTATCGTCACGCATTACCAATCCGTTACAATTTTTCGAAAAAACACTTTATTTAATTATTTAAATAGGAGGAATGAAGCATGAAGCAAAACATCGGACTGTTTGACGCCGTTTTTCGCATTGCCTGCGGACTGACGATCCTGTCGGCGGCAGCGGCAAAGTTTACGAGAAAACCGTGGTGCAGAATGACGCTTTTCTGCATGTTTATGGGGGCGATGAAGGCCGCTTCCGGCATCTTGCGATTTTGTCCCATGACATATGTTTGCCAAACTTATATGAAGCAGCAGGGAGAAGCTGGCGAACAATCGTAAAAAGCACCTTTTATAGGTGATTTCAGACCGTTGACAAAATAGGTCGGATTTCTAAGGTCCTGCCTATTTTTTGTCCAGTTTATTTTGTTTTTTCGATGAAAAGGCCGGCGGTTAGGGCCTTTCCATGTCCATTCATCTCAGCGAAAACAAGCATCGCCTGCATGGACAATTTTTTCTTTCCCCACAGGGTTGTCCAGCGCAGGCCATGCTTGTGTTTTAAATCTGCAAAAAACCCGTTCGATGGTTTCGCGCATGGAGCGATGCCCAAACACGTATTGAATCAGAACCATTTTGATCAATACAACGGGATCAATGCTTGGACGTCCTTTTGAAGAATAAAGAGGGGCAACTTTTTCATAAATAAATGAAAAATCCATGGCTTCTTCCATCTTCCTGACCAGATCATCTTCAAGGACAAGTTCACTTAAGGCAACGACTTCAAGCTGTTCACGCTGATCTTTTGAGTGCTTGGACAACATAGTAAAACCTCCAAAATCTAGATTCCACTCACATTTTTTTAAAAAAAGCTTGTCGATGAAGCCACTTTTTATGCTTTGTCGACAAGCTGAAAGCATCCCAAACCGGGATGCTTTTTTCTATTCGGTCAATTTTTCAATCTGGCCCATCACATCGCTGATCTGCTGAGCGCTTTGTACCAATTCTGACTGCTCCAGCTTCTCGACTGTTAATTTTCCTTCCTCAACACTTTTCAAAACATCTTCAGCGCTTTTTTGCAGTGTTTTATTATGCTTCTCGATGGTGTTATGAATCTCGGCTGCGGCATCGGGAGGGGTTAATTCATTAAAATCGGCTGCAGCCTGCTGGATAGACTCAAGCTGAGTTTCCAGCTTTTCTTTTGCACCCGTGTCGTTTACAGCCTGTTCAGCCAAGGAAGGCGCCTCCTCCGCAAATGTCTTCACTTCTTGGATATAGCCGGCCGCTTCATTTGTATAGTTCAATCCGTCATTCACCTGATCAAGCATTCCGCATCCGCCTGCACCTAAAAGGCCCATTCCGGCAAGAACTATAAGAATTCTTTTCATTGTTTGCCTCCTTATCGTTTCTTTTTCATTTTTTCTTTCAAAATCGGAATTAATTTTTCTTTCGCCAAAGGCAGACCTTTCTTCACCAATTCACGCTTCAGCCATTTCCCGAGCTTAGACACGGTCAGTCTCCTTTCCCTTTTGATAAAAATGAAAAAACTCCACCGATTTGGTGAAGTGGATAAACAAAAAGACCTTCACCAAATCAGATTTGGCAAAGGTCTCGCTAACAATTAGATTGCCAGCAAAGCCGGGGATCTAGGACATCCCGTAATGACGACTTTACTGTGACAGCTACTCCCCTTTGGAGTATTCATTTTTATTACTTTCATTTTAAGGCACAAGGCTTATCCAGTCAAATTCCTGCTGGCCGGCTTATGAAAGAAATGCCCTGTCCGTAAAAAAACACCTTCTTGGGAATGAAAGTGGCAGATTGGTGACGAAATCCTAAAACGGTTTAAAGTTTTAGGATTTCGTCATCTTTTATAGGGGCTTTTTTTATATTGAATGAGGTCATTTTTGCAAATGCTCTCTTATACAATCTTCACATAAAATCAAGCCGTTGCTCTCCAGAAACCTTTTGACATGGGTGATTCCTGATAATCCGACGGGCTTGTCTATGTAATAAAATGTCTCGTCTTTTGATATTTGTTTTTTACACCTTTTGCACTTTACATGACTCATATGCTTTCTCCTTCCCTATCACTGTCTTAATAAAATGGTACTAAAGGTTAGGCGATTTTTCCACCAACAACAAAAAAGCACCACTTCAGGCGCTTTTAAAATTAGTATGGCGCCGTTTTCCCCGCTGACTTCACCCGCAGACGGAATTGTTTCAAGCCGTACATGCTGCTGTCCGCCATCGGCGCGATCGCAAGCTTTTCCATCGAAGAATACTGCTTGAGGAGCGCCTCAAGAGCGATCGCCGCTTCCAGCCTCGCGAGCGGAGCGCCTAAGCAGAAATGGATGCCGTGGCCAAATCCGATATGCGGGTTCGGATGACGGTGAATATCAAATTCGTGCGCCCTCTCAAATTTCGCTTCATCACGGTTGGCAGAAGCAAGAAAAGCGACGACGCCTTCTCCTTTTTTCAAACTTACTCCTCTGATCTCGGTATCCTGTTTAACGAAGCGCACGATCATCGGCGCGGGCGCCCGGAAACGGACGGCTTCCTCGACGGCCTGCGGAATCAGTTCAGGATGCCTTGCGAGCTCGTCATACGCACCCGGTGTTTCGAGAATGCTGTAGACCGCATTTGAAATCAAATTGGTCGTCGTTTCATTCCCCGCCATCAAGAGCAGGTTGCAAAACGGAACCAATTCATCAGGAGAAAGCTTGTCCCCTTCTTGTTCGGCTTTGATCAAGAGCGAAATCAAGTCATTGCCGAGGTTTTGTCTTTTCTCTTCGATCATCTTTTCAAAAAACGCGGTCAGCTCTTCTTCGCCTTGATCCCTGATATTTTTCCACTCGTTCACATCTTCTTGCCGGTCGCTCTTCGGCAGGCTGACCAACACGTCGGACCATTCTTTGAAATGGTGCTTATACACTGAAGGAACGCCGAGCAATTCCGAAATGACGATGACGGGCAACGGATATGAAAAATCCTGTACAAGGTCGATCTCTTCCCTGCCGCGGATTTGAGCGAGCAGTTCATTCGTCAGTTCGCGAATGCGCGGCTCCCACTCTTTCATGACACGCGGAGTAAAAGCCTTGTTGACGATCGATCTGATTCTCGTGTGTTTCGGTGGATCCATGCTGATCAACGTTTTCGCAAACGTATTGCCGGTTCCAAGCTGATGGAACTGATTTGAAAAAAACTCTTTGTCGCTGATCACTCTTTTGACATCGTCATAACGGAACACACTCCATACCTTGCTGTCTTCATCATAGTGAATCGGTGATTCGGTGCGCATTTTTTCATACCATGGAAACGGATCATACGGGTCTTGTCTGTTCTTTCCGTTAAGCAGCGCTTTCTGAATAGGGTTCTGCTGTTTTGTTTGACTCATTCGCTTTCACTCCTTCGGTTCTTGTCAGCTGATTCATGAAGTTCAATATGTTAGTTTAAAATTAAAAGAACCCACCGGATCATTCAACCAACAAGTGGAAAAGAAGTGTCGAAAAAGTGTTTGAGGAGGCGGCTGAAGTGGCTGACAGCTATCGCGGGGACAAGCGGATTACAAAATCGAAAACAAATTTAAAAAAAGCCTTGTTTGAACTGCTTGCTGAAAAAGAATGGGGAAAAATCTCTGTACAGGATATTACGCAACGGGCAAACTTGAATCGAACGACATTTTATCAGCATTATCAAGATAAATACGATTTGCTTCATCAAAATATGAGAGACATGTTTGAAGTAATGAAAGAGGATATTTTTTCGCCGCTTGATATAGATTGCAGCGGGGAAAAGCCTGAAGCGTACTGGTATGTGCTGCGCTTTTATCAGCATTTACAACAGAACTGCGATGATTTTGCGATTATCATCAACAGAAGATATGAGCTGAACATTAAGGAGCTGCTCAATGACTTTTGGAATGACAGCTTTTTGACGGGAATCAAAAAAACGGCAGCTGCCGATACTAACCGCTCAGTGCCTCTTGATATCCAGCGGCGATTTGTGATTTCCGCCTTTGCAGGCACAGCCGCATGGTGGCTTGAAAACGGCATGCCTTATCCGCCCGAATTGATGGCTGAATCGTTGATTAAAATGATCCAAAAAAATTGACGGCAAAAAAAGAGACAAAACGGGTGCTCCCGCTCTGTCTCTTCACCGGTTATTTCTGCGCTGCCTTGAGCGCACGCGCGCCGATATCCGTCCGGTAAAACAGCCCCGGTTTTCTTACTCGTTCCACCGCTTGATAGGCTGCTTCCCTGGCCGCTTCAAACGTCTCGGCAAACGCCGTGACATTGGCGACGCGGCCGCCGTTTGTCACAAACTGACCGCCGCTTTTTTTCGTGCCAGCGTGAAAGACGACGGTCTGTTCCATATCAGGCTCAAGCATGCCGATCGGCGTGCCTTTTTCATAGCTTTCCGGATAGCCGTCAGATGCAAGAACAACGGTGACTGCCGCCGTATCCTTCCACTTCAGCTCCACTTCTTTGTCCGCGAGGAGGTCAAGCAAGACTTGTACAAGGTCTGATTCAAGACGCGGCAGTACGACCTGGGTTTCCGGATCTCCGAATCTCGCGTTGAATTCGATCACTTTTGTTCCTTTTTCGGTTAGCATTAAGCCAGCATACAAGACTCCCGTAAACGAACGGCCTTCTTTAACCATCGCTTCGGCCGCCGGCTCCAAAATCGTTTTAACGGCGTCTTCAACGACCGCATCCGAAATCTGCGGCACCGGGGAATATGCGCCCATTCCCCCTGTATTCGGGCCTTTGTCTCCGTCAAATGCCCGCTTGTGATCTTGCGCGATCACCATCGGATACACTTTTTCACCTTTGACAAAAGCCATCAGCGAAAATTCTTCACCGCTCAAAAATTCCTCGATAACGACAGAGGCGCTTGCATCGCCGAACTTTTCATCTTCTAAAAAGTCATGCAGACACTGAACCGCATCTTCGGCTGTCATCGCGACTGTGACGCCTTTTCCAGCGGCAAGCCCGTCAGCTTTGATGACGATCGGCGCGCCTTTTTCCTCAACATACGCCTTTGCTTTTTCAAAAGATGTAAACGTTTCGTATTCTGCTGTCGGTATTTGATATTTTTTCATCAGATCTTTGGCAAACTGCTTGCTTCCTTCAATCACCGCTGCTTTTTTCGACGGACCGAACACCGGAAGGCCCGCTTCTTCAAATGCATCAACAAGCCCTTCGATTAAAGGGACCTCAGGACCGACAATCGTCAGTCCGATATTGTTTTCTTTTGCGAAAGCGAGAAGCCCTTCGTGATTGCCTTCGTCAAGATCAACGAGTACGGCGGTCCCGGCCATTCCGTCATTGCCGGGCGCCGCATATACAGTGCCGACAAGAGGGCTTTGCGCCGCTTTCCAGGCGAGCGTGTGCTCCCTGCCGCCTCTGCCGATAATCAATACGTTCACGCTGGTCACTCCCTTAATGTTTGAAATGGCGGATTCCGGTGAACACCATCGCGATCCCGTATTCATCCGCTTTTTGAATCGAATCTTCATCACGAACCGATCCGCCCGGCTGAATGATCGCCGTCACACCGGCTTTAGCCGCTTCTTCGACCGTATCAGGCATCGGGAAGAACGCATCTGATCCGAGCGCGCTTCCTTTCGCTTTCCCGCCGGCTTGCTCAATTGCGATTTTCGCGGAGCCGACTCGGTTCATTTGTCCAGCGCCGACGCCGATCGTCATATCGTCTTTTGCCAGGACAATCGCATTCGATTTGACATGCTTCACAACTTTCCAAGCGAGCTTCAAGTCAGCCCATTCCTGTTCGGTCGGCTCTCTTTTCGTCGGAATTGTGATGTCGGCGTCGTCAAAACCGTGCATATCCAGATCCTGAATCAAAAGCCCGCCTTGAACAGATGTCAGCTGCTTTTCGTTTTTCACAGGCTGATTGACATCAAGGGTCAAGAGGCGAAGGTTTTTCTTGGATGTTAAAATATCAAGCGCTTCTTCGCTGAATGCTGGCGCGATGATGATTTCCAAAAAGATTTTGTGAAGCGTTTCAGCCGTCGCTTTATCCACTTCCCGGTTCAAAGCGATGATGCCGCCGAAAATTGACGTTTCGTCAGCGGCGTATGCTTTGTTAAACGCCTCTTCGATCGTGTTGCCCGTCCCGACGCCGCAAGGGTTCATATGCTTGACGGCAACCGCAGCCGGCTCCGTGAACTCGCGGACGATTTGAAGTGCTGCATCCGCGTCTTTGATATTGTTGTAAGAAAGCTCTTTTCCGTGCAGCTGTCCAGCTGAAGCAATTGACCCTTTGACAGGGAGCGCACTTTGATAAAAGACTGCTTCCTGATGCGGATTTTCGCCGTAGCGGAGCGATTGCTTTTTCTCAAAGGTGACGGTGAACTGTTCAGGCTCTTTTTCGCCGGTTACCTTTGTTAAATAGTCAGCGATCAACGCGTCATACGCTGCCGTGTGGCGGAACACCTTCGCTGCCAACTCGCGTTTTTTCTCAAGAGAGACGCTGCCGTTTTCTTTCAAGTCGTTCAGTACAGGGCTGTAGTCGCGGGGATCGACGATAACCGCCACGTCCTGGTGGTTTTTCGCTGCTGCGCGAAGCATGCCTGGACCGCCGATGTCGATATTCTCAATCGCTTCTTCGAATGTGACGTCTTCTTTAGAAACCGTTTCTTTAAACGGATATAAATTAACAACGACAAGGTCGATCGGCTGAATTCCCTGTTCATTGAGCTGCGCCATGTGTTTTTCGTTGCCGCGGACGGCAAGAAGCCCGCCGTGAATATTCGGATGAAGGGTTTTCAGACGGCCGTCCATGATTTCGGGAAAGCCCGTCACTTCAGAAATGCCGATGACGTCAACGCCGTTTTCCTGAAGAAGTTTGCTTGTGCCGCCTGTTGAAATCACTTCTACGCCAAGCTCTGTCAATTCTTTTACAAAAGGGACAATGTTCGTTTTATCTGATACGCTGATTAATGCGCGTTTGATCGTCATTCCTTTTCACCTCTGCCATTTAGTTCAAGAAGCTCTTTGATTACTTCGGGATAAAGCTCATGCTCCAATTTGTGTATCTTTTCTTCAAGAGATGCGAGTGTTTCGCTTTTTTCAAGCTCGACGGCGCGCTGGGCGATAATCGGACCGGTGTCCATGCCTTCGTCAACATAGTGAACCGTGATGCCCGCCACTTTCACACCCGCTCTGTACGCCTGTCCGATCGCGTCGATGCCGGGAAACGCCGGCAGGAGCGACGGATGGATGTTGATGATTTTATTCCGGTAAGCCGACAGAAGCGTATCGCCGATCAGTCTCATGTACCCCGCCAGGACAATCCATTCTGCTCCGTGGAGGCGGAGCTGTTCAACGATCACTTGTTCAAAAGCTGCTTTATTTTCGAACGATTTCGGCTGGAATGCGAACGATGGAATTCCGGCTTTTTCCGCTCTTTCAAGCACTTTCGCATCGGGCTTGTCACAGACGACAAGGACGATTTCGGCATCCCAGTTCTCTTCTCTCATTCTTCTTGCGATCGCTTCAAAGTTCGTTCCGCTTCCTGATGCAAATACCGCGAATTTTCTCATGAAAGACCGGCACCGCCAAACTCAACGCCGCTTCCGGCTTTCACTCTGCCGATGAGATAGGCTTTTTCACCGTTGTTTTCGAGCGTTTGAATCACGTCTGTCATATCCTCTTCTTTCACCGCAAGGACAAACCCGATTCCCATATTGAAAACATTGAACATTTCCTCGGACTTCAGGCCGCCTTTCTCCTGAATGAACGGAAAGACAGGAGGGACGGGCCAGGAGCCGATGTCGATTTCAACACCGAGACCATCAGGCATCATGCGCGGCAGGTTTTCAATAAAACCGCCGCCGGTCACGTGCGCCATGCCTGCGATTTTACCTGATTTCACCGCTTCAAGGACAGGCTTGACATAAATTTTCGTCGGCTCTAAAAGCTCTTCGCCAAGAGGCCGTTCAAAAGGTGTATACGTCTCATCAAGGTTCAGACCGGCATCTTCAAGAAGAACTTTACGAACGAGAGAGAAGCCGTTGCTGTGAAGTCCGCTTGAAGAAAGTCCGATTAAAAGGTGCCCTTCGCTGATGTTTTCGCCCGTGACGATGCCATCTTTTTCAGCGGCTCCGACCGAGAACCCGGCAATATCGTATTCATCCTCTGTATAAAGACCCGGCATTTCCGCCGTTTCTCCGCCGACTAGCGCTGATCCTGACTGTACACAGCCTTCTGCGACGCCTTTTACAATTTCTTCAATTTTGACGGGGTCGGCTTTTCCGACCGCAAGGTAATCGAGGAAGAACAGCGGCTCCGCTCCTTGAGCGAGCACATCGTTGACACACATAGCGACGGCATCGATGCCGATCGTGTCATGCTTGTCCATCGCAAAAGCGAGCTTCAGCTTTGTGCCGACACCGTCCGTTCCCGAAATCAGAACCGGCTTTTTGTACGGCAGTTCTGACAGGTCAAACATGCCGCCAAATCCGCCAAGACCGCCCATTGCGCCGATTCGCTTCGTTCTTTCCACATGTTTTTTCATTCGTTTTACGGCTTCATATCCGGCTTCAATATCAACCCCGGCGTTTTTATAGCTTTCAGACAACACAATCCACTCCTTATTCCGCGCTTGTCCATTCGTAATATTCAAAATCAAAAGAGCAGCCGCATCGCTTCTGCTGCCCTTTATTCATTTCAGGAGGCGCGGCGCTTCAAGAGCGCCGGCCGGTTTATTTTGTCAAAACGGCTTCTTTCACGTGAGGAAGAACCGTATCCTGATAAATCTCGGTCGGGTATTTTCCTGTAAAGCAGGCCATGCACTGCCCGCAGTTTTCGTCTTCATACTGTCTTCCGATCCCGGAAAGGAGTCCTTCAATGCTCAAGAATGACAATGTATCGGCGCCGATTTCCTGACGGATTTCTTCCACTGAATGGGAGGACGCGATCAGTTCTTCATGCGTTGATGTGTCAATTCCGTAAAAGCACGGATGGGCAATAGGCGGGGAACTGATTCTGACGTGCACTTCCGTCGCTCCGGCTTCGCGCAGCATCGTCACAATCCTGCGGCTTGTCGTGCCTCTCACGATGGAATCGTCCACCATGACGACGCGCTTGCCTTCAACGACCCCGCGGACGGCTGACAGCTTCATTCTCACGCCCTGCTCCCTGAGCGACTGTGACGGCTGAATGAACGTTCTGCCGACATAGCGGTTTTTAATCAGTCCGAGTTCGTAAGGAATTCCCGTCGCTTCGGCATAGCCGATGGCCGCTGAAATGCTTGAATCCGGAACCCCTGTCACCACATCTGCTTCAATGCCTGATTCTTCAGCAAGCTTTTTACCGAGATTCTTTCTCGCGCTGTGGACATTAATGCCGTTAATATTACTGTCAGGCCTTGAGAAATAAATGTACTCCATGCTGCAGATCGAACGGTTGATGTTGATGGAGAACCGCTCAGACTTCATGCCTTCATCATTGATGATCAGCATCTCACCCGGTTCTACATCGCGCAAATATGTCGCGCCGACCACATCAAACGCGCACGTTTCAGAAGCGACGACGTACGCGTCGCCGAGCATTGCGACAGACAGCGGTCTGAGTCCGTTCGGGTCAAGCGCCACGATCATCTCCTTTTCCGTCATGATCAGGAAAGCATAAGCGCCTTTCAGCATGGAAAGAGCGTTTTTGATCTGATCTTTCAACTCGAAGTGGCCGCTTCTTTTAATTAAATGGGCGAGCACTTCCGTATCAGAAGACGTTTGAAAAATGCTGCCCTGGTTTTCAAGCTGCTGTTTCAGCTGAGTGGCGTTTACTAAGTTTCCATTGTGCGCAAGCGCAAGGCTGCCGTTGTTTTGCGAATGGAAAAGGAACGGCTGGACGTTTTCGAAGCCGCCGCCGCCCGCCGTTGCATAGCGGACATGGCCGATCGCTCCTTTTCCTGTCACCTTTTTGAGCTCGCCGTTTTGAAAAACTTCAGTAATCAGCCCCTGGCCTTTGTGGGCGGACATTTTTTCGCCGTCTGTCGCCACGATGCCGGCACCCTCCTGGCCTCTGTGCTGAAGGCTGTGAAGGCCGTAGTACGTAATTTGCGGTGCTTCTTCATGCCCCCAAATCCCAAATACGCCGCATTCTTCATTTAAGCCTTTGATTTCAGCAAGCATGGGATAGCTCCTTTCCATGCGCTTTCGAGCTCTTCTATCTGCGCATGAATCCATTGTTGTCCTTCCTGGCTTTGAACAGACAGCGCGCTGTCTGACGTTACTTCGCCGATGAGCTCGGCGTCTTTGACAAGCTTTTCGAACGCTTCTTGATGCTCTTTTTTCACAGAGACGATAAACCGTGATTGTGTTTCGCTGAATAACAATGCAGATTCGCCTGCAAGCGTTACATTGGCGCCGAGTCCTTGAGAAGATATGACGCTTTCCGCCAGCGCCACGCCAATGCCGCCTTCTGAGACGTCATGCGCGGACTGCACGAGCCCTGTGCGGATCGCTTTCAGAAGCGCTTTTTGACGCGCTTGTTCGACTTCCAAGTCGATGGCAGGCGCTTTGCCGTAAATCTTTCCTTCGGACAGTTTTTGCAGCTCGCTTCCGGCGAACTCAGGGAATGTTTCGCCGATGACATAAATCAAATCGCCCGCTGCTTTAAAGTGCTGTGTCGTAATATGGTCTGTATCTTCGATCAGTCCGACCATTCCGATGACAGGCGTCGGGTAGATCGCGCTTCCGTTTGATTCGTTGTAAAGAGAGACGTTTCCGCCGATGACCGGTGTGCTGAGCACGTTGCACGCCTCGCTGATCCCGTCTGCCGCTTTTTCGATCTGCCAGAAAATCTCCGGCTTTTCCGGATTCCCAAAGTTGAGGTTATCCGTAACGGCAAGCGGTTCTGCTCCGGAGCAGACGATATTGCGGGCCGCTTCCGCGACAGCGATTTTCCCGCCTTTTTCCGGATCGAGGTACAAGTAGCGGGCATTGCAGTCCGTTGTCATGGCAAGCGCCTTTTTCGTGCCGCGAATCCGCAGGACGGCTGCATCAGAGCCCGGTGCGACAACCGTGTTCGTCCTGACCATGTAGTCATATTGGTCATAAACCCATTCTTTGCTCGCAATAGTCGGCTGCTTTAACAGCTCGAGAAGCGTTTCTTTCGCATCTTCGACTTTTGGTGCAGGGACGTCTGTTTCAAGGAATTCTTTATAATAAGCCGGAACTTTTGACGGCTTATGGTAAACCGGCGCTTCCTCTGCAAGCGCATCAACCGGAAGATCGGCAACCATTTCCCCGTTGTGGAAAAGGCGCAGCATCTTGTCGTCTGTCACGTGACCGACAGCCACAGCTTCAAGATCATACTTGTCAAAAATATCGATGATCTCTTGTTCGCGGCCGCGTTCGATGACTAAAAGCATGCGCTCCTGAGATTCGGAAAGCATCATTTCGTACGGCGTCATCCCTGTTTCGCGCTGCGGGATCAAGTCAAGGTTCATCTCGATGCCCGATCCGGCTTTGGATGCCATTTCCGCGCTTGAACTTGTCAGTCCTGCCGCACCCATGTCCTGAATACCGACCAAGGCGTCTGATTTGATGACTTCCAGACACGCTTCAAGAAGCAGCTTTTCCATGAATGGATCGCCGACTTGCACAGCCGAGCGTTTTTCTTCTGATTGGTCAGACATTTCCTCTGAGGCGAACGTGGCGCCGTGGATGCCGTCGCGCCCCGTTTTCGCACCGACGTACATGACCGTATTGCCGACGCCTTTCGCCTGCCCTTTTTTAATATCTTCATGGTTGATCAAACCGACACACATCGCGTTGACAAGCGGATTGCCTTCATAGCAGCTGTCAAACTGAACTTCACCGCCTACGGTCGGAATGCCGATGCAGTTTCCGTATCCGGCAATGCCCGCGACTACTTCTTCAAACAAGTACTTCACACGCGGTGAAGTGAGTTCACCAAACCGGAGAGAGTTCAAAACAGCGATCGGACGCGCGCCCATTGAAAAGACGTCGCGGATGATGCCGCCCACACCTGTTGCAGCTCCCTGATAAGGCTCAATCGCTGACGGATGGTTATGCGATTCGATTTTGAAGACAACCGCCTGATTGTCGCCGATATCGACGATTCCTGCGCCTTCCCCCGGCCCTTGCAGGACGCGTTCGCCTTTTGTCGGGAACTTTTTCAGGATCGGCTTGGAATTTTTGTAGCTGCAGTGCTCTGACCACATGACCGAAAAAATCCCGATTTCCGTATAGTTTGGAAGCCTTCCGAGAATCGATTCAATCATGGCAAACTCGTCATCGCTGACACCCATTTGCTGATAGAGCTTCTCTTCCTTAATTTGTTCTTGACTTGGTTCAAGCAGTAGCGACATGAGTTTCCCTCCAATTTTTCACGATAGATTGAAACAGTTTAAGACCGTCGGCGCTTCCGAGCAGAGAATCGACTGCGCGTTCAGGGTGAGGCATCATGCCTAATACATTGCCTTTTTCATTGACGACGCCTGCAATGCCGGCGACGCTTCCGTTGATATCCGTTCCGTATGTGAAAGCGATTTGGTTGTTTTCTTGTAATCCGGCAAGCGTTTCTTCATCACAGTAGAAGTTTCCTTCGCCGTGGGCGACCGGAATCGTGATGGATTCGCCTTTGCCGTAGGAAGATGTAAAAATCGTTTCATTGTTTTGGACAACCAGTTCAACCGGACGACAAATAAATTTCAAATCTTTGTTGCGTCTCATCGCGCCCGGCAAAAGACCGAGCTCCTGCAAAATTTGAAAGCCGTTGCAGACGCCGAGCACCGGCTTCCCTTCTTCAGCCGCTTTTTTGACGGCCGGCATAATGTTTGCGAAGCGGGCGATCGCGCCGCATCTTAAATAATCCCCATACGAGAATCCCCCCGGAATGAGGACACCGTCATATTCATCAAGACTTGTTTCTGTATGCCAGACGTATTCAGCTTCTTCGCCAAGCTCATCCTTGATCGCGTGGAACATATCGATATCGCAGTTTGAGCCCGGCAGCACAATCACCGCAAATTTCACTGTGCGACAACCTCCTCGACTTCGTATCTGTAATCTTCAATCACCGTGTTGGCCAAAAGTTTTTCGCACATTTCTTTGACGAGAACGTCAAGGTCGCGGTCCGATTTTTCGATGGTGAGCTCCATGTATTTGCCGATGCGGACGTCCTGAACTTCTTTGTAGGACATGCTGTGCAAAGCATGCTGAACGGCGCTCCCCTGAGGATCTAAAACACTCTCTTTTAAGCTGACATACACTTTCACTTTGTACATATTACATGCCTCCAAGTCTTTTGAATATTTCTTCGTATGCATCCGTCAATCCGCCCAGGTTTCTTCTGAACACATCTTTATCAAGCTTTTCATTCGTTTCTTTATCCCACAGCCGGCACGTATCCGGGGAAATCTCATCGGCCAGCAGGACCTCGCCGTCTTTATCGCGCCCGAACTCAAGCTTGAAATCTATCAATCTGACATCGCAAGCCGCGAAAATCGTCTGCAGCTCTTCGTTTACCTGTCTCGTAATCGATTTGATTTTCTCCACCTGTTCAGGCTCAGCCGCGTTTAAAATCCGGATATGGTCTTCTGTGATCAGCGGATCGCCGAGCGCGTCATCCTTGTAGTAAAACTCGATAATCGGCTGCTCCAGCTCCGTGCCTTCCGGAATGCCGAGCCGTTTGGACATGCTTCCTGCAACGACATTGCGGACAACGACTTCAAGCGGGATGATCGTCACTTTTTTAATGAGCTGCTCCGTTTCTGAAATTCGTTCAACAAAGTGGTTGTTGATTCCCTTCTCGTGAAGCCTTGTGAAAATCAGGCTGGAAATTTCGTTATTTAAACGGCCTTTTCCATCAATCTCGGCTTTTTTTTCTCCGTTAAAAGCCGTCGCCGAGTCTTTGTATTCGACAAACAACGTGTTGTCATCATCCGTCAGGTATATCTTTTTCGCTTTTCCTTCATATAAAAGTTCATTTTTCACAATATTCACAGAAGGCCTCCTAACCCGAATGTTGGAAATATTTCATCTTTTAGACCCCCGCCTGTTAAAGCGGGCGGTCTATTCTACGCTAAGCCTAAACGTTCAAAAATGTAGTCGACGTTTTTCAAGTGGTAATTGTAATCAAAGCAGTCGTTAATTTGTTCCGGAGACAGTCGGGACGTAATTTTTTCCTCAGCCTCGACAAGCTGGCGGAACGGCACTTGTTTCTCCCATGCTTCCATCGCTTTCGGCTGAACGGTGTCATACGCTTCTTCACGCGCCATGCCGGTATCAATGAGAGCGAGAAGAACGCGCTGAGAGTAGATCAATCCGAGTGTACGGTCCATGTTGCGCTTCATGTTTTCAGGGAACACGGTCAAGTTTTTCACAATGTTGCCAAAGCGATTCAACATGTAGTTCAGCGCGATCGTCGCATCAGGCAGAATGATGCGCTCTGCTGATGAATGCGAAATGTCGCGTTCATGCCAAAGCGGTACATTTTCATAGGCGGTCAGCATGTAGCCGCGGATGACGCGCGCCATTCCCGTCATGTTTTCCGAACCGATCGGATTGCGTTTATGCGGCATGGCAGAAGAACCTTTTTGGCCTTTTGCGAAAAATTCTTCGACTTCGCGGGTTTCGCTTTTTTGGAGGCCGCGGATCTCAACGGCGAATTTCTCGATGCTTGTCGCAACTAGCGCCAGTGCAGCCATATAATCGGCGTGGCGGTCGCGCTGCAGCGTCTGTGTTGAAATCGGCGCCGGTTTTAAGCCGAGCTTCTCACATACGTACTGCTCGACGAATGGATCGATGTTCGCGTACGTTCCGACTGCGCCTGAAATTTTACCGACTTCGATGCCTTCTTTCGCCTGCTTGAAGCGTTCCAGGTTGCGCTTCATTTCTTCATACCAAAGGGCGAGCTTCAAGCCAAATGTCGTCGGTTCTGCATGCACGCCGTGTGTGCGTCCCATCATGACCGTATATTTATGTTCCTTTGCTTTTTCTTTCAAGATGTCAACAAATCTCTCAATGTCCTTGAGCAAAATATCGTTCGCCTGTTTTAATAGATAGGAAAGAGCGGTATCGACCACATCTGTTGATGTCAGTCCGTAGTGCACCCATTTTTTCTCTTCGCCAAGCGTTTCCGATACGGCGCGGGTAAATGCGACGACATCGTGGCGCGTGTCCTGCTCGATTTCAAAGATGCGGTTGATGTCAAACGACGCTTTTTCCCGTAAAACCTTCACATCTTCTTTCGGAATGACGCCGAGCTCAGCCCAAGCTTCACAAGCCAGTATTTCAACCTCCAGCCATGCTTGGAATCTGTTTTCATCCGTCCAAATCGCAGCCATTTCCGGTCTTGAATAACGTTCGATCATTGTTTTCGTCCTCCATCTCTTTCAATCCACTTTTCTGTCATCTTCCCGATCCATTCATTGTCGGGTGTTCTTAAAAATGTGATATGCCCCATTTTGCGGCCCGGTTTGACTTCATGCTTTCCGTATATATAAAGCTTCGCTTCTTTTAATAGTTCGGGATCTTCTTCAGCCATGTACACTTCATCTCCGAGAAGGTTTACCATCATTCCTTCCTTCAGAAGGTCCGTTTTGCCGAGCGGCAGTCCGCAGACAGCACGGATATGCTGTTCAAACTGGCTCGTTTCGCAAAGATCAAGGGTGTAATGGCCAGAATTATGCGGCCGCGGCGCTAGCTCATTGACGAGAAGTTCGCCGTCTTCTTTCAGGAAAAGCTCAACGGCCAGTGTTCCGACAAGCTGAAGCTTTTCGGCAAGCCTGAGGGCAAGTGCTGCCGCTTGTTCCTGAACCGCTTCATCGGCCCGTGCCGGGACGATGCTCTGGAATAAAATATTTTGTTTATGGATGTTCTCTGCCGCCGGAAAAACGGTTGTCTCTCCGTGAACCGATCTCGTCACGATCACCGACAATTCCATTTTGAAAGGAACCCAGCTTTCCAAAATGCATGTGCCGTGCTGTAAAAGTGCTGCGGCTTCCCCGATTTGTGCTTGTTGTTTCAGGACGTACTGCCCTTTTCCGTCATACCCGCCGCGGCAAGTTTTCAGCACCGCCGGAAGACCGAGCTCCGCTACGGATGCTTCCAGTTCCGTTCGGTCGTGAATGATTCGGTACGGGGCGACTTTGCAGCCCGCTGATTCAATCGCTTTTTTCTCGGTTTCCCTGTTTTGCGTAAGGAGCAACAGCTCGCTCCCTTGCGGAAGGTAAGCGTGCTCTTTCAGCCAGTTCAGCGCATCATAATCGATGTTTTCGAATTCATAAGTAATCACATCGCTCGCTTCGGCAAGCTTCCGTATCGCTTCGCGATCATTATAAGCAGCCGTAATTTCAAGGTCTGCGACCTGTCCGCACGGTGATGAAGGGACAGGGTCAACAACAGCGATTTTATAGCCCATTTGTTTGGCCGCGACCGCCATCATTTTGCCAAGCTGTCCGCCTCCGATAATGCCGATTGTCGCTCCCGGAAAAATCGTTTGTTTATACAAGCTGATCACTGCTTTCCAACACGGTTTTTCTGATGCTTTCCCTTCGTTCATCCAATCTTCCGGCAAGCTTTTCGTCAAAAGCAGACAAAATCTGCGCCGCAAGCAGTCCGGCGTTGACCGCTCCCGCTTTCCCGATGGCAACGGTCGCAACGGGTACACCGCCCGGCATTTGAACGATTGAAAGCAACGAATCGAGACCATTCAGCGCTTTTGACTGAACCGGCACACCGATGACGGGCAGCGTCGTTTTGGCTGCGACCATTCCCGGCAGGTGAGCGGCTCCGCCCGCTCCGGCAATGATGACTTTCAAGCCTCTTTCCCGCGCCGTTTCGGCATATTCGAACATTAAATCAGGCGTCCGATGTGCGGAGACGACCTTTTTTTCGTACGGAATTCCCAGTTCATCGAGGATGCCGCAGGCATGTTTCATCGTTTCCCAGTCAGATGTGCTTCCCATGATAACACCAAGAAGAGGCTGCATATCTTTTTGTCCCACCTTTAGCTGTTATTCTTCGCATATAAAAAGCCCGGCATGTATTGCATTTGTAGGAAGCAACACAAACCGGGCATGGCGCGTGTATCGTCAGTTAGTCCGCTTCTCGCGATCTCCATGTCAGTTTATTGTCCACTTTCCTGCATAGTCCGATGATTTACGGTCATCGGGTAGAGACTTATGGGCCATATTCCCAAGATTATATGAGGATGTGTTTTCATGTCATGTTTATCTTAACAACGGACTGTGATAATGTCAACGACATTATCGAACGATAGTATATTTTGTTGTTCTAATGTTCGGGTTTAGAGTAATTTCCCTTCGAATATAATTTTTCTTCCGCACGGAACAACCTGAATCGTTCCATTTTCCTTTGTTTCTTTGAAGACCGGCTCCTCCATTCGACGCACCGGTGTATAGCCTTCTTCCTGCATCTTCGTCAACACGGATTCGATCGTTTCGCCTTCCGTTACTTCAAAGCGCTTTTTTTTCGGCTTTGTCATTATTCTTTAATTCTCCTTTTCTTTACGGCTTTCACCCAGAATCCGCCGTGTATCGTCTTCGGTTCATAGGAAATGATAAATGCTTTTGAATCGATTGATTTAATCGTTTCGTACAGCTGCAGTTCGTATTTTCTCGGCGTCAAAATCTGCATCGCCGTTCTGTCTCCCTCAAGTCCGCCGACGACCCAGTGGGTGACGCCGTAGCCTTTTTCCCTGAGCTGTTTCGGCAAATCCAAATCAAGCTCTTTCGTAATGGCGTTAACGGTAATATAGCCCAAAGCGAGCTTTTCTTCAATTTTCGTGCCGACGATGATTCCGATTCCAAATCCGACCGCGTAAGCAATCACGTTTTGGATTTGATTTAAATTATCTAGAACGAGCCCCAGCCCGACGACGTAGACAAGCATTTCGATTGTCCCGATAAAAGCGGCGAGATACCGCTGGCCTTTAAGAGTCAGTATCATTCGAAGGGTTAAAAACGTTACGTATATAATATTGATAACCAGAATAATTCCAACCATGATCACACCATTCAATAGTGCTGAGTGAAGCAATTGAAATCCCTCCTTTAGATGCAAAGCAATCATATTCTACTAGAGAAATTCTCCATACACAATCCTGTAATGGCCCTGCTTCACCACAAAATTTTTCGACATTGCTCACTCCCATCAGTTTACCCTTTTTCTACCGGTTTCAAAGCATTGAAACGCAATTAAAAAAGACGTTCAAATGAACGTCTTTCAGAGCTGGTGCTTATGATCCCGCTGACGATCTCCAACGGATTCGCTCAGTTTGCGGTGCTCCTTTTCCAAATCGCTCAGCGTATATGACGAGAGGTCTTTCAAATTGTCCAGCCGCCCTGATTTTGCAAGCTGCCTGATTAAATACTCCTTTTTTTGTTTTACAGCTTTTCGAAGAAAGTTAGCCATCGATCACTCCCCCATCCGTTCGTATGATTGGTTACAATATAATACATATTATTCTTATGAGTCAACTCAGAATTAATGTTAAGAAAAAACCGGTTCTTCTTAAAGAACCGGCTGTATCTCCTTATACAGGGATAAGCGACGACAACAAGTATCCGCCTACCAGCTTCCATGTTGCCGCAACGAATACCAATTCAAGCAAAAAGACGGTAAACACACAGTACATCAGGTCAAACCGCGCTTTTTCGCTTTTTTCATAAATCGATTGAATCAGCGTAAAAGTCCCGAATGTCAATCCCATAAAGATGACGATCGAGAGAATCACCGTCGCGGCCGTGAAGTTGATAATCGCGAATATCATCCACAAAGCGGCGGCGACGATAAACGGAACCAATAGAGAACCGTACTTTGCCGTGATATCGAAAAATGAAACTTTATACCTGAGCATAAAATTCGATACAACCCAGCTCGATGCTGCCATCCAAAACATGAAAGCCATGCAATAGATAAACACAACCAAAAACACTTCCAGGAACGGCACTGACACGCCGAACCCGAGAATTCTCCCCCTGCCCGCAAGCAGCTGATAAAAGTTGCCGAGCGAAAAGAAAACAGCTAAAAGCGTCATTGAAATAACGGAATACTTAAAATAAGACCGGTCAAAATCAAGTGCGCTGCGCACCGGGGATTTTAAAATATCGAGCACAAAGCTGAAATAGCGGAACAAAGCGGCAATCACGCTCTCCATCACCGATTTGACTTTCGCCGCAGACGGATTCGTCTCCTTGCTTTTCTTCGCTTTTTTCCGGGAATTCCTCGACATCCTCGAAGCAGGTTCTTCTATATCATCTTCATTTCGTTTGTGATGTTCTTCAATCATATAAGCAACTCCTATTCTATTCAAAAGCTTTACATAAATGAAAAGCACTTTTATAAATTACATAAGCTGTGTGAAACAGTCAAGACAAACCTCTTTTTATCATAGATGCGGCAGCCCTTATATATGACGAAAAACGAAGGCGGAAGGTTCCGTTTTTAATGATTTGAAAATAAAAAAGGCTTGTCCAAATGAACAAGCCTTTTTCGCACAGCACACCTTATTTCAAGAAAATGAAATAAAGAATGAATACAACAGCCAATCCGTACATAATCGGATGGATCTCTTTTGCTTTGCCTTTAAAGATCATCGTGATCGGGTAGAAAATAAATCCGATCGCGATTCCGGTGGCGATGCTGTATGTCAGCGGCATCGCGATCATCGTGAAGAATGCTGGCACCGCAATCTCAAACTTCGTCCAGTCGATTTTGTTGAGATTCGCCACCATCAGCACGCCGACGATGATTAAAGCAGGCGCCGTCACTTGCGAAGTGATAACGCTGAGGACAGGCGAGAAGAACAGCGACAGCAAGAACAAAGCGCCTGTTACGATCGCCGCAAAACCGCTTCTCGCTCCGGCCGCTACCCCGGCACTTGACTCAACATAAGCGGTCGTAGTCGATGTACCAAGGATCGCTCCGGCAACAGTTGCGGAAGAATCGGCAAGCAAAGCCCTGCCAGCGCGCGGCAGTTTGTTATCCTTCATCAAACCGGCTTGTGATGCAACCCCCACCAATGTACCGGCCGTATCAAAAAAGTCGACGAATAAAAACGTTAAAATAACGACAAGCATCTGCACCGAAAAGATATCGTGAAGGTGGATAAAGGCTTGTCCAAATGTCGGTGCAAGGCTGGGAACAGCACCGACAATTTTGTCAGGAACATCAATCTGACCGAAGATCATGCCGACAATCGCCGTGAGCAGCATACCGAAGAAAATGCCGCCGTTCACGCGCAATACCATTAAAATGACAGTAATGATCAGTCCGAAAACAGTCAAAAGAACGGGACCTGAATGAATATTTCCAAACGACACAATGGTATCCGGGTTGGATACGACGATTTTGGAGCCCTGCAAACCGACGAAAGCGATAAACAGACCAATTCCCGCACCGACAGCCATTTTCAGCTCATAAGGAATCGAATTGATAATTTTTTCCCTCAAACCGGACAGCGAAAGAGCGATAAAAATTAGTCCGGAAACCATAACGCCGGAAAGGGCCGTCTGCCATGGAATCTGCATGTTCAGAATAACGGAGAATGCAAAGAATGCGTTAAGCCCCATTCCGGGCGCAAGGGCGATCGGATACTTCGCAAGAAGCCCCATGATAAAACAGCCGACAGCTGCTGAAACCGCTGTTGCCGTAAAGACCGCGCTTTGATCCATTCTCAATGCATCCGGGAAATTTTCCACCGACGCCAGAGAAAGGGTAAGCGGGTTGACGATCAAAATATATGCCATGGACAAAAATGTGGTAAGTCCGCCGATCATTTCTCTCCGATAGTTTGTACCCAATTCTTCAAACTGAAAGTAACGCTTCAAAATGGTATACTCCTCTCGTTTGTCTGTCGCTTTTATTGTTTCAAAAACCTTTGCTTTTAAACAAAAAACGCCCCAATTGGCGGGACGCTTGACTACGGCATATTTCATACTGAAAAAATGTTTTTTTCACGGACAAAATATTGTATACAAGCGTAGTCAAGCTATTTACGGTAGCTTGGTAGAAACTTATGGGCCATATCCCCATGATTATACGACAAGTCTTTTTTGAATTACTATACTATTGTAGCAATATCTAACGCTGAACACAATACAAAAAAACGAACATTAATGATTTTAATGTTCGTTTCGTTCGTTGTTTTTTCCAGATTCTGACCGTGGTCTGCAGCGGGTTAATTCCCTGTTTTCTTCAATTCAATCAAGTGCACCTTGTGATCATTGAAATAAAATTCAAGCACCACGTCTCTTTTTTTATCCTGATATTGTATTCCGGTTTCATACCCTTCGACAAACCAAAGCTCTTTATATTCTTTTCCATATACCACTGTTTGAAGTGTATCGTTGATTTTGATGCCTTTTGCAATAGTCACGGTTTGAGCGGAAGAAATATTGAACAATAGCACAATTTTCTCCTGTTTATCTATTTCTGCTTTTACGCCTGACATATTTTTGGCTTTATATTCCACAACCCCTGTTCCACTTTTTACAAATCGATGGTCATTTTTAACGCTGTCGCCGATTTTTAAGCCTGCAATACTCTCGTTTTCCAGACTGACGGATGTAAAGTTCACCGTTGCAGCAAAATAAAAAATGAACGCAAGTACGGCGAACAGACAGAGGACGCCTGATAAGGCCATTCGGGAAATTATTTTTTTCTTGAGCAGAAACAGAGCTGTTGCGGTGATGAAAGCAATGAATATAACTGATTCCTCTCCAAATAAAAAACGCCCCAGCCTCATAAAGGCTGGGGCATTTGTCTTATTCCCACTCGATTGTTGCAGGCGGCTTGCTCGTAATGTCGTAAACCACACGGTTAATGTGCTTCACTTCATTGACGATCCGTGTCGAGATTGTCTCAAGGACATCCCAAGGAATTCTCGCCCAGTCGGATGTCATGCCGTCAATCGATGTCACGGCGCGAATGCCGATCGTATAGTCATAAGTTCTTGCGTCTCCCATGACGCCGACGCTGCGGATATCAGGAAGAACAGTGAAGTATTGCCAAATATCTTTTTCAAGATCAGCTTTGGCGATTTCTTCGCGGAGAATCGCATCGGATTCGCGGACGATTTCAAGCTTTTCATCCGTCACTTCTCCAAGAACGCGGATGCCGAGGCCTGGACCCGGGAACGGCTGGCGCCAAACGATTTCGTCAGGAATGCCGAGCTCGGTACCGAGCGCACGCACTTCGTCTTTGAAGAGCGTATTCAGCGGTTCGATCAGTTCAAACTGCATGTCTTCCGGAAGTCCGCCGACATTGTGATGCGATTTGATCGTCTGAGCTGTCGCTGTTCCGCTCTCGATAATGTCGGTGTAAAGCGTTCCCTGTGCAAGGAAGTCAATACCTTTCAGTTTTTCCGCTTCATCGTCAAACACGTAGATAAACTCATTACCGATGATTTTACGTTTTTGCTCAGGGTCTGAGACGCCTTTAAGCTTGTTCAGGAATCGGTCTTTCGCATCAACTTTGATCACGTTCATGTTGAAGCCTTCACTGAACGTCTTCATCACGCCTTCTGCTTCGCCTTTTCGAAGGAGCCCGTGGTCTACGAAAATACAAGTAAGCTGGTCGCCGATCGCTTTATGGATCAAGACCGCAACGACAGAGGAGTCAACCCCTCCGCTCAAGGCGCACAGCACTTGCTTATCGCCGACTGTTTCGCGGATTTTCTGCATTTCAATCTCAATAAAGTTTTCCATTGACCATTCGCCGGCACATTCACAAACACCGAAAACGAAGTTTTTCAAAAGGTCGTTTCCGTATTCTGAATGGCGGACTTCCGGATGGAATTGTACGCCGTACCATTTCTTATCCTTCTTGCTCATTGCTGAATTCGGGCAATGATGGCTTGTCGCATCAACGGTAAAGCCTTCTGGAACTTCAACAACTAGATCACCATGACTCATCCAGACGACCTGTTCGTTTGGAAGATCTTTAAACAGATCCGGTTCACCCTCGATATGAATGTTCGCTTTTCCGTATTCGCGCTGGCTCGCCGCTTCTACTTTTCCGCCAAGGTAATGCGTCATCAGCTGCATGCCGTAGCAAATGCCAAGAACAGGGATATCCAGTTCGAAAATCTTTTCGTCGCAGCGGAAAGATCCTTCGTCATAAACGCTGTTCGGACCGCCGGACAAAATAATTCCTTTCGGATTCATTTCTTTAATTTCCTCTGCCGTCAACGTATGAGGATGCAATTCACTGTATACACCAAACTCACGAATGCGGCGGGTAATCAGCTGGTTGTACTGACTTCCAAAATCCAACACAAGAATCATTTCATTTACTAACTTCGTCATGGTGTCACCTCTTTATCAAATTGTCTTTTTGCACAGAAAAAATGGCGGCAGACACACAGCCGTCCTGCCCCCATTCACGGGACAAGGCCCGGCTTGTCCGATAGATAAGCCGCCGAGCCTGCCAGCAAGAATATATAAGGGTTTTTAATATTCACTTATTCTAACAATACGACTGAAAGCGGTCAAGACTATCTCTTTTTAATTAAATTTTCCCATAACTCCGCCGAATCATTCCACAGCTTTGCGGCGTCTTCCTTTCGATACAAAGCCCGTTCATATTGCCGGGTCAAAGCTGTCATTTCACCGTTTTGAAAGCGTTCATCAACCGTCTTCGCAAACTCGCGCAGCGTCTGCCCTTCTTCTTTTTGCATGCCTTGGCGCTTCAGCTGGCGGAGCAGCTCTTCGTAAGCTTTGAAGAAAACCGCGCCATCACGCCGTTTTTTCAGCCTGTTGATGATGATGTGCGGCATCCATTTTGCCCTTGTAAAGTAAAGCACCGCTGTCAACGCCAGCAACAGACCGAGTACGGCCGCACCAGTCAAAAGGGTACGGTCTGCATCCCCGCTGCCGGCATGAGAACCGCCATTGGCATCACGCTTTGTCTGAGGTTCGGGCTTCTCTTTGTTGTCTTGTTCTTTTACATCCTGCGGACGCTGACCTCCGGCGTTTTTCTTATCATCTTCTTTTTTATCAGAAGCCGCGCCAGATTGCCGGCCGCTGGACTCTTCAACGAGCTGCTCCGGATTTAAAAAGCCTTTCGTCGGTTCAAACGTAACCCAGCCTTGTCCTTCAAAGTACACTTCAACCCAGGAATGGGCATTGTTGTTTGTCACCTCGTAAATCGTCCGTTTCCGGTCTGCCGTCGTTCCTGCATATTCACCGGATGTATAGCCTTTCACCCAGCGGGCCGGTATTCCGGCCGACCGCAGCAGCACGATCATAGCTGTGGAAAAATTGTCGCAGTAGCCGATTTTCGTCTCAAATAAGAACTGATCGACATAATCCTGCTCTCCTTTAGGAACAGCCACATCTTCCGTTTCATAAGAAAACTCGGAAGAACCGAGATACTTCTCAATCGCTTTCGCTTTGTCATATATATTATCTTCGTCTTTCGTTAAATCGTGCGCCAATGTTTTCACGCGGTCGGGAAGGGAAGTGGGAAGCTGCAGATACTTCTCATGGCTTCTGCTCCATTTTCCCTCCGACTCAAAGCTGACCTTCCTCAGCTGATCAACATCAAAGACGGGTGATTTATAGGTGGCCGAATAGCTTTCCAGGTTCTGAATGTCCGCGCCTGTCTTGCCGGCCGGTTTTATTTTCTCTGTGTTTAAGTTCATGCGGAGCGGCACAAAGAAATTGTTGAGCTTGATTTCAGTCGTCCCAATCGGATACAGGACGTGATCGTACCGATAAGCCGGATCGATATCGACGATCGCTTTGCGCGTTTCGGTCTTCACGCCTTCGTCGTACCACTGGTAATCCAGCTCACCCTTGTCAAGCTGGATGGACGCGCCCGTTTTTTCGTCTTCAATCCAGCCTTTACCTGTATAGCGGCTTTTCGTTTCCACCCTGAAATAGCTTCGTTCATTTCCCTGCCACGTAAATACCCATGTATCGTCTTTTGAAAATGGCCCGCCCAATGCCTCATCATTCGTTCCATAGCCGACTTTGCTTTTGCCTGAGGAAGCAAAATCGCCTGTCGCAGCCGTCTGCAGAAACGGCACCGGATCAGGCCAGACGGGATCGGCTTTCGGCGAGACCGCGCCGATGCAAACGGCGGCGGCAGTCATCAATAAGAGCGGTGTAAACCATTTGGCAAACCGCGATCTTGAGGATTTTAACGCTTCTGATTCCCTGATCCGTTCCAAATACAGCAGGCCGAGAAGCAAAAAGCCGATCAGCACGATCCGGACGATCGCATATGATGCGTCAAACGGCGTAAATGTATCGATCACCGCGATATAAACAACGGTCATGATAAAAAAGAATAAAATTCTGCGCTGATAGATCACCCAGTAATGCAGCAAGTATACAAGCAGCCAAAGAAGGACGTAAAAGAGCAGCGTCCGAAACAACGGCGACATATCCCGCCACATGCCGGAGAAAATATAGGAGAAATTTTGATTTAAATCCTGAAAAAGCAGGGCAATCCATGAAGGTGAAAACACCGATCCTTCGTAAAAAATCGTGTGCAGCGCAAACAGAACGAAGCCAAGGCTGACCGGAAATCTGATAAACCAAGGGACCTTAAAAAATGTAAGCAAGAATACTAAGGCAATAAACAAAATAAAAAAGACGGTGTGCCCCGTATCAGTAAAATACTGCAAAGGACGCAGCCATTCCCACAGCAGCAAAAAGGTTAGGACATAAAAAAGCAATAAACCGAAACTGTTTCTTTTTCCCCCGGACAACATTTTCTCACCTCGCTTCAGCAAAACCCCGGGAAAAATGTTCCCCGTAAATGACGTTCACTTCAATCCCCCGCGCTTTTAATTGTTGGACAGCGGCGCTTTCCTCACTTGAGAGAGCTCCGCCTTTTTTCTTCACCAAACAAATGACGGGCAGTCCGCCGGATAGCGGTTTCTTCAAAACCTGCACCAATTCGTTGGTAATGCGGCTTGTCACAATATATTTAACGGCTTTTCTCATATCGGGATGGCCAAATTCCCCCTCCAGCAGACTGTGAAACGGCTGGACCGCATCGCAATCGGCAAGCGCCAAGTAGTAAAACAGCTTTCTCAGATGCTCCTCCCCTTGCCGAACCGGGAAGACATTCCGCTCTTTTCCTGTGGAAACAAGCCCTGCATTCGTCCCGCTCCTCATGGCAGAACGAATGATAGAAGCGGTAAACGCGACGATCTCTTCAAAAGCATCAGAGGGAGACTGATCCATGAAGACGAGCAGGTCATCCCCTTTCGTCTGCTCAAATTCCTTCGTCATCAGCTGGCTGCGCCGTGCTGACGTCTTCCAGTCGACCCATGCAAACCGGTCACCCGGCTGGTATTCCCTGATACCTGATGCCAGTGTGCTGTCCTTTCGGCGAAGCTCTGAAACGCGGCCTGCATGTTCATCATAAGAGCTTCCGCTGGCGCGGAAAGTAATCTCTTGATAGGAAGGCAGAACGAGAAAGGAGTCTTCCAATTGAATCTCGCATTCTCTTTCCAGCAGTCCGAGCGGATCACCTGTGCGGACCCTGATTTTTGCTAAACGGTGGTCTCCTCTCGGGACCGAATTGATCGTGTACGTCATCTTAATTTCTTTTTTAAACCAAGGAAAGAGAAACTGTTTGGCTTCTGCCGAACGCCCGTTTCTCCCCAGCGAATCAGGCAGACAGTCTTCCACGATCATAAACATGATCGGAAAGGGCCATTTTCTCTTTAGCACGACAAAAGCCTCCAATTGATCACCGGCTTTATACTGCCCGCGGCTCAGCCTCCGCTCCGCTGTCATGTTCTTCAGCGGATAAAAGGCAAGCATGAAAGCATAAAGCACAAAGGGAAGAAATGAGTAGAACAAAAACCAGCTGACAAATCCCCCTTGAAACATCGCATAGCAAAACGTTGAAGCAAACAGAAGAAACACGATACACAGCTTCCATCCGTACTTCACAAGACCGATGCGCTCTCTCATCAGTTGCTCATCGGCCTTCTGACCGGAACTTCCGTTTTTGACATAATGTCCTGAAGAACAGCTTCAGGCCGCTTTCCTTCAAATTTCGCCTCTGACCGTAGAATCATTCTGTGTGCAAGGGTAAAAGGTGCCAAATACTGAATATCATCAGGAATGACATAATCACGGTTATATAAAAATGCAAACGCCTGAGCAGCCTTCATCAAGGCGATTGAGCCGCGCGGACTCACGCCGAGATAAACGGCGGAATGACTCCTCGTTTTTTGGGCGATCTCAACAATGTATTCTTTAATCGCAGCGTCTACATACACCTTTTCAGCCTCTTTTTGAAATGCGGCAAGCTCTTCTTTCTCTATGACAGGCTCAACTTCCTCAATCGGGCTGCGGTTTTCCTGAAGATCGAGCACTTGAAGCTCTTCGCGCACTGTCGGATATCCCATTCTCAGCTTGAATAAAAAGCGGTCAAGCTGAGCTTCCGGCAGCGGATATGTCCCTTCATACTCGACGGGGTTTTGCGTGGCCATTACAAAAAAAGGTTTTGAAAGCGGCATTGTCACGCCGTCTACTGTCACACTTCCTTCTTCCATCGCTTCCAGAAGCGCCGACTGCGTTTTCGGCGACGTTCTGTTGATTTCATCTGCGAGAATGATATCTCCCATAATCGGGCCTGAACGGTATTCAAACTCCAGTGTTTTCGGATTATATATGGAAACGCCTGTTACATCTGAAGGCAGTAAATCTGGCGTAAACTGGATTCTCTTAAATTCAGCGCCGGTTGACTTTGCCAGGGCGCGAACCATCATCGTCTTTCCGACGCCTGGAACGTCTTCCAGCAGGACGTGTCCGTTTGCAAGAATGGCAGTCAGGCTTAAAACGGCAATATCTTTCTTTCCTACCATTACTTTGTCAATATTATCAGCTACTTTTCCCAAAACGGGATGCAGCGTTTCTTCGTATGCCATCCTCTTCCTCCTCATTGCTGACGAATCGAATTTATTTAACTTTACCATAAACGATGTACTCTCAGAAAACAACTAACTGGAGGAAAATAGAGTTTTGTCTTTTTTTATTTCGAATTTCAGAGTGAAAAACAAAAAAAGCGGTCAATGACCGCTTCTTATTTTTCTCCAGATGGCTCGATGTGAACATGGGAATGAACGATCGAGTGTTCCTCCTGCATTCTTCTCTCAATTTCATCGGCGATATCATGGCTTTCTGCAATGTTGAGGTCGGATCTCACTTCCACGATGATTTCCACGTGGATGGTGCTGCCCAAATAACGCGCTTTAACATCTTTGATTTTGCCGACGCCGGGAACTTTCCGAATCGTTTCTTTATACGTTGAAATATGTTTAATATCGAATCCGTCCGTCAAAGAATGGGCCGCCTCTTTAAAAATCCCCCAAGCCGTTTTGCAGATGATCAATCCGATGATAAATGCGGCTGCCGTATCGACCCAGGCAAGGTTAAATTGCGAAGCAAAGATGCCTGCGAACGTTCCGATGCTGACATAGGCATCTGATTTATTATCGGCGGCGGCTGCATAGAGGGCATGGCTGTTTACCTTTTTTGCCAGCCTTTTATTGTAGAGGAAAACCAAAAACATCACGACGGCACTGCCTGCCGCCGTCCAAGCCGCAATCATGTCCGGTGTCGTTTCTTTCGGATTAAACAGCATTTCACCCGAGCTGTACAGCACTTCAAGACCGACCACCATCATGATAAATGAAGCGATCATCGAGGCGATCGTCTCAGCGCGGAAATGTCCGTACGGATGGTCTTCATCAGGCGGCTTCTGAGAAATCCTGAGGCCGATCAGCACCGCTACTGAGGCGATAATATCTGTTGTATTGTTCAGTCCGTCGGCTCTGAGGGCTTCGGAGTGAAATAGAAGCCCGACGGCCAATTTAACAGCCGACAGTACAATGTAAGCGATGATGCTGACCCATGCCCCGGTTTCACCTTTTTTTAATTCATCATACCGTTCCATAAAAAGCTTCCTTTCCCATCCGTGTTTTCGCTTTTAATCATACAAAGCAAAACTTGAGTGAGTCTATAGAAACATGATTCACTTCTTGCAGAAATATAGTCAGAGTAGAACTTTTTTTATTTAAGGAAACAAATTTCAGTTGGGTCAAAACCGGTAAAACCCGCTCTGTATAAGGATTTTGCGAAAACCTCAATTTATTCACGCTGCATAGGATTAAAAGGTCGGTATCTTCTTTCTGAATATTTTTTCTTTAGTTCCCCTGCATGATTCTTCTA
Source organism: Bacillus paralicheniformis (assembly GCF_002993925.1). Lineage (NCBI taxonomy): Bacteria > Bacillati > Bacillota > Bacilli > Caryophanales > Bacillaceae > Bacillus > Bacillus paralicheniformis. Next base: position 753,396 of record NZ_CP023665.1, on the reverse strand, counting down.
AAAAACATTAAACAAACCCAAAATTTAAACGATATTAAAAAAAGTCGAAAATAGTCCTTAAAACTCTGACAATATAAAATAATAGTAAAATAGTCACGAAAAATTTATGGACTTTTTTCCTTTTTTGGATTAATATGTTTTAGACATTATGACATAGCTTATAAGGGGGACATTACATGTCAGAACAAACGAATTTTCAAGCCCCTGTCAAACGTACAGCAGAATTTGTACTGGGGTTACTAGGCGGTATTTTCGGGATTTTTGCAGGATTTTCAGGTTTATTATTCGGAGGATTAGGCGCCGCTTTAGAAGCGGATGGCGCCGGAGAAGTTATCGGATCTTCCTGGGCGGTTATTTTGCTGTCTGCACTGGCCATCGTCGGTGCATGTATCGTAAAAAAACATACTAAATTAGCGGGTACTTTTTATATCGCGGCTGCAATAGGAGGAACTGTCGGCGTCAGCCTGGCATATATCGTTCCGCTTATTCTGCTATTAATCGGCGGATGTAAAGCATTGTTCAGCGGCGAGAATAAAGGCCTTGTCTTTAAAAAATGGTGGTTCTATGTCACGATTATTGGATCCATCGTATTCGTCATGATATTCGCTTCAAGCGGCTCTTCTTCTCAAGAAAGCAAATCGTCCGGTAGCAGTGCAAAGACGACAGCCGCAAAAACTAGCGAAGAAAAAAGCAATGACGATGCCAAAGAAGAAAAAACTGAATTTGGTTTAAATGAAACAGCTGATCTGGATGGCACCCAAATCACAGTGACCAACGTTAAAAAATCGATGGGCAATAAATTTATCAAACCAAAAAAAGGTAATGAATATGTGATTGTAACAGTTAACATAGAAAATAAAAGCGATAAAGATATTTCTTACAACCCGCTTGATTTTCAAATTCAAAACGAAGATGGACAAATTACGCATAATACTTATGCACTTTCAGATGATAACCAATTATCATCTGGAAATCTGACAAAAGACGGTAAGGTTTCTGGAACTATCGCTTTTCAGACAAAAAAGAGCAAAACATATAAAGTTATTTTCACTTCTAATTTTTGGAATGATGAAAAAATCACTTTTAACCTTCAATAATTCAAAAAAACTTGCAAAGTCTCCTTTGCAAGTTTTTTAATTGCATTTCTTCCGCCCAAGCACGATCGGATACCGGTTCAATAAAAAGATGCAAGGCACCATAACAAGCAATGTCACACCGGTGTAAAGCGCGCTCCATAACAGGGAACCGTATGTCTCATCAAGGGAAACCTGGGTAAAGTAGTAGACGACGGCTTTCAGCATCCTGATGACCGGGTAGTGCAGTACGAGAATGATCAGCGAGTTTTTGCCGAGGAATTGGAGTAGCTTCATTTTTTCGAGTTTAAAACTGCTGAAAATGACGCCTGCCGTTCCCAGAAATGAGGTCAGATAAAAGACCGCCATGTTTCCATACTCATTGGCCCTCATATCCACTCTGACGTTCAGGGTCTGTAAAAAGCCGACCGCGATGAATAAGAGAAGCGCTGGCAGCAGCGTTCTTCTGTCTCTCATCTCCCTCAGGCTATTTCTCGACAGAAAACCGGCCGAATAAAATACGATGGCGGTCAAGGCCACTTCAATATTCCACGGCAGCTTGATGCCCACAAATTGATCATTCAAATAGCCCAAGGCGGCCGACACCATTACGGCAATGACGATAAACAGCCTTCCTTTCCCCCATCTCTTCACGATAAAAAAAAGCATTTCAACGAGGAATAAGCATGTTAAAAACCAGAGCGCCGGGTTGTGTGTCAGCATGTAGTCATCAGGCATCGAATAAAAAATGCCTTTAAACGGTACAACCGGATCGACATTCGAACTCCCGGTAAACGTAAAATGCCTCTCAACGAGAACCCAGAATAAATAGGCAAGAACGGAAAAAATGAAGTACGGCAAAAGAAGCGTCTTTATTTTTTTAAGAAGAAATGATGTAAAAGTCATCTTCCCATCATGGTAAACGAGGCCGGACAGAAAGAAAAACAGCGGCATATGAAATGCGAAAATGAACGTTTTCAGCCAATCCGGCGTCGGTGTATGGCCCAACACGACCAATATAATTCCCACGCCCTTCGAAACATCAATCCACTCTATTCTTTTCTGCAATACGGGTATCTCCTTTCAGACCGCTTCGCCCCATAAGAAAGGGTTTACACATAATGTATCATCATCCCCGCCTTTCTTCCTCCGCGAAGCATGCCTTAAGGCGATTTTTAATCGTTAGGAAATATTCTGTTCATCTTCTTGTCATGATCGATTCTTTTTTTTAACATTCTCAGCACAAATTACATTTCTTATTCTCATCATGAGGAACCAGACCATGCAACCCGTCTTATAATGTAATGATCTTTTCATTAGAACAAAAGAGGACAGGTGAAACATGAAACTTGAAAAATTCGTTGACAAACTCCCCATTCCGAAAGTGCTTAAACCCCACAGCAAAAGCAAGGAAATGACCTATTATGAAGTCACGATGAAAGAATTTCAGCAGCAGCTCCACCGCGATCTGCCGCCGACCCGGCTGTTTGGATATAACGGGGTCTATCCCGGCCCCACCTTTGAAGTGCAAAAACACGAAAAAGTCGCGGTCAAATGGTTGAATAAGCTTCCGGATCATCATTTTCTCCCCGTCGACCATACAATTCATGACGACGGCCATCATGAACATGAAGTCAAAACGGTCGTTCATTTGCATGGAGGCCGGACACCGCCTGATAGCGACGGTTACCCGGAAGCCTGGTACACTAAAGATTTTCAAGTCAAAGGCCCTTTTTTTGAAAGGGAGGTGTATGAATATCCGAATGAGCAGGATTCTACGGCTCTCTGGTATCACGATCATGCAATGGCCATCACAAGGCTGAATGTATATGCGGGGCTTGTCGGTTTATATTTTATCCGCGACAGGGAAGAGCGGTCATTGAACTTGCCGAAGGGAGAATATGAAATTCCGCTCTTGATTCAGGATAAGTCCTTTCATGAAGATGGTTCATTGTTTTATCCGCGGCAGCCTGACAACCCTTCGCCGGATCTTCCCGACCCGTCGATTGTTCCGGCTTTTTGCGGTGATACCATTTTAGTCAACGGCAAGGTATGGCCTTATGATGAACTGGAACCTCGAAAATACCGTTTTCGGATACTGAACGCCTCCAATACGAGAATCTTTGAGCTGTATTTCGATCATGACATCACATTTCACCAAATCGGCACGGACGGTGGTCTTCTGCAGCATCCGGTTAAAGTCAATGAACTGGTGATCGCACCGGCTGAAAGATGCGATATCATCGTTGATTTTTCACGAGCTGAAGGAAAAACCGTGACATTGAAAAACCGGATCGGCTGCGGCGGACAAGACGCGGATCCCGATACAGATGCCGACATCATGCAATTCCGCATCTCAAAACCATTGAAGCAAAAAGATACAAGTTCATTGCCGAGAATATTGAGAAAACGCCCATTTTACCGGAGACACAAGATCAATACCCTTAGAAATCTGTCGTTGGGCGCGTCCCTTGACCAATATGGAAGACCTGTTCTGCTTTTAAACAACACAAAATGGCATGAACCGGTAACTGAAACTCCCGCCCTCGGCAGCACTGAGATCTGGTCGATCATCAATGCCGGAAGAGCGATCCATCCGATCCATTTACATCTTGTCCAATTTTTGATTCTCGACCACCGGCCGTTTGATATCGAACAGTATCAGGAAAACGGAGAACTAGTCTTTACAGGTCCGGCAGCTCCACCGGCACAGAATGAAAAGGGGCTGAAAGACACCGTCAAAGTACCTCCTGGCTCGGTGACGCGGATTATCGCAACCTTCGCGCCGTACAGCGGCAGATATGTGTGGCACTGCCACATTCTGGAGCACGAAGATTACGATATGATGCGCCCTCTTGAAGTAACGGATATTCGTCATCAATAAGAAAAAGCCTCCGCATTTGGAGGCTTTTAAAAAAGCACAAATCATCAAAAAAACCATCGCTTGATCCTGTACAATAAGATCATCAAATCGTAAAGGCTGTGGATGAATATGGATGATTACGAAAGAATTCAAAACGCGGTTCATTTTATCGAAGAACACCTTCAAAACGATTTAAACATTACGGATATTGCGGCTAAATCATGTTTCTCCCCATTTCATTTTCAAAGGCTTTTTCAGGCGATCTCCGGTTTTTCCGTTTATCAGTACATTCGCAACCGGCGTCTGTCTGAAGCTGCGCTTCTGCTTGAGAAAACGGACCGTTCCATTCTCGATATCGCAATCGATTTTGGCTATGGCTCACAGGAAGCTTTCGGCAGGGCATTCTCACAGTATTTCGGCATCACTCCGGCCAAGTACCGCAAAGCAAAGGTCAAGCTTGATTTTCAAACCAAAATGAATTTTCTCGAATATAAAGAAAGGATGACTGGAGATATGAACATCCCAAAGCCGCACATCACTCATTTAAACGATATACATATGATCGGATATGAGTACCGGACAAATTTAAACGAGGAAAAGTATTTCGATGATATCCCGAAATTCTACAACGATTTCGGCAGAAATGGATACTTTATGCAAATCCCTCAAAAAACAGATCCGAATATGTGTTACGGGCTGTCATGCCGCTTCCAGGATGACGGTGGTTTCTCATTTATCATCGGGGAAGCCGTTCGCGAAACAGCAGCCGGAGAAGTGCCGGAGCCGCTTATGTATATGAAAATTCCCGGCGGCAAATACGCCGTATTTCATGTGAACGGATCGACCGAATCCGTGCAGAACACAAGAAGATACATCTATGGATCATGGCTGATGAATACCAATTACGAGAGAACAGAAGGACCGGACTTTGAAGTGACTGATGTGTGCCGTTCGGTGCCGCCGAACGAGATGAAGATGACTATCTATATTCCGCTTCTGTAAAAACGCCGGGGAACCTTCTGACCACAGGTTCCCCGATTCACTTTTATATCGATTTAAGCGCCTCGGCGGGCGTTTGATCACCCGAAACCAAATCGAATGAACGCCGGAATGTATGCTCTTCGGTGAGCGCCGCCAAGATGGTATCAGCCACATCTTCTCGCGGAATCGTTCTGCGCTCAAGGTTTTCCGCCGCTTTCACCCGGCCTGTACCCGGTTCGTTTAACAGGCCTCCCGGACGGATAATCGTGTAGTTTAATCCGCTGCCTTCAAGAATCCGATCCGCATAATGTTTGGCGACATAATACGGCTTTAACGCTTCACTCCAATTTTCACGGCGGTGTGCCTGCAATGTGCTGACCATAATAAAACGGCGGATGCCCGCTTTTTCGGCAGCTTCGATCGTTTTAACCGCCCCATCCAAATCCACCAAAAGCGTTTTATCAGCGCCCGTTTTGCCGCCTGAGCCGGCGGTAAAGACAATCGCGTCGCAGCCTTTCGCCGCTTCTGCGATGCTTTCCACAGTGCCTTCTAAATTAGCGAGCGCGGTTTCTGTTCCCGATTGTTTCAAAGCCTGCGCCTGCTCTTCGTTTCTCACCATTGCTCTGACTTGATGTTCATCGCTCTCATTCAAGCTTTTCGTCAAGCGGCGCCCGATTTGTCCGTTCGCCCCCACTACAAAAACTTTCATCTGTTCATCCTCCTTGTTGTCCAGTTTCTTTTTTCATTATTTCACTGTACAGACAATGTTTCAAACCGCCCGCTCGCCAAAATGCGCGAATGCTAAAAAGGCTCCCCATTATGATCGTAGGCAGCCTTTCAGATTATTGATAAAATAGGTCGGACTTTTATAACCTGCCCTATTTTTATCCAATTCATTCTGTTTTCTGGTGATGAGAACCATTCAAGTCAAGCTTGCCGGATTTTCGAGATTTTGGCAGCAAAAGCGTTAAACGTAAATTCACCTTTTCTCCGCGGGCCGAAAATAACCAACCTCTCTCCTATTCGAAAAAAACTCGCGCTGATGACAGTCCGGATTTTTCATGCCTAAAGCCACAAGTATGTTGCCAGTGCCAATAAAAGCAAATAAAGCCCGGCAATGAAACGAAACACACCCTTTTTTTCAGAAAAAGGAGGGTTGATTAACATTACAATAATAGTGGGCGCGAATAATACAATGAGAAAATATTTGTATTCTATAAAAAACGTACACACGGAAAGAAGAATAGAGATATAGAAAACTGCGATAAAACCACTTCCAAACTTTTTCTTCAGTTCTAGCAGCTTATCTCTCTGTTGTGTATTAAACATAATGACCTCCTATCAGAATTTATGTCAATCATCGCAGCAACAACGTAAGAATTGAAAATAAAAAAATCAAGATTACTCCTTAGAAAAGCTGAAACCTCTGATTTAGAACAACTAAAAAACTAACTTTTCAGAGAGAAAAATACAGTTATAGACGGTGTAAGTTATACTATTTTTTGATTCCATTTATCCCCCCAATAATATGTATAGTAAAAGTGAACAATATTTGTGCTTAAAGAATACCATACACTAAATTGTTAAATCGAGGATTTTTTAGTTATTATTGTTTCAATGATAAATTATAATCAACAATCAAACATGGCAATCCCTTTTTATTTAGAGAGCATCTGTGACATCCAAAACTGGGCGCTAACAACCAAAAAACTTCCCATTCGTATCATGGGAAGCCTTTTTCGTTTCTATTCTATTCCGCCGATCTCATTGAAAGGAAAATAACGGAACTCAACTTTGCCGACAACGGAGTCCATTGTAATAAATCCGAAAAAGCGGCTGTCCTTGCTGTTTTGACGGTTATCACCCATCACGAACAAGTGGTCTTCCGGCACCTTTTGTTTGCCGGTTAATTTCTCCAGTGTGAAATTATCTGTTAAATGTTCATGAAGCGTCAGCTTTTGTTTGTTTTTCTTTAAATAAGGCTCATCATATACTTTTCCGTTAATATAAAGGACATCGTCCTTCATTTCGATCGTATCCCCCGGGAGGCCGATCACCCTTTTCACATAGTTTTCATCTGAATCAGGCGCGTGAAAAATAATTTTATCAAAGCGCTGAATATCGCTGATTTTACTAACCATGACCATGTTGCCGTCCTCTAAAGTCGGATACATTGAATCTCCCAAAACAGTTGACGGCGTAAACAGAAAATAGCGGCAAACCATGACAAGCGCGGCGGCTATGACAAGTGTTTTCACCCACGATAAGATTTCTTTTTTTCTACTATTTTTCATAAGTACTCTCCTTCACTTTCGGATCGTTTCATTGGCATTCCGCTCCTTCTATCCTATCAGACTGTCCGCCTGAATGCTTTCTCGCAAGCATCGGCAGGCGCAGCCGTAAAAAAATAGTTGATACATAATAATATTAGCGGTTGAAACGAAAAATCCTTTTATTCAATGTTGAATTTTGTCAGTTGATCAGCTTATTTACGGCACAACAAACCATTACATATGCACAGGCAAAACGCCCCTCTTTATAATACATTATCATATCATGACCCAAAGGCGGTGATTGCCTCAAAATGAGCAGCTACGAAGAGTACTATGACAATTACGATCCATACAGCCCTGAGCGGGAAAAAGAAAGACAGTCAAGGAAAGCGCTGCGTTCGGCGGATACCGATAAAACGGATAAAACGGATAAAACAAATAATACGGATAAAACCGTTAAAACGGATAAATCCCGCAGCTCTGACGATGACCGGTTCAAATGCAGAAAAAGAAAGTGTTTTTCTGATGATGACGACGACCGTTTCAAGTGCCGCAGAAAGAAGTGCTGACCATTGATCTTTAAAGCCGATTCATATCGGCTTTTTTACATATACCACGGCTTCACCGTTCCAAGCCGGAACATTCATCCATTAGATGAATACCATAAATCTAAAAGGAGATGGAAATGAATATGAGTGTTCCGAAAGATGCCGTTTGCTCAATGCCCCATGATCATCAAAGGTCTTTGCACGATTTATGCCGCAAATACATGCACTATCACGTCGTGCTGAAAATGAAGGACGGCCGTTCCGTTCACGGGATCCTTGAAGGGGTGAACCGTCAGGAAGCATCTCTCCTCATTCCCGAAGACGTGACAGATGAAAGGCAGTTTTACGGCGGATACGGATATCCGCGCCGGCGATTCCGACGGTTCAGGAGCAGGATCTTCCCGTTTGTTATTATTGCCGCGCTGTATCCTTTTCCATATTATTAAGCAAAAGCCCGGTATGATGCCAAATCCATGAAACTTATTTTCCTTTGCTTCGTATATACAAAAACGACGCAAACCGAGGAAGGAGACAGATAAAATGGCATCTGCTAAACTGCAGCAGCGATTGGATCAATATAAAGCAATTTACTCTGAGTTAAAAAGCGATTTAAAATGGAAAGTCACAGATCAGCGGACATTGATGATGATTGCTTCCATGTATGTCGTCAACAAGCGGCCTTTTAATAAAGAACGGTTTTTAACGCTTAGTGAGGCCGTCAAACAGGCCGCCGGGACATTTTCGCCGTTAAAGTCGGCCCATCGCTATACATTCGCCGCTATGTTTGACGTGCGCTTCGAAGAACCTGAAACGCATATCAGACCTTTTTTCATTATTTACGAAAAACTGACCGGCAACGGATTCAAAAAAAGCATTTTCACCTACTTGTCCGCACTTATCCTTTTGACAAAATATCCTGATGAGCATGATCATGAAGACAAAATCAATCGGGCTTTGTCTATTTACAAAGGAATGAAGGACAAGCACGTCTTTTTAACATCGGCCGGCGATTACCCGCTCGCCGTGCTTTTGGCCGGTTCAGACATGGAAACAGGTGAACTGATCGACTATATCGAAGCGTTTTACCAAAAGCTGAACCAAGCGGGTTTTCGCAAAGGGAACGATTTGCAGTTTCTCAGCCACATCCTCTCGCTTTTGCCGGAGCGGGATTCCGATCAGCTTGTCGCCCGCTCCCTTCGGATATACGATGAATTGACAAAAAAGCATAGAAGACCGAAGCCTGTCCATTACCCGGAAATCGGACTGCTTGCATTGCTTGAGAACGGTGAAAAAGACATAGATGCCATCACAATCATGGCAGGCGCATTGAACAGCGATAAACTGTTCAGGTGGCAGAAAGACATGAATCTGAAAACGGCTGTCAATTTGTACATGAGCGAAAAAACGGAAGATCCGACGCTTCTGGAAACAGGACTTTATCAAACGCTTGAAGCCGTTATTCAAGCACAACAGACGGCAGCAATCGCCATTATGACGAGCTCGGCTGCGGCGTCTCAGGCAAACGGCTCATGATAAAACATCAGCCGGCACAGACTGTTTGTGCCGGCTGATGCTCATTATTCGTCAATAACGGAAAAGGTGTTGATAATTCCGTTTGTTTTTTCCCAGGCTTTGCTCACTTTTTTCGTATCCATATCATACGAATAAATCGTTCTCACCCTTGCTTCGCTCCCCGTTTCATCTTCAAGCAGCTTCGCATCTTTTGCTTCAGCGAGAAAGTAAAGTTTTTTCCCGTCTTTCGAGAATTGCGGTTGTGCTGAGTCGACTAATGAAAATGCCCGCTGATCTGAAATGATCGCTTTATATTTTTTCGTTTCGGCATCCATCGCATAAATCGACTTCTGATCATCAGCCGATTCTGTAAAGACGATCGTTTTGCCATCCGGCGAAATTGCCGTGTCATTGATAAATTTTGCGATCGTTTTCACCTGGTGCTGATCTTTCTCATCCGCCAGGGAAATGTTCATATTCGTCGGTTTGGGTGGCACTCCTTTGCTGTTCGCCTCATCTGTTTTTTGATAGTCTTCTTTCAATGAATAATGCAGTATAACGAATTGATTGTTCGCTTTGTTGTACTGATAGTAGCTGACGCTCTCGTCCTTGTTGTTTAACGATGGATAAATGACGTGAAACGCCTTTTGTTTTAAATCAAAGGAAGCGAGGTGAAAATTTCTCTCCTCCGCAAGGTTGTATCGCATGAACAGCTTCGAACCGTCCGCCGATAAACTGAGTCCGTCGACATATTCATCCCCTGAATATAGGGTTGTTTTTTCGCCCGACTGCAAATCCAGCCTGATCAAATGCTTCATATTGCTGTTATCGGTGTTCGTATAATAAAGAATGCGTTTTTTCCGGTCTAATGCCGCAGCCGGGTAATCCGTCATCTTTTCTTCATACAGCTTATTTTGATTTTCATAGTAAGCGGTCATCAGCTTCTGATCGGTTATCGATACGAGCAGGTCCGAACCGCCGCCCTTTGCCGGCTCCGCTTTTTCCGGGACGAAATAGCGGAAGGCCGCAAATGCGCCTGCGGCTAAAATGACGGCCGCCAACAAAAACACAAAGACTTTTTTCATATTCGCCCCCGCCAATTGAAAGAAGCAAGAAAACGATTTTCCTTGCTTCTTTTCTCCTATTTTTTATATGTATAATGTCCGGCTACCTTTCCTTTGCTTGTCGGAAATCCCAAAGCTCTAAAAGCTTTCGGGCTTACATCCAACACAGCGCCCGGCATTCTGCCGACATCATATTTATAGACTGTAATGACTTTCTTTGGTTTTGCTTTAGAATAGGCTCTTATTTTTGTGCCTTTTCTCGGAACATCGAAGCCCATCTTTGTGGCGCAGTCCCAATGGCCGAGCCTTTTGCCGTCAGCGCCGACTTTGCCCACGCCGTTGTACCAAGTGATGTAGCCGCTGACTTTTTTCGTTTTAGCACTCGCCTCACCGGCAAAATTGAATGCCAATAGCAAGCTGCCTGCCAAAACAAAAACAGAAAAAAGTATCTTCTTCATATAAAAATATCCTCCGTGAATGGGATTTTTTTCTGACATTCAAATTATACCTTTTTTCATAGAAATGGTATTTTACAGTTTGTTTACGTTTAAAATGCAATTATTACGCCCAGTTTTCTACCAGACTATCAAGAACAGATGACACCTTTGCCGGGATCGTTCGTATATAAAAGAGAAACCAAAATGAATAGGATGATCACAGTGAAAAAATCGAAACTGATCTCGTTATCCGCGGCTGCGATGCTTTTCGCCGTTCCCCTATCTGGATGTTCATCATCCGCTTCAGACCGTTCACAGGAGGTCTCAGAAGACCATTCCATTCAAAAATACGATCTCGTATGGTTTGATTACGTGAATGACAGCGAATCCGACAAAGCACCTTTACTGAAAGCATCATACGTGAAAAATGGGAAAGAAAAGACGGAGACTTTCAAAAAATATGTAGAAAATGTGGAAAATGTCGAACAGCCTTATATTAAAATCCGCGATCATGAAGCCTTCATCTACCGTCCCCCATACATCAAATATGACCAGGAGCCGCTTGAGGGCGTCGTCAAAGATAAAGTGGAACAAAAAAGCAGTGATGAACAATGAAGAAAAAAAGCGCTCCTCTTATTTTGATCATGGCGCTGTCTCTCTTGCTGCCTTTTGCTCAAGCAGAGGCAACAGGCAGCAATGGAACATCCGGAACCAAGGCTTCGAGTTCCTCGGCTAATAACAGCTCTTTAAAAACACGTCCGGGTTCAGTCAACCAGAGAATGCGCAGTTATATGAATCAGTCTGCGAGCCGACAATATTTAAACAAGAGCAGTCAGTTCAACGCCATCCAGCGGACACTGCCGTCCAATGCCCTGTACAAAGGGAGCATCAAGCGGACACTCAATCAAAATCCTGCTGGATCAGCCTTTTTGAATTACTACTTTCCATACTGGATGATCTTCCACGCGGGCGGATATACAGCAGAACAAAAAAGCATGCTCCGCACCGCCGGAATCAAAGAAAAAGCGCTCTCTGAACGAAAAGAAAAAAGATATTGGCTGTTGATTGAAGATCAAAACGGAAAAGAACATGCCGTCCTCGTCTCGAAAAAACAGTATGACAACATTCAAAAAGGGGATCGGGTTGAAGTGCGCCGCAAACAGATCACCAAAAAATAGCTGAAACAAGAGCCGGTCATCATCATGATGCCGGCTTTTCTCGTCATATCAAAAAAGGGCTTGCATGGATGAAAACCATCTGTTAAAATTCGTTTCATAGCTAATGATTCTGAAAATAAAAAGGCAGGCGTCACGATTTGGATAGATCCCCCCATCTTCGACAGGAAGAACACGACACACTCATCAAGCTGAAACGCATGCCGATCGAGTCCTTGAATCTTGAAGCCATTTCGGTTGCCACCAACCTTTACCGGTCAGCGCAAAAGCTCCGCGTCAAAATGGAGACCGAGATCCTTTCCTCATATCAATTGTCATGGACGGCTTTTTCGATTCTTTACGATCTATGGGTATGGGGCAGACTTGAAACGAGAAAACTCGCTGAACTGTCAGGCATTTCAACAGCCACTGCGAGCAATGTCATTAAAACGCTTGAAAAAAAGAACTTTTGCGGAAAAAGCACGGATCCGCGAGACCGCAGACACGTATACGCCGAGATCACCCCTGAAGGAAAAGCCGCTATTGAAGAGCTCTATCCGGCGTTCCACAAAGGGGAAACAATGCTGATCAAAGGCATGACAAAAGAGGAGCAGAATACATTGATCGAGCTCCTTCGAAAAGTGAACGACAATCTTCATAAACCATAAGCAACGACGGGAACAAGTAGCGGGCTGTCTCCCTGTTCCAGAGAGCCGGCGGCTGGTGCGAGCCGGTACAAAGGCAGACGCGAATTACCTCCCCGAGCTTTCTTTGTGAACCTTCAAGTAGCAAAGAACGGGAAACCGTTATCTGAAATAGAGCGGAAGACGGAGGTCTTCAACCAGGGTGGTACCGCGTGCATTTGAGCCACGTCCCTTATCGGGATGAGGCTCTTTTTTTATACAAAAAAGGAGGAGTTATCATGCAGCAACAACAATTTGATCAACTGACAACTGCCGAGAAGCGGGAAGTCGAAAGGCAGCTTCACTTATATATGAACGGAGCGGAGGAGGTCATTCCCCCGGAAGAACTGCGGGCAAAGCTGGCCAAATCGATTTTGACCGGCGAACCGCTGAAAATTAAACTTGGTCTCGATCCGTCGGCGCCTGACGTTCATTTAGGCCACACTGTCGTCTTGAATAAGCTGCGCCAATTTCAGGAAAATGGGCATATCGTCCAGCTCCTGATCGGCGATTTCACAGGAAAAATCGGCGATCCGACAGGAAAATCCGCCGCAAGGAAACAGCTGACGGACGAAGAAGTCCGCCGCAATGCCGAAACATACTTTCAACAGTTTGGAAAAGTGCTTGATCAGAACAAAGTCGAGCTTCACTACAACTCAAAATGGCTGAAACGATTAACCTTGGAAGACGTCATTACGCTCGCGGGCAAAATTACCGTCGCCCGTCTAATGGAACGCGATGATTTTGAAGAAAGAATTGCCATGCAAAAGCCGATTTCGCTTCATGAATTCTTTTACCCGTTGATGCAGGGATATGATTCGGTCGTTCTCGACAGCGATATCGAACTGGGCGGAACGGATCAGCATTTTAACGTGCTCATGGGCAGACACTTTCAGGAAAAGTATGGAAAAGAAAAACAGGTCGTCATTCTCATGCCGCTGCTCGAAGGACTTGACGGGGTTGAAAAAATGTCGAAATCAAAGAACAATTACATCGGCATTGATGAAGACCCTCATGAAATGTTCGGAAAAACGATGTCGCTTCCGGACAGTTTGATGAAAAAATATATCCATCTTGCGACCAACCTGGAGGCGGAAGATAAAAAACGACTTGTCAAAGATTTGGAAACGGGGGCCGTTCATCCGCGAGATGCGAAAATGCTTCTCGGGAAAATCATCGTCAACATGTATCATGGAAGCGAGGCGGCCGAAGCGGCCGAACAGCAGTTTAAAAAGGTTTTTCAGCAAAACAGCGCGCCGGACAATATAACGTCTGTACACTGGCAAGGTGACGGAACGGTGCCTGTCACCGATTTATTGGTGACGCTCGGACTCCTCCCTTCCAAAAGCGAAGCCCGCCGAATGATCCAAAACGGTGGCGTTAAAATCAACGGCATCAAAGCAGAATCGATTCATGCGGATGTGGCGGTCGAACACGGTATGATTATCCAAGTCGGCAAACGGAAGTTTGTCAAATTGCAAATGTCTCAATAAACATTCAGCCTAATCATCCTTTTAAAAGGATCGATTAGGCTGTTTTTCATGAAAAGCGCAGGCGTTAGAATTTGCAACAGGTCGGTATTCAATCGCCTGATGGTTTCGATTCGAAAAGCATATCCGAACGGCCTCCCGAACACCTTGATCTTAATTTTGCCTTCACCTCTCTGATTGCAAATAAGGCCGCCAGCGGCGGCCTGCCATTTTACGATTCATTTGTCTTCTCTTATGCAGCAACAGCGCTGCCATCCTTCCTTCAGCAGCTCAAATGTCAGCTCGTTTGTGTCGGGCACGATCAAATCAGCCCCGCTCAGCGATGTCTCATCACCGACTCCCACCGCAAACATCCCTGCGGATTTGATCGCGGCGATCCCGGCTTCAGCGTCTTCGATTGCTGCACACTGAGACGGAGGCACACCGAGCAGCGCTGCGGCCGTCAAAAAAATTTCGGGGTCCGGCTTTCCGCGAGCAAGCGCAGCCGGGTCAACGACAGCATGAAATTCGTCCATGAGCCCGAGCCGTTGCAAAATAGCGGGCGCGTTTCGGCTTGACGAAGCTAACGCGATGCTTACATTTTCCCTTTTCAATTCGGCAAATAGCCCGGCGATTCCCGGCAACAGGTCATGCGGTGTCAAGTTTTGGATCAGCTGTTGGTAGTATTGATTTTTCCGGCGCATGATCTCTTGTTTCTCCGCCTCCCGATACGTTCCGGCCGCACCGCCGTGAATCAAAATCGTGTTAAGCGACCGCTCTCTGTCGATTCCTTTCAGTCGTTCATTAAAGCTCCGGTCAATCTCAATGCCGATTTGTTCGGCAGTATGTTTCCAAGCGAGATAATGATGCTCGGCCGTATCCGTGATCACGCCGTCCAAGTCAAAAATGACCGCTTTCATAATGTCGAACCCTTTGCCCGACTGATCATCATAAAAGCTTCATAGGGTTCCATGTCCATGCTGCCGCTTATATCAAGCCGCTCGCGGGCGTAATTGGATAACAGCACATCCCACTTGTCTTCAAGCAATTCCGGCGGAGCATGAAACAGCGCCTTTTCTTCTGACAAATTCACGGCGACTAACAGCTTTTCGCCCCGGTATTCACGGATATACGCAAAGATTTGCGGATCATCCTCAAGCAGCAGCTGGTAATCTCCATGTACGATAACTTTATGTTGTTTGCGCAGCCCGATGAGCTTCTGATAATAATAGAAAATCGAATCTTCATCTGAGAGCGATTCTTTCACATTGATTTCTTGATAGCGGGGATTTACCGCCAGCCAAGGCTCTCCATCTGTGAAGCCCGCGTGTTTTCCGTCATCCCATTGCATCGGCGTTCTCGCGTGATCCCGCCCTTTTTTCGCCACGGCTTTTCGAAAGTCTTCCTCTGTCATCGTTTGATTTTCGAGGACAAGTTCGCGGTATGCGTTTTTGATTTCGAGATCATCATACATCTCGAGCGGCATTTCACTGTTTGTCATGCCGATTTCTTCTCCCTGATAAATGAACGGGGTTCCCTTCATCCCGTGCAAGACCGTTGCAAATGCTTTGGCGCATTGTTTGCGCAGTTCGCGGTCATTGCCCCAGCGGGATATGACCCTCGGTTGATCATGATTTTCGAAATAGAGCGTGTTCCAGCCGACATTCATTAAAGCGGCCTGCCACCTCGTCATCGTCTTTTTTAAAGCGATCGGATCAAACGGCTTCATCTGCCATTTCCCATTCGGCGAATGTTGTTTTGTATCGATGTCCATATGTTCAAATGTAAAAATCATGTTCAGCTCATGTCTGCTTGGATCCGTGTATTTTATCGCTTCTTCAACATCTGAGCCGTTTGCTTCGCCGACCGTCATGCAGTCGTAACGGGACAGCACTTCCCGGTTCATCTCTTGTATAAATTCGTGCAGACGGGGGCCGTTTGAATGATAGCGGCCGACGACATAAGGACTGCTGTCATCTGTTTCATAATCGGGAAAGTCGACATATTTGGAAATGGAACCGATCACATCCATCCGCCAGCCGTCCACGCCTCTGTCCATCCAAAACGTCATCAAATCGTATACTTCCCGGCGAACCGCTTCATTCTCCCAGTTTAAGTCAGGCTGCTTTTGCGAAAAGTAGTGAAGATAATACTGCCCTGTCCGCTCATCGAATGTCCACGCCGATCCTGAAAAGATCGATCCCCAATTGTTCGGTTCTGAACCGTCCGCCTTTGGATCTTTCCAAAAATAATAATCACGGTAAGGATTGTCCTTTGACTTGCGGCTTTCGGCAAACCAGGCATGTTCATCAGACGTGTGGTTCACGACAAGATCCATGATGATTTTCATTCCGCGTTTATGCACTTCATCAATCAATTGAAACATATCATCGTTCGTCCCGAACTTTTCGTATATGCTTCTGTAGTCGCTGATGTCGTAGCCGTTGTCATCCTGCGGGGAATCAAACACAGGACACAGCCAGATAACATCGGCTCCGAGGCTTTTAATGTAATCGAGCTTTTGAATCACGCCCTGCAAATCACCGAATCCGTCTCCGTTGGAATCATAAAAACTCCGCGGGTAAATTTGATACACGACTGCCTCTTTCCACCATTGGCTCATCGGGCATCCTCCTTTCATACCGTCCGTTCAGTGCGATTTGCTCTCCATAAACTGTCATGGAAAGCGGTTCTCCTTTTACAAGGTTGAAGGCGACGCTGTTTTCCTCTACCTGCACATTGATTAGCCGGTTCCGATAATTGATGTTGAACGAATAACCGTCCCATTCCTTCGGCAAAAACGGAGCAAACGACAGCGTCTCATCTTGGGTCCGCATGCCGGCAAATCCTTGCACGATCGCGAGCCAGCTTCCAGTCATCGATGTAATATGAAGCCCTTCCTCTGTGTCATGATTGTAATTATCCAGGTCAAGCCTCGCTGTACGCTTATACAGTTCAAGCGCTTTCTTTTCCATTTTGAGTTCAGCCGCCAGCACCGCATGGACAGACGGCGAAAGACTCGATTCATGAACCGTCATCGGTTCATAAAATTCAAAGTTGCGCCGTTTTTCTTCCGTCGTAAATCGATGATTAAAGAAATAAATGCCTTGCAGAACATCCGCCTGCTTAATAAAACTGGAGCGGAGAATTTTGTCCCATGACCAATTCTGATAGAGCGGGCGGTCATCCGGTTCAAGCTCATCCGCTGCCTGAAGCTCTTTATCTAGGAATGTATCATGCTGAATAAAAACATTTAATTCCTCACTGTATGGATAGTACATTTTCGCAATGATATCCTTCCACCTCTCGATTTCGGCTTCCCGTATATCAAGCCGGCGGCGTTTTTCCTCCGGGAGGACAGCGAGGTTTTCGAGCGTGTACTCAAGCGTCCACGACGCAATCAAATTCGTATACCAGTTGTTGTTGACATTGTTTTCATATTCATTCGGCCCTGTAACGCCGTGGATCATATATTTGTTGTTACGTTTTGAGAAGTGGACACGGTCAGCCCAAAATCTGCTGATTTCCACGAGAACGTCTATCCCGTATTCTTTCATATAGTCTCGGTCGCCTGTGTAATTGACATAATTGTAGATCGCATAACAGATTGCGCCATTGCGGTGAATTTCTTCGAAGGTGATCTCCCATTCATTGTGGCATTCATCGCCTGTGAAGGTCACCATCGGATAAAGGGCTCCCCTCAGCCCCAGTTTGGCCGCATTCCGTTTAGCTGCCTCCAAATGATGATATCGGTATAAAAGCAGATTCTTTGTCACCTCCGGCTCGGCCGTCGCCAAATACACAGGAACGGCGTACGCCTCAGTATCCCAGTAGGCGGCTCCTCCGTATTTCTCGCCCGTGAATCCTTTCGGCCCGATGTTTAAGCGCGAATCGGTTCCGTAGTATGTCGAGAAAAGCTGAAAGAGGTTGTACCGGATGCCCTGCTGAAGCTCATCATCCCCTTTAATTTCAATGTCAGCCTTTGCCCACCTTTCCATCCAATGTTCGGTATGCCTCCGCTTCGCTTCTTCATATCCCTGCTGAAGAACATCAGCCAAAAGCGCCCTGCCCTTTACTAAAAGCTCTGCTTCTTCAAAGTCCCGGGACGTTGTGACAATGATCAATTTTTTTAAAGAAGCCTTTGTTCCCGGCTTCACTTCGTAACAGAAGCGGTTTTCCGCGTACATCGCATCCGTTTGAAAATGCTCGCTGACATATCCTTCTGTCACATTGCACATTGAAGCAGCCACCGTAAAACGCGGCGTTCCAAACGGATTCTCAATCGTTTTCGTCACAAGATGACCGCGATGAGATTCGGCGCCTTTCACTTCTTCCTGCCAAAACCGCTCTTCGAAATTGGCATCCTCATTTGCGACATGGCCATCAAGATAAGGGACAAGTGTAATAACAGCTTCATCGGTCAGGCATTCCGCTTCATAATGAATCGCGCACAGCTGCTGGACATCAAGACTAAGAAAGCGCTCCGACGAAATTTTGACAGCCTTTTGATTCACACGAACGACAACGCTTCTCCGCAGGATGCCTTCCTTCATATTAAGCTCCAATTCAAACGATTCGATGCCGTTTTGATTGAGGTCGACTTTTTCGTCGTCTACATATACATCAATTCCGATAAAATTCATCGCATTGATCACTTTCCCGAAATATTCGGGATAGCCGTTTTTCCACCAGCCGACACGCGTTTTGTCCGGAAACCAAACCCCTGCAATATATGTGCCTTTGAGACTTTCGCCTGAATAGCTTTCTTCAAAATTCCCCCTGATCCCCATATAGCCGTTCGCCAAGGATGTCAGACTTTCCTGAAGCCGCTTATGTTCTTTTTCAAATTGGTTTGTTTTGATTTTCCACTGGTCGATCTCAAATAGCCGCTGATTTACCATGATTTCCTCCTGACTGAAGATTTTCGTTGTGATGGCGGGTTTTGAATATATGCCTGAAGATGAAAGAGACCATCAAAGCGCTTCCGCACGAATGGATGAGCAGCATCATGATGAAGTCAAAGCGGATCATACCAAAAGCCATTGCAGCCGCTGCCGGAAGCGCTGATCCGCACACCGCCGCTGCGGCCGCTTCCTTAAACGACCTTATCCCGGTCATGTTGGATTTTTTGGAGATCCAGATGCCTCCCGTCAGAACGGCCGTTACAAAAAGCGAAATGATGAAAACCGCGGAACAGGCCAGCATGATGATAAGCGGCTTATATTGGGCAAACCACATGGCACCGATAAAATCCCCTACATGATCGGCATCCAGATCATTCAGCCCGGCCTTTGCCGGATAGCGGACAGAAAATCCCGCTCCGCTTTGATCGCTGATGATCAGATGATCTGACTGAAAGATGAGCGCGTTTTGATAGCCGCCTTCCGCCTTTATCCGGCCGTTCTCACCGCTTGTTTTCAATTCATGCTTCAAATCGACCGCCAGCAAGGTTTTCTCTTTCTCCACACGGTACAGCTCGTCTGCGCCTGTCAATCTCCCGTTTGTCAATTGGTAGCCTTTTAATTGTTTGATGAATTGCGCGTCAGCCTTTTGAACAACGTTTGGGAGCAAATTCCCGGCGTTGAAGCGGTCCATTTTCATCAACGCAATCGACACGGGCGCCGTTAAGCAAGCTGTCAAAAACATAAACAGAAAAGAAATTTCGAGCCAGCTGAATGTATGTTTGCAGCGCATGACGCCCGCCGGTGATGCCGCTGCTTTAAGAAAGCGGACGATCAGCTTTTCGTGTCTCATGTCGTTCATCGGTTTATCCCTTCGTTCCGCCGGATGTCAAACCGGACACAAAGTTCTTTTGGAGAAAGAAGAACAAGATGCAAATCGGCAGAGCCGCAAGAATCGCGCCCGCTGCAAACAGCGCGACTTTTTGCTGCTGCGGATTGGAGATGAATGTCTGCAAACCGACGGCGATGGTCAGGCTTTCCGGCGAGCGAAGCAGAAATTTCGCCAGCAGATAGTCGCCGAACGGCCCCATAAACGCCCACAGCGCCTGGACAGCAAGCATCGGTTTCACAAGCGGCAGAACGACCGAAGCAAAGATCCGCAGGTGCCCCGCTCCGTCAATCCGCGCCGCTTCATCGATTTCTCTAGGCACTGTATCAAAGTAGCCCTTCATCAGCCATGTGTTCATCGGAATTCCGCCGCCGATATAGATTGCAGTTAAAAACCAATATTGGTCCAAAGCTCCGATCAGCATGGCCAGGACGTAAAAAGCGGTCAGCGCCGCCATCGTCGGCACCATTTGAATGATCAAAAAGAAAATGAGACTCTTTTTTCGGCCCGCAAACCGGTAGCGGCTGTACGTATAGCCGGCAAGCGTCACAATCGTCACCTGGAACACCATGACAGACAGCGCGATCACAAGCGTATTCCCGTACCAGTTGAGGTAAAGCGTCTCTTCAAACAGCCGCTTAAAGTGGTCCAATGTCCATTGGCCCGAAAAATCGAGTGTAAAAGCTGCTACATTCCCGACCCGAAATGCGGATGATGCCGTAATCAAAAGCGGATAAATAATCACGATGCTTAAAAACGTCAAAAATATATAGGTCAAAACCTTGTTCAGCATCCCGGTGAACCGCGTATTTTTGAAAATCCCTCTCATCTACATGACCTCCTCATTGCCAAAGGCATTCGATTTCTTAAAAGCAATCAGGGAAACCCCGATGACAATGAAAGAAATGAGCAGTGTGACAGCAGCCGCCACGGAATACTGCGGCGACGTTCCCGTCGTCAGTTTATAGATCCAGGATATTAAGATGTCGGTTGACCCGGCTCCGGCCCCCGCACTCCCCGGACCGCCCTCATTAAATAAATAGATGATCGAGAAGTTATTGAAATTAAACGTATACTGGGTAATCATCACCGGTGCGGTCGCAAATAAAATCATCGGCAGCGTAATGTGTTTAAAGCGCTGAATAAATGTCGCGCCGTCAATTTTTGCCGCTTCATAAAGCTCTCCGGGAATCGCCTGAAGCACCCCTGTCACCATGACATAAATGTATGGAAAACCGAGCCACGTCTGAATCATAATCAAAGCCGTCTTTGTCCAGAACGGATCGGTCTTCCATGCGACAGCCGGGATATCGACGAACGGGAGCTGGTTCAAAAGCGGGATCACTTGGACGTTCATCGCGCCCGCCGAGTCATTAAAAATGTTGGCAAAGCTCATAATCGTAATAAATGCCGGAACGGCCCACGGAAGCAGAAAGATGATCCGGAACATCCGCTTGCCTTTAATAAAGTTTTGATTGACGACCAACGCTGTCACGATGCCGAGAACAATTTGCAGCGTTGTCGCGCAGATCGTCCAGATGATCGTCCAGCCCAGTACATCGGCGAATGTTTGCCGATATGAGCCAAGGAAAAAGATATTCATGAAATTTTTAAAGCCGACCCAGTCGATGAGACTGTTAGGCGGAATATGATAAAAATCGTAGTTTGTAAACGCGATAAACAGAGTCACCAGCACCGGAAAAATAATCACAAACACCATCATGAGGTATGCCGGCAGCGTAAATAAATACGGAAACCCTTTGTCACCTGCATTTCTGATCATGTCCCCGGCCGTCTCGCTGATTTTCAAACCCGCCGCTTTCATCGCGGCGGTCTTCCGGGCATCATACAGATTAAAGATGTAAAACATCAGAAAAACGAGCGTCAATATCAATTGCAGCGTGCCCTCTATCAACAGAAACAGCGAGTGATCTTCTCCCGGGACAGTCCCCAGCGTCGCGAGGCCGATCAGCGCCTGATAACCGAAAACCGCTAACTCACAAATAAACAAGCCTGTGATGACAAGAAAAAGGATCCCCTTTGAAAACTGCCGGTTTGCAATCTGGCCAGCACCGGGAATAATCGATAACAGCGCTGCCTTCCGGCTCCGTTTTGCAAGTGTTTGGTCTTTGTTCATTTTTTTCGCCCTCTATTCTTCCGGACGCTAAAACCGCCGTTTTATTTCACATACTTTTCTTTAATGTTTTCTTTAATTACACGGACGGCATCATCCGCTGATTGCTGTGCCGATTTTTTCCCTGCTGCCGCGTCAAATATCAGGCTTTCTGCACCTGTCCATACCTCGGCCATCTCCGGAATGTTCGGAGTCGGAGTCGCCGTTTCGTATTGTGTGATGACCGCCGACGTCAGCTCGCTTTTTTGCTCCCCTGCTTTTTTTCGTGCGGCGAGGTTGGCCGGAACTTCGTTCGTATCTTCATAAAAACGGTAAGCATTTTCGTCATTTGCGGCATATTGCAGCCACTTTTCAGCAAGCTCTGCCTCTTTCGTATATTTAGAGGCGACCCAGCCTTTTCCGCCTGCAAACGGAGCATATTCTTTTCCGTTTGGTAATGTCGGGATTTTCGCGGCACCGTAGTTCAAACCGGCTTCTTTATAATTGGAAGCTGACCAGGGACCTCCGATAACAGCAGCTGCTTTTCCGTCCATAAAGGTCTGCTGGATAAAATCGTCAGCGCTCGTATTGTCCTGCATGCCTTTCGGCCAATATTCACTGAACCATTTCTCGGCGTATTCCACCGCTTCCACGGCCCCCTTGTTGTTCAGACCGATGTCTCCGGAATCCGTGCCGTCAGCTCCGAATACATATCCCCCGTATCCCGCCATTAAACCGTATGACATGTAAAAGTCCGTCCACTTTGCGAGAAAAGCGGTCGATTTTCCTTTTTCCGAAGAAAAAGCGAACCTCTTGTCTTTTGTTAAATCCTCAAGCTCGTTAAAGGTTTTTGGCGGCGCTTTTAACAGGTCTTTATTGTAATAGAGTACGAGAGTTTCAATAACAAGCGGGATTCCGTAGACTTTTCCGTCAACTGTTACTTGCTGCATTTCTTTGTCGCCGAAGCTTTTAGTCTTAGACGGTTTGACTTCCAGCAAATGCCCTTGCTGTCCTAAGCCGCCGATACGGTCGTATGCCGCAAGCATGACATCGGGCGCATTGCCTGCCGGGCCGTCAAGAGGAAGCGCTTCAAGCTGATCGAACATTGGCTTTTCAACAATTTTGACTGTCACATCATTCTCTTTTTCAAAACCTTCCTTTATGCTTTCAACGTAAGGTTTATAGACCTCTTCTACAGACACGGTCAGCACTTTTTTCCCGCCGTTGCCCCCCGTTTCCTTTGAACTTGAACAGGCGGCAAGACCGAACAGCAGAACTGTCGCCAGCATCGCTAAAAATCCTTTTTTTAAATGTTGCATCTTTTTTCCCCCTTCTATCTTAGAATCTGAGACAATTGTAATCCTCGATAGAAAGCGGTTACAATAGTTTAAATTCTGTTACCGGTAACAGAATTTAAACCGCCCCCAAAATGAAAAACCCGCCTGGCTGTATGTCGACCGCATCATCATGATGGAGCGCTTCTTCCGACCACGCATCATATATTCTTTTGTCGCTTGCAATCTTCAAATCCCGCAATCTGACACGGCGCACCTCGCTGCCCTGGTGGAAGAAGTAGATCAGCTCTTTTCCTTCATCCGTTCGGGAAAAACTGACAAAATCGTTTTCGTCGTCAACCAGCCTCCACTCGAGCGCTCCATACGTCAATACATCATTTTCTTGTTTTCGCAAAGCGATCAGCCGTTTCATAAATGTGAGCATCTCTTGATTCTG
The DNA here is from genome assembly GCF_002993925.1 of Bacillus paralicheniformis. NCBI lineage: Bacteria > Bacillati > Bacillota > Bacilli > Caryophanales > Bacillaceae > Bacillus > Bacillus paralicheniformis. Next base: position 729,705 of record NZ_CP023665.1, on the reverse strand, counting down.
TTTCTCTTCTTCCCAAACCATGCACTTCCGGCACAATGGGTCATCCCCGCCGTCCAGCCCGATTTCGGTTCCGTAATAAATGCACGGCGAGCCTGTCTGAGCAAACATAAATGCCAAAAGAGAGCGTACTTTTTTCTCATCTCCTCCGCATCTTGTCAAAATCCGCTTCGTGTCATGGCTGTCCAGCAAATTAAACATCACCTCATTGACCTGCTTCATCCCGCTCATGAGATGCGAATTGATGCGGCTCGCCATTTGCGAAGCTGAAATCGATCCGTCTGCAAAATAGTCAATCATCGGTTCTGTGAACGGGTAGTTCATAACCGAATGAAATTCGTCTCCTCTAAGCCACGGATCAGCCTGATGCCAGATTTCGCCCAATATAAAAATGTCGGGCTTTTCTGCAGTAACGGCTTGACGGAACTTCTTCCAAAACGCATGATCGACTTCATTTGCCACATCCAAACGCCAGCCGTCGATATCAAATTCGCGTATCCAGTACAGCGCGATATCAAGTAAATAAGCCTGAACTTCCGGGTTGGCGGTATTGAGCTTCGGCATCTCGGACGTAAACGCAAATGTATCGTAGCCGCCTTCTTTAACAGGGAAAGAATGAACATGAAACCAGTCTTTATAACGGGACTTTTCACCGTTTTTGACGACATCCTGCCACTCTCGCGAAGCGCTGCCGATGTGATTAAAAACAGCGTCAAGCATGATCTTCATTCCCCGCTCGTGAAGCCGGCTGACCAGCGTGCGAAAGAGTTCCTCATCGCCAAAATGCGGATCGATCGAGCAATAGTCCAATGTATCGTATTTATGGTTGGAAGGCGCGGCAAAGATCGGCGTCAAATAAATGCCGCCTACCCCCAAGTCTTCCAGATAGTCCAGTTTGTTTATGATCCCCTGCAAATCCCCTCCGAAAAAATCGTCCACCTCGGGGTCCTTGCTTCCCCACGGCAAAGCGTTTTCCGGAGACAAATCCTCTCGGCCGCTGGCAAAGCGCTCCGGAAAAATTTGATACCAGACGGTTGATTTGACCCAGTCAGGTGCATTAAACGTATCTGCCTCATGAACAAACGGAAATTTAAAACAGTACTTGGCCATATCTGCCGCTTTTCCGGCAAACGGACAGGCACCACTGCTTCCGTAAAAAGTGTCTTGACCATCAGCGCCTGTAAGGATAAACCCGTATTGCAGACGCCTGAATGGTGGCGCCACTTCGGCAAACCAGTAATCATGCGTGCTTGTCGCGGCAATTTTCGCCATCGCAAGGTCGTTCGCTTTCCATGTGCCGCCGGTGTATTCGTAAGGATCTCCCCAAATGAAGCGTACGTGATCGGCATCATTCTTTTTTGTACGGATTTTGATGTGCAATGTCCTTCCATCGTAAGAATAGGCATCAGAGCTGAAAGGCTGATGATGAATCGCTGCATATTCCATCATGTTTCCCCCTTTTTGGTTGTCCGGCTGTGATAAACCGGCTTTTATTCTGAAATTATCATGACGGCATAACAGGAACAATCATTTTCAGCTTGTTACCGGTAACAGAATGAGACCCTTACAAAGTCGATTCCCGGACAATAAGTTCCGGCTCAAAAAATTGATTGCCTTGCGACGCTCCGTCTTCATTGATTTTTTTCAGCAGGATTCTGGCGCAAGCCTCTCCCATTTCAACAACAGGCTGTCTGATCGTCGTCAGGCGAGGCGAAGCGATCCGGTCGAGAAACACCCCGTCATAGCCGGTAACCGCGACATCTTCCGGAATTTTTTTGCCGAGCGATTGCGCCGCGCGGATGACCCCGATCGCGATGCGGTCGGAAGCGCAAACCACGGCTGCCGGTGCATCAAGGGATGCCAGCACTTCCAGTGCGCGTGCTTCACTTTTTTTCGAACTGTTTTCCATCCGGAAAATCGCCGCTTTTTTCAGACTGCCTTCCATCGCCTGAAGGTAGCCTTTTTCCCTTGACCGTTCAAAGGGTTCATCCAAATCGATTCCAAAAAAGACGACATTGCGGACGCCCAGCCCAATGACGTGGCGTGTTGCCATATAGGTACCTTTTTCATTGTTAACATCAATAAAATCATAGCCCATTTCATTTTGGCCAAATACAACGACAGGCTTTTCAAATACTTTAATCAGCCCTTCAAAATCGGCTTTTCTCAACCCCGTCGCTATAATGCCGTCACACTGGCCGATATTGAGAGATTTCCTTGTGACAAGCTGCAAAGCATAATGGTGACGATCCAGCTCGCGGCTGATTCCCGTTAACAGGTTCATATAATAAGGTTCAGTCGTATCCATTTCTTCCAGTATGAGCAGCTTGACGACCTGTGTTCTGTTTTGAACGAGCGCTCTTGCTGCATAGTTCGGTATATAATTGAGCTCCTTCATTGCGGAATGAACAAGCTTTTTCAATTCATCCGTCACAGTCTCAGGATGATTGATCACCCGCGATACCGTCATTTTCGATACATTTGCTTTCTTTGCTACATCAGATAACGTTGCCATTTCATCCCCGCCTTACCTATACGATTCAAACTGTCAGCTAGTCCTTCCTGAGGGCTGATGACACCTTGTTAAAATTAATTATAAGATGGAATCAAAGAAATTTTATAAGAAGGAGAAAATAAAAAAACGGATTTCCTTTAGGAAATCCGTCCTATCACTCTTTTCTTCTATCTTTGAACATAGATCGAAACCGATCCGCCGTTTACGTGAAACTCTCCCCAGCCTTCTGCATTGATGACAACAGAATCGGAACGGTTTCCGGTGATGTCATGCCATGTCTCACCGGCGTTTTGCCGGCCGACATACATTCGCTTTGTCCCGCCGGGTCCGTCTGTTATTAACGCCGCCAAACCAGAATTTGCAACCGAGCTGTCGCCTTCCCTCGTCCAGCCGACAATGTCATGATGATCGAAATAATCATGCTGTGCTCCGTACGCATATTGTTTTCTCGCTTTTAAGATCGGTTCGATTTTGTGTTTCAGGGCAGGAATTTCGCGCTGCGAGGCTCCTTTCGTCCCGTACATATCCCCGTAGAAAATCTGCGGGTAGCCTGCTTCTCTTGTCAAAATAAAAGCGTAAGCCAGCGGCTTAAACCATGTTTGGACAGTCGACTCAAGCGATTGCCCCGGCTGTGTATCATGGTTATCAACAAATGTAACCGCTTTCACAGGATGCTTGGAAACGACTGTTCCGTTCAGCAATTTCCTCATATCATAGCCGCCTCCCTGTGTCGATGCAGCATGGAACTGGTAATGAAGCGGCACGTCAAACACTGAATGATTAAAGTTTGTTTTGTTCAAATAGTTTTCCAGCGCACCTAAGTCATTCTTCCAATATTCAGCTACCGTAAACATTTCCTTCCCTGTTTTTTCCCTGACATGATTGACCCAATCCCGCAAAAAAGAAAATTTAATGTGTTTGACGGCATCAAGGCGGAATCCGTCCAATTGCAGCTCATTGGCATACCACGTTCCCCATCTCTTTATTTCTGCCGTGACATCAGGATGATCATAATCGATGTCGGCATACATCAAGTAATCATAGTTGCCGTTTTCATTGGAAACTTCCCAATCCCATGCCTTTCCTTGAAACTTATAGATGCGGTTCAGCTTTCGGGACTCGTCCCAATCGGTTCCGTCAAAATGGTACCAATACCATTTGAAATCGCTGTATGTGCTGCCGCGCCCCGGGAATTGAAAATGTGTCCACGCTTTGATTCGCTGTTCTCCTGATGTTACGCGGTTGCGGTCAGCGGGATCGACTTCAACAGCCGTTACATCTTCGGTCGCATCAGCGCCGCCTTTGTGGTTGATGACTACATCGCCGTAAACGTTGATGTCCCGGGAATGAAGACTGTTGATCGCAGATTGCAGTTCTCCCTTTGTGCCGTACTTTGTCCGAACCGTCCCTTTTTGATGAAACTCCCCTAAATCATACAGATCGTAAGCGCCGTAGCCTACATCGTCTTGACTCGTTCCCTTATATGCCGGGGGAATCCAGACGGCAGTAATACCGTGTTCAGCCAAATATGCCGAGTCATTTTGTAAGCGTTTCCAATGTTGGCCATCATTTGGCATGTACCACTCAAAATACTGCATCAGCGTCCCATTAAGACTTGCCGCCGCTGCTGCAGAGTGAGGCAGCAAGAAGATGAGCGCAAATAACAGCGGCAGCAATCGGGCATAAAGCCGTTTGTGTTGTTTCATGATTTTCCTCTCCCCTTTCAAAGTGAAACACATGCTATTGTATAAATATTTGGAATTTTTAACAAATATCGTTTTCCCTATATTTTCTTGCAACAGAAAAGCGCCGATATGGCGCTTTCTTCTCATTTATTCAATATCCTCTCTGCTTCTTCACTTCTTCAAGCTGAGATACAGTTACCAATTGATAGCCCTTTGCTTTCAGCTTTTTAATAATCTCTTCCGCCGCTTCTGCGGACGTTGCATAAATATCGTGCATTAAGACGATTTTTCCGTCTCCCGCATGACTCATGACATGATTGACAATCTTTTGTTTATTTCTGTACTTCCAATCTTCCGGATCAACATCCCACAACGAGACCTTCAGATTGGAAAGCGAGCGGACGGAATCATTGATTCCGCCATATGGAGGGCGCAAGTGTGCCGGCTGGTGTCCGCTGATTTTTTCGATCATTTCTTGCGTGTCGTTAATTTCCTGATACGCTTTTTCATTTGACAGCCTTGTCAATAACGGATGGTCCCAGGAATGGTTGCCGACTTCGTTTCCTTCCTTCAGCATCCGTTTTATCGTTTCGGGATAATATTGGGCTCTGCTTCCAAGCACAAAGAAGGTCGCATGCCCTTCATGCTTTTGTAAAGCATTCAATATTTTATTCGTTGTAGCGGGATTCGGGCCGTCATCAAATGTGAGAGCAATCACTTTTTCATCAGGATTTATTTTCGCTTGTTTCGGAAGGGGGACAGGCTCCTGCTCTCGTTTGGCCTGAAGACGGCTCTTTTTCATATCCTGATATTGGTCTTTTAAAATATCTTTTACCCATTCTTTTTTTATTTTTACAGACTGCTCAAGACCGGTTTGTTTTTTCTCAAAATAAAATTCGACTTCGTTTTCCAGGAGCGCGAAGCGGCTGAAATGCTCTTCCTGAGGGCTTGTCCCTTCTTTTAATAAAGCCGTGTCGGCAGACGGATTCCGATTTTTCAATTCCTGATAGGCAATGCTTGAAATCCTGTTCAGAAAATCTGAATTTTCTTCGAACAGGTCTTGAAGGGACAGCAGCTTTTTCTGTTTTAAATCGGCGTTAAACGTCTTGACAGACGTTGTACCCGAAACGCCCCCGGCCTCTATGTATTGATTCAGCACCACACTGGCTGCATCTTTTGTGTAATAGACAACCTTATATTTGATGTTCAGTTCAAAAGGCCCGTCTTCATGCTGAGCCTGGGCCTTTGCATTATCCTCTTTAAAACTGGCCAATTCTTGATTCACATAATCTTTTATTTGTTCATCGATTTCTTTTATGCGAAATACCGGATAGTGGATGGCATACCGCTCTTGTTTGCTGTCGCTGACCATTGATTCGACGCCGAGGCCGGATTGTGCGCCGTCTTTTTTTGGTTGAGGGGGCTCTTGACTGTTGCTTGACACCTTATTGTAAGAGTACCCCGCCAAACCTATTAATATCGTTAAAAAAATCAACATTTTAACCCATCGAAATGATGGTTTGCCAGACATCGCTGCTCACTCTCCTGTTTCATGACTTGCTTTCTCTGTTTCTATTACAAATATTGTTTCTCATACCGGGACTAATATAAAAGCGTCGACGGAAGCTTTATTTCCTGATTTCCGGCCGCATACGGGGCGATATCATACTGCTGAAATACAATTGAAATTCCGCTGCTTGTATAATAGAAAGCCGTGTGTTCATCCAAGCGGATATCGCTCTTTTTAAGATCAGAATAAAACTGTTCCGGATGTTCGTTGATATAGCTGAAAATATAGTTTTTTGCTTTTTCGATTTTTGCCTGATTGTTTAATACGTCAGTCAGCACGACTTGTTTGCGCTTGTCAAAGTCAAAGTTGTAGGATGTAGCGGTGTACATGCCGTGCGCGCCGCCGGAGAACTGATAGTCATAGATTAAAAAGCTCAGTTTGCCTTCCTCGTTGTATTTGACTTTGTAGGACGTTTCATAGACGTTCTCCTCGTCCTTATCCTTCTTTTCGGCATCTTTAACGATTTTTTGAAATTCTTTATAAGAGTTTTTTAAATGATGTTTTACCGCTTCGTTGGCCAGCTGGGCATCTTCTTCCTTCAAATCGCTGAATACCGGAAAAGAAAGCGAACTGATGTCTTTGTAATATTCCGTGTGAATCGCGGCTTTTCTATTTTGTGAAGCGTTTATTTGAGATGTTCCTTTATTGATGATGAATAGCAGCGATGCTGTGAGTACAAGGAATCCTAAAATAGCCATCGCTTTTTTCATAAGCATGCTCCTTTGTCAATCTTCTTTTAAACTCGTAACATATCATTTTCTTTTGTAACACAAATGTAATATTTATTTCATATTTGTAATGATACCCACTTTTAAATCCCCCGTCAACTTTTTTGGGTAAAAATTTCTTCTGACGGCAAAAATAAGACACTCTCAATTCCTGAGAGTGTCGTTAACGGAATGATGAATGAGACGTGCGTCTTCACGCTTTTTTTGAGGGGCTGTAAATGCAGGAAAAACGCAGGCTGGGGTCTTCGTGATCAGTCTGACCGGAGTCTTCATTTTAGCCGTATTGTTTCAGCATGTCGGATAATGTCCGCTTCATCCTTTCGATTAATTCGGAAGGCTTCTGAATAATTGCTTCCCGGCCGAATGAAATGAAATAATCCGCAAAAAAATCAATATCCTTCGGCGCGATCTCTCCTTTCAGCACGCCGGACCCGTCTTCTTTTACATCCAGCTCAAGGTGTGGCCATTTGAGTGAACCGTGCCGTTCTACTCCTTTTTTTGTCAGCTCCGCTGATAATTCCAATGTCTCCCTTGGCCGGGACACAGCTGAAAAACGGTTCTTTAAATTAAGACCGGTCAAATCAAGCGGGGCCGCATGTTCATCAAGCTCGGCCCGCTTAATCCGGTCACACCTGAAGATGCGGTAGTCTTGTCTTAAAAAACAGTAAGCCGGGCAATACCACTTCCCTTGATTGGCATAGATTCCGATCGGCTGAATGTTTCTCTTGCTTACTGCACCGTTTGCTTCATATTCGATGATCAACACCTTTTGCTGAACTGCCGCTTCAAGCAGCACCTTTAAGACCGGAATGTCGTCTTTTTGCTCATAAGGCGTATAAAAAGCAACGCGATCCTTCATACTGTCAATCGCATCCCGGATGTCTCCTGTAAGGTTCAAATAAAATTTCTTTTTGATGGAGTCGTACTGAGCGTCAAACGGCAGGGATATATAATGCTTCAGCGCATCGATCGCAAAGAAGATGGCGATCGCTTCGTTCTCGCTGAAGGCGATGGGAGGAAGAATCCTTTCATTTAACACTTGATACCCTCCGTGGGGGCCGGTTTCAGAATAGAGGGGCACCCCCATTTCGCTGAGCTCTTGCAAATCCCTTAAAACCGTTCTCTTGGAAACGCCGAATTCCTGCGCCAGCTCCCCGACCGTAAATCGTTTTTTCCGGTTTACCATCATGATCATTTCATTCAATCGTTTCGCTTTAGACATGAAAACCTCCAATCATTTTTTAACCATGACATAAGTTGTCACCATTATAATATACAATCTTCTTAGATCAACAAAAAAAGGAGATGTTCGCTCTATGAAAACGCAATTTACACCTTACATCCTGATGAATGGAAGAGCAAAGGAAGCGATTGATTATTATCGTGATGTACTCGAGGCTGAAGTAAAGTTCAGTCAGACGATTGGCGAAGGCCCCGCAGATGAGGCGGCGAATTTTAAGGATGGCGAATTGGCTTTCATCGCACACGCCGTTTTGACAATCGGCGACGCCGTCATGATGATCGCCGACATCATTCCTGAACTGCCTTTCCAAAGTGGAAACCAATTGTCCATTTGCGTAACGGCAGCTGACGTTTCTTCGGCCAAGCGGCTGTTTGGCAAGCTGAGCGAGCGGGGCGAGGTCAAGCTTGAGCTGAAGGAGACTTATTTCAGTCCCGCTTACGGCATTGTCACCGATCCGTTCGGCGTTACCTTTCAAATTTTTGCCGCGCGTCCCGCATAAATGAACAAATGAGACATATCAAAAAAGGCCGGGTTTCATGAACCGGCCTTTTTTGCACGGAAAAATTTTCAGGGTTTTTTGGCTAAAAAGCGGTATTTGACCACAAAAATTTAAAAAACTGCGTTTTTTCAAATTCACTTGACAAAGGGCATTTATGGAAACGCCTCTTCTTTTTGGTATAATAAGGGGTAGCAACAGTTCGGTTCTATATAAGGGCGGTCGGCTCACCCTCCATCTCTTGGAGAGAAAGGGGGTGAGCATGTGACAGTATCAGAGGCGTTGCAACTTATGGTCTCTTTCGGCATTCTTGTCGTGGCAATTCTGTCATCGAACGACAAAAAAAAGTAAGATCGCCCTTGATTCCCACACCAAGACGATCTTACTTTTTAATTGGGATCTAAAAATAGAGCCGACTCCTTTTTACGGAGCCTCTCTGTTGCTTCCGGGAGATGTTGCCGCATCTTCCGGTTTTTTTCAGTTTACGCATTCATCTAAAGATTATTCTGTTTCACACCTTGAATATATCACGATTTCCTTTATTTATCAATATGGATGCGTTTATATAAAAATGGAGTCACGGTCAAATGCGATATGAGAAGATAAATTCCTGATGACAGGATCATCTCGTCAATTTTAACTTCAAAATCGGGAAAAGGCCTTTCTACATCAGAAAGGCCCCTCTTTTTTTACTCCCCGCTTCACATGTGAGGAGAGGTTGACCAATATCCCGGCTGACGTCAGCATGAACATTAACGAAGAACCTCCGTAGCTGACAAACGGAAGAGGAATTCCGGTAATGGGAAGAAGGCCGAAAACAGCGCCCAGGTTAAATAATGCCTGAATCATGATCTGGAAAGTAATGCCGACCGCCAGCAGCTTTCCAAACGGATCATCGATTTGTGCAGCGATCTTAACACCTCTGAACATGATCAACAGGTAGGCCCCGATGATCATCAACAGCCCGACACCGCCGAGTTCTTCACTGATGACCGCCATGATAAAGTCTGTATGGGCTTCAGGAAGAAACCCCAGCTTTTGAACGCTGTTCCCCAATCCATTCCCCCATACCCCGCCCGAATCAATGGCAAGGTAGGAATTGATCAACTGGTAGCCGTCTCCGTTTTCATTTTGAAAAGGATCGCTGAACGATGTCAGCCTTTTTAACCGGTACGACGCTGTCATAGCAAAATATGCGATGCCCGCCCCTGCCATTGTTCCGAGAAGCAGCAAGTGCCGTATTCTAAGACCGGCGCACAACAGAACCGCTCCGCAGCTTAACAGGATCGAAACAGCGGTGCCCAAGTCGGGCTGTTTTAAAATCAAAAAAAACACAGCGGCCAAAATGATCAGCGGCGGCATGACGCCCTTTCCAAAATCGGCGATGTATCTCTGCTTTTTTGCATACACATAGGCGAAATAAATAACCATCACAAGCTTCACAGCCTCGGACGGCTGGATCATGAGCGAACCGAGTTGAATCCACCTTTGAGAATTGTTTTTCTCCATCCCGATTCCCGGCAGCAAAACGAGAATCAGCAGCAAAAAAGAAAGCTTCACCAAAAAACGGATGAGTTTGCTGTAAGCTTTGTAAGGGAAAAAGACGGCAGCCGAAAAAAAGGTCAAACCGATGAGCAGCCACTGCAGCTGCTTCATAAAAAAATAGCTGCCATCATGATACTTCATATATCCGAGGGGGTAGCCGGCACTGTATACCATCAGCAAGCCAAACGAGGATAAAAACAGAACCGAAGCAATCAATACATAATCCAGTTTCTTTAGATGGGAAAGAATCATTTTGCGCACCTTCATCCCCAATCATTCCCAAACATGTAATGTTTAGATCTGATATTCACACTGAAAACGAGACCTAAGGCGATCATGTTGGTCAGCAGCGCGCTGCCGCCATAGCTGATAAACGGAAGAGCGAGCCCTGTGATCGGCATTAACCCGATCGTCATCCCGATATTTTGGAACACTTGGAATACAATCAACCCCGCAACCCCCGCACATATATAAAGACCGAACAGACTGTTGGACGAGATCGCGATCCTGATGATTCTGTAGATCATCAGAAAATAGAGACAGACTAATGTGACGGCACCCAAAAAGCCGAATTCTTCACCAATCACGGCGAAAATAAAATCGGTATGAGCCTCCGGAATCTTCCCTCCCTGCACTTGGGTTCCATGAGTAAAGCCGCTTCCTGACATCTGGCCCGATCCGATCCCCAATAACGCCTGCGTCAGCTGGTATCCATATGTAGAAGCATGTTCATGAGGACTGAGCCAGCCGTATATCCGGTCAAGCTGGTGAGGCTTAATGATCTTTGAAAAAATCTCAAAATAATGATTGTGCAAATACGTCAAAAAGGCGACCAATCCCATGAATCCAAGCGACAGGGACATGATCATTCTCCCCGAAATCCCCGAGACAAGCATCAACGTGAATGCGATCGACAAAATCACCAATGCTGACCCTAAATCAGGCTGTACCAATATGAAGAAAAACGGAATCACCGTGTACACCATGATTTTCCCCGTCGGTATGATGCTCTCCGTGAAGGAGAACCTTTTATGCTGAAATTGGTTGAGTATCGAAGCCAACAGAAGAATCAAAATGATCTTCATAAATTCTGAAGGCTGGATTTCGATGACTCCGAAGCTGATCCACCTTTGTGAACCATTTTTATAAGTTCCAAAAAAATGAACGAGAATCAGAAGAAAAACGGCTCCCGCAAATAAACGAAGCGCCAATCGTTCTAGCAGCTCATAGTCGATGTAGGCCGTTCCCGCCATGACGCCAAACCCGACAAGATACCAAAAAACCTGCCGTTTCGCAAAATAAAAAGGGTCCTGTGTTTCATACTGGCCGGACCCGCTGTAAACGGCTAGCAGACTGATGATAAACAAACAAAATAGAATGAGCAGAAGGCTGACGTCAATGTTGATAGGCTTTCTTTTCATCTGCATCATGCTCCATCATGATTTATGTGACAGCTGGTTGAAAACGAATTGAACCGCTGCGGCATCATCAATATAGCCGATTGGAAAAATATAATCCGGTATGACATCAACAGAAACGATGAAATACAGCAAAGCGCCGCCCATCAGCAGCAATTCACGCGGCGTCCCCCGCCCTGAGGTAAATCGGCTGTACATATCGTGCAAACGGGTCAGAAAAGGACCAATGCCGGCGACTTTCTCGACTTTGGATTCAAACTCAGCCAGAATGGTACGCTTTCCTTCCTCCGTCTGGGAATATTGTTCGTACTCATTCAATTTGTTTTTCAGTTCTTCCGTGGTAAAGGACCGATCATAGACATTTGAGGTTTGCAAAACATCTTCAATTTCGGCAACTGACGAGTGAATATCCTGACGTTCGCTTTCCCTCGTCTTCTCAATCGTATAGCCGGCCGCTTTCATCAGCTCATCAAAAGAAACACCGAGACTTTCTGAAAATCTTTGCAAATGGTTCAGGTTTGCTTTTCTTTTGCCATTGATGATTCTTGAGATGGTCGCTTTATCGATTTGAGTGCGTTCGCTCAATTCTCTTAAAGATAATGATCTTTTTCGCAAATGCTCTTTCAGCAGCGCCCCCAGCTGATTTTTCTTTTGTTCATCCACGAGCCTTTCTCCTCTCACACTAAAAATGTATCAATCTATCAGCCAAAAGGCCAAGTCGGTATAAATATATAGAACCGTTGTCAAAATGTCAACGAATAACCATAGACATCTGTTTTATCTCACTTATTCCACCCTATAATTGTTGACAAATAAACAAAAAAAGAGCGAGTCAAAACTCACTCCTTATCCGATATCAATCCAAACCCGTTTTAACGCCAAACCCGACAAGCACCAGCCCCGCGGCTTTTTGAAAGACCTTCTGGAATTTCACGCTTCTCAGCCATTTTTTTGCGAAATCGATCAAATATACGAGGATGAGGAACCAAAACACAGCAAGAAAGGTAAGGATTAAAGCGAGGATGATCAACTGCTGGTTGACGCTTTCTCTTAAATTAATAAATTGAGGCATAATCGTGATATAAACCAAAACAGTTTTCGGATTGAGAACGTTGCTGAACAATCCTTGCATAAACGAATCCTTATAATGCCGGCTTGATGCGTTTTCGGTTTTGTTCTTCTCGGCTTGTATGTCCTCCAAAGAAAACATTTTTTTCGCGAAAAAGCTTTTAATGCCTAAATATATTAAATAGGCCGCCCCCAAGTATTTGATCGTATTGAACAGAATCACCGATTTCGCAATCACCACCGCTAAGCCGAGAACGGCAATCAGCGTCCAGAAAGAAAGCCCTGTCGCCAAACCGAGAACATTGCAGCGCCCGGCGTTCGGCCCGTAGCGAAGCGTGTTTTTCACCACAAGCATCGTATCTGCTCCTGGTATCACCACCATCATGGCGGCAATCGATATGTATGACAGCAGGCTATCCATCAGATGTCTCCTCCCCATACTGGTTTATATAGTGGCTACTTTAGTAACCACTTATCAAAAAGTGTATCAGCGGACTTGAAATAAATCAATACATCCAGCAAAATATGAGTGACAAAGGTAGCGACTCTTGTTGAAGCTGGAGGGCTTATGAAGGAAAACATATTAGACGTACTGAAAAACCTGAATTTCACCGAGTATGAGTCGAAAGCATACTTGGCGCTTTTGGAAGAATCGCCGCTGACAGGCTATGCGGTGGCAAAAAAATCGGGTGTTCCCCGGTCGAAAATATACGAAGTGCTGGAGAGCCTCGTGATCCGCGGCGATATCTTTGTCAGCTACGGCGGCACACCGCAGTACATCCCCGTTCCCGCCAAGGAACTGATTAAAAACCGGCGGCTGAAAGCGGAAGAGACTTTTGAACAGGCAGAAAAATATTTCGAGAAGTTTGAGCGCACTGCAAATGACCGGGAAAATATTTGGAACATCACCGGACGAAGCGAGATTATCGATAAAGTAAAGGCTTGTATATCATCAGCCGGAAAAAGGATTCTCCTCGAAATTTGGAAAGAGGATTTTCCTGAATTGGAGCCGGAACTCAAGCAGGCCGCAAAAAAAGGCGTCATCGTCACCATCATTGCGTACGGCGACATTGAAGCTGATTTCGCCAATGTCTATCTCCATGACAGCAGCACGCAAATTACAGAAGAGTACGACGGACGCTGGCTTGTATTCAGCGTCGACGATTCGGAAGTCGTGGCCGGCATTGTCTCGCACGGGAAAGACAGCCGCGCAGCCTGGACGATGCATGTAGGCTTGGTGATGCCGATTACCGAAGTGATGATTCATGATCTGTATCTGATGGAAATTATGAAGAAGCACAGAGAGGTATTGGAGGAAAGTTTCGGCGAAAACCTGATCCATTTGCGCCGAAAATTTTCGATTCATCCGGATTTCAAAAAGCATTATATGAAATAAAAGGCCCGCGCAAAGAAAGCGCGGGCCTTTTATAATTATGATCTTTCGGTTGCCTCCCAGCGGGATACTTCTTCCCTGACGAGCGGCGCCGTTTTTGTTCCAAAAAGTTCAATCGCCTTCATGACATCTTCGTGCGGCATCGAACCGACCGGAACGTGAAGCAAAAAGCGGGTGATCCCGACATTCTTGCGCAGGTGAATAATTTTTTCCGCCACCGTCTCGGGATCGCCTACATAGAGCGCCCCTTCAAAGCTTCTGGCTGCATCGAAGCTCGACCGGCTGTACCGCCCCCAGCCCCGCTCCCTCGCAAGTGTATTCATAGCCTGCTGGGTGGAAGGGAAAAACCGATCGGCGGCCGTCTCGGTATCCTCCGCAATAAAGCCGTGGGAATGGGAAGCGACTGTCAGCTTTGAGGCATCATGCCCTGCATGTTCCGCCGCTTTGTAATAAAGCTCAACAAGCGGGGCGAAATGCTGCGGACTCCCCCCGATAATCGCGAGAACCAGCGGCAGGCCGAGCAGGCCGGCGCGCACGACGGATTCCTGGTTTCCGCCGCTTCCGATCCATACAGGCAGCGGATTCTGCACAGGGCGCGGGTACACGCCTGTATTTTGAATAGCCGGACGATGTTTGCCGCTCCATGTGACCCTTTCCGACTTTTGCAGCTCGAGCAGCAGATCAAGCTTTTCTTCAAAGAGCTCATTATAATCATCTAAATCATATCCAAACAGCGGAAAGGATTCGATGAAAGACCCTCGGCCCGCCATGATTTCCGCCCTGCCGTTTGAAATCCCGTCGAGCGTCGCAAAATCCTGAAAAACACGGACGGGATCAGCCGACGACAGCACGGTGACCGCGCTCGTTAATCTGATGCGCTTCGTCTGTGCAGCCGCTGCGGCCAGGACGACGGCAGGAGAAGAAGCTGCGTAATCTTGACGATGATGCTCTCCAACTCCGAATACATCCAAGCCCACCTGATCGGCAAGGACGATCTCCTCCACTACTTCGCGCAGCCGCTCTGCATGGCTGATGGCTTTTCCGGTTTTGATATCAGGGGTCGTTTCTACAAAGGTGCTGATGCCTAATTCCATGTCGCTTTTCCTCCACATTGTTTCCTTTAATTATTCTGTACATCGTTGATTGATGTATGCCGTATTCTTTTCACCCGGCACTCACATTGTTATATATAGAATACGGCGGGCGTTCTGATCATGCAATTGATCCGACTTGTGAATCAGGATCAGCTTCTGCTCCATTTGTTTTCCAGCTTGGTCTGCCGGCAATCATGCCAGTCTGGTATTCATGCATTCACAAAGAAGATACCAGCTTACACAAGTTTCTGCCCGCAGTTCGGACAGAAGTTGGCTTCACCCGTTTTCGTTCCGCAGTTTGGACAGAAGTTCGGCTTTGCCCCTGCCTGCGGCGTGCTTTGGGGCGTTGGTGTCTGCGCCTGCTGATTTTGGTTCATCTGATTCATCATTTGGTTCGCTACGTTCATTCCCATCATCATGCCGGCCATATCGGATGCGGCACCGCCGCCTGTCATCTTTCCTGACGCCATGCCGTCTGTCATGGAGATCTGCTGATATCTGTTCAGATCGCCGACCATGCCGTGGGAAGCGTTCTTCGTGATCATGTCCTGGATTTCTTTCGGATAATTGAAACTCATGATGTTAAAGCCTGTAACCGTCATGCCGTCGCTGACAATCTCCATATCAAGGTCTTCCTTGATCCCTTTTGCGATATCAAAGGCGTTGGCTTGAAGGTTGAACATATCTTTTCCTTCTTTTGTGATCCACTTCATCAAAAGCTGATCAAGGATAGATGTGATCCGTATTTTGATATCTTCCACAACATACTGATCTTTCACACCGGCAATTTTATCGATTAATGCGACATAATCATTCACCTTAAAATTAAATGTGCCGTTCGCTCTGATCGGCATGCCTCCCGGTAGTCCTGCAGCCGGGATATTGATGGCATTCTTCGTCCCCCATTTGACGGTAAACTCCTTCGTATTGACAAACAGGACTTCGGCGCGCATCCCGCTGTTAAAGCCAAATTTAAAACCTTTTAAAGTAGATAAAAAAGGAATAATTTCAGATTCAATATCATAGTCGCCTTCATCTTGGAATATGCCTTCGATTTTTCCATTGTTTAAAAAGACGGCATCCTGACCGGGACGAATGATCAGCCGGCTCCCCTTTTTGATTTCGCGGTTGTTCCATTTGTAGAAAATCATATCATCGCGAAATTCATCCCACTCTACTACATTTGCAAATTGATTTTTAAAAAACACCATTTGAGCTCTTCCTTTCCCTTTCTAAAAGCTTCCCCGGCTGCCGCTGTGCGAATGTCCTCCGCTCGTCGTTCCGCCGCCTGAGCTTTTATTATTGGACGGTTTTCTTTGTTTTGTGACGGTCGTTCTGATGTACTCGTCATTCTTTCTGATCACTCCGGAAGTATCACCGTTCATATACGTGTTTGCACTTACGGTCACTCTGCCGCCTGAATTGTATTTCATAATGGCGACGGCAATTCCCGCGATGACTGCTGACACAAGCAATTGAAACCATGTCTTAAAAAAGATGCTGTCCGCCCATGGTTTCTTCTCCATATCATCATACGCCGCCTTCATAAACATTTCGAATGCGGCCTCATAATGATTGCCAGATATATCCGGCGTGATTTTTTCTCTAATTTTGTCCAGTCTGGCGTCATTCAAATATTCTTCAGCCTTTTTAAAGCCGGCAAGATAGACTTCTCTATGCTCCATATCAACCGTTAACACAGCTGCGTTTCCATGCTTCTTCTGATAGCCGGGCGCTTTTTCGTCATAGAAGTCCTCCGCATATTTCTTTACATCGCGGCCATTCGTATCATCGGTCGTCACAATGATAAAGTCGGTTTCCCGTTCGGCTCCCAATTTGGCTGCCAGCGTCTCCAGCTTCTCGATTTCCTGTTTGGTCAGAAGCCCGGCTTCATCATAAACATACCGCTTCTGTTCAGAGGCTGCCGCACCGGAGGCTATAGGGATGAAGACAAGGAAAATCATACATAGGATCATTGCGCTTCTCAATAAATTTCTCATCATGCCCCGCCTCCCATCACAGCAGCGATGATTTTCCAGACCGCAAATATGGAGACAGCCAGTCCGCTAAACCACATCTTTTCTTTAAATGAGCTGATCGGCGGCTTGCCGACGACTTTTCCCGTTTGTCCGTTCATCGCAAAAATGTAATCCTTTTGTTTGTAGTTGTAATTGACCATCCAGACGGGCAAAAGCACATAAAAGCTTTTCATTTTTTGCGTATCGACGTGTTTCGTTTTCACATCGACGGAGCTGTATCCGGATAAGGTGGAATCGATATATGACTCGATGTAGCCGCTGATTTTGCTTTTCGCCCGCGGAAAAAGCTCTTCATCATCGTAATTATATTTTTCAGCGATGTAGCCTGCCAAATAGGCGGTTTTAAAATCTTTCAGCTGATCATACGGATAAGGCTCCAATTTGTCCATCAATTCATCGTTCATCTTTTCTGATGCATCCACCGGGACTTTGATGTAGTCGAGATTGATATCGCGAAACGCATCATAATGTTCGGTCTTCGTATAGATGTAGTCGCCCTGTGTATACCTATGTACCTTTGTGCAGCGGGCGCTGACCTGCACTTTGCTGTTTAAATCGTACATCCAGAAAGGAACGTACATGCCTGTGATGCTTTTAATCCGGTCCGCCGACATAAAGCCCTTTGGTGTTAACAGCCCTTTTCTGCACCACTTGCGAAACGCGTCTGCCGCTTCCTCTTTGCTGATCGTAAAAGGAATGACCTTTGCCGGGGCAAGGTTTCCGGACAGGCGGTCGGCGATCACTGCCGCTCCCCCGCAAAAGCTGCAGGAGGTAGCCGTCGTTTCTTTTTCAGTGATCAAAATAGCGCCGCAGTTTTGGCAATGATATTCTGTTGCTTCGTCTTCAGTAAATCTCGCTGTTTTTAATTCTTCCGGAATGTTTTCAATCTTGTCCTGTCTCCCGCAGCTCCGGCAGGCCAGCGTGCCGGATTCAGCGTCAAAGGCCATGTCATCCCCGCAGCCCGGACATTTATAAGAAATCACCATGTCTCTTAACCTCTCACTTTATTCATTTCAAATTGTTATGACTTTTGACCCGCCATTTTTGCTTTCAGTGCGGCAAGCGCATCATCCACACCAGAGGGGCTGTCATATTTAGCTTTCAGGTCTTCTACGTCATCTTGAGGAGCGGCGTTCAGTTCAGCCATCGCATTCGCTTCATCAAGCGCCCGGTTGGCCTTTTCTTCCATTCTGCCAAAAGCGGACATTGAATGGTTGGCATTCGCTGCAGATGCACCGAGTTTATTCATTCTTTCCTGTGTTTTCGCCGCTGTCCATTTCGCTTTGATCGCGGCCCGACGCGCTTCAAGCTCTCCGATATCAGAAACAAGCTTATCGTGCATTTTTTTCATTTGAAGCGCATTGGATGACGCCGTTTGTAATGCAGTTTCTAATTCGGACCCCTTCGTTTCCAGCACCGCTTTCTTTTCTAAAAATGTTCGGGCATCCGCCTCGCTGCCGGCTTCCAATGCCTTCATTGCATAGCGCTCAAGCTTGTCGATTTCCGCCCGGCAATCCGCCAGTTCTCTTTTTGCCCTTTGCTCGGCCGCCATGACAGACGCCGTTTCCGCCTTTACTTTGTTTAAGTCGCTGTTTAAGTTCCTGACGTACTGATCCACCATTTTTTCCGGGTCCTCTGCTTTATCAAGCAAAGCGTTAATATTGCTGGCCATAATGTCTTTGAACCTGCTTAATATACTCATCTAAAAACTCCTCCTTATAGTAAAATATACTTAGTTTAAATATACTATTTTTCCAGAGGAAAAGTTTCGGTTTTTTAATAAAAAATTGATATAATGGCAGTTTTTCGAGAAAAATTTTCAAACAAAAACAAAAATATTCAGACGGAATATTCTGATTTATATGTTGATTTATTTTTGATTTCGGAATAAAGTAATACTATATGAAAAACATTCGGAACAGCATGTAAGCTGGAACGGATGCAGGGTCGGTATCACCAGAAAATGACAGCGCTTACATATTCGCGTGACTCACGAAAGAAAAATCCAGCATTCAACGCATCAATCCGGCTTCTGTCAGAAAAGAATTCTGATTTGAAAGGGGAGCGAATCATGCCAGGGAGAAAAAAAGGCAGTTTGAAGTCGACGATCACGGTTGCCATGTCCAACTATTTGGAGGCGGGATCAATCGTCGCAGGGGCCGGCGGGCTTTCGTTATGGGTTGAATATTTAGGGTTGGACGACGCCCGGGTCGGGCTTCTCGGCGCCTTAAGCGCAAATGGTTTCGGCGCGGCGATCGGCGCTTTTCTCGGCGGTTTTTTAGTCGACCGTTACGGGAGAAAATTCATATACAAGTACGATTTATTAGTCTATATGCTTGGCGTTTTGCTGATTGCCGTGTCGTTTAATTTTCCGATGCTTTTAACCGGTTACATCGTGACGGGAATTGCGGTGGGCGCAGCGATTCCGGCTGCTTGGACTTATATTGCCGAGGAGGCGCCTGATCACGAACGTGCCGGACGCGTCGGCTGGGGGCAGCTGGCATGGTCGGTCGGACCGGCGCTTACGCTGCTACTATCGGTTGCCTTGGCACCGCTCGGTTTGCTGGGAAGCCGGTTGATTTTTGCCCAATTATTCGTTGTCGCGGTCATCACGTGGATTTTGCAGCAGCAGATTCACGAATCGTCCATCTGGGAGGAGCAAAAGCGAAAAGAAGCTGAAGACAAAGCAAAAGGAGTTACAGAAAAGGCATCAATCAAAGAGCTGTTGACCAACAAAGCGAACCTCCACGCCATGATTCTCCTTATCGGAATTTACGCGTTTTGGAACCTTGTTGCCGGAACAATGGGATATTTCATGCCGTATATTTATGAGACGGTCGGCGGTTTAACAGCGGCGCAAGCCAACCTGCTGCAGGCATTTTTATGGATTTTGACAGTGGCGTCCACATACTTCGTCTTTATCCGTCTCGGCGATAAAGTCAATCGGAAAACGCTTTTTGGCATAGGAGCAGCCATGGCAACCGCCGCATGGGTCATCCTCACCTTCGGCACGATGAACATCACGGAGCTTTTATTATTCGTATGCCTGTGGGGCATTTCTGCGGGATTTGGAGCGCAGGCGTTTTACGGGCTGTGGGCGGCAGAACTTTTTCATACGAAATACAGGGCGCTCGCCCAAGGCTTTATGTTCTTCATCGTCCGCATCGGCGTCGGGCTCATCTCATTGATCGTTCCTGCGATGATTACGGGATTGGGCTTTAAAACAGCCGGCGCCGTCATGATTGCATTTCTCGTCATTCATATGATCATCGGGCTCCGTATGGCGCCGGAAACGCGCGGCAAATCGCTTGAAGCCATTCAAAGCGAACGCTACCACCAAAGCGGCTGACCTGTGGTCAGCCGCTTGTTCTAAACCTGCAGGTTTGAGGCTGTCAACAGCTTCCTCTTCTCTGAATACGGGTCGTTTTCAATCGCGATCTCTTGATCAAAAATCAGCGTTTTCCGTGAATCTTCATCATAATCAGGCCAGCTGACATCATCGGTGCTCGGATTTCCGGAGCGGGCAAAAGACACCCAGGCAGCCTGGATCTGTTTAGCAAGCAGATGCGCTTCCTCCCCAGCCTTCGTACCTGTCAGCTGTTCCAAACTGTCCATATTGCCAAATACAAACGGAATCTCTAAGCCGTGCACCGCTTTGTTGAACGGCGGATGCTCCGAATCGGCATGCCAGTCAAACCGGTACATAAAGACAGATGCATGTCGTGATTGAGCCGAAGCGAACACAACGGACGGATGCCAAAAGACTAGATCTGTCATCATATCAACATGGCCTTTCAATGATCTCGGATACAGAGGCGCGGCGGCTTCAGCGGCCTCTTTTCCCATGTATTCTTCTAAAATCTCATTAATCTTCCTCTCAGGCAAAAGTTCCGAAGCAGAGGCAAAAAACAAAGCGCCTTCATCGCAGTTTGTTCCGATTAATAGACCGATTCCTTTTGCCGCACCCTTCGCGACGGCGGCCTCCGGCTTCAGCGGGAGGGTTTTTTCGTCAAGTGCAGGCTGAAAGATCAATTCAAAAATATTTTCTCCCATTAAAGTACGCAGCTGATCGGCGCCTTGAAGAAGTTCTTGATCAGATACATCGCAAAGGCGCTCCAGATGATGATGA
The DNA here is from genome assembly GCF_002993925.1 of Bacillus paralicheniformis. Taxonomy (NCBI): domain Bacteria; kingdom Bacillati; phylum Bacillota; class Bacilli; order Caryophanales; family Bacillaceae; genus Bacillus; species Bacillus paralicheniformis. The sequence goes on along the minus strand of NZ_CP023665.1, from coordinate 708,785 downwards.
TCAATATCGAGAATCGTTAAGAATCTTTCTGCTGCGGCTTTCGCAAGCTTTTCAGACAATGTTGCGGCGGCCCCGCTTTCCATAATGGCCTGTTGAAAAAGCCCCTTTGCTTTCGGCATCGCCAAGAGCGAAGCGATGCTCATCGATCCCGCCGATTCTCCAAATACCGTAATATGATGACGGTCTCCGCCAAAGAAAGCGATATTTTCTTTCACCCACTCAAGGGCCGCGATTTGATCCAAGAGGCCAAGGTTGCTTGTGTAGGAATCATCAATTGCAGAAAGATGCAAAAAACCGAACGGACCGAGGCGATAATTGATGGTGACCACGATCACCTTTCCCTGCTTTGCGAGCTGAGTCCCGTCATAGAACGGTTCACTGCCGGCTCCGAGATAAAAAGCGCCCCCATGAATCCACACCATAACAGGCAGATCCCCATCCGCCTCTTCAGGTGCGTACACATTTAAATAAAGGCAATCCTCAGACTTTTCAACCCCCGTTGACTCACCAGGCAACCCCCTGTCAGGCTGCGGACAAACCGGACCAAATTGAAAGGCCTCCCGCTCACCTTCCCAGGCTTCCATTCGCTGCGGTTCCCGAAACCTTAACTTGCCGACGGGAGGTTTTGCGAAAGGTACGCCTTTAAAGATACGGACACCGTTTTCCGTTCTGCCTTTCAGCTTTCCAAAGCACGTTTCGACAGTCGTTTCATACATTTTATTCCACCCCTTTCACTTTTCAATGATAATGGAATCGGACGATACCGTCTAATCGGAATACTTGCATTTTGGAAAATGAAGGGTCTAGTATAGGATCAGAAGAGATGTTCAACCTATTGTTTAAAAATTTGACGGAAAAGAGGGGTTTCAATGAAACTGTCGGGACACACAGTACTGATCACAGGCGGCGCATCAGGAATCGGCTTTGCTTTTGCTGAACGATTTATGAAATCGGGAAATACGGTCATCGTCTGCGGGAGAAGGGAAAGCAAGCTGAAAGAAGCAAAGGAAAAATATCCGGAGCTGATCACGCGTGTATGCGATGTAACCGATGAAACGGAACGACTGGCATTATTTGAATGGGTCAAAGAACATCACCCTGGCGTAAACGTACTTGTGAATAATGCGGGTATACAGCAGCGCTACCACATTTTAAAAGCAGATGTCATAGACAATTGGGCTGACTACAAAAAAGAAATCACCGTCAACATGGAGGCGCCGATCCACCTGGCCATGCTCTTTAGCCAATACTTTGCCAAAAAACCGGGGAAAACAGCGATCATCAATGTGACATCAGGCCTGGCGTTTACACCGATGGCGATCGCACCGATCTACTCATCGACAAAAGCCGCTCTCCATTCTTTTACGATGAGTTTAAGACATCAGCTTTCCGAGGCCGGCGTTGAGGTCATAGAGGTCGCTCCTCCCGCGGTCAATACAGATCTGGGCGGTGTCGGACTGCATGATTCCGGAGCTCCTTTGGATGAATTTGCCGATGCGATTTTTAAAGGGCTGGAAGAAGGCCGATTAGAAATCGGCTATGCCAGATCGGAAAAAGCCTTGCGGATGTCAAGAGATGAAATCGATGAAAGCGTCAGCCAAATGTACAGTTCTTTAAAACATTCCATCGAATAAAAGGAATGTTGGCATTGTCATTTCAATAGAGGTTGTTCCTTCCAGACGGCCGTTTTATCATAAAATGAGAAGGAGTGATCCAAATGCCGTTTATTCTCCAGCGCATTTATCAAGAAAACCAGCAAGCAGAAGGACGCCGCATTTTAATCGACCGTGTGTGGCCGCGCGGCATTTCAAAAGAAAAAGCGAACCTTGACTGCTGGATGAAAGAAATCGCTCCAAGTCCTGATTTAAGAAAATGGTTCGGTCATGACCCGAAAAAATTCGAATCGTTTAAAGAAGCCTATCAAAATGAAATCAAACAACACCCTGAAAAACAGAGAAGCTTCAAGGAATTAAAAGAAATGGCTGCGGACGAAACCGTTATTCTGCTTTACGGTGCAAAGGATGAGCGCCATAACCATGCCGTCGTTCTTTATGAGATGCTGAACCGGCAAAGCCTTTGACCTTGAAACTTTTTTCAACGCTTTTCGTATGACAGATAAAGCAATATGCGAAAAGGATGGTAAACATGGAGATGAACCTGTTCTGGATCGGGCTTGGTTTAGCGGCTTTAGGCTATTTTATCGGTGACGGCTTGAAAAACTTTAAAAACCCAAAAGGGAGTTATTCAGGCTATCCCTATTTAGTTAAAGAAGGCGATTTACATTATTATTTAGGTTTAAGTAAAGTAGAAACGAAAGAAATGCTGAGTAAATATCCTGACATACCTAAAATTGAATTAAATGGCACAACCTATTATCCGTATCAGCATTTGATGGATTGGATGTTGTCCGCCGACCTTTATAAACAGTAAAGCGCAGCTTGAAGCTGCGCTCACTTTTATGATTCGAGTATTTCAACATAGCCTTCCGATCCGTTAATCCTGATCTTCTGTCCGTCTTTAATTTCTTTCGTCGCATGCTCAACCCCCACCACCGCCGGAAGCCCGTATTCCCGCGCAATGACGGCGCCATGTGTCATGAGGCCGCCCACTTCCGTCACCAAACCTTTGATTGAGACAAACAGCGGTGTCCAGCTCGGATCTGTAAAAGGCGTAACAAGGATATCCCCCTCTTCGATATCGGCTTCTTCCAATTTCAGAATCACTCTTGCCCTACCTTCGATGACTCCCGATGAAACAGGAACGCCCGCCAATGCTCCCGCCGGAATGTGGTCTCCCAGAACTTCTCCCGTGATGACCTCGCCTTCTGAAGTCATCATTCGCGGAGGCGTTAATTTTTCATAATGCTGATATTCTGCTTTTCTTTCCTCGATCTTCTTCACATCGAGACGATTAGCGCAAACGGCCTCTCTCAATTCATCAAAAGACAGATAATAAATATCCTCCTTCGCTTGAATCAGCTTCTTTCGCTGCAAAATGGCGGCTTCTTTCATCAACGCTTCCTTATATATAAAATAGCGTTTGATCAGAGCATATTTGGGATATTCCCGATAACCGATAAAATTCCGCAAAACGCTGATCATCTTCTTTGTCTTTTTTGCCTTTTGTCTGCCTCCCTTTAGTTGTTGCAGACGGCTTAACAGATCCCTCTCCTTTTGCTCCGCTTCCAATCGCCCCTGTTCAAACTTGACCGTTCGCGCACCAGGTTCAAAGTTTTTGATGTTGCTCAAAATCACTGGAGCAAGAATGGAAGGGCGTTCGCTCCAGCGCGTCTTGGTCATATCGATCTCACCGGTGCAGCGCATGCCGTATTTCTCAAGGAATGCCCACAATGCGCTGATAAAAGCGGGACCGCCGTCAAGCTGTTTGAGATCTTCGAAAAAGGTTTCATCATTGGCATGCGCTAAATATTTCTGAACCTCGGGGTATCCTCTGGCAGCATCGGAAACATCCAAAAGCGCCAATCCCATTTCAGATGTGACATTGTGCAATACCGATTGAGAAAGGGTATCGGCGACATTTTTTTCGCCAAGCCATTTCTCCATTTTTCGATTGAGCCAGTATACCGCATATAAACCAACCATAATCACAGCCATGCTCTCTGAATCATAGAGAACTTTTTTCAAGTTTTTTTGATCCTCTTCTATCTGTGCAAATAACGTTTCACCCGATGCATTTTCCAATCGCTGTTCAGCCTCATGAATGGATGCTTCCGCTTTGGACATGAGCCGTTTGACTACACCTGTGTCGTTTTTCCGGTAAATCTTCAGCGCATGACCAGGCAGCGACCATGACAGCCCCTCAGCCCCTAATCTAAACATCCGCTTCCCTTTCGGCAGCGTTTTGACAAGCTCCTTTCTTTTCAAAAAATTCACAAGAGCGCTATGCATGAAAGGATCATTTTTCCCCGCCGTGCTGAGGACGACTTTCCGACCAGCAAAAGATGCCAAATCGTGTGATAAATCAATAAAAAGCCTTCCGCCGGCACAGGTCAGCTCATAACCCGAGATCAACCCGAAAAACGATATCCCAAGCGGATTGATCGGCTCTGTCATCATTTGCTGATGCCCGACAGACATATAGACGCGCAGCTTGTCATCGCTCTGTTTCGGAAGAGGAAACAATGTCGTTACAGGCCTGCTCTGGACAAAGAAAAATTCGCCATCAGCCAGACACCATTCAATATCCTGCGGAAAACCGAAATGAGCTTCAATTCTCCTTCCCAGTGCTTCAAGCTGTATGATCTGTTCATCTGTTAATGTTTGCTTTTTCCGGCGTTCCGCTTCGACTTCGCGCGCCTCAGTGCCGCCGCTTTCCAAAGAATAGACTGCCGTCTTTTTCTCGGAAATCGTTTTTTGAACGATCTCTCCTTCGCGAACCTTGTAGTTGTCTGCCGAAACCATACCAGATACAAGCGCCTCCCCCAAAGCAAAGCTCGCATCAATCGAGGTGACCTTCCGGTTGGATGTAACGGGATCTGCCGTAAACAAAATGCCGGACGCCTCCGAAAACACCATCTGCTGGATGACGACCGATAATTGAACTTTACGGTGGTCAAAACCGTTTTGAATCCGGTAGATCACGGCCCGCTCTGTAAACAATGAAGCCCAGCATTTGCTGATATGCTTCAAGATCGCCTCTATTCCTTTTATATTTAAATACGTATCTTGCTGCCCGGCGAAAGAGGCATGAGGCAAATCTTCCGCTGTAGCGCTTGATCGGACGGCATATGCACCGCCGCCAGCATTTGAGTGAGCGCTTTTAACCGCTTCTTTGATCTCTTCGGCGATTTCGGCCCTTTCAATACCATTGCGGATCTGGAGGGCGAGTTCGTTAATCTGCTCTCGATCGATCACTTTCAAAAGTGACAGCTGATCAATCAGTTCACTGACTCTGCCGTTTTCGCCAATCATCCTTTCATATGCCTTTGTGGTTACACAAAAGCCGTGAGGCACTTGAATGCCGCCCATTTTCGACAACTCGCCCAAGTTCATCCCTTTCCCGCCGACAAGCGGCAAATCGGCTCGATCGACCTCATGAAAGCCCAATACATAGCGTCCCATCAGAAATCCCCCTTTTTATTCGCCTTCAATACCGAAACGAATCATATCCAAAAACCGTTTTCGTTCTTCAAGAAGACGTCTGCTCCAGGCTGGATCATAATCGTTCTCAGCCGTTACTTTCGCTAGAAACTTTTGTTCAAAATGCCCCATCATGACCATGATGAGCTCGAACGCCTCTTCACGATCGACTCCTTTCCTCAACGGAACTTTCGCAAAAAGCTGTTTTAGAATACGATTTCTAACGGCAAATTGCTCCCCATACTTTGCGGCGATTTCTTCTTTTAATTCGGAAGGCGGTGAAAAAAAGGCTTCTTTCGTGAGCTTATATACGTTTGGATAATTCGCGAAAAACTCAAGCTTAGCCAAACTTATTTTTTCTTTCGCTTCAAAAAAATCATGATAAGACGACAGGTCATCAAGGGAAAGGCGCGACTTTACCTTTTCAATACAATAATCGAGCACAGTTAAGTACAGAATTTTTTTGCTTTTAAAGTGATGAAAAATCAGCGCCTTTGAAATACCGGCCGCTTCCGCCAGCATTCCGGTCGAAGTCTTTGCATAGCCGTGCCGGGCAAAAACCTCCAAACAGGCATCGAGTATTTGTTCTTTTTCATAAAGCTGTAAAGGCATTGATCATCATTCCTTTTCGTTATTGACCAATCGGTTAGTATAAATTGTAGCGCTTGCTGACCAGTCGGTCAATAAAATAAAACAAGAATATGGTTTTAACATATGAATTTATTGGTAAAATGAAGGTGGAGCTTACAAAATATGCCGGGGTGAAAAGGCAATGCTGGTGTTGATGGTAAAGTTTATTTTGCTCTTTATTTTATGTTCCATTTCGTTTTCTTTATTTAAAGCATGTGTTTACACAGCGGGTAAAAAGCTGATTGACCGGACCGCGGAAGGATCGGCCCTCAACTGGACCTGCAGTGTATTCATCAAAAACGGTGTGGCCATGACGGGCGATGACTGTTTTGTCATGGCTGTTTCAGCGGCCTTGTTGGCCATTTATATATAAAAGCCTCAAACTTCCAATAAACAAACAAGGGTGACTAAGATGTGCGGCAGGTTTACGCTCTTTTCTGAATTTGATGAGATTATTGATCGTTTCGAGATTGATCAAATGACGATTGAAGATTACAGCCCAAGTTATAACATCGCGCCTTCCCAGCGCATTCTCACCGTCATCAGCGACGGTTCCCATAACCGGTTAGGGCGGCTGCGGTGGGGATTGATTCCGCCGTGGTCAAAGGATGAGAAAATCGGTTATAAAATGATCAATGCGCGCGCTGAGACTTTGGCTGAGAAGCCGAGCTTTCGAAAGCCGCTGATCAGACAAAGGTGTCTCATTCCGGCAGACAGTTTTTATGAGTGGAAGCGGACCGATGCAAAGACAAAGCGGCCGATGAGGATCAAGCTCAAAACAAATGGACTGTTTTCGTTTGCGGGGCTTTGGGAGAAGTGGCAGCCTGCCGGCGGCAAGCCCGTCTATACATGCACAATCATTACGACAATGCCCAACGATTTAATGAAAGATATTCATGATCGCATGCCCGTCATTCTTGATCGTCAGGCTGAAAAAGAATGGCTGAATCCGAAAAATCAAGACCTTGCATACTTAGAAAGCCTTTTAAAACCATATGCGTCAAAAGAGATGGAAGCGTATGAAGTCGCGCCTCTCGTCAATTCACCGCATCATAATTCTCCTGAGCTCATCAAAAAAGCCCCTTAAAAGGGGCTTTTTAGCGAGGCGGCCGGGTCATAATGGTGAGGGCACCGCCTCCATGATTCTAAAAATATTCATTGTGTCAAAAGGTAAAATTCACTGCTGAAGCCGATGCCTTCCCAAAAACGCAGCGCCGATTGATTATCGATATCAACCGATACTTGAACGTGAGACACTTGATGCCGTTCAAACCAATCCATCATACGATCTGCAACAAGCTTTCCCAGCTTGTTTCTTCGATAGACCGGGGCTATGTACACTTCATCGATGTGCCCGCTCAGACAATCGCTGACCAAATCTTTCTTAATAGAGGCCAGCCCGTATCCGACCGCTTCTTGCCTCTCATTCACGACGGCAAAAACCGCTCCGTATGCAGATTGAACATATTGTTTCAGCTGCTGCTGTATCATTTGTCTATCTTGATCATCCAATGTGCAATCAGCCGTTTCCAATGCATTATCATTCCACAAATTAATCAGTTTAGCAACAAACTCAGGCTTCAGAGGGGCATCAAGCTGTTGAATATGTATGGTCATGGCGTTTCTCCCTGTGCAAGACTTTTCATCAACCACATTTTAAATTAGAATAATATGCAATACAAGGATTTTATTGCTAAAGAAAGGTGATGGTGAAATGGACAGCCGTACAGCGCGGGAAAAAGAACCGCCGCTTGTCAAAGCATTCCATTATATCACGCTTGCCGGGATATTTCTTCTCATCATTCCATCCGGGTTCAATCCCGTTTATTTGAATGGGGGATTCATCCTGTTTGGACTGAACATCGGTGTGCGTTCATTCGTTCTTTTGAAGAAGAATAAAAAAGGAGAATTTATCTTTACGATCGCTACTTGTTTATTTTTGATCGGTTACAGCGCTGTCAGGCTTTATTTCATATCATAATAAAAAAGCAGGTTTTCCCTGCTTTTTAAACCAAATCCGCCGTTTTGAGCCCCCTGCATTTTTGCAGACCGTCAGAACGCAGACAATAAGCGGCCGTCTTTTTCTTATATTGTTTAACGACGTCTATATGATCATCGTATCTGTAAACCAACAGCTTCACAGCGTTTTTCCCTCTTTTTGTTTCGATAACAAACGGTGTCCCGGCGTTTTTCGGATTTACAAAAAGCGGCTCGTCTCCCGGGTAGATGTAATACCGCTCCATAAATACGGCCTCATTAAAGTTTTGAATAAATTGACTCTTGTCAGATCCCTCTAAACGCTCTCCTCCGAACGTCACTGTAACATTCGCTTCCTCAAGCTTAACATGAACTTGAAATTTGCCGGTCAGCCACTCTACGACACCGCTCGGAAGGCAAGTGACCAATATTTTAAAAAGACTGAAGATAACCAAAAAGGTTACAAAAAGCCATGTCACTCGATCATCTCCTCTTGTCTGAAATTTAAAGATGTCCTTGATTCATCCTATCATACAGACTAAAGGATTTTATTGTACATTGTGTGAACAAGTGCAGCCCAGATGAACATTCGCCTTCAGTGATCCCCGCTCTGATGCTCTTCTTTTGGGATTTCAGAAGGAGCCTTCGGAACTTTCCGCAGCTGATGATTGACCACATCAGAGGAATAAAGTGTAACAACCATCGTTCCTCCATGCCGTTTCGCCCTGATCAAGACCGGCTGGTTATATTTATTTTGAAAGCGCAAATCAGGCCCGCCCCAGCTGACCGTCGCGTCGCGCCCTGGCGGAACATAAGGGACACGCCGGCTGTGGGAATAACGCTGGACGATTTCCAGTCCTGCCCGGTCAACCGCATTAAACAATGTTGACGAAACCTGGCAAATGCCTCCGCCAACCCCTTCAGACAATTCGCCTCTCACGATCACCGGAGCCTTCATATACCCCTTGTCCGGCGTCCTCATACCGACAACTTTGTTAAATGAAAACGTCTCATTAGGAAACACAACATGATTGTCGATCGCTTTTGCCGCGAGTGAAATGTTGTGCGTCCTGCTTTTATTCCCGGAATTAAAATACGTCACATACTGACCGATCCGCTGTGTCCGGATATGGGAAAGCAGTTCGCTGTCCACTTTCGGGTAAATGTTCAATTCAGGCACTTCTATCGTGGACGGACCATCCCCATAAAAATACGCATAAAACTGCTCTCTAACCCCCTTCCTGGAAAGGCTGTAGCCAACCTTGCCGGGAACGATCCTTCCCTGATCATTGATCACGGCGTTGACGGGATCCTTGTGTACTTTCCGCTCAAGCCTGTCAACGAACTCGGCGTATTTTTTATCATCAATCAACGGTGTCCCGGGAAGCGGCATTGTAAAATCTTCGCGGTTCACAACGGCCACTTTCTTCCCTTGCTGGGTGATCGTTAAGCTGTCAGAATGCCCCGCAGGCTGCGCTAATAATAAAAGTCCAGTCATCCAAATTTTCAGCATAAGTCGATGTACCTCCCGCTATTAGTATGAACAGGAGATGATATTTGATGTACTGGACGTGTGATGCTTTAATGATCATCTATATTATGGATGAGAAAGGTTACACTAATGGAGGGAAGTTAAAAATAGTATAAAGCATGCATTAAGCCTGTTTATTTTCATTGGTTCCTTTGCTTTTTTGCCTGAATAACATTACGGTGGTTGCGATCAGAACTGTCAAAAAAATGATACCTGAGTACAGGAACCCAATCAGCTCTACGCCATTAAATTTATACGTAAAATAACTGCCGATAAAAAAGATTGTCCCCAGCAGGGAAAATGAATTCAATCGATTTACAATTTTTTTGACCATTTTTTTAAAACCTCCCGAAAGGAACAATAACTTCTTAGGCACTGGCCGACTGCTCATTCTTTATAAAATATATGCCCTTCTCTTTGAGAAAGGCATGTCGCTACTTGTTCTGTTGATTTTCTTTTAAAGTGAGATTTAAATATAGAAGGGCCAATAAAGTAAAAGCAACGTTCACCAACCAGGACTTCCAGCTGGACGCAGGGTCAAAAATTGTACCGAGCAGATGTATAATAGATGAAAATGATAAAAGCAAAAACATTAGTTTGTTGTGCGACATCAGTTGTTTAACCTTTCTGTTAAAAATCCAGGTTCCAATTATACCACAATGGATTAAAGTAGTAATTATATGTCATCGCAAGTTAAAATAAAAAGAGGCTCTCAAAAGAGCCTCTTTTCCTTGATATATCAGCGTTTTGGACGCTGGGCTTACATCATGCCGCCCATACCGCCCATGCCGCCCATGTCAGGCATTCCTGCGCCGCCTTTGTTTTCTTCAGGCTTGTCGGCAACAACTGCTTCAGTTGTCAGGAACATAGCCGCTACAGATGCTGCGTTTTGCAGAGCTGAGCGTGTTACTTTTGTAGGGTCAACGATACCTTTGTCGATCATGTTCACCCATTCGCCTGTTGCAGCGTTGTAGCCTACACCAATAGCTTCGCCTTTCAGGCGCTCAACGATGACAGATCCTTCAAGACCAGCATTGTGCGCGATTTGACGGATTGGTTCTTCAAGAGCGCGAAGAACGATGTTGATACCAGTCAGTTCGTCGCCTTCAGCTTCAAGGGCAGCTACTTTATTGTAAACATTGACAAGAGCTGTACCACCGCCGGATACGATTCCTTCTTCTACCGCAGCGCGAGTAGAGTTCAGGGCGTCTTCGATGCGAAGCTTGCGTTCTTTCAATTCTGTTTCAGTGGCAGCGCCGACTTTGATGACAGCTACGCCGCCTGCAAGCTTAGCTAGGCGCTCTTGTAATTTTTCTTTATCGAACTCAGAAGTTGTTTCTTCAACTTGAGCGCGGATTTGGTTGACGCGTGCCGCGATTTGCTCTGTATCTCCCGCACCTTCAACGATTGTTGTGTTTTCTTTTGTCACAACAACTTTAGAAGCGCGTCCCAATTGGTTGATTTGAGTTGATTTAAGGTCAAGACCTAAATCTTCTGTGATCACTTCGGCACCTGTCAGGATCGAGATGTCTTCGAGCATCGCTTTGCGGCGGTCTCCGAATCCAGGCGCTTTAACAGCCACTGCGTTGAATGTTCCACGAAGCTTGTTGACAACCAATGTTGCAAGAGCCTCACCTTCAACGTCTTCAGCAATCAGAAGCAACGGTTTGCCTTGCTGAACAACTTGCTCAAGCACCGGCAGGATTTCTTGAATGTTTGTGATTTTTTTGTCTGTTACCAAGATGTACGGGTTCTCAAGAACCGCTTCCATCTTATCGGAATCTGTCACCATGTAAGGAGACGCATATCCGCGGTCAAACTGCATACCTTCAACCACTTCAAGCTCTGTTGTGAATCCTTTTGATTCTTCGATCGTGATGACACCGTCGTTGCCGACGCGCTCCATCGCTTCAGCGATCAGGCTTCCGACTTCTTCGTCAGCAGCGGAGATTGAAGCAACTTGTGCGATTGATTCTTTGCCTTCGATTGGTTTGGAGATTTCTTTCAGGCTTTCAACCGCTACAGCCACAGCCTGCTCGATACCTTTGCGCACGCCTACAGGGTTAGCGCCGGCAGTTACGTTTTTAAGACCTTCTCGAATCATCGCTTGAGCTAGAACTGTCGCTGTTGTTGTACCGTCACCGGCAACATCGTTTGTTTTGCTCGCAACTTCAGCAACAAGCTTTGCGCCCATGTTTTCGAACGCGTCTTCAAGCTCGATTTCTTTCGCGATGGTAACACCGTCGTTTGTGATTAATGGAGAACCGAATTTTTTCTCAAGAACGACGTTGCGTCCTTTAGGTCCCAAAGTTACCTTTACAGCATCCGCCAATGCATCTACACCGCGCAGCATTGAACGGCGGGCTTCTTCGCTAAACTTAATATCTTTTGCCATGTTATTCGAACCTCCTATATAATTGTCTCGTTTTTATTTATGACTTAGCCGATAACAGCTAAAATGTCGCTTTCACGCAAGATTAAGTAGTCAGTACCTTCATATTTCACTTCGGTACCTGCATATTTTGAGAAGATGATGCGGTCGCCTGTTTTAACTTCTAATGCAACGCGCTCTCCGCTCTCTAACACACGGCCTGAACCGGCTGCAACCACTTTACCCTCTTGTGGTTTTTCTTTTGCGGAGTCAGGAAGTACGATTCCGCTGGCAGTTTTTTCTTCAGACTCAACGAGCTCAATGACAACGCGATCACCTAATGGCTTTAACAATGAAACAACCTCCTCAATATTTTCATATGTAATTTTAGCACTCGCACTCGGTGAGTGCTAACACAATTCTTATAATAAAGAATCTCCCAGGCAATTTCAAGTGATAAGGTCAAATTTTTTTGCGCTTACATTTCTCCGCATGTCCTTATCATCCTATAATTTAAAAAGAGTGTGTTACAATAAACATAGTCTGAATTAGATTTTTAGAAAAGGAGTACATAAAGCTTGAGAAAACAATACTGGTTTATTATATTGGCATACGTTCTCATGCAATTGTCGGCCGCTGTCGGCTTGCCTCTTCTTTACTTTTTGGGAGTGGGCAAAGGACAGCCAAAGGCTGAAGCCCAGCTTACATTGACAGGCGTCTGGTCTGTCATCGCGTTTACCCTCTGTCTCGTTATCGTGCTGCTGATTTTGCGGACGGTGCCGAAGACGACGCTTCGCAACCGCCCGAAAGCATCGGTTGGAGCGTCAATCGGATGGGCGGTAGCCGGCGTTTTTCTCGCTTTGTTTTCGCAGTCAATTGCCGCTTCGATCGAAATGTACTTGTTCGGGGTCAACCCGGAATCGGAAAATACGCAGCGGATCATGGAAATCATCACCGCATTGCCGCTGATGGTGTTTGTCTCTTCTGTATTCGGACCGATTCTTGAAGAAATCATTTTCAGAAAGATCATTTTCGGTGCAATCTATGAGAAAACGAATTTTTTCATTGCCGCTTTGTTCAGTTCGGTGCTCTTCTCGGTCGTCCATTTAGATTTCAGCCATCTGCTCATATATACAGCAATGGGATTCACATTCGCCTTTTTATATGTCAGAACCAACCGGATTATCGTGCCTATTTTCGCCCATGTCGCCATGAATACGCTCGTCGTCTTACTGCAGACATTCCGGGAGCCTATTGAAGAATATTTGAAACACGTCGAGAAAATGCAAATGATTATTGGAGGATTTCTATGATGAGAAGCCCTAAATTCTGGGGAGCGATTTATTTATTAACGGGTGTGCTGTTTACATATCTGGCGGCAACCTCGCCCGGAAGCATGTGGTCTTTTTACACGATCCTGCTGATGCTTTTCGCAGCCTATAATATCAGCATTTCCTTTAAAATGTTCGCCCTGGCCGGCAAGATGAAACGAAAAGATCAATAGCCTTTTTTGTGAAGGAAAAGAGCCATTCTGAAAAAGAATGGCTCTTATTTTGTATGGTCGTTCAAAAACGCTTGATTTTCCTCTTGAATCATTGTTTTTTGCGCCTGCCTGTAGGATATTCTTGAAATCACGATACTGATTTCATAAAGAATGAGCAATGGCACTGAGACCATTAAATGCGACAAAAGCTCAGGCGGTGTAATGAGCGCCGCGATGACGAACAACACAAAATATGCGTATTTTCTGATTTTCGCCAAAAACATCGGCGTCACGAGGCCGAGCCTTGTGATAAACATGATGACCACAGGCATCTGAAACAATAAGCCAAAAGGAAGCGTCAACTGAAGCAGAAACTGAAAATATTCGTGTATTCCGATGACCTGGTTGACATTCAGATCATCTGAGACTCTCGTCATAAAGTCCACGACAAACGGAAATAAAATAAAGTAAGAAAAGGCAATGCCGCCTAAAAAAAGAATAATCGATATCGGAATATAGCTGAGCGTCACTTTTCGTTCTTTTTCATACAGCCCCGGGCTAATGAAAGCCCACAGCTGGTATAAAACAAGCGGCGAAGTCAAGACGGCGCCGATGATGAAAGCGAACTGCACGTACACAAATAAAGGATCGGTCAGCTTGAACGCGTTGAGCGTCAGCAGCTTCGCTTCATCCGTCTGCTGCAGATAGATAATCAGCGGCTTTGCCAATAAAAAGCCTGCCACAACAAATAAAACAAAAAAGAAAAAAGTGATCACAAGCCGTCTGCGTAGTTCTGTGATATGTTCTATCAGCGACATTTCTCTTTCCTTCATAAATGTCATCCTATCCTACTGATCTTCTTTCTTTTTATCGGAATCGTCGTCAGCCAAACCTTTTGTCGCATTCTTAAACTCCCTCAGCGTGTTTCCCGCTGCTCTTCCCAGCTCGGGAAGTTTTTTCGGGCCGAATATCAAAAGCGCCACCACGACAATTAAAATAAAGCTTCCAGGACCGATTGGCATAAAGCCTGCCCCCTTTCCTTTATTTTTCGTTTTCCGTTTTACTTTTCCTGCATTGAATAATGTTTCATGAAATACACCAGCGACTGAAGTTCAACCGCCAAATCTATATGATGAATGCGAATGTGTTCCGGCACATTCAAGCGGGCCGGCGTGAAATTAAGAATGCCTTTAATGCCAAGCTCCACCAGCCTGTCTGTAATCGACTGTGCGGCTTGAGCCGGTACCGTCAAAATGGCGACGGGGATATCATCCGTCATATGCTCTTCAAGTCTATTCAGATCATAGACGGGAACACCGCCGACCTCGGTTCCGATTTTTTCCTCATTGATGTCAAACGCCATGGCGATTTTTGTATTATTATTTTTGATAAAATTGTAATGGAGAAAGGCTGTCCCCAAATTCCCCACGCCAATGAGCGTTACGTTCGTCATTTCATCCTGATCAAGCGTCTTTCTGAAAAAGGACAGCAAATAATTGACATTGTAGCCGTATCCTTTTTTTCCGAGCGCGCCGAAGTACGAGAAGTCCCTGCGGATGGTCGCAGAATCGACTTTGACGGCATCGCTCAGCTCAGCGGAAGATACACGCTGTTTTCCGGATGCATGAAGGTTTTTTAAAAAACGATAATATAATGGCAACCGTTTCGCTGTCGCTTGCGGAATTTTTGAATGATCCATGTTCATAAACTAATCCTCCATGTCTACATCAGCTTTTTCCCTTTTATAGTCACCGTTTTTCCCGCCTGTCTTTTCGAGAAGAAAGGTCGGTCCTATCACCATTCCCTTATCCGCCGCTTTGCACATGTCATATACGGTCAGCGCACATACGGAGACCGAAGTTAACGCTTCCATTTCCACACCTGTGCTCCCTTTGGTCTTCACTTTAGATTGAATATGCAGGATGCTCTTCTGTTCTTTCTCCTCCCAGCGAAAGGCGATGTCGACTCCTTTCAGAGCGATCGGATGGCACATCGGGATGATGGCGGATGTCTGTTTTGCGGCCATGATTCCGGCCACTTGCGCCACCGACAATACATCGCCTTTTCCGATTTCCCGGTTTTTGATTTTTTCATGTACTGTTCGATTCATAGACACGCTTGAAACAGCCGCAGCTGTGCGTACTGAAGCTTCCTTTTCGCTTATATCAACCATCTTGGCTCTGCCTTGTTCATTAAAATGTGTAAACTCATTCATGTTCTGAACTCTCCTTATAACGATCATACACTATTTTTTTCATTCTGTCTTTTTCTTTGGCTAAAATCTTCCAGACTTCACTTAATTGTTTGCTGACTGCGCAGTGATAGGCTACACTTAAAATAGCAGACAAGAGGTGAAAGATCATGATGATTTTACAAGTGAACCAACTTTCAAAATCGTTTGGAGCCGATACGATTTTAACGAATATAAAACTCGAAGTCAGATCTCGGGACCGGATTGCGATCGTCGGACGCAACGGCGCCGGAAAATCGACTCTTCTAAAGATTATCGCAGGAAAACTTTCATATGAAAAGGGGGACATCATCAAGCCGAAAGATTTGACGATGGGCTACCTTGACCAGCATTCCGGCCTCGATTCCAAGCTGACGCTCAAAGAGGAATTGCTGTCGGTATTTGATTTTCTGAAAAAAATGGAACAAGAAATGCGCGCGATCGAGGAAAAGATGGCGCAGGCCGGACCGGACATGCTTGAATCATTGATGAAGACGTATGACAGGCTTCAGCAGGAGTTCAAGGACAAAGGCGGCTACCAATATGAGGCAGAGGTCAGATCCGTCATGCACGGGCTCGGCTTTGCGGGATTTGACGACTCCGTCCGCGTCCAGGACTTAAGCGGAGGTCAAAAAACAAGGCTTGCCCTCGGAAAAATGCTTTTGACAAAACCCGACCTCCTCATTTTGGACGAACCGACAAACCACTTGGATATCGATACCCTGACATGGCTTGAACAATATTTGCAAAATTACAGCGGAGCGATTTTAATCGTTTCCCATGACAGGTACTTTCTTGACAAAGTGGTTACCCAAGTTTACGAGATCAGCCGGTCCCAAAGCAAAAAATATACCGGGAACTACAGCTCTTATCTCCAATTAAAAGCCGAACAGCTGGAAAAGGAAACAAAGCTTTATGAAAAGCAGCAGGACGAAATCGCCAAGCTGCAGGAGTTCGTCGACCGGAATCTGGCTAGAGCTTCGACGACGAAACGGGCGCAGAGCAGACGAAAGCAGCTTGAACGGATGGAGATCATGGACAAACCGCTCGGAGATGAAAAGTCGGCGTCTTTCCGCTTTGAAATTACAAGGCAAAGCGGAAACGATGTACTGCGGGTGGAAGGCTTGACAGTAAGCTATCAGGAGCAGCCCCCGCTTCTCCGTTCATTGAACTTTCACATCACCCGCGGGGAAAGCGTTGCACTGGTCGGACCGAACGGAATCGGCAAGTCAACCCTTTTAAAAGCATTGATTCAAAAGCTGCAGCCGGTATCGGGAACAATCGCGACAGGCTCCCATGTCTCAATCGGCTACTATGACCAGGAACAGGCTGAATTGACGTCGTCAAAACGCGTGCTTGACGAGCTTTGGGACGATTATCCGGAAATGAATGAAAAGGATATCCGGACCTGCCTCGGCAACTTCCTGTTTTCGGGAGAAGACGTATTAAAACCTGTACACGCGTTAAGCGGCGGCGAAAAAGCAAGGCTTGCCCTCGCCAAGCTGATGCTCCAAAAAGCGAACTTCCTTATTCTTGATGAGCCGACAAACCATCTCGACCTGGACAGCAAGGAAGTCTTGGAGAACGCTTTGATCGATTACCCGGGAACGATATTATTTGTGTCCCATGACCGCTATTTTATCAACCGGATCGCGACAAAAGTACTGGAGCTTTCCCGCGACAAAGCAGAAGAATATTTAGGCGACTACGATTATTACACAGAAAAAAAAGCGCAGCAGCTTGAACTGAAAGAACTAGAAAAACAGACGGAAGAGCATCAGAAAAACGCTTCCGAAAAACCTGGCGCAAAAAAGAGCTATGAGGAAGAAAAAGAGCTGAAAAGAAAAGAACGCCAGCGGCAGCGAAGGATTGAAGAAATCGAAACAAGAATTACGGACATTGAAGAACAGATCGAAAAAAATGAGGAGCTCCTGTGTGACCCCGCCGTCTTCCAAGACCATGAGAAGGTCCAGGAAATCCACTCTGAAAATGAACGGCTGAATGAGGAGCTTGAACAACTGTTAACAGAATGGGAAACACTCTCTACAAATGAATAAAGGATGAACCGCTCCAAGCCGGAGCGGTTTTTTTGTCCACAATTAAAATCCTTTATTTAAAAGAAAGAAAGCGATTTACCCACAATATCCACAAAAAACATAATATTTATACACATTATTAACAGGTAAAAAAGGTCTGTAAATTAAGGTTTTTAACATTATACACAAGACTGTGGATATATGTTAATAACCTGTTAATAACTATTCCCGGGCAAAAAAACCTCACAGAGCGTGAGGTTTTAATAAGACGTCAGATCTAAGCCAGGCTGACCGTTCATATCATATTTTCCTCTGATTCCTTTTTCAAAAGCAACCGTACCTGCGGCGGCAATCATCGCGGCATTGTCCGTACACAGCGAAAGCGGCGGGATCAAAAGCTCAATCTCCGGATGGCTGCTGAACGTTTTTTCAAGCGCCGCTCTCAACCCTTTGTTTGCAGCAACTCCTCCGGCAAGCAGCACCTGTTTGACGCCATAAGCTTTCGCAGCGCGTTCCGTTTTTGTGACAAGGACATCAATGACGCTTTCCTGAAAGCTGGCTGACAAATCTTCCGGAGCTATCGTTTCACCTTTTTGTGAAGCGTTGTGAAGCGTGTTGATGACTGCAGATTTCAATCCGCTGAAGCTGAAATGATAAGAGCCTTCTTCAAGCCATGCGCGCGGCAGCGGCACATTTGCCTCGCCTTTTTGCGCAAGTTTGTCAATGTGAGGTCCTCCCGGATAAGGAAGCCCCATCGTTCTCGCCACTTTGTCATAGGCTTCGCCTGCCGCATCGTCGAGCGTCTCTCCGATGACTTCAAATGAGCCGTGCTCTTTCATATACACGAGTTCGGTGTGGCCGCCTGAGACGACAAGGGCAATCGCCGGAAATTGAATGTCCTGAACAAGTCTGTTGGCATAGATGTGACCGGCAATGTGATGAATGCCTACGAGCGGTATGCCCCGGGCAAAACTGAGCGCTTTCGCGGCATTCACGCCGATCAATAAAGCGCCGACAAGCCCCGGTCCTTCCGTTACTGCGATGGCATCAATGTCATCAAATGTCATGTCCGCTTGTGCAAAGGCTTCCTCAAGCACGATCGTCATCTGTTCCACGTGATGCCTTGATGCGATCTCGGGAACAACGCCGCCAAACCGTTTATGACTTTCGATTTGCGACGCTACGACATTTGAAATGATATCCGTTCCGTTTTTGACAATCGCGGCGGCCGTCTCATCACAGCTTGTTTCGATTCCTAATACATACAGATCTTTTTTATGATTCATTTAGTCTCACCCACATTAATAATGCATCTTCCCCATTATCGGTATAATAATTTTTACGAATTCCTCCCGGCTCAAAGCCGAGCTTTTTGTATAAGCTTTGTGCAATATGATTCGATACCCTTACCTCTAAAGAAAGCTGAACCGCCTTTTTCATCCGGCAAAGCTTCATCGCGGCTTTCAAAAGAGCTTCTCCTAAACGGCGGCCCCGATATGCAGGTGAAACGGCAATGTTGGTGATCTGGGCATCATCCATGACGATCCAAATCCCGCAGTAGCCGACAACTTGCTCCTCAACTTCGAGAACGAGGTAATGAGCATACATATTGTGAAAAAGCTCATGATGAAAAGATTCTTTTTTCCACGGAGAAGAAAAAGAGCTTTTTTCAATTTCAAAAACCTGGTCCAAATCTTTTGGATTCATATCGCGTATGACCATTTGCGTGTTCATGGCTTCACCCGTTTACTTTTGTTTTTCAAGCCAGACGGCCTCGGCTTCGGCCAGACGAATATAGTTTGGAACAACGCTGTGCACAGGCTCGGCCTCTTTAAGTTCTCCGATTAAAGCCAATTCTGAAGGTCGTGGAAGCTGCAGGGCAGGGCCAGCAATGACCGCTTGTTCACCGAGAATCTGTTCGATCATCTCCTGATGAATCTCTGTGTCACTTCCTATGAAAAGGACTTGCTGATCCATGGCTTTCAGTTTTTTAAGCCAATCCTCAAGCAGAATGTTTTGGTCCTCTTCCAAGCCATGCAGTTTACCGTCCCTATACTGGTATAGTCCCGTATAAACCTGACCGCGTCTGGCATCAAACAACGGACAAATCAAGCCTTGGAAAAAACGGCCGTTTGCCGCCAGCACTTCAAGGCTTGAAACGGTTTTAATCGGAATATTTAATGACCATGCAAGCGTTTTGGCAATCGTAACACCGATCCGCACGCCTGTATATGAACCCGGACCTTTGGCAACTGCAATTTGGGTCAGGTCATTCGGCTCTAAACCGCACTCTTTAAGGAGTTCGTCGATCGCCGGCATAGCTCTGACTGAATGGTTTTTCTTTAAGTGGGATATATGCTCGGCTATCACTTTTCCGTCTTTAACTAATGCCACGCCGAGCGTTAAATTGGATGTATCAATCGCAAGTATCGTCATGTTTGCTGATCTCCTCGCAAAGATTTTCGTAGCGGCTGCCTTTAGGGGTAAAGGTCAGCTTTCGTTCATCATCGCCAAGCCGCTTAATGACCACCTCTAGGCGCTCTTTCGGAAGCTGCTCCTCAATCAAATGCGCCCATTCCACAAGGCAGACGCCGTCTCCCTCAAAATATTCATCTAATCCGAGATCTTCCGTTTCATCTTCCATTCTGTAAACATCCATATGAAACAGCGGAAGAGAGCCGTCCCGGTATTCTTTGATAATGGTAAAAGTCGGGCTGCTGACAACCCGCTTGATTCCGAGCCCTTCGGCAAATCCTTTTGTAAAAGTCGTTTTGCCTGCTCCAAGGTCGCCCTCCAATGTGATGACATCACCGGGCAGAACATACTTTGCTGCCAGTCTGGCAATGTTTTTTGTCTCTTCAGGCTCTGTCGTTTTCCACTCTAACGTTTTCACTTTACTTGTCACCTGTCTTATTTAAAATGGTTATATCCTTTTTTTTCGAGAAGAACGCGGTCCTGTCCATTATGATAAAACACGTCCGCCTGCCCTTGTTGTGTGACGCGGCCGATTTGATAAACCGGCACATGACGTTCAGAGCATTCCTGACTAAAACGTTCCCATTGATCATTAGAAATCGTACCGACGAGTTCAAAATCCTCGCCGCCGAAAAGGACCCACTCTTCCCATTTTGTGTGCAGTGTATGTAAATCCGAATGGACCGGAATCATCTCTTTATATATGTCAATGGAAACACGGCTCGCTTCGGCAATTTCATTTAATTCGCTGGCAAGCCCGTCGCTGATATCATTAAGTGCCACATGATGATAGCCTGAACAGAGCAAACCTGCCTCAACTCTCGGCAAAGGCCTCTTGTGCCGCTCTATAAAATATTGAGACTGCTTCTCGTCTTTCATCTCTGCTTGGCCCAATATAAAAGCCAGACCGGCAGCAGATGAGCCAAGTTCTCCCGTCACAAAAACGACATCCCCGGGTTCGGCATGGCTTCTTAAACAAGTTCTGCCCTTTTCAATCTCGCCGATTACTGTTACGGTCAAAACGAGCGGCCCGTTGGCAGATACGGTGTCACCGCCGATTAAGTCCATTTGATATAGTGTCGCCAGTTTATTCATTTCTTCATACATGGCTTCAATATCCACCGCGTGCCAGCCGGAAGGAACAGCAATGGACACAAGATAATACTTGGGGCTGCCTCCCATCGCGGCAATATCACTAATATTCACAGCCAATGCTTTATATCCGATATCGGCAGGCGATGAATGGGATGATAAAAAATGAATACCGTCGACCATCGTATCGACCGCAACAATCTCCTGATAACCGTTCTTTGTATGATAAACAGCGGCATCGTCCCCAATACCGATCTCTATTTCTCGGTGAAAAAGCGAACGGGGCGTAATCCTTTGAATCAATTCAAATTCGTCCATAAGATCATTTGCTCCTTTGCTGTTGCAACCAATCAAAACACTATCATTAGTTTATCGAATTCTCACCAATTATCCAAGAAATAAAGAAACTCGGCAAACATTGTGAAAAACGCCGATGAAGCCAAGTTTTCAGCATAGACCTGAAAGAAGACATAAAAAAAAACGAAAACCTCAAAGATTTCGTTTGTGTACAACATGGCGGTCCGGACGGGACTCGAACCCGCGACCTCCTGCGTGACAGGCAGGCATTCTAACCAACTGAACTACCGGACCACTTTTTATTTATTTTCTTTGTATGGAAATTAGATTTGGTTGCGGGGGCAGGATTTGAACCTGCGACCTTCGGGTTATGAGCCCGACGAGCTACCGAACTGCTCCACCCCGCGATAATATAAACAGCTTGGCGGCGTCCTACTCTCACAGGGGGAATCCCCCAACTACCATCGGCGCTGAAGAGCTTAACTTCCGTGTTCGGCATGGGAACGGGTGTGACCTCTTCGCTATCGCCACCAAACTATTTGCCTTCAGGACGAAGGTACTGGGCGTTCCTCACAGGATGTGAGGGCCTTTAGCCGAGTTTCCTTGCCTTTGGCTTTTGAGAGGCATTCTCTCAAAACTAGATAACGGTCAGACAATTCACAAACATTTAGGTTAAGTCCTCGATCGATTAGTATCTGTCAGCTCCATGTGTCGCCACACTTCCACCTCAGACCTATCAACCTGATCATCTTTCAGGGATCTTACTTCCTTGCGGAATGGGAAATCTCATCTTGAGGGGGGCTTCATGCTTAGATGCTTTCAGCACTTATCCCGTCCGCACATAGCTACCCAGCGATGCCCTTGGCAGAACAACTGGTACACCAGCGGTGCGTCCATCCCGGTCCTCTCGTACTAAGGACAGCTCCTCTCAAATTTCCTGCGCCCGCGACGGATAGGGACCGAACTGTCTCACGACGTTCTGAACCCAGCTCGCGTACCGCTTTAATGGGCGAACAGCCCAACCCTTGGGACCGACTACAGCCCCAGGATGCGATGAGCCGACATCGAGGTGCCAAACCTCCCCGTCGATGTGGACTCTTGGGGGAGATAAGCCTGTTATCCCCGGGGTAGCTTTTATCCGTTGAGCGATGGCCCTTCCATGCGGAACCACCGGATCACTAAGCCCGACTTTCGTCCCTGCTCGACTTGTAGGTCTCGCAGTCAAGCTCCCTTGTGCCTTTACACTCTGCGAATGATTTCCAACCATTCTGAGGGAACCTTTGGGCGCCTCCGTTACCTTTTAGGAGGCGACCGCCCCAGTCAAACTGCCCACCTGACACTGTCTCCCCGCCCGATAAGGGCGGCGGGTTAGAAGGTCAATACAGCCAGGGTAGTATCCCACCGATGCCTCCACCGAAGCTGGCGCTCCGGTTTCCAAGGCTCCTACCTATCCTGTACAAGCTGTACCAACATTCAATATCAGGCTGCAGTAAAGCTCCACGGGGTCTTTCCGTCCTGTCGCGGGTAACCTGCATCTTCACAGGTACTATAATTTCACCGAGTCTCTCGTTGAGACAGTGCCCAGATCGTTGCGCCTTTCGTGCGGGTCGGAACTTACCCGACAAGGAATTTCGCTACCTTAGGACCGTTATAGTTACGGCCGCCGTTTACTGGGGCTTCAATTCGCACCTTCGCTTACGCTAAGCGCTCCTCTTAACCTTCCAGCACCGGGCAGGCGTCAGCCCCTATACTTCGCCTTACGGCTTCGCAGAGACCTGTGTTTTTGCTAAACAGTCGCCTGGGCCTATTCACTGCGGCTCTCTCGGGCTTGCACCCTAACAGAGCACCCCTTCTCCCGAAGTTACGGGGTCATTTTGCCGAGTTCCTTAACGAGAGTTCTCTCGATCACCTTAGGATTCTCTCCTCGCCTACCTGTGTCGGTTTGCGGTACGGGCACCTCTCACCTCGCTAGAGGCTTTTCTTGGCAGTGTGGAATCAGGAACTTCGCTACTATATTTCGCTCGCCATCACAGCTCAGCCTTACGGGAAACGGATTTGCCTATTTCCCAGCCTAACTGCTTGGACGCGGATATCCAATACCGCGCTTACCCTATCCTCCTGCGTCCCCCCATTGCTCAAATGGTGAGGAGGTGGTACAGGAATATCAACCTGTTGTCCATCGCCTACGCCTTTCGGCCTCGGCTTAGGTCCCGACTAACCCTGAGCGGACGAGCCTTCCTCAGGAAACCTTAGGCATTCGGTGGAGGGGATTCTCACCCCTCTTTCGCTACTCATACCGGCATTCTCACTTCTAAGCGCTCCACGAGTCCTTCCGGTCTCGCTTCACAGCCCTTAGAACGCTCTCCTACCACTGTTCGTAAGAACAGTCCGCAGCTTCGGTGATACGTTTAGCCCCGGTACATTTTCGGCGCAGAGTCACTCGACCAGTGAGCTATTACGCACTCTTTAAATGGTGGCTGCTTCTAAGCCAACATCCTGGTTGTCTAAGCAACTCCACATCCTTTTCCACTTAACGTATACTTTGGGACCTTAGCTGGCGGTCTGGGCTGTTTCCCTTTCGACTACGGATCTTATCACTCGCAGTCTGACTCCCAAGGATAAGTCTTTGGCATTCGGAGTTTGACTGAATTCGGTAACCCGGTAGGGGCCCCTAGTCCAATCAGTGCTCTACCTCCAAGACTCTTACCTTGAGGCTAGCCCTAAAGCTATTTCGGAGAGAACCAGCTATCTCCAGGTTCGATTGGCATTTCACCCCTACCCACACCTCATCCCCGCACTTTTCAACGTGCGTGGGTTCGGGCCTCCATTCAGTGTTACCTGAACTTCACCCTGGACATGGGTAGATCACCTGGTTTCGGGTCTACGACCACGTACTCATGCGCCCTATTCAGACTCGCTTTCGCTGCGGCTCCGTCTTTTCAAACTTAACCTTGCACGGGATCGTAACTCGCCGGTTCATTCTACAAAAGGCACGCCATCACCCGTTAACGGGCTCTGACTACTTGTAGGCACACGGTTTCAGGATCTCTTTCACTCCCCTTCCGGGGTGCTTTTCACCTTTCCCTCACGGTACTGGTTCACTATCGGTCACTAGGGAGTATTTAGCCTTGGGAGATGGTCCTCCCGGATTCCGACGGAATTTCACGTGTTCCGCCGTACTCAGGATCCACTCAGGAGAGAACGAAGTTTTGACTACAGGGCTGTTACCTCCTATGGCGGGCCTTTCCAGACCTCTTCATCTACCTCGTTCCTTTGTAACTCCGTACAGAGTGTCCTACAACCCCAAGAGGCAAGCCTCTTGGTTTGGGCTGTTCCCGTTTCGCTCGCCGCTACTCAGGGAATCGCATTTGCTTTCTCTTCCTCCGGGTACTTAGATGTTTCAGTTCCCCGGGTCTGCCTTCTCATATCCTATGAATTCAGATATGGATACTGCTCCATTACGAGCAGTGGGTTTCCCCATTCGGAAATCTCCGGATCAAAGCTTGCTTACAGCTCCCCGAAGCATATCGGTGTTCGTCCCGTCCTTCATCGGCTCCTAGTGCCAAGGCATCCACCGTGCGCCCTTTCTAACTTAACCGTTAAAAAGAATCACTACGTGATATCTTGCTTACTAATTGAATGTGATGTCTACTGTTATCTAGTTTTCAAAGAACACGTTTTGAAGGAATGATCCTTCAAAACTAAACAAGATCTAAACGTACCTGTCTATAAGACCGCAAGGTCTTATATTCCGTATAATATCCTTAGAAAGGAGGTGATCCAGCCGCACCTTCCGATACGGCTACCTTGTTACGACTTCACCCCAATCATCTGTCCCACCTTCGGCGGCTGGCTCCAAAAGGTTACCTCACCGACTTCGGGTGTTACAAACTCTCGTGGTGTGACGGGCGGTGTGTACAAGGCCCGGGAACGTATTCACCGCGGCATGCTGATCCGCGATTACTAGCGATTCCAGCTTCACGCAGTCGAGTTGCAGACTGCGATCCGAACTGAGAACAGATTTGTGGGATTGGCTTAGCCTCGCGGCTTCGCTGCCCTTTGTTCTGCCCATTGTAGCACGTGTGTAGCCCAGGTCATAAGGGGCATGATGATTTGACGTCATCCCCACCTTCCTCCGGTTTGTCACCGGCAGTCACCTTAGAGTGCCCAACTGAATGCTGGCAACTAAGATCAAGGGTTGCGCTCGTTGCGGGACTTAACCCAACATCTCACGACACGAGCTGACGACAACCATGCACCACCTGTCACTCTGCCCCCGAAGGGGAAGCCCTATCTCTAGGGTTGTCAGAGGATGTCAAGACCTGGTAAGGTTCTTCGCGTTGCTTCGAATTAAACCACATGCTCCACCGCTTGTGCGGGCCCCCGTCAATTCCTTTGAGTTTCAGTCTTGCGACCGTACTCCCCAGGCGGAGTGCTTAATGCGTTTGCTGCAGCACTAAAGGGCGGAAACCCTCTAACACTTAGCACTCATCGTTTACGGCGTGGACTACCAGGGTATCTAATCCTGTTCGCTCCCCACGCTTTCGCGCCTCAGCGTCAGTTACAGACCAGAGAGTCGCCTTCGCCACTGGTGTTCCTCCACATCTCTACGCATTTCACCGCTACACGTGGAATTCCACTCTCCTCTTCTGCACTCAAGTTCCCCAGTTTCCAATGACCCTCCCCGGTTGAGCCGGGGGCTTTCACATCAGACTTAAGAAACCGCCTGCGCGCGCTTTACGCCCAATAATTCCGGACAACGCTTGCCACCTACGTATTACCGCGGCTGCTGGCACGTAGTTAGCCGTGGCTTTCTGGTTAGGTACCGTCAAGGTACCGCCCTATTTGAACGGTACTTGTTCTTCCCTAACAACAGAGTTTTACGATCCGAAAACCTTCATCACTCACGCGGCGTTGCTCCGTCAGACTTTCGTCCATTGCGGAAGATTCCCTACTGCTGCCTCCCGTAGGAGTCTGGGCCGTGTCTCAGTCCCAGTGTGGCCGATCACCCTCTCAGGTCGGCTACGCATCGTTGCCTTGGTGAGCCGTTACCTCACCAACTAGCTAATGCGCCGCGGGTCCATCTGTAAGTGGTAGCTAAAAGCCACCTTTTATAATTGAACCATGCGGTTCAATCAAGCATCCGGTATTAGCCCCGGTTTCCCGGAGTTATCCCAGTCTTACAGGCAGGTTACCCACGTGTTACTCACCCGTCCGCCGCTAACATCAGGGAGCAAGCTCCCATCTGTCCGCTCGACTTGCATGTA
Organism: Bacillus paralicheniformis; assembly: GCF_002993925.1. Taxonomy (NCBI): domain Bacteria; kingdom Bacillati; phylum Bacillota; class Bacilli; order Caryophanales; family Bacillaceae; genus Bacillus; species Bacillus paralicheniformis. The sequence goes on along the minus strand of NZ_CP023665.1, from coordinate 682,297 downwards.
TTAGGCACGCCGCCAGCGTTCGTCCTGAGCCAGGATCAAACTCTCCGATAAAGTAGTTTGACTGACTACGCACATCGCTGTGCGATTTATAAAAAATGAATTAACAGGTACGTTTTGTCTTGTTTAGTTTTCAAAGATCATTCTAAAATTGGAGCGGGTGATGAGAATCGAACTCACGACATCAGCTTGGAAGGCTGAGGTTTTACCACTAAACTACACCCGCATTGCGAATATATGGCGCGCCCGAGAGGAGTCGAACCCCTAACCTTTTGATCCGTAGTCAAACGCTCTATCCAATTGAGCTACGGGCGCTTCATCAGGCGACTTAACTATAATACTATGAATATCAGTTAAAGTCAAGAAGTTTTTTTGAAGTTTTTCTACCGAAAGGATGAAGCTTTTTTGTTTCGACTTTATCCATTATACACATTTTAAGGTTTTTGTACACCCTTTAAATGATGAATATTATATCGGCATTTCGAAGTTGTAACTTCGTTGTCTTAGCGACGAATAATAATATATCATGCCTTCAATTCATCCGTCAACACTTTTTTCGTTTTTTTATACTTCTAAAAAAATTATGCTTACAGCCATTCATAATAGATGACGTTTTACCTGCCCTTTTCATCTTATGTGATGTTTTATTGAATGTTCCCCGCTTCATCAAGTTATATACGGAACCGAAGCTCTAAATCGTTAACTTCGACATCACTCTTGCACGATCATTTAATGAAGCTTTTATTTTACGAACGGCTTTTAAGATATCCTAAAGGCGCCTCCAATAGGCTGCTTTTCCGCATCGTATACAAAAATACAGGCAGAAATCTTGTTATAGGAAGATTTCTGCCTGCAAACTTCAAATCCTTCATCTATATTGTACACCGATGGGACTCGACCTGTATGTCCCTCGGCAAAATTGTCATCCGCTGATTTTAGCGCTCGCGTCGCTTGGTGCTTTTTCCGATTTGTAGTTGCGGAAATTATGCTCAAGCTGTTCAAGTGTGAGACCTTTTGTTTCAGGAAGGAATTTTTTCACGAATGCAATGGAAAGAAGTCCAAGTCCGACAAAAATGTAGAATGTCGATGACAGTCCAATCGCATCAAGCAATATCGGGAATGAAAATCCGACAAAGAAATTGACGATCCACAAACAAAACACGGTGACGCCCATCCCTAGACCGCGAACGCGAAGCGGGAATATTTCAGAAAGCATGAGCCATGTTACAGGAGAAATAGCACCTTGCTGGAATGCAAGAAAGGTTACTGTCAGCGTAAGTACGACATACGGAAGAGCAGCTGAACCTTGAAGGGCGTTTGAGAAGATGCCGATCAGCAGCAAAGCTGAGGTCGTCCCTATTAAACCGGTCAACAGCATCGGTCTGCGCCCGACCTTCCCTAAAAGCCAAATCCCCACGAATGTCGCCAAAACTGAAATGACACCGTTTGCAATATTTCCGATAAGTGCAGCTTTTGTTTCAAATCCGGCATTTTTGAGTATTTCTGTACCGTAATACATGATAGAGTTTACGCCGGTAATCTGCTGAACGACAGCGATCCCGATTCCGAGAAATACGATTCGGCGCACCCATGGAACAGCCAAATCCTTATAATTCGCTTTTTTCATTTCAGATTCTTTCATGACCGCAGCTTCGATTTCAGCAACTTCCGAATGCGCCCTTTTTTCCTCGCGGATTCTTTTCAGAACGCCCAGCGCCGCTTCATTTTTCCCTTTAGAGACAAGCCAGCGCGGACTTTCGGGCATTCTCAGCATACCAAAGAACAAGAACACAGCCGGGACTGCGGCAATGGCCAGCATGTAACGCCAAACATGGGAACTATCCCCCATTGTGGTTCCGAGGATGGCATTGAAAGTAAATGCCAAGAGCTGTCCGGAGACAATCATTAATTCATTTTGGGTAACCATTCGTCCCCTTTTCTCTGAAGGAGACATTTCAGCCAAGTAAGTCGGTACCGTAACAGATGCTCCTCCTACAGCAACTCCAAGCAGGAACCGAGAGATGACCATAATCGTCACATCAGGCGCAAGCGTACATCCGAGCGTCGAGAAAAAGAAAAGCACAGCTAGAAAAATGATGTTTTTGCGGCGCCCGATATAATCGGAGAGCCTTCCGCCGAATACCGCCCCCAATGCCGCTCCCAGGAGAAGCGAACTTGCGACCAGCCCTTCTGTAAAGGCAGTCAGGTTCAGCTGATCTCCTTCAGACATATAAGGCAAAGCTCCGTTGATCACTCCGGTGTCATATCCGAATAGAAGTCCACCGAACGTCGAGACTAAAATAATAGTACGTAAAAATGATTTCTGATTTCCCTGTTCATTCATATTGATTTCCCCCGCCTTTGTTTTTAAAAATTGATTTATTTCCAAAGGTTTTCGAAAACATCCTTAAAAGGAGCTCATTTCTTTTCCCAAAAGACTCATTCCCAACTTTCGAAAGTTTCGCCAACCACCCCCTTAACAGAAAATTGAAAATTTTATTTTGATGGAAGCCAAAGCTTCCGCACAACCAATTGCCTACCACGGAATATTTTGGAATCGCTTTCATTTATATGCCGTTTAAATACATTGTTAGATTATAGTTATGTTTTTGGTATATCTTTGTTATGTCTGATATTATCATAATTTTAAAAGCGCTTTCAGTCAACATAAATTTCAGAAAATTTATCTTTTTTTCATTTTAAAAAGCGTAATTAATGGCGTTATGATAGGAATTCCATCCAACTCACATAATTTCATTTCTTTTTTTATTATTTATCAGCATTTTTTCACTATTGTCATTTCATAGTGATCTTTTTGTCACTTTTTTGTGATGTGTAGAATTTTAGTCCCAATAAAAAAATACCAAGGGGCTTTCCCTCAGTATTTTTTCCTGCCTGCAGCGGACATTTCAATTATCTGTGAACAGCAACATGAATCAGCTTTCCTTTAACCGCAAGGCGCCCTTCGGTTCTCACGGCTTTGTCACATGTCATCAGCGTAATTTCTTTTTCTTTCGTCTCTTGAATCACATCTGTGTCCGTTTCAGAAATGAATTGTTTGGATGTCACAGTGTATATATAGTCTTTTTTAAAGTCTGTGATTTTAACGGTGTCCCCTTTTTTAATGTGGATAAGAGGGCCGAATAAGAGGTTCTCCCGCTTCATATGATGTCCGGCCAACGGGTAGTTGCCCTCGCCCATTTTCTGATCGGGACGCATTGTTGTCGCTCCGTAGAGAAGATTTTGATTGGTTGTGCCTTTCAATATCGGCAGCTTGATATTGACGCTGCTTATGGTGATCCGGCCGATGACCGCTTTCGATTCACGATCGAGGCCGGCTTTTACTGCTTCCATAAAAGAAGGCGGCTGAATCGCTTCAAAATCAAATGACGCCTTTTGCGTATTGTTTTGTTCCGCCTGTTCAGCAGTCAATTCAAAACTTTTATTCTTGCTGAGATTGATGATGATGCTTTCTTTAATAAAAGGAGACAAGACGAATAGTATACCTGATATGACAAGTACGGCAACGATCATTTTTTTATACATGTCCCACAGTCCTTTCTAACCTTTATGTCAATTGAACGAATGCCGTTTTTCAAAAAAGCACCTGACCGGTTTCATGATCAGGTGCATAAATGATTCGTTTACGCCTTTCTTTGTTTCTTTCTTGTGTAGAAAGCGAAGACTCCTCCAGACAGAATCAGCAGGATGCCGATCATGATCGGAATGATGCTGTCTCTATCACCGGTTTTCGGAAGCGTATCTTTCAAATGACCTTTAGGATCTCCGTTCGAATTTCGGTCCGGTGTGCCTTTGTTATCTGTTTTAGGGTCTCCCGAATTCGGGTTCGATGTGCCTTTGTCAACAGCCGGCGTTTTCAGCTTTTCATTGGATGCTGTGATCTCGACCGGTTTTGACTGTCCTTTTTTAATTTCAAAAGGAATCGGCGTTTCATCCAACTTATAACCGTCAGGCGCCTTCGTTTCGACAAATTGATAGCGCCCAGGTGCCAAACCTTCCGCAATAAATTGACCGTTTTGATCTGTAGTCCAGACTGCCGGCAGCTTTTTCCCGTTGCCTGCGGCTTTAACAGGCTTTCCATCGGCATCGAGCAGCTTGAATTCTGCTCCTTTCAACACAGCTTTTTTATCGTTGCGGTCCACTTTCGTCAGTTTCGCATCGCCCGGTGTCAATTGATTCTCTGCAGTCATTTCAATTGGCTTTGTATCAGTATTTTTGACTGTGAACGATATTGGCGTCTTATCCAATTGATAATGCTTAGGCGCTTTTGTTTCGACAAATTGGTAGTTACCGGGCTTAAGACCGTACACTGTGATCCGGCCGTCTGCGTCTGTTGCCAAACCGGTTTTCAGCACCTTGCCGGTTTCATCTGTCAAATCGAACTGCGCTCCCTGAAGTCCGGCGCTCTTGTCATCCTGGCCGACTTTTGTGAGCACAACGCTGTTTTTCTTGTTGAGAGCCGTCAGTTTAACCTGTTTCGGCTCACCTTCGTGTTTCCCGGTAATGGAAAATGGGATCGGATCTGTTGACAGCAGGTAACCGTCAGGCGCATGTTTTTCAACAAATTGATAGCTTCCCGGCGCCAAATCGCCAGCCTCGATTTTGCCGCCTTCTTTAGAGATCAAATCATCTTTGACCGTTTTGCCTTCGCTGTCAATGATTTTAAACACGGCTCCTTCTAATCCATTGCCGTCTTCATCTTCTTTCTGCAAATAAACCGAACCTTTGTAGTTGATGGCTTTACCCGCATCTACAGGGGCAGGTTTTCCTTCAGCGGCATCCGGGATGACAAACTCTATTTTCCCGCTGTTCAATACAAAGCCATCAGGCGCTTTCGTTTCTACGAAAGCATAGCGCCCAGGCGCCAGGCCTGAAGCCGTAACAGTTCCATTTCGATCTGAGACCAGTTCCTCCTGTACGGTATTCCCGTTTTGATCTGCGATCTTAAAAACGGCTCCTTCAAGCTTGTGGCCTCCCGCATCTTCTTTTGTTAAATGAACCGAGCCTTTATAATTAACAGCGGCGCCTGCATCAACCGGCTCCGGTTTCCCTTCAGCTGAGCCCGGGATGGTGAATTCTATTTGATCGTTGTTTAACATAAAGCCCTCGGGCGCCTTCGTTTCCACGAAAGCATAGTGCCCAGGCGCCAGGCCTGAAACTGCGATTTTTCCGTCTTCATCGGAAGTGAGCTTTTCATGAACGGTGTTGCCTTCATGATCAACGATCTTAAACTCAGCGCCCTTCAGCGTACGGCCTTCCGCATCCTCTTTTGTCAAATAAACCGAACCTTTATAGTTGACGGCTTTGCCTGCGTCCACGGATTCCGGTTTTTCTTTTGCCGATTCAGATATGGTAAACTCGATTGCCTTGCTGTTTATCACATAGCCCTCGGGCGCTTTGGTTTCAACAAAGGCATAGCGGCCAGGCGCAAGATCAGATACCGCGATTTTCCCGTCTTGATCTGAGGTGAGCTTTTCATGAACGGTTTTGCCTTCATGATCAATGAGCTTGAATTCAGCCCCCTCTAATTGACGGCCTTCTGCATCTTCTTTCGTTAAATGTGCTCTGCCTTTATAGTTGATCAATGTTCCTAAATCAACGTCAGGTACTTGATTCTTATCATTCGTTTTGACGGAGAAGCTGATTTCTTTTGTATTTAAGAGATATCCTTCTGGAGCTTTCGTTTCCAGCAAACGATAATTGCCGGGCGGTAAACCGTTGATTTCTACTTTTCCGTTCTCATTGCTCTTAATATTCGTACGTATTGTTGTAAAGGTGCCATCGCCGGATTTTTTCTCCAGCTTGAACACGGCTCCTTCCAAAGGATTCTTTTGTTCGTCTTGTTTGATAAGCGTCACCTTATTCTTTTCATTCACGACTTTGTAAAGCGCTCCGGCACTGGAAGAGCTGCTGTTAATCTCAACGGAGACCCCGTCTGCATAAGCGTCGCTGATCGTATATCCGTCAGGCGGCTTGATTTCTTTTAAAATGTAAGTCCCGTAGCGGATATTACCGAATGTCAGCTTGCCGTCGTCGTCAGTCGTTCCTGTCCGCAGAAGCCGCTCATTATCTTTTGTCCGCAATTGAAAATCTGCTCCAGAAAGCGGTGTGCCGCCTTCCCCCGTTTTAAGGATTGTCAGGCTGCCTCTTTCACCTGAGCCTGAACCGCCGCCGCTTGAAACGGCAACAAAGACCGAGCTGTTGTTTTCCTGGGTTTGTTCCTGAACATTCGTTCCCGAAATCGACACTTTGTTGTGAACATGACCGCTCGTGCCGGCAATATTGATTAATGATTGGTATTGAATCACATAGGCGCGGTCGATTTTTTTGTAATCACCTGTAAATTTCAGGACAAATGATTGTTCACCGGTTGCATTGTCGGTCTTGATGTCCAGTGTATAGTCTTCGCCTTTTTGAAGCTGAACATCATCCGGGACAAGATTTCCTCCGCTGTCTTTGACTGCACCTTTTTCATCGTATTTAGCTTGATAAACTTTAAAAGAATCTTCAGCTAAAATTTGGTTGGTATCCGGAGTATCGGTGACTTTTACATCCTCCAATACCGACTGGCTCGCATTGACATTAATACTCCAATCGACATAACCTCCGTTTTGTTTGCCTCCTTTGAAAACGAGGCTTCCTCCGTCGGCGACCGAAACGGATGCCGTCAACTCACGCTCTGAGTATCCGGCATTATAGTACGTCGCCTTGTTGGTGTAAGGGTCACGCTTAATGACCTGCCCTTTAAGCGAAGTTTTAAATACAATAAGATACGGGACGGAATCGTCCGTTTTCAAATGGACAGTCAGCGTTTGTTTATTGTCAGCCGACGGCTCCTCCACATCATATTGTGAAGCGGGCAGGATGTCTCCTTCTGTGATGGAACCGTCTTTATTGACTGCATAGCTCTTGACGACCACTGAACCTTTAACAAATTGCTGGTCATCTGCTAAAGCATCTTTAACATAAGGATTCTTTGACGGCTCACCATTATAGTTGATGCCGATTTTCCACGTGATTTCTTTTGAAACCGCGTTATATGAGCCGTTTTTGAAACCGTTGTGGGATGTCTGGCGATTCGGTGTAAAACTGCTCGTTTCCTTATTTTTGCGTTCAGTGCTGCTGTGATCAGTCCAGGTTGATTCAGCCGTGTTTTTGACATTTTCGTTTGAAAAGTCGGCATTCATATTCGTCGTATAAGTGATCTTAAATTGGCTGTTTGTTGTTGCATAATCTCCGATGAGTTCCAGAAGAAAACCTTCATGATCCGGTTTTATTGTCAATGTATAGTCTTTGCCTTCTTGAAGCGTTTTGTTATTCGTCACATCCTGAAGACGGAATGATCCGTCGAGGAGCGCGAGCCCGCCGCTTTCGAAATTATCATCCAACTTCCAATTGTTCATCGTGTAGTTGTTTTTGTTGATTGCGATCGTCCAATCGACCGTTTTATTCTTGTAATCAATGTTTGAATAGCCTTTTATCAAATTCTGTTGAATGGCTGTACCTGAAGCTTTCTTTGATTCCCCTGTTCCAGTCACTGCGGTGTTCGTATACGTTGTCGATTTATCGATGATCACTCCGCTGTTGACCTCGGTTTGATATGTGATTTTGTAAGCTCCGGTAACATTTTGGTTAAATTTGATTTCAAACCCGCTTCCATTATCGGAGAGCGTATAGTCTTTGCCTTCCGTTAGAGACGTTCCCGCCTGTTCACTTCCGTTCTGATTGAAGGTAATCGGAATCACCTTCAAGGAATCTGAAACAAGCTGCAAATCAGCGGAACCAAACGAGTCTGTTATACTCGCCTTGGATTCGTCAATCTTCTTCTCACCATAGTTATATAAAATCGTCCAGCTGAAAGTCTGTGAATCGCTTTTATAACCTGTCGACGATTTTTCGATCATTTTCCCGTATTTGGCTGTGACAGAGGCCTCTGCAGAAGCCGGTTCCAGATTGTCTCCGCCGAATGTCGCCTCGTTCGTAAATGCAGCATTTCCGCCTTCGTCCGGCTTTGCGGAGTCATCGATGTCCGTCACATAGATCAGGCGATAAGCCGAATCTATCTCACCATCAAATGTGACATTCCCATTTGCGTCTACAGTGTAGCCTGAAAGAACTTCATCTCCCTGGCTGACTGAACCATCTATGTTGACATCGAGTTGATAAACTTTGACAGAACGATAGATCAGCCCCTCCGGAAAGTTCTCGGTCAACTTGGCATTTTTGACTTGATCCAATTTTTTGTTGAGGTCGACTGTCCATGTGACTTGCCCCGGATTGATGCCTTTATCAAAAGTTCCTGATTTATCGATGGTTTTGCTTACGTTTGGTTTAAAATAAACCGTTACCTCCGGAGTGTCTGATTTCACCGGGAAGGGAATCTTTTGAGTCGTCGATCCTTTTATTTTTTGCGCGTTGAACTGCGTATTGACAAATAACGTCCCTTTGACCTTCGAATCTGTTTTCACTTCACCATTAAACGTCATCACAACATGGCCTTTTGTATCAATTGAAAAATAGCCGTACGTGATACCGCCTGAGCTTAATGGCTGATTCGTAATATCGTTGTACATAATGAAAGCTTCAGGCAGATCAAATTCATAGCGATCGCCGTCATTTATCGTCTTTCCGAGCTCATCCGGGATGTCCCAAGTGATTGAAATTTTTGCCGGAGAATTCGTGTCGGCCCGGTTGCTTTTGTCATAAGGCTTTCCGTGTTCATCTGTCAGCGTCACGCCGGTTAAAATATTTTGGGTGATTTGATTACCTCCGGACGCAAGGCTCCCGGCTGCCGCTAGTCTTGAAGATGCTGCCGGTTTTGAATCGCTGCTCTCAGTGCCAGCAGCTTTTGTCTTCGTTTCCTCTTCGTCCTGCTCCCCTGAAGATTTTGATTGATCGTCCGCTGCTGCCTGATCATCCTCAGATGACGGAGAATCGTTTTTCGCCGTTTCCGATTCGGAGCCTGTATTTACAGGGATGACTGCTTGCTGCGTCTTACCTGCTCCGAGTTGAAAGAGAGCGGTGACCGTTTTTGTACCGCTTTTCACAGCAGCGGCAAACTTTGCTTCCAGAGTGATGGACCCTTTTGCCTCTGCAGTGCTGTTCAAGGTTACGGTCAAAATGTTGCTGTCCGCTTTCACCTCATAGCTTCCGATGATCTGCTGATCTGCCGATTTCACATCTCCCTTGGCATCCTGAGCGAATTCGAAGCTTTTAGGCACCTCTACAGTGAAGCTTTTTTCGGTGCCGGCTTCTTCATCGTTTTTTAACGCCCACTCGTATGTGAGTGTCACTTTGTCACCCGGTTTTAATGCCGGGTCGTCTCCCTTTGACCCGTCAACCGTTTGATCTTCGCTGTTTTTGATTGTCACTGAATCAAAAAACACGCTGCTCCCTGTTGATGTGCCGGCAGCCACTGCCGTCAGCGTAAAGCCGACAACTTGACTGAAGATCAAATACAATGCCAGGCAAGTGATCAAAAATGATTTCAGCCCTCTTTTTTTGCTGAGGCTGAACGAATATTTTTTCGATCTCAAATTGTGATTCCTCCCCTTTTATCATGTTTTTGTGTACGGATCGATTGAGCCTGGAAAATGAATCCCTGAAAATACTTTTCTATTTGAAGAATGACAGGCTTTTAAATTCGCTGCTGTATGTTTAGCGGCGGTAATCAAGATATCGCGGCTATGAATTTTGCTTTATGTCAGCTGAGATCATCCGAACCAAACTACATTGTATGAGATGGAACTATACAATTTCTGAACATCGGCATGTAAGCTGAAAATGGCATAAAAAAAAGACCGGCTGATCCGGTCCTCGTGTTTACATTTCATTCATTTTGTCCTTGATGAGTTTGTAGCGCTCATACTCCTTGATCGCTTCTTCTACATTCCCGGTTTTATTAAACAGCTGCATCTTGTATTGGATGATTTTATGATCGTACGGTTCGAATTTCTCGACCTGCAGACATATATCAAGCGCCCGGCGGTAGTCTTTTTCACGAATAAGGAAATCGACCAGTTCATAAGCTTTTCCAAGCCATATCCGGGCAAGCCGTGTCTTTTCGGGTTCGGCCCACAAATAACCGTGTTCCATAAAGTAATGGTTTTCGTATGCAAGCAGCAATTCCATGTGCCGGTTGATCGTCGCCATATGAATTGGAGGAGCCTCTTTCAGCGACTTTTCCCATTCGTCAGCATCCACTTTCACACCGGAAATCCGGAGGACATATCCGGTGTCAGTCTTCTCGATGGATTGGCTGAAAGGAAGCCTTTCGATTAACTTTCTGATTTGATAAATCGCCGTATACAGCTGGGTGCTCGCTTTAGAGACATCATGGTCAGGCCAGAACAGGTCGATCAACACGTCTTTGCTGATCACATGGCCGTGATGATGAAGCAAATATGCGTAAATTTCGCGTGCTTTGGACGTTCTCCACTTTACGGGTATATATGTTTTGACATCCTTCTCCGTTTTGTAAAATTGCAAACTCCCAAAACATTGAATGAAATAGTCTCCTCCGCCGTTTTCCGCGGAAGCCTTCAGCAAGCTGTTTTCTCTGATCCGTTCAACCGTCTTCACGAGCCGGACGTAATCGACGGGTTTAAGCAAATAATCCATCGCATTTAATTCAAATGCTTTTATGGCAAAATCGTTATAGGCCGTGATAAAAACAACCTGAATGTTTTCATTCATCGATTGAATCGCTTCAGCGAGCTCAATCCCGTTGATCCCCGGCATTTCAATGTCAAGAAACACCGTGTCTATATCCTGAATATCCGGATACTCCATAACATCAGCCGGATCTTGAAACATTTCAATGGATCGAAAACAATTTGTTCGTTCAAGCATATTTTTAAAATGAAGCAATGCCAATTCCTCATCATCCACAATTAACGCTTTCACGACACCCACCCCAATTTCATCGAGTCATCTGGAAATTATTATAATGATTATATCATGTCAATGGCCCTACTTAGTTGGATTCATTTTCTTATTCTTGTCGTTTATTAACATTTAAGAGTACAATATTCATATGGATTCGACAACACTGCAGCAGGCTGAATGAGGAGTGCTGATATTGAAAAAGCTATTTGTTTTCCTTTCGATTATTCTCGGCTATGCCGGCTTCTTTTTTATTTTCTTATTCATTAACAATCAACTGTCCGATCAGAATTACCCTGAAGCAAAGCAAGGAATCATCAATCTGGAAACATGGGATTTTCAGAAAGATGGGAACATCGCGCTCACCGGGGAATGGACACTCTATCGAAACCAGCTTCTCTCGCCAAAGGCGATCCATTCAGGCATTGGAAAAGCCCCCATTTATTCCGCTGTGCCTAACAATGTCAAACTTACCGATTCAGGAGAAAACGTGGATTACGGTACATACAGACTGATGATCCGGTCAAAGCAGGACAATGAGATGTTCGGAATCAGCACCTCTTTTATTAACAGCGCAAACCGAATTTATTTCAACGGCAAATTGATCGGGCAGAGCGGAACTCCTTCAAGCAAAGCGAATTTCAGGGCTCAAAACAGGCCTTATACGAGTTTTTTCGACATTCACCGCGGGGACAACGAGCTGATTGTACAATTTTCGAACTTCAAAAAAACACCTTCATGGGGAATAGAAAAACCGATTACCTTCGGAACGCAGCAGCACATTTTACACCAAAGCAAAATTTCTTTCTTTAATGAAACCAGCATGATCACGGCATTCTTCATTACCGGTTTATACTTTCTCGGCTTTTTCCTGCATCGAAAAAAGGATAAGCACTTATTCTTTTTTTCCACGATGTGTCTTCTTTTTTCAGTCATTGTGCTTTTAATCGGACGAGAACGAATGATCTTTCTTTTCTTTCCGTCTGTTTCATTCTCGGCTTTAAGCGTAATGAGGGCAACCACAATGGTGCTTGTCAGTATAGCGGTTTTTCTCTATCTCTATTTCGCTTACAGAGAAATCGTTTCGAAAAAATGGATAATCGGCGCGACTGCATTTTCTGCACTGGTTTTGTTGATTGATTTTATATCATGGGGTTTTACAGACCGTCTCGCATATGTATTGCATTCCGTTCTTGCCGTCACGACTTTGATTTATATTACGTATGTGTTTGCGATTGCTGCCCTTCGGAAAATGAAAGGCAGTCTTTATCTTACGATTGCAGCGATCTCAATGAGCGCATTCGTCATTTTAACGACCGTTTCTGCTTACAGCGGCAAAAGAGGCTTTTCGTTCAATTCGCTCTATGCCGTGCCGTCAATCATCGCTTTACTGGCGGCTGTTCTGATGATGGCGCAGCAATTCGCAGGCGCATTCCGCGAGAATGAAGTCCTATCCTTGAAATTGCTCAGAATGAATCGATTAAAAGACGAATTTATCGCCAAAACATCGCATGAATTTAAAACGCCGCTGAACAGCATGATTAATATATGCCAGACCCTTTTGGCAAGGAAAAGCAAAAGGACGGTAGAGGAAGAAAAAGAAAATCTGCAGCTGGTCATCCGCATGGGATACAGGCTCTCCAGCCTGGTGAATGACATTCTCGATTTGGAAAAAATGAAGCAGGGCATGCTGCAGATTCAAGCCGTTCCTGTCGATACCCATTCAGCGATCAGTACGGAAATGGGCTTCTATCGGCTGTTGTCAAAAAATAAACAGGTCCAGATTGTAAACCTGGTTCCATCCGGACTGCCGCTCGTCTTGGCTGACGAAAACCGCTTCCGGCAAATCATGACCAACCTGGTAGATAACGCAATCAAGTATACGCCGGAGGGACAAATTACGCTCTCTGCCGAGAGGATCAACCAAGAGAAGGTCAAAATCACTGTAGCAGATACAGGAGTCGGCATACCAAAGGCCGTCCGTCAATCGATATTCGAATCTTTTCAACAAGCAAAAAACCATAAAGATGACGGAGCCGGGCTCGGTTTAAGCATCGTCAGACAGCTCGTTCAGCTTCAAAATGGGGAGATCTGGGTAGAATCGGAAGAAGGGAAAGGATCGGCATTTCATTTCACACTGCCTGTCGCAAAGGATGACTCGCTTCTTGACGATAAAGTGAACATGCCTCAACAGCAAGCCGTCAGGAGTTTGCCCGATGTTTCAATCAGCACGCCGTATTATTCAAAGAAAATGGATGCTCCAACTGTTCTGATCGTCGATGATAACATTGAAAGCTTAAAAATTTTGGCCGATATGCTTGAAGGCGTTCCTTATCAAGTCATCGCAGCAAAAAGCGGCAAAGAGGCTCTCGAGGTCGCCTCCCGATCAAAGCTTGACTTGGTGATTTTGGATCTGATGATGCCCGATATGACAGGGTTTGAAGTCTCTATGAAAATCCGTGAAAGATTCACAATGGTGGAACTTCCGGTTCTCATTATTACGGCAGCCATCATCGATCATGATAAATACAAGGCTTTTCACGCCGGGGCAAATGACATTTTGCAAAAACCGTACAACTACACTGAATTTGCAGCCCGCGTTAAAAACCTGATCATGATGAAAGATACGGCAGCCCAAGCGACCAATATGGAGATGGCATTCCTCCAATCGCAGATCAAACCGCATTTTCTTTTCAACGTATTAAATACAATTATCGCGCTCAGTCATTTGGATATTGAAAAAGCGCGCGAAGTAACGGCTGATTTTACAAACTACTTAAGAATGAGTTTTGATTTTCAAAATACATCAGGGATGAGTTCTTTCAAACATGAACTGTCGATTGTGAATTCGTATCTTTCTATTGAAAAAACGCGCTTCGGCGATCGGCTGGACGTCATTTACGATATTGACGAAGACATTGACTTTGCCCTTCCGCCATTAATGATTCAGCCTCTTGTCGAAAATGCCGTCCACCACGGCATCAGCAAAAAAAGAGGCGGAGGCTGGATCAAGCTGACGGCAAAAAAAGAAAGCGAAAACCGCTATTATATCAAGATAGAGGACAATGGAATCGGCATGCCGCCGGAAAAACAACACGATATCTTTTCCTCTCATTTCACTCATAGCGTCGGTATGAAAAATATCAACCGAAGACTGAAGCACTTCTGCGGGAGCGAACTGAATATCGAGAGTGCGCCGGATGACGGAACCGCTGTCTCAATGGTCATTTCTATCAACGAATCGGCGGACGTCTCAGTATAGGTTTTAACCTGAAGATAATCAGAACGGCCTCCTCAGCTTGCCGGCAAAGTCGGCAAGCTTTTTTACGCAGTAAATCAGGTGTGTGCTTTCTCCCCTCTGTACAATTTGACCCTGTCCTTTGTAAGAACACGGCCTCTTTTTCTATACGATTCAATATGTTATAGTAGAAAACTGTTTTTACATATACCATAGGAGGTTTGTTCATCAATGGAAAATTTCAGCTATTACAATCCAACGAAATTGATCTTCGGAAAAGGCCAGCTTGAACAGTTAAGAAAAGAATTAAAGGAATACGGAAAAAATGTATTGCTTGTTTATGGAGGCGGCAGTATTAAAAAGAACGGTCTTTATGACGAAGTTACGCGCGTGTTGAAAGAAGAAGGCGCTGACATGCACGAGCTTTCCGGAGTAGAACCAAATCCGCGTCTTGCTACGGTTAAAAAAGGGATCGAATTGTGTGCCCGGCATGAAATCGATTTTCTCCTCGCTGTCGGCGGAGGAAGCGTCATCGACTGCACAAAAGCGATTGCTGCCGGAGCAAAATACGACGGCGACCCTTGGGATATCTTCAGCAAAAAAACGACAGCAAAAGACGCCCTGCCGTTCGGTACGATTTTAACCTTAGCTGCAACCGGATCTGAAATGAACCCCGATTCCGTCATTACAAACTGGGAAACGAATGAAAAATATGTATGGGGAAGCGATGTCACGCATCCGAAGTTCTCCATTTTAGACCCTGAAAATACGTTCAGCGTCCCGGAAAACCAAACGGTTTACGGCATTGTTGATATGATGAGCCATGTGTTTGAACAATATTTTCATAATGTCAAAAACACGCCGCTTCAGGACAGAATGTGCTTTTCCGTTTTGCAGACGGTCATCGAAACGGCACCGAAGCTGTTGGAAGACCTGCAAAACTATGAGCACCGGGAAACCATTTTATACGCAGGCACAATCGCTTTGAATGGCACGCTGCAAATGGGCTATTTCGGCGATTGGGCTTCCCATACAATGGAGCACGCCGTTTCGGCCGTTTACGACATTCCGCATGCGGGCGGCCTTGCGATCTTGTTCCCGAACTGGATGAGATATACGCTTGATACGAATGTCAGCCGCTTCAAAGCCCTTATGCTGAACATGTTTGACATTGAAACAGAAGGCAAAACCGATAAAGACATCGCGCTTGAAGGAATCGATAAGCTGTCCGCGTTCTGGACAAGCCTTGGCGCTCCTTCCCGCCTTGCCGACTACGGCATCGGCGAAGAAAAGCTCGATCTGATCGCAGACATCGCCGCTAAAGAAATCGAGCACGGCGGCTTCGCCAATTTCCAAAAACTAAACAAAGATGACGTACTCGCCATTCTCCGGGCTTCTCTATAACAACAAAAGGACGGAATCAAGTGATTCCGTCCTTATCTTTACCGCTCCCCCTGTCTTTCCCGTGTTAAGGCAAAAAAGGTGAAAGATCCGATCACAGCTGTAATAAACATGATCGCACCCATTGGAACGGCCGTTGTTTCATTCATTCCAACGAGAGGCGAAACGATCGAACCGAGCAGAAGCGGAAGCATGCCGAGCATCGCGCTTGCACTGCCCGCACGGTGTCCCTGGTTTTCCATCGCCAGCGTAAATGTGCTTGTCAACGTCATTCCGATGGTTATCATGTAGATAAAAATGGAAATGACAATCGCTGCAAGCGGTCCTTTCAAAATCGTCATCGTCAGGAGAACGGATGTCGCGATGACAGCGGTAATAACCGCGATCCGCAAGAGCTTCCTCTCATGAATGATTCCCCCGAAACGCCCGATGATAAAGCTTCCCGAAATAATGGCGAGGCCGTTAATGCCGAACAGCACGCTGAACACTTGAGGAGAAACCCCATAGATGTCCTGATATACAAAAGGGGTTCCGGACACGTATGCAAAGCTGCCTCCGTGAATGAAACCGACAGTCAGCGCATAGCCGATGAAAGACCGGTCCTTCAACAAGCTCCCCATCGTTTTGAGAGACGAACCGATTGAGCTTGGAATCCGTTTGTCAGGCGGCAATGTTTCAGTCAATTTCATTGAGATAACGAGCACTAGGAACAATCCGATCAATGATAGAGTATAAAAAATCGTATGCCAAGTAGCGAACGGCAAAAGCAGGATGGCTCCCCCCGTCATCGGTGCGACCATTGGCGCAACCGCGGTGATCACCATTAAAAGCGAGAAAAATTTAGAAAGCTCTCTGCCTGTAAACACGTCCCGTACAATGGCGCGCGACAGCACAATTCCCGCCGAAGCGGTAAAACCCTGTAAAAAACGACCAATGACCAGCATAATAATGTTCGGGGAAAGCGCGCAAAACAAAGAAGACAACGCAAATAAAAAGATGGATATTAATAAGGGCTTCCGTCTTCCTTGTGCATCACTGACCGGCCCAATAACGAGCTGACCAAACGTAAGCCCGATCAAACACGCTGTTAAGCTTAGCTGTACGAGCGAGGCTCCAGCTGATAAATCATCGGCAATTTCGGGAAAGCTTGGCAAATACATATCGATATTCAGCGGGCCCAGTATCGCAAGCATGCCGAGCAGAAAAGCCAATGCAAGGCGTTCCTTTCCTGTTGGATTATGGAGCATAGTATCAAACCTTTCTTTCAAGCTAGTAAAATATATTGTTTCATCATGAAATAAACTGGAGGATCGCAAAACATTTGTATATTGTAACATATTTTTTTGGCTGTGAAAGAGGATTGCTCATGACCGGTTAAGATCGGAGATCGAATCGGTCAGATGATTTATAATTGAAGTGAAACACAGGAAGGAGTTATCTTAACTTGAATGCAGTAAACACTGTAGGTTGCTTTACAATTGTGGAAAATAGCAAAGGAAAAATACTTCTGGTTAAAAGAAAAGATTATCCTGTCTGGGACTTGCCAGGAGGCAGAATGGAAAAGCACGAGCAGCCGGAAACATGCGCCATGAGGGAAATGGAAGAAGAATCAGGCTACCGTGTTTCTATTATGTGCAAAATAGGAGAGTACGATCAACCGCAATATCATGACATACAGTACATCTATTCAGGAAAATTACTAGGTGGGGAACCCATTAAACAAGGGCCGGAAACAGCAAAAATCGGATGGTTTCGCAAAGATAGATTACCTTTGTTAATGGTTCCCCATAGAAGAAAACAAATAAAAAATTTTACAAAACATCATAACAAACTAGTAAAAGAAACTTTAAAAACACCTTATTTGATTAGATTTATCACGAAATTCAAGAAATAACAGCCTCTTTTTATGTTGAAGCATTATTTCATCGCTTTGACGATAAGCGATGCCAAAGCTTCAGTCCCTTTCGGCATCAGGTGTACGCCGTCAGCGGTGAAATATTCGGGATGTTTCAGGGCTTCAGTATGCCAATCGACCAATGTCACGTTTTGACGGCTGTCCGCTTGCTTCCGAAGCGATTCATTCACCTTGCTCTCCCACTGACGGGGGACGCGCGTGTTCACGAGATAGACATCAGCGTTTGAGAACGCATCAAGCAAAGCGTCCATCTGACTGTCCGTAAAATAGCCGTTTGTTCCCAGTTCAATCACGACGGCTTTGTCCGAATGATTAAAGGAAGCGTAGGTTGATGTCAATTGAAGCGCTTCCCTCACTTGCCTTCCAACCTGACCGTCGATTGTGATTCCCGGAATTTTCTTACGCAGGCTGGAAGCAATGTCAAGCATGACCGAATCCCCGACAGCCAATACCTCTTTCTCGATATGATCAGGCTCTTTTTCCGCAGACTGCTCATCTTTTGTATTTGACGATTCATCCCCGCCGGCTTTCTGCCGGCTTTTAGTTTCATCATCTTTCCCGCTTTCAGCTTGTGCTTTCTTATCATCCTTCCGTTCTTCACTTTTGTCAGCCGGCTGATCCGCTGAGGCGCTTGTTTCCTCATAAGATTTGGAATAGGCCTGTTGCGGCTGTTTCTTTTCGTCGGCCAATCCCGACAGGCCTCCTGCAAAAATGAGGAGTGCGGCAAACATCAGTCCGATTGATATTTTGCTGGGAACGGAAGCGGTTTTCCATTCCGTGATCTTATCCAGAAAAACCCGGCTGACAAACGGTTTAAAACCGTCTTGTCGGATTGGCTTCTCGATAAAGCGATACGAAAGTTCCGCCAGAATAAACGTAACAGCGACCTTAATCGCAACATGCCAGAACACCGGATTTCCAATCTCTTGAACAGGTGTGCTCAGCACGATGACGGGATAGTGCCAAAGATAAATGCCGTACGACCTTTTCCCGATCCAGCGCAGCGGCTTCACGGAAAGGACAAACCCCAAGAAGCTGCTCGGATGACTGACGCATGCAATCAAAATCGCTGCGATTATGCTGATCAGAAGCATTCCGCCATGATAGAGAAACGGGCTGAATTCATCGACAAAATAAATGCTCATCATAAGCAGCGCGAAAGCGGCAAGCTCAGTTCCGTGCAACGCGTGCTTCAGGCTGCTTGGGAGCCTGTTCCCAGATAGTCTTTTCATCGGCCACACAAGGGCTAATGCGCATCCGATCAACAGCTCGAAGGCGCGCGTATCAGTCCCGTAATATACGCGGCTCGGATCGCCGCCAGGGACGTACAAGATGCTCATCCATACGGCTGAACAAAGCGCACACAGCACAACCGCCGCAGCCAGCCTCTCCCGCTTTTTAAATATGTAGATGCCCAACAGCAAAATGATCGGCCAGATGAAATAAAACTGTTCTTCAATCGCCAGTGACCACAAGTTTTTTAAAGGAGACGGCGATCCGAAACTATCAAAATATGAGAGGTCGTGAAAGATAAACCACCAATTGCTGACATATAAAAGAGAGGAGATCGCATCTCCCCGCACGGTATGCATCAGCTCTCTGTTAAACAAAGCGACCCATATGACGGTTGCGAAAATCATGAGCGTCGCCGCTGGAAGCAGCCGCCGTATCCGGCGCACCCAAAAATCTCTGAATGTGAGGGAAATGTCATTTCCATACGCCGGCAGGATAATCGATGTAATCAAATATCCTGATAAAACAAAAAAGATATCAACGCCAATAAAGCCTCCGTCGGCCCAGCTCATGTTGAGGTGGTAAGCGATAACCGCCAAAACGGCAAAAGCCCGAAGCCCGTCTAACCCCGGTATGTAACGGTGTTGTTGTGTCTGATCTCGCATGGTATTCCTCCAATGATATGTACGTACGGTTCTTCTTTATGTTTCGCGCCTTTTACGGCTCCGATATTATAGACGAAGTCAGGACCGTTTTTTGTTTCAAAAAATCGTCATTTTTATCTACCCTGAATGATGCCGTCTCTCTAGTATAAAAGTTTCAAGCTGAATATGGTGTTACAAAGTTGTAAAAAGTAAAAAATCCATGATTTCAGCGAATCATGGATTTTTTGACTAGCGGATGTAGCGGTCGCCGATCAGCAGGCTCGAAATCGCCTTAGTCGGAATTTCAAACTCTACCGCGCCCATATATCCGGGTGCGACTTCATAATCGTCAAATGAAATCACCAGTTTATGATTCTCTGTAATATAAAAATTTTGGTCGGCCTTGATTCGTTTGAATGGCTCGACTTCCTCGTCATTGATCCAATATATTTTATCAGGATCATCTTTCATTTGCTGTTTCATTTGTTCTTTAATGTTTTCGCTGATGGCCGTAATATACCGGTCGTCTTTAAACAAACTCTTCAAGGTAAGCAGAATTTCATTCTTTTTGTCAATGGTGATATAGCGCCGTTCGGTATAGCTGGACGCTTCCGTTCTTTCGACGCTTCGCCGAATCGAAATCAAATCCTTCGTATCCGTGACTGTCTCATAATCGCTGTAGATGCTGAGATGCCCTTTTTTATTCCGGGACGTCTCCTTCATGAATTCCCGGTAAAGCTGACGGCTTTCCTTTACATATTTCTCGTTAATGCCATTTTCAAGCTCCCGGTTATTCAAGCCGGACAGAGCCGGTGTTTTCACGTCAATACTCGATTCTCCATCTTTCTGTTTGATCTCGGTGAATGTGATGGCCTTAACGACCTTGCCGATGACGGGTAAACGCGACATGGCCTGGGCTGCTCCGGGATTGATATTCACGACGGCAGCCAATAGTACAGCCGCCGCGACAAGCGTTGATGCAGGCCATACCACCAGCCTTCTCTTCTTCTTCGGTTTATGCTGAAGCGCAGTTTCGACAACCTGATCCAGTTCCTTCGGAATGGGGACGTTTTGATATGCTTTTCTCAGCTGTTCCAATTTCTTTTCCATTAAGAAAGATCCTCCTTCGTCAATTGGATGCGCATAAGCTTCAATCCTCTGTAAAGGCGCGTTTTGACCGTATTCAAATTTTCGCCTGTGATTTCCGCAATCTCTTCCAGTTTGAGATCCTCAAAAAATCGCAGAACAATAATGGTGTGGTAGGGATGCGGCAACTCGTCAAGCGCCTCATGAAGGTCTGTATCCCGGTAGATATCTTCCTTGCCCTTGCTTAAAAATTCGATCGTTTGATCATCCATAACCTTTAGTTTTTTCCGTTTGCGCAAAAAATCGATTGCCGTCCGCACCAAAATTTTGTAAAACCAGCTTTTAATCGTATCCGGATTGCGAACAGAATCGACGGAATCGAGCGCTTTTTTGATTGATTCCTGGACAATATCTAAGGCGTCTTCTTGATTTTTCACATAGCTGTACGCCAGCCGGTAAAAGTCTTCTTTCCGGTCTGTTATGCAAGCGACAAGAGACGCTCTGGCTGCTTGTTTCTTCATTGCAATAAAGAACTCCTTTTTTGAATATACGTATATACGGCTGTTACATTAGGATAGACGCGGGAGCGTGAAAAATAGTTTGCGGACTGGTCATTCTTTTTAAAAATATTTTATCATCAAGTGCCGCCAATCTCGATTTCATTTATAATGAATAGCAAATTCGAAGGAGGTGATCACATGGCAAGCATCAGAATGCCGGATCATGCAGCGTCTCATGCAAAGCCTGTTATCGGAAAAGGCGATACTTTGCATGGGGAGGACACCTTCAATCGTCTAAAGTAAGCTTTTCTGGTATATGGTTTTGCCCCTTATTTCAAACAAAAGAATAAGGAGCTGGCAAAAATGGCTTATGTAAAAGCGTCCGCTGTTTTACCCGAAAAGCTGATATCAGAAATTCAAGAGTATGTTCAGGGAGAGACCATTTATATTCCAAAGCCTGATTCCGCCCGTCAATAATGGGGTGCTCGGTCAGGTGCAAGAAAGCTGATTGATAAACGAAACGATTCGATTAAAAAGCTTTCAAAAACGGGGATTCCATCGAGAGTCTGGCCGGGGAATATCACCTCTCCGTTGAAACGATTAAAAAAATTGTCTACTCAACATAAAAATGGAGCACTGGTCATGCATGACCAGTGCTTTTTGATATATGGCGAGTTTGTTTCTTAATCGGTTTTTGCATTTCTTCTCATCTGCGCCTCGTTTAATCTAAAAAAGAAAGGAGATGACGTCTATGGCTTTGGTAAATAATAGCGCACTGGTATTTTCAGGAACAAAGCTCTACTATGAAACGCGGGGATCCGGACCTTTGCTGCTGATGATTCACGGAGGGAACGGGGATGCTGATTCATACCCGATGGCCGAGCTCCTTGCTAAGCGCTACACGGTCGTCACCTATGACCGCCGCGGACACTCGCGGAGCAAGCTTGAATATCCAAACGAAAACTACAGGATTTCTGCACACAGTGATGATGCCTCCCGCCTGCTGGCTGAACTGTCCGATGAACCCGCCTATGTGTTCGGCTGCAGCTTAGGGGTAGTCATCGGGCTTGACCTGGCAATCCGTCATCCTGAACAAATCCAGACACTTGTAGTGCACGAACCTCCGATTCCGAGGCTGTTGTCAGGCGATGACCCCACATTGGGACTGGAAAGTCTGGAGAAGCTTGAGCGATGTTATCGACAAAGCGGACTGTCCGCACTAGAAGAGTTCGCAGCAGCGATGGGCATCACCGCATCGGCCCAGCCGCAGCAGTCCGCAAAACGGATGGAGCGGCTCATGGCCAACATCGATTATTTTATTTTATCCGAAGTGCCTGCTCTGAGAGCATACAGACCGGACACAAAACGGCTGAAGGCTTCATCGGCTGTCGTTGTGCCTGCCGGCGGCATTGATTCCAAAGGCTTTCTCCCGTACCGGTATGCGGAAGCTTTAGCAAATGAACTGGGAACAAAAGTTGTTGATTTTCCCGGAAATCATGTCGGCTGCTCAGTGTATCCGAAGGCATTCGCCGCGCAGCTGTTGGGATTTTCAAATAAATCCGCCATTCACGCGAATCGTCTGCCCGGTGATCCACTGCGATTGTTCGCTGACCAAAAACTCGATCACATTCGCGATGTCCTCCGGTTCACCGATGCGGCCGAGAGCAATCTGCTTTTTCAGCCCTTCGATCTGCTGCTCCGTTTTCCCTTCTGTAAACAGCTCTGTATTGACAGGTCCCGGAGCAATCGCATTAATTGTGATCTGCTTGACGGCGAATTCTTTTGCAAGCTGGCGGGTGAACTGTTCAACAGCTCCTTTTGTACCGGCATATACGCTGTATGTCGGAAACATCTGGCCTGCGACAGACGTGGAGAAGTTAATAATCCGTCCTTTCTCTTCCATGTAAGTCATCGCCTGCTTGCAAGCAAAATACGTTCCTTTTACATTAAGGTTGAACTGTCTGTCAAAATCGTCTTCGGTAACGTCCTGAATCGCTTTATAAATACTTACTCCCGCGTTGTTGATCAAGATATCCACTTTGCCAAATGCTTCTATCGTTTGATTGAATAATGCTTCAACCCCTGCGACGGTGCTCAGGTCAGCCTGAACGGCAGCAGCTTCACCGCCGTTTTGTATGATCTCTCTGACAACGGATTCCGCTTTTTCGGCACTGCTTGAATAATTGACTGCCACTTTGGCTCCGAGTTCCCCGAGCTGCTTTGCGATCGTGCGCCCGATTCCGCGGGAAGCCCCCGTTACGATTGCTGTTTTACCTTTGAGATTCTGCATGTTATATCCTCCGCTCAAGTTTGTTTATTTTAAAAAACCTTTTTCTATCAAATTCCAAACGATGTTGAATTCCTGTTCAATCGTCTCTCTCTTCCATTCATTCGCATGTGCGGGATGATGGAATCGTTCTGTTGCGTAAAAAATGCTCCTTGCCAATTCTTCGGAATCGTTTGAATTGGCAGGACAAACTGCGATGAGCTCGCTCAATTGCCCGATAATTTGATCAATGCTTTTGTCGACCAGCTCTGTACATTCATTGGTCACTTTAGCATACATCTCAAACAGTTCTTCATCTTTCCGGGCATAATAACGTTTCAGTTCAAACAATTTTTCTATATAAGCTTTGACATGTGATGCGCCCGTACAGGAAGTATCGTGATAAACATCTGCCAGCGGCTGCATAATCTTTTCATTCAGCCACTTCTCCGTGGCTGCTTCAAAAATCTCCTTTTTGTTTTTGAAATGGCGGTAAATCGTGCCGTGGCTGACATCCAATGCTTTCGCGACATCTGTTATCGATGTTTTGGCAACGCCAAACCGCCTTAACGTGTCTTCTGTTGCTGCAAGTATTTGCTCCTTTGTTAATGCCTCTGAGGAATTCTTCATCATTATACGGCTGCTTATTTTCGCCGTCCGGCCACCTCCTTTTCCATTATCATAGCAAAAGGAGTATCAAATGACAAAAATAAATATTTGTCATTTGATACTCCTTTATTTGTTCAATGAAACCTTAAAAAACCCGGCATTTCTAAAAAAATACAAAAAAAACGGCCACATAGCAGCCTGATTGTGCCGGCCGAACGGTACAAATCGTTTGCCATTGAACCGCCGCACCCGAATTGAAACCCTAAAAAAATATCTTCAATAAGTGCGGCAAACAAACCAAAAAAACAAGCGAACAAAAGCTTGAGAACAAATAAAACTGTAACGGCGACCCATGAAGCCCGTTTTGAAGCTCCACCTGCTTTCTGCAGACCTACAGCTGCTAACACAAGCGCCCAAACCGTAAAGATATCAAACACGCCCAATATGCTTTTATAAGGCTCGCCGGCCGAAAAAACATCGTGCAAAGATGTAAACGAAGTCCCTTCTGCCACATTCGCAAAACGATAAACTGTATTGTTTATCACGTCGCCAATAATTTTTGCAAAACCTACAAAACATGCCAGCGAAAACATCGTCACAAAGTTTGTTTTTCCGCCCCTATTGTCGTGATCAGCCATAATATTAAAGCTGATACAAACAAATAGATCCCCGTCTTTAAAAACTCCCATAATAGAATGATCATTCCAAAGTAGGTATACGTATCGGGGAAATCTTTTGAGAGATAAAGATTAGCAGATACAACCGATAAAACGAATACAATGAACATCGGCAGAGCAACCGCCGGCCGCTTTTTCATTCTTTCAAACTGCAATGCCGGGTTCGTGAACAAGCCGATTAATGAAGGCACTGGCTCTTGTTTTGTTTCAATTCTGTCATCCATACTTTTATTCCTCCATATGCGATATCCTTCAAAGTTTACATGATTGACCTTAAACCCAACTTAAACTTACCTAAAAATACGAGATCCAAGCTAAAAAGACCACTGCCGCAACAGATGGAAGCCTGTACTGTTTGTAAAAAACACAGAATGCCAAGGGCTCAAATACCCTTGGCACAGCGACTTATATATATCCTATCGAAACCGGCTGGCGCCGGCTGCATGCAAAAAGTCCATCGCTTTTCTGCTTGTAAAATGAATGACGCACTCAGCCGCCAGCACAATCAGTGTAATGGCCCCGTAAACGCCCATCGTGTAGCTGATATCGTATGGCAAACCGAATCCGCTTCGGCACACAAATGTGATGACATGAATAAATAGATTGGTAAAACAGAATAGATAGCTGCGAATCATCCAATTCCGGTGCTTGATAAACTGATTACGCCGGGCTTTGATGACGGAAATAACCGTGGCGGCAGGCCAATACATATTCACCATGTTAAAGGCTATGCTGACGGCCTTCCCTCCGGTAGAATGCGGTGCCATATAGCCTGACGACAGCGTCACAATTAGCACGCAAACGACGTAGAGCCAGCCGTTAAAACGGTGAATCTTGCAGCTTTTGGTCAACAAGGCGCTGGAGAAGTTGACAGCGCCCGAAGCCATCGCCAAACAAGCGGCAACAACGTGAACATACATCACCTTCAGCCAGACCGGGAGATGAAAGGAGTCCCGCAGGTGAGATTTATGGCTGAGAAAAGATGTTGATTGCGGATCAAGAATTAAATTTTCAAACAAGGTATACAGAACATACACCGCGATTACGATCAGCATTGCCGAAAAAACCGATTGACTGCGTTGAAATTTCCTTTTGTTCAGCTTTCGTTCCTCCTAATACATCATGCTCTCTGAAATACCTATATTGTATCACGAAAGCGGACGTGCGCAGCAGCTTGGCATATCAAGCCCTCAATGACAAAACCTTCCCCATTAAAAACAGGCCAAGTACGATTTGTTGCTTGGCTCGGGCCTCCCGTTTTTCTGGAAAGCCGGAATAATTCTGTCATCTTTTGCGGCATACTTTTGAATGATGTCTCTGCTGAAATCGCGAGTCGATGACAATGGCTTCAACAATTTCAAGGAGTTGCCTCAGCACGCTGTCCAAACAGACGGATATGTATTTTGCAGCAGGTATGACAATACTTACGGACGGATTCATTCCCGCTTCTTATTCCGAACCAAATATGATTAATGAACAACGACCATTCTATAAAGATCTGGTTACAAAAAGAAGGATCAGTCTACTTCCACGCAAACCACCTCTTTACAAACGCATCAGGCGAATCTTATCTGTTACTTCAAATTTTAATGTTATTATAGATTTTAAAACATGCGGGGATCGGGCCTAAAAAATAAAAATGGAGGCATACATAAAGTGACAGAAGATGTAACTGACAACGATATACACGAACAAAAATTATCGAGAGGCCTGAAAAACAGGCATATTCAGCTCATCGCCATCGGCGGAGCGATCGGAACGGGGCTGTTTCTTGGTTCGGGGAAATCAATCCATTTTGCAGGAGCGTCGATTTTATTTGCTTATCTGATTACGGGAATCATTTGTTTTTTCATTATGCGTTCTCTTGGAGAACTGCTTTTATCCAATTTGGAATACCATTCGTTTGTCGACTTTGTCAGGGACTACTTAGGCGACATGGCGGCATTTATAACGGGTTGGACATACTGGTTTTGCTGGATTTCGCTCGCGATGGCCGATTTAACCGCGGTCGGGCTTTATACCCAATACTGGCTGCCTGATGTACCGCAATGGCTGCCCGGATTGATCGCCCTGCTCATTTTGCTGATCATGAACCTGGCGACCGTCAAGCTTTTTGGAGAATTGGAGTTCTGGTTCGCATTAATCAAAGTCATTGCGATATTGGCGCTGATCGTGATCGGCCTTTTCATGATTTTCAAAGGATTTTCCACCCATTCGGGCGCTGCCGCCTTTCACAACCTTTGGAACCACGGCGGCATGTTTCCAAATGGACTGCACGGTTTTCTCCTTTCATTCCAGATGGTTGTCTTTGCGTTTGTTGGCATCGAACTTGTGGGACTGACAGCGGGGGAAACGAAAGATCCGAAAAAGGTCATTCCTAAAGCGATCAACAATATCCCCGTCCGTGTTTTGCTGTTTTATATCGGTGCTCTCCTTGTGATCATGAGCATCTATCCGTGGAATGTCATCAACCCAAATGAGAGTCCGTTCGTCCAAGTCTTTGCAGCGGTCGGCATCATTGCGGCTGCAAGCATCATCAATTTTGTGGTGCTGACATCGGCGGCTTCGGCAAGCAACAGCGCAGTCTTCAGCACGAGCCGGATGATATACTCGCTTGCGAAAGAACATAATGCGCCCGGCGCTATGACCAAACTGACCTCCCGCAAAGTGCCGAGCAATGCGTTGTTTTTCTCAGCGGTCGTGATTCTGATTGGCATCATGCTGAACTATATCATGCCTGAACAAGTGTTTACGCTGATTACAAGCATCTCGACGATATGCTTCATCTTTATTTGGGGAATCACCGTCATTTGCCATTTGAAATACCGCAAAACAAGACCGGATTTAGCGAAAACAAACAAATTCAAGATGCCGCTTTACCCGTTTTCAAATTATGTGGTTCTCGGTTTTCTTACGTTTATCCTCATCGTCCTTGCACTGGCGCAGGACACCCGCGTTGCCTTATTTGTCACGCCGGTTTGGTTTATCATGCTGATCGCGATTTACAAGCTGAGGAAACCTAAGTCACAGCAAGTGTAGAAAAATGCGAATCGCCTGCAAAATGTTCTGCAGGCTTTTTGTATGGCTCATCATGTAAAATAAAAAAGATAACAGCTTGATCGCCTACAATTTCAATGGTCAGCCGCTTAGGCAGAAAGGGGAAAACAGATGAAAATCAATCAAATTGTAGATTTGTCGGTATCGTTAAGAGGTGATATACCGTCTGATCCGCCGGGGTTTGTCCCTGAAATCGAATATGCGGATCATAAGCAAGGAGCTAAACAGATGGTCCAGAGCTTTCCCGGCCTTTCCTCGCAAGATCTTCCCGGGGGAGAAGGCTGGTCGCTGGAAAAAGTGAAGATGTCCACGCATGCCGGAACGCATATCGACGCTCCATATCATTACCGTTCTGTTACAGACGACGGCAAGCGGATGATGACGATTGATGAAGTGCCGCTTGACTGGTTTCATGGCCCTGGCGTTAAACTGGATTTCAGACATTTGAAAGACGGGCATATCGTTACCCCTGAAGAAATCGAACTGGAGCTTCACCGCATCAATCATAAACTCGCGCCCGGCGACATTGTTCTTGTGAATACGTCGGCTGGCGCCAAATACGGACAAAACGATTACCTGCACAGCGGCTGCGGGATGGGGCGTGAAGCAACTCTATTTTTAACGGAGCGCGGCGTACGCCTTGTCGGAACTGACGCCTGGAGCTGGGACGCTCCATTCAGCATGACCGCCAAGCGCTTTGAACAGGAAAAAGACCCATCCATTATTTGGGAAGGTCATTATTCAGGCAGCACCATTCCTTACTGCCAAATTGAAAAGCTCGCCAACCTTGATCAATTGCCTTCCACTGGATTTTACGTCATGGCTTTTCCGGTAAAAGTTGAAAAAGCGTCTGCCGGCTGGGCGCGCCCGGTTGCGATTCTTAGCGGTGAAAACGCATAAGAACGTCAGCAGCTTTTCGTTTGTGGGGATGCCGGCTAGACAGATAACAAAAATAAAAGCAGACATCAGCCTGCTTTTATTTTTGTTTTATATTCAGCCACAACACTTGCGTAAACAAACAATGAAATGAATACAAGAAACACGCGGCTCCAGCCATCACATTGAAGGTTCCCGATTTTTCATTGTTTGATTTCAACATCATGAAGAACAAACCGGAAAAGAAAAATCCGATAAACCAGCCGATTGGAATCTGGACAAAAGCTAAAATAAAACCAATAATCCCTATCGTTTGAAAAACTTGAGGTGCAAATTCGCGCAAAAGTATTCCCGCCCTTTTTCAGAAGAAATCCGCTCCCTTTTTTTGTATCATATCACATCTCCTCAACAAAATAAGGAAAACAAGTGAATCTTTTGCTATTCATGTTGAAGCCAGGCTCAATATTGATTTTTGTTATGATCTTAAAAAAGGAGGTTTGATTACCATGAATACCTTATGCCGCAGCAAACAAGCTCCATTTGAATACACCTTATCTCTTATAGGTGGTAAATGGAAAATGAGAATCCTCTATGAGCTGGCGTGTGAAAAAACGATGAGATACGGGGAGCTCAAACGGACTATGCCGTTAATCACCCATAAAATGTTAAGTTCCCAGCTGAAGGAGTTGCAAACTGACGGTCTGATTCACCGGGTGGAGATTTCTCAAAATCCCCTCAGAGTAGAGTATTCGTTATCAGACAGAGGACTGTCTTTATACCCTCTCATAGATGAAATGTGCAGATGGGGACAAAGAGAAGATTTGCCTTATGAGTAAAAAATACTTACTAAAAAGTGCGTACTTGTTTCCCGACGGGAGGGATTTTATACTGAATAAAAATTATTTGTAAGGAGAACAGGATGACAAAACAAATTTATATCATTCATGGCTACAGAGCCTCCTCAACCAACCACTGGTTTCCTTGGCTGAAAAAACGTCTGCTTGCAGACGGAATACACGCAGAAATTTTAGACATGCCTAATCCTCACCAGCCAAGGCTTAAAGATTGGCTTGATACGCTCTCTTTAAATAAGCACACATTAAATAAACATACTTATCTGGTTGCACACAGCCTGGGGTGCGCCGCCGTTCTGAGGTTTTTGGAACAAACGCAATTGCGTCAACCACTTGGCGGAATTCTGCTCGTTTCCGGCTTTGCCAAGTCACTGCCCGATTTAAAGATGTTAGATGAATTTACCGAGGAATCGTTTGATTTTCAAAACATCATTGAGTCAGCTAAGCATCGTGCTGTCATTGCCTCTAGAGACGATCAAATTGTGCCATTTGCATGGAGCAAAGATCTGGCGCAACAAATTGACGCTAAGCTTTACGAAGTTCAACACGGGGGGCACTTTTTAGAAACTGACGGATTTACTTCTTTGCCGATTGTTTATGATGTTTTAAACTCCTATTTCTCAAAAGAAACTTGCTAAAAACAATAAAGGATATTCGGATTTTAGGGCGGCAAAGGGCTTAGAAGCCGCCCTTCTCCAATTTCTTAATAAGTGTGGAAAAAATCGATGCCAAAGTTCCCTGTTTTGAAGTGGTCTGTTACGTCATGCCAATTGAAAATGTGTATAATATAGCTTTGTTGAAGGCACTTGAATGAAAGCGCGTTATGTTTCTTGTAAAGGCTTAGCACTTAAAGCTTCAAAATGAGTCATCTCTAATTTAGATCAGGGATATTACCTAACCAAGTTCCCAAAAGAAATGAATCCCGTTCATTGATATATCTTTCACGCATAAGGGTACACCTATTTGTATTGGTTTTAAGAGAGCATAACTTTTTTATCAACCTTACATTCCTTTAATGATGTCGCTAAGCGAGTTATTTAATTCAATAAACTGTTTCTCTATAGGTGTAAATTTATGATTTAGTCGTGTAATGAAATATAAATCGACGTATCTATAAGGTGATGGAACTTCTAAATAATGATGGATATTGTAGCGATCTGCTATGCGCTTTGATACTAAGGAAATTCCCATACCCATCAATGCAAATTGCACTAAGGATTCTGGATCGCCCACTTCAATGATTTCCCCCTGTTGGATGTTCGAATCTTCAAAAATATGACATAATAATGTTAGATACAAGCACTTATCTGATAATACAAGTACGTTTTTTCCGTTTATATAATCATCAAATCTCGTATATTGATCTATACCTTGGCCTATGATCACCAATTCTTCATATCCCACTTTTTGATAACTTATCTTTTTATTGTTTAGCGATCCAATCGTATAAGCAACATCGATTTTTCCAAGGAGAACTTGATTTTCAATATATTCTGTTGAACCTGTTTTTAATGTTACCGATAAATCAGGATATGTATGATAAAGCTTATTTAAAGCACTTGAGAATTGAGTTCCACCAACAGATATCATCGTGCCAATACGGAGTTTTTCATCGTGTTTTTTCATGATGTTTTCGGTTTCTTCCCAAACGAACAAGATTTTCTTGTATTGATGATATAATTTTTCTCCCTCTTTCGTTAGTTTGACTCCTTTTGAATTTCTGATAAACAGTTGTTGATGATAATGAGTTTCGATTTTTTTTATTTTCGCAGTCATATTGGATTGAAGGTGATTCAATTTAATTGCAGCAGCAGATATGCTTTTTAATTCCGCCACTGAAACAAAAGCTTTCATGTTTTCAATATCCATTCATATTTCAACCCCCATCAAAAAAAGTGATATAACCATCATAACTTAACATTTAAAATGATCTCTAATTTTAATTATACTCGGTTTAAAGAGTTTTGGAGGGATAGCTAATGAAGAACAACGTGATAAAAGCAGGGATTATAGGCGGATCTTTGAATAATCAATGGGCTAGTCAAACACATATTCCGGTATTGAAGGAAAATCCTTTTTATGAAATAACGGCGATTGGAACATCAAAAATGGAAACCGCAAAAAAAAGCGCTATGATGCTTAAGGCTGCCTCTGCTTTTACAGATTATAAGGAATTAGCACAATCAAAAGATGTTGATTTGGTAGTCGTCAGTATAAAGGTTCCTTTCCATTATGAAGCTTCGCTTGCAGCCATAGAAGAAAATAAACATATATATTGTGAATGGCCTTTAGGCAAAGATACTGTGCAGGCTGAAAAACTGGCAAAATTGGCAGATGACGCAAACATTCATCATGCGATTGGATTACAGGGAAGGCAATCTCCAGAAGTCAATTATTTAAAGCGGGCAATCAAACAGGGGGAGATCGGCAAGGTCATCTCCTGCACGATGCAGGTAGCAACACAAGGAAAGGGAAGAATAACAGATGAAAAAAGCAGTTACCTTTTAAAAAGAGAAAATGGGGCGAACCTTCTTACAATCAACGGTGGTCACTCGCTTGATGTTCTTTGTCATATCCTGGGTGATTTTAAAGAATTATCAGCTGCAATGAACAGTCATTATACAGAAGCCGTTATACAAGAAACAGGGATGAAAATACCAAAAAACACAGCTGACCAAATTTTAATCCAGGGGACGCTCGTTAATGGCGCTTCAGCCTCTGTCCATATTCAGGGCGGAGTTTATCCAGCTTTTCAATTAGAGATTAGAGGGGAAAAAGGTGTTTTGCGTTTAACACAGCATCATTCCTCAGGACACGTACAATTTGGCAATCTCAAAGTCAAAAAGATTACACATCCTCATAATTTGTTAAATGCTGAAGATGTTTATTCTGAAGAAGTAAAAATTTCCCCAGTAAAGGATCATGGTGCAAGAGGCTATGTTGAAACTGCTTATACTATTTTAGCGGAAGATATATTTGAACATAAAAATCAAATCCCAAACTTTCATGACGCTGTCAAACTGCACCGGTTGTTAGACGCCATTCGGAAGTCGGCAAAGACCGGTAAAAAAGTACTCTTAAAAAATGAGTAGGAACCGTATATCTTTTATTTACATGGTCCTTGCACATGCTGATCAAGCTTGAGAAAATTGTTATCCTAAAAACATGTACAAAAGCGAGCTCGACAAAAGTTAGCCCCAAAGGTTTATATACATAGACCTCCTTAAAAGTTTAGCGGCCCAGGGAGGTTACATCGTATTATAAGATCAATTAAGTTTACTTAAACAGTATTCTTAATTGATCTTTTTTATCATTAGTCTTAGGCAGAGAAAGCTATCAGTCAAATGAGGATGAGTAGGGGGATTCCTTGGAATAAGACACAGTAATCCTAGATTTCTCTAAAAAAGTCCTTGCTGATTAATCTATTTGAAAAAAGAATTAAATATGAAATTTAGATCAATTAATTTCTTTGTGAGATGGGTTTTTTATGTAGAAACAAAGGAGAGAAAAAGAACTTTATTATATATTTAAAGTTTAAATGGTTTATTTTTCTTTAATAACAGTTTATATACCTGTATAATTTCTTGGTGATTTTATATAAAGGAGGATAGTATTGGATTATTTGAAAAAAAGATAGCTAAAATGAATTTGAATGAAAAAATTCCATTGGTTAGAGCCACTGCTGCTGATTTTGCTAAGCAAAGAAATTGGAAAAAGGATTCAAAATTAACTAAAATTAATCAAAGAGATGTGTATTTGGATTCGAAAACAGGCAAATACTATGCAGTGGACACCCAACATGGTAGATTTGAAGTTGTTAATAAAAGAGGGAAACATCAAGGAGAAGTGGACTTTAACTTTAACTTAAACGAAACTAAACCAGCTGACAAATCGGGACGTCATGATTTAAAAATGAACTAAGGAAGTGAAAATTAAAATGAACGATCTAGTCTACGAAACTATAGATAAATACTACAGAAACAATAACGAATCAGATTATCTTACTAAATGCCGCGAGCAGTTTGTAATACCAGAAGCAATAAAAAAATTTTCCGAGAATAATAATATGATAATCACAGACGTAAATTTTGGTGAAATATGGCCGTCGTCAAAATTAATATTTGAGTATGAAGACTACACAAAAGGGGAATTTGAAGTTACTTATAGTACCATTTTAATGCTATCTAAGCTTGCACCTTTATTTTATCTTCAGCACGAATTTCAAGTTGAAAACAGAGATGTGAATAGAACTGTCCCAACTCTTGAGGGTTTTGATACTCAACCTTATAACACTAAACAACAAGAATTTGAAGATTGTGTAAAAGAATATTTTTCAAAGAAAGAGTTCATTGAATTATCCTATTCGGAGATGAACGAGGTTGTATGCGGGCTGGATTTTAAAAAAGATGTCACGTTTTTTGGATCACAAGTAACAGTAGAGAATGCATTGTTTTTTGATCTACTAGAAATTTGTCCAGACTAAAATACAGCAATCTTGTGTTATTCAAATAAAAAAGAAAAAGTTAAAGGTGAATAAAATAAAGTAATGAAAGAGGAGGTATCCAGTATCCTCCTCTTTCATATAGATTGGTTCCATCAAAGTAAGGATTATTTTTGCGGTTTCTCATATTCCATTGCATGATCGCTGCCAGAGATGCCTTAGTTGTTGGATCGACAACAACTCCTACAGTAACCAAAAGTGTTAGCACATTTTAAGTCTTACTTACCAGTTGATTCTAGTTATTATAAATTTGACCCAACGCAACGACTTTACTGGATGTATAACCGCAGAAGTCATTTCCTTCAACTAACACGTTTTGTCCAATTTGTGGTCGATTCATCTGTACATCATCTGCATTTTTAGAGCTTCGAAAAAACCGCTCTTTTATTTCGGCGATAGTGGTGTTTTTTAAATGTAGCGAGGTTTTAAACGAACATATAAACCGTTTTCTTGTAAAAAAGGTTAAACTCCAAATGTTGTGGATGTTAGCTTGATGGTCATGTTCGGAAACCGACATGATATAAAAAAACATACCAACAAGCTTTGGTATGTTTTTTCTTAGGAAATCCCTAATTAATGAATATTAGGTTTTCTAAAATTACTGCCTTTGACTTCAGCTACGTCATATACAGTGACAAAAGCATTTTTATCAACTTCATTAATGATTTCCTTTAATTTGGTGTCTTCTAAACGGTTGATGACACATGTAATTTCTTTAAACTTTTCGTGGGAAAAACCACCGTAAGCTTCTTTATATGTAGCACTTCGGCCCAATTGATCGCGAATTGTCTCCACCATCAACTCAGGTTCTGTTGTAATAATTTGAAAGGTTTTAGAACCGCTTAATCCTTCCTCGACAACATGAATGACTTTGGACGCAATATAGTAGGCGATGACTGATAGCAATGCCCCTTGCAAGCCAAATACAGCGGAAACAAAAATAAACACAAAAAGGTTAAAGAATAGAATGAGATCGCTCGTTCCAAATGGCAATTTGCGCGATAACAGCACAGCAAGCATATCAATTCCGTCCAATGCTCCGCCATTACGCAGCGCCAGCCCCATTCCAAAACCAAGGATGATCCCTCCGACAACAGTGACTAACAAAGTGTCCCCTTCGATTATAGCCGGAGTGTGGTGCATAAAACTTGTACCTGCTGCAAGTGATGCGATTCCGATAATCGATAATAACGCAAAGCTTTTCCCGATTTGCTTATATCCCAGCCAGACAAACGGGATGTTTAGAGCTGCGATAAGTATACCAAGCGGCAAGTCAAATAGTTGTGAACCAACAATGCTGAGTCCTGTCACTCCGCCATCAGATACATTGTTAGGAATCAGCACTGTTTCCAATCCATAGGCCGCTATGATTCCTCCGATCATGACCATTATAACTTTGAAAATCATTTTCGCTTTAAATTTCTTATGTTTTTCGATTTTATTCATGCCATTCCTCATTTCAAATTTTACGTTATATTTAAATATACCATAACAGTTTTTCTAGGTTCAAAAGTTCAATCACGTTTTTTGAGCGGCTGCTGCAAATACCGATCATTACATTGGATTAAGGTAACCCTTTTAGACTTGGAACATTCATGTGCCAGTGGTTGGAACTATTTTGCAAGCACCCCGTTTCCGCAACTGGTGAATAACCAATAAAGGCCCTAATGTTTATGGACATTTTCCGGCCAGACAAAAGGATTGTCGGCAATAGAACGAAGCATTTGATTCTTCTCTCTCCAAGATGAATGAATCCTTAACTTTATTGGTTTTTCACCCCCCATTCACATAACCCTTCTAAAACCGGCAATAGTGATTCCGCTTTACCAGTGAGACTGTACTCGACCTTTGGGGGAACTTGAGGGTACTCTTCCCGCTTCACCAGACCATCCGCTTCCAATTCTTTAAGTTGTGAACTCAATGTTTTATAAGTAATAGCCCCTATTTGTCTTTTCAGCTCATTAAAGCGAACCGGTTGATTTTCCGCGAGGAGATAAATAATAACCATTTTCCATTTGCCGCCGATCACGGACAATGTGTAGCCAAAAGGTGTATCTTGAATATTTTTAACTTTGCCTTTATATTCAGCCATACTCATATTAACACTTCCCTTTCGGATAGTACCTATCAAAAAAGTGCGTACTGTTTTTTTGTTTGCGTTCATTTTATACTAACCGTAATTTGAAGTAAAGGAGACGATAACATGGCTAAAAAAACGATACGTCTGTTGATGCCGCAATGGCAAGGGGGAAACAATCCCAACTACTCTTTTGGAGCGGAACTGCTTGCTTGGCTGGCTCCTGAAAATGATCAGCCCCTTATTCATGTTCCGGTTCAAACTTATGATGGAACTCCACTTGAAAACGAAAACGGAATAAACGGGAGAAAACAACTGCTGGAACAATTGGAGGCTGCTCAGCATATCATTCATGCCCATAAGCCGGATCGCATTGTCATGTTTGGCGGTGACTGCTTAGTCGAACAAGCACCATTTGCTTATTTAAACGAACGATACGGCGGGGACTTAGGTTTAATTTGGATTGACGCTCACAGCGATTTAGTTAGATATGCAGGATATGATAACGGTCATACTTTACCGCTCGGGAACCTTTTGGGAGAAGGAGATGAAGAGTTCGCAAAACATGTGAACATTCCCCTTAAACCTGAAAATGTCTTTATCGCGGGATTAGCAGCTCCTACAGAAGAAGAAACAAACGCGATATCAAAAGCACTTCAAAGACAAGGTATAGTTCCCACAGAACCAGACACTGAAGTGATTCAAAGACTTGGGATTAGAACTGCCGGAACTAAAGAGTTAATGACCAGTACCAATTCTATAAAAGAATGGATAAAAGAAAGCAACATCAAGTATCTGGCCATACACCTTGATTTAGACGTGCTTGATCCGAAGGCGTTTCGTTCTTTATTATTCGCCAATCCTGAAGCACCTGTAACTTTTTCTCCTGAGGGAACAATGCAAATGCCGCACCTGCTTCATCTTCTGAAAGAACTCTCTTCCGAAACAGATGTAGTTGGATTAGGTATAACCGAACATTTGCCGTGGGACTCTATTCATTTGAAGAAATTGCTTAGTGAAATCCCTATTTTAAATCAATAATTTCATAAACGGGACAACAACAAATTAATGGAGTCGGTAACCCTCCATAAATAAATACCAAGGGGTCATAACCCTTGGTATTCCTATGATGCGGCCGAGAGACTTGAACTTTCGCGGGCTGCGACCCCATTAAGTCTTCGACAAAGATGATTCGGCCTAACCATTCGGCCTGCCTTTTTATTTCCCGCTCGATCTTTAAGATGCTGCATAAATGACGGCTCTGATTCCGACCTTTAACTCCTGCATGGGGTTGAAGGTGGATTTATATTTAATTTTCCAGCCTCTTTTTCATCACTGCCGCCAATTGCTCCGCATTGGGATCTCCTTCATTTTGCAATTGATCAATGATGTTCATGTAGTCTGTATCATTTCGGTTTTGACTTAATTTATATGCAGCCTGAATGTCTTCCACCTTAATCTTAAACCCGACAATCGCTTTCAGTTGTCTTTCTAAAAGTTGAGGAGAAAGGTTATCCCATAAAATTGGATTTTCTCGGTGTTTTTCGTATTTTCCCATCATAATTGTTAATTCTTCTATTAATTCATCTCTCTCTAGAATGCTTGCTTGACCGTATATATGGATGGCTTGATAATTCCATGTCGGCACTTCCTCATGCCCATACCAGGAAGAAGAAATGTATGCGTGCGGCCCCTGAAACATAACAAGCACATCTTGACAGGTTTCAAAAGTTCTCCACTGCAGATTTCCAAAAGAGACATGGCCGGTGATATAGTAATCATCACCTTTTTTATTGAACCCCAAAGGCAAATGAGTAGCGATTGGCTTCCCTTGTTCTGTCGTAACAATCGTGCCAAAAGAGTTTTTTTGGACAAAATCCAAAATTTCATCAACATTTTCGACTTTAAAATATTTTGGAATATACATCGTCATCCTCCTTTCAAAAAAGTTATAGGAGTGTTTTGGTCATGATCAAGTCCGTTTGTTCTTCATCTCCCATATAAAAAGAGTGAGCACCGGTTTGAACAAACCCCATTTTCTTATAAAAAACAATTGCGTTTTCGTTTTTTTCCCATACGCCCAGCCAGATTTTCTTTTTATTCAGTTCCTTCGCAATTTCCATAGCTTTATTGAACAGATATTTGCCAAGCCCATGTTTTTGAAACTCGTTCTTGATATAAATTCTCTCAATTTCAAGTGATTCATCACCCATTTTTTCAGTTTGGGCCTCATCAGTATTGACCTTTAAATATCCAGCGATTTCATTGTTACAATAGACAAAAAAGAATTGCGAAGCGCTGTTGGATAGTTCTTTTTCTAATTGTGTTAAGTGAAACGCCTTTTCCAAATAGGCCTTCATATTTTCCGGCGAGTTCTGATGCTTAAATGTCTCATTAAATGTTTCACAACCAATTTCTTGAAGCTTTTGTAAGTCTTCAAGGGTGCACCTTTTTATATTTACTGTCATTTCAATCTGCCGCTCCTTTATGCCGTCAATAATTTCTCTTGTTCCCCTTTTTCACAAACTCCCAGTCTTTTTCTACATTTTTTCTTACTCTTTGAAGAAGATTGAAGATGGTCTCCGCTTCCCCCTCGGAAAACCCCTCTAATGCCACACAATTCGAATGATCATTTTCTCTTTTTATAAAAGGAAATACCTCATTCCCCTTTTCCGTCGGAAAGAGTTTTTTTATTTTTTTGTTATATTCATCATCTCTCCGTTCAATAAAGCCTTTCATTTCAAGTTTTTTTATAGCGCGGGCTGCGGTGGTCCGGTCCACTTTAATCATTTCAGCTAACTTCTCCTGAATGATTCCCGGGTTTTCGCATATTCGGACAAGGTACAAATATTGCCCTTTTGTCAGGTCATGTTCTTTAAATTCGATATTGCTTATAGAATCCAAAGCCCGGGCAATCATTCCAATTTCACGAAGAATATCCTTCATCATAAACTCCTTTCGAACATGTTTTTGTTGCAAATACAACATAAATGGCGTACATTAAATATACCGAAATTTTGTTGTATTTGCAATAAAAATAAAGAGGGCGAGTTAAGTGAAATATGTTTTTTATGTATTAGGAATTTTAATCTTAACCCTTGGGATTGCTTTTACGATTCAATCAGATCTTGGCGCTTCGCCTTTTGACGCACTTTTGGTGGGACTGTCCATACATGTGGGGCTTACTGTGGGAAGTTGGGAAGTCATCATTGCTTTGCTATTCATAGGCTGCAATTCTTTTTTAAAAAGCCAAAGACCGGAAGTTTCAGGGATGCTAACGGCGTTTATAACGGGGATCGGCATTGATATGTGGCTTTTTTTCCTGCACTTTTTTATCACACCAGAACAATGGTGGAGCAAAGTGATTTGTTTTGGAATCGGCTTGGTTGTTACAGGTTTAGGAACCGCGACATACTTATACACAAATTTTGCTCCGATGCCAATTGACCGATTCACATTCATCATAAAAGAATTAACGAGAACCAACATATTTGTTTCGAGAACCATCATTTACCTCGTCTTCTTGACAGCGGCCGTCATCTTAAAAGGACCGATTGGCATCGGAACTTTATTAACCGTTTGTTTAGGAGGGCTTGTTCTTCATTTTTTTATGCCGTTTGCTGGAAAAGTATTAGGCCGCTTTACAGACGCTCGTATATTACGATAAGAAATGTTTTTAATGCCACTCCCTACTTTTTCACAGAACTTTTATTGAAAATTATCAATATGATTCCGGAAGCTATTAGACTTACAATCAAGGAAGAGAGAGATAATCTAAATATATTTTTCACTCCATTAATGAACAATGACCATAAAACATATATGGTGATTGCACTTAAAGTAAACATTCTGAACCATCTAGGTATTGCGAGCCAAACTTTCAATAGATAAGTTGAGAGTTTCCCCATTTTGCGCCTCCTTGTTATCTATTCGACCTTTTACAAAAGCCTAACATAGTTAAAAACAAAAAAGAAAAAAATACCAAGGACTCATAACCCTTGGTATTCGGTGATACTGCCGAGAAAACTTGAACCTTCATGGGGGGTTCCCCCATAAGGACTTCAATAAAAGTGAAAGTATTTTGTCCGTTACAAAAGTTATTTCAAGCATTTGAAATTTGTATTTTGGGCATAAAATGTTACTGTTCAAGCAACATGAATGTGTTCTTATCGAAACGAATGAGGGATTTATACTAAGTTTTTGTCTTGGACTCCCGAATTGAATGCATCCGGCTTATCTTTTACCTCCACGAGACCATGCCACCACAGGAATGAGTAATAAGGATAAAATTCCTCCAGTAAGTGATAATGTTAGATAACTTGAGCCTGCCACAACCATTCCGGACAATGCTCCGCCGGCAGCTCCTGACAACGCAATCAGAACATCCACCGTACCTTGTGTTTTCGCCCGTGTGGCCGTTTCAGTTGAATCAACTATCAGTGCAGTCCCGCTTATCAAACCAAAATTCCACCCTAATCCCAGCAAAGAAAGAGCAATTACGATAAGAACCATAGAATCTCCCGGTGCAAATGCTGCTATTAAGCCTGCCAGAAGCAGCGTAGTTCCAGATGCAATTGCCATTGCAGTACGTCCCAACTTATCAACAAGAACCCCTGTAACAAGTGAAGGGAGATACATGGCGCCTATATGAAAGCCAATAACAAGACCGACAGCACCCAAGTCATGTCCATGATGTCTCATATGAACTGGTGTCATTGTCATAATAGCGACCATTACAATTTGGGTAAGAACCATAACTGCCGCACCAACGATTACACCTCTTTTGTTTTCTGTGTGTTCAGTTGTTGTCAAATGTCCTTTATCACTTGGCTCTTGCTTGCTCGATTCGATTGTTCTTGCGATAACTAATGGATCTGGACGAAGCATGATGAATAGGACAACACCTGCTAAGATATATGCCGCCGCGGCTAAAATGAAAGGGCCCGCTAATGACGGAACACCGATAGAATGGGCGAAACCCCCCATCACATTCACTAAATTCGGACCCGCAACCGCGCCAAATGTTGTCATAACCATCGTCACACTGACAGCAGTCGCCCGCTGCTTACGATTTGCCAAGTCCGTACCCGCATAACGAGCTTGTAAATTTGTCGCTGTTCCAGCACCGTAAATAAGCAATGAAGCAAATAACAAGAAAATACTATTTATGATTGCTGCAATGATAACTCCTATTGCTCCAAGACCGCCAATCACAAAACCGGCTGAAAGGCCTGCACGACGACCATAGCGTTGAGAAAGTCTGCCTACAAATAAGGCTGCCCCCGCTGATCCTAAAGTAAATAAAGCTGTCGGGACCCCTGCGTAAGCATCCGTTCCGAGCATTTGCTGAGCAATAAGGGCACCGACAGTAATTCCTGCCGCCAGCCCTGCACCGCCAAAAATTTGTGAAACACTTACCACAAATAATGTACGCTTGTATAACGTTTTTTGTTTTTCTGGGGAACCAATGTAGCTTTGTAATGAAGCTGATTGAACGTCTAACGATTTTACACTTTCTTTGTGCAGCATGATCTAACCTGCCTTCCTTGATCAACCTCCAACTAGATTTGAATCATCATAACACGCGCAAAAAAACCATACAATATTGAAATTGTATGGCGGACAATAATTAGGCAAGATCGTTTAGCAAGCGCCTAAGGATTATTAATCCTTTTTCAAGCTCTTCGAGCGTTTCTGGTGCACATACAGAAACCCTTACCGCCCTTTCCGGACAACTATTCCCAACTACGAAGCGTTCAGCCGCATACACTTGCACTCCATGTTCAGCAGCTAATTTTTCAAATTCAGCACCTGTAATCCCACCCGGTAACAACAACCACCGAAAGATGCCTGTTTCACCACCTAAACACGTATAGTCAGCAAAATATCGATTTGCGATTTGGTTTCTGCAAATCGTTTGTTCACGATGCCCCTCAATTAAGACTTCAAATTGATTTGATACAATCGTGCGCGCAGCAAGTTCTGCTAATAGCGGGGAAACCGTTATATTTAAATTATAAAGCGCCCTCGAAACCGGCTCCTTAAATTGATACGGCACTGCAACATACGCCAGTCGCAGCCCCGGTGCCAATGATTTAGATAAACTTGCGATATGGATCACCTGTTCCGGCGCGAATGATGCAAGGGCTGGAAGTGGATTTTTGCCAAGAAGATGGTACGATGCATCTTCAATAACAAACAAATTATACTTTTTTGCAATTTCTGCGATGACCTTTCGATTCTCTACAGACATAAAGGAAGCTGTCGGGTTATGGTAATCCGGGATCAAATAAATGCCTGTAATGTTTTCATTTTTATAAGCATA
Source organism: Bacillus paralicheniformis (assembly GCF_002993925.1). Classification (NCBI taxonomy): domain Bacteria; kingdom Bacillati; phylum Bacillota; class Bacilli; order Caryophanales; family Bacillaceae; genus Bacillus; species Bacillus paralicheniformis. Next base: position 640,136 of record NZ_CP023665.1, on the reverse strand, counting down.
TTCAAGTGACTCCGGCTTCATTTCACCGTTCTCGGATTTTATCGGTACGATTTGCACACTTAGCATTGATGCAACAGTTTTTAATCCGGGATATGTATGATGATCAACACCAATGCGGTCTCCAGGCTTACAAAGACCCGCCAATGCGGCAGCGATCGCATTTTGTCCCCCATTTGCAAATAAAATGTGCTCAACGGTTGTTTCAAAACCGCCTCTTCGAATTAGCTTTACAGCTGCATCCTTTTGCCAAAGGCTTTCGCCCGCCCGGCCATAACCAAACCATTTTTCATAATCTGTCTCTTGCAGCATGCTGCTCAAATGGAGCATGAGCGGCTCGTAAGAAGCATGATCCGGCAGTGTTGCGCCCATTTCAATGAGCTTTGGCTTTGTATCCTCAAGTAAATACGCATTCGATAACGCATCATACGATACAAATGTGCCGCTCCCAACAGTTGCACTTAACAGGCCCTTTAACTCACACATTTTAAACGCCTTTGAAATGGTACTCAAATTTAAATCCAAATAATCAGCCAGTTCCCGCTGAGGAGGAAGCTTTGTTCCAGGCAATAAAACTCCGTTTACTATATCCTGCTCCAATTGCCTTGCAAGTGCTTTATAAATGGGCTTTTCAGTTTTATCAATCGATGGCTTCCAGCTCATCGGATAGTTTTCAAAAGAATTGATCGGCATGATACGCCATCCTTTTTTCGTTCTATTATATGGTTGTGCTGTTTATAAAACAATTATAAGAAATGACGGACAAGTTAGACTGCGACTTTAAGTAATAGGTACTAAATCGAAACATCAGGTGGAAGTCCGGCTTTTATAAAAATTGCAACAATTCATTTTTCTTGAATGTTGGACTTTTTCAATGTAGTTTGCTACTTTATAAAAACCGTTTTTCGCCTTTTTGGCATAATTTTTTAGCAATCACGGCTCTTTCAAGTATGTACCGGAGTGCTTGTTAAGCTAATTTTTTGGCTAACGCCGAAGCCCAGTGCTGAGCATGGAAACTCTTTGATGTTTAGGATTATCATGAGCGCCATGATATGAATTTCTTTTTGAGACAGTTGTCCTACAGATGGATAGCTAACAGTCTGGGTGATATTTCTTTGTTGTGTCTGCGCTGTAGTAGAAGCTGCACTTACACTAAGAGCTAAAAACAAAGACAATATTGACATAATCTCAAAAGAGTGCAAGTTTATTTATAGAAGTATTAAACTAAGGAGCCAATAACAAATCATGAATAATGTTTCATTAATATATAAGGAATTTGGTGATCCGCTTCAAAAATTACAGCTATATACCGGAGAAAAGCTTCCTCTTCAGCCAAATGAAATTCTTGTCAAAATGATTGCCAGTCCAATTAATCCATCAGATTTGCTTCCAATTAGAGGGGCCTATTCTCATAGAATTAAGCTGCCGGCTGTTGCAGGATATGATGGTGTGGGAATTGTCATAGATCAGGGCAAAGATGTATCACCATCATTGATTGGAAAAAGGGTCCTCCCTGTAAGAGGAGAGGGAACTTGGCAACAATATGTAACCACCAAAGCTGATTATGCAATAGAGCTGCCTCCATCAATAAGTGATAACGACGCCAGTCAACTGTATATTAATCCATTAACAGCCTGGCTAATTTGTACGGAATCATTGCGTGTTCAGCCGAATGAAATTGTGTTAATGAATGGCGGAGGTACATCTATTGCAGGTTTGTTTGCGCAAATTTCTACTATACTGGGATTCCGTTTAATTGTCATTACAAGAAACAGCCGCAAGATAGAAAAACTTCAAAAACTTGGGGCATGGAGAGTCATCGACGCTTCCAACGGTTCTATATATGAACAGATTTCTGATGCTTGCGACATCGGTGTTGACCATGCAATTGACTCTGTTGGAGGAGAAAGCGGCGAACTGCTGGCGAGGACGTTAAAACCTGAAGGAACGTTTGTCAGTTATGGTCTGTTGTCAGGTATACCAAACGATTGGCGAAAGTTACACAATGTATACCATGTGTCACCACAATTATTCGCCTTAAGACTTTGGAACGAGAGACATTCCGTTTCTGAATACCGCAATCGCTTCTCGGAGGTGATTAAGCTCGTTGAGAGCGGAAGAATGGTCATCAATGCTCCAGAAAAAGTATATGATTTTGAAGATTTCTATGATGCGTTGAAGCATTATGAACAGCCGGGTTTGAATGGAAAAATACTGTTGAACTTTGCATGAAGGAGATGTAACCAAAAGAAAGAAAAAGTAGTAGTTGTAATTGAAAAGAAAAATAAAAAATTTATATAAATTCCGCATTTTGTCAATCGATTATGTTATACTGTAAACAACCTTTGAAGCGTTAAATCTTTTTCTATTACCTTTTACCACCTCCCTACTCGAACGTTGAGTAGGGTTTTTTATTAAGCATTATACAGAGAACATAAAAAAACAGGCCCTATATAAAGAGCCTGTTTGTATAAACGATTGAAGATTAAGCAGTTTTTTGAACGTTAGCAGCTTGAGCTCCGCGAGGACCTTGCTCAACGTCAAATGTTACTTTTTGACCTTCGTCTAATGATTTGAATCCGTCACTTTGGATTGCAGAAAAGTGTACGAATACATCGTCTCCATTTTCACGTTCGATAAATCCAAAACCTTTTTCTGCATTAAACCATTTAACTGTACCTTGTTCCATTTTTGTTGCCTCCTAGTGCGTTACCGCACATTGTATTACTATCCTTGCCCAAAGTATCATCAAGACGAAAAGTCAATATTCATACTATCCTTTACACCGAACAAAAATAATTCTCCTTTATCATAACAGGAAACGGAAATAATTGCAAATCATATTATCGTTTTATTCATGGCATTTTTTCTTAAACGTGTGGATAGCAGTGCAGAAGCGGTAGGCGTCAATTATTCTGCATCAAATATATAACATGTCTAAGAGGTTTGAAAACACCGTGAAAATGAATCGCGAGTGTCTTCAAACCTTTTTCTTTGCTAAAATTGATTTTCTTTAAAAAGCTCTGCTGTTTCTTGTTCATGATGTCTGTTCCTCAAACAATCAATGTTCACGGTCTAAAAAGAACAATTCCCATAGGGAAGCAGGGAGAGAGTTTTGCCCGATAAAGAGCCGGGTATAATTTTCATACGCCTTTTGTATCCCGGCCAACTCTGCAAATCAGTTTCGAGTTTCCAATAAAGAGGGCTAAGAACGATACTTATATGATGTATGACACTGGGACTTCAAAGGCAATAAAACGTACACTTAGAAACTCATCAGGGAAGGGGAAACTTTAAAAAATGAATGACCAAAACCTAAGGACTTTGAGAAAACTGGTTACACCTTATGAAAACTCCGATTTACAAAAAAGTATTTCTCAAATCATTAACACATTGGTACCATTTTTCCTGTTATGGTGTTTGGCATATAAGAGCTTGTCGATTTCTTATTTCCTTACATTAGCGATTTCTATCGTTGCGGCAGGTTTTTTAGTGAGAACCTTCATCATCTTTCATGATTGCTGCCACTATTCCTTTTTTAAAAACAAAATGGCGAATCGAATCCTTGGAACAATTACAGGAATTCTGACTTTGCATCCTTTTGATCACTGGGGACGCGACCATTCTGTCCACCATGCGACAAGCAGCAACTTGGACAAACGCGGTACAGGCGATATTTGGGTACTGACCGTTGAAGAATATAAGGAAGCCTCAACTAAGACAAAAATAATGTACCGTTTGTACAGAAATCCGTTTGTTATGTTTATGATTGGGCCGATTTACGTCTTCGGGATTACCAATCGTTTTAATCGTAAAGGGGCAAAACGCAAAGAACGGATGAATACGTATGTAACGAACCTGGGAATCGTCGCTTTGACAGCACTTTTATGCTGGGCTATTGGCTGGCAAAACTTCCTGCTGATTCAGGCGCCAATTTTTATGATATCGGGATCTCTCGGAATTTGGATGTTTTATATTCAACATACGTTTGAGGATTCTTATTTTGAAGAAGATGAGCATTGGGAATATGTAAAAGCAGCAGTTGAAGGAAGCTCTTTTTATAAGCTTCCAAAAGTCATGCAATGGCTAACAGGCAATATCGGTTTCCATCATGTTCATCATTTAAGCCCGAGAGTCCCAAACTATAAGCTTGAAGAAGTGCATAACAACATTAAACCATTGCAAAACGTTCCGACCATTACACTGGCAACAAGTCTTAAGTCATTAAAGTTCCGCCTGTGGGATGAAGAAAGCAAAAAATTTGTTGGTTTTAGCCACTTAAAAAAAGCTTCTAAAAACCAAATATCAGCACACCTAAGAACGGATTAAACAACTCCCCATAATCGATGATAGCAGGCAGTGTATCTTGCAAAATAAAAGTGCAGACTCGCACAACGGTTTTGTGCAGAGGTCAGCACTTTTTTAGTGCCAAATATACTTGCATACTTCACCACACGGTACATTTATTGCCGTATTTTCTGCAAAAAAATAATACTAAAGGTAGTTAAACCCTCGGTATGATTGGTATGCGGCCGAGAGGACTTGACCCTCACGGGGTTGCCTCCACTAGGCCCTCGATAAAGTGGAAGCTTATCACGATTTATGAAAGCTTGTTTTCATGGTATCTCTTTACACCAATTACATAAAACTTCATTGTTTTTAAGAATGATGAAGTAAAAATGGAGTAAGCTTTTCAAACGAATTTCGTAAAGCTTACCAAAGTGGTTCTTAAGATTTTTTTGTTTTTTAAAATGGTCTATCCATGAGATTGATAACAAAAAAAAGGTTTCACTATTGTCTTTTTTTTTCGTTAATTCGGACCCTCGACCAATATCCTGGAGTTATTTTTATTTGACGGAATCCTCGATTGAACCCTTTTATATTTGTTGTAAAAGCTCGTGCCTTCACAACAGAAAAGTCTAAATATAATTCAATCCTTCCAATGATCATATTCTGTTCTTCTTGCTCGTTCTTTGTATTTTTCAATTTGCTCTTCGGTTGAAATTTCAGAGAAAAATTAGCCGAAATAAAAGGAATTCCTCACTTTACGAATGAAGCAACTGAGGAAATACTTTTAGGGTACAAATTAGATGGAATACATGCAAAAATCATTAATAGCGCATTAAAATAAAGCAGGCATATGCCTGCTTTAAAATTTATACTGGTTCAAATTCTATAACCTTGCTTTCCCTTTAATCCAGTGTTTTCCTATCAAGGCCTAAACAATCGTTTTCCCCACTCCGAGGAATACATTGGAATCCCAACTAAAAGACCATCGCCTCTTAGTCACTCACATTAACAATGATTATAAAATGTCTCAAGGAACGATCAACAGCCGCTACCCCTGATTAAAGATGATCTGTTACCACACTGTTACGTTAGAACTTCCACTACTTTGATATCCCTCTGTCGCTAAGACTTGATAAGACCAAATACTACCCAGATTCATTCCATGACTCTTCCATGCTCTAACATGATTGCTGAAAGTGATTTTAGCGTTGCTTCCAGTTGGTCTCTTCGTTTGGCGAACACTCCAGTACTGCGTGAAAGTAGTTTTTTCGCCATCAATGGAAGGTGCATTATAACGTGTAGTTGTATATATGTCATATGTGCCGCCATCACTTTTTACAGTACCTTTATACGTTCCAGTAGGTCTATAAGTACCCCATGAATCCACTACATAATATTCTATGAGCGGTGCTCTCGTCCAACCATATAAAGCCAAATATCCATTGCCATTCGGCGCCCAAACTCCGGCATTATAGTTTATTGTCCTAGATGGCGAACCTGTAGTCCAACCTTTACCCACAACGAAATTTCCGGTATTAGACCAATTAACGCTGTAATTCCCGCCAGGCCCATTAACAGCGTTTACTGTTCCGCCGCCATCAGTCCAATTTTGCCAGTAGTCTGGACTAGCTGCAGAGGCGGTTGCCGAAAACAAGCTAATACTCATTAAAGCTGCCGTTAATCCAACTAAGAAATTCCTTTTAAACTTAAACATATGTTACCTCCTATAATAATTATTCTGACTTTGACATGAGGTAGCACCCGTATAGATTTAAAACATTATTAATTACTAATGCCAAAGTTTTTGATCGTTCTCTTCAATATAATACCATGAATTCATGAGTGAATATCATAAATAAATGTAATTTAATTACAAAGACCTAAAAAATCACATTATAAGTGTTCTTGTAAAACTATAGCCTTATCCTCTTTTCGCAGAATCATAAATCTGACGGATTAATATTTGTAATTAATAACTATTTATACCATTTCGTATAAAGGAGATATACATGAGAGATTGTGAAGTCATTGTAGCTGCCCCAGGTGGTGCTCCTGACTTTGAAGCTGTAATGGAACGTTTCATGTCCAAAAAGTCAGCTCATCAGATTGTTTACTGTGTTTTCGATGTTTCTACAAAGACAGTCGGTCAATCGCCAACAAGCCGCTCACTGTGGCGTAAGACAGTTCTGAATTCACTTGAACTGAATCATCCTATCGAAGGAATTCAAGGAAACGGACTAGCTTACTTTGCCTTGGTCAAAGAAAAAATTTCAGAGGGAATCGTGCTCAAGAAAGCTGACTCGCCTGATGAAATTAATACACGTTCTCATTATTGGCTGAAAGTGATCAATTATCATTACACCGAAGTCGTTATTACCGGCACACCAAAACGGATATAAAATTTTCCCCATCCCGATAGAACTGCAGCTGGGTTTATGGAATTCATGCCACATGCAGAACGAAGTAAGTTCCACTCTATGAAACAAGTAAAGTCTGAATCTGATGAATATGTATTTATTGAGCCTATTTTTCATTAAAGTAAAAATACAACAACAAAACAAAAAATACCAAGGGTGTCAAAACTCTTGGTATTCCTATGATGCGGCCGAGAGGACTTGAACCTCACGGGTTATTCACCCACTAGGCCCTCAATAAAGTGGAAGCTTATCACTGCTTATGAAAGCTTATTTTCATTACATCGTTGATTACACAAAATTTGATTGTTTTTTATTAATTATGGAGTAAAAATGGAGTACGAACTTACCAAAGTGGTTCTCTATTCCCTCTTTATTTAACAAGGTCTATCCATGTTTAAAGCAGCTAAAGATTTTTTAATTTTAAAGGCGAAGGTATGTTGCAAATCTTCAGAAGTTAAAGCTTTATCATGTATCCTCTAAAGCCTGTTCTGCTTCATCAAGCAAATAGAGCGCATCCTGCATAGAATAAATCCCCCCTTTTTTTTTCATGAACAAGAATTAATACACCAAAGAATAGGTGAAAAGTCCTCGAAAAACTATTGTGAAATATTTGAAGAGGTTCTTGAAGAGTGGTTTTCTGCTGAATTGATTCTTTTAAGCCAAGGTGGTGATGGTACTGATGACCTTGAAATGAGAAAAGAATTGTACGGGTGGCGTTTTGTTGAGGCATTGAATAAAGAATAAGCGCTACCTCTTCCCTTCTGCTCAAGATACATATTGCTATGCTGTGCTTATTCTTTCTTAGCGTACAATAAAGCTCCCTCGTAGCAAAGGAGCTTAAATTAGAGAGCTTTATTTAACTCATGTTTAATCCAAAGTTCGAAGTATTGAGTAGCTTCATCTTCACTTAAATCTTTACTTGTTATCGAGAATATCTTACAACCGAATGGATCGATTTTTGAAAACTTCAAAGACGGCTCATCCATTGCATGATCCTGAAAGTTAAAATACACGTCCCAAACATCAACATCTAGTCTCTTTAATCCTACTGCTTCAAGATCTAATCCATTTTTATCGTAACTAATATGTAGATGTTGCGTTTCATCATAATTCATTAGGAAACCCTCCCTTTAGAAAATGATATGATGTTTTTTCATGTTAGGCGGCACATGGTAATGAAGTTTATAGGGGCCTCCCGTCTTAACTGGATAATAATCTAATCTGAAAATTGGTTTTCCGGTAGATTTTAAACGAACTTGAATAATTCTGCCACCACCACCGGGGCCATCAATCTTATATTTACTCGGCGCCTTTAAAGCTTTTTCAACATATGGTCTCGCGATTGCCCAACCTTTTTTCATTCCAGACCTGCCAACTTTGCTAATTAAGACCCTTAAAGCTGTAGCAACAATTGGCACCCACATCGGCTTTATTTCAGCGTCCTTAATCTCTTGTTTGGCAAGCACCTGTTCTAACTGCTGAAATACTGGGTCTTCTATTAAAAAATCAAACTCTTTTTCAAACTTTTCATTATCCAAACTTTGAATGTCCTTTTTATTGATTGTTGAAATTGATGATATTCCATCAATGTTTTTTGGAAAAATCTCATTCAATGTATTGAGAGTTGAGTTGAAATCAATGCTTTCATCCTCTTTCCCCTCTTCAATTGCTTGAGATAATGGACTTAGAACACCCATAACCAACACAAAGACCAAAAGTGAGACAATAGTTTTAATAAACTTTTTCGCCATATTTGACCTCCTAGTTAATTATTTTTATTCCAAATATATCAATATATGGTATGAAAATCAACAGCTAATTTTACTTTAAGTAATCAAGTATTGCGTGGATGGTGTTTCCATTCTGCTCAAGATAAATAGGTTTTATTGAATCAAAAAAATCCTGTCTTTAAAGTGACATGTTCCTTCCTCAGCATCAATAAATGCAACATAATCTTTGTTTTGGATTTTCAAAATTTCATTATAATGCTACAGCTATAGGAACAGAGAGTTTATCAGCATTTAAAAAACTGCAAGGTCGACAGCAAGCCAAATTATTACTAAATTCAGCAATACACAATAAATAAACACATTCGAGAATATTTCAAAAATGCTGATCTACAAAAGATCTCGCACACCCATATCATCGATTTTAGAAATCACTTACTCGATAAGAAACTGAGCAATAAATCCGTAAATAATATCATATCCACTTTAAATAAAATATTCGAGACAGCCCAAAATGAAAAATTTATTCAAAACAATCCATGCAGCAAAATCAAACAACTCCCTCTTGATCGAAAAAAGATGAAATTTTGGAGACCGGAGGAATTTAAAAAATTTATCAACTTAATTCCTGATGATCAAGTCATTTTTAAAACATTTTATGCACTAGCCTTTTTCACCGGAATGAGGTGCGGTGAAATGTTAGCCCTCCAATGGAAAGACATAGACCGAATATTAATGGAAATAGATGTTCGCAAATCTGCAACATATTTAAACAAAGAGTTTATAGTGACGTTACCCAAAACAAAAAATTCTATTCGGCGCATAAGCATTAATAGAAAACTTTTCTCTCTCCTAGACTATTGGAGAGAGAAACAAGAGGATTTATTTAAAAAACTCAATATTCTTCATTCAGATGAGTCCTATATTTTTCAATATAAAGACACTCCATCATCAAAGGACATTTTCAGTCGTAAAATTAAATACTTCTGTAAAAACAACAATAGATGTATACGGACACCTATATCCCAATAAACAGAAAGAAATGACGGACAAGTTAGACGACTTATTTTAAGTAAGTGGGCACGGTGTGGGCACAGGAGACAAAAAACTAGATGAATATAAAAAATACCAAGGGCGCTTAAACCCTTGGTATTCCTATAATGCGGCCGAGAGGACTTGAACCTCCACGGGTTATTCACCCACTAGGCCCTCAACCTAGCGCGTCTGCCATTCCGCCACGACCGCATGATATGTTGTTTTTAAAGTGCGGGTGAAGGGACTCGAACCCCCACGCCGTAAAGACACTAGATCCTAAGTCTAGCGCGTCTGCCAATTCCGCCACACCCGCGTGAAAAAACAATGGTGAGCCATGAAGGACTCGAACCTTCGACCCTCTGATTAAAAGTCAGATGCTCTACCAACTGAGCTAATGGCTCAAATATAATGGCTGGGCTAGCTGGATTCGAACCAACGCATGACGGAGTCAAAGTCCGTTGCCTTACCGCTTGGCTATAGCCCAACATATGAGAAATGACCCGTACGGGATTCGAACCCGTGTTACCGCCGTGAAAGGGCGGTGTCTTAACCACTTGACCAACGGGCCATATGAAGTCAGCATCATATTTTCCTAATGGCGGAGAAGGAGGGATTTGAACCCTCGCGCCGCTTACGCGACCTACACCCTTAGCAGGGGCGCCTCTTCAGCCACTTGAGTACTTCTCCATTGGCTCCACAGGCAGGATTCGAACCTGCGACCGATCGGTTAACAGCCGATAGCTCTACCACTGAGCTACTGTGGAATGATCAGACTCATTTTATTATAAATATGTCGACAAAATGTGTCAAGAAGAACAATTTGTCTTTGTGTCTCGTCTTGCGACGGCTTTTATAATTTATCATAGACAAGCCTGATCAGTCAACCCTTTTTTATGATTTCTTTTATTTTCCCTCCGCACTTGCCGCAAACGTAACGGCTTGTATCCATTTTCCGCTTTCGAAGAAACGTTTGTCCGCATGCTTCGCACTTGTATGTGCGCACTTTTCTTTGCGGCTTTTTCTCTCCTGCGAGCGGCGTGCAGAATCGCGGCGCACCGACTTCCTTTAATAGCGTTCTAAAATCTTTGTCGCGGTGCTTGTAGCCTTTTCCTTCAAGATGGAGGTGGTAATGGCACAATTCATGCTTGATGATGCCTTCAAGCTCATTTTGCCCGTGCTCTGTCAGGTATTTTTTATTCAGTTCAATATTGTGGGAATTCAGCAAATACCTGCCTCCGGTCGTTTTCAGGCGGCTGTTGAAGTAAGCGCGGTGCCGGAACGGTTTTTTAAAATATGTGAGCGAAAGCTGTTCTGTCAGCTGCTGCAGTTGTTGTTCGTCCATTGCTTCGGTCCACCTCATTTTTAAAAACATTGAACAGGACAAATTCCGGGCGGCATAAACTAATACACAACACCCATACTCTTATGATAAGAGCCTGAGGAGGGATGAGCAATGCCGAATTGGCTCAAAAGCCAGATGCAGAGAGCTTTTTATGAAAAAGATCATTACCAGATTAAATTGCTGAATCAGTGCTGGTATTTTTACAGAAAAAAACACTGCTGATAGACAGTGTTCATCGGAGCCCGAACGGAATTTCTTCTGTTTCCTCATCATCTTCACCGGTCCTTTTATCATCTCACACAATGGCGCCCGTTACTCCCCAAATGGAGCTGACCGCCCGATTTCGGGGAGCATGGGCGAATGATTCTTCTGCGGATGGACGAGCCGTTTATTCTTTTCTTTTGAACGGAAACCAGTTGGCTGAGCCGAAGATCCGAACCATCACAGGGACGAACAGCGGCAGCATGACGAATGCATACAGCAAGAGACCCGTCAATATTAGGGTGGCGATTTGCAGAAGCGATAAAACGCCGGACGGCAGCATTGCCGCGAAGGTTCCCGCCAAAATGACAGCAGCTGAAATAATAACGGACCCCATATTTTTCATCGATTCCATCATCGCCGTTTTAATATCCGTTCCCCGATATTCGTTAAAGCGTTCCATCAGGAAGATCGAATAGTCCACACCAAGCGCCATTAAAATCACGAATCCAAAGAAAGGCACCGCCCAGTTGAGGCCGGGATAGCCGAAAAACGCCGTGAAAATAAACTCGGTTATACCGATGGACGCAAAGTACGTCAAGATCAACGATCCGACCAAATACACCGGCATGACAATAGAACGGAACAGCAGGACGAGGATCAGGAAAATTCCGATCATCATATAGATCACCGTGTTGCTGAAATCCTGGTCTGACAGCTGCTTCAGATCGGCATTGATGCTGGAAACGCCGCCGACGCCAAACGATGCATCGTTCAAATGCGTATCGGGAAGAGCCCGTTTTACGGACGCTTCAATATCTTTAACATTAGCAATCGCTCCGTTTCCGTACGGATTGCCTTCCAATATCACATCGATCGTCGTGATATGGCGGTCGTCTGACATATAGGAATTAAACACCTGCTGAAACTGCTTGTTTTTCAGGACTTCCTTAGGGACAAACCAGCCGGACATTTCTTGATCCGATGCGTTTTTCAGCTGATCCAGGTAGTCGCCTGCTCCCATCAGACCGCTTGAAATTTTTTCGAGGCCGTCCACGCTTGAATTCAAACCTTTTGTTAATTGATCGAGCTGGCCGGCGAATTCTCCGACTTTTTCCTTCATCTGCTTTTGGCCTTCAGCGACATCGCCCGCTCCTGATTCGAGCTTAGGCAGCGAATCGGCGAGCTGTCCCTGCCCCTTCGATGTCTCTTCAAGTCCTTTTTCGATTTGGCCGAGGCCGTTGATCAGAGCATCGATTTTGCTTGTGTACACTTTTTGCTCTTCCTGCGCTTTTGCGATAAATGCATCTGCTGCTTCAAGCTGCTTTTTCGCGTTTGCCGCCTGCTTCGTGTAAACGGCCGCTTTCTGTGATCCCTGCTTGATTGCCGATGCAAGCTCTGTGTAAGAGCCTTTGATCGCTAAATAAGAAGGATTCTCCTTCACTTCGGGAATTTCGCTTTCAAGATTTTTGAAATTTTGATTTGTCTGCTCGATCATCTTTTGCACGTCAGCCGTTATGCCTTGGGCACTTTCTGCTTGTGACAATGCTGCTTTCAAGACTTTCGATATTTCTTTGTAGTTTTCGATTTGTCCATTTAATTGATCGACCTGCGCCGTCAGCTGTTTTTTCGCAGCTTGAATTTCTTTTTTCGCCCGGGCGACGCCTTCTTTGCTTTGGTCTGTACCGTCCTTCAGCTTTCTCATATTGGCTTCAACGTCGCTGATGCCGGCTTTAATCGATTCGGTTCCTTTGATCAGCTGATTGATTCCTTTTCCGGACGCTTCGATTTGCGGCTTCTGATCCGCGATCGACTTGCTCGCCTCGGCAAGCCCGTCTTTGATCTTTTTCAGACCTTTATTGCCGCTCTCAAGCCCTTTATTCAGTTCGTTTGCCTGTGTTTTGACATACAGGTCGCTCAGTCCTTTTCCGACCGGACGGGTCGCACTGCGAACTTTGCTGACGCCATTTGTCTGTTCAATGGCGCGGCTGATTTTTTCAATTGCGATCAGCCCGTCATTGGTATCGAGCGCATCCGATGTTTTGAGGACGACCGTGACCGGCAAAGATTCCCCAGGCCCGAACTTGTCGGAGATGGTGTTGAATGCACTGACGGATTCGTATTGATCTCCGATTTCATCAAGGCTGTTGTAGGAAAGCGTTCCTTTATACATTAAGATCGGCGGAACGGCCACGGCCGCTACGATCAACAGACTGATCAGCGGCTTACTGAATGCGAAACGCCCGGCGGTTTCCCATAGTTTTGACTGCGGATGCCCGATATTCCCTCTGACGGGCCAAAACAGCACTTTTCCCAAAACAGCCATGAAAAACGGCACGATCGTCAAAAGCGCCAAAATCAAGACTGCGACACCAACCGCTACTGCGACCGCAGATTTGTAAAGCTGGAATTCGGCGAAGCCGATGCAAGTAAAACCGATCAAAACGGCGAATCCGCTGAACAGAACGGTTTTTCCCGCCGTTTTATACGTTGTCAGGATAGCTTCAATCTTGTCTTTCCCGTGAGCAAGCTCTTCCTTAAAACGGCTTAAAAGAAGAATGCAGTAATCTGTCCCGATTCCGAACATGATCGCCACCATGAAAATTTGCGTAAACGTGGACAGCGGAAAATCAGCGTATTCGACAAGATAGGCGACGACGGACTGGCTCACAAGGTAGGAAAGCGCGACCGCCAAGAGCGGGACAAAAGGCGCAACCGCAGAACGGAAGACGAGAATCAATACGATTAAAATAAAACCGACCGTGATATATTCGGTCTTCTTCAGGCCTTCCTGTGAGCTTGTTATAACATCATCATCAATGAGCGGCTGTCCGGTCATCTCGTAGTCAAGCTTTAAAGTTTTGAGCTTTTCATTTACCTTTGCTTTAAAATCGGCCGCACTGATTTTGTTCGCATCAAATGTGACAGGTACGAGCAGCGTCGTTCGATCCTTTGACAACAGCTGCTTTTGAATATCCTCCTCCGCATCAAAGTATGATGTAATATCTGAGACGTGAAGGGAGGAATCCTTTTCTAAAATGGTGATCGCTTTTTTTAAAGCCGCCTCCCGGTTCGGCAGGAGCTGTTTGTCCTGAAATACGACGACAACCGATTTGTCCGTATCCCCGTCTTTTGACATTTGTTCGAGAAGCTTGTTCGCGTAAGAAGACGGATAGCCTTCAGGGACCGCTATCTGGCCCTTCTCCTTTGTTAATTGCCCCATATCAGGCGCCGTGATGAATAAGACGGCGGCCATTGCAATCCAGAGCGCCGCAATGATCCATCTCGCCTTTATAATCGTTCTCATTGACGTTTTATTCCTCCTCTATGAGCTGTGCGGGTTTTTCATTAAAAAAAGACGGCTGGTTGCTGCCGTCAGACAAAACATTCGTGTTTTGCTGATCAACATGAAAGCCGTCGTACTTTTTATATCGGCTTTCTAATACATTAGTAAATTGTTCTTTTGAAACTCCAATTTCCTATTTCACGGCCGAATCGCTTAAGGGGAAATGCACTAAATTCATCGAATCCGTTCTTTTTGTAAAACGATCGATTTAAATTCGTGTTGGTGATTAAAGCGAGGATCCCGCCTCCGTTTCTTCGGATGAAAGGGACCAGGCAGTCATTGATCATCTTGCTGCCGAAACTTTTGCCCTGATGGAAGCAGGAGACCCCCAACGCCTCCAAATACCATTTCTGCTGTTTGATGCCCTTGTACGATCTTTTCGCCTCTTCCGCCACATTCACCATATTCCATACCGCGGAAAGGCCCCCTTTTATAAATAACTTTATTCCTCCGGCTGATATATAATCCATCACTCCAACGTCTGGATCATCCCGATGTTTTAAGAGGGCCGCGGTGACGATCTCACCATTCACAACACCGATAAAGCACCCCCGCCTATTTATATATGCCTGAGTGATGACTTTATGCAGTTCATAAAAGAATTCGGGGTTTTTCTTTTCGGGTCTTACAAGCAAATCCATAAACGGATAGTTGTCAAAAGACTCATGAAACAGTTGTGCCACCTCGTCCAAATGATCAGCTGAAGCCAGACGATATTGAATCATTGAAAACCTCCTCGAAAATATGAACAGCTATTGATTAATAAACACATGTTCATTATAATTTGAAGCAAAAGCAATGTTCAATCGGCAATCGTGATTGAGCTGTTCAATAATGAACAACACATGAAAATTTGTCTATAAACGGAGGGCAAAACGATGGAGGACAGAAGATCAATCAAGACGAAAAGAGCGATAAAAGAGGCTTTTTTAAAACTGCTCCATGAGAAAGAAATCAATAAAATCACCGTTTCTGATTTATCGAGGCGCGCGGATTTAGGACGCGGAACCTTTTATCTTCATTATAAAGATATTTTTGACTTGTATGAACAAATAGAAAATGAATTGTTTGATCAGCTGGGGAGATTTTACGATGATTATTTTCCGAGCGAAGATCCGCACAATTTGCTCACCTTCATCGAAAAAACGACCGAATATATTTATCAAAACGCTGCGATTTTCACTTTATTGACGAAACCGAAAGGAAACATTTTGACCATCAATAAATTTAAAGACTTTTTCCAGAGGAAAATTTTTGAAGAATTGAGCATGATAGAGCAATCGGAAAACGAGGTTACATGTGATGAAATGGAAATATCATTTGTCGTCTCGGGAGTGGTCGGCGTTTTGGAGGAATGGATCAATGAAGGGATGGTTCAGACGCCGGCTCATGTGGCTGGCGTCATCCACCGCATTCTGTTAAAAATCGGAGTGTAAAAGATCAGCCCGCCGGAGAAACAAAGCTCCGGCAAGCTGGACTATCGATCCCTCACCATTGATAAGGATACCCTTCCTTTTGCAGCATCGACATCTTCCACCCATACGGTAACAATGTCCCCGACCGATACCACGTCAAGCGGATGCTTGACGAAGGAATGGCTGAGCTTGGAAATGTGGACGAGCCCGTCCTGTTTCACGCCGATGTCGACAAATGCCCCGAAGTCAACGACGTTCCGCACTGTCCCCTGCAGTTCCATCCCTTCTTTTAAGTCCTCCAATTGAAGCACATCGGTTTTTAAGAGCGGTTTAGGGACTTCATCCCTCGGATCGCGCTCAGGCCTTGTCAGCTGGGCGCAAATGTCTTTCAGAGTGATTTCCCCGATTCCAAGCTGTTCTGCTGCTTCGGAAATATTCAGTTCGTTGATTTTGTCCTGAAGCTCTCTTGTACCGATGTCGGCTGTTGATAGGCCGAGCTTTTTCAGAAGCTCTCTCGTCTCCTTATAGCTCTCAGGGTGGATGCCTGTGCGGTCGAGCGGTTCACCGCCGTCAGGCACCCTTAAAAAGCCGATGCATTGCTCATACGTTTTCGCGCCCAGGCGTGGAATGTCTTTCAGCTCTTTCCTGCTCGTGAATTTTCCGATTTCATCCCGCTTTTTGACGATGTTGGCCGCGACTGTTTTCGATAGTCCGGCTACATATTGCAAGAGCGCGGCTGACGCCGTATTCACGTTGACGCCGACTTTGTTGACGACGGTTTCCACCACGAAGCGGAGCGAGTCGTTTAGTTTTTTCTGGCTGACATCGTGCTGGTACTGGCCGACACCGACCGATTTGGGATCGATTTTGACAAGTTCGGCGAGCGGGTCCTGGAGTCTGCGTGCGATCGACACGGCGCTCCGTTCTTCAACCTGCAGATCCGGGAATTCTTCCCTCGCAAGCTCTGATGCCGAGTAGACGCTGGCTCCCGCTTCATTGACAATCAGATAGTACACCTTTCTGTCGATGTCCTTCAAAAGATCGGCGATAAATTGTTCCGTCTCTCTTGATGCCGTTCCGTTCCCGATGGCGATGACCTCAATTTGAAAATCTTCGATGATGCGTTTCACTTTTTCAATGGCCGCGCTTTTTTTATTGACGGGAGGGTGCGGATATATGACATCGATCTTGAGCATCTTTCCCGTCTCATCGACAACTGCAAGCTTGCAGCCCGTGCGGAATGCCGGATCGACGCCGAGAACGAGCTTTCCTTTCATCGGCGGCTGCAGCAGCAGCTTGCGCAGATTCTCGGCAAAAATGTGAATCGCTTGATCTTCCGCCTTTTCCGTCAATTCTTTTCTGATTTCTCTTTCGATGGACGGCTGAATGAGGCGCTTATAGCCGTCTTCGATTGCGCTTTTCAGCACATCTTGAGCACTTGTTTGCTTGTGTTGTAAAATTCGTTTTTCCAAGTAAGCTTGAATGCGGTCTGCTGGCGGCTCGACCGACACTCTCAAAATCTCCTCTTTTTCGCCGCGGTTAACCGCAAGCACGCGATGAGGAACGATTTTTTGAATCGGCTCTTCATATTCATAATACATTTCATAGATTTTCTTCTCATCAGCTTCGGCGTCTCTCACCGCGGATTTCAGCGTTCCTCTTTTAAAAGTCTCCTGCCGGATCCACTTTCTGTATTCCGGTTCGTCTGAGATCCGTTCAGCCAGTATGTTTTTTGCTCCTTCAAGCGCTTCTTCGGCGCTCATGACTTCCTTTTCTTCATTTATGTACTTGCGTGCTTCGGCTATTACGTCTTCGTTGCGCGGGAGCGAGATGATGAAATCAGCCAAAGGTTCAAGGCCTTTGCTTTTGGCGATCGTCGCCTTCGTTTTTCGTTTTTGTTTAAATGGTCTGTATAAGTCTTCAACTTCCTGGAGCTTGTCCGCTTTTTCGATATCGAGCTTCAGCTGTCCGGTCAGCTTACCCTGTTCGTCGATCAGCCGGATGACTTCGTCTTTCCGCTGATTTAAATGCTGGATGTATCCCCAGCGTTCGGAGATTGTTTGAATTTGGACTTCATCCATGGAGCCCGTTTGTTCTTTGCGGTATCTCGCGATAAAGGGAACGGTGTTTCCGTCCTCTAACAATTGAATGACACTCTCGACATGCTTTGACGCAAGCTCTGTTTCTTTTGCGATTTGTTTGACGATTAACGCTAAAGTATCCATTGTAGCCTCCAAAAGAATGTTGTCTTCTTAGTGTACCAAAACAAACAGAAAAACACCTATATCAAAGGGCAGCTTCTTTAAAAAAGCTGTCCGATGATATAGGTGAGATCGTCTTTTCCCATTAGTGTGTATGATTCAAGCTGATTCGATATATCTCCAGGTGTGTGGTGCTGTTTTAAATAAGACCGGAGAGCGGGTACTTCCAATCCGTCTGAATAAATGATGAATCTTGACCCTTTTTCATACGTGTAGGTGAATGTTTTGTATGTTTGCGGCTTTCCCGACATGTATCCCGTCACAGGGAGAGGGTGGATATATTTGTCCGAAGGAGCGTACAAGATAAAGCGGATATTGCCTACAGAGCTGTAAGCAATCGTTCTTGTTCGAAAATCGGCTTTTAAAATCGCCACAGTTGCGCCGCGCTTATGTTTCAGCTCTTGATTGCACCGTTCCATCAAGCTTGCGACTTCTTCATGACCGTGCTCTTCGACAACTTCGCTGATAACCGCGGAGGATTCTTGTGCCATCGCACCGCTGCCAAGCCCGTCGGCCAGCGCGCACACCATAGTTTCGTCAGTCGCATGGAAATAAAAACTGTCTCCGCAGACGGCTTTTCCTTCTTTAGGAAGCTGATAAACAAGCGCTTGCATATGTTCATTCGACTCAGTCCAAATCATGGTTTAAGCTCCATAAACGGATCTTCAGCCAACGCTTCCCGCAGCTTTTTGACAGCTTTGCGCTGCAGACGTGAGACGTGCATTTGCGATATGCCCAGCATGTCACCGGTTTCTTTTTGGCTTTTGTTTTGAATGTAAGTCAGCTCAATGATTTGCTTTTCGCGGTCGGACAGTACGTGCAATACGCTTTCAAGCATCAGCTTTTGGTTCACCTTTTCATAGCCTTCCTCCTGCGAGCCGACGATGTCGAGGATCGTCACCGTGCTGCCGTCTGCATCCGCTTCAATGCTGTGGTCGACGGAAAGCGCCTGATAGCTTTTGCCCATCTCCATTGTTTCCAGCACTTCTTCTTCTGTGACGTCAAGAAACTCGGCAATCTCATCGACTTTTGGGGACCTTTGCGTTTCATTCGTTAAATGATCCACCGCCATTTTAATTCTCGGCCCGAGCTCCTTGATCCTTCTCGGAACGTGGACGCTCCAGGTTTTATCACGGAGAAACCGTTTGATTTCTCCGATAATGGTCGGAATCGCAAACGCTTCAAACGATTTTCCCACATCGGGATCATAGCGTTTGATGGCTCCAAGCAATCCGAGCATCCCAACCTGGCATAAATCTTCATGAAAGCTTTTTCCTTTTGAGTATTTTTTGGCGAGTGTTTCCACCAGATTTTTATATGTCTGAACAAGGGTCAGCTGAGCGTCTTCATCCTGGCTATCCTGATATTTTTTGATCAGCGTGTCGACTTCGGTTTTAGTTAGTTTCGTAGTTTTGGACGGTTGTGCCATCATCAACTCGCTCCCTGTTTAAGAACTTTGTCATCGAGACGGTTACGCCTGAGTCAATCTGGACACGCACTTCATCCATGAGCGTCTCCATTAAATATAAACCGAGCCCTCCTTCTGACAATTGATCTACCGTATGTTCAGGGGAATATGGCCCCAGCCCTTTCTGTTTATCGTGAATGTCAAAACTGTCTCCCTGATCTGCGACGATGATTTCGAGGCGGTCTTCAAACACGCCGAATCTGACGGAGACCTCTCCAGTTTTGTCTGCTTTATAAGCATGCTGCACAGCGTTTGTGCACGCTTCGCTGACCGCAATTTTCAAATCTTCGATGTCATCATAAGAATACCCCATCTTGCTTGCAATCCCCGACAGGGTTAAACGAATGATTCCTACGTATTCAGGTTTGGCAGGTGACTTCATTTCAATGTAATCAGCTGCTCTCTTCATTATAATCCACCCTCTGACTTTCCAGAAATATCAATGATGTCCTTTAAGCCTGTAATATCAAACAAACGGATCAAACGCTCTGACAGATTTTCAAGCACTAAAGAACCCCCAGTTCTGTTTACCGCTTTGTAAATGCCGACAAATACACCCAGCCCTGTACTGTCCATATATGAAACGTCTTTCAGAGAAACTTTGAGATCTTTTCCTTCTTCCGCGAGCGGCATCAACTCATCCCGCAATGCCGGGGCCGTATGCACATCAATTTCGCCCGCCACTTTTACTTCTATCACATGATCATTTTTTTTCGTATCAACTGCCAAATTCACAATATCACCTCTGGTTCTCTTAATGAGCTACTGGTTTATTACCCAGCGAAGAGAAACTTTAAACCTTTCTTTTGAAAACAATGAGAGTAAAATCGTCATGAAGCTGAAAATCCTGAAGCTTGAGCAGATGTTCGTATATACAGTCAACCATTTGCTGAGCCGGTTTCTCCATATGTACAGTGATCAGGTTCTGCAAGTCAGACCGCTCCAAAAATCCGCTGTCTGTCCGGCATTCGGTTACACCATCTGAAAAAAGAACGATCATATCGCCAATATCCAGTTTTTGCTCGTACTGCTCATAGTCGTATTGTGATGAAATGCCAAGAACGAGGCCTTTTGCGTTTAAATCGTAAAATTTATTTTCCCTGCAAGAATAATAAAAGCCAGGTTCATGACCGGCAGATGAAAACGTAAATAGGTGTTTTTGAAGATGATAATTGCCATAAAACATTGTAATAAACATGCTAGGGTCCACATTTTGTTCGACGACCCTGTTCAGGTTTTTCAGCACCTGTGAAGGAGACGTGCCCGAATCCGGCAGAGAGTCCATCGCATATTTGATCATCGACATGCATAACGCGGCCGGTATTCCTTTTCCGATCACATCTGCAATGGCGATGTTAATCGATTCCTTGTCCCGTACAAAATGATAATAATCACCGCTCATTTGCTTAGCCGGAACACTGACCGCTCCGATTTCGAGCGCTTCAACTTTCGGGATCTTCGTCTCGAGCAGCGTTTGCTGAACATTTGCAGCAATTTCGATTTCCGATTTAATTTCCTGCTGAATTCCTCTTAATGTCTGATGTTCTTGATAGGCCAAACCGTATCCAATCATCACTTCAATTAAAAAATCGAGAGAATGGAACACATGGTCCGGAAGATCCGGATATAATTCAGACAGAACTTTTCGGTGTATGCTGATAATCTCTTCCGGCGGCACTTGATATTCAATCGTTTTTCTGCTGAATTTCTGTCCCTGATAAAGGGATGTCTCTGTTAATTCAGATATATAACGGCTAAGCAGCTGTCGATAGCGCTGCTCAATCACTTCCCTGAAATCCATTCCTTCCCTCCTACCGCAGCCACTTTATGGCTTGTATATCCGTTCCATTTTCCGCGTCCGAATGCAATTCAAATTGGTCCATCAGACGCTTTACTCCCGGCAGGCCCGCTCCGAGACCGCCAGAGGTTGAAAAACCATCTTCCATCACTTTTTTGATGTCAGCGATTCCCGGCCCCTCATCCTCCGCTACGATTTTCAACCCCTTTTTTCCTTCTTCCTGAACCTGTTCGATGCAGATTCGGCCTTTTCCGGCATACAAATAAATATTACGCGCCAACTCTGAGATGGCTGTTGTGATTCTGGCCTGGTCCACTGTGCCGAACCCCAGTTCTTTTGCGACATTTCGCCCGAGCTGTCTGGCGGCCACTATGTCCCATTCTGTCAAAATCTTCACACAGGATTGGTTTGCCATATTTATTCCCCCAATTCCCGCTGCAATGTCTCGAGCCCCTTTTCGAGATCGAGCGCCGTCTCGATCTCGTCCAAAGAAATGCCGAGTTCAATCAATGTCACCGCAACAGCCGGCTGGATGCCAGTCAGAACGACTTTGGCGCCCATCAGTTTTGACATTGAAATGACATCGCCAAGTACTTTGGCGATGAATGAATCGATGATGTCCACTGAAGTCAGGTCGATCACCACTCCGTTCGAACCGGTTTCATATATTTTGTTCAGCAGGTCCTCTTGGAATTTCAGAGCGGTTTGGTCATCGAGCTCTACTTGAATGGATACCAATAAACAGTTATATAGCTTCAAAATTGGAATGTTAGGTACCCTCAAAGATTATTCCTCCAATGAAACAATTTTTCTGTCTGTCATTTCTAATGCGGTTTGAATTCCTTTTTGCAGGGTATTTTTTGTAATAACCTGAGTTAAATCGATTCCCAAATTCACAATCGTCTGTGCGATTTCCGGGCGGATTCCGACGAGCAGGCATTTAGCGCCGACCAGTCTGACGGCTTCGGAAGCCTGCATGATGTGGTGTGCGACCATCGTATCGACGACAGGCACGCCCGTAATGTCAATGAGGACGACTTCAGACCGGTGTTTGACGACGCCGCTCAACAGGTTTTCCATAATCTTTTTGGCCCTCTCCGTGTCGATCGTGCCGACGAGAGGCATAACCGTAATATTTTCAAAAACCGGGATCAGCGGCGCCGAGAGCTCCTGTAATGCGACCCTTTGCAGAGCGACGGTTTTCTCCCAGGAGATCGCATACTGATTCAAGATTTCGCTGTTGATCGGTTCGATAAATTTATCGATTTCCCAAATCAGATCATAGCATTGCTGATCTTCCGGGACGTCCTTGTTCATTTCATAGTACAGGTGCTTCCAAAAAGCTGATAATCCCGACGACAGAAGCTTCAACGGAACGCCGAGCTGTACGGCTTTTGAAGAAAACTGGTAGATGGTGTCGATCGATTTTTCATTCCCGTCCCCGGATTCATTCATGAGGATATGAATGTATTCATTGCTGATCGTCTCGTACATGTGTTCAGTCAGCTTCACGTTTGTCATGTTGTTGTTTAGGTCTTTCAGAATATCCGCCAAATTCCCGGCGAGTACATTTTGGTGTTCCGAGATAAATTTTAACACTGCTTGATTCGACATGTTCATCCCCCTAACTACATCTGATAACATTTTTTGGACTAACAGTTCCATTATATCGTTTGTTATTTTTGAACACAAAAAAAGTTGCTCTTTCGCCTCGAGCAACTTTCATCAATATTAAAAATCAATG
The DNA here is from genome assembly GCF_002993925.1 of Bacillus paralicheniformis. Classification (NCBI taxonomy): domain Bacteria; kingdom Bacillati; phylum Bacillota; class Bacilli; order Caryophanales; family Bacillaceae; genus Bacillus; species Bacillus paralicheniformis. The sequence continues at coordinate 617,095 of NZ_CP023665.1, read as the reverse complement.
AGTGCCAAACTGATTTGTAAGGCTTCGTTGACCTTTTCCATCATTTCATCATCGAGATGGGTGATTTTGTCCGTTAATCTTTGCTTGTCAATCGTCCGAATTTGTTCGAGCAATATAACGGAATCTCTTTCAAAACCGTAGCGTTTCGCATCAATTTCGACGTGGGTAGGTAATTTTGCTTTCTGTATTTGGGCTGTTATGGCTGCAACAATAGCAGTTGGGCTGAAGCGATTGCCGATGTTGTTTTGAATCACTAAAACCGGGCGCACCCCGCCTTGTTCTGAGCCAACAACAGGAGATAGGTCAGCAAAATAAACATCGCCGCGTTTAACAATCAAATGATTATCCTCCGCTTACTAAGCGCTCTACTGTGTTTTCAGCCTCATACTCTGCAAATTGAGCCTCAGAAGAGATGTTCAAATTAATCTTGGCCATCTCCATATAACCGCGTCTCATCGATTCCCGAATTTGTCGATTTTTGCGCTCGCGCAAATACATTTTTGTGGCTTGGTAAATCAGTTCATTTCTGCTCCCGTTATCTTGCATGACGACACCATCCAGTTCTGATACTAAAGCTTCTGGCAAGCGAATCAATATTTCAGTTGTTGCGCTGGATTCAGACAAAAACATACACCTCCACCAAACTTACGGATACAACACTCTATCCATTCCATCCATAATGATATCATTATTCTTTTCGCAAGCAAAGTTGTTTTTCCGCTAATTCATCAATTTTCAGGATTGATCAGGCAAGATCGGATTCCTTATTTCCATTATACTCCCATTTTCCAAAAACATACGGGGCACCCTTGAACTTATCATACAGGTAATTTCATAATTGATCGTCTGCAAATGTTGGGCGATTTCGTCGACTGAAATCCATTCGTCTTTTTGCTTCCCGATCAAGGTAACCTTTGTGCCGACAGGGTATTCTTCGGCGAGGGAAATCATGAACTGGTCCATGCAGATTCTCCCTGCTATTTTTTGGCGTTTTCCGTCGATCAGCACTTCCGTCCCGGCCAGGCGCCTCAGCCATCCATCAGCATACCCGACGGGAACTGTCCCGATCCATTCGTCGCGTTTGGCCGTATATGTCGCCCCGTAGCTGACGCTCTCGCCTTTTTTAATTTTTTTCACATGGGTGAGTTCGGTATGAAGCGAAAACACTTCCCGCAGACGAAACGGCAGCTCGTCTTTTATTTCGGTTGACGGCGCCAAACCGTACATGCCGATGCCGAAGCGGACGGCATTAAAGAGCTGTTCCCTGAAGCGCAGACCCGCGGCGCTGTTTGACGAATGCACCATTAAACTGTCAAGCGGGAGAGGGCTGATCAGTTCTTTAAAGCGGTCAAGCTGCATGTCGAAATAATCGGTATCCTTTTCGTCCGCCGTCGCGAAATGAGTGAACACGCCCGTACAATTGAGTTTATCGCTCGATTCGGTCATCTCCATCATTTCTTTGATCTCTTCTTCCGTTTTGCAGCCAAGGCGGCCCATGCCCGTGTCGATCTTCAAATGATATTCAAGAGGAGCTTCGGTCTCACCGAGAAAACCGAGCACGTCTTTCAGCCAGCCGGCTGAGTAGCCCGTCACGGTAATGCGCTTTTCCGCGGCAATGCCGGCATATTCGGGCGGCACTGCGCCGAGGACAAGAATCGGTTCTTCAATCCCCTGCGCTCTCAGCGAAAGCGCTTCATCCAGTAAAGCCACAGCAAGAATGGACGCCCCTTCTGCAAGAGCCGCCTTCGCTACCTGTGCATCCCCGTGTCCGTAGGCATTCGCTTTAACGACGGCCATCAAGTGGACATGCTCGCCGATGTGCCGCTTCATATTGCGCACGTTTTCTTTTAAAGCCGTTAAATCGATTTCGGCCCATGTCTTTCTATAGAATGGTTTTAAGCTCATCATGACACTTCCTGTTCCTTGTTTCAATCGTCCTTCCCATCATACTAAAAAGTTCGGAGAAAGGGAAATTTTGTACGGGAACAACTGCCCAGAACAAGAGAAAAATTGCTGGCACGCTATACATTTTACGGAAAAACTGTCGAAAACATACGCTTGCGCCGGAAATATAAAAACAGCCTGCTTTCCGCTTCAGGGCGGAAAACAGGCTGCTGGATAGGCACAGTCTATTTTGAAGACTGGCCTTGCATGCTTTTGGCAACCATCAGAAGTTCATCTTGAGAAAGGTCTTCTGATGAGATGAAATAGTCGACTCCGTCATAAGTCCATGACAACGATTTATCCGTCAGTGCGCCGACCGTGAAGCCGAGGTCAACCGGCTCTCCGTTCATGGACACAGAAGTAGATGTTTTGGCGACGCGGGCTTTTTCCTGAATCAATGTAAAGGACTTTTCACCGCCGTATGTGATGACGATTCGTTTGCCGTCTTCAGTCGCCATTTCTTTCTCCTCAAGTTTTTTCACGCCCTGAGGCACATCGAGCGGCGTTTTGACGGCGAAAGAGTCTGACACGTCCGCGCTTGTCGCTACGTCAATTTGAGACAGCGTCATATTTTTCTTTTCATCAAATGCGTCTTTATCGAGCGGCTTATCGAATTCAAAGCTTGTAAACTCAACCTTTACCATCGGTTTGCGGTCCGTGTCCATCACCTTAACCGATGAAGGAGCCATGTTTTTTTTATGGAAAACGATTTCCTGGGTCGGCAGCATCTGATTATGCTGATAATTCGTTTTCGTTTCAAAAATGTATTTTGAATCCTTTGCGGAAAAAGAAGCTTCCCCATCATTTTTGACATCTTTTACGAGCGATTCGAATAAGTATACTTGGCTGCTGTTATTAGGCCAGTCGCTGTGGAAGCGGAAGCTTTTATTCAGCGACGGAGTCAAAACAAACACGCCGTTTTCATTGCGCAAGATCACCTGGCTCTGGTCTTTTTTCGGGTTTTCCAAATAGACCCGGTAAAGAGAAGGTTTTTTATGCCAGATTTCCACATTGTACTCCTGCGGTTCATTTCCCGTTTCAATCGTCATTTTCGCTTTTGCCTTATAGGACGTGTATTCTTTTGCCTTCTTATCGAGCCCCGTCACAACATCTTCTTGCGATTTTTGGCCGCAGGCAGAAAGCATAAGGATTACAAGCAGCCCCGTTAAAAGCAAAACAAAGCTTTTTCTCACCTTTTTTCAACCCCTTTTTAATCATTGATGTAAAAAGGAAGAAACCGCTTGTTCGACTTTAACGGTACGCCATAAGAACAGGGCCGGCTGTATCGGCGTGCGTACCATAAAAGCCTGCAACGACTCGTCTCCCTTATTGCACTACCCAATATATGAGCGTGTCTCAGACAATATGCAGACTAGCATGACAACCTTTCAAAATCATTTTTCTCCTCCGTACTAATCACCGCTGCCTGTTCATAAACGTGTTACTATATATGTACGAGATCATTGTAAAGGGGCTTAAATCATAAGCATGTTTATCAGAACAGAAAATTTTCAGACGTTTATCAGGCTCTACCCGGTCACATCCGCCATACTGGCCCTGCAGCTTGCCATCTGGATTCTTTTTTTACTTCCGTTGACGGCCGTACAGATGTGGTCTGATTTATTGATTGGATTTAACTGGGGGATAGCGAATGGAGAATGGTGGAGGTTTGTGACACCGATCTTTATTCACGCCGGGTTCGGCCATCTGCTCTTTAATTCGATGTCGATCTTTTTATTTGCCCCCGGGCTGGAACGAATGCTCGGGAAACTCAAGTTTCTCATCGTTTATATTGGGACAGGAGTGATCGGCAATATCGGCACGTATTTCATCGAACCGCTGGAGTATATGCATGTCGGTGCTTCAGGAGCGATATTCGGATTGTTCGGTGTGTACCTGTACATCGTGCTGTTTAGAAAAGAGCTGATGGGAAGCGCCAATTCCCAAATCATCGTCACCATCCTCGCCATTTCGGTTTTGATGACGTTTGTCAACCAAAATATCAATATCATGGCGCACATCTTCGGACTGCTGGGCGGACTCGCTCTGGCTCCCCCGTTGTTAAATAAAAGAGTGAACGGCTTTTAACCGTTCACTCTTTTTTCATAAGAATACCATGCAAAAATATCGTCCGAATCTTTCTCCTCGACATCAGCCACCGAAAACTTCTCCATTAAAGCAGATGATTTTGTTGATGTATGGATCGAAACAAGCTGTCTTCTGCGCTGGAAATACGAGCGGCTGACTTCGAACACCTGCATGCGCCTGCGCTGAATGACAGCGGTTGTTCTGCCGATGAAACGCGATGACATGATGATTTTGCTGCCGCTGATCTTCCAGCCGGCATCGCGGTATGATAAGTAGCCGATGATCCAGTAAAAAGGAATCAATACAGCGGACAAATAGCCCCACGGCGGAAACAGAATAGAAAGCGGAACGACGGCGAGGACCGGCCAGGATGCGCGCAGGATATAACGGCGCAGTGCGCGTTTCGGCAAGCGGTTCAAATCGTCTTCCGGCGCATAATCCGGAATGAGTTCTCCGAGGTGCTGTTTGATCATTTTTTTGCTGATAATCGGAAATAGGACGGCTGATTTATCTTCTTCCAAAACGTTTCCGCCTGCGCTGACGATCGTGACGGCTGCAAGTCCAAAAGGCTGCCTGATCAGACTCTCCTTAATTTTAATCGCTTGAATCCGCTGCAGCGGAATCGTGATTTGATGCTTTTCAATCAGCCCTCTGGAAATAACGATTTCTTTCTCTTTACGCACGACTGTAAAATTCGCGTATTTCAAAAGCATCCCGACAATGCTGAGAAGCCATGCAATGAAAAGGGCAACAAAAGCAGCTAAGGCGATGACAGTCGCTCCAGCGCTATTCAAAAAAGCAAAACGGTCATACAGCCAGTCCAAATCAAAGAAGTCGTCGACTTGAGTGAAAAAAGCGAATACTCCTGAAATAATGACGCCGATCCCGCTTGATGTTGACGCTGCAGTTAAAAGCTCCTGCCCGGTCATTTTGTACATCATTTGCGGTTCTTCCGCTGTTTCCTCCGCCTCTGCAGCAGTCTCTTCCTGGGGATCCGTGACAGCGGCTTCAGTGCCTTCCACCGCTTTTTTCCTTTCGAAAAGCGCTTGCTGAATACGTTCGGCTTCTGCCTGGGTAATGGCGACCAAGGAAACTTCCGCTTCCGTTCCTCCGCTTGCCGTTTCGACTTGAAGCTTCACCAGCTTGAATATTTGCTGAATGAGGCCTGCGCTCGTGTTGATCGTTTGAATCCGTTCGATCGGAATATACCTTTTTTTCTTATTGATCAGGCCTTCCTCTATTCGCAATTCATCCTCTTCGATACGGTATGTAAATTTGCTCCACTTAATGATGCTCGTCACGACCAAAGCAATGAAAAACAGCACGGCCGCGGCGATCGCCAGCATTTTGACTGTGTGCGACTGATTTAAAAAAAGCACTACGCCAAATGGAATGATAAAGTTTTTAACGGTCTCAACAAGGCCTTTAATAAAGTTGAGAATGACGGCGGCGGGGTGCATGCGTCTCGGTTCAGACATCATCTTCAGTCACCCTTGCCAGCCTGGAAATGGAGTCCCTGAGCTGATCCGCCTCTTCAACATCCAGAGCGGGAATGGAATGGGTCGTCGCGGCTGTTGAAATTTGCACGGAGGCGAGATTATATTTTCTGAGGATGGGGCCCTGCGATGTATCAACATGCTGGACTCTGACCATCGGAACGATCACGCGGGTCACCACAAAGATGCCGTGCTGAATATCGATTTCGTTCTCATGGACTTCGTAGCGCCATATTCTGTGGCGGATATTCGGAATAATAATAATGATGCCAAATGAAATCACCAGCCAAACGGCTGCTGACAAAATGCCGATCCATACCGGCCATTTAAATATCAACCCTGCGGCAACAAGGCCTGCTGCAGCCAGCATTAAAACGAATGATGTGATACAAGCTGTAATTCTCCAGACTTTTACGCCATCGCGGCTTATTTGATTTTTCGGCTCGCTTCTCAAAACTCGATTCCCCCAATCTAGTTCTATTTACGGTCTTAGGCTGAAAATGTTTCGGATAAAGACTTTCGTTTTTAAAAAAAGGCGAATCCGTAAAAAAGGATCCGCCTTTTGATTATGAATTATATGATTTTTTTTGGCGTCTGTCATTCGAAGAACGCTTTTTATCATAAGATGAACGATTGTTCTTTCCTCTGTAGCCGCCGCCGTCTCTGCGTTTTGATGAACGGGGGTGGTGACTTTTATTTCGCTTCGTTCTGAGCGGAGCCTCTTCCGTCAAACGGACAGGCGTGTTGTCCGGCTCTTTGGTCATCATTTTAATGGCAGCCGCAACAACTGTCACAGAATCATGGTCTTCCAATAATTCCGCTGCAGCCGTCATATAGAAGTTCAGGTTATTTTCCTCGATGATCGTCCGGAGGCGGTCAACCGTCACCTGCTGCTGTCCTTCAATCGCCTCATCTAGAGTCGGTGCTTTCATGCGGTCCATTTTGCGTTTTGTCGTCTGCTCGATGGCGCGGAGCATGTCTTTTTCGCGCGGTGTAATGAAGGTCATCGCCATTCCTGTTTTGCCTGCGCGTCCCGTTCTTCCGATGCGGTGAACATAGCTTTCAGGATCTTGCGGCACATCGAAGTTGTAGACGTGCGTTACCCCTGAAATATCAAGGCCACGCGCCGCAACGTCTGTCGCAACGAGCACTTCAATTGCGCCTTGCTTAAATTTCCGGAGTGCCACCATCCGCTTCGCCTGAGTCAAATCGCCGTGGATTCCTTCAGCTGTATAACCGCGCAGATTAAGCGCTTCTGTCAGTTCATCGACGCGGCGCTTTGTCCGGCCGAATACAATCGCCAGTTCAGGAGACTGGATGTCAAGAAGACGTGTCAGCGTATCAAACTTTTTGCGTTCATGTACTTCAAGGTAGAACTGCTGAATGTTTGATACTGTCATTTCCTTCGCTTTCACTTTCACGTGCTCCGGGTTGGTCATGAAACGTTCTGCAATCCGTTTAATTGGAGCAGGCATTGTTGCAGAAAACAGCAATGTTTGATGCTCAGCGGGCACATTGGAAAGGATGGATTCGATATCTTCGATGAATCCCATGTTCAGCATTTCATCCGCTTCATCAAGCACAACGGTGTTCACTGTTTGAAGACGCATTGTGCGGCGGTTGATATGGTCAAGCAAACGGCCAGGTGTTCCGACGATAATATGAGGATTTTTCTTAAGCGCGCGAATCTGGCGTCCGATATCCTGTCCACCGTAAATCGGCAGCACGCGAGCGCGTTTATCCTGTCCAATTTTATATAGCTCTTCAGAAACTTGAATGGCTAATTCACGAGTAGGTGCGATAACAATGGCTTGAATGTTAGGAGACTCGGGGTTGATTTTCTCAACAAGGGGGATGCCAAATGCAGCCGTTTTTCCTGTTCCCGTTTGCGCTTGTCCGATCACATCTTTATTTGCAAGGCCGAGCGGAATCGTTTGTGCCTGAATCGGTGTTGCCTCTTCAAATCCCATACGCTTGATCGCTTTTGTGAGATCAGAACTTAATTGAAAATCTTGAAACGTTATTGTCAATGTATTCAAACTCCTTCTGCTTACTGTTTCAGTAATCGTGTTTTATCAATAAAAACTGCCCTTTGTGCAAAGGACAGGTCCATACTTATGCAAAGCCCGAATTACTTTACATGTTATATTACCATTCCGTTATACGTTTTTCAACAAGATGAAAATGAGCAGTGTGCTCTCTCGCCGGTTCGGCAGCCATCTATAGACCTCTGGGACAACCGTCCGCGAAACGTCAAGCCCGCCTGTTGACGTCTTTTACACATTGTAACACAGGCTTGTGCGGCTTTCGACAGCATACACTCATTTTTCTCTGCCCGCATCCCCGATTATTTTTTGCAGATTGCCGTTCAATTATTTATTTTTTTATGGATTCAATCGGCGTTTTTTTGAGAAACGCCTCAACGGTTTGAAAGAGGACAGCGGAGTTTTCTTCAAGGCAGACATGGTGCTTGGATTCCGGCAAGAGGCACAGCTCTTTCTCTTCGGAAGGTATGGTTTCATAAAGATAATACGCGCTTGACAGCGGCACGATTGAATCGCATTCCCCCTGAACAATGAGCACAGGGATGCGGAGGTTTTTCAAAGCAGGCTTTGTCATCTTAACGAGCTTGCGAAACTGAAATGCTGAAGACACCGGGGTGCTTGTCAGCTTTTGTTTGTACCTTTTGTAAAGCAGATTATCCTCAAGCTTGCCTTGCAAAGAATCTTTGATCACATTCTTCAAATCCTGGATCAGCTGTCCCGGGCTGATGTACTGGGCAGCCGCGCTCAACAGGACAAGGCGGCTGACCGGATATTTTCCGGCTAAATAGGCGGCAATCATCCCGCCCATTGAAAATCCGATTAAAAATACCGTATCACACGTTTTCAACAAACGGACAAGCTCCACTTCTGCGCAAGCGATCCATTCCTGAAAACAGACGCCTTTTAAAACCGGCATCTCCCCGTGCCCGGGCAGCGTGATCATTTCGACTCGCCAATCGGCCGTTTGTTTTAAATGAGAAGCCAGCGGTTCCAATTCATACGGTGCTCCGGTAAATCCGTGAATGCATAAACATCCTATCATGACCATTCACCCGTTTTCTTTTACTGATGATCACATAAAAAACGACTTTATGATTCAATGTTCCCTTACAAATCTTTTATAACATCCTCAAGACGCATGCCTCTGGACGCTTTGACAAGGATCAGATCCCCTGTATTCGCTTTTTCTTTCAATGTCTTTTTCAAACCGTCTTTGTTTTCCGGGTTGAAATGAAGGACGCGGTGTTCGGGAAAATGTTTAAGCGCCCCTTTTGCAATATATGCACCGAGATCCCCGTACGTAAATAAAAAGTCGATTGAGTCCGGATTGACTGCCTGCCCGATGTCTTCATGAAACGCTTTCTCTCCTTCGCCGAGCTCCAGCATATCGCCGAGAACGAGCATTTTCTTGCCGTATCCCTTCATCTGGTCGACAAGCTCGATCGCCGCTTTCATGGATGTCGGACTTGCATTATAGGCGTCATTAATGATCGCAACGCCGGCCCGTGTCTTTACAAGCTCAAGCCGCATACCGGTCACTTTCAGTTTCGTCAGCCCTTCTGCAATATGAGTCCTGCTGACATTCAGAAGGTCTCCGGTCGCAATCGCAGCTAAAGCGTTTTTCACATTATGCTTTCCGAGCACCGGGATGAAGAACCGGTTTTCGATCCCTCTGACGCGGAATGCCGTGCCCTCTTCCGTCTGCGTCATATCCTCAAGCTGATAGTCGAAAGCCGGATCCTCTCCAAACGTCTTTGTCTCGTAAGGCGGCTGGTTCAGCCTTTCAGCGAGCAGCGGTTCATCTCCGATATAAATGAGTGTGCCCTCTTTTGAAAGCCCATTGACAATTTCGAGCTTTGCCTCTGCAATTCCTTCTCTTGATCCGAGTTCAAGGAGGTGCGATTCGCCGATGTTTGTGATGACGGCGATATCAGGACGCGCCAGACGTGTCAGAAAATCAATTTCCCCTTTGGCGCTCATCCCCATCTCCAAAATGGCGATTTCCGTATCTTCCGGCATCGCCAGAATCGTCAGGGGCAGGCCGATGTGGTTATTATAGTTTCCTTCTGTCTTATGCACTTTATACTCGGTGCCCAACACAGCATGAATCATGTCTTTTGTCGTCGTTTTCCCATTTGAACCGGTCACGCCGACGATTTTCACGTCCAGCTGATGCCTGTATGCCTTCGCAAGCTTCTGCAGCGCTTCCAGCGTATCGTCAACTAAAATGACCGGCTTCCCTTCCGGAGGATTCGGTTCGCTCCGGTTCCACAGCACGGCTGCGACGCCTTCCTGAAAAGCCTGCTCTGCAAAAACGTGACCATTGAACCGCTCGCCTGCAAGCGGAATAAACAGTTGGTCTTTCGCCAGTTTTCTCGAATCGGTTGAGACGCCTTTGACGAGACGCCCTTCAAAAGCTTCATTCGTCAAAACGCCTTCCGACATTTCAGCAATTTCTTTTACCGTTCTCGTTATCATGTATGTCCCTCTCTTTCTCCAGCAAGGAAAAGAGACACTACCACAAATAAGGATAGTGTCTGCAGCTGTATATAAGGGCGAACCGCTTTCCCCCGGATTCGGTCCGCTCCGTCCCGTTAAAATGTATGTTTGATCTGCTGTTTTTCTTCGTGCCGATCGATTGCCAAAGCGACAAGTTTTTCAATCAGTTCAGCATACTCAACCCCTGATTGCTTCCAGAGAAGCGGGAACATGCTGAACGGTGTGAATCCCGGCATCGTATTGACTTCATTGATCAGGACCCTGCCTTCGTTTGTAAGGAAAAAGTCCGCTCTCACAAGGCCTGAGCCGTCAATCGCCTGAAACGCTTTGACCGCCATGCTGCGCATTGTTTCGTATTCGTCCTCTGTCAGGGAAGCCGGAATAATCAAATCAGTGTCGCCGTCTTCATATTTTGCTTTATAGTCATAAAAATCTTTCTTCGGAGCGATTTCCCCCGCGACTGAGCAGACAGGTTCATCATTCCCCAGAACGCCGAGTTCTATTTCGCGTCCGATGACGCCCTCTTCAACGACAATTTTCCGGTCATATTGAAATGCAAGCTCAAAGGCTTGGTCAAGCTCTTCACGGTTTCTGCATTTGCTGATCCCGACGCTTGATCCAAGGTTAGCCGGTTTTACGAAGCACGGATAACCAAGCTCAGCTTCCACTTGATCATAGCTTTCTTCTTTGGAGTGACTCCATGTTTTTTTCACAAATGAAACGTATTTCGCCTGGTCAAGCCCTGCCTGTGCAAACAGATGCTTCATGACCACTTTATCCATGCCCGCAGAGGAAGCTAAGACTCCGTTGCCCACATATGGCACGTTCAATAGTTCAAGCATGCCTTGAATGGTGCCGTCTTCCCCATTCGGTCCGTGCAAAAGCGGGAAAACAACATCAATCGAGTCTTCTTTTACATCAGCTTCGCCCGGAAACATATCGCGGTTCAGCAATGCCGGAGAAAATGTCTGGCCCGTCTGTTCAAACTGAAGCATTTTCACATTTGAAACCGGTTCTGTCAGTTGCGGCCCTCTCACCCACTCGCCTTTTTCTGTTATATAAATCGGGTGTATATCAAATTTTTCAGTATCTAATGCTTTCGTGACGGCCAGCGCGGTTTGCAGAGAAACGTTATGCTCCGCTGATTTTCCGCCGTATACCAATCCTAATCTTGTCTTCAATTCGTACTCCCCCCACTGGATTCATCTTTACTATCTTATCACTTTCCCGGGAAAATGATCTAATTATTTTAATACGGTCTAAAAACAGCATATAAAAAGCATTTGTATGTAAATCCTTTTCATTTTATATTAAAATGGCATTGAAAAGGAGAGGTTGCAATTGAAAAAAATCACAACAGAAGCACAATTTAATGAACTGATCCAATCCGATAAAGAAATCATCGTCAAATTTTATGCTGACTGGTGCCCGGACTGTACACGCATGAACATGTTCATTGGAGACATTCTTGAGGCTTATCAGGAAAATGACTGGTATGAGCTGAATAAAGACGATCTTCCTGAACTTGCCGATAAGTATCAGGTCATGGGCATTCCAAGCCTGTTGATTTTCAAAAACGGCGAAAAAACGGGTCACCTTCACAGTGCAAATGCCAAAACACCTGAAGAAGTGAACGAGTTCCTGGCTGAACATATTAGCTAATTCGTTTAAAGTTCTGATTTTTTGTCTGAACCGCAGGACATGGGAACGCCCATGTCCTTTTTATACAAGACGGGACAGCAGCAATATTTGTTTCATAAAAGTGAGCTTTCATTAATAATTCGACACGAGTATTTCCCGGGAAACGAAAATGTCGAAATTTCGCAAAAAGTTCTTGATTCGTTTTTTATATTCAGGTAGAATGTTTTTTGTTCCTATTTTGCAATTATTTTTTCTAGTTGTGAAGCCCTTGTCGGCTTCTTTTTTTATATGTGTTTTTGGATAATAATTCATATTTTTCGATTTTATTCAATATTATTTTAAGGATGTCTCTTTACATTCGGGGATACTATTTAGTATAATACCCTTAATTGATAATGATTATCAATATCACTAACGGTTGACGAGGTGATCACATGGCCCCTCAATTAAAGAAAGCGGTGGAAATGAGAAAGAAACAACTCATTCAGCGGCTTATCCAGCTTGGCATATATAAAAAAGAAGAGCGCCACCTTTACGAATTGTCTTTAAGCGAACTTGAAAGCGAATACCAATCCAACAAGAAAGGCGGATAATCATGTCAAAACGGAAGATTAAAACCTTTCATCAGCTTGTCGAAGAATATAAGAAAGAAATCGCCAAGAACCCGAAAGAAATGGAAGTCATTTATGACAAGATCGACCGCAGACACGAGAACCGCCTTTTGGCAATGTCTAAAGCAAAACAAACTTAAAAAAGAAGCCGCTCATTTTGAACGGCTTCTTTTTTACTATTCACTGAATGCAATGCCAGCAAGCTTGCCGATTGTCGCATCATCCATCGGCGGATTGTGGAGGCCCGCCCGGACATCGCGATAGAATCTTTGGAGCGGGTTCGTTCTCGCCAGGCTCTTCGCTCCGACGACTCTCATCGCCCTGTCTACGACAGCAATGGCCGTATTCGTTACTGTATGTTTAACCGCTCCAAGCTCACCTGTTAAAAAGGCGCGGCGCTCCGGGTCATCATAAAGCTCTGCGACATGATACATAAAGTGGCGGGCTTTCATGAGTTCCAAATCGATTTCGCCGATATGACGCTGAACAGCAGGCACTTCTTTAATCGGACCTTTCAAACTGTTCGGCTGATAGTCTTTTGCAAATTGGACGGCATAATCTCTCGCTGCTTGCGCGATACCTAGATAAACAGCCGGTATATGAAGCAGCCAGCCGTTGACTTTATCCGTTCTTTTACCCGCCAACAGCTCGACAAGCATGGATTCGTCGAGACGGACATCGGTCAGCACCAAATCGTGGCTTCCCGTACCCCTCATCGCCGCCATATCCCACGTTTCTTCTATTGCCAAGCCTTCCGCATCTTTATGGATCAAGAAAACGCCAATCGTTTGCTTCTCTTCAATCCAAGCGGTGACAAGAAAGTAGTCGAGAACCGGAGACATCGTTGTAAATGTTTTACGTCCGTTTACAATCCATCCGCCATTCTTTTTAACCGCATGGGTTCCGGGACGTCCTCCTCTTGTCGGGCTTCCCGTCTGCGCTTCACTTGCAGCTCTGTTGATCAGCGCGCCCTTTAATGCTTCCTGTGAAATCGATGAAAACACATGCCGGTCCCAGCTGTTTCCTTCCGCCAGTTCTCCCATCACGCTCAAGTGCCAGCCGATGCTGAGAGCTGTCGGTCCGTCTCCTTTGGCAAGCCGTTCCTGAAACAAAAGCATATCGTAGAGTGAAATGCCTTCTCCCCCGTATTCTTTTCCGACCGTCAGCGCTGTGTAGCCTGAATCCCGCAGCTTTTGAATATGTTCTGCGGGAAATTGGGCATGTTCGTCATAATACGCTGCTGTTTTCTCAAATTCATCCGCCAGTTTCCCGATTTTACCGAGCCATTCCTGCTGCCTTTCCGTTTTCACAAATATTGAACACACACCGGCATCCTCCTGACCAAATTCCGATAGATTTAATAAGTATTATAGTTCGTTCACGGCTTGTTGTGCAAATGATACCCTTGGCAAAACAAAAAAGCGCACCTTCAGCGAGGTGCGCTTTTGACTAAACGGCTTGACCGCCGCGACGGTCAACCTTCATACCGAGATAAATCAGCATGTAGGTTAAGTAGCCCATCGTGATCGTGAGACCGCCGAAGAAGAAATCGGAAAAAAGCGGTTCTTCATATGCGGCGATTCCGGCCAGCACGACCCAGCTTCCATAAAGATACGCCATAAAGAAGCGGACGCCGTTTTTCAATTTATATAACAGAAACAAACCTGCGAGCGAAAAGAGCCCGAGCGCAAGTCTAAAATAGACAAGATGATCGAAATTAAAGGCAAAAGAAACAAATGAAAATGACAACAGCAATACAATCGGCAATGCCGTAATAAATTTTTTCATGGATGTCTCATCCCCCATTCCCTTATCCTAAAATTATAATTTAGGATAGGAAATTCACACGGTAATTACGACATATTTCACAAAAATGTCATTCCTTTTGTCACACTTTAGACAAAATATTTTATACTTTCATATCGCGTTTACAAAAGGCCCACCACGCCGTTCCGAGAAAAAACACGAGATGGAGAAAGACGATGACGAGTGAAAACAAAGGCGTCATCCCGCTAAAAAGCGGCTTGGCCTCACCGGCGTATTGCGTTAAATCAGTATTAGCGAACAACAAAAATTTACCGAGCGGTTTTTCCAAATAAGACATGATCGTCACAAGCATTTTGGCGCCGTACAACACGACGATCGACACCATGATGCTGAGCGCGCTGCTTTTAAACAATGCAGAGCATAAAAACGCAAAGGAAACCATCATCCATACTTCAAACCACTGCGTACCGATCATTGTCACCGTATTGATAAAGAGCGGCTCCGCTTTTTCGTCGAGCTTCACGCCGAAAAAGAGCAGACCGAACAATAAAGAAAATCCGTAGTAAATGATAAAGAGCCAAATGCTTGCGAGCACGCTCGTCACGTATTTTGAAACAAGAATTTTTTCTCTTCTGACAGGGCGGATCAGCAAAAATTTAATCGTCTTTTTATCATATTCAAAAGATATAATTGAAGCCGCCACCACAATCGAAAGCCCCTGCAAGAGGATATTCAGGTTTGGGGTGAATGAAAAATAGCCGATAAAATGATCCTCTGTCCCGGCGCTCATCAGGATTCTTTTCGTTATGAGCGCGAGGAGAAATTGAAAGACTGCGATCAGCGCCAGCGATACAAATGTTACTTTTCGCTTCAGCAATTTAACATGCTCGTTTTGAATCAGTTTAAACATCAGTATTCCTCTCTTCCGTTCCATTCGTCCGCGCCATATATTCATCCTCGAGAGACTGCTTAAACGGAGCGATCGAATAGACGTCAATCTCATTGGCGACAAGCTGTTGATTTAAAGCAGGAATTTGCGCTTTCGCCACCTTTACGGCGAGGAGACCTTTTTCGGCGCGGGCTTCGTATCCCTGGTCTTTCAGCCACTGAAGCGCTTTGTCATAGGGCTGTACCTCCAGCATCGCCTTTTCCTGCTTTTCATCCGCATCATTGAGGACGACGGTTGATTTGATTTTCCCTTGTTGAAGAATGACGACCCGATCGCACAAATCTTCCACTTCCTTCAGCAAGTGGGTCGCAAACAGGATCGCCGTTCCTTCTTCTTCGGCAAGCTCACGCAAGTGTTCGCGGAAATCTTTCATTCCCGCCGGGTCCAATCCGTTTGTCGGCTCGTCCAAAATCAGCAGCTTCGGCCGGTGAAGAATCGCCTGGGCAATACCGAGGCGCTGTTTCATTCCGAGCGAGTATGTTTTGACCTTGTCTTCTGCGGCATCTTCTAGCCCGACCCTGCTGATCACTTCCGCCAGTCTATCCCGACCGATTCCAGCGTGCATATTTGCATAGTGTTTCAGATTTTCATAGCCTGTCAGATACGGATAAAATTCTGGATTTTCAACGATGGCTCCGACCGACCGGATCGCTTTTTCAAATTGGCGGTCAATCGGAAAGCCGTTTATGACAATTGATCCGCTCTTCATTTTAATTAACCCGGTAATCAATTTGATGAGGGTCGTTTTTCCTGATCCGTTCGGTCCAAGCAGGCCGATGATCTCCCCTTCATCCGCCGTTAAGCGGATATCCTTCAATATCGTTTTGCCGTCTATGATTTTATCAACATTTTCTATATGTAAAACAGGCTGCTTTGTCATAGCCCCCTCCTCTTTCCCAAAAAAATAAACAGTGCCGAAAAGGCACTGTTTGATTATATCATTTTTGAGTTACACGGACACTTCACTATGAGGGGCTTCGATTTTGCCGTGTTTCTTTTCCGTTTCGGTGACGATGACTGCGCATGCTGCATCACCTGTTGTATTGACAGCCGTACGAATCATGTCCAGAAGTCGGTCAATTCCCAATATTAGCGCAATTCCTTCAACTGGAAGGCCAACTGTTTGAAGAACCATGGCGAGCATAATCAGTCCGACACCCGGAACACCCGCTGTTCCAATGCTGGCAAGCACTGCGGTGAGAACAACCATCAACAGCTGTGTCAGTGACAGGTCATTGCCGTACACCTGAGCGATAAAGACCGTCGCTACCCCTTGCATAATTGCCGTGCCATCCATGTTGATCGTAGCTCCAAGCGGCTGAACAAAGCTTGAGATCGGCTCTGGCACTTTCAGCTTTCTTTGAGCGACATCCATCGAAACCGGAAGCGTCGCGTTGCTGCTTGACGTACTGAAGGCAACAAGCATAACCTCTGAAAAATCTTTAAAGAATGTGAGCGGGTTCCGCTTTGCCAAAAACGCAATCGCTGAGCCGTATGTGACGATGGTGTGGATGAACAGCGCCAGAATGACGACGATCATATAAAGCCCCATTGCTTTAATGGCGTCCCAGCCTTGACTTCCGATTGCCCCGGCAATCAAGCCGAACGTACCGTACGGTGCGAACTTCATGACGAGATTGACGAGATACATCATTAGATCGTTACCTTGTTCAACCACTTTGAGAAGAGCGTCCGCTTTTTTGCCGAGCATCGTAATTCCGAGACCGACCAAAATGGAGAAAGCAATGATTTGCAGCATATTTCCTTCAGCCATTGCCTGAACCGGGTTTGTCGGAATGATATTCAAAAGCGTTTCGGCAATGCTTGGCGCTTTCTGTGCTGAATATTCCGCTGCGCTTGTATCATACGTTCCGATGGTTCCCGGTTTGATGACCAACGCTAAAATAAGTCCGATAATAATGGCAATTGCCGTTGTAACTAAAAAGAAAGAAATCGTTTTGGCACCGATTCTGCCCAGTTTCTTTGGATCTCCAAGTCCTGCTACCCCTAAAGTGAGAGAAAAGAAAACAATCGGTACAACGAGCATTTTAATTAAGTTGAGGAAGATCGTGCCGAGCGGCCCGAATAAAAATGTATTAAGCTTGCTAAATACATCCGGCGAAGTGACGTTCAGTATAATACCGACGGCTGCACCGAGTAATAGAGCGATAATAATTTTTGTTGCTAACTTCATATAACATATCTCCCCTTTCCAAAAAAAGCCCATGAGAGATCTCCCATGGGCTTTTACCATTAAAATTGGTTCCACATGACTCTCTTCACGTTGATGAGGTTAGCTGACGGGTTCGGACGAAGAGATGTCCGTCTTTCAGTTCGCACGGGAACAGAAAAATTCACCCCAAATGATCGGGTCCCCCACTCCTACTAAAGGATTAAACGTGTGGCGCTATTTCGTTATATAACAGTTATACCTGAAAATTCGAAATATGTAAACCAAATTTTCCGATTTACAAATATATGCTATTTTCGGGTGCCCGCTGTTCGGCTTTTCTCTTGACTTGTGACATCAAGGATATCAAGCAGGAAAACAAATATCGGAATACCGATAATTAAACCCCAAATCCCTATGAAATGTTCAGAAAAAATCAGCACGATAAACGTGAAGAAAATCGGCAGCTCCGTCTTGGCGGACATCAGTTTCGGATTGAGGAAATAGGCCTCTATCGCATGGACGATCATGATAACCAATACCAGTGATACGATATAAGCGATTCCGCCGATACTGTAGGCGATAATGCTTAACGGAATAAGGGAGAGCACAACACCTGCGACCGGAACCAGCCCGAGGAAAAACACCATGACGGCAAGGCCGAATAGCTGAGGAAAACCCATAATCGCGAGGGCAATGGTCGTCAATGCGCAATTGATGGAGGCGATAATAAACTGAGCCTCAAGCACCTTTCCGAACGTTCTCGTGAATTTTTTACCAAAGTAAGCAATTTCCTCGTAGAAAATAGCTATTTTGCTCGTCTTAAATTTATCCATTAAGCTCAAGACCTTGTCTTTTTCGATCAATAAGAACATGCTGAGAACCAATGACATAACCACCTGCAGGCCAAACGCGCTAATATCTGTGATATATGTATAGATAAAGTTAAGACCTTTTTCCAAATAGGATGTCAAATTGATATCGCCGAACATACCGGTGATCATATCGAGAAAAGGAATGCTGTCAGGGTGAGAAGCAATATACTTTCCTTGTTTGATCAGCTGCTGAATCTGGGTGACGATCACGGGGTAATAGACCACACCGCCGATCGAAAGCGCGATGGCAAGAGCCGCATACAAACAGGAAATAATCAGTCTCTGGCTGACTTTAATAAAGCGGTTTAAAAAACCGCGGATCACATTTTCCAGACGGTTCATCAAAAACGTAAAGATAAATGTGAGCAATATGAGATTCATCATGCTGCGGAACAGATATAAAACTCCCGCCAATACAACAAAAACTGAAAAACGCCTGACCCCAGGATGCTGAAAAAATTTAATCAACGCTGCCATTCGGTACACTCCCACCAGTACTTTAGTCCTTAACTTTTAGCATTCAAACTTTTATAATTACAATTTGATGCATCATCTGTAAATTATATAACAAAACAGACCGGAAATCTCTTCAGAAGATCAATAATTAATAATATTTTAATATGAGCGCTCGTGCGGCAGCGGCAGGCATCTTCCATAAAAAAGGAGGGGCTGATGTTCAGCCCCTCTCTTCACCGTACATTAACCGCTTCTTCTTTGGCGTCCGCCTTTTTCACCGTTTTCTTGATAGAACTCCTTGTCATGGTTTCGGCTTGTGGCTTCTCCGCCTTTTTGACCGATCTCCTGGTAGAATTCTTTGTCATGGTTTTTGCTTGTGGCTTCTCCGCCCTTTTCACCGATTTCCTGGTAGAATTCTTTATCATGGTTTCGGCTTGTGGCTTCTCCGCCTTTTTCACCGATTTCCTGGTAGAATTCTTTGTCATGATTACGGCTTGTGGCTTCCCCGCCTTTTTCGCCGATTTCCTGGTAGAATTCTTTGTCATGATTTTTGCTTGTGGCTTCTCCGCCTTTTTGACCGATCTCTTGGTAGAATTCTTTATCATGGTTTTGGCTTGTTTTTTCTCCGCCTTTTCTGCCTGCTTCTTCCCTGCTCATTTTGTTGTTGTCATTATTGTTTGCCATTTTCGATTCCTCCTTTTGAAGTGTTATGGTTTTTACATTCCACATTTCAAAAAGAGTAAACACAAATAGCACATTCACGAAAGAGTCCGGGAATCATGCAATCATCCGCTGCCTTTTACCGTCCATTCCGGTACCGGAGCCGGCGTATTGTTCTGCAGCGTCTTAGATATCTCGGCAGGCTCTTCAAACAGGGTAATGTTGATGGATTCGAACGTACCTTTCTGATTCGTTCTTTCATATATTGCATCATGATGATCGGCCATAAAGTTCAAATAATCGCGCTTTGATTTCCAAAGCACGAGGACAAGGGCTTCCGGCCCGTTTTCTGTTTCCATCCATCCGCCCCACTGTCTGATGAATCCGCTGACGTTTTGCAGCGGAGCCCATTTGGCCTGCGCCTCGCTGAATGCATGAAGCTGTTGTCCGGCTGGTTTGCACCGTATCAGCTTCAGCACATTCCCTTCCGCGAACGGGACGGTTTCCGCATTAGTTTTTTCTATACAAAGGTTAACCGACCTTACATCAGCGCGCGTCCGGTGAATGACGCCTTTCGGAATCAGCAGGGAATCGTTCGCTTTCAGGACTTCTGTGGGACGGTCCTGAAAGTCGATCAACAGCTCTCCTTCCAAAACAATAAACAGCTCATCTGAGCCGGGATGGAAATGCCATACGTATTCGCCCTCCAAAACAGCAATTCGCATACAATGGTCGTTCACTTCCGAAACGGAAAAATTGGCGTGCTTTTCTGTGACTTTCTTTGTCAATTCAAGAAGACTCGTTTTGCGATCCATCAGCTTCACTCCTCTTTCATTTGATTTTCTCCCGAACTTATTTTACCATTTGACTTTTGAGCGTTCGCCTTTTAAAGTGTTGGATATTGGTGAAAAAACGGTTTGAACCTATAGAAGAGGTGTACATCATGCAAAATCAAAACGGAAAAGCTTCAGGGCTTTTGCCGCTGTTTTTATTTGTTTGTTTATTCGTTGGATCAGGCTTGATCACAGGCGATTTTTACAGCCTGCCAATCGTGGCCGCGGCGCTTGCGGCATCGGTTGTCTCACTGGCGATGAACCGTAAGGAGAAGCTCAGCCAAAAGACGGAGTGGTTTGCGAAAGGCGCCGGACACCCCGATATTATGATCATGGTGATGATCTTTATTTTGGCCGGCGCGTTTTCATCAGCCGCAAAGGCGATGGGGGCCGTTGAATCAACCGTTAATCTTGCGCTTTCGTTTGTACCGGGGCAGTTTATGGTTGCCGGTTTATTTATCATCGCTGCGTTTATCTCTGTGTCGATGGGCACGTCAACCGGAACGATTGCTGCGCTCGCTCCGATCGCAGCAGGGATCAGCGCCGAAATCGGCGTTCCGGCGGCCTATTCGGTTGCTGCGGTTGTGGGGGGCGCGATGTTCGGTGATAACTTATCATTTATTTCCGATACGACCATTGCCGCTGTCCGCACACAAAAGACGAAAATGTCGGACAAGTTTAAAACGAATTTCCTGATCGTCCTGCCTGCCGCGGTTGCCACGGTCATCCTGCTGATGGTGTTTTCAGCCGGAGGGCATCCTGCCGCACAAGCCGGGACTTACAGCTGGGTAAAGGTGCTGCCGTATCTCGGTGTTCTGATATTCGCCCTTCTCGGATTTAATGTTATGGCCGTTATTTTCGGCGGCATCGTGTTAGCCGGAGTAATCGGTATTTCCGACGGCAGCCTGACGCTTCATACGTATTTAACCGCGATCACCGAAGGCATCGGCGGGATGTCCGAACTGATCATTTTATCGCTTCTGATTGGCGGAATGGCGGAAATGATGAAGCGAAACGGCGGGATCGCATTTCTCCTTCAATTTGTATCGCGGAGAATCCGTTCAAAAAAAGGAGCGGAAGCGGGCATTGCCGGCCTTGTCAGCGCGGCAAACCTGGCGACCGCCAACAATACGATTGCCATTATTACAGCGGGGCCGCTGGCAAAAGATTTATCCGACCGGTACGGAATCGACAATAGGAAATCGGCGAGCATCCTCGATATCTTTTCCTGTGTGGTACAAGGATTGATTCCTTACGGCGCGCAAATGCTGTCAGCTGCACAAATCGCGAAAATATCGCCTGTCAGCATTCTTCCTTATTCTTTTTATCCGATTTTGATCGGCGTCTGCGGCATATGCGCGATTATCTTCAGACTGCCTCGCTTTACGGAAAAAGCGTAACTCTATGAAAAAGGCTGCCATTATCGAAACGGCAGCCTTTTTATCACTCTGTTTCTGCGGCGTCCAGCTCCGCAAGCCTTTCCATGATCCTCCGTTTTTTATACATCATCATCCCTGTTTCGGCAACGCCGTTCACCATTGAACGGTTTGAGATTGCGCCAAAGAGGATGCCTGCGACGGGCACCATTTGAAACAGCTTTTTCCATCCGAAAGAATCGCGGTATGTATAAACAACCTCCCGCCAGCCTTGAATTTGCGAAATCATATTTTCCCGTGAGCCTGACTGTAGATGGTATCGGCTGAGTTCCTGAATGATCGCCCTTTTCCCGACAATATCAGCGGCGCTGAGCTGCAGGCATTTAATAATGAACATCCGCTCCGTTTTTTCTTTAGGATCGTAGCCGTAAGACACCGCGATGTCCTGTAATGTCTTCAATGAAAGGCCGAGGATGGCGGGAATATCGACGGCAAGCGTGAATAAGCCGCCGACACCTGTTGTCGCTCCTTGGACAGCCGCGGTATTCGCCCTGTTTTTTCCGAGGTTTTCACACATTTGATCCATCACTTCCAAAGGAGCCCTTTGAATATCTTCGACCGTTTCGATCGTTTCATCCGGCAGCTTTTTTTGAAACTGGCGGATCAGATGTTTTTCGGACGTCAAATATTGGCCGCCGTTTTGAATAAAGCCGCCGATTTCGTCGAGCAAGAGACCGATTTTATCTTGAATGAATGCCGGTGTAAGCTTGTCCAGAACCTTGAACGGCAGCCGCCCGATCCTTTCCCAAAACCACGCTTTCTGCTGCTCTTTTTCCCATTTTTCAATTTTTTTCAGTTCGTTTTCCAAATCTGTTTTATCGTTGCGCACAGAAGGTTCGCCCTCTCAATCGTGTTTTTTTATAGTATACAATGATTCACTTTATGAATCCGTGTTTTTTAATCGGCAGCCGGAGGGTAAACCTTTATGTAAAAGGAGGAATGATCAAATGCCATGGTCAATGGAAGACTATCCCGCTTCATTGAAGCATTTGGACAAACCGGTAAAAAAGAAAGCCATTGAAATTGCGAATGCAATGGTAGACGAAGGATACGACGAAAGCCGGGCGATTCCGATCGCGACGAGTCAGGCGAAGGAATGGGCGGATAACAGGAGCAAAAGCGAACTCAAATCCTATGCGGAGGAAGCTGATGAAACGGTACGCGGTGACAGCGGTTCGAGCAGCAGGCCGGAGCTTGCGGAAAAGTGCGAGCATGTCATTAAACACGAAAAAGGCTGGGCAGTCAAAGCCGAAGACGCCAAGCGGGCCAGCGAAGTAAAGGATACAAAAGCAGAAGCCGTCGAACGGGCGAAAGAAATCGCCGAAAACAAAGGCACTGCCGTCATCGTCCATAAAAAAGACGGCAGTGTGGAGCGGAAGATCAGGATGAATTAACGGGGCGCTCCGTTTTTGGAGCGTCTTACTTTTTTCCCCGCCAACTCCAATACAGCATCAGCTGCTTTTTGATAGCCGCCGGCATCGCGGAGCGAGCGGCCGATTTTGGCGGCTCCGTCTTTATAGGAGCGGTTTTCAAGCATATCTTTAATCGTTTTTTGTAAAACAGCCGGAGAAAGTTCATTTTTATCAAGCTTGATCCCGGCCCCTGTCCGTTCCACCTGAGCTGCGACGAAAAACTGGTCAGCACCCATCGGAATGACGATGAGCGGCGTATCAAAATACAGGCCTTCATTTGTACTGTTCATGCCGCCGTGGGTGACAAATACATCGGCTTTTTTCAAAACCTCCAATTGCGGGATATACGGCCTCACGATAAAATGATCCGGTATGGTGCCGAGATCCGCGGGGTCCGTTGATTTCCCAACAGCCATAACCACCTTGCCGTCAAAGTCTTTCAACGCTTCGATACACATATGATACAGCTCTTTTTGCTGATTAAAGATCGTGCCCATCGAGATCACGATGACGGTTTCCCCCTCCAGCTCAGTGAACGGGAAGCTGCCTGGATCCTGTCTGCTCGTAATCGACGGCCCGACAAACAAATAGTCATTTCCAAATCGCTCGGCATGAGGCTGAAACTCCCTGGAGGTAAAGACAATCGTAATGTCCCCCGGACAGGAAAATACGTCAAACGGCTTGTCGAGACTGACGGGGTACCGCTCACTTAATTCGCCAAGGGATTGCTTCAATTTTTCAAAATACGGCGAGCTTTCAAGGTCGCCTTGCAGGGTAAACGTTTTTGCGAACGTCTCGTCCATTGCAAATGTCGTACATAACGAAACGCTCGGCAGCCCAAGCATTTCAGCAATGATTTTCCCCGCCAAAAAGTGATGGTCATATATCACATAATCATAAGACTCGTCCCTGACTTCCTGGCAGATGAGCTGAACGATCTCATCGACTTTACCTGACATATTGTATACCAACTCGGCAAAGTCCATCTTTTCTCTTTCTTTCCCGGGTGATAAAGCCTCTCTGAGATCCGGGTATAAACGGACTTCCGCCCCTGTTTTTTTAATTTTTTCAGCGTATTCCTCAACTGCATAATAGACGATGCTTTCTCCTCGTCTTTGCAGCTCCTTTGTGACGCCAAGAGAGGGATTGATGTGCCCCTCCCCCGGGAAATTGATCATCAGTACATGTCCCATCACAGCTCTTCCTTTCTCATACGAAAATTTATATAAGGAAATTTACTACAAAAAGACAAATGAAGTAAAGAAATTTAATTAAGTTAATAATACATAAACATAACTATATAACCATTTGTCTGTTTCTGCATATCTTTCCTTTAAATTTTTTTGCCATGCAAATGAGCGTATATTATTAGAGAAAACAGGCTCTTTATTACTTGACAGCCCCAATCAGAAGACGATTTTCCTTTTTTTAAAAGCAAATTAAAACACGGCCGATCGAGGCACAATACATCATAAGAAACAACCTACGGAGGTTTTGCCATGGATACGAAAGCAACCAGGATCGAAAAGGATTTTCTAGGCGAAAAAGAAGTTCCGGCTGACGCCTATTACGGCGTACAAACCATGAGGGCCGTGGAGAACTTTCCGATTACAGGCTACCGGATTGATGAAGAGCTGATTAAAGCTTTGGCAATGGTCAAAAAAGCGGCGGCTCTCGCCAATATGGATATTAAACGTTTATATAAAGAGCTCGGCGAAGTCATTGTAAAAGCGGCCGGCGAAATAGCGGAAGGGCTCTGGCACGATCATTTTATTGTCGACCCCATTCAAGGCGGCGCCGGCACTTCAATGAATATGAATACAAATGAAGTTATCGCAAACAGAGGTTTGGAGCTTTTAGGAAAAGAAAAAGGTGATTACTTCCATTTAAGCCCGAACACACATGTCAATATGGCCCAATCAACGAATGATGTGTTTCCGACAGCCATTCATCTGGCCACATTGAATCACTTAAGACAGCTTATATCGACGATGGAACATATGCTGGATGCCTTCCGCCAAAAAGCGGAGGAGTTCGATTCCGTTATCAAAATGGGCCGCACTCATCTTCAGGATGCCGTTCCGATCAGGCTCGGTCAGGAATTCGAAGCCTATTCCCGGGTCATCGAACGCGATATTCAGCGGATCAAGCAGTCTCAGCATCATCTCTATGAAGTCAATATGGGAGCAACCGCAGTCGGCACAGGTTTAAACGCTGATCCGAGATATATTCAAAGCGTTGTCGAACACCTATCAGATATCAGCGGCTATCAGCTGAAAGGCGCTGACCATCTTGTCGATGCCACACAAAACACGGATGCCTACACAGAAGTATCGGCTGCATTGAAAGTCGGCATGATGAACATGTCCAAAATCGCCAACGATTTGCGTTTAATGGCGTCAGGCCCGAGGGCAGGGCTTGCCGAGATCCGGCTGCCCCCCCGCCAGCCCGGCTCCTCCATCATGCCCGGCAAGGTGAATCCGGTGATGCCTGAACTGATGAACCAGATCGCATTTCAGGTGATCGGCAACGATCATACCATCTGCCTTGCATCAGAGGCGGGGCAGCTTGAGTTAAACGTGATGGAGCCCGTACTCGTCTTTAATTTGCTGCAGTCGATTAAAATCATGAACAACGGATTTCGCGTATTTACCGATTACTGCATCACCGGGATTGAAGCGAATGAGATCAGGCTGAAAGAATTCGTCGAAAAAAGCGTAGGAACGATTACGGCCGTCAATCCGCACCTCGGCTATGAAGCTGCCGCACGAATTGCAAAAGAAGCGATCGCCACAGGACAATCCGTGCGCGAGCTGTGTTTGCTCCATGATGTTTTGACAGAGGAAGAATTGGATCTCATTCTGGACCCGTATGAAATGACACACCCGGGCATCGCAGGCGCTTCGCTTCTCGAGGATTAGCCATCCGTCTTTCTCAATATGCTTTCAAGCGTTTATAGACGCCCGAGACGGGCTAAACATGTAATATAAATCAATTGAAAGAGGTGGAAAGACAATGTTAGGATTTCTCGTTTCTTTAATCGTAGCCATTGTCATCGGTTTAATAGGAGGCGCAATCGGAGGCCACGGTGCACCAGGAGGTATTATCGGCTCCATGGTTGTCGGCTTTATCGGAGCCTGGATCGGCCACGGGCTGCTTGGAACGTGGGGGCCTGATATTGCGGGATTCGCCATCTTTCCGGCGATAATCGGAGCCGCAATTCTCGTCTTCATTTTAAACCTAATCTTCCGCGGGAGAATGGGTTCTCAGGCATAATATCCGGCCAGCATCGCCCAAAAGCGGTGCTGGTTTTTTGTTTGGGCGAAACCGTTCGCGCATATACTATAACATCTTATGGTTGACAATTGATCATCGTGGGCATATGATGATGATATAATTTTTGCACTAAGGAAACTTTTATGTACAAGGAAAAACAACTGAGAATCTAGGTGAATCAAATGGTCAGTCACGATTTGTCCAAACACTCGCAAATATCAAAAGAAGCTCAAGATGCACTGGACGGAAAAAGCAAAGGCTTCAAAAGGCTGCTCCCTTTTTTGGGTCCGGCGTTTATCGCGGCTATAGCTTATATTGATCCCGGCAATTTCGCCACAAATATCGCGGCTGGTTCGAAATACGGCTACTTGCTTTTATGGGTGATTCTTTTTTCAAATATTATGGCTTTGCTGATTCAGTCGCTGTCTGCCAAGCTCGGAATTGCAACGGGTAAAAATCTGCCCGAAGTCGCCAGGGAAGAATTCCCTAAACCGGTCTCCATCGGCTTGTGGATTCAGGGAGAGCTTGTCGTGATCGCGACCGACTTGGCTGAATTTATCGGAGCTGCTCTCGGTCTCTACTTGCTGTTCGGCATACCGATGCTTGAAGCATCGATTATTGCAGCCGCCGGATCTTTCGCGATTTTGGAACTGCAAAGGCGCGGCGTCAGGCCGCTAGAAGCGGCGATAACAGGAATGCTGTTCATCGTCGTGATCGCTTTTGCCTTTCAAACCTTTTTTGCAAAACCTGATATCGGTTCGGTTTTGGAGGGCATGTTTGTTCCCCGCTTCGATGGTGCAGACAGCATCCTGCTGGCGGCGGGAATCTTGGGAGCGACCGTGATGCCGCATGCCATCTATCTCCATTCCGCTCTCACCCAGCGGAGAGTGATCGGAAAAACGGAAGCGGAAAAGAAGAAGATATTCCGGTTTGAGTTCATCGACATTTTAATCGCCATGCTGATTGCCGGAGCAATCAATGCGAGCATGCTGATCGTCGCCGCTGCACTGTTTTATAAGAACGGCATTTTTGTCGAAGACCTTGATGTGGCCTTCAGCCACTTCAGCAGCATGGTCAGTCCGCTTTCCGCCGTACTGTTCGGCGTCGGCCTGTTAATCGCCGGTTTATCAAGTTCGTCTGTCGGAACGCTTTCAGGAGATATTATCATGCAGGGCTTCATTAATTTCAGGATTCCGCTTTATTTAAGACGGTTCATTACGATGTTGCCGCCTATCGCTATTATTGCTTCAGGGGTAAATCCGACAACCGCTCTTGTCTTGAGCCAGGTCGTCCTGTCATTCGGGATCGCCTTTGCCCTTATCCCGCTTATCTTATTTACGAGCAATAAACGCATTATGGGGAGCCTGAAAAATGCGAAGTGGATAACAGCCGTCTCCTGGCTGATCGCCGCCTTAATCGTCGCCCTTAATATTTTCTTGATTTACGATACATTTTCTGGTTAAAGCCGACCTTGGTCGGCTTTTTTATATTATACTGAAGAAAAGGGGGATTCTGGATGTTTAAATTAATGGTGCGTGATGATCTTTATTTAAAAATGCTCGAACCAAAAGATGCCAAAGCAGTTTATATGCAGATCCAGCAGTCTAAAGATGTGTTGCGGAAATGGCTGTTTTGGGTGGACGGCACAAAGCAGCTGGAGGATACCGAAGCTTTTATCGAAGAATGCATGAAACAGGCCGCTGCGAACAACGGGTTTCAAGCGGGAATATGGCATCAAGGCCATTTTGCCGGAATCATCGGACTCCATTATATCAATTGGATCAACCGTACGACTTCGATCGGCTATTGGCTGGGGGAGCCTTTTCAAGGAAAAGGGCTGATGACTGATGCCTGCCGGGCGCTGATCGACACGCTTTTCAGCGAATACGATTTAAACAGAATTGAAATTAGAGCCGCTGTTCAAAACGTAAAAAGCCAGGCTATTCCGGAAAGGCTCGGCTTCACGAAAGAAGGCTGCCTCAGGCAATGCGAGTGGCTCCACGACCACTTCGCCGACCATTTCGTATACGGGCTCCTGAAGGAGGAATACCTCGCCCGCAGCAAATGAGTCCGGGATTTGTCACACGCATTTTACACTGCAATCTGGTATGATAGATAAAAAAATATGGAGTTTTGATTATGAAAGTATTTATACTGTTTTACCTATGGATTGTCCCGCTCGTCATCGGGCTGATATTTTTCCGGGTGACCCAGCGGACAAGCTTTAAAAAAAGGTTTTATCCAGGCTATATCATGATCGGTCTTGCTGCGGCTGTATTTGCCGTCTGTTACCTGATCGGACAGCCTTACCTCGGGAATTTCTTCGGCGGCACAATGCTGTTCGGCACCCTGCTGCCGTTCATGGCTGCCGCCATGAAGAAAAAGAAATAACGAATACCAAAAACCCCGGCTTTCCCAAAACATGCCGGGGTTTTTGATTACTTATTTTCTCTGTTTGCACCAAAACCCGCTGATTCACAAATCGGTTTTCAGACGACTGGGCTTTATTTGTTCACTAGATCAACGTCGATCACCTGATAGAAAGCGTTTTCAGTATCAGCCACATCCCAAACGGCCAATATCACATGATACCCGGAGCGGTCTTCTGGAATGTAAATTTGGTGAGATAAATGGCGGGATGCAGGGGAACCATCATGCGGAACGGTTCCAATCCGTTCGAAATCTGCACGCTTTAGCGGTTTGTCAGGATCCCAGCCTTTTTTGGTGATATAGTAGTGCCATTGGCTGGTGTTGTGGGGGGCGGTATATGTCCAGGTAAAGGTGTGTTCTCCGCCGGTCATGATATGTTTAAACCAGCGATTTTCCGACTGCTGATCAAGAATCCCGCCGAACAGTCCGCCCGCGGATGCTATTTGTCCGTCTGCCGGGCCGTCATGCGGAAACCCTTTTTTCGCTTCCAGGCTTTGCGGCTCATACATCACGCTTCCGCAGTTCAGATTGAGAAGTCCGTAAGCCTCACTGCACAGAGCCGCTCTGCTCCCTGGTTTTTCGACAAAACCATGAGCGAAGGCGTGCTGAGGAATGATTGACATCAACAGCAATCCGGCTGATAGTATGAAAGCTGTACTGAAGGTACTTTTCTTAAAATAATCCACGTTTCAATCCCCTCTCTTTTTATTGTGTTGAGACGGGTTTTGATGCAAAAAGAAAAAACGCGGATATCCCAATACTATCCATCAAATTTTAACATCTGAACATGATAAAGCCAAGGGACGATCTCCCTTGGCATCATACTAAAAAATCCTTTTTAAACTTTTTTTCAGCGGCGGCAAGTCGAGCTCTTTTTTCTCAACCAGTTTTTTGATCATATATTTGCTGTAGTTGACAGCTTGTGTATAAGATATTTTTCCCGGAAGCGGCGGTTCATCTGCTATTGCCACATCGATAATCGACGGCTTTTGTGATTGAAAGGCATTTTTCAAAGCCGGAATGAGCTCTTCGTGCTTTGTCACGCTGAAGCCCTTCCCGCCGCAGGCCTCGGCAAACTTGGCATAATCGACGTTTTCAAGCGCTGTTGCATAATTAACATGCCCTTTTTCCTGCTGTTCATATTGAATCATTCCCAAGTTCTGATTATTTAAAATCACGACAACAATGGGCAGGTCATATTTGACAGCAGTCGGAAAATCGTGCATGGACATGCTGAAGCCGCCGTCTCCGCACACGGCTACAGCTTGGCGCTCCGGATTGGAAAGCTTTGCGGAAATCGCGCCTGGAAGACCGCATCCCATCGTGCCAAGCCAGCTTGAAATCAGAAAATCCTGATTGGTCATATTAAAATGGCGCGCCGTCCAAACCGTCACATTTCCGACGTCAACAGACAGGACCGCATCATCGGCGACTGCGTCCTCAAGCCTTGCAATCACCTGCTGAGGCTTGAGCGGTTCTGTCGCCACCTGTTCGTCTTTTTCAATTTCATAGCGCCACTTCCTCATATGTTGTATACAGCTTTCCAAAAATGCGCGGTTCGATTTCCGTTCAATGGTTTTCGTCAGTTCCATAAGCCCTTTTTTCGCATCGCAGACAAGGCCGGCGGTGACAGGATACCGTTTGCCGATTTTCGCCGGGTTGTTATCAAGCTGAATAGCCGGCGCATCTTCCGGAAGATAATCGCGGTACGGAAAAGAAGTCCCCAGCATGATCAACAGATCGCTTTCCTCCATCGCTTCATATGCGGGTTTTGTACCGATGTGTCCGAGATTCCCGAGCATGTGCGGGTGCCGATCGGGTACGACTCCTTTCCCGGGGAGCGTAACGATGATCGGTGCGGCCGCTTTATCGGCAAACTCGAGCAGCTCATCTCTTGCCGATTTCATTCCCTTTCCGGCTAAAATCACCGGCTTTTTCGCATGATTAATCAATTGTGCACACTGCATCAGCTGGCTTTGCTTCGGTTGAAGATCGCCTTCAATATAAAGCGCAGACGTATAAACCGGCTTCCGCTTAATCTTTTCCGCAAACAGATCATCGGATACGCTCAGTACGGCGACCCCTTTTTGGCTGTAGGCGGTACGGATCGCCTGATTTAAAAGGTCAGGCAGGGCTTCGGCCGAATGAACCTGCTGATTAAAGACAGCCACATCCTCAAACATTCGTTCAAGACCGATCTCCTGAAAGTAATCTCTTCCGATTTCATTCGAAGACACCTGCCCTGTAATCGCCAGCACAGGCGCCCCGTCAGCTTTCGCGTCATACAATCCGTTCAGCAGATGAACGGCACCCGGGCCCGCTATCGAAAGGCAGACGCCGATTTTGCCTGTCAGCTTCGCATCAGCTGCGGCAGCGAGAGCAGCGGTTTCTTCATGGCGTACTTGAATGAAGCGGAGGCTGTTTTCTTCATGCCGCAATTCATCGATAAATTCGTTGACGCTGTCCCCCGGCATGCCGTAAACATGATCAATATTCCATTCCTTCAGCAGTTCTGCAGCTACTTTTCCTGCGGTTTTGTTTGCCATATCACGTCCTCCTTTGTTTCTTCCATACCACTTTTTCGCTGCCGGGAAACGTGATCCGGCATGCTGACGAAAGTGAAGGAAACCACGACAGCGGCTGTTTCATGCTTTGTGTTCCCAGCCGTACTCATCTCGCATAAAGATCTCTCCGCCACACTGCTGAACTTGAAGCCATGCCCGGTAAATCCGGCGGCACCTATCCTAAGCACCACTCCATGTATACATGATCAAATCTACTAAAAGGCTGCCGCTCATTTTGATATGCCCCAGCGAAGTTAGACAATAAAATGTCATGAAGCGGTTAGACTGGCATGAGTCCGGAATTGTATGGCACTCATGCCTTTTCATTTGGTCTTCATCCTTTAGAGCAATTGCGGCGCAGTTCATTCACACAAGTGTTGAAACTTTTTTTAATATTTAAATTGTTATAATTTAGGTTCAGAGTTATAATTTAACAGAAATAAACCGAATTTGCATAGCATCGATGAAAGTTAAGATTGTTAAATCCTTCGTCAAACACAGGGGTGGTCGTGGCGGCAACTATTATAATCTGCTTTTGTAAAATTTTTAGCATTTGATACTGGATTGTTTATCCAATCATCCTGATCTGTTGGGTCAGCAGTGCTCGTACGTATGTGAATCCACCTGTCATGCGGCATTGTATCAAGGTTACTCCATTTTAGAAGGACAAGCTGGTCTATTCTATTAATGCAGATACCACGACAATTTCAATCCGCTTGTTAAGTCTCCTCGGCACGTTAGGTATTCATAATGCTGCAGATTATCAGTTTCAAGTGCTGTGGAAGCCATCTGTCTTCGAGATTCGGTTGTTGCGATCTGAAGGTAATTTCACTGAAACTATAGTCGAAACACTCAAATCTTCTTATCTTATTAACCGTATACTTCATAGTCTAAGTTTCGGGTGAAAAGGAGAGACGCGGATCGTCAAGGTAAAGTCCCTCTCTTTTATCAAAAGAATTTAGAATTGGAGGCATTTACATGTTATCAGAAATAGAAAAGGGGCTTGAGGGCCTGCGTGTAAAACTTGATCGTATTGATGAACAACTGTTGGATACATTGAAAGATCGTTTAGAATGCTGCATTAAGATTGGATTATACAAACGCGAGTATAATATTCCGATGATGCAGCCGCACCGAATTAACTTTGTCCAGGAACGGGCAGCTCGATACGCTGACGAGAATGGTTTAAGTCAAGAGTTTTTGCGTAACCTTTATGAGCTCATTATTTCTGAAACGTGCAGGGTTGAGGATATCGTAATTGACCATTCAGAAAATCGGAGACAGGACATTTCTTCAAGCCTGGCCGGCCAAAAAAGAAAAAGGGAGGAATTGTTTAATGGGGGCAGGGATACAAACACTTCTAATTGACAACTATGATTCATTTACTTACAACCTGTATCAATTGATCGGCGAAGTAAATGGCCGACCGCCAATAGTTGTCCGTAATGATGTGGACTGGTCACAAGTGCCGATTGATGAGATTGACAACATCGTGATCTCCCCAGGCCCCGGTCGACCGGAACGGGTTGAGGACTTTGGTATTAATGCAACTATTATTCAAGAAGCTAAGCTGCCAGTCCTCGGAGTCTGTCTTGGACATCAAGGCATAGCTCATTTGTTTGGCGGGAAGGTGAACCACGCTTCTGAGCCTATGCATGGACGAACATCAGTCATTCACCATTCAGGGGTTGATATCTTTGACGGGCTTCCTCCTGAGTTCTCTGTCGTACGCTATCACTCCCTTGTCGTTACTGATCTGGGTGATGATGTGGAAGCAATTGCGTGGACAAAAGATGAGTTGATTATGGGGCTTCGACACCGCAATCTGCCGATTTGGGGTGTGCAATTCCACCCCGAGTCAATCTGCAGTCATTATGGGCACGAGTTGCTTGCCAACTTTAGAGACCTGACTCCGAAGCGCACTGAACGATCCAGACCGTCTCCCAAATTAAAGGAGCCTTCCCATTCTAAAAGCGATTTCTACCGGATTCATTTTCGAAAATTATTGGGATTTCCTGACGCTCAGTTAAGTTACCAGACACTATTTGCTGATGCACCTCATGGATTCTGGCTTGACAGCAGCAGTGTCATCGAAGGCTTGTCACGATTTTCCTATCTTGGCGATGGTGCGGGAGAGAATGCTGAATATTTGACCTATAGAGTAGCAGAGGGTGTTGTAAAAGTACAACGTTCGGGTCAAGAGACGGAGTTCATTCAACAGTCATTTTATGATTATCTTGATGAGCAAATCCGCCGTCGGGCAACATCTACTCCGGAAGGCCTTCCCTTTGACTTCAATCTCGGCTATGTGGGCTACATTGGCTATGAGCTAAAAGCTGAAACTTGCGGGAGCAGCCGGTATCAATCTGAGATTCCTGATGCAGCCCTGCTTTTCGTTGACCGCATGCTTGTTTTTGATCATCTTGAACAGGAAGCCTATCTGTTGTGTCTTTCGACTGGGGATGAGGATAAGCAAGCACTCAACTGGCTAAATACGGCAGAGCGAATCTTGAATGACATTCCTGCTGCAGCAAACGATTCGGACAAGGATTCAGTCCTTACATCCGTGCCAGACCACAATATCCCAATCGAGTTTCGGCATAACCGGCCTTCTTATCTTCAACTGATCAACAATTGCTTAGAAGAAATCCGCAATGGTGAATCCTATGAGATATGTTTGACTAATTCCGCAACTGTTTATACCCCTATAGATCCTTGGATTACGTATACGCATCTGAGAAGAATCAGTCCGGTTCCCTATGGGGCATTTTTAAACTTTGCGGATGCAGCAGTACTAAGTGCCTCTCCGGAACGGTTCCTCTCAATCGGTGCTGATCGTATCGTTGAGTCCAAACCGATCAAGGGTACCCGGATGAGAGGCAGGACTTCTGCTGAAGATCACCAATTACGAAATGAGTTGCTAAGTGATGAAAAAGATCTCGCAGAGAACTTAATGATCGTTGACTTAGTCAGAAATGACCTTAACACTGTTTGTGAAATAGGATCTGTTCATGTACCTAAGCTTTTCGATGTAGAAACATATGCACCAGTTCACCAGTTGATCTCGACGATTCGCGGCACTATACGTCCGGACAAATCAACGGTTGATTGCGTCCGCGCTGCTTTTCCAGGCGGTTCGATGACCGGTGCTCCGAAAATTCGGACGATGGAAATCATAGACCGACTCGAGAAGGGCCCCCGCGGTGTCTACTCGGGCAGCCTCGGCTGGTTTGGACTGAGTGGAGCTGCGGATCTTAGTATTGTTATCCGCACAGTTGTTGTGACCGATGACAAGGCGACTTTTGGTGTCGGAGGAGCGATCGTAGCATTGTCAGATCCAGAAGAGGAATTCAAAGAAACTCAGGTTAAAGCGCGAGCTATGGTCTCAGCTATCGCAGCAGCGGAAGTCTCTGCAGTGGGAGGTTCAAGATGAGTCAGGAAATAAGGCAGTGTGTGATTGCGGGAGGAGCCGGCGGCGTTGGCGGGATGTTTGCAGACCTTCTTGAAGAATCGGGTGTTGAAGTATGTATTATCGATATGAATCCTCCTTCCGTTCGTCGACAATTCATGAAATGTGACATCACTGTTCCGACTCCACAGGCCAAAGATAAGATCCAAAAGGCCGACATGGTGATGCTCGCTTTACCAGAGACCGCGGCTCTTCAAGCAGTAAAAGTTGTCGGGGCGTTAATGAAGCCTGATTCTCTCTTGGCGCACACTCTTTCTGTACAATCACCCATATTTAACAAAATACACGCTTTGGGTTTGCCTTTCGAAAGCATAGGTCTTAACCCTATGTTTGCTCCCAGCCTTAGTATCGTGGGTAGACCGGTAGCTGTCATCGTTCAAAACGATGGGCCTAAAGGAAGTCATTTGATTCAGATGATTTTAGATTGGAAAGGTCGTCCGGTGCTATTAGAAGCTGAGGAGCATGATCAATTGGCCGCGGCTTTGCAGGCACTCACTCATGCAGCGATACTCACCTTTGGATTGGCGCTCGCAGAATTAGATGTTGACATTGCAAAACTTGGTTCTCTTGCACCCCCTCCGCATGCAACTATGCTTGCGCTACTGGCACGGATTAGTTCTGGAACACCGGATGTGTATTGGGACGTCCAATCCGTGAACCACCAAGCAACGACGGCTCGTGCTGCACTGGCTGAAGCAGTTGCATCGTTGAATGAATCGGTGAGGGATCAGTCCGTATTCACCGAACTGATGCGTAAATCCCGAGAGGTATTTGGATCTGAAATAGCCCATTACCAAGATCTCTGTACTAGTATCTTTGAAGGTCCAATCGCACCAAAGGAGGGAAAGCACAGCCAAACCAATCCCCCGGTTAATTGAATTTTATAAACAACTGATTCCTTTGAACAGCTTTCCGGGACAAATAGAAGTATGAAAATGTCGTGTAGATTCGCGACTTTTCCACTGACAAGTTCACTAGTTTTGTGATATTTGGTCACATTAAAACAGCCTGCCGTTTCCGGCAGGCTGTTTGATGATTATTGATCAAGCTTCAGCTTCTTCAGCTGTTCGGCGAGCGCGTTGTTGATTGGCTCATCTTTGTTTTGCTTTTTCATGTAGGAGTGTACATCGCGTTTTGATGCTTTTGAATTTTTGTCTTTTGCCCTGCGCTTTTCGAAAACGGAGAGTTTTTCTCTGTGGCCGCAGACGCAGGCGAATGTTTGGCCTTCTCCGTGTCCTCGCAGTTCCATGCGCTTATGGCAGTTCGGGCAGCGGGCGTTCGTCTGTTTGGCGACTGTTTTGCGGTGGCCGCACTCCCTGTCCTGGCAGACGAGCATTGTGCCGCGTTTGCCGTTTACTTTCAGCATCAGTTTTCCGCAGTCAGGGCAATGGGTCCCTGTGATATTGTCATGCTTAAACGTTTGATTGCTGCTTTTGATTTCTCTGATCGTCTGCTTTGCGTACTCCTTCATTTCTTTGATAAAGGCGGAGGATTTCAGTTTTCCTTTCGCAATGCCTGACAGCTTCTGCTCCCATTCAGCGGTGAGGGCAGGAGATTTTAAATCTGACGGAACAAGCTCAAGGAGCTGTTTTCCTTTTGAGGTGATATAGATATCTTTTCCTTTTTTCTCGATCAGGAACGTGTTGAACAGCTTTTCGATAATGTCGGCGCGTGTTGCCACCGTCCCGAGTCCGCCCGTCTCTCCGAGAGTTTTCACAAGGTTTTTTTCTTCTCCCTGCATAAATGCGGCCGGATTTTCCATCGCAGACAGTAATGTTCCTTCATTAAACCGCGCCGGCGGTTTTGTTTCACCCTTCGTCTCTGTCAAAGACCGGACGGACAGCGTGTCGCCTTTTGCGAGTTTAGGAAGGGTTTGATCCTTTTCTTCCTCGTCATCATCTTCGTCTGCGAAATCGTACACCGCTTTCCAGCCTTGCGACTGAACGGTTTTCCCTTTTGCCGTAAAGGTTTCTCCGCCGATTTCGGCAAACACTTTAGTTTCTTCATATTCAAACGGCGGCATTAAAACGGCGAGAAAGCGCTTCGCGATCAAATCGTAAAGCTTTCTTTCCTTTTCGCTTAACGCACCGAGCGCAAGCGGCTCTTCCGTCGGAATAATCGCGTGGTGATCGGATACTTTCGCATCGTTAACAAAGCTTTTATTGGCTTTAACGCCATGCTTTAAGATCCGGGTCACATGCTGAGCATAAGGCTTCACCTGCATGCCTTCCAAACGGTCTTTCAGCGTAGGGACGATGTCATTAGAAAGAAATCTTGAGTCCGTCCGCGGATAGGTGACGAGCTTATGCTGCTCATAGAGCTTCTGCAAAACGGACAGCGTTTCTTTTGCGGAAAATCCGTAGCGTTTATGGGCGTCCCTCTGCAGCTCGGTCAGATCATAAAGTCCGGGGGCAAAGCTTTTTTTCGCCGTTTTTTTCAAGTCGACGATAGCGGCCGGTTTGCCTTGCAGCGCTCCTGCAAGCTGTGACGTCACAGACGCGTTGAAAGTGCGGGTCTGCTTCGTTTTCTTGTCCTGCCACGTCAGCGTCATACCGTCAACCGCTGCACGCAAGCCGAAATAAGGGACGGGTTTAAAGTTCTTGATATCTTCCTCTCTTTTCGCGATCATCGCCAATGTCGGCGTCTGTACGCGTCCGCAGGAAAGCTGGGCGTTGAATTTCGTTGTCAGCGCCCTCGTCGCGTTGATGCCGACGATCCAATCGGCTTCAGCTCGAGCCACGGCTGAATGGTAAAGGTTTTCAAAGTCTTTGCCGTTCTTTAAGTTTTTAAATCCGTCTTTAATCGCTTTGTCTGTGACCGATGAAATCCACAGGCGCTTCAATGGCTTCGTAATCTTTGCTTTTTCGATAATCCAGCGGGCGACAAGCTCGCCTTCCCGGCCGGCATCGGTTGCTATGACGATGTCTTTGACGTCTTTTCTGATCAGCTGCGATTTAACCGCCTGAAACTGCTTTCCGGTCTTTTTAATGACGACGAGCTTTAAAGGCTCGGGGATGATTGGCAGATCTTCAAGCCGCCAAGACTGGAATTCCTTTCCGTATCCTTCAGGGTCCGCCAATGTGACCAGATGGCCGAGCGCCCATGTCACGATATAGCGGTCGCCTTCAAGATATCCGTTTCCTTTTTTATGACACTTCAGCACGCGGGCCAAGTCACGGCCGACTGAAGGTTTTTCTGCTAAAACGACTGTTTTAGACAAGTCCATCACATCACTTTCTTGTTCATGCATCCTTTTATTATAACAGATGATACAGATGCAGCTCTA
This sequence comes from Bacillus paralicheniformis, assembly GCF_002993925.1. NCBI lineage: Bacteria > Bacillati > Bacillota > Bacilli > Caryophanales > Bacillaceae > Bacillus > Bacillus paralicheniformis. The sequence continues at coordinate 579,188 of NZ_CP023665.1, read as the reverse complement.
ATGTTCATGATTCCTTTATTTCAATTTCAGAAAAAATGACGTGTGTCACGGTTTGGGCATATGGTGATGTTTCATTGATAAATGCTTCGATCTGCGCCAGGCTCTCTGCATTGATTTTCAGCATATAGCAGGCGGCTCCCGCGATCCGGTAGCAGAATTCAATATTCGGGAGGCGTTCGATATATGCTTTAAACCTTTCGTATTCCCCGTTTTTCACCGTTGCTTCAATGATGCAGGATACGGGAAGGCCGACCTTTTGGTAATCGATGTCCAGCGTATATTTTTTAATGACGCCGAACGATTCGAGCCGCCTGACCCTTTCGGTCACAGACGGCGCGGAAAGGCTGATCTTCCTGCCCAGCTCCCGCATCGATAAACGGCTGTCTTTCTTTAATTCGGCTATGATTTTAAAATCGAGGTCATCAATTTTCATATGTAACTTTATTCCCTTCATTCTATTTCATCATTTTAATATTATCATGAAAATTCTTTCGTTCGAAATTCATTTTTCACTTCTGCTTATATATGATTATGAAGAGGTGATCATCATATGACAAGAATCAATTTTTCAGACAGAGGAGAGACGCCGTTTCAGCGGCTGCTCGGACACTCCGAAAGCCTGATGTCAAACTGGACGGCTTTAGCTGAGGAGCTGTCAGGAGACGGCTTTTTATCAAAGGAACTAAAGGAGCAGGTGCGCCGCGTGCTGGCTCAGGGAAACGGATGCGAATATTGCAAGGCAAAGGGGAAACCCGAGATCCCGAATCAGCAGAAAACGAGCTTTGCAATGGGGTTTGCAGAGGTCTTTTTGGCGCAGAGGGAGCGCGTTTCAGACAGGCAGTTTGATGTTTTAAAAGAAGTGTTTTCAGAAGAAGAAATAACGGAATTGACCGCATTTATTTGTTTTACGACTGCCCAGCAATATTTCGGCGCTTTAATGAAGCTTCCGGCAGACGCATAAATCCAACGGAGAAAAAACCTGTCATATTTGTCCCCTTTTGGTTTATAGTATAAAGGTAGACTATCACTCCACAGGAGGTATACTATGCTGCAAACGCCGATTGGCCGCCTTCGGTTGATGGGTTTTATTGAAGGCATGTCGCTTTTAATCCTGCTGTTTATCGCCATGCCGCTTAAATATTGGGCGGATTATCCGATGGCCGTTACGATTGTCGGATCGCTTCACGGCGGATTGTTTATTTTGTATTTGTTTGTTCTGTTGTATGCGACTTTTGTGCTGAGGTGGTCTGTGAAATGGCCGGCTGCCGGTCTTGTGGCCGCATTTGTTCCGTTCGGCAATTTCCTTTATGACCGGGGACTAAAAAAATATGATCAGTAAAAACCGCCGGGAAACCCGGCGGTTTTTTTGATCACTCATTTAAAAAGCGTTTCAGCTCTTCCTTGTTTTGTTCAAGGTCTAAATCGAGGACCGCCCCGTATGTTGGATCGTCTTTGTTCGTGAATGATCCGTCAACCGGGAGCCTGAAGCTTTTGGTTTCTTTTACGCTTCCGAGCAAAAAGTCTTTGCCGAGGGAGAAGATGACGCCGTTCGGAATGTTTGTTTCAATATACGGATCGACGAGCCCCCACAGCTTCGGAAGCTGGGCGATATTTCCGATGCTCATCGCTTCTTTTTGAAGCTCTGAAAAGATTTCCTGCTGTCTTCTGACCCGTCCAAAATCGCTTTCTCTGTCATGCCTGAACCGGACATAGCCCAGCAGCCTATCACCGTGAAGAATTTGTTTTCCCGGCTGCAGTGTCATGCCGATTCCGTACGACATTTTTTTCGGAACGTCGACTTCGATGCCGTCAGGCGCCACCGCATCAACGATTTTGGCAAAACCTTTAAAATCGATGATGGCATAATAGTTAATGTCCAAATCAAAGGATTCTTTTAATGTTTTTCTGACGAGTTCCGGGCCTCCGTATGCATAAGCCGCATTGACTTTTTGCTTGTCATATCCCGGTATGTCGACATAGCTGTCCCTCATAATCGAAATCAATTTAGGCTGTTTCTGCTTTTTATTATAATGGATCACCATCATCGAGTCAGACCTTGAATGGTCTTCCCCTCTTGAATCGATCCCTAGAACGAGGATGTTCACTTCATCAAGATCAGAGCCTTCCCCGTTAAATTCAAACTGACCGTCTTCTTTAAAATCCCCGTCAGATTCGGATAAGCCTTTTTTGTATTCAAAGTAGGTATAACCCGCTGCTGCTATGATAACCAGCAACATTAAGGTAAACAGGCGCTTTATGATTTTTCGCCTTTTTCTTTTCGGTTTTCTTACTCTTACTCTAACCCTCTCCACTTTTATCACCGCCACACATAAGACTATCACAGGATTAAACAGCGGGCAATTAATAAAAGAAAGATCAAGCCGTCTAATCGTGTCGAAAAAGATAATCTTTTGTTTTCATTTGTTTCATTTTGAAAGAAAAATGATCGAATTTTGATCTTTTCGTCAAAAATCGACTACATCCACTTCGTCATCCATGCGATATAGTAAGAAGCCGGGATAAACAGAACTTGGGCAAAAATCGTCCCGGCCACCCTCGATGTTGCCATCGTGATCGAAGCCCATTTCAAATAGGTGTAGCTCCGCCTCCCTTTTGCTACGTCATCTGCAAGTACCGAAACCTTCGGATCGACAAACAGCGCCAGCAGCATCGTCGCCACCCCGTTGACAAGGCCGGAAGCCATCACCGCGGTCGTATGCCTTTCGGGCACGAGGACGCCCGCATAAAGAGCGGCAAGAACGCCGATTGTATAAATCGCCGTGATGGCCATGTTCAAGACAAACAGCCGCTTCGGTATGTAGCAGAACCGAAAGTCTTTCACATATTCCAGACTCGGTCTTCTCGCATAATGCTTGGCATGCTTGAAGATATTTTTTGAGAACGCCTTGCGAAACACTTGCAAAACGGAGCCGTTTTCCCCTGCCAAGTGAACAATCGCTCTCGAAAATACGGCGACAAACGTCGGCAGAAGCAGCATTCCGAAAATTGTACCGACGGTTGAACCAAAGATTAAAAACCGAAATTGGCTGCCGACGAGGGAAAGTGCGTCCGCACCCGCAACATCGACAAGCTTCCCCGTCACAGGCTGCTGAACCATATTTGACATTCTTGAGACGATGACCATCACATTAAATAATGACAGCGCCGATGCGATAAATCCGACTCTCGCGCCTGACAGACGAGCGGCGTATGCGAGCGTTTCGATGGAATGGATCAGCAACAGAAAACAAAAAATCAATAGTACCTTAGATGTTAAAAAGTCCATTTCTCTTCCTCCAGTCTATAGGTAAGACTGTTTTCAAAACGCAAACGTTTCGGCAAATCAAAAACCGCCCCGGCAAAAGCCGAAGCGGTCTCAATTATCATATTTATTCGAGCAAATAATTTATCCGCTGCCAAAGGCGGTCATTTGAATTTCGTAAAAGATCAGCATCTATCGTTCCGAGTTGAAAGTAAACACCATGGAATTTCTGATACAAGACAACGAAAGCCCTACCTCTCATTCGTCCTTGCGGCTCCGAAGCCGCGCCAGTGTGAATTGTGAAACAAAAAGTCTTTTTTCCCTCTATCCTGTTAGGGGCGGGTCAGAGGAAGAAATCAGTATCTTCTAAGAAAGAAAAAAGAAGTCTACTTTCCATTTATTTGCTCTTTTGCGTGTTCCTGTTTTTTATTATACTACAGTTCGTCCTTGATGACAAACTGTTAAGCACAGCGCGCTACAGATCCAGCGTGACCGGGGTGCTTTCACCTTCATTCATCAGTCTGATTTCCGAAGGCTCAATCTCAAGCACGGTCAAGTTCGGATCGTCCTTTCCGTCAAACCAGCGCTCAAGCTTTTCATCCCAGATTTTGTCCTTTAAATCTTTTGAATGGTTGAGCTTTGCCGTACCTGTGATTTCAAGGTATGCATCGCCTAATCCTTCGCCGTTATAACCCAACAGCACGTGGACGTTCGGATTGTTATCAATTTCTTCTGCCTTGTGCGTCTCATCGCTTGTCGGTGTATAAAGCGTCAGCCCGTCGTGGAAAAAGGTCATGTAGCGGGAATGAGGTTTGCCGCTTTCGACCGTTGCAAGCGAACCGATTTTATGATGATCGAGAATGTCGAGCACTTTGTTCTTCAATTGCTGCTGATCCATTTTAAGTTCCCTCCTTTGTATCGTCTCCACTGTTACTTTTCCACAATGTCTTGTATATTAAACAATTGAGCGGAGGTTTTTGACGTGAATATTTTCATATCGTTTGATGCTGAGGCTGATATGGGCTACATTGCTTTGACGGAAAACCGTGCCGGGTCTGCCGCAGCAACCGATGATATCGGCAATACGGCTTTGGCTGCAGACTTTGACCGCCATCAGCGGATGATCGGTGTCGAATTTCCGGGGAAGGCGGCTCCGGAAATAGCGCGGCTTGGAACGCTGACCGGCAGAAAACACAAACTTGAACCGGCTTTCCTAAACGGCGCCCGCGTTCATCGGTTTCGACCGACGTCACAGGAAGCGGTCAAAACACTTTGTGTGAACGGTGTTCAATTTTATTTTGCCGATCATGACGGACAACGCTTCATCGGCTTTGATGTGTTTGATCGGACGGAAAAAAGCGAATGAGATTGGCTCCCATTCGCTAAATTCTCGGGTCTGTAAACACATCGTGATCATCGGTGCTTGTTGAAGAAAACTCCGTAACCACAGCACCTTCACTCCCCGCTTTGAACCAATGTTTCGTATCCGGCGGAATCGTGTACTGTTCGCCGGGTGTGAGCTGAATTTCGTGCCAAACGGTGAAATGCTCGATATCCTCGTGCGGCGGCAGAACGGCCGGGACTTCCGTTTTTTCTCCTTCTACATACAAATACACTTTTCCGTATCTGCACCTGAATGTCTCTTCTTTCCCTTCCTGCCCGTCTACGGGAGGATGCCGGTGTTCGGGGCATGTTTGTTCAGGGAATAATACAAGCTCTTTGGCACAGTAGCGGTCTGTGTTGACATAGACGAACAGCTGAAGTCCCAGCTTATTCAGCTTATTTAAACCGTAGTCCATGATTTGGATGTTTTCTTTATCATCGTCGCTCAGCGCGATGCCCGCTTTCTCGTAGTATTCGATTACGTCTTCCTTTATCACCTTCACACGAGCTTCCCCCTTTTATGTCGTGATAAAGTCTCCGCCGTTGACGTGGAGGGTCTGCCCTGTCATATACGAAGAATCGTCAGATGCTAAAAGCACATAGCAGCCCACATGATCCACCGGCTGACCTGGACGGCCCATCGGTGTATTTGTACCGAACTTCGCCACTTCCTCACCTGAAAATGTGGACGGGATCAGCGGCGTCCAAATCGGTCCCGGTGCAACGGCATTGACGCGGATGCCGTCTTTGACGAGCGCCTGTGACATCGACCGTGTAAATGCATTGATCGCACCTTTTGTTGCCGTGTAGTCAATCAGCTGCGGATTGCCCCGGTAAGGGTTGATCGATGTTGTATTGATGATCGCGCTGCCCGGCTCCAAATAATCGATCGCTTTTTTTGTAAAGTAGAAATAAGAGAAGAAATTTGTTTTAAATGTTTTCTCAAGCTGTTCACTGGAAATCTCTTTAATGCTGTCTTTTGGATGCTGTTCGGCCGCATTATTGACAAGAATATCAAGACGGCCCAGCTCCTTTACAGTCTGTTCAACCGCGTCATTGCAAAATGCTTCGTCTCTGACGTCTCCGGGAAGCAGCATGCATTTGACGCCTTCTTTTTCAACCCGCGCTTTCGTCTCCTGAGCGTCCTCATGTTCATTTAAGTAGACGATCGAGATGTCCGCGCCTTCTTTAGCATAGGCAACGGCAACTGCCCTGCCGATTCCGCTGTCGCCCCCTGTAATCAGTGCGACCTTTCCTTTCAATTTATCCGTCCCTTTGTAATTTTCATCTTCATAGATCGGACGCGGGTTCATGACGCTTTCGATGCCGGGCTGACGGTCTTGCGTCTGTGCCGGCTGTCCGTTTGTCTGCTGATTGCGCAAATCCATTTGTGATTCCTCCCTTTAGCTGATATTACTAGACTTTTAACCGGAGAAATTTTTGTTTAAACATGACCGTGTGCGCGAAAAATGAAGAAAGCCCCGGGTGACCGGGGCTTTTACCACTCTTTATCCTGTATAAACCGGTGAAACAAAACGTTCAGCCTTCCGTACAGCTGCTCGCGGTCTCCGGTCTGGTACGCTTTTATACTTTCGTCACTTTCAATCATCGAAGAGCTGATCAAGCTCAAAATCTCGGAACCTTCCGGAGACAGATCGGCCGGCGCCAGCATGATAAGCATCCGCGTCATCTTCATGACGCTTCCGTCCATCCCTTTGATCTCGAACGGTTTGGATAGATCATAAGCTTTAAAGAGGGGAATCGCGGCCGCTTCGCTTTTTAAATGGAACAGTGCGAAGGTGGTTCCGGGAATGCCGAGGCCCCCCTGTGCTTCTCTTGTCATCAGCCCGCCGGCCATCTGCCCTGCATCCGTAACCAGACCTTGATCTTCAAGGGTGCTGCAAAGGCGTTTGACCGTATGTTCCAGGCTTGATTCAGCTTCCAGCGTTTCAACTGTAAAATGGCTCAGTAAATGTTGAATGCCGGCTGCGTAATGGCCGATTTTCCGCACAATCTGAAGCATATCAGGAAACGGCTCCGGTTTTTTGGGAGCCATCCGCTTTTTCCGAAGGATGAGCGGGATTTTCCGGGTGAGCTGGTGTTTGATCTGTTTCACATCTTCTGTGTCAAGGAGCGGACTGACGGTGACGCAGTCAATGTTTTCATATGGGATCGGCACGGTTGAAACGATGATGTCATAGGCACCGGTATTTTTCGATTTCAGCTCCATCAGCGAGGATATCTCAAAGGAAGCGATTTCAGGAAGCTCTTTTTTCAGCCGCGAGGCCAGCATCTTTGATGAACCGATTCCGCTCGAACAAATCACGAGCGCGCTGATGTCTACTTTTTGTTTGCTCATCTCAAGCGCCGATCCAAAGTGAAGGACGATAAAAGCAATTTCTTCATCTGGAAACCGGATTTCCGGAAAAAATGTTTCGACGCCTTCCTCTATGGCCATATATAAGAGAAAATAATCTTTTTTGACCTGTTCTGTTAACGGATTATGCACCGACATCTTTTCTTTGATCCGGATGATCGCCGGTTCAAGGTGGGCGATTAATCCTTCATAAAGCGAATGGTTGCCTGTTAAATTCGTGCCCGTTTTTTGCGAGATGAAATCGATCAGCTTTTTCGTCCTGAGGGCGGTATCCAGCTCGATATCTTCCGCTCTGTAGTCGATTTTGAAGCTTTTGTTGGCGCTTCTTAAATGCATCGTTATATAACCCGCCTCAGCTTCGGGGATCTTCACGTGAAACGCATTTTCAAGCTCCTTTGCAAGCGCAAGCGCCAGTTCAAACTCTTTCGTACGCTTCAGGTCCGTCAATTCTTCTTCATTCATATTAATCATTTCACCGAGCTGTATCCGCTCGATCGCAAACGTCAAGTGGACGACGAGAGCGATGTATGCACTGTCGGAAAGGGAAAGCCCATACTTTTCTTTCATCTGAAACAGCACTTTTTCCGCTTTCAGCAATTTCCCCCTGCTGACGACACCGAATATTTTCTCCGGCGCTTCGTTCTTGCCTTTAATATTCATTTCGATTGTTTCCAGAAACTGCTGAACATCGAGCTTGTCGGCCATCAAGTTTCCGACGATTTTTCGCTTGGCATCCTCCGGCCCCCTCAGCTCTATGCCGTAGCCTCTTTTTCTGATCAGCGACAGGCCGAACGGAGCGATCCACTTCTCCAGCTCGTCAAGATCGTTGCTGATCGTTGCCGTCGTCACCTGCAAGTCATTGGCGATTGTATAAAGCTTGATCGGTTCTCCCGCTTCAAGCATCGCGCATAAAATCAAAAGCTTTCGTTCATCGGCACTGTATTCGACATGGCTGTCCCGGGACAGATCTTCAAGAAGCCGCTGTTTGTCTCTATAGACACCGACCAGTTTCAAGCCTTTTCCCGGCTGCTTATCAAGCTGAAGACTGTACTTGTCCAGAACGGATTTAACCGCTTTGAGCTCGCGGTGGACCGTTCTTGTGCTGACTTCAATATAGTCGGCAATTTCATTGACTTTGACATAGCGGTTTTGATGCAAAAGGTATTTCATCAATTTTTGTTCCCTTGCTGTCATATACATAAAACGCCGCCTCCGGTGTTGTCGTTTTTGCGGGAGTGAAAGGGGGTCCGGCGGTTGAAACGGTATCCCTATCATAAAACGCTGTTAAGAAATCTTCAATTCGAACTAATTAATTTTTTATTAAAATCTTCAAGAAGTGAAGAAACATCAGCCCACAGCTGATGTTTCCAGGTTAGGTTGCATCTGCGCCGCCCTGTTCATACATTCTGTTTCGGCAGCCCCCGCCCGGCTGCCGAACTTTTCCCGATTCTATCTGAAACTATGCTTTCAAATGGCTGATCACCAGTTTGAATAAAGAATGATCCTCTTTTAGTCCGCATACATCTCGAAGCACGCCTTCATAGCCTTTTTCAGCGATCATGCTTTGAAGCTCAACGGCTTCCGGATCATCGGCACAATCAAACTGCAGCGCCAAGGCAATACCTTCTGCAAGGCGGACAGGTTCAAAGCCGAGGTCGCAAAGCTTTCTGGCCGGGCCGACAAGACGGTCATCCCTGCCAAGCTTGCGAAGCGGCGACCTGGCCACACGGGTGACATCGTCTGATAGGCATTCATTTTCAAAGCGCCCGATAATTTTTGTCATATATGCCCGGTGCTCTTCCTGTGTAAAATCGTATGTCTGAACAAGGTACCGGCCTGTTTCTTCAAGCGCGCCTGCTACCGTTTGACGGACCTCCGGGTGGTGAATGGCGGCTTTTATCGTCTTCAAACCTTTCTTATAGCCGGCATACGCCGCCATGGCATGTCCGGTATTGACCGTAAACAGCTTTCTTTCGATGAATGGCGCGAGATCCGGTACATATGTCACACCTTCAATATCCGGCACTTTTCCCGCGAATTCCGTTTGATCGACGGCCCATTCGAAAAAAGGCTCCACCGTTACTTTCAACAGATCATCATGATGCTGGATCGGCACAATTCTATCGACTGCCGAGTTCGGAAAACCGACTGAATCGCTGATTGCGGCGCGCTCTGTTTCAGTTAAGCGGGCAAAAATCTCCTCGCGAAGATGAGCGCTGCCTCCGATCATATTCTCGCAAGCTATGATGTTTAAAGGCTGTGTATTTAGTTTTATCCGGCGCTTCAAACCTTCTGCAATCGGCTCTGCGATCAGCTTAAGAACCGCAGGGCCCACCGCAGTGGTGACAAGGTCGGCTTTCGCTATGAAATCATACAATTCGTCAAGCTGGGTCGCACTGTTGATCGCCCGAACCGGGCCAATCGTTTCCTGCTTCCTTCCGGCATCGGCCAATTCGACGATATAGCGGCCCTTGTCGTTCAGTTCCTTGATCACGGCATCGTTTACATCGGCGAACACGACATCATACCCCGATTTGCAGAGCAAGGCTCCGATAAATCCCCGGCCGATGTTCCCCGCACCGAAATGCAGTGCAATCATATTTGGTCACCTTCTTCAAAAACCGCCATTAACTCGTCTTCATTTTTCGCATTGATGATCCGTTCGACCTTGTCCGCTTCTGAGCAGACGATCGCAATCTTTGACAAAATCTCCAAATGCTCATCATTTTTCCCGGCAATGCCAAAGATCACTTTAGCGATATTGCCATCGCCGTATTCGACACCTTCCGGAAGCTGGATCACGGATATTCCGGAGTGAAGAACATCCCGCTTGCTGTCTTCCGTACCATGCGGAATAGCGATTGCGTTCCCCATGTAAGTGGAAGTGAGGCCTTCCCTCTCCAACATTTTCTCGATATAATCCGCGGTCACATAGCCGGCGTCAACCAGCGCCTTTCCGGCCAGCCTGATCGCTTCTTCCTGCGTTGCGGCAGATTGATTGAGATGAATGTTTTCTTTTGCAAGTACTGGTTTCATTGGGAAATCACTCTCTTTCATACATGTTGTGTGAGCCTGATTGACAGGCTCACGGATTCTCAAACTTTACTTTTTAAGCTGATTGATCAGTTCATCGTATTTTGGACTGTTAAGGAAATTTTCCACTGATATGTGTCTAGCGTTTGGAAGCTTCGCTTTTGCGCGTTCCGTTAAGTCTTTATGTGTGATGACGATGTCGGCATCTCCAGGCAGATTATTGATCGATGTATTGGATACGTCGATATCGAGTTCTGCTTTTTTGACTTTGTTTTTCAAAATCGATGCCCCCATCGCACTGGAGCCCATTCCTGCATCACACGCGAAAATGATCTTGCCGACATTTTCGTAAGTTGCCTCTGATTCTTCCGCTTCATCAGCCGAAGTCAATGCAGAAACGGCTTGGCTCTTCTTACCTTTCATTTGCTGCATTTTTTCCGCTGCGGCTGTTAAGTCTTCTTCGCCGGCTTTAGACGTTTTCAAAATCAAAGAAGCTACAATGAATGAAACGACTGCCGCGACGAGAACACCAAGGATCACACCGATGTGGTTGCCTTTCGGCGTCATCGCCAGCACCGCAATAATGCTTCCCGGTGAAGGAACAGCCGCCAGCCCCGCATTAAAGATGGAGAATGTCAGCACACCGCTCGCTCCGCCCGCTATTGCAGCCAGGATTAACAGCGGTTTCATCAGAATGTAAGGGAAATAAATTTCGTGAATCCCGCCAAGGAAGTGAATCACTGCAGCGCCCGGGGCGGTCTGCTTTGATGTGCCTTTTCCAAAAATCATGTAAGCTAAAAGAATCCCGAGACCCGGACCTGGGTTCGCCTCCAAAAGGAATAAAATCGATTTTCCTGTCTGGGCGGCCTGTTCAATACCAATCGGGCTCAAAATACCGTGATTAATCGCATTGTTAAGGAAAAGAACTTTCGCAGGCTCTACAAAAATACTTGCCAATGGAAGCAGATTCGCATTGACGATCACTTCCACGCCGGCCGCCAATGTTTTGTTCAAGCCGAGCACCACCGGACCGATCGCAAAAAAGCCGAGCACTGCCAAAATGAAACCGAGAATTCCGGCTGTAAAGTTGTTGATCAGCATTTCAAATCCGGAACGAACCTTATCTTTGAAAAGCCTGTCCGTCAATTTCATCAGGAAGCCGCCCAGCGGCCCCATGATCATCGCACCGAGGAACATCGGAATGTCCGCACCGACAATAACACCCATCGCTGCAGTCGCACCGACGACGCCTCCGCGGTGGTCGTACACCATCTTACCGCCCGTGTATCCGATCAAGAGCGGCAGCAGAAATTTGATCATCGGATCAACCAATGAAGCAAGCGCCTCATTCGGCATCCATCCCGTCGGAATAAACAGGGCGGTAATGATCCCCCATGCGATAAATGCACCGATATTCGGCATGATCATTCCGCTCAAATAGCTTCCGAAACGTTGAATCTTTACTTTGAAATCTGGATTTTGTCTTTCTTCCATTTCATAACCCTCCTTTGTTGTCCTTTAAAGCCTGTGATAAAAAAATGATGTCGAATAATGTCGGCTCCTTGTCTTTATATTAAAACGCTTACAGATGACTGCTCAATTGAAAGAAAACGGCACTTTGGCAGGAGCCGTGTGACAAAATTTAATAGTTTCATTTTTTAGTCTGGTTTCGGCTGCCGCGGCCGACTCGAGGAAAATAAAGGCTCGCTGAAGAATTGCATAAAAAAAGACCATTCCTGATTGGAATGGTCTTTCCAGATTGTTGACAAAATCCTAAAACGGTTTTCAGTTTTAGGATTTTGTCACCCTTTCAGCGTGATTGAAAACCCTTGTAGTCTAGGAAGGCCGAGCATCGGAGCGCAGCGAATGTTGGAATTCGTGAGCACCGACGCGCAGGCCTGACAACGAATGCGAGGGTTTCTCGACACGCTGAAAAGACCATTCCTGATTGGAATGGTCTTTCTTCATCATATTCAGCTTTTCAGCGGCCCGTAGCCCGCCGCTCGCAAATTTTCCGCCATCGCTTCATACCCTCTGCTGTTTGGATGTACGCGGTCAATTGACAAATATTCTTGTTCGTGTCCTTTAAAGACAGCATAAGTATCGATCACCTTGATTTGCGGAGCGGACTCGAGCTGTTTTAAATGCCTGTTAAAGCCGGAAATCCATTTGTCCGCTAATTCGATCGACGGAAAAGGGTTGTATAAATTGAGAAGACGGACGAGGTAACGCGTATCTTTGTCTCCCTTTATGTCTCCGATTTTCTCAAGCATGCCTGAGTAGTTTTTCTGACAGTGTGAGGAAGCTTCCAAAAAGACGTGTTCCTCCTTTTCTTTTTCATATATCTCCAGCGATTGCAGAAGGTCATTGCCGCAGCCCGTTATCGTGATGACGTCCGCTTTTTTGACCTGTTCCATGATGAACGGCTCGTTCAGCATCGCCAGAATGTCCGACGTTTCAAGACCCGATTTCGCAAATACAAGCAAAGAAACGCATTCGTTCAAATCCTCTTCCATTTTCCTTTTATAGCGCTGGACAAACCCCGGCTCAAACAAACCTGCACCGACCCCGACGGTTAGAGAATCGCCGAGAGCCGTATATTGAAGCGTCATATCCTTTCCCCCTCCGGTATGCCGTTTTTTCGCGGCAGCTACCATATATGTACTCGGGAGAGGCTCGAAAGGATACTTTTCTTTTTTCCTAAAAACCTAACTTTCTCGAAATGTCAAGCGCCGCCTTTTTCACTCTTTCGGTCAAATAAGGAAGACGGTCTTTCTGAAAGCGGGCTTCAAACCCGGCGATGCTGATCCCCGCCGCGACTTCGCGCTTATGATTGAAAATCGGCGCGGCGATCGCAGAGGTGTAGTCTTCGAGCTCCGAATGACTGACCGTGCAGCCGCTCCGGTACGACTCATTCAAAATACGGATCAGCTCGTTCTTATCCCGGATCGTACCGGAAGCGATCGGCACCAGCTCTGTTTTCTTGATATAGGCATCCCGCTCCTCTTCAGGTAAAAACGTCAGAATGCTTCTTGCGCAGGCTCCGGCATATAAAGGGGACCGCCTCCCGATCGCTGTATAGAGGCGAACGGTCTGCGTGCCCTCAATTTTTTCTATATACATCGCTTCATTTCCCTGCCTCACGATCAAATGGACGGCTTCATCCACGTCATCGCGGAGTTCTTCCATGATAGGCAGAGCGATTTTTCGGATATCAAGCCTTTCTGAAACAAGGTGGCCGTATTGCAAAAACAGCAGTCCTAAAGCATACATCCCGTTCTCGTCACGGTCGAGAAAACCCATTTCTTCGAGAGAACAAACCATGCGGTAGACAGATGTTTTCGGCATGCCTGTCAGCTCAATCATGTCGCCCAGTGAGAGCCTTTCTCTCGTCAGGAACAGATTGAGCAGGGTCATAGCTTTGACAACTGTTTTGTTTTTATGTTCCATGCCTTCCCCCTCCTGATACACATCACACCTATCATAACATGTATTCAAGCTTCAATCGGGCGGAAAGTTCGCTGATTTTCGTCTCCCGTTCGATGTAAATGCGCTCTGCTTCCTGAAGGCTGACAAGCTGAAACTGTACCTGCTCGCCCGGCATCATCTGCGTCACCTGTGAAAAATCGGCGGATACGATATGGGCGATTCTCGGATATCCGCCCGCTGTCTGTCTGTCTGCGAGAAGAACGATCGGATTGCCGTCAGGCGGCACCTGAATCGTTCCGAACGATACCGCTTCAGAGATCATTTCCAGCGGCTGAGTGAGTTCGAGCGCTTCTCCTTGAAGACGGTACCCCATCCGGTCGGATTTGGCCGTCACCCGGAATGTATCCGCGAAAAAGCGTTCTTGCGATGATGAGGTGAAGCAAGCGAACTGATCGCCTTTGATGACACGAATGACCGGATTCTTTTTTAACGGGAGAAAATATTTGCGGTCGACAGCCCACTTCGGAGCCCCAAAGCCTAAGCCATCGCCATGGTCTGCAAGCTTTCTGTACATCGCTTCCGACAACGGCGCCGGGCTGCCTAGTGATAACACGTCTCCCTTTTGAAGCGCCCTTCCTTGAAAGCCGCCGAGCCCTGCTCTGACATATGTGCTTTTGCTTTCCATCACAGGCGGCACATCAATCCCTCCGGCCACCGCCATGTATGCACGGCTGCCGCGCTTGCACATGCCGAATGTCAGCACACTGCCTTCTTTGATGAAAACCGGACGCCAAAGCGGGACTTCTTCGTCATTTACCATCAGTGAAAAGTCAGCGCCCGTCACCGCTATAAGAGCCGGTTTTTGAAAGCGGAGAGACGGCCCCGGTCCCATCAGCGTCACTTCAAGTGCAGCTTCGTTCTGGCTGTTCCCCGCGAGGAGATTGGCAATCCGCAAAGAATCGGCATCCATGGCCCCGCTGACAAGCACGCCGTATTTTTGAAAACCTGCGCGGCCCAAGTCTTGAACCGTCGTCATCAGACCCGGCTTTAACACTTCTATGCTCAAGATTTTCCCTCCTTCAGCGCGTGATACTCCTCTTCTGTCACGCTGACAAATTTCACGATATCCCCTGCTCTCAGAAGGCTCGGAGGCTGTTCATAAGGCTTGAATAATTCAAGCGGCGTATTGCCGATCAGCTGCCAGCCGCCCGGCGTTGAAAGGGGATAGACGCCTGTTTGCATGCCGGCGATTCCCACGGAGCCGGCGGGAATCGAAGTCCGCGGAGAGGACCGCCGCGGCGCGGCTATCTTTTCAGACATTCCGCCTAAGTAAGGGAAGCCCGGCGCAAAGCCGATCATATAAACGAGGTACTCACCCGAGGTGTGAATATCGATGACTTCCTGTGCAGTCAGTCCGTTGATGTCGGCCACTTCCTCCAAATCAGGGCCGAAACGGCCGCCGTAACAAACCGGAATTTCCACCGTACGCTGATTTGTTTCTTCTTCCATTGTAAGCTCTTGGAGATGATGTTCGATGAGGGCTTTTACCTTTTCATACGGAGAATCAACAGCCTTGCCGCTCTCCATCTTGCGGTATACTTCAAACGGCTGATAGAAAACGGTCACACTCGTGAAAGCCGGCACACACTCAATAAAACCGGGAAACGGATCGTTTTCAATCCGCTTTGTCAGTGCACTGACGACACGATGCGTCTGTTCGCTTATCCCCTCTCCGAGCTGAATGATAACCGCGGAGTCGCCGAGCGGAGACATTGTCACATTCGATAGATTTTTCATTCTGTTTCACCTTGCCTTTCATCCCCTTAAATCAAAAATCAATACAGATAAACCACTCTGTATTGATTTTTTAGATCCTATAACACGCCAAATTGTTCGTCCCGAACATCGGTAACCAGCATATGGCCGGGCGAATGCGTGATCATCAGCTCCGGCTTTACGTGCATGGCGACGGCCTGAGGGGTGACGCCGCATGCCCAAAATACCGGAACTTCCCCTTTTTTTATCGTGACCGCATCGCCGAAATCGGGTTTTGCGATGTCTGTTATACCGATGGCTTCAGGACTGCCGATATGGACAGGTCCTCCGTGAACAGCGGGAAACCTTGATGTAACCTGAACGGCACGCACCGCCTGCTCTTCCGGAACCGGCCTCATACTGACAACCATCGGCCCTTGAAAACGGCCTGCCGGGACACAAGGAATATTCGTTTGATACATCGGAACATTTCGCTTTTCTTCAATGTGTCTGACAGGGATTCCGTTATTGATTAACGCTTGTTCAAACGTAAAGCTGCAGCCGATTAAAAAACCGACCATGTCGTTTTCCCATAAAGAATGGATATCGGTCACTTCATCCGCCAATTCGCCGCGCCTGTATACGCGGTATTTCGGAAAATCGGTGCGGATATCGGCATCCGGCGCCGTGATGGACGGAACCGGAGATCCGGGATCTGTGACATCGAGAATCGGACACGGCTTTTGATTGCGCTGGCAAAACAGCAAAAACTCAAAAGCGAGCTCTTTTTTCAAAATCACCAGGTTTGCCTGGGTAAAACCCCCGGCCATCCCGGCTGTCGGACCCGTTATTTCGCCTTTTCGAATCAGGGCCCTGACTTCGTCAGGGCGCATTTCATTTACATGACGCAACGATATCATCCCCATAACTTAGGAATTTCATTGATTAACGTATAGCCTCCCATGACCGCCATGACAATAACGACCAGAATACCCGGAATTGTAAGCCAGATCGGATGCCTGTAGTCGCCGACGATATTCTTCTTATACGCGCCGATCAAAAGGGATCCGAGTGCGATCGGTAAGATTAAACCGTTTAATGCGCCGGCAAGCACGAGAAGGTTGACCGGCTTACCAATTGTTACAAAGCAAATCGTTGATACGATAATAAAGACAATAATAATGCCGCGCGAATTCTTTTCGATTTTCGGAGAAAACGTTTTAAAGAATGATACCGACGTATAAGCAGCGCCGATTACAGATGTAACAGCAGCTCCCCACATGACGAGACCGAAGATTTTGTAGCCGATATTTCCCGCAGCAAGCTGGAAGACAGAAGCCGGCGGGTTATCCGGATTAATGTGCAGGCCTTTTGAGACGACTCCAAGTACAGCAAGGAAAAGCGCAATTCTCATGACAGATGTGATCAAAATGCCGGAAACAGAGCTTTTCGTTACTTCAGGAATCGCAGCCCTCCCTTTAACACCCGCATCAAGCAAACGGTGTCCGCCGGCAAATGTAATGTATCCGCCGACCGTGCCGCCGACAAGCGTCACAATCGCAAGAATGTCGATATTATCAGGCATGATCGTTTTTGTTACTGCTTCTCCAACCGGAGGACCGGTCGTAATCGCAACGTACACCACTAATAAAATCATGACAAAGCCCGCGATCAGCGTAAACCGGTCCATCGCTTTTCCCGCTTCTTTAATGACAAAGATCAAAACCGCGATCGCGGCGCTGATGATCGCACCCGTCTGCGGTGTAATGCCGAATAAAACCTGGAGGCCGAGACCGGCGCCTCCGATATTGCCGATGTTGAAAGCAAGCCCGCCCAGAACGACGAGAAATGCGATGACATAGCCGAGTCCCGGAAAGACGAGGTTGGCGATTTCCTGCCCTCTTTTTTCAGAAACCGCAATGATTCTCCATACATTGGTTTGAACGAAGATATCTAAAATGATGGAAACGAGGATGACAAAGCCGAAGCTTGCAGCCAAGCTCTGTGTAAAGACTGTGGTTTGCGTTAAAAATCCCGGCCCGATTGAGGATGTGGCCATTAAAAAAGCGGCGCCCAAAAGCAACGTCCAGTTGCTTGATGACGCTTTTGTTTTTTTATTTTGTTTCAAATGGTATTCCTCCTTTTGTCAACATCATGTAGAAAAAGCTTGTATTTTAATATCTGCTGCTCTGAGTTCACGGCGGATTTTTTTCGCAAACTGAAGCGCGTGTGCACCATCTCCGTGAATGCACACCGTATCTGCTTTAAGGCTGACATCCGTTCCTTGCAGGCTGCGGACTTTGCCTTCTTTGACCATGCGGATCACCTGACCGACGGCTTCATCATCATCATGAATCAGCGCATCATTCTGGCGGCGGGAAGTCAGCGTTCCGTCTTCCTGATATGTACGGTCGGCGAACACTTCGTGAGCCGTTTTCAAACCGGCTCTTTCACCGGCAAGCACAAGTTCGCTTCCCGCCAAACCGAATAAAATCAGTTCCGGGTCTGTTTGATAAACTGCACGCGCGATCGCATCCGACAGTTCCCGGCTTTGCGCCGCCATATTATACAGTGCGCCATGGGGTTTCACATGCTGCATGGTCACACCTTCGGCCTTTAAAAATCCTGAAAGCGCACCAATTTGATACACGACAAGATCGCATGCTTCTTCAGGTGTAATCGCCATATTGCGGCGCCCGAATCCCGCTAAATCGGGAAGTCCCGGATGCGCGCCGATTTTCACGCCTTTTTCCGCCGCCATTTTGACGGTTTTGCGCATGACGCCAGGGTCTCCGGCATGAAATCCGCAAGCGATGTTGGCTGATGTAACAAATTCGAGAATCTCCTCATCGAGCCCGATTTTATAAGCGCCGAAGCTTTCTCCAAGATCGCAGTTTAAATCAACTTGATTCATCAAATCCCCCCTATATATTGATGCACATTCGGTCGAATTTTAGTATATCCCTCATTTTGTTCCGATTTTCGGAACCTTAATTCCGAATAATCAAACTTGAATAGATTATATCAAGGATTTGCCCGCTTGGCATCATATTGTTAGAAAACCTCACATAAAATAAATCATTTTTCCTAAAAAGTTTTAGCTGAAAAACCTGATTTCACAAGGTTTTTTCAACTTGCTTCAGTCCATGAATATTTTTTATTTTGCACAAAAAAAAGAGCCGCAAATCGGCTCTTTTTTCGGCTAGGACAATACCCAATGCCTGATCGCTTTTGCGACTCCGTGTTCGATATTGGAATCCGTGATCCAGTCTGCGGTTTCTTTGACGATTTCCTGGGCGTTCCCCATGGCAACGCCTAAACCCGCTTCTTTGATCATGGCGATATCATTTAAACTGTCTCCGACCGCCATCACGTGTTCCATCGTAAAGCCGAGGCGCTCGCATACTTTTGCCAAAGCGGCCGCTTTATTGATCCCGATGGCGTTGACTTCAATATTGGTCGGGCTTGAATTGCTGACTTCCAATTCTTTGTTCTTTTTCAGCTCTTCCAGGACCCGGTTTCTGACGTCGTCATCCGGAATATCAAAGCCGAATTTCAGCCATTCATACGCCTGAATATCCTCAGGAAACTCGCCTCTCCACACTTTATCGACGCTGGCGGCCCAGAAATCGGTGTTGTGCAGATTGCGCAAATCCCACATCATTTGGACATGATCGGGATGAAGCAGCTGACGCTCGACCAGGTTGAAAGACGAATCCCAAATTTCACTGCCGTTTGCCGTGATCAAAAAAGAAGACAGTTCGAGCGACTCCGCCAACTCCCGGCACGTCATCAGCGTGCGGCCGGTGCTGAGCACGACATAAATCCCTTTTTCCTCTGCTTCTTTAATCGCATTTCTGTTTTCATCAGAAATGGTCTGTTCATCATTTAATAGTGTTCCATCCATATCCAGAGCTACTAGCTTCACATCGATTCGATCTCTTTGACTGACTGACACGATATTTAAGATACCTCACTTTTTTTAGGCTTTTATCTATTCTAATATAAAAATCGGCCAGGACAAAGAAATCTTAAACGAGCTGTTCCGCCGCCCGTGCGATATGCTCTGCGGTCAAACGGTAATATTTTTTCAAATAATCGATCGTCCCGACCTGTCCGAAGGCTTCATGAACCCCGATTCTCTTGAGCGGAGCGGGATGATGTTCACTCAGCACTTCCGCGACTGCGCTTCCCAATCCGCCTATGACATTATGGTTTTCTGCCGTGACAATCGCATTCGTTTTTTGTGCGTAGCGAATCACGGTTTCTTGATCGATCGGCTTGATGCAATACATATCGATGACCGCTGCATCGATCCCTTTTTCTTTTAGCAGTTCTGCCGCCCGCAAAGCTTCTGCGACCATGATGCCGCTGGCAAACAGCGCCGCATCGCTGCCGTCTTTGAGAACTTTTGCTTTTCCGTCCGCAAATGTTTCATGTTCATCATAAAGTCTGACCGCCTTTTTTCTGATCGTCCTGATATAGTGAATGCCGTACTCCGCCGCAGCCTTTTTGATCAAAAATTGGAGCATTGCTGCATCGCTCGCTTCATAAACAAAGGCATTCGGGATTAGCCGGGCGAGTCCCAAATCTTCAAAGGCCATGTGTGTTCCGCCGTTATGTTCAGCCGTAATTCCCGAATCTGAACCGAGAATCTTGATGTTTGTTTTGGCATAGGCACCTGAAACAAACAGCTGATCAAAGCAGCGTCTTGTCGCAAACTGGGCGAACGTGTGAACAAACGGGATTCTTCCGGTTAACGAAAGCCCGGCCGCAATCCCTATCATATTGGCTTCCATAACCCCGCAATTGATCACTCGCTCGGGAATGCGCCGTTTAATTTTGTCCATGGAAATCGAGCTCATCAAATCCGCTTCCAACGCCACGATGTCCGCGTTTTCCTGAGCCAGTTCATAAACGGCCGAGCTGTATGCCTGCCTCATTTCGACTGCATCCAGCTTGACATTTGCTGCCGCCTCATTCATGCCCTCACTTCCTTTTCTTCAAGCGTCATCATGATCTTTTCGATTATGCGATTTTGTTCATCATTCGCTCTAATGTGGTGGCTGTTCTCCATATTTTCAAAATAAGGGATGCCTTTTCCCTTCACCGTATCAAGGATGACGGCAACCGGCCTTTCCCGCTGGGCTTCTCCTCTTTTGGTCGCTTGATAAATCGCATCCGGTTCATGTCCGTTTACCCTTTCGGAATAAAAACCGAAGGCTGAAAATTTGCTGACAAAATCCAGCGGATCAATAATATCTTTAGTCGGACCGTCCAGCTGTTGTTTATTATCATCCACAAACACATAAAAATTGTGGAGCTTATGGTGTGCCGCGAATTGGATCGCTTCCCAACATTGACCTTCATTCAGCTCCCCGTCGCCGACAATGACAAAGGTTCGGTTAGAGCGTCCTGAAAGCTTGTGCGACAGTGCGACTCCTGCCGCAGCCGAGATCCCCTGGCCAAGCGACCCGGTCGTCATATCGACTCCCGGTGTTAAATTCCGGTCAGGATGCGACGGAAGAGCCGTGCCGTTTTGGTTTAGCGTATAGAGCACATCTTCTTCAAAATAGCCGGTAAGATGAAGCGCTGCATACAAGGCGGGGCCGCCGTGCCCTTTTGAAAGGATAAAAAAGTCCCGATCTTCCCACGACGGATTGGCGGGATCTATTTTCATCACCTTTCCATATAAAACGGCCAACACATCGGCGATTGACAAGCTGCCTCCATAATGCCCAAAACCGAGGTGATGAAGCTGTTTCAGTGTCAGCAGCCTGATTTGGTCACGAAAACGTTCCATATTGATTTCCTTCACTGACATCATTGCCCACTCCTTTATGCTTCAGCTTTATGATCGGACTTCCCCGCCTTTCCGCGTTTAAAGCCCAGTAAGACCGCACCGGCCACTACCGCTGCAATTCCAATTACAACTCCTCCTGCCCCCAGCAGTTTCAACGCATGCCCAAGCACGATTCCTGTCGCGGCAAAGTCGGTATCGGAAAATGTCGTATTGGCAAAGCCTAAATCACCCATAACCGGCAGCAGAAACACAGGGAAAAATGTAATGATCAGACCGTTGACAAAAGACCCCAAGACCGCTCCCCGTATCCCCCCTGCAGCGTTTCCGAAGACGCCGGCCGAGGCCCCTGTGAAAAAGTGGGGAACCACTCCGGGAAGAACGATGACGGCTCCGGCTGCTCCGAGAATCAACATGCCGGTGATGCCGCCAATGAAGCTGCAAAAAAAGCCGATTAGTACGGCGTTTGGTGCGTACGGAAAAATGATCGGACAATCCAGCGCCGGCTTGGAATCCGGCACAAGTTTGTCAGATATGCCTTTAAAAGCCGGAACGATCTCTGCGAGCACGAGTCTGACTCCCGAAAGAATAATAAACACCCCTGCCGCAAATGTGACCGCTTGAATAACGGAGAAGACAAGGTAATGTGTACCGCCGCTCAACTCGCGCTCCACATAGCCCGCCCCTGCAAATAAGGCAATCAAAACGTACAAGATGGTCATGGTGAGCGCAATGCTGACAGAACTGTCCCTTAAAAATCCGAGGCCCTTCGGAAACCCGATTTTTTCAGTCGAGCGCGAGCCCTTGCCTGCTGCTTTGCCGATTAACCCGGACACAGCGTAACCGATTGAAGAAAAGTGGCCGAACGCGACCTTATCATTGCCGGTTATCTTTTTCATAAAAGGCTGAACCATCGCCGGAAACACACTCATTGTCAAGCCGAGCGAAACCGCTCCGACGCCGATCAAAAATGGACCCTTCAAACCCGCCACCGCCAGTATGACGGCGATTAAACAAGCCATATACAATGTGTGATGGCCCGTCAAAAAAATGTATTTTAATCTGGTAAAACGGGCGATTAAGATGTTGGACAGCATCCCGAAAAACATAATCAGCGCTGTCGCCGTCCCGTATTCGTTGAGCGCCATCGCGACAATCGCTTCATTGTTCGGAACGACGCCGTTCACATGAAAGGCGGCTTGAAACATCTTTCCGAACGGCTCAAGCGAACCAACAAGAATACCCGCCCCGGCTGAAATCACGATAAAACCTAAAAACGATTTCGTCGTCCCTTTCACGATTTCATTGGCCGGCTTTTTTTGAAGCAGAAGACCGATAAAAGAAATGGCTGCAATTAATACAGCCGGCTGGCTTAACACATCCATCAACAGCTTTAGCGCTCTTTCACCCATTTGCAGTTCCTCCTTTTCTGTGATTAAAGCACTCCTTTTTCCTGCAATGTTTTAACCAGTTTTGTTTTCAGTTCATCCATGTCTATAATGCTTTCAAGCACGACGATATCCCGCAGGTGGGCTGCTCCTTCCGCGATATCTTTGGCAACGACAAACAAATCCGCTTGATCAGGAGACGCTGAGCTCAAATCCGAATGATCCACCTCGATCTCCATTAACCCCATTTCCTGCAAAATATCTTTAATATTCATTTCCAGCATAAAACTGCTTCCAAGTCCTGATCCACAAACTGCCAATATCTTCATGTTATCCCTCCTGTTTTTAATTGGATGAATAGGCTTCGATTAAACGTTTGATATGATCCAACGACTCGGTTTCCTTTAAGGAGTCCTGATTTTCTTTATTGCTGAGAAGCCGGGTCAGTTGGGAAAGCGCCTTCAGATGTGTCGTATGGTCAACCGCCGCAATGCAAAACAAAAGCCTTACCGGATACTGTTCATCATCCAAAAAATAGACCGGTTCCTTCAGTTTCAGGAGACTCATTCCCACCTTTCGGACGCCTTTTTCAGGTCTTGCATGAGGAACGGCAATCTCGGGGCCGATGATCATATAAGGTCCCATCTTTTTGACATTGTCGATCATGGCATCTGTGTATTCCTTCAAGATCACCTCCTTATCAAGCAAAGGCTTTGCCGCTGTTTGAATCGCTTCTTCCCAGCTTTTGATTTGGTCAGCCATTTGAATGGTTTCATCTGTCAGCAGATCTTTCAGCACTGGTCGTTTCCCCCTTGTTTCCGTCACTTTTTGAATAAATACAATATTTTTCAATGCTTCTCTTAGGCCTTTTTCGTCTATGATTTTGGCGTGCTTCTTGAGGATGTGAAGAAATTCGTCTGTCAAAAGCTCCTTTTGCTTCACGCCGAACAGTTCCTGATACACTTCATTGACAAGCCTGCTTTTTTCAGCGGGCGTCATCAGCGGCCCGACCATGTAGTATCGCTTTTTGGTTTTAAGCTCAACGGTGGAAAACACGGCATCATAACGGTCAAAGACGTCAGGTGTGAATGCCTGCAAAGACATCGCCTTCTCAACGACAATCTCTGAAAATAGCGATTCAAGCTGGCGCCTGACCATCAAGGATGAGCTGACACCGCTCGGACAAATGACGACAGCTGTCTTTTTCGATGATCCGGACTGTACCGGCTGCTCAAGCAATGCACCAAAGTGAATCGTGATAAAGCCGATTTCTTCTTCTGGAACCGGTTTGTTCAGCAGCGCTTCAAGGTGCCGCATCAGCTTTTGAACGATGGTAAACAGTTCTTTGTGCTCTTTCTTAATCTTGCTGAGCAGGGGATTGTGAATCGGAATGCGGTATTTCATTCTGAAATATGCCGGCTTCAAGTGCCGATAAAGAGATTCCGCCACCTCGCGCCTCCTCGGAAATGTGATGCATGCTCTTGATTCAAATTCAAACACAAGCTTTTCACACAGCTGATAAAGCGGATCATGCGCCGGCTGTTGTCCAAATGAAAGCCCGAGCAGCTGGATCAAAATGTAGCAAAGTTCGGTTTCATAGACGGGAATCCGAAGTTCATTCACAAGCCTTACGGCTGCGTTTTTCAGCGGACTTTGCTTTAAAAGCTCCCCCTCCTCCTGGTGAAAACGAACAATTTTTCCTTCGGCCACTCTGATCGAATACATCATCAGAAAGTAAACAAATTCATTGAGCCTTTCTTCAACGAGTTGAATCCTGTATTCTTTCGAGACAAGTTCAACCGCTCTTTTCGTTTCTTGTTGTGTGTGATCGCACGAGCCGGAAACTTTTAAAATATAATGAAGGATTTCTTTGCCGTAAGGCTTTTGCAGAAAATAAGAAAGGTGGTGCATGACAGGAACTCTTTTATCAAACTCGCTTCCTATTAAATGATAGCCGCGCTGTCTTGTATATCTGATCGCCACCAAAAACGGAGCCAGCGCCTCATTCGCTTTTTTCACATCATTCATGACCGTATTTTTGCTGACCTGCAATAACTGTGTGAGATGAGCGGATGAAATCGGCTCCCTGCGGACAAACAGGAACATGTACAAGGCTTTGATCCGCTCTTCCTGTGTAAAAATAAACGAGCGGCCGATGTCTGAACAGGCTTCGGAGAACCGCAATTCAAGCAATTTTTCCGGAACGGCCAGCCGGTTTTTTCTTTTATATTCGATTTCAGGCAGCTGCTTGCCGGTCAGCCAATGATTGATTTTGTCCAGGTCATAGCAGATTTGCCGTTTTGATAATTGAAAATGATCAATCAGCTGATGCATGGTCGCTTCTCTGACCCGCAGCAAATATTGAAGCAATTGAGCCGGACGTTTCTCGTTGATCATTTTTGCGCCCCCTTTATTGCCATCATATAATAAAGCGTTTTCATTTTGTTTGCCGATTGGGTACAATTCATGGGACTTCCGATCTTCAAGATTGGTCTGATATCCTTCTTTTTTATCGTACAAGCATGAAAAAACCTCTCAAAAGGTGTTGAGAGGTTTTTTTTCTATCAATCAGCTGTCATGCCAATATACTTTCATCAATTCTTCCGACCACTTCGGCTGTATGATTTGCCCTTTCGGAAGAAACTCTTTCATTACCGGTTTGATATCGATTACAGGTGTTCCGTTAATCGCATCCAACCCTTTCACTACAAGCTTGCTCCCGGATTTTTCAAGGAGTGTCACAACGGTTGCGCCGAGCCTGTTGGGCCTGTTTTTTCCCCGTTGGGCGAAAATGCCTGTCTCAGGATAGTTTTGATTGTTTCTCGGGCGCCTCGCCTGATATTGTATTTGATCCTCTTTTACTTGATGAAAGTAAAAGATAATGTCCAAATGAGAAAATGCTTCGATCCCTTTTAAAGCGTCCGGATGAATATCTTCAGCCAAATTAATTTCAGAAATCACATCGCCCCAATGATCATCCTGCGGCACAGTCCGCAAGTTTTTCACAAACGCGACAGGCTTTAATTCTATCAATTTTATCCCCCACTTTCACTTCGCTTCCATAAAAATCCCGATCTCCGCTTTCGCTGCCGGTTTTCCGTTTACTGAGGCGGTTCCGTTGCCGAATAAAAACCCTCTTTTAAAGCGGGAAACTTCAAAATAAAGATCAAGTTTGTCTCCCACAAAGACCTTGCCGGTGTATTCAGCTTTTTTCACCGAAGACAGAAAGCCGATCTCAGCCGGGTCTTTGAGCGCAGTAAATGCAGCGGTTTGAGCCAGCGCTTCAATGATAATGGATAATGGCATTTCCTTTTGGTTTTCCGTGATAAACCAGTCGTTTTCCGTTATGAATTTATATCCTTTCACCCATTTTCCCGGCTCGCTCTCAACAACACGGTCAATGAATAGAAACGGGTATCGATGCGGCAGTAGAGAATTGTTCACGCTGATCATCCTTTTTTACATGATTATACCGCAGTTTCATTTTTTTCTCTTTTATTTAACGCGATGACACAGAATGAAGCTGCTGAACGCTCAAACATTCCACCATGACAAAAAGCCGGGGTCTAAGCCCCCGGCTTTGCTTCATCAATTCGATTTCAGATTGTCCGGGAAGACGGTCAGATCCACTCCCCATAAATTCGGCAGAATGTAGAACACAGCTCCGACGATTAAAATCAGTGTGAAAATATTAATAACAAAGCCGGTTCGAACCATCTCGCTGATCTTCAATTTGCCCGATGCGAAAATAATTGCATTCGGCGGCGTGCCGACCGGCAACATGAAGGCGCAGTTTGCCGCCATTGCAGCAGGCACCATTAATGCGTACGGGTGAACATTCAGCGCTAAAGCGAGCGAGGCCAGTACAGGCAGAATCATAGTCGCCGTAGCCGTATTCGACGTAATCTCCGTCAAAAAGAGAACCAATGCCGCTGAGATAACAACAATGACCACAAAGTTAAATCCATCCAATACCGTAAGCCTTCCGCCGATCCACTCGGCGAGACCCGTTTCTTTAAAACCGGTCGCGAGCGCCAAGCCTCCTCCGAATAAAAGGAGAATCCCCCACGGCAAGTCCTTCGAAACCGACCAGTCCAATACCCTGCCCCCTTTATTGAGCGAAGGGATCAAGAAGAGCAATGAAGCTGCGAATATCGCAATCATTGTATCATCAATACCGGGTATTTTGTCATCCCATAAAAATGTCCTCGTCACCCACATAAACGCGGCAAACCCGAAGACAAGCAGAACCATTGTTTCTTCAAAGCTCATCTTTCCGAGCTTTCTTTTTTCTTCGAGAATCAATTCTTTTCCGCCCGGAAGCTCCTTCATCTTGATCGGATGCGCCACTTTCGTCAAGTACAGCCATACCGCTACAAGCAAAATGACAACGACCGGAACGGCAAAAGCCATCCACCCCCCGAAAGACACTTCAACTCCGTACAGCTTCTTAATATTGGCCGCCAAAATAATGTTTGGCGGTGTGCCGATTAGCGTACCGAGTCCGCCGATCGTCCCCGCATACCCGATGCTGAAGATCAGCGCTTTTGAAAATTTCGCTTCTTCTCCGGCTAAATCTTTTCTTTCAGATTTCATGACGGCTGATACCTGATGAATGATAGCGGTTCCAATCGGAAGCATCATCATCACCGCGGCCGTATTTGAGACCCACATGGACAAAAACCCTGTGGCCGCCATAAACCCGAGGACGATCCTTGACGTGCTCGTTCCCACTACAGAAATGATATTAAGCGCGATCCGTTTATGAAGATTCCAGCGCTCCATCGCAAGTGCAATCAAAAAGCCTCCTAAAAATAAAAAAACGATTGGATCGCCGTAGCTTGACGTGACAGCTGCCCCTTCCAGCGCCCCGGTCAGCGGAAGCAGCACGATCGGCAGCAATGATGCAGCCGGAATCGGAACAGCTTCCGTAATCCACCATACCGCAACCCACAACGTGGTCGCCAATACCATTCTTCCTTCATGGCTCAGACCCTCGGGAAAAAAGAACAAAAGGACGGCGAAAAACAATGCAGGACCAAGCAGCAGTCCGATTTTCTGAGGCGTTTTATAGCTCGGCGGCTTTTCTTCCTTCATGGTTTGCTCCGACTTGATCTTTAAATCAGCATCTTTTCCCGCCCTGACAGGCACGGCGAACAAAAGCAGCCTCTTCGCTTCCCGGTGTGATCTCCAAAGCATATCCCATGCTGACACAACGCTTGATTTCATCAAAAATCCCCCTTCCCCTCTATCGATAAAGCGCTTACAATAGTAAATAAAAAGTAAGCTGCCGACTGTCGACAGTTATAACTTAATTATAACGGACAGCTAATGGCAGTCAACACTTTTTTGTCACAAAATACTCAATATTATGGTAATTTTAGGTTGATGGTATTTCTCTCTTTTTGCTAGACTATTAGTGATTTCCGCAGTGAAAAATAAACGAGGTGAACAGCGTGAAGTTTTCCATACAACGTGCAGTCTCTTATCATGATCAAGTCCACCATTATTTAAAAGATATGATTATTAAAGGAGGATATCGACCCGGCGAACGGATCTACGAATCCAAAATCGCCAAGGAGCTGCAAGTGAGCCGCAGCCCCGTCAGGGAGGCGATTCGGACACTTGAACAAGAAGGATTATTATCGATAGATGATAAATCAAAAATTACAGTTTATGAACCGACAATCAAAGACCTTGAAGAAATATACCAATGCCGCCAGGCGCTCGAATCCCTGGCCGTTTCATTGGCAACCCGCCTTGCTTCAAATGCAACACTGGAGCTCATTTCCGAAACGCTCTCTGAAGCGCGTAAGCACCAGGAAACCCAAAGTCCGGAGTCGGCCAATGCACTTCTTCGCCTAAATACGCAATTTCATGATGTCATCATCGAAACGAGCGAAAACGAACGCCTGCAAAAACAGCTGCTTGATTTGCGGTCGCTGACCTTTTTCTACCGGAGCAAAAACCTTGAAAAACCGGTGCGCACCCTTGACATCATCAATCAGCACGAGGAGATTCTGCGTCACATGCAGGACAGAAATGACGCCAAGGCTGCCGAATCAATGAGGAAGCATATAGAGGCAGACCTTTGCTATTTAAAAGAGGTGTTGTTCGGAAGCAGTTCCGCACGCTAAAAAAGCAGGGTTACCCCTGCTTTTTTCAGTTCTGGCAGACAAATTCGGCTGTGCGGTTGATCCCTTTGATGATATCAGGAAGGCGGTCGCGTTCATTCACAATATGAACGCGCTGAAACCCTGCGGCTGCAGCCCTCTTCCCCGCTTCTTCCGTGAGGCAGACCGCCTGCAGACGGGCAGCCGTTTTTTCCGGATGGAGGCCGATTGTCTCAGCCTCGTTTACGAACAGCTCGACGCATGTTCGATTCGCAAAGATCACGATATCAACAGGAAACTCCTCGATCTCCCGTTTAATGATCGATGTAAAGCGGCTGTCGATCATCCTGTCATGTGTAATCAATACCTCACAACCGGAGTGCGGTTGATTTTGCACGGCTTCCCGGCTGCCGATCAGCAAACAGCTGTCCGAAACCGGCATTTCCGCCTGCAGAAAAGCGGAAAATCCCCGTTCTTCAAGAGCTGCTTTTACATGCAGATCTGAAGCGTAGAGCCGGCCGCGCATTTCCCTGACATCGATCTTCAAAGCGGCAAGCCGGCTGAAAAATCTGCGCAGTGACGTACTTGAGGTGAACAGCAGGCTGTCAAAAGAAGCAATTCGATCTAAAACTGTATCGTCAGGCACCGTTTCGGCTGATTTCCATTTCGGCCATTCAACAACTTCAGCGCCTTGTTCACGAAGCGTCTCCACCGGGACTCGTTCTTCTTCACAGCTTTTGACCGCCATCATGTTCAGCCCGATCAAAGGCTTTTCTTCAAACCAGCTGTTCTGCCTGAATGATACGATGTCGCCGATGACGATGATCGCGGGATTTTTAATTTGATGCTCGGTTATTTTTTCCCTGATATTCTGCAATGTCCCTTTAACGCTCCGCTGCCGGCCCCATGTGCCCCATTGGATGACCATCGCGGGAACAAGGGGAGACTTGCCGTGTTTCATCAGCTGCTCGCATATATAACCAAGGTTTTTGATCCCCATGTAAAAGACGAGGGTTTGGACGCCTTTGGCCAGCCCTTCCCAATTCATTTCCGGTTTGCCTGATTTATCATGGGCGGTGACAACGGCAAAGGATGAAGCGAAATCGCGGTGGGTCACAGGCAGTCCGGCATAAAGAGGCGCGGCGATTCCCGATGTAATGCCGGGCACCATTTCGTACGGGATGCCGTGTTCGCTGACGGCTGCCGCTTCTTCTCCGACTCTGCCGAACACGCTCGGGTCTCCTCCTTTCAGCCGGACCACTTTGAGGCCTTTCAGCCCCTTTTCAATGAGCAGTGCATTGATTTCACTTTGTTTCATATAATGGCGGTCCGGGAGCTTGCCGCAGTAGACAAATTCACATGATGCTTTTGCATGCTCAAGCAGCCGGGAATTGACGAGCCTATCATACAATATGACATCCGCCGCCTCGATCAGCTTTCTTCCTTTTAATGTGATCAATCCTGAATCGCCCGGTCCGGCCCCGACAAAATATACTTTCCCATTCCCCATCAACTGTCATCCTTCCATCTGCCGATTCTGTGAACGCGTGTTTTTTTAATAAAGAGGGAGCACATTCAGCGACCCTTGAGGCTTTTGACAATACATGTCTTTGAGCCGTTTAATAAACGATATACAAATCTTCGCCTTCAACGACCGTTTCGTATGTCTGAACACACCCTGTATCAGGCTCTTGGACTTTGCCGTCTTCAAGGCTGATCTTCCAGTCGTGCATCGGACAGAAGACGAATTTGCCGCTTACCATTCCTTCGGCAAGCACGCCCCCTTTGTGGGGGCAGCGGTTTTCAATCGCGCGGACATTGCCGTTTGAAAGCTTGAATACCGCGATTTCCTTGTCCTCGATAAGCACTGTCTTCCCAAGCTGATTCGGCAAATCCCCGATCTTCGAAACAAACACCTTTGTTAAGTTCTTGTTCACCATGTGAATTCCTCCTCAAGTTGATTTCTCATTTTAAGAAGTGACAACATTTTCGAATAGCTGTTTTGTTGTCTTTTCGTCTTCCAAAAAGTCTTTCCACGGGTCTTTATGGACAGACAGCGCTTGATTGATGCGGTCATTCAGCTCTTTGCGTTTTTCTTTATCATTCAATACGGATTGGACGTGGGACAAGCCGACACGTTCGATCCAAGCAGATGTCCGTTCTAAATAGTTGGCTGTTTCACGATAGTATTGGAGATACGCGCCTGTGATTTCGATGACTTCTTCAGCCGTTTTGACTTTCATTAACAGATCGCCTGCGCGCAAATGCGTGCCTCCGTTTCCGCCGACGTAAATTTCCCAGCCACCGTCGATGCCGACGACGCCGATATCTTTAATGCCGGATTCAGCGCAGTTTCTCGGACAAGCGGAAACCGCCATTTTAATTTTGTGAGGCGTGTAGAGCCCTTCAAATTTTTTCTCAAGGTCAATTCCGAGGGCCATTGAGTCTTGCGTGCCGAAGCGGCAGAACTGTTCGCCGACACACGTTTTTACGGTTCTGAGCGTTTTTCCGTAAGCAAATCCTGAAGGCATGTCAAGATCAGCCCATACTTTCGGAAGATCTTCTTTTTTGACGCCGATCAGGTCAATCCGCTGGCCGCCGGTCATTTTCACTAGCGGAATTTCATATTTGTCGACGACATCAGCGATGCGCCGCAAATCATTCGAATTGGTAACCCCGCCGTACATCCGCGGTACAACTGAATATGTGCCGTCTTTTTGAATGTTGGCGTGCATCCGTTCATTGACGAAGCGGGATTCTCTTTCATCTTCATATTCCTTCGGATTGATCATGCCGAGGTAGTAGTTAAGCGCAGGGCGGCATTTGGAACAGCCTTCCGCCGTTTTCCAGCCGAGCACGTTCATGACTTCTTTCGTATGGGTCAGCCCTTTTTCTCTGATTTCGGCCACGATTTCGTCTCTTGACAGGTCCGTACATCCGCAAATCGCTTCTTTTTGTGCTGAAGCATCAAACTCTGAGCCGAGCGTATGCTGAAGAATCTCAGCGACAAGCGGCTTACATCCTCCGCAAGAACGTGATGCGCCTGTGCAGGCTTTAATTTCATCCGTCGATGTGCAGCCCTGCTCTTTGATCGCCTGAATGATCATTCCTTTCGAAACGCCGTTACAGCCGCATACGATCTCATCGTCGCTCATCGCAGCGGTCAAGCTCATGCCTTCTTCCTGATTCAAAGGCTGCAAGATTGAAATTTTAGAAGTATCTGAAATATCTGCTCCTTTTTGAATCATGGAAAACAGCCTGTTACCTTCGCTGCTGTCTCCGAACAGTACGGCGCCGATCACCTGATTGCCGCGCAGAACGATTTTCTTGTAGATTCCGTCCTGTTCGTCAAACACTTTAAGCGCTTTTTTGTCTTCTCCGTCATCCTCATTAAAATCACCGGCAGAAAAGACCTCAACACCGGAAACCTTCAGCTGGGTTGATAAAACAGACCCTTCATACGGAGCTGTTTCAACGCCGCAGATTTTTTTGGCAAGCACTTTCGCCTGTTCATAAAGAGGCGCGACAAGTCCGTAGGCAATGCCTCTATGTTCCGCACATTCTCCGACAGCATAAATGTTGGGAACTTCGGTTTCCATGTAATCATTGACGACGATTCCTCTGTTTACCGGAAGGCCGCAGTCTTTGCCGAGCTGAACGTTCGGCTTGATTCCGACCGCCATGACGACCAAATCGGCTTCAAGCATTGAGCCGTCTTTGAATTTTAAGCCTTCGACACGTGTTTCTCCGTAAATTTCTTCTGTCTGCTTTTCCAGCAAAAATTTCATGCCCTGCTTCTCCAGCTCTTTTTGCAAAAGCCGTCCTGCGGTTGCATCAAGCTGACGCTCCATCAAATATGGCGCGAGGTGGATAACGGTAACGTCCATGCCAAGGTTAAGAAGTCCGCGCGCTGCTTCCAGTCCCAGCAATCCGCCGCCGATAACGGCTGCTTTTTTGTACGTTTTGGAAGCTTCGAGCATGATATCCGTATCCTTGATATCACGGAATGCTGTTACACCTTCTTTATCCGCTCCGGGCAATGGCAGAATAAAAGGGAGAGAACCTGTCGCCAAAATCAGTTCATCATACGGCTGGACTCTTCCCGCATCCGTGATGACGGTTTTGGACTCCGGATCAACTTTAACGACTTCTTCCCCTGTATACAGCTGAATCCCGTTTTCTTCATACCAATCCCAATCATTCAGTGTAATGTCCTTAACATCCGTATCTCCTTGAAGCACTTTGGAAAGAAGAATCCGGTTATAGTTTGGGTGCGGTTCGTTTCCAAAAATCGTGATCTGAAACTCTTCGCTTGAAATTTTAAGAATTTCTTCAACGGCCCTGACCCCGGCCATACCGTTCCCTACCAGGACTAGCTGCTTTTTTTTCACTATGATCCTCCCCTTTTTCAAAACAATTCACTATACGCCCTAAACAAGTATTCTGTTTACATCTTTAAAACTATCACAAATTATAGTTAATTTTGTAAACTTTTTATGACTTTTTATGACAATTTATTCACATAATTGTCAACTGACGGACGAATTTTTACGGAGCAAACCTTAAATCCCGGCATTCTGCAAGACGGATCGAGCGTTTCCGCTATCAAATCGTTCACATTTTGCGAATCTGCCCAATGCATCGGCACAAAAATGGTATCCGGCCTGATGGCTTCCGATAATTTGCTCCTGACAATGATGCTGCCTCTTTTTGACTCCACCCTGACCAGCACCCTGTCGCTAATGTTGTATTTTTCCGCCGTTTTCGGATGAATTTCCATAAATGATTCAAAGTGTCTGGCCTTGAGTGCAGCGCTCCTTCTCGTCTGTACTCCGGTTAAATAATGAGACATCACCCTTCCGGTCGTCAGATAAAGGGGATACTCTTCAGTCGGTTCATCTTTTTTGATCATTGGTTCGTTCGGGACGACGCACATTTTCGCTTTTTTGTCCGGGTGGGCAAAGGATGATTCAAACAGGCGCTGTGTCCCGGGGTGTCCCTGTTCGGGACAAGGCCATAAAATGCCGCCTTCCTTTCTCAGACGTTCATAAGTGATGCCCGAATAGTCGGCAATTCCGCCGCGGCTCGCTTTTCTTAATTCATTAAAAACATCCTCTGCCGATCGATATGAGAAATAACGGCCTTTTCCAAGCGCAGCAGCAATATCGCAAATCATTTGCCAGTCATGCCTCGCTTCACCGGGGCACGGTTTTGAGGCTTCCCTTAATGTCACTCTGCCTTCCAGATTGGTCATCGTTCCTTCGTCCTCGAGATAGGATGATGCGGGGAGAATGACGTCCGCGAGTCTAGCCGTTTCAGAAAGAAACAAATCAACGGCGGCAAAAAACTTTAATTTTCCCAAAGCGGATTTGACAAAGCCTGCGTTCGGACTGGATACAACAGGGTTTGAACACATTAAAAACATCCCGGTAATTTCGCCTTCATGAACTTTCTCCATCATTTCATAGGCGGATACACCTTTTCCTGGAAGGTCTTCAGCTTTTATGCCCCAAACATCCGCAATATAAGCGCGGTCAGCTTCGTTTTCAATCGACCGGTACCCTGGCAGCTGATCTGCTTTCTGGCCGTGCTCCCGCGCCCCCTGCCCATTTCCTTGTCCGGTGACGGCGCCGTAGCCGCAAGCAAATTTGCCGATTTTCCCAGTTGATATTAGAATATTCAGTAAATTTCTGACGGCAGCCGTTCCGTCCGTTTGCTGTTCAATCCCTCTTGCCGTGAACAGCATTCCCGTCTCCTCACGGGCAAATTTTACTGCAGCTTTTTTAATCTGCTCGATTTGTATCCCGGTTTTGGCCGAAATGTCTTCAAGTGATAAAGACGCCACATGGCGCTTGACCTCTTCAAAACCTTCAGCTCTCTCTCTGAGAAAAGCTCCGTCTGTCAGCTGTCCTTCAATGATGACTTTCAGCATACCGTTTGCGAGCGCGGCGTCTGTCCCCGGCTTGATTTTCAAATGCAGATCGGCGATCTTGGCCGTTGCCGTTTCGCGGGGATCGATGACAATGATGTAGGCCCCGTTTTGCTTCGCTTCTTCAAAATACGGCATGATCGTCGGCTGGCACTCTGCGATATTCGTACCTGCGAGGATGATGACCCTTGCATGGGGGATCTCGGAAAGGGCATTTGTCAGCCCCCGGTCCATTCCAAAGGTTTGATTTGCAGCTGTAGCGGCCGCCGACATGCAAAGCCTGCCGTTGTAGTCAATATGCTTCGTCTTCAAGGCGACGCGGGCGAACTTCCCCAGCAAATACGCTTCTTCGTTTGTAATGGACGCGCTGCCGTATACACCCAAAGCATCGCGGCCATCTTCATGCTGGATCGCTGTTACTTGCTCTTTGATGTACTGAAGCGCTTCATCCCATGTCACACGGACGAAGTCGCCGTTTTTTTTGATCAGCGGATGGGTGATCCTCTCCGAATGAAAGGCATGCTGGTGGGCGTTCATCCCTTTCATGCACAGCCGTCCTTTTGTCGTCGGATTGTCTTTTCCGACCGCCGTGTATTTTTTTCTTGTCACAATCGTCTGTTCAATGAGCTGCATTTTGCACTGCATGCTGCAAAATGGACATTGGGTGTCATACGTTTTTTCGGATTGCACTTCTTTTTGCTTCGTGCGAAAGTACTTTAGCAATCGTTCTGTCAATTCACATCAGCCCTTTTATCGTTTCTTGCTGAGCCAGCCGCTTCTCTTTTTCAAGCCGTTCGATCAGCTGGCCGCGAAGTCCGTTGTCAAATAAAACTTCCCGGATATGAATGATGCCGGCGCGTTCAATCCAATGCCCGACCTTCTCGAGATAATTTGCTGTTTCCCGGTAATATTGAAGAAGGCCTTTCATGAATTCCCCCGCTTCCTCCGCCGAGTCGGCTACTGAAAGCAGCTCTCCCGGAGAAGCATGCTGGCCTCCTTGGCCGCCCGCATAAATCTCCCAGCCCCCGTTTACTTTGAGAAGTCCGATGTCATGAACTGAAGCGTACACGCAATCATCCAAACAGCCCGACACCCCGATCGAGACCTTGGCCGGAATGAGGAGGGATTCTGCTGCTTTTTCCAAGTCTGCCGCCAATGTTTGTATCTGTGGTTCGCCTCGTGAACCGCATGTGCACGTTTTAACCGCGGCAATCCCATGCTGAGGCGGCGGGCAATGCGGCATGCCGAGTTCTTCTTTCACGCGCTCTATATACTCCGGCTTGATACCAGCAAGCTTTAATCTCTGATGGTGTGTCATGTACACCTCTTGTATTTGATACTTTTCAATCACTTCTGCAATGCGCTTCAGCTCTTCGGCATTCGTTCGGCCTCCGTACATTTGCGGAATCATTATATCCGTCTCCTCATCGCGCTCCTCATAGATGATGTCCGGACGGATCATTTTTAAATAGTAGTGAATCGCGGGCACGCAAATCCGGCAGCCGCTGCTGTTTTTCCAGCCGAGCGCCGAGATGACTTCGTGAACGGAAGAAAGATTTCTTATCTGTATTTCGTTCACGACTTCATCTTCCGTGAATGAAGTGCAGGCGCACATCGGCTGTTCCGCCGCAGATACATAATCATCCTGTTCAGCGGTATGGAGCAGCAGTTCTTCGACTAACGGCCTGCAGCCGCCGCATGATCCGGAAGCATTTGTACAGCCTTTGACCTCCTCGGCCGTCTTTAAACCGTGCGTCTGCATGGCTTCCATGATCGCGCCTTTTGAAACCGCGTTGCATTGACAAATCGTTTCACTAAGCGCCATAGAAACGACTGCACTGTCTTCTTCAGATTGAAACAGCTCTTTTTTGACAACGGTAATATCTCTTTGTTTGATAATGCTTTCCAACAGCCGTTGGCTGCCGCTCGTGTCTCCGTATAAAATCACGCCGGCCATTATATCCCCTTGAAAGACGGCTTTTTTATAGATTCCTGACGCTTCATCTAAAACTTTAATCGCCGTTGTCGAGTCGTCCTCTGTGATTTTCCCTGCGGAAAAGACGTCGATGCCGGAAATTTTTAGCGCTGCGGACTGGACGGAGCCCTGATAACCGGCACATTCGAGCCCGCAAATATGTCTGGCCAGCACTTTCCCCTGTTCAAACAATGGCTTGACTAGACCATAGACCGTTCCGTTATGCTCCGCGCATTCACCGACGGCGTAGACATTTGGCACATTTGTCTCCATATAGTCGCTGACGATGATCGCCCGGTTTGTTGCAATACCGCTTGCCTTGGCCAGTTCGATATTCGGTCTGACACCGGCAGCCATGACGATGAGATCGGCGCTGATCTTCGTCCCGTCTTTAAACCGCACACCCTCGGCGCGGGAAGTCCCTAAAATCGCCTCTGTATCTTTCTCCAAAAGAAAATGGATCCCTTGACGCTCCAGCTCTTTCTGGAGCATGGCAGATGCCGGCGGATCGAGCTGATTCTGCATGACGCAGGAAGAGTGGTGAATCACATCAACCTTCATTCCGAGGTTTGCCAATCCTCGCGCCGCCTCAAGTCCCAAAATCCCCCCGCCGATAACGGCCGCTTTTTCAAACCGCTTTGATGCCTTTATCAATGCCCGGCAATCGTCTATTGTTCTAAAACCATATACCCCTTCTTTGTCTGCACCATGAACCGGGAGGATAAACGGGGAAGAGCCCGTCGCAATGATCAGTTTGTCATAAGCGATTTCACGGTTTTGATCTGTTGCCACCGTCTGTTTAACCGTATGGATTGCGACAGCCGTTTCCCCTGTATAAAGTGTAATCCCGTTTTCTTCATACCAGCTCAGGCTTTTTGTCATCACATCGTTCCAATCCTTTTCCCCCTGCAGGACCGAAGACAGCAGAATCCGATTATAGCTGAGGTGTGGTTCGCTGCCGATGATGACGATCTCAAACCGGTTCCCGCCGTGTTGTAAAATTTCTTCGGCCGTGCGAACTCCGGCCATTCCGTTTCCTATTAAAACCAGCCTTTGTTTCCCCATTTTCTCCCCTCCCTCTGCAGCTTTGCTCTGGATTATTATTTCACATTGCATCGCTAAAGCGTTCAAACCTGTTACATTTCCTGACAAAAAATTTTAGAAACAGGACGGTTTGACCAGTACTCATTGATGACGATTTAACGGCTTTGGCCGCCGATGTTAAAGTTCAACATTTTATCACATTTTTTATCACGTTCTGCTTGTTTCTTTTCCTGCAATCTACTAGGCTTATAAGTAAAGAACATAAGGAATGGAGGAGGAGAATGCTACCGATTAAAAGAAGACAGCAGATATTGGCGTGGGTCAAAGAAGAAGAATCTCTGCGCATTTCAGAAATTTCGAAAAGGCTGAACGTCTCTGAAATGACCGTTTACCGCGACATTAAACCGCTTGTTGAAAACGGACAGGTCATCAAGACGGCAGGCGGAATCACGCTAAACAAGCCGAAGCAGCAGCTTGGGCAGCTTTGCGTCGTGTGCGGAAAAGGGGCAGGCTCGAGGCTTTCCGTGCAAATTGTAAAAAACGACAGTCAAATTGAACAATTTTGCTGTGCCCATTGCGCAATGCTCCGCTATGAGAAAGTGAAAGATGACGTCTCACAGATAATCTGCAGGGATTTTTTGCTAGATACGACGATCAGCGCCAAAGCCGCCGTCTTTTTGCTGGATACGAATCTTCATTTGAACTGCTGCGAGCCGCAGGCGATCCCTTTCGCTTCTGAAGCGGATGCACGGAAATTCAAAAAAGGCTTTGGCGGGCAGCTGTTATCGTTTGACGATGCCGCGCTTCTCGTCCAGAAAACGATGAAGAACAGCTGCTGCAGCCTGAAGACGTGAAATTTTGTTAAAAGATTGGATGAATGTGATGAAAAGAGCAACACTCTGGACAGTTCTCGCTGTTCTTTGTATCATTCTGCTGCCAAAAGCCGCTTTTGCTCACGCATATATCGTAAAATCAACTCCCGCTGAAAATCAGGAGCTGAAAAAAGCGCCTGCAGAAATCAAGATCGAATTCAATGAAGCGATTCAGAACGGGTTTCATTCGATAACGGTCAGAAATTCGTCGGGTGAGCGCGTTGATTCCGGCAAAACGGAAATCGATCCGCAAAACGCCAAAATCATGACCGTCAAGCTGAAACCGAAATTGAAGGATGATATCTACTCGGCCGAATGGAGAGCTGTATCTGCAGACGGGCATCCCGTATCAGGCACGATCCCTTTCAGCATCGGAAACATTCAAGGCGGGCTGCCGAAAGATCAGCAAAAACAAGCATCAGGCCTGCCGGCAGCCGATACCGTCATGGAACGCGTCCTTTTGTATACCGGTTTCTCCCTGTTCATGGGGGCCGCTCTCTTTCAGCTCGTATGGTACCGCCCTGAAAACGGCTGGCCGGGTGGCAAACGGCGCCGTCTGAAGCGGATCAAGAATGCGGCGCTCTTATTGACAGGGGCCGCCATCATCATTCAGCTGCCCCTGCAAACCAAAGTAAACGCGGGCGTTTCCTGGATCGGGGCTTTCCAGCCTTCGCTTTTGCAAGAAACGCTTCTGAATACGACGGGCGGAATGCTGTGGCTGATCAACATCGCCATCATCGCCTTGCTTGTTTTTTGTTCGAACAGAAAAGGTCTGAAGAGCGCGATCTTGAGCCTGTTCCTTTTTGCCGGACTTTTGTTCGTCAAATCGCTCGACGGCCATGCCGCTTCGACGAGCGCCGGCTATATGACAATCGCGATGAACTTCATCCATCTGAATACCGCTTCCATTTGGACGGGCGGACTCGCGATGTTTGTGCTGTTTTTCGGAAAAGACTGGCTGAAGCCTGACAAAAGTTTAATATGGGAAACCATTCGGCGCTTCTCGCCATGGGCGCTCGCTTCTGCAGGGCTTCTGATATTCTCGGGCCTTTTCAACAGCTTCTTCATTGTTCACACACTGGATAACCTGCTAGGGACGGCTTACGGAAAAGCGCTCCTTGTAAAAGCGGCCCTCGTTCTTCTCATGATCGGACTCGGGGCATTACACTATTTCCGTTTTAGAAAAGCGCCGAAACAGCAGGGCGCCCGTTCGCTGAAGGCTGAATGGACGGTCGGACTTCTCATTCTGGTGACCACGGCGGTTTTCACCAATATTCCAAGTCCGCCCGCGCCGCTGCCGCAGCCTTTCAGTGAGACGAAGCAATTGACGGAAGGAAACACGCTGTCGCTCCGAATCAGCCCGAACATGCCGGGCTCAAATGCGTTTGAAGTCACAGTCAGAAACAGAAAAGGAGACGTCGTCAAAGATATTCAAAAAATCGAATTAACCGTTGAGAAAACCGGGCTTTTCGGGGATGACAAAGAGAGCACGTTCAGCCTCAGCAAAAATAAAGACGGCGTTTTTCAAACGAAAAATTTAAATTTAAGCGAAGACGGCATCTGGAAAATCCGCGTTCACGGGTTAACGGCGTCATTTGAGGAGATCAGAACGGTTTTCAATGCAAAAATTAATAAAAAGGAGTTTTGATTATGTTTAAAAAAACATTATGGCTGGGTGCAATCCTAGCATCATTTTTGCTTTTCTCCGTGCCTGTCAGCGCACATGTCACGGTAAAACCGGCAGAATCAGCAGCAGGCTCATGGGAAACATACACCGTCAAAGTACCGGTTGAAAAAGACAACGCCACAACCAAGGTCGTTCTCAGCATGCCAGACGGTGTTGAATTTCAGCAGTATGAACCGGTGCCAGGCTGGAAAACAAGCACTGAAACCGGTAAAAACGAGAAAGTGACAAGGGTGACTTGGGAAGCCGAAAACGGCGGCATTCAGCCTGGTGAATTCCAACAGTTTACTTTCACCGCCAAAAACCCTGACAAAGAACAAAAGGCCGCCTGGAACGCTTACCAATATTATAAAGACGGCACGATTGTCGAGTGGACCGGCGATGAAAACGCCGATACCCCGCATGCGATCACAA
This sequence comes from Bacillus paralicheniformis, assembly GCF_002993925.1. Lineage (NCBI taxonomy): Bacteria > Bacillati > Bacillota > Bacilli > Caryophanales > Bacillaceae > Bacillus > Bacillus paralicheniformis. Next base: position 538,730 of record NZ_CP023665.1, on the reverse strand, counting down.
GCATTGTCGATGCTGCAAAGCTCGGGCACGAAACGGTTGACGCACACGGCGCTTCAACGAAACAAAACACAGCCGCAGAAAACGAAGACGGTCAAGCCGGACAAGGGATTCAAACCGCTTCCCTCATCCTGTCGATCCTCGCCGTGCTTCTTGGGGGTGCTGCGCTGCTCTTGACAGTGCGCAAAAAGAAAGCGTAAAAATGAAAAGCTGTCGGGAATATCCCGACAGCCTTTTTGTGCCCATTTCAGTTCGAATCCCGCACGATCTGATAATACATGCCTGTTTTTTGATCGACCACCGCCTCTAAATGAAGCCCGTCATCAGTCTCAAATGTTCCATTCAGGCGAGCGGCATCCCCTGTATATAACGTGTACTTGCTTCCCTTAGGCGTTGTGAACGGTGAAGAAGCTTCCGCACTCTCCGTTTTCGGGTGATCCGATTTTACAATTGCGTAATTTAAGTCGCGGTACCATTGATATTTGCCGTTTTCCCGTTTGATGTGAGCGAGGCAAATTCCCTCTCCCTCCGAATCGCCGAATCGAAAAACGACGACTTGTTCGCCGTTTAAATCGATTTTGTCTATAATATCGTCTTTTGTGATGTTCTCGTAACGAATACCGTCCTCAATCGCTTCCTGTTCGCTGTTCACCCATTTGGTTTGTTCATCATTTTCTTGGGCGCTCGCACAACCCGCAACCAAGATCGCCAAAAATAATAAAACTGTTCGTTTTTTCATCCGCTTCCTCCGACTTTAATTGTTTTAGGGCATTATATGAATTCGGCCAGCGTTGAAAATATCCTCTTTGCAGGAAAATTTCCAATACGGTGATTCAAAAATTAACAAACTTATCTTACAATAGAAAAAGTTCTGAATGATTGAGTAGGGAGAGATCGGAGTATGAAAGTATCGATTCTGTTTGTCTTGCTTGCGGCCATTTTATGGGGAACGACGGGAACAACCCAGGCGTTCGCGCCTGAAGAAGCGGCGCCTCTTGTGTTCGGCGCTGTCAGAATGGCGGTCGGCGGCATCACCCTGCTCTTGTTCGCGGCTTTGCGCGGTCAATTAAAACGCAGCGGCTGGCCCGTTAAAACGCTGATTATCGCAGCATTGAGCATGGCATTTTATCAGCCTTTCTTTTTTTCAGCTGTCAGTCTCTCAGGGATCGCCGTCGGAACGGTCGTCGCCATCGGCAGCGCTCCGATTATCGCCGGCTGCCTCGAATGGCTCGTGTTCAAAAAAGTGCCCCAAGCGAAATGGTGGATCGCAACGGCTGCAGCGATAGCAGGCGTATCCTTGTTATTCATCCCTTCCGCCTCATCGGGAGGGAGCTTTCTCGGCATATTGCTCGCACTCGGCGCCGGTCTTTCCTTTGCCGTCTATACGCTGACAAGCAAAAAGCTCCTGCAACAGCAGAAGCCGGAGGCTGTCACAGGCACCGTGTTCTTTTTAAGCGCTGTATTGCTTGCCCCGTTGTTGTTTCTGTACGATTTGAGCTGGATCTTATCGGTTCAGGGATCGGCTGTCAGCCTCTATATCGGCGTCATTGCAACCGGTGCCGCGTACCTGTTATTTACGACAGGATTGGCAAAAGTGCCCGCCTCAACAGCGGTGACCCTGTCGCTGGCTGAACCGCTCACAGCGTCGCTTTTAGGAACCGTGCTTGTCAAGGAATCGCTGCCTCTTGTTTCCTGGGCCGGAATCGCATTGCTTCTGCTGGGCATTTTTTATATTTCCTATCAGCCCAAAAAGAATAAAATGAACGCTGAACAAGTGAAAGCGTAAAAAACCCGCCCGTGGATATGCGGGCGGGTTTTCATGTTGTCTTGTTATTCATCCAAACCGATAGACAAATATTTTGTTTCCAAATACGGCTCGATGCCTTCCTGTCCGCCTTCGCGTCCGATGCCGCTTTCCTTCATGCCGCCGAAAGGCGCCTGAACGGTTGACGGACCGCCGTCATTCCAGCCGAGAATGCCATAATCAAGGTTTTCGGACAAATAGATGCCGCGGCGGTAGTTTTCCGTAAAGAAGTATGCCGCTAAACCGTAAGGCGTATCATTGGCGAGCTTGACCGCTTCGTCCAGCGTTTTAAAAGACGTAATCGGTGCAACGGGACCGAATGTTTCCTCATGCATAATCGTCATCGATGGATCAACATCCGTCAGTACAGTCGGGTGGACAAAGTAGCATGATTTCTCATCATCGCTTTCGTATTCGGCGCCGATGAGAACTTTCGCCCCTTTATCCACCGCGTCATTGATTTGATCAACGATTTTTTGGAAGCCGTTTTTATTGATGATCGGACCGATTGATACACCTTCTTCAAGCCCGTTCCCGACTTTCAGCTTGGCGACTTCCGCGCGGAGTTTTTCTGCAAATTCATCCTTAACCGATTCGTGAACGATCAGACGGTTTGCACAGACGCACGTTTGTCCTGCATTCCTGTATTTCGACAGCATCGTCTGTTTAACGGTGAGGTCGATGTTGGCATCTTCATCAATGATCAGCGGGGCATGGCCGCCGAGCTCCATTGACACATGTTTCACCGTCTCGGCGCTGTTTTTCATTAATTGTTTGCCGACAGGCGTAGATCCGGTGAACGTAATTTTGCGGATCAGCGGATGGCTTGTAAAAATAGAACCGATCTCTTTTCCGTCGCCGATCACACACTGAAGGACGTCTTTCGGAATGCCCGCTTCGTGGCCGAGGCGAACGAGCTCAAGCGCCGTTAAAGGCGTGTCAGGCGCCGGCTTGATGATAAAAGTACAGCCCGCCGCCAAGGCTGGCGCCGCTTTTCTCGTGATCATCGCCGCCGGAAAGTTCCACGGGGTAATCGCCGCAACAGGACCGACCCCTTGGCGCGTGACGATGATGCGCTTGTTCGTCACAGATGCGGGAACCGTTCTTCCGTAGATGCGTTTTGCTTCCTCCGCATACCATTCGATATAGCCTGCGCTATATATGACTTCTCCCTGTGCTTCAGCGTACGGCTTGCCGTTTTCAAGCGTAATTAATTTTGCCAGCTCGTCCTTCTGCTCCACAATCAAATCGAACCATTTTTTCAGTAAGCCCGCTCGTTCTGAAGCCGATGTTTTCGACCATTTTTGAAATGCTTCATGCGAGCGTACGACTGCCTCCTCGACTTCTTTTGCGGATTGCTGGGGAACCGATTTGATTTTTTCTCCAGTCGCAGGATTATATACTTCTAGCATGCTGGTCATGTTGAATCTCCTCCCCTTTACGTTTTGAACTGCTGTTGAATAAAAGAAAACCGATCAATGTCCATCCCGCCAAGATCAGCCATTCATACGGCCATGTAAGCGCGGCCGGCATGCCTGGCAAATAAAAAGCGAGAAAGATAACACTTAAGAGGATAGCAGATATACCCGTCGTTTTCCACTTATTGATTTTATACGGCCTGTTTAAATCCGGCTCTGTCTTTCTCAGTTTCATGAATGCAATCGACACGATCAAATATCCGACTATAATACCTGTTCCCCCTGCATTGACGATCCAAACAAGGGCAGGGCGCCCGAGCAGCGGTGCAAAAAATGCCAGCGCTCCCAGAAACAAAATCGCGTTCGTCGGCGTTTTATACTTCGGATGGATGAAACCGAACCATTTCGGCACCATGCCTTTTTCAGACATGGCAAACAGAATGCGGCTCGCACCGATAATAAATGCGTTCCAGCTTGTAATGATACCGGCGACTCCGCCGAGGACAAGCACCGTGCCGAACAGCTGGTTCCCGAGCAGATTGACCATGGCATCTGCGGTCGCCAAAGAAGTCGTTGCAAGCTCGCTTTCTGACAGACCCATCGTCACGCCGAAAACAATCAGCAAATAAAACACGACCGCACTGACGATCGAAATAATCAAAATTTTGCCGATGATTTTTTTCGGGGCATTAATTTCAGCCGCAACCTGAGGGATGACGTCAAATCCGACAAACAGAAACGGAATCATGACGAGGACGGACATCATCCCGGAGAATCCGTCTTTAAAAAGGGGCTGCATATGTTCAACATTACCGTTTACCAAAGCGCCTCCCAAAAGGAGAAAGCCCGTGGCGATAATCGCGATCGTAAAAACCGACTGAAAAATCGCGGCCGGCTTGACGCCGAAGTAATTGAGCGCGGTCAGGACGACCGCACCCCCTGAACCGATCAACACCCAAGTGACATACACGTCCCAGCCGCTAAGCGACCAGAGAAACCCCTGATGTTCGACAGGCAGGACGTAATCGATGACAGTCGGCAATGCGACCGCCTCAAATGTGATCACCGAAACATAGCCGAAAAGCACACCCCAAGCGGCGACAAAAGCCGTTTTCCGGCCAAACGCCCTGTAGACGAAAATCAAGCCGCCCCCCGTTTCAGGGATGGCAGAAGACAGCTCCGCGTATGTTAACCCGATTAAGATGACCAGTATGCCGCCGATGATAAATGCGATGGTGCTGCCCAAAAAACCGGCTGTCGAAATCCAGTCGCCGGAAAGGACGACCCAGCCCCAGCCGAGCATAGCCCCGATCGCTAAAAATAGCACATCCGTCTGCGACATCGTTTTTTTCATTTGCTGTTTACCCATCTATATCCGCCCCTTCCTTTAGAAGATGTCAAACTAGAGCTGTTTCAGCGCTTCTTCGATGATGCCGAACCCTTCCTCAAGCAATTCATCAGTAATAACAAGCGGAGACAGAAAACGGATAATGTTGCCATTGATTCCTGCCGTCAACAAGAGCAGGCCGTGTTCATTGGCGTACTTGGCAATCTTGGCCGCAGCTGCTTTGTCCGGCTCCTGCGTCTTTTCGTCCCGGACAATTTCAAGCGCCGCCATCGCGCCAAGTCTGCGAACTTCACCAATCTGCGGATATTTCACCTTCCATTCATGCGCTCGCTCTTCAATGGCTTTGCCGATTTCTTCAGAGCGTTTGTTGAGCTGTTCCGATTCGATAATATCGAGCACTGCCAAAGCGGCTACGCATCCAAGCGGACTTCCGGCGTATGTGCCCCCGAGTTCCCCCGGATCCGCCGCATCAAGCATTTCCGCCCGGCCGATGACACCGCTGAGCGGAACACCGGCAGCCAGCGATTTTGACACCGTCACAAGATCAGGAACGACATCAAAATGCTCAATCGCAAAATATTTGCCTGTTCTGGAAAAGCCTGTTTGGATCTCATCGGCGACAAAAACGATGCCGTGTTTTTGACAGAAGGCTGCGACATGCTGCACAAACCGTTTGGAAGGAATAATAAATCCTCCTTCTCCCTGCACCGGCTCCATGACAACGCAAGCGACCGTCTCCGGAGCAACAGATGAGACGAAGAAATCGTCAAATGCCTGAATAACCATGTCATCGTAGCTTTCATCAGTCATCCCTTCAGGTTTTCTATAGTAGTAAGGAAACGGCGCCTGATATACTTCAGGTGCAAAAGGGCCGAATCCGAATTTGTATGGTTTTACCTTGCTCGTCATGCTCATCGTCATGTTTGTGCGCCCGTGGAATCCGCGGGTAAAAGAAACGACTGCTTGACGCTTCGTATATTTTCTGGATATTTTCACGGCGTTTTCTACGGCTTCCGCCCCCGAGTTCAGGAAAATCGCTTTTTTCTCGTGTGCGCCCGGTGCAAGCCGGCAAAGTTTTTCCGCCAATTCGATATAGGCCTGATACATCATGACGTTAAAACCCGGATGAATGAGCTGTTCGGCCTGTTGCTTGACAGCTTCTACAACTTTCGGATGTGAATGCCCGACATTTAATGTACCGATCGCCCCGGCAAAATCGATAAAACGGCGCCCGTCAATATCGTATAAAACGGCCCCTTCCCCTTTAGCGGCCAGATGACGGTTTCCGTTGGAGACACCCCTTGCCACAAATTGATCCCGTTTGGCCTGCCAATCTTCCGTTGTGAATGCTTTTGTGTTCAGACTCATAAAAAATCTCTCCCCCACTCTTATTTCTTATAATTCTGAATATTTTTTGGTATGATGAAAAGTACCAATCATTAATTTTCAATGGTACCAGGGGGGAGGCGCTATGATTACGATACCGATTGACCGCTCCAAGGATGCGGATTATATTTATCACCAAATCTATCAACGGATTAAAGAAGAAATTTTCAGCCGCAATCTTTTGCCGGGAAAAAAACTCCCTTCCAAGCGCGAGCTCGCCGAAGCATTGAACGTCAGCATTAATTCGGTCAACGCTGCCTACCAGCAGCTTCTGGCAGAAGGTTATCTTTATTCACGTGAAAGAAAAGGCTTTTTTGTAGAGCAGATCGAAACGTTCCATGCCAGCCGCCATCCAGGCCCTTTTCAATTGGAAAAAGAACTGGTTGAAAAGCCGGCAAGCAAAGACGGCTGGATATCGTTTTCCCATATGAGCGTCGATACGGCGCATTTTCCATTTAAAACATGGCTTCGCTGTGAACAGAAAGCGGTTTCTTCTCATGTAAACGAACTTGGAGAAATGACGCATCCGCAAGGTGTCTACGAAGTGCGCCAAACGATCGCACGGTTTATCGCTTTAACGAGAGGCGTCAAGTGTCACCCCGAACAAATCGTGATCAGCGCAGGCACGCAGTCCTTAATTCATACGCTTCAGGATCTTCTCCCCGCCTCAGCCGTCTATGCGATGGAGGAGCCGGGATACAGCCGCATTTATCGACTGCTGAAAAATGAAGGGAAAGAAGTGGCCACGATTCAGCTCGATCATAAAGGAATGCGGATCAGCGAGATTCACCGTCTGAATCCGGATGTTTTATTTGTCACGCCTTCACACCAGTTTCCAACAGGAATCATTATGCCGGTATCGAGAAGGATTCAGCTTTTAAATTGGGTTTCCGACGGGGAAAACCGCTATATTGTGGAAGACGATTATGACAGCGAATTCAAATATGGGAGCGATACGATCCCCGCCCTGCAAAGCCTTGACCGCTCTGAGAAAGTCATCTATATCGGCACGTTTTCAAAATCGCTTCTTCCGGGTCTGAGAATCAGCTATATGGTACTGCCGCAAAAGCTGCTGAAGCGATACAGAAAAAGGCACCATTTCTCGATTCAATCGAGCAGCGTTTTAACACAGCTCGCCTTGCAGGAATTGATCGAATCGGGGGAATACCAAAAGCACATCAAGAAAATGAACCAGATTTACGAAGAAAAGCGGACAAGGCTGATCGGAAGCCTTGTCAAAACCTTTAACGGCCGGGTGAAAATTAAAGGCGAAAGCGCAGGCCTTCACTTTGTGGCCGATTTTGAAACAGATAGAAGTGAAGAAGAGGTTTTATCAAGAGCAAAGGATAGACGGGTCGAGGTTTACGGCATGAACCGGTTTACGTTAAAGAAAGAGCAGACAAAACATGAAGGAACAGTATCGCTCGTGCTTGGATTTGCTAAAATCGCTGCCGATCAGATCGACAAAGGGACTGCCAAGCTTTATGAAGCGGTATGCGGTGATGAGAAGTTTTAAAAAATACCGGCAGGTTCGCTCCTGCCGGTATCAACTTGGCTTTAGAAAGCCAACGTCTGCCCGTTTACCACCGTTCCTTTTCTACCTGGAGAACCGCCTCAATCAGTCCCGGAAACTGCTCCTCCAATTCCCGTTTGCAGAGGGAGTAATAATGATGCTTCCCTTCAATGCGGACTTTGAGCAGTCCCGCTTCTCTCAGCACCTTGAAATGGTGGGACAGCGTAGACTTTGCGATATTGAGATTTGTGCATGTACCGCACGTTTTCTCGGCTGTGTCAGCCAGGGCTTTGACAATCTCAAGCCTGTATGGATCACTCAAGGCATGGAGAACAGATGTTAACTTCATTTCATTTGTTTTCATGGGTTAAATGTATCATAATCCTAGCTTCAAGACAATTCGTCAAGAAGGCAAATAGGTTGCCGCCAAAGCAAAGACATGTTACGATGCAATTGTTCGATGATTTTCGAACAATCAATTCACTGTGTATATAACGTACACGCAAAGGAATTCTAAATGACATGACGGAGGTTTGAACCGATGATCGTATTGCAAGCCTATATGAAAGTAAAACCAGAAAAACGCAACGCCTTTCTCGAAAGCGTACAACCGCTGCTTAAACATTCAAGAGCTGAAGCCGGCAATGCCCAATACCAGCTGTTTGAAGATACCGAACATGCCAATACATTTGTCATGCTTGAGCAATGGAAAGATCAAAACGCAATTGACGCCCATAATCAGACAGAGCACTTTCAAGCTTTCGTTCAAGCCGCGGGCGACCTTTTATCAGAACCGCTGAATGTGGTTAAAACGCACACACCGGATTAAAGAAAGGATGACGTTTAAATGAATGAAGTATTGAAATCATTGACAGACCATAGATCGATTCGCAGCTATACAGATGAGCCCGTGAACCCTGAACAGCTGGACAAGATCATTCAAGCCGTTCAAGCCGCACCGACTTCAATCAACGGCCAGCAGGTCACCGTGATTACGGTTCAAGATGAAGAACGGAAAAAGAAAATCGCCGAATTGGCCGGCGGACAGGTCTGGATCGAGCAGGCCCCCGTTTTCCTTTTGTTCTGCGCGGACTTCAACCGTGCGAAAATCGCCCTTGAGAAAAACGGCGAAACGCTTGCGATCACAGACGGAATGGAATCCGTGCTTGTCGGAGCTGTCGACGCAGGCATCGCTCTCGGTACGGCCACAGCGGCCGCTGAATCGATGGGGCTTGGCACTGTGCCGATCGGCGCTGTCCGCGGCCGTGCAGAAGAGCTGATCGAGCTGCTCAATATTCCCGAATACGTCTTCCCTGTCGCAGGGCTTGTCGTCGGCCATCCGGCGGACCGCTCCGCGAAAAAGCCGCGACTTCCTGAACAAGCGGTAAGGCACAGCGAAACCTATCAACCTGACTTAAAACCGCTGATCGACGCGTACGATGAAGAAATATCCGAATACATGACAAAACGGACAAACGGACAGGAAACAAGAAACTGGTCTCAGGGCATATCCGCTTATTACAATAAAGTGTATTATCCTCACATCCGTGAGATGCTTGAGAAACAAGGATTTAAACTCGAATAGATACTTTAGGCTATCGGTGATCGATAGCCTTTTTTCATGCGTTCCATTCCACATTTCGATGAGCATCGAAGGTCTTTACCTTTACACTATGTAAAAAAGGAGTGGAACACATGAAACCATTTGCAAAATATAAAGCATTTCTAGACCTCCATCATCAGTCAGGCCCGTTCGTTCTGCCGAATGCCTGGGATGCGGCCAGCGCCAAAGCGTTTCAAAACTGCGGTTTTAAAGCAGTCGGCACAACCAGCGCCGGAATTGCCATGTCCCTCGGCTATCCCGACGGCGAACATCTCCCTTTTGAAACATTGCTTTCCGTCCTGAAAACCATCACGGATGCCGTCGATATTCCCGTCAGCGCAGATCTTGAAGCGGGTTACGGCCAATCACCGGAAGCAGTTGCTGAAAACGCAAAAAAAGCCGCAGCGGCCGGCGTTGTCGGTATGAATATTGAAGACGGAACGAAAGACCCCTGCCGGCCGCTTTGTGATGCAACATTAATGGAAGAAAAAATTGCGGCTGTCAAAAAACTGAACCTTCCTGTTTTGATCAATGCCCGCACGGATGTATACTGGCTCAATGCAGACGCTCCCGGTTCCCGGCTTCAAACAGCCGTCCGGCGGGCAAATCGGTACAGACAAGCAGGCGCGGACTGCATATTTATCCCCGGAGCCAATGATACAGGCACCATTGCCGGGCTGAGAAAAGATATACCCGGACCACTCAACGTACTGGCCGGCTCACACACTCCCTCTTTACAAATTCTTTCCGAACTGGGGATCGAAAGAATCAGCTGCGGATCCGCCCCGTTCAGAGCCGCCCTGTCGCTGGTGAAAAAGATCGGTGAAGACATCATCACCCGCGGCTCCTTCAGTCATATGACGGACGGAGTCCTTTCATACGGCGAAGCTGCCGATTGGATCAGCCTTCACCGTAACCCAAAACAAAATCGTTGACCTAAACAGTTCGGTCTGTTAATATTTCATTTATGAAAACTCATGGGTTTTTTCGTAACCCATGAGTTTTATCATTGCGAAAGAAGGAGCCGGAATGAACGAAAAAAGAGCAGCAGTCTTAAGGGCCGCCAAAAAGCTGTTTGCCCAAAAAGGCTATCATAACGTTGCAATGCAAGCGATCGCTGAAGAATGCAAAATGTCAAAAGCATCTATTTATAAACTGTTTCAATCTAAAGAAGATCTTCTGCTGGCATTGATCAAGTTCAGAAAGCATGAAATGCTGAACAAAAGCGCCATCATCAATACGGAAACCTCGCTGACGCCAAAAGAAAGACTCGCTAAAAAAATCGCTTTGGAGATTACGGAATTCAGGGAAAACCGCCAATTTATCAATTTCCTCTCCAATGAGGGATCGTCTCCGGATACCGCGGTATTTAAAAAGCATCTGAAAGAAACAAAATCGCTGATCATCAGCTGGCATAAAGACTCTATCATTCAAGCGTACGGCGAAGAGGTGGAACCGTTTATATGGGATATCGTCATCATTTTCCACGGTTTGATGAGAGAATTCCTGTTTTTAGTCGGCACTGGAAAAGCACAGCCCGACGTTAAAACGATTCCGCCATTCATTATGTCGGTTCTGGATCTCTTCATAGAGAAAAAGCTGAACGAAGATCAGAAAAGTTCATTAAATGAAGACATTATTGCCTCCTATACGAATTTCTCATCATGCTGGGCACCGCCCAAAAAAGAGGAATTGCTTGAAGACCTTTTGCAAAAACTGAAAAACAAGATTTCCTCGCTGCCACAAGACGACGTTTCCGTGACAGAATTGCTGTCTGCCGCAGATTTGCTGAGCGAGGAGCTTTTCGCCAATGAGCCCCGCACGTATTTAATTAAGGCTCTCCTTGATTACCTTGGAAAAATCGAGGCGCTCCAATGCGATGTTTCACAAATACAAACAATTAGTATCAAAGAATAAGAGGGATTGATATGAACACAGGAACTGAACAACAGACATACAACAGAAATATCATCGTAGGTTTGCTCATTGCAGGGGCGTTTATCGCGATCTTGAACCAAACGCTTCTGGTTACGGCACTGCCGCATATTATGGCAGACTTAAACATAGACGCTACAAAAGCTCAATGGCTGACAACGGCGTTCATGCTGACAAACGGGATTCTCATTCCGATTACCGCCTTTTTAATCGAAAAATTTTCGAGCCGCGCGCTCGTCATCGCCGCGATGAGCATCTTTGTGGCGGGAACGGTCGTCGGCGCAGTTGCGCCTAACTTCCCGGTTCTCCTTGCGGCGCGAATCATCCAGGCCGCGGGTGCGGGAATTATGATGCCGCTCATGCAGACGATCTTTTTAACGATTTTCCCGGTTGAAAAACGCGGGGCTGCAATGGGTATGGTCGGTTTGGTCATCGCATTTGCACCGGCCATCGGACCGACATTGTCAGGCTGGATCGTCGACAGCTTTACATGGAGATACTTATTTTATATTATTCTGCCAATTGCCCTGATTGATCTTGTGCTTGTCATCTTACTGATGAAAAACGTTACGAAATTGAGAGAAACATCAGTGGACATCTTATCTATTATCCTGTCCAGCCTGGGTTTCGGCGGTTTATTGTACGGCTTCAGCAACGCCGGATCAGAAGGCTGGGGAAGCAATACCGTTTTAATTTCCTTTGCAGTCGGTGCGGTCGCTCTGTTCTTCTTTATCTCTAGACAATTAAGAATCAAAAGGCCGATACTCGAGTTTCGCGTTTTCCAATCGTGGACTTTTACGATAACAACGCTCCTCGGTATGATCGTTTTTGCATTAATGATCGGTACTGAAACCATTTTGCCGCTGTATACGCAAAACGTCAGAGACGTGACAGCTTTCGATTCCGGTCTGATGCTTCTGCCGGGCGCGATAGCAATGGGTATCATGTCGCCGATCATCGGCCGGATTTTTGACAAGATCGGTGGAAAAGGTCTTGCGATTATCGGTTTTGCCGTCTTGCTGCTGACGTCGATCCCGTTTGCGGATCTGCAAATGGATACTTCGCTGACATTTATTATCGTCATTTATACGCTGCGGATGATGGGCACTTCCATGATTATGATGCCTCTCACAACCGCTGGCATCAATGCACTTCCGATGCATCTCATCCCGCACGGAACAGCGATGAACAATACGATGCGCCAGATCGGCGGTTCAATCGGCACGGCTGTTTTGATTTCCGTCATGAGCAATTCAGCCAAAAACGCTGCCGCATCTAACCCGTTAAATGCGCTCATTCACGGCATGAATTCCGCCTTTATCGTGGCCGCTGTCTTGGCGCTGATCGGATTTATCCTTTCGTTCACATTGAAAAAGAAGCCGCAGGCCGACAAACAAGGCCAGCCGGCGCGCTGATCCTGACACGCCAGTTCAATCAAACTGGCGTGTTTTTATATGGTTTGATATATTTGATCCCTTGCAGCGTAAGAAGCATGAAGACCTGCTCTGCGTCTCCTTTCATATGAAATGAATATCATTCGAATTCTTCTCCTGAACAGACAAAAAGGCTGCCGGATACACCGGCAGCCTCGCTCTTTTATTTTAATCCATTTTCAACTTCTGTCACCATTTCAGATACGGACTCAAGACCTCCGCCTGACAGGTACCAGTAACCTGGATCAAGATATGTGATATGGCTCTTTTTATAAGCTTTTGTTGATTTTACAATTTCATTTTCAATGACTTCTTTTGCTGTTCCTTTTTCGCCGATGGCAGCGCTTCGGTCGATGACAAACAGGTAATCAGGGTTCTTTTCAGAAATATACTCGGAAGAGACGCTTTGACCGTGAAGGGAAGCCTCGATGTTTTTGTCGACAGGTTCAACGCCGAGCACATCATGGATCAAACCGAATCTTGAGCCGCTTCCATATGCGCTGATTTGTTTATCGCTTGTTAAGACGACCAATCCTTTGCCGCCTTTTTCTTTCGCAAGCTTGTTGGCTTTCTCTACTTTATCATCGATTTTCGCAAGAGCTTCTTTGACAGCATCTTCTTTACCGAAGATTTTTCCAATATTTTCGGTATTTTCTTTAAAACTGTTCATGTAGTTCTTCTGGTCAAGCTCGATGTCGATCGTCGGTGCGATCCTTTTAAACTCGTCATACTGCTCAGACTGTCTGCCTTCGATGATGATCAAATCGGGGTCAAGCTCTGCAATTTTTTCAAAATCAGGCTCTTTTAGTCCGCCGACGCTTTCATATTTACTATCTTTATATTTTTTCAAGTAAGACGGAAGGGTTTGTTTCGGAAGGCCGACAACGCGGTCGCTTAAACCAAGCTTATCAAGCGTGTCAAGCATTCCAAAGTTGAAGACAACGACTTTTTTCGGATTTTTCGGTACATCTGTTGTATCGCTGTTATGTTTAATTGTGACGGTTTCTTTTTTAGAGGAAGATTTTGCATCTGTATCAGCAGCTTTGTTTCCGCAAGCGGCTACGACAAGAACGGTTATCAATGCCATAATCAATAAAGATAGTTTTTTCAATTCAAGTCACCTCATCATTTAAAATATACACAGATTTTTTGGTCTCCGATTTGTTGGATCGGAATGTCCATTTCATAGATGTCTTTCAGCACCGGCGTTTGGATAATGTCTTCGGCCGGCCCTTCTTTTACAATCCGCCCGTTTTTCAGGGCTGCGATTCTGTCTGAATAAACCGAGGCAAAATTAATGTCATGAATGACAATGACGATCGTTTTACCGCGATTTTCGACAAGGTCTTTCAAGAGCTTCATAATCTCTACTGAGTGTTTCATATCGAGATTATTCAATGGTTCATCAAGCAATATATAGTCGGTATCCTGAGCGATGACCATTGCGATAAAAGCACGCTGGCACTGGCCGCCGCTCAACTGATCGAGGTGTTTATGCTCAATCTCTCTCAGCTTCATATAATCAATCGCTTCGTCGACATATGCCCAGTCCTCTTTCGAGAGCCTTCCCTGTGAATAAGGAAATCTGCCGAAACTGACGAGCTCCCTGACAGTCAGCCTGATGTTGATCTGGTTGGACTGCTTTAAAATGCTGATTTTTTTGGCTAAATCATTGCTTTTGTAAGCGCTGATTTCCTTGCCGTCAATCAGCACTTTTCCGGCGTCCATTCCGATCAGCCTGCTGATGATTGACAAAAGCGTGCTTTTCCCCGCTCCGTTCGGTCCGATGAAGGACGTGATCATTCCTTTTTTTATCGTTAAAGTCGTGGGATGAACAACGGTCTGCTCTCCGAATTGTTTCATGATATCTCGTACTTCTATCATCATTTACGCTCCTTCAGCAACAGGTAAATAAAATAAATCCCGCCGATAAAATCAATGATCACAACAAGCGTCACCGTTAAACCAAACAGTTTTTCAACAATGAACTGGCCCCCGACAAGCGCAATGATGCTGAACAAAACCGCTCCGGGAATCAGGACGCTGTGCTTATACGTTTTAAATACTTCCCGCGCCACATTGACGACGAGCAGCCCCAAAAATGTGATCGGCCCTACAAGTGCAGTAGACACGGAGACGAGAACGGCGACGACGATCAGCATTTTCTTCACCGTCCGGTCGTAATCGATTCCGAGGTTGACGGCTTGATCCCTGCCGAGCGAAATGACATCAAAGTACGGATTATACCGCCAAGCGTAAACGAGAATCGCCAGAATGATGAGCGAAGCAAGCATTAAAATGTCCGTGTTCAAATTGTTGAAGCTGGCAAACATCTTGTTTTGAACAACTTGAAACTCGTTCGGATCGATCAGCATTTGCATAAAGGATGACAGGCTTCTGAACAATGTGCCGCATACGATTCCAACTAACAGCAGCAAGAAGATGTGCCTTCCCCCGCGGCGAAACATCAGGAAAAACAACACAAATGAAAAACAGACCATCAAACCGGTTGACAATAAAAAATTGCCGTTTTTACCAAGATCGGCAAGTTTGGCTGCACCGAAAAAGTAAATAATCCCGGTTTGCAGCAGAACATAGAGAGAATCGAGTCCGAGAATGCTCGGCGTCAAAATTCTGTTGTTTGTGATCGTTTGGAAAATCATCGACGAATACGCAATGGCTGTACCGACAACGATGATCGCAAAAACTTTGGCAAACCTCCGCGGAAGCGCATATTCCCATACAGACGGCAATCCGTAGAACAGAAACAAGCCGATGCAGGCTGCCGCTATCACGATGAGTATAAGCATTTTCTGTTTATGACGCATAGGCTTTTCTCCTTAAAAGCAAGTAAAGAAAAACGCCGCTCCCGATGATGCCGACCATCAAACCAACCGAAATTTCGTACGGGTAAATGACGAGACGTCCCGCTATATCGCAAAACAAGACGAAAACGGCTCCGAGAACCGCCGTATGAGGCAGGCTGTTTTTCAAATGATCTCCCCTGTAGATGGACACGATGTTCGGGATGATCAATCCCAAAAAGGGAAGCGTGCCGACCGTCAGGATGACGACGGACGAAATAATAGATACGATGATCAATCCGATATTGACCACCCGCTTATAATTCAATCCAAGATTGATGGAAAAAGACTCCCCCATCCCGGCCAACGTAAATTTATTGGCGAACAGATAGGCAATGATAACGAGCGGTATACTCAGAAATAAGAGCTCATACCTCCCCTTCATGACCAGCGAAAAATTCCCTTCAAACCATGCATTGACGTTTTGAATGATATTGTACTGATAAGCCATGAAAGTGGAGATGGCGCTGACAACACTTCCGAGCATCATACCGACGAGAGGGATGAAGATCGCATCTTTGAACTTGATTCTGTCCAAAATTTTGACGAACAAAAAACTGCCAAACAGTGCAAAAACAAAGGCAAACAGTATTTTAACCACAATTCCTGCAGACGAAAAAAGCACGATCGCAATGATCACACCGAGCCTCGCCCAATCCATCGTTCCAGCAGTGGTCGGTGAAACAAATTTATTGCGCGTCAGCTGCTGCATGATCAGCCCGCAAATGCTCAAGCTCATTCCCGCAAGCACGATGCTAATCAAGCGCGGAATTCTACTTATGTAAAGCGTTTGAATTTCGTCCTCGTTAAAGCGGAAAAGATCAAGAGGCGAAAGCTCCTTAACGCCGATGAATATCGAGCTGATTGAAAGAATGATGAGCATTAGCAATAAGTATCGTAATTTCATGCTGCAGTAGCCTCCTTGCACAACAAAGCAAACCCCTCCGCCGACGTTAATGATTATCATTATCAATAAGGGTCTTCATATATCTTACCATTTTTTCTGACATAGTCAATAAGATTAATAGATACAAAGGTTGAAACCATGCGATTTCCCCATCTTTAGTCCTCCTCAAAAATACATTTGTTCATTCCTGAAAGAAAAACCTTGATTCTTCTTGTAAAAAGCGCAATAATTAAGATTAAATTTATTTCGAAAATTTAAACTTTGGGAGATGTAACAAATGAAAGTCGTTAAATTTGGGGGCAGCTCGCTCGCTTCAGGGGCTCAGCTAGAGAAAGTATTTCAAATTGTCACTTCTGATCCGGAAAGGAAGGCCGTCGTTGTATCAGCACCCGGAAAACGGCACCCCGAGGATACGAAAGTAACGGACCTTTTAATCGAATGCGCCGAACAGTACTTATCATCAAAAAAAGCGCCCGATCTGGTTGAGGCGATTGTCGGACGATATGCCGATATCGCGCTTGAGCTCGGACTTGACGATGTCGTGATCGACCGGATCCGGGCCGACCTGCTTCAGCTGCTCGAAGGTGATAAAACAAATCCGGAACGGTTTATCGATGCGGTCAAAGCAAGCGGCGAAGATAACAATGCCAAATTGGTAGCGGCTTACTTCAGGCACCAGGGAGTTGAAGCGCACTATGTCAGTCCAAAAGACGCCGGGCTGTTTGTGACGAGCGAGCCAGGCAACGCACAAGTCCTGCCCGAGTCGTATGACAATCTGTTTCAGCTGAGACAGCAAAAGGGCATCATCATCTTTCCCGGCTTCTTCGGATTCAGCCGGGAAGGCGAAGTCATGACGTTTTCGCGGAGCGGCTCTGACATTACAGGTTCCATTTTAGCGAATGGATTGAAAGCCGAGTTGTATGAAAACTTCACTGACGTTGACGCCGTTTATTCTGTCAACCCGGCGATCGTATCCAACCCGAAAGAAATCCGCGAGCTGACATACCGGGAAATGAGGGAGTTGTCGTATGCAGGCTTTTCCGTCTTTCATGATGAAGCATTGATCCCTGCTTTCCGGGCGCGCATACCGGTTCAGATCAAAAATACAAACAATCCGGACGCGGAGGGGACAAGAGTTGTCACCACACGCGACAATACGAACGGACCTGTCGTCGGGATCGCCAGCGACAGCGGATTTTGCAGCATTTACATCAGCAAATATTTAATGAACCGCGAAATCGGCTTCGGACGCCGCGTTCTGCAAATCCTTGAAGATGACGGACTGACGTATGAACACATTCCATCCGGCATTGATGATATTACGATCATTTTAAGGCAGGATCAAATGGATCAAGCAGCAGAAAAACGGATAATCAAACGGATCAAGGAAGAACTGGATGCCGATGAAGTGACGATTGAACACAATATTGCCCTGATTATGGTCGTCGGCGAAGCCATGCGCCATAACGTCGGAACGACGGCAAGAGCGTCAAAAGCATTGTCCGATGCGCGCGTCAACATCGAAATGATCAACCAGGGCTCCTCGGAAGTCAGCATGATGTTCGGCGTTAAGGAAGCTCAGGAAAAACAAGCGGTCCGCGCGTTATACCAGGAATTTTTCGCAAAAGTTCTCGTTTAAAAAAACCCCTTTTTTTATGGGGTTTTTTTGCTGTCAGAAAATATACCCTTCCCTAAAATTGCCTGCCTTAAATTCATTCACAAAACCGTTTTGAAAGCCGATATGTAAAGTAAATAAACTGATGGGAGAACACTTATGAATCTGTTGAAAAATATAAAAATCAGAAGCAAACTATTTGTCATCATTATCATTTCAGCGCTGGCTTTGTCGATTGTCGGCATCCAGGGGATAGGCGGACTGAACAAGCTTTCCAAAGGTTCAGAGATCATCTATCAAGATCAATTGGTTCCCAACCAGTTGTTTGCAAATTTAAAAGCGAACAACCTTGATATTGATACGTACAAATTCGAGCTGATGGTGACGAAAGACAACGATCGAAATGAAACATTGCAAAAACACATTAAGGAAAAAAACGAAGAAAACAGCACCTTAATGGAAAAAATCGATCAGCTGAAATTAATGGACAACGTCTCTAAAAAATACGAAAATTTCAAAACCGAATACAAGAAATTGCAAGATATCAGCAGCGAGATGCTCAGCTTGGCGGTGAAGAACGAAAATGATAAAGCATATGACGTCTATCTAAAAAAGATGGAGCCTCAAAGAGAAACGGTCAACCAGCTCATTGAAGACATTCAAACCTTAAATGCTGATAACGCCAAAACAATCTATCAGCAGGATTCTAAAGAAGCCGGTTCAATCATCACGCTTCTCATCATTGTCATTGCTGCAGCGCTTGTTTTATCCATCTCGATCGGCCTCTTAATGACAAGGCTGATCACAAAGCCGATCAAAGACATTCAGGCGCTGTTCGCAGAAACCGAGCAAGGCGATTTTACTGTCAAAGGAACATATCAATCGAAAGATGAATTGGGATTGCTGACATCATCATTTAACAAAATGGTAGCAGGCGTCCGTTCGATCATTGAAACGGTCGGCGAAACGTCGCACCAAGTTGCTTCTTCATCACAAGAGCTGAGCGCCAGTGCGGATGAAAGCACAAAGGCGAGCGAATACATCTCAACAACGATCCAGGAGCTTGCAGTAGGCTCCGATCAGCAGGTGGAAAGCGTTGAAAACAGCAGAACCGTTATTATGGGAATGACCGAGTTTGCCGGAAGAATTTCTTCAAATGCCGAAAAAGCGGCCGCCACCGCTGACCAGACGGCGAAGATGTCGCTTGAAGGCACGAAAGCCATTGATAAAGTGAGCACTCAAATGAAGTCTATTAATGAAACGGTCGTTTCGCTCTCAGAAGCATTTAAACATTTAACAGAGCGTTCCAATGAGATCGGAAATATTACCGAAGTGATTACGAGCATCGCTGAACAAACGAACCTGCTTGCTTTAAACGCGGCCATTGAAGCGGCCCGGGCGGGAGAACAAGGAAAAGGCTTTGCCGTCGTCGCGGATGAAGTCAGGAAATTAGCCGAGCAATCGGGCCGCTCAGCAGAACAGATTACAAGATTGATTACGATCATTCAAAACGATACGAAGCAGACGATGAACTCGGTCATTTCGGCAACCGGCGAAGTCAAAGAAGGACTTGTCGTCGTTCATGAAGCGGGAGGCGCTTTCCAAAAAATCGAAAACTCGATTACGGAGGTCGTCACACAGATCAATGACGTGACAAACTTGGTGAAAAACCTGACAGCCGGCGCAAGCGAAATCGAAACCGCCATTTCCGGCGTCAAAGAAGTAGCCGAAACAGCAGCGGGAGGCACGCAAACGGTTAGTGCGGCAACTCAGGAGCAGCTTGCTTCAATGGAAGAAATTGCCGCCGCATCACAGATCCTCGCGCAAAACGCCGAAGAGCTGCAGCACCTGATCCAGAAATTCAAAATTAAAGATTAACAAAACCCGCCAGACGCTGTCTGGCGGGTTTCTATTCATCATCATCTCTCGCTGTCAGCGGCAGACGGATGATAAATTTTGTTCCTTTGTTTTTCTCACTTTCAATCTCTACCGTACCGTTGTGCAGGGCGACGAGCTGTTTGACGATCGACAGCCCCAGCCCGTATTCTCCGTAAGGGGTGTTCGTCCGTGATAAATCTGCTTTATAAAAACGATCCCAAATGTTTTCAATATCCTTTTCATCAATGCCGATTCCGGTATCCTCTATTTCGATCACCGTCTCCTTATAGTCTTCCCGGCCTCTCAGCCAAACGGTTCCGTTCGTTGTGAATTGAATACTGTTTTTCGTAATATTGACGAGTATCTGGATGAGCCGGTCGTAATCGGCATTGACCATCACATGATCTTCCACATCGAGGATCAGCTGATTCTGTTTCTCCTCAGCCTGAAGCGCCAGCTGCTCTTTAATGATTTCAAACACTTCGATCAGCGGATAATGCAGTTTTTGCAGTGTAATCTGATTGGAACGGATTTTTTCATAATCAAGGTTTTCGTTGACGAGGCGAATCAGCCTTTTTGTCTCCTCCGTAATCAGCTTCATACATTTATCCTGCTGATCTTCGGGTATCGTCTGGCTGTTCATCCCTTCCACTAAACCGCTGATCGTCGTCAGCGGCGTCTTCAGCTCATGTGAGACGTCAGTGATAAACTGCCTTCTTCGCTTTTCAAGCCGGTCGATTTCTTCGCTTGAGCTTTTTAACTTGCGGGCCATAATGTTAAAATCGTCGCCCAAATCACCGATCTCATCCTTATTGCGGTTTTCGATATGGATGTCATAATCTCCGGCGGCGACTTTTTTCGTTGCATCGCGGAGCTTCTGAATGCGGGCGACATGGAATTTGGACGTCAGCCAGCTTAGAAGAATAGCGACTAAGATAACACCCGCCGCCGTAAAGAGCATAAAGCGGTTCATGTCGCTGATCATTTCCTCGGTCCCGCTGATCGGAGCGGTCAGCAGAATGCCTCCCTGAAATTCATTGTTGACGATGTTGGGCAGCGCCACAACCGATACTTCCTCATTAAAACGGTTAAAATCGGTTTTGACGACCACGGCCTTTCCATCTTTAAGCTCTTTCCATTCTTCATCACTGAGCAGCAGCTTTCGCGGCCGCAAATCGGCCGGCGTCATCAAGACCTCTTTCTTTTCATTAAAAAGAAAGAAGCTGATCTTCCTGCTTCGCAAAATTTCCTCAAACGGCTTCATAATGGCCGGTGCGCCTTTTGGCCGCATCTCCATTTCGCCCATGATGCGATAGCCGTATGAAGACAGCTCATCGACTTTGCTTTCGTATGCAAAGTCTTTGACAAAGTGGGAAAACAGCGCCCCGGTAATGAGAAAAGCCATGATTAATATAGTGATGTGACTGGCCAGCAGCTGATAGAGATACTTAATCTTCATCGAACTTGTACCCTACTCCCCATACGGTATAAAGAAACGGCCGCGAGTCGCTGCCAAGCTTTTTTCTCAGCCTTTTAATATGAACATCAACCGTCCGCTCGTCTCCGTAGAATTGATATCCCCAAACCTGCTCAAGCAGCTGCTCCCTTGAGAAAACCTGTTTTGGACTTTGCACCAGGTAATACAATAAATCGAACTCCTTAGGCGTCAAATTTTGAATTTGAACGCCGTCCAAAAACACTTCTCTCGTTTTTTTATTGATTTTAAAATGTTCCGTTTCAAGCGAGTCGCTGTCAGCGGAATCCTGCGGGCCGGCACTTTGATACCTCCGGCTCACCGCTTTGATTCTCGCCACAAGCGCCAAAGGGCTGAACGGCTTTGTCACATAATCATCAGCTCCGAGCTCAAAACCGAGCACCTGGTCTGATTCCGTATCTTTTGCCGTCAGCATAATAATCGGAACCGTGCTCTCTTCCCTGACCTTTTTGCAGATCGTGACCCCGTCCATGGACGGCAGCATGATATCGATGATCAACAAATCCCAATCATCCGATTTAAAACGGTTATATCCTTCAAGTCCGTCATGGACGAACTCTGTTTCAAATCCTTCTTTTGCAAAAAACATTTCTGTCATTGTACATACGCTTAAATTATCCTCAATCATTAATATTTTCATCGTCAATATGCCTCCGCTAGACAAACGTTAGATTCATTTTACACAGGGCTCAGCCATTTCTCAATTCCATTCTGAACATTTAAAGGACTGGCAACAGTTTGGTCATAATTTATTCATAAGTAGCGGCTAAGATGAAATCAAGCATAAGGCAAAAGTCCTGCTGCCGTTTGACTTCGCGGCCATAATAAATGAAATAGATACGGAGGAATCACGCGTTATGAATTTTTTCAAACGAGCCTTTTGGAGCATGAAAGCGAAAAAAGGAAAAACACTTTTACAATTGTTTGTTTTCACGATGATTTGCGTGCTCGTGCTGACAGGAATTACGATCCAGTCGGCGGCCGTGAAATCGAGCGAACTGGCAAGGGAGCAGCTTGGAGGCAGCGTCACGCTCAAAGTTGACAGGGAAAAAATGATGAAAGAACAGCAGGAATCAGGAGAACGGAAAAGGTTTGAATCGACCCCCGTTTCTGTTAAATCAGCCGAGAAGCTTGCGGGCCTTGACCATGTCAAAAGCTATAACTACATCTCCTCTACGTCTGCCTTAGCGGACAATTTCGATCCGATCGAAAGCGGTGACGAGGATTCTTCGGCCTCAAACAGCGAACAGCCGGCCGGACCGGGCGGCAATGAACAGGGCGGCCGGCAAATGATGCAGGCTGACGTATCAATCGAAGGTGTGACAAGCACAGCCCTTGTCGACGAATTTTCCAACGGGACGTCCAAGATCACGGAAGGCCGTGCTTTAACAAAGGATGATGTGAATAAAAAAGTCGCCGTGATTGAAGAAACGCTTGCCGAAGAAAACGCTCTGAAAGTCGGCGATACGATCAAAGTCAAAACGAGCAGCGATGAAGCTACAACAATCAATTTGAAAATCGTCGGAATCTATCAAACGACTTCATCCGGAGACAATCAAGCGCAAAACTTCGCCTTTTTAAACCCTTATAACAAAATCTACACACCATATACGGCGGCATCGGCCTTAAAAGGTGACGATTATAAAAACGCGATTGATGAAGCGGTCTACAATATGGACGACGCCTCCAACATCGACACTTTCATTGCGGCTGCCAAGAAAACAGGCATTGATTTGGATACATTCACATTGGATGCCAATGATCAGTTGTACCAGCAGATGGTCGGCCCGATTGAAAATGTCGCGTCCTTCTCGAAAAATGTCGTCTATCTCGTCACGATCGCTGGAGCGGTGATCCTCGGACTGATCGTCATGATGTCAATCAGGGAGAGAAAATACGAAATGGGCGTTCTGATGGCGATCGGTGAAAAACGCTGGAAACTCATCGGACAGTTTTTGACCGAAATCTTAATGATCGCAGTGCTTGCCATCGGCATCTCAGCATTAACCGGCAGCTTGATTGCCGGGCAAATCGGGAACCAGCTCTTGAGCCAGCAAATCGAACAAACGTCAGCTGGCCAGTCTGCAGGCGGAATGATGGGCCTTGGCGGCGGAGGCTTCTTCGGACAAAGGACCGCCCAAGTCTCGGCCATTGATCAGCTTGACATTCAAGTATCCTTCGGGGACTTGATGGCACTCGGCGGCATCGGCCTTTTAATCGCGCTGTTCGCGACGCTCCTTCCGTCAATATCTGTTTTAAGACTCCATCCGAAAACGATTTTAACAAAACAAGAATAGAAAGAAGTGAAGATCATGGGCACTATTTTAGAATTTCAGAATGTCGGCTATTGGTATAAAAATCAGGATCAGCCTCTTTTCGAAGAGATCAGCATTCAATTCAGCCAAGGGCTTTTGTATACGATTGTCGGGACTTCCGGCTCCGGCAAAACCACCTTTTTATCGCTGGCAGGCGGACTTGATGTACCAAAAGAGGGAGACATCCTGTATAAAGGAGAAAACATTTCAAAAATCGGGCTGACCAGCTTCCGCAATCAATATGTATCGATCGTCTTTCAGTCCTATAACCTGCTCCCGTATATGACGGCTCTCCAAAATATCACGTCGGCCATGGAAATTACCGGATCTCAGGTCAAAAACAAAGAACAATACGCTTTGGAGATGCTCGAAAAAGTCGGCATCGGCGAAAAGCAGGCCAGACAGAAAGTACTGACATTAAGCGGCGGGCAGCAGCAGCGTGTCTCCATCATCAGAGCGTTCTGCTGTGACACGGACTTAATCGTCGCCGATGAACCGACCGGCAACTTGGATGAAAATACATCAAAGGACATCGTCCGGCTCTTCCAAAACCTTGCCCACCAAGAAAACAAATGCGTCATCATGGTCACCCATGACGAACAGATCGCAAAGGTATCCGATGTCAACATCCGGCTTTCAAGAGGCGGCTTTACCGTCAAAAACCGCAGATCAGCAGGATAAGGGGAACGGCATGAGCCGTTCCCCTTCTTTTATGATGAAGCAAAAGCTTCTGCAGCCGCCGCCAAATAATACGAGAGGCCGGTTTGCTGATTTTCAAGCATCCCGCGATGAAAATCATCTTCGATAAAAAAGCGTGTCTGCGTCTGAAAATCGCCGGACGTGATCCCCAAAAACTTGAGGTGCCGTTTAATTGCGGTCTTTACTTGGTCATGGTCGTGTTTGACTCCATCTCTGAGCGCTTCGGCCATTCCATTCATAAAACGGGCCGCCTCTTCAGCTTTTTCATTCATTTCTTCCGCGATGACCGGTTCTCCTCTCAGCAAATCGACATCATACGCCTCCTTCAAATAGCGGTTCTGTTCAGCGAGTGCATCCTCCCATTCCCTGCTGCTTGAAAACCCTTTAAACATGCTTGATTGATCCATTGCTTCTCCTTTCCCGGCCTGCTGAATCGAGAGATCGATCGTAGAAATAAGCTGTTTTATCCTGTCCAAACGGGCAGTAAAAAGACGTTTCTGCTCAGATAAAATCGTCAGTCGATCAGCTTCGCCGTCCAGTATTTGCTTAATTTCCTTGAGCGGAAATTCGAGCTCCCGATAAAACAAGATATGCTGCAGCCGTTCCAGCTCTTTTACCCCGTAAAGGCGGTAGCCGGCATCCGTCACCTCCGCGGGGCATAAAAGGCCGATCTTATGGTAGTGGTATAGCGTTTTGATCGTGATATTCGCCAACCCGGCCACTTCTTTTACCGTATAGAGCATCAAACTTCACCTCGTCTGTCATGTTAAAGGGTGCCCTAAGGGCGGGGTCAATCCATTACACGGTCTTTTTTTTATTTTTTTTCATTTTCGCATAAGCGACCAGGCAAATAAAAGCAGGAAGGATCACCTGCATCGGCAAATGGACATATAAAGGAACAAACTCGATTCCTTCTTTTACATGCTCCGAAATATTGCTGGCAATGGAGACAGATAAAATCAAAATGATAATGCCGATGACATGAACGATTTTGGAGGGTTTTTTAAGCTTGAATAAGACGGTCACGCCTTCGGTTACGGCATACATGAAAATGCTCATCTTAAAAAAACCGCCAATCACCAACACGAGCATGAAAAATACATCAAGCCTGTCCAGAAATTCGGCGACTTGAATCGTCTGGATCGTACTCAGCAATGGGAAGCGCGACCTCATATTGAGGTCGACGCCAAGCACGCTGATGTTCAATGCCACATTAAAAGCCAGGATGATGCCGCTGATGGCGATTCCCAACAGCCCCGCTTTTTTTGCCTGTTTCTTTTCTTTTAAATACGGCAGGATCAATGTAAAGACGATAATTTCTCCAAACGGAAAATACAGCGTTTGCGTGAACACGGCATGGAACATCGGACCGGGTCCATTTCCAAAAATAGGCAAAAGCTCTTTCGGTTTAATCAAGCCTGACGAAACAATTAAGATGAGGCCTATGACAGCGAGCCAAAACATGATGCCAAACAGCAGCTCGCCTGAACGGGCCAGGACCTCGATTCCTTTCCTCACGGTAAAAATACAAACTGCAATCAACAAACCATTCGCGAAGATAATCGGCGTGTTCGGATAAGCCGACGTCAGCAGCATTTCGCCAAAATCGCGCAAAACCCTTGCCGCAATATAACAATAATAAACAATGTAGATAAAAGACAGGCCCCAGCCAACCGGTTTTCCAAAAATACTCATCAGCGTTTCATAGGGAGAGGCGTCGGGATTCACCTGGTAGAAAAAGTGGTGCATCATAAACAAAGCCAGCCCTCCGACTGTTCCGAACAAGATCGCGATCCAGGCGTCCTGTTCGGCAGATTGTCCTGGAAAAATCAGCAGAGAGCTGCTGAGTTCAAACAGAACAATCAGCACGAACAACTGTGCAGCACTGATTTTTGCTTTCTCCATTTAAAGCCCTCCTCTCTCTTTCATTCAAGAACGCCCTTCGTGATGATTCAAAATGTTCGGGTTGTTCCTTAAACCTGTTCTCCGTACATATGCGTTAACCGTAATGTCGACATCTGTATCAGGAAAATACCGATTGCTCCATTCGCCCTCCATCTTTTCCCACACTTTTGGGTGGTTGCGATACACAACGTCACCGAATTGCAGAACATCCGTCTTGTTTCGCTTAACAACGGCAATGGTATTCTGCAATTCATTTTTCAGCTCCTTTGCCACCTTCCTTTCGATGTCGCTTAGCACTTTTGGATCATCCAGGTGAATCGGCACAGTGGTTTCGCCGATGTCCCCTTCCATGTCGACTTCAACCGAAATCGCCGGTTTGCCGTTTTTAAGATGTGATCTGATTTTTGTTTTTTGGCGGATGACATCAAATGTGACGGCGTCTTTTTCGTGATTCAATGTAGTTGTCAAATACGTTCTGCTGATTTTATTGCGCAGCCATAAAACGCCCCGCGCGGTTTTGCCTTCAAGCCAGTTGACGAGCTTGCCCTCTTTAATGACTGCCAGCCCGTCCGCTTCGACTATTGCCTCAGGAGATGTAGACTGCACGTTTTCCATCTTTTCACCCTTCTCCTTGTTTCCGGATACTTTAAAAGAAGTAATAATCGGGTGCTTTGCCTTCGATGTCAAGCACTTGATGACATCCTGCACGCTCGTCTTCATATGTTCTCCCAAATGCTCTTCAGTAAATTGCAGTGTTTTGTTTACTTTATTTGACGGGATCTTATCGATCGGCGTCAGCGTCCGGATGAATGTTTTCGCTTTTTGGCCGCGGGAAATAATAATCGTCGCCGTTGAACGAAAATCGGTGTCCCGGTCAAGAACATCAAGAATTTTAATCAAGCCTTCTTCCTTGGCGAGTTTTTCATCAACAACCACGAGGTTCGTGTGGGAGTAATAAATTTCCCTCGACATTTTCGCCGACGCGTGCCTGCTCATTTCCGTCAGATTATTGCCCGTCACAGAATAGCTTGAAACCGGCGGCCTGTCTCCTCCCTGTCCACCTTGAAGGCCTCCTGTCACATTGATCGGATTGACGATCTGATAGCTTAATTCGTAATCTGTATTTTTACCTTTATCAATACCGATGGCGGTGATCAGCAGCAAATCTGTCAGCTCTCTTTTATCCCAGCATCCTTGAAGAAGAACAATGGCGGCCAGCAGGAGCACAATCTTAAGGCTTCGTTTCATTTGGATCACCATCTTCTTGTTTTGTCTTCATATCGCCTGATTCCGGCGGATTGGGTTTCTGGTATTCTCCTTGACGCACCTTATTGTCATTACCGATCAGTTCAGGCCGCTTCTCATGTGTCCACCAAGGCAAACGAACGATGGAGTCGCCCCAGTTTTTCAGAATAAACGGCGCAAAAGGAGTCATATATGGAACACCGAACGAACGGAGGCTGCATAAATGGACAAACATGATGATCAGTCCAAGAATAATGCCGTAAAAACCCGTCGTCGCCGCGGCTAATATGAAGAAAAACCGAACCAGCCGGGCGGATATCGCCATGGCGAAGGAAGGTGTGGCAAAACTTGAAATCGCTGTGATCGCTACGACGATGACCATCGCCGGCGACACAATCCCCGCCTGAACAGCCGCCTGTCCAATGACGATGGCTCCCACAATCGAAACGGCAGAACCTATCGCTTTCGGAAGCCGGATGCCCGCCTCTCGCAAAATTTCAAACGAAATTTCCATGATCAGCGCTTCCACCACAGCCGGGAACGGCACGATTTCACGCTGCGCGGCAATTACGATCAAAAGCTCCGTCGGGATCATTTCCTGGTGAAACGTCGTCGCACCGACGTAGACGGCAGGTGCAATAAGCGAAATAAAAAAAATCAACACGCGTAAAAAGCGGATGAACGTCGCAATGTCAAAGCGTGAATAGTAATCCTCAACAGATTGAAAAAATTGAATAAAAACGGCAGGGACAAGCAGGACAAACGGTGTACCGTCAACAAAGATGGCGATTCTTCCTTCAAGCAGATTCCCTGCGACCATGTCCGGCCTTTCGGTATGATATATCGTTGGAAAGGTCGTAAACACAGCGTCTTCAATAAACTGTTCAATATACCCCGATTCAAGGATGCTGTCGATCTCAATGCCAGCCATCCTTTTTTTGACTTCTTTCACCGTTTTCGGGTCGCACACCCCGTTGATATACATGATCGCCACATCGGTTTTTGTGACGCTTCCCATCGTCATTTTTTCAACCCAAAGATTCGGGTTTTTAATGATTCGGCGCACCAAAGAAATATTCGTGTCGAGAGATTCGATAAATCCCTCACGTGAACCGCGGAATGCCTGCTGATTTTCAGGCTCCTTGATCGAACGCTTTTCCCCGCCTTTCGTGGTCGTAATAACCGCTGTTTCCGTCCCCTCGGCCAAAATGATCGTATCCCCTGCCATCAACGATTCAAGCATCTTGTCTAATCGCTTTTCTTTTTCGACACCGCCCAGCGCAACGGCATCACCTGCAATCGTCTCAAGAACATCCCGTCCGTACTCCTTTTTCGCTAATTCTTCAGAGCTCATGATCGATTCCAGCAAAAAGTCATGGATGGCTTTCTCATCTGTAATGCCGCCGACATAAACGACGGCCAATTCGATTTTCTCGTCAGCGCCCGTTTTTAATTTGCGGATGACGACATCTGCGCTGTTTCCGGTTATTTCTTTAATCACGCTCAGGTTTTCGGCAAGCAAGGGACGCACAAACCCGGATACTTTTATGGTTTCCGGGTTTTTATCTCCGCTCATAAGAGATTCTTGTTTGTTATCCTTTTGATGACGACCTTTAAAAAAGAATGGCATGGCTGTCAGAATCCCCTTTTCGTTTTTCATATTTTTCCTTGCAAAAGCACATTTATACTATTCCCGGGGGAATAGTGCTTTATGAAAAGAGAAAAAATAACGGGGAACGGAGAGTGGTGAAAAGTTGAAACTGATCGGAATCGGGCTTTTATTATTTGTTTCCTTAGAGACTTTTGCTGTCATGCTTGATGTATTTCAAGGCATGACCTTGCAAAGAGCCGTAATAAACTCCCTGACGTTTGCCATCTTAGAGGTAGGCGAGTGGATCATGATCCTTTTATTTTTGTTTATCATTTTTCTCGAAGCCTCGGCGAACTTCCGCAAGAAGAAAAAAAGGACATAAAAAGCTCCCTATCAAAAGGGAGCTTAAACTTCAATATTTCCATGAACCGTATCTGTCTCGTGGGAATGGATCATACCTTTTACAACCGTATTGCCGATGATCAGCGTTTGCCTGGACGTATTGGTTTGAATTGCCGTCACTCTTGCAGCGGTATTGCTGCGGAGCGTGTTGTCGAGGATCGCCGAGTTCGACGATTGGTCGAGATAAATGAGGATAGCCGGCAAGGTCGGCCTGCCGAGCGTGATCGTATTGCCAATAATCTCGTGGGTTCCGCGTGTGAGATACAGCGTGACAATCAGCGGTGAATCTTCGATGTCGTTTCCGATAATTTTTGTATGCTCATTTGTCGAGCAGTATATTGGAAAGTTTCTGAAGCGGGTGAAGGTGTTTTTCCGAATGACTGCAGAAGCCGTATTTGTGACGGATACGGCATATGACTCCGGCACCGTTTGAAAGCCGGCCGGCGAAATAAAGTTTCCTTCTATCACAGCATTACCTTGCGATATCCAGATGCCTCTGGAGAATTGCTTGATGACGTTATCCTTTATTTGGACGTCATTGCCTGTGCTCCTGACCGCAAGTACGACATTTGCGATCTGATTGCCGGAAAACGTTACATTGTCTGATTGCGTGATGCTGAGAGCGGTGCCGGACCTTTGCTCAGGCACGTCGTTTTCGATATTATTCCCTTCAATGAAGATTTGCGACGCTTGATAAGCAAGAATTCCGGCATTTACAAAATCACGGATTTGATTTCCCGTGGCAAAAACGCTTTTTCCGCGGATATCGATGCCTGTCGTAAAACCCGAAATCAAATTCCCCTTTATAACGGCATCGCTTCTTGCTTCCAAAGCCCCTACACCGAGGCCGTTAATTCCGATGCTCTGTCCGGTGGATTCGGGGTTTTTCTTGATGATATTGTTTGCAATCGTCGTACTCGTCCCGTATCCGTATGAAATGGTACCGTCTGCGATATTGCCTTCGATGATGACAGAAGTGCCGTTAAAATTGGAAATGGCATTGTTGACATTGCCTTTTAACACGTTGTTTCGGATGATGACATTAACGGGTTCTTCATAGACGATGTTTCCTTCACTGTAGCCTTCTATATCAATCCCAAAACGGGGAGCCGTGCCGTTGCCTGTCCCCGCATCTGCAATTTCGCATCCTTCAACAAGAACATTGTCGCACCCTGTGATTGATAAATTATTTCTTCTGGAGCGCCTGATTTCACAATTGGTTACCTTAATACGCTTTGACGGCTTATAGCCGTCTCCTCCGTTGCTGATAATGATTCCGTCTCCTGTAAAATCGGCTATTCTCACATGTTCAATAACGACATTTGACGCCCCTTCGATACAAATTCCGAATCCCCATTCATGGGTCGGTCTCGGCGCCGATGTATATGTGTGTTCATCCCTTTCCCCAATGATGCTGCCTCCGGATATTTTCACATTGGATGTTCCGCCTATATAAAAAGCAGCGTATCCCCATGAGCTGTTCGGTTTTACCTTGATGACGGTCTCCGCGTCCATCAAAATTTCAATATTGCCCGGAACATTTATGCCGGCTCCGCGAAACGGAGCACGCGGGTCGCTGTTTTTCGTCCCGTCAATCAGGTACGTGCCGTTCGGTATCCATACCGTGTTGTATCCCATCGACTTTGTCCACACCAAACATTCGTTGATCGCATTTGTGGAGTCTGTTTTGCCGTCGCCGACAGCACCGAACTTTGTCGCGTCAACCACTGTCATTCTCATTTCCTCAGGTTGCTGCTGCACGCTGTTTTCAGCCTCCTTTTGTAAAACGGTTTCCGATATATATATGCCAATCTAGTAAAATCCGCTTGTACATAAGATAGGTAAAATTTTATTAAAAAATCTTTTCATCTAATTTTTTTTCCAAAAGTTTTTACTATCCGCTTGTAAAGCGCTTCACAACTTGTTGCATTAGCGATCAAAAATTCAAATCGATTGAAGGTGTATTGACACGAACATTATATAAGAATATGATTTTTATAATAGACATAGAAAGAGAAGGAGTATTGCGAATGTCAAACCATCAAAAAGAAACTTTTCAAAACATTCCGCAAAAGGGGTTTTTTGGACATCCCCGCGGACTCTTCACTTTATTCTTCACTGAATTTTGGGAGCGTTTTTCATACTACGGTATGAGAGCCATCCTTATCTACTATTTGTATACAGAGGTGACAAAAGGCGGCCTCGGATTTGATCAAACCACAGCAAACTCGATTATGGCCGTATACGGTTCCCTCGTCTATATGTCCGGCATCATCGGAGGCTGGATAGCGGACAGGCTCCTCGGAACTGCAAACACCGTGTTTTACGGCGGCGTGCTCATTATGTTCGGACACATACTTTTGTCATTCCCGGGAAGCGTCCCCGCGTTTTTCATCAGCATGTTCTTGATCATCATTGGGACAGGCCTTTTAAAACCAAACGTATCAAGCGTTGTCGGCGAGTTATACAGCCCTGAAGACACCCGCCGCGATTCAGGTTTCAGCATCTTTTATATGGGGATCAACCTTGGCGGATTTCTTGCGCCGATTATCGTCGGCACAGTCGGCCAGACATACAACTACCATCTCGGCTTCAGTCTTGCTGCCATTGGCATGCTGTTCGGGCTGCTGACCTATTTGGCGACACGGAAGAAAAACCTCGGACCTGCCGGAAGAACGGTACCGAATCCGCTGACACCCGCTGAAAGAAAAATGGTGTTCGGACGGATTGGAATTGGTGTTTTGGTGATCGCTGCCATCTTTGGCTATTCCGTCTTTATGGGCTGGATGACAATTGAGCTGTTTACGATGATTGTCAGCTGTCTCGGTATTTTGATCCCGCTGATTTATTTCATCGTTATGTTTAAAAGCTCCAAAACGACGAGTGATGAACGTTCCCGTCTCACAGCTTACATTCCGCTGTTTGTCGCATCGATGATGTTTTGGGCGATTCAGGAACAAGGCGCCAATATTTTAGCCACCTATGCAGATAAACGCACTCATTTAGAATTTTTAGGTGTCCAATTGCACTCATCTTGGTTCCAGTCGCTGAATCCGTTGTTCATCGTTGTGCTTGCACCGGTTTTCGCATGGATTTGGATGAGGCTCGGCAACCGTCAGCCGTCAACACCGACGAAATTTTCACTCGGCTTGATTTTAGCCGGACTTTCATTTGTCGTCATGATTTTCCCTGCTTATATCAACGGCACTGAATCACTTGCCAATCCAATGTGGCTTGTGCTCAGCTTCCTGATCGTCGTTCTAGGGGAATTGTGCTTGTCTCCAGTCGGGCTATCCGCAACGTCAAAGCTGGCTCCTGCGGCATTCTCAGCACAGACGATGAGCCTGTGGTTCCTGTCAAACGCTTCTGCACAGGCTATCAATGCACAGATCGTCAGATTTTACAGCGCTGATACAGAGATCGCCTACTTCGGAGTCATCGGCGGTGTATCCATCCTGCTCGGAATCATTTTGATGTTGCTGTCACCGAAAATTCAGAAATTTATGAAGGGTGTCAATTAAAAAGCAACAGGCGATACTCCTTTTCTGAAGGATTTGCTTCTTGTCCGGCGAATAACTGAATAACCAATCGGTGCAGGATGGGAGGATAAAATTTGGAGATCAAAAAGACGGCAAAGGCCGGATTTGCCGGTGTTGGCTTTTCACAAACCGTTTCATTCGAAGAAGCCCGGGCGAAAAAGCTCCACGGCGTCATTCAGCAGCTGAAAGACCGGCGCGGAGAAATAGTCGGTGTTCAAGAAGACAGCGGCATGTGGGCCATATCGGATCATCACGGCGAAGGGGAATTCACTTTTTATATATTAATGGAGACGGAGAACCTCCCTGAAACCCTTCCGGAAGGAATGATCAGCTATCAGGCGCCCGCTCTAACATATGCTCAGACAAGGCATCCGCAGCATGAGCGGCCTGAAGTGACTTATCAAAAAGTATATCAATGGATCAAAGATCAAGGTCTTCGTTTAAATTGTGACGCTTTTACACAATTGGAATTTTACCCGATGGATGGGGATTTAAACGAACTTGCGTTTGAGATATACATTCCGATTCATTGAGAGATAGCGATGTTAAAGGCAGCCCCCGGAAAAAATTCCGGGGGTTTTCTTTGGGTTTCGTACTCTAGAGTATCGGCGGTCTTTTTTAGCCATCACTTTTAACAAAAGTTTACATACCCTCAAATGATAATTTTCATTGGTTTGCTAGGATAAATGTTATCAAAAGGAGGTTAATATATGAACTTTTACAAAACGCTCGCTTTATCAACACTCGCAGCATCCTTATGGTCTCCCTCATGGAGCAGTCTCCCCCATAACGAAGCTGCGGCTCACAAAGAATTCACGGTGACTGCCGATGCAGAGACAGAGCCGGTGGATACCCCTGACGACGCGGCAGATGACCCGGCGATTTGGGTTCATCCGAAGCAGCCTGAAAAAAGCAGGCTCATCACCACAAACAAAAAGTCGGGCTTAATCGTCTATGATTTGAAGGGAAAACAGCTTGCGGCCTATCCGTTTGGCAAATTAAACAATGTCGACCTGCGCTACAATTTTCCGCTCGATGGCAAAAAAATTGATATTGCCGGGGCCTCAAACCGGTCAGACGGCAAAAACACGGTTGAAATTTACGCCTTTGACGGCGAAAAAAGCAAGCTGAAGAACATCGTCAATCCTCAAAAACCTATTCAAACCGATATCCAGGAGGTATATGGCTTCAGCCTGTATCACAGCCAGAAAACCGGCAAGTTCTACGCCATGGTGACCGGAAAGAACGGAGAATTCGAGCAATATGAACTGTTTGACAACGGAAAAGGACAAGTCGAGGGCAAAAAGGTCCGCTCATTCAAAATGAGCTCTCAAACAGAAGGGCTTGCGGCAGATGATGAATACGGCAAAATGTACATCGCCGAAGAAGACGTTGCGATTTGGTCTTTCAGCGCCGAGCCGGACGGCGGAGATAAAGGAAAAATCGTCGATCGTGCCGACGGACCGCATCTAACTTCTGATATTGAAGGGCTGACGATTTACTACGGAGAAGACGGAGAAGGGTATTTGATCGCGTCCAGTCAGGGCGATAACCGCTATGCCATCTATGACCGGCGCGGGAAAAACGACTACGTCACTGCTTTTTCAATTGAGGACGGCAAAGAAATCGACGGGACAAGCGATACCGATGGAATCGACGTCATCGGCTTCGGCCTCGGCAAAACATATCCATACGGCATCTTTGTCGCCCAAGACGGCGAAAATACGGAAAATGGACAACCGGCCAATCAGAACTTCAAAATTGTCTCCTGGGAAAAAATCGCCGACGCGCTGGACGACAAACCTGATATCGATGATCAGGTCGATCCCCGAAAACTGAAAAACCGAGCCAAATAAGGACGGATCCGCGGGTATTTCCCGCGGATTTTTCACATCCCTTCATGTTAAGATAACAATTAATGGAGGGATGGTATTGCGTCTAAATCTTTATGCTGTAGTGTTTATCATGTTGGCTGTTTTATCAAATGTCGTGCTTCTCTGCGTTTTCGATCAAGGTGTGTTGGCGTATACTTCAGCTGTCATCTTCCTGCTCGCTGCTGCATTTTGCACGAAGCGTCGGCCTGAAGAATGAGGATTCCTAGGCTTTGCGGCTTCTCCGCAAAATGCTCGTTCCGTATGGAACCAGTTTGAGAGCGCCTTTTTTCCGGGTTCCTTTTAAGACGTCCGTATATGTTTCTTCCGGAAGCGAGACCGTGCGGTTTTCCGCTGTAAAATTCATCACGAAAATATAATCGTGGCGGCCGTCTGTGCGGAGCTGGGCGGTGACGCCTTTCGGAAGCTCTGTATCGAGCACTTTGGCAATCCCGCACTCTTCAATGAGCCTCGATATAAACGCCTCTTGGAACGCCGCCTCATTCCTTGAAGCGATATAGTAGGCCTTCCCGTCTCCGAACAAATTGACCGTCAGCGCGGGCCGGCCCGCGTAAAAATCTTCCCCGTACAGAGCGAGCGCTTCGGCTCCTTCTAAATGAATCAGGTCGCAAAGCTCACTGGTTTCATAGCTCCCGCTTAACTCGAGCCGGTTATCTGCATCCATCACAATCGTATTTTTCTGTCCGTCATGAAGCGCATCGATCTCCTCAGACCAAATGCCGAGCGTTTTTCTTAAGCCTCCAGGAAACCCTCCCAAGAACACAAGATCATTCTCATTGACAATGCCCGACCAATAAGTGGCGACAAATGTACCCCCGTTTTGAACGAACTGTTCAATCCTTTCGGCGGTGCCTTCTTTCAGCATGTAGAGCATCGGGGCGACCAAAAGCTTATAGCGGGAGAAATCGGCCTCCATATGAATCACATCAACCGGTACACCTTCACGCCAAAACGGTTCATAAAACGATTTGGCTGTCCGTTCATAATGCATGCCGATATTGCGCGGACCTTGGGCGTCTTCCAAAGCCCAGCGATTCTCCCAGTCAAATATAATCGCGGCCTCGGGTTCGACTGTCGTTCCTGCGACATCCTCAAGTTTTTCGAGCTTTTCCCCAAGTTTTTTTACTTCCTGGAAAACGCGCGTATGCTCTGATCCCGCATGATCAACGACTGCCCCGTGAAACTTTTCGCTTGAGCCGCGGCTTTTCCGCCATTGAAAATACTGAACAGTGTCCGATCCGTGAGCGACTGCCTGTAATGATGACAATTCGTGCATACCGGGGCGCTTCAGCTTGCTGACGTCCTGCCAGTTCGTCATGCTCGGCGTACTTTCCATCAGCATGAACGGCCGGCCGCCTTTAAGAGACCGATTGATATCATGAACAAAAGCAATATCGGCTCCAAGCCGGCTGTCTTCCTGCCGGCTGTTGTGCCATGCCGGATAAGAATCCCACGAGATGACATCAAGCAAGTCGGCGAACTTCCAATAATTCAATCCGGCGTATGTTCCCATAAAATTCGTCGTCACGGGCAGGTCGGGGTTAAAAGAACGGACATGGGCAATTTCATGCCGGCAAAAATCAACCGTCTGATCCGTGACAAAACGCTTCCAGTCCAAATTCAAACCGTGAACAGCATCCTCGCCGTGCGGAGCCGGCGACTCGATCTCGTCCCAATCTGTATAGGTGTGGCTCCAAAACGATGTCCACCATGCATGGTTAAGGCGGTCCAGCGTTTTATATTTCGCGAGCAGCCACTCTCTGAACTTATCTTGGCAAAGTTCACAATGACACTCTCCGCCGTATTCATTGGAGATATGCCAGCCGATGACAGCCGGGTGATGCGCATAGCGCTCCGCAAGCCTTCCGTTTATAATCGCCGTTTTCCTGCGGTAGACAGGCGACGTATAGCAATGATTGTGCCGCTTTCCGTGAAGGTTTCTGATCCGGTTGCGCTCCGTTCTCAGCACCTCGGGATACTTTTTGGACATCCAAGCCGGTCTGGCACCGCTCGGTGTAGCCAAGAACGCATAAATTCCGTTTTCCTTGAAAGTATCAAGAACCTGATCGAGCCAATCAAATGTAAACCTTCCTTCTTCAGGCTCGAGCGAAACCCATGAGAAAATGCCGACAGACATCACATTGCAGCGGGACAGCTTCATCAGGCGGATATCTTCTTTTAAAACGTCCGGATATTTAAGCCATTGATCAGGGTTGTAATCGGCTCCATGCAATAGTCGGGGAACTTTCCGGCTGATCGGGGGATACGGTTTGACCATCGTAAAGTTTCATCCTCTCTTCCTCGTTTTCATATGACGCGGAGACAGACATTAAACGCTTACAAAAACAGGTTGTTAGATTATATACTCTGTTTTCTTCCCTCTTTCCTGCCTGGTGGATGAATTTTCCTGTATGATTGAATTTATCTTTCTTTATTTGTAAAATATAATCTATCATTAACATTTTTAACTTTATTTCCATACACTTGACTAAATCAACTATTTTATTATAATTGATTAAAGCAACGATTTATAGAAAGAGAGGTTTTGAGATGACAGAAATCAATCATTCTATCACATTAAAATTCAGAAAGTTCAATCGATTCTATACAAACGTGCTCGGTTTTCTGAATGAACATATTTATGACAGCCCTTTTTCATTGACGGAAACCCGGATATTATTCGAAATTCACAATACGGCCGATTGTACAGCCAAGCTGATTCAAGATACGCTCGGCCTGGACCGGGGCTATGTCAGCCGGATCCTGAAGCGGTTCGAAAAGGAAAATATGGTCTATAAAAAGAGAAGCGAGGAGGACAGCCGCAACCACTATATCTATTTAACAAGCTTCGGCGAATCCATTTATAAGAAGCTGGAGGCAAAAGCCAATCAGCAAATCGAATACATGCTGAAGCATATCGACGGCCCCCATCAGGAAAAGCTGACGGAGGCGATGAATACAATTGAATCCATATTGTCAGAACACCTGCCGCCCGAAAAATCGGACGTTTCCATAAGAGATTACTATATATCGGACGATATCAAACTAATGATCGAAAAACAACGTGCGTTTTATGCGGAGACACACGGCTGGGACGATTCATTTTTGGATTACCTTCACGAAACATTTGATGCCGATATCGAAAACATCTGGATCGCAGAGAGCGCCGGAAGGTTTGCGGGATGCGTCGGGCTCGTCAAACATCCCGGCAAAACCGTACAGCTCAGATGGTTTCTGGTCGATGCCGCTTTTCGGCATCAGGGAGTCGGCACGCGCCTTTTGAAGCATCTCATCGATTATTGTAAAGACAATCAATTTGAACGGATTTTTCTATGGACGGTAAGTACGATGGCTGAAGCGCGGCCTTTGTATGAAAAATTCGGATTCAGACTGACGGAAGTGAAAGACGAGACTTTATTATGGGGACAGCGGCTCCGGGAAGAACGCTGGGATGCCGAGTTAGGCTGACGAAATGGAGGATCTATGAAACGGAAAATACACTACGCCTGGATTATCGTTTTTGTGACGTTTTTGACGCTTTTGGCCGTTCAAGGAGTGCGCCTTTCTTTCGGGGCCTTTATTCAGCCTTGGGAAGAGGAATTTTCAATGGACAGGGGCACGATTTCGCTTATTTCCATGCTGAGCTTCATTGTCTACGGTGTATCCCAGCCGGTAATCGGCAGGCTTGTCGACCGGTTCGGACCGCGGATCATTTTATCTCTCAGCACGCTTCTGGTCGGCTTGAGCATCTTTTTTACATATCTCGTGACTTCTCCGTGGCAACTGTTTATTTTGTACGGCATCATCGTTTCTCTCGGCGTCGGCGGTGCGTCGAATGTCGCATCGACCGTGATCGTGACCAACTGGTTCAATGAGAAGCGGGGGCTTGCATTCGGCATTATGGAAGCGGGATTCGGCGCGGGGCAGATGCTGCTTGTCCCTGGATCGCTCATGTTGATCCACTGGTTTAACTGGCAAGTGACCGTCATCGTTCTCGGATTGTTTTTAGCTGTTATCGTATTTCCGATCGTCATCTTGTTATTGCGGAATCATCCTTCGGAAAAAAATGTACAGCCGATCGGCGGCACTCAGGGCGGCGAGACAAAAGAAGAGCCGGACGCCCAGCCTAAAAAGATTCCATACAAAGCCGTTTTTCTCAAAAGAACGTTTTGGTTCCTCGTCTTGCCGTTTTTCATTTGCGGATTTACAACGACGGGGTTAATGGATACCCATCTTATCCCTTTTTCGCATGACCACGGGTTTTCGACCGAAGTAACAAGCGCCGCTGTCAGCCTGCTGGCCGGGTTTAACATCATCGGAATTTTGATTTCCGGCGTCGTCGCTGACCGCTGGAGCAGCCGAAAAATTTTGTGCTT
This sequence comes from Bacillus paralicheniformis, assembly GCF_002993925.1. NCBI lineage: Bacteria > Bacillati > Bacillota > Bacilli > Caryophanales > Bacillaceae > Bacillus > Bacillus paralicheniformis. Next base: position 499,570 of record NZ_CP023665.1, on the reverse strand, counting down.
TTTATATGCCGTAAGGGCGCTGTCGCTTGTCATTTTGTTGTCGAGCCACAACTCGGTCCTCCTGCTTTGCTTCGCGGTTTTGTTCGGTTTGGTCGACTTTGCGACCGTCGCCCCGACGCAAATGCTCGCAACCCAGTATTTCAGGCAGTACTCCGTCGGGTTCATTCTCGGCTGGCTGTTCCTCAGCCACCAGCTCGGTTCGGCGCTCGGCGCTTATTTGCCGGGCGTCTGGTACAGCCAAACAGGCAACTATAACCTGTCTTTCTACCTTTCAATCGTTATTTTGGCGGCAGCAAGCATTTTGAATATCCTGCTGCCGGAACCTAAAAAAATAAACCCCACACTGAATCAGGAAGGACGTTCAGTCCAGCAATAATGAAAAAACCTGTTTTTGATGTTCAAAAACAGGTTTTTCTTTATCAATTAAGAAGTTTTATTCTTATTGTAAATATCAAATGCAACGGCAATCAGAAGGACGAGGCCTTTAATTGCTTGCTGCCAGTCGATGCCCAGACCGAGCAGCGACATGCCGTTGTTCATGACCCCCATGACAAGGCCGCCGATGATGGCCCCGCCGATCGTGCCGATTCCGCCGTAAGCTGAAGCACCGCCGATGAAGCAGGCCGCAATGGCGTCAAGTTCAAACAGGTTTCCTGCTTTCGGAGTGGCCGCGTTTAAACGGGCGGCAAAAATCAATCCGGAAAGAGCAGCTAAGACGCCCATATTGACGAAAACCATAAAGGTAAGCCGTTTTGTTTTGATTCCTGAAAGCTCGGCTGCTTTTTCATTGCCGCCGATTGCGTAGATTCTCCGCCCGATGACGGTTTTTTTCATAACGAATGTATACCCGGCGATTAAGATGAACAATGTGATCAAAATGAGAGGTATGCCTTCGTACGTCGCGAGAATGTAGGTAAAAAGGTTGATAATGGCGATGATAAAAAACACCTTAACTGCAAACAGACCTTTTCCCTGCAAGTCAAATTGGAATTTCTTCTGCATGTTTCTCTGCTGAAGCTGATACACGAGATAAAGAATCGACACTCCCGCTCCGGCGACAATCGTCGTCATATGGAGCGCGCCTCCGTTCAGCCAGTCCGGGATAAAGCCGGACGCCATTTTTTGAAAGGACACGGGAAATGGAGCGATCGATTTCCCCTCAAGCACGATCATCGTGAGTCCTCTGAACAATAGCATTCCCGCCAGCGTCACGATGAAGGCCGGAATCTTGACATAAGCGATCCAAAATCCCTGCCAGGCGCCGATTGCCGCTCCCAGAAGCAACGACAGAACGACCGCCGCAAACAGCGGCATATCGTTTTCGATGATCATCATTGCGGAGACGGCGCCGACAAAAGCGGCGACTGAACCGACTGATAAATCAATGTGTCCCGTAATGATGACGAGCATCATCCCGATGGCTAAAATGAGAATGTAGCTGTTTTGCAAAATCAAGTTCGTAATGTTCAGCGGCCTCAGCAAAATTCCGTCTGTCAGTATTTGAAACAGTAGCATAATAAACACGAGCGCAATGACCATGCTGTATTTCCGGATGTTCTGCTTATACATGTCGCGAAACAGCTGAAAGTAACCGGGCTGAGCGCGGTCTTTATCCGTTTGCACCGGTGTCTGCATACGCCTCTCCCCCTCTCTTCATGCGGATGGTCATATATTTCATCAGCTTCTCCTGATCAGCTTCTTCTTTGGAAAATTCAGCGGTGATTTCCCCTTCACACATCGTATAGATTCTGTCGCACATTCCCAGCAGCTCGGGAAGCTCCGAAGAAATCATAATAACCGCTTTACCTGCTTCGGCAAGCTGATTGATGACGCCATAGATTTCGTATTTGGCGCCGACATCGATGCCGCGCGTCGGTTCATCCAAAATTAAAATGTCAGGCTCCGCAAAAATCCACTTGCTCAGCATGACCTTCTGCTGGTTGCCTCCGCTTAAATTTCCGGTCCGCTGGCCGATGTCGGGCGTCTTGATGTTCAATTTCCTGCGAAAATCCTCCGCTTCATGTTTTTCGCGGCGCTCGTCCATCACCAATCGTCTCGACACCTTCTCCAGTTTGGACAGCGTAATGTTTTCTTTAATGCTGTCATCCAGAATCAGACCGTTTCCTTTCCGGTCCTCCGTCACATAGACGATGCCGTTTTTAATGGCTTCTTCAGGGTGGCGGATGTAAAGCTCCCGCCCGTCTTTTTCGATTGTGCCGGAGATGTTTTTTCCGTATGATCTTCCAAAGATGCTCATCGCCAGCTCCGTCCTTCCGGAGCCCATCAAGCCGGCAATTCCTGCGATCTCGCCTCTTTTGACGGAAAGGGCCGCCGTGTTTACCACTTTGCGGTCCTGTTGAAGAGGATGATGAACTGTCCAATCCTTCACTTCAAAGATGACGTCCCCGATCTTGGCGCTTCTGGCAGGATAGCGGTTTTGCAGCTCCCTGCCGACCATGCCTCTGATGATCCGGTTTTCGGTCAATTGCCCGCTTTGCACATCAAGCGTTTCGATCGTCTGTCCGTCTCGGAGCACGGTAATCGAATCTGCGACGTTCGTAACCTCATTTAATTTATGGGAAATCATAATTGAAGAGATCCCCTGTTTTTTCAGTTCGAGTAAGAGCCGCAGCAGATTCTCGCTGTCCGCTTCATTTAAAGCCGCAGTCGGTTCATCCAAAATCAAGAGCTGCACCTTTTTTGCCAGCGCTTTGGCGATTTCAACAAGCTGCTGCTTTCCGACGCCGATTTGGGAAACAAGCATATCCGGAGATTCATGAAGCCCGACTTTTTTCATTAACTCGAGCGTTTCCAGCTTCGTTTTTCGCCAATTGATGACGCCGCGGCTCGCCTGTTCATTGCCCAAAAAAAGATTTTCCGCAATGGAAAGCTGGGGGACGAGCGCCAGCTCCTGGTGGATGATGACGATCCCCGCTTCCTCGCTTTGCTTAATATTTTTGAATTGGCATACTTCCCCTTTATACAAAATGTCGCCCGTATACGTACCGTACGGATATACACCGCTCAGCACCTTCATCAAAGTCGACTTGCCCGCCCCGTTTTCACCACAGAGGGCATGGATTTCGCCCGCTTTAACGCGGAGGTGGACATTGTCGAGCGCTTTGACGCCGGGAAACTCCTTCGTGATGCCTCTCATCTCCAAAATGCAATCGGACATCGGATCACTTCCCTAATTCCGATTCTTTATAGTAACCGCCGTCAACGAGCACTTTTTTATAGTTCTCTTTATCGACGACGACCGGCTCAAGCAGGTAGGACGGAACGACCTTCTCTCCGTTGTCATACGTCTTTGTGTCATTGACTTCCGCTTTTTCGCCTTTTAAGACGGATGTCGCCATCTCAACGGCTTTTTTCGCCAGCTCTCTCGTATCTTTGAAAATGGTTGAGGTCTGCTCTCCTTTAATGATCGAGTTCACGGAAGCAAGCTCCGCATCCTGTCCCGTAATAACCGGCAGCGGCTTCTTGTCCGATCCGTAGCCCGCACCTTTTAAGGATGAAATGATTCCGATGCTGATCCCGTCATACGGTGAAAGCACCGCATCAAGCTTCGCTTTTGTATAATGCGCGCTCAGCAAATTGTCCATCCGGGATTGTGCGGTTGCGCCGTCCCACCTGAGCGTCGCACCTTGCTCAAATGAAGTCTGGCCGCTCAATACCTTTAATTTGCCCGAATCGATATAAGGCTTCAAAACAGACATGGCGCCGTCAAAAAAGAAATGCGCGTTGTTGTCGTCGGGCGATCCTGCGAACAATTCGATGTTGAACGGCCCTTTTTTGTCTTTTAAGCCAAGCTTTTCTTCAATATATTTCCCTTGGAGTTCTCCGACTTTATGATTGTCAAATGTCGCATAATAGTCGACATGTTTGCTGTTCATAAGCAGCCGGTCATAGGAAATGACTTTAATATCCTGCTTATTTGCTTTTTCAAGGACGTCGGTCAGCGCTTCCCCGTCAATCGAAGCAATGACGAGGACATTGACGCCTTTTGTAATCATATTCTCGATTTGTGAGACTTGGTTTTCAACGACATCTTCCGCATACTGCAGATCCGTTTTATACCCGAGTTTTTCAAACTCTTTCACCATATATTTCCCGTCATACACCCAGCGTTCCGATGACTTTGTCGGCATTGAGATTCCGACGTAGCCTTTGTCTCCCCCTCCGCTCGCCTGATTCCCCGAACAGGCGGAAACAATAAGACAGAAAAGCATTGCAGTGATCAACAGCCAGCATTTTTTCATGCTTGGTATCCCCCTTTTGATTTCTCCCATCATGAATCATGCCAACTGTACCATGTCTTTCGAAGGTCCGTCTTTTGAATTAATTAACTATTTTTATAAAAATCAGACTTTTTTAAAGCGCTTACATTACAATTTTCTCCCTGTTCGTTCAATTCCCGACATGCGTCGGTACTGATTGGGGGATACTCCCATCGTTTTTTTAAATACCGTGCTGAAATAGTGCTGTGTATCATACCCCGTTTGTTCGGCAATATCGTGAATTGAAAGAGGGGTTGTCTCTAACAGGTGAACCGCTTGATCTATGCGCATCTCGGTCAAAAGCTGAACAAATGTCATGCCGAGCTCCTTCTTCATGATCCTGCTCAAATAGACGGACGAAACTTGAAGCGCATCTGCCGTCTGTTTTAAAGAAAACTCCCTTTCAGTGAAATGCTTTTGCATATATTCTTTGGCCCTCGTGACAACCGGCGAGATATTAAATGCTTTCGAGACTTGCTGTCTGCAATGCTGATAGCATTGCGCAGCTGAGCGGCCGTTTTCAGCAAGCTTCGCGAAGCAGACGGCGGCGCTTGCCTGCATTTCAGCTTCGATCATCTCTGCAAGCGCCTGCTGTTCAGCTTCTGTAACAGAGCGCCACAGGCAGGCGACGATCAGGCGGTCTCCGTCGAAAAAAACAGCCTTATCCCGTTCAGCGGCAAAGAAGCGTTCTACTTTTTCTTTCAGACTGTCGGCTTCAGACGGCTTGTTCCATACATGCCCGGCCGCGATGACACCGAGCGTCTCAGGATAGCGGGCCGGCAGACGGAGGCATTCGAGCTGCCGGTAAACGCCTTCTTCCACTGCCCGGCCTTCGATCCAGCTTCTGAAAACATGCTCTTTCAGAAGGCCGAGGTTTTGTTGAATATGCTGCTCGGCAAGCTTTTGCTCGCTGAGCTTCTTTTTTTCAGCTGCCAGCGACAAGCTGATCTTTTCGAGCACTTGTTCTAGATGAGCGGGATCGACCGGCTTTAACAAATAATCATCGACATTCAGCCGGATTGCTTCTTGCGCGTATGCAAACTGATCGTAGCCCGTCACGATGACAAAGCGGCACTGCGGCAGGGCGCCGCGGAGCTTTTTCATCAGCGTGATTCCGTTGACGATCGGCATATTCAAGTCGACAATCAATAAGTCGATGCCGTGTTTGAGAGCGAGCTCAAATGCCTCCTCGCCATTCTCCGCTTCAGCCGACACCGACATTTGATAGCGCTCCCAAGAGACGGCATCCCGTATTCCTTCCCGAATCCACGGTTCATCATCGGCAATCAGTACGCGCCAACATTCACTCAAGGCTTGTTCCCCCTTTTGTTAAGATTGGGAGCCGTATTGTGACGGCGGTTCCGGCTCCTTTTCGGCTTTGAACCGTTAAACCGTACGGCTCGCCAAATGTAAGGGCGATCCGTTCATGGACGTTGATCATGCCGTAGCCCGCTGTATCATCCCTGTGTTTGAATTGATCGGTTATTTGCTTTAGCGTCTCTTCATCCATTCCGGCTCCGTCATCCTCGATTTTGATAATCAGCGAGCCGTCTTCCTCCATGCCTTTGATCGTAATATGACCCGGCCCCTTTTTTTCTTTAATTCCGTGATAAATCGCATTTTCGACAATCGGCTGAAGCACGAGCTTTAATATCAGGCGGTCGTCACAAAGTCCGGTCATTTCGATTGAGTAGTTTAATTTATCGCGGTATCGCGCTTTTTGGATTTTCAAATAGTTTTCAACATGTGCAAATTCATCAGACAGCGGAATGATATCTTTCCCTTTGCTCAAGGAGATGCGGAACAGCTTGGATAAAGCCTGCACGAGACCGCTGACCTCTACCGCTCCTTTCTTCCTCGCCATCCAATTGATTGTATCCAGCGTGTTGTAGAGAAAATGAGGGTTGATCTGCGCCTGCAGCGCCCTTAATTCGGCTTCTCTTTTTTGGCGCTCTTGTCTTTCTGTGACCGACATCAGCTCCCTGATTCTCATCATCAGGCGATTGAAGCTTTTTCCCAAAAGCCCGATTTCATCTTCCCTTTCCTCCTGATAAAATGTTGAAAAATTCCCGCTTTCCGCCGTTTTCATGACAGCATTCAGCTTCAAAATCGGCCGCGACATGGAATGGGACAAATAATAGGAAGCAGACATTCCGAGAAACGCCGCCGTCAGTAAAAACAAAAGCACATACAAGTGGATTTCCTTCACTTCGAATACGGGTTCACCCGCTTTAAAAACGCCGACCGTTGTCCAGTTCGTAAAGGAAGACGTCTCATAAATGAATTGATATTCCTCTCCCTTGATCCGCTTCGAAAAATATCCGGACCGGTCTTGACTGAACCACTTTTTCGGCAGAAACAGCTTTGAGGTCTCCGGTGCATAAATATTGCCGCCATTTTCATCCATGATCATCAAATAACCCGTTTTCCCCAAGCGGATATTTTTTGTCGCTTCTGCGAGGACGCGCAGCTTCAAATCGATGAGTACAACACCTTTCACACGCTGTGTCTCAGGATCGATAACAGCTCTGACGGCAGAAACGACCTCGTCTTCTCTGTAGTGCACATGGCTTCTGATATTCCGGTTGACAGGCTTTCCGATCATCTTGAAAATCCCTTCATTAGCTACAGCCGCCAGATACCACGGTTCTTTTGTCAAATCTGTCGGCGTCCGTTCATACATCTCATTGCTGATCATCTCACCCTTATCATTGACGACGAGAATGCCCGCGGCTTCAGAATATAAAGAAGTCAGGCCCTGCAAAAACGTCCTTCTCTTATAATCCGCCTCTCCATCCTCTTTTTCATGATTAAAAAATGCTTCCATTTCTTCATTCATTGATATTAAATATGTCAGGTTTTGCATGTGGCTGACATATACTTCAGCCGTCTTGTTCACTTCGCCGATCAGCTGCAGTGTTTGGTCGATCACCTGTTTTTCAATAATATTTTCAACGGCCCATCCCGATAAAATACCGAGGCCGATCGTCGGCAGCATGCTGATTAGTAAGAGAAGGCTGATCAGCTTATGACGGATCGGCGCATTGTTGATCAAACGTTTAATCATTCGCATAATAGGCTGCCATATTTTCTTTCGTTATGATCGTAATGCCTGTATCGATCGCTGCCGGAAGCGGGCGTTCTTGCTTCAAATGGTGATTTGAGAAAAACAGCATGTGCAGCGACCAATAGCCCATTTGCCATGTGTCCTGACCCATTGTCGCGGAAATCGACCCGCTTTTGATACCGTCCAGCGTTTTCTTGTCTTTATCAAAGCCGATAATACATACTTCCCTTTCAAGTCCCGCCGCCTTCACAGCCCGGGCCACACCGCTCGCTCCATTGGCTTCTGTCGTGAAAATCCCTTTGATGGATGGATTTTTTTCCAGAATCTTCGCTGCTTCTTTTTTCGACGTCAGCTCATCCCCTTTTCCGTCCAAAACCGCGGCGACCTTCATGTTCGGGTATTTTTGCTTGATCGTTTGTTCAAAGCCCTTCGTCCTTTCCTGGTGATTGTACTGCCGCGGCTGGGTAATGATTGCGGTTTCTCCCTTTCCATCTAAAAACTCGGCCATTCGCCTTGCGGCCTCAGCACCCGCTTTCATATTATTTGTGCCGACATATGTAGAGGCTTTGCTGAGCGGGGCGTCTGAATCGAATAAAACGAGCGGAATACCCTGCTCATGCGCCTTGTCAATGACAGGGTTTAAAGCTTTGGGATCTATTGCCGAAAGTGCGATCCCCGCCGGCTTTTTTGCAATGACCTGCTCGAGGACGGTCGTCTGCTCATGGACATCATAATGGGCCGCCCCCCGATACTCGACAGTGACGTTGAAAAGCTGCGCGGCATCCTCAAAGCCTTTCAGGCCGCTCTTCCAATATTCGATTCCCGATTGAAACGTGACCATCACATATTTTTCGGACAGACTTCCGGCCGCCGGCCTTTTGCTTGCTTCTGTAGATCCGGTTTGATCGCCCCGGGAGTAGTCGTAGACATACAGAAAAAACAAACAAAGCATCACGGCATAAACAACTAACAGCTTCTTCATCTTCATCCCCCTGTTGGTCAGAGGACAAGACAGCGTTTACAATCTATCATGAAGTATATATTTGGCCGCATATTTTTCTTAGAATCCAGCTGAGGCATCCTGACAGAAATTTCGCCCGTCCCCTTTTTCATCACAAACAGACAATTTCCCCCCTTGTTTATATGAAATATCTAATCTATTTGACATTTTGCCCGAAAAACCTTGTTTAGTGTTCGACAAGATCGCCTCTTTCTTAAAATTACCTTAAAGTTTGTGTAACAAAAAATAAATATCACAAAAAACACAGCCCTAAGAACCACGACTTTTGTCCTCTAAAGAAAATGGAGAAATGTGCAAAATCGCAGTCATAATAAGGAATCCCCTGCTCCACCGCTTGATTCGATCCTTTAATCACGGTACATTTTTCCTATTCAACTCATTTATACCATGTTGTAACATTAATAAGGTCCTTTAATGAACGGATCCCAACAGGTCATTTGAATCAAATTTTCCGGGAGGTGGCAGTAACATGATCTGGGAAAAAACAGTTTTATACGGGCTGCAAGGTACACTTCTCATCAAAAAACAACAGCTCGAACAACTGAAAAATTGCCAAACTGAATTAGAAGCAGATAAAAAGGAATTTGACGATTCAAAAGACAGCATCAAAAAGCCCGAACTGTCGCCGACAACATGGCAGGGCAGCCTTGCTGATTCTTTTAAAAATGTCAGAAGCGATATGAAAACGGCCTACAATGATATTTGCGGAAAACAGTTAAATGAAGTGTTTAAACAATTAAAAGAGAAAATCTCTTCCTTAAATGATGACATTGATTCACTAGGTAAGGATATCAGCTCATTAAAAACGAAAATTGAAAAGCTGGAAAAAGAAGAAAGAGAAGCCCGCCGCTAAAGGAGTGATTACGATGGGTCAAGAAATCAAAGTCAAAACAGGCGAAGTCAAACAGGCGCTCTCGAAGCTGAAGCATTCAGCCCAAGCTGTAAAACCGAACGTGCCGACAGATATCAGCGGCAAAAACAACCTTGACGTCGTCAAAAAAATCGAAAGCATGAACAAAGATTTGAAAAGCCTGACAAAAGCATACGCTTCGGCTCTCGCTAAACAGATTGCGCAAACCGAACAGGCTGTCAACGCTATAAAAGACGCCGACAAAAAGCTGTCGTCATCGATCAAAGCCAAGTAGAAGGAAGGGACTACGCATTGAAAACTCTAGATGTTCAGGCTTTTCAAACCGGCCTAGACAAAACGCTGACCGAATTAAAAAACCAGACTGACGAGATTTCAAAAGTCAAACAAAGCGTCAAAGGTCTCACCTCCCTTGACGACGCCTTAAAAGGCGCGGGCGGTGAAGCGATCCGCTCGTTCTATGAAGAGTGCCACACCACTTTTCTTCTTTTTTATGAATCTTTTATTTCCGACTATAAAGGACTTTTAGAAAAGACGAAAAGCGCACTTCATTCCCTTGAACCGAACCAAAACGGCTTTATCTCGCAAAGCTTTCTTGAAAACGAACTCCATGACGGCGTCAGTCAAGCCGAATCGCTGACAGGCAGATTGACGTCAAAAGCCAATATGACTATTCTAACAGTCAAAAACATCGTCAACCTGCCCGACCTCGACGATTCAGCCGTCAACGAGAACGCCAAAAAAGCCCAAAGACAAATCAGCGAGACGCTTGAAAAGCTTCATACTTTTGACCGCGAACAGACAAATGCGCTAAAAGCGGCGAGGGATGACCTCGACACAATGAAGCAGTACATCCAGCAGCTGGAGAGGATGTATACGGGGCCGAAGATTGAGATTCAAAATTACTCTTCCAGTGTTTTAAAAAAAGAACCTGCAATTCAAAACCTGTTTAATGAATTGCAGAAAAGGAATACTAGTTCAACTGAAATTGATAATATTAAGAATGGTAAAAAGTCGAACACTGTAAAAGAGTTTTATGGTATAGGTAATACATCAAGTAACGAGAAAGTTGACGGAGAATTTAAAACAGAAGTAACAGGGGGATTTGGGTATTCTGGTGCTGGAAATGCCAGTTTTAAGTATTCAAGAAAAGATTATGAAGTTGATATGAATTTTGATGCAAGTATTTTAGATACAAATAAAGGTTTTAAAGATAAAGGAGAAGATGAAAAAGAAACTTATTTTCAGTTGGGAGACGTCGAAGGCGAAATCAGTGTTCCATATCATCCAGATAAATTTGTAGACAATTATGCTACAAACAATTTCATGGGTGCTAAAGGAGAAGTTAATGGAATAAAGGCAAACTTCGATCACGAAAATTCACCTGTGCGTGTTGGTATTGATATCGGTCATGCCGAGGCAGGTGCAGGTATAGAAGACTATGGAGTCGGCATAGGAGCTTCGGCAAGCATTGCAGACGCAGAAGTCGTTGTCAGCCCATTTAACTGGAACGGCTATAAACCTCTTGAAGAATGGTTTGGCTGGGATTATAATCCGTATATCGGTGTTGAATTTACTTTTGGAGGAGCAGGTGTTGAAGCTAAACTCGGGACAGAAACTGAACTTAAAGTCGCCGCCGGTGTGGGCATCGGTTTAAAATTAGGAGCCGAAAAAGACGAATAGGAGGCTTTTTATGAATCATGGAAAGGATTTTCTAAATAAAAAAATAAATGAAGCTATGATAATCTTCACTATTTTATTCCCTGTAGTAGGTATCTTTTTTGTCATCATGGCGATATGGGGCCTAGCAGAACAAGCGCCTTCAGAGATTCCATTTGCAATATCAGTTATTAGCATATTCTTTTTCATTTTTCCAATCATCTTACATATTTACAGAAAAAAAATTTGGCTTAAAAAACATCCTGAGTTACAACGAAAAAATGGAAAATCGGAGGAATAAGCATCATGTTTAACGAAAAAAAAGACGAAGAACATATATCTGAAGATTGGCTTCCTATCGGTACAGTAGTGAAAATCAAGAGCGTCCGCAAACCTGTCATGGTTTATGGAAGAAATCAAATTCAATCATCCAGCCAAAAAAAATTCGATTATGTTTCAGTCCCATATCCTGAAGGCAATATTACCGAAGACTACAACCTATTCTTTAATCACCATATGATAGAAGAAATCCTTTACATGGGCTATGTAACAAATGAAGAACTCAACTACAAAAAAACTTTAGGTCCTAAAATGCACGATAAGGAGATTTAACATTTGGAAATTTGGAAGAATTACAGAAAAAAGATAGTCATATTCATCTACTGCTTTTTTACATTTGGAATAGGGTTTAGCGCTGTAGTCATTCCTGATATACCATGGAGCGAACGACTAGGTTTATTTACCATTCAATTTGTTATGTTGAGTATAGTTATCTTTATAGGTTATAAGATATGCAACAGAATTTTCTTAGGGAGTTTCAAATAGGTAAAAAAATATACAAACATTGTACAATTATTAATCAATCACACTAATAAGTAAATGTTTTCCGAAAGCATCTCTCCCGGGATGCTTTCTCTTATGTTCATTTTCAACACCGGAGGAAAGACAGCTTGTTTAAATTGAAAGATACTATACTATACAAAGATTTACCTACCAATATTCAGTCTCATTTGACAGCTCCCATCAGCCGGGAAACGAAATGGGGAATGGCGTGTTTTATCGTGTTGATGCTGGATATTTTAAGCATATTACCTGTGCTGGTGAACAAAGTAGATTTTTTCATATTCGCCGCTGTTCCTGTTGCTATCCTGATCAATATATGGATGATCATCATGAATACCAAAAGCATGACCGGATATCATTATCACCTTCAATATGTTCGTTTTATGGGTGTATCATTCAGCGGGATGTCATATTGCCAGTTGATCACAGCGCAAAAAATGATGGTTTCTGCTATCGGTTTTCATGTACCGCTGATCAGTCTGTCATTATTCATTTATGCCGCCGTTATTTTCCTCATCATTCGGTATTATTTGGTTGTTTTCCCTGATTCTAAAAAAGGCAAAAGGGAGACAGCAGCTCCGACAAGGATGCTCCTGGCAGCTGTTCCGGCAGGCGGTTTTGTAATAAGTCATGCCGTTTTGCGAGTTTCCGAGTCTGCCGTTTATTTGTTGATGAGTACCGTCTATCTGCTTATGGCTTGTTTATTTTCTATGATGGGGGTCAAATTCATCCACAAATACTTCTTCATCAAAGCGAATCAAGATATCATCAGACAGCATAGGATTTAAGGCACAAGGAGAGGTCATGTTTGAAAGGCAGAAATAAAATCATTCTCTCAGTTTATTCCCTACTTGCAGCAATCATTATTTTGACCGGCCTTGTCAAACCTTCAATGAACTGGAAGGAAAAGCTTGCCGTCATCGGCTTTATGTTCGTTTCAATTTCTTTATTCGCCTTCATCACTTATGTGTTCATAAATAAGCCGAAGAAAGATCAAAACGCGCCCCGATGCAACATCGTCGCGAAAATCTTTTGGAAGAAATACAGAAAACCGTTCATGCTCTCTTTCTACTTCGTCGGCATCCTGATTGTGGGAACATCCGTGTTTTTCATGCCCGAACTCTCACTCGCTTGGAAATCCGGCGTGTTTGCAATTTTGTTTGCCGTGATATCTGGCGGCTTTTTTACTGTTTATCAAACGGCGAATCAAATGCTGAACCGGTCTTGTTTGGAAAGAATGCCTGACGAAGAATGAGAAGCTTTTTTTAGCAGAAAAAAAGTTTTGTTAAAAAACGCTGGAGTCCGCCATTCATAAAGGAGTAATGATGTCACCAGAAACTTTTGTTGAATATACCGAATATTTCATCGCCGGTATGTTGGCCGCTCATTTCGCTTACAGTTTGGGTTTTTTAATCATTGCGAGTCACATGATCATTGAATATGAAAAAATGGTCTTTTTAAAACCTGAAAAATGGTCCCATAAAATCACAAATACATTCGTTTTTCTTCTTGTCGGAACCGGTTACTTTGTTTACAAACGGCTATTAAAATACAACTGGTTCCTGAGAAAACTGTATTTCGCCCTCTATCTTCTGGGCAGAGGCATTTTAAGCATCATCATCTTTTATATTTTTTCTTTTCTGATCCATCTCATTTTCAGCGTTTAAATCATTTACGATTGGAGAGATCTGAATGTCTAAATTTCTACAAAAACCAAGAAACAAAGCTATCTTATCCGTCTACCTGTTTTTCGTATGCGGCTCCGTTCTCAGCTCTGTTCTGAATCCGGTGATGAGTCTGGGAGAAAAGCTGTTTATCCTCTGTTTTAATATTTTCTCGGCAACTTTATTCGCATTTCTCATTTATGTGCTGCTAAATAAACTGATGAAAGATGAAGACCGCAAACACCCGGCAGATCCCGAAAAAAACGGGATTAATCAAGTGATTTGGAAAAAATACAAAAAGCCTCTGATCCTGTTTGTTTATTTTGGCGGCGTGTTTTCCGTCTGCGCTGTTATTATTCCCATGCCAATATATACCGTTGTTGAAAAGCTCGTGATCCTTTCGATCGCCATTATTATCATTACAATTGGTTGTATTTTGGCTTATAAAGTGACGAATAAGATGCTGCAGAAATAATTGAAAGGACCATGGTTCGCCATGGTCCTTTTCTTCAGTTCCTCAGCTCCTCCAGCGTCTCTTCCCACCGCCGCAAAACCGCCGCTTCATCCTTCAGCTCAATCTGAACGCCGGAGATGATATCGGCGTATTTTGCGATATCTTCCCGGGCCGCTTCGACGGTGCCGGCGAAGCGCGCTCTCGGGTGTTTGGCGTCTTTTAATTCGGGCAGTTTCTTTAAAGACAGCCGCACATAATGTGCTTTGCCTTTCCAGCAAGTGACGAAGAGCGCCCGGCCTGTTCTCGCGATGTTCGCGGTTGTCGTTGTGCCTTGCCAGAGAGCCAGGCGGATGTCGGTTTTGTTCAAGGCGAGGATTTCGCCGGCGCTGATCATCGCCGTGTGCGGCCAGCCGTCTTCTGTGACGGTCTGGAGCATCATCGCTTCGCGCCGCTTTCCGGCGAGTTTCTCTCCGTTTAACAGCTGAAATAATTCGTTTGATAGCTGAGCCATGCCGGATGCCTCCCTTTAGATTTTCCGATCTGGAACCGCTGGCACTTGTACGGCTGTTTCCACTTCAGAAGGGTCGATTTTAAAGGCCGGATTGTATTTTTCAGGATTTGTGATCGTCTCCGGCTCCGATGATCTCCAAGTGAAAAAGCAGTGCTGACATTGATAAACTTCCCAGGCTCCTTCAACGGGTGACTTGCTGACGGTTTCCGCTTTTTTTAATTCGCAGCGCGGACATGTATGCATGATGAAACACTCTCCTCTTTTATTGATTTAGCAAATTCATTAGTTTCGCTTCCCACTCTTTCGTTCCTATAGGGGAATCGAGCGGTTGTGAATAGTGTCCTCTTGTTTCCGGGGCCACAGGTGTTGTCGCGTCCAAGATCATTTTGTGGGTGATTCCCGCCGGTTCAGAACCCGGGTCAAGCGCCAGAACGGATAAATCCGGGATAATGACTGCATCGTGTTTTGGATGCATTTTCGTTGAAATGGCCCACATCACTTGCGGGAGATTAAACGGATCGACGTCTTCGTCAACGAGGATCACCATTTTGCAGTAGCCGAGGCCGTGCGGCGTCGTCAGCGCGCGCATACCGACAGCTTTGGCGAATCCGCCGTAGCGGCTTTTCGTTGAGACAATGGCGATCAAGCCGTGTGTATACATCGCGTTTACCGCGACAATTTCATTCGGATAGGCCTCTTTTAGCTGCTGGTAAAGCGGCACACATGTATTAATGCCGACCATGTAGTCAACCTCAGTCCAAGGCATGCCTAAATAGAGGTGTTCAAAAATCGGGTTGTTGCGGTGGCAGACGCGCTTGATTTTGATGATCGGCATGCTTCTTCCGCCTGAATAGTGGCCGGTAAACTCGCCGAACGGGCCTTCATACTCGCGTTCGCCCGCCAGGATCTCACCTTCGAGAACCACTTCCGCGCCCCATGGGATATCTAAGTTAGACAGTTTTGATTTGACGATTTTATAAGGTTCACCTTGCAAGGCCCCTGCCATTTCGTATTCTGATTGATCGTATAAGAGCGGTGTGGATGCCGCCGTTGCAATGACCGGTTCGCAGCCGAGCGCAATCGTGACAGGCAGGTTTTCGCCGCGCTCTTCAGCCTGACGCAGGTGGATTGCAATATCATGCTGCGGGACGGGCTGAATGCCGAGACGGTCTTTTCCTTTTACCTGCAGTCTGTACATGCCGACGTTTTGTTTGCCGAAGTGTTCCGGATCCTCGACATCTCTGGAAATGACGCATGCCTTGTCTAAATAAAAGCCGCCGTCGCCCTGATTGATGCGGAAGAGCGGCAGAATGTCAAACAGGTTGATGTCTTCTGTGATGTCGTTTTCGTGAAACGGCGCTGTCTCCTCTCTTTGCACTTTTACAGGAAATTGATCATAGCGGCGTGCGAATTCAAAGAACTGTTCTTTGACCGGCGTGTCTTTCGGAAGGCCGAGCATTAACGCGTGGTTCGGCCAGGAGCCGATGACATTCAGGGCGATTTGGGCATTGTTATAGCCGTAAATGTTGTTGAATAAAAGAGCGGGTGATTTGTCTCCGAGGTTATTGGCGGCGCGTGCAGCGGCACCCAAATCGGGTTCCGGCTTCACCTCTTCCTGAACTTCAAGAAGCTGTCCTTCTTTTTTCAGCGTGTTTAAAAAATCTCTAAAATCTTGATAAGCCATTCTGTTATCCTCCTTATTTCTTCTGTTTCATTCCTTCCCAGCGCTTCGCTTCAGACAGATGGATTCCAAATTGGTCCAGCGTCCGGAATACGATATGGTCGACCATTTCGGTCAGATTTTGGGGATGATTATAAAAAGCCGGCATCGGCGGCAGGATCACCGCGCCCATTTTTGTCAGCTCAAGCATGTTTTCAAGATGAATCTGGTTCAGCGGCGTCTCCCTTGTTAACAGCACAAGCTTTTTCCGTTCCTTCAGCATGACGTCCGCCGAACGGGTCAACAGGTTATCCGCCATACCGGTGCGAATGCCCGCCAACGTCTTCATGCTGCACGGTGCGACAATCATTCCGTCCGTTTGAAAGGAACCGCTTGAAATGCGGGCCGCCTGGTCTTTGTGGGAATACGTAAAAGATGCGAGCTTTTCTACGTCTTTCATCGTATATCCCGTTTCGTGCAGAATCGTTGCCGCTGCCCACGGAGAGATGACTAGGTGTGTCTCTGCGTCGGTTTTCTTCAGCCACTCCAGCATCCGCACGCCAAATATCGCGCCGGTCGCGCCCGTAATTCCGACGATGATGTTCATATGCGCCCCCCTTTCCCTCTTGGTGCTTCAGTTAAAATGATACGCCTCTATTTACCATATTGAAAATATCTGTTAAATCTATATATAATACTTTAAAGGTATAAAAAGGAGTGCCGAGAAAATGGATATTCGCCAGTTAAAGTACTTTGTTACGATCGCACAGGAAGGAAAGATTACAACGGCGGCGAAACGGCTTCATATCGCCCAGCCGCCCCTCTCCAGACAGTTGAAGCAGATGGAAGAGGAGCTCGGAGTCGTTTTATTTGACCGGAACAAAAAGAAAAACCTGACGCTGACCTATGAAGGAGAAGTGTTTTTGAAAAGAGCAAAAGAAATCCTGCACAAGCTTGAGGATTCCATCTTGGAGGTTCGGGAGCTGCGTGAAGAAGTCAACGGAACCCTTGCCGTCGGTTCAACGATTTACTGTGCGGCTCTATTGCTCTCAAAAGTCTCGAAGATCAGGGAAATGTACCCGAATTTAATGTTTAACATTTGGGAAGGTGAGCCTTCACGGCTGAGCGGGCTCTTGGAAAACCGGCAGATCGATGCGGCGGTCACGACAACGCCTTTCCACAGCAAAAATATCGAAGCAAAGAGCCTGCCGGAGGTCCCATGCAAGCTCGTTCTTCCGGGGAATCAGTCGCATGGCTTAAAAGGGGAAGCCGGAATGAAAGAAATTGCCGGTCTGCCGCTGATTCTGCTCAGACCGTCGCACGGAAAAGGGATTTATGATGAGGTCGTCCATCACTTTCACTCATTGGACCTTGAGCCGAGGGTCGTCTGTGAGTGCCATGATTCTACAACGCTCCTCAGCCTTGTCACCTCGGGATTCGGAGCAACGATTCTGCCGCTGTCCATGCTGCCGGCGCATTTTGCGCGTCATGTTCAGACATTGGAGATTCAAGACAATCCGTTTATTCTGCAGCCATCTGTCGTTTGGCGGGCCGGCAGTTTTCTGCCGAAGCCCGTAAGAGAGTTTTTGGCTTTATTTTGATAATAAAAAAGAAAAGGCATCATGCCGATGCCTTCTCCTTTTCATTGGTTATAGCAGCTTCTTCCCTAACAGCGATTCGATCAGTTCGACGGCCGCCTCACCGGTTTTATTTTTATGATCAAGTATCGGGTTGACTTCAACAAACTCGGCAGAAGTAATGATATCTGCGTCATAAAGCATTTCCATCGCCAAATGGCTTTCCCTGTAGCTGATGCCTCCGACGACAGGGGTGCCGACTCCCGGAGCGTCGCTCGGATCAAGACCGTCCAGATCGAGGCTCAGATGAATGCCGTCGCAATTTGCTGACAGATACTCGATCGTTTCCTCTATCACCTTCGTCATGCCAAGCCTGTCGATTTCGTGCATGGTGTAGACTTTCATGCCGGTTTCACGGATATATTTGCGCTCTCCTTCATCAAGCGAGCGCGCACCAATGATGACGACATGCTCCGGCTTGACTTTCGGCGTATAGCCGTGAAGGTTGACCAGCTTTTCGTGGCCGACACCGAGACTTACCGCCAGCGGCATACCGTGGATGTTGCCTGACGGCGATGTCTCCAGCGTATTTAAGTCGCCGTGTGCGTCATACCAAATCACGCCGAGTTGTTGATAATGCTTGGCTACCCCCGCCAATGTCCCGATGGCTATGCTGTGGTCTCCGCCCAACACGAGCGGGAAGCGGCGCTGCTCGATGACATTGTCGACGATATCAGCCAGCTTGCGGTTTCCTTCGAGTACGGAAACTAAATTTTTCAGCCCTTCGTCTCCTTTTGGCTGATCCCGATTGATCGGCACATCGCCCAGATCATCGATATCATAGCCAAGCTCGGTCAGACGTTCCACGATATGAGCGTAGCGAATCGCGCTCGGTCCCATATCCACACCGCGCCGCGCCTGTCCCAAGTCCATCGGCATTCCAATCAGAGAAACTTGCTTATTCATCAATAACCACCTCATCGTTTGTTTTGTTTTGATAGATCAATGCTTCTTGTCGCTCAAGACCCTGGCGTTTTTTCACAAATACGTGATAAACAAAGTAGCAGGCCGACATGAACAAAATCCCGCAGTACAATGCCATCCTCTGCTCTGAATCAAAGGCAAGGCTCACAAGGACGGCGCTGTTTAAAATAAATCCCGTCAGCGGCAAATAAGGGTAAAGAGGCGTTTTAAATTTCAAGTCTTCAACCTTACCGCCTTCTTTAACATATCTTCTGCGAAATAGCAGCTGTGATACCGTAATCGTGATCCAGCCGACTTGTGCGCTTAAACCGGCTAGAGACAGAAGCCAGATGTAGAGCGTTTCCGCGGCAACTACGCTTGAGACGAGGGACAAACCCGCAAAACCGAGCGTGATCCACAGCGCATTCATCGGGATCCCTCTTTTATTGACCCGGCTTAAAGCCTGAGCGGCCATTCCTTCTTTCGCAAGGGAGTAAAGCATCCTCGTCGATGCGTACAAACCCGAATTCGCCACCGATAATAAAGCAATTAAAATAACAAAGTTCATCAGATCGGCGGCATACGGAATGCCAATTTGTTCAAATACGACAACGAACGGGCTTTCAACAACCCCCGCTTTTTCCCATGGAATCAACCCCGCCAGGACAAATACGGACAGGCCGAAAAACACGAGTGTCCGCCAGACCGTCTGTTTGATGGAGCGGGGCACCGTTTTTTCCGGATTTTCGCTTTCCCCCGCCGCGATCCCGATCAGCTCTGTCCCTTGAAAGGCAAAGTTGACGGTGATCATCGTGATAAAGATCGCGCCGAATCCGTTTGGAAAAATTCCGTCTCCAATCAGATTGGAAAAGAACGGTGCAGCCTGTCCGTCTTTCATATCGATAAATCCGAACATCGCGCCTCCGCCGAGGATAATAAACAGAAGGATGACGATAATTTTAATGCCGGACAGCCAAAATTCCGATTCCCCGAAGGCTTTCGCCGATAGCGCGTTAAGCGAAAAAAGCAGCAGACCGAAAATCAAACACCATATCCAGACGCCGACATCGGGAAACCACCTTTTCATCAGCTGCCCCGCCGACAGAAATTCCAAAGCAACCGTAACCGACCAGCCGAGCCAGTAGATCCAGCCGACGGCAAATCCTGTGGCAGGCCCGATAAATTTTGTCGCGTACGTCTGAAAAGAGCCTGAAACCGGCATTGCCACTGCGAGCTCCCCGAGGCAAAGCATCGTAAAATACATGATCATTCCGCCCGCTAAATAAGAAAGAATCGCGCCGATCGGCCCGGCTTCATTGATCGTATATCCTGTTCCAAGAAAAAAGCCGGTTCCGATGACGCCGCCAAGCGAGATCATAAACAAATGGCGTGATTTCATCGTTCTTTTCAGTGTATATTGTTCACGGTTTTCATGGTTCAAACCGCCTTCACCCCTTCCGCTTCCATTCTCCCTAATGTCATCTCCCCCTATGACATATAGACTATTTTTTAAATCTTCTGAACATTTTCCTGATATTTCAATTTTTGACAAACTTCGCACATGCGGCGAAAAAACGGGCTGAACAATCCCCTTATTGTTCAGCCGTCCGCTTTACTTCGACAAAACACGGGTAATCTTTTCAATCGCCCAATCCAAATCCTCATTTGAAATAACAAGAGGAGGCGCAAAGCGAATCACCGTTTCATGCGTTTCTTTGCAGAGCAGGCCTTCTTCTTTCAAACGCTCGCAATACGGACGCGCCGCCTCGGTCAGCTCAACCCCAATGAACAGCCCTCTGCCGCGCACTTCTTTGATTTTTGGATTATCGATTTGCGAGAGCTTCTCTTTAAAATATTCCCCGAGCTCCAGCGACCGTTCAGCGAGCCGCTCATCTTCCAACACTTCAAGGGCGGCGATCGATACGGCGCATGCAAGCGGGTTCCCTCCAAAAGTCGACCCGTGTGAGCCGGGATTAAACACGCCAAGCACATCTCTGTTTGCAGCAATACACGATATTGGGAACACGCCGCCTCCGAGCGCTTTTCCTAAAATGTACATGTCCGGTGTGACATCCTCCCAATCAGAGGCGAACATTTTGCCTGTTCGTGCAAGCCCTGACTGTATTTCGTCAGCGATAAACAAGACATTGCGTTCTTTACAGACTTCTGCAGCCTGTTTCAAAAAGCCTTCCGGCGGAATGACAATACCCGCTTCACCCTGAATCGGCTCAATTAAGAAAGCGGCCGTATTCGGTGTGATCGCCTGTTTCAGCGCCTCCAGATCCCCGTATGGAATCAGCTTGATGCCAGGAAGCATCGGCCCGAAACCGCGTTTATACTCTTCTTCTGATGAAAGCGACACAGCCAGCATCGTCCGGCCGTGAAAATTGCCTACACATGCGATAATTTCAGCCTTATTGTCCGGAACGCCTTTTACATCATAAGCCCAGCGCCGGGCTGCTTTAATCGCGGACTCAACCGCTTCCGCTCCGGTGTTCATCGGCAGAACCATATCTTTCCCCGTTAATGAAGCGACCTTTTCATAGAAAGGACCAAGCTGGTCATTGTGAAAAGCTCTCGACGTCAAGGTGATTTTGTCGGCCTGATCTTTTAACGCCTGGATGATTTTCGGATGCCTGTGCCCTTGATTCACTGCGGAATAAGCGCTCAGCATATCCATGTATCGGTTGCCTTCCGGATCTTTCACCCACGCGCCTTCCGCTTCAGAAATCACGATCGGCAGAGGATGATAGTTATTCGCGCCAAAATGTGCGGTTTGCTTCATAATTTTCTCGGACTTTGATAGAACCGTCATTCTGATTCCTCCTTCTTATTTTTGGACATACATGCCAGATGTCGTATTTTGTTTCACACTATTTTATATGCAAGGATCGTGCCAATCTTAAAACCGCAAATTTTCAGAACATTGCATGTATAATTCGCAAAAAATTTTGCGGTTTTTATTCAAAGGTGCAAAAATAAATGCATATTTTTTTGCACCCTTATCAAATCTTCACTTACAATGGAGAGACAGTTACGAACAAAGGGGGATGTCACTTGCTGAAGAATTATGATTTACTCAAGCTTATTTTTCAAAGAATTATAGATGAAATCGATATCGGCTTGCATGTCGTCGACGAAAACGGCACATCTGTTGTCTATAACAAAAAAATGAGCCAGATTGAAGGGATGGATGTCAACGATGTGCTCGGCAAAAACGTGCTGGACGTGTTTACCTTTGCCAGCCAATATGACAGCACTCTCCTGCAGGCGCTGCATCACGGGAAAACGAACAAAAACGTCAAGCAGACCTACTTCAATAACAAGGGCCAGGAAATTACGACCGTCAATCATACGTTTCCCATTATGGAAAACGGGAATACGAAAGGAGCGGTTGAGATTGCCAAAGATGTCACAAAGCTTGAACGGCTGATCAGAGAAAATATGAACAAAACAGAAAACACAAAGTATACGTTTGACAGTCTGATCGGCGTCAGCCCGGTGTTCAAGGAAGTCATTGAACATGCAAAGCGGGCGACCCGGACCTCTTCCTCCATTCTCATCGTCGGCGACACCGGAACCGGAAAAGAACTGTTCGCCCAAAGTATACATAACGGAAGCCAGCGGTCGACTGGCCCATTCATCTCACAAAACTGCGCAGCCCTCCCGGAAAGCCTCGTTGAAGGCCTTTTATTCGGTACGGCCAAAGGCGCATTCACGGGTGCCGTCGATCGCCCGGGTCTTTTCGAACAAGCAGACGGCGGCACACTTCTCCTTGACGAGATCAATTCTTTGGACTTCAGCTTGCAGGCAAAGCTTTTGCGCGCGATTCAAGAAAAAACGATCAGGCGGATCGGCGCTTCGAAGGATACTCCGATCGATGTCAGGATCATCGCGACGATGAACGAAGATCCAGTCGACGCGGTCAGCGGGCAAAGACTGCGAAAAGATTTGTATTACAGGCTGAGTGTCGTCACCTTGTTCATTCCTCCATTAAAAGATCGAAAGGAAGATATCATGCCGCTCACCCAGCATTTTATCGACAAATACAACGCATTGTTCCAAATGGAGGTCAAAGGTTTTGAAGAAGAGGTGCAGCGGTTTCTGCTTTCATATGATTGGCCGGGAAACGTCAGAGAACTTGAACATTTAATTGAAGGCGCCATGAATTTGATGTCTTACGAAGACAAACTCGAGCTCACGCACCTTCCATTGCAATACAGGACAAAACCAGCGGCAAAAAAGCAGCTGCCGCAGCAGGGCTATGATCTGTTCGCCCCGCTTCCTTCCGTCTCGGCAGCTCCTTTGAAGGAACAAATCGAGAATGCCGAAAAGTATTATATTCAAAAAACCGTTAAAAAATGCAATTACAATGTGTCCCAAGCGGCGCGGGTTCTGGGGATCAGCAGGCAGAGCCTGCAATACAGGCTTAAAAAATGGAAGATCCGTTTTGATCAGGAATCAGAATGATTATCACTAAAAACGAATTTCTTGACTCATACTAAAAAAGGTTTATGCTTTACTTTTGTAAGACCGTTAAGTACAATCATATCAACTAAATCCAATCAGAAAAGTGGGGAATAAAATGAAGAAAGCAATATTCGCTGTATTACTGACGCTGTTGATCACCGTGATGGCCGCATGCGGCGCGTCAGGGGACAATTCCAAGGATAAAAACGCAGCAGGCGACAGCCTCTGGTCTTCAATTAAAGATAAAGGCGTTTTGACCGTCGGTACTGAAGGAACGTACGAACCATTTACATTCCACGATAAAAAAACAGATCAATTAACAGGTTATGATGTCGAAGTGATGCAGGAAGTCGCCAAGCGCCTCAACCTGAAAGCTGAATTTAAAGAAACGCAGTGGGACAGCATGTTTGCCGGCCTCAACTCCAAGCGTTTTGACGTCGTTGCCAACCAAGTCGGGAAAAAAGACCGTGAAAATCAGTATGATTTTTCCGATTCATATACAACTTCCCAAGCCGTCGTTGTCACAAAAGCGGACAACAACGATATAAAAGCTGAAGGGGACGTCAAAGGGAAAAAAGCTGCACAATCTTTGACAAGCAACTATAATGACCTTGCGAAAAACGCCGGCGCTGAAATCGAAGGCGTGGAAGGAATGGCTCAAGCGTTTCAGTTGATTCAGCAGGGCCGTGTCGACCTCACCTTTAACGATAAACTGGCGGTGCTGAACTATTTGAAGACATCAGGAAACAAAAACCTGAAAGTCGCTTTTGAAACAGGCGAGCCGCAAACTACGCATTTTGCTTTCCGCAAAGGAAGCGGCGAGCTGGTTGACAAGGTCAACTCCGCGCTGAAAGACATGAAAGAGGATGGCACACTCGCGAAAATAGCGAAGAAATGGTTTGGCGAAGATGTTTCTAAATAATATACAAGCGGCGGCCATCGGCGCGGCGATCCCCTGGGATCTTGTGCGTGAATCATTTTGGCCGATCTTTTTAAGGGGAATCTATTACTCGATTCCCCTTGCCATTCTCTCTTTTATATTCGGTATGATCATCGCATTGATCACGGCGCTGGCGAGAATGTCCAAATCCCGCATTTTAAGAGCGGTTTTCGGCATTTATGTCTCAGCGATCCGCGGAACGCCGCTGCTCGTTCAGCTATTCATTATTTTTTACTTGTTTCCAGCATTTCAAATCACGATTGACCCGTTTCCGAGCGCGATCATTGCCTTTTCATTAAATGTCGGCGCATATGCTTCGGAAATCATCAGGGCTTCCATCCTTTCCGTTCCGAAAGGGCAGTGGGAAGCGGCTTATTCGATTGGAATGACTCAAAAAACGGCCCTTACCAGGGTCATCCTGCCGCAGGCTGTACGCGTGTCGATTCCGCCATTATCCAATACATTCATCAGCTTGGTTAAAGACACATCGCTTGCGTCACAAATTCTTGTTGCTGAATTATTCCGGAAAGCCCAGGAAATCGGGGCCAGCAATCTAGACCAAATTTTAATCATTTATATGGAAGCCGCATTCATCTATTGGATCATCTGCTTTGTTCTCGCGCTTGTTCAGCAGCAGATTGAACGGCGATTGGACCGGTATGTGGCCAGGTAAGGAGGGAAATAGACAATGCTTGCGATCAAAGGGCTGAATAAATCCTTCGGCGAAAACGAGATCTTAAAAAAAATCGACCTGAACATCGAAAAAGGAAAAGTGATCGCCATCTTAGGGCCTTCCGGTTCCGGCAAGACGACGCTGCTTCGCTGCCTGAACGCTTTGGAAATTCCGAACCGCGGCATTCTTTCTTTTGACGATTTTACCATCGATTTTTCCAAGAAAAATAAACCGGCTGACCTCCTTCGACTGCGGAGAAAGTCGGGAATGGTGTTTCAGGCCTATCACCTGTTCCCGCACCGCACCGTGCTTGAAAATGTGATGGAAGGGCCGGTAAAAGTGCAAAAGCGCAATAAAGAAGAAGTCAAAAAGGAAGCCGTTCAGCTTCTGCAAAAGGTCGGCCTAGAAGACAAAATGGACCTTTATCCATTCCAGCTTTCCGGGGGACAGCAGCAGCGCGTCGGGATCGCCCGTGCTCTGGCCATCAAGCCAGAACTGATGCTTTTTGACGAGCCCACATCGGCGCTTGACCCCGAGCTGGTCGGTGAAGTGCTGAAAGTCATGAAAGACCTTGCAAATGAGGGCTGGACGATGGTTGTCGTCACCCACGAAATCAAATTCGCGCAGGATGTCGCAGACGAAGTCGTCTTTATCGACGGCGGCGTCATCGTCGAACAGGGTCCGCCTGAACAAATTTTCTCAGCCCCTAAGGAAGAACGAACAAAACAGTTTTTAAACCGGATTTTGAATCCTGTATAAACAAAACAGCCTGATCCAGAGAGATCAGGCTGTTCTTTTTTATTCTGCGGCCAGTTTAAACTTGGATGCCGCTTGATTCAATTCTTCCGACAAAGCGGAGAGCTGCTGAATGGCCGATGCGATTTCCTGCATGCCGGCGCTTTGCTGCTCCGCTGCTGCCGCGACTTCCTCAGAACCTGCCGCCTGCTCTTCGGTAACGGCGGAAATCTGCTCCATCGCAGCCGAAATGTTTTGATACGATTTTTCGACTTTTAACAAAGACTGAAGCAACTGATCGGTCCGTTTGGCAAATTGAGAAATCCCCTTAAAAATTCCTGAAAAGTTCTCGTATGTGCCATTGATTAATATTTGCCCTTTGTCAACCGCTGCGTTTCCTTCCTGAATGCGTTCCATGACAAGCCGGCTGCTCTCCTGCGTGCCCGCCACAAGCTGGGAAACGGATAAAGCGGCATCTGCCGAGCGTTCAGAAAGCTTTCTGACTTCTCCCGCTACAACAGCAAAGCCCTGGCCTTCTTCACCGACCCGGGCGGCTTCAATTGAAGCATTGAGCGCCAGCAAATTCGTCTGTTCGGCAATAGAGGAAATCATTCCGATGACTTTTTCAATTTCTTCGGTATGGTTTTGCATCTCTGCTGCTGCTTGTTTGGACTCTTCCATCACGTTTTTAATCGTCTGGGTCTGCCGCAATGTTTCTTCGACAAGCTCCTGTCCGGTCTTGGAATCCTTGCTGACGCCTTCGGCAACGTTCTTCATCTCGTTCACTTCTTCTGTGACGTGTGTAAGCTGATGATCGATTTCGGCAGCCGATGTGTGGCAATCCGAAACGGACGAGACCACTTCGTTGATCCCCTCGCTCATGCTGTTCATCGATTCAGCCACCTGGGCCGCGCTTTCGCTCGATTCAGCCGATACATTTTTCAGCTGGAGACTCGTCTTGGATACCTCTTCAGAGGAAGCTGAAATTTGTCCAATCAATTGTTGTAAATTTTCGCTCATCCGCTTGAACGATTCGGCAAGCTTTCCGGCTTCATCACGGCTCTTGACAGAAATGTCGGCCGACAGATCGCCGTCGGCAATTTTTTCTGATGCCTTCATCAGCTGCCTGATCGGCTTCGCGATAAAAGAACCGAGAAAATAGGCCATGGCCATTCCGAGCAGCAAGACAAATGCTGCGATCGCAATTGTATACCACTTCGCTTTTGCAGCCGTCGCCGGAATCACGGAAGCATCAAGATCGATCCCCAAAATTCCCACCTTTTCGCCGGAGCTGTTCTCAAGCGGCTGAAAAATCGACTGGTGAATGCCGTATTCATCCTCATACACGTCGCTTACCGTCTCTTTGTTTGTCGTTAAGGCTTCTTTCATTTCAGGAGAAAAACTGTAATCCGTGCCGAAATCATCGGACGTATCCGACAGCACGAGAATCCGCTCCTTCCCGCCCTCATTGGAAAGGATATAGATATTTTCAAGATTGTTTTTCTTTTTCAGGCTGTCCACAGCCATTTTTGTCTGCTTGTAAAGCGGATTGTCCGCAGAATCGATTTCAAGCGGATTCCCGTCCAGACGTTTGATTTGGTTTTCAGCAAGATGAATATCGGTATAAAGACGGTTTTGGAACTGCTGTCTCAGCTGCTCTGACAAGTCTTTGCTGATATAAGTAAACACAGCTGAAAATGATGCGATCGTGATTAAAAGCACTAAGGCGACGCCAATCATAATTTTGACTGAAATGTGTTCTGTTAGCTTTTTCTTCAACGTTTTCATCGTCTATATCCCCTTTAATTTGTCATGAGAGATCCATGCTCCCGGCAGACTTCCTCAATATTTTCTTTTAAATAATCGATAATTCCCGGGACATGTTCAGGCATGGTATACGGAGAAATGACGAAAAATTTGCTGACGCAAAGCGGTATCTCAGTCCCTTCACAGGATTTCACAAGCAAGTGCTTTTTCGTATCGCCAAAAAACATCTTGTCCCTTTTTGTTCCGAGCTTTTCAAATAGTTTTTCAGTGAGAGCATTGTTTCTTTCCAGCTCTTGAATGGTGCATGCTCCCGAAATTTCGTCTTCAAATCTAGGGGCACCTTCAGGATAAATGCGAAACAGCGTAGACATGCCGAAGTTGTCCGGGTTCACAATATCGGCCTCCGGAATCTGCTGAGAAAGCTGTTCCCTAAAATGCAGGTTGACTTCAAGAAACTGTCCGAGCAGCTTTTGATAGCCTTCATAGCCAAATGCCATCAACGCGCTGTACATACTGATCGAACTGGCCATGCGCGAACATTCCAGCGTGTAGCCCGTATGGTAGTCCCCATAGCCGCGGTGGCCGACATACGGCGTCTCATCAGGATCCAGATCGATCCGTTTTAAGTCATTGCGATCTTTCACAAGAAACAGGCTCGTCACATAAGGCGTCTGTCCGAGCTTCTGAAAATCAAAACAAAGCGAATCGGCTGCGTGCAGATGCCTCATTTTTTCCTGAATCGGCTTGATCATGCTGAGAACACCGGGACTGAAGGATAAAGCGTTCTCATTCAGATCGTACTCATTAAAAAAGGCAAAAAATCCTCCCAGGGCGGAATCGGCGTGGATATGCGGAACCGGCAGCCCGAAACTTTTCGCCGTTTCTTCAGCCGCACGGCGGACAGCGCTCACATCATCGATGCCGATCGCATCTGTCGTTCCTGTTGTAGCTACGATATAAACGGGAATCCCCCCGGCTTCGCAGACTTGTCTAAGCTTCGCCCGCAAATCTTCCGTATCCATGGAATGGTCGAGATTTGTTTTGACTTTAATTAAATGATCGCTCCCGAGTCCTGCGGCTTCCATTGACTTATACAAGCTGTAATGAGCCGCTTCAGAACAAAACGCGTAGAAATTGCCGGGAACCCCTTCTTTCAGCGATGACGGCGCCATTTTGGCAATCGCGATTCTGAGGCCGCTGTATACCGCACCTTGTCCTCCCCACGTCGTGTAGCCTCCGCTTGTTTCGGCATCATACCCCGCAAGCTTTGACATCATCGCCGTAACTTTCACTTCCGCCTCCGCTCCGGCTGGACCGTACACATCCCACAGGTTGTTCCCATTGACCATGAACGCCGTAAGCATGCCTAATATCCCCGGGATGCTCGCCATCGGCAGAATGTTTGTGAAAAAGTATTTGGTATGATACGGATGGCCGTGCAACAGCTTCAACAGCTCTTCGTTGACCTCTTTCATCGGCGCACCTTCGTGCGGAATCCGGCTCTCTGCGACCAGCTTTTCATAAAAGAAGCCCTCACGGTTCTTCTCGCCGCCAAGGTTGACCTGATCTGGATTTTTCAGCTCGTCCACTCCCTCGATCAGCTGTTCGATCAATGATAGGAATTCATGTCTTTTCGCTTCATTTCCGTCCTCGCTCGGAAACCATTTCTGTACATCCGGTGTATTGCGTTGCTGCATGATTTTCTCTCCTGCCTTGTCTTTAATATTTCGGAAAAAGTTTTCACTTGCCATATCGGTATAATATTCCTATATTTTTAGGCCTTCGCTCAAAAAGTTCATGAAATTGTTTAATCTTTTACATTTTCTTTTAAATAAAAAAACTTCTTAACGATATATTAAGAAGTTTTCGAAACATTTGAGCGCTATTTCCGTACAATAGAATGATAAATTCATATTGGAAAGGATTTCTTTAAAATGAAACAAGAAAATGAGAAAAAAACATTCAGTATGAGAATGCTGCTCAATATGGTCGGCCTATTCGTCTTTACCGGCATGATAGTCAGCGCATATACCCAGGCTTTTTACTTGGATGAACATCTCGAGATCTGCCGCTTTGTATACATGACGGCAAGAGAGTGGAAAGAATTTTTTTTGTTTGTGTCCGGGACGGCCATCATCTATTTCGTTTTGGCAAATGTTCTTTCATTCAAGAAAAAACGCTGAAGAAAAACTTAGTGCTTTCGTCTTCTCCATTCCTTCGTTTCCTCTTTAAAGGCAAGATACAGACAGACGATCAAGGCAATGATCAAAGCAATCCAAACGGGCATCGCCAGAAAAGGTGCATAGTTCAATATAAGCAACAGTGCGAGACAGGCTAAAACGGAAAGACAGATCAGCCTTACTAAAAAAATCAACGCCATTCCCCTCCTTTTTTCATAACATCTGCTGTTTTTTCCCTGCAAACTGCTGAACCGCAATGACAGCAAAGAGCCAGCCTACAAGAACGGCCCAAGCGCTCGGTTCGCCCATTGGCTCTGTCGAATAGAACTGGCAGATGATGCTTCCTCGAAAGAAACAAAAGGGTCCAGGACCCTTATCAGACTCTGAATTTCTCCCCTCCACAATGGAAAATGTATCTCTACAGCTATCATACATCATTTTCATCAATTGGAATATAATCATAATTATGTAAATTGAAGAGCCGCATTCCGAAATCCGCATTTATCCGTTCTGAAGAATGTGATACAATGACAATCGATTGTTTTTTTGAAAAGAGGGGAATCCATTGAAGCGGGAACTTGTTTTGCGCTGGCTTTTTTATTTTGTCGGATTGATTGTTTTGTCTTTTGGGGTTTCTCTTACGATTGAAGGGAAAGTGCTCGGCATCGGTCCTTGGGATGCATTTCACTACGGGTTGTATATGCTTTTGGGCCTTACAGTCGGCCAATGGGCGATTATTGTCGGGGCGGTTATCGTAGGTTTAACGTCCTTATTTACAAAAGCATGGCCGAAAATCGGCGCCGTGCTTAATATGCTGTTAATCGGTATTTTTATAGATTTCTTTACTTATATTCTTCCAGACCCGGAAACGTATATTTCAAGCACTGTCGTATTCGTGATCGGCGTCATTTTTATCGGTTACGGAGTCGGCATTTATGTGTCGGCAGATCTTGGTGCGGGTCCGCGCGACTCCCTGATGCTTTTGATTTCCGAGAAAACGGGCTGGAACGTTCAGTGGGTCCGCAACGGAATGGAGCTGACGATTTTACTGATCGGCTGGCTGCTCGGCGGGCCGATCGGCATCGGCACTGTTTTAACCGCCATTTTAACAGGCCTGATTTTGCGGTTTTCTTTGCCTCAGTCCAAACAGTTTTTAAAAACAGCTATGACAGGAAGGCGCATCAGAGCTGCCAAGCCTGTACATATGTCGCTGAAAAAAAACGGATGAGCGTTTCATCCGTTTTTCTCGTTCAGATTATTTCTGTTTTACCACCGGTATCCAAATTTCGGTGATATGGTCTTGCGCCATAATATTCCCGTCCTTAGGATAGGATTCAAATTGCGGAGCGTTTGCCAATTCATAGCCTGTCGCCGGAAACCATTCTGAGAAGATTCTTTCCCATGTGGCTTGAACAGCCGAATTGACGGGGCCGACGGCTTCAAATACGGCCCAAGTTGCGGCGGGAATCGGTTTCTCGACACAGCCGGCAGGCGTGTCAGCGGATGTTTTTTCGACCCCGATGACATAATGGAACGTATCAGCTTGATCATTAAAATCCATGCAGACGCCAAGGAAGCCGAGCGGGCCGATATCCGGCTTTAAAGAATCGGTAAAGCCGTTGTGATTTAATTCGTTCCAAAAAGCCGGAATGTCCTTTTTGTTTTGATCATCCTTCACCGTAACCTCCAACGCTTTGCCGATCACCTGAAACGGTTCTTTTTCAACAATCTTGTAATTCATATCCTCCACTCCCTTTATTTGAATATGAAAGGATAGACGCGGAAATGCCCTGAGCGTCCTGCCTTTTTCACGGGCCTGTGAAGGGCTGATACCGTGAAGGCGGCTGAATGCCTTTGAAAATGATTCCGGTGTGTTGTAGCCGTATTTAAAAGCAGCATCAACCACTTTTATATGTGAAGCAGCCAGCTCCTGCGCGGCGACTGTCAGCCTTCTTTTCCGAATGTAATCGGCAAGGGTAACACCCGTCAGCATGTAGAACATCCGCTGATAATGAAATTTCGAACAGTATGCGATTTGGGCGATTTCTTCGTGTTTCAGCGGCTGATCCAAATGCTTTTCAATATAATCGATGCTTTCAGCCAAACGATTCAGAATGTCCATTGTTTCCGCTCCTCTCATTTACAACGATACTTCATGCCAATCAGAAATTCCGGTCATTCCGTGCGTTGTTGTGACAGGAGCCGAACAGCCATTTGACGGCTTCCGGAAAACGCTTCGCAAACCTCTCAAGCCGATGTGAGCCTCCTTCATCAATGACAAACTTCAGTTCTTTTTCGAAGGCGGCGCTTTCGGTTAACAGGCTGAAGGC
The DNA here is from genome assembly GCF_002993925.1 of Bacillus paralicheniformis. NCBI lineage: Bacteria > Bacillati > Bacillota > Bacilli > Caryophanales > Bacillaceae > Bacillus > Bacillus paralicheniformis. The sequence goes on along the minus strand of NZ_CP023665.1, from coordinate 467,908 downwards.
TTCCTTCGTCCTCGGTATCATCTCCTTCTGCAGATTATCCCTGTCTGCTCCTTCCATGCTTCCAACATCCATATAAATGCGCAGATGCTCATTTTCAAAGCGGTTATTCTTCATAAACTCGGTCATTCCTTCAAACCAGAAAGACCCTGACAAAGATCCGATTTTCCCAAATGTCTTAGATGCTAAATACGCCGTGTAAACCGAGATCAATCCGCCGAACGACTTTCCGATGATTCCTGTATGTTCACGGCTTGGATTTGTTCGGTAGCGCCCGTCGATATAGGGCTTGAGCCGATTGGCCAAAAAAGCGGCATATTCGTTGCCCTTCCCGCCGTACGCCCGTTTATTCGGCAGCAAATGCGGTTTGGGAAAAGGCGTGTATTCGCTTTCCCTGTCTTTCGGAGCCACTCCGACCAGCAGCAATTCCGGCACTTCCTGATTCGAAAACAGCTTTTCGATTGAGGGCAAACTGCCGCTGTGTGCCGGATCGAACAAATCGCCCAGATCGTGTACGTATAGGACCGGATAGCGGTTATTACTGCTTCCGTATGAAGGAGGAAGATAGATCAAAAGCTCCCTCCCGAAGTATGTATCTTTTATCAATGTTCCGTCTATCATGTTCATCACTCCATTCTGCACAGGTATCATGCCTATCTTTCCTGCTGCCTGTTTGCTAAAATGAAAGCAGAAAAAATATCATGTGAAGAGGTTGCATTTGATGAAGATTTACGCCGTTTATATGGATCAGCTGCCGGAAGCCGGCCAATTTAACCGAATGATGGCCATGGTGTCTGAAGAAAAGCGCAAAAAAGTGGGCAGATACAGATATCCCGAAGATGCCAGCAGGACGCTGATCGGGGAAGTGCTGGCGAGGCACATCATCAGTGAAACGTTTCATTTACCGAACGATCAGATCCGTTTTACGGAAGGAAGGTACGGCAAACCGGCTGCTGAAGGTCTGAACGACTTTCATTTCAACATTTCCCACTCCGGAAACTGGATCGTGTGCGGAGCTGGCACCAAGCCGATCGGAGTGGATGTCGAAAAAATCAAGCCGATCAATTTCGACATTGCCGAGCGGTTTTTTTCTCCTTCAGAGCACCATGATCTCATGGAAAAGGACGACTCAGAGCGCCTGTCGTATTTCTATCATTTGTGGACGATGAAAGAAAGCTTTATCAAACAGGCGGGAAAAGGCCTGTCTCTGCCGCTTGATTCCTTCTCCGTCAAACTGAACGAACAAGGACGCGCTTCGGTGGAAACTCCCCCAGGCTATCCGCCTTGCTATATCCAAGCCTATGAAATTGACCCAGGCTATAAAATGGCGGTGTGTTCCGCCGCACCTGAATTTCCAGACCGCATTGTGATGAAAAGCTGCGCTGAACTGTCAACGCTTTAAAAAGTTCCGCTCTAAAAATAAGCGGTTTCCACCGCTTGCCGCAAGCGGTCGATGCCGCGGCGGATGTCGTCTTCCTTTACATTGGACGTATTGATTTTTAATAGATTTCTTTTTGGAAAGGCCGACATATAATGAGCGTTTACCGGTTCGAGCAGGACGTTCCGTTTTTGTAAGCTTTTGATCAGACGGGACGCCGGGATCGTCCGGTCCAATTCGATGTGGGTGTGGATGGCCGGATGGCCGTGTGGATGGAATTCAAGCACATCCCCCAGTGACGCGGCACATTCTTTTAGCAGATCATGCAGAAGGCATGATCTTTTTTGATAGGAAGAACGGATCTTTTGCTTATGCTTTTCAAACATCCCGCTCTTCAAATAGATCTCCAAAGCGGCCTGAGACAGCATGGAACTGTCAATGTCGAGCAGCTGTTTGTACCGGTTGAACACATCTGTCAGAGAATCGGGCAGCACAGCGGCTCCGACCCGCAGACCCGGAAAAATAATCTTGGAGAAACTTTTCAAATAAATGACGTGTGAAGAAACGTCATAATAATGTAACGGGTCCGCCTTTTTATGATTCTCCAAATCTCCTAAAAAATCATCCTCGGCGATATAGACGTCATACTTTTCCGCCAGCTTGACGATGGCCATTTTTTCCCATTCCGTATAGGAAGTCCCGAGCGGATTGTGGAATCTCGGCATCGTATAAAAGAATTTGATGTCTTCGGTTTGGAAAGTTTGCTCCAGCTCGTCCATATCGATGCCCTCAGCGGTTCTCTCGATGCCGATTGCGGGTATGCCGTGAACTTCAAGGTATTGAATCAGTAAATGATAGCTCGGCTGTTCGATCAGAATTTTCCGCTTCCGGTTGGGAAAAGGCATTGAAGCGAGCAGAGCGAGGGCCTGCTGCACGCCTGATGTAATAAAAATGTGTTCCTCTTTCGCAAACACCTGGCCGTTGGCAAGCTCTTTTTGTATGGCCTCGATTAATGACGGAAGACCTTTCGGCGTCCCATAGATAAACAGATCGTTTTTGTATGTGTCAATGGCTTTATTGATGCAATGCTGAAAATCGATGTATGGAAAGACATCAGGATCAGGAGCAGATGCTGAGAAATCGATCACAGCCTTTCCGGGATTTGGTCGCTGATTCGTTTTTTTCACGACGTAATAGCCGCTTTTCGGCACTGAGTAGATGAGGTGCTGTCTCTCCAGCTCGCTAAACGCCCTGATGACCGTGCTTTTGCTTACTTTGAAGCGTACGGACAGCTCGCGGATGGACGGCAGCCTGTCCCCTTCCTGAAAGGATTTGTCTTCGATCATATCCTCCAATTCGTTCATCAGCGCTACATATTTGTGCATGTTCGTCTCCTTCGCCAATCTGTAACGGTACAGATTCCGTTTTTTTGTATTGTATCAGATTTCGCTTCCGTATAAGATGACAGAAGCCGGTAAAATATCTGTATTGCATGCATACTTTAACGGAGATGATCGACTTTGAACAAATCTGCTTATGCGGCAGCTTTGCTCTATGCTTTTATCATTGGGTTTTCTTTTTTCTTTGTCAAATTGGCTCTCACTGCAGCGAATCCGGTCGATATTCTGGCCCATCGCTTTACGGTCGCTTTTTTGGCCGCGCTTTTTCCCCTTCTGCTTGGATGGGTAAAGATTGGCATCAGCATGAAAGATGCGCTGAAGGTACTGCCTTTAGCTTTATTTTATCCTGTCATGTTTTTTGCTTTTCAAGTGTTTGGGCTCGTCTACACGTCTTCGTCTGAAGCCGGCATCATTCAAGCGGCGATCCCGATCTTTACGATGATATTCGCCGCTTATTTTTTAAATGAACGGTTTACGAAGCGGCAATTCTTTTTCACCGTCTTGTCAGCGGCGGGGGTGGCCTGCATCTTTATGATGAAAAGCGCAGGCACCGGAAGCTCCGATTTGAGAGGGGCGGCGCTGATTTTGCTTTCGGCGCTTTCATCGGCGGGCTACAGTGTGCTCGCGAGAAAGATGACACGCACCTTCAATTCGCTTGAATTAACATATGTGACCACTGGTGCGGGATTTCTCTTTTTCAACGGCATCGCCGGGATCAGTCACATGGCAGACGGCACGCTGAGCGGATTTTTTGCTCCCTTCACTGATCCGGTGTTTATTCTTTCGGTTTTGTATTTAGGCGTGTTGTCATCGTTTGCGACATCATTTTTATCTAATTATGCTCTCTCAAAAATAGAAGCTGCGAAAATCAGCATGTTTAATCATCTGGCGACACTGGTGACGATTTTGGCTGGGATCATATGGCTGGGAGAATCACTTGAATGGTTTCACTTCGCAGGAACGGGGATGATTATTGCCGGACTGATCGGAGCGACGATGGTCAGGCCGGAAAGTCGGCTGAAAAAAGGCTAAAAAACGGAAAATCGGCTGTTTCAACACACCGATTTTCCGTTTTTCTTTATATTGCCGGGCCGGCCTCCTTACGGCTGGCCGCGGCAATCGTTTTGATCTTCGCGGCTACTTGTTCCGTTTTTGCTAAAAGATACATATGGCCGCCTTTGAAATAGTGGAAATCGATCGTACGCGCCCACTTTTTCCAGCTATGCGCATCCTTCATGCATTTCTCATCGCGATCTCCGTTCAGGATATGAACAGGCGACATGAGCGGCGTATGATCCGTATGGCAGAACGTCTCAAGCGCTCTGTAGTCCGCTCTGAATGACGGCAGGAAAAAGTTCATGACTTCCCTGTTATCTTTCAGTTGTTGGGGTATTCCGCCAAGCTGGATGAGATGGTCGAGAAATGCGTCATCATTTTTGTGAGACACTTTTTGCCGCTGAATATGAGGCGGCTGAATCGCTGAAATCACCGCAGCTGCCGGAAAGATGCCTTCTTGTTCAAGCTTTTGCGTCAACCTGTAAACAACCATCCCGCCCATGCTGTGGCCGAACAGTACGAATGGAGCGGAGAGCCTCGGCTTGAGCGCCGCTATATACAGATCGACGAGTTCTTCCAAATTGTCGACAAACGCCATTCGATTTGTTCCGTGTCCAGGCGGTTCGATGGCCAGTACTTCAAAATCTGCTTTTAAATGTTCATAAAGCGGTCTGAATGATGCCGAATATCCCCCGGCAAACGGGAAACAGATCAACTGCGTGCCGCCTGCCGGCGCTCCAAACTGCTTAATGATCTCGTTCATTTATCATGCACCCCCGATTACAGCGGCACGTTCGCCCAAAATCTGTCTGATCAGATCTGCATTGGTTTTGACAAAGACGTCCGCGAGCATTTCATCATGTCTTCCAGCACCTTGATATTCATCATAAGAAGACTCCGTTCCTTCTTTCCACGTCGAAAGCCATTCCGGGAGCGGTTTCGCGTGCTCTGATTTGATCAAGTGAATCTCGCAGCTGACCGTTCCTTGATGGACAAGGTTAACAAAGTAAGAATAATAGGCTGCCATCTTTTTGGCGATGCCATCGGCAACCGTCTTGATTTTCATATATTCATTGTCCTTGTTGGCTTCCATCAGAGCAGCTGTATCAGCTTCAATTGACCGCCCTTCTAAATCGCTGACACCGTTCTTCATATATGAATCGATCATCAGCAGCTTTTCGACTTTCCGCCCGTTCTTTTCGAGTGTTTGCGCCACTTCAAAGGCGAGTCCGCAGCCGGCCGAATAGCCGATCAATGTCAGCGGCCCTTCAGGCTGAAGGCCGGAGATGGCTTCTGCGTAGCGCACGGCGCGGTCATCGCTTTCTATAAAGTCAAACGCATGAATCTTGTATTCCGGCATTTGTTCGGCCAGTTTGCCGTACACGATGCCATAGCCGAGGACAGGTGGGAATGCGAACAAATGGCGGGTGCTTTCCTGATTGAAGACGGTTTTTTTCACGTCATCCGTATGTCCGCCCTGGTCGATATAAGCCGCGAGGCCCTCGATTGTGGGCATTTCAAACAACACATTCACCGGAACATCGATGGCGAGATCTTTCAGCATCCGGGAGGTGACAGCCATAGCTTTCAATGAATGTCCCCCGATTTCAAAAAAGTTCTCGTCTATTCCGATCTGCTGTCTACCGAGAACCTCAGACCAAATGATCGCAAGCTTTTCTTCCGTCATATTGCGAGGTGCACGGTGCTCTGTTGGATTCGGCCGGCCATCTGCTTCAGGAAGAAGGCGGCGGTTGACTTTTCCGTTTGCGGTGAGCGGCAGCTCTTCAAGCATGATATATGCATCCGGCACCATGTAAGCCGGGAGATTCCGAGCCAGTTGGCGGCGAACCTCCTCGTTCGAAACCACAGCTCCCCGCACCGGGACGACATAGGCGGTGAGCGCCGCATCCCCATTCCCTCTTTTCTTGGCGATTACAACGGCTTCCTTTACGCCTTGACAGCGCATCAGCTCCTCTTCGATTTCACCGAGCTCAATTCGGTGGCCGCGGATTTTCACTTGATCATCGATCCGGCCGATGAAGTCGATATTGCCGTCCGGCAGCCAGCGGGCCAGATCCCCTGTCCTGTACATCGTTTCACCGCTGTTGAACGGATGCGGCACGAATTTTTCCGCAGTCAGTTCCGGCCTGTTTAAATAGCCGCGCGATACCCCTGTACCGCTCAGACACAATTCACCTACCGCTCCAATCGGTTGAAGCCGGTTATTTTCCGTCAGAATGTATGCATTGGTTTCGTTTATCGGCTTGCCGATCGGAATGGAAACCGCGCTGTCCTCAATGCGGTTGACCGGATAGAACGTCGCGAAGACGGTCGTTTCCGTCGGCCCGTATACATGAATGATCCTGTCCGGTCCCATGGCGGCAAATGCTTTCTTGACATGGCTGACAGATGAGCGCTCTCCGCCGAACAGAACTTTGCGAATCCCTTTCATCCACTCTGTTCCCGCATCGACCAGGAGGTTGAACAGCGCCGTTGTCACAAACATGACCGTGATGTTCTCCTTCTGAATCGTTTCTGTCAGCTTGCCGATATGGAGAATCGTCGCCTGATCGGCCACTACCAGCTTTGCTCCGTTTAAAAGCGCGCCGTACACATCAAATGTGAAGCCGTCAAACGCATAGTTTGAAAGGGACAGCAAGGTGTCTTTCTCGGAAAGGCTGATGTAGTTTGTCTCTTTTACAACTCTTGTAATATTGGCATGTGTCGTCAGATTGCCTTTCGGTTTTCCCGTTGTGCCTGACGTATACATGATATAAGCAAGGTCGTCCGGTTCGGCGGCAATTTCAAGGTTTCGCCCGCTTTCTGCAGACACCGCCGGATCGTCGATCAAGATCGTATTCTGATGAAAAGAAAGCGACGCCGCCTGTCCGGCAAGCTCTTCTTGTGTCAGCATGCAAACAGCCCCGCTGTCCTCCAGCATATACTGAATCCGCGCTTCAGGATATTCCGGGTCAATCGGCAGATAGGCGCCCCCTGCTTTTAAGACGGCGAGTATCGCGATGACCATTTCCGGCGAACGACGGAACAAAAGAGCGACAGGTTCGCCGCGGCCGACGTTCTTTTTGCGCAAAAGATGCGCGACCTTGTTCGCCTGTTCGTTCAATTCCCGATATGTCAGCGTCCGCCCGGCCGCTGATACCGCGGGTTGTTCCGGGAGCGCTTCAGCACATTGCTCAAACCGTTGCGGGATCGTCAGCCCGGTTTGCTTCCGTTGGACTTGACCGTTAAATTCATGGAGAAGGCGCTCTTTTTCCTTTTTGGATACGACACAAATGTCGTCAAGCGGCTGCTCCGGATTTCTGATGATCTCGCGAATAGCTGTCAATAGCTGTTCTTTTAGCTGCAAGATGAAAGATGGTTCGAAGACATTCCTGTTGTATGCGAGTTTCAGCAGCATTTCTTCACCCGGTGAAGCAAGCAAATTCAGATCATAATTCGATTTTTCGAAAACGGTGATATCATCCATTGTGAAGCCGAGATTTTTTTCTTCGTGCTGTTTGTTGGCTTCTTGCAGCGGATAATTTTCAAAAACGATAATGTGGTCGATCAAGTTCGGCGCTGCTATATGACTTTGGATATCATAGAGCGGCATATATTGATGCGGCTCAGCTTCAAGCGCCTGCTTCTGCAATTCAGCGACCAGCTCTGTAAAGGTCGTTTGCGCGCCAAAGGTTACCCGTTTCGGGACGACATTGATAAACAAACCGACCATGTGCTCGACACCTTGAATGTCAGCGGGGCGGCCTGACACAACTGTACCGAAGATCAGATCGCGGGATCGCTGATAGCGGCTGAGCAGCACCGACCACACCGCCTGAAGAGCCGTGCTCAACGTGGTATGATGCGCTTTTGCAAGCTGTGTGAACACTTCTGTATCTTCTTTTGGAAGTGTAAACAGCAGTTCTCCCGGCTGATTGCCGGCTTGCTCCGGTTTTTTCCGCTGTTCGCTGAATGTCGTCTGCCCTTCGAATCCGGCTAAATGATGTTCCCAGTAAGCCAGCGATCTTTGTTTGTCCTGACTTTCGAGCCATTTAATATAGTCTTTGTAAGGTTTGACGGGCCCGAGGCTGTATAGCCTGTTTTCGCGGAGCGCGTTGTACACTTCAAATAGTTCCTGTACGACGATCCCGAAGCACCATCCGTCCAGAAGAATATGATGATAGCTCCACACCCATTCGTAACGGTCCTGTCCCTTTTTAAAAACCGCGGTTCTCATCGGAATGTCTTTTGAGAGGTTAAACCCTTTTTCTTTATCTTTTCGTTTATAATCTTCGATTCTCTCATTTTGTTCTGCTTCAGAAAGTCCTGATAGATCAATTTCTTCTGCCTGAAACGACCTTTCCTTTAAAACGACTTGAACCGGACGTTTCATTTTTTCATGAACGAAAACGGTTCGGAATATATCATACCTGCCGATGATGACATTCATGCTTTTTTCCAATATATCTTTTTGAAAAGAGCCTTTCACCTGCATGCTGATTTGTTCAATATAAAAGCCTTGTCCCGGATGCAGCAGCGTATGAAACAGCATCCCTTCCTGCATCGGCGACAAATAGTATATGTCCTGGACATGTTCTTTTTTGAACTGGCTCAAAATCGTATCCCCCTTTCATAGGCTCGCCCGCTTAACAAGCGGGCAAGTCCTCGGTGTTTATTTCAAGTTTTCTTCAAGAACGTCAAACAGGTCGCCCATTTCTTCCATCTCAAGATCGCCGGCAGAAAAATCACTCGGTGTAAATTCGCGCTCCTCTTTAGCTGTACAATGGTCGATCAATGCCGTTAGGGAAGCTTTGAATCTGTCCATCAGCCCTTGTACGGTCTGTCTGTCATATTCCTCTGTATTGAATGAACATGACAAGATGAATTTTTCCTTGCTGATGATGCCGCTGAAGCTCAGCGCATAGAGCGCTTCAGACCTTTCAGAAACCTGTCTGCCCATATCATAAGAAGAAGGTCCGAAGAAATCGGTCTGCACCTCCCTGTCGATCTGCCCCAGGTAGTTAAAGCTGATGTCAGGCTTGATCGAGAAATCGGCACCGGCTTTTTTCCGGTCTGTTAAGTAGCGAAGGATGCCGTAGCCGATTCCTTTGTCAGGAATGCGCCGAAGGGTTTCTTTGACGTTTTTAATGGTCTCAGGCAATCCTGCCGCTGCTTCGCTTTTTAAAACAACCGGATATTGCGCGGTAAACCATCCCGCCGTTCTCGAAATATTCATCCCCGGAATGATTTCCTCTCTGCCGTGCCCTTCCATATTGATGCAAATATTGGAGTCGTTCGTCCATTCTCTGATTGTCAGGCTGAGGGCGGAAAGCAGGATGTCGTTGATATCCGTTCCATACGGCTCATGCACTTTCGTCAGCAGCAGACGCGTCTCCGCTTCGCTTAATTCAAACGTAACTGCAGAATTGTTTTCCGCTTTTCTTTCTGCGGCAGCCCGATCTTTCGGCAGCTCGCAAATGCGCTCTTGTTCAAGTCTGCGCCAATAATCGGCCGTTTTAAGAAAGCGTTCGCTTTGTGCATATGCCTCAAGCTCTTTTGCCCAGTCTTTAAACGAATTGGTTTTGTCGGGGAAGACAATGTCATGCTGCTGTGCGGCTTGCGAATAGCCTGATGCAAAGTCTTCCAGCAGAATCCGCCATGACACGCCGTCGATCACCAAATGGTGAATGACGATCAGCAAATGGTCGCCTTCCGCAGTCTGATACTGTTCTGCCTTTACAAGCGGCCCGTTTTCGAGATCAAGGCTTGCCTGAAGACGGTTTGCCTGGGCGGCGATTTCCGTTTCAATGTCAGTGACATATCGAAGGTCAACCACTCGAAAGGCGAACGAACGGTCGCCCGGCCCGCGGTTATACTGAATGAGGCGGCCGTTTTTCTTTTGATACACCATGCGCAAGGCATCATGATGCTCTGTCAATGCCGCCAATGTCTGTTCAACGAGCTCCGGGTCAAACCCTGAAGGCGCGTGAAGCATAACCGACTGATTCCAGTGATGCTCGTTCGTAAATTTGCGTTCAAAGAACCAGCGCTGAATCGGCGTCAATGTGACTTCCCCTTCGACAGGTCCTTGATTGATCGGTTTAGCATCGGCCCATTCAATATACGAACTGATCTCTCCGATCGTCGGGTGCTGAAACAAGTCCTTCATCTCCAGCTTCCACCCGTGCTGCTGAAGCCGGCTTGCCATTTGAATTCCTTTGATCGAGTCCCCGCCGAGCGCGAAGAAATTGTCTGTGATCCCGATTCGGTCTATACCGAGAACCTCCTGCCAAATGTCCGCCAACAGCTGTTCCGTTTCTGTAAGCGGCGCTTTGTATTCGGCTGTCTGCGCTTCGACGTCAGGCTGAGGCAGCGCCCTTCGGTCGACTTTTCCGTTCGCCGTAACCGGAAGCTCTTTAAGCTGCACCCAGAATGACGGTACCATATAGTCCGGGAGCGTCTGCGCCAGCTTCCGGGCAAGGCTTTCTGTATCAAGCTGTTCATTCGCAACGACATAGCCGCACAGCGCTTTGTTGCCGCAGGCGTCTTCGATGTCGGTGACGACGGCTTCCTGCACTTCAGAGAGCCGCGCGAGCTGGACTTCGATTTCAGAAAGTTCGATCCGGAAGCCGCGGATTTTCACCTGCTGGTCAATTCGGCCGATGTACTCAAGCCGTCCATCTTCCAGCCATTTGACCGCGTCCCCCGTCCGGTACATGCGCTCGCCCGGCACAAACGGGTCTTCCGTAAAACGCTTCGCCGTTTCCTCCGGCTTGTTCAAATAGCCGCGCGCAAGCCCGCGGCCGGCGATGCACAGCTCACCCGCGACACCGACAGGCTGGACTTCGTTGTTTTGTCCTAGCACATACACCCGCGTATTGGCGATCGGCTTTCCGATTGAAAGCATTCCTTCATCAGGATCAATCGCCGTGCTCGTCGCGACGACCGTGTTTTCCGTCGGTCCATAGTTGTTGACGAGCGTGTAGGAGCGTTTTGCGATCCGTTTCAGCTTGTCTCCGCCCGTAAGCAGCACGCGCAGCGACTGGTTGTCCAGCTCCATGAACTGTTCGCACAACTGTGTCGGCAGGAACGTGATCGTTATTTTGTTCTCTTCAAAGTATTGATTCAAGCGCGTAATATCCATCCGAATCGATTCATCGATGATGTGAAGCTCCGCTCCGGCGATCCAGTACGGGAACATTTCCCAGACGGAAGCATCAAAGCCGAAGCCGGCATATTTCGCGCTTTTGTCGTGTTCGGTGACCTTAAAGGCGTCATTATGCCAATAACACAAATTCACAAGCGACCGGTGTTCGACCATGACGCCTTTCGGCTGGCCGGTCGTGCCCGATGTGTAGATCAAGTAGGCCAGGTTGTCTGACTGAACTTGCGCGTTTGGATTCATGTCATCCTCTGGATAAAGCTCGCCGTCCAGAATGGAGCCTTCTCTATTCAAATCGATCACGTCTCCGGTAAATGTGTCTGGCACCGTTAATCCGCTTTGCGTCAAAAGCAGCTCTGCGCCGCTGTCTTTCAGCACGTATCCGATCCGCTCGGCCGGATAGCTAGGATCGATCGGCACATAGGCCGCTCCCGCTTTCAAAATTCCGAGCACGCCAGCGGCCATTTCAAGCGAAGGCTTGACCATGATCCCGATCCGCTGTTCAGGGCGGGCCCCTTTTTCGATCAGCAGCCGAGCCAGGCGGTTCGCCCGCGCGTTCAGCTCTTTGTATGTCCACTCCACGCCGTTGTACACCGCTGCCCCGCGGTCAGGCGTGCGGAGGACTTGCGCTTCGAACAGCTCATGGACCGTTTTGTCCTCCGGCACATCAAGCTTCGTCTCATTCCAATTTTGGACGATCCGCCGTTTTTCCGCTTCATCCAGAAGCGAAAGCTCTGAAAGGCGGGCATCCGGGTTTTCGGCAACCGCTTCGAGCAGGTTAAGCAAGTATCCGCTCCAGCGTTCAATCGTTTGTTTCTGAAACAAATCTGTTGCATATTCGAACTGAAGACCAATTTCATGATCTTTTTCATAAGCCCCAAGTGTCAGGTCGAACTTGGCAGCTGCATGTGAAATCTCGTACGGCTCGATTGTCAGACCGTCTAAATCGAGCGTCTCTTTATCAGGATCTTCCGTTGTCAGCATGACATTGAACAGCGGATTCCGGCTCATGTCGCGCGGTAAATCAAGCTTGGCGATCAGCTCTTCAAACGGATAGTCCTGATGGTCGAGGGCTGCGAGGCTGTTGTTTTTGACCTCTTCCAGAAACTCGCTGAATGATGCTTGATCAGGCACATGGTTTTTCAGCGCCAACGAATTGACGAACATTCCCGGCATGTCTTTCAGATCAGCATTCGTTCTGCCCGCTGCCGCTGTACCGACGACAATATCGTTTTGGCCGGATAGACGGCTTAAAAACAGGTTAAAAACGGCGAGCATCACAATATTCAGCGTCGTGTTTGTTTCCGCCGTCAAACGGCGCATTTTAAGGGCGGTGTCTTTTGATACTTTAAAGCGAACCCGGTCACCGGCAAAGCTTTGGACAGGAGGACGCGGAAAGTCGAGCGGAAGGCTGAGTTCCGGAACGCTTTCCTTAAACTGACGGAGCCAGAAATCTTCCTGTTTCCGAATGTTTTCTTGCTGGTCAGGTTCTTGCTGCCACACCGCATAATCCTTGTAGTGCAGCTTCGGCTCAGGGAGCGAAGCGTCTTTATAAAGCTGAGCGATTTCTTTGACGAAAAGGCTTCTGGAAACGCCGTCCGCAATAATATGATGTGTATCAATCAAAAGCAGATGGCGCGTAGAGCTGATGGAAAGCAACTCGGCTCTGATCAGCGGAGCGGTGCTGAGATCAAACGGTCTGATAAAGCGGTTGATTTCCGCTTCTGCGTCCTCTTCACGAATATGAATAACCTTTAAGTCAATGTCCGCTTTTTCATGCACAATTTGAACGGTACGGCCATCGACTTCAATAAATGCGGTTCGCAATGATTCATGGCGGTTCACCAAGTCGGCGAACGCCCGTCTTAAACGATCCGTATCAAGCACGCCTTCCATCATGAGAACAGACGGCATGTTGTAGCCCGTTCCGTTCTTTTCAAAATGGTGGAGGGCATACATCCGTTGCTGAGCGGATGAAACCGGATACCAGTCGCGTTTTTCGGCAGGCTGAATCGCGCTTTGTTGTGACTGTCCTTCGGATGCTTCAATACTGCGGGCGAGCAAGCCGACTGTCGGACAATCGAACAATGTTTTTAACGGTACTTTTTTTCCGAGCTTGGATTGGATTTCCGCTGTCAGCATCATTCCTTTTAATGAATGTCCGCCAAGATCGAAGAAATTATCGTCAAGTCCGACCTTCTGAACGCCAAGCACCTCTTCCCAAATGCCGCAGAGGGCTTTTTCAATTTCGGTTGACGGCGCTCTATACGAATCGCTTCGTCCGTTTAGACCTTGCGGCTCCGGGAGTGCGCGGCGGTCCACTTTTCCGTTTGCCGAAAGCGGCATTTTATCCACCGTTACGAAGTATGACGGGATCATGTACGACGGCAGCCGCTCGGAAAGACGCTCTCTCAGTTCGGAAACCGGCAGCTGTCGTTTCGCTTGAATATAAGCGCACAATTCGTCTAACCCCGAGTCAGTCGTAAAGGAAAGAACGATAGCCCGCTCTATATCATCAAGCCCGTTAAAGGCTTCTTCGATTTCTTTCAATTCGATTCTGTAGCCGCGGATTTTCACCTGATCATCCGTCCGCCCCAAAAATTCAATCTCTCCATTCGGAAGACGGCGGACGAGATCCCCTGTTCGGTACATGAATGTGCCCGGCGTGTAAGGATTTTCGACAAACTTCGCAGCCGTGAGTTCCCGGTTGTTCACATATCCTCTTGCAAGCCCGCTTCCCGTTATATACAGCTCGCCTGCTGCTCCGGCGGGAACAAGCCGGTGGGAGGCGTCTAATACCAGTGCTCCGGCGCCCGAAATCGGCCGTCCAATCGTCGGACGCTCGGCGAATTGTCCGATCATGTCCGGCTCGAGCGGTTTAGCGATTGCTCCGATCGTCGTTTCCGTCGGACCGTAATGATTGATGAATCTGGTGTCCGGATAGCGGGAATGGAACCGCTCCACATCTTTCGGATTGATTTTTTCTCCCCCTAGTACAATCAGTCTCAATGACTGAAGCCCCTTTGCCAAAGCGAAGCTTTGCGGCTGAACGACCGTATGGAAAAGCGACGGCGTCAGCTTCATATATGTGATCCCTTGTTCACCGATATAATGAGTAAATGCCTCCGGTTCTGTATACGTTTCTTTCGGGACGATATGCAGCTCTCCTCCGGCAAGCAGCACCGGGAAAAAGCTCGTGTATCCGAGATCGAACGCATAGGAAGACAAAAGCATCGTTTTATCCGAAGCTGACAGGTGCGCCTCACTGATAAACCAGGAAACATAGTTTGCCAGATTCCGGTGTTCGAGCTGAACACCTTTCGGCCGGCCAGTCGTTCCGGATGTGTAGATGATGTACGCCAAACTCGCTCCGTCCGTAGTTGGATGCGGCCGTTTATTACTTGCCATCAGCGTGTCTTTTCTGACATCTATCAGTCTCCCGGTATACCAATCCGCAAGATCCACTTGATGGGAAGGTTCTGTTAAGAGCCAGCGGACTCCGCTGTCTTCCAGCATATATTGCACCCTGCTCGTCGGCATTTCCGGATCAATCGGCAAAAAAGCGCCTCCTGATTTCATTACACCGAGAATCGCTGCGGCGACCTCTGCAGAACGATTCAGCATAATGCCGACAACATCGTCTTTTCCGACGCCTTCACTGCGCAGCACATTTGCGATCTGATTTGCTTTTTCATCGAGCACGCGGTATGTGAGGATCGTTTCCCCGCAGACAACGGCCGGCTGATCAGGCATTTCGTCCACCTTTTCTTCAAACTGTACATGAAACGGCCGCTCCTCAAGGCGCTCCGCCTGGCTGCGCCTCGCTTCTTCGAGCAGAAGTGCGCGCTCTTTGACTGAAAGCAGTTCGATGTCCCTGAGCTTAATGCCGGGGTTTTCGCAGATTTTTTTAATCACATTTAAGAAGTGACCGCTCCAGCGCCTAATCGTTTCTTCTTTAAATAAGGATACGGCATAGTCAAAACTCAAACCGATTTCGCCATCATGCTCCACAGCCTCAAGCGACAGATCGAACTTCGCCGTGCGGTGGCGCACCGAGTAAGACGAAATCTGCAAATCTCCGAGTTTCAGCGTCGGGACCTCCATGTTCTGCATGTTGAAAAAGACGCTGAACAGCGGATTTCGGCTTGTATCCCGCGGCAATGGCAGTTTTTCAATCAGTTCTTCAAGCGGATAATCCTGCTTGGCAAAGCCTTGAAGACTTGTCTCTTTGACTTCCTGCAAAAACTGCTTAAACGTTTTTTCTCCTTCGGGACGATTGCGGAGCGCCAGCGTATTGACAAACATGCCCGGAATGTTGTGCAAATCCGGATGGGTTCTGCCTGCCACGGGCGATCCGACGATCAAATCATCCTGTGACGCATACTTGGAAAGCAGGATATTAAATGCAGCCAACAGGAACATATAAAGTGTCGCATCAGCTTCAGAAAGCAGCTTTTGAATGTCTGCCGTCAGTTTTTGATCGATTCCGAAGACGACACGGTCACCTTCAAAGCTGCGTTTTGACGGCCGCGGAAAATCGTACGGCAGATCGAGAACAGGCAACTCGCCTTTAAAAACGTCAAGCCAATACTGTTCTTGTTCTTTCAATTTCTCCTGATGCTCCGGTCCGTTTTGCCACACAGCGAAATCTTTATAGTGGAGCTTAGGGGCAGGCGCCTCTTCTCCGTGGTAGAAGCCGGCCAGGTCGCGAATCAGTATGCCGGTGGAGCTTCCGTCCGTAATAATATGGTGCATATCGATCATCAGCAGATGGCGTTTTTCTTCAAGCTTCACGAGCTCCGCCCGGACGAGCGGCGCCTTATTCAGCTCAAACGGCCGGATAAATTCTCTGATCGCCGCTTCGGCTTCCGCTTCTTCCGCCACTGATTCCGTCAGGTGAAAAACCGCGTCTTGATGGATGCTTTGAACGATTTCTCCATCGATTAATTCGAACGATGTCCGCAATGTTTCATGGCGGCCGATCAAGGCCCGAAACGCGGCTTCCAAACGCTCCTTATCTAATTCGCCTTCCAAAAGCAGAACCGCCGGCACATTGTAGCTCGTGCTTGCTTCTTCGAGCTGATTGAGGATGTACATGCGCCGTTGGGCGGACGAAACCGGGTAATTCGGACGGGATGGTGCCGGCGTAATCGAAGCGGTTTCCTCTTTTGTTTCTCCTTGAAGAAATTCGGCCAGCTCTCTGATCGTCGGTTTTTCAAATAATACTTTGATCGGCACCTCTTTTTGGAGCTGCTCTTGTATTTTGGCAGTCAGCATCATCGCCTTCAGCGAGTGTCCGCCGATGGAAAAGAAGTTGTCATCGATTCCCGGCTGCTTGATGCCGAGAATCTCTTCCCAGATTGCCGCCAGAATTTCTTCCGTTTCATTTTTGGGCGCTTCGAATCTAGCAGTCTCTTCAGCGATAGCAGCCGGAAGCTGACGTTTGTCAACCTTTCCGTTGGCTGTCAGCGGCATGCTGTCGAGTTCGATCAAATGGGCCGGAATCATATACTCCGGAAGCGACCGGGACAGCTCTGTCCGCAGCTGCGCGGCCGGCCTCGTGCCAACGGCAGTGTAATAGGCGCAAATCTCGTTTTCTCCGGCGTTGTTTTCCCGAATGACAGCGGCCGCTTCTGAAATCCCCTCAAGGCGGGCTAAAGCCGCTTCAACCTCGCCTAATTCGATCCGGAAGCCGCGAACCTTCACTTGATGATCAATCCGGCCGAGGAATTCGATATTCCCGTCGGGAAGCCATTTTGCCAAGTCGCCCGTACGGTACATCCGCTTCCCTTCGGCAAAAGGATCGCCGACAAACTTTTCATCTGTCAACTCAGGCTGATTCAAGTAGCCGCGCGCCACCCCGTCTCCGCCGACACACAGTTCACCGGGCACGCCGATCGGCTGAAGCGAGCCGTGTTCATCAACGATATAGGCGGTTGAATTTCCGATCGGCTTTCCAATCGGGATCGTCCTCTCATATGCTTGATCGATCAAAAAACAGGTCGAAAATGTCGTATTTTCGGTAGGCCCGTATCCGTTCCAAAGCGACAGTTCCGGTGATTCGCGTTTGACTCTGTTGACGATTCCCGGAACAAGGGCATCTCCGCCGATAATTAGATCGTTCAAGGTTGCAAACATTCCCGGATCCTGCTGAGCAAGCTGATTGAAAAGAGGCGAAGTCAGCCACATTGTTGTGATTCCGGTTTCCTTCAGAAACATGTTGAACCTTTTTCCATCAAGGAGCGTCTCTTTCGGGACGGGATAAAGGGTTCCTCCGTTTAGCAGTGCGCCGAATACTTCAAATGTACTGGCATCAAAGCTGACAGCCCCTGTCTGCGCCATCTTCACGCCGCTCTTCAGCGGGATGCAGCCCGCATTTTTGACAAGGCGGACGATATTGCGGTGTTCGACCATAACGCCCTTCGGCCTGCCCGTCGATCCGGATGTATAAATGTAATAGGCAAGATCTTCGGGCTTGTTGACATGTTCAAGGTTGGCGGCATCTTCTTTTTCTGCATCCATCGCATTTACGGCGAGCACCTCATACCCTTCCAGCGAAATCTGCGTACTGTCTTTTGTAAGGACGATCTTTGACCCGCTGTCTTCGAGCAAAAAGCGAATCCGCTCTTCAGGATATCCGGGATCGATCGGCACGTACACGCCGCCTGCTTTCAGCACCGCCAGCATGCTGACGGCTGCTTCAAGCGACCGCTCCATCATAATGGCGGCGGCATTTCCGTGCATCAAGCCTTTAGCTTTCAGTCTTCTCGCGAGCTGATTGGCTTTCTCATTCAGCCTGCGGTAAGTCAGGCTTCTTCCGTCAGCGGCAACAGCCGTTTTGTCAGGAGACGCTTTAACCTGTTCTTCAAACAGCTCCGGGATCGTCTTTTCTCTTGGATAATCGGATTTTGTTTGATTAAAAGCGAGCAGCGTTTGTTGCTCCTGTTTTGATAACATGGCGGCGCTGGCTGCTTTTGACTCGGGATTTGCAATCGCCTCTTCTGCAAGTCTCGTTAAATGCCCGGCGGCCTGCTCAATGAAAGCCGCATCAAAAGCCGCACCGTTGTATTTCAATTTGATCGTCCACTCAGCTCCCGGATAAACGATCAAATTAAAGTCGTAATTCGTTTGTTCAAAAGCTCCGGCAGCCTTGATGGAAAAGCCGAGCCTCTCATGAATCGTTCCGTTTTCAAGCTCCTTATCAAGCGGATAGTTCTCAAACGCGACAAGGTGGCTGATCAAGCGGCCGTCCAATGCCGATTGCTTTTGAATCTCATAGAGCGGTAGATAGTCGTACCGCTCCGCGTCAATCGCATGCTGCTGTGCTTGTTTGAACAGCTCGGCAAACGATGCGTTTTGATCGACCTTTAAACGGACAGGGATCGTGTTGATGAACAGCCCTGCCATATGCTCGATTCCGTCAATTTCCGACGGGCGCCCGGACACAACCGTGCCGAACACGACATCATCGGTTCTGTTATATTTGGCAAGAACCGCTCCCCAAATCGCCTGAAAAAGGTTGGGAGCTGTGACATGATAGCGGTTTGCCGCCTGTTGAAGGGCATCCACCATATTCTTGTCCCAAACAAACGTAAACTCCTCGTTCCGGTACGATTCTGAATCCGGCCGCGGTTTGCCGCCGGGAATGACGCTCGGACTTTCTAAACCCGAAAGGCGGTGTTCCCAGTAGGATGCCGCTTCACCCTTATCCTGCCGGCCGAGCCATTTAATATAGTCCGCATACGGTTTTCCCTGATCAAGCGGAACCGTCCGGTTTGCTCGAAACGCTTCATAGTTTTGAAAAAGGCGTTTCATTAATATCCCCATGCTCCAGCCGTCCATCACGATATGATGGTTGCTCCAGACGAGAAGGTACTTATTCCGGTCAAGCCGAAAGACCGCCGTTTTAAACAGCATGTCTTTCGCCAAATTAAAACCGGCAGCCTGTACCTCTTGTTTATACCGGTCAATGCGGTTTGTTTGCCTTTCCTCATCCAAGTCCGCAAGATCCTCAAATTCCACTATTGCCTGCCGTTCAGCCAGGACAACCTGGCGCGGTTTTTGCAATTGCTGGTGAACAAAAACCGTTCTGAGAATATCGTATGAACGCACGAGCTGATTCACGCTTTTTTCAAAGATCCCCAAATCAAATTCCCCGTCTATGAATAGCTCCAACTGTGTGAAGTAAGAGGAAGATTCCGGATCAAGCATTGCGTGGTACAACATCCCTTCCTGCATCGGTGTCAAAGGATACACCTTTTGAATCTTTTGTTTCCCCATAAGGCACCTCGTTTTTTTGTTAGAAAATCTCCATTAATTTATCTAATTCTTCAAGCGTGAGTTCGTCATCTCCAAGATCGCTCGGAGTCAGTTCGGCCCCATCCCGCTCTAAGCAGTGATCGATCAATTGCAGCAAATAAGTTTTAAAGCTTGCGGCGACAGCGGCGACGGTGCTTTCTTTATATCCGAGTGAATGATAAGCGATTGACATTGTCAAAATGCCGTCTTCGATATAGCCGACGATGTCCAGCGCATTCGGTTTTTCCGTTTCCGGGCTGAGCGGGTCGCCGGACGGCAAGATGGATCTCGTGAACAGACCCGAATCCGCCATCTCTGTAAACTGGCCCAAATAGTTGAAGCTGATATCATGCTTGATCGGCTTCGCCTTTTTGCCTTCTTCGGTCAAATAACGATAAATGCCATAGCCGATTCCTTTATTCGGAATGTGGCGCAATTCTTCTTTGATCTGTTTGATTTGATAGCCGATATCCCCTGAATGGCGCATTTGAATCAGCGCCGGGAACTGGCTTGTAAACCAGCCGACCGTCCGGGAAATATTCAAGCCGTCTATGATGTCCTCCCGGCCGTGTCCCTCTAAGCAGATGATAAAGTCTTCCTGCCCCGTCCACTCTTTCAGCGCCAAGCCCAACGCCGTAAGCAAAATGTCGTTCATTTCCGTGTTATATGCTTCATGAACTTTTGTCATCAACTGTTCCGTTTCTTCTTTTGAGAGGGAAAACTCAGCCGTTTTCGTATGGCGCATCCGCTTGTCATCTGCTTCATCGTCTTTCGGGAGCGCTGCCGTCTCCGCCTGTTCGATTTCCTGCCAATAGCCGATTTCTTTTGCGAAAGCTTTTGACCCTGCATATTCTTCCAGGCGAGCCGCATATTCAGCAAAAGAGTGCGTCTTGTCTTGAAGAATAATCGGCTCCCCTTTTTCAGCCTGGGCGTACCCGGCGGCGAAATCCTCAAGGAGGATTCTCCATGAGATTCCGTCCACAACGAGATGATGAATAACAATGAGAAGATGATCGCCTTGATCCGTTTTAAAGATCGCCGCTTTCAAAAGCGGGCCTTCGGTTAAATCGATACTGCTTTGAATCCGGTTTGATGCCTTCAACACGGCAGCTTCAAGTTCAGCGCCCGATTCATTGAAGCGGATGACTTCAGGGCGAACCGCTGTTTCTTCCAGCCCTCTGTTGTACTGAACAATCCCGTCTCCATTTCGTTGATAAACCATGCGAAGTGCGTCATGATGTTCGATCAGCTTGCTTAAAGCCTTGCCTGCCGTTTCCGGGTCGAATCCCGTTAAAGCGTGAAGCATGACCGACTGATTCCAGTGATGCTCGTTCGTAAATTTGCGTTCGAAGAACCAGCGCTGAATCGGCGTCAATGTGACTTCGCCTTCGACAGGGTTCTGATCGATCGGCTGATCGTCAGCCGCTTGAACATAAGCACTCAGCTCTCCGATCGTCGGGTGCTGAAACAAGTCCTTCATCTCCAGCTTCCACCCGTGCTGCTGAAGCCGGCTTGCCATTTGAATTCCTTTGATCGAATCTCCGCCGAGCGCGAAGAAATTGTCTGTGATCCCGATTCGGTCTATACCGAGAACCTCCTGCCAAATGTCCGCCAACAGCTGTTCCGTTTCTGTAAGCGGCGCTTTGTATTCGGCTGTCTGCGCTTCGACGTCAGGCTGAGGCAGCGCCCTTCGGTCGACTTTTCCGTTCGCCGTAACCGGAAGCTCTTTAAGCTGCACCCAGAATGACGGTACCATGTAGTCCGGGAGCGTCTGCGCCAGCTTCCGGGCGAGGCTTTCTGTATCAAGCTGTTCATTCGCAACGACATAGCCGCACAGCGCTTTGTTGCCGCAGGCGTCTTCGATGTCGGTGACGACGGCTTCCTGCACTTCGGAGAGCCGCGCGAGCTGGACTTCGATTTCAGAAAGTTCGATCCGGAAGCCGCGGATTTTCACCTGCTGGTCGATTCGGCCGATGTACTCAAGCCGTCCGTCTTCCAGCCATTTGACCGCGTCCCCCGTCCGGTACATGCGCTCGCCCGGCACAAACGGGTCTTCCGTAAAACGCTTCGCCGTTTCCTCTGGCTTGTTCAGATAGCCGCGCGCAAGCCCGCGGCCGGCGATGCACAGCTCACCCGCGACACCGACGGGCTGGACTTCGTTGTTTTGTCCTAGCACATACGCCCGCGTATTGGCGATCGGCTTTCCGATTGAAAGCATTCCTTCATCAGGATCAATCGCCGTGCTCGTCGCGACGACCGTGTTTTCCGTCGGTCCATAGTTGTTGACGAGCGTGTAGGAGCGTTTTGCGATCCGTTTCAGCTTGTCTCCGCCCGTAAGCAGCACGCGCAGCGACTGGTTGTCCAGCTCCATGAACTGTTCGCACAACTGTGTCGGCAGGAACGTGATCGTTATTTTGTTCTCTTCAAAGTATTGATTTAAGCGCGTAATATCCATCCGGGTCGCTTCATCAATGATGTGAAGCTCCGCTCCGGCGATCCAATACGGGAACATCTCCCAAACGGAAGCGTCAAAGCCGAAGCCGGCATATTTCGCGCTTTTGTCCTGTTCGGTGACCTTAAAGGCGTCATTATGCCAATAACACAAATTCACAAGCGACCGGTGTTCGACCATGACGCCTTTCGGCTGGCCGGTCGTGCCCGATGTGTAGATCAAGTAGGCCAGGTTGTCTGACTGTGTACCTGCCTGTGGGTTCACCTCATCGTCTTTTGTGATTTCTTCGCTCAGCATCGAATCGAGAAGAAGTGTTTCACCGCTGAATTCTTCAGGTGCGGCTAAGTTTGTTTCCGTCAGAAGCAGCTCTGCGCCACTGTCTTTCAGCACGTATCCGATCCGTTCAGCCGGATAGCTAGGATCGATCGGCACATAGGCCGCTCCCGCTTTCAAAATTCCGAGCACGCCAGCGGCCATTTCAAGCGAAGGCTTGACCATGATCCCGATCCGCTGTTCAGGGCGGACCCCTTTTTCGATCAGCAGCCGAGCCAGGCGGTTTGCCCGCGCGTTCAGCTCTTTGTATGTCCACTCCACGCCGTTGTACACCGCTGCCCCGCGGTCAGGCGTGCGGAGGACTTGCGCTTCGAACAGCTCATGGACCGTTTTGTCCTCCGGCACATCAAGCTTCGTCTCATTCCAATTTTGAACGATCCGCCGTTTTTCCGCTTCATCCAGAAGCGAAAGCTCTGAAAGGCGGGCATCCGGGTTTTCGGCAACCGCTTCGAGCAGATTGACCCAGTACCCGCGCCAGCGCTCGATCGATTCATGCTTAAAGAGAGCTGTATTGTATTCCATTTCAAAAACGAGAAGTCCGTCCTCTTCCGCCGCTGTCAGCGTCAGGTCAAACTTCGCGGTCTGATGGGCAAAATCATACGGCTTGAGTGTGATCTCTTCCATTGACAAGTCCTTCAAATCGGCATTTCGCATTGAAAAGACGGCATCAAACAATGGGTTTCGGCTCATGTCGCGCTGGATGTTCAGCTTCTCGATGAGTTCTTCAAACGGGTAATCTTGATGCTCAAACGCGCCGAGCGTCGTTTCTTTCACTTCCTCAAGGAATGCAGAAAACGGCTTGTCTCCTTCAGGACGCGTTCTTATTGCAAGCGTATTGACAAACATGCCGATGATCCGGCTCAAATCAGTATGCGGCCGCCCGGCAGCCGGAGAGCCGACAATGACCTCGCTCTGTCCGCTCAGTTTGGATAAAAGCGCGCTGTATGAGGCAGCGAGCACCATGTATAAAGTGCTGTCCGTTTCCTTGGCCAGTTTTCTCAGCTGCTGGACAAGCTCCGGTTTCAGCGCAAAGCTGAGACGGCTTCCTTCAAACGTTTGAATAGAAGGACGCGGATAGTCTGCCGGAAGCGTCAAAACAGGCAGCTCGCCGGCCAGCTCCTTGAGCCAGTATTCCTCCTGCACTTTGTGCCGTTCTGTCAGCAGATGCTGCTGCCATACAGAAAAGTCTTTATACTGAATCCTCAGCGGTTCAAGCGCCTCTCCCGCATAAAGCTTTGTCATTTCATCGATCAGGACGCTGACAGAAGCGCCGTCTGAAATGATATGATGCATATCCACAAGCAAAAGATGTTTTTCTCCCGTGAAACGTATGATGCTCATTCTAAATAACGGGGCTTTTGTTAAATCAAACGGCCTGATGAATTCTTTAATCAGCTTTTCCGCTTCTTGTTCATCTGCATCGATGACATCAATGGTCAATTCCGCAGCTTCCCAAATCCGCTGAACAGGTTCGCCGCCCTTGATTTCAAATGTCGTGCGGAATGCTTCATGGCGCTTGATCAGCATTTGCGCGGCAGACTCGAGGCGCTTCAAATCAAGCTTCCCTTCAAGCTGGAGAACGGCCGGCATGTGATAGCTTTTCTCAGCGCCTTCGATCTGCTGTAGGACGTACAGCCGTTTTTGCGCCGAAGATACCGGGTACGTTTCCTGATCCGGCGCCGCTTCAATATAAACGGCTGATTTTTTCTCAGTTTTTTCCGCAGCCTGCGCCAGGGTTTCGATTGTCGGCGCCTGGAACAAATCTTTCAGCTGCAGATCAACATTCATCTCTTGCTGGATACGGGCAATGAGCGTCATTCCGATTAAAGAGTGTCCGCCAAGTTCAAAGAAATTGTCATGCACACCGATTTTCGGTACATTGAGCACCTCCTGCCAAAGATCGGTAAGCTGTGCTTCTGTTCGGCTCCTTGGCGCCGTATATTCCTTTTGCGCGGCCTGCGTGACATCCGGCTCAGGCAGCGCCCTTCTGTCGACCTTTCCATTGCCTGTGAGCGGAAGCTCCTGCAGCTGCATAAACACGGACGGGATCATGTAGCCCGGCAGACCTTCTGCCGCATATCGGCGAAGCTCTTCACTAGAAAGCTCCTGATCGGCCGTAAAGTAAGCACAGATCATTTGATCTCTCTTCCCGGTGTCAACAGCAAGAACAGCGGCTTCCTGAACCATTTCATGTGTGAGGAGATGGTGCTCGATTTCGCCCAGCTCGATCCTCTGTCCGCGAATTTTGACCTGATGATCAATCCGTCCGATAAATTCGAGACATCCGTCGGCAAGCCATCTCGCCATATCGCCCGTCCGGTAAATCTTCTCACCGGTTTTGAACGGATGTTCCGTAAACTTTTCAGCCGTCAGTTCCGGGCGGTTAAAATAGCCGCGGACAAGGCCGTCTCCGCCGACGCACAATTCTCCCGCAACCCCTGCCGGCTGTACATTGCCGAATGAATCAAGAATCAGAACCTCCGTATTGCTGACAGGCTTTCCGATCGGTATAGCCTGCGCATCGTCCGGCACTTCGTTGACTGGATAATAGGTTGTAAAGACAGTGCTCTCAGACGGGCCGTACATATGAAGCAGCCGTCCTTTGCCAACTGTGTTCAGAGCTCTTCTGACATGATCGACAGATGCACGTTCGCCGCCGAACAGAACCCTGCGGAGTCCCTTCAAACTGTCCGGCCGCATGTCTGTCAGCAGATTGAATAATGCGGTCGTGATCATTAAGACGGTAACCTTTTCTTTTTCAAGTACATGTGCGAGCCGGCTCATATCAAGAATCGTGTCTTTTGGAGCTATCACCAGCTTGGCGCCGTTCAGCAATGAACCGAACACATCAAACATAAAGGCATCAAACACGTAATTTGAAATTGAAAGAACGATATCGGATGTCATCACATCCAAGTAATTTGTGTTTTTTACCGTACGCAATATATTCCGGTGAGAAACCATATTGCCCTTAGGCGTCCCAGTCGTTCCGGATGTATACGTTAGATTGGCCATTGCTTCCGGTGAAATCGGAAGGCGCAAATCAGACGCATCTCCCAGATAAAGGTGTTCATCCTCAAGAAATAGAATGTCGCCGCCAAATTCAGCCGCCTCAGCGAGCGGCTTCATCGCCTTTTGCGTTAAAAGAACCGCCGCTCCGCTGTCCTCGAAGAAATGTTGCACACGTTTTTCAGGATGATCCGGATCGATCGGCACATAAGCAGCGCCGGCTTTCAGCACAGCGAGAATGCCGATGACCATTTCAGCCGACCTGGCGGTGAGAATGGCTGCCGTCGTGCCGGGCTGCACACCTCTTTCGCGGAGGCGCCTCGCCAATTGGTTCGCTTTCCGATTGAGCTCACCGTATGACCATACTTTGTCTTCAAATTGCAGGGCGGGATGTCCGCCTCTTTCCGCCGCCTGTTCCTCAAATAGCTGAACGATCGTTTTCTCCCTCGGATAATCGCTTGCCGCGGGGTTGAACGCGACGAGCTGACGATTCGTTTCCTCTTCTGTCAAAAGGCTGTACTCGCCGATTCTGCGCAGCGGATCAGCCGTCATGCCCTCCAGAAGGTGCAAATATGCTTTCAGCATCCTTTCTGCCGTATCTTTTTTAAACAGCTTCGTACTGTAATCCAAATCGAGAATCAATTCTCCCTGCTCTTCTTTCGCCTGCAGCGTTAGGTCGAACTTTGCAATATTGAAGTTCGTTTCATAAATCGAGAGGTGCAAATCGCCGAGCATCGGAATGTCTTCCCATGCATTTTGCAAAATAAACATCGTGTCAAAGACGGGATGACGGCTTAAATCGCGCGATGCACCAACCTTTTCCGCAAGCCGCTCAAACGGATATTCCTGATGCTCAAAAGCGTCGATTACCGTTTTCTTTACATCATGCAGGAAGTCTCTGAACGTTCTGCCCGACTCCACTTTTGAACGGATCGCCAGCGTATTGACAAACATGCCGATGATTCCTTCCAGATCGGAATGTCTGCGGCCGGCCGCCGGCGTTCCGACGATCACATCTTCCTGCCCGGAGTACTTTGCTAGCAGCATGTTGTATGCGGCCAGCATGACCATATACAATGTCGCGCCGTTTTGCTCTGCCAGCACGGCTAATTTTTCTTTCATGTCTTTTGGCAGGACTGCGGATACCCTGTCTCCTTCAAAGCTTTGAACAGACGGCCTCGGCTCATCCGTTATCAGCTGCAGTACGGGAAGCTCGCGGGCGAACACGCTTTGCCAATAAGCCTCTTCTTTTTGAAAACCTTTTTGTGCCTGCGTCCTTTGCCAGAAAGCATAATCTTTGTAATGCAAATTCGGCTCCGGCAGTTCTTCCCCTTTATACAGTGCGGCCAGCTCATTCAATATGATCGAAATCGATACGCCGTCAGACACAAGATGATGCATATCGAACAACAGCACATGTCTGCGGTCTGCGAGACGGACGAGACCTGCTCTCATCAGCGGAGCTTTGGCGAGATCAAAGCGGCGGACAAAAGATTTCGCCATTTGTTCGATCGGCTTCCCATCTGCTTTAACCTTCTCAATCTTGAACTGAACCCTTTGATGAATGTTCTGTCTCGGCTCGCCATCGACAACTGTAAACGAAGTGCGCAGCGCCTCATGCCTATCAATCAGTTTTTGAAAAGCAGCTTCAAGGCGCTGAACATCAAGGGTGCCCTCAAGCATCGCCGCGGCCGGCATATTGTAGCCGACTCCGGCATCCTCCAGCTGGCTGACGATATAAATTCGCTGCTGCGCCAATGAGAGAGGATAATCGTCACTTTCCGGCGCAGGTTCAATAACCGTGAATCCGTCTTTCTCCGCTTCAGAAACAAAGCCGCTTAACGCCGCCACTGTCGGTTTTTCGAACAGGACTTGCAACGGAACCTCGACACCGAAAGCTTTATAAATTTTTGCCAGCATGGCCATCGCTTTGAGAGAATGGCCGCCCAGTTCAAAAAACTGGTCGTGGATTCCGACTTGTTCAGTTCCGAGCACTTCCTGCCATATACCCACCATTTTTTCTTCATATTCATTTCTCGGTGCCGCATACTCTGCAGTCCCGCTGACAGAGACTTCATGGCGAAGCAGCGCTTTCCGGTCGACTTTGCCGCTTCCCGTCAGCGGTATTTCATCAAGCTCGACAAAGTGGGAAGGTATCATATAGTCAGGCAGATGCTTGGATAAATGCTCCCTCAGCCCCTGAAGGTGAATTTCCCCGCTTTGTTTTGGCACGACATAAGCGCAAACCTCAAGGCTGCCGCCGGTTTCGGGCCGCGCGAGGACAACTGCTTTTCCGACAGCAGGGGCTCCTTGCAGCACCGACTCTATCTCGCCAAGCTCGATCCGGTAGCCGCGGATTTTCACTTGATCGTCTTTTCGGCCGATGAAATCAACCGTACCGTCAGGAAGCCAACGTACTGCATCCCCTGTTCGATACATGAAACCTCCGGGGACAAACGGGTCTTCCAAGAACTTGTCTGCGGTCATGTCAGGTAAGTTCAAATAGCCTCGGCCGACTCCGTCTCCTGCAATATACAATTCCCCTTCGACACCATCAGGAAGGAGTGCACCGTTTTCATCCAAAATATAAAAACGGTTGTTTCCAATCGGTCTGCCGATCGGGACATAGGCCGTATCGCCTTGAAGATCTGCGTGGTTTGTCATCGTAAAAGAAGAAGCATCCACACAAGTTTCAGTCGGGCCGTAAACATTCGTTACATCAGGCACGGATTCAGCTGTTTCTGCAAATAATTGAAGCAGCCTTTCCGTTGCGACCCTTGATAATGCCTCTCCTCCAACAAGCATATGCCTCAGTTTGACACCTGAAAGATCATCGGCAGCAGACAAAAGCTGCAAATGAGCCGGCGTACCGTCTGTCACATCGATTTGATGGCGGCGGTAATAATCCGATAAAGCGCGTCCGTCGGAAACCGTCTTTTTCGGTACGATGTACAACGTTTGGCCAAGCAATAGAGACGTAAAAATCTGCTGAACGGAAGCGTCAAAATGAAACGGAGCCAGAAGTGCCAGCTTCAAATCATCCTGATCATATGCACCAACGGCCTGCTGAAGCCCTCTTACAAGGTGGTGGACCTGCCTGTGTTCAATCATGACGCCTTTTGGACGGCCCGTTGTCCCGGAAGTATAAATGATATATGCAAGGTGCCCGGCGCCTGCCTCTGAAGACGGGTGACCGTTTTCCAGCGATTCAGAAAGCGCTTCGCTGAACCGCACAGTTTCGGCCGTTTCAAAAGTCAGCCCGCTGTCTGTGATAACCACTTTGACCTTTGAATCCTCCAGCATAAAGCGAATTCTTTCTTCCGGAAATCCGGGATCGATCGGTACATAAGCTCCGCCGGCTTTCAAAACGCCCAGCATCGCCGTAATAACCCGCTCTGACCGCTCCATCACTATCGCAGCCGGAGCGTCAGGCCCGATGCCTCTTCTTCGAAGCGCCCTTGCCAGACGATTCGATTGTTCATTCAGCTCACGGTACGAAAGTTTTTGTCCTTCATATACAACGGCGGTTTTTTCGGGATGATCGGCTGCTTTTTGTTCGAATAAACCGTGCAGGGTCATGTTCTTGTCATATGCGATGGTTTGGCTTGATGCACGCTTTAACAGCCGCTCTTTTTCAAATGCGGGAACAATCTCCAGTTCAGCGATTGTTTTTTGCGGAAACAACAAGGCATCTTCAAGCAGCGTCATCAGCCGTTCATATAAAACGGCCATTTCTTCACAGGTGAAAAGCTCCTCCCTGTAATCAAAATCAATCGCAAGCGTCCCGGTATCCCATCTCTCTTTCACGTGAATGGAAATATCGTTTACTTCACTGCCACTGAAAATCGGCTCAGTAAGAAATGACAACGTTTCTTTCCTCTGCCATTGCATAACTTGATATTCCAGTGAGACGGCGAACAATTTGCTGACATGCGGCTGTCTTTCCCGCAAATCATTAATCAGCAGATTGTACGGATACTTTTGATGCCGAATGATCTTAAGCTGATCTTTCATTCTTTCCTGCACAAATGCACTAAAGTCCTGGTGTACATCAATGGAGGCTTTCATTGGAATCGTCGATACGAACATCCCGAGCATCTGTTTTTCTTTTGCATTTGTCCGGTTACCCATAAATGTTCCGAGAACGACGTCTTTTTGTCCGGTTATCCGGTGCATATAAATGTGCAAAATGGATAAGAACAGGGAGAGCACACTTATGTTGTGTTCCTTACAATACGTTTGAATTTTTTTATACAGGACAGGGGAAATCTCTTTTGAAAAGCGGGCTGCATTCAATTGGATCTGATACGTATCGCTCGCCTTTAACGATACGGGCTCCGGAATCACTTCATATTGTGCGTTCCAATATGCTTTATCCTTCTGGAACCGCTTCGAATTTTCATACTCCAACTCACTCTGAATATGTTCCGTAAATGATGACTGAACAGGTTCGAGGCCGGTTTCCCCTTTAGCAAGCTTCAAATAAATGTCTGTAATGCGGTTGCCCAAGATCGTCATCGAAATACCGTCGGAAATGATATGATGAACTTTTGCAAAAAACCAGCTTTCTTCCTCACTAATGCGAACGACGGCAAATTTAAACAGCGGACTTTCATACAAAGGCAGGGGTCGACGCGCCTCAGCTTGTCCCCATTTAAGAACGCCGTCCGCTCCTCCGATTTCTGAAGCGTCGAAATATTCAATCCGGAAAGGTTCGTCTTCCGCTATATATTGCTTCGGCTCATCCCCTCCTTCAAACAACAGTCTGAATCGCATGGTTTCATTTGTACGGACAAACTGGCGAATGGCTTCAGTCAATAACCCGGAATCGATTCCGGAGGCAGATTTTAATTTTCCAAAGCCGCTCAAATTTGAAACACTTGTGCCGGGATAGAACTTTTCAGTGTACCAAATTCTCCTTTGAGCATGTGTCAGCGGGTAACATGTGTTTCCCATTTTTTATTCCTCCTTTATCTTTTGCTATGTATGACGATGCGAACAGCCAAGCCGCAATGCAATGTTGCGGTATTGCGATGAGCGAAAAACGCTGTCACAGATTTGTCATTTCCAATAAAACATTATTTTGGAAATAAAAAAGAAAAGAGTCCACCCGAATAAAAACGGGCGAACTCCCTGTTTATTCGGCAACCTGTCAACCGTAGCACCGTCAGTACCTTAGGCCATGGCTTTGCGTCCCTGCGTTTCCGCAGGTTTGCCTTTATCTGCTTTTATTGATATAAATTCATTTTCTGCTCACAGTTCACTTTAAATGAAAATTTTGTTTTTTTCACCGAAAAATAGGTGAAAAGTTTCATGCGGGATGCCGAATGTTATCCATGAATGTTAATGCGTGATACCGAAATCGACAAAAAAATATGCGGGAAAACGAAAAAAACCGCTTAATTCCGCAAAAAATTCCAAATCCTAGATAAAGAATATATTAAAATATTAAAAAAACAGCCTTAACTTCATGAATAAATCATGAAAATCCGTTAAGGCTTAGGCGTTTTCTTTTACAATGTTCATTCAAATAAAACGTTTCTTTTACCCAGCCGTTTAAACTGATACGAGAAAAGACAAACAGCTTGCGAAAACATTGAAGCAGAACGGAAAATCACTGAACTGTCTCCTCCTAAACGGTATCTTGAAATACTTTCGGTGTTCCATACAAAAAAGCAGGCTGAGTTTCGCCTGCTACACGGTTTTTGAAAGCCCGATCGTCCGCTCGATGATGATCAGCGCGATCACTGAAACTGTGATAAAAATAACCGAAATCGCATTAACACTCGGATCAAACGTCTGGTCAATATAGCTGAACGTGCGCACCGGTACAGGCGTGACAGCAGGTGAAGAAACAAACAGACTGATTGATACTTCCCCGAATGACGTCACAGCGGCAAAAACGGCTCCCGCAATGATTCCCGGTTTAATGAGCGGCAAGGTAACATGAAAAAAAGTATACCATGGACCTGCGCCAAGATTCATGGATGCCAGTTCAAGCTTCGGATCCACGTTCGCCATGCTGACGCCGACCGTCCGTAAGACATACGGAAGGCTGATCAGCATATGCCCGGCGGCCAGGCCGGCAAATGTGCCGTTTACCCCAAGCATTGTCAATAAATAGAGAAATGACACGCCTAATGCGATTTGAGGAATCATCAACGGCGATAAAATAAAAGCCTGAATGCCCTGTTTTCCAGGAAAGTTCAGCCGCGCCAATGCATAAGCTGCAACTGTTCCGAGGATCACCGCAAGAGGCGTTACAACGAGAAGCAGCATACCGCTGACCCAAATCGATTCCATCCAGCCGCTGCTGCTGAAAACTCCGGCAAACCAGCGCAGCGAGACGCCGGATGGCGGGAACTTCGGATATTCGTCCGGGCTGAAAGCCGACAGTATAATCACAAATACAGGCAGCGCCAAAAAAAGGTATACCAATAAACCCGCCGCCCAAACGCACACATCAATCCACTTTCCCCCAGACAAACGGCGCAATTGTCTACCCATTTATTCTCGCCTCCCAACGCTTTTGGAAAAAGCCAAGGATTCCAATAACCACGCTGACAACGGCTAATAAAGTAATCGACATAGCTGCTGCAAGAGGAAGATGAAAGACTTGCATGACCTGCTGATAGATTGATAACGGCAGCAGCGGCTGCATCCTTCCGCCGACGAGAAGAGGCGTAATATAGCTTCCGGCCGAAAGCGAAAACACGATCATTGCTCCTGTCAGCAATCCTGGAACCGTCATTGGCAAGGTCACGAAAAAAAATGTCCGAAGCCTCCCCGCTCCAAGGCTCATCGAAGCAAATTTAAGATCCGGTTTCATTTCGCTTAAAGAACCGGCAAGCGGCAGCACAGCAAACGGCAGCATAACCTGGACATATGCGATGATGACGGCGTTCATATTCCATAAAAGCGGCAGGGGCTTTTCAATCAGCTTCAAGCTGATAAGCGCCTCATTGACGATCCCGTTTTGCGAAAGCAGCACAATCCAGGAAAACGTCCGAATGACAACACTGGTCAGTAAAGGAGAAACAAGCAATATATAAAACAAAGCCCGCAGCCTGCCGGTCGGCGCCTTAACGAGTAAATATGCTGCCGGATACGCCATCACAAGGCATAATACAGTGGTCTTCAACGCCGTCCAAAGCGTTATACCGATGGTTTTCAAATAAATGTCCGAAGAGAACACTTCGACATATTGAGAAAAACTGTACGTATCGAGCGTATTCATCATAGCGTCCACGTCTCTGAAACTTAATAACAGCAGCAGAACAAGCGGCAACACGAGAAAAACGCCGAGAAATAAAAGGACGGGAACAAGCAAAACCCAATAAAACCGTTTTTGTTCAAGAGCACCCATCTGCATCCTCCTTTACATCGAGCGGAACAAAATCGTCCGGATCCAAAGAAAGATACACTTGATCCCCCGCCTTCGGCAATCTTGGAAATTGAGGATCGGGCGCCTGAATGATCCATTCTCCTTTGAAAACAGCGGCTTTCAGCCTGAGAGCATGCCCGGCATAACTGACTTCCGTTATCGTTGCAGGCATTTCAATCAGCCTGTTCTTCTGTTTCTCGAAAGAGACTGAGATTCTCTCGGGCCGCACCATGAAC
This sequence comes from Bacillus paralicheniformis, assembly GCF_002993925.1. Taxonomy (NCBI): domain Bacteria; kingdom Bacillati; phylum Bacillota; class Bacilli; order Caryophanales; family Bacillaceae; genus Bacillus; species Bacillus paralicheniformis. The sequence continues at coordinate 435,203 of NZ_CP023665.1, read as the reverse complement.
AATACAGAGGATTTTTTTAAGAGATTCCGGCTGATTTCAAAAGTCAGCGGAACACCTTCATATATTTCAAAATCGACCGCTTCATAGCCATAAACGCCTGATGAAGGCTGTATCTTCGACGCACGCGCTTTCAGCAAATTGACCTGTCCGATAAATTCGGCGACAAATTGATTAGCAGGCGTGCGGTACACGTCCAACGGAGTGCCGAGCTGCTGAAGCCTGCCGCAGCCGAGGATTCCAATTCTGTCTGATAAGCTTAAAGCCTCCTCCTGATCGTGCGTCACTAAAATCGTTGTAATACCGACGCGCTTTTGGATGCTGCGCAGCTCCGTCTGCATTTCTTTTCGAAGTTTCGCATCCAAGTTGCTCAGCGGCTCGTCTAGCAATAGCACAGACGGCTGAATCGCCAATGCCCGGGCAATCGCCACCCGCTGCTGCTGGCCCCCGCTCAGCTGACGGGGCATGCGATTAGCAAACGCTTCAAGCCTGACAAGGGCGAGGCTTTCCATCACCCGTTCTTCAATCTTGCGGCGGGGCCATTTTCGAACTTTCAATCCGTATGCAACATTGTCAAATACGCTGAGATGCGGGAATAAAGCATAATCCTGAAAAACCATTCCAATATGTCGGTCGTATGGCGGCAAATCAGTTACATCTCTTCCTCCTATATATACAAACCCTGACGTCGGTTCAAGGAACCCGGCAATGATATGAAGGAGCGTTGACTTTCCGCAGCCGCTCGGACCGAGGAGAGAGAAAAATTCCCCTTCTTTGACTTCAAGCTGTACGTCTTCCAATGCGATGGTGTTTCCGAAATGCCGGCTGACATGCTGAATCTGAATTGCGCTCATGTTTGTCACCTATTTTCCGCCAAGTACTTGATTCCAGCGATTTGTCCAATCGCCTAGATCTTTTGCCGCGACTTCATAGTCAACCCATTTTAAATTCCTGTAATAGTCCTCCCCTACTTTAATCTTTCCTTTTAATTTATCGCTGTATTTCACTTTTTTATTGGCCATGCCGTAAAATGTTCTATCGGCAAAATCTCCTTGCACTTTTGGACTGAGCAGGTGATTTAACAGCTTGTATGCGTTATCCTGATTAGGGCTTCCTTTCATCAAAGCCCAGCTTGCAACTGCTGCGACGGCACCTTCCTCGGGATATGCAAATCCCAGGTCAAGACCGGCGTCCTGCAAAGAAAAAGCGCGTCCGTCCCAAAACGGGACAACCCATGCATCCCCGCGTTCCAAAAGTGTTTGTATCGAGCCCGGATTATCGGGATAGGCTGTTATGTTGTTCTTTAAATCCGTCAAACTGTTGAACGCTTTATCCACGTCTTTCCCATTTGACTCCAGGCCGCCCTGGGCATTGATTAATCCTACAAAAAACTGAAGTCCCGCCGAATAAGCCGGCGATGATATGGCCACATGACCTTTATAGCTGCTGTTCCAAAGATCCGTCCAGCGTTTAGGCTCCTGCGGTACAAGGTCCTTTCGGTAGACAATTCCGAGCTGCCCCATACTGAAACCGGCCGCATACTGCTTTCCATCATCAGTGAAGCGTTTCTGAACGGAATGATACAGATCGCGGACATTCGGAACCTTTTCCTGATCAATCGGCGCCAGTAATCCCGCCGACTGTGCCCTGTGAATCGTATCCGGCTGCAGGATTAAGAGATCATACGGAGCATTTCTGCCATTTGCAGCTTTGAGCTTTGTAAACCACTCAGAGTCTGTCCCTGCGACGACTTTGACCTTCAGCCCTGTTTCTTTTTCAAAAGATTCGAGGCTAGGCTTAATATGTTTTTCCCAATCGCCTCCATAGACGCCGATAACGACTGTATCTGATTGTTTGCTTTCCTGACTACCTTTTCCGCCGCAGCCCGAAAGAAGGAGCACCGCTACAAGAGACAGAATAAATAAAGCAGAAATTTTACTTTTCATTGTCATCTCACCATTCCCGTGTTATTTTTGCCAGCCAGTTTTTCCACAGCGGCCGCAACATCGCCTTTGCTGATCGAACCGTTATGTTCTTTTGAAAAATAACGGTGGACTAGATGTTTAACATGTGATCTTTGATGAGCCGGAAACTGTCGCAGAATCCGGGCCAATGTGCTGCTGGCTTCCTCTGTCCAGCACCGTTCGTATTCTTCTCTAGCAAGCCCGAAATCCCAATGTTTCCGAGGTTCGCCTGCTTTCTTTTTTCTGATTTCAGCTGTTTCTTCCAGATCAATAATGAATGAGCCTGCATCGTTTTCTTTTACAGCCGCGCCGTATTGATGGTATGCCGCTTCCGGGCTCAGCAAGCCCGATTCAACTTCCCTCAAAATCGATTCAGCTTCCCGGCTGTATGGATCTCCCCAGCCTCCGCCGCCAGGCGAATGAATGCTGATAACATCCCCTTTGTTGAGCTTTAAAACGTCGATCTTCGAAATCGTTTTCTCCTGAGGCTGCTCCGGATAAAGACGCACCCGTCCGAGCTCTCCTGCCGTTCCCCCGGCGAGCCCCCACGGATGAAATCGCATTCTCTCCATCCCTCTTGCGGTCACAATCGATTCTGGCGCCGTCGCTTCAAACTCCAGTCCGATTGCATGGCCGCCCCTGTGAAAACCGGCTCCGGCGGTATCTTTAATCAGCTCATAGCGGCGGACATGGATGTCAATGTGCTGTTCAAGGCTTTCAATCGGCGTATTTTTCAAAAATCCGGATGCATGGTCAATACCGTCTGCTCCGTCCATGTCATGCTGGCCGCCTCCTCCGCCTCCCATCGGTTCGACCACGGACATCTTCCGGCCGCCCTTTGATTCGTCGGGAACCGACAGTACGACAATCGCTGACTGACCGGCGCCTGCTGCAGGCACAGCTTTCGGAAGCGCCTTGGCCAAAGCGCCCAGTACGGCATTATAAAGTCTCATCGTAATCGAATGACGAATTCCGACGGCCGCTGGATATTCCGGATGAACCAGTGTACCTTTCGGAGCGATGACTTTGATCGGCCTTGTCAGTCCCCCGTTAACCGGAATATACGGGTCTTCACTTATGATAAAGTTGATCAGGCCCTGAAATAGAAATGAATGTTTGCTTCCATTAGTGACAAGGTTAAATGCGGTTTTCACCTGGGGATCACAGTCTGAAAAGTCCAATGTGATTTCCCCTCCCGAGACGTTTGCCGTAACAGCCAAGCGGATCGGAACGTCAGAAATCATATCGTCATCAAGATAATCTGAAAAACTGTATGTGCCTTCCGGAATCCCGCTGATAACCCGGCCGGCTCTCATAGCTGCTTGTTCGAGCAAATCATACATTCCTTGTTGGACCGCTTCTTTTCCAAACTTGCCGACCATCTCTGTCAATCGGTTCTCCGCCGTATTGACCGCGGCCACCATCGCATGAATATCCCCTTCATTTAAGTCGGGAACCCTGCTGTTTGCCCGCAGCACATTCAATATATCGCGATTTTCTCTTCCCGCTTTGTAAATTCTCACCGGCGGTATCCTCAGGCCTTCCTGATGGATGTCTGTCGCTGTCGGCGAAATGCTTGCCGGAACAAGGCCGCCGACATCGCTGCAATGGACAAAACACCACGCGTAACTGATGACCTCGCCCTCCATGAAAATCGGCTTCACTACATGTATATCAGGCAAGTGGGTCGCTAATCCGTCCGTTGTATAGGGATCATTTGTGAGGATAATGTCTCCCGGTTCAAATGGGCCGCTTTCTTCGATGATCCGTTTTAATGAAAGGCCTAAAAAAATCGTGACGCCGACCGTTTTCGGATAAACGAAAAACTCCCCTTCCGGCGTCGCAAGCGCAGTAGCGAAATCAGCTGACTCTTTTACAAATGTGGTAAAGGACGTCCGTTCAATAACGTGTCCCATTCCCGCGGCTATCGCGTTAAAGTAGCTTCTCATCATTTCCAGCCGGGCAGGATCTGTGCGCATGGTCAGCTCTCCTTCCGTTCAATGATCAAATTTCCGGCATGATCAGTTTTTCCGCTCCAATTTGGCAAAATCAGCGTCGTTGTATCATCTTGCTCAACAATGGCCGGCCCATTTATTCTCTGACCGCAACTTAAATCTGAACGTTGGTATACAGCGGTTTGATATGTACCGCCTTTTATGATGATCTTTCTTTGGCTGACCGGTTCAGCCTCGGGCAGATCACTTCGGCCTCCTTTACCGCCTGGCGGCTTCGGTGTCTTGCCTATGATGCGGACGCGTATATTCATCAACTCAATGCTTGCTTTCTCATCGCTGTGTCCATATTGCTTTTCATGTAAGAGGTGAAAGGAGTCCGCGATTTCACTCGTGCTTTTGCCTTCCAGGCATTCCGGTGAAACAAGGAGCTCAATTTCGTATGCCTGACCTTTATAACGGGCATCAAGCAAGTAAAGAAGAGAGGTTTCCGGCAGCATCTCCGCCTGCTGTTTCCGCAGCCATGTTTCCGCTTGCTCTTGCAGCCTTACAAACTCCGCTTTTAACTCGGCCGTTTTTATTTGTTCAAGCAGCACCTGTCTTGAACATACAGCATCATAAATAAAATCCGCCGTCAGTGCGCCCAAAGCGGACAAGGTTCCCGGATGCGGCGGGATCAGCACATTTTTGGCCTGAATTTCCTCAGCTAAAAAATTAGCAGTGACCGGTCCTGCGCCTCCAAAGGCCATGAGGCTGAATTCACGCGGGTCAAACCCGTTTTGCTCCATAACATTGCTTAGTTCCGTGTACATATTGGCAAGCGCAACCTGAATCATCTGATCCGCGGCCTGCTCCACATCTGTGCCTAAATATTCGGCAACCGGGAGGAGCGCTTTTTCGGATCTTTCCCGGTACAGTTTCATATTTCCTGATGCAAACCGGTTTGGATTTAAATAATGACATATAAGAAACGCATCTGTAAGTGCGGCCTTTGTTCCTTTTCCGTAACAAGCCGGCCCCGGATCAGATCCAACTGACTCCGGTCCTACTTTCAAGAGACCGCCGCTGTCAATCCATGCCACCGACCCTCCGCCAGCACCGATCGAATACATCGCTACAGACGGAATCGTAATCGGAAATCCAGAGATTTGATTTGACTGTGTAAAAGTCGGCTCCCCTTCTTCAACAATCGAAATATCCGCGCTAGTTCCTCCGACATCAAATGTGATGATATTCGCCTCTCCGGCGGTTTCCGCCGTTCTGATGGCACCGATGACCCCTGCTGCCGGTCCGGAAAAAAGCGTTTTGACAGGTGCCTCGGCAGCCGATTCAATGTCCATCAGTCCTCCGTTAGACTGGGTGATAAACGGCTGCGCTGAAATTCCTTCCAGGGCGAGCCTCTCTTTCAGCGTTCGAAAGTAGTGATGGACATTCGGTTTGATGTATAGGTTTGCGACGGCCATAACCGTCCGTTCGTATTCCCTCATTTGCGGCCAAAGCTCCGCAGACGTTGCAACCTCAAGCTCAGGTGCTATTTGTCTGATCCGTTCTGCAGCCTGGCGTTCATGAAGCGGATTCCGATAGCTGTGCAAAAAAGAAACAACGATTCCTTTTAATCCTTTTCTTAAAACTTGTCCAACCGCCTCATCGATCTCTTCCTTATGGAGCGGCAGCTTTTCAGAGCCGTCATAAAGCATTCTTTCTTGAATGGGAAACACGTTTTTCCGGGGAATAAGGGGCTCCGGCATTCTCGATCTAAAATCGTACGGTATCGGAAGCCGGAGGCGTTGAAGCGAAAGAATATCACGGAAACCTTCGGTTACGAATAAAGCAATATCAGCCCCTTTGCGTTGTAATAATGTGTTCAAACCGATTGTCATGCCGTGTACGAAGTGATGAATTTCTGAAGGGTGAACACCCTGGGTCTTCAAGAGAGCCAAACCGTTGATGATCCCTTGGGCCGGATCTTCGGGAACGGTCGGCGTTTTAACTGCGGTCATGCTCCCGTCCGCCTGGTTTAACAATGTAAGATCGGTAAAAGTTCCTCCAATATCAATTCCAAGCCGGTAACCTTCTTCATTCAATCCCGATCCCCCCTTTTAAAAATATCCTTTTTTAAAAATATTTTACTATTATACTAATCAAGCATGAGAAAGTAGTCAATTATGTTTAATTACAATATTCCGAGTCTTTTTTATTTAATATTTAATTTTAAGATACCATATCATCACATTTTCAATTGTGTTGTTCACAGTATTTCACATTTTTAGTTGTCTGCTTTTCTTCAGTCCGACGACACAACTCCGCCATAAAAGGGACTAATTAACTATTAAATCAAAAGTCTCCTATCACGACAAAAAGCCTAAAGAGCTTACAAATTTGATCACAAAGATTCATTTTCATGGATATTCAGGATTTATTGCCCAATCCCCTGTGACAAAGTGGTACACTCTGTACTATATAAGTCGCAGGAAGGGCAGATTTCCAATGAAAGTCTACGAAGCGGAAACCCTATTATCAGCTATGAAGCAAAGATCTGATGAATATAAAAACTTGAGAGAACAGCTCGTCAGCTTAAAACAATCGTTAAACAGCGTCACAGAACTTGATGAGTTCCAAGGAAAAGGCGCTGATGCCATTAAAGCGTTTTACAGAGACCAATCAGGGATCGTAGACGGCTGGCTGGATTTAGCTGATATGCAGATTCAGTTTCTGAATGGTGTATCTGCTGCGGCCGAAAATGCCGGACTTTCAGAGGACACATTCGTTGATGTTCAATTTCTTGAACAGGAGCTTGCAAATGTCCACATTCACTCTCAAAACATGGTCTCTGCACAGCAACAAGAACTGTCGAATATTTTAGGACAGATTGATGATTTAATATCGCTACAGCCATTCTCTTCCGATGAAATCAAACAGCAGCTCGATGCTGCAAACCAAAACAGAAAAGACACGATTAAAGCTGTCGAGGATCTTGACGGGCTGCTCAAAAGAGAATACTCGGCCTCTGAGCAAATTCAGCAAATGATCCAGTCCGACTACTCCGCCTTGATCGACGCAACAGGAAAAGGGAAAAATGCATCTCCGCTAAACTACAATTCACATATCTATCAAAACAGCGAAGTCTACAAACTGAAACAGCGTATGCATCAAGAGGCCAGAAGCTACATCGCAAATAAACAAAAACAGTATGAAACAAAAAAAGCCGAAAAAGCAGAGGAACTTTAGGCTTTCAAATTGTTTAAAACCCCGTTTTCACAACGGGGTTTTTTGTTCATCTTGTCAAAACGTCTCCGTCTTAACCGATATGTATTTACTGGTGAAACAAAAAGGGGAATGCAGTGAAGAGCAAACGATTTAAGTTGAAATTGGGGACAAAAATTAATCTTCTCGCGTTGACAAAATCCCAAAACGACTTTTAGTTTTGGGATTTTGTCATCCTTTCAGCGTGACCCGCATCCCTTACAGTCTAGGAAGGCCGAGCATCGGAGAAGACTTTCACAGGATATAATGACGCGGTATTCAGGCAGGACGCCTCAGAACGTCAGCCTCCCGATCCTCCTTCTATTCGTCAGACCGACTTAGCAGGCCTGACAACGACTGCGAGGGTTTGTCGACACGCTGGGCTGTCGTTAAAACGGCTGCTTCATCTTTTTCGCCGTACAGGAAGTCAAGTCGCCGATAATATCTTCTGCACGCTCATACGGCTGATCAATTTGCAACATCTTCCTCAGAACGGATGTAAACCCGGACGATAGGCAGAGTTCTTCTTCCCAGCTTTTTTCTTCCTCGCCGGACGGAGTAAACTCGGAGTACAGGAGAAACAATGCGAAATGTCCCAGCGCATAAAAGTCACTTTTGACGGAAACAGCACGCATCAGCCTTTTTTCCGGGTGCCGGTCATCAACACGTTCTCTTTCAGTCAGATGGCATGCTAGTCCGAAATCTATAATGCGGATCGTTCCTCCGCTCACAATCAAATTGGGAATCCTTAAATCGCGGTGAATAATCCCTCTCCTGTGAAGAAATGAAACGCTGTGAAGCACTTCCTTCAATATGCTGATCGTTTGCTGTTCATCAAAGACATGTCCATCATAAAAGAGCAAATCTTCAAAGGTTTTTCCTTCGATATATTCCATTACGATAAACCGCTCGCCGGCCGCTTGAAGCACCTCATATATACGGGGCGCGGCAGGCAGATCCAATTCCCGCAAAATTTCAGCCTCGCGGTTGAAAGACCTCCGGCCGGCTGATGTCCATGCTTTTGTCTTTCTCTGCTGCTTGATGACGCGGAAACCGGATCTCCCAAGTTCTTCGGCAAGATATGTGATACCGTAGCTGCCCATCCCGAGCACACGGTTGATTCGATATCTCCCCTCCAAGACGGTTCCTTTTTTGAGCGGGCGGTCAAACAGCCATCTCATCAATGTTTTCACGCGATTTAGCTGCTGCCGAAAAATTTCTTATGCTTTCTTTTGTAATGGTGATGACCGTACCCTTTTCTTTTATAATCGCTGCTGCTGTATTTTTTGTATGATTTCCGTCCGTAGTCACTGCTGCTGTATCGTCGGTTTTTACCGTTTTGAAGTGCCTTCAATAGCTTACGAAGCAACTCAGTCAGCTCCTTTTCTGTCTTGTATTTCATATCATTCGCGCAGGAAAGCTTGATAAAGGGGGCTCGAAAGTTTTTCTTCCATATGAGAAATTTAAATTTTGAACCTCTAAAACCTTCTAAACGAACCGGAAAAATTTTAAAAAAAGGCGATATGATAGACTAAAATTCAGCTTTTCAGGAGGAAAAACCTATTAATCTCCCCTTTATTTCTCAAATCATTTTTACGATAATAAAGTTGTATTTACTTCCGGCCCGCTGCGGCTGAGTGATTCAACTTATAAGAAAGCAGGACAACACGAATGGACAAAATTAAATCTTTGCTGATCACCTTGCTCGCCGTCGCCGTCGTGATCATCGGCATTATATCCGGCGATTTTTTCACTTCAGAACACCAGCCTTCAGGCCGGCAAAACGGCTCAGACTATGATGAAGTGCTGATTTTCCCGTCGGACCGCTATCCTGAAACAGGCGCGCACATTCGAAAGGCCATCAAGAAAGGGCATTCTAAAATCTGTACGATCGACAGGGACGGAGCCGACGAACGCCGAAAGGAATCGTTAAAAGATGTTCCTTCCAAATCGGGCTATGACCGCGACGAGTGGCCGATGGCCATGTGCGAAGAAGGCGGAACAGGTGCTTCCGTCGAGTATATCAGTCCTTCTGATAACCGTGGAGCAGGATCTTGGGTGGGCAATCAGGTAAGCGATTATCCGGACGGCACGAAAATACTTTTCAAGATTAAATAACACTGGAGGTACGTTCTTTGATCAAAAAGTGGGAAGCAGAAGAAATGACGATGTCATACCATCAGTTTACCGTTTATCAAAAAGGCGGAAAGCCGCCCGTTATGGATTGGACAGACGAGGATATTAAAAGAGGCTACACAGCGGGAGAACACGCGGTCTCGTTTGAAGCTCTCGATAATACGGCATCATTAGTAGAAGTTCGTTTGAATGTCCAGGAACAGGTTCCCTCCTTTAACAGGCGCGTCACCGTTTCTTTCGACGTGCTTCATGGCGGGGTCGAAATTGCAAGCGTCCTATCCAAGAAATTGTCATGCGACATCCCGCAAGGCGTCTATCAGCTGACATGCTATACGATTATGCCTGATCAAAGCAGCACTGCGAAGATCACCTATATTCTCGATTTTAAACAGGCCTGATCAAAGAATAAAGGCGCCGGTGTCACCGGCGCCCTTCTCCTAAAGCTCTTCCCCGTTTGTCTGAATGACATTTTGGTACCAGTAAAAGCTGTCTTTTTTAATCCTCTTCAAGTCCTTTACATTCTCTTCATCACGATTAATATAAACGAAACCGTATCTCTTCTGGTAGCCGTTCAGCCAGCTCAATAAATCTGTAAAAGACCAGCTGCAGTAGCCGATTAAATCGACTCCGTCGTTTAAAGCCTGTCTGCACTGTTCAAGATGCGCACGCAAGTAGGCAATTCTGTAATCATCATGAATTGTGCCGTCATTTTCAACCTTATCGAATTCCCCAAGCCCGTTTTCCGTTATGAAAAGCGGAAGCCCGTAGCGGCTGGAAATCCTGCGAAGCCCGATTCTTAGACCGATCGGGTCAATGGCCCAATCCCAATTCGATGTCTCAAGATGAGGATTCCTCTTTGTTTTGTATAAACCGGGCATACCTGTTTCCTGGTTGCTGCCCTTTTGGCCGGTCGTATTCATCTTTCCTTCCGCTACTCCGTCTAGAGGATTCATTTCATATGTGATGGTTTGATAATAATTCACACCGACGAAATCAGGTTTTCCTTTTGCTAAAAGCTCCATATCCCCCTCCTCAATTGTCGGCGCCCAGCCTTTTTCCTTCAGATATTTCAAAGGAATGCCCGGATATGTTCCCCGGCAATACACATCAAGCCACCAATAATTTGTAAATTCCTCAGCATTTTCGAAAGCGAGGATATCATCCGGACGGCTGGAGAGCGGATATGCAGGCGAATAAGCAAAACTCGGTCCGATTTTTCCATCGGGAACATACCGGCGAAAAGAATCGATTGCCTTTGCATTCGCCAGAAATGCAATATGGTTAGCCTCATAGAAGCGTTTCCTGTCCTTCACACCCGGAGGATGCATCGCTGTGATAAAGGCATGATTAAAATTGTAATTTTGCTCGTTAAGGGACACCCAATATTTGACCCTGTCCCCATACCGCTTATAGAGCGTAACGCAATACGTATTGAAATCCTCTATAATCCTTCTGGATTCAAAGCCGCCGTATTCATCCATTAAAGCCTGGGGAAGATCCCAATGATAAAGCGTCAAAACGGGTTCAATATCATGAGCAAGGAGCTCATTAATCAAGTCATCGTAAAATCTCAAGCCCGCTTCATTGACTTCTCCCCTGCCTTGGGGAAAAATCCTCGGCCAGCTGACTGAAAAACGGTATGCTTTTAACCCCATCTCGGCCATTAAAGCAACATCTTCTTTAAAACGGTGGTAATGGTCGACCGCAATGTCTCCATTGCTTCCTTTAAACGTTTTGCCGGGAATCTTTGTGAACACATCCCAAACCGAGAGGCCTTTGCCGTCTTCCTTCCAGGCCCCTTCGATCTGATAGGCTGCTGAAGCTGATCCCCATAGGAAATGGTTTGGAAATGGGCGTAATTGCTGATGAATCATATTGCTCAACTCCTGTTTCGTATTTTGATCCGGATGCACTTTATCATATCCTATGAAACGCGTTTCAGATCAAACATCATCTAAAAACAGCTCCGCCAGAAGCTTTTCCCGGTGCTGAAGAAAATACTTGGTTAAGGTGTAATGATCCGTATCCTCATAGTTCACTTCAGTGATTTGTTCACCATCAAAACTGAAGATGTCGGCTTCCGGATACCCTAATAAAATGGGGGAGTGAGAGGCGATAATAAACTGAGCTTGGTTTGATTTCGTCAAATCATGAAGAATTTTCAAAAATGCCAGCTGTCTTGCCGGGGATAAAGCAGCTTCAGGCTCATCGAGAAGATAGATTCCCTTCTCTTTAAAACGATGTTTGAAAAGCGATAAAAAAGATTCACCGTGTGATTGCTCGTGAAGAGATCTGCCTCCGTAGCCTCGAAAACCGGTGATGTCTACTTCATCAATATGAGTAGCAAAATGATAAAAAGATTCGGCGCGCAGAAAAAAGCCGTTTGTTACTTTAGGAAGCCATGACAATCTGATATAGTCTCCCAAATCCGAACCGGAACCGTACACTTCATATGTATTATTTCTTCCCCCGCCAGCCGTGTTAAATTCGCATTTATCTGCGATTGCTTCAAGCAGCGTCGATTTGCCTGATCCGTTTTCCCCCACAAAAAATGTTACGTTTTTTTGAAACGTCAGTTCTTTTAAATGTTGAATAGCAGGAATTGAAAATGGATATTTTGCATAAGAAGGAACTTTTTCCCGAAGTAAAGTCAGCTTTTTTAAAAACATGCGAGCACCCCCTGCTTTGGTTATACTCAACTGTATCACGTTTTCTTAGAGGATAACGAAAAAAGAGGTTTGCGCCTGAGCACAAACCTCTTGACTTAAATCGAAAATACTTCTTTTAAATGGGCGTCCAAATCAGCTAAATATTGATCTACTTGCGGATTGCTGATGACATCATGGACAGAGAATGTTTTTAAAGGCTTCATGCCGACGAATTCCTGCATTTTGTGCAAATGAAAGAGCGCTTCATCAAGACTTTTACCTTCGAAGAATGTCCCCTCTTTGGAGAATACATCCTTGGGCGCGTTCCATGTGGTTGAAAACATATACTTTTTGTCTGTAAACAGCCCGCCTCTGCCGTAGTCTTCAGACCCTTGATAAAAAAGCCCGTACTCATAAATTTCATCAATATATTTTTTAAATAAAGCAGGAACACTGAACCAGTAAACAGGCGTCTGATAAATAACAGCATCAGCCCACTTGAATTTCTCGTGCTCCTCAGGGATTTGATATCCGTCTGCCACCACTGTTTTTTTCACTTCATATTTTTCACCCAGCTTGTCCGCCAACGCTGTAAAAATAGTGTGATTAAGCTGTCCTCTTGCATGGGGATAGGCTTCATGTCCGTTGATGATTAAAATATTTTTCATCTTTTCTTATCCTCCTTGTGTTTCAATTTACCAATATCTTTATGATTCCATCTTTCACCTTAAAAAGTAAAGCAGGTTGCACTATCAATTATTTTATTTTTTCCCAATACTAATTATCTTATTGCCTAATCCCTACTTCAGTGCTATGGTTTACTTGACTAAAGGAATAGGAGGATTTTTTAAGTGAATAAATTGCATACGTATAAGCGCATTACATTGTTGATAACGGTGTTAGCGCTCGCTCTTATAACAGCTGCATGCAGCACTACTCAAAATAAGGCTGAAAATCAAAAAACAGCCTGGGATGAGATAAAGGAAAAAGGGAAGATCGTTGTGGCGACTTCGGGAACCCTTTATCCTACTTCATATCATGACACTGATTCCGGCAAAGACAAGCTGACCGGCTACGAAGTGGAAGTCATCCGTGAAGCGGCTAAACGGCTCGACCTGGATGTCGAATTTAAAGAAATGGGCTTTGACGGCATGCTGACGGCGGTGGGGAGCGGACAAGTGGACGCTGCTGCCAACGATATTACAATGACCGACGACCGCAAAGAAAAGTTTTTGTTCTCTACGCCTTATAAATATTCATTCGGAACGGCTATCGTCCGCAAAAAAGATCTATCAGGCATCCACACGCTTGAAGATTTAAAGGGAAAGAAAGCCGCTGGCGCAGCTACGACAGTTTACATGGATATCGCGCGCCAATACGGAGCTGAGGAAGTCATTTACGACAACGCAACAAATGACCAATTTTTAAAGGATGTAGCGAATGGAAGAACCGATGTCATCTTAAACGACTACTACCTTCAAAAACTCGCGCTCGCCGCAATGCCTGATCTGGATCTGACTATTCATCCCGATCTTAAATACTATCCGCATCAGCAAGGCATGATCATGAAAAAAGGAAACGCAGAACTAAAAAAACAATTCGACAAAACGATTGACGAAATGCTGAAGGACGGCACAATCAAAAAGATTTCGAAAAAGTTTTTCGGCGGTGCCGATGTTTCGAAAAAGCAGGATATCGACTTTGTCGATGTCGATGTGAATAAATAGAGGGATGTCAATTGGGCTCTATTCAATGGGAGTATATTTTTAATGCAGAATTGGCTGCGAAATCGTTTCCTTATGTGATGCAAGGCATATGGAATACGCTTTTTATTTCATTTGCGAGCATGTTTGCCGGTTTAATTCTCGGTTTTTTCATCGCGCTTGGGCGCATGTCGGAGATCTCTTTGCTTCGTTGGCCGGCAAGAATCTATATTTCGTTTATGAGAGGCGTTCCGATCCTTGTCATTCTATTTATTCTTTATTTTGGTTTTCCTTATATCGGAATCCAATTTACGGCTTTGACTGCTGCCTTAATCGGCTTCAGCATGAACAGCGCCGCATACATTGCCGAGATTATCCGCTCGGCCCTGTCGTCCGTTGACAGAGGGCAGTGGGACGCTGCAAAATCGATCGGCTTTTCCTACTGGCAGACGATGTGCCACGTGATTGTCCCTCAATCGGTTAGAATTGCACTCCCTCCTCTTGCAAACGTAATGCTTGATCTCGTTAAAGCGTCTTCCCTCGCCGCCATGATCACCGTGCCTGAATTGTTTCAACAGGCAAAAATCGTAGGCGGACGGGAGTTCGACTATATGACGATGTATATTTTAGTTGCCTTGATTTACTGGGCCGTTTGCTCGGCGATCGCTTTGCTCCAGGATTTCCTGGAGAAGCGGACAGAGGTTTATATCAAAAAATAGCAAGAAGCTGCCGGGTGCTCCGGCGGCTTTCCATACTGTGAAACGGAGGCGGTATTATCCATATCCTCAGATCGACTTATTTTCACGCAGATCACCTTTATACGATCGACAGAAACAAATTAAGCTATCAAACCGATCCATCAGGCCATTTCCAAGCATCATACGTCTGCTGCAACCATACGAATGCCGAAGACCGCATCCATATATCCGTTTTCTTTGAAGGAAATGACCGGCCCTCGCAAACCTTTCCATCCATCGTTCCCGCTCATTCGTCCAAGGAAATCAAAATCAGGTTCCAGCATGTTCCTGCGGGCAGACACATCGTTTATATCATCACCCAGTCCTTCAGGTTCGACCCAAAGGCAGAGCACGATTGCAAATGGAATCGGGATGCCGACGATGTAGCACCCTACTATTTTGAATTGATTTCACATGCCCCGCATTCTGACCGGCTCTCGACTCATCCTGCTTGCATTGAACCTGTTAACTGTCAAATGAACAGCGGCAGCCCATCTCAAACAAGATTGATTTACTTGTCTGACAAAGCAGGAAACCCGGTTGAAAAAAACGGCCGAGAAGATCTGTATATCTCTTTGGTCAACCAGGAAGCGCATCGTTTAAAGGGCTGTTTATATTGCTTTGAAAACGGGGAATATCAAAAGTTCATGGTCAGTCAATCTAAAGCTCAAGCATTCTCCTATGAACTCGCTCCTGAAACCGTCCAGACTTATCCGATAAACTTAAAAATACTCGGGAGCCATTATTTCCGATTTCTGTCGACATCCATCCCGCCCGAGGGGCCATACAGAGACGTTCCTTTTCCGGCGAGGATGATTTATTACTCCAAGCTTTATACGTGACAGTCTCATACAGGGGGGGATGCCGCTCCCTGATCGTTTCAGCCGCTTGTGCGGCAGCACAAGCGGCTTCTTATTCCATTCCACTTCACCCGAATATCGCATGGATGAGAGCCTTTTGCAGCATTAAACACCCGCCCCATCCGCATACTCCAAACACAACAGAAATGACAACCGGAAATGATGCTTTTAAACTCAAAACCACGATCAAAAGGAGAACCGCCGTGGCGGGAAACCCCCATAGCACGCCTTTCGCGAATTGGCTTAAATGCTTTAAAGATTCCCCTTGTACACTAAGCCAAAATAAACTCAGCAGACTGACAAGAGGCAATGCCGCAATCATTCCACCCATTTCAGGCGATTTTCGTGCAATTTCGGTTATAATGGCGATCAATATTGCAGAAACCCCGATTTTCACTATTAAAAACATGATTTTGCCTCCCGGCTCAACAAGGAAAATGCTGTTTTAATCATTTCGACTTCTTCTTCATTTAATTGCTCCAACACCTTTTGCAGTTTTTTCGGATGAAGTCTCGTATGCCGTTTCACTGCTTCTTCACCTTCAGGCGTTAACGTGACGTAGACTTTGCGTTCATCGCTGCTGTCCCGGTTTTTCTGTACAAGTCCTTTTTGTATCAGTCTTTTCACATGTTCTGATGCCGTATTATGAGAGACATCCAATAATTTTGCTAAATGACCAATGGTCACCAAGCGGTTTTTTTCGATATGCTGAAGCATTCGAACCGCGTGGTGAGACAAATGATCATCATGCTTTGTGTGCAGATGGTAGTAAATATCCGTCCAGTCCTGATTCATCATTTCTATGATTTTCTCCGTATTCACTTTCATCACCCTCTCTAATTATATCTTATAATACGATATATTCTTAAATCAAGACATAAAAAAACCCGGCTTTACCGGGTGTTCGCTTTTATTCATTTCAGGTGCTTTCTCAAAAACGCCAGCTTTTCGGTTTGGAACGGCGGGATGTATTCGTGTCCAAAATAGCGGTACACTTTTATTTCTTTATCCGTTTTCAAGTGATTGTAAGCCGCAAAGACGGTGGATGGCGGTGTGATGGTGTCAACCAGTCCGATCGACATGAGAACGGGCGCTTTGACCGCTTGGGCAAGGTTCATGATATCAAAATAAGACAGGGTCCGCATAGCCGCCTGTTCAATATTCGGGCTGGTGTTTCTTCTGAAAAAGGAGTTGATTTCGAGATAAGGCTGGTCGATCGCTATATCGATCGCTCGTTGAAAATTGCTTAAATAAGGGTATTCGGACACGGCTGCTTTTGGAATATCGGACAGCGCCGAAACCGCGACAGCCAGCCCGCCTCCTTGGCTTGCCCCGATCACTCCGATCCGCTTTTCATCGACTTCAGCAAAACCGCTGACCACTTCGACTGCTCGTACGGCATCTAAATAGACCCCTCTGTAGTAATATGTTTTCGGATCGAGGATTCCTTTTGTCATCCAGCCGGGTACATGTCCGTGTTGAGAGGTCTCTGTATCTTCACTGCTGCTCTGCCCGCGGACCAGCATACCGAATGCCGCATAACCGTGAAGAGCCCAATTGACAATATCATGAATGTCTCCGTCATAGCTGGCGTTATAGCCGTGATATTTGACGATCGCAGGATGCGGCCCTTGGCGGTCGGGTACTGCATACCAGCCTTTGATTCGCGCTCCCCCGGTGCTTCTGTATGTAAGCCAGTAGACTTTTACCCCGTCAGCCGGATATTCATGCGGTTCAAGCTCAGGCTCCGCTTTTATATTTGACAATTCCTCCAATGAACCCTTCCAGAACTCTTCAAAATCAGCCGGTGCCGTCCGTTCCGGTTTATACTGGTAAAGCTGTTCTAGCGGCATATCATAAGGCTGCTGCATCTTGTCTTTCCCCTCTTCTTTTCATTTTTTGAATATTCTTATCATAACATTCCCCTTCAAGGCTGTGTATGGATTTTATATGTATTGATTCTGTCACTTCTGCTCCTCCCATTATCTGACCCCGCCGCACAAAACCGCTTTTTCAATTTATGTTATAATGCTAGATTGAAACTAAAAATATGCATTTGCGCGGAGGTTTTTTTGTGGCTTCACAATCCTTTCTGCAGCTGAACTCAATATTTATCAGTATATTAATAGAAGCGATTCCGTTCGTTTTGATCGGGGTTTTTATATCAGGTTTGATTCAAATGTTTGTGACGGAGGAGATGATGGCGAAAATCATCCCGCAAAACCGATTTCTCGCCGTTTTGTCAGGGACATTTGCCGGGGTATTGTTTCCGGCTTGCGAGTGCGGCATCGTTCCGATTGCCCGCAGGCTGCTTTTAAAGGGCGTACCGCTTCACGCAGCGGTCGCCTTCATGCTGACGGCCCCGATCATCAATCCGATTGTGTTATTCTCGACATTCATCGCTTTCGGGAACAAATGGGATGTTGTGTTCTATCGCGGCGGATTGGCGATTGCGGTGTCTCTCATTGTCGGGCTGATCATCTCTTATCAATTTAAAGGGAATCAGCTGATCGAGAACGGGACACGCGGCCATCACCACCATACCCATGCGAACCAGTCTTTCCTGCAAAAGCTCGGCGGGACGCTCCGCCATGCAGTTGACGAGTTTTTCTCAGTCGGAAAATATTTGATCATCGGCGCATTTGTCGCAGCGGCAATGCAGACGTATATTAAAACATCTACCCTTTTGGCGATCGGGCAGAATGATGTGTCTTCATCCCTTGTTATGATGGGGTTGTCATTTGTGCTGTCCCTTTGTTCAGAGGTCGACGCTTTTATTGCTTCTTCTTTCAGCAGCACGTTTTCACTCGGCTCACTTATCGCCTTTCTTGTATTCGGAGCGATGGTGGACATTAAAAATCTGCTGATGATGCTCGGCATCTTTAAAAAACGTTTTGTGTTTGTCTTAGTCGCCTACATCGCCGTTATTGTCTTAGCCGGATCACTGTTGGTAAAGGGGTGAGAACATGTTTCGCACATTCATTTTAATGTTGTTTACGTTTTTCTTTTTTCATCTTCATGCATCCGGCAATCTGACAAAATATATTAATATGAAATATGCTTACCTTTCATACATCGCTATTTTTCTTCTGGCCATTTTGACAGCGGTGCAATTCTACATTTATATGAAAGGCTCAGACGAAAAAGGATGTGACCGCGACTGCGGATGCGGCCATGATCACGATCATGAAAAAGATAAGCCTTTTCTGAAAAGGATGTTCATTTATTTCGTGTTCATCTTCCCTTTATGCACCGGACTTTTTCTGCCGGCAGCGACGCTTGATTCCAATATCGTCAAGTCGAAGGGCTTCTCGTTCAAAGCGATCGAACAGCCGGAGCATTATGCCCAAACCCAGTACCTGCGCCCTGATACAAGCATCTACTACGGCGAGGAAGGGTACGATGAATTGATGAATAAAGCGCTGAAAAATTATAAAGGAAAACAGCATATTTCATTAAAAGACGATGATTTTTTGAAGGGCATGGAAACGATCTATCAATATCCGGGAGAATTCCTTGACCGAACGATCGAATTCGACGGTTTTGCCTTTAAAGGGGAAGCGATCAATGATAAACAGCTGTTTGTTCTCCGCTTCGGAATCATTCATTGCATCGCCGACTCGGGAGTCTACGGTATGCTGGTCGAATTCCCTGAACATACGAATATTAAAGACGATCAGTGGCTCCATGTAAAAGGAACGCTGTCTTCCGAATACTATCAGCCTTTCAAATCTACGATTCCTGTGATGAAGGTGAAGGATTGGTCTCCTATAAAAGAGCCGAAAGATCCTTACGTTTATCGGACATATTAAAAGCCGGCACTTCATGCACCGGCTTTTCTTTTTCTGTTTACGATTTGTAGCCTGCTTTCTTCATCAGCATTAAATCGATAAACAATTGACATCTAGTATTAAAATCATTGAGATCGATCGATGTCATTTCCAATATTTGTTTGATACGGTAGTTGAGCGTGTTTTGGTGGATAAACAGCTGTTCTGCGGATGGCTTGACCTTGCAGTTGTTGACGAGATAAATTTCAAGCGTTCTCAAAAATTCGGTGTGGCTTTCTTTATCTTTTTCTTTCAGCAGCTGAAGGTCCGGGTTTAAATATTGCAGATGATCGTTTTTTGCGGCGATTTGATCAAGATACCTGAAAAGCCCGAGCTTTTGGTATTCATAGGGAATGTGTTCCTGGCTTCCCGTGATTTCCGCTGCTTTCGTCACTTGGAGCGCCTCTCTGTAGCTTCTGCCAAGGGACAGCGGGCTGCTGTACTCATTGCCGACCCCGATTAAAATAAGAGGCAGCATTTGCGAGCGCAAATGGGTCAACAGACGGTTGATCAGTTCTGAGGCCGCAGCCAGCGCGGAACGCTTGCGCGACACACTGCCGACAATGATGGCGATATTCGAATGATCCTCCAATACGTGACTGATATTATCTTTCAGGTTTAAATAAGACCGAATCGTTTCCTTCAGATCCTCGAGCAGTTCATCCTCCCCGTCAACGACTTGAAGCACCATGACGGTAAACACGGCCGGCAGGACAACGCTCGCCTTATCGGCGGCGGCTTTCAGCTCTTTTTCCGTTTGAAACTGATCGTTAATTGCCTTTTTGTAAAGCTCTTCCGCCTGTTCTTCTTTTTCTTGTTTGAGGCGTTTTTTCTTATAAATGATCTTCCCGACATGAAAGGATGCTTTGTATAAGAAATCAAGCTCTTCATCAGACAGGTCGTCTTCAATCTCCTGCACCCAGATATAGCCCATAATTTCGTCTTTATACTTGGCGCTGACGACAACCCGCTGGTTTAACCCGATTTCTTCAATCTGTTTTACCCTAAAAGGAGTCGGAATCGTTTTCAATTGATCAATAATGCCTTCTTCGACGAACTTTTCAAAGATCGGCAGCGGACATTTTTTGGAGAAAATCGTTTGCTGGTTTGCTGCATCAAAATGGTTAATATAATAGGAGTTATAAGCTAATAAGAAAAAATCTGCGCTTTCCAGTATGACCGGCTTTTTCAGCTCGCCGCTGATAAAGTCAATGATCTCATTAATGTTTGAAAGAGAAACAACTTGTTCTAATAGCTCTTCCATATCCTTTCTCCTACTCGTTTTTAACTTAATCATACTTCTCCTTTACACTCTTGTATAGACTTATATGCGACTTTTAAAAAAATGGGATCAATCCCCTGTTAGAAGGGGGGAGAAGGCCTATAAAAAGAGAGACGGAGAATGGTTCCCCATCTCCATCATCGTTACAGTGTTTGTTTGTATTGCTCGAATTCATCAAGCACCTGCTGCTCCGGTTTTGATGTCAATAGACTGACGACAAACACAAACAGCAAGCTGGCGGCAAAGCCCGGAATCATTTCATAAAGAACATCGGAAAGTCCGGCTTCCGCCCAAATGATAACGGTAACTGCTCCGGCAACCATTCCGGCAAGCGCCCCCCATTTTGTCATCCTCTTCCAAAACAAACTTAAGATGATCACTGGGCCGAACGACGCGCCGAAACCCGCCCAAGCATAGCTGACAAGACCGAGAATCGTATTGTTTTTTGTCCAGGCGAGACAGAGTCCGACAATGGAAACCGCCAGAACCGAAAGCCGTCCGAAAAAGACGAGTTCTTTGTCAGATGCAGAGCGTTTAAATAGCGTTTTGTATAAATCTTCAGTTAGAGAACTTGATGTAACTAGCAGCTGGGAGGAAATTGTACTCATAACCGCTGCTAAAATCGCCGAGATTAAAAAGCCTGTGATCAGAGGGTGAAACAGGATGTTCCCCAATTGAATGAAGATCGTTTCCGGATCATCCAAGTGAAGCCCATTCTTCGAGTAATACGCAATACCGAGCAATCCGGTCAGCAGTGCGCCCGCACTTGAAAAGATCATCCACCCCATGCCGATCCGGCGCGCTTTCTTCGTTTCCTTGACAGAGGATATCGCCATAAAGCGCACGATAATGTGAGGCTGTCCAAAGTAGCCGAGGCCCCATGCGAACAAGGAGATGATGCCAAGGACACTCGTTCCTTTAAAAATATTGAGGAGGTTAGGATCGATCGACTGGATTTCGCTGAAGGCTTCTCCAGGTCCTCCCGTCTGAATGACCGTCACAATCGGAACAAGAACTAACGCGACAAACATAATGATACCTTGGACAAAGTCCGTCCAGCTGACTGCCAAAAACCCGCCGAAAAGCGTGTAAGCCACGACGACGCCCGAAATGAGCCACAGCCCTGTATGGTAATCCAAATTAAACATGCTGTTAAATAAAACGCCCCCGGAAACCATTCCTGATGATACATAAAACGTAAAAAAGGTAATAATGACGACTCCGGAAAATATTCGCAGGATCTTTGATTTGTCATGAAAGCGGTTTTCTAAAAATGCAGGGATGGTGATCGAATTGCCTGCTACCTCGGTGTATGACCTCAAGCGCGGCGCCACAAAAATCCAGTTCGCCCATGCACCGAGTACAAGGCCGATGACAATCCATGAACCGCTCAGGCCTGTTGCAAACATGGCGCCCGGCAGCCCCATCAAAAGCCAGCCGCTCATGTCTGATGCGCCGGCGCTGAGCGCCGTGACAGCAGGCCCGAGCGTCCGTCCGCCAAGCATATAGTCTGAGAGGTTTGCTGTCCGTTTGTAAGCGTAATACCCAATATAAAGCATCCCTACCATGTAAATCACGATGGAAATGATCAATTGTACGTTCTGAATAAGAATCTCCCCCCAAGTTGCCGTTTATCTAAATTTTTAGACTAATTTCTCTTTTTTTGAAGGCAGCCTATGAAAGGCTGCCTTCGTCCCCCTGTTTAACCCCTTTTCTTACACCTTAAAACGTTTCACTGATCGTTTTCGCCTGCATGTGAAGCGCAAGATAATCAGGGCCGCCCGCTTTAGAATCAGTTCCCGACATTTTGAAACCGCCAAACGGATGGTAGCCGACGATCGCCCCTGTACAGTTGCGGTTGAAATACAGATTTCCGACATGGAATTCTTGTTTTGCTCTGTTGATATGGTCGCGGTTTTTAGTAATGACCGCGCCTGTCAGGCCGTATTCGGTGTTGTTGGCAACTTCCAGCGCCTCATCAAAGCTGCTGACTTTTGAGAAAGCAACAACAGGTCCGAAAATTTCTTCCTGCATTAACCGGGCTTTCGGATCCAGATCGGCAAAGATCGTCGGATCGATGAAGTAGCCTTTTGAATCATCGCCTTTTCCTCCGCTGACTAAGCGGCCTTCTTCTTTTCCGATTTCGATATAGTCCATGATTTTATTATACGATGCCTGGTCGATGACAGGTCCCATATAAACGTCCGCGCTGTCAGGCTCTCCGACTTTCTTGGACTCCGTAATTTCGATTACGCGCTTCAATACTTCGTCATATACCTTTTCATGCACGACAGCCCGTGAACCTGCTGAACATTTTTGGCCTGCAAAGCCGAAGGCAGATGTGAAAATTGATTGTGCAGCCAATTCAATGTCACAATCCTCATCAACGACGACCGTATCTTTTCCGCCCATTTCAGCAATCACTTGTTTTAAGTGTGTCTGACCAGGCTGAACCTTCGCTGCGCGCTCAAAAATGCGCGTTCCGACTTCCCTTGAACCTGTAAACGTAATGATGCTTGTTTTCGGATGATCCACCAGGTAATCCCCGACTTCAGCTCCGCTTCCAGGGACGAAGTTAACTACTCCTTTTGGAAGTCCGCTTTCTTCAAGCACTTCAACGAACTTGGCAGCAATGACAGGCGCTGCGCTTGCAGGCTTCAGAACAACCGTGTTTCCTGTCACGATCGGCGCAACCGTCGTTCCGGCCATGATCGCGAAGAGGAAGTTCCAAGGCGGAATAACAACCGTTACACCAGTCGGTGTGTACACATATTGATTTCGTTCGCCTTCACGGCTGTTAACCGGCTTTCCTTTCGCAATCTCAATCATTTGCCGCGCATAGTATTCCATAAAATCGATCGCTTCTGCCGTATCCGCATCCGCTTCATTCCAAGGTTTACCTGCTTCTTTGACTAGAAGCGCAGAAAACTCATGCTTTTTGCGGCGCACATTGGCAGCCGCGCGGAATAAAACAGCCGC
This sequence comes from Bacillus paralicheniformis, assembly GCF_002993925.1. Taxonomy (NCBI): domain Bacteria; kingdom Bacillati; phylum Bacillota; class Bacilli; order Caryophanales; family Bacillaceae; genus Bacillus; species Bacillus paralicheniformis. Next base: position 411,872 of record NZ_CP023665.1, on the reverse strand, counting down.
TCTTTCTTCAGGATCTGTGTATCTCCAAGTTTCAAACGCTTTCGCAGCCGCCTGAATGGCCTTTTCCGCATGATCCTGAGTAGCCTTGGATACCGTGCCTACAACTTCTTCTTTGTTTGCAGGATTGATCGATACAATCTTGTCTTCCGTTTCATACCTTTCTCCATCGATAACAAGAGGATAGGACTGACCCAGCCATTCGTTATTTACCGTTTCCAGAGCTTTTTCGAATGCCTTCCGGTTTTCTTCGATCCCGAAATTTGTAAATGGTTCGTGTTTGTAAGGTGTTGTCATGCTAATCTCCCCTTTTTATCGTTTTATTTCTTCGTCATGCCTTTAAACGCAAAAGCGATGTTGGCAGGCCGTTCGGCAAGCCGTCTCATAAAGTATCCGTACCAGTCGTCTCCGTAAGGAAGATACACACGCATATTGTAGCCTTCCTTCACCAGTTCCACCTGAGTTTTGCTGCGCATCCCGTACAGCATTTGAAATTCGAAGCGGTCTTTGCCGATTTGATGCTCTTTCGCAATTTCTTTAGTGTAATCAATCATCTTGTCGTCATGAGTTGCGATGGCTGTGTAATGGCCGCTCAGCAGCTGCTTTTTAATGAGCTTTTTGTAATTCTCATCCACATCTTTTTTGTCAGGAAACGCCACTTGTGGCGATTCTTTATAAGCTCCCTTCACAAGACGGAAAAACGGATTATACGGATTAAGCTCCTCCAAATCCTGTTCGGTCCGGTACAAGTAAGCCTGCAGGACCGTGCTGACATACTCGTATTTCTGCCTGAACTCCTTAAAGAGGTCAAGCGTCTTTTGGCAGCGTACTTCATCTTCCATATCGATTGTAACCATCACTTTGTGCTGTTCAGCACATTCCAGAATGCTGGTCATATTATCCCTGACAAGGTCAAGGTCAATATCGAGCCCCAGTGACGTCATCTTTAATGAAACATGTGAATTAAGCTGTTCCTGAGCAATCAGCTGAATGGCCCGAATGCATTCCTGCGTGCGTTCCCTTGCGACTTCCCTGCTGTCTACAAATTCGCCCAAATGATCAACTGTGACAGTCAACCCTTGTTCGTTCAGCCCCTTAATAATCGGAATTGAAGCTTCAAAATCTTTTCCTCCGATAATTTTTCCGGTCGCGACGGAACTCCCCCAATTTCTCGCCAGGCGATTCAGGATGCTGCTTTTAGATAAGAATAGGAAAAAGTCTCTTGTTATCACTTCCATTACTCACACCCCGCCATCTCATGAAATATTTCTTTATATTCTTAATTTTATAAGAGCAAAGGGTCGATTCACAATATTTCGAAAAAACAAAAAAGCTGACGATTTTTGTGGTTTTTCCACAATGTTTTACATCTGCTGGGATTTTTTCAGAAACTTTCTTCCTAAAACTTGGTTGGTATACGACAATAGAATCAGGAAGAAACTTCGGTAAAGAACAGGATGCGTTTTCGGCAAACCCGTTTTTGCGAATGCCCTTTCTGCCGTTCCGCGCCGCTTTATTTGAAAACGCTTTCTGTTATACTCAACCATTTCCCTATGAATGCAAAGAAAAAACCCTTTAAGAATACTTAAAGGGAATACTATGTTATGCCCACACCTCGTCTAGCGTTTCTCTAAACAGCCGGTCAAGCTCCTGCGTCAGATCTTCATGATCTGTTTTATATGCTTTGGCAACCGTCTGAAGCCGCTCCAATTCACGATCAATAAATGCGTGGAGGATAGGGTTTTGAGGTTCAAGATTGAACTCCTCCCCTTTCTTTTTCCTCTCAAGCAGCTGTTGGATTTCCGTTTTCAGCGGTCCATCTTCCGTAAGTTCGTCAAGCAAAACCTGAAATTCAATCGGAGGAACCGTCCGGCGGCTTTCAATCCACTGACAAGCCAGAATTGGGCGGAGCACATAAAAATATTTTTTGATTTTCACTTCTTCCCGCTGCAGATAGTGGCGGAAATTCCCTGATGCCATATTGAGATAATGGTACATGCAGGAGACTGGAGAAAAGGCGCGGCTTTTCAGCCGCCTCATGTTTTCCGCCAGCGAATAGGCTTCATAATAAACCGTTCCCGAGGAAAGCCATTCGAGAAGCGGAGGGTTTGATTTCCTAAACAGTCTTAACGCTTTTGTCAGCTCCCAACCGCTGATATCGAGAGAATCGTCAATCGGCAGTTCAATCACATCGCGCTTTGCATCAATTGACAGATACCAGTCTTTTTGATGGACATAAATAAATCTGACATCGTAATCACTGTCCTGTGAGGGAAAGCCCCAGGCTCTGCTGCCCGATTCAACCGCATAGAGGATTTTAACACCGTATGTCGCTTCAATGTTTTTCAGTTCTTCTTGAATTCGCTGTTTCATAATAAGTGCACCGCCAGTTTATCGTTTCTATTATTTACATTATAGTGTCTGCTCAGGCATTAAGCGACTTTTTTGCGGTCGCAGAGCCAGAAAAGATCTTATCCAGAGAAGTGGCCGCCGTGTATCTTCGGCCTGCCCGTTTTTATGGCGGCGGGACGCCAAACGGTCAAACAAGACCGAAAGAGCCAATGATCAGACAAATCATTGGCTCAATATATTGACACAGCGATAGAAGCAGCTTAATTAAACGTTTGTTTAAGATCAGCTAAGCCCCAGCATCTCCACAATGTAGTCGGCCGTTTCCTCGGCAGACCGGTGATCTGTTTCGACTTTCAAGTTGTGGAATGCATACATGCTCTTTCTCTCATTAAACAGCTGTTTCATTTCTTCGATTGAGCGGTTATGAAGAACCGGCCTGTTCTCAATCAAGAGATCCATCCGCTGCTTCCAACTCTCCCATGTTAAATCAAGAAAGATGACAAAGCAGTGTTCGAGACACTTCTTTCTGATGTCCTCCTGTTGGAAAGCGCCTCCCCCTAAAGATACGATGCTGCCCATTGTATGTTCGCACATCTGAAAAATATAGTCTTTTTCAGTCTGTCTGAAAAACGCTTCCCCTTTTTGTTTAAACATCTCCGGAATAGTCATTTGAAAGTCATTTTCAATCTGCTGGTCGATATCGATAAAGTCGCGGTCTAATTTCTTTGACAGAAGCTGACCGATGGTTGTTTTCCCGACGCCCATAAACCCGATCAGCACGATATTCTTATCTCTCATTGCGGCATTCATTTCCAGCTTCTACTCCTCCTTGCATAAAGGAATCAAATATCTTAATTATATGGCAAATCCAGCTTGAATGATATAGGGTGCCTGTTAATAAAAAAAGAGGCTGAAGTCAGCCTCTTTTTTGCTATTTCCACCAGTCGTCAAACATTGAAGCAGGGACTTGGCGTTTGTGCTCGGATGCCTTATAGCGTTTTTCGATCGCCTCGGCCACCTCGCTGGAGACGGCTTTTCCTTCAAGGTAGTCGTCGATGTTATCATACGTCAGGCCGAGCTCTGTTTCATCGGATTGCTGAGGTTTTTCATCAAGCAAATCGGCGGTCGGAGACTTCGTATAAAGCCGCTCCGGCGCTCCCAGTTCTTCCAGCAGGCTTCTGCCCTGGCGCTTTGTCAATCCTGTTAGCGGCAAAAGGTCTGCGCCTCCGTCTCCGTATTTTGTGAAGAATCCGGTAACAGCTTCTGCAGCATGGTCTGTTCCGATCACCAGCAGCTGATTTTGACCCCCGATCGCATATTGGGCAATCATCCGGACTCTTGCTTTTACATTGCCTTTGTGAAAATCGGCAAGCGCCTCTCCCGTGACTGACTGATATTGATCAGCAAAAGAGCCTACAGTTGAAGCAATGTCAAAAGCAAAAGACTTGTCCGGCTGGATAAATTTGAGTGCCAGCTGGGCGTCATCTTCATCCTGCTGAACGCCGTAAGGCAAGCGGACCGCAATAAATTCCGCCTGAACGCCTTCTTCTCTCAATTCTTCAACAGCCAGCTGGGCAAGCCTGCCCGCCAATGTGGAGTCCTGTCCTCCGCTGATGCCTAAAACAAAACCTTTGGCACCCGTTTTTTTCAAATAGCTTTTTAAAAAACCGACCCTTTTTTCAATTTCCTGTTTCGGTTCGATAGAAGGCTTTACATTCAGTTCCTGCATGATTTTTTCTTGTAAAGTCATCCGTCATTCCTCCTTTTGACTGAATGAACCGTAATGATTATGTCTTTAACTATAGCATATGTTTTATTTCAAAGTGAATATTGAGGTGCGCAGAGAGCCTTTCCTCCCTCTTTTCTTCGTGAATAAAAAAGGCGCCCCCTGGCAAAATAACAAGAAGATTTAGAGGGGTTGAAACGATGAAACGACAAGCGAAAAAAGGAGATTTAAAATGGTGGCAGCTCTCCATGATCGGAGTCGGCTGCACAATTGGAACGGGGTTTTTTCTCGGTTCAAGCATCGCGATTAAGAAAAGCGGCTTTTCCGTATTAGCCGCCTTTCTTCTTGCTGCCCTTGGCACTTTTCTCGTCTTTCAGCAGCTGGCGAAATTAACGGCGGATCATCCTGTTGAAGGGTCTTTTTGTTCTTATGCCAGGGAGGCCTTCGGCAATTGGGCGGGGTTTAGCAATGGCTGGGTCTACTGGTCATCGGAAATGCTGATTATCGGGAGTCAGTTGACGGCGATCTCCCTGTTTACACGCCATTGGTTTAACCAGGTTCCGCTGTGGGTGTTCGCCTCCATTTATGCGGTTCTCGGGCTGATCGTCATTTTCACAGGGCGCAGCAGTTTTGAAAAAACGGAAAACATACTGGCCGTGTTGAAAACGGCGGCCATTTTAATGTTTATCATCATCGCTGTCTTGGCATTGTGCGGGCTGTTACCAGGAAAAACGCCTGACGCGCAGTTCCCTGACCGGGTTCACGAGTTGTTCCCTTTCGGCTTTATGGGATTATGGACGGGGTTGATTTACACATTTTACGCCTATGGAGGAATAGAAGTCATGGGTCTGATGGCGATTCACTTAAAAGACCCGAAAGATTCATCAAAATCAGGGAGCCTGATGCTCATAACCCTTGCTGTGATTTACGTCGCATCGATCGGGCTGGCCATGCTCCTAGTCCCCCACGGGGCATTTACCGAACAGAACAGCCCGTTTATTACGTCATTAAAAGACTTTCATCTCGATTTGATCATGGATATTTTCAATGGCATTTTCATTATCGCCGGTTTTTCAACGCTGACTGCTTCCCTGTTCGCTGTCACCACACTGATGGGAACAATGGCGAAAAATGGAGATGCACCGGCCTGCTTTGCGAAAAAAGAAAAGGCGAAAGTATCGTGGCCGGCACTCGGCCTGACGGTGCTCGTTCTCGCTGCTTCCATCGTTCTGTCACTGCTTTTGCCGAAGCAGCTTTATGAACATATGACAACGGCCGCCAGCTTAATGCTGCTCTATAACTGGATGTTTATCCTGCTTTCCAGCAAAAAGCTCACAAAGCCAAAAATGAAAGGGAATGTCCAGATTATCACAGCGCTTGTCCTGGTTTTATTTGCCGTTTCAGGTACGTTATTTGAAAAAAACAGCAGACCCGGCTTTTTTGTGAGCCTTCTGTTTCTTGCCGTTATTGCTGTTGTGACAATGCTGATGAAAAAAAGGTGGGCCCATCAGGAACAGAAAAACGGGCAGACATAATCAGCCTCCCGCCTTCAGCAGTTCGAGCATCCCCTGATAGCCGAAGTAACATCCGAAAACAATTAGACTGATGCCCGCGAGCCAAGTCGTTGCTTGGATCATCCGCGGGCTTAAAAATGTTCTGAATGTCCCCGCAAGAAAAGACATGGCCAAGTCCCACAAAAAAAGTCCGATTAAAATGCCTGAACTGCATATTAGCAGCTGGTATGATTCGTACGTTTCTACCGTTTTCGCCAAAATGCTTCCGTAAATGCCGAGCCAGAACATGATGCTCAGCGGGTTTGAAAGGGAGATCACCAGCCCAGACAAGAAAGATTTGCGGTATGAACCTTTCTCTCCCGCACCTCTCATCAGCGATACTTCCTTCGCCTTGACCAGGCTCTCGATCCCCGTATAGGTCAAAACAAAAAAACCAAACAGCCATAAAAACGTTTTTAAGAATGGCGCTGTCAAAAATTGAGCGACTCCAAAGTAGATTAAAGCCATATATAAGACATCCGCCGTCACAGCGCCAAGACCAAACAGCCAGGCATGAAAGAAGCCACCTTTCATCCCCCTGTCGATCTGCGCCGCATTCACAGGGCCGACAGGTGCGGCCAAAGACAAGCCCAAAAACACATAACTCAGGAAGATGTTTATCATATCTCGTCCTCCTTCCGCGGATAACTTGTACAATGTATTCAAAAAGAGGAGATGATAGAACAAACAGATTAAAAAGCCTTTTCCCATTGCGGGAAAAGGCTCTTCTTTATATGCCAAGCTTTGAAAGTGCAAATGTCCAAATGCAAATGATGAAAAGCAGGATCAAGCTATATTTAACGGTTTGGCTGAAAAGCTTTGATTCCTGCCCTGTCTCTTGGACCGCGGCTGTTGCAATCGCAATCGACTGCGGTGAGATCAGCTTGGCCATCACGCCTCCCGCGGTATTGGCGGCAAGCAGCAACGCTGAGCTTGTCCCGATTTGCGCTCCGGTGACAGCTTGCAGGTGGCCGAATAATGCATTGTTGCTGACGACTGAACCTGTGATAAACACGCCGATCCAGCCCAATACGGGACTGACGAACGGAAAAATATCCCCTGCTTTGGCAAGCGCCAGTCCAATGGTTGAACTCAATCCGGCATAATTGGCCAGGTTTGCAAAACCCATCACAAAGCAAATGGTCAGAACAGGAAGCCACAGTTCCTTGACCGTCTCTTTCAGGCTGGAAAGTCCTCCGCGGAAACTGATGTTTCGGCTCAGCACAATCGTGAAGATCACGGCGATCAGTATCGCCGTACCCGTTGCTGAAATGAAGTCAAGCTTCATCACGGCATCAAGCGGTGCCGGTTCCGGAGCGATTGGCGGCGTTTTCAGCACTTCCCGGTGAAGAAAAGGCATGTTGAATAAAATCGTCGATTGTTTCAGCCATCCGCCTTCCTGAAAAAGTCCTTTAAAACCGGGCAGGCTCCACACCGCAATGACGGCGGTCAAGATATAAAACGGAGACCAGGCTTTCATAATGTCTGCTGCATGATATTTTTCAGCGGGTTCATGTTCATTCCCGGTTTCTCTGTATATGTGACGCGGCTGCCACTTTTTCAAAAACAGCGCCAGCGCTCCCATACTGATTAAAGCGGCCAAAATGTCCGCAAGTTCCGGCCCCAATCCAATCATCGTTAAAGTCTGCACCGCCGTATAGCTTCCGCTTAATACAAGGAGAGCCGGCAGCGTTTCCCTTATTCCTTTAAACCCGTCCAGTATGAAAACGAGCAGGAACGGGACAAAGAAAGTGATGAACGGCAGCATCAAAGCGAGCGTTCTGGAAAGCTCAACCGGTGTCAAGCCTCCCATCTGTGCTCCTGTGATTACCGGAATTCCGATCGCTCCAAAGGCGCCGGATGCCGCATTCGCAATTAAACATAGAGATGCCGCTTTTAAAGGTTTAAAACCAAGCTCGACAAGAAGAACGGCGCTGATCGCAATCGGCACGCCGAAGCCTGCCGCGCCTTCCAAAAAGGCGTTAAAACTGAACCCGATCAGCAATAACTGAAGCCGCTGGTCAGACGAAATCCCGGCAATGCTCGCTCTGATCACTTTAAACTTTCCGGTTTTGACAGAAATTTTGTAAAGCCATACAGCCATCAGGACAATATATCCGATCGGCCAAAGACCGTTTGCAATTCCAAGTAAAACGGCTGAGACAGCTTTCGCAGCCGGCATGTGAAAAAAGAAAACCGCTACAATAAAGCTGACCGCCAGCGTCAAAAATGACGCGATGATTCCTTTCATCTTCAGCACGGTCAATGCAAGGAGAAAGAAAAGAATCGGCAGAATGGCGGCAAAAGCGCTGATAAACAGATTCCCAAACGGATCGTATATCTGCTGCCACATTTTCATCATCTCGCAATCTTCATGATGTTAGTATCTTCATGATGTTCAGTTATGCCTGCAGTTCAAAATGCGGTTTTAAAATTGCTTTTAACACACCTGCGCTATGCTTGAATTGCTGTTTTTCCTTTTCATTCAGGTCGAGCTCAATAATTTCCCTCGCTCCGCATCGGCCGACAACCGCCGGAACTCCGATATAAACATCATTTTCCCCAAATTCGCCTTCAAGATGTGCGCTCACGGTTAAAATCGCTTCTTCATTGCGGTAAATCGCTTTCGTAATACGCGCGAGGCTCATGGCAACTCCGTAGTATGTCGCACCTTTTTTCTCGATAATGTGGTAAGCGGCGTTTTTAACATTGTCAAACAGTTCATCAAGATCTTCTGCTTTGTATTTCTCATTTCTTTTCAGCAAGTCGCTGACGGGAACTCCGCCGATATTCGCGTGGCTCCAGACAGGCAGCTCCGTATCTCCATGTTCACCAATGATGTAGCCGTGGGCATTGTGGGCAGCGACACCGAAATACTCGCTGAGCAAGTAACGGAAACGGGCTGTATCAAGTGTTGTACCGCTTCCGATCACGCGTTCTTTCGGAAGTCCGCTGAATTTCCAAGTCGCGTAAGTCAAGATGTCGACCGGGTTTGTAGCGACAAGGAAGATGCCGTCAAAACCGCTGGCCATGACTTCTCCGATAATTCCTTTGAAAATTCTCAGGTTTTTTTCGACAAGATCCAGACGGGTTTCACCCGGCTTTTGGTTTGCTCCGGCGCATACGCAGACAATGTCGGCGTCTTTGCAGTCCTCATATGTGCCGTACCATGTTTTCACAGGATGCGGGGCAAATGCTTTACCGTGGTTTAAATCCATGACATCGCCCATTGCTTTGTCTTTATTTAAATCAATGATCACAAGTTCGTCTGTGATACCTTGGTTAATTAACGTAAATGCATAACTGCTTCCAACAAAACCCGCACCGATCAAAACTGTACGGTTGACTTTTTGGTTTCTCATGACTCATCATTCCTTTGCCGTTTGTTTTAAAATCTAAGCTGTTTGTGAAACTCTTCACATTCATATTGTGCAATACTTCACATACTTTTTCAAGTGATATACATTTTTATTTATGTCTATTTTGTGTCTCTACATACTTCTTCCTTAAATTTGTACATTTTTTGGTAAAAATATGCCTTACAGCTAAAGAAAAATTGGTAAACGTGCTGCAAAAGACTGCTTTATCTGCAAGTGCATCAGGCCCATTCCAATCTAAGTTTCCCCTTTTCAACAGTCATAACACCTCAAATCTTCAGCAACATTCAATCATCGCCGGGTATAATGCCGTCCAAATTAACATTTTAAATATTCAATCTTTTAGTTTGTTAGTAAAGCTGACAAAAATACTGCCAACCCTATTCTATTTTGTCATGATAAATTCTAGAATCTATCGGATGGGGAGTGTTGCAATTGAAATTGGCGGATTTGAGGAAGAGCGGACACGCACCTTCCTTGTTGTCATCTTTTTTATATTTCGATGTCAGCTTTATGATTTGGGTGTTGCTGGGGGCGCTTGGTGTTTATATGACGGCTGATTTTGATTTATCTCCATCACAGGTCGGATTGATTGTCGCCATACCTACTTTGGCCGGATCGTTTTTCCGGATTGTGCTCGGCATTTTAACCGACCGTTTCGGACCGAAAAAAACGGCTATTGGCGGAATGCTGCTGACGATGATTCCGCTGATATGGGGGTGGCAGTTCGGTTCATCGGTCGCCGAGCTGTATATCATCGGAATTTTACTCGGTGTGGCAGGCGCAAGCTTTTCCGCATCCCTTCCGATGGCGAGCCGCTGGTATCCGCCGCACTTGCAAGGCCTTGCCATGGGGATCGCCGGAGCGGGAAACAGCGGAACACTGCTCGCTACACTATTCGGCCCTCGCCTGGCGGAGCAAGTGGGCTGGAACGGCGTCATGGGATTGGCGCTGATTCCTCTGATACTCGTGTTATTCAGCTATTTCCTTATGGCAAAAGAACCTCCGAATCAGCCGGCGCCTAAACCGCTCAAAGACTATTTTGCTGTTTTCAAAGAAAGGGACACTTGGTATTTTTGCCTTCTCTACAGCGTAACATTCGGAGGTTTTGTCGGCTTGTCCAACTTTTTAAGCTACTTTTTTGCATCCCAGTATGCCGTTCCGGCGGTAAGGGCCGGCGAATTTGTCACGCTCGTCGTTGCATCGGGAAGCTGCCTCCGCCCTGTCGGCGGGTTGATTGCCGATAAAATCGGCGGCGTGCGTCTGCTGCAATTCCTCTTTATCGGGGTGGCTCTGTGCATGTTCTCAGTCAGTATGCTCCCGTCTCTTGGCGTTGTCACAGCCGTATTATTTATCGGCATGGGCTGCCTCGGGATGGGGAACGGCGCGATATTCCAGCTTGTACCGCAGCGATTTCAGCAAGAGATCGGGATGGTGACGGGAGTCGTGGGCGCTGCGGGGGGAATCGGCGGATTCTTCCTCCCGAATATTCTCGGAACGCTGAAGCAAATCACGGGTACGTATTCAAGCGGATTCCTCACCTTTACCGTTATCGCATTTTTGGCACTCGGACTGCTTTTGCTTGCTCAGGCCGGATGGAAAAAACAGTGGAAAACCGAGGAGAAATCAATTCGAATATAAAGGGAGCCGCTCGATTCTTTTCGGGCGGTTTTCTATTCCTGCCAGGACCGTGACGATTGGATGCTCGTGTGAATAGAAGCAGCGTATATCCCCCTGATCCTCCCGATTGTTGAAATGAAGATTCAAGCACTTTTTTCGCGAATTCCAGCATCCCGCTATCGAGCGGATAAAGCCCGTTTGGCTCTTCAGATTTGCGAACCTTCCAAAATCGATTTGCTAAATCCTCATGTCCCTTAAATGAGTGATCAAACAAGCACATGATATCCTCCGCGATTTTGCTGTTTTTCACAATCTTACTCGCATAATGCGGCGCGGGAAGCTTTTCAAAAGAGATTCGTCAAATTCGAATACCAGATATTCATCCATATCATGTTGTCCGTATAAAGCAGGATGCCGATGACGATCATCAGCGCGCCGCCGATTTTCATGAGCATATTCGAATATTTCATAAGCGGCCTGATGTTTCCGATAAAAAACGCCATGAGCAAAAAAGGAATGGCAAAACCTAGAGAATATGCGGTGATCATCATGAATGCGCTCCCAAAATCAGGGTTCTGAAAATTTGCATATGCGATCGTTCCGAATATAGGCCCGATGCACGGCGTCCAGCCCGCCGCAAAAACCATTCCGACAAGCATTGAATTCAACAAGCCTATTTTCCCTCTTCTAAACGAAAGGCGCCGCTCCTTCATCATGAAAGCCGGCCGGAAAACGCCGAGGAGGAACAGGCCCATGACGACGACAAATATTCCACCCAGCATGCGGATCAAGTTATGGTATTGCAAAAACAGCAGGCCAAACGAGCTGGCGGAGAAACCCAATATGTAAAAAATTACAGAAAAGCCGGCCAAAAAAGCAGCCGCGTGAATCATCACCGATTGTTTGATGCGCTTTGCATCTCGGTCTTTCAAATCGCTGACCGAAATCCCGGTGATGTAGGAAATAAATGATGGATACAAAGGCAGGCAGCACGGAGAAATAAACGACAGGAAACCGCCGCCGAATGCCAGCCATAAAGCGGCCATATACTTCCATCCCCTTCATGTTTATATATTTTTTACCATGTGATTCTCTTTCTCTAGCATAACATAAAAAACCGCCTATCATGGCGGTGATTTTTTGTATATTTGAAGCCGTCGCCAGATCATCCGGCGGACGGCTTCTTCACTATCTTTTTAACCGTTTAAAGCGGCTTTTTTCATATTGTCCTGAAGTTCCAATATGCGTTTTGCCCCTTCTTCGCGCAGGCGTTTGTTCTCATCTTCAATCTGCTTCGTCTCCTGCATGCCTTTGACAATCGTATTCCAAGACTGTTCGATCGTTTCAATATCGATGCTCGGCCTTCCGGACATTCTCGCGATTTCAACGGACTGGCTCGAAATATTTTCCGCGTTTCGCTTCAGCATTTCGTTGGTGCGGCGGTCGAGTTCGCTCATTGAATCGGCGACAAGCTTTTGGCGCTTGGCGGTCACCGCCTGGATGATGCCGTTTTTGAAAATCGGAATCGTAATGATGAATGCCGAGTTGATTTTTCCGATCAGCTTTGTGTTTCCGCGCTGGAGCAGACGGATTTGCGGCGCGGTTTGAATCGCAACCATCCGCGCCATATCGAGGTCATACACCCGTTCTTCCAGCGCTTGAATACCATTTCGAAGCGTATCAAGCTCCATCTGTGCCATTTGGTTACCGCTGGCCGCTTTCGCTTCATATTCAGGGATGAGCTGCTGCAATTCTTCTATTTTCATCTGGCCGGCTACGACGTATTTCTCCAGCTCCACATAGTAATTGAGGTTGCTTTCATACATTTCATCAAGCGTCACGGTCGATTTTGTCATTTCATCTTTATATTTCGAAATTTCGACGTTGATTTTTTCGATTTCACCGCCGAGCGTTTGATATTTTTTAAATATTTTCTCGATCATGCTGTTGCCGCGCTTAAATAACTTGGAAAGCAGGCCTTTCTGTTCTTCAAAGTCATTCTTGTCAAAGCGGTCCATGATTTTACCGAGCTGCGTCAACATCGCACCTGAATCTGTCACACTGTTTGTTCTCATCATAGAGAGAATACGGTCTGAGAACTTGGATATTTCAAGAGCGGGCTCTTTTCCGAATTCTAAAAGCTCCACTTGGTTTTTTACGTCAATTTGCCGTGTCAGAGCTTGCACATCGGGCTCCCGGCGGAGTTTGGCACGGATGTCTTCCGCTTTTTCAATCGTGATCTCTTCCTCTTTGCTGATATTGACGATGCTTGTTTCATTTGGATTTGCCATCAGAGTGGCTCCCTCCTTAAAAGATTTTATTGATGAACTTCCGGACGATTGACGGCTCTTTAAATTCCTGGTTGAAGGACATGTCATCAAGCCAATGGGTATCGAAATGCTGTCCATCGATATAGCGGTCAATACACTTATAGCCCGGCGGATTATAGATGATGATATCGATGCCGATTTCATTTAACAAAAGCAAGGCGGCCGCGTCTGAACGGGTGAGTGTTCCCGTCTGTTCAGTGTGGTACAAGATCAGCTTCGGCACTGTCTGTGAATAGTCAAATGTCTGAATCATATTCAAAAGCGCTGCCGGAAGCTGTACCGCCTGGGTGAACAAATACAGCTGCACATCGGCTGATTTTTCATTGTTCAAGGCCAGCATCTTCGGGCTTTTGCACAGCCTGGAAACCGCTTGGGCAATGCCGCGCTGCACTCCCTCAGGCAAATGCTTGTAGCGCCATATATTGCTCTCCATTAATCGGCCCGGATCGATCGTCCCCGTTTGATCAAGCGCATGGCTGTAATGGAATTGATAATTGGACGTCTCTTCCTTTGTAAACGGGAAGCGCCGGATCGTATGCGACTCCTTATACTCCGTCAGCGTCTGCAGACGGTCCCAGTACTCTTTTTCATTGCCGGAGACGCCCATGACCATCGCGAATAAGTTCGGAATGTTGACCGTTGATTGAGACGCTTGAAAATCGGGTCTGATAAAGGCGCGTTCCTTCGCAATTAAAAACAGTTCATCATATGTGGTCTTCAAAGTCACGGAGACCGGGGTATGCTCCCTGAACTGCCAAGGTTTGTACATGAGCGAATCCTCATTGTGCAGAACAGTATCCAGCTCCTTCGCGGAACGGTACGCCACCGTTGATTTTCGCTGAGGCTTTTCAGTCGGGAACGGCTCTAATGCAGACGTGCCCGGGTATGTGAAAACAAAAGAAAGCTTTTGCTCAGGATCAAGCTGGCGAAATTCGTCTTTTCCCTCCGGATGAAACAGCAGCACATCACATCCGACAAGCATCAAATAGTATAAAAAATACCGTTGGCTCTTTGTGGTGTCCCCATACCAAACCACTTTCGGCATCGCATTTTCGCAGTCGGCTTCTTTCAGCCACTTCTCCAAATGATTGCCCATCCATTTGACAAGGTCGAGGAGGACCCGGCGAAACTCCGGATCGTTCAATCCTTTTTCATGAAAGGACTGAAACATCTGCAGCACTTCGATAAGCGCCTTCCTTAAATGGCGGTGCATCGCGGCGTCAGGGTGCTTAGGAATGAGCTGCTCCCCGTCGAGAAAAGCGGCAAACCGATTGACGGAAAGCCCTTTTTCTTTCTGATTGACCATATGGATGCGCTGTATGGCCTGAAACCTTTCCGGAGAAATGGTCTTATCAAGCGTCTCGCTTAACACATGCACATCACCGGACTCATACAGCTCATGGAGATATATGTAGTAATCCGTTTCATCGTGCGGCGTTCCGAGAATCCGTCCCGCCAGACGGCTTATCATCAGATGTCCGTTTTTTTCATACGGGGTTCTCTCCGGCAGCGGCTTCTTGATGATCTGCTTCCATTCATCATCATTGACCAGGGCGTTTTGAATATTAATCTCTTGATTCATAGCGCTCAGCCGTCTCCCCTTTCTTCTGAGTCAGTGTCACTTTTCCGTCCAAATACGGCACACATGCCCGCTCTTGTTACGGCATAGGTTGTCCCGAACTTTCGGATTGTTCCTGCAGGAAAATCATGCGCTCTCTTTCGGAGCGTAGACGAATCAATCCCCCACTCTTCACAAGCCTGCTGGGAACTGAGAATCTCGCTGCTCGTGAGATCGACTATTTTCATCATTGCTGTTCATCCTAAACATTCATTTGTTTTCTCCTGAGAATATTCACAATATATGATGCCGTCTGCGGCTCTTATTTTTGAGACCGGAGTGATGGTGCGGCATTTATACAGCAAAGGCGCTTTGCCCATTTCTCAACACCCGGCCCGGCCTAACTTCCGAACGATCCAAGATTTGAAAGCGGTTTGGACGCTCTAAGTATGTCTGTATAGCTGCGGTTTTCATGATATACACCGTAGATTTCAGCCTTTAATAATATTTTTTTGGCCCAGCTGAGGTACGGCTTGATTTCGATCATTTTATTTGAAAAAGAGCTTTTCACAACGCCTCGGGTGCCGTCGGCACTTTCGACGATGCTCAGGGCATCCAGATAATCTTCCATTGAGATAACGTGCAGGCTTTGGACCGCTTTTATTTGTGACGGATGAATCACGCTCTTGCCGTGAATGCCGTTGGCCAGATCAAGAAGCGTTTCATTGATCAATCCGTCTATATACCGATTGATCACAAGCGAAGATTCCCCCGCATCAGCCCAATTCGGCCCAAAAGTCTGAACTGTTCGCGAAGCATCTTCAAAGTACTCCCAGACAGGCCCCGAAATCACAAATTGCAAGCCGAAATAATTGACGATATCTTTGATGAAATCAGAGATGACCAAAACGTCATAAATCGGCGTTTCCGGTTTTCTTCTTATCCCATACAGACCGCACAAATCAGTCGCGCCGATCCTAATATTCAGAACGATATCTTGATAAAAGCCCAGCGTTGATTTTAATTCTTGAAGCGCCTTTGCCCTCGTTTCCATTGCCAGCAGGTCGGGTGTCTCAAAGATCGGCATTCCGTACAGCACAATGCCGGATTCTTGCGACAATTTCGTTAAAGTATCAAGATAGTGCTCCGCATTCAGCATCGAAAACTTCGGAAATACGAATCCGGTAAACAAGTGAAGCGCGCGGCCGAGCTTGTTGCCCAATTCGAGCATTTGCTCAGGTTCCCGCACCCGGATAAACATCAGCGGCAGCACATCGCCGCTGATGTTCTGCAGTTTTTGCGCCTGGTAAATCATGTCGGCCTGACTGACAAGATTGTTTTCAGCCTGGAGAACCTCACAATCGCCGATCGAATCTTCAAGGCAAAAAACGACCGAGCACAGCTCAGGATACTTGTTATTGATCATGACATCTGCTATATCTTTTCGGTTCCCCGGAACATAAAGCGCAGCTCCAAGCGCATGCTCCAGAATGTGCTTCGGAGAGTCTTTAGTAACCGAACCCGGCAGTTTGAAAAAGACATCTTCTTTTTGAGAGGCGGATAAAAAATCAAAGTATTGCATATGGGTCACCTTCTTTGAATAAGAATCATACACCCCTTTGATGTAAAAAAGGGCGGAGCAGATATACTCCCCCCTTTATGTTTTGCAGTTTGTTATTCTTCCTTTGACGCCGCCGTTTGCTCTTTCACAGCTTTTTGCTTGTTCATATAGTGAATGATGAATGTCACGGCAAAAGCGATAATCAGAATGATAAAGAAGACGCTGTGCGGCATTTCAATATGCCATACACTCGCAGCCATTTTCAGTGCGATGATCCCGATTAAAACAAAGGCCGTTGCTTCAAGTTCAGGCACTTTGTCAATCAGCGTCAGGAAGAATTTCGCAACGGTTCTCATCATTAAGATGCCGAGCATGCCGCCGATCAGAAGCACCCATACCTTTTCAGATACGGCAAATGCCGCCAGGATGCTGTCCACCGAAAATGCGAGGTCCATGAGTTCTACCGAAATGACAGTCGCCCAGAAGACCCCGAAAACGCGTACCATCCAGCTGTCTTTTTTGATGGCGTTTGATTCATCATCGCCCTCACCGATGAAGAAGTGCTTGATGACGAGCCATGCCAGATATGCGGCTCCGAGCAGTTTGATCCACCAGAATTTAATCAGGATCATACCAAGTCCAATGAATAGAAACCTAAAGAAGTAGGCTCCGATTAAACCGTACGTCAACGCTTTTTTGCGCTGTTTTTCCGGTAGGTGCTTTACCATGACGGCGAGAACGAGAGCGTTATCCGCCGATAAAAGCCCTTCCAGCACGACCAGCGAGCCGATCAGCCCCCAGGAAACGGGGTCCGTTAATACTTCCACCCACATTTCCCAATCGAAAAATGAGGCGTAAACTGACATAATATGATGAAATAAATCCACTTTGGTTACCTCCTAATGATGAAAAAGCAAGACTGAACCACGCAAACGTGATTCAGCCGGCAAAACTAGACTTGCAGGCCGTAGTTGCGGCAAAGCGATGCCAATCCGCCGGAAAATCCGCTGCCGATCGCATTGAATTTCCAATCGGCTCCGTGACGGTACAATTCGCAAACAACAACCGCTGTCTCAATCGAAAAATCCTCTCCCAAGTCAAAGCGAAGCAGCTCCTCATTTGTTGATTCATCAACGAGCCGGACAAACGCATTTGAGACTTGTCCAAAGTTTTGGCTGCGGCTTTCCGCCTCGTGAATCGTCACCGTGATGCCGATCTTTTCAACATGGTCGGGTATTTTTGAGAAATCGACGATGATTTGCTCGTCATCGCCTTCACCTTCTCCTGTCCGGTTGTCACCCGTATGAATCACGGCGCCGCTCGGATGCTCGAGGTTGTTGTAAAAGACGAAGTCGCGTTCATTGATGCAACGATCGTTCTGATCGACAAGAAAAGCCGACGCATCCAAATCAAAATCGGCGCCGCCAGTATATTTGTTTGTATCCCAGCCTAAACCGATCAGCGCTTTCGTCAAACCGGGGTTCGTTTTCGTTAAATCGATCCTTTGCCCTTTAGATAATTGAATCGCCATCGATAGGACCTCCTTTAAGAAATGTCAGGGACCGGACAAACGGACGCCAGGGCGGCGACTGCTGTCCGGATCGTCAAAATCAGCCGACCTGCAGGCCGAAATCGGTGGCGATCCTCGCCAGTCCGCCTTGATAGCCTGAGCCGATCGCTGAGAATTTCCATTCTTCTCCGTGACGGTACAGCTCTCCCGTGATCAGCGCTGTTTCAATCGAGAAATCTTCACCCAGATCATAGCGGATTAACTCTTCATTCGAGTCTTCATTGATCACGCGAACATAAGCATTTGACACCTGTCCAAAGTTTTGGCGGCGCGCTTCCGCTTCATGAATCGTAATCACAAAAGAAATCTTTTGAATGTCGGCAGGCACTGCATTCAAATTGATTTTTACCTGCTCATCGTCTCCTTCGCCTTCACCTGTTCGATTATCGCCTGTATGTATGACAGCTCCGCCTGCGCCTTCGGTCTGATTATAGAAAATAAAGTCCTTTTCAGAAGCGCATTTGCCTTCTGCATTGAGCAGAAACACGCTCGCATCCAGGTCAAAATCAGCGCCGCCGTCATATTGATTGACGTCCCAGCCAAGGCCCACGACGACTTTCGACAATCCGGGATTTGTTTTTGTTAAATCGATCTTTTGTCCTTTCGCTAATGAAATTGCCATGTTATCTCCCCATTTCTTTTATGAATGTCAGGCGTAGCGTTTGACGATTTCCGTAATGCTCGTATCGTTTGTGCCTTCTCCGACAGCGGTGAATTTCCACTCGGCGCCGTCACGGTAAATCTCGCCCGCGATCAGGCTTGTCCGTCCAGAATAATCGTCCCGCAGATTGTATTTGACCATCTCCACGCGATCGTTCATATTGACGATGCGTATGAAGGCATTTTCAATCATTCCGAAATGCTGGCTTCGTTTCACGCAATCGTATATATTCACGACAAAGACAAGCTTATGAATATGCGAAGGAACTTTTTGCAAATCTACGATGATTTGTTCATCATCTCCGCTGCCTTCCCCTGTCAGATTATCTCCGGTATGTTCGATGCTGCCGCATCTGCTCTTCAAGTTTCC
Source organism: Bacillus paralicheniformis (assembly GCF_002993925.1). Lineage (NCBI taxonomy): Bacteria > Bacillati > Bacillota > Bacilli > Caryophanales > Bacillaceae > Bacillus > Bacillus paralicheniformis. Next base: position 393,198 of record NZ_CP023665.1, on the reverse strand, counting down.
GAAATAAATGACGTTCTTGTTCTCTGTGACTCTTCCGTTTTCCAGCATCAGCACGGATGCGTCACAGTCAATATTCGGGGCTCCTCCTCCAAACAGCTTTCCAAAAAAACCGCCGCTTCCGGATGCTACCGGGTCCCAGCCGAGACCGACCAAAATCTTCGAAAGCCCCGCTTTCCCTTTTGTTAAATCAATCCGCTGACCTTTCTCTAAAGAAATAGCCAAACTGTTCACTCCTCCGTTGAATCATGACTTTCAAGATCACAGTGCTGGATGAGAATAAGAGTTTGATAGATCCAATTATCACGCCAGCGTGATTCATATCTTCACAACTACAAGACCAATGAATCATTATTTAACCTGCTTAACTATATATACGGAAAGATTCAGGGGAAAGTTTCGCGGTTTTTCGATATTTTTTTTTCATCTTTTCATCCTGGCCAAAAGAGAGACGACAATAGTAGCGATTGCACGAAGTCATCATGTTTGGTATAGTATATCTAAAAGATATATATCAAAAAGATACAGAAGGCGGTATGTATGACAAAAAGAAATCACACGACTTACGCTCTCCTTGGATTGATTACGGCCGGCTACCGGACGGGTTACGAAATGAAACGAATGATCGACCAAAGTTTGAATCATTTTTGGAAAATCAGCTACGGCCAAATTTATCCCGCGCTACGCCAATTAACAGAAGCAGGCTGGGTCGCTGCATCTCCGACGCTCTCGGACAAAAAGCCGGACAGAAAAGAGTACCTGATTACCGATGAAGGTCAAAAAGCACTGCATAGCTGGCTTGAAGAACCGATCAATGGCATCGCCTCAGAAAAAAACGAATTTTTGCTGAAGCTGTTTTTCAGCAAGGAAGAAGAGCGGGAGAAAACCGCTTTGAAAGTCAAGGAGTACCAACGAAAGCTTGAAGAACGGCTTGAGGCATATCAAGCAATCGAGCAGTCAATTCTTTCATGCAGCTCCCATTCAAAGGACAGAGAGTACTGGCTTTTCACTTTGGATTATGGAAAACGCACCACCTCGGCCGGAATTGAATGGTGTGAAGCCACAATCAACCGGCTGAATGGAAAGGAAGGGACCAATGGGTAAAACGATCATCAACAAGCCTTTTACTGCCGCCCCTGAAGATGAAGTCGTTGTATTTGTGATCGGGATGAGAATAAACAAGTGGCATGCTGTTCATAAATGGTGGCCGGTTTTTACCGCTATGGCCCCTATGATAAAAGAGCTTCATCAAAACAAAGACCTCGGCTTTCTGGCAACGGAATCATCCATCAATTTCAGGACGATTTTTCTCATTCAATATTGGCGTTCTTTCGAAGATTTGACAGCATATGCAAAGGCTGATAAACATATGGCGGCTTGGCGCCGTTTTTATCAGAAAACTGCCGCATCAGGAGCCGTTGGCATCTATCATGAAACGTATACAGTTCCAAAAGGGCGCTATGAGGCTTTTTACCATAACATGCCGTTGTTCGGCTTGGCAAAAGCGTACGGACATCAACCTGTCACCAGCAGAATCAAAACCGCTGAGCAGCGAATGCGGGGATCAGATATAGCGGGGAAATAAGCAGAAAGGAGCCTTATCGGTTACCCGATAGGCCCCTTTTCTGCTTAAAAAGCTCCTGCCCCGTCGCCTCCGCCCGCTCCGGGACCGCCCGCATCATATGCCCCGGCGTGCTCCTGCGAAGACGGCAGCTGCCAGCTGTAAAACGGATAATGCAAACAGCCTGCTGCGGCCATACCCAGGACAGGGGAAGCGTAATCAAGCCTGTTTGCTGATTGATTAAACCATCCTGCAGATTCATCCTCAACTTCAAGCACAATTGCATAGATCATCGTCTTTTCGTTTTGAGACAGGCTTCTCCCTGAAAACAAATCTTCTTTTCTCAGATGGTTTCTCCAAGAAAGAATCGATCTTCGGCAGATGGAAGCGTACCTGCTCTCTTTTACGGCCGGAATGAAGGCAATCAATAAGATAGACAGCCCGACGCATATGCCGTAATACAAAATGGTATGGATGCTGTCGATAAACACAGATGCTAAAAACAAGCCGGCCAAAAACAAAATCGTATACAGCTTTGATTTTGCAAGAACAATGCCCGCCGACAGTGCAAAGCCAAATATGACGCAAGCCGCCATGAATCCGGCCTGATGCACCACGTCTGCATACAGGATAAAGAGCAGGAGTCCGGTATGGACCGAAAGCAGTGAAAGCGACAGCATTCTCAGCCAGCGGTTTTCTTGAAACAGCTCCTTGAATTCAGGCGCTTGTCTGACACTTTCCGTCCATTTTTGAACCACGTTTTGAAGAATGATCCTCTTTCGTTCATATTTGCCCAGCTGTTCCTTATGCTTGCATTCTTCCTCAGTCGGCCCGCTGAGGGAATCCAGCCTGAACATATAGGTATCGCTGCCCGTTTGCTCAAAAAGTTTTTCAATTAAGAGCTGATCAGGCTTTGGCAAATCCGCCTTGCTCCCGGAAAATTCGAATTGGTATGTGTCATCAGGCGCCTCAGGATCGTCAAGAAACCTTTCTTCCGCCTGTACCTTCCGCATAGTGACCAATCCCCGTTGATAAAGCGAAAGCATGCCGGCCAGGAGATCACGGTCTGTGAAACGGCCTTTTTTGTAAAGAAAAGCGACAAGTACAGGATCTAAGGACTCGAGTTCTGCAAACGAAAGCATGGCACGGCGTCTCTTCTTCAAAAACGAAAGCATGACAGCCATGATGACCATGAACCCGACAATCCCCGAAAATATCCAAATCATCCTGTCTGCGCCGGCAATCCGTTCATCCCGATCGGCGTAGCGTTTCGCCTCGTCTTTCTCCTCCTTCAGCAGCTCATCCTTTGTCTGATAAGAAGGGTGCCGGACCGCCTCTTTCAAGGCGCTCTGCGGAAAATATATCCTCAGTTCCGAGCCCGTGCCTGCGCGATAGAGTCCTGTCTCGTAGATGACTGATGAATCGTTCACCTTCGTAATCTTTCCGTTTCCTTTTTCACGCAAAAACGCATGAATATCACGTGCCTTTACCGAATCAGGCAGATGCACTTCAATCTTTACCCGGCCGAAATCCGTATTTGCCTTTTGGTAAAATGAATGAATCAAAATCGACGTGTCTTCAAACTTTTGGGCGGCATCTTCGATCACATAGCGAAACATCACTTTTTTTGTTTCATCCTTTGATGCCGAATAAGCATAATAAGTCCCGTCTTCTTTCTTTGTCTTCAACGGGATGGCTTGATCGCCTTTTTTTTGATGATTGGGAAGCAGATAGGCTTTAAAATTCTTCAAGCGGCTCGCGGTTTCTTCGCTGAACGATCTTGTCGCCCCTTCGAAAGAGCCTTTAAAATCGTATGTGTAAACTTCCTCTACGCTTAAATTACCGTTTTCTTTTACTGTCGCGCGTATATCAGCCCGCTCGATCGAAAAGGATTTGCCTGCTTCAGAAAAGCCTGTGACGAGAAAAAAGGCAATGAACATAAAAAAGAAAAAGGAGTGCTTCATCGTTTAGTAAATCCTTTCGTTTTTTGTATCTGCCTTATATACGGAAAAGCAAGGAAATTGTTTCAGCGGTTCACAGAAATGACAGAGATGACAATTTTATTATAAAAGCACATCTACGGTCTGCCGCACAAGCCATAAAAGAAAATATGCATCATTTCCTCTGTAAACTGTCTGTTTTTTTCAAAGGCTTCACCCAAAGTTTTTGAATGTTCAATGATCATATTCATAAAGATGAGAAAGCTTTCCGCGGTGATCTTGGGAGAGATTTCGCCTGACCGATGACCTTTTTCAATCATTTGGAGCATAAGGGGAATGATTTTTTCATCGTATTGCCGCTTTACATAATCCATTATTTCACTGTCTTCGATCATCACCTCTTTGACGACCGTTAGAGCAAATTTTTGATTATTGGCTTCCCTTTTCTGCAAAATCATCAATTCAATCTTTTCTTTAACGGAAATATCTTTGTTCATATATTCTTCAAAATCGCTGATGGACTGATCGATATAATCTTTGAAAACCTCTTTCAGGAGCGCTTCTTTGCTTCCAAAGTAATTATAGATCGTCACCTGCGAAACATTTGCCGCTTTTGCGATATCGGTTATCCGGATGCGCTTTGGCTCCCATGTTTTGAGCATATCCAAAGCCGTCTTTTTGATTTTCTCTTTAATCAGCAAAGCCCTTTTTTCAAATCCGTTCATATAACCATCCTTACATATCTTTCTTAATGAAATTATAACATAAAAATATTTCACTAATTCCGTTGACAAAAAAGTTCATAAGAACGTAAAATTAGTTTTGTAATTATTAATCACTATTATTTCATAATTTTCATTTTGGAGGTGTCACATGCTGACAGTTGAACGTCTTACGAAAAAGTTTTCCAATGGCAAAGGTATATTTGATGTTTCATTTCATGTTCAAAAAGGTGAAGTGTTTGGATTTTTAGGTCCAAACGGAGCTGGAAAATCAACAACCATTCGACATATCATGGGGTTTATGAAGCCTGATCAAGGCGATATCAAAGTAAACGGAATGAACATCCGGAATCATCAAGGCGACATTCAGCGGCATATCGGCTATCTTCCCGGAGAGATTGCATTTATCGAAGGAATGACGGGAAAACAATTTCTCGATTTCATGGCAAACATGCATGGTTTAAAAGATACAGCTAAGCGCAATGAACTCATCGAACGGCTCCAATTCGATGTTCATACGCCGATCAGAAAAATGTCGAAAGGAATGAAGCAAAAAGTCGGGATTGTCGCTTCCTTTATGCACAGCCCTGAAGTCATCATTCTTGATGAACCGACCTCAGGCCTCGATCCGCTGATGCAAAAAGTGTTTATTGAAATCGTGCTCGAAGAAAAAGCGAGAGGAACGACGTTTTTAATGTCTTCCCACAGCTTTCCTGAAATCGAACGAACCTGTGACAGAGCCGCCATTATAAAAGACGGCATCATCATTGCCGTCAAAGATATCCATGAACTGCAGTCGATGCAGCGAAAGGTATTCGAAGTTACATTTGAAAACAAGGGCGACATTCCCGCCTTCATGAATTCGGATCTGCAAATCGAATCCCGGACGGACAATCGTGTCAAAGTGGCCGTTTTAGGGAACCATGATCAATTTATTAAAGAAACCGCCAAATATCACATTCGGCACATTGATTCTTCTTCACAAAGCCTGGAAGAGATTTTCATGAACTACTATGACAGAAAGGGGACAGTGAAATGAACTTCTCCCTGTACAAACAAATGATGAGAACAAACATGCAAGGAATCATAAGCTACGGGGCAGGCTCCGCTTTCTATATTCTTTTGATACTGGGCATTTATCCAAGCATCGCGGGCAATGCGGAGGATATTGAGAAAATGATCAAATCGATGCCGGAAGGCTTTCTCAATGCTTTTGGGTTTGAAAACGGACTGGGGAATCTTGAAGATTTTATGTCTGGAGAGTATTACGGTTTAATCTTTATCGTGATTTTGTCGATCTTCTCTGTCATGCTGTCGACTAAGCTTTTGGCAAAGCTCGTGGATCAAGGGTCAATGGCCTATATTCTGTCTGCGCCGACAACGCGCGGCAAAGTGGCTTTCACCCAAGCAGCCGTTTTAACGACAGGTCTTTTGATCATTATGACCGTGACGACAGCGGCCGGGCTGGCGGGCTACCATTTGATGCTGGGCGGTGATTACGATTTTAATGTGTCAAGGTTTCTCGTTCTGAACTTGCTCGGCTTTCTGCTCTTCTTTGCCGTCGGCGGCATCTCGTTCCTCTTTTCGGCCATTTCAAATGACGAAAAAAGAGCCCTCGGACTTTCCGGAGGCATCACGTTTTTATTCTTCAGCTTCGACTTGCTCGGCAAACTAAGCGAAAAGACGGAATGGATGAGGAGCCTATCGGTTTTCTCTTTATTCAGACCTGGCGATATTGTAAACGGGAGCGCCGATATCGCTCAAGTGTCTCTTGTTCTTGCCGCGGTCGGTTTTGCCGCCTTCGCACTCAGCATTCTCATCTTTAAAAAGCGCGACTTGCCGCTGTAATATAAAAACGCCGCTCCCGATCAGGAACGGCGTTTGTTTCTGTATGATATTTTATTCAACGACCCGTCTGACAACTCCGCTGAAATGCGCTTTCCAGTACGGGTTGCTCATAGAATCGACGGATACCCCGCGTGAGCTGTTATCGTTCAAGAATGTTCCATTGCCAAGATAAATACCCACGTGGCCATTCGTTTTGTATGTGTCAAAGAAGACCAAGTCTCCACGCTTCATTTCAGACGCGCTCACAGCTCGTCCTTTGCCGACAAGCGTACTTGTTGTCGCACCGAATCCAAGCTCTACACCTGCTGATGCATAAGCCCAGCGCACAAATGATGAGCAGTCGAAACGACGGTTGTCGATATCAGCTTGAGAACGTCCGCCTCCCCATACGTACGGAGATCTGCCGACGATGCTTGAACCTGTGCTGATGGCAGCTTCAATTGCGTTTCCATTGCTGCTTACAACAGAACCGGAAGAGTAGTTTCTTGACGGGCTGCTGCTTTTCTTGCTGCTTGAAGAACCGCTGTTGGACGATCCGTTGGATTTGCTGACTGAACCTGAGGTTGATCCTGAGTCTGACTTTTCAGCCGTAGCAGATTCTTCTTTCGCTTTTGCTGCTGCAGCCACTGCAGCTCTTTCTTCTTTAAGTTTTTGTTCAAGAGCGGCTTCTTCTTTTGTCAGTGAGCCCGCTTCTTTTTTCAGATCGCTCAGCTCTGATTCTGCTGCCGCCTGTTTCGTTTGCAGCTGCTTAGAAAGGTTCGCCTGTTCTTTCAGCTGTTTATCAAGATCCGATTTAAGCGTTTTTAAATCGGCTAAAGTTTTTTGGATTTCATCCAGTTTTGTATTTAAGTCAGACATTGCTTTTTCAAGCTTGTTTTTATCTTTTTCCTGCTCGTCAAGCAGGTCTTTATCCGCGTCAACAATTGTTGAAACAGCCGTTGCACGAGTGATAAAATCTCCGAAGCTTTGTGCGCCCAGAAGGACATTCAGATAGTTTTGGGATCCGCCGTTTTCCTGCAGGCTGCGCACGCGATTTTTAATCACTTTTGAACGCTCTTCAATCCGCTTTTCAGTTTCTTTGATTTCTTTTTTCAGAGCTTCCACTTCTTTTTTGGTTTTTTTGTTTTCTTTTTCTTTGTCTTCGATTTTGTTGCTTGTTTCAAGTGCTTTTTTATCAAGCTCTTGGATTTTGGCTTCAAGCTTTTTCTGCTCGTCTTGCAGCTTGGCGATTTCTTTCCGCTTGCCCTCGATGCCTGAATTCACTTCAGAACGCTTTTGCTGAATTTCTTGTTTTTGCTGAGAGGTTTCTGCCGATGCCGTGTTGTTCATAAAGGGGGTAAATAGACTAGCTGTTCCGAGAATCGACGCTAAACCAAAAGTATAAACCTTTTTTTTCACTTTCTACTCCTCTTTCCTTTATGTATTCTTGTTTTTTCATTATGTAAATTCGCTTGAACATTATTAAAAAATGAATCTTATGACCTATGATTAATATATCCGTTACCGATGTACAGACGTTATTATACCATCTATTTTCGACAATAGGCGTCAATTTATATTACATTTATATTTCGTTTTTGTTTCAGCAGTGTCATGTTTTGACTCATCTTGTTTTAACTCTCGTATTCTCTTCGATTTGACCCTTCCTGCTGTTTTTCATATGCTTGTCTTACTGAAAAGGAAGGCCGGTGACAAATGATGCAGCTCAGTGTTCTTGACCAGGTTCCAATATCAAAAGGCTCAGATGCGTATTCAGCCTTGAAGCATTCTGCAGAGCTGGCAGAGCTCGCGGATCAATGGGGGTACAAAAGGTATTGGTTTGCCGAGCATCACAGCACACGCGGACTTGCCAGTACCGCTCCCGAAATCATGATCGCACACATTGCGGCAAAAACTGCAAATATTCGCGTCGGTTCGGGCGGTGTTCTGCTTCCTCAATACAGTCCCTTTAAAGTGGCTGAAAGCTTTCGGCAGCTTGAAGCCCTTTATCCCGGGAGGATTGACCTGGGGATCGGCCGCTCTCCGGGAGGCACAGCCAAAACGAGGCTGGCGCTGACAGACGGGGTTCATAAAAGCCTGGACGAATTCCCGAGACAGCTTCAAGACTTGTTGGCCGCCGGAGGTGTGGCTTTTAGGGCTTGGAGAAAACAGCGCGAAATTGGCCGGTGACATGGGAGCGGGATACGTATTCGGACATTTCATCAATTCCGCAAGAGGGAGGAACGCCTTTCAATTATATCGGGAAAGCTTTCGGCCTTCTCCTTTCTTTAAGCGCCCCCAATCTTTAGCCGCCGTTTTCGTCGTTTGTGCGGAATCCGATGAAAAAGCTGAGGAGCTTTGCTTGAGCCAGGATTTATGGCTTCTAAGAGTTGAAAAAGGATTGGACAGTCTTGTCCCAAGCATTGAGGAGGCAAAATCTGCCACTTACACCGCTGCCGATAAAAAAAAGCTTGCCCACAACCGCAGCCGTATGGTGATCGGGTCTCCTCGAACGGTCAAAAGAAAACTGCTCGAGCTCTCTGACCGGTATCAAACAGATGAGTTTATGGTTTTGACGAACGTTTACCGGTTTGAAGATAAGAAGCAGTCTTACGAAAGACTTGCAGAGTTATTTTGACCAAAAAACATCCCTTTTCAAAATCCGTTGAAAAGGGATGTTTTTATTAAAACGTATTATAGACATTCTCACACTCTTCCGCTGTCGGCTCATAAAAACAATGCGCTTTAAAGCGGCCGACATGCGGCTGATTATACCACTGTGCGGGACACGCCCCTGCCGGTCTGAAATACCACAAACTAAACTTTGCCGGCCAGAGCCGCTCTCCGTTGATCGCCCTGCGCGCCAAGCGCCTTTCGCTTTCCCGTGCCCTTTGATAGAAATAACCGTGCGTCACGGCTTCAAACGCATGCGGCTGATGGATCATCTGCGGAATGGTGCGAAGTCCCACAAAGTCGGAACAGTTTGCCCTGATGCGGTTGATTCCGACATTTCCGACCATCAGCATTCCTTGCACGCCTTCGCCTTCAGCCTCCGCTCTCAAAAGTCTGGCCAAAAGATTGATATCTTTAGAAGAAGCCTTAACTACTGCCATATTAGTCACCCCCATGATGTCGTCACCTTTATCATATTCTGTTTCATTTAGGTGATGACGATTTCGGGATTTATCTTTGACATTCCCCTTGAAAGAAAGCTATTCTTCTATTATCAGAACCCGAGAAAAAACAAAGGGGAGCGGAGGGATCGGATTGTCAGTATTGAAAAGCCCTGAATGGGTATACAAACGATTAAGGGAAAATCCGGACCAAACGGTTATTGTCGATGTGAGGTTTCATTTGACAAAACCGGACGAAGGCCGGAAAACGTATACGAAAAGCCATGTGCCGAGAGCCGTTTACATTGATTTAAAAGAGGATCTGTCGCGTAATGCGGAAGTGCACGGCGGCAGACATCCGCTTCAAGACCCTGACCGTCTGGCCGCAAAGCTTGGGAAAATCGGCATTGACCGGGAAACAGATGTCATTGTTTATGATGACAGCGGCGGCATGTTTGCAGCGCGCTTTTGGTGGCAGCTTCACTACCTCGGGCATGACAGCGTCTATATTATGGATGGGGGTCTGTCCAACTGGATCAAATCGGGCTATGCGATGACCGCCGAGGTTCCCCGTCCTATCCAGCGCGAGTTTAAGCCGGCGCTCAGAGAAAACGAACTCCTTGATGCCGGAGACGTGCTGAAGCGAATCGGCAGAAAAAACTCCATCCTGATTGATGCGCGTGATCCTTCTCGATACACAGGGGAAAACGAGCCACTCGATCACCGGGCCGGCCATATTCCCGGAGCCAAAAACTTTTTTTGGAAAGGCAATCTGACCGAAAGCGGATTATGGAAAAGCAAAGAACAACTCAGACAGCACTATGCTGTTTTAGACCCGGACAGTGAAATTGTCGTCTATTGCGGATCGGGCGTATCAGCCTGCCCAAATGTGCTCGGCCTGAAAGAAGCCGGATTTGAAAATGTGAAGCTGTATGCCGGCAGCTGGAGCGATTGGATCAGCTACCCCGACCATCCGATCTCCACTGGGACAGAGGACGACACCTGATCTTACAAGAGACGGCGGCCGGGGGCCTTTGTGCCTTAGCCAGCCGCCGTTTATTACATGTTTTTGCTCATAAACGCCTTTCCGTCATGGGCATCGATAAAGTACGGGTAGACCGGCCGGTAAATAAGCCTGTAGAAGTCATCCTTTTCCCGACTGTAATCCCTTTCCCATTGCAGCTTCACATCAAATGCCGCTGCAAAAACCGCTTTCGCTTCTTCCTCTGAAATAGATGGCGAAGGACTCAGATCGGCCAGCGCTTCCGGCTCGATTTCCGGACCGTTATAACCGACGACCCTGCCGGTTGTCCGACTGATACTGATATTGGCAGAGCCAAGCCTTAACGGCACCTCTTTGTATTGAAGATCAAATTGAAAAAAAGCGTTTTGCCTGTCCCCGTCATTTTCCGCCGGATGCATTCGAAAAAGCTGATCTGCGCCGGGATAAAGCTTGTACAAAAATTGCAGCGCCCGTTTCAAGCAGTCTTCCACGCTCAAGGAAAGGTGTCCTTCTGATTTGATGAAAGAAGCTACCCCTTTGAGCTTCCCTGACTTTTTATCTTTCATGATTTTCAACGTATTTTTGTTCCATGTTTCGAAATAGCCGGCTATACTCCGGTCTCTCGGCTCAGGTTCGTTTCCCAGGCGCCATACCGTTCCAATTGACTCTCCCATATCGGTTTCACGGATTTTCCGCATCGAAGGAGTATAGCCGATCATGTCATCGATATCAGCATGACGGTCAGCCTCAGGCAGCAAAGGGAGCGGCAATGTTTCCTCCTCTTCCTCTTCATCCGCCGCAGGCTTCATATGGCATTTTCCCGTGATATCGGCAGGATAGCTGAAAAACGGCAAGTCTGCTTCGTAAATGAGATGCGGGCGATCATCTCCCCCTTCATAAAGCTCACTGCGGACTTTTTCGACCGCCAATTCGAATTGAATATGTTTAAGATAATCGGCTGTCACCGATTCCTTATCAGCGATCTGCTTTGGAATGGAGAAAGAGCTTGTTCCACCGTTATAGCGAAACTCCATCACCTCTCCGTTCTTGGCGACCTTGACGTAAAAGCCTGTTTGCGGCAGCGGAAGATCAAGGACAGTCTGAACATACGTAAAACGGACGAATTGTTCTGTTTCCTTCTTTTCATGGTAAACAAATTCATGAGACGCACTCGGGTAATGCTGTTCTGTAAACTGAAGGGCGATTTTCAGCAGCCTTTCCTCTGGAAGAGATTCCTCGACCGCCGGTTCATACTCTTTTGTCAAACTGATTAAGCGGCCGTGATGATCTAACTCTACCGATATGTCCTGATCCGGCTCTTCAATATCCTTCCAGACGAAAAAAACCGGCCTCTCTTTTTCGTCCTTTTCTCCGTAATCTTCGATCATGAGCTGATAATGTGAGGGAACCTTACTGATGGACTGCGCTTTTTGTTTTAACTGTTCACGAACCAAATCCTGTCTACCTCTCTTTCATTTTCGTCTCCTTATGTATACGAAATATACCATTAATCGTTTCATGAAAATTGAGATAATTGGATTTAAATGGTGAACTTAAATGGCGATTTTAACCTTATGCTAAAATATCTCATTCCTTTTGGTACGCCTTCCATCTCAAAAATGCCTTTGCGGATCAGCTCTAAAATGCGGTACTCGATGAATTCATCTCCGATGTTCTCCTTCAGATGGCCAATGACTTCGCCGATCAGGCGGGGACAGTTGATAAAGGTATTGGTTGAACGGTTTTTTTGAAGCTGTGCGAGCTTGCCGATGATGAACGAATCATAAAAGTCTTCTTTCACGCTTTTAATTCTGCCGTCTTCCCATACTCGCAACACGCTTGTCTGCTGAGACAGCGCTGTCCATTCCTCCGCAAGGCCCCGTCTTTCAGCGGCTGTCAAAGCCGACTGATCCCCTTGTTCATAAATGAATCTCAGTTTTTCATCATTCAATTCACCAGAACTTCGGGTATAGGGAAAGTACTTCGACGTATTCAGATGGAAAACAGCCAGGTTCATTTGCCGAAGGATATGATGTACAAATCTCAGGCCCGTTTGTTCGTGTGCATGATCGCCCGTCCACATAAAGACGGAGGCTTGCTCCTGAATACGGCTTAATGCAGAAACCGCATCTTCAAAACGGCTGTATATCTCTCCAAGCTCGTGAAATCGGTCATTGAGATATGTTTTCAACCATTCATAACGATTGACCCTGCCTTCTTTAATTTCCAGGTTTTGAAGCGGCCCGATGGAAAATAATTCAGGAATGACGATCAGACTCTTTTCCTGGGTTCCTCCCGACTGTTTGAGCATCATGTTAATACTGCCGCCGGCAGATTCGCCGAAGGCAATGTGAACGACATTGTTTTGCATTATAATCTCCTTGTTAGTTAAGTTGTAATAGCATTAAAGCTATTAAACTCATCTTTTTAACTATTATATACAAAAACAGGATATAAAAGGTGACGCAATAAAAAACCCCCCATTCCGCCATTCGAAAAAGGCAGAACGGGAGCTGAAAAATGCACTTGCTATTCCAGCTGTGACGGGTAAAGCGTCATACCGCCGTCAACGAACAAAGTCGCGCCCGTTACATAGGCGGCTTCTTTCGACACAAGCCATGCCGCTGCGGAAGCCACTTGTTCAGGCTCGCCAAATTCGTTCATCGGTATCTTTTTCAGCTGTGCCGACTTGTGGCTTCCCTCCAAGTCTTCATTGCTTTCGGTTGCGATCGTTCCCGGCGCGATCGAATTGACGCGGATTCCTTTGTCCGCATAATCAAGGGCAAGCGTTTCTGTCAAAAGCTTCATTCCGCCTTTTGAAGCGGAGTAATGAACATTTTTCGGCCTCGGAATTTGCTGATGAACGCTTGATATATTGAGTATGCTCCCTTTCATGTGGCGGTCCGCCATATATCTTAAGGCTTCCCGTGCGCCGAGAAACGTACCGGTTAAATTAACGTCGATCACTTTCTGCCATTCACCAAGTTCAAGTTCGTGCGGGAGGGCTTCTGCGCCGTTAAATCCTGAATTATTGACCATGACATCAAGTGAGCCGAAATGTTCAACTGCTGATTTAATCAGCTTTTTTATATCCTCTTCAGAAGACACGTCAGCTTCTACCGCAAGGGCGTTTCCGCCCGCTGCTTGAATATTGTCGACGGCTTCCCGTGCGCCTCCGGGATCGCTGTGATAATTGACAACCACATTCATCTTTTCTTTTCCAAACCGTTCTGCAACCGCCTTACCTATACCTTTTGAAGAACCGGTCACAATTGCTGTTTTTCCTTTTAAATCACTGTACAACTTAAACCCCCCTCAATTTCTTTTCTTCATGTACATTACCCGGTATCAATATGATCAAACAAAATGTTAATACATGCCTCTAGTATGATCTTTTTTAAACATATGGAAAATTCAGAATTATTTTGTTAATATCTAACTTGAACTTACAACAAAATAAGGAAGTGATACGATTTGGTTAGTAAAAAGAGTGTTAAACGAGGTTTGATCACAGGTCTCATTGGTATTTCTATTTATTCTTTAGGTATCCACCCGGCCCAAGCCGCACCATCGCCTCATTCTCCTGTTTCAAGCGATCCTTCATACAAAGCGGAAACATCGGTTACCTATGATCCAAACATGAAAAGCGATCAATACGGCTCGTATTCAAAGGCATTTACAGGCACCGGCAAAGTGAATGAAACAAAGGAAAAAACGGCAAAAGAGTCCTCCGCCAAAGCTCCTTACAGCATTAAATCGGTGATTGGTTCTGATGATCGGACAAGGGTGACCAACACAAGCGCATATCCGTACAGAGCGATCGTTCATATTTCAAGCAGCATCGGTTCGTGCACCGGATGGATGATCGGTCCGAAAACCGTCGCAACAGCCGGACATTGCATCTATGACACATCAAGCGGTTCATTTGCCGGGACAGCTACTGTTTCGCCGGGACGGAACGGGACAAGCTACCCTTACGGCTCTGTTAAATCGACGCGCTACTTTATTCCGTCAGGATGGAGAAGCGGTAACACCAATTACGATTACGGTGCAATCGAACTAAGCGAACCAATCGGCAATACTGTCGGATACTTCGGATACTCGTACACCACTTCATCACTTGTCGGGACAACTGTTACTATCAGCGGTTATCCAGGCGATAAAACAACAGGCACACAATGGCAGCATTCAGGACCGATTGCCATCTCCGAAACGTATAAATTGCAGTATGCAATGGACACGTACGGAGGCCAGAGCGGTTCACCGGTATTCGAACAAAGCAGTTCAAGAACGAACTGCAGCGGTCCATGCTCGCTTGCCGTCCACACAAATGGAGTATACGGCGGCTCTTCGTACAACAGAGGCACCCGGATTACAAAAGAAGTGTTTGACAATTTGAGCAACTGGAAAAACAGCGCCCAATAACACACGAAGACAGCCCGCCTCCTTTTGGAACGGGCTGTTATATCTAACGGCTGCACACTTACTTCACTTTAAGCCTGTACTTTTTTCCATCTATTGATATCGTGAAATTTGAAGGGCCGCTGATCGGCAAATAATAAACAAGCTGAAACTCCGCCGCCTCACCAGGTTTAATCGTTTTCCAGCTTGATAGAGTCACTCCGATGCGGTGGAAATCTCCCGTCAGTCCGCCAATGTTCGGTCCCGTATGCCCTTTAGCAATCACTTCAACTTGATCGCCGCTCCAGCTTCCAAACCGAGGGGAAGTGGATGTCGGCACATCAAATTCGATAACAGAACCTCCCGTAATCGTGACATCGCTGTTATTGATCAGCTTCATTACCGGGTGGATCGGGTAATTTTGATCTCCTAATGGAAAGTTCGTCAGCTCTATGTCTACATCCAATGATTCATCAGGAAAAGGCGATGTGCTGAGCCGGTTATCGTATGGTGTTGTATCCGAGAATTTGTGATACAGCGTGCTCGTTAAAGTATTGCCAATATCGTATTCTCCTTTATTGCCGTTTCGTTCGGGATACCAGTCATAATCACCGCTCAAATCCCAAAACATGACACCCCCGATTCCTTTATCAACGACATAATCCGCCTTCGTTTTGATCGATTCCTCATCCTCTGTCGATAGAAACACTTTCTTTTCTGGATTCCAAAGCCAAGGCGCTGCCAGCCCCGCGTCATAATGCCTTTGATAAGCGCCTGTCAAATCAGCCTTGCTCAATCCATACCTTTCCAGATAAGAACCGGCAATGCCCTTTTCAAGGTTTTTGGCGTGCCACATCGGGTTTGCCCCTGCTCCAATTTCATTCCCCTGCTCATCTTTATCGTGCCAAATATTATCGATTCCAGTTGCTCCGTCACCGCATTGCCTGAGTCCCTGAGGACAATCTGCGCTTTTGGATGTTCCCCACAGCCCGTTTACTCCGCCGTTCACATTCTTCCAGCCTCTCGTATAATAAGGAACACCGATATTGATTCGCCCCGATTCCATAGCTCCTCTAAAATAATGGTAAGCCCAGTCCGTATTTAAATATCCGATCCCTTCGTATTCCGGCGTAGTATATATGTTGGAATGCTTGAGTTCGGCATCTTCGCCGTTATCGAATAAAGAAGCGTTCGGTCCGACAAACTCATTCCAGGCTCCATGAAGATCATAGGACATGATATTGACATAATCGACATATCGAAGCGGCTTAAACGTTTCCATCCCTCTCAGTAAATATGCCGATGATGGCGCTGCAATGGTCAGCATGTAGTACTTTCCATCTTCAGCGGACGCTTGATCAAGCTTTTCTCTTAATATTTTCATCAATGCCTCAAAGCTTTTATTTAACCCGTTGCGCCGCGGATTGGCGATGTTCCAATCTGCAGGATTTCCTGCATCCTGCATTGATGTAGGGTACTCATAGTCAATATCGATTCCATCGATCTCGTATTTTCTGAGAAACGCAACGACCGACTCCGCAAAGGTGTGAATACCCTTGTGGTTTACAGATCCGTCTCCATTCGTTGTCATCGAATAAAAGCCGCCGCTTGGAATCCGCTTCCCGTCCCTGTCAACATAACCGCCGGTTTCGGCCCAACCGCCGACAGCCGCCAAAACTTTTACATTCGGGTATTTCTCTTTATATTGATGGATAAGGTTAAAATGCCCCTTATACGGCAAGGTTTGATCCATTTTTACATCGGAATGCTCCGGCCAGGTCATCCCGATGGACGGGTTGTTCTCATCTGTCTCATCTCCGACTGAAATCCGATGATCTTCCCCGATGTGGGCAAACGCATAATTAATGTGGCTCAAGTACTTCCAGGGGATATCATTTACTAAATAACGATCTTGATTGCCTTTTCCAGTACGCCAGCTTGTAAAGTACCCGATGATTCTCCGGTCTAACTGATTGGCAAGCTTTTCACGGCCGTCCCGGTCGTATACATCGCAGTACGGCACATGTTCAACGCCTGAGTCCCAAAGCCCTTCCGGACGGCAGTCCGGTTGTTCATTTGAAGTCTCTGCAGAAATGTGCCGGTTCGGGATAAAAAGCGCAAGGAGCAGCACACAGGATAAAATAGATGAAGCGGCTATCTTCATGTTTATTCAGACTCCTTTGTCCATAAAGAGAGACGTGAGAAGCTTTTTCCCAAATCTCTCTTTATCGTTTTCTATCCATTTGACTTTCTGTTATTCGCAGCCTCCGACCAGCCGCCATACGCCCCATTCACCGGATTGATCCGGCCGGTCGCCTTTCGTCCACCATTTCGCTTCATACACTTTTCCATTAAATGCAACCCGCTCTCCGCCCGTGTATGCGTTCGTCTCTTTCCATTCGTCATATGAACATGCCTGGTCAGAATTCGTCGTGACCTTTACTGTTGGTCCGGTATGGAGTTCTCCATCGGCATCCTTTGCTGAAACTGTAAATGAGTAGGCCATACCCGGCTTCAAGTTGCCGATTTCCGCTGATGTTTCTTTTACAGATATCGACCGGTTTTCAAATGACACGACATATTCCGTAATGTTTGCTCCGCTGCTCGGCGCATCCCAAGCCAGGTTGACACTTGTAGCAGTTTTTCCGGTTACACGCACATTCACAGGTGCCGATGAAGGCGGCTCCGGATTGCCTCCGTCCGGTGCAAAATCTAAATCGGCTGCCAATTTATTGAGAAGCGTCCGATTGGAATCGCCGCTGAAATCCCAGAACATCGCTCCGCTTAATCCGTTTGCTTTAATAAAATCCGTTTTGTGGCCGAATGATTGTTCATCATTATAAGTGATGAAATTGCCATTTTCCGCGTTATACAAAAACGGCACTTTCGCTTGATCGTTCCAATACCTTTTATAGCCGTTTTGATTTACATAATTCTTTTCAAGATCTGAAAAGTCGAATACTCCATTTTCCCATGTCCCTTCTTTCGCCGGTCCGCACTTCTGATATTCTCCGTGGCCGCCGGACTCACAACCGCTCCAGCCCCTTCCGTAGAACGGTGTTCCAAGCACTAATTTGTCCCCTTTGACACCGGCTTCCTTATAGCGTTTCACAGTGTTTTCAATGTTGTAGGTCTCAGCATTTGGAACGCCTGCTTCTTTTGCTTTTGGATCATAGAACAGCGGCGCATTATGGGCGCTTATGCTTTGCCATCCGCCATTAAAGTCATAGGTCATGATGTTAATCCAATCCACGGTTTGAGCAATTTTATCAAGCTCAGTGTTGCTCACATACTCCGGACTTGCGCCGGATGCGATCGTCAGCAAGTATTCCTTGCCGTCCTTTGCTTCTGCAGCATCAAGTTTTTTACGCACCTCTTGCAGGAGCAGCGTGTAATTTCTTTTATCTTCCGGCCGTGTACTATTCCCCGGCAATCCTCCGCTGACCGGGTATTCCCAGTCAAGATCGACCCCGTCAAACCCGTATTTCCTTAAAAATTCAACGGCCGAAGCGGCGAAATTCCCCCTTGCCACAGGATCTGCCGCGACATCTGAAAAGCGGTTAGACCAAGTCCATCCGCCGACCGATATGAACGTTTTCAAATGAGGGTGGCTCTTTTTCAGCTTCAGCAATTGTTTAAAGTTGCCGCGGATCGGTTCATCCCAGACATCCCCGGGATTTGACTTTTGTGCGTCAATCCAGGGATCGCCCATTACGATTGTTCCATTTGGCGCGTCGATCACTCCGTTTTCATCCTGACATGACCATGTTTGGGGATTGGGGCCTGTCGGATCGGGGTTCCCGTGCCTTCCTTCCCAGCAAATATCAGCAAAAGCATAATTAATGTGGCTGACTTTTGAAACGTCCATATCCCAAACTTGAAAATTCCTTCCGTAAGCACCCCATGATGGATAGTAGCCGATGATTTTATAGTTTTTTCCGGAATCGGCCTTTGCAACTTCCCCATTTACAAATGACAAGCTCAGCAACATGACAAAAATGAAAGAAAAAACGAAAAACTTTTTGCTTTTGTTGACCAACACGATGTTCATCTCCTTTTCATCCAATTTTTTTGACAAACCATGAAACTAGAAATCTCCTATTCCTCACCGCCTTTTTTGTTTGTTTTATATTTTTCCTTGTCATCTAATAGCTGCAGCTGCACAGAAGCCAACAAGGGAAAACGCTTACATAAATGAGATTGACATCATGATTTCATTAAAATTTCGGGTGTGTTCGTTTGGAAAAGCTGGTTGTGCTGAGGGTGAAACACGTATAGATGTCTATACATTTGCGTATAAAAGAAGACTTTTTAATGGCGAAGGGTTGCTGAATTTGTTATGACAAATCTATATTAATCAGAATTTTCTGAACTGTCAACTTGAAGACATTGACTACACAACCGCCGCTTTCTACTCCATTTAAGGAATAGAAGCGGCGCCTCTAGCCTCTTCATAGACTAGCGTAAGACGTAAGACGAATATCCGGACATTGTTGCAAAGCCGATTTAAGAGAAGGTTCCGTCAGCAGTGAAAGTTCATATACCCGAGGATAATGGAAAGACGATTTTTCAAGCAGACATTTATCGACGTAAGCCGGATGGCACATCACTTCAATCACTGCTGCGTCTTGATAATCACGAAGGATGCTCGAAAGATCCTTCAATCGATCGACTTTCAGCTCAAAAGCATCGTTCGACCTTACACCCTTCCACAGTGAAGGATGATCATGATTGACCTTTCTGCATGGCAGGTCATACTCTTTCGCAAGCTTTACAAACACCTCAGGGAGATTTCCGTATGTATGAATATGATGATGGCTGTCGATATGTGTCGGATTTAAACCGAAAGACAAAGCTTTCTCTATTTGCGCTTTCCACTCTCGGTATACTTCATCAAGGTCAATGTCGAAGAAACCCTGGTAGTACAAAAGCTTGCGAAAATTCCCTTCTTCATCCGTTATCGTATGCAGTCCGCCGAGAATCGGGCGCCCGGCCGTCAATGCCAAGTGGACGCCGACTCCGAGTTCACGATTTTGCCGTGCGAGTTCGACGGCATGCTCCGCTTCTTGCATATTGACCATGAGCGTAGTCGATGTGAGCACCCCGTGCTGGAAAGCTTCAATGATTCCAAGGTTGACTCCCCTTGAAAATCCAAAATCATCCGCATTTATGATTAGAGATTTCACCTTTCATTCCCCCTTTGTTCATAATCACGTTCAATGAAGAACTCAACACGGTCACCGCGAAAATAGGCCATAGAATACTCGACGACTTCTTCCGACGCCAAAAATGTTTGCGTCGATATCTGGAAGCAAGGTGTGCCTTGTGTAATATTTAAATGTTGTGCAATCTCCTCATCAGAAATCACAATTTTGATTTGTTCCTCTGTTCTTTTTATGTTGTTTCCTTGCCTGCTGATGCACTGGTAAAGTGAAATATTCGCCATTTCTTCCGTTACTTCGGGGACGAGATCCGTTCTGATATAGGCTGTTTCAAACTGGATTTCTTCATCGTCCGCATAGCGGATTCTTTTGATTTGATAGACCATTTGTTCAGCGTCGATTCCGAGGAGGGTTTGGATTTTTTCAGACGGCTTTATTTTTTGCAAATCAACAACTTTGATTTTCGGTTTAAAGCCTTGAGCCTTCAATTGCTCTGCATAACGGAGGCTGCTGGAGCTCAAGATCTGCTTTACTTTTCCTTTGGCGACAAATGTCCCTTTTCCCTGCTTTCGGTAAATGGCCCCTTCCATAAGCAAATGATTCAGCGCGGTCCGCAGCGTCGTCCGGCTGACATCATACAGTTTGCAAAACTCGGACTCCGTCGGCAGCAGGCTGCCAGGCGGATAATAACCGCTTTCAATCTTATCTACAATATCTTGTTTAATTTGACTGTGGAGCTGTGGTTGTTTCGCCATACATGTTCTCCTTTGGGGTGTGTTCGTAATTATAGAATAACACAAAAGGTTCCTAAAAAAAACAATTTGTCATAACAAATATGTATGGACAAATTTGTTATGACATGTTAAGTTTCAATTGTGTGAAGCGCTTTCATATAAAGAGAATGAAGGAGGGGGATTATGGCGCTGAAAGTAGTTGTTATAGGCGGAGGGTCCAGCTACACACCGGAAATTATTGAAGGCATCATCAAACGGCAGCATCAATTTCCGGTGAATGAGATTGCACTTGTTGATATCGAGGAGGGCAAAGAAAAACTTCGCATCGTCTCAGAACTCGCGAAGCGAATGATCAGGCATGCGGGGGTTCCCATCGAACTGAGCCATACAATAGATCGGGCAGAAGCGTTGCAAGGTGCCGATTTCGTCACGGTTCAAATCAGAGTCGGCGGACTGAAGGCGAGAGCTTTAGACGAAAAAATTCCGCTCAGCCACGGCCTAATCGGGCAGGAAACAAACGGAGCCGGCGGTATGTTTAAAGCTTTCCGCACAATTCCTGTCATGCTGGATATCGCTCGCGATATCCAAAAGATTTGTCCCGAAGCATGGCTGATCAACTTTACCAATCCGGCCGGCATCGTGACGGAAGCTTTGCTGAAGCACGGACCTCATCAAAAGGTCGTCGGGGTATGCAATATTCCTTACAACATGAAAAATAGCATTGCAGAAATATTCGGCGTGGATGTGAACCGCGTCATGATTGAATTCGCAGGCCTCAACCATTTTGTTTTCGGAAAAAGGGTATGGATCGACGGCATCGACCGGACGGAAGAGACGATTGAGCATCTGTTGAATGATCACCTCGGCTACTCGCCCTCCAATATTGCGGCGTTGCCGTGGAATCGCCAATTTCTGCGGTCTTTACGTATGCTTCCGAGCCCGTACCATCAGTACTATTATCAACATGAAGATGCGCTCGCAAAAGATATCGAAGCGTACAATAACAACGGAACACGAGCGGAAACCGTCATGGAAGTGGAGCGGCAGCTGTTTGAGAAATACAAAGACGCCGAGATCCATGAGAAGCCTAAAGAACTGGAAGGCCGCGGCGGGGCTTACTATAGTGAATCAGCCTGCTCATTAATGAACTCGCTTTATCATCATTCAATGGATATTCAGACCGTGAACACACTGAATAAAGGAAGCATACCAGACCTTCCCGATGATGCGGTGATCGAAGTCAACAGTGTCATTACAAAAAGCGGACCGATTCCTCTGACCGTCGGAAAACTGCCTGCTGCCATTTGCGGGCCGATCTGCCTGATGAAAAAATTTGAACAATTAGTGATTGAAGCTGCGGTCACCGGCGACTACAATACGGCATATTCAGCCATGATCACCAATCCGTTGGTCTCCTCTGATCACAAAGCTCAAAAGGTACTGGATGAAATGCTCGAGGCGCATAAACGTTACCTCCCGCAATTTTTTGAGGAGGTCTGTGAACATGAAACAAAATAAAATGATGGCATTCATCGAAGCAAACATCATGCCGATCGCCGGAAAGATCGGTTCCCAAAGACACCTGATTGCAATACGCGACGGATTCATCGCCATTATGCCTCTTATTATCATCGGTTCCCTCGCCATCCTGGTTAATAATTTTCCAATACCGGCGTTTCAAAACTTTATGACCGGCCTGTTCGGAGAGGGATGGACTGCTGTCGGCGGGGCGATATGGAATGGCTCTTTTGCTCTGTTGAGCCTTTTAGCCGTTGCGGCTGTCAGCTTTAAGCTGGCCGAGTCCTATCACACAGATGGCCTGTCTGCCGCATTAATCGGGATTGGCGCATTCGCCGTGCTTACGCCGACCACTGAAGACTTTGGCTTTTCAATGACTTGGCTGGGAGCACAAGGCCTGTTCGTCGGCTTAATCGTGGCTTTGCTGTCGACGGAAGTCTTCCGGCTGTTTTCACAAAATGAGAAATGGAAAATCAAAATGCCTGAAGGAGTGCCTGACGGCGTCACAAAATCCTTGAATGCTCTATTGCCGGCTGCCGTCATCTTATCCACTGCCGGGCTATGTAATGCTCTGATTGTTCATTATTCGGGACAAAGCATCCATGAGCTTGTTTTCAGCACGATTCAAGAGCCGCTTCAAGGTCTTTCCAACACGGTTGGGTCAGCCTTGATTTTCACTTTCTTGAATCATTTGCTCTGGTTCTTTGGATTGCATGGAACAAATATCCTCGGGCCGATCATGGAATCCGTCTACCTCCCGCTTATTCAGGAAAATCAACACTTATTCTCGCAAGGAATGAGCGCTTTTGAAGTGCCGTATATTGTGACAAAGCCTTTCTTCGATTCTTACGTATTTATGGGGGGATCGGGAACGACATTGGCTCTGCTTGCCGGCATTTTAATTGCCGTGAAATCGAAGCACTACAAAACGATCGGGAAGGTGTCTCTCGCACCCGGCCTTTTTAACATCAATGAGCCCGTTCTGTTCGGACTTCCTATTGTATTAAACCCGATCATGTTCATTCCGTTTATCTTGATTCCATTAATTTTAACGATTACGTCATATGTCGCTTTGGCTTCCGGTCTCGTCCCGAAAACTGTCGCGATCCTTCCGTGGACAACGCCGCCGATTGTCAGCGGGTATCTCGTCACCGGAGGATCAGTCCGGGGAGTCTTATTGCAAATCTTCAACCTGGTGCTGGCCACCCTGCTCTACCTCCCGTTTATAAAAGCAGCAGAACGTTCCGCCTTGCACCAGACAGAAAACGAATAAGTAAGGAGTGAATGTTATGGCAGATACACTACAATTGGAACAGGTCTCATTTGAAATCATTCTTCACGCCGGAAATGCGCGTTCTTCTGCAATGGAAGCATTGCAGCTTGTGAAACAACACGAATGGGAAACCGGATATCAAAAAATACAAGAAGCAGAATCGGAGCTGAGCCAAGCTCATCAGGCACAAACCCGCCTTCTGCAAAAAGAAGCACAAGGCGAAGGCCTTTCACCCAATCTATTATTAATCCATGCGCAGGACCATTTAATGACAGCCATGACTGTAAAAGATTTGGCGAAAGAATTGATTCATTTATATCAAGAGCTTCAGAAAGGAAGAGAAAAATGAAGATCGCACTTGTATGTTCAGCTGGAATGTCTACGAGTATACTGGTCAAAAAAATGAGGGAAGAAGCGAAAAACCGTTCATTGAAGGCCGAAATTAATGCATATGCGGAGGCAGATTTGCCAAGTCATCTGGATGAAATTGATGTGATACTGATTGGTCCGCAGGTCCGGTATTTAAAAGGGCAAATGACAGAGCGTGCCGAGCCTTATCATACGCCCGTGGCCGTCATTGATCAAATGGCTTATGGAATGATGGACGGTGCAAAAGTGCTGAATCAGGCAATCAGCCTTGCAACCTGATGCCTCCTGCAAAGAACCGCGTTTTCTTTGAAAACGGGTTCTTTTTTTTGAAGTTTAAAAGAATGATTTTTTGAAAGCGTTTGTTTTTGTATAATAATTGGTAAAGGATGTGATCATACATGATTTCCTCACAAGTGAAATCCCAGTTGATTGAAATTGTCGGCTCTGTCAATTATGACGATTCGAACGCCGGACGGCTCGTCTATTCTTATGATGCGACACCCCAGTTTCAATCGATGCCTGACGCGGTCATAGCCCCGCGCAGCACAGAAGAAGTATCGCAAATCGTGAAAATCTGCAACACGCACCGCATTCCGATTGTGCCGAGAGGTTCAGGTACAAATCTTTGCGCCGGCACATGCCCGACTGAAGGAGGAATTGTCCTCCTGTTTAAGCATATGAATCGAATTTTAGAAATCGATGAAGAAAACTTAACGATAACCGTTCAGCCCGGCGTGATCACGCTTGATTTAATTCACGCCGCTGAAGAAAAGGGATTATATTATCCGCCCGATCCGAGCTCGATGAAAATCTCGACAATCGGCGGCAACATCAATGAAAACTCGGGCGGCCTCCGCGGGCTGAAATACGGAGTGACACGCGATTATGTCATGGCGCTTGAAGTCGTTCTCGCAAACGGGGATATCATCCGCACTGGCGGCAAACTCGCCAAAGACGTTGCCGGCTATGATTTGACGCGTCTTTTCGTCGGTTCTGAAGGAACGCTCGGCATCATTACTGAAGCAACATTGAAACTCATCCCGGCACCCGAAACAAAAAAAACCGTCCTCGCCCTCTATCAAGATATCGACTCTGCAGCCCAAACGGTTTCAAATATCATCGCACACAAAATCATTCCGACGACGCTCGAATTTCTCGATCAGCCCACGATTCAGGTGATCGAAGACTTCGCGAAAATCGGCCTTCCCGTCCATGCCAAAGCGGTTCTCCTGATCGAACAGGACGGCACCGAGGAAGCAGTCCGCCGTGACATTGCCCTGATTGAAGAGATTTGCACAAAAGGAAATGCTGTGTCCGTTCAAACCGCGCAAACAGAAGCTGAAGCGGAAAATCTTCGGGAGGCCCGCCGCACCGCACTTTCCGCTTTAGCCCGTTTAAAGCCGACGACCATTCTGGAGGATGCCACGGTACCGCGCTCTGAAATTGCCGAAATGGTAAAAGCAATTAATACGATCGCCGAAAAGCACAAAATATCGATTTGTACATTCGGGCACGCAGGCGACGGCAACCTTCATCCGACCTGTACGACAGATGTCAGAAACAGTGAAGAAATGAAACGGGTCGAACAGGCTTTTGAAGACATCTTTAAAAAAGCGGTTGAGCTGGGAGGAACAATCACCGGAGAACATGGGGTCGGCGAAATGAAAGCTCCTTATCTGGAACTGAAGCTGGGCAAAGCGGGAATCGCCGCCATGAAGGCGGTAAAACAGGCGCTGGATCCTAACAGCATCATGAATCCCGGGAAGATATTTGCGAAAGACTCCCGCAAGCGGGTGGTGGTGACAAAATGACGACAGCTAACGAAAGAAAGGTCATTGAACAGCAGTTTAAAAAAAGAATGGACGAGGAAGAGCTGCTGAATTGCATGCGCTGCGGCTTTTGTCTGCCGTCATGCCCCACCTATATCGAATCCGGTTTTCAGGAAAGCCATTCACCGCGCGGACGCATCGCGCTCATGAAAGCGGTCGTCGATGGGGCGATTGAGCCTGATGAGGATGTCGAACGGTCACTGGAGCTTTGCCTCGGCTGCCGGGCGTGTGAACCTGTATGTCCTTCAGGCGTAAACTACGGGCGCTTGCTTGAAGAAGCGAGGGATATTATTCAGCAGAACAAAAAACACACCCTTCCGGTTAAAGTGCTTCGCCGCGCGGTATTCAAAGGGCTTTTCCCCCACCAAAACAGAATCAGGGCGCTGACTGGAATACTCGGCGTGTATCAGCGTTCCGGCATGCAAAATGTGATTCGCAAATCGGGCTTACTTCGTCTTTTGCCGGACCATCTCGCGAAAATGGAGGCTGTTTTGCCGAAAGTTCCCGATATGAAACAGCTGAAAAAACGGCCGCACCTGCTCCCTGCGATCGGAGAGAGAAAAAAACGGGCCGCCTTTTTCTCGGGCTGCCTCATGGATACGTTGTTTTTAGATACGAATATGGCAACCATCGAGCTGCTGCGGCTGGCCGGCTGCGAGATCATCATTCCCGAACAGCAGACCTGCTGTGGTGCCCTCCACGGACACAGCGGCGAAAAGTCTGAGGCCGTCCTGCTCGCAAAACGAAATATTCAGGCATTCGAGGATTCAAACGCGGACTTTATCGTGACAAATGCAGGGGGATGCGGAGCATTTTTAAAGGAATATGATCATCTCCTGAAAGATGACTCTGAATGGCGGAAACGGGCAGCGGTTTTTACAGGGAAACTGAAAGACTTTTCTTCCGTCCTGTTGGAGCTGAACTTTGATCAGCGATCCCTTGAACTGCCGCAGCAAATCGTCACCTACCAAGATTCGTGCCATTTGCGAAATGTCATGAACACCTCCGCTGAGCCGAGATACCTTATTCGCAGCATCAACGGCATTGAATTCAAGGAAATGAAAAATGCCGAAAGCTGCTGTGGATCAGCCGGTATTTATAACATTGTCGAATCCGAAATGTCGATGAAAATTCTCGATACAAAAATGGAAGCAGCAGCAGCGACCCGGGCCGCTACGATCGTTACAGCTAATCCCGGATGTCTGCTGCAAATGAAGCTCGGCATTGAACGAGCTGGGCTTACAAACCAAGTGAGAGCTGTTCATCTGGCGGATTTACTGCTGGAAGCCGTCCAGGAGTGACTAGGCGGCTCACACTTGGTATATTTCTCGGGAAATAAATCGAAATATGTCTTCTGCTGCTATTTCCGGACAGCAGGAAATTCTCCATTCGGCTGGATGAAGCGCAAACCTGTTACCTGTCCGGAATCGCCGGCTTCGAACCGGACGCTGAAACCCGGCAGGTTTTTGATTTGAAATGTCAACTCACGGTAAGGCTCAAGTTCGTAATCAGGCTGACCGGGCAATGAAACCCAGAGCGTCCGGTTGTTTCTGAAAGACACAACGACATCTGTTCCGGCTTCCAATGCATATTCGCCCGTTAAAGAAGCAAGAAATTCAGGATCGTACAACCGCTGATCCGGCTTCCTGACAAATTCGATTTCTCCAGCGCCTTCCGCCATTTCAAACGGTACGGAAAGGCGGCTGATATGTCCGTGTATATCAGCGCTGAAAGATGAGAGCATCGCCATCTCCGTGAGCGGCATTTTCATCTCGAATATATTGTAATGATAATGCTTCAAAGGCATCACAAACGAATTGAAGAGCGCCTGTAACATACCGTCTTTACACTCTATTTTGATTTCACCGTAGCCGGGGTGCTCGTATACACCTGTGTAGTCCTTCAGGTCATGAGAAGGCTTCGTTCCTTCAATTTTGGTAAGATCCGCGGTTCGATCCACCCCTAAAGCCGCTTTCATTATTTTTTCCGCTTCGCCTTTCAGCCGGCCGTTCCAATCGATCTCTTCCAATCCAAGCAAGCGGTCAAAAATATTGTACGCCAGAACATTTGGGAGAAAGCTGCCGTTCATATTTGTCAAAATGGCAATCCCGATTTTTTCATAAGGCATGAAAGCAACAAGCGATGAAAAACCGTCAATATTTCCGCCATGATGAATCATATGACGGCCACGGTACGGTTCAACAAACCAGCCGAGCCCATAGCTGCAGACAGGGAGTTCCTTCGCTTTAAGAATGGAGTCGCAGGAAATGCAAGGCGTATGCAGCTCATGAAGGCTTCCCTCTGATAGAACACCGCTGAATTTGTCGCTGCCAAGCTGAAGCAGCACCCAATTTGCCATATCCAAGGCATTGGAATTGATCGATCCAGCCGGCCCGATCACATCGATATTGCGAAAAGGAATTTTTTCAACTGTTCCGTTTTTCTCTTGATATGGAAAGGCAAAATCGGAAAGCTTTTGCATATCTTCGACCGAGAAGCTGCTGGATGTCATATGCAAGGGTTTGAAAATCCGCTCATGAACAAACTCCTCCCATGTCGTTCCCGCTATTCTTCCTGCAAGATAACCGGCCGTCATGTACATCAGGTTCTGATACTGCCATTTTGATCGAAAATCCAGATTCGGCTCAAGGTAGCGGAGCCGTCTGAAAAGCTCTTCCCTTGAAAAGGAGGAATTGTACCACATCATTTCGTGTCTTGGGAGGCCCGAACGATGGCACGCCAGATCACGGGGAGTCATCCGTTCGGTTGCCACCGGATCATACATCTTAAACTCCGGGAGGTATTCCCTTACCGGCTTGTCCCATTCCATTTTCCCTTCATCAGCCAAAACCGCCATCGCCGCCGTTGTAAATGCCTTGGAAGCGGAACCGATCGCAAATACCGTTTCCGGGTTCACTTTTAATTTCCGTTCTTTATCCCTGAATCCAAACCCTTCCGCCATGATGATCTCGTCTTCCTTAATGACTGCAACAGCGGCTCCGGGAACGTTCCACTCCTTCATTTTTTCCAGGGCAAATGCCCGAAAGCCTTTTAATTCCTTTATAGGCTGTCTCATTTTACTCTCCTCTCTTGATTTAAGCGTCTTATGCCTGTTCCAGGTGTCCGTATTCCATACGTTTGTTCGCCCGAATGGTTTCATTTAGAGAAAATTTGTATATTTATTCACGAATTCCAAAAGATAGGTATAAGGCTGAAAATGTCTAAAAAACAAGGAGGTTTTGTTCAATGTTTGGATTTATTTGGTCATTGATCATCGGCGGAATTTTAGGCTGGCTGGCCGGCCTCATTATCAGACGTGATGTACCCGGAGGAATCATTGGAAATATTATCGCAGGATTTATCGGTTCATGGCTCGGCTCCATGATTTTGGGACGCTGGGGTCCGATGATCGGTGGATTTAATATCATTCCGGCTCTGATCGGTGCGATCATTTTGATTTTCATCGTCAGTCTTGTCATGAGAAGTATGGGCGGACGAAACCGCAATGCTCAATAATGGATGATTTACGACGGTTTCATTAGAAACCGTCGTTTTTTATTTCATTCTGCTGCCGTCTTTTATATAATTAATTAGAAACACGAAATATTTTCAAGGGGAGGCTGTACATTGGAAAAAGTGGCAGAAAAAAGACCGAAGCGCTCTGAGGTGCCGCAGGAACTGACTTGGAATCTTACTGATTTATTTTCTTCTTATGAAGCTTGGGAAGACGCACTTGTGAAAATTGAGGAAGATCTCGTATCCATCGGCTCATTTAAAGGAAGGCTTCACGAAGGAGCTGACGTGTTGCTCGATTGTTTAATGCTGCAGGAGAAACTGCTAGAGCGCCTAGTCCGGGCCGCCGCCTATACTCACCTCAGAAAGTCCGAAGATTTGACAAACCCCGTCAACCAAGCCGACGCTTCAAGGATGGCCGCACTTCAAGCAAAACTAAACGCCGGGCTTTCATTTATCCAATCGGAAATTCTCGAATTCCCCGAAAATCAAGTGGAGACGTACATAAAAAATGAGAAAGGACTGGAGCCTTTCAGCAAAATGCTGTCCGAGATAATGGAGCGCAAGCCGTATAAGCTTGCTCCCGAAACAGAGGAAGCGTTAGCCGTTTTAGGCGAAGTGCATGATGCACCGTACAAAATTTTCGGGATGGCGAAGCTTGCAGATATGCAATTTTCACCGATTCAGGACCGGAACGGCAATGAGTTGGCCAATTCGTTCGCGTTATATGAAGGAAAATACATGTTCTCTCCTGATACGCATATTCGCAGAACCGCCTTTGACTCCTTTACAAATACCCTGCAAACATACAAAAATACCATCGCCGCCGTCTATGAAACAGAAGTCAAAAAACAGGTCGGCATGTCAAGGCTTCGCGGATATCAATCCGCCACCGATATGCTTCTTCAGCCGCAAAGCGTCACGCTCGAAATGTACCACAACCAGCTTGATGTGATTAAAAACGAACTTGCACCTCATATGCGCAAGTATGCCGCCTTGAAAAAACGCGTATTAGACCTCGACGACATGCGCTTCTGCGATTTGCAGGCTCCGCTTGATCACGACTTCAGTCCAAAGACGACTTACGAACAGGCCGGCCGGATGATCTTGGACGCTTTACAAGTGATGGGACCCGAGTACGCGGAAGTCATGGAAACCGCATTGACTGAGCGGTGGGTTGATCTCGCTGACAACATCGGCAAATCCACGGGTGCGTTTTGTTCAAGTCCGTACGGAGTGCATCCCTTCATTTTGATGACATGGACGGATACGATGCGGGACGCCTTTACCCTTGCCCATGAACTCGGTCATGCCGGTCATTTCTACTTGGCAAACCGCAAGCAGCGCATCATGAATGTCAGACCGTCTCTATATTTCATCGAAGCGCCTTCTACAATGAACGAAATGCTTCTCGCCCAGCATTTGTTTTCCAAAACAAATGACCCGAAAATGAAGCGCTGGGTCATCAACCAATTGATGGGCACGTATTACCACAATTTTGTCACCCATCTGCTTGAAGGGGAATACCAGCGGAGAGTCTACGAACTCGCCGAACAAGGGTGCGCACTTACCGCTTCCGTACTGTCTGAACAAACCACCGCCGTGCTGTCCGAATTCTGGGGCAACGGAGTGAAGCTTGATGAAGGGGCAGGTTTAACATGGATGCGTCAGCCGCACTACTACATGGGGTTATACCCTTACACCTATTCAGCCGGGCTGACAGCATCGACGATCGTCTCGCAGCAAATTAAAGAAGAAGGCCGCCCTGCCGTCGAGAGATGGCTGAACGTTTTAAAAACAGGCGGTACAATGAAACCGCTGGACCTGTTGAAACACGCGGGTGTTGACATGTCGACGGATCAACCGATACGCCAGGCAGTTGCGTATGTCGGAACATTGGTTGACGAGCTCGAAAAACTGTATGATCCAAAAGAAGGCCGGCCTGATTAACAGCCGGTCTTCTTTTATGCGGTTACAGACTGCCGAACATCGGATTGCCTTTCATTCCGATCCATAAGTCTGATTGCTCTAATAAATGTGCGGTGCGAAGCAGCCAATGTTCCTTTCCTTTCGGTGCCGTCACTTGAACGCCGAGCGGTAAACCTTCATTTGTGAGGTGGACCGGGACGCTCATCGCAGGCTGTCCGGTTAAGTTGGCAAGCTGTGTGAATGGTGTATATGTCAAGCTTTTCAAAAACATTTGATAAATCAACGACTGCTGCTCATTTTTTTCCAGCTCACTCACTTTCAGGAGCGCTTCGGCTTCTTTTTCGGTATGAGTAAGCTCGCCGACCTTTGGAGCGGGGTAAGCCGTTGCAGGGGTCACATACAGATCATAGGTCTCATGAAACGCCGCCATTTGTGCAGCTGCTTGATCCCAGGAAGCAAGGCTTGCCGTAAATTCGGCTGCCGACACTTTTTTGCCTGCTTCATTAAGCACCCATGTGACAATTTCAACATCCTGAACAGTGATCGCTCTTCCAAGCGTTTTTTCCATTCCCAGAATCATCGCGGAAATTTCGCCGCTGTTCATTAAGTAGTAGTTCTCCATTAACCGGAGTCCATCAACGCCGTTCGCCTGCTCTTCGACGCGGTGTCCCTGCGCTTCCAGCCATTTAACGGTACGGTGGACGGCTTGTTTGGCTTCATCACTGACAGGCGTTCCGACGGGTGATTCTACAGAAAATGCGATATTCAACGGGCGCTCCAGCCCTTTTTTCATATCCTCTTCATAATGGCCCGGAAATAAAGGCGTTTGAAAAGCGGCTTCAGGCTGAACGGTTTGCAGGATATCAAGGAGCGCAGCGCTGTCCCTGACCGTACGGGACAGCGCAAAATCGATCGATGCTCCCTGCCATTGCCGCCCGACGCCCGGTCCTACAGGCGTTCTGCCCCGGGTCGGCTTCAAACCGAATAGCCCGGTAAATGAAGCGGGGATCCTAATGGAGCCTCCCCCGTCACTAGCCCCTGCAAGGGGAACGATTCCGGCCGCCACCGCTGCAGCGGAACCGCCGCTTGAACCGCCGGGTGAATAATCGGTGTTCCAGGGATTTCGCGACGGTCCGTATAATTCAGGCTCAGAAATATTTTTCAATCCGTATTCGGGCGTATTCGTTTGGCCGAGAAATAAAAAGCCGGCGCCGCGCAATTTAGCAACGAAATTCGAATCGCGCTTTGGTTGATAAGATGAAAGCAGCTTGGCGCCGGCTGTAAGAGGCTCCCCTTTCAACGCTTGGGAAATGTCCTTTAAAAGGATCGGCACCCCGGCAAACGGCTGCTGTCTGATATCGAGCTGTCTGCATTCATGTTTGACTTGTTCTTTTCTCGTCCGAACGACCGCATTCAGTTCTGGATTGACTTCTTCAAGGCGGGAAAAAGCAGCATCGATTAATTCGTTCACCGTTACTTCCCCATGTTTGATAAGCTTAGATAAAGCAACTGCGTCATGCTTCATATAGTCAGATATATTCATATCAGTACCTCACTTTACTGTTCGCTTGTGTTTACTATTGTGCATGAGCCTTTTGAGGATTTCAATGTTTTCAGTTTAGATCAAAAAGGAGATGAGTGAAATGAATATTCGAAGGTTACACCCAGAACATGAGCCGCCGCTTGATTTACTGTTGACGGCAGACCCTTCCGAAAAACTGGTTATCGATTATCTCAAACGGGGACAATGCTATACAGCAGAAATCGACCGCCGGATTGTAGGTGTCTATGTGCTGCTGCCGACGAGACCAGAAACAGCAGAGCTCGTCAATATCGCCGTCAAAGAAGATCTGCAGGGAAAAGGAATCGGCAGACAATTGGTTATGCATGCGATTGAAACGGCAAAATCACAAGGATTTAAGACAATTGAAATCGGAACCGGGAATTCAAGCATCGGCCAGCTTGCGCTCTATCAAAAATGCGGATTTAGAATCACCGGCATCGACCGCGACTTTTTCTTGAGGCATTACGAGAAACCGATATACGAAAACGGCATGCGCTGCATCGATATGGTTCGCTTAGCGCTCGATCTTTAAAAAATCCGCCGGGCTCCCCGGCGGATTCTCGTCAATATTCATCAAAATAGGACTGGATCTTTTTCGGATCATCTGTTTTGGTCAGCGCCAGCATCAGCAAAATCCGGGCTTTCTGCGGGTTCAAAGAGTTGGAAGCCAATATGTTTTCCTTTTCAAGATCAGGATTGGGCGTGACAACCCCGCTGCCGGTGCGTGTAGAACGCACGACTGCCGCCCCTTTTTTCACCGCTGCGACTGCCCCTTTTTTCGCCTCGTCAGAGACTGAACCGTTTCCGCTTCCCGCATAGATAATGCCTTTCGCTCCCGCCTTGATTGCAGCGTCAAACAGATAGCGCCCGTCGTTTTGATACCCGTATATGATGTCGACTTGAGGAAGCAGATTGATCTTGGAAATATTAAAATCGGTATCTTTCGTATGCTTTTTTGTGATGTCATTATGAAAATAGATGCCGTCGGCAATATTGCCGAGGTACCCCATTTCTTCCGACTTGAAAGTGTCAGGAGCTGTCGTATGGGTTTTCGTCACATATCTTGCCGCAGCAATCCGGTCATTCAGCACCACCATGGTTCCTTTCCCGTAAGCTTCCTTGCTCGCAGCGACCTTTACAGCATTGTACAAGTTGGCAGGCCCGTCGGCTCCAATCGCTGTGGAAGGCCGCATAGATCCGACCACAACGACGGGTTTATCGCTTTTGAGGACGAGATTTAAAAAATAAGCCGTTTCTTCCAAGGTGTCCGTTCCGTGAGTGACGACAATTCCATCGACATCATCTGAAGCTAAAAGCTTCGCTGCGCGTTTGCTCAATTTCAGGAGCGTTTTATTGGTCATATTCTGGCTTCCGATGTTTGCCACTTGTTCTCCGCTGATATTCGCGATATCCTTCATTTCCGGAACGGCTTCAATGAGCGTATCAATCCCGACTGCACCCGCTTTATAATTGGTCGTCGACGTTTTGGACTGATTCGCCCCGGCAATTGTCCCCCCTGTAGCCAAAATTCTTATGTTGGGCAGACGGTCATTTCCTTGGGCAGTCTTAACAGAAGCAGTTTCCGTCTTCGCCCGGGCCTTTGTTTCATTTCGAGATTCGTTTGAACCGGAGCACCCGGCATTGATCAAAAGCAATAAGCCTAACACAATAAATAACATTCGTTTTTTCGTCATGTTTTGATCTCTCCCTGCTGCGAAGTCCGCTAATTATATATGTATTTTCTCTTTCCTCCTCTCTTTCATACCAGTTTAAAATGCATTTATACGCTGTCTATTTATATGTTAGATTTTCTTCTGCGTTTTTTTGCATTAAAAAAAGGGAAACCTCGTTTCCCTCTTCAGACCTTCTATTGTTTTAAAAAGCTGAATTCTTCCTTTATTTTTCTCAGCAGCTCTTCATTGGTGAGCACATCATAGGCCGTGAATGCCATAGATTTTGCGCCGAGCATTAAGCCTTCGAACCCTTGGCTGCTCATGGCTGCCTCCCGAAACTCGGGTGTGTGGCACGCGTACGGTTCATCGCAAATTTGTACATAAGGATGAATGGAAGGTGCGATCTGGCTGACATTCCCCATATCAACTGAACCTCCTCCGTCCGCTTTTTCATGAATCGAATCGGGATCGACGCCCAACTCGATCATGTTTTGTGTAAAGGCGTCTGACAGCGTTTCATTTGTTTTCAAATCATCGTAAGACAGCTCGTAAAAAGAGCTCTTAAGTCGGGCTCCAGTCGCAAGTGCGGCTGCTTTTGCACAATTTTTTACTTTATCGAGCAGTTCATTGACATAAGCACGTTCTGTTCCTCTGACATAAAACTGGGCAACCGCATAATCCGGCACAACATTTGCCGCTTTCCCTCCCTCCGGAATAATCCCGTGAATCCGGGCATCAGGGAGAATATGCTGTCTGAGCGCATTAATGCCGTTGAATGTCTGAATGACGGCATCGAGCGCATTGATTCCTTCGTGAGGCGCTCCCGCCGCATGCGAGGCCTTTCCGAAGAATTCGAATTGAATCGCATCCATCGCCAGCGATGTTCCGCTTTTTTCATGCCTGCAATACGGATGAACCATCATAGCGGCGTCCAAGTGATCAAAAACCCCTTGTTCGGCCATGGTTACTTTTCCGCCTTTCGTTTCTTCCGCAGGCGTTCCGTAAACATACACTTTCCCTCCGCATGATGCGATGACTTTGCTGACGCCGATCGCGGCGCCGACCGCCATCGTGCCGATCAAATTGTGCCCGCAGGCATGGCCAAGGTCAGGTAATGCATCATATTCAGCCATAAACCCGATGGCAGGGCCGGGACGGCCGCTGTCAAATTCGGCCGTAAACGCCGTCGCAAGGCCGCATGTTCCTAACTCCACCTGAAAACCGTGTTTTTTCAGCTCCT
Organism: Bacillus paralicheniformis; assembly: GCF_002993925.1. Taxonomy (NCBI): domain Bacteria; kingdom Bacillati; phylum Bacillota; class Bacilli; order Caryophanales; family Bacillaceae; genus Bacillus; species Bacillus paralicheniformis. The sequence continues at coordinate 357,830 of NZ_CP023665.1, read as the reverse complement.
CGGACAGAATCTTTGAAGCTTTGAATTCTTCATGTCCCAGTTCAGGGTGATTGCCTATATACTGGCTGATATGCAGCAGCTCTTCACGAATATGTTCGATCTCTTTCTCAATTTGTTTTTTCATAACGGTTCTCCCTTCTCCATTACCGGAAGTTCTTTTCCAGGGTTGACAAAGTAAAGCTCATATCCTCAAAATGATTAAATATATAATTCTATGAATATTAATACATTATAAAGGAGACGAACGGAATGAGCAATGGCACCCCCCAGAAAATAAAACTGCACTTCCCTCATACTTATGCTTTGATTTTTTTCATTATCATTTTAGCTGCACTGGCTTCATACTTCATTCCATCAGGAGAATTTGAGCGGGTTGAAGAAGACGGCCGAACGGTTATCGTACAAGGGAGCTACACACAAACTGACGCCGGTCCGGTCGGTTTTTTCGAGATGTTTAAAGCCATACCGGAAGGCATGATTCAATCGGCGGGTATTATTTTTTACATCTTTTTAATAGGCGGAGCTTTCGGCATCATCCATCAGACCGGGATGATTCGTGCAGGTGTTCATGTGCTCGTGCAGCGCTTGAAGAGACGCGGTTTCCTCCTGATTCCCGTCACCATGTTCGTCTTTTCCATCGGAGGCGCAACGATCGGTTTATCTGAAGAGACGATTATTTTTATTCCGATCGGCATCGCTGTTGCAAGAGCGCTTGGCTATGATTCAATGACCGGGCTGGCGATGATTTCCCTTGGCGCGGCTGCAGGGTTCACCGGCGGCATGTTGAACCCGTTCACAGTCGGAATCGCACAGACAATTGCGGAAGTCCCAGTGTTTAGCGCCCTCGGTTATAGATTGGCCGTTTATGCCGCCATGCTCGGTTTCTCCATTTTTTATGTCATGCGGTACGCTGAAAAAGTCAAAGCGCACCCAAATACCGGTTTGATGTATGGAAGCGAAACAGAGATGAATGAAGAGACAGCCGCAGGACACGCTGATCTTTCCTTCACCGGAAGACACGGCCTCGTCCTGCTGATTACAGCATTGGGCTTCGGCATCAATATGTTCGGTGTATTTCAATGGGGGTGGTTTTTAAGCGAGTTGTCGGCCGGCTTTCTCATCATCGGCTTTGCCGCCGGCCTTGCGGGAGGACTCGGCATCAACAACACCTTCCATTCATTTGTTGACGGTATGAAACAGGTTGTATACGGAGCGCTGATTGTTGGCTTCGCCCGTGCCATTGTCATCGTATTGGAAAACGGACAGATTATCGATACGATCATCAATAGCCTTGCTTCAGCCATCAGCTCACTTCCGAACGAAATCAGCGCCATTGGCATGTTCGCCGTGCAAATCGTGATCAACACATTTATTCCATCCGGAAGCGGACAGGCAGCCACAACGATGCCGCTTATGGCGCCGCTGGCCGATTTATTGGGATTCGAACGCCAGATTGCCGTATTCGCGTATCAATACGGAGACGGAATCACCAACTCCATCATCCCGACCTCCGGTGTACTGATGGCTTCGCTGTCAATCGCAGGCGTCACTTACGAACGCTGGGTCAAGTTTGTCTGGAAGCTGGTCGCAGGCTGGATTTTCATCGGCGCCGCCGCAATTGTTATCGCCATGATCATCGGTATTAAGTAAACATCCGGTCCACAATATGCAGCCGGAGCCCCCGGCTGCATTCCTCATACATGTCTCCGTCTCCCTGACCATAGAGAAGCCTAAACCATCAAAACCGGCGTTTCTGAGACGATTGATCTACTAAATTTTAAGCTCAGGTTAAGAAAACCCGAAAACAGGACTTTTTATCTACCATAGTCCAATTTCAAAATTCATCAACAAAGTGGCGGATTCTAAACAAAACACTTATATTTTTCACCTGTTCTGCCTTGTCATGGCTAAGGTGGAAAATGGATCAATCTCAATTAAATGCACCGTTTTGTAAGTCATTAGTTTTAGTCTATTCATACTACCCAAAGTTTGAAAACATGCCTAATCTTGCAAAACATTGACCAAAATTAGTATTTAACACCTATTTATTATTGATTCTTCAAACCTTAAAATGAGTGATGTTGTTTCTGTTTTTTTAAAGAAACTAAGGAAAAAGGAAGAATTATAATCAAATTTTCACTGTTAGATAAATGAAATGACCGGGACTTGAGTAAGATTTGTCCCGATGAAGGGCCTTTTTACCCTAACCACCCCATTCTTTTCATTTACATAACATTGAAAAAATAATAATAAAAAAGGAGACAGACCATGCGAAGTAAAAAGTTTTTTCTAATGATGCTTTTGATGATTGTAGCAGTCGTGTCAACAGCCTGCGGAGGCAGCAAAAGTGCGAGCGGAGAGAAAGAAGATACGAAAAAAGCAGATAATGCAGAAGTTAAAATACTAAGCTCCGAATATACGCTTCCGGATGATTCATCAACAAACCTGCACGAAAATGAACTTATACTAAAGATCAATGTTTCCGTTAAAAATACAGGAAAAGAACCATTGATGGTTGATAAAAGCCAATTCAGCCTTTACGAAGGCGACTCAAAAATGTCGGACGTCAGCGTATATGATGAAAGAAACAAGAGACTTCGTTCTTCCACGCTGAATTCTGACAAGGAAGTCGACGGAAATATCTATTACATCGTTGAAAAGGGCAAAAAGTTTCAGCTTGAATACACACCTGACATGTACGGTGAAAACAAAGCCGATCCTGTCAAATTCGAGATCGACGGCGGCAGCGACGATTTGCTGAAAACAGCCAAAAAACTTGAAGATCCGGCCAAAGCTTTGCTGGCTTACACAGATGTAACGATTTTCGGCAAAGATAATGATAACTTTGATAAACTGGTCGACGAAAATAAACGTGAAGTCGTTACCGATTACCTTGAAGGCGCTCAAAAATCAATCGTTCGCTCTTTAGGATATTATGATGAAGAAGATGTCGATAAAAAGAAATTGAATAAACTGATCAGCGCCATCCAAAACGCTTATCAAGAAAAATCTCAAGTCAAAGCAGTTACAAAATCAATTTCAGGCGATGAAGCAACTGTTGAAGCAACCGTTACACCAATCGATAATACGGATGTCCAAAAGAAAGTGAAGAAAAGACTGGAAGACTATGTGAAAGACAGCGGCAAAAACTTCATGTCCAGAGATGAATTGATCAATCCTGCGATTGACATCATGAGTGAAGAAATCAAAAAAGCACAGGCGACTTCAAGTGAGAAAACAGTTGAAGTTAAGCTTGAAAAATCAAAAAATGACAAATGGAAAATGGATGCTGATAATTACAAGACCGAACAATACTTCTCAAGCTTCCTTAAAAGCAACAACTAAAAAAAGCACCCTAGTGGTGCTTTTTTTCAATTACAATAAAACAAGTGCTGTCCGGCAGCGGCACGCGTCGGCCGAGCCGGTCTGTCAGCTCGATTTTAGGGTTAAGGTGTTCTTCATACCCTTCCTGTACATAGTGTTCGAACACAAGAATGTTCGCGCGTTCCCCCAACTCTTTCTCAATACAGCGCCGGAATTCAGTCGGCGTAAAATAGCCGAACTGCTCCTTCACTTCATGCGGATAGGCTTCTTCTCCCCAAGTATATGTATAGAGGAATTCCATCGCGTCATTCACAAACAGTACGGCCGCATCCTTCTCAGCCTCAAGAATTTGCACCTTTCTCCCTTTAAAATCATGGACATACCGTTTCAAGAAATCCATTCCATCCGGGTCTTTAAAGCGAATCCGCCGCGTTTCCTCTTTGTTTTCGGTCATGATTCCGTCCCTGATGATGATTCTGCCTCCCCGCTTCAGAATATCAAAGGAACTTTTTAACGCTTGGGCAATGACGAGATGATTAAATCGTTTTCCTTCATACGGAATGTATGAAAACAATTCGTGCAATATCGATGAAAATACAATCGTGTCGACGCTTTCCTGTTCGAAGTACTCAGGAAGATCCAACGCATCAGCCTGTTTCACATGCCACGGCTTATGTTCGCGCACTTTTCTTTTTTGGAGCTCCTCAATGACATTAACGGAAAGATCGATGCCGATGACCTCTGCTTCAGGATGCTGGTCCGTCAGCAAATCAAGCATCACGCCGCCTCCGGCTCCGATGTCGAGCATTCTTTCTCCAACTGCATAATCGGCAATCTTCTTTTTATAATCTTCCGCACCGTTCATGTCAGACAGATAAGCCGCTTCATTTTGCAGCCGGTCAAACGAATCCTTGCGAAACTCAAAAAAATCATATAGCAGCACGATCGCCCGTTCATATAAAGGCGATTTCTCCGCTTCCTGGCAAAATTCAATCAGCTTCAGTCCGGCCTGCGAAAACGAAAACGTGACGCCGACAATCTCGGAAGCCTGATCAAACGGCTGAACAGCAAGCGAAACGTGTTCATTTACAGGCACCCCGCCGAAAAGCAAATCGCTGATCGACATCTCTTTTAAGCACGCTTCGATAATCCGTTTTTTATAAACATTCGTATGACGCACACCCTGGTAATCACGGTACATGTCCTTCATCAGCGGCTCAAAGCTGATATGCTTGACTGATAAAGGATTGACAGAACGAAGCACTAGCAAAAAGATTTTGACAAACTCTTCAAAACTGAACGATGACAAGGCGGATTCCACATACCATAAATCGACCCGCTGAAAGAAGCGTCTCAGCGCATCTTCCGCGGCATGTTCCCTCAAAAACCGCTCGTACCGGCTGCTGTCTTCGCCGGAATCGAGCGCCTGTCCCCGCAGTTTTCTGATCCTTTCCGCAAACGGCCAATCTTTGTTTCTTTCTCCTGTGCAGATTTGGCCGATTATCCGGTTCACGTCTTGTTCAATCGATTCCCAAAGCGCCGGCGAAACCCCTTCAATGATACATTTGTTCAAAACGTACAGAACCCGCCTGATGTCGATGTGCTGAAGTTCGGATGCTTCAATCCAATCGATAAGAGGAGTGAATTGGCGATACCTTGATTCCCCGCGGATATACTGCCCGACGAGTCCATGCGTCAAAATCAAAATATAGATGAGTTCCTCAATATCCTGCCGCTCCGGCATATACGCCTGTCTTCGATCAGCATAAATCTGCGCCGACCCGATATTATGGATCGCAAGCTGAAAGCCTTTCTCACGCCATTCCTTTCTTTTATGAGGCTGGCCGCACTTAGCCGTTTCACTCCATATAAGAACCTCTTCAATGATTTCTTTTTCCCGCTCAGGAATGTTCGCTTTCTCCAAGATGGAGAGCGTCTGTTCCACATAAAGAAACACGGGATTCTGAGGCATGTTCTCCAGCGAAGATATCCGCTCCAGATTGACATTTTGTTCTTCAGTTAAAACAAGATACTTGAGCCATTCGGCATCACGCAAAACATGATAATCCCCGCTTTTCACTTTTTCAATGGCTTCTAACGATTGTAAACGCCTCATACGTTCTTCCCTCTTTTTTCTATTTCGATATGACTAATCATAAGGTAAATGGTTTCATATAGAAATAGGACAATAGACTTATAACCGCTATAATGTTTGGCCGCAGTCCGCCGTTAAGATTTGACCAGTAACCGTTTCTTGTTCGAGCAGCGCGCAAATGAGCAAGGCGATATCTTCCGGCTTTGCGATCCGTTCAAGCGGTAGCTTTTGGCTGAGCCGCTTCATTTTCTCTTCATTCCCCTCCCACCATCTCGTCGATACAGCGCCAGGTGCCACACAGCTGACCCTGATATCCGGAGCGAGCGCATGCGCCAATGATTTCGTCAGTCCGTGGACCGCCGCTTTTGATACGGCATAGGGGAGCGAAGAACCTGAGCCCGTCAGTCCTGCGATGCTGCCGACATTTACGATGGCGCCTTGCTTATTTTGCTTCATTAAAGATGCCGCCGCTCTCGCGCAATAAAACATCCCTTTGACATTTACCGCATACAGTTCATCCCAGACTTCTTCAGAAGCTCCATCCAAGTCATCAAGCTCGATATGCCTGGTGATGCTTGCATTGTTGACGAGCAGATCGACGGTGCCGAACTCACGGGCCGCCCGATCAAACATGCCTTGAACTTCATTGACCTTAGAAACATCGGCTTTAATCGCGAGCGCGCGGCCGCCTTGATTTTCAATCATCCCAACCGTCTCTTGCGCCTCCGCTTCGGAACGCGAATAGTTGACAATAACCGCTGCGCCGCGGTTTGCCAAAGCAAGCGATACCGCTCTGCCGATCCCAGTGCCGCCTCCTGTGACAAGGGCTGTTTTATTTTTCATTTCCATTTTTCATCACTCCCTTTTCAACTGATGCAAGCTGTGCTGTTCCATTCCCAAACGACCAGTTCTCTTTCACGTTTTCGGCCGCAATGATCATGACGTCCTCTTGGCGGATGCCGGCGTTTTTTTGTAAACATTCTGCAATGCGTTGATACAGCGCCAGCTTTTTTTCGACCGGTCTCTCTTTCATTGTGATGTGAATATAGATCAAATCCTTCGTCCGTTCGATATTCATATAGCCGGGATCGAAAAAGAATTCTTCCTCATCGTGCTGGGTGATGACCTGAAAATAATCATCTTCCGGAACATCGATCGTCTCCGTCATCGCCTTGTGAACCGTTCTGCTAATCCGTCGAAGCTCTTCGTTTGATCTTCCTTTTAAAAGATCCATCCTGACAAATGGCATATATTTATTCCTCCTTTGTATTGTTTAATAGTGTATAACGGTTATATCATTTTGTATAATTGAATCATTTGAAGGATTCATTCAATTTTATTGAACTTGAGGTGATGGGATGGATTTCAAAACGTTAAAGACGTTTCATAAAATCGTGGCTTGCGGAAGCTTTAACCGCGCGGCTGAAGAACTGAATTATGCGCAGTCCACAGTCACAATGCAAATCAAAAAACTCGAAGAAGACCTCGGCATCCGATTGCTCGAGCGGGGGAAAACATTCCGACTGACTGAAGCCGGCAGGCTTTTTTTTGAAGAAAGCAGCCATATTGTCAAGAATATGGATCACCTTCAACATCATATGGCCGACTTATTGCTTGGCGAAGCGGGAAATATCCGTCTAGGAGCGGTCGAACCAATCGCGAGCTGTGATTTGCCGCGGATGTTGGGGAGATTTTTAGCGGATTATCCGAAGATCCGGGTTTCCGTAGATATCGCCAACTCATCGACATTGGGGGAAAGGCTGGTTCAAGGCAGCCTGGACCTTGCCGTCTGTTCGACTCCGGCAATGGGAACTGATCTTTATTTTGAACCGCTATATGCTGAAGAGCTCGTAGTGCTGCTTCCTGAAGGACACCCCGCCGGAAACAATGAACACATCCATCTGAAAGATCTTAGGGAGCACCGTCTACTGATCACAGCCAACAATTGCACCTACCGGAAGAAAGTCGAAATCGCGTTTCAAGAGCTGCCGGGAAGCCAAATGAACACGATGGAGATTGGAAGCATGACCGCTTTGAAAAATTATGTTGCCGCTGGACTCGGCGTTGCCCTGATTCCGAAAAGCATCGTCTCCCCTCCTCCTCCCGGAACGATTGTCCGGTTTATCGGCGATGACCCGATCAGCGTAACCTTCGGCATCCTTTGCAAAACCGCGTCTTTCCCGCTGAAACAAGCGGACGCAAAGCTTTACCAATATTTGAAACAGGAACTGGGAGAACCGAAAAAACCTTCCGGCTGATGTCGGAAGGTTTGGGATGATGACATAATGGGACATTGAATGATGATGATCTGGTCTCAGAGGGGAATGGTTACTTGCACCTGTCCGCCCCCCGCTTCACCGTTTTTAATCGATAAATCGCCTTGATGAAGCTTGACAACACGAAGCGCAAAGGTAAGTCCCATACCGTAATGCCCATTCGATGTCCGGCTTTTATCTTCCATATAGAAAAGCTCGGCAGCTTTCTGCAGGCCTTCTTGAGAAAATCCTTTTCCGCTGTCAGTGATTGTGAAAATCAATTGATCATCCGTACACACAGCTTCAAAATCGATTCTCCCGCCTTCTGGTGTGTGATCTGCAGCGTTCGTCATGATGTTCATCAACGCTCGATGAAGCAGCTGTTTGTCCAACAGTGCTTTTTTATCTCCAAGGTTCTGTTCCTTCAGCACAATGTCAACCGATTTGTTCCCTATGTATGCTTCAGTGTCATTGAGAACACTTTCGACTAACGGTTTCACAGCACTTTCTCTATAATCGATATTTAATGCTTCCTCCGTTTTTGACAAATGGATTAATTGGTCAATGTACTGATCGATTTTTTGCCCCGCATCAAGTATGTATCTGATATATTCCGACTGCTCTTGATTTTGCGGTGATAAGCTCAGCAATTCCGCATTACCTTTAATAATGGTCATTGGAATTTTAATGTCATGAGCCAATGCGCCGATCTGTTCTTTTTTCGTTTTCTCTAAGTGCCACTGCGCGCGGAGGGAGGCTTGAAGGGCATTCCTCATGTCTATCAGGGAACTGATCACATGATCAAATTCCTTAATATTCGAAAACTCCGGAGTGAAATTTAAATTTTGTTTTTTAATTTGCTCAGCGATGGTGTTTAATGTTTGAAAATGATCTTTTAACCTGTTTGCAAATCGGGTTGTTACCGCAAAAACGACCGTAATTAGAAGCAGAATGATGATGCATAAGCTTGTCAGCTCATAGTTCGGGAGAAACCGTCTCAGCAGGGGAGACCGAAACTCAGCGCGCAAAGGATACTCCAACACACAATACTCGTCTTTGCGTTCGATGATCATATAGCCTTTTTGACTTAAGGTGACATACGGCCTGCTCTCAATTTTTTTCCGTACAATGGAAAGATTCGTTTCTTTCATGTTTCCCGCTGTCTTTTGTTTCGACTTTTTATCCAATATGGCATACAGCATCGTATCAGGTATCATGTCTTCCGTTATCCGTTCAGCCGATTGAAGCTTGGGCTTAAGCTTTTCAGCTTCGATTTCATTGTAATTGGCAGGATAAAACAGCCCTGCATTCATTCCGATCATATTGATCAAAACATATACAGCCGTGATCGCGATCAGGCTGAAACTCAAAGTGAGCATATATTTGATCAGTTCTCTGCGCAGCGTCTTTTTTTTACGGATTATTCCCATCTGTACCCTACGCCCCATACCGTTTTGATCGGATCTCTTTCGTGTTCTTTGCATTTTTTTCGGATCGTGCGGATAAATTCGGTTATCGTGGAGTATAATGCATTGCCTTCCAGCCCGTATACATAATCATAAATTTCTTCTCGTGTAAAAGTTCGTCCTTTATGCTGAGCCAACAGCTCACATATTTTAAATTCATTTTTTGTTAAATTCAGCTTTTGATCATGAATAAATACTTCTTTGCTGTCAAAGTGAAATAAAAAACCGGAAATCACACGTTTAGTTTCGTGTTTCTCTCTTTTTTCCCTTCTCAAGTGTGCATTTACTCTCGCACTGAGCTCAAGAACGCCGAAGGGTTTTGAAATATAGTCGTCTCCCCCAGTCAGGAGGCCCTTAACGATGGCCTCTTCCTCCGTCTTAGCGGTGAGAAACAGGATCGGACAATCTACCAGCGGCCGGATTTTCTCGCATAATTCAAATCCGTCCATCCCCGGCATCATCACATCAAGCAAAATTAAATCATACCCTGAAAACACGTCGAGAGATTCGGCGTTAACTTGACTCAATGTATGAACTTGATGCTGATCGCGGCGCAAAATATTTTGTATGAGTACAAGAATATCTTTCTCATCATCTACTGCCAAAATGTTCGCCACTTGCTGACCACCCTTTTTCATTATTCATAAGCTTTTCTTCCTTCCCAGCGGATAAACCAAAAGATGCTTAGAGCGAATACAGCTATTATAGCAAACACCATGATGAAAGCCCCCTGCTTGATTTCCCCGTCTAGAACAGAACGCAGAGACGGATCAATTTGGACAAATCGGTCAATCCCCTTATACCCTGTCAGCCTGATTCCCCATGCCCAGGGATTATATTTCCAAATGACATCGCCCAATCCCGTATTCATCAGTGCTGTCATCAAAAGACCTGCCCCGCCTATTAAAATCGAAGCCCCCATTCCAAATATGCAGCTGATCAGAAAATAAATGAAATAAAGTGTGACACTTCCGGCTGCCAGCCATGCCCCAGCCTCTAAAAAAAGGGCGATTGTCAGGTTCGGCACATGAAATAGAACTTTGAGCCCCAATACATAGAGTCCAATAGCCAAGAATACCGCACACAAGTTCATGAACAGAAGCAGTGTGACTTTGCTTAAATAAGCCGTTAATTTGGGCGCCGTGCCGCCCAACAGCACTTGAAAACGGCCTGCCCGCTCCTCTAATGAAGCCGTCATTCCGCACACTATTCCAATCAGAAGCGGCAGGGCAATCGCAATTGCCTCAAAATACGTGCGGTATAATTGATATGGATCATGATCTCTGTTATAGAAATAAAGCAGAAAAACACTCGCACAGATAACCGGAACGGTCAAGTGAAGCCAAATAAAAGATGTGCGCTTTGTTTTTTGAAAATCAGCCGCAAGGCATCTGAAAAATAGCAACAAATCAAACCGCCTCCCGTTTTATCGATTTGCGATCAACGGCAGGGGAAAATGACCGCCTGGTCAGACGCGCCAAAATAGCAAATAAAACAACAGATAGAACAACAGCCGGAGGAACGACTGCCCAGCTTGTTAAAGGATCGCCATTTTCAAGAGGCACACCGTTTGGATGGATGCCAATTGTCGGACACATGACCCTGATCGGCCAGCTCCACGGATTCAGCCACCAAAAAGGACTTGATGCCGACATGATGCCCAACACGATACTGCCCAGCATATTGAACAAAACGGCAGATATAAACCCAAATTTTCGCGCTATCCATAAACAGATGGGGATCTCCCACAGTGTCGTAAGCCAAAGCAGCAGATTCGCGGAAATGACTGTCAAATGAATGCTCGAAAATTGAGGAATGACAAACTGCATCACAACCATGAACCCTAAAAAAACAGCTTGAGACGCTAAAGAATAGAGCGCAATGACGCTTATTTTTGCAGACCAGATCATATGTAAATGTACGGGAGAAGAAAAAATGCCGTTATAATTCGACGCTTTCATTTCTTTCTGGTGTGATAATGCACAAAGCAAGGCGATCATGACCGGCATCAAGATGACAGACCACCAATTATACGTACCTGCTACAAAGAATCCCGGATTCATTAAAAAGGCGAAGCAAATATTAATCAAAGGCACAATGAAGATCATCTTTCTCGAAAATGTTCTTTTAAACTTCAGGTTTTCCGCTTTTGCATAATATCCGATCATTGTTCTCCGCCTTCTTTCCCCCGCGTTGATTTGACAACATCCATAAAAAGCCGCTCGAGATCGTCCCCCTTATTGATTTTCCCCTGATATCCGAGGTATCCTCCGCTGATAATCCCGATATGGTCTGCGATCTGCTCGACTTCCGACAAAATGTGGCTTGATAAGATGACCGTCATCCCTTGCTTTGGAAATGACCTGATCAGTTCCCTTAACTCTTGTATACCGATCGGGTCGAGACCGTTCGTAGGCTCATCAAGTATGAGTAATTTAGGGCGATTTAAAAGAGCGATGGCGATTCCCAGCCTCTGTCTCATCCCCATAGAAAACTGCCCCGCTTTTTTCTTTCCGGCATGATGCATATCAACAGTTTTAAGCACCTCTGTTATTCTCGCATCAGGAAGACCCAATAATGTGGCATGCACCTTGGCATTCTCGTAGGCTGTTAAATTATCATACAGAGGCGGGGATTCTATTAAAGAACCGATGTCTTTTAATACAGACCTTTTCCATTTCCGCCCCTCAACCAAAATGTCCCCGGCAGTCGGGTTTAAGATTCCGGTTAAAAGTTTTAAAGTCGTTGATTTTCCTGCTCCATTCGGTCCAAGCAGACCGTAAATACTGTTCTTTTTAACTGACAATGAGACGTCTGAGACCGCTTGCGACCTTCCAAACTTTTTTTGAAGATGCCTTGTTTCCAATAGAATTGTACTCATCTTAATCTCTCCTTGTTTGATCTGATCGGTACCGATATCTTAAAATACCTTTCTCAAGATTTAATCAGAATCAAACGCAAAAAACCTTCCGGTTCCCCGAAAGGTTTAGCGGCCTTTACCTTAAGAAGGCATAAGCTCAAGATGATGATCCAGTTCGTCCTGCAGGACGGCTTCAATATCTTTAAAACGATTCGATACGGTCGAAGCGCTGACACCGTATTTTTTTGCAAGCTTCGCCTGGGATAACGATTTTTCCGATTTGGAGATCGTATTGATAAAATACTCCAAAGCAGCTGCAAAGGCTTCTGTTTTCTTGATGACCGGCGCTTTTTTAACACAATACGATTTCCAAAGGCCGACCGCCCAGGAGACAAATGATTCAGAATGTCCTTCGTCAAGCATACCTTTCTCAAAGACAAGCGCTGTTTCTTTCTCCATCTCATTGGCCCATTCGATGTCTTCCGACCCTTGTTCAGACGGTGCACTCTCTTCCTGACGGCAAAGCTGCATTAACACATGATGAAAATCATCTCTCATCAGCTGTTCTTTTGTTCCGCCTTCTTCTGTGAAACGGCTTAAAGCATCGTTTAACCTGTCTTTGAGAGCATCCGCCATTTTTGCAGGATAGATGGTGAATTGTAAGAAGAACTCGGTATGGCTTCCGATCTTGATCGGAAAGCCGAGCACGTACTCGCCTACAAAAGGCCCTTCCCGCTTCACATTCATCCTTATAGTGAGCTCTTCATTTGTTACAGCATCCTCAAAGCGAATGCCGCCATCTGTTATATGTTTCACACGCAGCAGCGCAGGGGAGAGGTCTTTCCACGATTGAACGGCTTCCTTAGTCTGCGATCTGAGAATCGAAGAACCCTTTTTCTGTAAAAAGTCTTCGAAAATCGTCAATCCTCCGTCTGCCAACGGCCGGGAAAATACTCCCCACACGCCCAGATTAAAAACACATATCTTTTGTGCAGACTGATCCAAGTCTGACAGAAAAGAATACTGATTAAGAAATTGATCGATTGTGTCTTTATGTTCCGTAAAAGCGAATTCCATGACGTCTTTCTGGATTTGTTTCAATTCCTGCACCGCGACAGCCGGAAACGCTCCCTCTGCTTTGCCGCAGCATTTTTTATATTTCAGCCCGCTGCCGCAGGGGCAAGGCATATTTCTCTTTACTTTTCCCACGTTTAAACCTCCGTATCTTATACTACAACTTATTTATTTTATCAAAACTTTCAGGAGGGGGAAATCCGATAATGAAAATCAGTATGATTTAGCTGAAAAGTAAAATTTTATAAAAGAGGACAAATAGAAAAAAAGACTATAAAATGGTTAGTTCTGTGTTTTTATCATCCATTTATGACAGAGGGTGTTATACATTTTGCAATACGCTGGTTTTTGGGTTAGAGCGGGTGCATTGTTGATCGATTGCGTATTGGCGGTCGGATTACACTTTTCATCCGCATTGATTTGGAGACGGATCTCCTGAGGTCGGTGCAACAGCACTGCTGGTATTCGTTTTTGTATCCGCTTTTGATGCCGCTGACAAAGCTCCGATGCACATTGGAAAAGCACTTTTTAGACTGATGATACAGGCCGACGGATGAAGCTATGGCAGGCTTTCGTGCGCTACTTCGTCTCATGGGTCATGAAAACAGGCGACACTGAGTAAACGATCTTTATGTATTTAAGTGCATACAGAAAAAGGGATATGAATCCCTTTTTCTATTTCCGGTATTCCAGCAGACTGATGGTCAGGAGCACAAGGAAGCACCCCAGCCACTGAATGGATGTTAAACGTTCGTTTAAAAACAAAACACCTCCGAAGATGGTAAGAACGGGGCCGATCATAGAAATGACGGCTCCCCGCTCCGCTCCTATCCGCTTCATGCCTTCCAGCATGAATAAAAAAGGAATGACCGTCGTCACCGCCGCAATGATCATAAAAAAACCATACATTGCGGGAGGATAAGAAAGCAGGATTCCCGGCTGTTTTCCTGTTGCGCGAAACAGCGCATAACCGGCCATCGCAAGACTTGCCGCCGACATTCCATAGGCATTCATCCGAATCCCGCCGATTTGACGGACAAGACCTCCCGCCACAACAAGATAAACCGCATAGGCGACAGCGGACAATAAGATCAAAAAAGCTCCTGACAGGTTCGCTTCAAATGCTTGCACATCCCATCCGCCGACAGCCAAGAACAGCCCGGCATTCACAAGCAAGATGGCAGCAAACGTTTGACCCGGGATCATTTTTTTATTTACAAAGGCAGTGATGATCAATACGAACATGGGATAGCTCATCACAATCATCCGTTCAACGATTGCCGAAACATCATGAAGGCCGATAAAATCAAGCAATGGCGACAGAAAAAAACAAAGCAATCCGGCCGCATAAGCTTTAAAAATCTCCGCTTTTTCTGGTTTAGCCGGAAGCTTTGAACGATACACAACAAAAATCAGCCAAAACAGCGGCGCCGCAAATAATTGCCGGTACAACAGCACCGCTTCCGGCTGTGCACCTTGTTCATAAGCCCATTTGACAAAAATGGATTTTGAAGCAAAACACATCGTCCCAAAGACCATAAAAACGACCCCGGCCGCTTTTCGAACGCCGCTTTGAATATGGCCGCTCTGCTCAGCTGTACTCTTCTCTTCTCGACTCAACTTTCAACACCCGTCCTTTTTATTCGTGGATATGTTTTTTTATAAAATGGAGCAATGTGCTTCCCTGGGCCGTCAAAATCACACCTTTTCCCGAACATTTTGGACAAGGCTCCGGCTCTTCTCTTCCGCTTCCATTGCAATTTGGACATGTCATTTCCAAATCGTCCGTTGCAATCACCATTTACCATCACACCTCCGTTTCCGTTTAATATGATGCGGCCACTCCGGCCAGCCTTCCTCCATGGCCACCACCTCCTTAAAAATACAAAAAACCCCCGTCACAAAAGGACGAGGGTCTCGCGGTACCACCTTTATTAATCGCATCAACGATTCGCTTGGAACATACGGAAAGGGAACAGTCAGCCCTTTCGATACGCTTCTCTTGATAACGGAGAGAACTATCCCGGCTCCGCCTACTGTCCGTTTCAGCGAAGCGATTCAGAAGCCCATTCGGCGTCAGAAGGGCATCGGTTCACACCAGCCACCGACTCTCTTAAACCCATGCTCTGACACGTACTTGCTCTTCCTCAATATCGTTTAACCGTACATGATTTGTAAAAAATATATTACTCTGAAAATTAGCAGGTGTCAATCAGCATTAAATTCTTGTTTTTTTACGAACCTTTAATATACACACGATCAACAGACACAAAACAAGGAGATTGAATGCTGCTATCCAATAAAAATATCCAGGGATGCCTATGACGAGAAGCGGTAGTCCCAAGCTGAGAAATACACTGGCAAATGCAGCATACAGCACTTTTAGTAAGCCATTATATTTTTCTGCTTCAGATTCGCGGTCTGTATAAATCGCATTTGTTTGAACTTGACTGGGATCAGCCGCAAAGTAATGCCAATTTAAAAACTGTGTCACATGCTTCCAGCCTGCATCCTCGTATATATGAATATATTCTTCCTGATCCAGGTTTGATGTTGTCTTATAGTCGAGCCGATATACTGTATTGCTTGGTTTTGTCTTTTCAAATATATAGATAAATAAAAAGAAGGACTTTAACATCCACCCCTGTTTTGCCATTTCATTCAGCCAGTTCTCTTCCTTCCGGTCTTGCCAAGCAAGAAAAAAACGGAATTTACGCTTTCTTTTTTTACTCATGACTTGTATCTCCCTCTTTTTGAAAAATAGATTGACTGATCGCCACCAATTTGGATAGGCGTTTAAATTCGAGTTCAATCACCTGCCATCCTTCATTCGTTAAAATATACTGCTTTCGTCGATTATCGCCGGATTCGCCTTCCTTTCTAATCAGCCCCTGCTTTTCGAGTTTGCTTAATGCACCATAAAGAGTGCCAGGCCCTAGTTTGACCTCACCCTCACTCATGCTCTCAACCCTTTGCATAATGCCGTAGCCATGTAATGGTTGAGTTAATGACAATAATATGTAATACGTAGCCTGCGTAAGCGGTAAATAGCTTTCCGCCGTTTTTTTCTTCACTTTTCGCACCTCATTTTAAGTATGGCGTTTTTCATTTATATATCTCATGAGCAGTACAACACCTATTAGATTGAAAATGATGCTGCCGCCAAGAGCTAGTCCCCACCATACACCGTTTATTCCTGATAAAATCGCTAAATTTAATAAAAAAATTCCGCTCAAAACAAATAACATCCCGGTAAAGTGTGTATTCAAATCATTCGCCTCCTTATTTTACATCGCCTTACGATATATCGACTGACGATATAATAACATATTAGAAGATTCGACACAAATCAAACACAGCATTTACCCTGCAAATCAAATAAGTGAGCACAGGCTATTGCCCAAAAGGAATAGCTCACATTAAAATTAAAAAAACCGCCTAAAAGGTCATTTCACGACCTTATCAGGCGGTTTCCAGCGATTATTCCTTATTCCTGTCAGCAAACACCGTCATGGCGTCGCACATGAACTTTGCCAAGCCGGCGCCGTATTGATCAATGTTTTTCGTAAAGCGCTCGTCAGCGACATACATTTGTCCCAGACCTTTGAAAGCTTCGAGCGAATAGCTGTGGCCGGTGTTATTGTTCAGAAAGTCGTACCATTCCTTTATAGCCGCCTGTGCTTCCTCTGAGTCTGAGGCGCCTTTTCTGAGGGCGGCGATTTTTCTGTAAATGGCATCATATTGCTGTTCCATCTTTTTCCGTTCACCTTCGGGCATGGATTCGATATAGGCCTTCGATCTGTCGACGGCTTCATCGCCCCAGCGTTCCCGCGCTTCTTCCTCATACGGGTTTTGACTGAAATCAAATCCCGCGAATTTTTCCTCGTTTGTCATGTTGATTTCTCCTTTCGCGAATTGGATCGTTTTATCGATTGTCGCAATCATTTGGTCAAGCCGGCTTCTTTTCTCCAGCAGCGCTTTGCGATGGAGCTGAAGCGCCTCATTCCTGTCAAATGAAGGGTTCTCAAGAATGCTTTTAATCTTTTTTAAAGGGAAGTCAAGCTCTCTGAAAAACAGGATTTGCTGCAGCTTTTCCAGATCGTCATCTGAATACAGCCGATACCCGGCTTCGGTCGTCTCCGACGGAGCTAATAATCCGATTTCATCATAATGATGCAGTGTGCGCACACTGATGCCGACTAAGTCGGCCACTTCCTTTACTTTCATTTTCATTTATCTGACCTCCCTTCAATATCGACTATAAAGTATCCCGCAACGTGAGGGTCAATGCGAAATTTGAAATTTTTTTTATACAAACAAAAAACCCGGCAAAATTGCTTCGCCAGGTCTTTTAAGAATTGTTCAGCAAGACTTCTTTAAGAAACGGATCATCCAGCCACTCGTTCAGCTGGCCCGCGGAGAATCCTTTTGATACATTGAGATCGATGAGCGTTCCGCCGGCATATCCGAAAGAAGCCGATCTGTCCGCAATGGTGTCCGGCCCTTTCGCCAGAACATTCTTCAGCTTCTTCAGCATGTTTTGAAAGCTCTTCTCCAAGTCGCTTTTCGGGTCTTTGGCAGAGTCAATCACTCTGATGAGCCTCTCATTTCCGCCTTCAAGCTCTCCTTTTTCATCCAAACTGACATCAGCCAAAGACAGACCGGCAATCGTTTTCAAAAACTCATTCACATGCCATTTTTCATAAGCTTCTTTATCCAGCGGCGTTCCATTTTGTTCACCGATCAATTCCGCATGGCTCAACAGACGGGCGCCAAACCGTTTATCACTGTTATTTAAAACGGCTTCGATCCGGGTTCTTTTTTGTTCATCTTCGATGCCTTCAACTATAATCCGGTTATTTCCGTCTACATGCAATGTCAGATGTTCACTCTCGGAAAGAGAAATTCCGCTCTCGCGCAGCGTCTCATCGATCTGGCTGTTCAAACGCTGCCTGTCCACATAAAGATTATAGATCTCAAATTGAACGCCGTTCATTTGTGATCGTAATGACGGTGCATTTTTTTGAGCCGCTTCAGCCTGTTTGCTGATGGAGAGGGTGTCTGTTTGGCTGCCGACCATTCTCTTGGAACCTGTAGTCTTAGCCGGCATCTCCGCGGCGGCAGGCTTCATCAGCTGCTCGGAATAAAGCGAAAGTTTTACCCTGTCTCTAATATTCATGGGAGCTCCTTTCATGCCAATTACATTCGATTACTTTTTATATCGGACGGAATTTGGATCTGTTTACCAGCCGTATGTTGAATCATATTGATAATTGATCTTCAGCTGCGGCGATCTCCATGTTGAACTGCTCCAAGCGAGCGAATAGTATCTCACATTCCATGTCGTTTTGACCGGAAGCGCAAGTTCAGGCTTTAGATCCGGAAACAGTGTGCCGCCGGAAACCGATGTGTGCCAAACGCCTTCTTCCTTGTTCAGAACTTCCCTGTAGGTGTGTCCGAGGCTCGGAGAAATGGTTCCCTCGGCGGAAACGCTTTTCACAGTCGCTCCTTCGGGAATGGCCGAGACATTGGCAAGATTGACGGCGGCAACCGGAGAAACGACTCCCTGTCCCGGGCTTGAGATGGATGATGGAGACAAATTCGCCGTATAAGCACCGCTCTTCATTCTGTCGATAAATTCAAGTCTGTAAAATCCCCAACCGTCATATGAACCGTCTTTAGACATGACGACCGCAATGTACCGGCCTGTCTCCGGAACATCCAAGCGGATGATTTCATTTTGGTTTCCCGTTCTTTCAGAAGATCCTACTGCAGGATAGCCGTAAGAATCTTTAAATAAGTAAAGATCATAGTCTGTATTTGCTGGGATGTTCTTTAGGTGAATGGCAAGCTGTTCTCCCTTTGTCGCGTAAAATTTGTAATAATCTTTATCGCTTTCGCTGTGAATCGTCGCCGAAATCGTCTTGTATTTCCACAATCCTAAATCGTAAGCCTCAGCGAAAGAATTGTTGGGTTCATACTCATCTTCGTAAACATTTGCCGAAGCCGAAAATGCTGGAATCGCCATCAAAAACACACTGAACACGAAAAGAAACAAACTTTTTTTCATTTGTCCTTGCCTCCCGTTTATTCATCACCATAAAGGAACTCCCTTCCTTATATCGGTAATTGAATTGGAAGTTTAATGAATATTTTATAAAATAATAGAATTTTTCCAAGTTTACTCATCCGACGGCTCTGCCACACTGCCCACAAAAAGGTTCATTCCGGATGTTTCATCAACAATCGCGAAATAAAACGGGTGGTCTGCAGTCATCGTCACTTCAGGGACGGGAGCTGATTCGATGATCTCAACCGCCGTTGCCGCGGATGCTTCGGTACCCGCTTCATCTACTTTGATAAATGTTTTATGTCTGACTTTATCAATTTGAGCGGCGCCTTCTCCGGCAAACATATTTGAAAAATCCGCGCTGCTAAACACGGTTTTCATTCCAAGCCGTTTAAGCGGTTCATTTAACATGTAGTCTGTTTGAAATGAGAAGCGCGGCAGCTTGAGCTCCACCTGTTTCATCGTCCAGCCCTTATGCAAGGCGCGCCATTGATCATACGTCATGCCAGCTAGAAGCTGTTCAAGATTTGCCGCTTTTTTCGGCAGAAAAACAGCTAATGACAGACCTTTGTCTTGAAAGGGAAGCTTGACGGCTTGAAAATGTTCATTTTCCAGATAAGGAAAGCGGTTAGTCTGCGTCATCATTGGGTGTTTTTTTGCGGAGCCGTCCGCAGAATAAAATGGCTGTTCCGCTGTCATGTGAGGATCAAATGGATGCTTCCAGCTTTCTCTAAAATAGACGGCATTAATGATGTAGGCAATCGTATTCGACGAGACCTTGTCAACGATCTGATCAATGCGGTCTTTCGTTTTCTTTTTGACCCAGCCGTTGATTTCTTCTGCTGCCCGATTTGGATCATCATGAAGCTGATAGGCGTCGCCAAGGCCTTTGATCGCGTCTTGAAAGCTTTCTTTCAGCTCCCTTTTGGACCATATCGAATTGGCCGATGAAAATTCGCCGTGAGGCAGCGTTTCTAGCGAACGATTCACAGATTGTGACATCCTGTTGATCGATGTCATATCCGTCTGGTTGAGGTTTAAAGTGCCGAGTAGTTCCTTTCTGCTGTCTCCCGCGGCACCGTTTGCCGTCATCACAAGTGCCTGGTGAATACTGTAAGGCGAGAGGAAGATGTTTTTCCGGCTTCCTTCCTCTTTTATCATGTCTTGAAACAATGCGAGCGCAAACCGCTGTTCAGCTTCAGATAACGAGGCGTCCGTTTTTTGCGCGGATCTGACGGGCGGGGGATCGGCCTCCTTGTGCACTCCGCATCCGGCCAACAATAAAAGACCGGTCCATATCACCATCGCACTCCATTTCGATTTCAATTGTCAACACCTCCTACTGTTGTAGTGGGTTTAGCATTGGAAAACGTTACAAAAAACGGCAGCAAAAAAAGCTTATCCAATGCTGGATAAGCTTTCTGTTACTGCGCTCACTGTCCTTTAACAGCCAGTTCGCGCAAATCTTTTTTGACGATTTTGCCGAGCCTGTTTTTCGGAAGGCTGTCGGTAAAAACGATTTCAGGAATTTTATAGTCGGACAGGCGCTCTTTGCAATACGCGATAATGTCCTCCTTCTTAAGGCCGGAGCTTTCGTTTTTCACCACATACGCCCTCGGAACTTCCCCGTACATTTCATCCGGGACGCCGATGACGGCCGATTCGACGACTCCGGGCACTTGATCGATGATCTCCTCCACCTGGTCAGGATAAATGTTGTCGCCTCCGTAGACAATGACGTCTTTATACCGGCCGGTAATATATAAAAATCCGTCTTCATCAAGTTTGCCGGAGTCCCCCATATAAAACCAGCCGTCTTTCAGCACCTTTTGCGTGGCGGAAGGATTTTGGTAATACCCTTCAAAAACATACGGGCTTTTGACGACGACTTCTCCGACTTCGCCCCTTGGCAGCTCTTCATGTGTATCAGGGTCTTCGATTTTTATGCTGACTTGCGGAATCGGCTTGCCGGCTGAATTGACTTTATCCCAGCCCATGTCAGGCCGCCATACGCTAACCGTCCATGCTTCTGTGCTGCCATACCCCTGCACCATCAGGATTCCCATGTCATTGTACTCCTTAATCAGCCGCGCCGGCACCTTGGTGCCGCCGGAGACAAGCATTTTCACAGACGACAGGTCGAATGGATGTCTTTTCATTTCCTCCAGCATGTAAGTGTAGACGGAAGGAAACGCCATCATCATATGAATGTGTTTCTTCTCGATCTCCTGCAGGATTTCAAACGGTTCGGGGTCCCATAAGAAATGAAGCCCAATTCCTTCAAAAGCCGCCTGAAAAACATGGTTGAGCGAGCTCATATGATAAAGCGGATGGCTCGCTAAAAAGCGCATGCCTTTCAGCTGTTTCGATTTCACGTTCACCTCTGTCAAGTATGCGGCCAGACTGCCGTGGTTGACCATACAGCCTTTCGGATTTCCGGTCGTGCCCGAGGTGAACAGCATTAAAGCCAAATCATGCTCGTTCACCTGGTCGGCCTCCACCTCCAGCGGCCTGTTTTTAAATAGGCTCTCAAACTGTTCAGTCGTGTTCATTCCCGCACCCGCTTCAATCATCAGGCAGAACTGAAGCTGTTCGCGGAGCGGCGTTAGTATATCGGCAAATTCCAAGTCATAAAACATCACCTTCGGCCGGCAGTTGTTCAAGATTCCTTTTAATTCATACGATGTCAGCTGCCAGCTTAACGGCACGACTGTCGCCCCGATTTTAAGAGACGCCAGCAAAATGACGGGAAAATGATGATTATTTTTACATAAAACCGCGATGTGGTCTCCTTTTTGAACACCCTCCTCCAGCAGATAATGAGCCAGCTGGTTCACCCGTTGATGATACGCTTTGAACGTAAACGTTCGATCTCCTCCGGACAATGCTTCCAACCCATCTGACGTTTCCATATGATGATTGATTAATTGCTGAAGTGTACTCAAAATTTTCATCTCCAAATTTTCATTGTTTCTCACAAAACCTGGTGAGATTATGCGACGCACAAATTCATTCTAAAACAAAATATATCCATTGTAAAACTATTTCATAATAGAATTATTATCTTTATGAATTGATAACAAAAGAAATTAAATGACTCATGTTAAAATTCATAAAATCGTTTTTTGCGGAGCATTCGCTTATGATAAAATAGACCTATGTTTGTTTGTCCAGCATAAAATTGCTGATCTACTACACGATGTCGGAAATGAGGAAACCTTCATGAATCACCATCGGATTGAAGCGAATCTATTGGATCATGCTTTCACGAAATATTTGCGGTCTTCAAAGAAATTGGACGAAGAAACGATTCCGAAAAGTATCACGAGCGGCAAAGGGTTTATTTTGCGTATCATTTATAGACACGGAACATGTACGATAAAGGAGATTTTACAGGAGGTCGCCCTGTCTCCATCAGCAACGACAACAGCTCTGAACCATTTGGAGAAAGAGGGCTTTGTGATCAGATCGAGAAATAACGATGACCGGCGCACCGTCTGGATCGAACTGTCGCAAGAAGGCACGAGGATCGCCGCACAAATGGTGGAAAACCGCCAGGCCTTGATCGACAAGCTCTTCGGCAAATTGTCAGAGGAAGAAAAAAAGGTTTTTTTTGCTATAATTGAAAAAATTATGATGTGAAACGGGCCGTCGATCGAAATCGACAGCCCTTTTTTTATTGTCTGACCCCAAGCGCGTCCAGCGCCATCTTCAAGTGCTCTTCTTGTTTTGTCTGCAGGGCGAACATGCCGATTTCGATGCCGTAGGCGGCCTGCAATTCTGTAATATGCTCTTTCATCCGCGGCCAGACCCGGCCCCCTTCTTTTTCATAATAAGAGATGAGCCGGGCGGTTTCGGCTTCTCCTAAAATCGTCTCGTATAATAGAAAATCTTTTGCCGGGTCGGCGATTTTCGCTTCCGTCCAATCCAACAGCCCAGTTATGCTCTGATGCTGGTCAATTAAAATATGCGGGGGATGCAAGTCGCCGTGGATAAACGCAGTATGTTCAGGCCAATACGAGTCGTCGGACAGCCAATTTTGCCATCTTTCCCAGAGCTCGCCGCTAACCCCGAGCTCTCTTTTGATCTGTTCCATCTGCTCTGCTTTTGACCGCCTGACGCCATCCGGATTCATCACATGCATGCCCGCTTCTTCTGCGGCTTTATGATCAATGCTGTGCAATAGCGCGAGCGTTTTCGCCAATGACTTGACAAAGGTTTCAGCCGGAGGCTCATGATCCATGTTCCATACGTAATTCTTCACCTCCATGTCAATGACCGCGGCAGGAACCCCCGGAAGCTCCGGATATGCAATCAGTTCGGGAGTATGAATGCGCCAATCCGGCACAGCGGCGGGAAGATGGTTTTGCAGCAGCTTCAGCACTTTCCCTTCATACACTGCTCTTTCAATCACATCGTCGCGCCGCGGTTTTCTCAAGACCCATCTCTTGCCTGCTTCATCTTCGGCAAAGACGACTTGAAAATCCATGCCGGACTCGTTGATTTCCGCATGCTTTCGTTTCAGCCGAAGGCCGTGTTTTTCCGCAAGTTTTAATATTTGTTCAATTTGTTCATTTACAATTGTCATATACGATTTTCCCCTTTACTGAAGGTTTTTAATAAAAAAAAGCACAGGTCGTCTGCCTGCGCTGGAAAGTAAACGGAAAAAGATATGACAAATAAACTGAAGGCAAGCTTCAGATAAGCTATTTTTAAAGGCAAAAAAAGAGGCGCTGGAATCCGCGCCTCTCCCTCTGTTATTGCATAAAGGGTCCCCTAAAAACAGGCAGACTGATCCCGATTACCCTGCACACAGGCAGAGACTTTGTTCACGATTTAGTTAGCGAGGACAAAGTTCAATCGGAATCTGATGTATGCCATTTGGGAAATCCCTCCGTTCTTTAAAGTTATCCTTATTTTAACAGGTGGCAGGGTGACCCGCAACGCAAAATTCAATTATTAAGAAAATCAACCTGATAGAGGAAACCCATATGTTCCTGCCTAACTAATAATTAACACCCGTTCGGCGCTTTAATTCTCTTAGCCAAGCCGTATCCCCGGTTCCATAGCTTTTCTTTTGCCCTGTATCCCGCAAAGATCCGTTGCTGTAGTCAATAGATAAGATAAAATCCGGAACAGAATCATATCCGGCTTCTGCAAGTCTGTTCAGCTCTGCTCCATAATGAGCGATTGCGAAATGAGCCGTTTTCTTTTGGACAGAGTCCTTCTCCAGCTCTTCTTTATACACATCTAACAAATCACGGCCGTCAGGTGTTACATATCGGCCATCAACCACTTCCAAGTCCTTCAGGTGATAGCCTGTCACCTCATATATCTCGCGAACCGTGTGATACTTTTGCTGCGCTTCTTTGGAATATTGGGCTGAATCGCTGCTCAAGCTTTTCATGATATGCAGAAATAACTGTTTGCTGTTTTCTCCTGATTGCAATATATGTTCAAGTTGATGGATGAGCTGCTCATCATCTGTTCCGCTCACTTTTACTTGATAATCAATCGGGGAAATTGTAAAGGTGAGCGCCGTATCCGCAGGAATGGCAATATGATATTGATCCAGCAGCGCTTGAAGCTGTTTGTTGACTTGGCTGCGCTGATATATTTTCTCATTCTCCGCCTCTACTTCCCCATTAAAATTCACATTTCGAAACGCGGCATCCTGCATATTATAGTTTTGCGCTTTTCCTTTGAACAGCCACTCAGTTTCATTGTCATATGCAGCTTGTCTTTCTGCTGCCGACAGGTCATTTCTGAAATAAGGGGAATTGGAATTTTTGTATTTATCCTTAATATAGCCTAAAGGATCAGGTTTCGTTTTGTTCATTGCATTGATTTTGCTGTATTTTTCATCTAAGATTTTTTTCCTGATATCACTTTCTGACTCATAGGGGTTTTGGGCATTGATCTTCGTTTCTTCCACAGTTTGATCATTTGCTGCTTCGTATGCCCGCCTAAAAGCTTCGGCATGATTCACAATACTGTCCTTTGAGTAGTTCAGCTTACTCAAATTTTCCTTCGATGGTCTTCCTGCTTGACTGCTGGCCTTCTTCGCAAAGGCAGTGATATCGGAAGAGACATTTTTTACAGTTGTATCAGCCGCATTCCTTTTCAACATATTCTGAATCATCAGCTGTGTACGGATGTATTGACGATTGAGACGCATTGGGTACCTCTCCTCAATTCTTTCTATAATCCCTATATCGGCTTGATTATGTTTATATTAACCTTATTAAACAGTAATTTACATAGCACCCTCATCAATTTGGATGAAAAATCAAAAGGCATCCGAAAAAACGGATGCCATTCCTTATTTCTAATCTTCCCTGTCACTTTTATTCCGTATCCGCTCAATCACCTCGTGCAGTCCCTCAGGTTTATAAAATTCCACCGGAGAACTGCCCTTTTCAAAGGAAATCGTCTCGGCTTCTATCAGCGCGACATAGCGCCCGTTTACCTTGGCAAGGTGGATCGAATCTCCGAATTCAGCCAGCAGTCCTTTAATCTCGGTTGCTCCCAGCTTCATTTTCAGCTCTGCCTCAGGCATATGCTCAACGATCTGGGCGGAGGCTTCGATGACTTGATGGGTGTCGAGGCGTTCCTGAATCTCCCGCTTTTCGCTCGCTTCCCAGATTTCGAGATCATGTTCAAACTGCTGGAGTTCTTCGCTTTTGTCTTCAAATGCTTCGTACACATGCTCCTGCACCATGTTCATCACTTGGGACTTCATGATTTCCGGCATCGACTCCCCGTACTCGACGAATTTTAAGAAGTCTTCAAAGTAGCGGGCGTGCGAGGCCTGGTGGATTTTCACTTCGCTTTCCTCTGTCATGCCCTCTTCAGGCATGTGCGGATACTGGATCGATTTCATGTTTTTCGTCGTGATCGCCATTTCGACCTTGCGGATCAGCGATGATTCATCGGCGATCGAAGCGACCTTCGGTTCAAAGTCGCACTTCATGACAAAGACAAATGTATCATCGAAGTATTTGCGCGGTACGGCTGTCGCCACCAAAAAAACGCCTCCCCTGACGGCGCTCGTGTCGAGGTATGTGCGGACGAACTGTTCGCTCAGCTCATTGAATTCTTCCTTTGTCTCCGCCAGTTTTGTTTTGTGAAACAGATTGTAGTTCGGATTAGAATCAAGCTCATGCCCCGGTTCTGTGATGAAGCGGCCGATTTTCGTCGGCACCTGCTCTGATTTCGGATGGCGTTCGGCTTTCCGCTTCACGATTTTTTTCAATTCCCCGTCTAAGAAATCCTTCAGTTCGCTGGTTTCAAATTCCTCTGTATCCAGCGTCTGAAAATGTTTATATTGCTTGTTGGCCTGCTCATCCTTGCCGTCGACCTGAATGACGTAAAAAGAAATATAGCGAATTTCAAATTCCATGACATGTTCACCCGTTTTCCTTGTTGTTTCAGTTCTTCAAGTATAGGTAAATGCCTGGAATCCGTCAATTTGCACCTTCACTATATAATTGATCCATTATAATACATCTTCCCGGTCAATTTTTCGGATCGACCAAAACGCAATAACAATCCCGATTACAGCCAATGAAACAGGAATATAAATAATAGATGCAATTGAGAATCCAGGACTTTGCTGACCGATCAGCGCAATCAAAATGCAGGATGTCACAATAGTGGCAGGAACGGATTGTTTGCGCATCCCAAAGTATAGTGGAATAAAACTCAACCCTGTCGAAGAAGCAGCGTAAATGAGCATACTGCCAATCTCATTTCCAATGGCTTGCAGCGTCAGTTTTTCCGGGCTGAATTGATAGATATCATTGAGCTGCGAGAAAATAAACGCAAGAATCAGTTCGGACACGATCATTGTCAAGAAGGTCAATCCGCCGGTGAGCAGCAGTTTTGCGGCGATCAGTTTTTTTCGGCTGACCGGATATGTAAACATGACCGTGATGGTTCTGTTTTTATACTCCCCGATGATCAGTTTGGCAATCAGCACGCCTGCAAAGACAATAAACACAGACCTCACAAAAGTTCCGAGAAGCAGCAGCGTGGATCCCGCGTCAGCCATCGCCATTTCGCCTCGCGTAAGGTTTTTTTCCTCCGACCCGATCAGGCACAAAAAACCGAGTATACATAGATTTGCAATCACTGCACCTTTGTAATACCACCCTAGTTTCGTTTTTTTAAACTCCAATTTAATTAAATTCAGCATTGAACTTCAACTCCGTTAAAATACATCTATTTTTTCGATCCGCCTTACTGCCAAAAAGGAAAAAATCAGACCGACAGCGGCCAGAGATAAAGGAATATAAACAATTGAAGAAATGGAAAAGTCCGGGCTTGTGGAACTGATCAGCATGCTGATCACGACAGACGAAATGATCGTTGCCGCAGCGGAGTGCTTCCGCATTCCGAAAAAGATGGGCACTAAACTCGTTCCTGCGGCGCCAAAAGCAAAAACGATCATTTTCAGAGCCTGCTGAGAAACCATAGAAGCTGTTAATTCGCCGGGGATGACCCCATAGATTGAATTCAGCAGAAAAAAAGCAGCGGCAACGCATGCATTTGATATCAATATCGTAATGAAAGTCAGCCCGCCTGCGATCAGCAGTTTAGCAGCCAGCAGTTTTTTTCGGTTGATCGGGTACGTAAACATCACAAGTATTGTCTTGTTTTTAAACTCTGAAATGATTAATTTTGAAATCAGCACGGCTCCAAAAATGATAAAAACCGCTCTGACGAAAGTGCCGATCACAAGAAATGTTTCATCAATCGTTTGGAACGTATCCTTGCCTTCTGTGAAGGTCACCATCCACAGAAAACCGAGGATGATGAAATTGGCAAAGACGGCTCCGCGTACATACCAGCCAAGCTTCATCTTTTTCATTTCGATTTTCAATAAATTCAGCAAGTGTCTCCGCCTCCTTATGCGCTGGCCGCATTGCCGTTGATTAAGCTGAGGAAGTAGTCCTCAAGCGAAGTATGCTTTTTATTCATGGACTCAATTTCTATATCATTCAAAATCAGAGATTTAGAAATGGCTGTTTGAGAAGCTTCGGCATCATAAATTCGGATCGTTTTATCATTTAGTATTTTAAAATTAGCAATCTGAAGCTCATGTTCAAGCACAAAGCAAGCCCGCAATTGATTCGGGGTCACGAGTTCAATGTACTCTGTGTTCCGGCCTCTTACGCTTTCCATCGATACTTCTTCAACTAGCCTGCCGTCCCGAATCACTCCGATTGTATCTGCAATCTGCTCTACTTCGTTCAGGATATGGCTTGAGATGAGCAATGTCATTCCATATTCTTTGCTCAATACTTGAAATAAGTTTCTGATTTCTTTAATCCCGATGGGATCAAGGCCATTAATCGGTTCATCTAAGATGAGCAAGTCGGGTTTGGTAAGAATGGCACGCGCGATTCCAAGACGCTGCTTCATACCAAGCGAGAATGTTTTGACAGGTTTGCTGTCGATATTTTTTAAATTCACCATGTCCAGCACTTCCTGAATCTTGGCTTTATTGTGATATCCCATATACTCACAGTGCAGATTTAAATTTTCATTGGCTGTCAGATTTTCATAAAAAATCGGGTATTCGATCATGCTGCCTATTTTGCCGAGAATCTCGTATGATTGATTTGTCAGCTTATGCCCGAGAATATTGATTTCCCCGCTTGTCGGTTTTACGAGGCTCGTCAGCATCTTCATGACGGTTGTTTTCCCGGCTCCATTCGGGCCGAGAAAACCGTATATTTCTCCCTTTCGTATATGCATGCTTACATTTGACACAACTTCTTGACCTTTGAATGTCTTGGTAAGCCCGCTTGTTTGTACGATGTAAGTCAACTCTGTTTCCCCTTTCCTGTCTTTCTTATGTGTCTATTGTAGCGATGGACGCTGTCTTTTTTATTTCTTGTTTCTTAAGAAATTCTTACGTTTGCTAATAGGTCATTCGTTTTAGCGTGATGGAAAACGCTGTCCGTTCATACGGCTTGCTTAGGAGAGAGATGTCCCCTCCCATTTTCTCAATGAGCCTTTTTGTAATTGTTAAGCCGAGCCCGCTTCCCTGGAACGCTTTATTTCTCGATTCCTCAAGGGTGTACAGCCTTTCGAACACCCGCTGCTGATCATACTCGCCAATCCCTTTCCCACGGTCCCAAACCGTAATAACAATCTGCGTGTCATCATATGTAAGGGACAATCCGATCAGCTCTCCATCTGCACCATATTGAATCGCATTTGATAAAAGGTTTTGCAGAACCCGGTCAAGCGCTTCTTCATTTCCATGTGCATAAACCGGGGTATCCGGGATGTCGATGACAGCTTTAAAACCTTTTGCCTGAACGGCATCATAGTGTTGGAGAATGTTTTTTCTGCATATTTCGTTGATATGTATTTTCGTGAGCAGTATTTGCTTATCTTCTGATTCGAGTTTGGCCAAGTCGAAGAAAGAATTCATCAGCTGAATGATTTCTCCTGTTTTTTGATAAAGTTTTTCCAGCAGCCTTTCACGCTCTTCTTCCGCCATATCCGAGTCATTTTGAATCGCCTCGATATATCCGAGCACAACAGTCAGCGGGGTTTTCAGATCATGGGACATATTGGTCAGCATTCGTTTCATTGACTGCTCCGTTTTTGCAAAGCGGGCTGTTATGCGTTGACGCTCCTCAACAAACAGGTTCATTTGCACGAGCAGATCCCGCAGTACTTTATCATCCGTTCCTAATAAAATTTGATCAGCCGCCTGCTCATTTAGCATCATACTGAGCTTTTCCGTGATGTACTTCAAGTTTTGGTCCCGCTGTTTTTTCATTTTATATTGAACGATATTGAGAGACGCCAAAATCATCAGCATGCCAATCCATAACATTGTCATGCTAAAACTCTCCTAATTTATAACCGATGCCCCAAAGCGTTTTAATATATTGCGGAGAGGAAGGATCATCCTCTATCTTTTCCCTCAAGCGCCTCATATGGACGTTAATAATATTTTGATCGCCAAAATAATCCTCATTCCAAACCGAACGATAGATTTGTTCTTTTGTGAATACTTTTTTAGGGTTTGTCACAAACAAGGTCAGCATCTTCCATTCCGTTGATGTCAGCTGAAGCGGTTCACCATTTTTTTGTACGGATACATTTTCTATATCAATCGTAAGCTCGTGAATACGTACTAGTTTTTGATTTGCCGGCTCACTGGCGGAATACTGCGTTGCGCGCCGAATGGCGGCTTTTATTCTTGCAGTCAGTTCGATCATCGAAAACGGCTTGGCAATATAATCATCCGCACCAAAACCCAGCCCCAGCGCTTTATCGACATCCCCGTCTTTTGCAGAAATCATTAAAACCGGGACCTTGCTCTGTTCACGGATCAATTTCAGAAAATCCATCCCGTTCAGTTTAGGAAGCATGATGTCGAGCAGAATCACATCATAATTGCCCTGCTGAAACAAGCGAACGCCCTCTTCTCCGTCAAAAGCAAGCACGACCTCAAACCCTTCTTTTGTTAAATAATGATCGACCATTTCACTGATCGAATGATCATCTTCAATAAGCAATATGCGCTGCATCTTGTTCACCTATCCTTTTCAACATAAAAACACACGTGCAATTACACTCATTGTAATTGAAAAACGTGTGTTTTTTACAAAAATTATTTATATTTCTAGTTGAATCCTCTTGTAGCTTCCGGATCTATTGACGGATACCAATCTACTTTCCCACTAACACGGATCAAGTCACAGGCGCGGGGTTGTACAAACACAAGTCATTGGAACAAAAAAATGACCTCTGATGTCAGGGGTCATCTTTTATTGATCAAGGGGCTTATTCTTTTTATAGTAAAGTGTTACGTTTTGCTTCCGCAAAGTTTCAATCATGTCATGATAACTGTTTGCAAACTGCTCGTTGTCTGATTTCATCCGGGTGATGACGGTTTTGCGGTTTTCACTTTTGTGATCTAATTCTTCTTTAATTTTCGTGATCATCATACCTTTTTGCCCTTCGATTTCGCTTTTTAGCACTTTATCAAATTCTTTCAGTTCTTTTAAAACGCTTTTCAGCGGCGCGTTCAGCCGGGCCGCTTTATCCTTTGCTGAAATACTGCTTAAAAACATATATGTCGCTGAAACTGTTTCAGTTTCCTCCAATAACGGTTTTACCATCTTAATCCCCCTCCCCTATGCCTTAAAATCAAACAGCGCCGAAATTTGCTCATCTTCATCGAACAATTTTTCAATGCTGGCGCGAATGCTTTTTACAAATTTCTTTTTGCTGGAGGTTTGTTTTTTTAATTCGCTGACGACGCCGTCGCACTGAGGAAGCGGGGCCGTGTGGTACGAGTCGTGGACGACGATTTTATTCAGCTTTCCGTTTGATCCGGCGAAGCCTGAGGCGAGCTTGAACTGAATGTCGAATTGGTAGCGGGAAGGATTGGCTTCCATGTCATGAATGGCTTTTGTCAACTCAGATTTTTTAATTGCGAAATGATCGTGGATTTCATGGTGGAAAACACGTTGGTAGCGTTCAATTTCAGCCTCAATCTTTGAAATGGCAGCCATCCCCGCCTGGTAAATCCTGATGGCAGATGACAGATTGACCTTTATCTCTTTTCCGTCCTTACCTTTCTTAGAAAAATAGATGTCTCCTCCTTTGTAGCTGATGCCTTTCTTTTTGGATAGGGCGTTTAGAAGCGGGGTGATGCTGTGGCCTTCGCCAATAAGATTGAGAAGGTCTTTTGTGTCTTGATCCAGTTTGCCTAAGGCTTCTTCCAATGCTTTATAAGTTGAATAAAATTCGATTAAATTTTTCATTAGTGATTGAGAGAGTTGTCTATTATTTAGAGTAAATATGACAGTCTTCCAGTCGACAAGAAATTTGATCTTTTCATATAAAACGTCAAGCCTTCCTGTCAGTCGCTCTACTTCGGCAACGTCTTTTTGAATGGTCTTTTTTTTCGCTTCATCAATATAACCGTTTGCTTCAAGCTGATTGAGAACAGGGCCGCTGTAGGCCTTGACTTTCGCAAAAAATGCTTTAAACTCTGGCAGCTTTTTATCAAGTGCACCCACCATATTCAAGAGGCGGGCCGGATGTTTCAAGCAATATGCTATTTGCTGAGCTGTACCCTCTTCATTCATTATTCCGTTTAAAAAATCCATATCTACGCCGATTGCTTCCATAGCAAAACCCTGAATGCCGCCCTTTCGATAATCAGCAGCATATTTTTGAAAGTACCCTTTCAGTTTGCTCACATCTTCATCAGGAATATGATCAATGACACTTCGGAATCCTTTTATATCCGGGTGTGTGTTCGTCATCTTCACATCGCCGAACGTAATAAAATCAGCCTTCCCGCTGACACCGTAGAGCGGATCGTCACTGGAAATACGCTGGGTGATGTTGGCTGTGACGCCTTTGTCGTTGTAGTATTTGATGATGGCTTTTTTGAGTTTGTTTTTTGGGATTGTTGATAAATCGTTTACTTGATACTTCTTTCTTAGTTCCCTTGCCATTTTCTTATCAATCAATAATAAATGATCTACACTTATTTGGGCCCCATTTACACCATAAACTTCATCAAATTCACCATTTACTAACTGCACTAAAACTTGGTTATTGTTTGCGAGAGAATGGCCCATAGCATAAGTTTTTAACTCTTTAGAGTTACCAACTTTTCTCTTGGAGGCCCTTGAAAATTCCCTTGTAGCCTTATATTGTCTGTTATCCATTCCCAAAAACAATCCAAAGAAATTATATTTCCAATCTTCATTATCGGCGCTGCCCTCGGAAATAATGTGGAGCTGATCGATATGTTTTGTCTTATCCTTTATATGAATAGCTGTTCCATCATAGCCTGATTGACTGATTGTTTTATCCTTACTATGTTCTAGAATTTCTTTTGACGTAAAAATCTCAATATTTTCTGGAAGTTCATGATTTGTTTCCTCTTTATAAATTCTTCGAACATCTGCCTCAAAATTGTCTTTAGCTTTTTTCACTTCATTTGGATTATTTGAAGCAAACCTATTTTTATAGCTGTATTCCAAGTTTATAATACGAAGTTTCACATTTTCATTTTCAAATATATTTTTAGTTGCCATCCTATTTCTCCTTATCAGTTAAAAATACGATGGATTTGACTAACTTCTTAGCTTTCTTTTCAGCAGAATCAACATCAAGTTTACAAGGTTTAGAACTCTTTAGACAAGTAAAGTCAAATGTAAATTGTATACCAACATAATTCTGTTTATTTATATAACCAATATAGGAATGAGTCTCATTATTTTTTTGATTTGTATCGTCGTGAACAGTTTTCATATACGCAAAATAAATATCCTTATCTTTTTCCTGGAACTTTTCAAATTGTCCTTTATATCCATTTTCCTCCCTCACTTGTTCTAACATTTCATTTGGATTATTGATGAAAGATTGATTTAGGTAATATTCTACAGAAGCATTAAGAGAAACATTCGTTTTTTCATCGTAGCTATAAAAAGAGATTATCTCTTCATCTTTTCCGAGAGAGGATAAATTGTCATCATACTCCCCATCCTCCGGAAACAACATCGTAAACCCTTTCAGTTTAGACTCAAGCAAATAATAGCCCGGCTCGACTTCCTTTGTTGATGCCATGTATTCTCTTGTTTTCTCATCCTGGAACGCCGGAACCCGCGGGAGGTCTTTCGGGTCCATATCTTTCGGCTTGACCGCTTCTTCTTGATTGCCGTTCTTGCCGTTTTGGCTGTCGTTCATACTGCATCCTCCTGTAAAGATTAGTATTATAGAAAAACACAATATCATCATCTTTTTCATTTTATTAAACCTCCAAGGGCTTTTAAGTTAAGCTGCAAGCACTTCATTTTAATGCGAATGACATGCTTGAAAATGATACTTTTTTATGTTACAACATGGAATAAATTAGATAAATAGGAAATAAGAATCCCCACCCTGCAAATCGTATGCCGGCCCTCTGAAAAAACAGGCAGTATGGTTGATGCGCCAAGGCTCCGAAAGGTACTGCGGTTTAGTTTACCAAAGAGGAAATATGAAAAAAGAACCACTTTATACTTCTTGTTAAAAACGAGTTCACAATTAAAAAAGCACCTTATCAAGGTGCTTTTCGATCAAGTCACAGGCGCGGGGTTGAACAAACACAAGTCATTGGAGAGCCCCCAATGTTCCGCCCATGTTTTCCTTCCGCTTGCGACGTTAAGGATCGTCCTGAAAATTTCCCAGCCGACTTCTTCTATTGAAGCTTCACCTGTTGCGATCCGTCCGGCGTTAACGTCGATTAAATCGCGCCAATCTTCTGATAATGACTGCCGGGTTGCCACTTTCATAACCGGAGCCATTTCAAGGCCGTACGGCGTTCCTCTTCCGGTTGTAAATACTTGCAAATGCATGCCCGAAGCCAGTTGCAGGGTGCCGCATACAAAATCGCTTGCAGGTGTCGCTGCAAAAGTGAGTCCCTTCTGTACAGCCCTTTCACCTGGCGCGAGTACGGCATTGATCGGGCTGCTTCCCGATTTCGCGATCGAGCCGAGCGATTTCTCAACCACGTTTGCCAGCCCGCCCCTTTTGTTCCCTGGCGACGGATTGGCGCTTCGGTCTGATTCGCCTCTTTCCAGATAGCGGTCATACCAAGCCATTTCCCGAATCAGGGCGCGGCCGACTTCTTCATTGACAGCGCGCGGTGTTAAGAGATGAACGGCATCGCGGACTTCGGTGACTTCCGAAAATAAAACCGTGGCCCCTGCCCGGACGAGTAAGTCGGCCGCATATCCCGCCGCGGGGTTTGC
Organism: Bacillus paralicheniformis; assembly: GCF_002993925.1. NCBI lineage: Bacteria > Bacillati > Bacillota > Bacilli > Caryophanales > Bacillaceae > Bacillus > Bacillus paralicheniformis. The sequence goes on along the minus strand of NZ_CP023665.1, from coordinate 322,898 downwards.
GGTCACTCCTGAGAAAGCGTCGCTGCCACCGCACTGAAGGCCAATCACCAGGTCTGAAGCGGGACATGTTGTCCGCTTCCGTTCATTCAGCCTTTTTAAGCGCTCTTCGGCCATTTCCATAATCGATTGTATCATTTGCTCAAACCCTCGCCGTTCCTGCAATGAAAGAATGTTTTCAGCGTCTCCTTCCGGCTCTATCCTCGTCGGAAGGAGCTTCTCGCAGCCGAGTCCGATCACCATCGCTTCCCCGCCGAAATTAGGGTGTCTGGCGATATTTTGAATCGTTCGGATCGGGATTTTGGCTTCCGGCGCATTAATCGCCACACCGCAGCCGTACTGATGATTTAATGCAGCGACACCGTCAACGTTCGGATATTTTGGAAGCAGTTCCTCTTTAATTCGTTTAACTGCGTAATCGAGAACGCCTGCGACGCATTGCACGCTTGTCATAATGCCAAGCACGTTTCTCGTGCCGACGCTCCCGTCTTCATTCCGGTATCCTTCAAATGTGTACCCTTCAAGAGGGGGAGCGGGTTTTGGAACTTTGTTGGCGATGGGCAGTTCATCGAGCGGCGGAGCTTCCGGAAGCATGATATGCGACTCGGAAATCCCCCCGCCTTTTTCGATTGGTTTGACGGCATAGCCGATAACCTCACCGTAGCGAATAACGGCTCCGCCCTGTGTAATGTTCGTTAAAGCCACTTTATGACCTTGAGGTATCCGCTCCTGCAGTTTAAGCCCGCAAGGAAACACCGTCCCTTTCGGCAGTCCGCCGGCATTGACGATGATTGCGGTATTGTCTTTTTCGTTCACCTTAATGTACAGCGGGGTTTCAGTTTGATTGACAAGCATAAGTATTGATCAACTCCCCTTTTCGATCAGCGCCTTTCCACAGCCCTTCTCCCGCTGCGGCACATGTTAGAAAGCGCTGTCAAACAACTTAATGATTGTTTTTTTCATCACGAAGACCATTCAGTATTTTGTCACGTACAAATTTTAAGTGCTCATACATATGGTGATAGGCTTGATATGGGTCCCTTTGTTGAAGGGCTTTCAAAATATTCGTATGATATTCGACAGTCCGGTCCCTTTCCCTGTATGGAATCTGGCTGTCGATTTTGGCGTGTGTGATCAAGAGTGATTGAATCATGCCCTCAAGCACCGGGTTGTTCGCGCTCAAAGCGATAATCCGGTGAAATTCTTTATCTGCTTCTCCATAATGATTATCCGTGCTGTTTGCAATGATATCGATCGTTTCCTGCAGCCTTTCGAGCTGACTGTCATTGATCTTTTCTGCGGCGATCGTGACAAGCCCGAGTTCCAGCGCCATCCTCGCTTCAATAATGGCCGGCAAATTATCAACCGCCAAAGCCAGCATGACAGAAAACGGCTGGATGCCAATTTTATCATTAAAATACGTGCCGTCCCGGGTTTTTCTTTTAATAATTCCGAGCGTTTCGAGTGATATTAAAGCTTCGCGGAGAACGGGTCTGCTCACATTCAGCTTTTCCATGAGCTCGATCTCCGTCGGCAGTTTGTCCCCCGGTTTCAATTGGCCGCTTGATAATAAATGGACGATTCGTTCTACAACCTGTTTCGCCAATGTCTTGCGATTGACTGATTCGACCTGCAATGTTTCCATATCTTCTTCCACGACTGTGGGCCCCCTTTCAGTTGTTCATATTGTAAGACAAAATATCGCGTATGACAATGTCGGCTAGGGGCCTCTCAAACCGCTGTTTCCGCAATTAACGAACAAGACAAGGACGTTTAGGGTCGAAACGCCAATTTTCAATCAAAAACTGCATGGCAACGGCATCATTCCGCTCGCCTGCTTTCATTTTCTCATACCGTTCATTTGCTTTTTCCACCTGTTCCATGTCGATTTCAATGCCGAGCCCCGGCTGATCAGGAACTTGGACATATCCGTCAGCAATTGAAAAAGGCTGTTTTGTCAGACGCTGTCCATCCTGCCAAATCCAATGCGTATCAATCGCCGTGATGTCGCCGGGAGCTGCTGCGGCAACGTGGGTGAACATGGCCAATGAGACGTCAAAATGGTTATTGGAGTGAGAACCCCACGTCAGCCCCCATTCATGGCACATTTGGGCAACGCGGACAGATCCCTGCATCGTCCAGAAATGCGGATCTGCCAGCGGTATATCAACAGCGTGCAGTTGTATCGCGTGCCCCATTTGCCGCCAGTCTGTCGCAATCATATTCGTCGCTGTCGGAATGCTTGTCGCACGGCGGAATTCGGCCATGATTTCCCGACCCGAGTATCCGGCTTCCGCTCCGCAAGGGTCTTCCGCGTAGGCGAGCACATCCCGTTTTCCCTTACAAAGCGCAATCGCTTCTTCCAATGACCACGCGCCATTCGGGTCAAGGGTGATTCTCGCCTCGGGAAACCGTTTTGCCAAAGCGGATGCCGCCTCGATTTCTTCTTCTCCCGAAAGGACGCCGCCTTTTAATTTAAAATCATGAAAACCGTATCGTTCTTGAGCTGCTTCAGCAAGACGGACGATCGCCCCGGGTGTCAACGCTTCTTCGCGGCGGAGGCGGAACCAATCGTCACTTGCCTCTTGCTCACTAATATAGGGAAGCGTTGTGCGCTTTCGGTCGCCGATGTAAAACAAATAGCCGAGCATCTTCACTTTTTCCCTCTGCTGGCCTTCCCCCAAGAGCGACGCTACAGGGACGCCGAGAAATTTCCCGAGCAAATCGAGCAAAGCCGCTTCCAATGCGGTCACTGCGTGTATTGTCGTCCGCTGGTCAAAGGTCTGCATCCCGCGTCCTCCGGCATCCCGGTCTTTAAAACGACGCCTGACAGACTGCAAAATCGATTGAACAGCGCCGAGCGGCTGACCGATGACAAGCGGCTTCGCCTGCTCCAGCGTCTGGCGGATCCGTTCGCCGCCCGGAACTTCGCCGACACCGAGAGCGCCTGATGAATCTTTTAAAATCACGATATTCCGTGTGAAAAAGGGGCCGTGAGCTCCGCTTAAATTCAAAAGCATACTGTCGCGCCCTGCCACGGGTATGACCTGCATATCAGCAATTGACGGTGTTTGCGATGCTTGCTCCTCTTTTACATGCTGATGAATGTTTGTATTCATATCGATTTAGCCTCCCTCTTGTTAAAGCGCTTACATTTCATGTGGATAAAGTGGTGTCCGCAGGGTCTTCCTCTTTCTGCAGTTCGATGCGCTTGATCGGCCCGACGAGAAACAGATAACTTAATACCGCGGCAATCGCGTTGGCACCGACAAACACAAGCGCTCCGTTAAATGAGCCTGTCGCATTCACGATATATCCGATGATAATCGGTGTCGTGATGGACGCAATATTTCCAAAGGTGTTGAAGATGCCGCCGCTCAAGCCGGCACACTCCTTTGGCGAGGTATCTGACACAACCGCCCAGCCCAGCGCGCCAAATCCTTTTCCGAAAAAGGCAAGCGACATGATGGAAACGACCAGCCAAGATGAATCTGCATAGTTGCATACGATCATCGAGCAGGACATCAGCATGCCGAGGATGATCGGTGTTTTTCTGGCAACCGTTATCGAGCAGCCCTTTTTCAAAAGGAAGTCTGACACGAACCCGCCCAGCAATCCTCCTAAAAATCCGCAGATTGCAGGAAGCGATGCGACAAAACCCGCTTCAAGGATCGACATGCCGCGTGCCTGAACGAGATAGACCGGAAACCAGGTCAGAAAGAAATAGGTCAACGTTGTGATGCAGTATTGGGCGATATACACCCCGAGCAGCATCCGGCTTCTTAAAAGCTGCTTAATGTAAGGCCATTGGGACTCCTTTTCCTTCTTTTCCGCGTTCTTTCCCTCATCCATCGAGACAAGCGCGCCGCCTTCTTCGATGTACGCCAGTTCGGCGGCATTGATTCTCGGGTGTTTTTTGGGTTCGTAAATCGTTTTCAGCCAAATAAACGACATCGCAATCCCCAGAGCACCCATAATGACAAAAACCGTATGCCAGCTGAATGAGTGGGCGAGCCACCCCATCAGCGGTGAAAAAATGACAAGTGCAAAGTACTGCGCCGAGTTGAAGATCGCCGATGCTGTTCCGCGTTCAGAGCTTGGAAACCAGGAAGCCACCACCCGGCCGTTGCCTGGGAAGGACGGCGCTTCTGATAGACCGACGAGAAACCGGAGCGCAAATAAAAGGATAACGGCCGTTCCCGCGGCGAAAAAGCCAAGCGTTCCCTGCAAAAGGGTAAACAATGACCAAAAGAAGATGCTGGCGGCGATGATGATTTTCGACCCAAAGCGGTCGAGCAGCCAGCCTCCGGGAATTTGGCCGACAACATACGCCCAGCCAAATGCGGAAAAGACATACCCCATTGCCACCGAACTCAGCCCAAGCTCATGCTGCACAGAATCGCCGACGATCGAGAGTGTCGCACGGTCGGCATAATTAATGGATGTGACGAGAAACAGCATAGACACGACAAACCAGCGGACAGAACTTCTTTTCCCCGCGGTATGGGGGGAGGCTGCACGATTTTTTTTCATAGCATCTTCTCCTTTATTCATTTGTACCGAAACGATTGATTTACGGTTTGACAAATACGGTTTTCACAGCTGTAAAAAATTCTTTTGCTGCCTCCCCCTGTTCCCGTGAATGCGAGCTCGATTGTTTAACGCCGCCGAATGGCGCCTGCAGTTCGACACCGGCGCTTTCGGCGTTGACGCGAATGAGCCCCGCTTCAATTTCATCTATGAATGACAGCATCCGGCCGATGTTTTGCGTAAAAATGGAGGCGCTCAGGCCAAATTTGACGTCATTGGCCGTCTCCAAAGCTTCCTCAAGTGTATCCGCCTTGATTAATGCGATGACCGGGCCGAAAATTTCTTCTTGGGCAATCGTCATGCCGGAAGTGACATTGTCAAAAATGGCTGGCCTGATATAATAGCCGTTTTCGTATTTTCCATCTGCCAGCCTATCGCCGCCGAAAATGAGGTCCGCTCCTTCTTGCTTTCCTTTTTCAATATAGGACAGGCAGTTGTCAAGCTGCTGTTTGTTCGCAATCGGTCCCATCCAGACATCTTCTTTTAAGCTGTCGCCGATTGTAATTTCTTTTGTTTGTTGAAGCAGCTTTTCTTTAAACCGGTTATAAACACCGTTTAAGACGATGACGCGGCTTGTCGCCGTACACTTTTGACCCGTCGACCGAAACGCTCCGCTGATGACCGCTTCAACCGCACTATCAAGGTCGGCGTCATCTGCTATGATCACCGGGTTTTTGCCGCCCATCTCAAGCTGATACTTCGCCCCTCTTGCAAACGCCGTCCGGCCGATAATTTTTCCGGTTTGGTTCGACCCTGTAAATGTAATTCCGTTCACATCCGGGTGTTCGGCAAGCCTTTGGCCGGCCGATGATCCCGGCCCTGTCACCGCATTGACCACGCCTGACGGAATCCCTGCTTCTTCAAAGCACGAGATAATTTTAAGGCAGGTGACTGCGGTTTCTGTAGCCGGCTTGATGACGACCGTGTTTCCATAGATGAGGGCAGGCGCCATTTTCCAAATCGGGATGGCAACGGGAAAATTCCAAGGCGAGATGACGCCGACGACACCGAGCGGCACCCTGTCGGTGTACATGAAAGCGGATGTGTCGGTGGAGGGAATCACATCGCCCGTTTTCCTCATTCCCTCTCCGGCATAGTATCTGAGAATCGCGATTCCCCGCGCTGTTTCTCCTTTTGCTTCAGGCAGTGTTTTCCCCATTTCACGCGTCGCACACTCGGCAATTTCATTGAGGCGCTGTTCCATGATATCAGCGGCCTTGTAAAGAAATTGACCGCGCTCCGCTCCCGACAGCTTTCTCCAAGCCTTTTTGGCCTGCTTGGCCGCTTCAACCGCCCGGTCTATATCCGCAATCGAAGATTTTTGCACAAGCCCGACGATATCCCGTGTATCTGCCGGGTTCAAGCTCTGTTCCATCCCGCCCGATTCAGCCTTCACCCAGCGGCCGTTGATAAAGTTAAAATACGTTTTATTTTCAGCTGCAACAGACATCTTCAAATTCCTCCTTTTGTTTATAGGGCAGCGGTCGTTTTCGGATAACGCCCCATCGCGTTTTTCAGAATGTTTTCGAGCTGCCGGCAATGTTCTTTTTCCACCGGAACGATCGGCGGTCTCGCCGTGTTTTTCACATGAAGGCCCATGATTTCCATACCGGCTTTGATCAAAGACACGGCATAGCCCTTCCGAAGTTTGCGGATCTCGTTAATCGGCATGATGACATGCTCATAAATCTCTTTGACAAGCTGGTCGTTGCCGTTTAATAATGCCTCATAAAACATCCTTGAAATATGAGGAATATAATTGGATATCGCCGAAGAATACGACGTGAAGCCAATCGGAGCATAGGCCGGCATCGTGACTTCAGCCATCGGCATTCCGTTGAGCCAGCCCAGCCTGTCTCCTATCGTATACGACAAACTGATATTCAACGCCATATCCCCTATGCCGTCTTTGAGCCCGACAAGCTGCTCGAGATCGGTCAGCCGCTGAATCTGTTCAAGTGTCAAAACCGCATTGTCTCGCTGATAAATGATGGCGTTTAAATCCGTGCTTTCAATGATTGTTTTCGTATACTGATAGAGGCCTTCCTGCTCTCCGTGTATCAAGTATGGCGGGAGAATCAGATAGCCGTCAGCCCCTTTTTCCTCGGAAATCCGCGCCCATTCCAAAGCGGTGCTCAAGTTGCCGCCCACTCCTGTGTAAACAGGCACCTTCCCGCCCGCCGCCGAGACGGCAATTTCGACCATTTGCTCATATTCCTTTGCGCTGAGAGACTGAAATTCTCCTGAGCCGCAAGCGATAAAAACCGCCTCAAGCCCTTCATCCAATAAAAAGCGGATGTTTTCGTAAAGTGCTTCTTCCTCCAGTTTTCCTTCCTTGTTGAAGGGTGCCACCGGGAAACCTAATATGCCTTCCGGCGCCTTTCGTAATTGACTCATCTCCGTCATCCCCCTGTCGTTCATTTCCTGAGAAAGCGTTATCATTCAGTTGAAATGCGATGTTTCTGTTTTAGAAAATCCCTCCATTCATCTTTTTGTTTAATTGTAAGACAAATAAACAAATTGTCAATATCATTATTTTCTGATTTTTTTATTTCAAGCAAAAAAAAAGAGACTGAAGACACGGTCCGTCTTCAGCCTTGGGCCTCAGCCCCTGGTTGCACAGCGGTTTTTTTCCGGTAAATCAATGCCGATAAAGAGATGCTTAATTCGTATAATACAAGCAGCGGGACGATCACCAACACATCCGAGATAAAATCGGGCGGCGTGATCACAACTGATACGACGATCAGCGAAAAATAAGAAATTTTTCTCATTTTACTGAGCTTGGCCGGATTTAAAATCCCGAGGCTCGTTAAAAACATCACGATGAGGGGCATTTCAAACAAAAACCCGAATGGCAGTGTCAGGTTCATCATAAAGCGAAAATAATGCTCCGCCGTAAACATCGTTTGAAAATGGCCGGCGGATAATCCGATTAAAAACTGAAGAACGAGCGGAAAGAGCACAACATAACCGAATACAATCCCTAAAATAAAAAAAGTGAACAGCCCCGGAATATAAAATAATGCCGCCCTCCGTTCGCGGTCGGTCAGCGCAGGCGCCACAAACCGCCATGTCTGAAAAGCGGCTACCGGTATGGTGGCTGCGACCGCCAGCACCCCCGCAATCATCATATATACCCAAAGAATATCCCCCGGCCCCAGTACAGCAAGCTTTTCATCAAGGTCTCTGATCAGCCAGTCATAAATGTCCTGAACAAACAAAAAGCCGGTGATGAGAAACAGAATAAACGTGAGAAGCGTTTTAATGATTCGCTGGCGCAGCTCTTCAAGATGGGCAATCAAATGTGTTTCCCTTTTTTTCACCTTCGCCTTCCTCCCCTTCACATGCTAAACAGAAAAAAAGAACAGACGGGTTTACCCGCCCGCTCTATTGATCATCTATTTTGCCGATGGATCGCTTTGCTTTTTCACATTAGTCTCTTGTCCGATCTCATTGTCATCGGCAGATACTAAAGACTTTGTCGCGCTTTTGAATTCGGTCAGCGTTTTTCCAAAAGCCCGCCCGATTTCCGGAAGCTTTGAAGGCCCGAAAATGATCAGCGCAATTACCAGAACCAGGATGAGACCAGGAATACCGATATTTGAAAGCATTTGTTGTCATCCTTTCATTGATTACTGGGTTACTTTTTTCTCCTTTTGCTTCACTTGCTTCTGATGGGCTCTTGTATGTGCGAGGAAACGGTCTTCTTCGACTTCGTTTGACTTCTTCACGCCTCCAGGCACAATGTTGGAAGCGGTACGTTTCAGCCCTGTGTAGTCTTTATGATAAACATAGGAAGCTCTTGTCGAAATCGCGGCACCCGGTTCTGTCACATATGGGACCACGCGGTAATCTGTCCGCCATTCTTCCGGTGTGACCGTACAGCGCACATAGCCGCGGTAATCATTGAAAAACTTTATATGAGGATTGTTCGATAAAATCTTATCCGTATCCGCTCTTTTATCAGCGCCGTTTCCTCCAGATGTAATCGACGTCCCGACGAATTCCACACCGAAGATGTCCGATTTTGGATTGTCAAAGTCAACGAGCAGGTTATTTGCCCAGCTGGCATGCACATCACCGGTGAGGACGACGATGTTGTTCAGTTTTTGAGATTTGATGAAGTCGATCACCCGCTTGCGCTGAGCGGGGTATCCGTCCCACGAATCCATGCTGTAAATCGGCGCCGCGCTTGTCCCAAAGTTCCATTGCGCAAAGAAAATCTGCTGTGCGATAATGTTCCAGTGCGCCCCGGAACGACTCAGGTTGTCAAACAGCCAAGCCTCCTGTTCGGCTCCAAGCAACGTCCGCTTCGGATCATTCGATTCATCAGAAGGAGGCTTATTGCCATCTCCATTGGCTTGGTCATCGCGATACTGACGGGTATCAAGCACGCTAATGTCCGCCAGATTTCCGTAGGAAAAATTCCGGTACAATTGCATATCAGGACCGTTCGGCAGGGATTTGCGGCGGAGCGGCATATGCTCGTAATAAGCTTGGTATGCGGCGGCGCGCCGTTTAATAAACGCTTCTACTGACTGGCCTTTTTCAGGGATGACATTCGCGTAGTTGTTCTCCACTTCATGGTCGTCCCATGTGACAACCCACGGGAAGGCGGCATGCGCGGCTTTCAAGTTTGCATCTGAACGGTATTGGGCATGGCGGTTTCGGTAATCAAGCAGCGACATGATTTCAGGACCGCTGTGTGTCCTGACATTGCCTGTTTTTGAAACATATTCATTCGGACCGTACTCATAAATATAGTCGCCGAGATGAAACACAAGATCGAGCTTTTCCTTCGCCATATGCTGATAGGCGGTATAATAGCCGTGTTCGTACTGCTGGCATGAAGCAAAAGCGAATGTGAATGTAGCAACATCTGCCCCTGCCGCCGGAAGCGTTTTTGTCTTGCCGACGGGGCTCAGCTGGCTGCCGCATTTAAAGCGGTAATAGTACACATGATTCGGTTTCAGTCCGGATACCTCAGCATGTACCGAGTGTGCAAGGTGCGGTGTCGCTTTTTCGGTTCCCCGTTTGACGATACGGCGGAAGCGTTCGTCTTCCGCGACCTCCCATTTCACGGATACAGCTTCATTCGGCATCCCGCCCCCGTTTAGCGGATCGGGCGCCAGCCTTGTCCACAACACGACGCTGTCAGAAAGCGGATCTCCCGATGCTACGCCAAGTGTAAACGGATATTCGGAGAATGTCGGTGCTGCATTGACTTCCATTGCCCCCATCGATTGCGCAATTGCAAGTCCGAGCGAAAGCCCGGCTATTTTGCCGGCCCCTTGAATAAAACGGCGGCGGTCAAACGTATTGTCCTTGAGGCTTTCCTCGCTCAGCTTTTTCATCCATTCCTCCAGCGGTCCTTCATGTGTCATTCGTATTACCCCTCTCTATACAAATGATTGATCGGGTTCTATTATAGGCAGAGTTTATTAATGAACTGTAAAGTATTGTAAACAGGAGGAGGGACGCGGTTGATGGTCCATCAAGTCGCACCGCCAATAGATGTGTCGAATTTTGTCACAATCCAACCCATTCGCCTATGATTTCGACAAAAACCCGGTCCTTTCCCGCAGACCGATTTTCCCGTTTTTCTTCACATGATCTTTAAAGAGAGAAAACAAAAAAAGCCCACACCATTGCCGGACAATGATATGAGCTTGATCACCAAGTGACTTTATGTAAGATGATGTTTTGACGGATTCATCGCAATGTTTTTATTTGCCGTTCATGTTTAAGGCTTTCATTACCACCTTTGTTGCCTCTGCAATAAGTTTATCATCATACTTGGCGTCCTTTTTATCCCTGCTGGATAATACTGCAAGAACGACAGGATCTCCTTTTGGCGGCCAAATGATGGCAATGTCATTCCGGGTTCCATATGATGCCGCTCCAGTTTTATCAGCCACTTCCCAACCGTCCGGCACACCGGCACGGATTAAGGCGTCTCCAGTGGTATTTCGTTTCATCCAATCGATTAAAAGCTCGCGTTTTTCACTTGGAAGTTTATCTTCAAGAGCAAAGGCTCGAAGGCTTGTGACAAGTGCTCTTGCTGTACTGGTATCCTGAGTTTCACCCGGATTCACTTCATTTAACTCTGGTTCGAATCGTTCGGGATTTGTAACCTCATCACCAATCTTCCTCAGTTCCTTTTTCAAACTTTCAGGTCCGCCAATTTGTTTAAGAATGAGATTCTGTGCCGCATTGTCACTATATCGAAGCGAAGCATCCGCAAGCTCTTTGAGCGTCATTCCCGTATCAACGTGCTTTTCCGTAATCGGGTTGTAGTTTACAAGATCATCACGTGTATATGTTATTCTCTGGTTCAGATCTTCTATTGATTTCTGTTGCAAAAGCACGCCTACAGTTAAAGCCTTAATCGTCGAAGCAAAAGCAAAACGCTCATCCGGCCGATACGCTACCGTCCGGTTTGTACCTGTATCCAATGCAAAGATCCCGAGTTTTGCATCAAATTGTTCCTCAAGTTTTGCAAAATCATCTTTCATCTCCGTCTTTTCATTCTTCTCGGCAGGTTGCGAGGCATTCGTTTGATTGTTAGCGCATCCTGCAAGCGCGACGCAAGAGAAAAGCAACACTGCTGCAGCCTTTTTCAGTTTTAAAGTACTGAACCATAATTTCATCAAAATCGTCTCCCTCCGTTTGAATATTTGATTGATCGTAACCAGATGAAGCACTCTTTCCACTATCCCTACAGTGTTATGGCTTGAACGATCACGAAACAATAATTGGTACGTACGATCTTTCAGCCGACTCAAACATCAAATCTTACAAATGTAGTCTTTGAAAGTATTACATATGTAAGATTTAAATGCAACCGTTTTTTCGGAAGGAAATGATGACCTCGTTTCCACCGGGGACAAATGAACGGAGGGAAGTGATGGAATTAAAAATGCAGAAACTGCATGTTCACTCCAGTTAAATTGACTTCTTAAAATGGCAAACCTATAATGAGAGTATTACATTTGTAAGTATAGGATGATTAAAATGAAAAAAATACCTCAAATCTCTGATGCGGAATTAGAAGTGATGAAAGTCATCTGGAAGCATTCTTCGATCAATACCAATGAGGTAATTAAAGAGTTATCCAAAACCAGTACATGGAGCCCTAAAACCATCCAAACCATGCTGCTGCGCCTCATTAAAAAAGGCGCATTAAACCACCATAAAGAAGGACGGGTTTTCGTTTACACACCAAATATAGACGAAAGTGATTATATAGAGGTTAAGAGTCACAGTTTTTTAAACCGGTTTTACAATGGAACTCTTAATTCGATGGTATTAAACTTTTTGGAGAATGATCAGCTGTCAGGTGAAGAAATTAATGAATTGTATCAAATATTAGAAGAACATAAGAACAGAAAGAAGGAATGAAATGAGCAGTTCTTTCTTTATTCCCTTTTTGGTTAGTCAAATTCTATTGTCTCTGTTTTTTTCTATCATCATACTCATTAAAAAACTGCTCAGGACTCAAATCACTGTAGGCACCCACTATTATATTAGCGTGATTTCTCTTTTGGCATTGATCGCTCCTTTTATCCCCTTTCATTTTCTAAAAAGCCATCATTTTGACTGGATTCTGAATTTAGGAGGAGCTCAATCGGCATTATCCCAATCCAACTCCACAGACAAGACGACAGAAGCAATCGGCCAACATGTAAACTGGGTGCAGGACTTTTCGATGTCGATTGAACAATCGTCTTCCAAAATGATAGATCCAGCCTTTTTCGCAGTTTGGATATTGGGCGTTGCCGTTATGCTTTTGGCTACTCTTTATAGCAATCTAAAAATCGGCAAAATAAAAAAGAACCTGCAAATTGTTAACAACAAAGAGCTATTATCCCTTTTTCACACATGTAAAGAGGAAATACGCTTTCATCAAAAAGTCATTTTGGGCCGTTCCCCATTGATAAAATCCCCCATTACATTTGGGGTCATTCGTCCATATATTATCTTGCCAAAAGATATTTCAATGTTTTCAGCCGACGAAATGAAATGTGTTTTGCTTCATGAACTGTACCATTGCAAACGAAAAGATATGCTTATCAACTATTTTCTTTGCCTGTTGAAAATCGTCTATTGGTTTAATCCTCTCGTATGGTATTTATCAAAGGAAGCGAAAACGGAGATGGAGATTTCTTGCGACTTTGCCGTATTAAAAACGCTTGATAAAAAATTGCACCTCAAATATGGCGAGGTGATTTTAAAATTCACTTCAATTAAGCAAAGAACATCGTCTTTGTTAGCCGCTTCTGAATTCAGCAGCTCATACAAACATATCAAAAGACGGATTGTTACAGTTGTCAACTTTCAGACGGCATCACCTTTGCTAAAGGCGAAAAGCGCCTTAGTGTTCACTCTTGTTCTTGGGGCCATATTAGCCGGTACTCCTTCTGTGTCTATATTGGCCATGCAAAAAGAAACACGCTTTTTACCCGGCACCAATGTAGAATACGAAGATTACAGCACTTTTTTTGATAAATTTTCAGCCTCAGGGGGCTTTGTACTGTTTAATTCTAATAGGAAAAAGTATACAATATACAATAGGAAAGAAAGCACCTCCAGATTCGCACCTGCTTCCACCTACAAGGTGTTTAGCGCATTGCTCGCACTGGAATCCGGGATCATCACGAAGAACGACTCTCACATGACTTGGGATGGGACTCAATATCCGTATAAAGAATGGAATCAAGACCAGGATTTATTCTCTGCGATGAGCAGCTCCACAACATGGTATTTTCAAAAATTGGACCGGCAAATTGGGGAGGATCATTTACGTCATTATCTCAAATCTATACATTATGGAAATGAGGATTTTTCAGTCCCGGCCGATTATTGGCTGGATGGCTCTCTTCAAATTTCTCCACTTGAACAGGTCAATATATTAAAAAAGTTTTATGATAACGAATTTGATTTTAAACAGTCTAATATTGAAACTGTGAAAGATTCTATACGTTTAGAAGAATCAAATGGCAGGGTTTTATCCGGTAAAACCGGAACCTCGGTAATCAACGGGGAACTCCATGCCGGTTGGTTTATCGGGTATGTAGAAACTGCCGATAATACTTTTTTCTTTGCTGTTCATATTCAAGGTGAAAAACGGGCTGCCGGAAGCTCCGCTGCCGAAATTGCACTTTCCATTTTAGATAAAAAAGGGATTTATCCCTCCGTTTCCCGATAACAGTTTACTTTTTATTCTATGAACATGAATGATGCGCAAATCGATGAATGGTCCTTTCACATTCCTAATAATACGGAACTTGGAGGCAAGAACATGGAAACCCTTTATACAGAAAGATTGACTTTGAGAAAAATGGAATTGGAAGATGCAGATGTCCTCTGTCAATACTGGTCAGATCCGGAAGTCACAAAATATATGAATATCACGCCTTTTACAGACGTCTCACAGGCGCGGGACATGATCCAAATGATCAATGATTTAAGCCTTGAAGGGCAGGCAAACCGCTTTTCAATCATTGTGAAAGAAACGGATGAAGTCATCGGGACGTGCGGTTTTAATATGATCGACCAGGAAAACGGCAGAGCTGAAATCGGCTATGACTTAGGGAGAAATCATTGGGGAAAAGGCTTTGCTTCCGAAGCTGTTCAAAAGCTGATCGACTACGGCTTTACAAGCTTGAACCTCAACCGGATCGAAGCGAAGGTAGAGCCCGAAAACACGCCTTCAATCAAACTCCTCAACTCGTTATCCTTTCAAAAGGAAGGACTGCTAAGAGATTACGAGAAAGCGAAAGGAAGACTGATTGACGTATACATGTTTTCGCTGCTGAAAAGAGAATACGCTGGGTAACCGGCATGCAGAAGAGCTTCCTCTAAGGTGAGGAAGCTCTTTTTAACCCCTTTTTCCGGCGCTTTCGCTCAACCGCTTGGCTTCCAAAAAGAAAACCTGAATAAATTTCTTCGTGTTGACGCGGGCGGACGGCAAGGCGGCGGCAGAGTCTTTCTGCAGCTCTTTCATTTTTTTGCTGATGACAGTAAAGTCAAAAAAACGGGACGCATAGCTTTCAAACCGCGGATTTGAAAAATCTGTTAAACCGAGTGATGCGAAATGGTTTAGCGAATGGCTGACCGCCCGCCGTATCCGCTGCTCGGACGCTTTAATCTCCCTGTTGATCTCCACGGGTGAAGCAGCCGGCCCGAGCTTTTGCTCGGCAATCTGATGAAAAATCTGTTTGAGCGGCGGAAAGTCCTTTTCATATAATGAAGTCTGTTCATCATCAAACAAATACTGAAGGATGGCGAGTAAATCCTGGGACCCGCTCTCCCCGACGATTCCGAGTTCAGAAAGAAGAAATTCGCCCGTTTCCTGAATGCTTTTTTCCCTAAAGCCGTTTTTTCGTCCGCTGCCGAGACTCACGAGCCGGTTCAGCGAAGATTGTATGTCATGGATCGACCTTTCCAGCTCGATGCGCTCCTTGACTTTTTGAATGACGTTCAAGATTTCAATGCGGTTAATCGGTTTATGTATATAATATTCAATCCCCAAAGAATAGGCTTCACCGATCATTTCCTTCGATTCCACCTGGGAAATCATGATGATTTTCCCTGAGAAAGCGCCATACAAATGACGAACCGTCTCAATTCCGTCGCGGAGCGGCATTAAAAGATCGACAAACAAAATATCAATTTGCTGCAAATTCAGGACGTGGCCTTCCAAATCGCAGCCGTCTTCCGCTTCTCCGGCCACTTCTCCCAAATCTTCGTCTTCAATGATTTGTTTTAAAATCGATCGCACAGCACGGTCATCATCTGCAATAAAAAAACGCACAGGCCTTCACCCTTTCTGAATCAATTGTTGGACCGGAAGTCTGATCGTAAACACAACACCGCTTGCATCACTCTGAAATCGAATGCTCCCCCCGAGCTCCTCGACAGTTTCCTTCACATAAGACAAACCGATTCCGGTTGAAGGGGTTCCGAATTCATCATATTTTGACGTGTATCCCGGCTCAAACACCACATCCCCGACTTTCTCTGGAATGCCCGGTCCGTCATCTTCCACGCGGCATTCCAGCATGTCATCGGCGCGCCTATAGAGGCTGAGGCGGATGGAGCCCTGTCTTTGAATCGCTTCCACCGCATTTGCCATAATATTATTAATCACGGATAATACAGTATACACGTGGTATTTTGGATGTTCTCCGCCTATCGAATAATGAAAGTCAATGTCTTTTTCGAGCGATTCGGCATACTTTCGATTAATGCCGGTCACAAGCCGGACCAGATCTTCTGCCGCCATGTAGTCTCTGAAGCTTTCTTTCGAAATTAGTTTTGAAAGCCCGGCGAAAATGCGCTGGTTGTCTTTTTTGACCTCGTGGATTTCACCGGCGAGGCGCAGCACCTTCTGGCTGATCTGCCGGACAGAGGAATTGTTATCGCTCTGTCTATTTAAGAGCCTGTACAGCTGATAGGATTCGTTCGTAATCTCTTCAGTATTCTTCAACGTCTTTTTCAAATGAACGGTTTCTTCATATAAATTTGAAACGATCATCAACATGTGCTCATTTTGTTCACGGATCTGCTTTTCCCGCGATTGCGTTTCATACAGCTTCATGACATTAAAAAAGCTCAGCACAATAAAGCTGTGGGAAAAAGCAATCGCCATCATGTCGCGGATCTTTCCCGGGGTGACGGTAGACTCGAACATCATATATTGAACAACCAGTTCGGCTCCATCGGCAATCAGTTCAATTCCGAAGCCCAGAAACCCGATGTAGAGCGGGCGAAATTGAAATCGCTTCACTTTTGCCAAGTAGAATAGAAACGCATATGTGAAATAAAAGAAAAAAGTCGGATAATGGTGATAAAAGGATGACAACCAATCGATCTGCCCCGGGCCGAATGCATCAAGCAGCACCCGAAACCCGACGACGGCCGCTCCCGTTAAAAAGCCGGACAGCACAGCCGGGACATTCCGCAGCAGCAACAAAAGAAAGAAAAAAGTTGGAACGCCGAAGCTGACCCGGAAGGTCTCGTTCAACGGATAGAACTTCAGCTCTCCTGCGAGCGGCACCGTTAACATCATCACTGTTAAGATATAGCCGTCTTTCTTTACAAGCCGGGCCGCCTGCTTCATCACGCTTCCCCAATTTCCACCCATCATGCTGATCCTCCATTACAAACGTGTTGCTTTATTTTGACTTTAACCGCACGTTTTCCGCAACTCCCATTTTACCCACAGTCGATTTGATTTTTAAATCAATTGGCTTATTTTTTAAATATTTTTGTCGCTTTTTGTAGGTTTATGTAGGTTCTATTATAAATTGAATGTATATTTTCTCTATTTGAAAACGCTTATATTTTCCCGCAACTCACTCCCTTGCGCAACCCAAACCCCTTTTCCCAGGAAAGAACAGGCTTTAAAACAACTTGTGCGGCAGAGGCTTATACCCCTTTGCCTTCTGCCGCCATGCCCTAATCACCGCTTTTTAGAGCCTCGTATTTTTTCAGCAAACCTGCAAGCTTTAACAGGTCAGATTGGAGGAAATTCGATGAATGAAGTATTGGAAGAACGCTATGACGCCCGCTTCTGGCAATCCTGCCTTGAAGATTTGGTTGAACATTACCGTCCTTTTTCCGCTAGCGGACGCAACGCCGAATACATTCCCGCTTTAGGAAAAATCGACTCTAACCAGCTCGGCATCTGTGTGATCGGTTCTGATCAAACGGTGATCAAAGCAGGAACTTGGGACGTATCATTCACACTCCAGAGCATCTCAAAGGTGGTCAGCTTTATCGCAGCGTGTTTGACGAAAGGGATTTCTTACGTATTAGACCGTGTTGATGTAGAACCGACGGGAGACGCGTTCAATTCAATCATCCGCCTTGAAATGCACAAGCCGGGAAAGCCGTTTAACCCGATGATCAACGCCGGAGCGCTGACCGTTGCGTCGATCCTACCCGGTGAATCGGCACTGGAAAAAATGGAGTCGCTTCATGAAGTCATTGAAAAAATGATTGGAAAACGGCTTGAAATCAATGAGGAAGTATTTCGGTCAGAGTGGCAAACCGCCCATCGGAACAGAGCATTGGCCCATTATTTAAAGGAAACCGGCTTCCTCGAAGCAGACGTCGAAGAAACGCTTGAAGTCTATTTGAAGCAATGCTCCATGGAAGGAAGCACTGAAGACATCGCCTTGATCGGCATGATTCTCGCAAATGACGGATATCACCCTCTCCGCCAAGAGCAGGTGATCCCGAAGGATGTCGCCAGGCTGACAAAAGCTTTAATGCTGACGTGCGGCATGTACAATGCTTCAGGAAAATTCGCGGCCTTTGTCGGCATTCCGGCAAAGAGCGGCGTCTCCGGCGGAATCATGTGCGCGGTGCCTGCCAGCATGAAAAGAGAACAGCCTTTTCGGCATGGATGCGGCATCGGCATCTACGGTCCGGCGATTGACGATTACGGCAACAGCATGACGGGCGGAATGCTGTTAAAACATATAGCCCGTGAATGGGATCTCAGTATTTTTTAAAATCACAAAAAAGAGGTGAAAGCATGCAGCAATTCCTTCAAGAAGTCATTGTTGTCACAAATGATTTTCTTTGGTCAAAACTATTAATTATTATGCTTCTGGCTTCAGGACTGTTTTTTACTTTTAAATCGAAGTTCTTTCAAGTTCGCTTGCTGAAAGACATGTTCCGGGTTTTAAAGGAAGGAGCACCCGACAAAAACGGAATCTCTCCTTTTCAGGCTTTTTGCATTAGCATGGCCGCGAGAGTAGGCACAGGAAATATTACGGGGATTGCGATCGCCATTGCCTTGGGCGGACCCGGCGCTATCTTTTGGATGTGGATCATCGCCATCATCGGTTCGGCGTCAAGCTTTGTCGAAAGCACGCTGGCGCAAATTTATAAAATAAAGGATAAAGACGGCTTCCGCGGCGGCCCTGCTTACTATATGGAAAAGGGTTTGAAAAAACGCTGGATGGGTGCGCTGTTTGCCGTCTTGATTACATTATCCTTCGGAATCGTGTTTAACGCGGTCCAGTCCAATACGATAACGGTCGCTTTTGAAAACTCATTCGGCACAGACCGTCTTACACTGGGGATTATTATTACCATTGCCTTCGGCATCATTACCTTCGGCGGTATCAAACGGATCGCCAAGCTGTCCGAATATATTGTCGTATTTCTCGCCGTCTTATATATCGGCGTCGCCGTTTTTGTCATGCTGATGAACATTACGAAACTGCCGGACGTCATCTCTTTGATTGTCGGTCATGCGTTTGGCCTTGAACAAGCGGCAGGCGGAGCCATCGGCGCAGCGCTGATGAACGGAATCAAACGCGGCCTCTTCTCGAATGAAGCCGGGATGGGCAGCGCGCCGAATGCCGCAGCCGCAGCGACAACGAGCCATCCTGTCAAACAGGGTCTTGTCCAGGCTTTAGGGGTTTTCACGAGCACTTTGGTGATTTGTTCAAGCACAGCTTTTATCATTTTGTTTTCCGATGCGTATCAAGAACCGGGGCTGAGCGGAATCGAGTTGACGCAAGCATCGCTCAGCACGCACATCGGAGCATGGGCCTCAGGCTTTCTTGCCATTATGGTGTTCCTGTTTTCTTTCAGCACCTTAATCGGAAACTACTACTATGGAGAAACGAATATCGAATTCCTGCACACGAACAAAGCATGGCTCTTCATTTACAGAATCTGTGTGCTTGCGATGGTTATCTTCGGATCGGTATCAAAAGTCCAGCTTGTGTGGGACCTCGCCGACTTGTTCATGGGCTTGATGGTCATCGTCAACTTAATCGCGATTTTCCTGCTGTCAAAAGTGGCATTTGCCGCCTTGAAAGACTATGTGAAACAGCGAAAAGCTGGAAAAGATCCGGTCTTTTATAAAGATGTTCTTGAAAACCATGAAGGCGTCGAATGCTGGGAACGCTCCGGCACCGAACAAAAAACCGAAAGCAAAAATGCGATATAACACAAGCCGCCGTATCCGGCGGCTTTTTTCATTCATTTTAAACCGTCCAAAATAATAAAACGTTTTTCCTCTTGTATCCGTCATGTCTCCGAAGATTTACTTCACCTGCTTTGGCAGAAAAGGGGTCCAGCCATGAATATGAAAAGAAGCCGTATCCGCCGGCTTGCGCTGATATTCGCAGCGATGGCGGCGGGGCTTGCTTCAAGAAAGGCGGCCGATATGCTGCCGGACATCGTGAATGCCTATTTAGGGGATGCGCTGTGGGCGCTGATGATTTTCTTCGGCGCAGGCTTTTTGTTCAAAAACGCGAAGACAGCTTCAGTGGCGCTGATTGCGCTCGCATTTTGTTTTTTAATCGAATGCAGCCAGCTGTATCACGCTCCATGGATTGATGATATCAGAGCCGTTCCGCTCGGCGGACTCATTCTCGGTTATGGATTTTTGTGGAGCGATTTATTGGCTTATGTGCTCGGCGTTTCCGCAGGTGCCGTGGGCGAAGTGCTGTTCCGCAAACGAAAAAGACAGCCGTAACGCTGTCTTTTGGGGAATATTTACGCACTTTGATTTTGAGTCTTTTTACAGTTTAAAACAAACATAGCAAGTCCGATAATAAGAAGGATGGGTCCAATGAGTAAAGCACGGTACAGGCGATTATTTTCTGTATTCGGCAGCGGGTTGCCTCCTGTTTTTTTTGACATGTCCAATGTCTCTATCCTTTTTGGCAGGAGGAGCTGCGGTATTTGTCTCTTCCTTATGATTTTCTACCGCATGCTTTACGATTTGCCCATCTTTTTTGAGTTTCAAATTCGAACGTCTCTTCATTTAAAATAGATCTCTTCGGGGCAATCGTTTCCGTGTGTGTCAAAGCGAGCGATCCCGTTTTCATCGTTTTTTCTCCTTGCAATTTCTGCGCATTTTTCGTTATGACTGTGGCAATAATAAAAAGCCGGCAGCAGAAGAGAAGCGCTAATATTATTCGTTAAGCTGTATGATGACGGTTACTAATGCAGCCAACATCAAAAGAATGATAATGGCGAAATAAGTCCATAGGATGGCAGCGAAGGGGTTGAGCGGCCTTTTTGTACTCTCTTCCCAGTTTCCGTTTTTACGGTTATTGGATTTGAGTTGTGCCAGCTGAAATATATTTAAAAACACAGATATAACTAATGCAACTGCCAAAGATAGATTCAAAGTTTCAACCTCCCTTAAAATAGAGCTCTGTCGAGGAGTCAGCCAAGGCAAGCTGACCGTAAATTTCCTCCTCTAAATGACCTTTGTTTTTTCAGAGATGAAAATGGTAATCGTCTTGAACGCTTCCTAAAACCTATTCCATTGCTTTATTAGCCGTTATCTACCCATATCCTCTTTTTTAGTTTCAGACCGCCGCCCATAAATATTATCCCGTTTTTTAGACAGACTACCTGAATAAAGGAGGCAGGTCATATGAAATTAAGCAACAAACTCATCCTCGGGTTAACGGTTTCGTCACTCGCCGGGAAGTTTCTTGAAAAGCTGCTGATCCAAGACAATGTCAGTCCCAATATTACCGCGTCATTTAATCAAGAAGCAGATATTCCGGATATTGATGCGTCCTCATACATCCATCATTTCGCCTCGGTCATCGGCAGTGTGGTCATCGGGCGAAACGTTTTCATCGGGCCTTTCTCTTCGATCAGAGGAGACACGGGATTAAAAATCTACATCGGCCATGATTGCAATATCCAGGACGGAGTTGTCTTGCACGGTATGAAAAACTATGAGTACAACAGCCCAGTTACTGAACAATCCGTTTTTAAGGATCGTGAATCGTATTCCATTTACATAGGCGAGAAAGTCTCACTTGCCCCGCAATGTCAAATTCACGGTCCCGTACGAATTGACAACAATGTTTTTGTCGGGATGCAAAGCCTTGTTTTTGATGCCTATATCCAAGAGAATACGGTGATTGAACCGGGAGCAACAGTAATCGGTGTTACAATTCCCCCAAAACGGTTTGTTTCGGCGGGTCGTGTGATTTCAAACCAGGAGGATGCCAACCGGCTTCCTGAAATAAGCGATTCTTATCCATATCATGACCTCAACTCGAAAATGACGGCCGTCAATCTTGAATTGGCAAAAGGCTATAAAAAGGAAGCGAGAAAATGGAAACTATGAAAGAAATTTTGGTTGTCTACGGGCGAATCATCACCATCCTTCCGCTTTTATTGGCTGTTACATTGCTAATGGGAAAACGCTCAATCGGCGAAATGCCTGTATTTGATTTTTTAATCATTATTACATTGGGGGCTGTGGTCGGAGCTGACATAGCCGATCCGAGGATTGAACATTTGCATACCGCCGCTGCGGTGGCTGCGATTGCCCTATTGCAAAGACTCGCTTCAAAAATCATGATCAAAAACAGAACACTCGGACGTCTGATTACATTTGAACCGACCATCGTCATCAAAAATGGAACGTTTATTGTCGGCAATTTAAAACGAATCAGATATTCGGTGGATAATGTTCTGCAAATGCTTCGTGAAAAAGATGTTTTCAATGTCAGCGACGTAGAAATGGCGTTTATAGAGGCGAATGGAAATTTAACGGTATACAAAAAGCCAAATAAAATGGAAGTCACGGCTGAAGATATGGGGATTCAAAAAAGCAGCGGCGAATTTTCATATCCGGTCATCATTGAAGGGAAAGTGTACACATCTGTCCTTCACCAATTGAATGTAACGGAAAGCTGGCTCAAAAACCAGCTGAAAAAAAAAGGGCTTGAACGAATGGATGAAATCTTTTTCGCTTCGGTTAATCAAAACCATCAACTGCATGTTTCGCTTGATAATGAAACGGCGAAAATTGAGCCGGAGCTTTTGCATTAAAAGCTCCGGCGGATTTTTTCATCGGCCGTTTTCGGGACAGAAATCGTTGTGAATCATGTAATATTCGAACACCTGCTGCAGCCACTCATCCTCTTCTTTTGTAAAAGGTGAAGAAAACTTCTCTGCCAGCTGCTGCGATTCGATTGTCTCCATCTGTCCTAAAGCCGACAGCACGCCCTCTCCGACAAATTCCAAACTCGTCTTCATATATCGGTCCGCCATTACCTGCACTTCGGGGTCATCAACCGGTTTTCCCATGAGCCGCTTGGCTTCCTTAGATAAACGAACATACTCTTGATCCAATTTGGCCATCTCATCTTCTGATTTGCCGAATACATCATCGGCAAAACGTTTGGACACCTGCTGTTCAAGCCATATGCGCTGCTCCTTCTCAGTCTGGATGCTGTTCAGCAGGCTCATGAAAACAGAACTGTCGATTTCCTCTTCCTCCTCCAGAAGACCGATTGTCCTGTTTATCGCTTTCAGCCCTGTTTCAATATGTTCCTTTTTCTCCTCCAGCACCTTTTTCTGCTCCTGCAGCGCCTCAATCAGACCGGCATCAAAGCATGCATCCTTCATGAAAGCGCGAATTTGTTCAAGACTGTACCCGAGAAACTTAAAACATGTGATTTTCTGCAACTCTCTCGCATCTCTGTCTGTGTAGAAACGGCGGCCTGTTCCCGGCTGTTTTTCAGGCTTCAACAGGCCGATTTCATCGTAATAATGGAGCGTCCGAATGGATGTCCCTGTCATTTCTGAAAAAACACCGATTGAATAATATCCGTCATTTTCCATAAAAATCCCCTCCAACTGACGATTTATTCCTATCATAACGCCTCACGCTGCTGGAGGTGCAAGCTTATTTTTCGCAGACTCGTGATTTTTCCAAAAGGTACGGGACAATCAACTCCAGTTTTTAATCCGGCGGAGTCTCCCCGATTAAGTTCTGCAAATCTTTTTTCACATTCCCAGCATCCGTTCCGATCACAATCTGGATATGATGCTGGTCAATTTTGACCACACCGTGCGCTCCTAATTGCTTTAATTGCGCTTCATCCGCCAAGGACGTGTCTTTTAATTTCATTCGCAAACGGGTTATACAGTTTTCGCAAGTCACGACATTCTCACGGCCGCCGATATGCTTAAGAATGCCTTCAGCCATAGACTGATGCAGCCGGTTTCCTTCAGGTGTTTCCTGTTCCCTTCCGATCACCGGAATGTTTCGCTTTATAATCACAAAGTAAAACGTAACATAATAGAGAGCAAAAAAGGCAAGGCCGACGGGTATGATCCATAATCCGCCGTCTGATAAATTAAGGTTCAGCAAATAATCGATTGCGCCTGCTCCCCATGAGAAGCCGTGACGAATCCCAAGCATACAGAGCACCGCTCCGGCAAGTCCCGTATAGACCGAGTGAAGAAAGTACAATAAAGGCGAAGTAAATAAAAACGTGAATTCAACTGGTTCCGTAATCCCGGTGATCAGTGATGTGGCTGCTCCTGAAGACATGAGCGCTTTCGTTTCCTTTTTTCTCGTTCTGGCTGCATGCGCGATTGCCAAAGCGATCGCCGGAATGCCAAACATCATCGTGATAAAAAAGCCGCCGAGAAAGTAGCCGGCTGTCGGGTCTCCATTCAAAAACCGCGTAATTTCCCCTGTCACCGCTTCGCCGGATGCCGTCTCATAGCGCCCAAGCCCAAAATAAATATACGTATTCATGACATGGTGAAGGCCGAACGGCAGCAAAAACCGATTCAGAAATCCGAATACAAACACCCCGAAAGCGCCAAGACCTACAAGCGACTGGCTAAAAGTGTCGATCGCCGCTTCTGCATAAGGCCAGACGATTGAAAAAAAGCCTGCCACCGGAATCGTCACCAATACGATCATCGTAATCGGAAACTTCTCTCCGCCAAAAAATGAAAACATGCTTGGCAGTTTCGTATGTTGAAACCGGTTATAAATGAAAGCCGCCATCAGGCCGGCGAGCACCCCGCCGAAGACGCTCATATCAAGATCAGGATTCAAGATGCCGAGCCCCTCTTTTAATACGGTTATCGCCAAATATCCTGTCAGCGCAGGAATTCCTTTATCTTTTGAACGGGCAAAGCCCATGGCGATGCCGATTGCGATCAGGACATCCATATTGTTCAATATCACGCCTGACGCTTGAAAAAGCGGTATATTCAGCATATCTTCCGCAGAAAGACGCAGCAGCAGGCCGGCGATCGGAAGAACGGTAATCGGAATCAGCAAAGACTTTCCCAGCAGCTGAAAAATATGTTTCATTCCGGCATTCTCCTTATGTCAAATTCCTAAATGATACGAGCTGGACATCAGTAAGCTTATTCAAACGGATGACAACGTCCGGATCGGTTAAAAATTCAAGTTCATCGACTCTCGGATAAGTATAAGAAGAGTTCGTCAAAAGCTCCTTATCGAGGTATGCCGGGTGGGTCATGACCTCCACAGTATCATGCTCTTCAAACAGTTCAGAGACGGCTTCTTCATCCTTTAAAGCCGCTTCGAGGACAGGTGAAAAAAAGTCTGTTGTTTTCACTCCTTTTTCCGTGATCACAGCACTCTCCATATTGCGCCTGACAGGCAAACGGTACTCTTTGGCGAGCGTCAAAAATGCGTCTGAGATGCCCGGGGAAGCGTTGATATGATGGTGGCTGTCCAAATGATCGGGTTCCAAGCCCATGTTGATGCATGTTTCAATCTGCGCTTTCCACTCGCGGTATACTTCATCAGTATCAATTGTAAAAGCACCTTGATAAAATGCGAGATTGCGAAAATTCCCCTTTGCATCGACGATCGTCCGGTGATCAGACAAAAGCGGTCTTCCGCAGGTCAGCACCAAATGTACGCCGATCCCGAGCCCGGGCGATTCGCGAGCCAGCCGCGCCGCATGACCTGCGCCCGGCATATTTGTCATGAACGTCGCTGATGTTAAAATCCCCAGCTTATAGGCATCAATAATTCCATAGTTCACGCCTCTTGAATATCCAAAATCATCAGCATTGATAATCAGTTTTTTCATCCATCCAATACCCCTTATCAGTCTTTTTTTAAAAAAATATGCGGAGACGTACCGTTTTACCCTAAATAGAAAACGACAAAAGCTACTAGTAAAAACTGATTTTTGGTAGATTGACAAAAGCTACTGAAGTCTTTTAAACTATTTTTCATATATTTTTAAAAACTCTAAAAAAGGAGGCCGGGGTCTCAAACGACAGATCCTCAACAATGAGATGACCAATCCGATCCAATCGATTTTAGAACAATTTCCTATCATCACACTTGACGGCGCGATGGCCACCGAGCTTGAACGGTACGGCTGTGATTTGAACGACAGCCTGTGGTCTGCAAAAATGCTCATCGAAAACCCCGAGCTTATCAAACAAGTGCATCTGGATTATTTCCGTGCGGGCGCCGATTGCGCGATGACAGCCAGCTATCAGTCGACGGTTGAAGGTTTCACAAAACGCGGCCTCAGTGAACAAGAAGCGCTCCACCTTATCCGGGAGTCTGTACGTCTTGCTGTAGAAGCACGCGATGAATTTTGGGCGGTTCCGGAAAACCGCAAAGGCCGGCCCAAACCGTTTGTAGCCGCTTCAGTAGGCCCTTACGGCGCTTTTTTAGCGGATGGTTCCGAATATCGGGGGGATTATGACGTCACAGAAGACGAATTGGCCGATTTTCACAGGCAGCGAATGGCCGCTTTAATCGATGCAGGCGCCGATATGTTAGCCTGTGAAACAATACCGTGCCTTTCAGAAGCAAAAGCAATCGTTCATTTATTGAAAGAATTCCCTGACACACATGCGTGGATCAGTTTCAGCGCTAAAGACGGACGTCATATCAGCGACGGCACGAAAGCCGGCGAATGCGCGAAATGGCTCGATCAGCATGACCAGGTTGCGGCAGTTGGCGTAAACTGTACGCGGCTGGAGCATGTCTCTTCGCTCATTGGCGGCATCAAAAAGCATACAGCTAAACCGATTATCGTCTATCCGAATTCCGGTGAACAGTATGATCCGGAGACAAAAACATGGCATGGTGCGGCATGCAAAGCTTCCTTCGGAGAAAGCGCCCGCAGCTGGTACAACCAAGGAGCACAGCTGATCGGCGGCTGCTGCAGAACAACACCTGAAGACATAAAAGCCGTCGCCGACTGGGCGAGAAAGCTGGAGATATGATGGAACAGTCAAACAACAATCGTCAGAACTTTCAAAGAAAAATGCAAACGAGACACCTGATCATGCTCTCCTTGGGAGGCGTTATCGGCACGGGTCTTTTCTTAAGTTCCGGCTATACGATCTCACAGGCGGGTCCTGCCGGAACGATTTTAGCCTACTTAGTCGGGGCTCTGATCGTCTACCTTGTCATGCTCTGCCTCGGCGAATTATCGGTTGCCATGCCTGTGACCGGATCGTTTCATATGTATGCCTCTAAATTCATCGGGCCGGGCACCGGATTCACCGTCGCCTGGCTTTACTGGCTGACCTGGGCTGTCGCGCTGGGTTCGGAATTTACCGCTGCCGGGTTATTAATGCAGCGCTGGTTCCCCGATACTTCGGTGTGGATGTGGAGCGCGGTTTTCGCTGCACTGATTTTCGTGTTCAATGCTGTCTCAGTGAGATTTTTTGCCGAGTCCGAATTTTGGTTTTCGAGCATTAAAGTGCTTGCCATTATATTGTTTATTATTTTAGGCGGAGCGGCGATATTCGGCATCATCCCGTTACAAAATACAGATTCCGCACCGCTTCTTTCAAACTTTGCAGGAGAAGGCGGGCTCTTTCCGAACGGTTTCCTTCCAATTTTTATGGCGATGCTCTCCGTGAATTTTGCGTTTTCGGGTACGGAGCTGATCGGGATTGCCGCCGGAGAAAGCGCCGAACCGGAAAAGAACATTCCAAAAGCGATCAAGACAACACTCTGGAGACTGGTGCTTTTCTTCATCGGAACGATTTTCGTGCTCTCATGCCTCATTCCGGTCAAAGAAGCCGGTGTGATCAAAAGCCCGTTCGTCGTCGTTTTTGACCGTATCGGTGTTCCATACGCGGCCGACATTATGAATTTTGTGATTCTGACGGCTCTGCTTTCCGCGGCCAACTCAGGCTTATATGCTTGCTCCCGGATGCTCTGGTCACTGTCAAAAGAAAAAACGTTACACCCCGTTTTTCAAAAGCTGACTTCACGGGGAATTCCGTTGAACGCGCTGATTTTCAGTATGATCGGCGGCATTCTGTCGCTGCTCTCCAGTGTTTTTGCACCTGATTCCGTCTATATCGTTCTTGTATCAATTTCAGGCTTTGCCGTTGTTGCCGTCTGGATGAGCATTGCAGCCTCGCAGTTCATGTTCCGCAGACGCTTTTTGGCTGAAGGAAACACCGCAGACGGCTTAAAATACCGGACACCGTTTTATCCGGCAGTACCGATTGCCGCTTTTCTATTATGTCTGGCATCCTGCATCGGCATTGCCTTTGATCCGAACCAAAGAATCGCCCTTTTTTGCGGTGTTCCATTTATGGCGTTATGCTATATCATCTACTATGCAAGAAACAGAAAGAATGGCGGAAAAATGTCTGAGCCCGTTAAAAAAGCAAGTTTGCATGTTTCGTTTTCTGAATACGAGGAAAAGAAAAACTAAAATCTCGTATAAAGGAGCGAATTGTTATGGAACATGTGAAAGCCCTTGCCATTAAAGGCATCATGACAATTGTGATACTGTACCTTGTTCTCGGGCTCGGGTTTAGTTTCAGTTTTGAAAACACCCTCTTCATCACAATTGTTCTTGGCGCGGTATCCTATTTGCTGGGTGATTTGTTTATTTTGCCGAAGACCAATAACATCACAGCCACTTTAGCCGATTTAGGCGTCGCTTTTCTTGTCGTTTGGCTGATGGCTCTTGCGACGGGAACGGCTGCAAACACCGCTGCATTGGCCGCGTTTTTTGCAGCAGTCGCTATGGCAATCGGTGAATACATTTTCCATTTTTACTTGATGAATAAAGGCCTTGGCTCTCCCAACCGCAGAATGGAAACGAGAACGGAATAATATATAAAAAAACGTCCAGCAAACTGGACGTTTTTTAATCAAGAATAGAGATTTTCCCAATACGGCCGCACTCTTCTGCAAACCAGATCGATTGGGCTGGTCCGGCCGCTATCCCGTGCGGTTCAGACTCGGCCGTCGGAATTGGATATTCCGTAATATCCCCGTTGACTGTAATGCGGCCGATTTGACCCGCACCCCATTCCGTAAACCACAGGGCACCATCGCCGCCGGCGGTAATCGCGTGCGGGCGGGCATTGGCTGTCGGAAGCGGGTATTCGCTGATCTTCCCTGAGACCGCAATTCTCCCAATTTGATTTTCGTTTATTTCTGTAAACCACAAAGCTCCGTCCGGGCCTGCAGTGATTCCGACCGGTCCGGATTGTTCTCCAGGAAGCGGGTACTCGCTGATGTCTCCATCTGCCGTTATTCGCCCGATGGAGCCGCTTTGATTTTGTGTAAACCAGAGTGCATCGTCTGCTCCCCTTGTAATAAATGACGGGAAGGCTCCCGGTTTGGGCAGTTTATATTCAGTGATTTCGCCTGAAGATGACAGCCTGCCGATTTGATGTCCGGCCATATCGGTATACCACATGGCATCGTCACAGCCTACGGCGATCCCAAACGGGGCAGTACCTAGAGGAAGGGCATACTCGGTTATTTCCCCTTGAGGCGTCATTTTTCCGATTTTCCCCGCTTTATACTCCGTAAACCATAGCTCACCGCTAATCCCGGGAGTAATAATCGAGGCGCCTGCGCTCTTCGTCGGAATCGTATATTCGGTAATATCTCCAGACTCTGTGAGCATACCAATCCGGTTTCCCTTTTGTTCAGTAAACCAAATGCGCCCGTTTGCACATACGGCGATCCCGTACGGCCCCGACTCGGGGTTGGGAACATGATATTCAGTCATGCGAATCTGCATGAGCGACCCTCCCTTTATTCCATTTTCCTTGAGCATCTGATCTTTCAGAACGCTCCCAGGCATTTCTCATTTTCATGTTACCTCAGGCGGAGCATGCAGTGAAACAGAAAGTTCCATTAAATATAAACTGTACAGGCATGCTCTAGTATCATAAGATTGTTTTAAAGCATAAACTTATTTTTCTATATATGGTTCAATAAGGAACTACCTTCCAGATCTTATCATTTTGAAATATATTCATATTATCGCCCTATCAATTCATTGGTGACGGCATACTTTGTGTATAAAGGCAACCGCTGTCTCAGGCGGACCAAAACAAAGAAAGAAGTGGATGTGTTCTGCATGTTTGAAGATGAGAGACTGAATCGCTTGATTTACCTTTATACCCCTCTTTTTGCGAAAGATTTTCCGATCATTCTGTTCTGGATTCCAAAAAGCGGCTGCACGACGCTGAATCGCTGGTTCTTTTTCCAAAACGGACTGCTTGAAGATGTTGGCCGAAGATGCGCGGGGGAGGTTCATCACTACAGAAATACGATCTATACGCAGCAGCCGGATTATGTGAAGGATCTTCTGGCAGAATTAAGAGAGGGAAAAAAGGACACTTACAAGCTTGTGCGTAACCCTTTCCGGAGAGCAGTCAGTTCCTTTCTGGCGGCAATTTGCTCCCCGAATTTTATCTGTCTGTTTAACAGTGACATGAAAACAGGGCTGTCTTTCACCCAATTCTTGCATCATTTAAAAGATTTGGGGCCGGAAATCAGCGCCATTGACCGGCACCTTGGTCCTCAGTATCTCGAAGGAGAAGAAGAGTTTGTCACCAATTATATTTACCTCGAGCAATTCAGCGCGCAAATCAGAGAGATTGAAAACAAATACAAATTATTGAAATCTCCGATATCACAGCTGTCGAAATCACCGCACCATCTTTCCGATACTATGCTCAAAAAAGGAAAATTCGCGGACACCGTTTTCACCATGTCATCCTTCGACTGGGTGTTACCGACTTTTGAGAGCTTTTACAATGACGAAACAAAAGAGCTGGTGCAGGAGATTTTTGCGAAGGACTTCGAAGTCTACGGCTTTGATCCGAAACATATCAAGTAAACCGGAACTCGGCCATCACATTACGATCTCCTTTCAATTCGATTACATTTTGGAAAATTGATTCCAAATGGTTTCTTTTTCAGAGACGATCGTTTAGAATGCCCACTAAAGGTCATTTTAAGAATCACTTCTGTTTGAAGAAAGGAGATATATTATGAAAAAAGGCATATCATCTCTCATGATTGGATTATTGGCTGTCGTATTGGGCGCCTGCACTTCAAATCATGATGATCAGCAATCCAAGGCAAACAATCAAGAAAAAACAGCCCAAAGCGGACAGCAGGATCAAGAAAAGCAAATGAAAGCCATGCAGAAAAAGCTTGATCAGCAAAAAGTCGATGATACAAAAACAGTGGCTGTCGTTAACGATGAAAAGATCACAGGCAAGGACTATAACAGCGTATTATCAACCGCACAAATGCAGTATCAGCAAACAGGACAGGATCCGACTTCAAAAGATGCGGCACAGCAAATCAAAAAGCAGGCCATCGACAGCCTGGTCGGACAGGCTTTAATTACCCAAGAAGCGGACAAAAAAGGCTACAAAGCATCTGAGAAAGAAATTGAAAAACAGCTGGACGAAAGCAAAAAGCAGTATAAAAATGATCAAGATTTTGAGGAAGCTGTCAAGAAAGCCGGCTTAAACATGAACACGCTGAAAAGTGACATTGCCGACAATATCAAAACAGAAAAATATATTGACAAAGAACTGCCGGCAGATCAGGTCACAGACAAAGAAATCAAAGATTACTATGATCAATTTGCCGCACAGCAAAAAGACAGCGGACAGAAAAACACACCTGCGTTTGACGATGTCAAGAAACAAATCCAAGACATGCTCAAACAGCAAAAAAGACAGGAAAAACTCGGACAGCAGGTTGAAAAACTGAAAAAAAGCGCCGATGTGAAAGTGGAAATTTAACAAAGTCAGCCATCCGTTACAGGATGGCTGACTCGTTTTATTTATCAGGTTTATTCAAGCGACTCTATCGCCGCCATCACATCAGCTTCATGAAAAGATCCCATCAGACATAAAGATTCATCCGGCCGCACGGCATGAGCGGCAACGGTCCGTTTTGCCTCTTCAACGTTTTCTAAAATGCCTAAATCGCTAAGTCTTCTCGGAAAACCGAGCCCTTCATAAAAGGGAATCAGTTCGGCAATTTCATCTGTCCGTCCTTCTAAAGCAAGCTGCACGAGTATCCCGTAGGCTACCTTTTGGCCATGCAGCACACGATGGGTTTCGGGGATGAACGTTAAGCCGTTGTGAATGGCATGGGCTCCGGCCATTCTGCCATAGCGTCCCGCATATCCGCCTACTGTGCCAGCCAGCGCGATAACCGCTTCGAGGACCTTTGCGAAAGATGAGGAGGTTTCGCCTTTTTCAAGACTTTCTATGGCTTTCAGGCTTTCTGTCAACAAAATATCCCGAATATAGACAGACTGTCTCAACCCTGTCTGAACCATGATGGAAAGTGACTCGGCCGTATTTCTGATGATCGCTTCGGCCTCATACCATTTCGCCAGCGTATCGCCGATTCCGCTTTTCACATACGCGACCGGTGAAGAAAGGAGAAGCAGCGGATCGACCAGCGTCAAATAGCTTGAGCGCTTATGGTATTGGACGCCCGAAAAGTTGCCGTCATCATCATAGATCACGCTTAACGGCGTGCTTGCCGCGCATGTTCCCGGGATCGTCGGAATCATCATGACTTCAATGTTCAACAAATCGGCGGCTGCCTTCGCCGTATCTAAGACGGTTCCCCCGCCTATCCCGATGATGACATCTGCCGATTCTGCTGCTTCTGCTGCTTTTTTAATCTTATTTAGGGAACTGCAGCCCGTATGCTGAACGACTTTCCAATCGTTTGGAGGCGTTGTATAACTCGTAAAAGCTTTAAACGATTTGACTCCAGTAATGATGACGGGCCGTTCGAATGCATTCGCAAATGACGGCAGTTCTTTCGCGATCCCCTCCCTGCAAACGTACTGGTTCGGACCGCTTCTGACAATATCTTCAGGCTGCATATTTCCCACTCCTTCTATTATTTTCTAATATTTATCATCTCACTTTCTAACAAGATGTCAAACGATATCACAAACCGGTCACCGGTTTCTTTCTGAATTAAGCAAGACTCTCTTCCTTCCCATTCAAGCTCAAACAGCTGTTCCAAATGAAATATTCCGTGTGGAAAGCTTCCGGTATACAAAGCTGACGCGGCTGCAGCGGCTGTCTGTGCGGTAATGAATGATTCATTTTCGCCGAACAGCGCGATGCCTGTCCCGGCGCTCCGGCCGTTTTTCAATCCTTCAGCATCCACCTTTACCGCGTATTGCGCTGATCCGATGTTGAGCGCCCCCAGCATACGGACCGCCAGATTTCGAATTCCCTTATTGTTTAAGAGCTTGGCTGCGCCGATTTTTTGCATGGCCGCAATCAGCACAGTGGCAGGCCTTGAATCAAAGCAAAGCCGGGTAGAAACAGAAGGGACGGCTAATGTGCCTGGCAATGTCACCTGATCGGAAAAAGGAAACCGGTAGGCTGTCCGGCGCCCCAATCGCCCGCCGAAGTTTGTCCGCCGGCCGTCTGTAAAACTGCTGACTTCCATCAAGTGTCCATTTTCTTTCACATCATACACCGTATTCAGATGGTCAACTGTCCACTCGATCGCCGCTTTTCCGTGGCTGTCACCTAAACCGAGCATGATCGCAATATCAATCCGACTCGTTTCATCGAGAGCCTGGGCGGCTTTCTGCGCAAGTAAATTGGTAAGCCCCGGAGCCAGGCCGACGCTTAATAATCCAGTGCCGCGGCATGCTTTGTCATTCAGCTGTTCAAGCTGAGCTAAAAATGAACCGTTCGCCGTAATGTCGATATAATCCGTGCCGCTCGCCAGACAAGCCTCTGCCAACTCAGTGTTTTCCTGATCGATGCACACGATCACCAGCTTCGTCGTCTTGAGCCAATCCCAGTCAGCCGGTGCATCTCTGTTGAAACGCATCGGCTTCACTTGGCCGCCCGTTTCCTGACTAAAACGCTCGGCGTGATCCAGGTTTCTTCCGGCAGCATACACACGGCCCGGATATTTTTCTCCGAGACTCCGGCAGATTTGGGCGCCGACATGACCGTACCCGCCGATCACGACAATATGTTTCTTCATTGTTTGCCGCCTCCTTTCACAGCAAACCAGCCGTCGATTACATAAGCGCTGAAAAATCTCGTTACGTTTGTAAAGCCTGCTTTGCCGAGCAGATCCTCCACCTCTGAAGCCGGCACCGGATGAGAGCGGCTGCCGATTGAAGCGGAAAAGCTCTCCCATTCCTGTTCAGAAATCCCGCCTGCCAGCATATGCTCCTTCCAGGCACACATCTGCCACTTGAATGCCTCTGACGTCATGTTGCCTTGAATGGCCGCAATGAAAAACGGAGCGCCATCCGCCAATCTTGAGGCGATCTGCTGCAAAAATTCAAGCTTATGGCGGACAAAGTGAAGCACAAGCATGCATGTCGCAGCATCATATTGAAATCCGCACTCAAGCTGATGTACTTCTCCTTCAATCAGATCGGCTTGAGGCTGAATTCCGGCGAGCTCCAGCCTTTTTCTCGCCAAACCGAGCATGCTGGCAGACGGATCGACTCCTGTATATGACCAATTCGGGTGTCTTTTTGCAAGCGTCACGAGCTCCTGCCCGCCTCCGGCCCCGACGACCATCACATTAGCCGCATCTTCAGAAAGCCGGACCGTCAACAAGCGATCCATCATATCGTAGAGCATTTCATAGCATGGGATTTTTAAAGGGATTTTCTTTTCGTATTGATAGACATCAGGATGATTCCAGTCCATGTTCATGACAAGCCGTTCTCCTTTTAGTAAAATTAATTAAGAATTGTTCTCAATTATAAAGGAGTTTCAACAAACCACCATCCCTTAAACCTGGGATTTTTAAAGAGGAGGACCGACATGAACCGGCCGTTAAAAGACATACTGAACGAACTGCAGCGCACAACCCGTTCTTCGCCCCAATATATCGAAGCCATGCTGTCTGCATTAAAACAGGCGATTCCGTTTGATGCATCATGCTGCACGGCTGTAGACCCCAAGACCTTACTGTCCATCGGAGCCGTCACAGACGATCAAATTGAAGCGATCCATCCGCAATTATTCGAGCTTGAGTACACGCAGGAGGATGTGAATCGATTCGAAGCCTTAATTCAGACACGGCAGACAGCGGCTATATTAAGTGAATCGGTCAAAGGAGACTTCCGGCAAAGCAAACGCTACAGCAACATTCTTGGGCCTGCAGGCTATGAAGATGAATTGCGCGCCGTTCTGCTCAGCAAGGGGGCGTGCCGGGGATACCTTACCCTGTTGAGGAAAAGAGGACAGCCGCTGTTTACAGAAAAGGATAAGAGCTTGCTCGCTTCACTCGCACCGCTTATCGGCCGGCACCTTCAGCAATTCAGACACCACCTGTCAAAAAAAGACGTGTTTCACATGAAACATGTCGGAGGCATTCTGATTTTGTCGGAAGACCTGCAGCCCTTGTCATGCAACCGAGCGGCCCTCCATTGGCTAAATATCTTGCGCGGCTGGGAAAGGATCGGCAGCGATGCCGTGCCGAGACCTGTCCGGGCCGTCTGCACGCGGGCAGCGGCTGAAACTGCCGATCCGGCAAAAACGGTCATCTCGATTCCGGGTCATTCCTGCCTATCCATTAAAGCGAGTCGTTTAGACGGCTTTGGTCCATCAGGCCAGATCGCCGTTTCATTCGAGCCTGCTTCACCGGCAGAAACCATACCGCTGATAGCAGAAGCCTACAGCCTGTCCGACCGGGAAAAAGACATCGTGTACCGGGTCATCCGCGGACTTTCAACAAAAGCCATCGGAGACGAATTGCATATATCGGCTTACACCGTTCAAGACCACTTGAAATCGATTTTTTTGAAGACGGGCGCAGGAAACCGGAGGGAGCTGATGTGGAAGCTGCTTGATGATGTGCTGGAGTGAAAATAAAGCGGGTGGAAAACTGTTCTCAACTCCGATTCCACAGACAAGACACGCAGTGTTTTTCACTATGTCTTATCTTGGAGGAATGAAGACCAGCAAATTCAGAGGACTTAACTTTTTCTTCATTCCACCCCATCCTGTTCATTGAACAGCTCGTCCAAACGCGCCACAGCATCCTGTTTTTCAAAGGTGCTGAACCATAGGTCGTCATACGAATCCAAAATGCGGTAATGGTGAGAAATCAAGTTTTGCTGAAGGCGAAACTCGCCTTTTTTCTCAATGTCCCGCCACCACACTTTTCCGCCGAGCGTCTTCCCTTTTGGTCTGTCGATGCTTCGGTGAGCGA
Source organism: Bacillus paralicheniformis (assembly GCF_002993925.1). Classification (NCBI taxonomy): domain Bacteria; kingdom Bacillati; phylum Bacillota; class Bacilli; order Caryophanales; family Bacillaceae; genus Bacillus; species Bacillus paralicheniformis. Next base: position 287,020 of record NZ_CP023665.1, on the reverse strand, counting down.
CAGTCTCCACCACCTCAAGGGGCTCATCCCCGAGCACGGCCTGCAGCACCTCACTGTTCCGAAAAAGCGCGCATACCGCGACAACATGCGCCCACCCCGCTGCCGACCTGCCCTTTTCAATTTGCACGAGCGTTTTCTTCGACATCCCGAGCACGTTCGCCATTTTCTCCTGCGTATAGCCGCTTTCCGCACGGATTAATCTTAACTTGGATGAAATGAGTTCGGTTATGTATTCTTTATCCATGGAGGAACCTCCGATGTTCTTTTTAGTGTAATATTACACTAAAAGTTACAATGGTTCAATTTTTATGACCCTGTAATTGCTGTCAGTTTAACACTCTCCTTATGATCTTCACCATTGTGATTCCATTCCACGACAGCTTTAAATTGCTCATTCTTTTCACAAAATACGATTTTTTCATTAAGCAACATCATACAAGAAATTTCTCAAAAACATGATAAACTTAAACATCATCACACCAAGGAGGCCCGACATGCGAAATGAAACCCGCACGCTTTTCCTCGACCCTGATCTAAATGTTGAAGCCTACCGCTTTAAAGGCATTATGCAGAAGTTTCCGAATCACTTTCACGAGTACTTTGTGATTGGTTTTATTGAGAAGGGGCAGCGCTATTTGCTTTGCAAAGGAGAAGAATACATCATTAATCAGGGCGATCTCGTGCTTTTCAATCCTTATGACACGCACAGTTGCGAGCAGATTGACGGAAAGGCGCTCGATTATCGCTGCATAAATGTGATGCCTGACGTTATGAAAAAATTTGTGAAGGAGATCACCGGAACCGACAGCCTCCCATATTTCACGAAAAATGTCTTGTTCCGTCATGAGCTGAACGCCAGCTTGAAGGAGCTTCACATTCAAATATTGCAGAAAGAAAAAGCCTTGAAAAAAGAGGAGCTTTTTCTCAACCTCCTCGAGGAGTTGATTCGGACGTATTCTGATGTTGCGTTTCTCGAAAATGCGCCTGAACCGTCCGACGAAGTCAAAGCGGTGTGCGGTTATTTGGAATCCCATTACCAGGAAAACATTACGCTTGAACATTTAAGCAAGCTGGCAGGCTGGAGCAAGTATCACCTCCTGCGGTCGTTTACGAAGCAGAAAGGAATTTCCCCCTACAGCTACTTGGAAACCGTCCGTATCAATCATGCGAAAAAGCTGTTGGAAGAAGGCGTAAAACCAATCAATGCCGCTTTCCAAACAGGCTTCAGCGATCAGAGCCATATGACGAAATTTTTCAAGCGGCAGGTCGGGCTGACTCCGAAACAATATATGAAAATCTTTGAATATGACAGGCAGGAGATCAAAGGATGAAGACAAGACGCGAAACCGCCGGACACCTCGCAGCTGTTATCACGATCATCATCTGGGGTACCACTTTTGTCTCGACAAAGTTGCTGCTCGAGGATTTTGCGCCCGTAGATATATTGTTTTACCGGTTTCTCATCGGATTGATCGTGCTGATTATGGTGCATCCGCATGTGCTGACATTCCGGAGCTGGAGGCAGGAAGCGCTGTTTGCGGGAGCAGGTTTATGCGGGGTGACGCTTTATTTTCTGTTGGAAAACATCGCGCTTACCCTTACCTACGCCTCAAACGCCGGCATGATCGTCGCAGTTATTCCGATGATCACCGCGGTATTGGCGCATTTTTTCCTTTCGGGCGAAAAGCTGGAGCCCCGTTTCTTCATTGGATTCGCCGCCGCTTTTACAGGACTTGCGCTCATTTTCTTTAACGGACAAATGATGCTCAAGCTGAATCCGCTCGGCGACATTCTTGCTGCTGCCTCTGCATTCGTCTGGGCGGCATATGCGATTTTGATGAAAAAAATCAGCACATTCGGTTATCATACAATCCAATGCACACAGCGGATCTTTCTGTACGGCTTGCTATTCATGGTTCCCGCTCTGTTCCTGTTTGATTTCCGCTTCGACGCCAGCCCTTTCGCCTCCCCCGCCAATTGGCTGAATATCCTGTTCTTAGGTGCGGGCGCTTCTGCGCTTTGCTTTGTGACATGGAACTGGTCGGTCGGTGTGCTTGGGGCGGTAAAAACGAGCGCTTATATCTATATGGTACCCGTCATCACCATTGCCGCATCCGTCGTCATTCTGCAAGAAAAACTGACATGGGTTGCTTTTTGCGGAGGAGCGCTCACATTGGCCGGTCTTTATATTTCTGAAACAAAACCAAAACCTCAGCTGAAGGAGGAACAAATTTGATAGAAGAGACAAAATGCGCATTGATCATCGATGAAAGCCTGCCGCTCGGGCTAATTGCCAATACAGCTGCAATCCTGGGGGCTGCACTCGGCAAAAACAAACCCGGCCTGCTCGGAGAAAATGTAACGGACGGCTCGGGAATCGACCATTTGGGTATCGTCAAACTTCCAATCCCCATTTTAAAAGGCAACGCCGAGCTGCTTCATCAATTAAGACAAAAGCTGTTGACCGACGAATTCAACGATATTCTGACGGTCGATTTCACCGATGTCGCGCAAGGCATTCATACATATGAAAAATTTATTGAAACATTTCAAAGCACCGCAGCTTCCGATTACCGCTATTTTGGAATCGGCGTTTGCGGCGATAAGAAAAAAGTCGCGCGGCTGACAGGAAGCTTGGGGCTGTTGAGATAAACAAAATACGGAAATTGACTCCTTCATTAAATGAAGCGAAGTCAATTTCCGTATTTTTTTATGTCATACGTTTGCCACCTAATAGTGAAAGCACAATGAAAGAAAGAGGGATCATAAATGGATGAAATGGTGTTGAAAACGCAGGAATGGCTAAACAAAACCTACAGCGGGAAACACGGTTACAACAAGGTGGAGGAGAACGGAATACCGAATTGGAATACGATTTACGGTTTAACGAGAGCATTGCAGATCGAGCTCGGAATCGCGGAGCCCGCTGATAATTTCGGACCTGCAACAGAGAGTAAGTTTATTCCGCTCAAACGGCAGGCCAAAAATGAAAAACCGACAAACCTCAATTACATTCTACAAGGCGCTTTTTGGGTGAAAGGAAGCGGGTTTAATCCCGGCGGATTAACAGGTCAATTCTTTGAAGGTACAGAGGAAGCCGTGAAAAAATTTCAAAAAGCTGCGGGCCTGGCCAAACAAGATGGTGTTGTCACAGCACAGATCATGAAAGCATTGCTCAACATGAGCGCTTTTACATTGGTTTCAAACGGCGATACGAAAATCCGTCAAATTCAGCAAAATCTAAATCGGGATTACAACAATTATTTCGGACTAATGCCTTGTGACGGTGTTTATTCCCGAGAGACAAATAAGGCGCTCATTTATGCCTTGCAAAAAGAAGAAGGTATGAGTACAAGTGTGGCTAACGGCTTTTTTGGACCAGGTACAACAAGCAAATGCCCGACACTCTCACCCGGAGACTCCCGAACCAAGCTCGTGCTGATTCTTCAGTACGCACTATATTGCAATGGCTATCCTTCTGGTGAATTTGACGGCAAATACGATGCTGAAGTAAAATCTGCCGTCTCACGTTTCCAAAGTTTCATGTGTTTGCCGGTAACAGGAATTGCCAATATGGCAACGATTAAAGCCTTATTGGCAAGCTCCGGCGATACTTCACGTGCTGCTGCGGCATGCGATACTGCCACAATCTTAACGGCGGACACTGCGAAAACTCTACGCAACAACGGGTACAAAGTGGTCGGCAGATATTTGACAGGCAATGTGCGGACAAGCAGCGGGCTTAAATCAAAAGCGATGACTCCTGCCGAGCTTTCTGCCATTTTTAATGAAGGTTTGAGGGTGTTTCCGATTTATCAAGACGGGGGCTATGAATCCTCGTATTTTGTAGAAAATCAAGGAACAACAGATGCGTATGCCGCTGTCAACGCAGCGCAAGGATTAGGCTTCCCATCCGGCACAACCATTTATTTTGCCGTTGATTTCGACGCGTATGATTATGAAGTAACAAATAAAATCATCCCGTATTTTAACGAAATCAGAGTAGCGTTTGATAAAATGCAAAGCATTCCGAATACCCCTAAATATAAGATCGGTGTATATGGCCCAAGAAACATTTGTATCAGAACAGCAGACGCCGGATTAACGGAATACAGCTTCGTCGCTGACATGTCGACCGGCTTCAGCGGCAACCTCGGCTACACGATGCCCCAAAACTGGGCCTTTGACCAATTCTATGAATATTCAATCGGCACAGGCAGCGGCGCCATCGGCATTGATAAAGACGCTTATTCTGGCAGGGACAAAGGAGCAGCTAGTGTCACCCCGTCGTCAGATCCGGTCTATGACGCACGAGTTAGAATGTTGAGAAATGTTTTAGCGAATATCCCGGCACTGAGCAGTATTTCTGAACTATTTACAACAATGTTTATTTTTGATAAAACTGAGACAGTTTACGAGTCTCTATACTTAGATATTACGTTATCTACTTCACTGAGATTTAAAAAGCCAAGTGAAACATCACCGGGCACACTACAAGTTAAAAACGGAAAGGTCGGAGCATCCATTACCGAAGTATTAGGAAACTCAAAAACATCATTGAGTTCTTCACAAATTCATTCGTATGATGAGCTTTTAAAGAATATCGGCTTGTCGGTTCGTAACGGATATATCATGGTAAACGTTTCACCTTCTGTTGAATCTTTGGATCTTTCATTAACAATATTCAGCGATGAAATTCCGGTAGTCGATGGTACAAAAACTGAAATGTCGGCTACAATTACCTTTAAAATTAAGAAATTATATGTCTCACCTAACAAACCAGTTGCAGCTCCTGTAGAAGCGTTACCAATCGATTGGGGAGCAATTGGGGTTGCAGTCGGAGGGTTTATGGTAGCTGCTGTGGGTGTAGCAGCTGTTGTCATAGCGGGAATTGCAGCACCTGAAATCGCTATTGGCACGGCAGTGTCCGCTGTGTTATTTGCAATATTTGGTGAAACGACTGATTAATTTGTTTATTTAATGAAAACTGCATAAATACATAATATAATGTATTTATGCAGTTTTTCCAAATCTTTAATATATAAAATATCGTGGAGGTATTCATATTGAACACAGACAAACAAGTATTCATTGAAACGCAGAAAACAGCCAAAACCCTTAAAACTTACCGCGATAAGAGCGACGAAGAGCTATTAGCCTTTCTCGCTAAACAAGATTCACTGACCTTAAATCAGCTGAAAGTCTATTACTCAGATCCTTCATTTGCGCTTCATTATTTCATCAGTGCAGCATTTTTCAGTATAATATTGGCTTCGTTCATAACTGCAATTCTTTCTGGTCAAGCAGATTCGATATTCCCTTTCATTTCCGGCATCTCCATTCTAATATTAGCTGTCATATTTACGGGGTGTTTATTCTGGGTGCTTAAACAGCTTGTCATCCTGAAAAAAAAGCCGATTCAATTCATTACCCACTTTTCCAAAAAAGCCGAGTTTGCACGTATCGTAAAAATGATTGATTATGTTTTACAACAAAAATACAAAAAGGCATTAAAAAATATACCGAACCAATAAAATCTCATGTTTTTTATGAATAGGAGTGACAATCCAATGAGAAACGAAAAACAATTATTTCAAAAAGCTGAACATACAGCCAAACTTCTTGAGTCTCACAAAAGTGACGAAGAGCTGCTTACATACCTTGCAAATCAAGAATCTGTTACATTAAATCAGCTAAAAATCTATTACTCAAATCCAAGTTTTACATTAACGTATTTGATTAAAGGGATTTTTTTTAGCAGTATGACTGCTGTCATTATGGCGGCCTTTTTATCTGGTCAGATCTCCTCCCTCAACCATGGTCTTTCAAGGCTATTTTCATTCTTCTTCATGTTCTATCTGATCTTCTCTTTTCTTTGGATCGTCAAGATGCTGATCTCCTCACGAAAAGGACCGATGCAAACAATCCTGCACTTCCAAAAAAGAGCGGAATATTCCAGAATCACGGGTATGATTGATTTTATTTTAGATGAACGTTTTAAAAAAGAATTTGATTAAAAAGCAGAGAAACATTTCCTCTGCTTTGGTTGGTCTATTAAACAAAAAAGAAGGACAAAAGACATGCAAACAGACAAACAATTATTCGAAGAAACAAAACAAAAAGCTGAAGCTATATTGTCATCGAAAACTGAAAACGATGAAGAGCTGATGGCATACCTCGAAAAACAAGATTTATCCACGCTAAACCGGTTGAAAGTTTACTTTTCGGGTCCAACGCTAAAAATCAGCCACGTGATCAAAGCTTCGCTTTACAGCTCCTTCACCGCCAGCATTATAACTGCTATATTTTCTGGTCAAGTCGTTTCCATTTCATATGACATCGAGCATAATTTTTTTCCTTTGATATTAACAATATTACTTTTAGCCAGCTCCATCTGGGTGTTCGGCACAATCACTAAATCGCAAAGAAACAAAGATCAAAACTTTTTACACTTTAGAAAAAAAGCGAACCATACAAAAATTATTGGAATGATTGACTTCGTTTTGGAAAACAAACATAAAAATATTTCAAATTAAAAAAGCATCCCTAAAGATGCTTTTTTCATGTTTACTCACCACTCGACAAATTCTGTCTTCTCTCCTGCTCCGCGATGATTTCATTATCCTCAGCGTTGTCTCTCGTCACTTTCTGCGTCAAAATCGCGCCGACCGCCACTAAAATCATCACAGCTATGTAATAGCCTTTTTCATTGAGCTGCAGGTTGTCCGCATTGTAAAGGCCGATACCGAACAAAAAGACCCCCGCAAAAAATGTGAAATATGACATAACCGTAAAGGCCGTTGTGTTTCTTCTTCTGTGTTTCTGCATCTTAATACCTCCTAAAGAATAAAACTATTATACTTTATTTAGGTCAACAGAAGAAGAATGTTCTTCCTTCCCACACATAATTTAGTAAATATGTCACATGGTAATAAAAAAGGCCTACAAAATAAAAAACCGGGAATGACTCCCGGTTTTTAATGCTTTTCTTCGCCTAAAACAGCTTCTGCAATATTGACGGCATGGTCGCCGATCCTTTCCAGATTGCTGGTGATATCGACGAAGATCACGCCTGCTTGTCCGCTGCATAATCCGTCGTTTAAGCGAAGAATGTGCTTTTTGCGAAGCTTGCGTTCCATTTTATCGATTTGATTTTCTTTTTCGACTACACGTCTTGCGGCATCTTCGTTATTTTCTCCAAGAGCTGTGATAGACTCCTTAACAGTGGAAATGGTCAGATCAAGCATTTCTGTTAAGTCCGCCATTGCCGCTTCGGAAATTTTCACCCTGTTGGATTGCTGGTACTCCCCAAGCTCAACCAAGTTTTCAAAGTGATCGCCGATTCTTTCAATGTCTCTGACTGTGTCCATTAACATATGATGTTCTTCAGATTCTTGTTCAGAAAGAGTGGTCGCTGACAGTTCGATCAAATAATCAGTAATCTTTCTGTCCAAATTGTTAATCGCATCTTCTATTTGAAAAGCGCTTTGCGCATGTTTTGCCTGTTTTGTATTAAAAAACTCTTTTGTTTCCTCAAGTCCCTTTACTGCAAATTCACCCATACGCAGTACTTCTTCTTTGGCCTGTCCCAGGGCAATTGAAGGCGACTGCTGAATGAACAGCGGGTCCAGATGTGTTGCTTTATAGTCCACAACCGAATCTTTGCCCGGAATAAGCTTCGTAACGATCAAAGCCAATATGCCGACAAACGGAAGCTGAATCAGCGTATTTGACGTATTAAAGATCCCATGGGCAAACGCAATCACCATCTTAGGATCCAGTCCTAAAGAGGATTGAAGCATTAAAATCAAACTTGTGAACGGCTTCAGCAAGATCAGGAAGATTGCTGTTCCAATCAGGTTAAACAATACGTGAACGGCCGCAGCCCGTCTCGCTGCGACGGAGGCGCCAAGAGATGCCAGTACAGCGGTAATCGTCGTACCGATATTGTCCCCGAATAATACAGGAAGAGCGCCATTTAGATCTATTAATGAATCGGCAAACAGCCCTTGCAGGATCCCGATGGTTGCACTTGAACTTTGGACGAGAACGGTGAAAAGCGTGCCGACAAGCACTCCGAGAACAGGGTTCGTACTCATGCTGACGGTTAAATCATGAAAAGCTTCAATCGTTCGAAGCGGCTTCATTCCGCTGCTCATTAATTCCAAGCCATAGAAAAGTGCACCAAATCCGAACAGAACTTGGCCGAGGTTCTGAAATTTTTTGCTCTTTAAGAAAAACAGCAAGAATGAACCAATGGCGAGGATCGGAAGCGCATATGCACCAACGTCAAAGCCGATAATAAATGCCGTGACCGTCGTTCCGATGTTCGCACCCATAATGACGCCGATCGCCTGGCGGAGGGTCATAAAGCCGGCGCTGACGAGACCGACAGTGATAACGGTCGTGCCGGAACTGCTTTGAATTAAAACCGTGACAATGATACCAGCCAAAACACCCATCAGAGGGTTGCTTGTAAAACGATCCAAAATGTCTCTCAGCTTATCTCCGGCTGATTTTTGGAGTCCTTCCCCCATAAACTTAATACCGAGAAGAAAGATCCCGAGACCTCCAATGAATTCAAAAAGCAATTTCTGCACATCTATTTCCAACGTCTTGCCCCCCTAATTCGACATAAATCTACAAACCAAACACTATGATTATGATGGAGATTAAAGCCTATGTAAACGATTCAAATCGAAAATTTACAATAACTTAACATTGCCGGCTGATGATTTACATTCCCTTAACATTGCCTGGACTGATCGCAAATATACCCTATTCCAACAGGCAAAAATCCCGAACTTTTTCATGGGTTAAACCGTATTTAAAACTAAAGGAGAGATCACATATGCCAAACAGAGCTAACGGTACTCACATTAAAATTAAAAAGACAAAAGGGGAACGGGTTTGGAACGCATTTGGCTATTTCTTTTACCTGGGATCAATTATCTTTTTGGCCGCTGTCTGGGGATCGCTCCCCGAAAAGGTGCCTGCACATTACAACGCACTCGGTGAAGTCGATCGCTGGGGGGCAAAATGGGAGCTTTTCATTTTGCCGGGAATCGGATTACTTATCCTTTTGTTCATGCAATTCTTAGAAAAGCATCCTGAGATTCACAACCATCCAAAGCGCCTGAATGAAACAAACGCTGAACAGTTCTACCTGCTCAGCCGAAAGTTGATCAACCGCTTAAAAAATGCATGCCTCATCATTTTTTCTCTCATATTAATGGAATCTGTGTCAATCGCTTTAGACTTGGGAAGCGGATTTGGCGGATGGTTTCTTCCGGTTGCCTTACTCGGCACCGCCATGCTTGTGGCCGTAAGTTTAATACAGCAACAAAAGATCAAATAACGGTCAGGTGCATATTTGTAAAGATTCAAAATGGTCGTCCCCGACGGATTTTTATTGTTAGTCGAAACGGAGGTATTCAATGTTCGAAGCAATTATTCTATTTATTTTAGGGGTCTCGGTTCTCGCAGCCGGCTTTTTATCTTTAAAAAGAGAGCTGTCAACTGAATCTGTTTCTATATCTTCCACTGATGAAGCTAAATCCGAATTAAAAAAAATGTTAGATGATCACGGCTGGTTTTACCTGACCGGTATCGCCCTTTTCATGCAATTTATATTTCGCGGATTTCACTTTACATTTGAACACTTTTTTTACGCCTTCATCATTAGCTCTGGAATCCAGTCGATTTTTACTTATTTAATAAAAAGAATTTGGGCTATAAGGTATGCGCGGTGATTGTGGTGAGTTTTTTAGTTATCTATCTTTAAAAAAAGAGTGATGAACACTGTAATCTTGTTCATCACTCTTTCGAATGCCGTTAATTATTTCGCTTCTGAGATTTTTGCAACAATTTGAGCCAATCCTTCTTTAATTGGAGTGAGCGGACGGCCGAGCACTTTTTCAAAATCATCGCTTTCGACTTCAAGTGTGCCTTCACGAATGCCTTTTTGGATATCGACAACCATCGGAATCAGAAAATCCGGTACACCCGCATTTTTCATGATATCGCGATAGGCAGCATCGTCAACATGCTGAACGGATACTTCTTTGCCCAATACTTCTCCAAGGGCTGAAGCGATTTCTTCCTGAGTTAATAGCTTGCCTGAAAGTTCGTAGACGGTGTTTTCGTGGCCTTCGCCGGACAGAACCGCTGCCGCTGCATCCGCGTAATCCTGCTGCAGCGCCCAGCCCACCTTGCCGTTCTCTGCTGACGTCACCCAAGGGGCTCCCGCCAAAACACCTTGAATACTCGACATTTCATTTTCCAAGTACCAGTTATTGCGCAAGAAGGAGTATGGAATCCCCGTTTTCAAAATCGCTTCTTCAGTTGCTTTGTGAGTAGGCGCAAGGAAGTTTTTGCTTTCGCGGGCATTCGCAATACTCGTATAAGCGATAAACCGAACTCCCGCGCGTTCTGCGGCGGCTACCGCATTGCCGTGCTGACGGATTCTCGTCTCATTGTCTCCATCGGCAGAGATGATCAGCAGACGGTCAACGCCTTGAAATGCGGATGCCAATGTTTCCGAGCGGTCAAAATCCCCTTGACGCACATCGACTCCTCGCGCCTGCAGCGCTTCCGCTTTTTCCGGATTGCGCACGCTGACCGCCAACTGATCCGCCGGTACAGTTTCCAGCAGTTTTTTCACAACTTTCGATCCTAATTTTCCAGTTGCTCCTGTTACTAACATTTTCATAATCAAATTCCTCCTAATGTTTTAATGTCGAACTGTAACAAAAAACGTTACACTTGATGTAACTATCATAATTACAAATAGACTGATTGTCAACAGGAATGTCTTTCACTTGGCTAAAAAAATAAAAGTAGACGACATACGCCCTCCTGGCTCTCTTGTCAATATGGAAATAATAGAGTAAGATGTTATCATTGATTTTGGTCGACCAGATACCGTCGACCCTCAGATGATGCGAAATCAGTTATTCATAAAGGGGAAGAAGCAACATGTTGATTGTGTTGGTTATGTTTTTATTAGGTCTTGTACTTGGCTTTGTCGGGGCCGGCGGAGCCGGATTCGTCATCGCACTGTTAACGATGATGTTTCACATTCCGATTCATACAGCATTGGGAACATCTCTGGCCGGTATGGCTTTTACGAGCTTATCAGGAACGTACAGCCACTTTCGCGAAGGAAATATCAAGCTGAAAATCGGCTTAACCGTCGGCTGTTTTGCTGCAATAGGATCCTTTGCAGGAGCTAAACTGACTTCTCTGATACCTTCAAGTTCATTGCACTATATGACCGCAGGAATGTTATTCTTATCGGCCATTCTGATTTTAATCAGATTATTCTTTTTGCAAGAAAAAGAAGCTGACCAGGAAACGAACCTTGCCTTTTGGATCAAGGCCAGTTTATTGGGAATCGTAGCCGGCATCCTGTCCGGAACGTTCGGAATCGGCTCTGCGCCTTTTATTCAAATCGGGTTGATGATGATGCTGAACCTGTCTATTCGCCATTCCGTAGGAACGACGATGCTCGTCATTATTCCGCTCTCGTTAGGCGGTGGGGCGGGCTATATTTCAGAAGGCTTCGTCGATTATGTTCTGTTGGTCAAAATCTTGATCGGTACGATGTGCGGCGCATATGTCGGAGCTAAATTCACCAATGTCCTGCCGAAAGTCGTCTTGAAATCGGGTTTATTTTTAATTCCCACCGTTTCAGGGTTCATTCTCTTATTTTAATTAACTTGGAATGGCTATAGCGGGAGATCACGAAGGAACCTGTGGTAAAATACGAAATGAAAACGAATACGAGGATGAGAAGCGTGATTGAAAAACCAAAACCGTTTTATGAACAATCCTACCATGCGATTAAGCGAATGATATTTGAAGGGAAATTAAAGCCCGGTGAACGAATCGCCGAAGCGAAGTTAGCTAAGGAGCTCGGCGTCAGCAAAAGCCCTTTGAGAGAAGCGATCAGAGTTCTGGAAAAAGAGGGGCTCATCGTCATCGACTCAAGAGTGAAGGTCTATCAGCCGACAATCAAGGACGTTGAAGAAATCTATTTTTGCAGAACGGCGCTTGAATCATTCGCTGCGGGATTGACGGCAAGAATTGCAACGGCAGAGGAACTGAAAACGATTGAAGACATTTTGCAAAAAACGGAGGAAGCCATCCTTCAATCCAAGGATCAAAACACAATTATCCAATTAAATGATACATTTCACGACTTAATTATCCAATATACACGAAACAGTCTATTGCGGAAGCAGCTCAACGATTTGGAAGGATTAATTTATTATTTCCGCATTTTAAATTTTGAAGGAGAAAAACGGGCTGAAGCCATTTTGGAGCAGCATCGGGAAATTTTCCGCCATATGAAACAAAGAGACGACGGGCAGGCATCAAAAGCGATGATTCGCCACCTTAAGCTTGATCTTGACCACTTAGTCGAAGTACTGTCTCACCGCGGGGAAAAATGATAAAGAGGGCTGCCTGTCTTAAGGCGCCCTCTCCTTTTTAATAGAAAGAAACAAATTCATTAACCGGCTTGCGATATCCTCTCAAGCGTCGGCTGCTTTCTTTTTCTTTGCCGATCGTAATCATGAGGACGATTTCATGTGTATCCGGGATCTCTAGCAACTCGCGGACCTGATCGCTGTCAAATCCGATCATTGGGCATGTGTCCCACCCCCGGTTTTTGGCGGCAAGCATAAACATCATCGCAGAAAGAGAAGCATTGCGAATCGCTTCTTCCTTCATGAATGGCTCCCCGCGCGTCTCGTAAAATTGGGTATTGTTTTCAACCATTTCCTGCAGCTCAAAGTCCTTAATAATTCCTAAATCCCTCATGCCTTCGTTGATTTTTTCCGTTTGCCGGTAGGCGTAGCGGTCTCCCGTCACTAAAATCACGGCAGAGGCTGAATGCACTTTATATTGGCCGCTCGCAGCTTCCCTGATTTTTTCTTTTAAATCCTTCTCCAATACCACTTTATACTCTGCGTGCTGCAAATTGAACGCTGAAGGCGCTAGCTTGATATCCTCAAAGATAGGCTCCAAATCTTTCACCGTAATTTGAACATCTTCCAGAAAATTATTTGCAGAGTGACGCGTTTCGATAAGCTCGTTAAATTCCATTTTCAAAAAACTCCATTCATCTATCCTTTTGCATCAATATCCTTACTTTTATGATCGACGATAAGCTACCTATTGTTTAGCGATGCTCACATGAACCAAAGAGAACGCGGCGTGGTGTCGGGCTTCTGTCGATAGACATGCTCAAATGTCTTGTGACCGGCGTCATAGCAGCTTCTGTCACCACATTAATTTTTCCTTCGAACCTTCTATACTCAGCAATCAACCATGCTACGCCAAAATCAAAATGCTATAATTGAGAAAAAATGTGAAAGAAAGCAGCGTGTGAACTATGAAACTATCCTTTTTGCCCAGTAACACTTTTATCGATCCGAACGGTGAGAATATTAAGGAAATATCGATTCTTGTTGATCAAATCGTCAAATTTGTCATTGAGCATGCAAGCAACGCTGGGAATCACCGCACTTTGCCTTCTCCGGAATCATCACATTACGGCGATATACCCGAGACCGGAATCGAATTAGAAGAGCTCTTAAAAAAGTTGCAGGCGATTGTAAAAAACTCCATGAATCCTCTAGGCCCGAATTATATGGGGCATATGGATTCCATACCGACTCTAATGTCTTGTCTGGGCGAATTCGTCAGCACTTCAATCAATAACAATATGCTGAGCCTTGAAATGTCGCCTGTCTTTTCGAAGATGGAAGTACAGCTTTTGGGCACCATTGCCCGTATGTTTGGATATGACGACAACTCAGGGGGTGTGATGACAAGCGGCGGAAGCCTCGCGAATCTTCAAGCGCTCGCAGCAGCGCGAAACAATCAATTGAAGGTAAAGGAATCGGGGTTATTCGGGCTTTCCGGACAGCCGGTCATCTTTGCTTCAGACGTCAGCCATACTTCCTTACATAAAGCAGCGATGCTGTTGGGACTGGGTACCTCCAGCGTAATCCCGGTGAAAAACAGCAGCGATTCGAAAATGGATCTTGACGATTTAAGAAAGAAAATCGAGCAGGCAAAAAATGAAGGCAAGATTCCTTTTGCAATTGCAGCCACGGCCGGAACGACAGTCACAGGAAGCATCGACCCCATTCGATCGATCGCTGACATCGCAAAGGAAAACGGATTATGGCTGCATGTCGACGCGGCATACGGAGGAGCACTCATTTTTTCAGAAGCTTACCGCGATAAGCTGAACGGAATCGAAATGGCAGATTCCATCACATTCAATCCGCAAAAATGGATGTACATTGCGAAGACTTGTGCAATGATTTTATTCAAAAATCACGGCGTTTTGGAAACCGGTTTTCGCATTTCTGCCCCTTATATGAATGAAACAGCCTTTGCTAACTTGGGCGAAATCAGTGTGCAGGGCACGCGGCATGCGGATATCCTAAAGTTATATTTATCGCTTCAGCACATTGGATTAAAAGGCTACAGGGAGCTGTTGCATGAAAGCCTCGCATTAAAAGACGAGTTTACCAAGCAGGTGAAACAGCGCCATTATCTCGAACTGTCCAGCGAGCCGGATACAAACGTTGTCTGCTTTAGAGGCATCCCGCATCACCTTGATGAAGCTCAATGGGATAACTGGAATCTCGAATTGCAGCAGTTTTTGTTGAATGAAGAAAACGTCTTCTTTTCATTGCCTGCATATAGGGGAAACCGCTGGCTCCGTGCCGTTTTGTTAAATCCTTTTATCTCTAATACCCTTATTCAAAGGGTATTTGAAAAAATTGATCAGTTTTATGATCAGGGGATATCGTGTTAAATGAATAAACAGACTTTGAAAAGGAGGAGAAATATGACAAAGAAAATTGGCACAGAAGAAGCCATTCAAAGATGGAATCGATTTGCCGATGCTTATGCTGCCAATCATACCGAACTTGGAGACATCCACAAAGAAGTGTTTTTAAATCCTGCTATTTTTTCTCTCATTGAAACGGTAAAGAATCAACGTGTGCTCGATGCCGGGTGCGGTGAAGGGTATTTCAGCAGGCTGCTGGCCAAGGCCGGAGCCAATGTAACGGCTGTCGATTACTCGCCGAGAATGATCGACATTGCCAAGAAAAGGACGCCGGATGATTTGCCGATTGAGTATCAGCACGGGAACTGTGAAGACCTGAATATGTTGGAAGACAAAAGCTTTGATTTAATTATATCGAATATGGTCATGCAAGACCTTGCGGATTATGAAAAAGCGTTTCAGGAAATGCATCGGCTGCTGACAGACCGCGGATTTTTTATTTTTTCAATTTTGCATCCCTGCTTCATTACGCCGGAAAGCGGCTGGGAAAAAACAAAAGACGGAAAAAAACTGCATTGGAATGTAGACCGGTATTTTTATGAAGGTACATACGAACAAAAGCTTGGCGATCGGGAGAATATGCTGTTCTTCCATAGAACCTTGACGAGCTATATTAACACTTTGAGGAAAACGGGCTTCATGCTCGAAAGCATAGTAGAACCAAAGCCATCAGAAGAAATACTGAAAAAATATCCGTCATTTGCAGAAGATTTCAGATGTCCTGATTTTATCGTTTTTAAATTAAAAAAACATTAAAAGCAAGAATTTGAAACAAGAACGATTATAAGGAAAAAGTATTTATTTATTTTTCTTTTGCAAACTTCAAAAACAAGAAAAATATAACGATTACGATGCAATAATTCAATGGATTTTTAAAAATATTCATATTTAATGATATTTGCAACAAAATCCACAATATAAAAATTACGATTATAGAAGGTAATATTAACTTATTCATATGGAATCACCTTTATATATATCAGATTAAAATAACGAGGGATTTCTCTTTCCCTCGTTATTTTTTTAAACAGTTAATCAAAGCAAGATGCTGCAGCACCAGTCAATCCTCCACCGACGCCACCAACAATAGTTCCTACAAGGCCTGCACTAACCGTTCCAACAATCGGTATCGTTACAGTACCAACAGCTGCTCCTGCTAATCCCCCTGTACCTGCGCCTGTAACAGCTCCTCCAGATGTTCCAAGTACACATTTTGCAACTGATTGTGTTCTGAACATATTGCTGCTATTTCTTTTTATCACCTTTACTAATAGTCCATTATCGTTTTTTTCATATTCTAAATCTACCGGATTATCATTTTTGTCGACAGTACGACTTGGCAATGTCTCTTTTTTGCCAGTGATACTATCAATTACGGTTACATCACCATTTGAATTCATAACAACTTCAGAATGATAAAATGTTAATTCAAGTTCACTGTCATTCATTTTTTTAATTGTTCCTAAACTTTTAGATTCTTCAGCATTAGCCTCAGAAACTGAATTCATAGATAAAATAAATAATAGAGTGAAAGCCGCTAAAAATGTTACCAATTTTTTCATAAAGAAGCTCCTTCCCAATGTCCAAAGCATAAATTAACATAAAAATTAAATAGCTTCCATGGGATTTCAAAAGAAAACTACAAAAATGAACCCTTTTTATTACTATTTGGTGTTAAATTCCTCTAATGAAGTCTTTATTTCTATTTTTATAGAGGAGCCTATTCTCCCTTTGTTATACCAAAATTCCCCTCTATTAAAAATCAAAAATTCGCCATCTCGTCATATTCCATACATTTAAGGCAAGAACGGGATTCCGTTGACCAAGTCTGGAGCTTCT
The DNA here is from genome assembly GCF_002993925.1 of Bacillus paralicheniformis. Lineage (NCBI taxonomy): Bacteria > Bacillati > Bacillota > Bacilli > Caryophanales > Bacillaceae > Bacillus > Bacillus paralicheniformis. Next base: position 270,306 of record NZ_CP023665.1, on the reverse strand, counting down.
GTAACAGCTGTCGATGAGTTACCGGGAATAGAAAGGCACGCCAAATGATTTGCCGATTGAGTATCAGGATGGGCGCTGTGAAGACTTGAATATTAAAATAAGCATGACGAGCGATATCAACACTTTGATGAAACCAGGCTTCATGCTGTAAGGCTTAATAGAACCAAAGCCAGCAGAAGAGATGCTGAAAAAAATTCGTCATTTGCAGAAGATTTCAGATGTCCTGATTTTATCGTTTTTAAATTGCAAAAGAGCTGAAGCAGAGCTGTTGCCAGTTTCGGCAACGGCCCTCAAACATTTTTTGATGAAAAGGAATTCTAATTAAGGATGGCCTGCCGCGGTTTCATTAAATGTCTTTTCTAAGTGGATGCATTTTCTACAAAACAAAGAATCGCCCTTAGAAATTAAGGCTGTAGATGAAGAATTATGATTTGATGTAGTTATGCTCGTTTTCGCTGCTCGTATGAAAAACAGGGATTATTTTTGAAAAAATGTGTTAAGTTAAATATACACTAATTATAGGAAGAAGGTGATCCCATGCCAAACAAAAGTAAACCCAATAGATTAATCGCTGAGAAGTCACCATACTTACTCCAACACGCCCACAACCCCGTCGACTGGTACCCCTGGGGCGAAGAAGCCTTCGAAAAAGCGAAACACGAAAACAAGCCGGTACTTGTCAGCATCGGTTATTCGACTTGTCATTGATGGCATGTTCATATAGCTACCCGTATAAAAATATGCTACTCTATCAATATACTCTATTACTCAAAAGGTGATGCCATTGGATTTAAAAGAGAGAATCAAACGTGTAGCAATTTATCTCAGAAAATCTCGAAATAATGAAGGGGAAGAATCAGAAGAAACACTCGCAAAACACAGAAAGCGCCTTTTAGACATTGCCAAGAAAAACAATTGGAATTATGAAATTTTTCAAGAAGTCGGAAGCTCAATGGATAACAACCGAGACGAATATAAGAAAATGATTCATAAACTTAACGATGGAATTTTTGATGCCGTTTTATCTGTTAACCTTGCTAGGGTTACAAGGGATGACGCAGAAACACCTAAATTTATGAGTTTACTTCGACAAGAAGACATTCTTTTTGTTACTGATAGTGAAAGGATTTACGATTTAGAAGTTCAAGAGGACTGGCAAGCATTAAAATTTACGGGATTCGTTAACAACTGGGAATATGAAAATATCAAAGCGCAGCTAAGAAAAGGAAAGAAAGACAGCGCCAAAATGGGAAGATGGTCGAACGGTACACCTAATTACGGATACATATATAACCGGCTAGAAAGAAAGTTAGAGATAGATGAAGAAAAAGCCGAAGCAGTGAAATTGGTATTCCAAATGGCCATAGGTGGAATTGGAGCCGATAATATTGCTATCGCTCTAAATCAACTTGGTTATCGCACCAATAGAGGGAAATTTTTTCACGGCCAAAGTATCACGAGAATGATTCGTTCACCTATATACAAAGGTCGGATTGTTTCTAATCGTCTAAAAGGAAGAAATGAATACTACGGCAAAATAAGACCCGAAGACCAATGGATTATTGCTGAAAACGCTTCACCCATCATAATTGATGAAGATACTTGGGACAAAGCAAATAAAGCTTTAGACAGCAGAAAACTTTTGAGTCCAAGAGCAAGAATGCAAAAGCACGGATTATCCACTTTAATAAAATGCGGGGTATGTGGCAAAGCTCATACTATTTCACGAAGAAGCGACAGAGGCGGAATAAGAGTTATTCAATCATGTCGAAAAGTCGACCCGCTCGGAAAAAAGTGTAACAATAGCGGGATAATGTATGACGTAATGATGGAACTTATAATTGACAACATTAGAGAAAAAAGAAAACAAATAGCAGATGAGATTATGAATCTCAAAAATGATAAGCCCGACATAGAAATGCAAGAATTTAAAATAAAACGGACCAAGGAACAAATAAGGAAAATAGAAAAAGCACTGGAAATTATCCAGATACAGCTCGAGGAAGGGCTTATTGATTTAAAACAATTTAGAAACAGAAGAGAAGAACGAAATAACCAACTTCTCAATCTTAAATTAGAACTTAACCGTTTAACAGAATCCAGCCCGAAGGACGAGGTAAAGTCCAAACAGTCCTTTCTCAAAAAAATTGATTCATTCCTTCAAAATTGGAGGGAATTAGATGACACCGACTTGAATAAAGAATTAATGTCTTTTATAGATCAAATCATTTGGCACAGCCCAAGAGATAGCGAATCCCCTCCAACCATGAAAATTTACTGGTTAGAATAAGTACAAAGTGAGCCTTTTCATTTGGCTTACTTTTTTTGTTCAGGTAGCCACCCTATCGGCTAGTTGTAAACTGTCATTTGAATATTTACCAGAAACGAAACCATCATACACTAAAATACCCCACCCTATTAGGATGGCTGACAAGAAGATTATCAATTTGTGCTTCACTGATCAACTCTCCTTTTTGAATTTCTTTTCTAGCTGCGACAACTCTTTTATAATATTTCGAAGATCGAGCAATGTCTCCTCTCTTCAACAACACCTCACCGACTTCAAAAGCAAATTCATCAATATCTCCAAACATTTCATGTGATTCAAAAAAATCAAAAGCCTCATCTATTAAATCATAACACTCTTCACTCAAATATAGACCTCTCAATAAATTAAATTTAGCTATATATTCCGAATTATCAGTCTTCAGAGCGAGGTTAAACCCTTTTTCATAATACGAGTCCCCAGCCTTAAAATCGCCTGCTTTACACATCACATGTGAAAGATTAAATATCGTTTTGAGAAGATAAGGGTGATACTCCTTCTCAAAAAACCTTAGAGCAATTAATAAATTTTCTTCTGCTCTCTCGTACAAGCCCTCAGCATTACAACAAATACCTATGTTTAAATGCGAAACAGCTATAAGATCGCTTCTTTTAATATCTCGCGCAATATTCAGTGATTCCTCAAACTTCAACATGGCTTTTTCATGATCCAACAAATCAATTAAATTACCAGCAATAACAAAGTTGCAATAAATTGTCTTATCTAAATGTGTTTCATATTTATTGTAAATCAAAATGGCTCGCTCAATATAATCAATAGAATAATAAGTTTGTTTCATATAGTAATAAACTTCTGCCATTTTGTAATAAAATTCAGCATGTTCAATTTCATCATCTACAAATTCAAGGGATTTTTCAGCTCTCCTATACGAGCTTATAGCCGCAACTAACTCTTTTTTCCTAAAATCATACATACCCATGAAGAAAAAATAATAGTAGTCCAACATACCATTTAAATGTCCCTCATGCTCTTTTAATGATTCATAGGCATTTCTTAAATCATCTTCATTTTTTGCTTGAATATGACTCACCATCAATTCATGCCTAAAATCTAAAAGCTGGTGGTAATAAATAAACTCCAAATTGCCATTAATGCTCCCTATTAAATATTCAACCTCTTTTTTTAATCTCTCAGCTTTTTCATCAAAGTTATTTTTTATTGCTATATACCATTCATTAAGTTTCTTAGTAATCACGCTATATGAAGTTTGATTCTCATAGGACACACTTCCTCTCAAGAAAAAATTCACCTCATTCCGGAAAAGTTGCACGCCTTTAGATAAAATGTATTATGACAGATGACTCAAACCCACGAAAGGGCATAAAGTAATAGGGATTTCATTACATAAGGTATAAAAGTATTAACATTAGTTTTTTGTTGGAATTTCAAAAGAGGAAACAGTCCCCTTTTTTCTTTTCTCTACTCTTTATTTATTTGCGGGATACCGAAAAAGTTTGGTTTAAAACTTTCAGATTTAAGGAAATATGCTATCATATACAATATATGGATACAGAGAGTGAGGACATGGAAGGGGCAAAATTATGAAACAGAAAATTCCGTCAGAGAATGTTGCCGTTAAGCTTAATGAATGGTATTCCACAATACGCAAAAATCAAGTGACAGATGCGGAGTTTATTAAATCCGAAATAACACATGAACTTGAACAAATGGAAGAAGACCAAAACGTTTTGTTATATTATTCTTTGCTTGAATTCCGCCATAATCTTATGTTGAAAGACTTGAAACCAAACAAAGCAGCAGACATATCGGAATCATTATCTAAAATCGAAGCAAAGAAGGAAGACCTGCAAAACTCTCAAATCGATGAATTGATTAATTATTATTATTGGTTCTTTAAAGGGATGTATGAATTTAAACAACAGAACTTTAACACAGCAATAACCTGCTATAAAATCGCCGAAAAGAAATTAGCCTTTGTTAACTGCGAGGAAGAAAAGGCTGAATTTTATTATAAATTATCTGAAATTTACTATCATTTAAAACAAAACTACATCTCCATGAATTATGCAACGATGGCTCTTGACACTTTTAAAGCCCATGAAACTCTAACAGAAAAAGAAATTTATTGTTACTTTGTAATAGCAGGAAATCAAGTTGACACAATGAAATATAAAGAAGCCTTGGAAACTCTAAAGGCAGCTTTAAATAAAACAAAAACAACTAACAACATTCACTTATTGGCATCTGCTCACTTCAATTTAGGGAACTGTTATTTTTATTTGAATAAATTTTCAGAATCATATGAACATATACAAAAGTCTCTAGCTATTTTTAAAGAAGAAAAGTCAGCATATGAAGCAAAAGCTTTATTCCAATTAATGTACGTTTGTTTGAAACAAGAAGATTTCGTCGAAGCATTAAACCTCTATGAACAAGGTATAAAGTCTTCTCGTGTTATAAATGACAAACCCCATGAAATACAGCTTAACATCTTGAAAAAAATTTACATTGATCATGGTTCTACAGAGGAAGAATTTAAATATCTTGAAAGTAAGGGATTGTATCCTGATATTGAAGAAATGGCCATAGATGCGGCTGAACATTATAATAAGATTGGAAAATTAGAAGAGTCGGTCGAACTTTATCGAAAAGCAATTAAGGCAATGAATATCAATAAAAAGGGAGGAATCGGCCATTTTTTACCGAAAAGCAATTAAGTAATGAAAATTGATGAAAAAGGGAGTTGTTTAATGATGAAGAAATTTTCATTAGGAATGATTACTGTATTATGTCTAGCTGCTTTTGTAACGATCTCAAGCAATTTTGCTCATTCGTCCGAATCACATCAGATTGCAGGCAGAATGATTACATCATCAGTGAACATAGATGAAAGCACATTAACTTAAAAAAGCAGGCGTATGCCTGCTTTTAATTTTTTTTCGACTATAAAACCTGAGTAAATAAGCAATAAAATGAATACAAGAAGGCTAAGACTCCCACGATCAAATTGAATGTATTTAGTTTTCCTTCTTTTTTCCACATCATGAAGAAAAGACCAGTACAAAAAAATCCTATGAACCAGCCAATCGAAATTTGTGCAGCAGCTAAAACGAAACCAATAACCCCTATAACTTGAATCGCCCTATGCGCAAATTCATTCACAAAATATTACCACCTTTGTAAATTTTTAGATTGAAAATTATTTATTTGTCCTTTTTTGTATGATACCATAAATTAGAACTCAAAAAAATGCAAGGGGAGGAATATTTGGTAATGAAAAAGAAACTGTTGGTTCCATTATTGTCCGCATCTCTATTAATTGGAATCGCTTCGCCTTTTGCTAGTGCTAAAACAGCAAGCGCGAGCGAGCAACCAGCTAAAGAAGTTAATAGAGAACCTGAGGTTGTTCTTGTTAAAACCATTAATTATGATGACGACGGAAATCCAATTGTTTTACCTGGCGAAAGTATTCTCAGAGTCAATGAAACTGCGAATGTTCAAGATGTTGATGTAGCAAGTAGTTGGAAATATTGGCGAACAAACAAGTATTCTAATAAAATTGTTTGGACTTCTATTTCCTCTGCTTCGGCCGCATTAGGAGTCTATTTGAAAATCCCACATCTATCACTTGCTGGAATTGTAGGAAACTGGATTATCGCTAATAAAAATAGTTGGATTTACTACACAGATAAAAAATATACGAGAATGTCAGGCTATGTCTTTCAAATAAAACACAATGTAACTTGGTATAAAGACAAAAAGCGCAAAAAGAAACTGCAAACTCAAGTTTACATTACCAATGATTACGGCGGCATGAAATAACATAAAAGCAGGCATATGCCTGCTTTTACTAATTCTCTAATTTCGTTTCTTTTCCTTTCACTTCTTCATAATCTGGCGTTTTCTTATCTAACCCTAAGCGATCGCCCTTCCCGTCACCTGGCATATGATCTAGTTTTTGATAAGATTCTCCGTTTTTTTCATAATATTTAAATGTTGATAATTCACGACTATGGTTTTTCATATAGAAAGCAAACTGTATATACTTTCCTCCGTCAAAAACCCGAATTACAGCATTATCCCTAGTAAAGCCCTCATTATCAGCATTCATTTCCTTTAAGGATTTCTTTTCTTGACTTATCACTTTATCAATTGCTTCATCATACTTATTTCCACTGCAAGCAGTTAATGCAAACATCATGATTAGACTAAGGAAAATAAAAACGTGTCTCAAAATAGCTTCCCCCTCCTTTATCAATTATATATAATTTTTTCTTGTTTTTCCACATTTCATCCATTCCCTTTAATTTGAACATCATCAACCAACCATTCATTATTTACTTTTTTCATTGTCGTCTGAACAATCAACGTTTGATTTGTCGTAACAGAATTTGCTGTAGTAGCCAACTCTACAACATTTAAAAACAATTCACTCGATTCATCAATATTCTTTGAATAACTTTCTAAAGAAAGCAATTCACTTTGTACACTGACTGTATGATTTTCATTTGTACGGGAAGGAAAAGCATAATCCAATCCCTTTTTAGTTGTCAGTTTCTTCACATCATCAAAGCGCTTATCTGCATCAGAATAATTAAAAAACGCTTCAAAAAATGCCTTATTTTTAGAAGCGCTGCCGTCTATCTCTTTCTGATTCATTTTTTTAATATTCTCTTCTAAAATTTGATTTTTCTCAGTCAAATTTTTAAGCTTCAAATCCTGTTGTCTATGAACAAAGAAAGAAGTTATTATAAGCACCAAAACACAAACCGAAGCCCACAACACATGTGTTTTCATTTTTTCACTCCTTAAAATTTTATTCTCCCAAAAGAAACTAGGTGCTTTCGCCAGTAACCAGCTTTCAAGTCTGAATATTCAACCCCGCTGTCATTTGAATTAAACATTTTCCCATCCCCCACATAGATTCCTACATGCGTAATGGCTTTGCCTGCATAAGTACCGCCAAAGAAGACAAGATCGCCGGGTTTTGCCTGTTTTTCACTAATTCTTTTCGTTGCTGAATATTGCTCTTGTGCTGTTCGTGGCAGAGATATTCCAGCTTTAGAATATGACCACTGAACCAAGCCAGAACAATCAAAACCAGTTTTAGGATTCGAGCCGCCCCAAACATAAGGCCGCCCTTCATATTTCAACGCTTCCTTCATAATCGCCTCATAACCATCTATAGAACCGTCTACAGGTTTAACATCTCCCGATCCTTTCAGATAGCGCATAACATGATCTACATATTCAGGATCACCATAACTTCTCCATCCCATTTTAAGTGCCTGTATACGGCTAAATTCTAAGGCGAGTTTTTTTGTATATTTGCCACCATTTTTTTTAACATAATCAATGAACCCCGAACCAAAATTATAAGCTTGTAAAGTAAGTTTAATGTCTTTTCCAGCTTTTATATAAACCTTTTTAAAATGTTTAATACCAACCCTTATTGATTCTTCAGGGTCGGTTATTGTGTTTGGCGGTAGCCCAATACTCTCAGAACTTTGCATAATATCTAAATAGCGCCCACCACTTTCTTGCATGGTGAGCGCCATAATAACATCTACCTGATCAAAAATCCCTTCTTTACGGGCGTATTTTTCAAACACTGCCCTAAAGCGTTCAACTTCTGGACTAATCCCATTAGAAACATATTCACTATCATTCCCACCTATACTATCATTATTAGTATTATTTTTATTGCCTGCTATAATTGCGGCAATGACAATAAACATGATTAGGAATAATAGAATAGGTGAGGAAAACAAGAACCCTATAAAAATCTTTTTCAAGACAACCTCCCCTTTTTAATCATGATCTTTTATCGCTTCTTAACCTATTCTCTGCTTTAGAAGAAGTTCGGCTAGCAATATCGTTTAAGGCAACTGTTTGATCACTTCTTTTAAAGCCTGAATCCTTTGGAGCAACTTTTTTTACAGCTGCTTCCCTATTTACGTGCGTCTCACTGGAAGGATTATTTTGTTTTTCCCCACTAAAAAAATTGCCTGTTTGAACACTAGAAGAAGGTGCGTTCGAACGGACAATTTTCACGTCATTACTATTAACATTTTCTTTATTCAACGTACGAATGTTTTCAACATTTGTTGGTTGATTAATACCCTTTTCCTCTTGTATTTCAGCAAATTGACTCTGTTTTGTTCTTTCAGTTTCTCTTATGTTTTCCTGCACTATCGGTGCTTTTCTAGGGTTATCACTTTTTTGTTCCTGCTGAATATCAACAGTAGAGTTATATTGATTTTGAGAATCATTAAACCGATTTCTTTTCACAAAGTCTTTTTGATCTGTTCGCTCAGCTTCAATTTCAGTATTCCTTATTACTGGAGCACGCTTAAATTGTTCCTCTTCTTTTCGAAGTCCATCATTATCAGAACCATTATTTTGCCCAGGCACTATTCCTCTTTCATTGTCCTGTTTCTTTAAGAGATTATTATGCTGTTCACTCTTCATTGAATGTTGGGGTTTTCTATCTAAAGCCTTCTTATTATCAAGACGGCTAATATTTTGATCTTTTTGTGGAGTTCTTTCAACTGATAAACTCTCTGTTCCTAAAGCTGTAGCATTATTAGACACACTAGGGTCTGATGAATGTTTTAAATCTTCAGGGGTTTTATTATGGTCATTACGGCCAAAGGTTTTATTCCAAACATCTTTAGCTGATTGCCATGAAGGTTGAACAACATTTCTTCTCATGTTCTCCATCATATTATTATCTACGGAAACCACCTTTCCTGCGGTTACAAACTTCACAATTTTATTTCTGTGCTTAAATCCCAGGAAAAGTGTCAAGAAAAGCACTATGACATTCAGAAGATACATTCCAAAATTGTTAGGAGGCAATAAAGTATCTACGATGAAACAAATTACATACACAAACAAAAACACTATTCCTAACATTGCCTTTAATATATAAACGCTTCCTAAACGCCCCAATGAAACAAATCCAGAATATGCGAATTGGGGAATATAAGAAACAACAAAGGCAAATGGAACAAAAAACACAATCACAAGCGCAATGATTTGAAGCAAAAAGTTTAGAAAAGACAATCCCAAAAAAGGAATTCCTAATGCAATTGAAGCAAATAGCCCAATTATTGATTCACCAAACTGATTATACGCATTGCCAGATGTAAGAGCTTCATTATTATATTTATCTATTTCTGTACTTTTTATATATTCAAGCCTTGCCTTTTCTCCATCAGATGACAATTTATAAGATAGTAGTTTATCTACACGATTCAACCCTCCCTTATCATCGCTGCCTTTTTCATTAATCTTCTTTTCGTTCGCTTCACCAAAATTGACAATCATGTAGGGCTTTTTTAAAGCAAGATCAAAATACAAATTACGCATAACCGCAATTGTACCTTCCATTTCCTTTCCCTTTTCAATGTTTGAAGCTTCTACAAATCTTCCTTCATCTTTTGCAATTCCTAGTAGTCCATTACCAGCATTCAATAACTTCCCTTGGGCTTCGACAGACAAAGCGTTCAACGCCTTCATGACATAGCCAGCGTTAGACATATACCAACCGCCAATGATCAAGATCACAAGAAAAAGGATACTTCTTCTCATGGCTTCTTTAGCGCTTCCTCTTACTGCAAACAGATAAAATATATAACCTACGGCGAATATAAAAAGCGCTTCTCCAAAGTTATCTTTCAAGGTTGTATAAACCCTTTTTGAAACATTTGTGATTGAGTTTGCAAATTCATCAATAGGCTGTAAATTATTTAAAATGTCCATTCCCATATCAACCACGCGCACAACATTTCCAGCAGTAGAAAATAACACGTTCGTGAATCCTATGAACGGACCTTTTAACCAGTCATCAGAATCTTCATTATTCGCTTGATAACGGGAAATCGGAAACCGTTTTATTTCCAACTCAACCCCGCCAGCTTTTTCAATTTTGGGCTGCGTCGTTACATCACCGTCAGCAGAGAAAACGGACAATGCCGTGGCAAATGTTAAAAACAGCAGGACAACAGTCGACACTATCAAAATCCTTTTTCTTTTCATGCCGTCCTCCTTAATCTAACCTTGTGATTAAATAAAATTCATATTTTGCATTTTTCAAGTCAGCTTTTTTCAACACTTTATTTTCTGGATATCGCTCTTTCAAACTGAAACAGATAGCCTTTTGATATCTCCTTTGCCTAAAACACTTTCGATTTTGTTCAATCTTGATTCCTAGCAGCTCTTGTAAAAATAGCGCTGTAGACCTGTGACCAATAAAGCTTTTATAAGAACCATTGCATGATGCCAAACATTCATGAACGTCTTCCAAGGAAATTTTCTCTGCTTTATAAATGCCCGGCCATGTCATTATCATTGAATTCAAAAAAGCAATTTCCATATTTTCATCCCCTCTATTAATTATTTTTTCTTTTCTTCATATCCTCTTAAACCATAGAAGGCAGAACATAGAAATCCCCCGTACGCAAGTAAATAAGCTCCTATTGCCCCAAGGATATAATCAGGAAAAAAAACTGCTACAATCCAACAGATGAAACAAAAGAGTATACCAAATCCGACAGTTGATACGTATAAGCACTCGAGCACATCAGACATTGACATCTTTCGACAATCAATAAATTCTTGCAATCTTTTTTTAATAATAAGAAAAAGGACAATCCCTACAATTGCCCATAATAAGAACATATTTAAATCCCTCCATCCGATTACAAGTAATTTTCTTCTGCAAAAGCTACTGCTTTCTTTTCAACAGTTTTTAATGCACCTTCCCATTCCTCAAATAAACATTCAATTGAAATTTTTGACGTACGCCCATAATAATCCTTAAATAAGCATTGACCTTGGAACATAGATTCCAGCATTTTTTTATTTTCTTTCGTGACCTCCATATTCATCCACTTTAAAACTTCTTCACGTTCATTTGGTTCATCAAATGCAAAAGCAACACCAAAGTTACCCGAATCTTCTTCACTCAAAGCATCTTTAGTTGACTGGGAAATGAAGCACAATGAATTGTTATATGATCGACCTATGCGGCGCATTTGTCTATTCACTTTTTTCCCTTGCTTAGATGTCTCAAATATCCACGCTTCATCCATAAATGCTGTTGTTTGCTCATCCCTGTTCATTCCAAACAACTCACAAAATTTCCCTAGCGCAAACATAACCGCACTTGATTTCAATTGTGAAATTGTATAATTCTCGTATTGCTCTGAATGGCCTGGTAAATCTAAATTTTCAACTTCTAAAATGGTTAATCGTTTACTTAAAGATAATGCAGGGTTTGAACCATCATGAATACACAATTTCAAAATGGAATCCTCGACGACTTCGTTTAAATAATCTCCGGCTTTTTTTACAACCAATTCCTCATGATTTTGCATTTCTCTAATGATATTGAGAGAACCAACTTGTTCCCCCCGTTGCTTTCGTTCAATGACTTCAGAGGTTGCCCGCAGAAAGGCTGTATTGACATCATCTTTCCCTTTAAAGTTATACACCTGTTCAAAGATAACTTGCACTAGTTCCTTTGCCTTCATTGGTGGCAAGAATGAAATCGGATCAAGAGCACCCCAATTCTTTTCTTTCTCATGATCTAATGTGATATAGTTATATTTTTCTAAATGCTCCACAAACAGAGGAAAATTCCCTCGGATATATTGGTCGTTCAAGACTCGCCGAACCCATTTTCGCATTTCTTTTTTTGGATCAATATAAAGTGCCTTGACACGAAGAAATGAAATATAGATAAAGAGTAATTTTGCTAGATAAGATTTTCCATTCCCTGTGTCTCCTGTGATCAATATGTGAGGAGATCGTGTCTTTGACCCCTTTATTTGTTGGTTTGCCATAAACGGATGAAATAAGATGAAATCCCGACTTGAATTAATTGCGCTTTCTAAATCAGTATGTTCTATAAATCGGTCAACCCACCCAAGAAAGAAACCAATTTTAGAACCTATATTAGAATTAATCGCAAACAGACATTCAGCTATCCCATCCTGGGTTGTTTTTTGAATCCAATTCTTATCGGTAATATCTATTTTTTCGCCGGGCAGCATCTTATAAAACAAATTGATTTGGTCAGCAACCGGAAGCCTGCATGTAATTCCAGCACCCTTTAAATGCCGTCTTACAATTGTAGCTTTCCTAACGCATTCTTTTTTAGTCTTGCCATGAACAACAATAACGGCCAACCAATTCATTAAATGAACTTCTTCTTTCTTAATTTCATCTTGTAAGTGTCTAACAAGGGTTGCACTTGTAACAGTTGAAACATCACTTCTATCCCCTGTACTTTGCTGTTCAAACTGCTCTTCCTTTAGTTGTTGCTTTTTAATATTTAAAGCCGGCTTGGTTATAGACTTCGATTCAGTTTGTACTTTCATCTGTACTTCTACTGGAAAAGGGAGTGATTGAGCTTCATAAAACAAGTCACTTTCCGCCATATTATGGAGAAATTCGTCAATGACTACAAAAGACACAAAACCCTCGTCTTGATCACTATGAAGATTCAAAACAGATGGGTTTGTTGGGTCTATGATCGTATTTGTAATTGAATCAATTTTTCTCACTACACTTTCTTCTTTTGTTTGATGATTTAAACCACGCACAAAATGATAACGGTTAATATACACCATTTCATTTTCAGAAAGCCTTTCCCCAAGAACAGATGCCATGATATTAGCAAGGTTATCTTCCACTTCCTCATACTGTTTAAAAAAAGAAGTGGAAACATTTTGTTCCCACCCCAACATTTTCACGACTGTATCAGTCGCTGTATTAAAAAGCGAAAGTATATTGTCCTTTATTTCCATACTGATGTTTACTAAGCTATTTTTTAGCTTTACCCCAAAAATAAAATCATATTTCGTCAGTCTACCTAAACGTTGTTCTAGCAGCCTTACCGTTTCTTCATTGTAATAGCGTGCCACGTCAAGAGCATCATCCGCAATGTCCGATTCCAAATCCTTAAATCTTTTATCCAGTTCATATTCACTTGGATACATCATCATATGGAAATCCTCGTAGGAAGTAATTTCTTCAAATAAATGCTGCCACTTCTTTTTATAAGCATTTACCTTTTCTTTATTCTGCATAGGAATCGAATTGCTCTTTATGCGGTAATACGCCCAAACGTCTCCCGTTCTCGTCAACAACAAATTTTTGTGTACTGCCTTCATAGGCGTTTTCATTTTCATTCGGTTTACCCACCACCTTTACAAGTTTACGGAAATCAACATTTTTTTCATTACAAAGATCAACCTTTCGGTCATTGCAATACTTTTTTTGAGGAAGCTTGATCATAAAGTAATACTTCAACAAATCAAAGAAATATAGATATATATTTTTTCCTTCCGGCTTAATTTTTGTCACAAGCACGGTTAAAAAAATTGGAATACCAAAAATCACAAAGATTGTTGAATTTTCAAAAGCGTGAGGAAAAACCTTCCTCACGCCGTACCAGAATCCAAAACAGAGAGCAACAAATAAGAAATAGTTGATTGCTGGTATTAATTCCACCGCAAAAGGCAGTGAATAATTTTCCGTCAATTGCTGAATCTTCTTAGGCTCTCTCATTGCCTTACGATAGTTAAACACTAGACGCCCCATCATTCGACCTCCTAGAGTTTATCAATAAAGTTACCGACCCATCCTGAAAGTGTAGACCAGTGATTCACAGCCCAACCTACAGCACTTGCTACACAGCAAGCAAATACAATTCCACCGACTCTCAGCTTCATTAAATGCTTAGAAGCAAGAAACGCAGCGACAATAAAAGCAAACTGAGCAACAACATCTTTCACCCAACCTTGAATACCTCCAAGAGTTGGAAGCGCACCACCTAAAATAATATCGTTATAGAAATTGAAAAATCCCATTTCAATTAATCTCCTTTCTATTGATGTTTTAATTTATCGACATAATATTGACCGCTGTTTTCAGTTAAACTCAAAGAAAAATTCTCGGTTATTGGTATTTCATTTTCTTTTTCTTTAAATTGGACAACACAAAAAGCTTCGAAACCATTTTTTGTCTCGAAGACTTTTACATTCTTAATTCCACCAAATTTCAGGGTATCACCCAACGCTTCCGGCTCCTTCATCATATAAACCATATCCTCTTTCTTTTCAGAAGCGTATTTTGCAAAGAAGGTTTGAAGGAATTTTTCAATTGCTTCCTTCTTATCTCCAGCGTATTCATCCCTCGTTTCATTTTTATTCTTTAATGTTATGTCACCTCTCAAATCATAAATTTGTGAAAAATAAGGAACAGCAGAGACAGCAAACGAATCACCATTACTTATTACGGGAATGTTCAACAATAATTGTTTTTCAGCCTTTTCATTTTCGGTGACTTTTTCCTTCACTTTCTTTTCCTTTTTTCCATCCTTCACTTTCTTTTCAACCTCTTTTTCTACAGGGAACACATTCGTATATGTTACCTTGTACTGGAAAAGGCTATATTTATCACCTTCTTTCACGTTATATAAACTATAGTCATTTAAAACCCTGTCTCCCTTTACTCCATCTAGTTGAAATCTTTCACTTTCTTCATAATTACTTTCTTTTTGTTTAACCATATATTTTTCAAGATTTTCTTTTCGTTTTTCGATAGATTCATGATCATTTTTCACGTTGACATATTCGTTAATAAAACCCGTCAAAAAGTTTTCTGCCGCAGGGACTGAAACTTCTGGTTTATCCTGTCTGGAAGGCTTAGTTGCATCCACTCGTATATCATTGACAACAGATCGAGTATTTACGGAAAGAAAAGCAGACAACAGAGTAAAAGCCAACAGTACCAGCAGACAAGACCAAACCGAAATAGCAACCATTTTCGATCTATCCCTTGGAACTTTTTTAGTTGTCTTTTCCGGTCTTTGAACACGTTTAATTTTTTGAATTACCGAACTGAAAAAGGACTCTTCTTTTTTTTCAGGCAAACTTTCTTTTTCAGGCAATTTCTTCACCATCCTTTTATTAAGCTGTGCTTTTTTTATTGCTTTCAAGTTTCATATTTTTAGTGAGCCGCATTATTGAACTTGCAATCTTTCCGTAGTTTGGTTCATTCATTTCAGCAACGATAATCTTCATTTTTTTGCCGCCAACATTACACACCTTTACTGTTTCTTTCATTTTAGACCTCGCTTTCTAGTCGTGGTTTTCTTCTGCGTCTTTTCAATTTGTTTAATATTTTCTAAGAATGACAAAAAGGATGCTACACGCGGCAACACCCTTTTTATGCTTTCATTTTCCATATAAACTTTTACGCTTGTCATACGACCGTCAGGCAGATAACGAGTTTTATAAAATGTATATCTGTATTCGGAATACCCTTTTCGGGTCTCACCTTCCACAACCAACATACAATCTCTGCTTAAACTCCTAACAAAGACTAGAGATGGCATACCCACAATAAACCCCAATTTTCTAAAGCGATCGTCTACCGCAGACATCCAACCCACCTCATTTTGGAGGGCTATCATACGCCCTCAAAATTTCAAACTCAATATTAACATCCTCTGTTTCTTCATCTTCATTTTCAAGAATGAAAAAGACAGCAGATACAAAACGTTTAAGATCATCTTTAATGAAGGTATCAATTTCAAGCAAAATCCTTTGACCCTTCTCATAATAAGGGACTGTTTCCATCAGTCTTTCAATGAATCCCTCAGCCAATTGCAATAAACCGATCTTCTCCAACTCACTTTCTAAATATGCCCGATTCAACAAATTTACATTTAACATTTAAACACCTCTTTTTAAATTTCTTGGGCTTTGCCCAAACCCACCAACGTATGCACGTTGGATTGCAAATAATCATTCCCCCCATCCCCCCGATTCTTCGGGGGGCTCCCTCGCCGGTAGGCAGGAACAAACGAAATGTTTGTTCAATGCCAAGAGGGTTTGGGTGGCGCTGAACATGTCAACTCCTTATCCTCACTTCGTTCCGGTACCGTTGACATATACGTTTAATCGCATCACCTGTTTTTAAGAGTGGTAACACCCTATTTTAAAAGGCTTCAAACCACCATATCAGAGATATCCGCCGTAAATACTTCCAGCATCTTTTGTTGTTTATCGGATAATTCAGCTTCTAAAATCATGTCTGATAAGTCACTTCTACCAAGGTGTTTATCAGCTTCTAGAACCATTTTCATGGTGGGTGAACAGGAATTTTTCAGCCAGTTTCTTGATTTTTGATACAGGTCTTTTTGCGGCTTCATGAAAAGATGAAGCTTCCCGACATCGCCTATAAATTCAGACCAAAAAAGGCTCGTTTTCCAATGCTCTCTTGTGACGTTCTCGTCAGCATCAACGAACCTTACATAATTATTTATGATCTGCATAGCAATAAGCGTTAAATCCTTCGTTTTCATTAAGGCTTTTACAGCAGATTGGGACCGATCGTTTTTTAAACGCAATTCATAACGATTCCAGTCGCCTAATTCCTCTAATGGAATATCATATTTTTCAGCCTGTTCATAATTCTTTTCATAAAAGCAGAGGTAAGCGTCCGACTGTTTCGACCCAAAATAGATTGTTGTCCCTCCGGTTTCTCCATCTGCCAAACTGAATGACCCATTGAAATCAGACTTCCGAAAGCGAGAAATACATTCGCCCTTCTGGGCTTTTTTCAACAATTCAGGAATTGAAAAATACGTCTTCTTATCGTCAATCGCTAAATCGAGACGAGTAAACGAGCCACCATTATGCAAACAATCTTGGAAGAAGTCGAACCATGTTTTCTTGCGGCATTTTAAGAATGATTCGAACTGACGACATCCCTGACCAGACAATTCAATCAAAACACCTCTGTTATCGCCTGGTGCTGAATACATAACCTTGATAAAGTCTAATTCGTATGTTCCGACATAGCCGTAAAAGCCGGATGATTTTTCTGCCATGAAATCTTTACTGATGTGAAGGACATTCTCGATAATGTGGTCAACATCATGTGTTTTAAAAGATACTCGGATGTAGTCAACCATTGATGTTAAAGGATTTTCAACGGCTTCATTTTTTTCTTTTACGATTACTACCCCCCTGTTAGCGTGAGGGGGGTTTTTTAGTTCAGTCATTCGCTTCGCTCACTCCTTCACCGCTGGCCGTCTGGTCGCTTTCGCTGCCGCTGGCGACTGCCGTCGCCTGCGCTCCCTCGACTCCAACCAGCGATTCCTTAATTGATGACATAAAGTCGTAACCTTTAGGCACAAACGGACTGTAAAATTCAAATACTGTTCCTGTTCCCATGTCTGCATAACCTCGCCCTGTCACTTTTTTATTCACGAATGCTTTATCACTGTCCCCAAACATCATGCCGTAACCAGTATCAGACATTAAACCTAACGACACACGGAAATTAAACTGGTCCCGTATACCATCAGCCAAATATTTCGCATCTGGACGTTGCGCCCCTAAAACAAGAAAATAGCCCGCTTGCCTTCCAAGCATGACTAACTGTTTCATGTAAGATAGAGCGTCATTTCGCTCTTTCATATCCAGCAAATCCATAAAAGCCACATACTCATCAAAGAAGATAAAAACAGGCTTCAACCCATAATAAGCATAGTTTTCACCCGTTTTATAATTCGGCATTTTCTTCATTTCATCCATTCTCTCCATCATGCCATCAACCGACTTCCTTAAACACATGAGAATGCCGTTCTTCTTCGAATAAACTTTTCCCGGAAACACTTCTTCTAGATCAGCTAAATCTGCATGTTTCGGGTCAAATACCCTTACCTCTGCACCTGAACCGGCACAAGCCTTAATTACCGTCAGCATAAAATACGTCTTTCCACCACCAGTTCCCCCAGCTATAAGCATGTGCGGCAATTTATCAAAATTCCATGCAATATGCTTCATTAATGGAAGAGCGCCTTTTTCAGCCTTCGCTTCATCAATTGAAATACGGTTCTTCTTAACATCATAGAGCAGTTTAAAACAGACAAATCCGTCTTCCATTTCCTTACCGACCAAGTCACAAAATAAGCCGTTCTCTAAATCTTTTCCCAATTCAAGAAAACGATTTTGAAAACGGCTCATATCCATTGCAACACGAATAAATATATAGTTGTCTTTCACCCGATAATAAATTTTAGGAAAGTATGTGATCTTTTCCTTCGTGGTCGTTCCGTTCGAAAAAAACTTCTTCACTTGAACATTTTCTTTTTCATAAAACTTATTTGAAAAAATCATTTTTGCAATCTTCTGCCTGTGGAGCAATTTTTTGTAGAAATCAAAAAGCAAGAAATAAGC
This sequence comes from Bacillus paralicheniformis, assembly GCF_002993925.1. NCBI lineage: Bacteria > Bacillati > Bacillota > Bacilli > Caryophanales > Bacillaceae > Bacillus > Bacillus paralicheniformis. The sequence goes on along the minus strand of NZ_CP023665.1, from coordinate 251,733 downwards.
TAAAGCAATACATGCAGACGCAATAAGCACAGAACACATAATACTTTTGCCGATCAATGGTACATTCCACTCGAAATGTTCTACAGTTTCCACAATGTTCAAATGAATCAAATGATCTTTCCAAAAGAAAAACATAGATATTAAAAAAGCAGGCACAAATATTAATGCGCCTGCCAGTTTAATGTTATTCCTCATAAATGGCCGAATACGTTTCCCTCTATACTTCCATAATCTTTTTTCAAGAAAATTCTTCATACGGATCACCCGTTATACTTAATAACATTACTTTTTGTCATTTGACGCAGTGGTTGCCGACGTAGGTTTGGAAGCAGAAGCACCTTTTACAACAATATCCTCAGCTTCAACATACCAATTCAGATTAGCAAATGTTCTACCCGTTGTACTACTTGATGCAGCAGCACTAGCTCTAATCTTCGGATTTTTCAATTCAACATCAGCAAATGCAGGAATCTCTTTTAAATCAACATACCCCGGGATTGTTACCTCGACTTGACCACCTTGTACAGCGGAAGCCAGATTATAAATTCTTGATTCTAATTCATCTGTTCTTTCTCCGTTCACATAAGCATAACGCTCACGATTTAGCCCCATAAATTTCATTTCTCCAAAAGTCATATTGATATCCGGTACGATAAAGTTTAAATTCATTTTCATTTCCCCATTTCTTTTAGTTTTATTTTTTTCATTTATAAGATCAATTTTTGAATTCGCTCCGGTTCTGATTCCATCATGGCGCTTCTCAGTCGCTATTGGCTCATAAGCCCCTCATGGCAACCTAGTAGGCTATTTATAGCCATCAAGCTGTTTACAGCTATCTCGCACGCTTGTTCTAGCCTGCTACAGTATTTAAAGTGATTACTGTACATCACCAAATACTCACGCATGACTTTTCATCAAAAATGCCGTATAATGAAGGTGTCTAGGTCTTCATGGCGTTCTTGATGATTTAATCGTCAAGGCGCTTTCTTTGTCTATATGTAATTTTCAAAGAGCAACACTCCATTAATGAATTACCGGAACACTTGAAATATGCGAATCTCTAAAAATGATCACTCGTGGTTTTCCACCATGTAAGATTGGCCCCTCATCAATTACCGGAAACCTAAAAACTTCCTTCGGTTTTCCTTCATCGTAGAAACACCGCATAAACCAGTCATAAAATTCTTGGTATTCTTCGACTAACTTTTCATCCATAGCCCTTTGAATCACTTGTGCTAAAGCTAAAGTAACAGGTTCTCTATGGTCTTCAAATTTTTTCAAATGATAATTAAACTCTTCGATTAACGTCAAATCACCACCACCTTTATTTTTGTCGAGCCGTTATAGTGGTATAAATTCACACTATGATTAGCCCTTTAATGAAGCAATGTCTTTTCTGCCAACACCGTAATGTTTACAAATCCTTCGATAAGATACCCCCTTTCTAAGAAGAGCATTTACATTTTCAAGAGATAAAGGCTTGTTAAAATAATGTTTTACAATTACAGTGTTTAAAGCCATTTTCATTCTCACTGTCCAATTACCTTCCATTTCCCTTGCTAAAGAAACTGCACTTTTCATAAACAAATGAGTATCCTTTCTATTCACCTTTCAGACCACCCCATTTCTTTGTTTACCTTTATACATGTACCGATCATCAAATTTGGATTTATTAACACGCCCTTTTAAAGTCTTATAACCTTCCTCCTCCATTTCTTCATTCAAGCCGCGGATAATCTTATAAGCTTTCGCTCGTGAAACACCCAGAATAATTTGTACATCACCCACGGTATAGAACTCCTTCATATAATCCTCCTTTCTTTGAAAAATGCTCAACCCTTTGTGGTTATCTTTATTATAACTCCACGATTCGGAGATGTAAACAAAAAAATGAACATTTCGGAGATTTTTTTATAAAAAATGCAAAAATAAACTACCCATAGAAAATTTCAGAACAATATTAACCCACCCAATTCGGAGAGTCAATGAGTATTTGTACACTTTTCGTTCTTTTCTTTTCATATATGAGAAAAAGCCAGCAATTGCTGATATTATATAAGTAACTCAACTTTTTGTGGAATGGATGATTAAAATGACACTAGGAGAAAGATTGAAAAAAGCTCGAATTAGAACCGGATTGAATCAAAAAGAAGCAGCAGAAAAAGTTAACTCCACTGAAAAAACAATTTCTAATTATGAAAGAAATTACAGAACGCCTGATCCAGAAACATTAAGAAAGTTAAGCGAAGTTTATGATGTGTCAACTGATTATTTATTAGGCCGTAAACCACATACACCTTCAAAATTAGATGAGACTGTAAATGAGGCACTAGAGGAATTAAGAAACGAAGAAACTTTATTATTTATGAAAAATGATGAGGATATTGATGAAGAAACTGCTCGATTAATCAAACAAGCATTAATTAATGGCATAAAATATGTGGATGCAATGAAAAAGAAAGAGTAGTTCATATCCATATATCAAATAACACCATATAGAAAGAGTGATCCTTATCTATACCTCAAAAAACATTAAGCACAAGGCCGAAAAGGTTATCCAAGATAATGGAACAAATGACGTTTTCGAAATCTGCGAAAACCTAAAAATAATCATATTAAAAGAGAATTTGGGATGTGTTCACGGATTTCTCCAATATTACAAGGAAGAGAATGAATACATTATCCATGTGAACAAAAAGTCAAAACTCCCCCATATCATTATTGCACATGAATTAGGACACTATTTTCTCCATAAAAATTTAAACACATTCCAAATGGAAAAATGCTCCCTCGTCTTAGGAGCTAAACTTGAACACCAAGCAAACATTTTCGCCTCCGAAATTCTAATCACTGACAAAATGTTAATGGATGAAATGCCAAGAATAAAAAATTGGACATATAAACAAATAGCGTCTTTTTTCAAAGTCCCATTATTCGTTATTGAACAGAAAATCTCTCAAATAACCCTTTTTCATCAAAATTCGACATCACTAACAGAACAAAGAAAAATAGCTAGGTTCGCCTAAAACATTCCAAGGAATTATTCGGCTATTTTTTTGGTATGCTATATAGAGTGCCAAAAAATCCATTCTAAGAAAGAAGGTGATTCCATGCCCACTAACAATAAACCCAATAGATTAATCGCCGAGAAGTCTCCTTACTTACTTCAACATGCTTACAATCCTGTGAATTGGCTCCCTTGGGGGGAAGAAGCATTTGAAAAAGCGAAACGCGAGAACAAGCCTGTTCTTGTATCTATTGGGTATAGCTAGCTTGGGTAGCTATACGCACATGTCATTGGTGCCATGTCATGGCTCATGAAAGCTTCGAAGATGAAGAAGTTGCGAAGCTCCTGAATGAAAAATTCGTCTCTATTAAAGTGGACCGCGAAGAGCGGCCTGATGTGGATTCAATTTATATGACGATCTGCCAGATGATGACGGGGCAGGGCGGCTGGCCGCTGAACGTGTTTTTAACGCCTGATCAGAAGCCGTTTTATGCGGGTACATATTTTCCGAAGACGAGCAGGTTTAACCGGCCGGGGTTTGTTGAAGTGGTGAAGCAGCTTTCCGATACTTTTGCGAACAACCGGGAACATGTTGAGGATATTGCTGAAAAAGCCGCCAACAACCTGAGAATCAAAGCGAAAAGCGATGCCGGCGATTCGCTCGGCGAAGACATGTTGAGACGGACGTATCAACAGCTGATCAACAGCTTCGATGCGGCGTACGGCGGTTTCGGAAGCGCACCGAAATTTCCGATCCCCCATATGCTGGCATTTCTGCTTCGCTATCATCAATACAGCGGCGAGGAGAACGCGCTGTACAGCGTGACGAAAACGTTGGACAGCATGGCGAACGGCGGCATTTACGATCATGTCGGCTACGGGTTCGCCCGCTATTCGACAGACGACGAATGGCTCGTTCCCCACTTTGAAAAAATGCTTTACGATAATGCTTTATTGCTGATCGCATATACTGAAGCCTATCAAATCACGAAAAACGAACGGTATAAACAGATTTCCGAGCAGATCATCACATTTGTCCGCCGCGAAATGACCGATGACAAAGGCGCTTTTTATTCAGCGCTTGATGCCGACACAGAAGGCGTGGAAGGCAAATATTATGTGTGGTCAAAAGACGAAGTCCTCGAAACGCTCGGGGATGAACTAGGCGAATTGTATTGCGCTGTTTACAACATCACGCAAGAAGGGAATTTTGAAGGCCACAATATCCCAAATTTGATCTACACCAGGCTGGAAAACATCAAGGATGAATTCGCGCTGACAGATGAAGAGCTTCAGAACAAGCTTGAAGAAGCGAGAATAAAACTTTTTGAAAAACGGCAGGAAAGAACGTATCCCCATGTCGACGACAAAGTGCTGACATCTTGGAACGCTCTGATGATCGCGGCTCTTGCCAAAGCGGCGAAAGTCTACAATGCGCCCGAATACTTGGAGATGTCGCGAGCTGCAGTCGCGTTCATCGAGAATAAATTGATTCAAGACGGACGCGTCATGGTCCGCTACCGTGACGGCGAGGTGAAACATAAAGGGTTTATCGATGACTACGCCTTCCTGCTGTGGGCCTACATCGAATTGTATGAAGCATCACTTGATTTAACCGATTTGCGAAAAGCCAAAAAGCTCGCAGAGGACATGACGGGGCTGTTCTGGGATGAAGAGCACGGGGGTTTTTATTTTACGGGAACAGATGCCGAGGCTTTGATCGTGCGGGATAAAGAAGTATACGACGGCGCCCTCCCGTCCGGAAACGGCGTCCTGGCCGTGCAGCTGTCTCGGCTTGGTCGGTTGACTGGCGATTTAACGCTCCATGATCAAGCGGCAAAAATGTTTTCTGCATTCAATGGAGATGTCTCCGCTTATCCGAGCGGCCATACAAACTTTCTCCAAGGCCTGTTGAGCCATGTCATGCCGCAAAAAGAAATCGTTGTGCTCGGAAAGCGCCATGACCCGGACAGACAGAAGATCGTAAGCACTTTACAGCAGGCTTTCCAGCCGAATTACGCCGTCCTCGCCGCAGAATCGCCTGACGATTTCAAAGGGATTGCCGACTTTGCGGCCGAATACAAAGCAGTCGATAACAAAACGACTGTCTATATTTGTGAAAACTTCGCCTGCAGACAGCCGACGACGAATATAGACGAAGCGCTCGATCAGTTGGTTTAAACGGATGCCATCATGGGAATAACATCTGCAAACACCTAATCAGAAAGGGGTTATGACCATGAAGCAAAAGAATCTGATCTCAGGTCTCGCCGTTGCCGCCGGAGTCACCGCATATATGCTCAAAGACGAAACAAGAAGACAAAAACTGAAATCGCACTTGCAAAGCGTCAAAGAAAAGATCCCTTACTTTTCGGAAAAACACAACGTAGATTCATTCCCGGTTGAAAAAGCAGGCCATCCGTCTCCGCATGATATCGAAGATAACAAAATGGTATCGGAAGGATCCATGTACCCTGTTCAATACTACGATGAAAAGAAAAAATAGCGATGCATGAGCTGTCATATTTATGGCAGCTTTTCTGCTGCCGTGTAAAAACTGCAAGCGGATGATAGATATCAAAAAATCCAAAAATAAAAGCCGCCCGTCGGCAGCCTCTTCAAACCTTATATTTTATTTTCATAGCAATAATGATTGACAAGCTCTTCAATTAAATCATGTTCTGGAAACTCTCCGTGAAACTCAAAGGGAATCTCCTCGACAAACCGGCCGCGCCGGTATACATGGATGGCGCCGTTTTGTCTGGTCACGCTGTATTCCGGTTCAAACGTGTATCCGTTCCGCTCTATTGCACCCATTGTTCATGCCCGCCTTTCAAAACAACAGTTCATACACTTCGTTTAATTCTCTTGTTCGTTTATGGTCCTGTTCATTCAGCGCATATTTCATCTCATGTTCAAGCACTTGATTCAGAAATTCCATTTCCCGCTCCTCCAAGTGCTCGACAAACTCTTCCTCATTGGCATATCGCCCGGAAACGATTTTTCTGTAAATGTTTTGTCCTATGCCGCGTTCAAGGTGATTCGACAGTGACTCACGGAGGTAGCCCAATGTTGTGTCCATGATTCAATCTCCTTTTTTACCTTATAGGTTGGGTGAATTCTTGATGATTCATGCATGAGCAGCCTAAATTTTCAATAAGAAAAAGGTGATACACCATGATGCTGTGCAGATAAAAACTTTCTCCTTCCCAGATGGTAGGCACCTAGAGCGAAGAAGACTGAACACGCAGCAATGAGAAAGACGGCTTTTCCCCCGTACAAGGCAAGCATCATTCCCCCCAGCCAAGGCCCTAAAAATTCACCGATGTTGTATAAGTTTTGCATGCCGTAATACGCGCCCTTCATATGATCCGGAGCAAGCTCGTCCAAAAGGACATTCATTGAAGGAAAACATAAAATTTCGCCGATTGTCAGAACAAACATCGAAAGCATAAAAACAATCCAGCCATTTGCGACAGAAAAACCGACATTCCCCAACATGCAAAAAACGGTTCCAATTGATATTGTTGTTAAGGATTTATACTTCTCAAATAAACGGGTGAGCGGCACTTGTAAAAGGATGACCGTCACTGCGTTTAACGTAATTAAAGTCGAAAATATTTTAACTCCGTTTGCAAAGTCGTTATTTAAATACTGCAGCAAGGTACTTTCCATTTGCGAATAGCTGAATAAAAAAAGGATGCCGCCGGCTATGTAAAATCGAAGAGCCTTGTCTTGCTTTAACGTTTTTAAAACGGAACCTGCCTGAATTTTTTCAGAAGCGGTTTTTGTCTCTTTCACCGTGATCAGCCGAATCATCATCAAGCTTAAAAGTGCAGCATAGCCAAAATAGACAAGCCCTGTGATGATAAACGGCGTTCCGGTTTTGGCAAGACCGAAATAAGTGCCCAATAAAGGTCCGACAGCGGCTCCAATATTAATGGCCAAATACCGCAAAGAGAAAATGCGGAATCTCATCTCCCGTTCCGATAACTCAGCCATCAAAGCCTTTGACACAGGTTCAAAACACGAATGGCAAAGCCCGCTTAAAATATTTAGCAATAAAAACCACATGAAATCATGGACAAGTCCAAAAAGAATGAATACAAAGCTCCAAATGAAAATGGATGAAAGCATCACTTTTTTTCTGCCGATTTTATCTGAAAGCGCTCCTCCGACTACCCCTCCTACAGTGCTTGAAAAATAGCCGAAACCGATCACAAGCCCGATGGTTCCAAAATCGGATCCCGTTTTCATATGAAGATAGAGTGCCAAAAACGGGGTTGTCATCGACTTAGCCGCCTTTGTGACAAGCGTGCCTATCAGCAAAAATCGGATCAACGGGTGAAGGCGGCTGAATACTTTAAATTGCGCAAACATCCGAAGTCTTTTCCCATTCGGTATGATCATAAAACCACGTTGCAAGCCAGCTGATGCGGCCGCTTAATTCGGCTTCTGTGTGCCCGGTAATCAAACAGCCTGCAATTGCGTCTACACTGGAAGACGAGCCGTGGAACCTGTCTCCGGCTTGAGCGAAAATATTTTGTTGCGCTAGCCAGTCTGTAGCTGGTGCCGGCTTGATTTCTTTCAGCACGCCGTCTTTTGGTGGAATCAACAGCCAGCCGCTTAGGCGGCGCGGATTGTTGTTCACCGCCGGAATATGAAAGTCCAGGCCGCATTGCGCTTTAACACACGCTTCATTGATATCAAAGCCGAAAGTCTGCGCAGTAGCTTCACGGACCATAGCGCCGCCGGTTCTGCTGGCCACTTCACAAAACACCAGTTCATCATCCGGTGTATGAAACACTTCAGCATGGAATGTTGTAATATCCGGAACAGGAAGGGCAGCAAGCGCTTTTTGAACAAAATCAGTCAACCGCCGGGTGAGCGGATTTTCCCGTTCAAGCTGGAGGCTGCCTAAAAACTGTTGTTCCTGAAAAGCTAGACATCCGTTGATATAACGCGACGGCCAGCTGAGGACAGTCTCTCCATCAAGGATCAGACCGTCTATATGATACATATCCCCTTCGATAAACGACTCAACCTCCAGATGATCAGGAAGACCTTTCGAAAGAAAATTCCACACGTCCTGCCGATCCCTTAAAACGGTTGTATCAACAGACCCCGATCCGCAAATAGGCTTAACGACCACAGGAAAACCGAAAGTTTGAACAAACGTATATAAGTCGGCCGCCGAGTCGATTTTCTTAAAGTCCGGAACCTTTACACCGGCTTTTCTGACCTGCTCTTTCATTAATATTTTGTTGCGGAACAACAGAGCGCTTTCGTAAGACTGCCCTTTTATACCCAAAAGCGACCTCAGCTTCCCCGCCCTCAACATATCAAATTCTGATGATGCAATAATCGTTTTAAAGTGATACGTTTCATTCAGCTCCAAAGCACGCATTTCGATGCATCCATTAACCGGATAATCGTCAAACGCTTCGATCACATCATAATTTCTGCATTCATCCGCACGATCGGTTGAAGTCAGCATGGCCACCGGTTCGTTCAATTCCTCCATCCATACATCATACGGAGACTTGCAATAAGCTGTTTTATTTAGGATAAGCGTACTCATAGCCGTTTCTCCTTTCTTGTAAAACATGTTGTTCAACTTTATAATAGTAAAAGTATTTAGATAACTCTAATATATCTTTATTTGATATTGATAACTTTTTTTTATAAATAGAGGTGTGAAATATGAATCTTCATGCACTGCGATTGTTCTATTCGGTCGCTGAAACAGGCAGCGTCACCCAAGCTGCCAAACAGCTAAACATCAGCCAGCCTGCCGTCACCTCGCAAATTAAGAAATTAGAACGCGAGATCGACTGTACCTTATTCGTTCCTAAAGGCAGGGGGATTCTGCTGACACAGTCCGGCGCAGAGCTTGCAAAACAGGCAAAGCGGCTGTTTTCACTTGAAAAAGAAATTGAATTGTACGTGGAACAGTTAAGGGAAGGGTCAATTGGAAAACTGCGTATTGCCGCCACCTTCCTCCCCGCCAATTATTTGCTGCCAAGATGGCTCAGCCGCTATAAACAACAATTTCCCAAGACAGAAGTTGAAATCACGACAACGAACTTTCAAAAAGCTTGTGAACAGCTGATCAACTATGAAGCGGACATTGGCCTGATCGGCGGGACAACGGAATTCGATCCTTTCATAAAAGGGACGCTGCTTTTAGAAGATGACATGCTGTTTGTCGTCAATAAAAATCATAGGCTTGCAACACAGTACACGACATTGGAAGAAGTGGTGAAAGAACCGTTTATCTTTCGTGAAGAAGGAAGTCTTTCCCGGGAGAAATTAATTTCTTTATGCACATTGCATCATGTCGACAAACCCAGAATAGGTATACAAATAAACGGATTGAATGAAACGATCAGAACGGTTATGGAAGGTTATGGAGTCGCTTTCACATCCTCTCTTGAAGTAAACGAATATATTGACCGGGGAGATATAGCGCGGGTTCATGTCGAACAAGTCGATTTAAAAAATCCTATTTCATTATGCATTAGAAGAGATGATCACCTTGCTCCTTCCGCCAGCAACTTTATTCAAATAATTCAAACGGCTTCGTATAGGCCTTAGCCGGCAAATGAAGAAACGGGTTAAAGCGCTTTAAAGGAGAGGATCATAAACAAAAAAGCTCTCGCAAAAAGCGAGAGCTTTCTTTATGATTTGATCCAGTCAAGCATCACGTTCACGATCTCCTCCTGCTGTTTAACAGCTGGGATCTTCGCGGGACGATCCCCCCTTTGTTCGCCGTACATACCAAATTGGGCGTGGTTTCCCCCTTTGATTTCCTCAAACACTGTTGTATCAGGCAGGTTCTTTCTGGAGGCTGCTGTTTTTTCTTGAGTTGAAAGGCCATCGCGTTCACCTGATATAGAAAGAACACGGTACGGCGCACTTTTTATCGATTGCGAATCAGAAGGATAGGAGGCGAGAAAATAAAGCCCGTCAATCTTATCTGGATGCTTTTTGGCGTACATGGCTGCTGCCGCACCTCCTAAAGAATGTCCCCCGAGATACCAATGATCAATATTACTGTTATCTTTTATCATTCTTTCTGCTTGATTCGGATTGAATATGGCCAAAGAAAAAGGCATGCGCGGGATAAAGACACTGTAACCATTTTGTTTCAGCTTTTCGCCGATGTAAGCATAAGCAAGCGGTTCAACTTTTGCCCCAGGATATAAAATGATCCCGGTATTTGCCCCATCCGCTTGAAAAGTGTAAACACCGTTTTTACTTTCGACTTGATCAAGGTTGATCATCTTTTTGAGTTTGTTTGATGGTTCATATGTGAAACGGCTCCACACAAAAAACGCGCTGAATAACAGAACAAAAACTGCGACTAACGAAAAAACCGCAGTTTTCAAAACCTTTCTTCGTTGCATGTTTCACCAGGCTTCCTCTGCTTGGTTTTAATTTAGCTCCCGGAAAATCCACCGCAACTCGGCCGTCGGAAGTTCAGCTTCCGCATCCTCCCTGTTGCAGTTTGCATACAAAGGTAATGGAAAACCGATTTACTCGTATCGGCAGCAATCAGGCCGAAGGTACTTTTCCATGATTTAAAATGTGCTGGAGTTCATTAAGCCTTTGAATTTGATAAGTCGGCTCAATGTCCGTATGATTCGCTGACATGTCTGGATTCATCCAGCATGTATCCAATCCGGCCAGCCGCCCCCCTTTTATGTCCGCTGTCAATGAATCCCCGATGATCAGCCCTTGATCGGCAGAAAAATGAGGAATTCGTTCAAAAACGTAATCAAAGTATTCTTTCATCGGTTTTTGAAAACCGGTGTCCTCTGAAACAAAAATCCCTTTAAACATCGGGTATAATCCCGAAGCTTGCAGACGCTTATACTGCGTTTTTGAAATACCGTTCGTCACGATATATAAATCATATTGATCCTGCAGGCTTTCAATTAATTCAAAAGCGCCGTCTATCAGTTGATGCCCTTCTTCAAGGAAGCTGCGATACTTCTCCTCAAGCAAAACGCCGTCAGCCTCTAGACCATATTCTTTGAATAAAAGGGAAAAACGCGTATTGACCACTTGGCCGCGGTCTATCTCCCCTTTTTCAAACGCACTCCATAAACCTTGATTGATACGTCTATAATTCGCTTCTATTTCAGCTGTTAAAGGAATTTGCTGTTCCTGAAAAAGCTTCCGCAGTGCTGACTTTTCCGCTGCACCGAAGTCTAATAGTGTGTCATCCACATCAAAAAATAAAGTACGATAATTTTTCACAGATGTTCCTCCATTTAGCTTTTTAACAGTCGATCTTGCTGTCCTCTATGGCCTCAAGCTCGTTTTTCAGCAAGCTCATCGTCTCTGCCTTTTCATTTTCTGTCTGAATGTCAAACGCCAGCTGCTCTGTAAACTCCCATATGTCCTCCAGTCTTCGCCTGATCTGATAAAACCGCAATGCGTTCTGATCAATTTCAAACCCTTTATGAGTCTCGCGATAAACCCGCAAAAACTCTTGTACATACGGTTGATTGGCAAAAAATATCAGATCCGCTTCAACAGGGGCCAATTTCAAGCCCTCCCAATCGATCAGAATCAATTCCCCGCCCGTTTTCATCATATTCCATCCATGAATATCTGTATGGCACAAAGCCAATCTTCTGTCGCTGCATTTCAAATCATCCGCCAGGGACAAGGCTGCCTCCATCATCTCGCGGATTGATCCGATGTAGGGTTGAATGAGTGGCGCCAGCTCACAAGGAAGGTGATCAAGCCATTGTTTCATCTCGCCTATAAACGAAATATCATAGTTTTCTTTTATTCTTTCTGTCTTCACCGGGATCGTCTCGTCATATCGGTGCAGCTCCGCTATGATGCTGGCGAGCTTCTTCGCGCAGCCTTTGCCGAGCGGCCGGCCACCAATGGTTTCCCCGGCGATGTATTCATAAAGCACATAAACCGCATCATCATCTTCGCACTTGTATTCTCCATTTTTTGTTAAAAGCGGCACAGGCAGCTTCCCGCTGAGAGCGGTGCGGTCACTCAGCCACCTGAGAACAGGCATATAATCATCAATCAGAGCCGTCCATTTCGCTGTCGATGCCCTATTTTTATCATACACTTTTAGAAAGAAAGCGGCTTTTCCATCGGTTACTTGATAAGCGAGTGCTGTCCATCCCCCTTGCTCGGGAGAAATGTTCACACTGTCGATTCCATAATGGCCCTTCAATATTTTTTTAAGACTGAACATGGCGTTCACCTCCGCAAAAAACACACTCCCGGCTCACCTGCCGGGAGTGCGGCCATCATCTGATTAGTCAATTACCTTTGCATCAGGCTTCAGCTGCTGAACGCGTCTCACGTACTGTTTGACTTTCTCGGCTTCTGCGAAAAGATATTGTTCAGCCAGATGTTCAGCGACTGCTGCCGCTGTCTCTTCAAACAGATCCCACATCTTAAACAAACTGTTCCATACACGCTCATAACCAGCTGGCGGATATGTCTCCAAAAGCCTTTCCCACGTATTTCGATCAACATAGCGATCAAGAAACTTTGCATTCTTGCCTATGCTCAGCGAAAAGCCCGTTTCAAAACCGACCTTCCATTCGAGCATTTTCAGCAGCATGGCCCTGACGAGGTTTAAATGATCGAGTGCATAAAGAATTTCCTGCCGCCACAACCCTTTGGCCACATATGTCGACGTCCACCAAAATTCATTGCAGCAGTCGGCGAAGCATTGCGGGGACGGTTTTTGCACCCAATATTCCCGATCCGTCGGCGGCGGGATAACGGGCAGGTCCTGATCCTTATCGAGCAGGATCACGGTTAATCCGTCTTCCCGGCAGTATTCCAGCTTTTCTTCAAGAGGCACAAGAATCAAATCAATGCGGCTACCGTCAGTAAATAACATCAAATAAGAAAAGCGGTTGCCAAGCTCATTCGGAAACAGCTCCATCGCTTCCGGCGTCTGCATGATGATCCGCTCCCCAAAAACGTCAACCCAGCCCGGCTCATCAAGAAAAGACTGCATATCTGTTACAACATAGACCATATCATAATCGCGAAAAGGGTCTTTCGGAACATTCGGATTCGTCCGCGAACCGTTCATACCGACCGCTCTAACGCGGTCGTCCTCCCGTGCGACCTTCAGCACCAAATCGATGATTTCCTGCTCTGTACGCATGTATATCAACCTCCTCTTTTTAATGGTTATAGAAAAACTTGATGAGGAGGTCCGCGATTACGTGGTTATATGAAATGCTCAGGAAACGTCGTCATCAATATACCCTCCCTCTTTTAACGAATGGCTTTCAGATCGTCTTCAAGGCGATCCAGCTGTGAAGAAAAGCCTTCGGCCATCCCTTTATCATGATTTGTTGAAGATCTTCCTCTCAAGAAACTGTGAACGCGTTACCAATTTACCTTTGGAGTTCTTCATATTTCTCCTCAACCACCATCTCCGGCATCTCGGGAACAGGATTCCCTTCCTCATCTGCCGAACATATCTTTTCATGGATGTCCTGATAAACGCCTTTACCAAAAGTTAATACGTCCATGAAATTACCCTGGGTCTGACTTGTGCACTCTATGCAATAATCCCATTCACCATTGAAAACCAAAAAAACAGCTTTCAGTTTTCCTCCCTTTGGCCGCCACCAGCAATTTAATATAACGAAAAAGTTCTTTTCCCAACAAAAAATTCCTATAAGCAGAGATCTTCACCTTAGAGGTTATGCTTAACCCGTCAACATCCTATTCAACATTAACAACTGCTGGGGTTACTTTTTTAAAGAATAAAACTCCGTCATACTGTTGAACCGGCTTGAAAGAAATACGCAAGCCTCCTCCCTCAAAAGCCTTCCACTTTTTTTCCCCCCACTTTGAAGCACATGGTATAAAAAAATTGGGATGGGGTGAATTGCTGAGCAGCCACTCCATGTGCTTTTTGTTAACTTTTTTGATAGGATGATCGCCTCCTTGGTTGTCACCCATTCTTCCTTCTCCCGCGTAAAGACCAATAACAAAACTGTCCTCTTTCATAAATTCCGGAAGGTTTTCTACAAATGATCGATATGGTGAAAACCGATTGACGCTGCTTTGTTTTTTGATGTGAAGGTTGTGAGCCCAAATGATAAATTTCTCATCAGGATAAACATGCTGAGATAAAAATTCAAGATTCTTCGCCATTAATTCATCACGATATTCAAACAATTTTGAAAAACCTTTTGTAAAATTCGCCTTAAAATAATTGAGTCTGTTTTTCATCGTCTGTAACACGACATCACGAAGCATAGCAGAGGGGAAAGTCTGTTTTTCAAGCTCCCTTATCAGTCCTTGGCCTATTCTTTCAATTTCTTCTACTGTTTTCCTAAAACGCCGCTTTAACATATAATCTTTATCGAGCATCTCATTTGTACGCGTATCAAATGTTACAAACGTTTTCCTGAGATCCCCTGTCAAATGCGAACGCATGTAGGAGGAAAAGTGCTTATCCATGCTCTGCTGAACATCAACGCCTGTTAAATGCAAAGGCTGCCGCTGTTGAGTTTCCTTCATATACTCAAACAAATCAAGCATAAATTCGTTTTGCCAAACTTTCCCGATGGAACCGGACATATTTTCTTTGGCACTAAGTTCTTCTGAAAGATAATTTCCTATGCTGCAATCTCCCAATTCACTTTCGAAAGCAAGAATACGAAATCCTAATTCCTGATGCAGATATTTGATCAAGCTTGCCTTCGCCTCAATATATTCTTTGACGCAATGGCTGCTTTCACCAAGAAATACAAATCTTTTATTTCGCAATATCTCTTTTAAGGAGCCGAATTTGTAACCATCAATCCCCCCAATATTAATCGACTCATCTCTTATTTCATCAAATAAATCATTCACTGTTTTAGCCTCCTCCCACAATCGCTTGGTCATTGTTTGAATTGTACAATTTGGTGTAAAACCCTTGGTTGCGAATCAATTGTAAATGGTTGCCCATCTCTTGAATCTCTCCGTCTTTTAGCACTAATATGAGATCTGCATCCTTAATCGTACTTAGCCTGTGAGCTATGACAATGCGCGTGCACTGATTGAACATCTAAATGAACCGGCCGAAAAAAGGTGTGAAAACCCTGCGCCAGCAAATGTTTTATTTACGAATCTTGACCAGCTGCCGCTCCTCAAAATAAAACATGCCGGTAATTTCATCGATGTATTTCTTTTTATCCAGTTTGACATGCTTGCCCAGCTGAAGAGCCTTTATATCAATGAAAAAGTCTAAGCGGTCGTCTTTTTCTCTGTCTTCCTCACCGTCCCAGCAAGAGTAAACTTCTATATCTTCACCCTCGGGCATATTTGAATTGATATAGCTGAATAGCGCCCTTATGTCATTTCCCGGTCTATGTAAACAGCCGGTCGCCTCATATACAAACGGCTTGCTGAATTTTGTTTTGACCATTTCGTACCCTTGATCAAGCTCAGCGATACTAATCAAACCTTCTTTTGTTTGGTCCTGGAAGCTCCCCAACGGAAGCTCCTGATCGGCTGCAATAAAATGGTGGAGTGTCAACTGTCTTCCCTCTTCTTTCCTGTATAAAAAAAGAACCCTATTAAAGGGTTCTTCAAATCGCTCATTTTTCCTGCTCAGCAGTTATTTCCGTCAAGGTCGCACTGCAAGCCGGCTGCAGGCTTTTGTTTGCTTTCTTTTTCAATCACCTGTTCAAACACTTCCCTCGCAGCGGCCCCGGCGATCCGTTCATTGCCAATGATAAATGTCGGAACGGCCGTAATGCCTGCTTCTTCGTAAGCGTGTTGGAGCGCCTTCCGCTGCACGTCCTGATATGTTCTGGAGCTTAAAGCTTCTTTAAAAGCCTGCTCATCCAGTCCGGCTTCTTTAGCCAGCGCTGTTAATACCTCGATGTCGCCAATATTTTGATCTTCCTGGAAAAACGCTTGATAAACCCGGTCATTATACGCTTTCGCTTTACCGTGTTCTTTTGCAAAGTGATAGCCTTCATGAGCCAAATCTGTATAAGGATGCGGTGAGACGTTTGGCAGCTTCATGTTGACGCCCCAAGCCTCGATTCGCGGCTTAATGGCGCCGTCCCACATTGCCAATTTTGATGGATCATTTAACGGATCAAGCTGCTCAGATGGACGCGGCCTCAGTTCGAATGGCAGCCACTCGACTTCCACATCTTTGCCTTCGATCGCTTTTTCGAATTGGTCTTTTCCGAGGAAACAGAATGGACAGACATAATCGGAATATACTTTAATATTTATCGTCATGTTTTTCTTCCTTTCTTATCATTCAATCAACTTTATGTAACAATAATAGTTACAATTATCTCTCCTGTCAATCTTTTTAGCATGAAGTTAAAATCGGCAATGATCGGGAACTTTCTGCTGTTTATATCGTAATATGATGAGTTACAGCTTGCGCCATCCACTTCTTTGACATTATATCGATAAGGAGTTTATCAAATGAAAACAGAAAACAACAATAGCATGAAACCGTTTTTCACCATGATTCTCACATCCGGCGTACCCAGGCTGGCTTTAACCGTCGGTTTGGCCGCAAGCCTCGTCACTACATTGGTCGGCCTGTCCATTCCACTGTTGACAAGGGAAATGGTTGACGGCTTTTCCGTCCATTCGATCAATCTGGCCTTAGCGGGAATCCTTGCGCTCGTTTTTATTGTTCAAGCGGTCTGCGACGGGTTTTCGACCTATTTTCTTTCCTATGCCGGGCAAAAAGTGGTCGCTTCCCTGCGCGAGCGTATGTGGTTCAAGCTGCTGCGCCTGCCTGTCCGCTACTTTGACGAAAAGACGAGCGGTGAAACCGTCAGCCGTGTTGTCAATGACACCGGCATTATTGAAAGCTTGATTTCCGACCATTTTCCGCAGTTTGTTTCCGGCATCATCACCATTGTCGGATCGGTGATCATTTTGCTGATCATGGATTGGAAAATGACACTGCTCATGCTGATCTCCGTTCCGATCACGACCTTCATCATGATCCCGCTCGGCATGAAAATGCAGCGCATCTCCAAAACGCTGCAGGATGAAACAGCTTCCTTCACCGGACATGTCCAGCAGACATTAAGCGAAATCAGATTAATGAAAGCATCAAACGCCGAGCATACAGAAAAAATGAAAGGGCTATCAGGCATTTCGAAGCTCTTTCAATACGGACTCAAGGAAGCCCGTATATTTGCGCTTGTCTCCCCGTTTATGCACCTTGTCATTATGATTGTGATCGTCGCCATCATCGGCTACGGCGGCATCCGCGTCTCTGAGGGGACGATGTCGGCAGGCTCGCTGATCGCCTTTTTGCTTTATCTGTTTCAAATCATCTTCCCGATCACATCGTTCACAATGTTTTTCACTCAGCTGCAAAAAGCAAAAGGGGCAACAGAGCGGATCATCGAGATTTTGCATACTGAAGAGGAAGAGGGCCAGGAAGGACTTGAGATGGACATCTCCAATCTGCCGATACGCGTCGAGAATGTATCTTTCTCTTATGGCGATGACGAGCCTGTCTTGCGGGAGGTATCTTTTGACGTCGATCCCGGGCAGATGATTGCATTTGTCGGTCCGAGCGGCGGCGGAAAAACGACGATGTTCGGCCTCTTGGAACGATTTTACGAACCGGACTCAGGGGTCATTAATATCGGGGAAACACCGATCAACAAGCTGTCGATGAAATCGTGGCGCAGCCAGATCGGCTACGTATCTCAAGACAGCCCGATGATGTCCGGCACCATCCGTGAGAACTTATGCTATGGCTTGGACTACGCCGACAGCATTGACGATCCAGAACTGTGGAAAGTCGCGGAAATGGCTTATGCCGACACATTTATTAAACAATTTCCAGAGCAGCTTGATACGGAAGTCGGCGAACGCGGCGTCAAGCTGTCCGGCGGACAAAGACAGCGGATCGCCATCGCTCGCGCCTTTCTGCGTGACCCAAAAATTTTAATGATGGACGAAGCGACAGCCAGCCTCGACAGCCAATCAGAAGCCATCGTCCAGCAGGCGCTTGCCCGCCTCATGGAAGGCCGCACCACCTTCGTCATCGCCCACCGGCTATCGACAATCGTGAACGCGGACCAAATTATATTTATCGAAAAAGGCGAGATCACAGGGCGGGGGCGGCACCACGAGCTGATTGCTTCGCATGCGCTGTATCGTGAGTTTGCTGAGCGGCAGTTGACATAGTTTCAAAAATATAAAAGGGTGTCCCGAACGAGGATTCGGGACACTTTAAAATTAAAATTTCACACAAAAGCTGTCAAGTATTCTCTTTTAGTCATTAAAATGAACTTATCTTTTGTATTATCCCTTTCTCGATAGAATCGGTAATTCTACCAGTACCTCCCCAGAGTTGTTGGCATTATTTCTAAGCTTCATTCTTCCATTATGCTGCTTGATTACCTTTTCGGTAAACGTTAATCCTAATCCATAATGGCTGTTATTAGTCCGTCCAAAGTTTTCAGTGTAAAAAAGCTCAGTACCTTTTTTTAGAGCTTCTTCCGAAAAACCGGGTCCTTGATCGATGATAACAAATTGAATACGGTCTTTATCCTGCTTGACGATCATTTGCACTTTTTCATGCGGCGGCGTTCTTTCTATTCCGTTTAATACAATATTATTTATTGCTCGAATAAGCAGGATTACGTCTATATAAAGGCTAGTAGCCTCTTTATGTGTCCAATCTTCGACAATGATATTATTACCCAAGCTTTTAACTTCGGCTTCCAGCTTGCACAAGAAATCGGTTACAGATACTTCTTCCATATTCGTATTGTCTTGTTTGTTGTCCAGGTTGATATCGATAACTTCCTGAATGTATCCTTCAATCTGCTGTATAGAATTCATAATGTCGCTAAAATTTTCCTTAGCATCCTCATCTCCCATTGTCTCCAAAAGTTCTATATTCCCTTTTATCACAGTCAGTGGAATTTTTATATCGTGGATTAAATAACTGATCTGTTCTGACTTTGAATTGGTAATCTCAATTTCTTTCTGAATGGATTTAACAAGTGCTTCCGATAAACTCTCCATTGCGCCCATTACATCTTTGTACTCATTAAATCGAACTCGCGGAAATTCGATATTTAAATCTCTTTCTTTTATTTTACGGGCTACTTGGATAAGCTTTTGGTTTTCTTGGACAATAATTCGAGAAAAACTTCTTATATTCCAAACTAAATAAACACAATAAATTAAAATTGAAAAAACTGATATCCATACACCAGGGTTCGGAAATACCTTTCTTAATTCAATATTTGCAAACTGGATTTTCAAGCTATAATGAATCAAAATGCTTTCATATCGACTGTCATATCTTATAAAAGAGCTCATTCTATCCTTACTAGGATGCAGATAAGCTTCTATTGATCTTTGTTTATTTCTGGAACTCATATTACTCTTTACAATTTTGTTTGTTTGCTTATTAAAAATAGTATAATCCAGTTCCGGAGGAATGATGCTGGGATCAATATAATTGGCATTTTCAACTTTACTCTGTATTTTTTCCGCTTTTTTTATCGGTTCATTTGCCGGAAGGAAAAAATGATGATTAATTCCCCAAGTCACGAATCCAATATTCAGGGTCAAAATAAACAAACCTGCAAAACCTAATTTTGTAATCCATTTAATAAAATAAACCGATAACGTATTCTTTATTCCCATATATACCCTACACCCCAGACCGTACTGATAGGGGCTAAATTGAACTGGGCAATTTTTTTCCTTATCACTCTGATATGTTCAACAACCGTTGAAATTTGAGAATCGCTTTCTATTGAATAGACAGACTCATAAATATCTTCTTTGGAAAAGATTTTCCCCTTGTGTAATGCGAGCAGTTCACAAATTTTGTATTGAGTTTTAGTAAAGTTTACTTCCTCCCCTTTCACCATTACTTTTTTTGCTTCCAAATCAATAAGGATGTCACCATCGATAAATACACTTTTTGTATCCTTTTTCGGCCTTGCTTCCCGCCTTAAATGGGCCTCAATACGTGCATTCACTTCATGAATGCTGAATGGCTTTACAATATAATCATCTCCGCCAATGGATAAACCTTTAATTATTGAAGATTCATCACTTTTGGCAGTCATAAAGATGATCGGTATATCAATTAAAGATCTAATCTTCTCACATATTTTAAATCCATCTTCATCTGGCATCATGACATCTAATAAAATGAGATTATATTTATTTAACTCCTCTATCGTGATATCTTTAATACTTTGCAAAGTTGTAACCTCATGTTTTTTTATACTCAACATTTTCCTGACCAGTCTTAGAATTGCAGCGTCATCATCAACCGCCAAGATTTTGGCCAAATTGAACCACCCTTTAATCGTTTGTTTTTTTTCCGGACCACCTATTTATCCAAACGATACTTAGAAGAATTATTCCTGTTGTCATAATTAAAAAAGAATAACCTCCCATTACAAGTGTAGAATTTCCAACCGGTTTTACACCTGTCATTTTCAAATAATCCATTACATATTCACCGAATCGGTTTGCCCAAGCCCAAGGCAGGAGCCACCAGATTTTATCTCCTATTGTGGTCAAGCACAGAGCTGCGATAATCACTCCTCCAAACCCACATATACTGCACATTCCTATCCCATAATTATAACCAACGAATTGATAGAAGAAATATTGAAAGATGGAAGTTCCTGCAAAAATTATACCTGTTAAATAGTAGAGAGTAAAGTTAACTTCACCTACTCCAATCAGGTGCTTCAGAGCTAGGGTATAGATTGATATCGTTAAAAACATCGCAGCAAAATAAGAGAATATCATCATTGTTGTTTGACTTGTGAATGAAACGGTTCTGCTCTGAATTAATCCAAGTATATTTTGAAAATGGCCTGCCTCGTTTTCAGAATCAGCCACCAGACCACAAATAATCGAAATGATGACCGGTGTACCTACTCCTATTAATTCGAAAAAAATGATATAGCTTGCTTCCGGACCTACGGGTACATTCCTGAATAAGAAGTACATCACCAAAACACCAGATAAAACGAGCGGAATGCTTAAGTGTAATAATGAAAATATACTTCGCTTTCTTTTTTTACATTCGCTAAGAAAACATCTATAAAATTGCAGCATTATTTCACCTCAAGTTTATTAAAAGACCTAACAGTAATCAATGTCAGTATGAAAAAAAATGTAAGGCTTAAAACAAGAGCAGTCGGAATAACTGAATAGCTCAGAAGTTCATCATTTTGCGGCAAAGGGATTCCATTAGAGTGTAGCTTCGTTAAAGGCATTTGCACTCTTAAATGCCAGCTGCATGGAACAAACCACCAATCTCCCGTAGGAGCAAAAACTGAACCTAAATTTAAATTAAGCATGCTATTCAACAGTAAGGTGATAAAAAGATTCGTTTTTCTAGAAAGCCACAAGCAAAACGGGATCTGCCATAGTGAAGCTATAAACATTAAGGTAACCGCTAAAATACAAGAAGAAAGTGAAACCAAATATGGACTTGTATTAACCAGCAAACTTGTTAGGATTATAAAAATTATTAACAGAAGAGACCCTAGCCCCATTAATCCAGTTGTAAATAAAACTCTGCTTATTTCCTTTTTTTGAAGATCTATTGGTAAGCCAATAATCGTTTTAAAATTCGTCGATTTTTTTTCGAGATTATTTAAAAGCCCAGTGGAAAGGGCTACGAACACGGATAGCCATAATATTCCCCAATGATTAATGATCGTTTCTACACTCAGCCTTACGATATCCGGGCCGCCTAGAAAATTAAAACCTAGTGCAAGAATGGAACATATTAGGGGTATCACCAACAACATTTTTCTAATCATTGTTCTTTTTGTTTTTATCATTTCTGATTTTAAATATAAATACATTCGGTAACCTCCTATTGGGCTCTATGCTTTCGTACAACATCTGTAAATAGATTTTCTAAGTTATCATATGAATGATATTTACCTTCATAACCGAGTATTCCATTGCTGATAATGCCGATATCATCAGCTAAATGTTCAACTTCCGATAACAAGTGGCTGGATAAAAGAACGGTCATTCCCTGCTTCGGAAATGAAGCCATCAATTCTCTTAATTCTTGAATCCCAATAGGATCCAATCCATTAGTAGGCTCATCTAAAATTAATAGCTTGGGACGATTCAAAATGGCAAGGGCAATGCCAAGTCGTTGTTTCATTCCCATAGAAAAATTCATCACTTTTTTACTTCCCGTATTTGTTAACCCAACAACTTGAAGAACCTCCTGAATTCGCTCTTTTGGCAGGCCAAGAATCGTATTTATCACCTCAAGATTTTCTATAGCAGTTAAATTCCCATAAAGCGGAGCATTTTCAATTAAAGATCCGATATAAATCAAATCTTTCCTTGTCCACTGATTTCCATTGAAAATTACCTCTCCTGATGTTTGTTTGAGCAAACCGGATATTATTTTTAGCGTCGTTGACTTACCTGCCCCGTTGGGACCCAAAAGGCCGTAAACAGTGTTCTTTCTTACATTAATTGATACACCGTTTAAAATGGTCGATTTTTTGTATTTTTTGGTTAAGTGCCTCGTTTGCAAGATATACTCATTATTCATCTTCAAATAACTCCTTTTCGTCTTTATAAATGGAGTTTAGCAATAAAAAATCAAGACTCCATCAATATCGAAAAAAACAGATGATTGATCAGTTAATCTGTTCAACCATCTGTTTAAGATGTTTTTTAAAGTTCCTGTAAATGAAGCATCTTTCTTCGAACTCTCTGGCCATATAATGTTTGGTATGCGTAAACATATAGTTTATTTTCGAAATCGCGGTCAATCTCAAACAACCTATTAAAATGCAAGTGAATGATGCTCCCCATAATGTTAATGAAATCACTCGTATGTTTATTGCTTCTGTTAATATGTTCTCTATAGACATTAATACTTTTGCTCCTATATTCTAGGATATCAATAATTTGTTTTAGGTCTTCTCTTTTTTTAGCCTTTTCCCAATTGTTATAAGAATCTAGTTCATTGATGAAATCAAACTTTTCTTGTTTGAATTCCTTTTTATGAATGTCACTGTTTTTTAAGTTTAGCTGCAAGTAATTTAATTGATTTTCAAAAGATAATCCAAAGTCAATCAAGTAGTGAAGTAAGGAAATCACTCCAACTTGTTCTTGGCTCAGACTATTTTGTTTCATGACTTTAAGAATTTCCATCACAACTAAGCTATCATGGTAGAATAAATTTTCAGCATCCTTTATCAGCACCGACCCACCATACCTGTTGATTTCAGGGAAATAAGTATTGATGGTTACTTCATAAATGATGCTCATTTTTTGTAATTCAATTATGTACTCACTCAGCTTGTCGTAAATAATCTGAAGATTGTTTGGTTCTATTGAACGAAACCTCAATCTTATATGAGGTTTTGGGTCATTGTATCTCATATAAAAAAACTTATCATAAACACTCCTATCCAGTTGTGTTGAAATGAAGTATTTCATGTATTCTATTAATTCATCTTGGCGGTCTTCAGGGCCATAGAGTTTTAAAAACAGCCATTCTTTAAAAGGAGGATAGCTAACCTGCTGATATATACTTCCATTAAAGAATTCTTTCTTACTCTTATTGTCTCTGTATTCCTCTTTTAGAACAAAAGGAATTACCGCCTCTGCTGAGAAATATTCCTCACCTAAGGTAATAGCGGGGTTTCCAGCCTCTGCTTTCTCTAAAGCAGTACTTGGAAACTTGAATAAATTCTTATACAACAAGTTGAGGTTAGTTTTTCTTGATAAATCCAATAAAATTCGATTATCAGCAAATTGAAAATAAACATTATCCGGGACTGAATAAACTCTTCTGAACTTTTGGAACTCCGCCATAAATTCTTCAATTTTTGGGGTTCTTTCAAACTGCCCTCGCAGATTTTGTAAACTCCATTTCTCATTTGAGAGAATAATATTTTCATATCGAATTTCTGGTATATGAATAAATTCTTTATAATATACACCCCATGGAGTATTACTCCATTCTAAATACTGATTTAAGGAGATATCGCTCAATAATCGAATGATATTGCTTGAAGAGCTCAGATTGAGCATATTCATTCCTGATATATTCAGCAATCTTCCATTCCGTTTATTTTTCAAATAAAACTTTTCATTGTCACATCCAACAAGAATATCAGCTAATGTTAATTCATTGTTCGGATTATATGAATTAGTAAACATTGAAAGGTTATACTCTCTCGGTGTATTGATACGGGTAACATTCGCCATTCTAATGTTTGATGGAACAAAACACAGCTCCACTTGATCGATTTCACTTTCTTTTAACTCTCTGCCTACTTCGTCCAACACTTCAGAAAATTCATCGCCCAAATAACTAAATCTTCCAAATGTTTTCCCTGCAGCAGATGAACCTATATTGGGTCCCAAATAAAGAAGATTTTCTCCGTTATTATTTTTTCTTATGATAAAATTTAATTCGAGAGAACTCGGTAACCTTTTCTCGTCTACCTTCATATTTAACTTGTTAATTTCTTCATCTGTTATGATAATAGGATGCTTATTTTCAACAGCAGCTAAATACTTATTCATAAAATATCTTTTCAAAAGGTTATGTTCTTCAGTTGTTACCGGAGTATCTTGAGCAAATCTATTTTTAGGCCTACTATAAGATGTTAAAGCACCAATTCCATTAACTTCATCTAAAACATCCGCTATTGGTACTTCAACGTAAGTTGTATTTGTTGATTGTTAATTTTGTTATCCAAAACTTGAACGATCAAATTAGAGAGTTCATTCACAAGCTTCTAACCTTACAAAATACTCCGTTGTATCTGATCGTCGGCATGTCGGTTATTATCCTATATGGATGTTCATGGCTTCTGTCGAATCATTTACAGAAATAAAGTGTTTTAAAGATAAAGAAGCTATCCAAATAAGATCGAAGCTGGATGTCCACCCATGGGAAGTCTTTAAAACTCAGGTTTATAAAAATATAAATGAAAGTATTTTAGCCTGTTTAGAGTTTCTTGATTGGGTGAATACTTCCAACTATTCAATTAAAATAAATGTAAAACACGTCAGTCCTATCTCATCCTTTTATCTCAAATTGCAAAGGAGGTCACCCACATGAACTTTCAACTCGAGGAAGCAATCGAAATCCTGGAGCGCACACCACAAACGCTGAGTCAGCTGCTGACCGGATTATCAAGTCCCTGGATCAGCTGCAATGAAGGCGAAGACACGTGGAACGCCTTTGATGTCGTCGGCCATCTGATTGAAGGAGAAAAAAACAATTGGTTACCGCGCATCAAATTGATCGTGACAGAAGGAGCAACGGAACCTTTTCCGCCGTTCGACCGCTTCAGCCAGTTGAATCAAAACGACGGAAAAACGATGGAACAGTTGCTTAACGAGTTTGCAGATATCAGACGGGCGAATCTGAAAACATTACAGCAGATCATTGATCCTGAAACCGACTTCGAACAAACGGGGATGCACCCTGAGTTTGGAATCGTCAAGCTGAGAGAACAGATCTCAACATGGGTTGCCCACGACCTCACTCACATCTCGCAAATCGCAAGAGTGCTGGCGAAACGGTATCAGGACGATGTCGGACCTTGGAAGGCTTATTTGCGGATTTTAGCGGACTAAATAAAAAACATCCGCTCGTTTTACAACGGGCGGATGTTAGATCTTTCGGCTCCTCACAACATCACCTGTCAGCACAGGTAAGATATGAGGAATGAAACCATTGAATTTTCAACACCAATCAAGGCAACGTATTATGAGCCGATTTCTCTTACAGGTCCTGCTTTCCGTTTGTAATGCGAACTGAAAGTCACCAAAACAGCGACAATCGCAATCGTAACCTCCAGTGCCCCAAACCACGTAATAGAAGCGAGCGATATTTTTTCTACAAAAATCCCTCCGATTCCTGCACCTACGGCCATGGCGAATTGCATCATCGATTGATTGATGCCGAGCAATACACCTGACAATTCCGGTTCGAGCGTCGCTAAGTGATATTGCTGTGTCGGGCCGGTAGACCATGCGGCAAACGACCATAATATGAGAATCAACAGTACTCCGACATAGGAATGGGTGACAAGCGACAGTAAAATCAGTGCGATGATATGCAGCGCCATCCCGCCAACGAGTGTAAAAGGAACGCCCCATTTATCGGTGCTATATCCGCCAAACTTCGATCCAACCAAGCTGGCGATTCCAAATATAAGCAAAAAGCCGCTAAGCAAATTGCCGCTTATCCCTGAAACGGTCAGAAGGTAAGGAGACAGATAAGTATATGCAACGGAATACCCTCCGAGCCAGAAAAAAGTGATTGATAACCCCATTGCTACTTTCCGGTTCTTTAAAAGAGAAAGCTGTTGAAGCAAAGGAACAGGCTTATCGCCTTCGGTATGCGGCAAGATTAAGAATATAACAATCATTGCGATGAATCCCAGTAAAGCAATTCCTCCAAATACAGACTTCCAGCCTAATGCTTCTGCCGTCATTCTTCCGAGTGGAACACCTATGATCAGAGAAGCGGTAAACCCCATGACAACTGTAGCAATTGCACTGCCCTGCTTACCCGCCGGAGCGATTTTGGCGGCAATCGTTAATGCCGTGACCACAACCATGCCTGCCCCCAAGGCCATAATGACCCGCGCTGCAACAAACCAGCCATAGCCAGGCAGGGTAAAGGCCAGAATATTTCCTATCACAAACAAACCGAGAGCATACATCATTAACTTGCGCCTATCCATACTTGCCGTCAACGCCATGAGAACCGGTGTGAAAACTGCATACACAAGTGAAAAGATCGTAATCAGCTGACCCGCAGCAGCTAAAGTTATCCCGAGTGTGTGGGCGATCTGATCCAAAATCCCGGAGATAATATACTCTGAGGTCCCTACCAAAAAACTGATGATCGCTAAAACATAAATTTTCCAAGCACTAAACATCATCGTTCGCTCCTTCTTCGCTTTATATATTTACATATCACGAAATAACGATATGTAAATCAAAAAATAAACACATCGGAATATGTCGATATGTATGGTGTAAAAATAAACATCATCTAGAGATGTTTATTTTTTAAATGCTCATATCTCTGTTTTAAGAAAGTCAGCAAGCTTTCTGATGGCCTCTTCGTCTCTTTTGTAGTACGTATACTTTCCGATTCGTTCCGCCTTAATCAAGCCGGCTCTTAAAAGAATGGCGAGATATTGAGAAGCCGTTGATTGCGTCATTTTCAATTTGTCTGTGATTTGGCTGACACATACCCCGATTGTGTTCATATCAATCCCTTCATGGGGTTCAAAATGACGATCAGGCTCCTTCAGCCATTGCAAAATTTGCAGCCTTGATTCATTTGATAAAGCTTTGAAAACTTCAATAGGTTCCATACCAATCATTATATCTTCATATCGCAAATTGTCAATATGTTATATGCCCGTTTATTTTTTCTTCGGGTAATTGAAATATTGTGAAAGAGGATTAAAAAAACTTCCACCATTGCTTTTTGGAAAAGACAGCAACATATATTTCTTTATAAAATCACTCATAACATGTGATGATACAACGGTAATTTTTACTTCTTGAACGACACATTCCCTACCTTTTTACCGTTGGCGTTTGACATGAATACCAACACGCATACGTTTTTAGATCGAAAAATAATTGTTAGTTGCCATACTTATATAAGTTTGCAATAGCACCACACTTTGGACGGAGTGAAGGATAAGATAATATTTCTAACAAAAAGCGATACCCTCTTCCAAATCGAGAATTATAAAATTTGGTGTATTGAGTATATTCTAGTTCTTTATATTATTGTAGATATCAACTCCGAAAATTAACAGAACTCCAGTTCCCGCAGCCCACATAACTATACTGACAGTTTGCCAAACGATGATCCTTTTTTTATTTGCTTTCGCTATTATACATACCAATGCTCCAATGTGATTTGTTCCTATTATAGGACCCAAAAGTGAGATCCCGGGAACTCCGTACTTATTGAAGTATGACTTTGCTTTTTGAAAACGTCTGTTAATGTAATGATCAGTGTTATTCTTTTCTTTTTTGGAAAACCAAGATCTCATAAAAGAAGAAAATACTATTACAGCCATAACAGACAGCCAGTTAGCGGTAGCCCCCACTAAAACTACGAGAATAAATGGTAGGCCTAAAAGTATTCCGATTGGTACAGCTACGAAAGCCTCAAGGAAAGGCACAAATCCAATTATAAATACTGCTATAAATTGATAAATAATATTGACTTCTTCTACCCTTTGGAAAATTTCTTGAACCAAAACTAAAACCTCCGTAAATAAGCTTTATACACAGAAAGTGGGAGCGCCAATTTTTTTCTTTAGCCATTGGGTGTACTCTTTTTCAATTAATCATTCTTGTAACTTTGACATATAAGCAAAAGCATTTTTAAGAAAGGCTCTTTCTTCTTCCGTGAAGGGATTGAGTATATTGGGTTCATTATATTGAACCGTTGATTCTATTTCTGCTGTATCAATCTTTAATAACGTTCGGTTAGAAATATCTACCAACTGTTTGATAAATTTTAATGCTTCATCGGATTCAGGATTTGTTTCGTTTGCTATAAGTTCCTTCAAATCCATAAACAATGAAAAGTACTCTTTATCTAAATTAGCTCTTTCACTGCTTCTAAAATTGTGAATAGAACCTTTAGCTTGACTATATTCATTAAAATTTTCCTCTTCAAAAAGAATAGAGTGAATAATAAAGCTGAATAATTTTATATCTACCTTTTCATACCCTGAGATAATAGTTTTCATATGATCCAACTGATCAATCGTTTGACGAATTCTTTCTTGTTCTGCAATAAGTTCTCTTTTTTTGAATGAAATTGAATAGCTAAGTTGCTGTTCTTCTATAAATTGCGATTTTAATAAATCTGCGATGTCTTTAAGTGAAAAGCCTATGAATTTAAGAGATTGTATTTGTTGTAAACGTGAGAGTTCATCAAGGCTATAAAGTCGGTGTCCTCCTTCTTTGTAGTCGGTTGGTATTAGCAAACCAATTTTATCGTAATACCTAAGTGTTCTTATAGAAACTCCTGTTCGTTTAGCCAATTGTCCGATTGTCAACATATTATTTGACATGCGAATACCTCTTTTCTATATTTTCATCTTTACTTTTAATGTAAGGAATGGCTGGATAATAATATGGTTTTTGAAAAGCTATTCGAATAATAGCATACATGATTATTAATGTTTCTATAGCCAATATAACGTACTTAACCCATGAAGGCAGAAAACTACCAATTACAAACAATGGGAAAATCGTCAAATGAAAGTTAAGTGCTTTGCGACTTGATTCACCGTAATATAAGTCTTTCTTTCTTGAAATTAAAAACATAATAAGGGGAGGTATAACTCCAAGAATAAGTGAAATTCCAAGCATTAATTGTACTGAAAAGATTGCTTTTTTTGATGGCTCTTCATCCATTTTAGTCACCTTTCCTATCTATTCTTCAATATAAGTGTAAAAGGTGACGTGAGTAGAGTATCAAGAAAATTTCAGTACAAAAAATCGTTGCCATTCAGGCAATTTTTGTGTATATTGTACATATTGTATATATTGTGTATAAATAAAAGAGGTTTTGAAATGAAAATTATAATTTCGAATCGTTCAAAGCAACCCATTTATGAACAAATTTACACCCAAATTAAGGATCATATTCTTGCCGATGAATTGAAGCCTGGACAGCCGCTGCCTTCTATGCGCCAATTGGCAAAAGATCTAAATGTCAGCCTTATTACGTCAAAGCGCGCCTATGAAGAACTTGAGAAGAATGCCTTCATTTATTCCGTAGTCGGGAAAGGCTCTTTTGTATCAGATCAGAATAACGAAATGATGAAAGAAGGAAAAATGAAAGCAATTGAAGAGCAGTTGACAGCAGCGATAAAAAACAGCAAAGACATTGGCGTTCCCCTTACAGAATTAAAAGATTTGCTTACCATTTTATATCAGGAGGAAGAATGATGGACAATGTAATTGAACTCCGGCATGTTCATAAATCGTTCGATGGTTTTCAACTAAAGGACTTTTCAATGAATGTAAAAAAAGGTTTTGTCACCGGATTTATCGGCGGAAATGGCGTGGGGAAATCGACAACGATTAAACTGATCATGAACTTATTGCAGCCTGACAGCGGAACGATTACGGTATTTGGCTTGAATTACAAGGAGCATGAGAAAGAAATCAAACAACGAATTGGCTTTGTATTTGATTCGAACATATTTTATGAACATTTAACATTGACTGAAATGAAAGATATTGTGAAAAGATCCTATGTCAATTGGGATGAACAAGTATTCAATGATTATGTGAACACATTTAACTTGCCGCTCACTAAAAAAATCAAGACGTTCTCAAAAGGGATGATGATGAAAGCATCATTAGCCGTCGCTTTGTCCCATCATGCGGAACTAATTATTATGGATGAACCGACGGCCGGACTGGACCCGATTTTCCGCCGTGAGCTGTTGGAAATCTTGCATCAGCTCATGCAAGATGGGGATAAGACGATCTTTTTTTCAACTCATATAACAACTGATTTAGATAAGATTGCAGATTATATCACGTTCATTCATAAAGGAGAGCATATCTTTACAAAGGACTTTTACGAGATTGAAGAACAATATGCAATTGTAAAAGGCGGCATGGAGTTGTTAGACCGGGAGACCGAACAGGAGTTTATAGCGGTTCGAAAATCAACTCATGGATTTGAAGCATTGACTGCGAATAAATCACGAACAGAAAACCTTTTTGGGGATATGGTGTTAATTGAAAAACCGACTCTGGAAGATATCATGTTTTATACGAAGAAAGGAGCTAAAGAGCATGTTCAACTTAATACGTAAGGACATTGTCTTGCAGAAAAAAACATTGGCAGTTTTGTTTTTGGGGTTATGTGTTTATTTAACATTAGACGTTTCTCCCATCTGGGTTGGAATTGCATTTAGTATTGCTATTTTTATGAATGCCATGTCAATAGATGAAAAGTCTTCTATACATATGCTTCTCAATTCTTTGCCTTATACACGAAAAGAAATTGTCAGTTCAAAGTATATTGTCGTCGTTCTCTTTACATCTATGGTGGCTGCAGCCATATTGATCGTAAACTTTATCATTCACCGGGAACTTACGATCTGGAAAGACATTTTGCTAATGGTCGCTATTGTGATGACAGCTGCTTCATTCATGCTGCCATTCTGTTATAAATTCAAAAGTAACTATTTGTTGACTGCTTCTATTGTTGCATTTGGCTTGTATATGCTAACGGTTAATTTTGTTGTCCAAAATTTGAACGATCAAATTAGAGAGTTGATTCACATGCTTCTAACCTTACAAAATGCTCTGCTATATCTGATCGTTGCCATATCAATTATTACGCTGTACGGATGTTCATGGCTTCTGTCGATTCGGATTTATAGAAATAAGGTGTTTTAAAAAGGATGAGGCTTTTTCTTTCATTGACACCGCTTCATGTTCATCTGCGGATAAAAAACTGCACCGTCACACTTTTCGTCAGGTTGTTACGGTGCAGCGTATGATGGCGATGATGCAGACCAAAGCTGCTTGCAACCGCCTATTCCTGCTCAATAAACGAATACTTCTCTGGATCGGCCAATACATAAAAAAGTCCGAAGAACATCTTCCATCCACGAACCGGACTTCCGCATCTAAACTTTAAAGCTTCTCCTTCATCTAACGTAAACCTCAAAGTTTGGCTTACACACCAATCAATTTTCACTTGGATCTCATGTTCGCCAGGCTCCAAATCAATTCGCAGCCTCCCGCCATCTTTGATTTTCCCAGCCTCGACACCATCAATCAGCACTGAGAATTTTCTCATTTTATTCATCAACTGCGATGTTCTGTTGACTTCAATGTACGTCTCGTTGTTCATGGTTACACATCCTTTCAATTATAATCTAGCGCACTTTCAGACTACCAGAGTTCGATTTTTGATAAGACTTATTTCTCTTTCAAACACAAAAATACCCCTCCGGATCATCCAATCCAAGAGGGGTACAAACTATTATTTCAAACGTCTCCTTACTCCACCGTCACACTCTTCGCCAAGTTCCGTGGCTTATCAACGTCACAGCCGCGGTGCAGCGCTGCGTAGTATGCGATCAGCTGCAGCGGGATGACGGAGACGAGCGGTGCGAGCTCCGGATGCACTTCAGGCAGGACGAAGCGGTCGTCTGCTTCTTCCAGGCCTTTCAAGGAGATCACGCAAGGGTTGGCGCCGCGGGCTGTCACTTCTTTGACATTTCCACGGATGCTTAAATTGACGTGCTCCTGTGTCGCAAGGGCAATGACTGGTGTGCCGTCTTCGATCAATGCGATTGTACCGTGCTTCAATTCACCGCCGGCGAAGCCTTCAGCTTGAATGTAAGAAATCTCTTTCAGCTTCAAGGATCCTTCGAGGCAGACGAAATAGTCGAGGCCGCGGCCGATGAAGAAAGCATTGCGTGTTACTGTCAAATATTCGCGCGCGATCATTTCCATTTCGTCTTTCTGGTCGCAAAGGGCTTCCATCGCGTTTCCGATGATGCCGAGCTCTTTAACAAGATCAAAGCCGAGTGCTTTGCCGCGGGTTTCCGCAGTCACAGCTGCCAAAATAGCGAGAACTGCGATTTGCGCCGTATATGCTTTTGTTGACGCTACCGCGATTTCCGGGCCGGCATTCAGTAAAAGCGTGTAGTCCGCTTCACGGGAAAGCGTGGATCCCGGTACGTTGGTCAATGTCAGCGCTTTGTGTCCGAGCTTTTTAACCTGTACGAGAACCGCGCGGCTGTCAGCCGTTTCTCCGCTTTGAGAAATAAAGATAAACAGCGGCTTCTCGGAAAGCAATGGCATATTGTAAGAGAATTCACTTGCGACATGGACTTCAGCCGGAACTTTCGCCCATGTTTCGATAAATTGCTTGCCGACAAGACCGGCATGATAGCTCGTTCCGCAGGCGATGATATAGACGCGATCCGCTTCTGCAACAGCATTTGCAATGTCTCCAGGAATGGAAAGCTTGCCGTTTTCATCTTGGTACGTCTGAATGATTTTCCGCATGACAAGCGGCTGTTCATCGATTTCTTTTAACATGTAGTGAGGGTATGTGCCTTTTTCGATATCGCTCGCATCAAGCTCTGCAATATATGAGGCACGTGACATCAATTCTCCGTCAAGGTTTTTGATCACAACTTTTTTGTCTGTGACAATCACCATTTCTTTATCCATAAGCTCCACGTATTCGTTTGTCACTTGAAGCATCGCCATCGCGTCAGACGCGATCACATTGAAATTGTCTCCAAGGCCGACAAGAAGCGGGCTTTTATTTTTCGCAACATAGATTGTTTCTTTGTTTTCATGATCGAATAATGCAATCGCATAAGAGCCTTTGAGCAGCATAAGCGTTTGGCGGAACGCTTCTTCCGTGTCAAGACCGTTATTGACGAATTGCTCGATCACTTGAACGACAACCTCTGTATCCGTATCACTTTTAAGGGTTACATCTTGTAAATATTCGCGCGTCAGCTGAACATAGTTTTCGATGACGCCGTTATGAACAAGTGTAAATCGGCCTGATGCGCTTTGATGCGGGTGAGCGTTTAGACGGCTCGGTTCCCCGTGAGTCGCCCAGCGTGTGTGTCCGATTCCCGCTTGCGATATCACATTTGCATCAACGACTTCGCGAAGATCGGCAATCCGTCCTTTTTCTTTAAACACGTGTACGCCGTCTTCGTTCGCTACAGCGATTCCAGCTGAATCGTAGCCGCGATACTCCAGCTTTTCCAAACCTTTAAGTAAAATTTCCTTTGCATCAAGCTGGCCAATATAACCTACAATACCACACATAATTTTCTTCCTCCTAAAGTCGCAGGCAGGAGACGAAGAAAGTCTGCTTATCAGGCGGGGACATTCTTCGTCCCCTCCTACATGTTTTTTATGGAAGATCATGCGATTTCCCTTTGTTCAAAGAGTCGCCTCTTTGGTTTGAGGAAATCCTTGCGGCTGTGATCTTGTGGTCAGCCGGGAGGCATCCGCCGAAAATTCGATAAACCTCCATCCTCGTCAACTAAGCTGTTTCATCCGCACGCTTAGTCCGGGCGCTATAACTATAAAAAATGGTTCTGCCCTGCCTTTCCTTTTAAATTAAACAAGACAAGCTGATTTTACTATACACTAAAGGAACCGTCAAACATTTTTCAAAATGGTTCACATTTTTTCCAAGATTGAACGGTTCCCTTTATCTTATGTCAAATCAGCATGTCTCGTTCGTCAGTCTTCTGCGGAAAATCACTCCGCTCCCATTTCAGCTTTCACGACATCTACAATGCGGCCTACGTATTTCTCGCAAAGCTCCTTCGTTTTCGCCTCAGCCATAACACGGACAAGCGGCTCGGTGCCGGACGGGCGCACAAGGATGCGGCCGTCACCGTTCATTTCCTTCTCAACCTCTTCGATGACCGCTTTTACCTTTTCGTTCTCCGCTACTTTATGTTTATCGGTTACTTTCACGTTCAAGAGGAGCTGCGGAAACTTCTGCATCTCTGCCGCAAGCTCTGACAAAGACTTACCTGTCATTTTGATCGTGTTCATCAGCATGATCGCAGAAAGCAGGCCGTCGCCTGTCGTATTGTAATCAAGGAAAATCAGATGTCCCGACTGTTCTCCGCCGAAAGTAAACCCGTCCTTTTTCATCGCTTCCACTACATAGCGGTCGCCGACAGCTGTCTGAACGCTTTTAATGCCTTCCGCTTCAAGCGCTTTGTAAAAGCCGAGGTTGCTCATCACCGTAGAGACAACTGTATTGTCCGCCAGGCGCCCCTCGCTCTTCAAGTACTTCGAACATATGTACATGATTTGATCGCCGTCTACGATATTCCCCTTTTCGTCAACAGCGATCAAGCGGTCGCCATCCCCGTCAAACGCCATGCCGACGTCAGCTCCCTTTTCTTTCACAAATTCGGCCAGGGCTTCAGGGTGGGTCGAGCCGACTCCGTCATTGATGTTTAATCCGTTCGGAGAAGTCCCCATCGTTGATACATCTGCGTCAAGATCGGCAAACAGGTGGGTCGCCAGCGAAGATGTCGCCCCGTGCGCACAGTCAAGTGCGACATGAATGCCTGTGAAGTCTTCATCAGCAGACTGCTTAAGAAACTGCAAATATTTCTGTCCGCCTTCAAAGTAGTCGTTCACCATACCCAGATCAGCGCCTACAGGCCTTGGCAGGTGATCTTCAGGCTGATCCATCAGACGCTCGATTTCAAGCTCCTGCTCATCGGAAAGCTTAAATCCGTCGCCGCCGAAAAACTTAATTCCATTGTCTTCGACAGGGTTGTGGGAAGCTGAAATCATTACGCCCGCTTCCGCGTCCATAGCCTTCGTCAAATATGCGACGCCGGGCGTCGAAATCACACCGAGACGCATGACTTCTGCTCCTATCGAAAGAAGGCCCGCAACAAGGGCACCTTCCAGCATATGCCCGGAAATGCGCGTATCACGGCCGATCAGCACCTTGGGGCGCTCCTTATCTTTTGTTAGGACATATCCGCCAAAGCGTCCGACTTTAAAGGCCAGCTCGGGTGTAAGTTCACTGTTTGCCACGCCTCTTACACCGTCTGTACCAAAATACTTGCCCATTAATATCGCTCCTTTTTGATTCATGAAGGTTGTGAATCCTTTTCAGAATGATTCTCTTCTTCTTCATTCTGACCATTATTTTTTTCGTTTTGGGTTGTTTGAGATGAGATTTTCACTCGAATGCTCTGCCGCGGCAGCGACCATGTCATGTTCTGCGGTCCGTTTACTTCCAGCTTCACGTTATGCTCGCCGTCATCGAGATCCGCCACATTGACATAGAGCTCGACGTCGGAAGGCTGGAGTTTTTCGATCGCGGCTGTCGAGCCCTTTGCCGTGATATCCAGCTTGCCTGACTTCGGATCGAGAAATTCAAGATCCCGGCTGTCATTCAGCCCCGCGGTTTTAATTGAAACGTTCTTCAGTTTTTTCTCTTCTTCCTTGTCAACTTTCACCTTGATTTTCACTTTTTCGGGTGACACTTTTTTAGCGCCGTCCGGCACTTTAATGTTGGCTTCCAACTCAGTGTCATCTTTCATTTTACTTAAATCAACCTCATCGGCCTCGACAAATTCTAACGAATCAAGAACATTTTGCGGCCCGTAGACGGTTACCTCTCCCGGACTGATATCGAGGCTGGAAATGCTGATACCGTCCGGAAGGCTCCCTTTCCGGTCAACTTTGACGGGAATCTTTTTGCTAGGGCTTGTCACGGGAACGGTGATTTTAACGACGGATGGACTGACTTCAACCGGAAGAACATTTCCGTCCCTGTCGTACACTGTTAGCTTGGCTTCTTTTTCAACCGTCTGGTCGACGCCCTCTAAATTGATCGTCGCCTTGATGTTTTGGATTCTGTCGATCACGGCTTTTGAGCCGGTGACGCTGACGTTTTTCGGGTTGATAATCGGCAGCTCCGGCGTGTAGCCGTCTTTCATTTTGTTTTTATTATAAAAATCAACCTCGACCGGGAATTCCTTCGTCGTTTTTTCTTCGATGGTCACGGTTGTCACCGATGGATTGATGGTCAGAGTGAGGCCTTCGGCAACATTTCTGGCCTTCAGCTCGACTTTGTGCCTGCCTGTTTTCAGATGCTGCATATCGGCATAAATCTCAAAATCCTTCACTTGTCTGACCTTCTTGACGGTTCCTGTCGGGCCTTTAATCGTGACATTCACCGTCTGCGGCACGCCTGTTACGACGTAGTTTTCATCATCATAAAACGATTTGACCGGTATATCGGTGAGCGTCGCTTCGTCTGTCGTCGATGTCGGGAAAAACGATTCACCTGGTTTCTTCGGAGTCGGCGCTTGAGCGCTGTGGACCGCAAAGTAAAGAAGAAACGCGAATAATAATGCGACTACTTTGACAGCCCAGGGATTGTTTAAGAACTTATCCATTTTTCTTCGCCCTCCAATACCAGCGATTTGAGGAAGTTTCTCGCGAATTTTTCTTGAATTCCGCTTCAAGCATGTTTTTCAATGCCTCTTCCGATAAATCACGGTGAAGGTCTCCGTTTTTGGCGACGCTGATGCCGCCCGTTTCTTCGGATACGACAACCGTCAGACTGTCGGTCACTTCACTGATTCCCACTGCTGCTCTGTGCCTCGTCCCAAGCTCTTTTGAAATAAAAGGGCTTTCAGAAAGCGGAAGGTAGCAGGCGGCTGCAGCAACCTCATCATTTTTCATAATTACGGCGCCGTCATGAAGCGGTGTATTCGGAATAAAGATGTTGATCAATAGCTCAGAGCTGACCTTTGCATTTAAAGGGATCCCCGTTTCTATGTAATCGCCCATTCCCGTCTCCCGTTCAATCGTCAGAAGCGCGCCAATCCGGCGTTTCGCCATATATTTAATCGCTTTTGTAATCGCATCAATCGTTTTCTGCTGCTGCTCTTCCTCAGGTGTTCCGCTCCTCGAAAAAAAGCGCCCCCGCCCCAGCTGTTCCAGCGCTCTCCTCAATTCAGGCTGGAAGATGATAATGATCGCCAGGAACCCCCATGTGATCGCCTGGTCAACCAGCCACTGCAGGGTGCTTAATCCTAAATATTGACTGGCCAGCCTGACGAGAACAATGACCACGATTCCCTTTAAAAGCTGAACCGCCTTTGTCCCGCGGATGACCATCATTAATTTATATATTACGTACCAAACAAGGAGAATATCAACGGCATCGCCGAGGTACTGCAAGAAAGGGATATCCTCAAAAGCCATTTCCTCGTCCTCCAAGAATTCAGTCATTAGTAAGGTTAATATGTTTCAAAATGGTATGATCTATTATTTTTACATATACAGACGCTATTATAGCACAAATTGATTTTCCAAGTGAAATGGCGGCCCCTCATAAAAAAAGAGCAAAGCTCATTCGCCCGCTTTGCTCTACTCTTTAGACTCCTTCATGTCAAAAACCGATTTTCCGGTCGATTTAATCTTATACCACATCCAGTCGAACACTTCGTTGATCTCATGGATCTGACCAGTGACTTGTCCTGCTGAAGCCGTATATTTTTCGCCATTAACAATCGTGACATCGCCGTCGACTTTGCCTTCTATAATCAGCTTTCCGTTTTTCACGGTCACATCGCCTTTGACAACTTTGCCTTCAGGTACGATGACCGTGTTGTTTTTCACTACGAGATTGGGCTGGCTGGATACGCTGAAATCCTGATCGTTTTTCCAGCTGGAGAAAAAGCTGCCGCCCATCAAAATGATAAACAAAGCTGCCGCCACTAAAAACGGATGGGCTTTAAGCCACCTGTTGATCGATGCCGTTCGCTTTTCCTTCGGCAGATTCGCCAGCACATCGGCTGTAAAGTTCGCCGGAGCTGTAAGATGTGACGTGCTCTGGACAAGAGCGATGGATTTTTCCATTTCATGAAGGTGCTTTTTGCAGTCTTCGCATGATTGGAGGTGCTCTTTTAATTGCGATTCATCTTCCGGTAGTATGTCTCCGTCAAGGTATTTATGCATAAGCTGAACAATATGCTCCGGACAGCTCATTTCATCACCCCACTTAAAGATCCCTTAATTGTTTTCTGAGAGCCTCTCTGCCCCTGTGTATCCTCGTTTTCACCGTACCTACGGGAATATTAAGGATTTCACTGATCTCAATGAGTGAGAGCTCATCAATGTACTTTAATACGATGACCGTCCTGTATTTATCGGGAAGCCTTAAGATTTTTTCCTGGATGGTGCTGTGCAGCTCCAAAGAAACCACTTCATCCTCTGGAAGCGCAACATCCGCCGCAACCTGGGAATACATCGTCAGTCCTTCAGTCCCCGCCACCTCTGCATCCAAGTAATAGTCCGGCTTTTTTTTACGGATACGATCGATGGTCAAATTGGTTGCGATTCGATAAAGCCATGTGGAAAATTTCCGGTTGATATCAAAACTGTCGATATTCACGTATGCTCTGATAAACGCTTCCTGCGCAATATCTTCCGCCTCATGCGCATTGCCGAGCATACGGTAGCAAAGCTGATAAATTTTGTCTTTGTAAATATCCACGATGTCTGCAAATGCATTACGATCGCCTTTTTTCACCTGTTTGATTCTTTTTTTAATCATTGTTTCCATATTTATCTAACCTCTGCCTTCACCGGTCTTTATGTATACGAATTGATTTTTATAAGGTTTCATTAAATTCATAAAAATAGTTTATCAAATTTTTGGCAGGGTGTAGATGCTTTGACAGGGATCATGCGCTTAATATTAGCTTAAAATTATTATACAATCTAAATATTATGAAACTGAGACTTTTTTATAAAAAAAGCAGCCTAAGGCCGCTCTTCAACCGCACCTAAAGCAGCTTTTCGCCAAACAGCGACCCCATTAAGGCGACTGCCGCTTCAGCCGTCCTGTTTTTCTCATCCAATATCGGGTTGACTTCGACAAACTCAGCGGACGTAATCAGCTTCGATTCTTCCAGCATTTCCATCGCCAGGTGGCTTTCCCTGTAGCTGATGCCTCCCGCTACCGGGGTTCCGACACCCGGGGCATCGTTCGGATCAAGCGCGTCTAAATCGAGTGACAGATGGACACCGTCCGTTCTGCCGCGCAAATAGTCTATCGTTTCTTCCATCACCCTCGTCATACCGAGGCGGTCGATTTCATGCATTGTATACACTTTGATCCCTTTGTCGCGAATCAATTCTTTTTCCCCGTCATCAAGTGACCTCGCACCGATGATGACGATGTTCTCCGCTTTAATTTTCGTTTCTTTTCCATAGATGCCTGTCAGCCCTTCATGGCCGATCCCCAGGCTGATGGCGAGCGGCATGCCGTGAATATTGCCTGAAGGAGACGTTTCTTTCGTATTTAAATCAGCATGGGCATCATACCAGATCACACCCAGGTTTTGATAATGCTTCACAAGGCCGGCTAGCGTTCCGATCGCTATGCTGTGGTCACCGCCCAGCACGAGCGGAAAAGCACCTGAAGCCACGATCTTATCAACGGTCTCAGCAAGTTTTGCACTCGCTTTTGTAATCGCTTTCAAGTTTCTCAGCTCTTCAGATGCCGGCTCCCCGCCTTCTTTCTCATCCTCTCTTTGCCCGATTGTCATATCGCCGAGGTCTTCAATATCCTGACAAAGGCTTTCCAACCGTTCATTAACACCGGCACAGCGAATCGCGCTCGGTCCCATATCGACTCCCCGCCTCAGCTGACCGAGATCCATCGGTACGCCGATCATTGAAATCTGCTGTTTTAACATATGATATCCCCCTTTCAGACCTTCATTGTACCTTCCAATTCGGAATTGACTCAACAAGACATTTTTTTGAATAGTTATACAAAAAAGACAAAATAAAAAGGACATCCTAACAGGATGTCCAAAAACTGGGCTAGCTGGATTCGAACCAGCGCATGACGGAGTCAAAGTCCGTTGCCTTACCGCTTGGCTATAGCCCAATAATGGTGGAGGGGGACGGATTCGAACCGCCGAACCCTGAGGGAGCGGATTTACAGTCCGCCGCGTTTAGCCACTTCGCTACCCCTCCAAAAACAGTGCCGGCCAGAGGACTTGAACCCCCAACCTACTGATTACAAGTCAGTTGCTCTACCAATTGAGCTAGACCGGCATGATACGGTATCTTATGCAGTTACCGGCGCGGTTGTGACAAAAACCGATCCGAAAAAATGGTGGAGGATGACGGGATCGAACCGCCGACCCTCTGCTTGTAAGGCAGATGCTCTCCCAGCTGAGCTAATCCTCCGCAGTACAGGACGTACAAGTGCATGCGTTGCAACAGGACGTTGCGATCTTAGCATGCCTTCCTTGCCTTTAAAGTACAAGTGCGCGTTGCAACAGGACGTTGCGACCTTAGCATGCCTTCCTTTTAAAAATTCCGGCATTCGCAGCGTGCTGTCCAAAAAAGAATGGTGACCCGTACGGGATTCGAACCCGTGTTACCGCCGTGAAAGGGCGGTGTCTTAACCACTTGACCAACGGGCCATCATCGTGTTTCAAGCAGCTCTCGTAAAGCTGACAAAAGTTATTATATACAGGTTCCTCCCCATTTGTAAAGGGGTAAATTAAAATTTTTATTTTCAAATTTTTTATTCATAAACATTGAGAAAAACGCAGAAATTTTGTTTAAAATAGGGCTATCTGATGTGCAAGAGAGGGGACGCGAAAAATGATACTGGTAAGTTCATGTCTGGCCGGGGTGGAATGCCGCTATAACGGATCGCACAGCTATGTGGGGAAAATCAATAAGCTTGTTGAAGAAAAAAAAGCGGTGATTGCTTGTCCCGAGCTGCTCGGCGGATTTCAAACGCCAAGGGAACCGGCCGAAATTATAGGCGGGTCGGGAGAAGACGTTTTAGACGGCAGGGCGGTGATCAACACACAATCGGGAAAAGACGTAACAGACCTGTATATAAAAGGAGCTTATCTAACATTGGAGATGGCAAGGCAAATCAAGGCTGATACGATCGTGTTGAAGGAAAACAGCCCGTCTTGCGGCAGCAGCCATATATACGATGGAAGTTTCTCAAGCCAAAAAATAGCCGGCAACGGCGTTACGGCGGCGCTTCTGAAAAAAGAAGGCTTCCGCGTGATTTCCGAACACCAAATAGACGAGCTGTAATACCTGAACATAAGCGCAGTTCATCTGCGCTTTATTTTATGTCGGCAATCCGTTGTTTAGAACTTCATTGAAATAAAATTTTAATATTTACCTTTTGTTATTGAAATAATATTCCACTCTTAATATACTGAAAATTAAGAAATATATGCACTTCATTATCAGGAGGAGTTGTCGATGGAAAACAGCCATTTAGGTTCATTAACGACCGAACGCCGGAATGAAAGATCCAGGCGCATTCACCAGGCAAAGACGATTGATATTTTGAAAATCATCAATGATGAAGACAAAACTGTGGCCGAAGCTGTACAAGAAGTCTTACCAGAAGTTAAGACCGCCGTTGACTTCGCCGTCGGGTCGTTAAAGAAAGGGGGACGGATCATCTACATCGGTGCCGGTACAAGCGGGAGACTCGGCGTACTCGATGCAGCTGAATGCCCGCCGACGTTCAGCATATCTCCCGAGTCGGTCATTGGCATCATTGCAGGAGGAGAAAAAGCTCTGTACAAAGCCGTCGAAGGCGCTGAAGATCACGAGGCATTCGGCAGACGGGATTTATCAGCCGTTAACCTCTCAAACAATGATACCGTAATCGGAATCGCCGCCAGTGGTCGGACTCCATACGTTCTCGGCGCTTTGAAGTATGCCAGGGAAAGTGGCGCCAAGACCGTCTCACTGACATGCAACAAAAACTCGGCGATCAGCCAGGTGTCAGATCACAGCATAGAAGTGGTCGTCGGCCCTGAAGTTATTGCCGGATCGACGAGAATGAAAGCAGCAACCGCTCATAAAATGATTTTAAACATGATTTCAACG
This sequence comes from Bacillus paralicheniformis, assembly GCF_002993925.1. NCBI lineage: Bacteria > Bacillati > Bacillota > Bacilli > Caryophanales > Bacillaceae > Bacillus > Bacillus paralicheniformis. The sequence continues at coordinate 209,204 of NZ_CP023665.1, read as the reverse complement.
GCGGCCATGATCAAAATGGGAAAAGTCTATGAAAACCTCATGGTAGACGTAAAAGTAAGCAATGACAAATTAAAGGAGCGGGCGATTCGCATCATCCAAACGGTCACAGGTGTTCCAAAAGAAGCGGCGGCACTAGCGTTAGAAAAATCCCATAACCAGGTCAAAACCGCCATCATCATGCTGAAAACAAACGAAGATGCGGCCGCTTCCGAAAACCTGCTTGAGAAATCAGAAGGCGATATCGAAAAAGCTCTATCCATTTATGAAGACCAAGTTTAAAGAAGAAAGGAAGAAACAATGGCTGCAGGAGGGTTGGAAATCATTCAGAATATGCTTCACAGATTGCCGCAATCTGAACGAAAGCTTGCCGAATACATTTTGAAAAACCCACACGAGGTCGTAAACGGCACCATTCAAGAGGTGAGCTCTTCGGCTAAGACAAGCGGGGCGGCGGCAATACGGCTCTGCAAATCTCTGGGGCTGAAAGGCTTTCAAGATTTAAAAATGAGGGTTGCCGGCGATTTAATGAAACCGTCTGATCAGGGATACCGGGATATCGAACCGCAAGAGCCGCTCCATTCAATCGTTCAAAAAACAACCAGCAATTCGATTCAGGCGATTCGCGATACCTTTGAAAACATTGACCACGAAGATCTTCAAAAAGCGATTCAAATACTGATCAACGCAGAAACGGTTCATTTTTGCGGGATCGGGGCTTCAGGAATCGTCGCACAAGATGCCCAGCAGAAATTTTTGCGCATCAATAAAAAAGCCACCGCTTTTAGTGATATGCATCTTGTCGCGACATTAATCGCCAATGCCGGCGAGAATGACGTTCTGTTTGCCATATCCCATTCAGGAGAAACACATGAAATCGCCAATGCAGTCAGACTCGCCAAAAAACATGGCATTAAAACCATTGGACTGACGCGGTTTGGACAGTCTGCTGTCTCTTCATTAAGCGATATCGCCTTGTATACGTCATGCTCAAACGAAGCGCCGTTTCGCAGCGCCGCCACCTCCTCTCGTTTAACTCAGCTTTACATGATTGACATTCTGTTTTTAGGCATAGCCGCGGAGCGCTACGAGGACATCATTCAGTATATTGATCAAACAAAAGCGGCCATCCGCATGATGGGAATGAGCGAATTGTAAAAAAGGGGGATATAAAATGAGCGATGAGAAAAAATATGCCGGCCTGGCAAAATTGATTTTACAACACATCGGCGGCCCGTCTAACGTCGCGGATTATACCCATTGTATGACGCGCCTGCGCATCACGCCTGTCAACAGTCAAAAAACCGACATCGGCTCAATCAAAGCGCTTGAAGGCGTGATTGGCGTCGTTGAGGAGGAAACGCTTCAGATTATCCTCGGCACCGGCGTCGTACAGCACGTATCAGACGAATTCGGGAAGTTGCTTCAATCCGCGGAAGACGTTGACTTAAAACAATCCGCAGCCAAACATAAAGCTGAGATTTCCAAGAAAAACGCGACGCCTTTTAAATTGTTTCTTCGGCGGATCGCAAGCATTTTTATACCGCTGATCCCCGCTTTGGTCGCCTCAGGCTTGATTACCGGAATCACCAAAGCCGTTATCCAAGCAGGCTGGCTCGCTGAAACATCACAAACCGCCATTATTTTAACGGTAATAGGTTCAGGTTTATTTACGTATTTGGGCATCCTGGTCGGGGTCAATACGGCGAAAGAATTCGGCGGCTCCCCCGCACTCGGCGGATTAGCTGGTATTTTAATCATTAACCCGGCCGTTGGTGATATTTCGCTTTTCGGTGAAGCGCTTTTGCCGGGACGCGGAGGTTTAATCGGTATTTTATTCGCAGCTGCATTTATCGCTTTTCTCGAAAAACGGGTCAGGCGCCTTGTACCTCATTCACTCGACATCATCATCACACCTACAGTCTCCCTTCTCATCACAGGAATCGTCACTTACGTTGTCTTCATGCCTGTCGGCGGCTTGATATCTGACGCCATTACGTCAGGACTTCTCGCCATCTTAGATCTCGGCGGCATTATCGCCGGCTTTGTACTGGGGGCCACCTTCCTTCCGCTCGTCGTAACCGGACTGCACCAGGGATTGACACCCGTTCATATGGAATTAATCAATTCAATCGGCGATGACCCGTTGCTGCCGATTCTGGCTATGGGGGGCGCAGGTCAAGTAGGCGCCGCTTTTGCGATCTATTTCAAAACAAAAAAAGCAAAGCTCAAAAGAGCCATTGCCGGCGGACTGCCGTCAGGCCTGCTCGGAATCGGTGAACCGCTCATATTCGGTGTGACTCTTCCACTCGGACGTCCGTTTTTAACCGCGTGCCTCGGCGCCGGAGTAGGTGGAGCCTTTCAAGCGTATTTCAAAATCGCGACCGAATCGATAGGCGTATCAGGTCTTCCTTTGTCATTTTTAGTCCATACCCACCAAGTTCTTTTGTATATTCTCGGTTTGTTTATTTCCTATGCTGCCGGCTTTGCCTTAACATATCTCTTTGGTTTTAAAGACGATATGGCAGTTGAATTTGATTAAACGTTTGTTTAAAATTCCCACTATGCATTTTTTGACAGAAAGGAGTGAAGCAAGCTGAAAAAGTTTATGATCAGCGCTGCAGCATCGTCCCTATTGCTGCTGACATGCTTTTTCCCGCTTCCGTCATCAGCACAGACTGCAATTGCGAACGAGACAACAGGTCAGCTGACATATCCCGTATTAACGAAGGCGAAAACACCTGAAGAAGCCGGTTTTTCTTCGGAAAAGCTTAAAGTCGTGGACCGTCTGATCGAACAGGATGTCAAAGCGGGCTTTCCCGGGGCTGCCTTGATATTGATAAAAGACGGAAAAATCGTCAAAAAAGAAGCATACGGCTACAAGCAGAAATACAACGGCCTCTCGACGCTCAAACATCCAAAAAAAATGAAAGCAAACACGATGTTTGACCTCGCCTCCAATACAAAAATGTATGCCGTCAATTTTGCCTTGCAGCATTTAGTGAGCACCGGAAAGCTTGACTTGAACAAAAACATTTCACATTATCTTCCTGATTTCAAAGATCACCCGGAAGACGATGTAAAGGGAAAAAACCGGCTCCGCGTCATTGATTTGCTCCACCATAACGCAGGCTTCCCTGCAAGCTGGAACTATTACGACCCGAAAGCAGCCGGACACCTCTACTCTCAGTCACGGAGCAAAACGCTTGAATATCTTGTCAAAACCCCCTTGTCATATGAACCCGGCACAAAACAAATTTACAGTGACATCGACTATATGCTCCTCGGGCTGATCATAGAAAAAGTCACAAACGAGCGTTTAGATACCTTTGTTGAAAACCAATTTTACCGGCCTCTCGGGTTGCGGCATACTTTGTTTAATCCGCTCCAAAAGGGCTTTAAACCGCCGCATTTTGCAGCTACGGAACGAAAGGGAAACACCAGAGATGGCACCATCTTGTTTCCAAATATCAGAACTTACACGCTTCAAGGGGAAGTCCACGATGAAAAAGCGTTCTATTCAATGGAAGGCGTCTCTGGGCATGCCGGCCTTTTTTCCACCGTTGACGACGCAGCAGTGCTCCTTCAAGTCATGCTGAACGGCGGCGGTTACGGGAAACAACATCTATTCAGCCGTTCGGTCATTTCACAATTTACTGAGCCGTCAAAAACAAATCCCACATATGGACTAGGATGGCGGCTTAACGGCAATACCGATATGGAGTGGATGTTCGGCAAGCACGCCAGCAACAAGGCATACGGCCATACCGGCTGGACGGGAACCGTCACTATCATCGATCCCGTGTATCAAATCGGCATTGTGTTGTTAACCAATAAAAAGCACTCTCCTGTCATCAACCCTAAAGAAAACCCGAATCAATTTGAAGGTGACGCATTTGCAACCGGAAAGTACGGCAGCGCCATTACAGCTATTTACGAGGCGTTACATCACCAATAGGAGGCGACCCTTATATGAAAAGATTTCTTCAATGCGCGTTGATTGCATTGCTGTTATCGTCTCTCGCTTTGCAGCCCGCCGCTCGCGAAGCAGAAGCGAAACAGCAGCCGGAACAACACCTCAAACAAATGGTCAGCAGCATGTCGCTTGAAGAGAAAATCGGACAAATGCTGATGCCTGACTTTAGAAACTGGAAGAAAAAAGGGGAATCGAACGCCAAAGGATTAACAAAAATGAATGACGAAGTCGCGGGAATCATTCAAAAATACCGGCTCGGCGGTGTCATTCTTTTTGCTGAAAATGTCACAGGCACAGAGCAGACTGTACGGTTAACGGACGGCTTGCAAAAAGCGAGTCCTGACATTCCGCTCTTTATCACGATCGATCAGGAAGGCGGGATTGTCACCAGACTTGAATCAGGCACAAACCTGCCCGGCAATATGGCAGTCGGTGCATCGCGAAGCAGCAAAAATGCCTTCAAATCAGGAAAAATCATCGGAAAAGAATTAGCATCGCTGGGCATCAACGTGAACTTCAGTCCTGTACTTGATGTCAACAACAATCCCGGCAACCCGGTCATCGGCGTTCGTTCTTTCAGTTCCAAGCCTGAGCTGACTTCAAAGCTCGGCATCCAGATGATGAAGGGCCTGCAGGACGAGCAAATGATCGCTACAGCAAAGCACTTTCCCGGACACGGCGATACAGCGGTTGACAGTCATTACGGATTGCCGCTTGTTCCGCATGATGAAAAAAGGCTGAGAAGCATTGAACTTGCGCCATTTCAAAAAGCGATCGATGCAGGGATTGACATGATCATGACAGCGCATGTCCAGTTCCCCGCCTTTGACAATACAACCTATAAAAGCAAAAAAGACGGCGAGGACATCATGGTGCCTGCAACACTTTCCAAAAAAGTCATGACAGACCTTCTCCGCAAAGACCTCGGCTTTAAGGGCGTTGTCGTAACAGACGCTTTAAATATGAAAGCCATTTCTGATAATTTCGGACAGGAGGAAGCCGTCGTCATGGCTGTCAAAGCAGGAGTCGACATCGCCCTCATGCCCGCACAAGTCACATCGCTTGAGACCGAAAAAAATCTAGCGCGTGTATTCGAAGCTCTTCTGACAGCCGTTAAAAAAGGTGAGATCCCTATCGAACAAATCGATCAGTCGGTGGAGCGAATCCTTCAATTAAAAATAAACCGCGGTATCATCGATCACACCGGCTCCGAACCGCTTCAGAAAAAAATCAAATACGCCTTGAAAACGGTCGGCAGCAACAAACACATGAAATCCGAAAGGAAAATGGCAAGAGAAAGCGTCACCATTCTTAAAAATGAAAAAAGCACCTTGCCATTCAAACCGAAAAAAGGGGATACCGTCCTCATTCTCGCCCCATACGAAGAGCAAACAGCAGCAATCGCCAAAACCATCAGCAAAATAAAGAAAAACATCAAGGTCGTCGAATATCGATTTGCAGAAAAAACGTTTGATGAAGAGATTCAAAAGAAAATTGACGAGGCCGATTATGTCATCACAGGATCATATGTAGTCAAAAACGATCCTGTTGTGAACGACGGTGTCATTGATGACAGCATTCAAGACTCAAGCAAGTGGGCAACTGCTTTTCCGCGCGCCGCCATGAAATACGCTCAGGCAAACGGGAAAAAATTTGTCTTAATGAGCTTACGAAACCCTTATGACACGGCAAATTTTGAAGAAGCCGCTGCCGTGATCGCAGTATATGGCTTTAAAGGCTATGCAAACGGGGGCTTCAGGCAGCCGAATATTCCGGCCGGAGTGGAAGTTATCTTCGGAAAGGCAAAGCCTAAAGGAACATTGCCCGTAGACATTCCTTCGGTCACACGCCCCGGAGAAACCCTTTACCCGTTCGGCTACGGGTTGAATATTAAAAACGGCAAGCCGCTTCACAAAGGAGGGTCATAATGAGAAAAAAAGCGATCTGGCTGCTTGCGGGAATGTTTGTCTTCAGTACATTAACCGCAGCAGCGGCCTTTCCGGACAAAGAAAAGAAAGCAAAGGTCTCACCGGGTATTGAAGTGATCATGAACAAGAAAAGCATATTAAAAGGAAAAAGGGTCGGTCTCATCACAAATCCAACCGGTGTCAATTCAGCATTAACAAGCAGCATCGATTTGCTTCACCAAGCCCCCGGTATTGAGCTGACCGCTCTCTATGGTCCAGAGCACGGTGTAAGGGGAGACGCTCAAGCCGGCGATAAGGTTGACTCTTATATTGATGAAAAAACCGGTCTCCCCGTCTACAGCCTTTACGGAGATACGAGAAAACCGACACCGGAGATGTTGAAAAACGTTGACGTCCTGCTATTTGACATCCAAGATGTCGGAACGCGGTTTTACACTTACATTTACACAATGGCTTATGCGATGGAGGCGGCAAAAGAAAACAGCATTCCATTCATTGTTCTTGACCGGCCAAACCCGCAAAGCGGCTTAAAAGTTGAAGGACCTGTCCTTGATCCAGATTATTCTTCATTTGTCGGAATGTATCCCATCCCTTTAAAGCACGGAATGACCGCAGGAGAACTGGCAAAGCTGTTTAATGACGAATTTAACATCGGCGCCGATTTAACCATCATCAAAATGAAAGGGTGGAAGCGACAGATGTTCTTTGAAGACACTGGTCTTCCTTTCGTCCTGCCTTCCCCGAACATGCCGACGCCGGATACGGGCATCGTCTACCCGGGCACAGGTTTAATTGAAGGAACCAATATGTCAGAAGGAAGGGGCACGACAAAGCCTTTTGAATTAATTGGTGCGCCCTACATGAAAAGTACGGAACTCGCCGAAAAATTAAACGGTCTGAAGCTTCCTGGCGTCCGATTCAGAGCCGCCTCGTTCACTCCGACATTTTCAAAGCATCAAAATAAACTGTGCCACGGGGTGGAGCTTTACGTGACAAACAGGTCCGCTTTTAAGCCTGTAAATACCGGTATCGCGATCATCAAAACCGTCCATGACCTCTACCCGGACGACTTTGAGTTCCTCCCTTCAGGCAATTTCAACCGTCTGATCGGGAATGGATGGGTCAAAGCTATGATTGAACAAGGCGCTTCAATTGATGAAATCGTCAAAAAATACGAAGCAGATCAAAAACGGTTTATGAATATCAGAAAGAAGTATTTGCTTTATTAGGAAGAGCGGGATCCGCTCTTCTTTATTTTTTTAGACTGTTCAATGATTCTCATCTCATGTAAGATATGTAAAACTGCCTTTAGGGCAGGAAGGTCATTTTAAAGGGGAGAGACATCGGATGGAATTTTACCTTGTGGACGTGTTTGCAGAAACAAAATATACAGGAAACCAGCTCGCCGTTTTTAAAGCAGAAAAGAACCTATCAAGTGATAAAATGCAAAAAATAGCTAGGGAAATTAATTTTTCCGAAACAACATTTATATTAGGGAAACAGGAAAACAGCGGGTATGATGTCCGAATCTTCACCCCGGAAAAAGAAATTCCGTTTGCAGGACATCCGACGCTGGGCACAGCGTTTATCATAAAGAATGAAATCGAAACTGAACCATCTTCAAGCGTCATTTTAAATGTTCGAGCAGGCGCAATACCGGTATCGTTTGACAAAGGTGAAGATCAGATCATTTGGATGAAGCAAAATCCGCCTGTATTTAATCGAACTTTTGATAAAGAAATGATGGCAGAAGTACTCGGTATCGACACATGTGATATGGATTTGGATTTCCCGATACAAGAGGTTTCCACAGGTCTGCCAGCAGTTATCGTCCCGTTAAATTCGCTAAGTGCAGTTAAAAAATGCAAAATCAACAAGGATCGGTTTGAAGCTTTTATGAAAGAAACAGAAGCCAGTCTGCTCGTTTTTTCTACGGAAACCTATCATGAACAAAATCATATCAATACACGAGTTTTTTGCGACTGTCTCAGCGTTCCCGAAGATCCGGCAACAGGAAGCGCGATCGGGGATCTCGCAGGATATTTACTGCATCACGGTTATTTTAATCAAAATGACCTCAGCATAAGGGCTGAACAAGGGTATGAAATAAACCGGCCTTCCCTGCTTTATATTGAAGCGCATACAACGGAAAACAGCATAGAAATTCACATCGGGGGAAACGTCCACCTGATCGCAAAAGGAACTTGGCGAACTTGAACACAACGCGGGAAAGCGGTTTTTAAATATTAGAAAGAAGCAGCCGCTGACGGCCTGCGAAAAGCGGCGACTAACCAAATCACATTCACGATCGCTGACAGAATGCAAAGGCATACGACGCCCAATAAAGCAGAAGCATATCCGCCAAAAGCGCCAATCAACATAACCACTGGAATCATGGTCAGCGTGATGATTAATCCAATTCCGCAAAGAACAGCCATTACAAACTTCATCGCATCAAACCCGGCCATATAAACAGCAAGGGGAAGGATATAAAAGAGTAAAACGGTTCCGATTGCCGCCCACATCCCCAAAGTGCCAAACTCATTAGCATGGGGGCCTGAATGAGCGAGCGGAGAAAGTGAAGCTGTGACTAATAAAGAACAAAACAAAAATGCGGAAATTAAAGTCCACATCATCACACTTACCCTATTGGTTTTCATTTTTTTTCACTCCTGTAAGGTTTGAGTCTGCCAACTATGAGGGCAGACTCGTTTTTTTGTCTAAATGATACGTTTTTTTCAGCTCGCTTCTTGCAAGCAAATGCCCATATAGCGCAGCCAGGATCTGCTGAAACAGCATGCCGATGACAACGGGCACCGCCACTTGCGGCGGAAAAAATCCGGTGGCCAACACAGCGCCGGCGCTAATATTCCGCATTCCTCCGGTAAAAATTAAAGCCACGATTTCCTCCTGGGGCCGTTTCATCAGCCGACCGATCAGCCAAGCTGTCATGTATCCAGTAAATGCCACCAAAAAAACCGTAACGGCTATCGTTAAAAACTTTAAATCGACGTTTTTCAGGTAAGGAGCGACAACTGAGCTGTTAATCGCCACCACGGCGGCTAACCCGATTTTCGAAAATGGAGCGCAATTTGCGCTTAAACGCGCTGTCCGCTCCGGTATTGAAAATTGATTGACGAGCATTCCTAACAAAGAAGGAATCACAATCATTCCGACTAAACCTTTCATCATACCGATTACATCCATTTCAACATGCGCCCCGGCCAGGATGGAAAGACTGAACGGAACGATGAAAGGCGAAAGAATCGTGTCCACTAAAATAATCGATAGGGTTAAGCCGATGTTTCCTTTATACATGGCAGCCCAAATCATACTCGTAATACCCGTCGGAATGACAACACCAAGGGTAAGCCCTGTAATCGTTAATGAATCTCCGCTAAACACAAGATGCCCCGTGCCCCATGCCAGAACAGGCATAAATATGTGCAAAACAAATAAAGCGAGTAGCATCGGCAAGGGATGAACCATCGCTGTTTTCAGCGACTGAAAATTTGCCCCAAGGCTGCCGGCAAATGTCATAAACGCAAAAATCCACGGCACAAGACCCGCCAGCCCATTTAAGTAATCCGCAAGCAACACCCCGCTGACAACACTTAAAGGCGTCAGTAAAGGCATAATCTTACCAAGTGTTTTATTGATCGTCTGAAGCATAGATGTAAAACGCCCGCTCTCTTTAAATCGAATTTACATTCATTATAACAAAAGATGGAATATCAAAACAGGAAGGGAATACAGAAAAGAAGACAGCAAGATGAAAGAGCAGCTTTTAGGCATAATGAGCTATGCTTCTTTTTTTATAGGGGAACACGGTTAAAATGGCCTCTATCTTAAACATTCTGAACTGCTGTTTTTGGAAGCAAAATGCTTTCACATAACCGTTTTTAATTTCTTTCACGAGAATCGCCCGTTTAGAAAAACTACTTTCTTTCATGTAAATGATTTCTACCGGAAAACCGTCTTCCATTGAACGATACAACAGCTTATTCATCGTCTCACCTCACATCTTTATTTTATGCGAACATTTGTTCTTATTCAAGTGTAAACAAAATGTAAATTTTGGCATTATCCCAAACCATGTATGAAAATATTAGCATTTTGAAGAAACTTTTTAAGGGGTTATTGCGTCAGTAAATACGTCACATATAAAAGAAGGAGTACCCGCCATGGCAAGAACATACAGAACGCGAATAAAGAAAAGAAAAAAGAAGAAAACAAAAAGAAGGCTCATCATTCTTTCCTTTCTTCTTGTTTGTGGGGTAATTTATCTTGCACTTCCAAGCGGTATGCGAGATCACCAAGAAAATCAACTACAGGCAACTGAAAAAAAAGAACAGCCTGAAGCAAAGAAGAAGACAAATCAAAATGAAACAAAAAAGAACCCTATCATCACAAAAAATGATAATGCTCAATTGGATCAATATTTAAAAAGCATTGGATTCAGCGGCACAGCATTAATTGTAGAAGACGGAAACGTTGTGACAAGCAAAGGGTATTTATATGCAAACCGCGAGGAAATGGTCCCCAATACACCGGACACCGTCTTTTATGTTGGGTCATCACAAAAAGCAATTATTGCAACGGCAATTTTACAGCTTGAGGAAAAGGGATTGCTATCAGTAAATGACCCCGTTTCTAAGTATCTTCCTGACTTTCCAAACGGCTCAAAGATCACCCTTTATCATTTCTTGACACACACATCAGGGATTAGGGGGCACAAAGAAGGCCACGGATATATTTCGCCGGAAGATTTAATGAAAGATATCGAAAAACGAGGCGTAAAATACCCAACTGGGAAATGGGATTATAGAGACTCCAATTACTCGGTTCTGGCATACATTGTCTCCATGGTAAGCGGTGAACCAGTCGATCAATACATCAAAAAGCACGTTTTTAAACCTGCCGGTATGAAACACGCAGGCTTTTATAAAACATTTGCTAAAGAGTCAAATCCGTCGACAGGGTATAAATTAAACCCGCAAAAAGAGCTTTATACGCCTGACATGCCGAATTTATCACAGCTTTATGGGGCTGGTGATATTTATATGACCGCTTATGATATGTATTTATTTGATAAAGCACTTTACGAAAGAAAAATCATTTCCAATGAAAGTTTTATGAAAATGTTTACGCCAAACAAAGCAACATACGGTATGGGCTTTTATGTGTCGCCGGGAAGCTATTCTAGTCACGGTGTCATGCCCGGCTATAACATATTAAACAGCTTCAGTCTGACAGGGAGCAGATACGTCATTCTATTTTCTAACATCCAAAACAACATCAAATCTTTTGGCAGTGTAAACAATCGGATCTTCTCTATTTTAAATGGATTTTAAACATATTTAAACAAGCTCTCTGTCATCCGAGTCAGAGAGCTTGTTTAATAGCAGAAAAAGTTTTTACGGTTAAAAGGGATTTTAATTATAAATATGGAAGATGGATAATAAATAATTTTCAATATAAAGGAAGGTTGTCATGTCTTTATTAACGCTTAGCAAAATCGTGACCGTTATTGGCGTTGTAGCATTATTTATATGGACTTTTAAAGACTCAAAACAGCATGAACCTGATACGTTAAAGTACGGGAGTTATATGTTGTTCCTTCTTGTCTTAGAAGTCACAATTAACGTTTTATATGAGTGGATATAGCAATAAAAGCAGGCGTTAAGCCTGCTTTTATACATTCTATAAGTTGAAAGCAAAATATCATAAAACAAAAAAGCTTTCTCCACCATAGGAGAAACCTTGTCATATCAACGTATTCACTTAAGCTTCCAAGCGGGCT
>NZ_CP023665.1:67500-195000 GCF_002993925.1 Bacillus paralicheniformis | reverse complement strand
CAGCTATCTCCAGGTTCGATTGGCATTTCACCCCTACCCACACCTCATCCCCGCACTTTTCAACGTGCGTGGGTTCGGGCCTCCATTCAGTGTTACCTGAACTTCACCCTGGACATGGGTAGATCACCTGGTTTCGGGTCTACGACCACGTACTCATGCGCCCTATTCAGACTCGCTTTCGCTGCGGCTCCGTCTTTTCAAACTTAACCTTGCACGGGATCGTAACTCGCCGGTTCATTCTACAAAAGGCACGCCATCACCCGTTAACGGGCTCTGACTACTTGTAGGCACACGGTTTCAGGATCTCTTTCACTCCCCTTCCGGGGTGCTTTTCACCTTTCCCTCACGGTACTGGTTCACTATCGGTCACTAGGGAGTATTTAGCCTTGGGAGATGGTCCTCCCGGATTCCGACGGAATTTCACGTGTTCCGCCGTACTCAGGATCCACTCAGGAGAGAACGAAGTTTTGACTACAGGGCTGTTACCTCCTATGGCGGGCCTTTCCAGGCCTCTTCATCTACCTCGTTCTTTTGTAACTCCGTACAGAGTGTCCTACAACCCCAAGAGGCAAGCCTCTTGGTTTGGGCTGTTCCCGTTTCGCTCGCCGCTACTCAGGGAATCGCATTTGCTTTCTCTTCCTCCGGGTACTTAGATGTTTCAGTTCCCCGGGTCTGCCTTCTCATATCCTATGAATTCAGATATGGATACTGCTCCATTACGAGCAGTGGGTTTCCCCATTCGGAAATCTCCGGATCAAAGCTTGCTTACAGCTCCCCGAAGCATATCGGTGTTCGTCCCGTCCTTCATCGGCTCCTAGTGCCAAGGCATCCACCGTGCGCCCTTTCTAACTTAACCGTTAAAAAGAATCACTACGTGATATCTTGCTTACTAATTGAATGTGATGTCTACTGTTATCTAGTTTTCAAAGAACACGCTTTGAAGGAATGATCCTTCAAAACTAAACAAGATCTAAACGCACCTGTCTATAAGACCGCAAGGTCTTATATTCCGTATAATATCCTTAGAAAGGAGGTGATCCAGCCGCACCTTCCGATACGGCTACCTTGTTACGACTTCACCCCAATCATCTGTCCCACCTTCGGCGGCTGGCTCCAAAAGGTTACCTCACCGACTTCGGGTGTTACAAACTCTCGTGGTGTGACGGGCGGTGTGTACAAGGCCCGGGAACGTATTCACCGCGGCATGCTGATCCGCGATTACTAGCGATTCCAGCTTCACGCAGTCGAGTTGCAGACTGCGATCCGAACTGAGAACAGATTTGTGGGATTGGCTTAGCCTCGCGGCTTCGCTGCCCTTTGTTCTGCCCATTGTAGCACGTGTGTAGCCCAGGTCATAAGGGGCATGATGATTTGACGTCATCCCCACCTTCCTCCGGTTTGTCACCGGCAGTCACCTTAGAGTGCCCAACTGAATGCTGGCAACTAAGATCAAGGGTTGCGCTCGTTGCGGGACTTAACCCAACATCTCACGACACGAGCTGACGACAACCATGCACCACCTGTCACTCTGCCCCCGAAGGGGAAGCCCTATCTCTAGGGTTGTCAGAGGATGTCAAGACCTGGTAAGGTTCTTCGCGTTGCTTCGAATTAAACCACATGCTCCACCGCTTGTGCGGGCCCCCGTCAATTCCTTTGAGTTTCAGTCTTGCGACCGTACTCCCCAGGCGGAGTGCTTAATGCGTTTGCTGCAGCACTAAAGGGCGGAAACCCTCTAACACTTAGCACTCATCGTTTACGGCGTGGACTACCAGGGTATCTAATCCTGTTCGCTCCCCACGCTTTCGCGCCTCAGCGTCAGTTACAGACCAGAGAGTCGCCTTCGCCACTGGTGTTCCTCCACATCTCTACGCATTTCACCGCTACACGTGGAATTCCACTCTCCTCTTCTGCACTCAAGTTCCCCAGTTTCCAATGACCCTCCCCGGTTGAGCCGGGGGCTTTCACATCAGACTTAAGAAACCGCCTGCGCGCGCTTTACGCCCAATAATTCCGGACAACGCTTGCCACCTACGTATTACCGCGGCTGCTGGCACGTAGTTAGCCGTGGCTTTCTGGTTAGGTACCGTCAAGGTACCGCCCTATTCGAACGGTACTTGTTCTTCCCTAACAACAGAGTTTTACGATCCGAAAACCTTCATCACTCACGCGGCGTTGCTCCGTCAGACTTTCGTCCATTGCGGAAGATTCCCTACTGCTGCCTCCCGTAGGAGTCTGGGCCGTGTCTCAGTCCCAGTGTGGCCGATCACCCTCTCAGGTCGGCTACGCATCGTCGCCTTGGTGAGCCGTTACCTCACCAACTAGCTAATGCGCCGCGGGTCCATCTGTAAGTGGTAGCTAAAAGCCACCTTTTATAATTGAACCATGTGGTTCAATCAAGCATCCGGTATTAGCCCCGGTTTCCCGGAGTTATCCCAGTCTTACAGGCAGGTTACCCACGTGTTACTCACCCGTCCGCCGCTAACATCAGGGAGCAAGCTCCCATCTGTCCGCTCGACTTGCATGTATTAGGCACGCCGCCAGCGTTCGTCCTGAGCCAGGATCAAACTCTCCATGAAGTTTGATAATGACTACGCACATTCGCATGTACGATTTATTTAATGAATTAACAGGTACGTTTGTCTTGTTTAGTTTTCAAAGATCATTTCCGCTTCGTTCAGCGGCTTTAATAATATAACATCAAGCTCACATATTTGTCAATAACTTTTCTCAAAATTATTTTTTGGAGCTTTTTCATGTCAGCTGTTTATCAGCGACGAATAATAATATAACATGTTAATTCAAATCTGGTCAACCCTCTTTTTAATTTTTTTCTTAAGGTGAATTATTGTTATGTTCTATTTTAAACAAGCATAGGATGAATACAAAGCAGCATGGACAAGGAGGAGTTTCTCTGTGAACCATTTTTATGTGTGGCATATGAAACGGATTAAGCAGTTAATCATTATTATGATAGCCGCTTTTGCGACAGCAAGCTTTTTTTATGTACAAAACCTGCTCCCTCTTCCTGTGTTTTCTACAGAAAGCGGAGCAAAAGCGGTATATAGAGGAGACTCAGATACAAATGAAGTCGCTCTTACCTTTAATATTAGCTGGGGAGATCAAAAGGCCATGCCTATTTTAGATACATTAAAAGCAAACGGTATTAAAGGCGCGACCTTTTTTCTTTCAGCTTCATGGGCGGAGCGCCATCCGGATGTCGTGGAAAGAATCCGTAAAGACGGTCATCAGATCGGGAGCATGGGCTATGCTTATAAAAACTATTCGCAAATGAAGAAAAGCGAAATCAAAAAAGACTTAACAAAAGCACAAAACTCTTTTCAAAAACTCGGTCTTGAGGACCTCACGCTTTTAAGACCGCCGACCGGCCAGTTTAATAAAGACGTACTTAATGTCGCTAAACAGTACGGCTATACCGTTGTTCACTACAGTGTTAATTCGGATGACTGGACGAACCCGGGGGTTCAAAAGATCGTACAAAATGTAAATGAAACGGTGAGTGCTGGTGATATCGTGCTCTTTCACGCTTCAGATTCGGCCAAACAAACAAAAGAAGCCCTGCCTGAGATCGTGCACCATCTCAGAAGCAAGGGACTCAAAAATGTAACCGTTAGCGATTTAATTGCAAATACGGATGCAAAATCATCAGAAGTAAAATAGCAACCGGTCTAAGCGCGGGCCTGAAACTTTGGCAGCATTAAAAGTTGAAAAGCGTTGCAGGCTAATAAAGGAAGCAGCATTAAATAGAGCCAGTCCTCTTCATTGACCCTTAACGCCGGGAACCACTCCATCACAGTAAAAACAAACATTAGAAATAATGCGGAAACGAACGTTTTTTTAGAGGACTGTTTTTGCTTTGCATAAGCGGCCGCAATGCTTACCGCCAAAATAAAGAGCGGCAGCCAAATATACGGAATGATGGAGCCTCCCTCTTTTTCAAAAAACAGAAAACGCAAGTAAACCAAATCAAACGCGACAAATACAATCAAAAACAGCTGAATCGAATTCCACAAAGAATGAGATCTGAAGATTTCCAGTGCAAAACGGTGAATCGTTAAGAAAATCACAAACCCCATTTGAGCAATCACGCTAAAGATCATGCCAACCCCGATAAACCAAAATAGAACAGAAAGAATCTCCAATACCTCGAAGGAAAGAAACAGCTCCTTATATCTTCCCCACTCAATGGCAAAACCGACAATACTTGTAGTCAAAGCTCCGACACCCAACACGGAAAAGAAAAATCGGACGAGATTACGGCTTTTCATTGTAGACTTCCCAACCCCTAAGTAAACGCTGTAGCAGCGATATTTTGTTATGTATAAATTTATAAAAGACATTCATATTAAAGGTAAGACGAGTTTTCGAAAGGAGCTTAAGCATGTTCAAGACCACAATGCTATCGATAAGCTGTTTTCTGTTTCTATCTGTAACAGCTTGTGCTCCCACGGACCAAGCAGCTGAGATGGACTATGATCAAACCAAAAAGATGGTTGTCGATATATTAAAGACAGATGACGGAAAAAAAGCGATTCAAGAAATATTAAATGATGACAAATTAAATGAAACACTTGTGATGGATGAAAAAACCGTCAAAGAAACCGTTGAAAAAACAATGACCTCCAAAAAAGGAGCCGAATTTTGGAAAAAAGTCTTCGAAGATCCAAAATTCGCAGAAGGCTTTGCCAAAACACTTCAAAATGAACATGAAAAAGTGCTGAAAAAACTGATGAAAGATCCTGAGTACCAAAAAATGCTGATCCAGGTCATGCAGGATCCTGAAATGGCCAAAAAATACGGCGAACTTGTCAGAAGCCAGGAATTCCGAACCCACCTGCAGGAAGTAATATCCGACACTCTGTCAAGCCCGCTCTACAGAAAGCAGTTTGAAGAGGAACTGAAAAAAGCTGCTTCTGAAAGCATGAAAGAAGAAATGAAAGGCGGCGAAGAAAAACAAAGCTAAGCCGCTTTTCATTCACTAAAAGCTTCTTCCGCGGAGGAAGCTTTTTCTGCTCTTTAAGCTTTTACGCCAATGCTTTCGTCGATTTTTTTGGCGATATCCAAATAAATGGCACCGGTCGGATGACTTTCATCATAAACGGACGGCGCGAATTCGCTGTCATCCCAATCCGGCTGCTTCAGCGGAATTTTGCCCAGAATCGGAACACCGAGTTCTTCTGCGAGCTTCTCGCCTCCGCCTTTGCCGAATACGTATTCCTTTTCGCCTGTTTTGACGCTTTCGTAATAAGCCATATTTTCAACGATTCCCAAGATTTCATGATCGGTCTTCAAAGCCATCGCGCCCGCTCTTGCAGCGACAAACGCGGCAGTAGGGTGCGGCGTCGACACGATCACCTCTTTGCAGCTTGGAAGCATTGAGTGAACATCAAGCGCTACATCGCCTGTTCCCGGCGGCAGGTCTAAGATAATATAATCGACATCTCCCCATTCAACCTCATGGAAAAAGTTATTCAGCATTTTTCCAAGCATAGGGCCTCTCCAAATGACAGGGGCATTGTCTTCAACAAAAAATCCCATCGAAATTACTTTGACTCCGAATCTTTCAACCGGCACGACCTTTTCTCCTTCAATCGTCGGCCGTACAGTGATTCCCATCATATCCGGAACGCTGAATCCGTAAATATCGGCGTCGATTAATCCGACTTTCTTTCCGATTCGAGCCAAAGACACAGCCAAATTGACGGACACCGTCGACTTGCCGACGCCGCCTTTACCGCTTGCCACCGCTAAAAACACAGGCTGTTTTTCACTATTCAGCAGAGATTGATCTTGCCCTTGGGCAGACTCTTGATTATTCATCACGACTTCTTCAGGCAGCTCCTCAAAACGCAGGCCGACCGTCTCTGCACCGGCTTCTTTTAACCGTATGACGATTTCCTGCTGAAGCTGCATTTGTTCGGCAGATCCCGTTTTTGCGAGCGCCACCTTTACGCTGACGTGCCGTTTTTCGGGTTTTATTTTAATTTCCTTGACGGCATCCAGCTCTCTGAGCGGCTTGTGAAGAAATGGCTCGTCCAAATCGCCGACTATTTTTTTTACATCGTCTTCTCGCAACATTGATCTCACCCTTTGTTGTATTCGTTTACAAAATAAGTATAGCATATCTTTCCTTATAGTGTCTTTGACACAAAAAGAAACCCTCTTATTCAGGAGGGTCTCTGTCTTCTGTAAAGTAGCGCAATACACCTTTATATACGGATGCCGCGATTTTGTCCTGATATTTGGGTTTGGCCAGCTGTTTTGCTTCTTTCGGATTTGACAAAAACCCGATCTCGACGAGAGCCCCCGGCTTTTTCACATTTTGCATCAAATAAATGCCGTGTATCCGCTTTGCCTTCCGCGTCGTGTTTTCAAGATTATGTCTTAATTCATCCTGAATAAACTTGGCGGCCCGTTCGTTTTCTTCATATTGCCCGTAAAAGAAGCTTTGCGCACCGCTCCATCGCGCGGAAGGAATCGCATTCAAATGGATGCTGAGGTAAAGGTCGGCTTCAGAATCGTTGATCATGTCGACCCTTTTCCGCAAGTCTTCCGCTTTTCTTCTGCTGAGTCCCTTCGTTTCTTCAGGAGCGAGATCATGATCGTCCTCCCGCGTCAGCAACACCAAGGCGCCCTGCTCCTGGAGATAGTCCCTGATTCTAAGGGATACTTCAAGCGCCACATCTTTTTCAAGGAGTTCACTGCTTGATGCCCCTCCATCTGCGCCCCCGTGTCCAGGATCAATATAAATGATCTTGCCGCTCAACGGAAGATTCCATGACCGCCAAGAATCATCATTGTGGAATTGATATTGAAATAAACATAATAAAACGACAAAGCCGAGTAAAAACCCGAGCCATTTTATTTTTTTCTTCATCCCTTTCCCTCCCGCTCGTCCTTACTACAACATATGGGACAAGGAAAGGAAATATGATTCAGCTTGGCCGCACTTTTACATAAATTATCTGAGCCGAAGCTTAAAGCGTCTTTCACGCTGGCTGAAGCCTTCCTTCCACCAGCTTTGGATGAAGTATTCGCACGCATAATAGAGCGGTTCATGAGCCGTTTGAATATTAAAAGCCTCAGACCAGCTCACCGCATATTCATAAAGCTCGTGCAGAAGCTGTTTTTCTTCTTTTTCTGAGCGGACCATCGCTCGTTGAACGGGTTCTCCGTGATAGCCGAACTTTCCGTACTCGGCTCCCAGCAAATAGGCCTCAATGGCAAAATCGATGCAGCCGTCATACAAAATATCCGTGTGCTTAGAAAAAAAGTGAAAAAGAGGAGCAAAGCATTCCTCCGCAGAATTCAGCATTTTTTCCAAAGACAGTTCGCGCAGAAGCTTTTTTTCCAAATTGATCTGCTTCTTTTGTTTTTCATTATTAAAAGATACAACCGTCCCCATAGAACCGCCTCCTTTTTACCTTGTATTGTGCAGTCAGGAGCCGGAAATCATGCTTTTCTAAGGAAGGGAAACGGAGGAAGAAGCCGAAAATATTAGGAGCCGTGAGATGAAAAGCTATTCACTCACATAGCTGCTCCATATCTCCTCTTCTTCTTCAGACATATCGCCAATTACTTTAGAGAAATCCACTTTTTTCTTGCATATGTCCTTCAATACATAAAATTGGTCAAAAGAACCGGTAAACTCCTCTAACGAAGGAGATTGGGCCACCACTTTAAGGTTTACGATTTCAGAACCATCCAATTCCAGTCTTTTCAGATGTTCCAGGCCGGCAAGAACGGTTCCGTCTTTAACGGACGAATTTATAAGTTTTAGTGTTTGAAGCGTATGAATCGTGCCTAAGAAATCAACGTTTTCTAACGTAATATTTTCAACCGTTAAAGACCTTAATGTTTTCAAACCTGCTATCGCTTTTATCTCTTCTTCGGATACATGTTCATCTCCGCGTATATGTAATCGTTTCAACGTGCTGATTTGAGAAATATCGTTTATTTGCTTTTCGTTACAAACATCTACCTTTAAAAACTCAAGGTTTTTACAGTGACTGAGCGGCGCGTATTCTGCAGCTTGAATATCTGTCATATCCAATCCTCTCAAAGATGATAAATCCGCAAGCGGAGACAAATCGATCACGCATGTTTTCTCCACATTTAAATACTGCAGATGTTTCAATTGAGCGATTGGCTTTAAATCTGCTACCGGGTTATTTCCAAGATAAAGCTTTTTCAAAAAGATCATGCTTTGCAAAGGCATTAAATCATGAATACGATTTGCACTTATATTTAATTCCCTCATATCCGTACAGATTGATAGCGGTTTAATGTGTGTCAGCTCCCTGCCCGCTAAACGCAGCTTTATCTTGTTACAAAATGCCTTTGGACTTTCAGCCATCGTTTCCACAATCGCAGTCCAGCGATCGTCCAGCTGACGAAGCCATCGGTCCGTATGTTCAAGATTGGCTTCCTGCGGTCTTGCATGCAACACCGGAAGTTCCATAGAACGGATGGCATCCAGGAAATGAAGCTCTTCCTCTTTGCCGTAGCTCCAGCTGACAGCATCATCATATTCATCAATTGTATAATGACCATTTTTGAGCGTATTTGTTATATGGATCAGTAAATCTGTCACATGATGAGCAATCACATACTTTATTTCTTCGTCACGCCCGAAATTGATTACTTGTCCAGCTTGCCCCTCCTGATCAGGATCAAGGTCTACACCAATATGATTTCCTCCGTAATCCCTGCTAATCGGAATCCATCGGCGGTTCACATATTTTTCTTTAATCCAACACGGCGGAACCGAATATGCATCGATCTCTTCCAATTCTCCATCTCCTTCAAGCCCCTTCCATATTCGCCACTCTGTGAGCATTTCTTGCAAGGAAAGAAAAGGAAGTCCGAAAAATAATCCGGGGCCCGATTCTTTTTCACCATTATGGGTAAGATAAAGCGCCCTGAGCTCTTCAGGAAACGTAGCTTCCATTTCATTTTCAGCTTTTTGAATGTCTTCCTCTGTTGCAGGAGGATTCAAAAACGGACGGAAATGTTGTTTTAATTCAGTATGCAACTGTTTCATCATTGTTTGAATCATCTTTTCTCTCCTTCATGCTTTGTAAGACTAATTACATCATGAATGTGTATCCTTGGCAATCCGGGAAGGGAAACAGAGCGAAAAGCCGAACATATTAGGAGAGGTGAGCATGAGATGAAAGGTTTGTTTCAGTATAATTGGCAAGTTCGTGATGAATGGTTTGACTGGTGCCTGAAGCAGCAGCCGGAGGAAATCGAAAAGAAGCGTTCAAGCGGTATGGAAAGCATTTTGAAAAACTTGTTTCATATTGTCGATGTTGAGGTGAGCTGGATGTATGCCATTTTAGACAAGCCGGACTTCACTCCCGAGTTTTCCGACTACCCGTCGATTCAGCACATTATCAAGTTTTCTGAAGCGTATCGTTCCGAGGTTGAGAGTGTGGTTTTTCATTTTTCCAGCACAGCCGAACAAAAGCCTGTCAAAACGTCTTGGGCAGAAGAAGATACCTATACACAAGGCGACATTTTAAGGCATTTGATCGCCCATGAGATACATCACATCGGACAAATATCCGTCTGGGCGCGGGAGATGAACCGTGTTCCGGTATCCGCTTCATATGTAGGACGGCAGCAATAAAAAAGACCCCCAAGACAAAAGTCTTGAGAGCCTTTGAAACGCCATAAATTAACGTTTTGAGAACTGAGGTGCACGGCGTGCGCCTTTAAGTCCGTATTTTTTACGTTCTTTCATACGTGCGTCACGAGTCAGTAGACCGGCACGTTTTAGAGTTGAACGGTATTCCGGATCTGCTTCAAGCAAAGCGCGGGCGATACCGTGACGGATTGCTCCGGATTGACCGGATAAGCCGCCTCCATGAACGTTTACTAAAACGTCATAAGTACCAGCTGTTTCAGTCAAATTTAATGGTTGTTTGATATCTTCGATTAGAGCTGCAGATGGGATGTGCTCGCTAATTTCACGATTATTCACGATGATACGGCCTTCTCCTGGAACTAAACGCACACGCGCTACAGAGCTTTTACGACGGCCAGTACCGTAATATTGAACCTGTGCCAAATTGGTAACCTCCTTTTTAATTAACCGCGAAGTTCGTAAACTTCAGGTTTTTGTGCTTGGTGTGGATGCTCAGAACCACGGTATACGTTCAATTTTTTGAACATTTGACGACCTAGAGAACCTTTTGGAAGCATGCCTTTGATCGCAAGTTCAAGCATTTTCTCAGGGTAGTTTGTACGCATTTCAAGAGCAGTTCTTGATTTTAAACCGCCTGGATGTTGAGTGTGACGGTAGTAGATTTTGTCCGTTAACTTTTTACCAGTTAACTCGATTTTTTCAGCGTTGATGATGATCACATGATCTCCAGTGTCAACGTGTGGTGTGTAAGTTGGTTTATGTTTTCCGCGAAGGATAGATGCAACTTCTGTAGAAAGACGTCCTAGCGTCTTGCCAGCAGCATCAACAACTAACCACTTGCGTTCAATATTACTTGCGTTAGCCATAGGTGTTGTACGCATTAAATTTCCCTCCTAAATAAATCTGCCATTTTCAATAAACTTCAATTACGTTCTATTTCAAAACACAATAAGTTTCCGGGGCTTATCGTGGGGTTGAAATACATACCATATGATATCTTATAACTTTCTGTACTCTCTGTCAAGAAAATGTTACACCTGGTTTAGTTGTCATAGATAACACGCCATAAATACAAGCCGTGCGCCGGTGCAGTGCGCCCTGCGGCATCGCGGCTTCTGGCAAGAATCATCTTTTCAATGTCTCCAGGGGAAAATTTTCCGGTTCCTACATCAAGAAGCGTGCCGGCAATGATTCTAACCATGTTATACAAAAATCCGCTGCCCACAATCCTCATCTGCAGTCCGTCCCCTGTGTCAGACCATTCGAGTTCATAGACCGTTCTAACTTTGTCCTTCACTTCGGTTTTGGTTGCACAAAAGCTTGTGAAATCATGGGTTCCAACCAGAAAGCGGGAGGCTTCTTGGACTTTTTCCATATCAAGGTCATACGGAACATGGTATGCATAGTGGCGTTTAAAAACGTCCGGATGTCTGCCCCTGTAAATCATATACCGGTATTCTTTTCTTTTTGCAGAAAACCTCGCATGAAATTGATCATCGACAGCTTCCGCATTGTGGACCGATATATCATCAGGCAGCAGGGCATTCAAAGCATACGGCCATTTCGCCTCAGGGATGGATAGCGGACTGTCAAAATGAATCGTCTGTCCGACCGCGTGGACGCCGCTGTCGGTGCGCCCGGATGAAACGACAGGAATACGCTCCTTCGCTTTATGGAGCGTTTGCAGCGCTTTTTCAAGCTCATCCTGCACTGTTCTTTGACCAGGCTGCACTTGGTAGCCGTAAAAAAGGTGTCCGTCATATGAAATCGTACACTTCATTCTCATCGTCTATCACCTAAGTCCGCAATAAAATTAGCAATACGCCAAGACCAGCTAAAATGAGGAGCACGGAAGTATCCTTCCATTTCCACGTCAGCTGCCTGTATTTTGTACGGCCTTCCCCTCCCCTGTATCCTCGCGCCTCCATCGCAGTTGCAAGCTCTTCGGCTCTTTTAAAGGCACTGACAAACAGCGGAACAAGAAGAGGAACGATCGCTTTGACACGTTCTTTGACCGGGCCGTTCGTAAAATCAACGCCTCTTGCCATTTGCGCTTTCATGATCTTATCCGTCTCTTCGAGCAGAGTCGGTATAAATCTGAGGGAGATGGACATCATGAGAGCGAGTTCATGAACGGGAAGCTTTAATTTTTTAAACGGACCGAGCAAATGCTCCAAACCATCGGTCACTTCGATTGGAGTCGTCGTCAATGTTAAAATCGTTGTGATCATGATGAGGTAAACAAAGCGCAGCGAAATAAAAATCCCTTGAACAAGCCCTTGCTCATAAATTTTAAACAAGCCGAGATCGGCGAGAAGCGGCCCTTCCCTTGTCATAAAAATATGAAGCAGAAACGTAAACAGCACAATCCAGAACACGGGCTTCATCCCTTTTAAAAGGAATCGCACCGGAACGCCCGACAAAGCTGCGGCTGCGACCGTAAACAGGCCGAGCAGTGCATATGTTTCCGTATTATTCGCGAAAAAAACGATAAAGACAAAAAGGAAAATGGTTAACAGCTTTGTACGCGGATCAAGCCGGTGAATGATCGATGTCCCGGGTACATATTTGCCGATAATGATATTGTCCATCATAGGGCATTTTCCTCCTGAAAAAGAGCTTTAATTTCGGAGGCTGCTTCTTCAATCGTCAAGATCGGCGCTTTGAACGTAATGCCCAGCGTTTCTTCAAGACGTTTTTGGAATTTAATCGTTTCCGGCAAATCAAGCCCAAAGGCAGCGATATCGTCTTTCCTTGAAAAAAGCTCCCGCGGCGTCCCTTTTGCTTTGACCGTGCCTTTATGCATCACAATCAGTTCATCTGCATACGCCGCCGCATCTTCCATACTGTGGGTGACGAGAATCGTCGTCAGATTCCTCTGCTTATGGAGGCTGTAGAACATGTCCATGATCTCTTTGCGGCCTCTTGGGTCGAGCCCTGCCGTCGGTTCATCGAGGACGAGAACCTCCGGCTCCATCGCCAGCACTCCCGCAATGGCCACGCGGCGCATTTGCCCGCCGCTTAGTTCAAACGGGGACCTGTCGGACAGCTCCTCATCCAAACCTACAAGCTTCAGCATTTCCCTCGCCTTTTCTTCCGCCTTCTCCCGGCTCATGCCGAAATTGATCGGGCCGAATGAAATGTCCTTTAAAATTGTTTCTTCAAACAGCTGATGTTCAGGAAACTGAAAGACAATCCCGACCTTTTTCCGCAAAGCTTTTAAGTGTTTATTCTTTTTGCCTGCTTCAAGAACGTCCCCGCCGAGGCGTATCTGTCCTTTTGTCGGTTTTAAAAGCCCGTTCAGGTGCTGAAGCAATGTCGATTTTCCCGATCCTGTATGGCCGATCACTGCGACATAGCTTCCTTCTTTAATCACGGCGTTTACATCATAGATCGCAAGGCGTTCAAAAGGCGTTTTCATCTGGTATCGGTGCTCTACATCTTTGATTTCAATGTCCATAGCTCATTCACCAATCCTTCTTGTGTCAGATGATCGCCTTTCAAAGCCAGACCGCTTTCCTTCAGCATTTGGCTGAGCTGAAAAGAAAAAGGCAAATCAAGCCCGATTTTTATCAGGTCTTGATTCAGACGAAAGACTTCCTGCGGCGTGCCTTCGGCAAATTTTCTTCCGCCGTTCATGACGATGATCCGGTCGGCCTTAGCAGCTTCGTTTAAGTCATGTGTAATTGAAATGACCGTAACCATTCCCTGGTCTTTCAGCCTTCTGACCGTATCCAGCACTTCTTCCCGTCCCATCGGGTCGAGCATGGAAGTCGCCTCGTCGAGAATCATGATGTCAGGACGGGCGGCAAGCACTCCCGCAATCGCAACACGCTGCTTTTGCCCTCCAGAGAGATGGTGCGGCTCTTGATCGAGAAATTCTTGCATGTTCACCTGTTGAACGGCCCAATCCACCCTTTCCACCATGTCTTCTCTTGGAACTCCGTTGTTTTCTAAACCAAAAGCCACATCATCGCGGACGGTTGTCCCGACAAATTGGTTATCCGGATTTTGAAACACCATGCCGATTTTTTTTCGGACATCCCAGACCGTCTCTTCCGTCAGCTGAATACCGCCGACATCAATCGATCCTTCGTCAGGCAGGATCAGTCCGTTTAAAGCACGGGCGAGCGTCGACTTCCCTGAGCCGTTGTGACCTACGATCGCAAGCCATTCTCCTTTCGACACATGGAAAGATACATGATCAAGCGCAGGCCTGTCCGCATCTTTCTGGTAGCGAAACGTGATATCCTCTGCAGCGATTAATCGATCTTGATTCATTTGCCCGTCCGGCCTCCTCTCCTCTAAAGCTCTGCTTTTCTGACTATTCTTTTATCATAGAAAATTCCCCGGTATCTAAAAAAAGGGCATAGATCCAGTTAAAAACTGTCCCGCCCTTCTTTAGACACACAAAATATGTGATTAAACCAATTCGATGATAGCCATTGGTGCTCCGTCACCACGGCGAGGACCAAGCTTCATAATACGTGTGTATCCGCCTTGGCGCTCTTCATAACGAGGTGCTACATCAGAGAAAAGTTTTTGGAGTGCATCTTGGTCTTTCTCTGCATCTGCAACCTCATTGCGGATGTATGCAGCTGCTTGGCGGCGTGCGTGTAAATCTCCGCGCTTGCCAAGTGTAATCATTTTTTCTACAACAGAGCGAAGTTCTTTCGCGCGAGCTTCTGTTGTTTCGATTCTCTCGTTGATGATCAAGTCTGTTGTAAGATCACGCAGCATTGCTTTACGCTGTGCACTAGTGCGTCCTAGTTTTCTGTATGACATGTGGTGTCCCCTCCTTTATTGAAATACTCGATCTGAAATAAAAAACACACGAAAATCCTAGTTCACATGGAAACTAGTCAATCGTCTTTGCGAAGGCCAAGTCCAAGTTCTTCAAGTTTCGCTTTTACTTCTTCAAGCGACTTGCGACCCAGGTTGCGAACTTTCATCATATCTTCTTCAGTTTTGTTCGCAAGTTCTTGAACTGTATTGATTCCCGCACGCTTCAAGCAGTTGTAAGAACGGACTGAAAGATCGAGCTCTTCAATAGTCATTTCAAGAACTTTTTCTTTTTGGTCCTCTTCTTTTTCAACCATGATTTCAGCATGCTGAGCTTCGTCGGTCAAACCGACAAAAATATTAAGGTGTTCAGTCAAAATCTTTGAACCAAGCGCAATTGCTTCTTTTGGTCCAGTGCTTCCATCTGTCCATACGTCAAGCGTAAGTTTGTCATAGTTTGTAATCTGACCCACACGAGTATTCTCAACTTGATATGTTACACGAGAAACAGGTGTAAAGATGGAATCAATCGGGATGACCCCAATTGGCTGATCGTCTCTCTTATTCGAGTCAGCTGGTGTATACCCGCGACCTCTTTGAGCGGTTAAGCGAACTCGAAAACTCGCATTTTGGCCAAGAGTCGCAATGTGAAGATCAGGATTCAAAATCTCAACATCACTGTCGTGGGTAATATCAGCAGCTGTTACAACTCCTTCACCCTGTACATCAATCTCAAGCGTCTTCTCTTCTTCAGAGTAGATTTTCAGTGCAAGTTTTTTAATGTTTAAGATAATCGTTGTAACATCTTCAACGACGCCTTCGATCGTCGAGAATTCATGCAGTACACCATCTATTTGGATCGATGTTACAGCGGCACCAGGGAGTGAGGATAAAAGGATACGACGTAAGGAGTTACCCAAAGTTGTACCATATCCACGCTCAAGTGGCTCTACGACAAATTTACCATACTTGGCATCGTCGCTGATTTCAACCGTTTCGATTTTTGGTTTTTCAATCTCGATCATTTCATAAAACCCTCCTTCAAAACGTCGAAACCCCGGAAAGAATTTCTCTGATTCTATCCGAAATTCCCCATTGTTTAGTCCCGTATGTGCTCAGGCAACGAGTGTGCATTCGTTTTATAAATTAACTGTATCATAACCCATTATTGACAGGGACACAAAATCTATACAAACAAATTACACGCGGCGACGTTTTGGCGGACGGCATCCGTTATGAGGAACAGGCGTTACGTCTCTGATTGCTGTAACTTCCAGTCCAGCAGCTTGAAGTGCACGAATTGCAGCTTCACGGCCAGAACCAGGTCCTTTTACAGTAACTTCAAGAGTTTTAAGTCCATGTTCGATAGAACCTTTAGCAGCTGTTTCAGCGGCCATTTGCGCAGCGAACGGAGTGGATTTTTTAGAACCTTTAAATCCAAGAGATCCGGCGCTTGACCAAGAAAGAGCATTACCATGAACATCTGTGATAGTAACAATCGTGTTGTTGAAAGTTGAACGGATATGAGCAATTCCAGATTCAATATTCTTTTTCACGCGGCGTTTACGCGTGTTTGTTTTACGAGCAGCAGCCATTGTTTAATTACCTCCCTTGCTTATTTTTTCTTGTTAGCTACAGTACGACGCGGACCTTTACGAGTACGCGCGTTATTTTTAGTATTTTGACCGCGAACAGGCAATCCGCGACGATGACGAATTCCGCGGTAGCTTCCGATTTCGATCAGACGTTTGATGTTAAGAGACACTTCACGGCGAAGGTCACCTTCAACTTTCAATTTGTCAATCACGTCACGGATTTTACCAAGTTCTTCTTCAGTCAAATCACGAACGCGAGTATCTTCAGAAACTCCAGCTTCTTTTAAGATTTGCTGAGCCGTTGTACGACCGATTCCAAAGATGTATGTTAATGAAATAACAACACGTTTATCACGTGGGATATCTACACCAGCAATACGAGCCATCTCTCTCGCACCTCCTTAAAAATTATCCTTGTTTTTGTTTATGCTTTGGATTTTCACAGATCACCATTACTTTTCCTTTTCTGCGAATGACCTTACATTTTTCACAGATCGGTTTAACTGATGGTCTCACTTTCATGTGTTTCCAACCTCCTTCAATTTCCGGAGTGCTTTATTTGTAACGGTACGTAATTCTACCACGAGTTAAGTCATATGGAGATAATTCTACCGTAACTTTGTCTCCAGGTAAAATGCGAATGAAGTGCATGCGGATTTTACCAGATACGTGAGCCAAAACCGTATGGCCATTCTCAAGTTCAACTTTGAACATTGCGTTTGGCAGCGTTTCGACTACAGTACCTTCCACTTCAATTACATCGTCTTTCGCCATTCAAGTGTTCTCCCTTCTTCAAATCAGTAACTTGCTCTCTGACAAATTTCAAAAGAGAAAATCTCAATTTTCCGTTTGTCACACGCCCTGTTTCGTTTATACTGTTCTGAACTTCCGGAGATACGCAATCATAAAAGGTTAAATGATTGATATTCTTTTTCTTAGGAGAATGAAATTTACGCTTTTCTCCGTCTGCTACCAGCACATGATGATGATCGACTATATCAATAACAACTGCGTATTGGTTCATTTCGCGGCCTCTTGCTATGCGTACGAACTGTCCAATTTCAGGTGTTTTCCGATACATCTCATTTCACCTAGGCTTTTGTCAGTATCTCAAAACCGGCTTCCGTTATGGCAATCGTGTGTTCAAAGTGAGCACACTTCTTCCCGTCCACAGTTACAACCGTCCAGTTGTCAGCCAATGTTTTGACATAGCGTGTGCCTGCATTGACCATCGGCTCAATGGCCAGGACCATGCCAGGCTTTAAACGCGGGCCTTTGTTCGGCGGACCGTAGTGAGGAATTTGCGGATCCTCATGAAGATCCTGCCCTACCCCGTGTCCTACATATTCCCTGACGACTGAAAATTGTTCGCTTTCGACATACGTTTGAATTGCGTGGGAAATATTCGACAAACGTTCTCCCGGTTTTGCTTCCTTCAAGCCTCTATATAAAGACTCCTCTGTCACATCCAGCAGCTTTTGATCATCATCGCTAATCGTACCCACTGGATAAGTCCATGCAGAGTCACCATGATAACCGTTCAGCTTCGCACCGATATCGATGCTGATGATGTCTCCGTCGCGAAGGACCCGTTTTCCCGGAATACCGTGCACGAGTTCTTCGTTGACCGAAACGCAAATGCTCCCGCGAAAACCATTATACCCTTTAAAAGACGGGATTGCACCTTGCTTTGTAATAAAACGTTCGGCAATTTGATCCAGTTCTTTTGTCGAGATGCCGGGTTTAATGTGCTTTTTCAGCTCCTGATGAGTTAAAGCGACAATTCTTCCGGCTTCCCGCATGATTTCGATTTCTCGGGGAGTTTTACAAATAATCATTTGTCCAGGCCTCCGAGAAGCTCCTTTATATCAGCGTAAACTTCATTGATGTGCTTCTGCCCGTCAATGTTTACGAGATATCCTTTATCCGCATAGAAATCGAGTAAAGGCTGGGTTTGCTTCATGTTGACCTCTAACCGTGTAGATACAGTAGCTTCATTATCGTCTTCACGCTGATAAAGCTCTCCTCCACACTTGTCGCATACATTTTCTTTCGCAGGCGGATTAAAGACTAAATGATAAGTTGCACCGCAGTTTCTGCAGATTCTGCGTCCTGTCAGACGTTCCATCAATGCATCTTTATCGACTTGAATGTTGATGACATGGTCAATCGACTTGCCAAGTCCTTTAAGAATTTCCTCAAGTGCTTCAGCTTGAGCGACTGTTCTCGGAAATCCGTCCAGAAGAAAACCTCCGTCACAATCATTCTTGCCAAGTCTCTCCCTGACAATACCAATTGTCACTTCATCCGGAACAAGCTCACCTTTATCAATGTATGATTTGGCTTCGAGTCCCAGATCCGTTTCTTCTTTCATCGCAGCGCGGAACATGTCTCCTGTTGAGATATGAGGTATCCCAAAATCTTCAACAATCCGTTCAGCCTGTGTCCCTTTACCGGCCCCAGGCAGTCCCATTAAGACTAAGTTCATTTCGGATTCCCCGTCCTCTCTATTTTAGAGGGAATGGGCGCGCCCCATTTCCTCTAGTGCTTCATAAATCCACGATAGTTTCGTTTTACCAGCTGGCTTTCAAGCTGCTTCATTGTTTCAAGTGCAACCCCGATGACAATCAGCAAACTTGTTCCACCAATTTGTGCAGATGAAGGCAGCCCAGCAATATTAACGAACAAGACAGGAAGAATGGCAATCACGGCCAAGAATATGGAGCCTACAAATGTAAGTCGATACAAAATGCTCGTAATTCTATCTTGAGTCATTTTTCCTGGACGAACTCCCGGAATATAGCCACCTTGTTTTTTAAGATTATCGGCCATTTGCTCAGGGTTTACCTGCACAAATGCATAGAAATAGGTAAAGGCGATGATCAACGCCGCATAAACTCCCATTCCGACCGGATGCGTGTAATCAAACGTTTTTTGAATCCAATTCGTGACGTCATTGGTACCAAAAAATGTTGCCACGGTCCGCGGAGTGGTGATAAATGCTACTGCAAAGATAACCGGAATAACTCCCGCCGGGTTAACCTTCAGCGGCAAGTGTGTAGACTGGCCGCCAGGAACCGGTGAACGGCCTGAACCTTTCGCATATTGAATTGAGATTTTTCTAACTGCCTGTTGGATGAAAATAACGCCAACGACAATCGCCAAAATCGCAACCAATATAACGACAACCTTTATGATTTGCAAGAATAACTGATCTCCAGCATCTACAAACTGCTGAGCGTAGATCTGATTAATCGTCTGCGGAATGCCGGCAACGATACCGGCGAAGATGATAATGGATATTCCGTTACCAACTCCATGAGACGTAATTTGTTCTCCCAGCCACATTAAAAAAGCAGTTCCAGCAGTTAGTACAACCGCAATAAGCAAATAAGTACCGACTCCAGGGTTTGTAATCAACGCGCCGCCGGCCATGTTGTTAAACCCGTAAGACATACCTAAAGCCTGGATAAATCCAAGAACGATTGTGAAGTACCTTGTGAACTGTGCTAGTTTTCGGCGACCAACTTCTCCTTGCTTAGACCATTCGGTAAACTTCGGCACAACATCCATCTGCAGGAGCTGAATGATGATTGAAGCTGTGATGTAAGGCATGATTCCCATCGCAAGAATGGAGAAGTTGAACAATGCACCGCCGCCAAATGTGTTTAGAATCCCAAATACGCTCATTTGATCCTGTGCCTTTAAAACTTCTGTGTTTACATGCGGCACAGGAATGAACGAACCGAGACGAAAGACGATAAGCATTAAAAGAGTGAAGATAATCTTATTCCGAATATCCTTCACACGCATAAAATTGGAGATTGTCTTAAACAAGTTAGATCACCTCAGCTGTACCGCCAGCAGCCTCAATTGCTTGTTTAGCAGAAGCGGAGAATTTATTGGCTTTAACAGTTAATTTCTTTTCTAATTGACCGTCGCCAAGAATTTTCACTCCAGATTTCAACTTGCTGATTACACCTGTTTCTAAAAGAAGTTCAGGAGTAACTTCCGTCCCTTCTGCAAAGCTGTTGAGTTTGTCTAGGTTGACTACAGCGAAATCCTTGCGGTTGATGTTTGTGAAACCGCGTTTAGGAAGACGTTGGAACAAAGGCATTTGTCCACCCTCGAATCCAGGACGTACACCGCCGCCAGAACGAGCGTTTTGACCTTTATGACCTTTACCTGCTGTTTTACCGTTACCAGAACCAATACCACGACCTACGCGGTTGCGCGTTTTACGTGAACCTTCTGCGGGCTTTAATTCATGAAGTTTCATTTGGACACCTCCTTAGCCTATCGTTTATTTTTAAAGTTCTTTAACAGAAACTAAATGAGATACTTTGTTAACCATACCGCGGATTGCAGCGTTGTCTTCATGAACGACAGTTTGGTTTGTTTTCTTTAAACCGAGCGTTCTTACAGTAATACGCTGATCTTCCGGGCGTCCGATTACACTGCGTTTGAGGGTAATTTCTAATTTAGCCATTAATGTTCCCTCCTTATCCTAACAGTTCTTCTACAGATTTTCCACGAAGCTTCGCAACGTCCTCAGCGCGTTTCAGCTCGCTTAAACCTTGGACTGTTGCACGGATCATGTTGATCGGTGTGTTAGAACCTAAAGACTTAGAAAGGATATCAGCTACACCTGCAAGCTCAAGTACCGCACGTACTGGGCCTCCAGCGATAACTCCCGTACCTTCAGAAGCAGGTTTTAACAAGATGTTTCCTGCACCGAAACGTCCGATGATTTCGTGTGGAATTGTAGTTCCAACCATTGGTACTTCGATCAAATTCTTTTTCGCATCTTCAACAGCTTTGCGGATCGCTTCTGGTACTTCTTGTGCTTTACCAGTACCGAATCCTACGTGTCCGTTTTTGTCACCGACAACGACTAGAGCTGCGAAGCGGAAACGACGACCACCTTTAACAACTTTCGCTACGCGGTTAACGGTAACTAAGCGTTCTTCTAACTCTAATTTGCTTGGGTCAATACGACGCATATTCATATGTCCCTCCTTCTTTTATTAAAATTCTAATCCAGCTTCGCGTGCAGCATCAGCCAATGCTTTTACACGTCCATGATAAAGGTAACCGCCACGGTCGAACACGACATTTGTAATACCTTTTTCAGAAGCGCGTTTTGCAACAAGCTCGCCAACTTTTGCAGCCGCAGACGTATCGCTGCCATTTTCAGCGTTAAAGTCTTTATCAAGAGTTGATGCACTCACAAGTGTAACACCGTTCACGTCATCGATCACTTGTGCGTAAATATGTTTGTTTGAACGGAAAACATTTAGACGAGGTCTCTCAGGGGTTCCTGAAAGCTTCGCGCGAACACGACCGTGTCTTTTAAGACGTGCAGCATTCTTGCTTGTTTTCGTAATCATCTGGGTCACTCCTTTCTCACATTAAGCGGTTTTACTTAGCAGATTTACCTTCTTTACGACGAACCATTTCTCCTTCATAGCGGATCCCTTTGCCTTTGTAAGGTTCTGGAGAACGTACAGCGCGAATGTTTGCAGCAGTAGCTCCAACACGCTCTTTATCTGTACCTTTTACAACCACTTTTGTTTGAGATGGAACTTCGATTTCAATTCCGTTTTCAGGAACGATTTCTACAGGGTGAGAGTATCCAACGTTCAAAACAAGTTTGTTTCCGGATTTAGAAGCACGGTAACCGACACCGACTAATTCCAAACCTCTTTCAAAACCTTTAGATACACCTTCAACCATGTTTCCGATAATGCTGCGAGTTGTGCCATGCAGCGCACGGTGTTCTTTATTATCTGAAGGACGCTCTACAGTAAGTACATTGTCCTCAATTTTAATCTTCATATCAGGATGAAACGTACGAGTTAATTCTCCTTTTGGTCCTTTCACGGTTACAGTGTTGTCGTTCAGAGTAACTGTAACGCCTGAAGGAATCTCAAGTAGCTTCTTACCTACACGAGACATACCAAACACCTCCATTCATGTTAAACTTCTTACCAAACGTATGCTAATACTTCTCCGCCAGCCTGTTTAGCGCGGGCTTCTTTATCTGTTAACACACCTTGTGATGTAGAAAGAATTGCGATTCCAAGTCCGTTCAGTACGCGAGGCACTTCGTTTGACTTAGCGTAAACGCGCAGACCTGGTTTGCTGATTCTCTTAAGGCCAGTGATGACACGCTCGTTGTTTTGTCCGTATTTCAAGAAAACACGGATGATACCTTGCTTGTTATCTTCAATGAATTCTACGTCACGGATGAAACCTTCTCTTTTCAAGATTTCAGCGATTTCTCTTTTCAACTTCGAAGCAGGAATTTCGAGCTTCTCATGACGTACCATGTTTGCATTACGAA
Organism: Bacillus paralicheniformis; assembly: GCF_002993925.1. NCBI lineage: Bacteria > Bacillati > Bacillota > Bacilli > Caryophanales > Bacillaceae > Bacillus > Bacillus paralicheniformis. Next base: position 172,607 of record NZ_CP023665.1, on the reverse strand, counting down.
TTCGAGTCAGCATATCTGCAATCGGATCTGTCATAACCATTATTTAATAACCTCCTTCCCATAAACGGGGATTACCAGCTGGCTTTTTTAACGCCAGGAATTTGTCCTTTATATGCAAGTTCACGGAAACAAATACGGCAAAGTTTAAATTTACGAATAACAGAGTGCGGACGGCCGCAGCGTTCGCAGCGAGTGTACTCTTGTACTTTAAACTTCGGTGTGCGTTTTTGTTTCGCAATCATTGACTTTTTAGCCACGATTTCGCCTCCCTTTCATTGATTATTTCTGGAATGGCATACCTAATTGAGTTAACAGTTCACGAGCTTCTTCATCAGTGTTGGCAGTCGTTACGATAACGATGTCCATACCGCGAACTTTAGTTACCTTATCATAGTCAATTTCAGGGAAGATCAGCTGTTCTTTGATTCCTAGTGTGTAGTTTCCGCGACCGTCAAAAGATTTTTTTGAAATTCCGCGGAAGTCACGAACACGTGGTAAAGAAACAGAAATTAGTTTATCAAGGAAATCGTACATGCGCTCTCCGCGAAGAGTTACTTTCGCACCGATTGGCATTCCTTCACGAAGACGGAATCCAGCAATAGATTTCTTCGCACGAGTAACGACAGGTTTCTGACCAGCGATAAACGTTAGTTCTTCAACAGCGCTATCGATAGCTTTAGCGTTTTGAACAGCGTCACCAACACCCATGTTGATTACGATTTTTTCAATTTTAGGCACTTGCATCACAGATTTGTATTCGAACTTTTTCATTAATGCAGGTGTAATGTCTTTATTGTACTTTTCTTTAAGGCGGTTCATGAGATAGACCTCCCTTCCTTTATTACTAGTTATCTAGAACTTGCCCAGATTTTTTTGCAATACGAACTTTTTTGCCATTTTCCACTTTGTATCCTACGCGAGTCACTTCACCTGTTTTAGGATCGAGCGGCATTACGTTTGACACATGAATTGGCGCCTCTTGATTTAAAATTCCGCCTTGAGGGTTAGCTTGAGTCGGCTTTGAGTGCTTCTTCACCATGTTGACACCCTCAACGATTACGCGGTCTTTTTTAGGGAAAGCTGCAAGGATCACACCTTGTTTTCCTTTGTCTTTACCAGAGATAACCATTACTTTATCGCCTTTTTTAACATGCATCCTGATCGCACCTCCTTAGTCCGGCATTGATATCATTAAAGTACTTCTGGAGCTAGAGAAACAATTTTCATGAAGTTGTTATCACGAAGTTCACGTGCTACAGGTCCGAAGATACGAGTTCCGCGCGGGCTTTTGTCGTCACGGATGATAACACATGCATTTTCATCGAATTTGATGTAAGATCCGTCATTTCTGCGCGCGCCGCTCTTAGAACGTACGATTACAGCTCTTACGACCTCACCTTTTTTGACAACGCCTCCTGGTGTTGCTTGTTTAACCGTGCAAACAATGACATCACCAATGTTAGCTGTTTTGCGTCCAGAACCACCAAGCACCTTGATTGTTAATACTTCACGGGCACCAGAGTTATCAGCTACTTTTAAACGAGTCTCTTGTTGAATCATTATTTGTTACCTCCCTTCGGAAAAAGGTTTCCGAACTTTATTAGATAATAACAGCTTCTTCGACAACTTCAACTAGACGAAAACGTTTAGTCGCAGATAATGGACGAGTTTCCATGATCTTTACGATGTCTCCGATTTTAGCTTGGTTATTTTCATCATGTGCTTTGAATTTTTTAGAGTACTTTACGCGTTTACCGTAGAGTGAATGTTTTTTGTAAGTTTCTACAACAACAGTAATGGTTTTATCCATTTTGTCAGAAACAACACGTCCTTGGTAGACTTTGCGCTGATTGCGTTCGCTCATGTTTTAGAGAACCTCCCTCCGGAATTATTTGTTGGCAGCAATTTCTCTTTCCCGAATCACAGTTTTCATGCGCGCGATTGACTTGCGCACTTCACGAATGCGAGCAGTGTTTTCAAGTTGTCCTGTCGCTAATTGAAAGCGAAGATTGAAAAGTTCTTCTTTAAGAGACTTTACTTTTTGTTCAATTTCAGCAGTGGTAAGGTCACGAATTTCATTAGCTTTCATTTGATTCACCACCAATTTCTTCACGTTTTACGAACTTCGTTTTAATTGGCAATTTGTGAGATGCAAGACGAAGAGCTTCACGAGCGACTTCCTCAGACACACCAGAAATTTCAAATAAAACTTTGCCCGGTTTTACAACAGCTACCCATCCTTCAGGAGCACCTTTACCGGAACCCATCCGAACCTCTAGAGGCTTAGCTGTATAAGGCTTAGAAGGGAAAATTTTGATCCAAACTTTACCGCCACGTTTCATGTAACGAGTCATTGCGATACGCGCAGCTTCGATTTGACGGTTTGTAATCCAAGAAGCTTCTTGAGCCTGGATGCCGTATTCACCGAAATGCACTTCAGAGCCGCCTTTTGCACGGCCGCGCATTTTTCCGCGATGCTCTCTGCGATATTTAACGCGTTTTGGCATTAACATATTATTTTCCTCCTTCCTCAGTTTTCTTCTTAGTAGGAAGAACCTCTCCACGATAGATCCAGACTTTTACACCAAGCTTGCCGTAAGTTGTGTCAGCTTCAGATGTAGCATAGTCGATGTCTGCACGAAGTGTGTGCAATGGAACAGTTCCTTCACTGTAGTATTCAGAACGAGCGATGTCTGCACCGCCAAGACGACCGGAAACCATTGTTTTAACTCCTTGTGCACCAGCGCGCATTGTGCGTTGGATTTGTTGCTTTTGCGCACGACGGAAAGAGATACGGTTTTCCAATTGACGAGCGATGTTATCAGCAACTAGCTGAGCATCAAGATCAGCTCTTTTGATTTCAAGAATGTTAATGTGTACACGCTTGCCAGTAAGGCTGTTAAGGGCTTTGCGAAGCGCTTCGACTTCAGAACCGCCTTTACCGATAACCATACCAGGCTTAGCTGTGTGGATCGTAATATTTACACGGTTTGCCGCACGCTCGATTTCCACTTTAGAAACAGAAGCGTCAGACAGGCGTTGATTAATAAATTCACGGATTTTTAGATCTTCGTGAAGGAAGTCAGCGTAATCTTTGCCAGCGTACCACTTAGATTCCCAATCACGTATAACACCAATACGAAGACCGACTGGATTTACCTTTTGACCCACGAGTTATCCCTCCTTCTTTTCTGATACAACGATAGTAATGTGGCTCGTACGTTTGTTGATTTGGCTTGCACGTCCCATAGCGCGCGGACGGAATCTTTTCAACGTAGGGCCTTCGTTCACGTAAGCTTGAGTAACAACCAGGTTGTTTGCATCCATTTCGTAGTTGTGCTCAGCGTTAGCGATAGCAGATTTTAAAACTTTTTCAATAATCGGGGAAGCAGCTTTTGGCGTAAGGTTTAAGATCGATACTGCTTCACCTACTTGCTTGCCTCGAATCAGGTCCATTACTAGACGTGCCTTACGAGGAGCAATACGGACTGTTCTTGCGACAGCTTTAGCTTGTTGCATTTAAAAGCCTCCTCTCATTAGCGTCTTGTTTTTTTGTCATCACTAGCATGACCTTTGTAAGTGCGCGTCGGTGCGAATTCACCCAACTTGTGACCTACCATATCTTCAGAGATGTAAACAGGCACATGTTTGCGTCCATCATAGACTGCGATTGTGTGACCGATAAATTGCGGGAAAATAGTAGAACGGCGAGACCAAGTTTTCACAACTTGTTTCTTATCCGCTTCATTTAATTTCTCGATTTTTGTCATTAGATGATCATCGACAAATGGTCCTTTTTTTAAGCTGCGAGCCATTTTGGAACCTCCCTTCGTGATTGCACTACGGTCCGATATGAACCGTAGACAACCCCGTTATTTATTTTTACGACGACGTACGATGAATTTATCTGATTTGTTCTTTTTCTTACGAGTTTTGAATCCAAGAGTTGGTTTACCCCATGGAGACATAGGTGATTTACGTCCGATCGGAGCGCGTCCTTCACCACCACCGTGCGGGTGATCGTTAGGGTTCATAACAGAACCGCGAACTGTAGGACGGATGCCTTTCCAGCGTGAACGTCCTGCTTTACCGATATTGATCAGTTCGTGTTGTTCGTTACCTACTTGACCGATAGAAGCACGGCAAGCAGAAAGAATCATGCGAACTTCACCGGAGTTCAGACGTACAAGAACGTATTTTCCTTCTTTACCAAGAACTTGAGCAGATGTACCAGCTGAACGTACAAGCTGTCCGCCTTTTCCAGGTTTCAATTCAATGTTGTGCACGACTGTACCAACAGGGATGTTGATCAGTGGAAGTGCGTTACCTACTTTAATGTCAGCTTCTGGTCCTGACATGATTTCAGTTCCTACTTGAAGGCCCTTAGGAGCCAGGATGTAGCGTTTTTCTCCGTCTACATAGTTAATTAGAGCAATGTTAGCTGAACGGTTTGGATCGTACTCAACTGTAGCAACGCGTCCAGGTATACCATCTTTATCGCGTTTGAAGTCGATAATACGGTATTGGCGTTTATGTCCGCCGCCTTGATGACGTACAGTTAATTTACCTTGGTTGTTGCGTCCGCCTTTTTTGTGAAGCGGGGCAAGCAAGGATTTTTCCGGCTGATCTGTCGTGATTTCCGCGAAATCAGACGTAGTCATGCCGCGACGTCCGTTAGAGGTCGGTTTGTACTTTTTAATCGCCATTTTGAATTTCCCTCCTTCTTTTTACAAGTGATTAAGCTTCAAAAATTTCGATTTCTTTGCTGTCTTCAGTAAGCTTAACAATCGCTTTTCTGCGTTTGTTTGTCATACCAGAGTAGCGGCCGACACGTTTGAATTTCCCTTTGTAGTTCATGATGTTGACTTTTTCAACTTTCACTCCAAAGATTTGCTCAACAGCGTCTTTCACTTCTGTTTTGTTAGCTCTTACGTCTACTTCAAACGTATATTTTTTCTCAGTCATTAAATCAGCAGAACGTTCAGTAATGACGGGGCGCTTTAGAACATCACGAGGATCTTTCATTATGCAAGCACCTCCTCTACTTTTTCAACCGCTGCTTTCGTGATCACAAGCTTCTCATGACCGACAACATCGAGGACGTTGATTCCGTTAGCTTCAACAACAGTAACTCCTGGAAGGTTACGAGCAGATAGTTCAACTGTCTCGTTTGCATCCGCAGTTACGATTAAAGCTTTCTTCTCGATAGACAGACCTTTAAGGATAGCTGCCATTTCTTTTGTTTTAACCGCATCAAGATTAAGATCTTCAAGAACGATCAAGTTGTTGTCATTCACTTTAGAAGACAATGCTGATTTGATAGCCAAGCGGCGAACTTTTTTCGGTAATTTATATGCATAGCTGCGTGGTGTAGGACCGAATACGATACCACCTCCGCGCCATTGCGGTGAACGGATAGATCCCTGACGAGCACGGCCGGTACCTTTTTGACGCCAAGGTTTGCGACCTCCGCCACGTACTTCCGAACGATTTTTTACTTTATGAGTTCCTTGACGTAAGGAAGCTCTTTGCATAAGAATAGCGTCGAATACTACGCTCTCATTTGGCTCGATTCCAAATACAGAGTCGTTTAATTCGATATCACCAGCAGTAGAACCGTTTTGGTTATATAAAGCTACTTTTGGCATGATCAATTTCCTCCTTTCCTAAGAGAATTATTTAGATTTAACAGCGCTTTTAACAGCGACTAATGATTTTTTCGCACCAGGAACGTTACCTTTAACTAAAAGAAGGTTGCGCTCTGCATCCACTTTTACGATTTCAAGGTTTTGAACAGTGATTTGCTCTCCGCCCATACGTCCAGGCAACAGCTTTCCTTTGAATACACGGTTAGGGTCTACCGGTCCCATTGAACCAGGACGGCGATGGTAGCGTGAACCGTGAGACATAGGTCCGCGAGATTGTCCGTGGCGTTTGATAGCGCCTTGGAAACCTTTACCTTTCGATGTTCCTGTTACATCTACGACTTCTCCGTTAGAGAAAATATCAACTTTGACTTCCTGACCAACTTCATACGCATCCATATCCACTCCGCGTAATTCTTTAACGAAGCGCTTAGGAGCAGTTTCCGCTTTTGCAACGTGTCCTTTTTCTGGTTTATTGGCAAGCTTCTCACGCTTGTCGTCAAAACCGATCTGAATCGCTTCATAGCCGTCGTTTTCAGAAGTTTTCTTCTGAAGTACAACGTTAGGAGCAGCTTCGATAACAGTTACCGGAATAAGATCACCGTTTTCTGCGAAAACTTGCGTCATACCAATTTTTCTTCCTAAGATTCCTTTGGTCATTCGTCACACCTCCTATAAAAATCATTCTATATTTTAGATTAAAGTTTAATTTCGATATCGACACCAGATGGTAAATCTAATCGCATTAGAGCATCGACAGTTTGTGGTGTTGGGTTCACAATGTCGATCAAACGTTTATGTGTACGCATTTCGAATTGCTCACGAGAATCTTTGTATTTGTGCACCGCACGAAGGATTGTGTAAACTGATTTCTCAGTTGGCAACGGAATCGGACCAGAAACGCTGGCTCCGGAACGTTTAGCCGTTTCAACAATCTTCTCAGCAGATTGATCAAGGATTCTATGATCATACGCTTTTAAACGAATACGAATTTTTTGTTTTGCCATTATTTTCCCTCCTTTTCGCCTACTTACATTAGACAATTCTCCGTGAGAAAAACCTGAATCACCTTGCCATGGCAAAGCGGCCGGGTGTGTCAGCAACCTCTCACTTCATCGCAGTCAAAGACCAACATGCACTATTATACAAAATTTATAGGCATGATGCAAGGTAATATTGAATATTACCGGCTTTTGCACACTTTTTTTATTATACAGATTCCAGCAAGGATAATCAAGGACTTCAGGACAAATAAAAAACGAGACCCGGTCGGATCTCGTTTTTTATTTTATAAGTATTATTCAGTGATAGAAGATACTACGCCAGAACCAACTGTACGTCCGCCTTCACGGATAGAGAAGCGAGTTCCGTCTTCGATCGCGATTGTTGAAATCAATTCAACAGTCATTTCGATGTTGTCTCCAGGCATAACCATTTCTACGCCTTCTGGAAGCTGAATGATACCCGTTACGTCAGTTGTACGGAAGTAGAACTGAGGACGGTAGTTAGAGAAGAATGGAGTGTGACGTCCACCCTCTTCTTTAGAAAGAACGTAAACTTCAGCTTTGAACTTTTTATGTGGAGTGATTGTACCTGGTTTAGCAAGTACTTGACCACGTTGGATATCTTCACGAGATACACCGCGAAGAAGTGCACCGATGTTGTCTCCAGCTTCTGCATAGTCAAGAAGCTTACGGAACATTTCAACACCTGTAACAGTTGTTTTGCTGTTTTCTTCTTGAAGACCGATGATTTCAACTTCGTCACCGACTTTAACTTGTCCGCGCTCTACGCGTCCAGTAGCAACTGTTCCACGACCTGTGATTGAGAATACGTCCTCAACAGGCATCATGAATGGCTTTTCAGTATCGCGCTCTGGAGTTGGGATGTATTCGTCAACTGCATCCATCAGTTCGAAGATTTTAGCTTCGTATTCAGCGTCACCTTCAAGAGCTTTAAGTGCAGAACCTTTGATAACTGGTACATCGTCACCAGGGAACTCATACTCAGAAAGAAGATCGCGAACTTCCATTTCAACTAGCTCAAGAAGCTCTTCGTCGTCTACCATGTCGCATTTGTTCAAGAATACTACGATGTAAGGCACACCTACGTTACGAGAAAGAAGGATGTGCTCACGAGTTTGTGGCATTGGACCGTCAGCAGCAGATACAACAAGGATCGCTCCGTCCATTTGCGCAGCACCAGTGATCATGTTTTTAACATAGTCAGCGTGTCCTGGGCAGTCAACGTGTGCATAGTGACGAGTTTCTGTTTCGTACTCAACGTGTGCAGTAGAGATTGTGATACCGCGCTCACGCTCTTCTGGAGCACCGTCGATTTGGTCGTATGCCATAGCAGTACCTTTACCAGATTTCTTATGAAGCACAGTTGTGATAGCAGCTGTTAATGTAGTTTTACCATGGTCAACGTGTCCAATTGTACCAATGTTGGCATGTGATTTGGAACGGTCGAATTTTTCTTTAGCCATTCTGAAAATCCTCCTTAAAAAGGTTAGTTTTTGTTATATAGAGTGATAGAAAGTGAAAGCGATGTTTCACTTTCTCATCTTACAATAGTATTTATACTTTAATGAAGAGGCAAAATCAATTATTCACCTTGATTTTTTTTGATGATCTCATCAGCAATGCTCTTAGGCACTTCTTCGTAATGGTCAAAGACCATTGTGAACGTACCGCGTCCTTGTGTGTTTGAACGGAGAGCCGTAGCGTAACCGAACATTTCAGAAAGTGGAACCATCGCGCGAACGACTTGAGCGTTTCCGCGTCCTTCCATACCTTCTACACGACCGCGGCGTGATGTAATATCACCCATGATGTCTCCCATGTATTCTTCTGGGATAACGACTTCAACTTTGGAGATCGGCTCAAGAATAACCGGGTTACACTTGCTTGCCGCGTTTTTAAGCGCCATTGAAGCAGCGATTTTAAACGCCATTTCGTTTGAGTCGACGTCATGGTAAGAACCGTCAAACAATTTCGCTTTGATGTCGATAACAGGGTAACCTGCGACTACACCGTTTTGAAGTGAATCTTCAAGTCCTGCTTGAACAGCCGGAATGTATTCACGAGGAACGACACCACCGACGATTGCGTTTTCGAACTCAAAGCCTTTTCCTTCTTCGTTTGGAGAGAATTCGATCCAAACGTGTCCGAACTGTCCGCGTCCACCAGACTGACGTACGAATTTACCTTCAACTTGCGCGCTCGCACGGAATGTTTCACGATACGCAACTTGAGGAGCACCAACGTTGGCTTCAACTTTAAATTCGCGTTTCATACGGTCAACGATGATATCAAGGTGAAGCTCACCCATACCGCCGATAATCGTTTGACCTGTTTCAGGGTCAGTATGCGCACGGAATGTTGGATCCTCTTCAGCCAATTTAGCCAGTGCAGTAGACATTTTGTCTTGGTCAGCCTTAGATTTAGGCTCGATTGCAACGTGGATAACAGGCTCAGGGAATTCCATAGATTCAAGAATAACAAGGTTTTTCTCGTCGCAAAGCGTGTCCCCTGTAGTCGTGTCTTTCAAACCTACAGCAGCAGCGATATCCCCTGCGTACACAGTAGAGATTTCTTCACGGCTGTTGGCGTGCATTTGCAGGATACGTCCGACGCGCTCACGTTTGCCTTTTGTTGAGTTTCTTACGTATGAACCGGAATCAAGTGTTCCTGAGTACACACGGAAGAACGTCAATTTACCAACGTAAGGGTCAGTCATAACTTTAAATGCAAGCGCTGAGAAAGGTGCGTCGTCAGAAGACTCACGAGTAACCTCTTCCTCAGAATCAGGCAGAGTACCTTTGATTGCCGGTACGTCAGTTGGAGCTGGCAGGTAGTCAAGAACTGCGTCAAGCACTAATTGAACACCTTTGTTTTTGAAAGCTGATCCACAAAGAACCGGATAGAACTCCACGTTACAAGTTCCTTTGCGGATTGCCGCTTTCAGCTCGTCAACCGTGATTTCTTCGCCTTCCAAGTACTTCATCATAAGCTCTTCATCAAGCTCAGCAACAGCTTCAATCAAGCTGGCGCGAAGCTCTTCAGCTTTGTCTTTGTACTCGGCAGGGATTTCACGCGCATCAGAGCGTGTTCCAAGATCATCTTCATAGTAGTACGCAACGTTTTCTACAAGGTCGATGATCCCTTCGAAATTGTCTTCGGCACCAATCGGTAATTGGATCGCGTGAGCGTTCGCCTCAAGACGGTCTTTAAGAGTTCCTACAGAGTAAAGGAAGTCCGCACCCGTTTTGTCCATCTTGTTGACAAATACGATACGAGGTACTCCGTAAGTTGTTGCCTGACGCCAAACTGTTTCAGTTTGCGGCTCAACGCCTGATTGTGCGTCAAGAACGGCAACGGCACCATCAAGTACGCGCAGGGAACGTTCAACCTCAACTGTGAAGTCTACGTGTCCTGGTGTGTCGATGATGTTTACGCGGTAACCTTTCCACTGTGCAGTTGTTGCAGCGGATGTGATTGTGATACCGCGTTCTTGTTCCTGCTCCATCCAGTCCATTTGGGAAGCCCCTTCATGAGTTTCACCAATTTTATGGATACGGCCTGTGTAGAACAAGATACGTTCAGTTGTTGTCGTTTTACCGGCATCGATGTGAGCCATGATTCCGATATTACGAGTTTTTTCTAAGGAGAACTCTCTTGCCATTGGGTCTTTTCTCCTTCCTTCTTAGGGAATAATATTTTGTCGTGTGAGATTACCAGCGATAGTGAGCGAACGCTTTGTTTGCTTCAGCCATCTTATGAGTATCTTCACGTTTCTTAACAGCTGCACCAGTGTTGTTAGCTGCATCAAGGATTTCGTTAGCTAAACGCTCTTCCATCGTTTTTTCTCCGCGAAGACGAGCGTAGTTTACTAACCAGCGAAGTCCAAGAGTCGTACGGCGTTCAGGACGAACCTCTACAGGTACTTGGTAGTTTGCACCACCTACACGGCGTGCTTTAACTTCAAGCACTGGCATAATGTTCTTCAATGCTTGTTCGAAAACCTCCATTGCATCGTTGCCGGTACGTTCTTTAATAATATCGAATGACTTGTATAGGATTGTTTGAGCTTTACCTTTTTTACCGTCGATCATCATTTTGTTGATCAAACGAGTAACCAGTTTAGAGTTATAAAGCGGATCAGGTAAAACATCTCTTTTTGCTACAGGACCTTTACGTGGCATCTGATTATCCTCCCTTCTCTTGTTACGGGTTTACAGTAAGCAGAGGGATTTCACGGTTCAGCTGCCGGGATCAAACCAGCGCTAGGCGCGAAAAGCCTGATGCCCTTAACAGCATTGCCAGAACTCCTTGCTTTTAAAAACCCTTTTATTTGTATTTAAACGGAATTATTTTTTCTTAGGACGTTTTGTACCGTATTTAGAACGGCCTTGTGCACGGTTTTCAACTCCGGCAGTATCAAGCGCGCCACGCACGATGTGGTAGCGTACCCCCGGTAAGTCTTTTACACGTCCACCGCGGATCAATACGACACTGTGCTCTTGCAGGTTGTGTCCGATACCAGGAATGTAGGCCGTAACCTCGATTCCGTTAGTTAAACGAACACGGGCATATTTACGAAGCGCCGAGTTCGGCTTCTTCGGTGTCATTGTACCGACACGGGTACATACTCCGCGTTTTTGTGGTGAAGATACGTTAGTGTGCTCTTTCTTGAAGCTGTTGTATCCTTTGTTAAGTGCTGGAGACTTAGAATTTTCAACTTTGCTTACGCGTCCTTTGCGGACTAGCTGATTAATTGTAGGCATTTTGTAATTCCTCCCTTCATCATGTTTTATAACCCACATACCCAGGTGGTTCATTTAAAAGCAAAAAACAATGCCTTTGCATAAAAGCAAAAACAACGAGTACGTTATTGAATAATGGCAACAGCTGCAGCTCCGACTTCAATTCCGCAGGCTTTGCCGAGCTTTTTCATGGACTCTGCCATTGAGACGGGAATCCCTTGTTCATTTGCCAGGTTAATAACATCTGACGTCAGAAAAGGATCAGCGTCTTTTGCTACGACGACTTCCTTAACAGAATTGCGCTTCAGCGCTTTGACTGTCTGCTTCGTACCGATAATAATAGATTGAGCCTGTGATACTTTATCATAAGACATCATATATCCTCCAAAGTAACAGGTTTAAATTGAGCACCTTGGTTATATTATCATCCTGAAAGAAGGATGTCAACACATGATGACAATTTTTAGTGACATCCTTCTTTAGGATTTTTTCATTTATTCAGCCGGAACCATTTCATCAGATGATTGGACTTGCAATACCGGCTTCACTTTACGGTAGTTCAGCATACCCGTTCCAGCAGGAACAAGCTTACCGATGATAACATTCTCTTTCAGGCCGAGAAGCTCATCGCGTTTTCCTTTGATTGCTGCATCTGTCAGGACACGTGTTGTTTCCTGGAATGACGCGGCAGACAGGAAGGAATCCGTTTCAAGCGATGCTTTGGTGATACCGAGAAGCACCGGACGGCCTGTTGCAGGGCGTTTGCCTCCGAGCAGAACTTTTTTGTTCGCTTCGGTAAACTGGTGAATATCGAGCAGCGTGCCTGGCAGCACTTCCGTGTCGCCGGCATCGATGACACGCACTTTGCGAAGCATCTGGCGAACCATAACCTCGACGTGCTTATCCCCGATTTCAACCCCTTGCATACGATAAACCTTCTGCACTTCATGAAGGAGGTATTCTTGCACCGTCGTGATGTCAGTAACTTTCAGAAGCTCTTTCGGATCAACCGAACCTTCTGTCAGCACCTGGCCACGGGAAATTTTCTCTCCTTCAGTGACTTTCAGGCGCGCGTTGTAAGGCGCCGTATATGAACGGCTTTCGACTTCGCCCTGAACGACGATTTCCTGCTGTTTGTCACGCACTTCATTGATTTCAGCTACGACACCGTCAATTTCAGAGATCGTCGCTTGACCTTTAGGGTTTCGCGCTTCAAACAATTCCTGGATACGCGGCAAACCTTGTGTAATATCGTCTCCGGCAACCCCGCCCGTATGGAAGGTACGCATTGTTAACTGTGTACCCGGCTCACCAATGGACTGGGCAGCGATGATTCCGACTGCTTCCCCGACTTCGACGTCGGTTCCTGTTGCCAGGTTGCGGCCGTAGCATCGTTTACATACACCATGTGACGTATTACATGTAAATGCGGAGCGGATCCACACTTCTTCAATGCCTGCTTCGACAATTTCGAGCGCTTTATCTTCGTCGATCAGCTCGTTTTCATCCACAAGCACTTCACCTGTTTCCGGATGTTTAACAGGTTTTCTCGCGAATCGGCCGACAAGACGCTCTTCAAGACGCTCGATCACTTCTGTGCCTTCCGTGATGGCTTTGGCAAGAATACCTCGGTCTGTGCCGCAGTCAGTCTCACGAATGATGACGTCTTGGGCTACGTCTACGAGACGGCGTGTCAGGTAACCTGAGTCGGCTGTCTTCAGAGCCGTATCCGCAAGACCTTTACGCGCACCGTGAGTAGAGATAAAGTACTCGAGTACCGTTAAACCTTCGCGGAAGCTTGACTTGATCGGAAGTTCGATGATCCGTCCAGCCGGGTTGGCCATCAGACCGCGCATACCCGCAAGCTGCGTAAAGTTTGATGCGTTACCCCGGGCTCCGGAATCACTCATCATGTAGATCGGGTTGATTTCATCCAGGGATTTCATCAGCTTGCCTTGGATCGTATCTTTAGCTGCACTCCAGATGGAAATGACCCGTTCATAACGCTCTTCTTCAGTAATCAGACCACGTCTGAACTGCTTCATGACGTTATCAACTTTTCCTTGCGCTTCTTCAAGGATTTCCTGTTTGTCGTCCAATACGACGATATCGGAAACACCGACCGTAATTCCGGCTTTTGTCGAATATTTAAATCCAAGGTTTTTCATGCGGTCAAGCATTTTTGATGTTTCTGTAATATGGAATCTTTTGAAGATCTCCGCAATGATTTTACCCAAAATGCCTTTTTTGAACGGCTGGTTGATTTCCTGGTTCTTAATGGCTTCTTTAACATCTGCACCGTAATCCAAGAAGAAACGGTCAGGTGTTTTTTCTTCAATGTTGCTCTTCGTCGGTTCGTTCATGTATGGGAACGACGGCGGAAGAATCTCGTTGAAGATCAGTTTTCCGACAGTTGTAACGAGCAGCTTGGAACGCTGTTCTTCGGTAAATGTTTCATTTTTCAGGGAGTTAACCGCAACGGCTACTCTCGTATGCAAATGAACATATCCGTTTTGATACGCAAGAAGCGCTTCATCCGTATCTTTGAAAACCATACCTTCGCCGACTGCGCCTGGGCGTTCTAGCGTCAGATAGTAGTTTCCAAGCACCATATCCTGAGACGGCGTAACGACCGGTTTTCCGTCTTTAGGGTTCAGGATGTTTTGTGCGGCAAGCATCAAGATGCGCGCCTCAGCTTGCGCTTCTGCTGATAAAGGAACGTGAACCGCCATTTGGTCACCGTCAAAGTCAGCGTTGTATGCCGTACATACAAGCGGATGAAGACGGATGGCACGGCCTTCGACAAGCGTTGGTTCAAACGCTTGAATACCTAATCTGTGAAGCGTAGGTGCACGGTTGAGAAGCACAGGGTGTTCTTTGATAACTGATTCAAGGACATCCCAGACTTCCGGCTGAACGCGCTCAATTTTACGCTTCGCACTCTTAATGTTGTGGGCAAGACCTTTTTCAACAAGCTCTTTCATGACGAATGGCTTGAACAGTTCCAGCGCCATTTCTTTCGGAAGACCGCATTGATACATTTTCAGGTTCGGACCTACGACGATAACCGAACGGCCTGAGTAGTCAACACGTTTACCGAGAAGGTTTTGACGGAAACGGCCTTGTTTACCTTTCAGCATGTGAGAAAGGGATTTTAACGGTCTGTTTCCCGGACCTGTAACAGGACGGCCTCTGCGTCCGTTATCGATCAGCGCGTCCACGGCTTCTTGAAGCATGCGCTTTTCGTTTTGAACGATAATGCTTGGCGCTCCAAGATCCAAAAGACGTTTTAAACGATTGTTACGGTTGATGACACGGCGGTACAAATCGTTCAGATCGGAAGTTGCAAAACGTCCACCGTCAAGCTGTACCATCGGTCTCAGCTCAGGCGGAATGACCGGAAGAACGTCGAGGATCATCCAGGACGGCTTATTTCCGGAGTTGCGGAATGCTTCCAATACTTCCAAGCGTTTGATCGCACGTGTGCGGCGCTGTCCTTGTGACGTTTTAAGCTCTTCTTTCAGCATATCCACTTCTTTATCGAGGTCGATATCTTGAAGGAGCTTATGAATCGCTTCAGCACCCATTGATGCCTGGAATTTATTTCCGTATTTATCAAGGTACGCCCGGTACTCTTTTTCAGAAAGAAGCTGTTTTTTCTCAAGCGGTGTATTGGCCGGATCTGTTACGACATAAGAAGCAAAGTAAATGACTTCTTCCAATGCGCGCGGAGACATATCCAGCACAAGACCCATACGGCTCGGGATTCCTTTAAAATACCAGATGTGAGAAACAGGGGCTGCCAGCTCGATATGCCCCATTCTCTCACGACGGACTTTAGCCCGGGTTACTTCAACTCCACAACGGTCGCAGACTACGCCTTTATAACGAACCCGCTTGTACTTTCCGCAGTGGCATTCCCAGTCCTTTTGAGGACCGAAAATGCGCTCGCAGAATAGACCATCTTTTTCAGGTTTCAAAGTACGATAGTTGATTGTTTCAGGCTTTTTCACTTCTCCGTAAGACCATGAACGGATTTTGTCAGGTGAAGCGAGACCGATGTTCATATACTCAAAATTGTTCACATCCAGCAAGGGGCCTACCTCCCTTTTTATCTTCGGGTTATACCCTGTCACTTGCGTATAAAATTCGTTTATTCTTTTGTGACGACATCGCGCTCTGCGTCAGCAGAAACGAATTCTTCGGACTCTTCATCATTCGGCAGAGAAAGCCCTTCGTTTTGTTTCGCGTCTTCGTCGTCTTCCAAGTCTCTCATTTCGATTTCTTCTTCGTCGCTTGATAGGATTTTGACGTCCATACCTAAGCTTTGAAGCTCTTTGATCAATACTTTGAACGATTCCGGAACACCAGGTTCTGGAACATTGTCGCCTTTTACGATGGCTTCGTATGTTTTCACACGGCCTACGACATCATCCGATTTAACAGTCAGGATTTCTTGAAGTGTATATGCTGCGCCGTAAGCTTCAAGCGCCCAAACTTCCATCTCTCCAAAACGCTGTCCACCGAACTGCGCTTTACCTCCAAGAGGCTGCTGGGTAACGAGTGAGTAAGGACCTGTAGAACGCGCGTGCAATTTGTCGTCAACCATGTGAGCCAATTTGATCATGTACATGATGCCGACAGACACCCGGTTGTCAAACGGCTCTCCAGTTCGGCCGTCGTAAAGGACTGTCTTTGCGTCCCTTGACATGCCGGCTTCTTCAAGCGTTTCCCACACATCTTCTTCGCGGGCACCGTCAAATACCGGCGACGCGACATGCAGACCGAGACGGCGTGCAGCCATACCAAGGTGCAGCTCCAACACCTGCCCGATGTTCATACGCGATGGTACGCCCAGCGGGTTTAACATGATGTCAATCGGTGTTCCGTCAGGCAGATACGGCATATCTTCCTCCGGAAGGATTTTCGAAATAACACCTTTGTTCCCGTGGCGTCCGGCCATTTTGTCCCCTTCAGAAATTTTACGTTTCTGAACGATGTAAACGCGGACGAGCTGGTTAACGCCCGGAGGCAGTTCGTCTCCGTCTTCGCGGTTGAACACTTTTACATCAAGGATGATACCGCCGCCTCCGTGAGGCACACGCAGCGACGTATCGCGGACTTCACGCGCTTTTTCGCCGAAGATGGCGTGAAGCAGGCGCTCTTCTGCAGTAAGCTCTGTAACACCTTTAGGCGTTACTTTACCAACAAGAAGATCTCCGTCTTTTACTTCAGCACCGACACGGATAATTCCGCGTTCATCGAGATTGCGAAGAGCGTCTTCACCGACGTTTGGAATATCGCGTGTAATTTCTTCAGGTCCGAGTTTTGTATCCCGGGCCTCTGATTCGTATTCCTCAATATGAATAGACGTGTATACGTCGTCTTTTACAAGGCGTTCGCTCATGATGATGGCATCCTCGTAGTTGTAGCCATCCCATGTCATAAAGCCGACCATGACGTTGCGTCCAAGGGCAAGCTCACCTTTTTCCATAGACGGACCGTCAGCTAAAATTTCACCTTTTACAACCTCATCACCGACGCTTACGATCGGACGCTGGTTGTAGCAAGTTCCCTGGTTGGAACGAACAAACTTCAGCAGGCTGTATTTATCAAGGTTTCCTTTGACTTTCTGGCCGTCGACTTCTTCATAGCGGCGCACCCAGATGTTTTTCGCTTCCACCCGTTCAACGATTCCAGGATGGCGGCAAATAACAGCGGCACCGGAGTCTTTTGCAGATACATACTCCATTCCGGTTCCGACGATCGGAGATTCAGGCTGCATAAGAGGTACAGCCTGCCGTTGCATGTTCGCTCCCATTAGGGCGCGGTTTGAGTCATCGTTTTCCAAGAAAGGAATACATGCAGTCGCGGCAGAGACAACCTGTTTAGGCGAAACGTCCATATAGTCGACGCGGTCTTTCGGAACAACGGTGTTCTCCCCTCTGAAACGGGCGACGATGCTGTCATCCACAAAAGATCCGTCATCATTCAGACGTGCGTTAGCCTGGGCAACGACATAGTTGTCTTCTTCATCTGCTGTCAAGTAATCGATTCTCGGCGTTACTTTTCCAGTCTCAGGGTCAACGCGGCGATACGGCGTTTCGATGAAGCCGAAACGGTTCACTTTCGCGAATGAAGAAAGCGAGTTGATCAAACCGATGTTTGGACCCTCAGGAGTTTCAATCGGACACATCCGGCCGTAGTGGGAATAGTGAACGTCACGGACTTCCATTCCGGCGCGCTCACGGGTCAAACCGCCCGGTCCGAGCGCTGACAGACGGCGCTTATGCGTCAGCTCAGCAAGCGGATTCGTCTGATCCATAAACTGAGAAAGCTGCGAGCTTCCGAAAAACTCTTTGATTGATGCGATGACAGGGCGAATATTGATCAGCTGCTGTGGCGTGATCGTGTTTGTATCTTGAATAGACATTCTTTCACGAACAACACGCTCCATTCTGCTTAAACCGATACGGAATTGGTTTTGCAGAAGCTCTCCCACTGAACGGAGACGGCGGTTTCCTAAATGGTCGATATCGTCGGTATCGCCCACTCCGTGAAGCAGGTTAAAGAAATAGCTGATGGAAGAGATAATATCAGAAGGTGTAATATTTTTAACGCCTTCTTCAATATAAGCATTTCCAATCACATTGATTGTCTGCTCCCCTTCTTGATCTGTCGGGGCATAGATTTTAATAGACTGAAGCGTCACTTCATCTTCGACAACTCCGCCGTTCGGATACAGCTTTTTAAAACCGATTCCGTTTTCAAGGTACGGAAGGACTTTGTCAAGCGTTCTTCTGTCTAAAATCGCGCCTTTTTCGGCAAGAATTTCGCCTGTTTCAGGATCGATCAGCGTTTCAGCAAGCCGCTGATTAAACAGTCTGTTTTTGATGTGAAGCTTTTTATTAATTTTATAACGTCCTACACTTGCAAGGTCATATCTTTTCGGATCAAAGAACCTTGAATCAAGCAGGCTTTTTGCGTTTTCTACTGTAGGCGGCTCTCCTGGACGAAGACGCTCGTAGATTTCAAGAAGCGCTTTATCGGTGTTTTCCGTATTATCTTTATCAAGCGTATTGCGCAAATACTCGTTTTCACCGATGAGATCAATGATCTCTTGGTCAGATCCGAAGCCAAGAGCACGCAAAAGAACCGTAACCGGCAACTTACGTGTGCGATCGATGCGTACATAAACAACATCTTTCGCATCAGTCTCGTATTCTAACCATGCGCCACGGTTTGGAATGACAGTCGCGGTAAAACCTTTCTTACCGTTTTTGTCTACTTTACCACTAAAATATACACTTGGAGAACGAACGAGCTGAGATACAATGACCCGTTCCGCACCGTTGATAATAAAGGTTCCAGTGTCTGTCATAATAGGGAAATCACCCATGAAGACATCCTGATCCTTTACTTCACCGGTCTCTTTGTTGATTAAGCGGACTTTAACACGCAGCGGAGCTGAGTAGGTCACGTCGCGCTCTTTTGATTCTTCTACCGGATACTTAGGCTCGCCCAAGCTGTAGTCGATAAATTCCAGAGAGAGGTTACCAGTGAAATCCTCAATTGGCGATATGTCTTGAAACATCTCTCTAAGACCCTCATCAAGAAACCACTGATAAGAAGAGGTTTGAATTTCAATGAGATTTGGTAATTCTAACACTTCGCTAATGCGTGCATAGCTTCTGCGCTGGCGGTGTCGTCCATACTGAACTAGTTGACCTGTCAACTGATTCACCCCTCAAATCATGCGTAATATATGTGTAACAAGCATTTCTTCCGCAAATATGTAAGAAATACTTTTACAAGACAAAAGAAAAAAGGGTTTCTAATTTAGAAAACCACATCCAAAAACAAAATACCGATTTTATTAGTGTTCCCAAAAATGTATATTTTATACAAACCTAGGCGTTTCTTAAAAACAGCAGCAAAATATATACATTGGCATTTTATAATATTAACATAGCTGAAAATCCGAGTCAAACTTTTTTTGCTTTGATGATATAGTACCCTTTCTTTTTGTGAACGACTTCAACGTCCGCAAAAAGTTCTTTTAATTTTTCAATGGCAGAAGGCCCGCCTTGTTTTTTCTGAATGACGACCCACAGCTCTCCTGAAGGCCGCAAATGTTCAGCGCTTTTTTCAAAGATGGCGTGCACAGTTTTTTTCCCGGCGCGTATGGGGGGATTAGTAATAATAGAAGCGAATTTTTTTGCAGGTTCGACGTTGGCAAACAGATCACTCTGATAGATCTTTGTGTTGTCGATCTGATTATTTAACGCGTTTTCCTTCGAAAGTTCGACAGCTCTTTCATTAACATCGATCATATGAACCATTCGATCTTCGAAATCCGCAGCAAGCGAAAGACCAATCGGGCCATAGCCGCAGCCTACATCCAAAAAATCACCTTCTGTATCCGGTTCCCGGAAAGCTTCAATCAGCAGCCTTGAGCCAAAGTCCACTTCTTTTTTTGAAAAAACTCCGCTGTCGCTGATAAAAGTAAACGTCCGGTTTCTCAAGCGAAATTCCCACGTTGATCTGCTGCTTTTTGCTGAAGGTTTTTCCGAATAATAATGGTCAGTCATCACAGAACCTCCTCAGTTGGTGAACTCTCCAGATATCTTGAAACAAGATGGCGTATCTTATGCGGAAGGGACTACAATTAATTAGCAAAGAAAAAGCCCGCTTTTAAAAGCGAGCTTTCCCCTAAAGATTAGGTGAAGATTACTTAACTTCTACAGAAGCGCCAACTTCTTCAAGTTTAGCTTTAAGCTCTTCAGCTTCTTCTTTCGCAATACCTTCTTTAAGAGGTTTTGGAGTGTTGTCAACAAGTTCTTTAGCTTCTTTCAAGCCAAGACCAGTGATTTCACGAACAACTTTGATAACTTTGATTTTTTGATCTCCTGCACCAGCAAGAACAAGATCAAATTCAGTTTTTTCTTCAGCAGCACCGCCTGCAGCAGCTCCGCCAGCTACAGCTACAGGAGCAGCAGCAGTTACGCCAAATTCTTCTTCGATTGCTTTTACTAAGTCGTTCAATTCAAGTACAGTTGCTTCTTTAACGGAAGCAATGATTTCTTCGATATTTAAAGCCATTTGTAATTCCTCCATTTTGTTTTATTTTTTAGATACTGATGCTATTAAGCGCCTTGTTCTTCCTTTTGTTCTGCAACAGCTTTAGTTGCAAGAGCAAGGTTGCGAACTGGAGCTTGAAGTACGCTAAGCAACATAGAAAGCAAGCCTTCGCGAGATGGAAGTTCAGCAAGAGCTTTCACTTCTTCAACTGTAGATACTTTGCCTTCGATTACGCCCGCTTTGATTTCAAGAGCTTCGTGCTTTTTAGCAAACTCGTTAAGAACTTTAGCTGGAGCGACAACATCTTCAGTGCTGAATGCAATCGCATTCGGTCCTGTTAAGAAATCGTTCAAACCATCAAGTTCAGCTTGTTCAACCGCACGGCGAGTCATCGTGTTTTTGTACACTTTGAACTCAACGTTAGCTTCGCGAAGCTGTTTACGAAGTTCTGTTACTTCAGCTACGTTAAGGCCGCGATAGTCAACGATGATCGTTGATTTACTTTCTTTCAGTTTAGAAGTAATTTCTTCAACAACAACTTTTTTTGTTTCAATTGCGCTGCTCATGGTTACACCTCCTGTAAGATTCATCTGTGTAACACTTATACCGTTCGGTGATCACGTTCTTTAACGACATGTTCCATATAAAAAGCCTCCATTCGACATGGAGGCTGTATATACAAGCATACGTAACGCTAGAGCTGTGATATATATACACCTCGGTAGGAGATTAAGCCTTATGGGCACCTACTGTCTACGGTATAAATGGACATATTTTATTTTTACAACGTTTTGAATTATATCAGAACGTCTTATCAAAAGTCAATATTATTTTACGTTGAAAGTTGATGGGTCCACTTTGATTCCAGGTCCCATTGTAGATGTAACAGAAACGTTTTTCACGTATACACCTTTAGCAGCAGCAGGTTTCGCTTTCAAAATTGTGTCGTACATTGTCGCGAAGTTTTCTACAAGCTTGCCTTCTTCGAATGACACTTTTCCGATTGGAACGTGGATGTTTCCTGCTTTATCAACGCGGTATTCAACTTTACCAGCTTTGATTTCGTTGACTGCTTTTTCAACTTCGAAAGTAACCGTTCCTGTTTTAGGGTTTGGCATAAGACCTTTTGGTCCAAGCACGCGTCCGATTTTACCGACTTCACCCATCATATCAGGAGTCGCAACGATTACATCAAAATCAAACCAGCCTTGCTGAATTTTGTTGATGTAATCAGAATCGCCTACGTAGTCTGCACCAGCAGCTTCTGCTTCTTTCGCTTTTTCGCCCTTAGCGAAAACAAGAACGCGCTGAGTTTTGCCTGTTCCGTTTGGAAGTACAACTGCACCGCGGATTTGCTGGTCGTTTTTACGAGGGTCAACACCTAAACGGAATGCCGCTTCAACAGTGGCATCGAATTTAGCTGTGTTTGTTTTTTTCACAAGCTCAATCGCTTCGTTTACGTCGTAAGCTTTTGTACGCTCTACAAGCTTGGCAGCTTCGACGTATTTTTTACCTTTTTTAGCCATTTTAAAATTTCCTCCTTAGTGGTTTTAGCGGAATAACCTCCCACGAATAAGGGTTGCGAACTTGTCTGATCCAAACTCGCAACCCAGCAAAGAGACAAAAATTAGTCTTCGATCACAATACCCATACTGCGGGCAGTTCCTTCAACCATACGCATAGCCGCTTCAACATCTGCCGCATTTAAGTCAGGCATTTTTGTTTCGGCGATTTCACGTACTTTATCGCGTTTAACGGTTGCGACTTTATTACGGTTAGGCTCACCAGAACCTGACTCAATTCCAGCCGCTTTTTTAAGCAATACAGCAGCAGGCGGAGTTTTTGTGATAAATGTAAATGAACGGTCTTCGTAAACCGAAATTTCTACAGGAATGATCAGACCAGCTTGGTCAGATGTACGAGCGTTAAACTCCTTACAGAATCCCATGATGTTAACACCGGCTTGACCCAATGCAGGACCAACTGGCGGAGCTGGATTCGCTTTTCCAGCAGGAATTTGCAATTTTACAACTTTAACTACTTTTTTAGCCACGAGACACACCTCCTTAAGTCCGTGATGTGGTAATAGGGTGAACCCTCCCACTCAAGGTCTCATTCTTTATATGAATGATGAAAATATCAAGCTAGCTGCCTTGACCTTTTTGCCAAGACGCACCTTTGTATATTATCACTTTTATATAGTGATTTCAAGCGCTTTTCCATTACAATTTGTCAACTTGAGTAAATTCGAGCTCAACCGGGGTCTCTCTTCCGAACATATTAACGAATACTTTGACTTTATTTTTGTCGTGGTCGATCTCTTCGATCGTCCCTGTGAAATCAGCAAACGGGCCGTCGATCACCTTGACGGTTTCTTTTAATTCAAAGTCGATTTCTGTTTTTCTTTCTTCAAGCCCCATCCGCTTCAGAATTTTTTCCGCTTCGCCCGGAAGCAGCGCAGTCGGCTTTGAACCTGATCCGGCTGAACCGACAAACCCGGTCACGCCAGGCGTATTTCGAACAACATACCAGGAATCATCCGTCATGACTAGTTCGACAAGTACATACCCAGGGAATACTTTCTTTTTAACGACTTTTTTCTTGCCGTTTTTAATATCGGTTTCTTCCTCTTCAGGTACAACGACGCGGAATATCTTATCCTGCATCCCCATCGATTCCACCCGTTTTTCCAAATTCGCCTTTACTTTATTTTCATAGCCGGAATACGTATGAACCACATACCATTTCTTTTCCATTCTCATTCAGGACCCTTTCAGTCCTTCCCTCCCCACACCTTAAAAGTTTTTGGCCGTACCGGGAAACTGACACTTTCTTTTATACGAGCCTCATATTTTGAAACAATGAAAAAACCCGTTAAACGGGTTTTTTGGCAAGTCATATTTAGATCTATTATAACACGTTATGCTGATCATTATTCAACTATTAAACGAATTAATTGCGTAATACCCGAATCGATGAGTGCAAAAAAGATAGCGAAAAAGATAACGGTGGTGATAACAGTGATCGTATAGCGCGTTAGTTCTTTTCCTTTAGGCCAGGTGACCTTTTTCATTTCTTTTCCGACATTCTTTAAAAATTTGATAATACCCATGGTAAGAAACCTCCACAACCTAAAAACAAAAACGCCTATTTTGTTTCCAGATGTACTGTATGTGAATTGCAGTTATTGCAGTATTTCTTTACTTCGAGCCGTTCAGCCAAAGCTGCGGAGCTTTTCATTGTCGTATAATTACGACTTCCGCAATTTTTGCAGGCTAACGTTACTTTTTTCTTCATGTTTACACCTTTTTCTGGACGATCATTTTCCTAAGTAACATATCACAGTCATAAAATGACTGTCAATATGCCATAAGCATTGGCTACAAGCTGATTTCGCGGAGCTCCAGGTACTTTTCAAGCTTTCTTTTGACACGCTGGAGCGCATTATCGATCGATTTTACATGGCGGTTTAGTTCTTCGGATATTTCCTGATAGGATCTTCCGTCGAGATAGAGCGCAAGAACTTTTCTTTCTAAATCACTAAGCAATTCTCCCATTTTCAGCTCGATATCATCGAATTCTTCCTGATTGATGATCAGCTCTTCAGGATTCATGACCTTGGCTCCGGAAATCACATCGAGAAGCGTCCGGTCTGATTCCTCGTCATAAATGGGCTTGTCCAGCGACACATAAGAATTGAGCGGAATATGTTTCTGGCGAGTAGCTGTTTTGATAGCGGTAATAATTTGGCGGGTAATGCATAATTCTGCAAAAGCTTTGAATGAAGTCAGCTTGTCCTCTCTAAAATCACGGATAGATTTGTAGAGTCCAATCATGCCTTCCTGAACGATATCTTCCCGATCAGCCCCGATTAAGAAGTAGGATCTTGCTTTTGCCCTTACAAAATTACGGTACTTTGTAATCAAGTAATCTAACGCATCACTGTCTCCGACATGAACCATTTCAATGACCTGCTCGTCTTCCAACTGGCAAAAACGTTCTTTGCTGAACTGTTCTTTGCTGAATTTTCCCTGGTTGTTTTGTAAGTTCACTCCGATCCCCCCGACCGCACGTAGATAGAAATATTATACAGTAATGGACAAAAAAGCGTCAACCTAATCCAAGTCGCCACGCCGCCATTTTTCGAAGATCTTCAAGACGTCTTCTGACAATGGAATTTTCCCCGCGGGACGTTCTGAGGTGATTTGTTTCACCCTTTTTTCGATTTGCCTTTCGATCGCTTCGACTTCCCTGAGCAGCTCCCTGGCTGATTTGCGCAGGGCCCCTTGGCCGAAAATCGCCCATTGCTCTGTGTAGTCGGATGTGGCAACATGGAGTTGCGTCTGAATATTATTCAAGTCTGACACCAGTTTTTCGATCCGTTCATCAGCCGTTTCATTTTCCCTTGTGAATATCACTTCTACGCGATGATTGACCTTCTTTTTCTCGATTCCTTTAACGAGATGCGCATCAAAGACAACGATTACCCGGAACCCAGTATACGATTGATATTCCGCCATCTTCTGTATCAACAGATCCCTTGCTTCTTCAAAACTGTTTTCTTTTAAATCTTTCAACTGAGGCCATGCCCCAATCATGTTATAACCGTCGACCAACAGGATGTCCATTCCGTCTATTCTCCCAGAGGGCTTCGTTTCCGGTACACTTCATACATCAGGAGGCCGGCTGCGACTGAGGCGTTCAGGGACGTAACTTTTCCCGCCATCGGCAGGCGGATGAGAAAATCACATTTCTCTTTTACAAGCCTTCCCATGCCTTTTCCTTCGCTGCCGATGACAAGCGCCAGCGGCATATTTCCATCAAGCGACCTGTAGTCCTGTTTTCCAGACGCATCGGTACCGACTACCCAAATGCCCCGTTGCTTCATTTCTTCCAGGGTTCGCGACAGGTTGGTCACTTTGACGACCGGGATATGTTCGATGGCTCCTGTCGAGGCTTTGGCGACAGTCGTCGTAAGGCCGACCGCGCGCCTCTTCGGGATGATGATGCCATGAGCCCCTACCGCGTCTGCGGTGCGCATAATAGAGCCCAGATTGTGCGGATCCTCAATCTCGTCTAAAACGAGGATAAACGGCTGTTCATTTCTGTCTTCGGCCTTTTGAAAAAGATCATCCAGTTCGGCATACTCGTAAGCCGCGACCTGAGCGACGACGCCTTGATGCTGTCCGGAAACCATTTGATCGAGTTTTTTTCTTGGGACATAATGAATTGTGATGCCTTTTTTGGCGGCAAGTTCAACGACTTGCTGAGCCTGTCCCTTCACTGTGTTTTCCGCCATCCACAGCTTATACAATTCCCGGCCTGACTTTAATGTTTCGATGACCGCGTTTTTTCCTATGACGTAATCATGCTGCTCACTCATTTGACTTCCTCCCTGCCATCCCGTTTTTCCAGCGCTGCTTTGATGAGTTCATTAAGCCTATCTTCCCTGTTCTCAAGAAAAAGATACCCGATGACCGCCTCAAAAGCCGTACTGTAACGATATGTTTGAACATCCGTATTTTTCGGTACCGTTCCGGATTTGGCATTCCGTCCTCTTCTCAGCACAGCCTGTTCTTCCTCGGTGAAAAATCCCTGCTCCTCTAGCGCAAACAGCATGCTTGCCTGCGACTTGGCAGAGACATAGCGCCTCGACTGCCTGTGCAGATCATTGGGCCTTGTCATGCCTTGCTTTAAGAGGTGATGCCTGACGTATACCTCTAATACGGCATCACCCATGTAAGCAAGCGCCAAACCATTCAGCTGTTTGGCGTCTTTAATGGTTTCCAAATTCATGTTTACGATTCTCCTCTTTTCCAGCGTGTACCCTGTGGAGTGTCCTCCAGGATAATGTTCATGCTTTTCAGCTGGTCGCGAATCTGGTCAGATGTTGCGAAGTCACGGTTTCTGCGGGCTTCATTCCGCTTCTCGATCAGTTCTTCAATGTCCTTATCCAAAAGTTCCTGTTCCTTGAGGGAGAAGCCGAGAACTGAGCAGATCTCGTCAAACAGCTGTAGAAATGCCTGAATGACATGTTCTGAAGTATTCTTTTCCTGCAGATAGTAGTTGGCGTGTTTGGCCAGATCAAACAGGACGGAAATTGCATTCGCTGTATTAAAATCATCATCCATTTCCGTTTCAAAGGCTTTTCGCTGCTCTTCAATTTTTCCGAGCCATTCTGAATCGCCCTCTGTTAAATTTGTACTGCTTTTCAGGCGATACTGCAAATTGCTATAAGCTGTTTTTAGACGCCCAAAAGCATTTTTTGTGTTTTCAAGAAGTTCGACCGAATAGTTGATCGGATGTCTGTAATGAACAGACAGCATGAAAAACCGCAGCACTTGGGGATCATGCTCTTTAATAATGTCATGCACAAGCACAAAGTTACCGAGCGATTTTGACATTTTCTCATTATCGATATTAATGTAGCCGTTATGAAGCCAATATTTCGCGAAAGGCTTCCCTGTCAATGCTTCCGATTGGGCAATTTCGTTTTCGTGATGCGGGAAGGTCAAATCCTGGCCGCCGGCGTGAATGTCGATCGAATCGCCCAAATATTTTTTCGCCATCGCAGAGCACTCGATATGCCAGCCGGGACGGCCTTTTCCCCAAGGGCTATCCCAGGAGATTTCGTTATCTTTCGCCGCTTTCCATAATGCGAAATCGAGCGCATCTTCTTTTTTCTCGCCCACTTGAATCCGGGCGCCTGATCTCAGCTCATCGACTGATTGATGCGACAGCTTTCCATAGCCTTCAAACGATCTTGTTTTATAATAAACATCCCCGTCTGCCTCATAAGCATAGCCCTTATCGATCAGCGTTCGAATAAAATCGATGATTTCATCCATGTTTTCAGTGACGCGCGGATGGCAGTCCGCTTTTGTGCAGCCCAGTGAACCGACATCTTCGAAGTACGCCTTAATAAAGCGTTCGGCGATGACCGGCACTTCCTCTCCAAGCTCATTTGCCGCTTTAATTAATTTGTCATCGACATCTGTAAAATTGGAGACGTATTGGACGTCATAGCCTTTATACTCCAAATACTTTCTGACCGTGTCATAGACGATCGCCGGCCTCGCGTTTCCGATGTGAATGTAGTTATATACGGTCGGACCGCACACATACATTTTGACCTTGCCTTCTTCAAGAGGCACAAACGGCTCTTTTTTTCGTGTGAGAGTATTATACAGTGTTAGTGTCACAGCTCATCTTCCCTTTCTTTTCTCCGGAGCTCTTGTTTCAGCTGCCTGATTTCGTTTTCCAATTCTCTGAAGCGGTCAGCCACCGGATCCGGCAAGTCCTGGTGGTTCAAGTCGCGTCTGATTTTCTTTCCGTTTTGTACGACGACGCGGCCCGGGATGCCGACAACGGTGGAGCATTCAGGCACATCATGCAGGACGACGGAGCCGGCGCCGATTTTCGCCCCTCTTCCGATTGTAATGGATCCAAGCACTTTTGCCCCTGTTGAGATCAGGGCATGATCCTCGATTGTCGGATGCCTTTTGCCTTTTTCTTTTCCAGTTCCTCCTAGCGTTACGCCCTGAAAAACCGTGACATTGTTTCCGATCTCACAGGTTTCGCCGATCACAACCCCCATGCCGTGATCGATGAAAAACCTCCTGCCGATCTTGGCACCCGGGTGAATTTCGATTCCTGTAAAGAAGCGGGCGATTTGAGAGATCGTTCTGGCGATGAAAAACCTTTTTCTTTTATATAAAGCATGTGCAATTCGATGCGCCCATATAGCATGCAAACCTGAATAAGTTAAGATGACTTCAATGTAGCTTCTCGCAGCTGGATCTTGATCAAATACGACATCTACATCTTCTTTCAGCATTTTAAAGAACACATGATTCCCCCCGTTCCCCGCTTCCTTTGTCTCTATCTATTGTCAAACCATATAAAAAAACGCCTCTGTCTAATGACAGAGACGCTTTTTGACGCGCGGTTCCACTCTGTTTAGAAAACAGCACAGCTGTTTTCTCAACTCTCATCCATAACGGCGGATACCGCCTTTGAATACTTGTGTAAAAACGTTCTTCAAAGGTCTCAAGAGGTGCATTTCTAAAGCCCGGCGCTTAAGTCTTTTCCAGCCGATGAAGACTCTCTCTTTAAAGGCCCTGGCTTTATACTTATCCCTGTCAACGATTTATCTTATTGAATAATGTTATTCAGCCGTTTTAAAACGGTGTCTTTCCCCAATAATTCAATGGACTGAGGCAGTTCAGGACCGTGGGTCTGGCCTGTCGTCGCTACGCGGATCGGCATAAACAGCTTTTTCCCTTTATGTCCTGTTTCTTTTTGAACGGCTTTGATGGATGCCTTGATCTCATCTGCCGTAAACGAGTCAAGCTGCTCAAGCTTTTCGGCAAATACATGAAGCACTTCCGGAACCTGCTCTTCTTCTAAAACTGTTCTTGCTTCACGATTATACTGGATATCGTCTTTAAAGAACAACTCTGTTAACTCGACGATTTCAGCGCCGTAGCTCAACTGTTCCTGATATAGAGAAATCAGCTTGCGAACCCATTCCTGTTCGCTGCCAGTTAGCTCTTCTGAAACCTTGCCCGCTTTTTGCAAATGCGGAACGGTCAATTCGATCACCTGATCAAGATCAAGTTTTTTCACATACTGGTTGTTGACCCATTTCAGTTTATGCGTATCAAACACCGCTGGTGATTTTGACAAACGGTGTACATCAAATATCTCAATAAACTGTTCTTTTGTAAACAGTTCTTCTTCTCCGACCGGCGACCAGCCGAGAAGAGTGATGAAGTTAAACAATGCTTCCGGCAAATAGCCGAGCTCTTCGTACTGTTCGATAAACTGAATGATGGACTCATCCCGTTTGCTCAGTTTTTTACGGTTTTCATTGACGATTAATGTCATATGTCCAAATGCCGGGATGTCCCAGCCAAGGGCGTTGTAAATCATGATCTGCTTCGGCGTATTGGAAATGTGGTCTTCGCCGCGCAGGACATGCGTCATTTTCATTAAATAGTCATCGACAGCTACGGCAAAGTTGTAAGTAGGCGTTCCGTCTTTCTTCACGATAACGAAGTCGCCGATGCCGTCTGTTTCAAAAGAAATTTCTCCTTTGACGATGTCATTGAAGCTGATGACTTCTCCTTGAGGGACTTTAAAGCGGATGCTCGGCTGTCTTCCTTCAGCTTCGAGCTTTTCCTGCTCTTCTTTAGTTAAATTGCGGCACTTGCCTGAGTAGCGCGGCATTTCTCCGCGGGCAGCCTGTTCCTCGCGCTCTTTCTCAAGCTCTTCTTCCGTGCAGTAACATTTGTAGGCAAGCCCTTTTTCAAGAAGCTCCTCGTAATATGTTTTGTAAATGTCGTTTCTTTCGGATTGGCGGTATGGTCCGTATTCTCCGCCGACATCCACGCTTTCATCCCAGTCGATGCCCAGCCATTTTAAATAGTTCAGCTGGCTTTGCTCTCCGCCTTCAATGTTACGCTTCCGGTCCGTATCTTCAATGCGGATGATGAATTTTCCGCCTTGGCTCCGGGCAAACAAATAATTAAAGAGAGCGGTTCTGGCATTTCCGATATGTAAATGGCCTGTTGGGCTCGGCGCATAACGAACCCGAACTTCGTTTCCCATCTGTCTAACTTCCTTTCGTCTCTAACAGAGTTCAAATTTATTTCCTATTCTATCATCAAATGAACCTGTCTTCAAAATGAATTATACCTTTTGGAGCAGAACGGAAGCCTGAGCGGCGATTCCTTCGGCTCTTCCCGTAAATCCAAGCTTTTCGGTTGTGGTCGCTTTTACGTTAATTTGGGACATTTCCGCCTCAAGCCCTTCGGCAATTCTGGCTCTCATGTCTTCGATATACGGCGCCATTTTAGGCTTTTGGGCGATGATTGTACAATCCAGGTTCCCGAGCGTATAGCCTTTTTCCTTCACAATCATCCAGACGTGACGAAGGAGTTTGAAGGAGTCGGCATCTTTGAACTCAGGGTCGGTATCCGGAAAGTGTTTTCCGATATCGCCCTCGCCGACGGCGCCGAGACACGCATCCGCAATCGTGTGCAAAAGCACATCGGCATCCGAATGTCCGAGCAGGCCTTTTTCGTAAGGAATCGTAATTCCCCCGATAATGAGCGGCCTGCCTTCCACTAGTTGATGGACGTCAAATCCTTGGCCTATTCTAAACATGTTCATTCCTCTTTTCCGCTTCTAATATCGCTTCTGCGACAAGCAAGTCATCCGGGGTCGTCAGTTTGATGTTTTGATAATCCCCTTGAATGATTGCAACCGTACCTCCGGCTTCCTCGACCAGACTGGCGTCGTCCGTACCGAGGAAACCTTTTGTTTCAGCCTCAAGGTGAGCATTCATCAGAATAGAAAGACGAAAAGCTTGTGGGGTTTGAGCGGCCCACAAGCTTGAACGTTCAATCGTTCCGGCTACTTCACCGTCTTGAACGCGTTTGATCGTGTCTTTAACAGGTACGGCAACGATAGCAGCCCCTGTTTCCTTCGCTTTCTCGACAAGCTGTTCGATATATTCCCGTTTAATAAAGGGTCTTGCTCCGTCATGGACGAGGACCGTTTCCTCTTTGCCGGCCGCTTTAATACCCGCAAATACGCTTTGCTGGCGTTCTCTTCCGCCCGGAACCATCTCGATCGGAGTTGTAAAATGATAGGTTTTTAAAAGGGTGCTGAATTCACCGAATTCCTGTTCATTGATGACAAGAATGATCCTTTTGCAGGCATCATGGTTTTCAAACACCTTTAATGTATGAATAATCACAGGTATTCCTTTCGCCTCGATAAACAGTTTGTTTTTCCCGGCATTCATTCGTTTACCTTGTCCGGCGGCAGGAATGACGACTTCGTAATTCATTTTATTTCTCCCTTTTTCAAAGCGCCTTTTCCAGCAGTTTTGGCTTGGCGAATATCATTCTGCCAGCCGCTGTCTGCAGCACGCTGGTCACGAGCACGTCGATATGTTTGCCGATATAATTTCGTCCTTCTTCCACAACAATCATCGTGCCGTCGTCCAGATAAGCCACGCCCTGATTATGTTCTTTCCCGTCTTTGATGACCTGCACCTTCATTTCTTCTCCCGGAAGCACGACAGGTTTGACGGCGTTGGCAAGGTCGTTGATGTTCAATACGGCAACCTTTTGGAGCTCGCATACTTTGTTCAAATTGAAATCGTTGGTAACGACAACGCCTGAGGTCAATTTCGCCAGTTTGACAAGCTTGCTGTCGACCTCTTGAATATCTTCAAAATCGCCTTCATAAATTTCAACTTTGATATCGAGCTCTTTCTGGATCCGATTTAAAATATCCAGTCCTCTCCGTCCTCTGTTTCGTTTGAGGACGTCTGAAGAGTCGGCGATATGCTGCAGCTCCTCAAGCACAAACTGAGGAATCACAATGACGCCTTCAAGAAATCCGGTCTGACAAATATCAGCAATTCTCCCATCTATAATAACACTTGTGTCTAAAATTTTCAGCTTTTTGTCTTCTTCGGGACGCTCTTCCTCAGCAGAACCTTTTTTCTTTCTCGATGTGAAAAGTGTCAGCATTTCATCCTTCTTCTTGAAACCTACACGGAATCCGAGATAGCCGAGAAATGCGGCCAACACAATCGGAATGACCGTGCTGATCAACTGATAAGGGATGTCTTTTAACGGAATGACATTGACGATAAGATAAGCGAGCATAAGTCCGAAGATTAATCCCAAAGAGCCGAACAATAAATCTGAGACAGGTGCTTTGATCAAGGAATCCTCAATTTGTTTCACCCAGTTGATGACATGATCCGCACACCAGATGCCCAGAAGAAAAAAGATGATAGCTCCTAAACAAGCGGACGCATACGGGTTTGTTACTAAAGGTATGTCCTGTACATTTAACAGCACAAACAATTCCGGTATGAGAAAAATACCGATAACGCCTCCCAAAATCGCAAAGAACGCTTGAACTATTCGTTTCAACATACCTTCACCTCCTTTAAAATAATCGTTTTAATTTTTATGAATGCAGCTGTTTCAACCGGAAAAAGGGAAAACAAAAAGTAAGAATAATATACCCATAAATTGCAAATTTTAATCACTTTTAGAAATTTTTCTCACAGCTGCCTGTCAGTATAATGTTTCTCCTGAAGTCTCTTTAACCCTTTCTTTATCTTTTGGGCACGGACCGCCCCAATTCCTTCCACTTCATCCAATTCTTTTACATCCGCTTCGATAATAAGCTTTAAATGGCCGAATGCTTCGACAACATTTTCTACGATCGGCATCGGGAGACGGGGGATTTTGTGAAGGAGCCTGTAGCCTCTCGGGAAAACGTATTCCTCCATATTCGTAGTTGCAGAATAGCCTAAAAGCTTAAGGAGAATCGAGTCATCCAGCAATTCGAAACTCGACATATCCTGTAGCTGCTTCAGCAGGACAAACGGGTCTTTGATTTTTTCTTTCACATAATCTTTAACGAACAGCGCCGCTTCCTGCTCCATATCAGTGATCAGTTCACTAACCTGGAGCCTGATGAGATGGCCTTCTGTTCCAAGCTCTTTAATATACATATTAATTTCATTTTTGATTCTGAGCACCATTTCATATCGATGCAGAACAGAGATGACATCCCCAAATGTCACAAGCTCTTCAAACTCCAGCGCATTCAAATTGGAAATCGCATGGTCCAAAATGAGTTTGTATTTTTCGAGTGTCTGAATCGCCTGATTGGCTTTTGTTAAGATAAAGCCGATATCTTTGAGTATATATTTCATATTTTCCTGATAGAGCGTAATCACATTCCGCCTTTCAGAAATCGCAATGATCAGACAGCCGGTCTGCTTGGCCACACGCTCGGCCGTTCTGTGCCTCATGCCCGTCTCAGAGGATGGTATCGTCGCCTCAGGCATAAGCTGCGTATTGGCATATAAAATTTTCTGCCCTGAATCGCTGAGAATAATCGCCCCGTCCATTTTAGCCAGCTCGTACAGATGAGCCGGAGAGAAAGAAGAATTAATGTGGAACCCTCCATCAACCACTTCTTTCACTTTATCATTGAAGCCGACCACGATTAATCCGCCTGTTTTGGCCCGAAGGACGTTTTCGATTCCCTCGCGAAGAGGTGTGCCGGGGGCGACAAACTGCAATATTTCTGAAAGATCCTGTTTCGCTCCTTTTTTGTCTTTTTCCATATATTATGATCCTCCTAATGAAGCTCGAAGGGCCTCAGCTACATTTTCAACGCCGACGACTTCAATTCCTTTCGGCTTTGTCCATCCTTCCACATTTGCAGAAGGAATAATCATTCTTTTAAAACCAAGCTTCGCCGCTTCCTGCACCCTCTGTTCTATCCTTGATACTCTGCGGACTTCCCCTGTCAAGCCGACTTCGCCGATAAAACAATCCGTCGGATGAGGCGGGGTGTCTCTGAAGCTTGAGGCGATGCTCACAGCAACGGCGAGGTCGATCGCCGGCTCGTCCAGCTTGACGCCGCCGGCGACTTTTAAATAGGCGTCTTGATTTTGCAGCAGCAGCCCAACCCTTTTCTCTAAAACCGCTATCAGCAATGAGACGCGGTTATGATCAATTCCGGTTGCCATCCTGCGCGGATTTCCAAAACTCGTCGGGGAAATCAGCGCCTGAATCTCTACTAAGACCGGCCTCGTGCCTTCCATTGAAGCCACGACACTCGAGCCGGCTGCTCCAGCCGAGCGCTCTTCGAGAAAGATCTCCGACGGATTCAGCACTTCTGTAAGGCCCTCTTCCCTCATTTCAAAGATTCCCATTTCATTCGTTGATCCAAACCGGTTTTTGACGGCTCTTAAAATCCGAAATGTATGATGCCGCTCACCTTCAAAATAAAGGACGGTGTCGACCATATGTTCCAGAAGTCTCGGTCCGGCAATCGAACCTTCTTTTGTGACATGCCCGACGATAAATATCGGAATCCCTTTTGTTTTTGCAATTCTCATCAGCTCAGCGGTGCATTCCCTGACCTGGGACACGCTGCCTGGAGCAGATGTAATATCACTTTGGTAAACGGTTTGAATCGAATCAACCACCACGAATGATGGATTCATCTCTTCTATAGAAGACGTAATATACTCCATATCGGTTTCAGATAAAACGTGAAGAGTGGGACTGTTGATGCCTAGACGGTCTGCTCTCAGCTTTGTCTGCTTGACCGATTCTTCACCTGAGATGTACAGGACATTTTCTTTTGAATCAGCGAGCTGGGCAGATACTTGAAGCAGCAAGGTTGATTTCCCGATGCCGGGATCGCCTCCGATTAAAACGAGTGAACCTTTGACAATACCGTTTCCCAAGACGCGGTTGAATTCGCCCAGTTTCGTTTTAATTCGCGGCTCTTCTGTTGTTTCGATTGAAGTGAGAGGTGAAGGCTTTTGCACCGTTTGAACGGAATGTGAAAAAGCGGTTCTTCTGTTGGCGGCGGGTTTTTTTATCGTTTCTTCCACCATGGTATTCCATGTGCCGCATCCGGGGCACTTCCCCATCCACTTGGCGGATTCGTAACCGCATGAGTGACAAATGAATTTAGTCTTTGTTTTAGCCATTGATTTTTCAAAACGCTCCCTTTATAAGAAAGTGAGGCATACTGATGAACATCGTATGCCTCTTTCTTTTGTCTCTATATTAGTTCGTTTTAGCTTCGGTTTTTACGACAAATTCTCCGCCTTCTACATCCAAAACAATATGCTGGCCTTTTTCAATATGGCCTTTCAGGAGCTCTTCAGACAGCCGGTCCTCCACGTGTTTTTGGATTGCTCTTCTGAGAGGGCGCGCCCCGTATTCGAGATCCACGCCTTCATCGGCAATTTTTTCTTTAGCTGCTTCAGTCAGCTCAATTGACAGATCCTGTTCTTTCAGACGCTTAGTTAATTGTTCTGACATGAGGGATACAATATCTTTCAAATGTTTTTTCTCCAAAGAGTGGAAGACGATAATCTCATCAATCCGGTTGATAAATTCAGGTCTGAAGGCGCGTTTTAATTCGCCCATGACTTTGTCTTTCATATCTTTATAATTCTGGGTTTCATCCTGCACATTAAACCCGACGTATTTATTTCTTCTCAGTTCGCTCGCACCGACGTTTGATGTCATGATCAAAATCGTATTTCTAAAGTCGACCGTGCGCCCTTTTGAATCAGTCAGGCGACCGTCTTCAAGCACTTGCAGCAAAATATTGAAGACATCAGGGTGCGCTTTTTCGATTTCGTCAAGCAAGACGACGGAATACGGTTTTCTTCTCACTTTTTCAGTGAGCTGTCCGCCTTCATCATAGCCGACATATCCCGGAGGGGAACCGACGAGTCTTGATGTTGAATGTTTTTCCATATACTCGGACATATCGATGCGAATCATGGCTTCTTCATCGCCGAAAATGGACTCGGCAAGTGCACGGGCAAGCTCCGTTTTTCCTACGCCTGTAGGGCCGAGGAAAATAAAAGAACCGATAGGACGTTTTGGATCTTTTAAGCCGGCACGCGCGCGTCTGACTGCTTTGGCAACCGCAACGACAGCCTCATCTTGGCCGATAACGCGGGAATGAAGAATGCTCTCCATGTTCAGTAATTTGTCTGTTTCAGTCTGCGCAATTTTCGAAACCGGCACTCCGGTCCAGCTTGAAACAACCATTGCAATATCGTCGACGGTCACTTCGGAATTTTCCTGTCCCTGCTTTTCTTTCCAGGTTTTCTTGGTTTCTTCGACCTGTTCGCGCAGGCGCTGCTCCGTATCCCGTAATGACGCTGCTTTTTCGAATTCCTGGCTTTGGACAGCGGCATCTTTTTCTTTCCTTACTTCATCAAGCTTTTGTTCAAGCTCTTTTAAGTTCGGAGGCGTTGTAAATGAACGCAGGCGAACCTTTGAACCGGCTTCATCGATTAAGTCGATCGCCTTGTCAGGCAGAAAACGGTCCGAAATATACCGGTCTGACAGCTTCACAGCCGCTTCAATCGCTTCATCCGTAATCGATACGCGGTGGTGGGCTTCATAGCGGTCTCTGAGACCTCTCAATATTTGAATGCTCTCTTCAGGAGACGGCTGGTCAACCTGAATCGGCTGAAAACGCCGTTCGAGTGCAGCATCTTTTTCAATGTATTTGCGGTATTCATCAAGGGTTGTCGCTCCGATACATTGCAGCTCTCCGCGCGCCAAAGACGGTTTAAGGATATTGGAGGCATCGATGGCCCCTTCCGCTCCCCCGGCTCCGATGAGAGTATGCAGCTCATCGATAAAGAGGATGATATTTCCCGCTTGACGAATTTCGTCCATCACTTTTTTCAGGCGGTCTTCAAATTCACCGCGGTATTTCGTACCGGCGACAACCGTTCCCATATCAAGCGTCATAACTCGCTTATCGCGGAGAATCTCCGGTACTTCGTTATTGATGATCTGCTGGGCGAGGCCTTCGGCAATCGCTGTCTTACCGACACCGGGCTCCCCAATTAACACAGGGTTGTTTTTCGTTCTGCGGCTCAGCACTTCAATTACGCGCTGAATTTCTTTGCTTCTGCCGATTACGGGGTCAAGGCTGTCTTCTTTTGCAATCGCCGTGAGATCCCTGGCAAGACTGTCTAAGGTTGGTGTGTTGGCATTGCTGTTGGCGCCTGAAGCAGCGCCACCGCTCTCATTGCTGCCCAACAGCTGCAATACTTGCTGTCTCGCTTTGTTTAAGCTGACGCCTAAATTATTCAGCACCCTTGCTGCAACACCTTCCCCTTCTCGGATTAAGCCGAGGAGGATGTGTTCAGTTCCAACGTAGGAGTGACCAAGCTTTCTTGCTTCATCCATCGCCAGTTCAGTCACTTTTTTGGCTCTCGGTGTGTAATGGATCGATTGTGACATCTCTTGCCCTCGGCCAATGAGGCTTTCAACTTCTTTTTGAATCTTGTCAGGGCTGAGTCCTAATGCCTGCAGCGCCTTTGCAGCAATCCCTTCTCCCTCGCGGACAAGGCCGAGGAGAATATGTTCTGTTCCAATGTTATTATGGCCCAGACGCAGAGCTTCTTCTTGAGCAAGCGCCAATACTTTTTGTGCTCTTTCTGTGAATCTTCCAAACATCATATCGTTTCATCCTCCTGTCTATTGCCGTTGTTTTCTAATTTCAGACGCTCCCTAATAAGAGCAGCCCGCCTGATGTCCCTCTCGTTTGGCCTTAAGACTCCTCCTGAATATTGCTGGAGAAATCCAGGCTGCGTGAGGATCATCAGCTCATTAAGTATATTGCTGGAAAGACCTTTTATTATCCCCAGGTCAATTCCAAGACGAACGTCTGAAAGACATCTTGCTGTTTCTTTCGATTCGATCATCCGGCAATTGGACAGTACGCCGTAAGATCTGTAGACGCGGTCTTCAAGCTCGATTTGCGAAGTCTGATAAAGCGCCTTTCTTGCTGAACGCTCTTGTTCGATCAACTGAGCAACGACGCTGTTCAGATCTTCGACAATGTCGTGTTCCGATTTACCGAGGGTAATTTGGTTGGAAATTTGAAAGATATTCCCTAATGCTTCGCTGCCTTCACCGTAAATTCCTCTAACAACAAGCCCCAATTGATTAATTGCCGGAATAATTCTGTTTATTTGTCTAGTTAACACTAAAGCAGGAAGGTGCATCATGACAGAAGCTCTAAGCCCGGTTCCGACATTTGTAGGACAGCTGGTCAAGTAGCCTCTTTGTTCTGAAAAAGCATAGTCAATCCGTTCTTCAATCCAATCGTCCACCTGATTTGCTGCTTTTAATGCTTCTGAAAGCTGAAATCCCGGGAACAGACATTGAATGCGAATATGATCTTCCTCATTCAGCATAATACTCACTTCTTCATTTTCAGAAAGAAGGCATGCGCCAAAGGAAGCTTCCGTCAAATGCGGACTGATCAGATGTTTTTCTACAAGAACCCTTTTTTCCAAAGGCTGCACCTGATCCATTTTCACAAGCTCAAATTTCCCGATACCTGGCACTTCATAGCCTGTGAATTGTTCTTCAAACAATGTAATAATCGCTGAAGCCTCTTCGTTTGAAAAAAGCGTTGGAAAACGAACTTTATCCAAGTTGCGAGCAAGACGGATCCGGCTGCTAAGCACGATGTCACTTTCAGGGCCTTCCTGCCGCATCCAATTGCTTAAAGCATTCTGAATAAAATGCTGCAGTGACATCAGTCCTCCTCCTCCTTGTTTGCATTCAGGTTTTGTTCAAGCGACCTGATCTGGTCTCTAATGTTGGCTGCTTTTTCAAATTCCTCCTGCTGAATTAATTCTTTCAGCTCTTTTTTCAATGCTTCAATTTGTCTTCTTACATGCAGGTTACCGCCGATCCGCTTTGGTATTTTACCGGCATGGACCGTGTTCCCGCTGTGAACTTTCCTTAAAACCGGAGTGATATAGGAATGGAAGGTTTTATAACATTCCGAACATCCAAATCGGCCTGTTTTTCGAAATTCCGGGAATGTCATATTGCATTTTTTGCATCTCAGAACCTGGTCCGGCTGTTGAAAAAGCTGAGCCTCGCTGCTGTTAGTAAAAGACGAGTCAAAATTCAGCAGTCCGGATAATAAATTATGGATGGAAAATCCGCCACTTTCATTCATAGAATATGACTCACTGTTTTCTTTCGCACATTGTTCACAGATATGCATTTCTTTTTTTTCGCCATTAATGACTTTCGTAAAGTGAAAAGTTGCTGGTCTTTCTTTACACTCTTGACATATCACGCTTCTCACCCGCTTTACTTAAATTTAAGTGACGTAAGCATGGCTTTCATCATTCTTGCTCTTAATTCGTCTCGTTCAGGCAAATCAATATATAATACAGAACGATCCATGACACTCACCATCAATTTTGCTTCACTTTTTGTAATGACACCATTTTCTAAAAGCCTTAAAATGATATCGTCTGAAGCAGCCTGGGAGAGCCTTGTATAGATATGATTCATAATGTTGTCAATCAAATCAATTTTATCGTTCATTTTAATTTTAATAATTCGGATATAACCGCCGCCGCCTCTTTTGCTTTCGACGATGTATCCGCGCTCACTCGTAAAACGCGTATTGATCACGTAATTGATCTGAGAAGGAACACACTGAAATTTATCGGCTATTTCGCTCCGTTTAATCTCTAATATTTCTTTCCCGTTCTGTTCTAATATTTGTTTCAAATACTGTTCGATTATGTCAGAAATATTTTTCCCCACTCAGCCCCCTCCTTCACTTGACTTTGACTATATTTGACTTTAACTTTACTATAAGTGGTTTTCGCTTTTTTTTCAACTAATTGCTCTTCGTCCTTTATTATTTCCACTTTTGGCTATCGTAAAACCTTAGGGAACAAGAAAAAAGACCAGCTTATATAAGCTGGTCTTTTTCATCGCTTGGCGGCGTCCTACTCTCACAGGGGGAATCCCCCAACTACCATCGGCGCTGAAGAGCTTAACTTCCGTGTTCGGCATGGGAACGGGTGTGACCTCTTCGCTATCGCCACCAAACTATTGCCTTCAGGATGAAGGTACTGGGCGTTCCTCACAGGATGTGAGGGCCTTTAGCCGAGTTTCCTTGCCTTTGGCTTTCTGAGAGCATTCTCTCAAAACTAGATAACGGTCAGACAATTCACAAACATTTAGGTTAAGTCCTCGATCGATTAGTATCTGTCAGCTCCATGTGTCGCCACACTTCCACCTCAGACCTATCAACCTGATCATCTTTCAGGGATCTTACTTCCTTGCGGAATGGGAAATCTCATCTTGAGGGGGGCTTCATGCTTAGATGCTTTCAGCACTTATCCCGTCCGCACATAGCTACCCAGCGATGCCCTTGGCAGAACAACTGGTACACCAGCGGTGCGTCCATCCCGGTCCTCTCGTACTAAGGACAGCTCCTCTCAAATTTCCTGCGCCCGCGACGGATAGGGACCGAACTGTCTCACGACGTTCTGAACCCAGCTCGCGTACCGCTTTAATGGGCGAACAGCCCAACCCTTGGGACCGACTACAGCCCCAGGATGCGATGAGCCGACATCGAGGTGCCAAACCTCCCCGTCGATGTGGACTCTTGGGGGAGATAAGCCTGTTATCCCCGGGGTAGCTTTTATCCGTTGAGCGATGGCCCTTCCATGCGGAACCACCGGATCACTAAGCCCGACTTTCGTCCCTGCTCGACTTGTAGGTCTCGCAGTCAAGCTCCCTTGTGCCTTTACACTCTGCGAATGATTTCCAACCATTCTGAGGGAACCTTTGGGCGCCTCCGTTACCTTTTAGGAGGCGACCGCCCCAGTCAAACTGCCCACCTGACACTGTCTCCCCGCCCGATAAGGGCGGCGGGTTAGAAGGTCAATACAG
The DNA here is from genome assembly GCF_002993925.1 of Bacillus paralicheniformis. Taxonomy (NCBI): domain Bacteria; kingdom Bacillati; phylum Bacillota; class Bacilli; order Caryophanales; family Bacillaceae; genus Bacillus; species Bacillus paralicheniformis. The sequence goes on along the minus strand of NZ_CP023665.1, from coordinate 131,787 downwards.
CCAGGGTAGTATCCCACCGATGCCTCCACCGAAGCTGGCGCTCCGGTTTCCAAGGCTCCTACCTATCCTGTACAAGCTGTACCAACATTCAATATCAGGCTGCAGTAAAGCTCCACGGGGTCTTTCCGTCCTGTCGCGGGTAACCTGCATCTTCACAGGTACTATAATTTCACCGAGTCTCTCGTTGAGACAGTGCCCAGATCGTTGCGCCTTTCGTGCGGGTCGGAACTTACCCGACAAGGAATTTCGCTACCTTAGGACCGTTATAGTTACGGCCGCCGTTTACTGGGGCTTCAATTCGCACCTTCGCTTACGCTAAGCGCTCCTCTTAACCTTCCAGCACCGGGCAGGCGTCAGCCCCTATACTTCGCCTTACGGCTTCGCAGAGACCTGTGTTTTTGCTAAACAGTCGCCTGGGCCTATTCACTGCGGCTCTCTCGGGCTTGCACCCTAACAGAGCACCCCTTCTCCCGAAGTTACGGGGTCATTTTGCCGAGTTCCTTAACGAGAGTTCTCTCGATCACCTTAGGATTCTCTCCTCGCCTACCTGTGTCGGTTTGCGGTACGGGCACCTCTCACCTCGCTAGAGGCTTTTCTTGGCAGTGTGGAATCAGGAACTTCGCTACTATATTTCGCTCGCCATCACAGCTCAGCCTTACGGGAAACGGATTTGCCTATTTCCCAGCCTAACTGCTTGGACGCGGATATCCAATACCGCGCTTACCCTATCCTCCTGCGTCCCCCCATTGCTCAAATGGTGAGGAGGTGGTACAGGAATATCAACCTGTTGTCCATCGCCTACGCCTTTCGGCCTCGGCTTAGGTCCCGACTAACCCTGAGCGGACGAGCCTTCCTCAGGAAACCTTAGGCATTCGGTGGAGGGGATTCTCACCCCTCTTTCGCTACTCATACCGGCATTCTCACTTCTAAGCGCTCCACGAGTCCTTCCGGTCTCGCTTCACAGCCCTTAGAACGCTCTCCTACCACTGTTCGTAAGAACAGTCCGCAGCTTCGGTGATACGTTTAGCCCCGGTACATTTTCGGCGCAGAGTCACTCGACCAGTGAGCTATTACGCACTCTTTAAATGATGGCTGCTTCTAAGCCAACATCCTGGTTGTCTAAGCAACTCCACATCCTTTTCCACTTAACGTATACTTTGGGACCTTAGCTGGCGGTCTGGGCTGTTTCCCTTTCGACTACGGATCTTATCACTCGCAGTCTGACTCCCAAGGATAAGTCTTTGGCATTCGGAGTTTGACTGAATTCGGTAACCCGGTAGGGGCCCCTAGTCCAATCAGTGCTCTACCTCCAAGACTCTTACCTTGAGGCTAGCCCTAAAGCTATTTCGGAGAGAACCAGCTATCTCCAGGTTCGATTGGCATTTCACCCCTACCCACACCTCATCCCCGCACTTTTCAACGTGCGTGGGTTCGGGCCTCCATTCAGTGTTACCTGAACTTCACCCTGGACATGGGTAGATCACCTGGTTTCGGGTCTACGACCACGTACTCATGCGCCCTATTCAGACTCGCTTTCGCTGCGGCTCCGTCTTTTCAAACTTAACCTTGCACGGGATCGTAACTCGCCGGTTCATTCTACAAAAGGCACGCCATCACCCGTTAACGGGCTCTGACTACTTGTAGGCACACGGTTTCAGGATCTCTTTCACTCCCCTTCCGGGGTGCTTTTCACCTTTCCCTCACGGTACTGGTTCACTATCGGTCACTAGGGAGTATTTAGCCTTGGGAGATGGTCCTCCCGGATTCCGACGGAATTTCACGTGTTCCGCCGTACTCAGGATCCACTCAGGAGAGAACGAAGTTTTGACTACAGGGCTGTTACCTCCTATGGCGGGCCTTTCCAGGCCTCTTCATCTACCTCGTTCCTTTGTAACTCCGTACAGAGTGTCCTACAACCCCAAGAGGCAAGCCTCTTGGTTTGGGCTGTTCCCGTTTCGCTCGCCGCTACTCAGGGAATCGCATTTGCTTTCTCTTCCTCCGGGTACTTAGATGTTTCAGTTCCCCGGGTCTGCCTTCTCATATCCTATGAATTCAGATATGGATACTGCTCCATTACGAGCAGTGGGTTTCCCCATTCGGAAATCTCCGGATCAAAGCTTGCTTACAGCTCCCCGAAGCATATCGGTGTTCGTCCCGTCCTTCATCGGCTCCTAGTGCCAAGGCATCCACCGTGCGCCCTTTCTAACTTAACCGTTAAAAAGAATCACTACGTGATATCTTGCATTACTAATTGAATGTGATGTCTACTGTTATCTAGTTTTCAAAGAACACGCTTTGAAGGAATGATCCTTCAAAACTAAACAAGATCTAAACGCACCTGTCTATAAGACCGCAAGGTCTTATATTCCGTATAATATCCTTAGAAAGGAGGTGATCCAGCCGCACCTTCCGATACGGCTACCTTGTTACGACTTCACCCCAATCATCTGTCCCACCTTCGGCGGCTGGCTCCAAAAGGTTACCTCACCGACTTCGGGTGTTACAAACTCTCGTGGTGTGACGGGCGGTGTGTACAAGGCCCGGGAACGTATTCACCGCGGCATGCTGATCCGCGATTACTAGCGATTCCAGCTTCACGCAGTCGAGTTGCAGACTGCGATCCGAACTGAGAACAGATTTGTGGGATTGGCTTAGCCTCGCGGCTTCGCTGCCCTTTGTTCTGCCCATTGTAGCACGTGTGTAGCCCAGGTCATAAGGGGCATGATGATTTGACGTCATCCCCACCTTCCTCCGGTTTGTCACCGGCAGTCACCTTAGAGTGCCCAACTGAATGCTGGCAACTAAGATCAAGGGTTGCGCTCGTTGCGGGACTTAACCCAACATCTCACGACACGAGCTGACGACAACCATGCACCACCTGTCACTCTGCCCCCGAAGGGGAAGCCCTATCTCTAGGGTTGTCAGAGGATGTCAAGACCTGGTAAGGTTCTTCGCGTTGCTTCGAATTAAACCACATGCTCCACCGCTTGTGCGGGCCCCCGTCAATTCCTTTGAGTTTCAGTCTTGCGACCGTACTCCCCAGGCGGAGTGCTTAATGCGTTTGCTGCAGCACTAAAGGGCGGAAACCCTCTAACACTTAGCACTCATCGTTTACGGCGTGGACTACCAGGGTATCTAATCCTGTTCGCTCCCCACGCTTTCGCGCCTCAGCGTCAGTTACAGACCAGAGAGTCGCCTTCGCCACTGGTGTTCCTCCACATCTCTACGCATTTCACCGCTACACGTGGAATTCCACTCTCCTCTTCTGCACTCAAGTTCCCCAGTTTCCAATGACCCTCCCCGGTTGAGCCGGGGGCTTTCACATCAGACTTAAGAAACCGCCTGCGCGCGCTTTACGCCCAATAATTCCGGACAACGCTTGCCACCTACGTATTACCGCGGCTGCTGGCACGTAGTTAGCCGTGGCTTTCTGGTTAGGTACCGTCAAGGTACCGCCCTATTCGAACGGTACTTGTTCTTCCCTAACAACAGAGTTTTACGATCCGAAAACCTTCATCACTCACGCGGCGTTGCTCCGTCAGACTTTCGTCCATTGCGGAAGATTCCCTACTGCTGCCTCCCGTAGGAGTCTGGGCCGTGTCTCAGTCCCAGTGTGGCCGATCACCCTCTCAGGTCGGCTACGCATCGTTGCCTTGGTGAGCCGTTACCTCACCAACTAGCTAATGCGCCGCGGGTCCATCTGTAAGTGGTAGCTAAAAGCCACCTTTTATAATTGAACCATGCGGTTCAATCAAGCATCCGGTATTAGCCCCGGTTTCCCGGAGTTATCCCAGTCTTACAGGCAGGTTACCCACGTGTTACTCACCCGTCCGCCGCTGACATCAGGGAGCAAGCTCCCATCTGTCCGCTCGACTTGCATGTATTAGGCACGCCGCCAGCGTTCGTCCTGAGCCAGGATCAAACTCTCCATGAAGTTTGATAATGACTACGCACATTCGCATGTGCGATTTATTTAATGAATTAACAGGTACGTTTTGTCTTGTTTAGTTTTCAAAGATCATTATTAAAGCAACTCTATTATTATATCTCTTTTAAGATAAATAGTCAAGTGCTTTTTTGAAAATAAATGGTGGAGCCTAGCGGGATCGAACCGCTGACCTCCTGCGTGCAAAGCAGGCGCTCTCCCAGCTGAGCTAAGGCCCCAAAGAATGGTCGGGAAGACAGGATTCGAACCTGCGACCCCATGGTCCCAAACCATGTGCTCTACCAAGCTGAGCTACTTCCCGTTACACATAATGGCGCGCCCGAGAGGAGTCGAACCCCTAACCTTTTGATCCGTAGTCAAACGCTCTATCCAATTGAGCTACGGGCGCATATGTCAATGCCGAGGGCCGGACTTGAACCGGCACGGTAGTCACCTACCGCAGGATTTTAAGTCCTGTGTGTCTGCCAATTCCACCACCCCGGCGTGGATGGTTGGAGCGGAAGACGGGATTCGAACCCGCGACCCCCACCTTGGCAAGGTGGTGTTCTACCACTGAACTACTTCCGCAAATCTTTTTTATAATGCGGGTGAAGGGACTCGAACCCCCACGCCGTAAAGACACTAGATCCTAAGTCTAGCGCGTCTGCCAATTCCGCCACACCCGCATAAAATGGTGAGCCATGAAGGACTCGAACCTTCGACCCTCTGATTAAAAGTCAGATGCTCTACCAACTGAGCTAATGGCTCTTTAAAAGAGACTTAAATATTATATCATAAAAAAGTGGTGCCGGCAAGAGGACTTGAACCCCCAACCTACTGATTACAAGTCAGTTGCTCTACCAATTGAGCTACACCGGCTTAATCAACAAAATATTATAATGGTGGAGGATGACGGGATCGAACCGCCGACCCTCTGCTTGTAAGGCAGATGCTCTCCCAGCTGAGCTAATCCTCCGTTTGCACTTGCGTGCAACAGCTTGGCGGCGTCCTACTCTCACAGGGGGAAGCCCCCAACTACCATCGGCGCTGAAGAGCTTAACTTCCGTGTTCGGCATGGGAACGGGTGTGACCTCTTCGCTATCGCCACCAAACTATTTGCCTTCAGGACGAAGGTACTGGGCGTTCCTCACAGGATGTGAGGGCCTTTAGCCGAGTTTCCTTGCCTTTGGCTTTCTGAGAGCATTCTCTCAAAACTAGATAACGGTCAGACGATTCACAAACATTTAGGTTAAGTCCTCGATCGATTAGTATCTGTCAGCTCCATGTGTCGCCACACTTCCACCTCAGACCTATCAACCTGATCATCTTTCAGGGATCTTACTTCCTTGCGGAATGGGAAATCTCATCTTGAGGGGGGCTTCATGCTTAGATGCTTTCAGCACTTATCCCGTCCGCACATAGCTACCCAGCGATGCCCTTGGCAGAACAACTGGTACACCAGCGGTGCGTCCATCCCGGTCCTCTCGTACTAAGGACAGCTCCTCTCAAATTTCCTGCGCCCGCGACGGATAGGGACCGAACTGTCTCACGACGTTCTGAACCCAGCTCGCGTACCGCTTTAATGGGCGAACAGCCCAACCCTTGGGACCGACTACAGCCCCAGGATGCGATGAGCCGACATCGAGGTGCCAAACCTCCCCGTCGATGTGGACTCTTGGGGGAGATAAGCCTGTTATCCCCGGGGTAGCTTTTATCCGTTGAGCGATGGCCCTTCCATGCGGAACCACCGGATCACTAAGCCCGACTTTCGTCCCTGCTCGACTTGTAGGTCTCGCAGTCAAGCTCCCTTGTGCCTTTACACTCTGCGAATGATTTCCAACCATTCTGAGGGAACCTTTGGGCGCCTCCGTTACCTTTTAGGAGGCGACCGCCCCAGTCAAACTGCCCACCTGACACTGTCTCCCCGCCCGATAAGGGCGGCGGGTTAGAAGGTCAATACAGCCAGGGTAGTATCCCACCGATGCCTCCACCGAAGCTGGCGCTCCGGTTTCCAAGGCTCCTACCTATCCTGTACAAGCTGTACCAACATTCAATATCAGGCTGCAGTAAAGCTCCACGGGGTCTTTCCGTCCTGTCGCGGGTAACCTGCATCTTCACAGGTACTATAATTTCACCGAGTCTCTCGTTGAGACAGTGCCCAGATCGTTGCGCCTTTCGTGCGGGTCGGAACTTACCCGACAAGGAATTTCGCTACCTTAGGACCGTTATAGTTACGGCCGCCGTTTACTGGGGCTTCAATTCGCACCTTCGCTTACGCTAAGCGCTCCTCTTAACCTTCCAGCACCGGGCAGGCGTCAGCCCCTATACTTCGCCTTACGGCTTCGCAGAGACCTGTGTTTTTGCTAAACAGTCGCCTGGGCCTATTCACTGCGGCTCTCTCGGGCTTGCACCCTAACAGAGCACCCCTTCTCCCGAAGTTACGGGGTCATTTTGCCGAGTTCCTTAACGAGAGTTCTCTCGATCACCTTAGGATTCTCTCCTCGCCTACCTGTGTCGGTTTGCGGTACGGGCACCTCTCACCTCGCTAGAGGCTTTTCTTGGCAGTGTGGAATCAGGAACTTCGCTACTATATTTCGCTCGCCATCACAGCTCAGCCTTACGGGAAACGGATTTGCCTATTTCCCAGCCTAACTGCTTGGACGCGGATATCCAATACCGCGCTTACCCTATCCTCCTGCGTCCCCCCATTGCTCAAATGGTGAGGAGGTGGTACAGGAATATCAACCTGTTGTCCATCGCCTACGCCTTTCGGCCTCGGCTTAGGTCCCGACTAACCCTGAGCGGACGAGCCTTCCTCAGGAAACCTTAGGCATTCGGTGGAGGGGATTCTCACCCCTCTTTCGCTACTCATACCGGCATTCTCACTTCTAAGCGCTCCACGAGTCCTTCCGGTCTCGCTTCACAGCCCTTAGAACGCTCTCCTACCACTGTTCGTAAGAACAGTCCGCAGCTTCGGTGATACGTTTAGCCCCGGTACATTTTCGGCGCAGAGTCACTCGACCAGTGAGCTATTACGCACTCTTTAAATGATGGCTGCTTCTAAGCCAACATCCTGGTTGTCTAAGCAACTCCACATCCTTTTCCACTTAACGTATACTTTGGGACCTTAGCTGGCGGTCTGGGCTGTTTCCCTTTCGACTACGGATCTTATCACTCGCAGTCTGACTCCCAAGGATAAGTCTTTGGCATTCGGAGTTTGACTGAATTCGGTAACCCGGTAGGGGCCCCTAGTCCAATCAGTGCTCTACCTCCAAGACTCTTACCTTGAGGCTAGCCCTAAAGCTATTTCGGAGAGAACCAGCTATCTCCAGGTTCGATTGGCATTTCACCCCTACCCACACCTCATCCCCGCACTTTTCAACGTGCGTGGGTTCGGGCCTCCATTCAGTGTTACCTGAACTTCACCCTGGACATGGGTAGATCACCTGGTTTCGGGTCTACGACCACGTACTCATGCGCCCTATTCAGACTCGCTTTCGCTGCGGCTCCGTCTTTTCAAACTTAACCTTGCACGGGATCGTAACTCGCCGGTTCATTCTACAAAAGGCACGCCATCACCCGTTAACGGGCTCTGACTACTTGTAGGCACACGGTTTCAGGATCTCTTTCACTCCCCTTCCGGGGTGCTTTTCACCTTTCCCTCACGGTACTGGTTCACTATCGGTCACTAGGGAGTATTTAGCCTTGGGAGATGGTCCTCCCGGATTCCGACGGAATTTCACGTGTTCCGCCGTACTCAGGATCCACTCAGGAGAGAACGAAGTTTTGACTACAGGGCTGTTACCTCCTATGGCGGGCCTTTCCAGGCCTCTTCATCTACCTCGTTCCTTTGTAACTCCGTACAGAGTGTCCTACAACCCCAAGAGGCAAGCCTCTTGGTTTGGGCTGTTCCCGTTTCGCTCGCCGCTACTCAGGGAATCGCATTTGCTTTCTCTTCCTCCGGGTACTTAGATGTTTCAGTTCCCCGGGTCTGCCTTCTCATATCCTATGAATTCAGATATGGATACTGCTCCATTACGAGCAGTGGGTTTCCCCATTCGGAAATCTCCGGATCAAAGCTTGCTTACAGCTCCCCGAAGCATATCGGTGTTCGTCCCGTCCTTCATCGGCTCCTAGTGCCAAGGCATCCACCGTGCGCCCTTTCTAACTTAACCGTTAAAAAGAATCACTACGTGATATCTTGCATTACTAATTGAATGTGATGTCTACTGTTATCTAGTTTTCAAAGAACACGCTTTGAAGGAATGATCCTTCAAAACTAAACAAGATCTAAACGCACCTGTCTATAAGACCGCAAGGTCTTATATTCCGTATAATATCCTTAGAAAGGAGGTGATCCAGCCGCACCTTCCGATACGGCTACCTTGTTACGACTTCACCCCAATCATCTGTCCCACCTTCGGCGGCTGGCTCCAAAAGGTTACCTCACCGACTTCGGGTGTTACAAACTCTCGTGGTGTGACGGGCGGTGTGTACAAGGCCCGGGAACGTATTCACCGCGGCATGCTGATCCGCGATTACTAGCGATTCCAGCTTCACGCAGTCGAGTTGCAGACTGCGATCCGAACTGAGAACAGATTTGTGGGATTGGCTTAGCCTCGCGGCTTCGCTGCCCTTTGTTCTGTCCATTGTAGCACGTGTGTAGCCCAGGTCATAAGGGGCATGATGATTTGACGTCATCCCCACCTTCCTCCGGTTTGTCACCGGCAGTCACCTTAGAGTGCCCAACTGAATGCTGGCAACTAAGATCAAGGGTTGCGCTCGTTGCGGGACTTAACCCAACATCTCACGACACGAGCTGACGACAACCATGCACCACCTGTCACTCTGCCCCCGAAGGGGAAGCCCTATCTCTAGGGTTGTCAGAGGATGTCAAGACCTGGTAAGGTTCTTCGCGTTGCTTCGAATTAAACCACATGCTCCACCGCTTGTGCGGGCCCCCGTCAATTCCTTTGAGTTTCAGTCTTGCGACCGTACTCCCCAGGCGGAGTGCTTAATGCGTTTGCTGCAGCACTAAAGGGCGGAAACCCTCTAACACTTAGCACTCATCGTTTACGGCGTGGACTACCAGGGTATCTAATCCTGTTCGCTCCCCACGCTTTCGCGCCTCAGCGTCAGTTACAGACCAGAGAGTCGCCTTCGCCACTGGTGTTCCTCCACATCTCTACGCATTTCACCGCTACACGTGGAATTCCACTCTCCTCTTCTGCACTCAAGTTCCCCAGTTTCCAATGACCCTCCCCGGTTGAGCCGGGGGCTTTCACATCAGACTTAAGAAACCGCCTGCGCGCGCTTTACGCCCAATAATTCCGGACAACGCTTGCCACCTACGTATTACCGCGGCTGCTGGCACGTAGTTAGCCGTGGCTTTCTGGTTAGGTACCGTCAAGGTACCGCCCTATTCGAACGGTACTTGTTCTTCCCTAACAACAGAGTTTTACGATCCGAAAACCTTCATCACTCACGCGGCGTTGCTCCGTCAGACTTTCGTCCATTGCGGAAGATTCCCTACTGCTGCCTCCCGTAGGAGTCTGGGCCGTGTCTCAGTCCCAGTGTGGCCGATCACCCTCTCAGGTCGGCTACGCATCGTTGCCTTGGTGAGCCGTTACCTCACCAACTAGCTAATGCGCCGCGGGTCCATCTGTAAGTGGTAGCTAAAAGCCACCTTTTATAATTGAACCATGCGGTTCAATCAAGCATCCGGTATTAGCCCCGGTTTCCCGGAGTTATCCCAGTCTTACAGGCAGGTTACCCACGTGTTACTCACCCGTCCGCCGCTAACATCAGGGAGCAAGCTCCCATCTGTCCGCTCGACTTGCATGTATTAGGCACGCCGCCAGCGTTCGTCCTGAGCCAGGATCAAACTCTCCATGAAGTTTGATAATGACTACGCACATTCGCATGTACGATTTATTTAATGAATTAACAGGTACGTTTGTCTTGTTTAGTTTTCAAAGATCATTATTAAAGCGACTTTTATATTATATCCAATCTCGGATATTAAGTCAAGAACTTTTTTTAAGTTCTTTTTTTCTTTCGCCGCCGTTTTGCGGCAACGAATAATAATATACCACCGTATTTATGATTGTGCAATACTTTTTTGAGAAAAAATTTAATTTGTTTTAAATGCGCAGCAGCCGCTTGTTACACGGCTGCTGCCCAAACGTCATTTAACGATGTCTCATTTGCGGGAATAGTAAAACGTCCCTGATTGAAGGAGAATTCGTCAAAAGCATAATCAGTCTGTCAATGCCGATTCCAAGACCGCCGGTAGGAGGCATTCCGTACTCCAGTGCTTCGACAAAGTCTTCATCCATCATATGCGCTTCATCGTTTCCTTCTTCACGTTCTTTTAATTGAGCTTCAAAGCGTTCTTTTTGGTCGATAGGATCATTTAATTCAGTAAATGCATTCGCGTGTTCACGGCCGACGATAAACAGCTCAAAACGGTCTGTAAATCGAGGGTCTTCAGGGTTTTTCTTAGCAAGCGGAGAAATCTCCACAGGGTGTCCGTATATAAAAGTAGGCTGAATCAACGTTTCTTCAACTTTTTGCTCGAAGAACTCATTAATGATATGTCCTACTGACATGCTTTCAGAAATTTCAATTCCGTGTTCTTTCGCGAATGTTCTTGCTTCTTCTACCGATACTTCTTTCCAGAAGTCTACACCGGTGGCTTCTTTAACAGCATCGACCATATGAAGTCTCTTCCATTCAGGCTTGAGGTCAACTTCATAATCTCCGTATTGAACGGTTGTAGTGCCAAGCACTTCTTGTGCAATATGAGCGATAAGGTTTTCCGTCAAGCTCATAATATCTTTATAGTCAGCATAAGCTTCGTAAAGTTCGATCATTGTAAATTCAGGATTGTGCCGTGTGGAAACTCCTTCATTTCTGAATACACGTCCGATTTCATAGACTTTTTCCAATCCGCCGACAATCAGCCTTTTCAAATGGAGCTCGATAGCGATCCTCATGTAAAGCGGCATATCAAGCGCATTATGATGCGTAATGAACGGACGGGCAGACGCTCCGCCCGGAATCGCGTGCATCGTAGGCGTCTCAACTTCTAAGTATCCGTGGTCATCTAAGTATCTTCTCATCGATTGAATGATTTTGCTGCGCGTAATAAACGTATTTTTGCTTTCCGGGTTTACGATCAAGTCCAAATAACGCTGACGGTAGCGCTGTTCGATGTCTTTTAATCCGTGATATTTGTCCGGAAGCGGACGAAGTGCTTTTGTTAATAAATCAAAGGATGTAGCTTTGACAGACAATTCGCCAACATTCGTTTTAAACATGACGCCTGTAACGCCGACAATGTCCCCGAGGTCAGAGCTTTTAAACCATTCGTACTGCTCTTCACCGACACTGTCTTTCCTGACATAGATCTGAATCTGGCCCTTTAAATCCTGAATGTGCGCGAATCCCGCTTTTCCTTTTCCACGCTTTGTCATCATCCGGCCGGCAATCGTCACTTCAATTGCTTTTTCCTCTAATTCTTCTTTTGAGAATTCATTATATGATTCAATGAGATCAGTTGATTGATGGGTGCGGTCAAAACGCTGCCCGAAAGGATCTTTCCCGTTTTCTCTCAATTGATTCATTTTATCGCGTCTGACTTGCAGCTGGTCGTTTAATTCTTCATGGTTATGCTCTTCATGACTCATCATATATCACTCCGTTACTTTTAGTCTTTCAGGAAAAAAGCAGAAAAACTGCCAGTGAAAACTGACAGTGAGCAGAGGTCGGATTTATCCTACTTTTGCATCCTGAAGCTCTTTTGCCTCGGCTTCAATCGTAAACGCGTCTAAAAGCTGAACGAGCTCATCCCTCGTTTCGCAATGATTAATTTCATTCCGGACCTTTGCGTTTCCTCTTATGCCTTTTAAATACCAGGCTGCGTGCTTTCTCATTTCGCGAACCGCAACATTTTCGCCTTTCAGTCCGATTAATCGGTCAAGGTGAAGTTTGCAGACAGACATTTTCTCACGCACTTTCGGCTCATCTTTCAATTCGCCTGTTTCTAAATAGTGAACCGTACGGTAAATCATCCACGGGTTACCCAGCGCTGCACGGCCGATCATGACACCGTCAACCCCTGTTTCATCAAGCATGCGTTTTGCATCTTGCGGAGTTTTGACATCACCGTTTCCGATTACCGGTATTGAAACGGACTGCTTCACTTCTTTGATAATATCCCAATTTGCCGTTCCTTCGTACATTTGCACGCGGGTCCGCCCGTGAAGAGCGACCGCTTTTCCGCCTGCGCGCTCTACAGCTTTCGCATTCTCAACGGCAAAGATATGGTCTTCATCCCAGCCCATTCTCATTTTTACGGTCACCGGCTTGTCAACAGCCTCCACTACTGCAGAAACCATTTCATAAATTTTATTCGGATCAAGCAGCCATTTGGCTCCTGCATCACATTTTGTAATCTTTGGCACCGGACATCCCATGTTTATATCAATAATATCCGCAGTTGTGTTTTGGTCAACAAACCTCGCCGCTTCGACAAGCGTTTCTTTTTCGCCGCCGAAGATCTGCAGGCTGAGCGGTTTTTCACGTTCATCGATATAAAGCATTCCCATCGTTTTTGCATTATTGTAAAGGATCGCTTTATCGCTGACCATTTCGGCGCAGACCAAACCCGCTCCGAATTCCTTAACCGTCAAGCGGAAGGCGGAGTTGCAGACACCGGCCATCGGCGCAAGCACAACCCTGTTTTTTAATTCTATATCACCGATTTTAAACATTTTTAGTCCTCCTTTCTTATTCTTCTGATGGAGATAATTCCTCCACTGTTATATTTAAAGTATTGGCTACATCCCTGAGCATGCTCTCCGACGGCATACGATTCCCGCGTTCTACTTCACCAAGCACAGAAACGGATATACCCAATGCTTTTGCAAACCCTTCTTGAGTATAACCCTTCAGCTTTCGATATGCACGAATTCGTCTACCCCAGATTTCTGCTTCCATACTCTTACACCTTCTTGATTTTTCGCATGATTGACAGCTCCCTCAAGCTCGGGATAAATCTCCAGCAGCGGGATGAGCACAAACAAACGTTCGTGCATTCTAGGATGAGGAACGATAAGTTGCTCTGTCTCAATATTTTCACGATTATACAACAAAATGTCAAGGTCTGCAGTTCTCGGCCCCCATCTGATGTCGCGTTTGCGGCCGAGTTCTTTTTCAATACGCTGAGTCAAATCAAGCAATTCAAACGGTGAAAGAGATGTTTTAACAGCTGCAGCCATGTTTAAAAATAGATCTTGGTCTGTATACCCGACAGGATCTGTTTCATAAATCGACGAGATGTCTGTCACCTGTACAGACGGATGTTGATGGAGGAGAGAGACAGCTTTTTTTAAATATTCTTCCCGCTGGCCGATATTCGAGCCGAGCGCTATATATGCCGAATTGTTCATTGTCGTTTCCTCGTCATCTCGATGGCCACCGATTTATAGTGTCCCGGTATAGGCGGGTCAGGCTTGACGACTTTGACCGTGCATTCCTGAACCGCTTCAAAATGCTTCAGCACTTTTGCGGCAATCGTTTCTGCGAGGGTCTCCACAAGGTTGACCGGCTCTCCCTCCACAACCTCTTTGCACAGCTTATACAAATCAGCATAATTAATGGTGGCATCAATACGATCCGTTTTTCCGGCTTCGCTTAAGTCTAGAAATGCTGTCAGATCAACGCGGAATCTTTGGCCAAGTTTGTTTTCTTCTTTGAAAACACCGTGATATCCGTAAAACTCCATGCCCTCTACATACACTTTATCGATGATAAACGCCTCCTTTATCAATCATGGCATCCATCATTTTTGCCATCCTGGAAATTTGCTTGACGTCATGCACCCTGACGATATCGCACCCTTTTTGAATACCGAGGCATACCGTCGCGCCCGTGCCTTCCGCCCTCTCCTCAGGCGGCAGATCCAGAACACGGCCGATAAATTTTTTGCGTGACGTCCCCAATAAAACCGGGTATCCGAGTTCGCTGAATTTCTCAAGCTGGTTCATGACCGCCAGATTGTCATGATACGTTTTGGCAAAGCCGATACCCGGATCAAGTACGATGTGATGATCTTGAACGCCTGCTGATTTTGCAATGCTCACACATTCCATCAAATCAGACAGCATGTCCGGGATCAAGTCCTTATAATTCCGTTCCTCGCGGTTATGCATCAAGATAATCGGCACATTATGAGCGGCCGCAACCCGGGCCATGTCATGGTCTGCTTTTGCTCCCCAGACATCATTGATAATCGCTGCACCGGCCTTAAGGGCTTCATCCGCCACTTTTGCTTTATAAGTGTCAACAGAAATCGGCACGTCGATTTCCTGAACAAGTTTTTCAATTACAGGTATGACCCTTGACAGCTCCTCATCAAGAGAAACCTTTTCCGCCCCCGGCCTCGTTGATTCTCCTCCGATATCAAGGATATGGGCGCCGTCTTCGATCATTTGCTTTGCATGAATAACGGCGCGGTCGATGCTGTTATATTTTCCGCCGTCTGAAAAAGAATCGGGCGTCACATTTAAAATCCCCATGATCAATGTTTTATCTTCATAAGACAATGTGTATTGCTTTGCGGTCAACTTCTTTGAACGCACCGCTGTTTGAAGCGCCATATCCTTCACCCTTTAATTGAAATATAGTCTTTTGCTGCTTTTCTATCGTTAGTGTATGCCTCTTGCAGACGTTTCGACAAATTTCCATCCTTTCCCGGAAATTGAGTGCTGCCGATTCTCCGGAATGGAACGATTTCCTGAACGGAATTGGTCATCCATGCTTCGTCCGCAAAGAGAAGCTCCTTTAAAGGGTATACCCCCTGCATAACTTCGATTCCCATATCTGCAAGGCGCTCGATGACATAACGCCGGGTGACGCCGCCTAATATGCCGGTATCAAGAGAAGGTGTATACACACAACCGTCTTTTTCCCAAAAAATGTTGGAAATGATCCCTTCGGCTACAGCTCCGCCTTCGGTAAGAAAAATCCCTTCTTTGGCAGCGTCTGGTCCGAGCTCTCTTTTTCCGAACAGATTATTTAAAAAGTGATGTGATTTCAAGCGGAACGGACCTTCTGGCGTATTGCGTCGGACCTGTAAAATGACACCCTCCTTTTCAACCGGAATCGATTCAGGATGAAAAGGATTCATCATCACCATAACACCGGGTTTTTTGTATGAATCAGGAAAAAGACCTGAGTCACCGGGACCGGCAGATATATTTAACCGGACCTTGGCATCCAGATTTGGGGGCTGATTCAACTGAAGCAGCCTGTCAAGAATGGCAAGCACTTCGCTTTTTTTCAGCTCAAGCTCAATTCTCAGCTGTTCCAAAGCGTTGTTCAGTCTGTCCATATGCCAGTCTAAAAGGAAGGGCTCCCCTTCATAAAGGCGGAACGTTTCAAATACCCCGATTCCGTATAAAAAACCATGGTCAAAAGGAGAAAGTCTTGCTTCCTCCTCCTTCACATATTGACCGTTCAGGTAAATGATCATGTGTTCACTTTCTTTCGGTAAGTCTCAATAAAATTCTTCAGCATTTCTTTTCCGGAGGCAGTCATAATCGACTCCGGATGGAACTGAACGCCTTCAATAGGCAGTTCTTTATGCCTGATGGCCATAATCTCCCCTTCTTCCGTCCAAGCCGATGTCACAAAACAACCGGGCAGCGTATCCGGTTTGACGATCAACGAATGATACCTCGTGGCCGTGAGCGGATGTTCCAAGTCTTTAAAGACCGTCAACCCGTCGTGCAAGATTTCGGAAGTTTTCCCATGCATTAACCGTTCCGCCCTGACGACATCGCCTCCGAAAACCTGGGCGATCGACTGATGTCCGAGACAGACCCCGAAAATCGGTATCTTCCCGGCAAAATGGCGGATCGCTTCAAGGCTGATCCCGGCCTCATCCGGACTGCAAGGACCGGGAGATATCATCAAAAAGTCAGGCGACATATCCTCTATTTCCTGAAGCGTGATCTCATCGTTCCGCTTGACGACTAACTCCTCGCCAAGCTCGCCTAAATACTGAACCAAATTGTACGTAAATGAATCGTAATTGTCGATCATTAGAATCATATCTCAGCTCTCCTCTGCTCTTTTTTCTCTTCTTCACTCAACTGCAGCGCCTTTTTCATCGCCAGGGCCTTTTTAATTGACTCTTTATATTCATGCTTAGGGTTGGAATCGATGACGATTCCAGCTCCGGACTGCATGAACGCCTGGCCCGCTTTCACATATATCGTTCGGATAACGATATTAAAGTGCATATCCTGATTATATCCGAACCATCCTATAGAACCAGTATAAAGCCCCCGTCTCGTCGGCTCAAGCTCCTCTATAATTTCCATCGTTCTAACTTTCGGCGCTCCTGTAATCGTACCGCCGGGAAACACGGCATGGATGACATCCACGGCATCGCATTCGTCCCTTAGTTCCCCGCACACATTAGAGACGATATGCATGACATGGGAATACTTCTCAATCACCATGAATTCATCGACCCTGACCGAACCGTACTTGGAGACCCTGCCGAGGTCATTACGCTCTAAATCAACGAGCATCACATGTTCGGCGCGCTCTTTTTCATTCATGATCAGTTCGTTCGCGAGCGCTTCATCCTCCGCTTCATCCGCCCCGCGGGATCTCGTCCCGGCAATCGGTCTTGTCTCAAGCCTGGTGCCCTTTTTCTTAATGAGCAGTTCGGGCGACCCGCAGATGATTTGAAAATCCGGGGTTTCCAAGTAGGACATGTACGGCGAAGGGTTGATTTCTCTTAACATTTTGTATACCTCATAAGGAGGCGCAGACAGGCGCTCCGACTGGCGAACAGAAAGGTTCACCTGAAATACGTCGCCGCTTGCAATGTATTGCTTCACCTTCTCAACGGCCTGAGAAAAGCCGGCTTCTGTAAATGAAGCTGCGAATGACGGGCTTTTATTATCATTTGTTTGATGACCGCCAGCGGTCTTCGGATGTTCCGTCTTCCACATTTGCTCAAGCCTGTCCAGTTTCTCTTCCGAAGGGGCCGGCGATTCTTCAACGGTGTGGGTAATCACCCAAAGCTGCTGCTGCTTATGATCATAGACGGCTATATCATCAAATACGAGAAAGAATAAATCCGGCGTTTGCAGATCATCGATAGACAGGATTTTGAATTTCTCAATATATCGGGCATAGTCATAGCTTAGAAAACCGACAGCCCCGCCCTGAAAGTCGGGAAAATCTGCAACCGTCTCCGTTTTCAGCGTTTCAAACCACTGAGAAAACTGCTGAAACGGATCCCCCTCTTTGAATATGATGTCCCCTTTGTATTGAATCGTCGTGATGCCGTCTTTCCCTTTTGCTATTGCGACAGGGTCGAGCCCGGCTATGCTGTATTCTCCGCCTCTCGCACTTTCGAGCAGAACGCGGTATTGCTTTCCTTTCGACAGGCTTTCAAATTGCTCTAAAAACCGTTGATTGGAAAATGGGAACGCTCTGGCTACAGGCCTTCGTTGTCTCATCATATCATTCCTCTGCCGTTAGTCTAATGTCCTTATTGTAATGCATATCTTTTTTCTAGGAAAAGAGAATTTCATTTCCAATATAGAAAAAAGTCCTTGAGCATGTTCACTCAAGGACACCGAGCTTTTAAAAGGGCTTCGCCCGTGAAAAACAAAAGGCCGCCGACATTGTCGGCAGCCTCCCGTTTCAACTGGAGCCTATTCAAATTGATAAAGAGGCGTGCTTAAGTATCTCTCTCCGTTACTAGGAAGAACAGCGAGAACTTTTTTGCCTTTCCCAAGCTTTTTAGCGACTTGAAGAGCAGCACAGATCGCAGCACCCGAAGAAATTCCTCCGAGAATTCCTTCTTCTCTCGCCGCTTTACGGGCAAATTCAAAGGCTTCTTCGTTTTTCACTGTGATGATTTCATCGTAAATTTCCGTATTCAAGATTTTCGGAACGAATCCCGCTCCGATTCCCTGAATTTTGTGCGGACCTGGTTTTCCTCCGGAAAGAACAGGAGAATCAGTCGGTTCCACCGCGAAAATCTTGATGGACGGATTTTTTTCTTTCAGGACTTCTCCGGCACCTGTTATCGTTCCGCCGGTTCCGATACCTGCAATGAATGCATCTAAACCGTCTCCGAATTGTTCGGCGATTTCTTTTCCCGTTGTGCGGCGGTGAACTTCTGAGTTCGCAGGGTTGTTAAATTGCTGAGGCATAAAATAGCCGTGCTCCTCAGCCAGTTCTTCCGCTTTTTTAATCGCGCCTTTCATTCCTTCAGCACCCGGAGTCAGCACAAGCTCAGCTCCATATGCACGCAGAAGGTTGCGGCGCTCAGAACTCATTGTATCAGGCATAACAAGAATCGCTTTGATGCCCTTCGCTGCAGCGACCATGGCAAGTCCGATTCCCGTATTTCCGCTGGTCGGTTCAATCAGTGTATCTCCTTCTTTCAGAAGGCCTTTCTCTTCAGCATCTTCTATCATGGCAAGCGCAATCCGGTCTTTTACGCTGCTTCCAGGGTTCATATACTCCAGTTTCACATATACTTCAGCACTGTCTTCATCAACTAGTCGATTTAATTTAACGACAGGTGTATTTCCGATTAAGTCATAAACAGAGTTTGCAACGCGAACCATTTGAACACCTCAATTTCCGAGTAATTTTATTGGGATTATATCTAATTTATCAATATCAAAATATTTTGTCAATCTTTATTTTTTATCGTCATAAAACCAAGATACTTTCGCATCTTTCCAAAGTGTCTTCACCGAAGCTTTGTCGCCTAATTGATCCATCGCGATCTGCCTTCTGATTTGATTTTTCACTTCGCTGTAAGTGAAAGCTTGTCCCGGGAGCTTTTCTTTGAGCTGGATGATTGCATAGCCTTGGCTCGTTTTAATCGGTTCATCCACCCATTGATTTTCCTTTAGCTGCTCAGCTTTCTCTAAATATTCGGCCGGAATGTTTTCGTGCTGATCATTGACGAACCCGAGGTCGCCGCCGTAAGGAGACGTATACCGGTCAGTCGAATGTTCAGCCGCGGCCGCTTCAAAGCTGGATCCTTCCTTCAGCTCTTTAAGAACTTGTTCTGCTTCGTCTTTATCTTTGACAACGATATGCTTGAGGCGATAAGAATCATCGAATTTATATAAGTCCTTATTTTTGTTATAGAATGACTTCAATTCGCTGTCAGAAATGACAATATCTTTTGTCAGGAGCTCTTCTAGAAGAATATTATGCTTGATCTGCTCTTTCCATTCTTTTTCTGTTGTGGCTTCGTCTTCGTAGAAGGAATTGTATACAGCTTTAATCAGCAGAAATTCTCTTTCAATGTCTTCATCAGACACTTTGATCTTATTTTTTTCGGCCATTTGGGTAACAACGCGGTCGTTGATCATATCTTCAAGCGTTGATTTTCCATAGCGCTCTTCCATTTCGCTCAGCCATTCTTCACGCGTGATGCCGTTTTTTCCGATATGTGCAATGACTTCTTGAGCGGACGGTGAAGAAGCAGTCTGCGATTTCGTCAAAACATACGCGATCACGATACAGTTGACAAAGATCGCACCTAAAATAATCGGCCAAAGTGTTCTTGATTTCAATATGGTGTCTCCCCTTTCCCCATTGTAAAAGACCCGCTACTGCATAGCGGGCTTATATTTCATCTCGAAGCGCTTCAAGCTCTTCCTTTGTAAACAGATACTTTTCATTGCAAAAATGGCATTGAGCCTCAGCTTGGCCATCTTCATCAATCATCTGTTGAATTTCATCTTTGCCAAGACCGATGATGCCTCCTGAGAAACGCTCTTTTGAACAATTGCATGTAAACCGGACAGGAACGGTTTCCAGTATTTCCGGTTCTTCTCCCAATACCGCAGCCAGCACTTCCTCAGGTGTCAAACCTTTCTGAATCAGCTTTGAAATGGGCTCCACTTGAGAAAGGTTTGTTTCAAGCTTCGTGATTGTTTCATCGTCCGTGCCCGGCAGCAGCTGAAGGATAAATCCGCCTGCAGCTAAAATCGTATTGTCAGGGTTGACGAGCACCCCTACACCCACCGAAGAAGGAACCTGTTCAGAAGATACGAGATAATATGTAAAATCCTCGCCGATTTCTCCGGAAACGATCTCAACCTGGCCTGTAAATAAATCGCGGAGACCGAGATCTTTTACTACGCTTAGTGTGCCGGACGTACCGACGGCTCTTCTGACGTCCAGTTTGCCGTGTTCATTTAAGTCAAAATGAACGTGCGGATTGGACACGTAGCCCCTGACATCTCCTTTTGCATTTCCGTCAGCGACAATCGCGCCGATAGGTCCGCCTCCTTCAATCTTGACGGTAAGCTTGTCTTCGCCTTTCAGCATGGCACCGAGCATGACAGCCGCCGTCATCGTTCTTCCTAAAGCGGCGGAAGCGGTAGGCCATGTGTTATGCCTTCTTTGGGCTTCATGAATCGTTTCTGTTGTATTCGCTGCATATGCTCTCACTTTGCCGTCATATGCGATGGCTTTCACTAAATAATCCATACCTCATCCTCCTATACACTTTCAACACGATTCCGTTCATAAATAAGCTCTAGTCCCTTCAATGTAAGGAACGGGTCAACGATATCGATGCAGTCCGATTCGTCTGCTATCAAGGAAGCAAGACCTCCCGTCGCAATGACTTTCGGATTTTTCTTGGACTGCCATTTCATCCGTTTGACAATGCCTTCAACCTGTCCGACGTAGCCGTAAAGGATTCCGGACTGCATCGCGCTGACCGTACTTTTGCCGACAATATGATCGGGCCGTGCAATTTCAATTCTGGGAAGCTTGGCAGCTCTCGAATAAAGCGCTTCAGTTGAAATCGTGATGCCCGGCGCGATCGCACCGCCCATGTACTCCTTGCGCTCGTTAATATAACAGTACGTCGTAGCGGTTCCAAAATCAACGACAATCAGGGGGCTCCCATAGAGATGAATAGCCGCCACTGCATTTACAATGCGGTCTGCTCCGACTTCTTTCGGATTATCGTATTTTATGTTTAATCCTGTTTTCATTCCCGGACCGACAATCTGAGGCTCGATCTGAAAATATTTAATACACATTCTTTCGAGGGAGAACATGATCGGAGGTACAACTGATGAAATAATAATTCCTTCGATCTGGTCAAACATCAGTCCGACATAATCAAATAAAGAACGAAGAAGCATGCCGAATTCATCTTCCGTTTTATGGCGGCTTGTCTCAATCCGCCAATGATATTCGAGCTCTCCTTCGTGGTAGATGCCAAGGACGGTGTTTGTATTTCCCACATCTATAACAAGCAACATTCTGATCACCACTTTTGACTAGTTTCTCTTACTTGGGCATAAAACATTCTACCATCATACAATACACGATGCCGATTCTGTTTGTAAACGAATCAAATCGTAGTGAACAAAGATTTTCCAAAGAGGTTTTTTAACCATAAAAAAAGAAAACTGCCAAAAGCAGAGCTTGGCAGTTTTCCTGAAGAGGCGGAAATGAGTCGTTACTCTTTCTCATCCTCGTTTTTTTCTTCGTCATCTCGTTTATTGATGTTGACTTTCACATCGTCTGTCTTTTCCTGATCATCCGAATATGTGCGATCAGGAAGTCTTCCGTGCTCAGACAAATGTTTGATTTGCTCAGCGTCGAGCGTTTCAACTTCCAGCAATGTTTGAGCGATCAGCTCAAGTTTGTCGCGATTTTCAGTAAGGATTGTTTTTGCACGTTCATAACATTCCTTAATGAAGCGCTGAATTTCTTTATCGATTTCATACGCAATCGCGTCGCTGTAGTTTTGGTCATTGTTGAAATCGCGTCCCAAGAACACTTGCCCGCCTTGCGATTGTCCGAATTGAAGAGGACCGAGCTTTTCAGACATACCGAATTCAGTTACCATTCGTCTGGCAATGCCTGTAGCGCGCTGGAAGTCGTTATGGGCACCCGTGCTGACCTCACCGAAGATGATCTCTTCAGCTACACGGCCTCCAAGCAAGCCGACGATCTTATCGAGAAGTTCGGGTTTGGTTTGGAAATAACGGTCTTCCTTAGGAAGCATAACGGCGTATCCGCCCGCTTGGCCGCGCGGTACGATCGTTACTTTATGCACCATATCCGCTTCATCCAAGACAAGTCCGATTACAGTGTGTCCCGCCTCGTGATAAGCCACGATATTGCGTTCTTTTTTCGAAATGACCCTGCTTTTCTTTGCAGGTCCGGCGATGACGCGGTCTGTCGCTTCATCGATGTCTCGCATATCGATCTTTTTCTTATCTTGACGCGCTGCTACGAGAGCCGCTTCATTTAAAAGGTTTTCAAGATCTGCACCTGAGAATCCAGGCGTCCGCATCGCGATCGCTTTTAAGTTTACGGATTCATCAAGCGGCTTGTTTCTTGCGTGTACTTGAAGTACAGCTTCACGGCCTTTAACATCTGGGCGGTCAACTGTAATTTGACGGTCAAAACGTCCCGGACGCAGCAATGCAGGGTCTAAAATATCGGCGCGGTTTGTCGCAGCGATAATGATGATTCCTTCATTGGCGCTGAATCCGTCCATTTCAACAAGAAGCTGGTTGAGCGTCTGTTCACGTTCATCGTGCCCTCCGCCAAGACCTGCTCCCCGCTGGCGTCCGACAGCATCAATTTCATCGATGAAAATCAGACACGGTGCATTTTTCTTAGCGTTTTCGAATAAGTCGCGAACACGTGATGCACCAACCCCGACGAACATTTCAACGAAGTCAGAACCGCTGATGCTGAAGAAAGGCACCCCTGCTTCTCCGGCACAAGCTTTCGCCAGCAATGTTTTACCGGTACCCGGAGGTCCGACCAAAAGCACGCCTTTCGGAATCCTTGCTCCGAGTTCAGCGAACTTGCGGGGATCCTTGAGGAAATCAACGACTTCCACAAGCTCTTGCTTTTCTTCATCCGCTCCTGCCACATCTTTGAATTTGACGCGTTTCTTTTCTTCTGTATAGAGCTTCGCCTTGCTTTTTCCAAAGTTCATAACACGGCTTCCGCCGCCTTGAGCCTGATTAAGCAGGAAGAAGAAAAGAATGAAGATAATAACAAAAGGGATGATGGTGGTAAAGAACGTCATCCATCCATTTGCTTCCTGTGCAGGTTCTACTTGTATCTTCGTTTTTTTCACTTGATCAATAATTTGATCTGCCCCTTTTCCTTCAGGAACATGGGTCAGGAAATATTGATCTTTCTCATAGGTCGTCAGCTGTCCCCGAACCTCGTACACGCCCCTGACAGGCTGGATGGAGACATTTTCAACCTTCCCTTTATCTAGGTTTGAAACAAAGTCACTATACGTCATATTTTCTGTTTTCGGATTTGCGGTTTGGAAGTAGCTCACAACTCCGATCACAACTAATAAAATAAGTAAATAAAAAATGGTATTACGGAAGACCCGATTCATTCCTTACCTCCTCCCACAGTAAGCACAACTATGTTCAATAGTATCATAGAAAATCGTTCCAATACAACAGATATCCCTTTCGCTAACAAGCCCGAATCAGCTCTCATAAACCGCAGGTTTCAGCACTCCGATGTACGGAAGGTTACGATAGCGTTCAGCATAATCGAGACCATATCCGACAACGAATGCATCGGGAACTTCAAAGCCGACGTAATCCGCTTTGATATCCGCTTTTCGTCCGCTTGGTTTATCAAGAAGGGTTACGATCTTAATCGATTTTGCTTTGCGGTATCGGAAAAGCTCTACAAGATAACTCAAGGTCAGCCCACTGTCGATGATATCCTCAATAATTAAGATGTCACGGCCCTCTACAGATGTGTCCAAATCTTTAATGATTTTTACCTCTCCGGAAGAAACCGTTGAACTGCCGTAGCTTGATACATCCATGAAATCCATTTCCAAATATGTATCAATATGCTTCAAAAGATCAGCCATAAACGGCATGGCTCCCTTTAACACACCGATTGCCAGCGGAAACTTGCCGCTGTACTCTTCTGTCAGAGTTGCGCCCAGCTCCTTGACTTTCTTTTGGATCTCTTCTTCTGAGATCAAGATATTTTCAATATCCTGTTTCATTCTTTGCTAGCCCCCTACACTTTTCATGCTGTCTATATTGTAATACAATGCGATCATTGTTTGTAACATCAAGTTCCTCAAAAATGGTTTTTTTCAGACCAGGTATCCAAATAATGTTTCCAACCGCGTCTGTTACAATGGGCCAGCTGTCTCTTTTCGCAAGAGGCACTTTTTCATCAATAAATATATCTTTAACCTTTTTTGAGCCGTTCATCCCTTTAAGTTTGATTCGGTCTCCGTTTTGCCTTGTCCGTACATAAAGGGGGAATTGAACCTGCTTGGGACTTGTTGCAAAAACATCGTTTCCTTGCAGCTTCCGGGTTGAACCGGGTCCGCTCACATGAAGGGAGGAGCCGTCGGGAAGCTTCAGTTCTTCTTCGTCTGCCCCGCTTATTTCATAATGATAGGAAACATTTTCACATTGTAAACGCTGAAATGTAAACAAACATGTATGATAAGATTTTGCAACTTTTAGCCCATTCGGAAAATCAAGGGAACCGGATGGTCCACCTTGTGAAATCCAATCCAGAAACACTTGAATATGATGGGCTGAAAACGCTGATGGAACGTTTTCATAAAGATAGTTTAATATTAGATGAACTCCCCTTCTTTGTAAAGGCATAGGGAGCGCAAGAAGCCGATCGATGCTGATTTCGACACCGGAACTTGACTTGCTTGTGATTACTGTATTCATTTTGTCTTTCGTTAATGCCTGTAAGTATAATTCGTCTTCTGTCAGGAATTCACTGACGGATTGAAACCTTTTATGGACATCTTCCGACTCTTTCTTCAGAAAAGGGAGAACATGGTGCCTGAACCGGTTCCTTGTGTAATCATCCTCACTGTTGCTCGGATCGGTTCTATACGGTATTCGATTCTCTTTGCAGTAAGCCAAAAGATCATCCTTTGACAGCCTTAGAAACGGCCTAAGCAGCCAGCCGCTGTCAAAACGGCGCTTTGGCTGAATTCCAGCAAGCCCGAGCCCGACAGTGCCTTTTGCCATCTTCATCAGCATCGTTTCCACCTGATCATCGCCATGATGAGCCAGAACCAGGTATTCAGCCCGGCGCCTTTTCATTAATTCTTGAAAAAACGCATACCGGCATTCTCTCGCAGCAGCCTGTTTATTCAGATTGTTTTCCGCGGCAAATGTCAGGACATCGATTTGCACCGCCTCGCATTGTATGCCTTCCGCCTCGCAGTAGTCCTGAACGAACCGCATATCATGCTCAGACTCTTCGCCTCTGAACATATGATCGACGTGTGCGGCAATCAGCGTCGCCGAGGCAGGAACCGTACGTTGCAGAGCATGCAGCAGCGCCATCGAATCAGGCCCGCCGGAGACGCCTGCAACCAGTGTCGCTCCATCAAATGACAGTTCGTATTTTCTCATGAAATCTTCAATACTTTTCACAATGTCCTCCCACTAAGAGCAGGGTGTATTTCAAAAGATATAAATATCCTAACACTTTCAATCGGTCCCTGCAAAGAAGAGCTATCCGCCAGCAAAGCAGAGCTAAATAAAAAAGAGAACGATATACGCAAAGTAAAGGGCAAGAACGCTTACGACGATCAGCAGCGTTTCAAAAACACCGCCGGATTTAGAACTGTTTCTTTGCTTTCTGCGCCCACTTCTTAACATTTGCTGCTGAGGCGTCCCCCGCTTATGCCGCGGGCCTTGAGACGGGGCGGATGCCGATGAAGAGCGGGCGGTTCTCGACTGGCGGCTGCTTTGCATTCTGGCCGGCCGTCCGATTGCCAGGAGGTCTCCCTTCATTTCATCAGCTGTTCGATAGCTTCCTTTTAAAGCAGAAGCAAGAACCGGCTTATACCGCTTTAAAAACGGCTGTCCGTCGATGACTGACATAAGCTGTTCCTGAGGTCTTGCTGTCTTTTTAAATTCTTTTTTCACCGCACAGTTCACCATAATCATGGCGACTGAAAACAGATCATACGAAGGCTCAGCCTTACGGGTTCCAAATTCCCAATAGCCTCTGTCAAAAAACTCTGTATATTCCTTGATTGCCCGGCCTTCTTTTGTCGTCCCGCCCACATCAATGCAGCGGATTTGCGGCGGCGGGCCCGTCACGATTAAATTCTCGGGCTTTAAATCTCCAAACACCCATCCTTCGCGATGAATGGCCGACAAACTTGAGAGAAGCTGGCTGATTAGCACCGGTATCCATTCCTCGCCTTTTTCGTTTACATATCTTAAAAGAAGCGGACCTTCAATATATTCCATGACATAAAATGAAAGTTTTTTGCCCGCACCCGCAACCATCATGTCATCCACATCAAAAAAAGAAGGCCCCATTGCTTTTGCCTGGGCCTTTGAGAAAGATTTCAGAACATTCACTTCCGAGGTAATGGACAGGCTGTCATCGCTCACTTTTAATGCAACGCGGCCCTTTCCCGAATCGGCCAGATATACAACGCCATTCGCCCCTTTTCCAAGCTGTCTGATGATCTTGTAGGAATGATTGTTCCACTTTCCAACAACGGCTGCACCCGGCTTTAGACTAGCCGCCAAACTCGTCGAAGTGTTTTTCATCGTCTTCTAACATTCTCCTTCTTGAGCCGATTTTGTTAAAATGCTGAATCGCCTCTCGTATTGCGGGTCCTGTCGGCGTAATGCCGCCGGCTGAAAGCTTGGAAAATATTGAAGAAAGAGATTCAAACTTCGGGGTCCAATCAAGCACAAGCTCGACCTCTTGTTTTTTCCCGGGAAATATAAGCATCGCAAATTCGTTTTCGCCGATTCTTGAATTGAGACTGATGGAAAGGTCTATCAATGCTTCTTTAACAGTCGGCAGCTTCGGATTCATGCTCGCGCTTGTATCGACAAGAACCAATACATGAAGATGTACGGTCTCACCGAGCTCATCTACGACTTCCATAACTTCACCGCGTTTATCAGGAGGCAGTTCATCCATTTCGGTATGCTTGCCGAGAATTTGTTTGAGCTCACTATTGACAACGCCTTGAAGGGTTTGCGTCATCGCCTTTTTTGTCACCATTTGAACAGTCTGCGACAGCTGCGACGCGTAAACAACCTGGTGAACTCCCCCGCCTGCGAGGGCGATCCCTTCAACTTCTTTCATCGCCTCCTGATCCATTTCATGCTCGTCCATAATCCCAATCACATTCACGGTAATTCCCTGCTCCTTCGCAAAGGCGGCCATGGCCTGCGGGTCTTCGCCGCGGTTTGAACAGCCGTCCGTCAAAAGCAGGATTTGATTCAAGTGCCCCTTTTTCATCGTTTTTATTCCTCCTGGACAAAGATATCTTGATTTAGTTCCATCATCGCCAGAAGAAATTTGATTTATACGAAGGCTAAGAAATCTCTTGATTCTTTTGGAAAAAAGACGGCGCCGGAATGGAGGCCCACTTTGGCGTATTATGGTCCAGCTTGATAACAATCACCGTCATATCGTCCTCAATCAGACCCGACCTTGTCCGAATCACTTCTTCCATGATCAAGTCGGCGATTTCCTGCGGCTCCTCGGTTTTCAAAGATTTCAATTTACGCTTCATCCACAGATCATGATTTTCAACATGTCTAGGCCCTTCAAAGATTCCGTCGCTCATCATGATCAAAAGGTCTCCCGCTTTTAATTGCTCGCTGACTACATCAACATCGAATTCTGTAATGATGCCGATCGGCAGATTGCTGGCCTGCACTTTGATAATCTGATCGCCTCTTTTAATAAAGCTCGGGGTGGAGCCGATTTTCAAAAACTTGCAGCTCGCATCCTGAAGATCGATGACCGATAAATCCAATGTCGAATATATTTCATCTGTCGTCCTTAATGAAAGAATGCTGTTGATCGTTTTAATCGCCACTTTTTCGTCGATGCCCGACTGAAGAATCTTTTCCAACAGCTTGATCGTCTCATTGCTTTCAAAATGGGCCCTTGCGCCATTTCCCATACCATCGCTGATGGCGGCCGCATATTTGCCGGTGCCGAGCTCCATCATATTGTAGCTGTCGCCGGAGACAAGCCCTCCTCCTTTTGCTGCATGTGCGGCTCCCGTCACCACCCTGTATGACTTCGCCGAACCGAAAGCAACATGACAATATCCATTCGGATGGCCGGCGCACTGTTCCGCTTTGACGATAATTTGTTCTTCCAAAATATCGGACAGCATCGGAGCGATGATTTTTTCACACTCCCCGTGGCCGTTGCAATACGGGATACTCATTTCGATATCGATATTTCCCTGCTCTAGGCTGTAAATTTCGACTTGTTGAATTTCAATGCCGAAATGCTGCAGCGCATCCCGAATTTGTTCTTCTTGAATAAAATGCTGCTCCCTCTCCCTTTTTATTTCCCGAGAAAAGTCCGCCATGACCTGAGAAACCCCGAGCAGCTGCTCTGCGACGAGACGCCTGCTGTCATGCACCTTTTGTTTTAATGTCTGGTTTGCCCTAAAATGAGACAGCTCGTCTTCCATCAGCGCTTCTACTTGCTTTGATTTGGAGCAGTGCTGATGAAACTCCTTTTTCAGCTTGCGGTTTTTAAAATATTGCTTTTCTTCTGTTTCCTGCATAACTCGTTTCATCAAGTCATATGTTTTATCAAAGTTCTGAACCCAGCACTTGTTTTTCTTATAACAGGACTGGCAGGAGTGTTCTGTTACAGTGCTCAAAAACAGATCGATCTCTTTTTCTTTTCCTTCATCATCCGGAACCGAATGATAAAAGGTAGCGAAGCTTTCGGATAATGCGTGAAAAACACTCGAAAACTGATCGACCTTCTGCGCGGTGACATCGCGGATTTTTCTTGCATATTGCTGCTGTTCCTGAGCGTGTTCAGTCGTTCCCGGTATATACTTAGCCACTTTTTTCGTAATCGACTGAGGGGTTAAAAGGAACAGACCGATTGCAATCAGTGATTCATAAAGCGTCGGCACAAGTTCAGCTGAACCTTCTCCGTACAGAGAAATCAATAGAGATCCGATCAATAAGCCGACCGCAGCACCGAACTTTTTTCCTTCTTTTAACAAACCGCCGAGAAGGCCTGAAAAAGCCAGCAGGCTCATCTGATATAAATTGCCGATATTTGAAAGGCTGAGGATCAGCCCGGTCACAACACCGACTGTACAGCCGATGCTCGCGCCCCCGATGAACGCGAAAGCGAGCACGACATAACGGGCCAATATCAGTTCAGCCTGCATGCCTTGAAAAGAAACGCCTGTCAAACCTGTGAGAACAGAAGCGATTAAAATCATAAAACAAATGATCTCTTCAATTTTCAGCGACTGTTTCGCCCGCTTTGATGTAACAATCGGCAGGCTTTGCAAAAAAATCAGTGTGAGGATAAACGATAACCCGGCTTCAACAAAAGCCATAATATAGTGATAACCCGAAACCGTTCCGTATTCGGCATATACGAATCCGCATCTTGTCACAGCCATCGCTAAAAAGACGACGACAGGCAGCGTTCTGACGCGATCTTTTATAATAAGAGACGTCATTTTGGAACATATCGCAAATGCAAACAGAGCCGCAAGCACGAACAGCGAATGCTGAGGCGATATGCTCAGAGCCCCGGCAAGAAGTGCCAGGCATGCAAGAAAAGCTTTATCTTTTTTAATTAAAAGCATCGCTCCGAAAAATGGAAGAGCAAAGGGAATGACCTCTGACAGAATGAAGGCTCGTCCCAATAAAAAACCGATGATCATATAGATCAGCCCTTTATAAAAAAAGAGGGAATATAAATGCTGCATTACAAGCTTCGTCGTGCTGCCAATCCATGAATACAATTTTTGAACAACAGGTCCAGCTATTGGGCTGTTCACTCTTCTTTCCGCTTTTTCCATGCTCTCATCTCCCACTCGTTTATTCGTTGCTTGCCATTATAACGAAAGATGAAATAGGATTTTGTCAAAAGAAGGTAATGAATTCAAAGAACTGTTCGACGCTTTTTGTAGCATGCTTCAATCACTCTTGATAAGTCGAGTCCATTCCCGTTATTTTGCGTATTTTTATGCAGCAAAAAAACCGGCTTCAGAAGAAGCCGGTTTCCGGAATGACCCGTACGGGATTCGAACCCGTGTTACCGCCGTGAAAGGGCGGTGTCTTAACCACTTGACCAACGGGCCTTCATATAAGTAGCGGCGGAGGGGATCGAACCCCCGACCTCACGGGTATGAACCGTACGCTCTAGCCAGCTGAGCTACACCGCCATGTTGTTGATTTCTTTTAACGCACAAGTTCTATAATACAAAGGATTGTCCTATCCGTCAATAGAAATTTTAATAAAAATTTTATAAGACAATAAAAAGGCATCCGTTGGGATAAGACGAATGCCTTTCGTATATATAGAAAGCAGCAAGTTAACCTCTTCTTGCTCCGCGCCCTCCACGTTTTGATTCCGTGTTGCGTTTTAGAGACGATAAGCGATCTTCACTGTCTTTTAAAAACTTATTCATTTTCTGTTCAAACGTTTCTTTAGAGCGGAAATCATTTTTAGGTCTCGCAGGTCTTGATGATTGAGGACGGTCTACAGCCTTTTTGATCGACAAGCCGATTTTCCCATCTTTCTCAACATTGATGACTTTAACTTCTACTTGATCACCAACCTTCAGATGATCATTAATGTCCTTCACGTAGTTATCGGCTACTTCGCTAATATGAACAAGACCTGTTGATCCTCCAGGCAGTTCAACAAACGCTCCGAAATTTGTAATACCTGTTACTTTCCCTTGCAACTTGCTGCCAACTTCAATCGACATAAAAAAAGTGCTCCTCCTTAGACTTAAAAAAGATCATTTGTTTAATTATACATAAAGAAAAAAATAAGTGTCAACAAGGCTACTTGCTCTTATCTTCAAACTTGAAGATGATTTCGCCATCTTTTGAGAGGTAATAATCCTTTCTGGCAAGCTCTGCAACGTAGTCCTCATCCTTTAATTTCACAATCTCATCTTTCAAATCCGATTTTTTTGCTTCCAGTTGTTCCAATTGTTTCAAAAGGTCTTCTTTCTTCTCTTGCTTCGCGCTGATATCCGAAGTCTGCGACCAAAGAGAACTGACAATCACAATCGCCGACAGCAGCACAACGGCGCCGAAAACCATCAACCGTCTGTATAGACCGCGTCTTTTTCTTTTCAGCTGCTGCTGTTTTCGCTCCATCTGCTCTTTGTATTCGTTCTGTATTTGCGATATGTTGCGTCTCGTGGGATCATTCATTCCAGACGGCCTCCCCTCATTTTTTTAAAAGTTTTGCCTTAATTGTTATGAATAGTTTCTTCCC
Source organism: Bacillus paralicheniformis (assembly GCF_002993925.1). Taxonomy (NCBI): domain Bacteria; kingdom Bacillati; phylum Bacillota; class Bacilli; order Caryophanales; family Bacillaceae; genus Bacillus; species Bacillus paralicheniformis. The sequence continues at coordinate 100,502 of NZ_CP023665.1, read as the reverse complement.
CTTTTCGAAAAATCCTGCTCCTTTTTGCAAAAAGCGTCTCAACAATCCCCGAACCGGGGCGGGAAGAAGCCTGCAGCATTGATATAGTATAAAATAAATCGGATATCCTGCAAATTTTAATATCTTATATAAACATACCGCAAAAAAACGAAAAAGAACATAGATATTTCTCATTGTAAAAAGAATGATGGCAAAAATAGCTTGAAACGTCCATACAACAGGCCGAAACACCATCATCTGCATCATCTTTGAGACCAGCCTGGAGATGAATATGAAAAAGGAAATCATCCATTCCAAAAGCTTGATATAGATCTGCTTAAAAAGGCTTTGATAAGCGGCAAATCCAAGCATGACCGCCAGAAAGATATAAATTCGGAATTCCCCTTCATTCACGCTCAGCAAAACATAGAAAAAAAGGAGACCTTGTACCACCCAAAACAAAAAGTCATGGAGAAACAACAGCCACCTTGCTGTTTTTGAGCGAACGACAAAACGGGTGTAGGTGTCAAGGGAAGCGCCAAGCCATGCCCCCATTCCGGCCATGGCCAGCATCGTATAGAACTGAGTGGTCAGCGTCATTTAAACAACTTGCTAAAAAATCCTTTAGCTTTCTCCCCCTGCTGCTCATCCAAATAGACGAGATCAAGCACTCTTCCCTTGATGGAGACAACGCCTTTTTCCACATCGAGATTCTTCATCTGCAGGTTTTCGCCTCTGACTGCCAGCATGCCCATGACCGTCTCAAGTAAGAATTCCTCATTGTCAAAGCTCTCGACCTGTTTGACACCGGATATATCCAGCAGCTTGCGGCCCTTCATCGTCACATTATGTTCAGGACCAGATGCCCCGCCGGAAGGGTTGTGCTGATCATAATATACATTCATCGATTCATCCCCCATATCCTCATACTAAAGATTCGATACTGCATTGTATGAGACGGGGGATTTTTTTAGAACAAGCCTATTCTCCTCCCAGCTTCTCTTCTTTGAGAACGGTATACATATCAGCGGCTTCTTCTTTTTTTGTCGTATCCTTCAATTCATTGACTTTGACGGTTACAAGCTTTTGGCCAAAACGCACCGCAAGCTCGTCTCCCGCTTTGACAACAGAGCTTGCTTTCGCCTGCTGGCCATTGATCGAAATTCTTCCCTGGTCAGCCACTTCTTTTGCAAGCGTCCGTCTTTTAATCAGCCTTGATACTTTGAGAAATTTGTCGAGTCTCATCACTTGTCAGCTCCTTTCAATGTCTTTCGCTTCATTCCACAATTCGTCCATTTCTTCAAGCGTCATACTTTCCAGATCCTTGCCCATGCGCTTTGCAGATTGTTCAATATGCGTGAACCTTCTGTAAAACTTGGCATTTGTCATCGCCAGGGCTTCTTCCGGTTCAATTTTATAAAACCGGCCGATGTTGACGAGAGCGAATAAAAGGTCGCCGAACTCTTCTTTCATTTTTTTGCTGGACTGTTCGGCTTCGGAAATTTCTGAAGAAAATTCTTTCATTTCCTCGTGAACTTTATCCCAAATATCCTGGACATTCGACCAGTCGAATCCGGTCTTTGCCGCCTTTTTCTGAAGCTTGTTCGCTTTTGACAAAGCAGGCAGCGGCTTTGGAATGTCGTCGAGAAGGGATGGATCGTCCACTTGTTTCTCCTGTTTCTTGATCTCTTCCCAGTTTACCATGACGTCGGCCTCATCACGAACAGATACTTCTCCGAAGACATGCGGATGCCTTCTGATCATTTTTGCCGTAATGCCGCGAATCACATCGTCAATTGTAAAAAGACCGTCATCCTCGCCGATCTGCGCATGCAGCAGAACTTGGAGCATCACATCGCCGAGCTCCTCAACAAGGTGGTCGGGATCTTCTTCATCAATCGCCTCGAGCACCTCATAGCATTCTTCAATTAAGTATTTTTTGAGCGATTCATGGGTTTGTTTCCGATCCCACGGGCAGCCGTCCGGTCCGCGCAGCTTCCTGATGACGCTGCGGAACATCGAAAATTCCTGGTACAGAACCTCCTCGTCTTTGACCGGCGGAACGTAGACGCTCGTTAAATTATTGATACCGACACTTCTGTCCAATTCGTAAAGAGGCACTGTCCGAATGTCTTGCATACTGCTTCCGGCCGCTGTGACAATGACGACTTCATAGTCATCAGGGAGCTTTTCCATCAACGTCAGTTTGACCTCTGATGCCGTCATTTGATCATATACCTGGCAAATAATCAAATGATGACGGAGCTCGACTTCGTCAGCGGAAAACCGGACGGCGTCGACAAACTGAAACCCGTCAATCGGATCGATCTGCAAAGCATTTAATGTCGCATCAATAAAGCTGTGGCCTCCCTCGACAACGACATCGGCCTGATGAGCGCCCCGCCTCTCAAGCAAAAGCTGAACCGTTTTTTCAGCGACGAACGGGTGGCCCGGAACGGCATAGAGCACATCGCGCTGCTTCGCCTCCTCAAACAGCCGCTCTACGATCTCCTCGTAAACATCTTCGAATTGATCATGCTTTTCATAGACCTCATCAAAAAAATGAATCTCAGCTATTTCTTTTTTCAGGTCTTCTATTAACGGATGGTCTTTCGTCCTGACATAAAGAACCTCCGCTTGTGTGAGCCGTTTATATACACCGAGGGTTAATTGATTCATATCGCCTGCCCCCAGGCCGACTACCGTGATTTTACCGGCCATGTCTGCCGCCCCTTTCTCGTTTTAATGTCAGGAGCTTGCTGCCAAAAGGTACAAGCTCAAGTTCTTTTTCTGAAAACACGCGTAATGTGAAGATACCGGACAAAAAGACAATGCCGCCGACGAATACGGCGCTAAGACTTTCCGCAGTCGCGATCCATCTGTTTTCATGAGGTATGGCCGCTTCAAAAGCAAAAAGCCACACCGCCAGAGCGGCCGACATGATCACAGCCGACAGCAAAACTCCCGCTATCCTGTATTCCGGCAACTTGATCCAGCCTTTCCTTTTCAGCTGAAAAAAATTGAGTCCAGCGACAGTAGCGAATGACATCATAGTCGCAAAAGCGGCGCCGGAAATGCCGAAACCGGGGATCAGGAGCTCGTTCAATACGGCTTTCACAAAAAAGCCGCAGCAGACGGAAACAGCTGGAAGACATGTATTGCCGAGTCCTTGCAAAACAGCAGTCATCGTGATCGCCAACGATGCAAACAGAATCGACACGCTGAAAATCTGCAGCGCAGCCGTTCCATCGCTGTTCTTAAACAGCATGACATTCACCGGCTCCAAAATGCATATCAGACCGGCGGCTGCTCCAGTGCCGATGACGAAGCTCATTTTTAGCGAATAACGGATCTTTTCCTCCAGAACCGCCGTTTCTCCATTTTTCTTCGCTTTTGTAAGGGACGGGACAAGAGCTGTCGCAATGCTCGCAGCAAAAACGGTTCCAAGCTGCAAAAGCGGCTGTCCTCTGTCATACACCCCTTTTGTATGTTTCGCCTGAAGTTCGTCCATTCCTTGTCCGGCCAGCAATGAATACAAGTTCATTGCGTCGACGAGCTGGATGAGAATCAGCATGAGGCCGGCCGTGCAAATCGTAACCGAGTACAGACACAGCTGTTTCAAAATATCGCCTGTACCGGCCTCTATCCCGGCGGCAGCGGGTTGCTTTTCACGCTTGGCCCAAAACACGGCGAGAATGAAAAACGCCGCAAGGCCGCCGACAAGGGAGCCAAAGGCAGCCCCTGCCCCGGCGTCATATAAGGAAAAGCCGTTTTTGACGAGCCACCACGTCAAAATGAGGATCGCCCCGACCCGGAGTGTCTGCTCTCCAATTTGAGAAAGTGCCGTCGGAAGCATCCGTTCGCCTCCTTGAAAATAGCCTCTAAGCAAAGACACGAGCGGCAGCAGCAAATAAGAAAACGACACGGCGCGGATCACCCCGGCAAGGGCGGGATCACCCATAAACCCTGCGATGGCTTCGGCTCCGGCAAACAAGAGAAGAAAAAAGCCAAGGCCCACGACCGACAAAAAAAACATAGACACCCGGAGAATTTTTGCCCGGTTTGCCGTCCCGTAATCATTCAACAACTTTGAAATGATGACCGGGAACCCGGAGGTGGCAAGCATCACAGATATTCCGATCATCGGATACACCTGCTGAAAAATATAAAAACCGACATCTCCAACTATATTTTGAAAAGGCACTCTATATACAGCGCTTAATATCTTTGATAATATCCCCGCCAATGATAAAACAAAGGCGCCTTGCCAAATCCATTGTCTTTGGCCTTTTAAAAACCCCATTCCTTTAAGCTCCTTCCAATGCGCTTTCTCTCAGCTTTCTAAAAAGCGCACGAAACGTGCTTATTATACCATATTCAAGACTCATACCCCGCCTGCAACTGTGAACTAAAAAAGAACAGCCCAAAAGGTGCTGTTCCAACTGCTGATGTTGATTCAAGCTGAGAAAAACGCTTTCGGCATTCCAGCTCGTTCGAGCAGGAATGTCAAAATAAAAGGAATGAGACCTATTGTTCCATTTGACGGGCCAAAAAACCAGCGGCGGTTTCAACCGCTTTATGTTCCACTTCTCCGATTGACTGGTCTTTCGAAAAAATGACAACCGCTCCGATCGGATCGCCGTTTGCAACAATCGGACCGACGGTATAAGAAGCAACCTCTTCGTCAATACCATCAATAAGCTGAATTGTCTTGGCGTCTCCTTCCAAAACAGAATTTCGCTGATCCATCGCCTTTTCGACCATGTCGCTGATCGATTTGTTTAAATAGTCTTTTTTAGACCCCCCGGATACTGCGATATACACATCCCGGTCGCAAATCAGCACGGAATGGCCCATGCTGTCATAAAGCGCATCAGCATACTCCTTTGCAAAGTCGCCGAGCTCGCTGATCGGAGAATATTTTTTTAAAATAACCTCCCCATCCCGGTCCACAAATATTTCCAAAGGGTCTCCTTCACGAATGCGCAAAGTTCTGCGGATTTCCTTCGGGATCACGACCCGGCCTAAATCATCAATTCGACGTACGATACCAGTTGCTTTCATCTCTGCTGCCTCTCTTTCATTTGATGATATATCTGGTGGATATAAACAGAGCTGTGTACTTATGTAACACTCTCCACTCTTGATTGGTTTTAGTATCCTTCACATCAAATGTAATATACGCGAGAAACAACAAATTTTTATGATGAAGCGATCGTTTGCTTTTTAACGTTTTGAAGGCCTTTCAATATTTCGAGAAGCGTTTCCAGCCACTCTTCCGGATTTCGGTTTTTCACTTGAATCGAAATTTTCAATTTCTTTCCTTCCATCCCGAGGCCGATCTGTCTGCCGTACTTGCTGCCGAGTTCAAACAGTTTTTGGCCGTCTATTTCGGCACTAGCTTTTTCGTCAATCGTCAGTCTGACGGCGTCTTTATCCTGCTTGATCAGCTCGACGCGTTCGGTGATGGCATATACCTTCGCCTCTGCGATGGCGAATAAATATTCGACTTCTTTCGGGTATTCGCCGAAGCGGTCGATCATCTCGTCTTGAAGCTCGCTCTTTTCTTCAATGGTTGAAATCGCTCTGAACCGTTTATACATATCTATTTTTTGCTTGCCGTCTGTCACATAAGTCTGCGGAATATATGCGTCAAGCTCCAAATCGATTTCCGGTTCAAATTTTTCAGCTTGCGGTACATCTCCCTTGCGAGCTTCTATTGCTTCCTTGAGCATTTGCGAATATAAATCAAAACCGACAGAATCAATGAACCCGTGCTGCTGCGCACCTAAAAGGTTTCCGGCGCCGCGGATCGTCAAATCGCGCATCGCGATTTTAAATCCTGACCCGAGTTCTGTAAATTCTTTAATCGCCTGAAGCCTTTTTTCGGCCACTTCCGTAAGGACTTTGTCCTTCCGGTACGTAAAGTAAGCGTAAGCTACACGGTTTGAGCGCCCGACACGGCCCCTCAGCTGGTACAGCTGGGAAAGCCCCATCTTATCTGCGTCAAATACAATTAGGGTATTGACGTTTGGAATATCAACGCCCGTTTCAATAATCGTTGTGCTGACGAGCACATCCGATTCTCCCTCTAAGAAATTCAGCATGACCGATTCGAGTTCGTTTTCTGTCATCTTCCCATGGGCATACGTCACCTTGGCATCAGGCACAAGCATCGAGATTTCTTCCGCTTTTCTTTCAATATCCTCCACCCGGTTGTACAAGAAGTAAACCTGACCGCCCCTGGCCAGCTCGCGTTCTATCGCTTCTCTGACTAGGGCCCCGTTGTATTCGACAACGTACGTCTGTACAGGGAAGCGGTTTTCCGGAGGCGTTTCAATGACTGACAAATCTCTGACACCGAGCATGGACATATGAAGGGTTCGAGGTATCGGAGTTGCCGTTAACGTCAAAACGTCGACATTCGCTTTAATGCGTTTAATTTTTTCCTTGTGCGTGACACCAAACCTTTGTTCTTCATCGATGATAAGCAGTCCAAGATCTTTGTACACGACATCCTTGGACAACAGCCTGTGAGTGCCGATTACGATGTCAATCGTTCCGTTTTTTAAGCCCTTGATCGTTTCATTTGCTTCTTTTCTCGTCCGGAACCGGCTGAGCAAACCGATATTAATCGGGTAGTCCTGGAAACGTTCCAATATCGTTTCATAGTGCTGCTGTGCGAGGATCGTAGTCGGCACGAGGATCGCGACCTGTTTTCCGTCTGCAATCGCTTTAAAGGCGGCGCGGATCGCCACTTCCGTTTTGCCGTAGCCCACATCGCCGCAAAGGAGCCGATCCATCGGTCTTTCTTTTTCCATGTCTCTTTTAATCTCATGGATCGATCTCAGCTGGTCCTCTGTCTCCTGATAAGGAAATGCGGCTTCAAACTCACGCTGCATTTCATGGTCGGGAGAAAACGCGTAACCTTTGCTTGCTTCCCTTTCGGCATAAAGCTTGATCAAGTCATCGGCGATATCCTGGACAGAGCTTTCAACCTTTTTCTTAACCCGTTTCCATTCGCTTCCCCCGAGTTTATAAAGCTTCGGCTCTTTGCCTTCGGAACCGACGTATTTTTGCACCTGATCAATTTGGTCAACCGGTACGTAAAGCTTGTCGCTTCCCTGGTAGTGAATATTCAGGTAATCCTTATGAATGCCGTTGATCTCCAGCGTTTCAATCCCTAAATACTTTCCGATACCGTGGTTCACATGGACGACATAATCGCCGATCTGAAGCTCCGAGTAGCTTTTGATCCGTTCGGCATTGGTCAGTTTTTGTTTGCGCGCCTGCTTTTTGACACGCTTTTTAAACAGTTCTTCTTCGGTAATGACGGCCAGCTTGATCATCGGAAGTTCAAAGCCGGATTGAAGACCGCCTTCCATAATGTAAATCTGGCCTTGGGCAAGCGCTGCATCCTGGTCGGCCTGGGCGGCTTCGATCTCATAATCGGACAATACAGACGCAAGTTTTTCGACGCGTTCTTTGCTGTCCCCTAGAAAAACCGTTGTATATTTCGATTTCTTAAACCGTTCAATCTCATTTTTGAGCACATTCATTTGTCCGTGAAAGCTCTGCATTTGCTTGCTTGAAACATTGACGATGTTTTGCGGACTGGTGTGCTGCACATGCCTTAAAAACAGCGAGTAATACAAAATCGGGCGGGACTGTTTTGAAATGAGGCTGTGAAAAGGAAATGACATTGCTGTATCATGAAGGATTTTCCCTTCTTCCAGCAGGCTCGTAATCCATTCTGCCTCTTCCTTTTGAAGCTGGTCTTCCATTTCATGAATACGGCTGATCTCATCTAGTATCAGCAAAGTATTTTTCGGGAAATAATCTAGTAAACTAGCAGGCCTCTCATAGAAATAAGAAAGGTATTTAACCATTTCCTGGCCGATATGACCTTCCTTGAGCCGCTCTTTATCTTCCGCGATATTTTGATCGAGAATTTCCTTTTGTTTATCAAGCTTCAGCTTTTTAAGACTGTTGGCAAGACCTTTATCGATTTGTTCAAGCGCTCTTTGCCGATCTTCATCCCGCACGATCAGTTCCTTCGCAGGGCCGATCGTTACTTCATCGCGCGTTTCCAGTGAGCGCTGATCATCCGTATTGAATATACGAATCGAGTCAACTTCTGTATCAAACAATTCAATCCGGACAGGGTTTTCTTCGGTCAATGAATAGACATCGATAATCCCCCCGCGAATACTGAATTCGCCTGGAGCCGCCACCATATCCGTACGCTCATACCCCATTTGAACAAGCTTCTGAAGCAGCTGTTCCGGGTCGATGTCGCGCCCCGTCTCAATGCGAATCTGACTGTTTTGCCATACTTCGACAGGGGGCAGCATTCTTCTGACGGCTGCTGCCGGAGCAATAACGATAGGCGTTTCACCGCTTGCAAGCCGATTTAAGACATCAAGCCTTTGCGAGCGCAGCTCAGGGCTTGCCACCGCAATTTCAGAAGAAATCAATTCGTTGACAGGATATAAAAGGACAGGCTGATCTTTTATCAGCCCTGTCAAGTCATCTGTAATTTTTTGAGCCTGATAAAGGTTATGCGTAATTAAAAATACCGGCCGTCTCGTTTCTTTTGTAAGAGCGGCTGTAAATAACGACCGGGCAGATCCGGAGAGCCCCGCAAGCAGCTGTTCCTTCAGCCCTTCGTTCAAGCCGTTGACGATGGATTTAAAATCATCGCTTTTTGTGATATAGGATTGAATATTGTTCAAATGAGCCCCTCCTCTCTTCCTCAAATAGAAAAATGCTTTGGTCTAGTCTCTACACCAAAGCTATTTATTGAATAAACGAATGATATTGGTGATAATCCGGGTTTCGCTCAAGCGCTTCTTGACAATCTTCACATATCGTCTTCACGTGTAAATCCCCATTATCCATATAAGAAATCATATCGTTTCTTTCATCGTTTGTTAAGTGGTTAAAGCCTAACTGTTCACTGTTTACATAAGAATGATCAAGACTTCCGACTTTAACGCCGCAATGCCGGCAATAATAATGTAAAGCCATAAAGGAACCTCCATACCGAGTCTTTTTAAAACTAGTATGTTCCGTTCCCTTCTGCCTTATACCTTAGCATTAAATTCATTCATGACTTCTAAAAAAGGTTTTTCCAGAGAAGCTTCACAGGCCTTGGCCGATTGTCTGACGGCCTCTTGTATCGCCGGCTCTTCTTCATCTGTAAAAGCGCCAAGCACATAATCGACGATTTTCATGCCGTTGACCGGACGGCCGATTCCGATTCTGATCCGGTTAAACTCAGTTGTTCCCAGATGCTGAATCATCGATTTGATGCCGTTATGGCCTCCTGCGCTTCCTTTCGTCCTCAGACGGATTCTTCCGGTCGGAAGATCCAAGTCATCGTAAATCACTTTCAAATTGTCAACAGGGATCTCATAATAGTCCAAAAGCGGCCTCAAACATTCTCCCGATAAATTCATATATGTAAGCGGCTTAACAAGTAGAACCTTTTTGCCGGAAACAAATCCGATTCCGTATTGACCGTTGAACTTTGTTTTATCAAGCGGAATGTTCCACTCTTTTGAAAGCTCATCGATCGTCATAAATCCTACATTATGTCTCGTATTTTCATATGTTTTACCCGGATTGCCCAATCCTGCAAACACAAGCATTATTCTATATCCTCCCTTAAGCAAAACCCTGCCTCAGCATACTGAGGGGGAGCATCCTAATTTCCCCTCATTCTAGCACAAAAGACGTAACCGCGGGAGGATTACGTCTTACGTACTTATTCTTCTTTTTCCTCTTCAGTGCCTTTTTCTGGTTCCTCAACGTCTTGAGCGGCTGATTCGGCTTCCGTTTCTTCCTGCTTTTGAGGAGGAAGAATGGATGCAACAACTTCATCAGGCTCATGGTTGTATGAATAATCGCCTTTAGACGGAATATCGCCGACGGTTAGAACATCGTTGACTTCGAGACTGGAAATATCGACCTCGATCGTTTGCGGAATGTTCTTCGGCTTCGCTGTGACAGACAGCTCGTAAAGCGGCTGCTGAAGAACACCGCCCTGTTTAATCCCCTCTGCTTCACCCGTAAGGTTTACAGGAACCGTCGCCTCCATTTCCGCTTCCATATCAACCACTTTAAAATCGGCATGTACAATTGAATCTTTTAATGGATCCGTCTGCAGCTCAGTCACCATAACAGAGTGCTGGTCTCCGTTTATATCCAAGTTGATAATCGTATTTTTGCCCTCAGCTCGCAAAATTTTTAAAAGCTCAATACTGTCTAACGCAACGGATTTGTTTTCCAGGTTTCTTCCGTAAATGACACCCGGCACATACCCGGATTGCCGGATCTTTCTTAAAGAAGACCGTCTGGAATCCGTTCTTTCTTCCGCTTTTAAAATTGCCATGTTCAGCACCATCCTATCGTTAGATTGGTCTTTCTAAAACCATACCCATAACGACAAAACTTTAAACCAGAATCAGCAAATTAATCGAACAGGAAGCTGACAGATTGTTTTTCATGCACACGAATAATCGCTTCTGCCAGAAGCGGTGCAACAGAAAGCTGCTTGAACTTCGCGATTTTCTTTTCTTCAGGAAGCTCAATGCTGTTGGTCACAACGAGCTCTTTAATTTTCGAATTGTCGATTCTTTCGATCGCCGGACCGGAAAGAACCGGATGTGTACAGCATGCATACACTTCCTCTGCGCCGCTTTCGACGAGCGCATTAGCCGCAAGCGTAATCGTTCCTGCCGTATCAATAATATCATCAATTAAAATGGCTGTTTTCCCTTCAATATGTCCGATGATATTCATAACCTCGGCTACATTCGGCTTAGGTCGGCGTTTATCGATAATCGCAATCGGCGCTTTCAAGCGGTCCGCCAATTTGCGGGCACGCGTCACACCGCCGTGGTCAGGGGACACGATCACGACATCCTTGAAATTTTTCTCTTCAAAATAATTACCTAAAATCGGAACACCCATTAAATGATCGATCGGTATATCAAAGAAACCTTGGATTTGCGGCGCGTGAAGATCAAGTGCAATCACACGGGTAGCTCCGGCGGTTTCCAGCAGGTTTGCCACCAGTTTGGCTGTGATCGGCTCACGGGAACGGGCTTTACGGTCCTGACGGGCATAGCCGTAGTAAGGCATCACGATATTAATCGTTTTCGCCGATGCGCGTTTCAGCGCATCCACCATAATCAAAAGCTCCATAATATGCTCGTTCACCGGTGCGCTTGTCGATTGGATGACATAGCAGTCGCAGCCGCGGATGCTTTCTTCAATATTAATTTGAACCTCACCGTCGCTAAAGCGTTTAACAGAACTCTTTCCCAGCTCAACTCCGACGATATCTGCGATTTCCTTCGCAAGACCCGGATTTGAGTTTAAAGAAAAAATCTTTAAATTGTCGTCTTCATATTTAGACATGGTAAACCTCCGATTTAGGATTATTTTTTGTGTATGTTCTCAGCGTAGTCTTCTTTGTTGACTTGTCTTGCTCTGGCAATAGACAAAGCCTTGCCTGGTACATCGTCGGTAATCGTTGAACCCGCAGCTACGTATGCACCTTCGCCGATTGTCACCGGAGCGACCAAATTGGAGTTGCAGCCGATAAATGCCCCATTTTCAATCTTCGTTTTGAACTTATGTTTCCCATCATAATTTACGGTAATCGACCCGCAGCCGAGATTGACATCCGTTCCGATTTCCGCGTCCCCTATGTAGCTTAAATGAGATGCTTTGCTGCGATCACCAAATTCCGATTTTTTCACTTCGACGAAATTCCCGATCCTTACCTCATTGCCGATCTTTGAATCGGGTCTGATATGAGCAAACGGTCCAATTGTAACATCGTCACCGACTTCACTGTTCACGACAACGGACTGCTTAATAACCGTTCTGCTGCCGATCGTACTGTTTTCGAGTTCGCTGTTCTGTCCGATGACCGCGTCCTCACCGATGACAACCCGCCCTTTAATAACGGTGCCGGGATAAATCACGGTATCTCTGCCGATGACGGCTTCCGGTGAAATATATGTGTTGTCAGGGTCGATTAAGCTTACGCCGTTTCGCATGTGGCGTTTATTGATCCGCTGCTTCATATAAATTTCCGCTTGTGAAAGGGCGACTCTGTCATTGACTCCGAGCGTTTCCTGGAAGTTGCCAGTCTGATAAGCGGCTACAGTTTCACCTTGATTTTTCAAGATCTCAATGACATCCGGAAGATAATATTCCCCTTGTACGTTGTCATTGGAAACCTGCTCGATCGTTTGAAAAAGAGCTTCGTTGTCAAAACAATAAGTTCCTGTGTTAATTTCTTTGACAAGTCTTTCCTCGTCTGTTGCATCTTTATGTTCGACAATTTTTGCAACATCGCCGTTTTCATTGCGAATAATGCGTCCGTAGCCTGTCGGATCCTCCGCTACAGCGGTTAAAATCGTCACTTTTGCTGCTTTTTTCTGGTGCTCATTGAGCATGGCTTCCATCGTTTCGGCAGTTAAAAGCGGTGTATCTCCGCAAATGACGATAGTCGTTCCTTTTTCGCTTCCAAGAATCGACTTGGCCTGCTTAACGGCATGGGCTGTTCCGAGCTGTTCAGCCTGCAGGGCATATTCGCTTTTTTCCCCGAGCTGTTTTTTGACATCTTCGGCTCCATGTCCAACTATTGTGACAAGTTTTTCTAATGATAGCTTGCGAGCTTCGTCGACAACATGCTCGACCATAGGTTTTCCGCAAACCGGATGAAGAACTTTATAAAGCTTTGATTTCATTCTTGTTCCTTGACCAGCTGCTAACACAACTGCAAACCGCTTATCCATGTATTGGCCTCCATTATCCCTATTATCCATAGAAAAATATATCCTAAATATGAGTTGATTTCAAGCAAGCCAAAATGAGAAATCGGAAAATCAAGACAGCATATTTTGGATATTCAGAGTATATTTAGGATTCACTGATCAGGGAGACAAATTGATTCCTTCGGGATGGGATTCTCAAACCGCCATATGTTTTACCTCCTGTTTCTGTTATACGCAATCACAAACCATATATTGTCATTTTATTATGATAAGATTATTTTTTTCAAAACAAAAAGGGCTTATCCATAAGCCCTTCTTTTTTTAAGAAGCTCCAGCTTCTTCATATTCTATTTCCTCAACGTCACCCAAACGATGATATTCATTTAACACCGCGTCCTGAATTTTTCCGCGGGTGCTTGAGTTGATTGGATGAGCGATATCACGAAATTCTCCATCAGGTGTACGCTTACTTGGCATCGCAACGAAAAGACCATTGTTTCCATCAATTACACGAATATCATGCACTACAAATTCGTGATCCAGCGTGATGGATGCAATCGCTCTCATGCGACCATCGGTATTCACGCGGCGTAATCTTACGTCGGTAACTTCCACAGTAGTTCACCACCTTTTCCCAATATAAAAACATTAGTGTAACTATTCAACGGTTTTTTTTGTTTTCCTGCATAATTAAAAATATTTTTGTAATATTGGGATAAAAAAACACTGAATTGACAAATTTTCCAAACAAAAAAGATGATTTTGGAGACCAAAACCATCTTTTCGGAGTTTTTTCTATTTTACTAATGCGACGACTTCTATTTCAACGAGCGCGTCTTTCGGCAGCCTTGCCACCTCAACACATGATCTCGCCGGTTTGTGGGTATCGAAGTACTGTCCGTAAACTTCATTCACCTCTGCGAACTGATTCATATCCGCCAAAAACACAGTTGCTTTGACGACAGTCTCCAGAGAGGCGTTCGCTTCTTTCAGCACGGCTTTTAAATTGCGGAAAACTTGATGCGTCTGTTCTATGATGTCTCCAGTCACCATTTCACCCGACGGGGTCAGTGGAATTTGCCCTGAACTGTAAAACATATTATTGACAACAATTCCTTGTGAATACGGTCCGATCGCCGCCGGTGCTTCTTTTGTCTGAACAACCTTTGTCATCTCAAACTCCCCATTTCCTATTCATTGTCTGCAAAAAAACGCTGAAAGTTTCCGTTTTGGATTTCCACCTTTTTTTCCTTCATATCAATTTCAGAAAGAGTCAAAAGGGACATGTACTCATCGACCAGCCGCTCCTTGACTCCCTGAGCCTCCACAAGAACACCGATGCCTGCTACATGGGCATTGAATTCCTCGAGAAGATTGATCATACCGTTGATCGTTCCTCCCGCTTTCATAAAGTCGTCTATAATCAAAACGCGCGAGCCCGTCTGCAAGTTGCGTTTTGCAAGAGACATCGTCTGAATGCGGTTGGAAGATCCAGACACATAGTTAATGCTGACCGTTGAACCTTCAGTTACCTTATTGTCTTTTCTGACGACCACTGTCGGCACATCAAGGTAGCTGGCTACCGCATATGCCAGAGGAATTCCTTTTGTCGCCACCGTCATCACGACATCGATCTCCCTGTCTGAAAAAGCTGAAGCAAAAATCTTGCCGGCCTTCGTTAATACAGAGGGCTTGCCAAGGATATCGGTTAAATACAAATATCCGCCGGGCAATATCCGTTCCGAATCGATCAATGACTCACCGAGCGACTTTACAAATTCCTCCGCTTCATCGCGTTTTACCTTTGGAATGTATTTAACGCCGCCTGCTGCTCCCGGCACGGTCTGAAGCGTCCCGATCCCCTGCTGCTCGAAGGTCTGCTTAATAATGGTTAAATCTTCACTAATGGATGATTTAGCAGATTGATACCGTTCTGAAAAGAAGGTTAATGGCACTAAGACATGCGGATGGGTCAACAAATAATTTGTCAGATCCACCAATCTGCCGCTTCGACGAAACTTCATGCACTTACCTCCAAAATCCGAATATTTTTAAAAATAATATAACTTAACATACGGATTTAATCAAGTTCATTTTGTTCTCCGATCATCCGCACCGCATAAACCTGATCGCAAAACCCTCTTAATCCGTTATAGATTCTTTGTACTTTTGATTCGTATTGAACCAATCCGAACACAGTGGGGCCGCTCCCGCTCATCAGCACAGCATCGGCGCCAAACCGCTTCATTTGATTTTTGATCATCGCGACTTCGGGATGCATATTCAATGTAACAGATTCGAGAACATTGCCGAGTTTGTCACACATTTTTTGAAAATTCTTCTCTTCGATCGCAGAAATCATACCTTGAACATCCGGATGTTCAATCTCATCGACTTTCAGCTGCTTGTACACTTCTGCAGTTGATACGCCGATCGTCGGCTTTGCCAGCACAACCCAGCAGTGCGGCGGAGTCTCGATATGACGGATTTTCTCTCCTCTTCCCGTTGCAAGAGCCGTTCCTCCATGTACGCAAAAGGAGACATCAGATCCGATCTCAGCGCCAAGCTCAGCCAGTTCATTCATCGAAAGCTTCAAATCCCACAGCCGGTTCAGCCCTCTGAAGACGGCAGCCGCATCGCTGCTTCCTCCCGCAAGCCCCGCAGCAACGGGAATCACTTTCGTAATAAATATAGAAACACCTTTTTTAATGCCGTATCGTTCTTTCATGAGCATTGCAGCCTGATAAGCAAGGTTTCGCTGATCGTCGGGAACAAAGCGGTTATGCGAGGAAACCGTTACTTTATCTTCTGCCAGCTCGGTTAATTCAATCCGATCCGCCAAATCAATTGTCGTCATGACCATCTCTACTTCATGATACCCATCTGGACGTTTGCGGCGAACGTCGAGCGACAAATTAATTTTAGCCGGCGCCTTCTCTAAAATACGCAATCCATTCACCTACTTCTCCATCTAAACATAAGTATCCACATTGTAACATATTTTGAAGTACAGGACGTACAAATGCATGCGCCCGCGCAAGACGCCGCGCCTTTAGCATGCGGTCATTTTCCATACAAGTACAAATGCATGCGCACGTGCAGGACACCGCGCTCTTAGCATGCGGTCATTCCCGCAGATCGCGATTGCCCCCTTCAGCGAATCCTCAAGGCGTTTGCAGCACCTGATCGGCTGAATGCAGATCAATGAAAAAAACGGAGGACAGAAGCGCCCTCCGTATGTCACTGTTTTAATGATTTTGCTGGTTTTGAGCCATATGCTGTTCGGCTAATTCAATGGCCCTCTTCACCATGTTACCGGCGTCTCTGGCCCGAATTCCGCCCCAGCCCTCGGTTTTTACCGTGTCGTAAAATCCAAGATCCTTAGCCAATTCATTTTTGAATTCCTCTGACATGATGCTTCGACGTCTGCCCATGCGAAACAGCCCCTTTCAAGTATCATACCATCCGTCTGACTCATCATAAAACAAGTGACATGTATTAGCTTTGCTCGATTTGTGCAGAACTTCCCCGAAAAATTCTGGATAAAAAAAGGCAAAACAAAAAGCAGCAAACATAAAGTCCGCTGCTTATTAAAGGGCTACTGAGCTGGTTTTATCATCAGAAAATCTCAATTCAACCGTCTCAGTAAGAATATCCGCATAACTGTATGAAACTCTTTCAAACGAATTCTCGTCTTGGTCTAGTTGTATCACAAAAACAGAAGGGTACGTCTCAGCTAAAATGCCCGAACGCTCAATCGTTTTTCGGCGGCCACCGTTTGCTTTTAACGTCAGCCTTTTTCCCAAATGTCCATCAAGCGATCTTTTAATATCGGACAACGTTTTCGCCATTGCATCCACCTCACTATATTCAGTATACACCAGAAGCCCATTTTTGTCAAATAAAATTTAAATTATATCAACGTTCATAAGCCTCTGTCAATAAAATATTTGTGACAAATTATACGCCGACTTTCCCTTATTTTCCTCATTTTTCGTTTCATTATGTATGTTTTTTTAAAAAAAGATAAAAACATTCGGCTGTATGGCAAAAACCCGCCATCCGGCGGGCTCGTTTAATCGTTTTCTTTTGTTTTATATGGCATTCCGATTCTCAATACGCCTCGCGTCTCAATGCCTCCGAGTCCCTTTTCCCTCGTCAGGGTGTTTCTGAGCACTTCCCAGACGTTAATGCGGTCCATAAACGGAGTGAAGCTGATTTTTGCGACTATATAGACCGGATCAAGCGCATGGATGTTGACTCTTGACGGAGAGCTTGCAAAATTTGCACCGGCTCTGATCAGTGATTCAAAATGGGACTGGCATGCGCCTGCAAAAATGACAAGCTGATCAAGATGGGGAATTTTTTTTCTCGCTTTTTGAACGGTTTCGATAAAATCTTTTGAATGCCTGTAGGCATCCAGATTGTTAATATCACCCTTCTGCTTAGAATAGGCATCGTGTCCGGTGATGACGAGAAGATCCGGGCGGTACTCATCGATCAGTTCCTCGATGACCGATGACATTTTCTTTTCATAACAATGAATGCCGTATACAGGAACCCCGATCTTTTCATAGAGCGCCAGACATTTTTTTAAATAAGCCGAATCCCCGTCTAAATGAAGGACTCTTCCAGGCATATGAAAGTACTGCTGTTGATTGTTATATTGGTTTGTGGCGCGATACTCATGTTTATTGTGAAGGAGTTTGTAATCCTGGCGGAGAAGATCGAGGGATTCCTTCATTCTCGATTCTTCTTCCCGCTTTCTCATCTGCCGCTCAGCCTCGCGGACCATCTCCAGGTCCGTTAAATATGCGTCAGCGATTAATCTGACCTCATCTCCGTGCAAAACGGCCACAGGTTCTCCATTTGCCGATTGATCAATTCGTATAATTCGAAATAAGATATCTCTTCGATAAGATTTTCTGACGACCATATCGCCTATTTTAAATTGCATGCTTTTCACTCCACACATAGACTAAGCCCCATCCTGATGAATATAAAGCAATGAAAAGTAAAGGTGCTTCTTTAGCCTATGTGCCCGCCCTTCAAGTGGTGAACGGATGACAAGCCTGATCAGGCTTAAAGCCCGGCTTCAAATAAAAAAAGCCCTCCATTAAAGAAGGACTGCTCTCAAGCGGTCAGATAAGACGGCGAACTCTTCAATGCTCAGCGATTCTCCGCGTCGTTTTCCGTCGATTTGTGAATCCTGAAGCGCTCTTTCAATTTTTGATTTATTCTCTTTGCCATTCGGCAGGTTGTTAACGAGGTTGTTGAAAAGCGTTTTTCGGCGCTGTGCAAAGCTGGATTTTACGACTTGAAAGAAAAAGGCTTCATCTTGAACCGCGACAGCCGGTTCTCCCCTCAGCGTCAGCCTGATGACCGCGGAATCCACGTTAGGCTGAGGGACAAATACAGTCTTTGGCACATTCATGACCGTTTTGGCTTCGGTATAAAACTGAACCGCGATGGAAAGGGACCCGTATTCCTTTGTAGAAGGTTTCGCAGCCATTCGGTCCGCTACCTCTTTTTGAAGCATGACGACGATCCCTTTCAGCGGCAGATTTTCTTCTAAAAGCTTCATGATGATCGGAGTCGTGACGTAATACGGGAGGTTGGCGACAACCATCACCTCATCGCAGTCTTGAAACTGCTCGTCCATTACCGCCCGGACATCGGCTTTCAGGACATCCTGGTGAATGACAGTCACATTATCATACGGAGAAAGCGTATCTTTTAAAATCGGCAGGAGCCTTTGGTCGATTTCGAAGGCCGTCACTTTCTTCGCACGCTTTGCCAGCTGCTCGGTCAATGCCCCGATCCCCGGACCGATTTCAATCACGCCGGTACGCTCCGTCACTCCCGCATGGTCGACAATTCTGTCCAATATGTTCGTATCAATCAAGAAGTTCTGCCCCAGGCTTTTTTTGAATGAAAATCCGTATTTATTGAGAATTTCCTTAGTTCTAATTGGGGTGGCGATATCTTTATTCATGCTCTTCCTCCCGCAGCACAACATCCAGTGCGCTTAAATAATCACTCTTTTTGATCTGAAACATTTGCAGCCGCTTTTGAAGCTGTTTCCCATTTGTATAGCCGATATTCAATATCTCGCCGAGCCGCTCCCGCCTTTGTTTTGCCAGAGGGCCCCCGATCAGGCCGGCTTCGATTAAATCCCGAGCCTCAATCTCAGGTTCCGTCGCCTCCATTTCCTCCTGAACGGTTTTTAAGCATTCGCGGATTGCCTCAAGCGAAGCATGTTCAACACCGATTCCGCGCTTATTTTTAGGCTTTGCCAAATGCTTGGGTAAAAATGCATGCTTGCAGCCGGGGACTTTTTCTGCAATCGTTTTTCTGATTTTTTCCCCCGGGAAATCAGGATCGGTTAAAATAATGACCCCGCGCGTTTCCTGGGCAAGCCGAATCCGTTTGATGACGTCTTCCCCTATGGCAGATCCGTTCGTTTCAATCGTATCAGCATCAACAGCCGATTTGATTTTTGCTGTGTCATCACGGCCTTCGACAACAATGATTTCTTTAATCTTCATTTCTTCCTCCGTATAGTGAAAAACCTTTTATTACATTTTTAAAATTATTGAAACCTTTTTGTAATAAAACCGTCTAATTAATTAGAAAACAAGATGGATCTATTATAACCAAAAAAACAGAGGGCGCAAAATCCCTCTGCTTATATAAGAAGCGTAATAAATGATATTTAGTTCAACACCTTGATTTTAACTCTTTTGTTACCCCAGCGGTAAGCTGTAGACTTACTCGGAAAGAATACATCGATTTTACGGCCTTTGATGGCTGAGCCTGTATCGGCTGCAACCGCGTAGCCATATCCTTCTACATGTACTTTAGAACCCAGCGGAATGACGCTCGGATCGACAGCGATCACTTTAGCACCCGGATTATTTTTCAAGTTAACGCCGGTCGCAGTGTGGCCAGAGCATCCGTTGCAGCTTGCCGTATAAGCTGTAGAGGATACATAAAATTCTTTTCCTGAGGATTGATTTCCGCGCGATACATTCGCGCTGACTGTAGCCACTGCGGCTTGCTTTGTACCGACAGCAATGATTTTGGCTTTGCTTTCAGCGGCTGTTTCCTCTTTAACCAGTTCTCTGGAAACTTCCTTGCCGTTTTTCATAACAACGGCATAGTGCTTTTTAAGCTTGCCATGTTTACCGTCCCGTACAACTTTTTCTTTCCCTTTTTCAAGTGAATCGTCCTCTTTTTTGCGGACTTCAAAAGGGATGTTCTCTTCCACTACATCGGTGACTTTTTTGATACGAGTAATGTGAATCGCCTGATCTTTTGTCAGCTTTTTATCAAGCGCAGGCTTAACTTCATCATCGCCTTTTATGCTGATCTTATGATGTTTTAAAAAGTCAGCGACCGTAGTCGAAGTCGTCCATATATCTTTATCTTTACCGGCATCCTTTACGGTTACTTTAAAAGCCCTTTGCAAAGTCAGCTTCATGTCTTTTGTTATTTCTTTATCAACTGAGGGTTCAATTTGATCGTGTTCCGCCAACTCTAGATTTAAATCTTTCAGCAGTTTGCCGACAGTACCCGCTGTTGTCCAGATTTCTTTTTCCTGTCCGTCGACCGCGAAATGAACAGGTTTTGCGGCAACATACTCAACATTCGTGTTCGCCGTTAATTTTGTATCTTCAGCGGGAGAGATGTGATCTTCTTTCCTCGTCTCGATGTCTAAGCTTTTCAGCAGTTCACCTACGGTTTCCGCATTCGTGCGAACATCCTGCTTTTTCCCGTTTATCGAAATGGTGACTTGCTGTTTAGCGAGCTCATGTGCTCCGTAAGCAGTTCCGCTTCCTGCGACAAGCAGTCCAGCAGCAATCAGTATCCATCTGCTTTTGCTAAGCTTTACGGAAAACAGCTTTTTCATTTTTTGTATGATGAAAAACGCCTCCTTCTCCTCGGGGAGATTATATAGAGTATCTACAAGCCTGTCAACCCTCCTCTCTATTTCTCCGCAAGCCCGCCATCTCTTTTATTATGGGAAAACCACCTCATAAAAGAAAGAAAGACTTGTCGACAAAGATATCCTATGAGTGCAAACAGACATGTAGAACTTTTTAGAACCGTCCCCCGAAGAGACAAGCTTGAACAAGGCTCGATATCAAATCGTGTCAGCTGATGCCGAAAAGTTTTTTTGCATTTTCTGTGGTGACGGCCGCTACTTCTTCATAAGTCATCCCTTTCAATTCAGCAATCTGTTCGGCGATAAGCTTCACATAGCTTGGTTCATTCCGCTTTCCTCTGTATGGATGCGGCGTTAAATACGGGCAGTCCGTCTCAATTAAAAGTCGGTCATTTGGTATTTGTTTGACCACTTCCTTCGGCTTTTTGGCATTTTTAAATGTGACGGGACCGCCGAAAGATAGGTAGAAATTCATATTTATGCACTCTTGTGCAATTTCGGCGCTTCCGGTATAACAGTGCATGATCCCGCCGACTTCCTCGGCCCCTTCTTCCCGCAAAATAGAAACGACATCCTCTGTTGCATCACGGTTGTGAATCACGATTGGCAAGCCGACTTCTTTTGCCAAAGCAATCTGTTTTCTGAACACCTCTTTTTGAACGTCCTTCGGCGACTTATCCCAATGATAATCAAGTCCCATTTCACCGATCGCCACAACTTTTTCATGGGCAGAGAGGTCTTTGATCCAAGCCAAATCTTCATCGGTCATATCAATTGCATCAACCGGATGCCACCCGATGGCAGCATAAATAAAATCGTATGCTTCAATCAATTCCATTGCGCGCTTAATCGTCGGACGATCGAACCCCACAACAACAATGTGCTCCACTTTTTCTTCCTTTGCCCGAGCAATGACTTCTTCCAAATCCTCATTAAATTGCTCGGCATTTAAATGTGCATGTGTATCAAATAACATCAAAATGCCACCTTTTTTAGATATTGTCGAAAAACAAAAGGTGTTCGACGAAATGTTACACGTGGAACACCCTTTGCCAACATTTATTTGATTCGCGTTCCGTTTGATAATGAACTGTCTACCGCTGCAAGCGACAGAACGCCGTTGTCTTCTCCAGCCAATATCATGCCTTGAGAAAGTTCTCCTCTTAGTTTGACCGGTTTTAAGTTTGTTACACAAATGACTTTCCGGCCGACAAGCTCTTCAGGTTTGTAGTGCTTGGCAATTCCTGAAACGACCTGGCGTTTTTCAAAGCCCAAATCAAGCTGAAGCTTTAACAGACGGTCCGCTTTTTTGACGGGTTCGGCATGGATGACTTCAGCCACTCTCAGCTCCGTGCTCATAAAATGGTCTATCGTGATTTCCGGAAGCCTTTCAGTTGCTTTTTCCTCTTGTTTCGGTTCTTCTTTTGGAGCCGTTCCCTGCATTTTTGATTTGATATAAGCGACTTCATCTTCCGCTTCAAGACGCGGGAACAACGGTTCTCCTTTTTGTACTTTGACCGATTTCAGCTGGCCGAAGCTTTTAATGCTGTCCCAGGTTTTCAATGACGCATCCGTAACACCGAGCTGTGCAAAAATCTTTTCAGGCGTCTGCGTTAAGAACGGCTGCAGCAATACAGCAGTGATGCGCAACGACTCTGCCAAATGGTACATGACCGATTGAAGATCTTTTTCTTTGTCCTTATCTTTTGCCAGTACCCATGGGGCTGTCTCGTCAATGTATTTATTCGTTCTGCTGACAAACTGCCACAATGAAGAAAGCGCTACAGAAAACTCCATATTTTCGATCGCCTGTTCGTACGCTTCAATTGTCTTTTGTGAGAATGATGACAACTGTTCGTCAAAAGCGGTAACCGGGCCTTCGTATGACTGAACCCGGCCGTCAAAGTATTTGTTGACCATGGCGACCGTTCTGTTTAACAGGTTGCCTAAATCATTCGCTAAATCATAGTTAATCCGCTCGACAAATCCTTCCGGTGTAAATACGCCGTCAGAACCGAACGGCACTTCGCGGAGAAGATAATAACGCAATGCATCAAGTCCGTATTTGTCGATTAATGTGACTGGATCGACCACATTTCCTTTTGATTTAGACATTTTTCCGTCTTTCATCAGCAGCCATCCGTGGGCAAAAACTTTTTTCGGCAGCGGAAGGTCCAATGCCATCAGCATAATCGGCCAGTAAATGGTATGGAAACGGACGATCTCTTTACCGACAAGATGAACGTCTGCCGGCCAATATTTTTGATAATTTTCATCGTTTGCCGTATTAAAGCCAAGTGCCGTAATGTAATTAAACAGCGCGTCTATCCAAACATAGATGACATGCTTCGGGTTGCCGGGCACTTTTATTCCCCAGTCGAACGTCGTCCGGGAAACAGCCAAATCCTCAAGACCCGGTTTAATAAAGTTGTTGATCATTTCATTTTTGCGGGATTCAGGCTGAATGAATTCAGGATTTTCTTCATAGAAAGCGAGCAGCCGGTCCGCATATTTTCCCATGCGGAAGAAGTAAGATTCCTCTTTGATTAACTCAACGGGATGGCCGCTGTCAGGACTTTTTCCTCCGATTACCTCGCCTTTTTCGTTTCGCTCAACATCAACGAGCTGGGTTTCGGTGTAAAACGTTTCGTCAGGTATGCTGTACCAGCCTTCATATTCATCAAGATATATATCACCATTGTCAAGCAGCTTCTGAAAAACCTTTTCGATCACGTTTTTATGACGTTCCTCTGTCGTCCGTATGAAATCGTCATTGGATATGTCGAGCTTTTTCCAAAGCTGCTGAATGTCTTCTGCCGCACGATCGACCAATTCCTGCGGAGTAATATTTTCCTTCTCCGCCGTTTGCTGGATTTTTTGTCCGTGCTCATCTGTACCTGTTAAGTACCTGACATCAAAGCCTCTCAGTCTTTTATACCGAGCCATCGCATCACCGGCAACGGTTGTGTAGGCATGTCCAATATGTAGCTTTCCACTTGGGTAATAAATGGGTGTAGTAATGTAAAACGTATTTTTTTCTTGCGGCATGATGGAACCTCCCAATTAAAATGTCAAAAAACTCCCGCCCAAAGGACGAGAGCGGCATGTGTATTCATTCAGTATATACTCAATATATAATCCCTCTTTATATGATACCATCTTAGCCTTCAAGTTCAAGAAAATATACATTGTCGATCCATCATGAATACGGTCGATTACAAATTTTTTAACAGAAAGAAATATTATACTTCGACAAAAAAATGCTTTCATTGTCGAATAATGTCGTATATAATCGATATGAGGAAAAACCTTAGTTCGAAAGTCTTGATTTAAGGGCTTTTTTTTGATTGATCCTACTGTTTTATCATCTTCATTTCCCTTGTTACATCAGTTCTTCCAAGGTCTTTTGACTATATGATCTAATTTTTACAAACAATAGAAAAGAAAATGATTGACGTTTATTGGAAACCTTGTTATGCTAGGACTGTAAGGATTTTGTCGAATAATGACGAAGATAATAAACACCTATAAAAATAACAATCTTTCGGGAGGAGAATGAATATGAAATCTACAGGTATTGTACGTAAAGTTGATGAGCTAGGACGCGTGGTGATTCCGATCGAACTTCGCCGTACGCTTGGAATCGCGGAAAAAGACGCTCTTGAAATCTATGTAGATGACGAAAAAATCATCTTGAAAAAATATAAACCAAACATGACTTGCCAAGTTACAGGTGAAGTTTCTGATGACAACCTTAAACTTGCAGGCGGTAAATTGGTTCTTAGCCCTGAAGGCGCTGAGCAAATCATTAACGAAATTCAAGCACAACTTCAATCTCAAAAATAATTATTTTGATTATACAAAAACCGCTCTTGCCGAAGCAAGGGCGGTTTTTTTAGTTTTGAATATGATAAGCGTCATAAATTTTCCGTTTCGGAACGCCGCGGTCTACCGCGGTTTTTTTAATGGCTTCTTTTGAATGGTATCCTTCGCTGATATAATGCTCGACATGTTCTTTTTCTGAAAGGTTCTCCCACCAGAACGATTCTTCGATCGTTTCTTCACGGCTTCCCTCGATCACAAGGCAAAACTCTCCGCGCACCTGTTCCTGTTCAGCCCATTTGAGCGCTTCTTCGATCGAACCTCTGATAAACTCTTCAAATTTTTTCGTGAGTTCCCTTGTCAATGCGATTTGCCGGTTGCCGAATACCTCTCTGATGGCTGACAAGGTTTCTTTCAGCCGATGCGGGGACTCGTAAAAAATCATCGTCTCCTGTCTGTTTTTCAAAGCCTCGAGCTGTTTTTTCCTTTCCCGTTTGTTACGGTCCAAAAAACCGAAAAAGAAAAACGGCTGCGGCGCAATGCCTGAGGCTATCAGTGCGGTCAAAGCGGCATTTGCACCGGGCAAAGGCACGACATAGCCGCCCATTTCAATAAAATCGCGGACGATTTCAGCCCCGGGGTCAGATATTGTCGGCATTCCGGCGTCACTGACCAGCGCGACATTTTTACCTTCTTTCAGCCATTCCAAAATTTTGTGTCCGCTGCTTTCTTTATTGTGTTCATGGTAGCTGACAAGCTGTGTCTCGATTTCGTATACATGGCACAATTTCTTCGTCTGCCTCGTATCCTCCGCAGCGATAATGTCCGCCTCTTTCAACACAGAAACCGCTCGAAATGTCATATCCTCCAAATTGCCGATGGGTGTCGGAACGAGATATAACATGCCCATGTCTGATTTTTGGTCAAAGCTCTTTTGCCGGTTGATAATCAACACCCTCCCGTCTTTTTTCTTCTATATAACGTTCTTTGTTCTTTCTCGATAATTTTTTAAAATAGTATTCGGCCTGCATCGCCTCTCGCTTTGTTGAAAAGCACTCTGCATAATGGAGTTTTACCGGCAGCCTTGCCCTCGTATACTTCGCGCCTTTCCCGTCATTATGGGTTTTCAGGCGCTTCTCGATATTGTTTGTATAGCCGGCGTACAAGCTACCGTCCCGGCACGAAAGCACGTAAAAATAATGGCTACTCGTCTCCATATAAAATCTTCCTTATTTCAGGTGTATATTGATCTTGTTCATCATATACGAATAAAGGAGGCAGAATTTTCAGGTCAGGCCGGCCGTCTTTTATTCCTTCCACTAAAATGGTGTTGGCCTCTTTACTTTTTTTCGGGTAAACAAACTGGACGCGCTTCGGCTCGATTTGGAAGGCCTTCATCAATTCAAAGATTTCGAGCAGCCTCCCCGGCCGGTGAACGAGAGCGAGTTTGCCGCCCTGCTTTAACAGCTTGCTGCTGACGCGAACGACGTCTTCAAGCGTGCAGTAAATTTCATGTCTGGCAATGGCCAGATGTTCATTTAAGTTTTGCTCCGTTTTTTGCGGCGTCTTGAAATAAGGAGGATTGCATGTGACGACATCAGCTTTATTATATCCGAGCACCTGCGGCATATTGTTCAAGTCGTCCCTGATGAGATGAATCTGTTTTTGTAGGTTATTGTATTCCACGCTGCGGAGAGCCATGTCATACAGCCTTTCCTGAATTTCCACCCCGGTGATGGCGGCTTTTGTGCGGGTGCTGAGAAGCAGCGGAACAATCCCGTTCCCTGTGCACAGATCAATGATGTTTCCTTTTTGTATCGGAACATATGCAAATTTCGACAGCAGAACGGCGTCTAAGGAAAACGCAAAAACTGTCGGGCTTTGCACGATTTTCATATCTTCTGCAAGTAAATAATCCAGTCGTTCATCGTCTTTTAATTGAATCATGTCTTTTCCCTTTCCTAAACACATTGTACCGTTAAAAAGGCTTCCGTTCCGCCGGAAGCCTTTCTTATTTTTTATTTAAGAACGAGAGGCAGAACAGGCAGTCTCCTTCTTTGCGAACACTTCCGTAATGGATGTTGCAAATATGGAAACCCTCCTGATACAGGCGCGCCAAATTATCATGGCCTTCTCCAATATCAGCATGCCCTGTCTTTTCTGCTTTTATCTCTTTTTCATCGGATTTTGCGTTTTTTAGCCTTTGATCCGTTTCCTCCAGCCTCTTGCGCAAATGCTCGTTTTCAAGCTGTAAATGATTGTTTTCTTCAATCATTTCCCCGATATGCTGCTTGAGATCTCCAAGCTGGCGGTAAAGGGACCCGATTTGTTCTTCTAAACTTATCACTGTATCAAACAATTCTTTTTTATCCAAGGTTTCACACCTCGTTAATCTGTGGTTTGTGCAGATACGACACCTTCTTGCAACAGCTCATCCCACGTATATTCAACGACTTTGTCACAGTCTGTCAGTTCAACTTGGAGAATGCGTTCAAGAATATTCAAGCCGACGACTTTTGCCGGGCCGTTGGACGTGGCGATCACTTCCCCAATATCCGGAAGCTGTTCTTTTGCTGTTTCGTATTCATCGTTTTCATATTTCAGACAGCACATCAGCCGTCCGCATAGTCCGGAAATCTTCGTCGGATTCAGCGACAGATTTTGATCCTTTGCCATTTTAATAGACACGGGCTCAAAATCACCTAAAAATGTGGAACAGCAAAGCATTCTTCCGCACGGTCCGATGCCGCCCAGCATCTTCGCTTCATCCCTGACGCCGATTTGCCTCAGTTCGATTCTCGTTTTAAAGATTGACGCCAAATCTTTGACGAGTTCTCTAAAATCGACTCTTCCGTCAGCCGTAAAATAAAAAATGACTTTGTTGCGGTCAAAAGTGAATTCCACATCGACCAGCTTCATCTCAAGGCCGTGCTCGTTAACCTTTTTCTGGCAGACATCAAAGGCGGACAGCGCAGCTTCTTGATTCTCTTCAACGATCAGGCGGTCGCGCTCATCCGCAACTCTGATCACTTTTCTTAAAGGCAGCACGACATCGTTCTCGTCTACTTTCTTGTTGGCGATGACAACCTGCCCGTATTCAACACCGCGAACCGTTTCGACGATCACACAGCTGTCTTTATCTATCTGAAATCCGTTCGGATCGAAATAATATATTTTGCCCGCTTTTTTAAAACGGACACCAATAACGTTGTACAAGCTTATCCCTCCTGCAGCATTAAAACCAAGTGCTCCATTAATCCTTGAGCATTCACATTGGAATAAAGCCGTTTTTTTGCTTCTAAAACAGCAAGTATCTGGTTTGTCACTCTTTGTTGTGTTGTTTGCAGCGCATGCTGTTTTAATGATTGGAATAAGTCCTGAAATAGTATTTTATCTTCATGTCCCAACTGAATGGACAACACGTCGCGATATATAAATAAAAGCATATCAAGACCCATTTCTTGGTGGTCTTTCTCCTTGAAAAAGGGCATCCACTGATCTTGAATATAGAAAAAAGCATGTCCTTTTCGCTGGTGTAAGACTTCATACAATTTTATCACTTTCGCTCGCGACTCTGCAAACTGATCATTTCGACTCAATTCGAGCGCTTCCGATAAATTGTTTGTCATATTCGACAAAAGGGCAGCAATATTCGGTGAGACCTCTTGTTTGATCAGTTCCTTTTCAATTGATTCGGGCTGCAACGACTGAAAGGATAAAACTTGGCATCTCGATATGATCGTATCGAGCAATTTTTGCGGCTGTTCCGTTAAAAGAACAGCGATTGTATCGCTGCTCGGCTCCTCTAAAAACTTCAGAAGGCTGTTCGCCGCATTGACCGTCATTTGATCGGCATGGGAGATAATGTACAGCTTTTTATGCGATTCCAAACCGGTCTTTGAAAACTCTTCCTGAAGCGCCTGAATTTGTCCCTTTTTAATCGAAAGTCCGTCCGGATGCACGACGTGAACGTCCGGATGGTTTCCTGATTCAATCCGCTGGCAGTTCCGGCACGACTCACATGGCTCCGCTCCGTCTTCAAGGCAAAAAAAGCTTTTTGCCAGAAGGGTTGCCGCGTCTAATTTGCCCGTCCCTTTGCGCCCTTCAAATAAATAGGCATGGGCAAGCCGGTTTCTTTCTATACTATTTTGCAAAAGCTTCATGACCCGTGGCTGAAGCTTCTGCATTTCTGTCCAGGTTGTAGCCATACCATCACTCTCTATGTGTAAAGGTTTATCAGTAAACCCTTGATTTCGCCAATCTGTTCTAAAAGTTCGATAGAAGATTTTTCTTGGTCCATCAGGTCCTCTGTTAATTGCACAAGCTTTTCGTCCAGTTCTTTTACAATGCTCAATGTCCGGCTGTTTCCGTACAGATCGAAGCTTCTTGAATTCTCCACCGTCAGCCCGTTTTCAACGGTCTCTTTTACAAATCGTTTGATCAAGCCTTTGAATCTGGCCAAATCCTTGAAGTTCCTCGACTTTGATAAGCGTTTTCCGAACGCTTCAATATCTGTTAAAAGCATTGTCAACTGTTCAACTCGTAGCTTGCCGCTTTGTATATTCATCTTCTCTTTAAATGAAGCAGAAACGTTTTCTCCTCTTGCAGGCGGAGTCTGCTGTTTCTCTATCATTGTACGCAGTTCTTGACTTATTTTCATATCCTCAACCCTTAAAATTGATGGAATTGCTCGATCGGCAGTACAAAAACGGTTGCTCCGCCCACTTCAACTTCAACGGGATAAGGAACATATGAATCGGCATTTCCGCCCATTGGAGAAACAGGGGCAATCAGCTGATCGCGCTTGCTTCCGTTTTCTTTTATCAAGCTTAAAGCTTTGTCTACTCGAATATCATCTACACCCAACATGAAGGTTGTGTTTCCCGATTTCAAAAAGCCGCCGGTTGACGCCAGTTTAGTCACGCGAAAATTGTGATCGGTTAAAGCCTTTAAAAGCCTATTGCTGTCTTGGTCTTGAACAACAGCGATAATTAACTTCATATGAAAAGCCCCCTTTTGGATGGAAACACTTAAGGATACTCTTGCTACCATTATAACAATGAATGGTAAACAGGTCACAACTGATTTTCTTTTAATGCTTCCTTAATGATGTTATTTACCCTTTTTAACACATGTTCAACATTCTGACTGGCATCCACGATCCGAAATCGGCCGGGAAACCGGTTCATAACTTCTTTATAGCCTTTTTGAACAAGTTGATGAAAATGGAGTTTTTCCAGATCAAGCCGGTTCTTCTCTCTGGCATGATTTATATTGATCCGCTTCATTCCCTCTTCCGGGTCGATGTCGAAATAAATCGTCATATTAGGCATCATATTGCCGATCGCAAATTGATTAACAGAAAATACTTCATCAATGCCGAGTCCCCTGGCATACCCCTGATAAGCAAGTGAACTGTCGATGAACCGGTCGCATAAGACGATTTTTCCTTCTTCAAGCGCCGGTTTTACTTTTTCGACAAGATGCTGCCTTCTTGCGGCTGCATATAATAAGGCTTCGGTTTTTGGATCCATAGCCGTATGACTTGGATTTAAAATAACCTCGCGAATTCGTTCAGATATTTCAATGCCGCCCGGTTCTCTTGTCGCGAGAACAGAATAGCCGTTTTTCGTCAATTGGTCTGCCGCAGCCTGAAGGATTGTCGTTTTCCCCGCACCTTCAGGCCCTTCAAAAGTAATAAATAATCCGTTCATGATTTCTCCTCTTCTATATATACAGTTAATTGCTTTTGTTTGAGCTGATTGCTGCCCTGAATGTGTACATTCAGATCGACGAGCCGCGTCAGCCGGCTGATCGTCCCTTTTGTTATTCTCTCACCCGCCATAATCAACGGTATACCCGGAGGGTACGGTATGACCGGTTCCGCGCTTATTCTGCCCGCGGCTTCCGTAAAAGGAACCGATTCTTTTTTGAAGGCTGACAACTTGCTTTTCCGGTAAGGCAAAGCTGTGACTTTTTCAGAAGGGATTCCGATTCCGGCAGGATAATCGTGTTGAACAGCTGTATCTCTGATTTCTTTGCTGATTGTGCTGATCAGTTCCGGCGCAGGCTTGTTTTTTCCTTCAAGCGGCAGGATCAACAGGACTTGCCTTTCATCTGCCAATTCAGGATGGATGCCGTTTGCTTCAAATATGGATTTCAGTTCAAAACCGGAGTGGCCATACGCTGATCTGACAGACAGCTTAAGCGGATCTTGCTGGATACCGGCATCAGCCGGCTCGACGATCTCGGCTCCGTTTATTTGAGAAAAGGCTTCTCTCATGTTGAGGAGCTCTTTCTCAATATCGGCTGTTCGATTTGTTTTCAAGATATCTTCGGCGTATGCCCTGGCTATATCCAAAGATGCCATGATTGGATAAGAAGGACTGCTGCTTTGAAGTACAGAGAGATAGTATGCCAGTCTGTCCCTGTTCATCCTGCGGCTGTTAATATGCAGATAAGATCCCATTGTCATCGCCGGGAGCGTTTTGTGCGCAGACTGAACGACAACATCGGCGCCCGCTTTCAGCGACGACTGGGGAAATGGATGGCCCAGCACAAAATGGGCGCCGTGAGCCTCGTCGACTAGAACGGGAATGTCGTGTTGATGGGCCTCTTCTATGATCGGCTTCAGATCAACAGCATGTCCGTAGTAATTGGGATATGTCAGCACGATTCCTTTAGCGTGCGGATATTGTGAAATTGCATCTTTTGCCGTTTCGTACAATATATGTGTGGGAACGGCCATCGCCTCATCAATTTCCGGCGTCAAAAAAACCGGATGGGCGCCTGAAAGTTCAATCGCATGAAATACAGACTTATGGCAGTTCCGCTGAACAAGTATCGTGTCACCCGGCTGACAAACAGCCATGATCATCGCCAGATTCCCGACGGTCGAACCATTGACGAGAAAAAAACTTTCTTCCGCGCCATAAAGCCGCGAAACTAAATCCTGCGCTTCTTTGATGACGCCTGATGGCTCATGCAAATCATCCAGACCCGTCAGTTCAGTTAGATCAACTTTGAGAATCGTTTCGAAAAAGATTTTCGCTTCATCAAAAAAGACATCTCCATTGTGATGTCCCGGAACGTGAAAAGAATAATGATGTCCTTCAGCATGGTTCACCAATGCTGTATATAAAGGTGTCTTCATATAACCGATCCTTTAGTCATCTTCTCTATTTTCTTCGTCACCCTCGTGCTCCCGGGTGACGGTATGACATTCTGCATTTATTATACCCTTCAAGGCGGATTACATAAAGGGCGGACGTTTTGGTAAATGTTTATCTTGCTTATGATAAACGGTTTTGGTTTTCTTTCATGTCCAGCAGCTTAGCCTTGAGACCATCTTCCATTGCCCTTATTTCTTCTTCTGCCTGAAGGCGCTTTGAACGGCCTTCTTCTTGAATTTTAAGCGTCTCCTCAAGCGTTCCGATCAGATTGTCCTGCACTTGTTTCAATGTTTCGATATCGATAAAGCCGCGCTCATTTTCCTTGGCAGTTTCGATCGTGTTGGCCTTCAGCATCTCGGCATTTTTCAAGAGCAGTTCGTTTGTTGTGGCTGAAACCTTTTTTTGAGCTTCTACGGCTCGGCGCTGCCTCAATAGAGTAAGCGCAATAGCAACCTGATTTTTCCAAAGAGGAATTGCTGTCATAATCGATGATTGGATCTTTTCCGCCAGCACTTGATTTGTGTGTTGGATCAAACGGATTTGCGGGGCGCTCTGCAGTGTAATTTGTCTGCTCAATGTTAAATCATAAACCCGCTTTTCCAGCCGGTCGGCAAACTGAATCATATCATTTACATCCTGAACGGCCATATGATGATGTTCTGTTTTCGATTTCTCTTTTAATTCGGGTATGGTTTGATGTTTTAATTCTTCAAGCTTCAGCTGACCGGCTGCAATATAGACATTCAGCGCTTCATAATATTCTTTATTTTTTTCATACAGCCGTTCGAGCATCTTATTATCATTGATCAGCGTGCTTTTGGAATGCTCAAGTTTTACGCTGATTCTGTCTATTTGGGCGCCGGTTTTTTGATACCTTGATAAGACTTCTTGAACAGAATGGGATACTCTTCCGAAAAAACGGGAAAAAAAGTTCCTTTTTTCAGTTTTCAATTCATCAGGGCTGACCTGTTCAAGCTTTTTCATTAGGTCGCTTAAGACCTGCCCAATTTCACCAATATCTTTTTTTTGGACGTGCTCAAGCATCTCGTGTGAAAAATTCAAGAGTTTGGATTGAGCTTGCGTTCCATACAGAGTCATGCTGTCATGTTGTTTTGGATCGATCTGTTCGGCCAGTTGGAATGCCTGCCGGCGTTTTTCTTCGGATAACGTATCAACCAGATTTACTTGCTGCCCGCGGTGTTCTTTCTCCATGC
This sequence comes from Bacillus paralicheniformis, assembly GCF_002993925.1. Taxonomy (NCBI): domain Bacteria; kingdom Bacillati; phylum Bacillota; class Bacilli; order Caryophanales; family Bacillaceae; genus Bacillus; species Bacillus paralicheniformis. Next base: position 67,570 of record NZ_CP023665.1, on the reverse strand, counting down.
CGGAAACAGACTTTTCTCCTTGTCCAAAAGGATCGGAAAGCAAATCATCAATTTTAAGCTGTGCGCCAGT
>NZ_CP023665.1:42500-62500 GCF_002993925.1 Bacillus paralicheniformis | reverse complement strand
CCGAACTGAGAACAGATTTGTGGGATTGGCTTAGCCTCGCGGCTTCGCTGCCCTTTGTTCTGCCCATTGTAGCACGTGTGTAGCCCAGGTCATAAGGGGCATGATGATTTGACGTCATCCCCACCTTCCTCCGGTTTGTCACCGGCAGTCACCTTAGAGTGCCCAACTGAATGCTGGCAACTAAGATCAAGGGTTGCGCTCGTTGCGGGACTTAACCCAACATCTCACGACACGAGCTGACGACAACCATGCACCACCTGTCACTCTGCCCCCGAAGGGGAAGCCCTATCTCTAGGGTTGTCAGAGGATGTCAAGACCTGGTAAGGTTCTTCGCGTTGCTTCGAATTAAACCACATGCTCCACCGCTTGTGCGGGCCCCCGTCAATTCCTTTGAGTTTCAGTCTTGCGACCGTACTCCCCAGGCGGAGTGCTTAATGCGTTTGCTGCAGCACTAAAGGGCGGAAACCCTCTAACACTTAGCACTCATCGTTTACGGCGTGGACTACCAGGGTATCTAATCCTGTTCGCTCCCCACGCTTTCGCGCCTCAGCGTCAGTTACAGACCAGAGAGTCGCCTTCGCCACTGGTGTTCCTCCACATCTCTACGCATTTCACCGCTACACGTGGAATTCCACTCTCCTCTTCTGCACTCAAGTTCCCCAGTTTCCAATGACCCTCCCCGGTTGAGCCGGGGGCTTTCACATCAGACTTAAGAAACCGCCTGCGCGCGCTTTACGCCCAATAATTCCGGACAACGCTTGCCACCTACGTATTACCGCGGCTGCTGGCACGTAGTTAGCCGTGGCTTTCTGGTTAGGTACCGTCAAGGTACCGCCCTATTCGAACGGTACTTGTTCTTCCCTAACAACAGAGTTTTACGATCCGAAAACCTTCATCACTCACGCGGCGTTGCTCCGTCAGACTTTCGTCCATTGCGGAAGATTCCCTACTGCTGCCTCCCGTAGGAGTCTGGGCCGTGTCTCAGTCCCAGTGTGGCCGATCACCCTCTCAGGTCGGCTACGCATCGTTGCCTTGGTGAGCCGTTACCTCACCAACTAGCTAATGCGCCGCGGGTCCATCTGTAAGTGATAGCCGAAGCCACCTTTTATAATTGAACCATGCGGTTCAATTAAGCATCCGGTATTAGCCCCGGTTTCCCGGAGTTATCCCAGTCTTACAGGCAGGTTACCCACGTGTTACTCACCCGTCCGCCGCTGACATCAGGGAGCAAGCTCCCATCTGTCCGCTCGACTTGCATGTATTAGGCACGCCGCCAGCGTTCGTCCTGAGCCAGGATCAAACTCTCCATGAAATAATGGAGCGCAGATTAAGTTCGTCACATCCTGTGACAACATCTGCATGACCTGCATCGTGCAGGCCCCTGACTACGCACATTCGCATGTGCGATTTATTTAATGAATTAACAGGTACGTTTGTCTTGTTTAGTTTTCAAAGAACTTCATCGCCGCTCTCAAAGCGACTATAATATCTTAACATTTAATCGTGATGTCGTCAACAACTTTTTTTCGAAAAAATTATTCGTCATCAGCGACGAATACTAATTTAACACCTTTAAATAAAATTGTCAACAAGAAATTATATTGCGATAAATTGTTTAATAACAATAAGAGCTGCTACACCGGGAACCCCCAATAATCCGCTCACTCCGGTTGTTACAATATTAATCGGCACGTGAATGCCCACGCTCTCGCCAAACAGATTCACACAGAATAAAAACAAAGCGCCGACTACAAATCTAACCGCTATTCTTCCGATTAATCGCAAAGGTTTAAATGATGTTTTTGAAAAAAACAACAGGGCAACCAAAGCGACAATTGCCCCGATAAAGATAACAGATCCCATGAATTCCATCACTCCTCGCTCGTTCTTGTACAAGCATATGATGGGAATCATGCGAATAGACCTGCTACTTCCAGCTGCCGATCCTTATATTTCTTTTTTTTGCTTCCCGCAAATAAAAAAAGTACTTTGACTCGGCAACCTTTAATTCGTAAAGAACTTCTGGCGAAGGCTCAAGACTGTTTTCAATCAGCCGCTTTTGCCTGTTCCATTCTTCCTTTTGATGGATCAGCTGTTCAATCAGCTTGTTATCAAATTCTTTTCTAAGCTTCTTTTTCCGAAGAAAACCCATGGTAATGCAATCTCCTCCCTCTACATTTCACGTCTGCCTTCAAGCGCTTTAGAAAGAGTGACTTCATCTGCATACTCCAAATCGCCTCCGACCGGAAGTCCATGGGCAATTCGTGACAGCTTGATACCAGACGGCTTTAAAAGCCTTGAAATGTACATGGCCGTTGCTTCTCCTTCTATATTCGGGTTTGTCGCGAGAATGACTTCAGTCACCTGATCATCCTGCAACCGTTTCAGCAATTCGGGTATTTTAATATCTTCCGGACCGATGCCGTCCATCGGAGAAATCGCACCATGCAAAACATGGTACAGTCCGCTGTATTCCTTCATTTTCTCCATAGCAATGACATCTTTCGGATCCTGAACAACACATATGACCGATTTGTCTCTTCTCGTATCTTCACAAATATAGCAAGGATCTTGATCTGTTATATGTCCGCAAACCGAGCAATATGTCAAATTGCGCTTTGCGTTTACCAATGCTTTTGCAAAATCTAACACGACGTCTTCTTTCATACTAAGAACAAAAAAAGCCAGACGGACCGCCGTCTTGGGTCCGATTCCTGGCAATTTCATAAAGCTGTCAATCAGCTTTGATATTGGTTCAGGATACTGCATTCTTATTTTCCTCCTAGAATAAACCCGGCATGTTCATTCCTTTTGTAAACTTACCCATCGTTTCATTTGTTACATCGTCGACTTTTTTCAAAGCATCGTTTGTCGCTGCAAGGACAAGATCTTGAAGCATTTCAACATCTTCAGGGTCTACGACTTCCTCTTTGATGATGACGTCGATGACTTCTTTTTGGCCGTTTACCTTAACAGTCACCATTCCGCCGCCCGCAGTACCTTCGAGTACTTTTTCTGCCAGTTCCTCCTGTGCCTTTTGCATATCCTTTTGCATTTTTTGCATTTGCTTCATCATTTTCTGCATGTTACCCATTCCACCGCGCATACTCAAATCCACTCTCTTTCATGTTTTTATTCTTTAATTTCAATCAGTTCCGCTCCGAACAGTTTTTTAGCTTCTGATACGAGCGGATCTTCTTCTTTCGGTTCATTTGCTTCAGAATCTTCCGGCTGATGATCCTGCAGAAATTCTTCTCTTATTTTACCCCATTGGGCTTCGTGAACGCCAACTATATCTATCCTTCCGCCGAGCATTCCATCCAAAATTTGCTCCAGATTTGTCCTGACTCCATTATTGTCTTCAGCTACCATTTTACAGTGAATTTCGTATTTGAATGCGAGGACAAATGCTTTTGAAGATGCAGCCACCGGCTCGCTGTCATTTAAAAGGGCAGCATGCGATACTTTATTCTGCTGTTTAAGCTGGGCAAGCAATTGTCCCCAGCAGCCCTTCAATTTTTCGAGGTCCGGTCTTGTAGCATCTTTTAATATTTCATGAATACGGCCGACAGGCGCTTTATATGCGCTTTTCACGCTTTTTTGCGGACGGGACGTTTCTTTAGGCTGGGCGGGAGCCGAAGAAACCTGTACACCTTGTGTTTTAAGCTTCTCAATCTCCTGCTCAAGCTGCCGAACCTTGTTGACGAGATTATCCACTTCCGGCTGTGCGGCCGCGGATGCCCCTGCTTTTGGTCCCTGGCAGAGCTTCACAACTGCAACTTCAAAGAAGATACGCGGATGGTTCGTCCATTTCATTTCCTGATGGCTTTTATTTAATATATCGATCATTTCGTAAAGGTCTGGTGCAGGAATTTGCCGGGACAGAGCTTGGAACTCTTCGTCCACCTTCACCTTTTCAAGAACGCCTTCTAAATCAGGCGCCGTTTGATAAAGAAGCATATCCCTGAAGTAGAAAATCATATCCTCGATTAATTTTGCCGGGTCTTTTCCCTGCTGGAGCAGTTCGTTCAATGTTTCCAAAGCGCCGGAAACATTTTTTTCGTGGAGGGTTGAGGCGAGCTTTCCAATATAGTGCTGTGACACAGCCCCTGTTATCAGCAGCGCATCATCCACCGTCAGCTCATCTCCGCTGAATGATACAGCCTGATCGAGCAGGCTCAGCGCATCCCTCATGCCGCCGTCGGCAGCACTGGCGATGATGTCTAAGGCGCCATCCTGCACCTTGAACTGTTCAGCTTCGACGATTTTTTCCATTCGTCCGACAATTGCCTGTGAGGTAATCCTCTTAAAATCAAATCGCTGACATCTAGAAATAATCGTTAAAGGAATTTTATGAGGCTCTGTTGTTGCGAGAATAAAGATACAATGTTCCGGCGGCTCTTCAAGCGTTTTTAGAAGGGCGTTGAATGCGCCGATAGAAAGCATATGTACTTCATCTATGATATATACTTTATACGTGACGGCAGACGGGGCAAATTTCACCTTGTCGCGGATGTCGCGTATTTCATCTACACCGTTGTTAGAAGCGGCGTCAATTTCAATTACATCTGAAATCGAACCGTTTGTAATGCCTTTGCACGCGGAGCATTCATTGCACGGTTCACTGACCGGAGCGTGCTCACAGTTGACAGCTTTGGCAAACAGTTTTGCGGCGCTTGTTTTTCCCGTTCCCCTCGGTCCGGAAAACAGATAAGCGTGCGAAAATTTCTTTTGTAAAAGGGCATTTTGCAACGTTTTCGTGATGTGCTCCTGACCGACTACATCTTCAAACAACTGCGGCCTGAACACTCTATATAAAGCCTGGTAACTCACAAACACGCCCTCCTCTTGTTTTCATCATTTCCATTATACATGAAGCAGCTTTCAAATCCAAAAGCTCTTCTTAAGAAAAAAACTCATCTATATTAAAATAGATGAGTTCTTAATTTGATGATTGATTTACCGTGCACCTTCTGTCGATTCGCTACCCTAAGCGTTACTTAAGCAGTTAGCTCAGCCCAGGCAACCCTGCGGCACATGGAAGGTTCCACTTAATGCTGCTTCCTTCCGGACCTGACATGGTTCATGGATTCCCATTGCGCAGGACCCAAGCGTCAACACCACTTGCTTAAGGCAGACCTTAAAGTAAACGAACCTCGAGAAAGGGATTCGGCCTCGCTCGAGCGGATTGCGAGTACAGGGCACCGCTACCTCCCCGCTTAGCACGGCAAAATAAATATCAAATTATTTAAGCTGCGTCTTCATGTGACGCACTCATTAGTATAACTTGTTTCACCCTAAATTGCAAATTTCCGTCATCACAGCTCCCTTTTCTTTTCCGCTTTCTTTTTTGCGCGGAGCTTTCTGAAAAAATCGCTTAGCATCCTGCCGCATTCTTCTTCCATTACGCCGCTTACGACTTCAGCCTGATGATTGAATCTCTCTTCCTGCAGGAGATTCATCAAAGTCCCCGCACAGCCGCCTTTCGGATCAGACGCTCCGAACACCACTTTGTCGATTCTGGAGAGAACGGCCGCTCCGGCGCACATCGGACATGGCTCAAGGGTAACGTAAAGAACAGATCTCTCCAGCCGCCAGGTTCCCAGCTTCCGGCATGCCTCTTCAATAACGAGCATCTCTGCGTGGGCAACCGATCTTTGCTCGGTTTCCCGCAAATTATGGGCGCGGGCAATAATTTCGCCATCCAGAACCAGTACGGCGCCAATCGGCACTTCGCCTTTTTCTTCAGCTTTTCTCGCTTCATTGATCGCTTCTTTCATATAAAACTCGTCTTGTGTCATCCGCATGCACTCTTTCAATGTTTTTCGCCCGACAGAATAGGCTAACTTATAGTTAAAGGAATATGCAATCTGAAAGGAGACAATCGCATTGTCCAATTCAGCTCTCATTATAGTCGACATCATTAATGATTTTCAATTCGATATGGGTGACGTTCTTTCCAAAAAGACCAGAAACATGACCGAGCATCTTCTGGCATTAAAAGAACACGCAGCCAAAAAGAAATGGCCTATCATATACATTAATGACCACTTTGGAATTTGGCAAGCGGATATTGCTGCCATTATCAAGAAATGCAAAAACGACAGAAGCGAATATATCATCGACCGGCTCGCACCGAATAACAACGATTATTTCTTAATCAAACCAAAGCACTCAGCTTTTTACGGCACCGCCCTTGAAACATTGCTGAATGAACTTCATGTCGACCATTTGATTATTACGGGAATCGCAGGCAATATTTGCGTGTTATTTACGGCAAACGACGCTTATATGAGGGAGTACGATATCACGATTCCGCACGATTGCATTGCCTCAAATAATGAAAAAGACAACAAATATGCGTTGACGATGATGGAAAATGTTCTGTTCGCCAATATTACGACGGCAAAAGAGATCACCGCCGAAACTTGAGCATGAAACACTTCCTTTCTTCATATAGTGGTAGCAATGAGAAAGGAGGCGTTTCCCATTCAGATTTATGTCGTGAAAAGAGGCGATTCCCTTTATCAAATCGCGAATCGCTACCGAACAACAGTTAATGAAATTGTCGCGACGAATGAAATTCCGAACCCGAATCGGCTTGTTGTCGGACAAACTATCGTGATACCGATCGCCGGCGAGTTTTATGAGGTCAGACAAGGAGATACATTAGCATTAATCGGAGCCCGCTTTAATATTTCTCCGGCTGAACTGGCAAGGATCAACCGCATTCAGGTTAGCGCTATTTTGCCTGTCGGGCTGCTGCTTTATATCCCCCCTCGGCCAAAACGGAACATTGAAACAAACGCTTATATTGAACCGCGGGGAGAAAGCGTCAGCCCCGCTCTACAGCAGGCGGCAAGAGAGGCTTCGCCATACTTGACCTATTTGGGTGCTTTCAGCTTCCAGGCGAAGCGGGACGGCACACTCGAAGAACCGCCGCTGAACAACTTAAAAGAAATTGCAGACAGACACCGGACTACGATGATGATGATCGTCACCAATCTCGAAAATGAAGCTTTCAGCGACGAACTCGGCAGAATCATTTTGACGGACCAGAATGTAAAAAACAGATTGCTTGATAACATTGTTGCAGCCGCCAGAAGATACGGTTTTAAAGACATCCACTTTGATTTTGAATACTTAAGGCCTGAAGACAGAGAAGCCTATAATCAATTTTTACGGGATGCACGGGCCCGCTTCAAACAGGAAGGCTGGTTCATCTCAACCGCGCTTGCGCCTAAAACGAGAGCGGATCAGCCCGGACAATGGTATGAGGCCCATGATTACCGGGCTCACGGAGAGATTGTCGATTTCGTCGTACTGATGACATATGAGTGGGGCTACAGCGGAGGGCCGCCGATGGCGGTATCGCCGATCGGACCCGTACGGGATGTGATCGAATACGCACTCACGGAAATGCCCGCCAGCAAAATCGTCATGGGCCAGAACTTGTACGGTTATGACTGGACGCTCCCCCATACGCCAGGCGGGCAGCTGGCCAGAGCAATCAGTCCCCAGCGGGCAATTGCAATCGCGAGTGAAAACAATGCGGCGATACAGTACGATGAAACAGCCCAGGCTCCTTTCTTCCGCTATACGGACAATGCCGGCAAACAGCATGAGGTATGGTTTGAAGACGCCCGCTCGATTCAGGCAAAGTTTGATCTGATTAGGGAATTGAATTTTAGGGGAATCAGCTATTGGAAGCTCGGCCTGTCCTTCCCGCAAAACTGGCTCTTGATAGCCGATCAATTTAATGTTGTGAAAGAAACGTTCCCAAGTTAAAGGAACGTTTTTTTCATGGCAGAAGATGATGATGTGATACAATATGTATGGTTCACAAATGAATTTCTTTAGTAGGAGGACACCTATGAACACAGCCCCTTTCATCGCTGTCGAAGGCCCCATCGGCGCGGGAAAAACAACCTTGGCCAGCATGCTCTCCGAAAAGCTCTCACTCTCTTTGGTTAAAGAAATCGTCGAAGAAAACCCTTTTCTTGATAAATTTTATGATGACAAAGATGAATGGAGCTTTCAGCTTGAGATGTTTTTCCTCTGCAATCGCTATAAGCAGCTTGAAGATACCGAAAAGAAGTATTTGCATCACCACATACCCGTTGTTTCGGACTATCATATTTATAAAAACCTCATTTTTGCTGAACGGACGCTGGAAGGCAAAAAACTTGAGAAATACAGAAAAATTTATCATCTGCTTACAGAAGATCTGCCAAAACCAAACGTCATCATTTACATAAAAGCAAGCCTTCCGACGTTATTGGAACGGATCAAAAAACGCGGACGGCCGTTTGAACAGGAAATGGACAAGCAATATCTGGAACAGCTCATCAATGATTATGAGGCTGCCATTAAGCAATTTAAAGAATCCGATCCGCCAATACCCGTTATTGAAATTAACGGAGATCAGGAAGACTTCGTGATCTCCGAAGCCGTTTTCAATCGAATTGCCGATCAAGTAAAGGAGTATATAGAATGAGTGTATATGCTATTCCGAAAGATGCTATCATTACTGTTGCCGGAACGGTAGGAGTGGGGAAATCCACATTGACAAAAGAGCTTGCAAAAAGACTCGGATTTAAAACTTCCCTTGAAGAGGTTGTGAACAACCCTTATTTGGAGGCTTTTTACCAAGACTTTGAACGCTGGAGCTTTCACCTGCAAATTTTCTTCTTAGCGGAACGCTTCAAAGAGCAAAAATACATTTACGAATCGGGCGGCGGATTTGTTCAAGACCGTTCAATTTATGAAGATACAGGCATTTTCGCCAAAATGCACGCCGATAAAGGCACAATGTCAAAAGTCGATTATAAGACGTATACAAGCCTGTTTGAAGCGATGGTCATGACGCCTTACTTCCCCCGCCCCGACGTTTTAGTCTATTTGGAGGGCGATTTGGAATCGATTCTCGACCGCATCAAAAAACGCGGACGAGAAATGGAAATGTTAACCGACAGATCGTATTGGGAAGAAATGTACACAAGGTACGAAAACTGGATCAGCGGCTTTAACGCCTGTCCGGTTGTCAGAGTCAATATTGATGAATACGATCTGTTCAACAACTCTGCCTCCCTCGATCCAATCATTGAAAAAATCAGTGAAGCTATTCAAAGATAAACAAGCAAAAAGAGCGGATTCCCATGAAGAGCCGCTCTTTTTTTGCTTGTGCATATAAAAAAAAACCGCTGCCCTATCCAGGCAGCGGCAACACAATCTCCAATTTATGCTTAGTCAATCACTAAAATGCAAATCAATAATGGCGGAGGAAGAGGGATTCGAACCCCCGCGGGCTTTGACACCCCTGTCGGTTTTCAAGACCGATCCCTTCAGCCAGACTTGGGTATTCCTCCGTATCGACAAGAATTAATATAACATGTCCTATCTTTTTAAGTCAAGAGATTTTTTCATAAAAAATTTATTTTATTGTTCACGCTTCTCATTATATGCAAAAATAATGATAAACGCAAAGGGTGATAGCATTGTGGAAACATTTTATAGAACGTTTACCTCAAGATTACACGCTGAACAGACCTATTGAAACAGAGGAGCTTCAGAAAGCAGAAGAACTCCTCGGCGTCTCTTTTCCAGATGAACTGGTCAGCCTTTTAAAAACGACAGACGGCATTAATGATACATTCGGGGATCATCTCATTTGGCCTGCATACAGAATGATAGAAGAGAATCTAGACATGAGAAGCACCGACTTTTTTAAGCCGTTCGATTGTCTGTTATTTATAGCAGGTGCGGGCAATGGCGATTTATTTGCTTATTCGATTTTTAACGGCTCTATACGGAAAAATGATATTTATGTTTGGAATCATATAGACGACAGCCGAATATGGGCCGCATCTTCTTTAAAACCTTTCATAAAAGGCTGGATCGACGGAACAATCACCATTTAAAACAAGATCTTAGGCAGGAGCATGATGAAATGAATTATCTATCAAAAGAATTGGCGGAGGAAATTGTCGACAGGACCATGTCGATTATTCGGCACAACATTAATATGATGGATGAAAACGGGGTTATCATCGCCTCAGGAGACCGCTCGAGAATTGGTGATGAACACGCCGGAGCGAAGGACGCACTTGCAGCTGAAAGGGTTATCAGCATCACGCCTGAAGAATGCTCGGCTTTAACGGGAACAAAGCCCGGCGTAAACCTTCCCATCGTATTTCATGATGAAATAATCGGCGTTATTGGAATCACGGGGCCGCCTTCTGAAGTCAGCCGATATGGTGAACTTGTTAAAATGGCAGCAGAGCTGACTGTCGAACAGGCATTTTTAACAAAACAGCTGACATGGGATCAAAGGCTCCGGGAAGAAACGGTCATCCAAATGATTCAGGGGGCCGACCTAGCATCCCTTGACTTCCTTGAACGTGCGGAGCGATTGAATATACCGCTAGACGGCCAGCGTACTTGTCTTGTGTTTGAGCTGCCATCCGCTGATATGAAGCCGGCATTTATTAAAAAACTTGAAAAACATTTAACCGCGAAAGATTTGTACGCCAATATTTCTTTAAAAGAGATCACAGTTATTCTGGCAGGCGCTCCCGCTAAAAGCAGGGCTGATCTCTTTTCATCTTGGAACGGCTGGCTCAGCCAATGGAAAACGGTCAGAGGCGCGCTTGGCGAGCAGGCGGATCAGCTTGAGCAGCTGCCATTCTCCTATCAAAGTGCAAAACAAACGCTCAAGATTGCTAAAAACAGCTCTAGTTTATACGATTATCGAGAGTTTGCGATCCCCGTTCTGTTATCAAAAATAGAGCGTCCGGATCAGGAGATTCATTTTCAAAACATCTGGGACCGCCTTTCCCAAGCAGATCAAAAGGGCGAATTAATCCATACCCTCCTCTGCTATATAGAAGAAAATGGCGAAATTGGGGAAACTTCATCAAGACTCTTTATTCACCGCAATACATTAAACTACCGGCTGAGAAAGGTTGAAATAGCGACAGGATGCAATCCAAAACGATTTGACGACCTATTCAAACTGTATACAGCCATTACGCTTTTTTCACCATTTTGTGCAAATGAACAATTTTAATATAGGATAAAGGAACGAAATCCGTATACCTGACCAATTCTCCCTTGTACAGAAAGCGTTTACAATGGGACGTAAGGGAGGGTATGCAGATGGATATTCAAATCAATGCAATAGGCGCCTTATGCGCATTAGCCATATCAATCTTTCTCATTCTGAAAAAAGTCCCGCCGGCTTACGGCATGATGATCGGCGCATTGGCCGGAGGCTTAATCGGCGGCGCAGATTTAATAGAGACGACGGATTTGATGATAGCGGGTGCTAAAAACATGATTCCTGCTGTACTCCGCATCTTGGCAGCAGGGGTGCTCGCCGGCGTTCTGATTCAATCCGGCTCCGCAGCGGTGATTGCAGAAACCATTGTCAATAAAATTGGAGAAAAAAGAGCGCTGCTTGCTTTAACATTGGCGACAGCCATCTTAACAACGGTCGGCGTATTCGTCGATGTCGCCGTCATCACAGTCGCACCGATCGCCCTTGCGATTGCGAGGCGGACCTTTATCAGCAAAGCGGCCATTCTGTTGGCGATGATCGGCGGAGGAAAAGCGGGCAATATTATGTCGCCAAACCCTAATGCCATTGCTGCTTCAGATGCCTTTCACATCCCTTTGACATCCGTGATGGCCGCCGGGATCATCCCCGCTATATTTGGACTGGGCGCCACTTATTTACTAGCAAAACGCCTTTCAAATAAAGGAACAGGAGTAGCTGCAAATGAGATTGAAACCCAAACGGCTCAACAACTGCCGGCATTTTGGGCGGCGATCAGCGGTCCGATGGTCTCCATCCTGTTGCTCGCCTTAAGGCCCGCGGCAGGAATTACGATTGATCCAATTATCGCTTTGCCGGCGGGAGGCCTCGTCACTGCGATTGCATCGGGACAAGCGGGCAAACTGAAGGATTTTGCCGCTTCAGGATTGTCGAAGATGTCAGGTGTTGCCGTGATGCTGATCGGGACTGGAACGCTTGCGGGAATCATCGCCAACTCCCAACTCAATTCTTTCATTACCGACACCCTTGTCGGCTTGGGTCTGCCGTCGTTTCTCTTAGCTCCCATTTCCGGCATGCTGATGTCGATGGCAACCGCCTCAACAACCGCCGGCACAGCTGTCGCCAGCAGCGTATTCGGCCCGACATTGCTTGATCTTGGCGTCGCCGGCCTCGCAGGTGCGGCAATGATTCACGCCGGAGCAACGGTGCTCGATCACCTGCCTCACGGAAGCTTTTTTCATACGACGGGAGGCAGCGTCTTCATGTCCATGAAAGAACGGTTAAAGCTGATTCCATATGAGTCAGTCATCGGCTTAATCCTAACCATTATCTCAACTTTGATTTTTGGAATTTTTCAATTCTTTATTTAAAAAGGAGCAGGTACCATGAAAATCGTAATCGCACCTGATTCATTTAAAGAAAGCATGACATCGCTTGAGGCGGCTAAAAGCATTGAAAAAGGCTTTAAAGCGGTTCTGCCTGACGCCGAATACGTCAACATTCCGGTTGCTGATGGAGGCGAAGGAACCGTTCAAGCTCTGATTGACGCCACCGGAGGAGACATCGTACAGCAAACGGTCACAGGCCCTCTCGGGAAGCCGGTAAAGGCGGCTTACGGCCTGCTTGGCGACGGAAAAACGGCTGTCATCGAAATGGCTGAAGCGTCAGGCCTTCACCTCGTGCCCCCTGAACAGCGGAATCCCCTGTTAACGACAACGAGAGGAACCGGAGAACTGATTCTCAATGCTGCGAAAAAAGGGGTGTCCAACATCATCATCGGACTCGGCGGAAGTGCGACAAATGACGGCGGAGCGGGAATGGCTGCAGCACTGGGTGTGAAGTTTCTAAACCGCAATGGAGAAGAGATTGAAAATGGGGGCGGTGCATTAGCTGAGATTGCCAAGATCGATGTGAGCGGCCTCAATCCTCAGTTAAAGCATATCCACTTTGAAGCCGCCTGTGATGTCGATAATCCTCTTACGGGACCTCGCGGAGCCTCCGCCGTATTTGGGCCGCAAAAAGGGGCGAACAGTGAAATGACTGCTCTTTTGGATCAAAACTTAAAACATTATGCTGCTGCAGTCAAAGCAGAGCTGGGGTGCGAAATCGATTCAATTCCGGGAGCAGGAGCGGCCGGAGGATTAGGAGCAGGCCTCTGTGCCTTTTTAAAAGCGGAATTAAAAAGCGGAGTTGACATTGTTTTAGATACTTTGTCTTTTTCCGAACGTATTAAAGGAGCCGATCTTGTCATTACGGGTGAGGGAAAAATAGACGGCCAAACAGTCAGCGGAAAAACGCCGGCCGGCGTCGCAAAACGCGCCCGCAGCGAGAATATTCCCGTTATTGCATTTGCCGGATCGCTCGGTGAAGGCTGCGAGCTTGTTTATGATATCGGCATTTCCGCTCTCTTTTCGATTGTGCCAGGGATCAGCTCCTTGGAAAACGCCCTTGCCGATGGAAGTTCAAATCTTACCCGCTGTGCCCGAAATGTAGCCGCCGTCTGGTCTCTCGCATAAAAAAAAGCGCGCCTCTTGGCGCGCACTTTTTATGGTTGAATAACATCTCTGTTCCCCATGTATGGACGAAGCGCTTTAGGAATGATGACGCTCCCGTCCTCCTGCTGGTAATTTTCCAATAATGCGGCAACCGTTCTGCCGACAGCCAAGCCGGAGCCGTTTAAGGTATGGACATGCTCAGGCTTTCCTTTTGCTTCCCTTCTGAATCTGATATTCGCCCGTCTCGCCTGGAAAGCTTCGAAGTTACTGCAAGATGAAATTTCACGATATGTGTTTTGGCTTGGAATCCATACTTCGATATCGTATTTTTTCGCAGCGGTAAATCCTAGATCGCCCGTACACATGCTCATCACACGATAAGGAAGCTCAAGCAGCTGAAGAACTTTCTCCGCTTGATTTGTCAGCTTTTCAAGCTCTTCATATGAATCCTCAGGCTTCACGAATTTCACCAGTTCAACCTTGTTAAATTGGTGCTGGCGAATCAAACCGCGCGTATCACGGCCAGCTGAGCCTGCTTCTGAACGGAAGCACGCACTGAACGCCGCATAATTGATCGGCAACTCGTCAGCTGACAAAATTTCATCGCGATGCAGGTTCGTAATTGGCACTTCTGCCGTCGGAATTAAGAAATAATCTTCTTCCCTGATTTTAAAGGCATCTTCCTCAAATTTCGGCAGCTGTCCGGTGCCTGTCATGCTTGCGCGGTTCACCATGTACGGCGGGATGACTTCCGTATAGCCGTACTCGTCTACGTGAAGATCAAGCATAAAGTTATACAATGCCCGTTCAAGTCTGGCGCCTAGCCCTTTATAGAAAACGAAACGGCTTCCCGTAACCTTGCCTGCCCGCTCAAAATCAAGAATATCCAACTGATCGGCAATATCCCAATGAGGCTTCGGCTCAAATGAAAATCCGGGGAGTTCGCCCCATTTGCGAACTTCCACGTTGTCGTCTTCAGTCTCACCGACCGGAACAGACTCATGGGGGATATTCGGGATAGACAGCATGATTTTATCAAGTGAAGATTCGACCGTTCTCAGCTCTTCATCAAGTTTTTTAATGTCTTCACCGACTTCGCGCATTTCTTTAATGAGGTGGTCAGCATCTTTTTTCTCGCGCTTTAAAGCGGCAACCTGCTGAGATACCTCATTGCGCTTTCCTTTCAGCTCTTCCACTTTGACGATCAATTCTCTTCTCTTTGTATCCAATTCCTCAAATTGATCAAAATCTGATAAATCTTCTCCTCTGTGGGCAAGCTTTTGTTTGATTTCTTCCAAATTTGCCCGCAGCAGTTTGATATCAAGCATCTGCCTCGCTCCTTTTATACTGATTTGACCGAAAAAAAGAGCCCTTGTCCCCTAAATATAAGGGACGAGAGCTCTCGCGTTGCCACCCTGATTGAAAACAGGCGTCTTCCTCCTGTTTTCCGCTTCATTTTGATAACGGTTCTCCCGTAAATGCCTACTTTGACTGTTCAGCATTTCGCTCAAGGATGGATTCGGACAGCATCTTTCGCCGATTCGCACCAACCATCGGCTCTCTTGGAAAGAGAGGCTTCCTACTGCTTCCTATCAACGCTTTTCGATCTATATTGTCTTATAAATGTACTACAAGTTTTAACAGCTTTCAACCGTTTTATACGACGGCTTCCTGTTTATGCTTTTCCGCCATCTCGACAAATAATTTCGTCATTCTATGGTCATCCGTCAGCTCAGGGTGGAAAGAACAGCCGAGCAGATTTCCTTGTTTGGCAGCGACGATTCTACCGTTGTGCTCCGAAAGCACTTCCACATCTGCGCCCGCTTCCAAAATGTGCGGAGCGCGGATAAATACGCCTGTAAACGGTTCGTCAAGTCCTTTAACGGTTAAATCCGCTTCAAAGCTGTCCACTTGTCTTCCAAAGGAATTCCGTTCGACGGTTACATCCAGAACACCAAGATGGGCATCATTCGCTCCGGCGATATTCTTCGCCAGGATAATCAGCCCAGCACAAGTTCCAAATACCGGCTTTCCGGATGCGGCAAACTCCTGAAGGGGCTTCATAAACTGATACGTATCGATGAGGCGCCTCATCGTCGTGCTTTCCCCTCCCGGCAAAATCAAACCGTCGATTTCCTTTAACTCTTCCGGCCACTTAATGACTTTTCCGGCTGCTCCGCATGCTTCAATTGAGCGAATATGTTCTCTTACTGCTCCCTGAAGTCCAAGTACACCAATTGTCAGCATGTCAATCCGTCTCCTTCGTGTTTACCAGCCGCGCTCTTGCATACGCTGTTCTGGCAGCAGATTTGAGATTTCAATCCCTTTCATCGCAGTTCCAAGCTCTTTTGATAGCTCGGCAATCAGTTTGTAATCCGTGTAATGCGTCGTCGCTTCAACGATTGCTTTCGCGAATTTAGCAGGGTTGTCGGATTTAAAAATACCGGACCCTACGAATACGCCGTCAGCGCCAAGCTGCATCATTAAAGCAGCATCAGCAGGTGTTGCCACACCGCCGGCAGCAAAGTTTACAACAGGAAGGCGTCCTTCGGCTTTAATTTCCTTCAACAGCTCATACGGAGCGCCGAGGTTTTTCGCTTCTGTCATCAGTTCGTCATCGCTCATGCCGACTACTTTGCGCACTTGAGCATTCACCTTTCTCATATGGCGGACAGCTTCCACAATATTGCCCGTACCAGGTTCGCCTTTCGTACGAAGCATTGAAGCTCCTTCTGCGATCCGGCGCGTCGCTTCTCCGAGGTCGCGGCATCCGCATACAAATGGAACGGTAAATTCGTTTTTATTTAAATGAAATTCTTCATCCGCAGGAGTCAAAACTTCACTTTCATCAATATAGTCAACGCCGAGCGCTTCAAGAACACGCGCTTCAACGATATGCCCGATGCGGGCTTTCGCCATAACCGGGATTGAAACAGCGTTCATCACTTCTTCGACAATTGTCGGATCTGCCATGCGGGCAACTCCGCCTGCCGCACGGATATCAGCCGGAACGCGCTCCAGCGCCATGACTGCGACGGCTCCTGCTTCTTCTGCGATTTTTGCTTGTTCGGCATTGACAACGTCCATAATGACGCCGCCTTTCTGCATTTCTGCCATACCGCGTTTTACGCGATCAGTACCTGTTTGAGCCATTTCAAGGATCCCCCTAATCAAAGATTGAATTGTCAGATTTAATCCTATTGTATCCTATAATTCCACAAAATCATATGAAAAACACGAAGATTATTTCTATTTTAATAACAAATTGTTAGGATTGTAAATGGTAATTCTATCTGAATATGACAATAAAGAGCCCTATCAGATAGAGCCCTTTATTGATTAAAACCAGCCGGTTACCATTTCAACAATGCTGTTCCAAATACCGGCAAAAAAGCCGCCGATGCTTCTCATCGTTAAAATAAACCAGTTTGCTTTCTCATCATCTTCTTTTGTCACGAGGTTTACACCTGATACATCGCTGCCGAGAAATCCGTAGTCCTTTTCTTCTCCCTTATAGGAGGCCGTCAAGGTACCGACTTTCTCACCTTTTTTAACAGGTGCGGTCAGCTCGTCTTTGTTCAGCGTCACTTTCGCCTTGTAATTCTTTTCTTCACCGTTCTTCACAGGCATTGAAAAGGCTTTTTCCGTTACGACGCCGACTTCAGTTTCTTTCCCTTTGTCGACTGTGACCGTTTCGTTGCCTTTCACTTGTGCGCCTTTTGCGTAAAACTCTTTCATCGTGAAGTTATCAAATGCATAATCAAGCATTTTTTTCGTTTCTTTAAATCGTCCCGTATGAAGGTCGCCTTTCGCATTCATAACGACGGAAATCACTCTCATGCCGTTTCTTTCGGCAGTAGCCGTAAAGCATGATCCGGCAGAGTCCGTTGAGCCGGTTTTCAGCCCGTCCACACCTTTATATTCCTGAACTAGGCCTTTCAGCATAAAGTTCCAGTTCGGCATGTCCATTTCATCGTCTGTGCCTTTTCTGAACTTCGTTTTGGCAATGCTCGCCGTATCGAGGATTTCAGGATAATCGCTTACTAAATGATCGGCAAGGAGCGCCATGTCTCTCGCAGATACTTCATTTTCTTCATTGGCATTTGTTCCGCTCGGATGTTTGCCGTGAAGATCCTTGTTTTCCAAACCTGTAGCATTCACAAATTTGAAATCTTTCATTCCAAGCTCTTTGGCTTTTTTATTCATTAACTCTACGAACTTTGATTCAGAACCGGCAACGATTTCAGAAAGTGCAATAGCCGCCGCGTTTGCAGAGTAAATTGCAGTCGCCTGATAAAGCTCTTTTACAGTGTATGATCCGTCTTTACGAAGAGGAACATTCGATAATGAACGATCTTGGGAAATCTCGTATACATAATCGTCAGGCGTGTACTTCTGATCCCATTTCACTTTGCCTTCGTGAATCGCTTCCAACAGAAGATACTCCGTCATCATTTTGGCCATGCTGGCAACAGGAAGACGCTGATCGGCATTTTTGCTGTACAAAATTTTCCCCGATGAAGCTTCCACCAAGATTGCTGCTTTCGCGTCTACATTAATTGGATCATTTGCGGCTTTTGCTGTCGACATAGGAGAAAATGCACCTACAGTCACGGCAAAAGCAACGATCAACATGATCAGCTGCTTTATTCTCTTGCTTTTCAAATCGTGATACCTCCGCTTTTCATCAGACTAATAATCTATATCAAAGCCTTTTAAGACATTTTTCAAACACAACATTATAAATTTTATCATAAGGAAGCAAAAAAAAATAGACAGAGTATTACTCTGTCTACGGTTTAATTTTTGTCATATTTGATTAGGAAATGGTATAGTTAGGCGATTCTTTGGTAATTTGTACATCGTGAGGATGGCTTTCCCGCAGGCCTGCACCTGTCATGCGGATGAACTGCGCATCTTCCCTCAGTGCGTGCAAATCTTTTGTTCCGCAGTACCCCATGCCGGATTTCAAACCGCCGACAAGCTGATAAACTGTGTCGGCAACCGGACCTTTATAAGGCGTACGGCCCTCAATGCCTTCCGGAACGAATTTTTTGTTTTCCTCTTGGAAGTAGCGGTCTTTGCTTCCTTTTTCCATTGCAGCTACTGAACCCATACCGCGATAAACTTTAAAGCGTCTGCCTTGGTAGATTTCAGTCTCGCCTGGGCTTTCGGATGTTCCGGCAAGAAGGCTTCCAAGCATGACGGCATGTCCGCCGGCAGCCAAGGCTTTGACGATATCTCCGGAAAACTTGATGCCGCCGTCTGCAATAATCGCCGCACCGTGTTTTCTTGCTTCAGTCGCACAATCGTAAATCGCTGTCACTTGCGGAACACCGACACCGGCCACTACGCGGGTTGTACAAATAGAACCCGGTCCGATACCGACTTTAACTACATTTGCTCCGGCTTCGATAAGCGCTTTTGTTCCTTCGGCAGTTGCGACGTTGCCGGCAATGATATTTAATTCAGGATAAGTGTCGCGGATTTTCTTAACGGTATCCAAGACACCTTGTGAATGGCCGTGCGCGGTATCAACGACGATCACATCGACATTGGCTTCCACAAGCTTTCTGACGCGTGTCATTGTGTCACCTGTTACACCAACCGCTGCTCCAACCAATAGGCGGCCGTGAACATCCTTCGCTGAATTCGGGAATTCGATTACTTTTTCAATGTCTTTAATCGTAATAAGCCCTTTTAAAACACCTTGATCATCTAAAAGAGGGAGTTTTTCGATCTTGTATTTTTGAAGAATTTTTTCCGCTTCATCCAGGGTTGTACCAACAGGAGCCGTAACAAGCTCTTCTTTTGTCATAACATCGCTGATCTTCATGGAGTAATCAGAAATAAATCGCAGATCACGGTTTGTAATAATTCCAACCAGCTTCTGATCCTCTTCATTGTCAACAATCGGAACACCGGAAATTCTGTATTTGCCCATCAAATGTTCTGCATCAAAAACTTGGTGCTCTGGCGTCAGGAAAAACGGATTTGTAATAACGCCCCGCTCTGAACGTTTGACTTTGTCAACCTGCTCAGCCTGCTGTTCAATCGACATGTTTTTGTGGATAATGCCCAATCCGCCCTGCCGTGCCATCGCGATGGCCATTTGAGCTTCTGTCACTGTATCCATGCCTGCACTAATAATTGGAACATTCAGCTTAAGGGACGATGTAAGCTCAACCGATAAATCCACGTCACGCGGAAGTACCTCCGATTTAGCCGGAACGAGCAATACATCATCAAATGTTAAGCCTTCTTTCGAAAATTTGCTTTCCCACATTAGTAAATCCCCCTCTTTTCGGCAAAATATTATATGTAGATTATCAACTTGAATACCCACTGTCAAGAAAGCGGGAAACAGTTGTAATTTTTAGAAAATAACCATAAGGGAAGTGGAGTACATGCAAGATAAAGGATGGAAGGATTTAAAGCTGTTTTATTCG
>NZ_CP023665.1:0-37500 GCF_002993925.1 Bacillus paralicheniformis | reverse complement strand
CTATCTCTAGGGTT
This sequence comes from Bacillus paralicheniformis, assembly GCF_002993925.1. Classification (NCBI taxonomy): domain Bacteria; kingdom Bacillati; phylum Bacillota; class Bacilli; order Caryophanales; family Bacillaceae; genus Bacillus; species Bacillus paralicheniformis. Next base: position 37,486 of record NZ_CP023665.1, on the reverse strand, counting down.
GTCAGAGGATGTCAAGACCTGGTAAGGTTCTTCGCGTTGCTTCGAATTAAACCACATGCTCCACCGCTTGTGCGGGCCCCCGTCAATTCCTTTGAGTTTCAGTCTTGCGACCGTACTCCCCAGGCGGAGTGCTTAATGCGTTTGCTGCAGCACTAAAGGGCGGAAACCCTCTAACACTTAGCACTCATCGTTTACGGCGTGGACTACCAGGGTATCTAATCCTGTTCGCTCCCCACGCTTTCGCGCCTCAGCGTCAGTTACAGACCAGAGAGTCGCCTTCGCCACTGGTGTTCCTCCACATCTCTACGCATTTCACCGCTACACGTGGAATTCCACTCTCCTCTTCTGCACTCAAGTTCCCCAGTTTCCAATGACCCTCCCCGGTTGAGCCGGGGGCTTTCACATCAGACTTAAGAAACCGCCTGCGCGCGCTTTACGCCCAATAATTCCGGACAACGCTTGCCACCTACGTATTACCGCGGCTGCTGGCACGTAGTTAGCCGTGGCTTTCTGGTTAGGTACCGTCAAGGTACCGCCCTATTCGAACGGTACTTGTTCTTCCCTAACAACAGAGTTTTACGATCCGAAAACCTTCATCACTCACGCGGCGTTGCTCCGTCAGACTTTCGTCCATTGCGGAAGATTCCCTACTGCTGCCTCCCGTAGGAGTCTGGGCCGTGTCTCAGTCCCAGTGTGGCCGATCACCCTCTCAGGTCGGCTACGCATCGTTGCCTTGGTGAGCCGTTACCTCACCAACTAGCTAATGCGCCGCGGGTCCATCTGTAAGTGATAGCCGAAGCCACCTTTTATAATTGAACCATGCGGTTCAATCAAGCATCCGGTATTAGCCCCGGTTTCCCGGAGTTATCCCAGTCTTACAGGCAGGTTACCCACGTGTTACTCACCCGTCCGCCGCTGACATCAGGGAGCAAGCTCCCATCTGTCCGCTCGACTTGCATGTATTAGGCACGCCGCCAGCGTTCGTCCTGAGCCAGGATCAAACTCTCCATGAAGTTTGATAATGACTACGCACACTCGCATGTGCGATTTATTTAATGAATTAACAGGTACGTTTTGTCTTGTTTAGTTTTCAAAGAACTTCGTTGCCGCTCTCAAAGCGACCACTTAAATATAACATTTATGAGACAAGCGGTCAATACTTTTTTTCGGAAAAGTTTTTGTTGTTGCTTTTATAAGCGACCAAAAGAAATTATAGCACATCATCTTTCTGATGAAAAGATCTTATTTGAAAGATTGAATAGAAAAACATGCAGCCATTTGGCTGCATGTTTTTATGATTCGTCTGCTTCCTGTTCTTCTGTATCGTTCTCTTCATCTTTTTCAACTAAAGCGACAGTCGCAACATGCTCTTGTTCACCTAATCGGATAAGACGCACGCCCTGGGTGACGCGGCCGGTTGTGGAAATATCTTTAATATCCATCCGAATGATCACGCCGCTGGCTGTGATGATCATTAAATCTTCTTCTCCTGTTGTTGCTTTCACTGTCACAAGAGAGCCGTTATTTTCTGTGATTTTGCAGGTTTTCAGCCCTTTTCCTCCACGGCTTTGAACCCTGTATTCTGAAGCCGGCGTCAGTTTTCCGTAGCCTTTTTCAGTTACGATTAGCACATGATAATCCTCTTCCAAAATCTCCATGCCGACGACAACATCGTCATCTGTCAGAGTGATGCCTTTAACACCGGCTGCTGTTCTTCCCATTTGCCTTACATCTGTTTCAGGGAAACGGATCAGCAGACCGTTTTTCGTGCCGATAATAATTTGTTTATTTCCGTCTGTCAGGCGGACGGCCATCAATTCATCCTCATCGCGGAGGCTTAAGGCGATCAATCCGTTATTGCGGATATTCGCGAATTGGGAAAGCGGCGTGCGTTTTGATATTCCGTGTCTTGTCGTGAAGAACAAATAAGACTCGTCATCAAATTCGCTTACCGGGATAATCGCGTTGATCCATTCTCCTTTTTCCACTTCAAGCAGGTTAATAATCGGTATTCCCTTTGCTGTCCGTCCGAATTCAGGGATCTCATATCCTTTCGAACGGTACACCTTCCCTTTATTTGAGAAGAAGAGAATGGTGTCATGGGTGGATGTTGAAATCAGGTGTTCAACGAAGTCGTCTTCATTTGTCCCCATGCCCTGAATGCCTTTCCCGCCCCGTTTTTGGCTGCGGTAAGTGGAAGAAGGCAGACGTTTGATATATCCGTTATGGGTTAAAGTCACAACGATATTCTCGCGCGTGATGAGATCTTCGTCCTCAATCGTTTCAAGGCCTGATGTCACGATTTCCGTACGGCGCTCATCATTAAAGCGCTCTTTAACTTCTGTGAGCTCTTCCCGAATGATTTCAAGAACCTTTTCTTCGTCTGCTAAGATGGCTTTTAACTCGGCAATCAACTCAACAAGACCTTGATATTCCTCTTCGATTTTTTCGCGTTCCAGTCCTGTTAAACGCTGAAGACGCATGTCCAAAATCGCTTGGGCCTGTTTTTCGGTCAAAGAAAACTTCTCAATCAATCCGTTTTTTGCGATTTCAGCTGTTTGCGAATTTCTAATCAGGGAAATAACTTCATCAAGATGATCAAGCGCCACTCTCAAGCCCTCAAGAATGTGGGCCCGCGCTTCCGCTTTGCGAAGCTCGAATGCCGTGCGCCTTCTGATCACGACTTTTTGATGGTCAAGATAATGCTCCAGACACTGCTTCAAGCTCAATACTTTCGGCTGTCCGTCAACAAGCGCCAAAAGATTAATGCCGAATGATGTTTGAAGAGCGGTCTGCTTGTACAAGTTATTTAACAGTACATTAGCGTTTGCGTCCCTTCTCAGTTCAATGACGATGCGCATGCCGTTTCGGTCTGATTCATCGCGGAGATCCGTAATGCCGTCGATTTTCTTATCGCGCACTAGATCGGCGATTTTTTCGATCAGCCTAGCTTTATTCACCTGATACGGTATTTCCGTAATTATGATTACCGGTTTACCGGAAGATGTTTCTTCGATTTGAGCTTTGGCTCGAAGCGTAATGGATCCCCGGCCTGTTTCATAGGCTTTCCGGATGCCGCTTCTCCCCAAGATCAGCCCTGCTGTTGGGAAATCAGGTCCAGGAATGATTTCCATCAATTCCGGAAGCGTGATTTCAGGGTTCTTGCTGACCGCCAAGACCCCGTCAATGACTTCACCGAGCTGATGCGGCGGAATGTTTGTGGCCATACCTACAGCAATACCGGCCGCTCCGTTGACAAGCAGGTTTGGAAATCTCGCGGGCATGACAACCGGCTCTTTTTCCGATCCGTCATAGTTGTCCTGGTAATCGATTGTGTCTTTATTGATGTCGCGCAGAATTTCCATTGATATTTTAGACATTCTCGCTTCTGTGTAACGCATGGCCGCAGCCGAGTCGCCGTCGACAGAACCGAAGTTTCCGTGGCCTTGAACGAGCATGTACCGATAGTTAAAATCCTGCGCCATTCTGACCATGGCTTCGTAAACAGCAGAATCACCATGCGGGTGGTACTTACCGATAACTTCGCCGACAATACGCGCGGATTTTTTATACGGCTTATCACTTGTCATCCCAAGGTCGTTCATCGCATACAATATTCTTCTGTGCACCGGCTTCAGACCGTCTCTTACGTCCGGAAGAGCGCGGGAAACAATAACACTCATTGCGTAGTCTAAAAAAGATGTGCGCATTTCCTGACTGATATTGACTTCCTGAACTTGGGGCTTATGTTGTTCACTCATTAAAAAACCTCCCTGGAGAATCTACATGAGTTGTGTGGGAGTAGATTTGTAATTTATACTCTTCAACGAATTAGGCTATTCTCCATTATATCAATAATCTTGATTTTATACACATCAAATGACTAGAGCGCCAAAGGCTCATTCTAGAAAAGACCTTATTTCAATTAAGCGAAAATAAGGTCTTACAATCATTAAATATCCAAATTCTTTACATATCGGGCATTCTCTTCGATAAAGTTGCGGCGCGGCTCAACCTTGTCGCCCATCAGCATTTCAAAGGTTTCATCCGCATCGATCGCATCTTTGAGTGTTACTTGAAGCAATGTCCGCGTTTCAGGATCCATCGTCGTTTCCCAAAGCTGTGTCGCGTTCATCTCGCCCAAACCTTTATAGCGCTGCAGGCCTGGCTTCGGATTTTGCGGAAGCTCTTTTAAAATTTCTTCGAGCTGCTGGTCATTGTACGCATACTCAACGCGTTTCCCCTGCTGTATTTTGTAAAGCGGCGGCTGAGCGATGTAGACATATCCTTGTTCGATGATCTGTCTCATGTAGCGGTAGAAAAAGGTCAGCAGCAACGTTCGGATGTGGGCACCGTCGACGTCGGCATCCGTCATAATCACGACTTTGTGGTAGCGGGCTTTTTCAAGATTGAAATCTTCCCCGATCCCGGTGCCAAGCGCGGTGATCATAGAACGAACCTCATTGTTGGACAAAATTTTGTCCAGGCGTGCTTTTTCGACGTTCAAGATTTTCCCTCTCAAAGGCAAAATGGCTTGGAAATGACGATCGCGGCCCTGTTTTGCCGATCCGCCCGCAGAGTCACCCTCAACGATGTAAAGTTCGGAAATCGTCGGGTCTTTAGAAGAACAGTCAGCCAGTTTCCCCGGCAGATTCGACACTTCAAGGGCGCTTTTTCTGCGCGTCAGTTCGCGTGCTTTCTTTGCAGCCATTCGTGCTCTGGCGGCCATAACCCCTTTTTCAACGATTTTTTTGGCCGAATCCGGGTTTTCAAGCAGAAACTTTTCGAGCGCTTCTGAAAATAGCGCATCTGTTATCGTCCGCGCTTCTGAGTTGCCAAGCTTTGTTTTCGTCTGCCCTTCAAATTGAGGATCCGGATGCTTGATTGAAATGATCGCTGTCAAACCTTCACGGACGTCTTCCCCGCTTAAGTTCGGATCGCTTTCTTTGAAGACACCGTTCCTTCTCGCGTAATCATTGATGACTCTCGTCAAACCGGTCTTAAAGCCGGCTTCATGCGTTCCGCCTTCATACGTATGAATGTTATTGGCAAACGAATAAATGTTGCTGGTATAACTGTCGTTGTATTGAAGAGCCACCTCGACCGTAATGCCGTCTTTGGATCCTTCAATATAGACTGGCTCTTCATGAACCACTTCCCGTGAACGGTTCAAGTGTTCAACATAGCTTTTAATACCGCCTTCATAGCAGTAATCATTCTTGCGTTCTTTTCCTTCTCGCTTGTCTTCAATCGTGATTTTGACGCCTTTTGTCAAGAAAGCGAGCTCCCGGACACGAGTGGCAAGCGTATCATAGTCGTATTCCGTCGTTTCCGTGAATATTTCCGGATCAGGCTTGAAGTGAGTGGTCGTTCCCGTCACTTCCGTATCTCCTATGACTTTCAAATCAGCTTTCGGAACGCCCCGTTCAAATTCCTGGTAATGGACTTTTCCATCTCTGTAAACCGTTACATCGAGCTCGGTTGAAAGGGCGTTAACAACAGATGCACCGACGCCGTGCAAACCGCCTGAAACTTTATATCCGCTTCCGTCAAACTTTCCTCCGGCGTGCAGGACTGTCATGATGACTTCTACAGCGGGACGGCCCATCTTCTCATGAATACCGACCGGAATCCCCCGTCCGTTGTCTTTTACAGTGATGCTGTTGTCTTTTTCAATTTCGACATTGATTTCAGTGCAGTAACCGGCCAATGCTTCATCGATGCTGTTATCGACAATTTCCCATACTAAATGGTGCAGACCTTTGCCGCTTGTCGACCCGATGTACATTCCGGGTCTTTTCCGCACGGCTTCCAATCCCTCTAGAACCTGTATCTGATTTTCATCGTAATTATTTTGCTGTTCCATTGCCACGCACATTCACCTACACTTTTCTTCAAACATAATAAATTTATAGTTAAGATTCTTTTATGAATCGATTTCCGGCTTGGATTGCGCTCGTTTTTTCAACGTGCCTGAGGCTAAAGGAGAAAAATAAATCGATTGTAATGTGACAACAATTGACTTCGGCGTGCTGTTAGAAGAGACAATCTGCTGTTTTTGCTTGTTTAAAAACTCTTCAACAATCGGCGACGTCTTTGCCTTGTAATCAAAAATAGCCACAATTTCACGCGTTGAGACGACAAAATCGTCACCTAAGTGGATATACAATCCCTCACCCCATTTTCTCAGTCCGATAGCGTGCCATTTTCAACTCGAAAGATTTCCGCTTCGTTTAAGGTTTTATGATCAATTCCATCAACGCTTGTCGTTGTTACGAATGTTTGAACACGGCCTTGAATGGTGTGGAGCAAGTGAGACTGCCGATAGTCGTCCAGCTCTGATAAAACATCATCCAAAAGCAGAATCGGATATTCTCCTATCTCTTCCTGAATCAAATCGATTTCAGCCAATTTAAGCGACAAAGCAGTCGTTCGCTGCTGGCCCTGCGATCCGTAAGTCTGCACATCACGGCCATTGACGTAGAAGAGAACATCATCCCTGTGGGGACCTGACAGAGATACCCCCCGTTCTATTTCTTTATCTCTTAATTTAGAAAACGTTTCTTGATAACTATTGATCATTTTCGACAAATCGGGCGAATCTGATACGTGAAGAGACGTATGATACTTTAACGTCAGCTCTTCCAGACCTCTTGAAATTCCGGAATGAATGGGCTGAGCCCATTTTTCAAGCTGATCGACAAACTGAAGCCGTTTCATCACAACCTTTGCCGCGAATTCCGTAAGCTGTTCCGTCAGCACGTCAAGCATCGTTTGGTCGGTTTGCTTTCTCGTTTGAAGCTGTTTCAGGAAATGATTCCGTTGTGAAAGGATTTTTTGGTAAAGAGAAAGGTCATGAAGATAGACAGGTGATACTTGGCCGATTTCCATATCGAGAAACCTTCTTCTGACCTGAGGACTTCCTTTTACAAGATTTAAATCCTCCGGCGCGAACATAATCGTGTTGACAGCCCCGACATACTGGCTCAGTTTCTGCTGTTCAATATGATTGACTTTACCTTTTTTTCCTTTTTTGGAAATCACGAGCTGAATGGGAACAGAACCGTTTTTTTTAATGACCCTGCCTTCTATTTTAGCATAGTCTTCATCCCATCGTATGAGTTCTTTATCATTTGACGTCCGATGGGATTTCGCCATCGCAAGCACATAGATCGCTTCCATCAAATTCGTTTTTCCTTGAGCGTTCTCTCCGATAATCACATTCACTTTGTTTTCAAATTGAAGGTCAAGGCGCTCATAATTACGGTAAGATGATAATGTAAGATTTTGGATATACAATCAATACCACCTGCTTTTAGCCGACGACTTGAAATGAACCGAATCCTTCAATCGTCACCACATCTCCGACATACAGTTTTCGTCCGCGGCGGTTATCCGGCTCGTCATTGACGAGTACTTCATATTCCGATAAAAACCATTTTGCCATTCCTCCGGACTGAATGACATCCGCCAATTTCAAAAACTGGCCGAGGGTAATCATCTCTGTATCAATAGCCACCGTCTTTGTCATTATATCGACCTCTTTCAATATCACTAATATCTAATTGTACTAAAAAACAGGGAAAGAAGGAAAGGGGAAACTTGCGGTATGAACAACCAAGGCAGGGCGAGAGCGCTTTTCTCCCGAAAAATAAGAGAAGCTGCCGGACCAGCCGGCAACTTTCTATTCCAACAAATTAATACGTCCGGACAGGAAGAATTAATTGGACGATCGAATCGTCATTCGGCGTACGGATCAGAAAAGGCCTCATAGCGCCCGTGAAGCTCACGTGAATATCCTCTCCTTCAAGAACTTTAAGGGCATCCAGCATATATTTCGGACTAAAGGATATCTTTAAGTCTTCCCCTTCAATCTGCTCGGCATTCACCGTTTCGACAACCTTTCCGATTTCCGGAGAGTTTGAAGAAATTTCGATCGACTCATTGGCGGCTGCGGAAAGTTTCACCACGTTGTTTCGACCTTCTCTTGCCAAGAGCGAAGCCCTGTCGATCGCCTGAAGAAATTCCTTTGTATTGACGATCAGGTTCGTTTTGCTTTCCTGAGGAATCAGGCGGTTTGTATCCGGATAGTTTCCGTCAAGCAGTCTGGAGAAAAACAGCACGTTTTTTGTTTTAAATAACACTTGTGTTTCGGTAATCACAATATCGACTAGCTCCTGATGGTCATCAAGGATCTTGCTCAGCTCGGTTAAGCTTTTTCCTGGGATGACGACATTGTAAGAACTGTCTTCGTTAATGTCGAGCTTAGCTTTTCTTAATGCCAGACGGTGACTATCCGTCGCAGTGCATATTAATTCACCGCCCGCGACATTCCAGTTTACACCTGTCAAGATTGGGCGTGTTTCTGAGGTGGACACTGCGAAAACGGTTTGGCGGATCAAGTTTTTCAGCAGATCGGTCGGAATTTGAAAAGCGTGATGCTCTTCAATTTGCGGCAAAAGCGGATATTCGCTTGCATCCAAACCGTTTAAGTTAAACTCTGCTTTGCCGGAGCGGATGATCGTTAAGTATTGATTTTGAACCTCGATTTCCACCGTTGACATCGGCAGCTTTTTGACAATTTCACTGAAAAAACGCGCTTGAAGCACAATGCTGCCGGGCTGTTCAATTGTCACGATCTCTAAATCGCCGTCTTCTTTTGGGATAAACGATTCAATCGAAATATCGGAATCGCTGCCTGTCAGAGAGACACCTTCATCAGAGGCCACGATTTTAATACCGGTTAAGATCGGAATCGTCGTTCTTGAAGAAACGGCTTTTAACACATCTTGGACACCTTCGACTAGGCGGTCTTTTTGAATTGTAAACTTCATAATCATCCTCCTTGCGGAAATCTATTAATTATTATGTTTTATAAAAATAGCAGAAGTACTAGTAGGGGCTGTGGATTTGTGGATAAGTGCTAAAAACGAACGGAAACACAGCCTATCCACATGTGGACAGACTGTGTAAGGCTATGTTCAAGTTATTCACACTTTCCCGCTCACCATTTATCTCAGCTGCTCTTTAATTTCTTTAATATGCTGCTGGAGCTGTTCATCATCGCTCAGCAGTTTTGATATTTTTTCGTGGGCATGGATGACCGTCGTGTGGTCGCGTCCGCCAAACTCCTCGCCGATCTTTGGAAGAGAAGAATCTGTCATTTCTCTTGATAGATACATAGCGATTTGCCGCGGAAAAGCCACCGATTTTGTCCGTTTCTTCGCCTTGAAATCCTCCAGCTTGATATTGAACTGCTGGCCGACGATTCTTTGGATGTCTTTGATCGTAATGACTTTCGGCTTTGAAGACGGAATGATATCTTTCAAAGCTTCAGCAGCCAAATCGGCGTTGATGTCTTTATTGATCAGGGAAGAATATGCGACAACCCTGATTAATGCCCCTTCCAGCTCCCTGATATTGCTGTCGATCTGATTGGCAATATAAAGCATGACTTCATTCGGGATATCAAGTCCTTCTGCTTTTGCTTTCTTCCTTAAAATCGCAATTCTTGTTTCTAGATCAGGAGGCGTGATGTCTGTGATCAATCCCCATTCAAAACGGGAGCGCAAACGGTCTTCAAGCGTTGGGATCTCTTTTGGAGGCCGGTCGCTGGAAATGACGATCTGCTTTGTTTCTTCATGCAGCGTATTAAACGTATGGAAAAATTCCTCTTGCGTCTGTTCTTTTCCGGCTAAAAATTGAATATCATCTATCAAAAGAACGTCAACATTTCGATAGCGGTTGCGAAAATCGACAGCTTTATTGTCACGGATCGAGTTAATGAATTCATTTGTAAATTTCTCAGATGACAAATAAACCACTTTTGCAGATGGATTGTGATCGATAACATAGTGCCCGATCGCATGCATTAAGTGAGTCTTTCCAAGTCCGACTCCCCCATAAATAAACAGCGGATTGTAAGCTTTCGCCGGGGCTTCGGCCACTGCCAAAGACGCCGCATGGGCGAATCGGTTTCCTGAACCGATAACGAACGTATCGAATGTATATTTGGGGTTCAGCATGTTTTGCGGAAAATCAGCCGGTTCTTCTTTCGACATTTTTTTGATTGGAGACTTAGGCATAAAATCTTCTTCATTTTGATTCTGAGGAATGACAAATTTAATGCTCAATTCTTCTCCTGTCAGATCGTAGATCGTATCGGCGATCAGGTGCAGGTATCTTGATTCAAGCCAGTCTCTGGCGAACTCGTTCGGTGCGGTGATGATCAGCGTATCGCCCTGCAATGAATGGGCCTTTGTCGATTTCATCCATGTTTCAAAGCTGGGCTTGCTCAATTTTTTTTCGATCTGCCCCAAAGCTTGATTCCAAAGATCCGATATGTTTTTCATAATGGCGGTTCGTCCCTCCTTTACCAGCAATATTTGCTCGTCCAACCTGTTATAGAACACAAAAAAAGAGCAAATGGATGAGTCCATTCGTTAATGAAATGTTGAAAACATATAATATAGTAGAAAAACGTCTTTTCGACATTCTTCACAAGATGTGGACAAATTCCTGCACACCCTGTGAAAAAACTTTCCACAACTTATCCACAGTTTGTGGATAATGGATTGGCAGCCAATTTGTTATCAAGAGTTAAAACACAAATATAATATCAGAATAAGCGAGTGGTTGCAATGGTTGCGAGGAACTTATCCACACACTATACAAACTGTTGAAGAAATATTGTCCACAACGGTTAGTTTTGTGAAAATGTTGTCGATAATGACTGTGGATAGAAAAAACGAGGCGAAAGATATCCACATTGGTTTTTTTTTCGCTTCGTTCATCCCATTTTCCCGCTTCCAAAAAAATCTTTTAAGCTAAAATTGAGGAAAAGTGAAATTAGGCTTTCGAAGAAAATTGATATGTGTTATCCTATTATGGTGCAAAAAAGAAATGTGTGAGCGAAGTTGACAATGAACTGCTCATCCCAATATAATAAATTAGACTGTCTTTAACAGCTATTCCTCGAGGGAGGTGTCATACATGAAAAGAACATTTCAACCAAATAACCGTAAGCGCAGCAAAGTTCATGGCTTTCGCAGCCGTATGAGTTCTAAAAATGGACGTCTTGTATTAGCACGTCGTCGCCGCAAAGGAAGAAAAGTATTATCAGCTTAGGCCACTGAATAATGTCAGTGGTCTTTTTTACATAGAGGAATGACCAGGCCCATTTGCCAGCTTGTTATCGGAGTGAAAGAAGATATGAAAAAGCGAAATCGATTAAAGAAAAATGAAGATTTTCAAAAAGTATTTAAAAAAGGCAAATCGATGGCAAACCGGCAATATGTTTTATATGTGCTTCACCAGCCTGAGGCGAAAGAGTTTCGGGTGGGACTGTCGGTCAGCAAGAAAATCGGAAACGCAGTCGTGCGCAACCGGGTAAAGCGGCTGATTCGCCAGGTCATCCAGGAAGAGCGGGATCTATTAAAACAAGAAAATGACTACATTATCATCGCAAGAAAGCCTGCAGCTGAATTGTCATATGAAGAGACGAAAAAAAGTTTGCAGCACCTTTTCAGAAAGTCGTTTGTCTACCGGAAAAAACCGAATCAGCCATCATAGTCCGGGTTAAAAAGATGTTATGGCCCTCATTTTTAAGCGCTTCCTTTAGCTCCTGAAAAATGTCGTCGCCCATTCGGGGAGAAAGATGATAAAATACGAGAAAGTATGTCTTTTTAATGGTCATAACCGAATAACACCGGTTGAAGAATGAAGATTTAGGAGGAAATATTGTTGAAGAGGCGAATTTTATTATTGTTCAGTATGATCGGCGTTATCGTGCTGTTAGCTGGATGTACGGAAATCAACCAGCCGATCACTGCAGAAAGCGAAGGGTTTTGGAACACGTATATCGTATACCCGCTGTCACAGCTGATCACGTATGTAGCAAATTTAACGAATGAAAACTTCGGACTCGCGATTATCATCGTCACGATCTTAATCAGACTTTTAATTTTGCCGCTGATGATCAAGCAGACGAAGAGTTCGAAAGCGATGCAGGCTCTCCAGCCTGAAATGCAAAAACTTCGCGAAAAATACAGTTCTAAAGATCAAAAAACGCAGCAGAAGCTTCAACAGGAAACGATGGCTCTCATGCAGAAGCACGGGGTTAACCCGCTTGCCGGATGTTTCCCGATCTTAATTCAAATGCCGATTTTAATCGGATTCTATCATGCCATTATGAGAACGCGGGAAATCGCAGAACACAGCTTTTTATGGTTTGACCTTGGGGAGCGTGATCCGTATTTCATTTTGCCGATTCTCGCCGGTGTGTTCACATTCATTCAGCAAAAGCTGATGATGGCGGGAACAGCGCAACAAAATCCGCAGATGGCGATGATGCTTTGGCTGATGCCGATCATGATCGTTGTATTTGCGGTCAGTTTCCCGGCGGCTCTTTCCCTGTACTGGGTAGTCGGTAACTTATTCATGATTGCTCAAACCTTCTTTATCAAAGGGCCTGATTTAAAGGCAGAGAGGCAGGAAGCGGCAGCCGGAGGAAAAAAATCCGGAGGTAAGAAAAAGTGAAGGAACTGACTGCTACTGGACGTACCGTCGATGAAGCAGTGCAATCCGGGCTTGAACAGCTGGGCCTTCATGCAGATGATGTCGAAGTCGACGTAGTTGATGAAGGAAAAAAGGGATTATTCGGCATTTTCGGTCATCGGTCTGCAGTCGTGAACATTCGAGAAAAAATAGACCCGGTTAAAGAAGCAAAACAGTATTTGGAAAATGTGATTTCGAATATGGGAATACAAGCCCAGGTAACGGCAGAAGAGGAGTCAAAACGAGTGATTTTTCAGTTAAAAGGCGATAAAACAGCCCTTTTAATTGGAAAAAGAGGACAAACTTTAAATGCCCTTGAAACGCTGACGCAGCTCGTGCTCAATCGTCATTCCGACAGATATATCCAAGCGGTGGTTGATGCCGAGGGATACCGCGCAAAGCGGAAGGAAACACTCGCTCAGCTTGCATTGAAGCTTGCTGATCAGGCGGCCAGGCAGAAAAAAGACATTCACCTGGAGCCGATGCCTTCCAGTGAGCGCAAAGTCATCCATGATACGCTTGCGGGCTACTCGCAGCATATCGAAACTTATTCTACCGGAGAAGACCATAACCGGCACCTTGTCATCTCATATAAAAAATAACATGAAAACCGAAGTTCCCAAAATTGGGGCTTCGGTTTTTTGCCGTTGCAAAATCGATAAATGCAGACCAAATCGGTTTAAGCTTTAGTTTTTTCGGTGTAAGCTGTTGATGAAAATGAAATTTAATTGTTATTCACATGTGGATAAGTTAAAGTAAGTAATGATGGCTTAGAACGGTTGTGGATAACGGTTCAAGTCACTTCCACTTCAATTGAAACTATGATATCTTTAAATTTTGATTACAATAAAAGTTTTTCATCCATATACGATGTTTGGAAGATGACCCGGACAAATGGGGATAATAGATAGAGGAATGAAAAAGAGAGGTGAAAGCCATGGATACCATCGCTGCGATTTCAACGCCGATGGGAGAAGGGGCGATTGCGATCGTCCGGATGAGCGGCCCTGAGGCTCTTGCGATCGCCGATAAAGTATATAAAGGACCTCGCGGGAAAAGGCTGAGTTCCGTCGATTCACATACGATTAACTACGGTCATATCGTTGATCCTGAAACGGAAAAAGTCGTGGAAGAAGTCATGGTTTCGGTACTGAAAGCGCCGAAAACTTTTACGCGGGAAGATATTGTAGAAATCAACTGCCACGGCGGAATTGTAACCGTCAACCAGGTGCTTCAGCTCGTTTTGAGAGAGGGAGCGCGCCTTGCGGAACCGGGGGAATTTACGAAAAGAGCCTTTTTGAACGGAAGAATCGATCTTTCCCAGGCTGAAGCTGTCATGGATCTCATCAGGGCCAAAACAGACCGCGCTATGAATGTGGCCATGAATCAGATGGAAGGAAGGCTGTCTTCACTGATCAAACGGTTGAGAGCCGAGATTCTTGAAACGTTGGCCCATGTTGAAGTGAATATAGACTATCCGGAATACGATGATGTCGAAGAAATGACCCATAAGATGCTGATTGAAAAGGCGACAAAGGTCAAAAAGGAAATCGAGGCGCTGCTGACGACTTCAGAGCAGGGTAAAATATTAAGAGAAGGCATCTCGACGGTTATCATCGGGCGGCCAAATGTCGGCAAGTCCTCGCTTTTAAACAGTCTCGTCCATGAGACAAAAGCGATTGTAACGGACATTCCGGGTACGACGCGGGATGTCATTGAAGAATATGTGAATGTCAGAGGCGTGCCGCTGCGTCTTGTCGATACAGCCGGGATCCGCGAGACCGAAGACATCGTCGAGCGAATCGGCGTTGAACGTTCAAGACAGGTATTAAAAGAAGCTGACTTGATTTTGCTTGTCCTCAATTACAGTGAGACCCTTTCGGAAGAAGACATCAAGCTCTTTGAAGCAACGAAGGGCATGGACATCATCGTCATCGTCAATAAGACCGATCTTGAGCAAAGACTTGATCTTGATCGCGTTCGGGAATTGGCGGGGAACCAGCCTGTCGTCACGACATCCTTATTGAAAGAGGAAGGGATTGATGAGCTGGAGGAAGCCATTCAATCGCTATTTTTCACAGGAACGATCGAGAGCGGCGACTTGACATATGTCAGCAATACAAGGCACATCTCACTGCTGCATGAGGCGAAGCGCGCCATTACTGACGCATTGGAGGGCATCGAAAACGATGTCCCGATCGATATGGTTCAAATTGATTTAACAAGATGCTGGGAAGTTCTCGGAGAGATCATTGGCGATGCTGTACACGAAAGCCTGATCGACCAGCTCTTCTCTCAATTTTGCTTAGGAAAATAAAGGAGGAACAAAGCATATGGGCTATGAAGCAGGCCAATATGACGTCGTTGTCGTCGGCGCCGGACACGCCGGTGTTGAAGCGGCGCTGGCGTCAGCCAGACAAGGCGCAAAAACGCTTGTCTTAACGATTAACCTTGATATGGTTGCTTTCATGCCATGTAACCCGTCTGTCGGCGGACCTGCAAAAGGAATCGTCGTCCGCGAAATCGATGCGCTCGGCGGGGAAATGGCTAAAAATATCGATAAAACTCATATCCAAATGAGGCTTTTAAATACTGGAAAAGGACCTGCCGTCCGGGCGCTGCGGGCTCAGGCTGACAAATTCCAATATCAGCACGAGATGAAAAAGACACTCGAGAATGAACCGAATTTGACCATGCTACAAGGAATGGTCGAACGCCTTCTTATTGAAGACGGGGAATGCCGGGGCGTTGTAACCCAAACAGGGGCGGAGTACCGTTCTAAGACTGTGGTTCTGACGACGGGGACATTTTTGAGAGGAAAAATTATTCTTGGCGATCTGTCATACTCCAGCGGGCCGAACAATCAGCAGCCGTCCATCAAGCTGTCTGAGCATCTTGATGAGCTCGGCTTTGATCTCGTCCGTTTTAAAACAGGGACGCCGCCGCGGGTCAACAGCCACTCAATTGACTACAGCAAAACGGAAATTCAGCCCGGCGATGAAGTGCCGCGGGCCTTTTCGTATGAGACAGTGGAATATATTACAGATCAGCTTCCGTGCTGGCTCACATATACAAGCCCGGAAACGCATGAAATCATTGACAACAATCTGCATCGCTCACCGATGTATTCCGGTATGATTAAAGGAACGGGGCCAAGATATTGTCCTTCAATTGAAGACAAGGTTGTCCGCTTTAACGACAAACCGAGACACCAGATCTTTCTTGAACCTGAAGGGCGCAACACCCAGGAAGTCTATGTCCAGGGATTGTCGACAAGCCTTCCTGAAGATGTGCAGCGAAAAATGCTTTCAACTATTCCCGGTCTTGAAAATGTGCAAATGATGCGGGCAGGATACGCGATTGAATATGATGCGATCGTACCGACACAGCTGTGGCCGACACTGGAAACGAAAAAAATTCCGGGACTCTTCACAGCCGGACAGATTAACGGAACATCAGGCTATGAAGAAGCGGCCGGACAGGGAATTATGGCCGGCATCAATGCGGGCCGGAAAGCGCTTGGCAAAGAAGAGGTCATTCTCAGCCGTTCTGACGCTTATATCGGCGTATTGATCGACGACCTTGTAACGAAAGGAACAAACGAACCGTACCGCCTGCTGACTTCACGTGCGGAGTACAGGCTCCTTCTGCGTCACGACAATGCAGACTTGCGCCTGACCGAGATCGGCTATCAGATCGGTTTGATTTCTGAAGAACGATATCAAAAGTTCCAAGAGAAAAAAGCGGCCATTGAAGCAGAGAAAAAACGCCTTCATTCTGTTATTATCAAACCGACAAAGGAAAATCAGGAATATATCCGTTCATTGGGCGGCAGTGAGCTCAAAGACGGCATACGCGCGACCGACCTGATGAAGCGGCCGGAAATGAATTATGAAACCGTTACTGCTCTTGCGCCGCCTGAACAAAAAGTCGCCGGCGACGTTGCTGAACAAGTTGAAATTCAAATTAAATATGAAGGATATATTGAAAAGTCCTTGCAGCAGGTCGAAAAACTAAAGAAAATGGAAAACAAAAAGATTCCTGACAGAATCGACTATGACGCGATCAAAGGCATTGCAACGGAAGCGCGCCAAAAATTGAAAGAGGTCAGACCGCTGTCGGTCGCACAGGCCTCACGGATTTCCGGCGTCAATCCTGCTGATATTTCCATTCTACTCGTTTACTTAGAGCAGGGACGGATTGCCAAGGTTGCGGAATAGAAAGGGTGACGGCATGAACATTGAGCAATTTACAGCCGGTTTGGAGGAGAAAGGCATCTCCCTCTCTTCCTTCCAGCTGGAGCAATTTGAGACCTATTACGAATGGCTTGTTGAATGGAACGAAAAAATGAATTTAACCTCGATTACCGAGAAAAAAGAAGTGTATTTAAAACATTTTTACGACTCCATTGCCGCTTCTTTTTATGTTGATTTCAAAAAAATGAACAGTCTCTGTGATGTTGGAGCGGGCGCCGGATTTCCAAGCCTTCCGATAAAAATCTGTTTTCCTCACCTTCACGTCACAATCGTTGACTCGCTGAACAAACGGATTCACTTTTTGAATCAGCTGTCAGATGCTTTGAAGCTGGAAAACACAGCTTTTTACCATGATCGTGCGGAAACATTCGGAAAATCGAAAGACCACAGGGAAAGCTATGACGTCGTGACGGCACGCGCTGTCGCCCGCCTTTCGGTTCTCAGCGAGCTCTGCCTTCCGCTTGTGAAAAAAGACGGTTTATTCGTAGCATTAAAAGCAGCTTCGGCTGATGAAGAAATTGAAACGGGCAAAAAAGCCATCAAAATGCTTGGAGGCAAAATTGAAACCGTACATTCTTTTCAGCTGCCAATTGAAGAAAGCGACAGAAACATCATTGTCATCAAAAAACAATCACAGACACCGAAGAAATTTCCAAGAAAGCCTGGAACACCTAATAAATCTCCTATAGAAGGTTAAATTATTCGTTTTCTTCAAATTTCGTGATGTCACAGAAGGAAAATTCATGAGAAAATAGAATTATAAAAATGGCAGTGTTTAAAGGTGGTGTAGGTACATGAAGCATTCATTCTCTCGTCTCTTCGGACTTGGCGACAAGGAAGAAGAAGCAGAGATTGCTGAACATGATACGAATAAAGAAGAAATTCAAGAGATTCCAGTAGGCGATATAATTCCTAACCGTTTTCAGCCGCGCACCATTTTCTCAGAAGAAAAAATTAAAGAATTAGCTGCAACCATTCATACACACGGCATTATCCAGCCGATTGTCGTCAGAAAAACAGAGCGGGAAGGCCAATATGAACTCATAGCCGGAGAGCGGCGCTGGCGGGCGGTTCAAACGCTCGATTGGGAGAAGGTTCCCGCTATTATTAAGGATTTTTCAGATACGGAGACCGCTTCCGTCGCTCTTATCGAAAACCTTCAGAGGGAAGAATTATCTTCGATTGAAGAAGCGCATGCTTATGCAAGGCTTTTAGAGCTTCACGATTTGACGCAGGAAGCCCTTGCACAAAGGCTTGGAAAGGGCCAGTCAACAATCGCCAATAAGCTCAGACTGTTGAAGCTTCCGGAAGAGGTGCAGGAAGCGATCTTGAAAAAAGAAATTTCAGAGCGCCACGCAAGAGCGCTCATACCGTTGAAACAGCCCGACCTTCAGGTCAAGCTGTTACATGAAGTCATTGAAAAGAATTTAAATGTAAAGCAAACCGAAGACCGTGTCGTCAAAATGCTTGAGCAGGATAAACGCAAGCCGAAACCAAAGAGAAAAGCGTACAGCAGAGACGCAAGAATCGCGATGAATACGATTCGCCAGTCCTTATCAATGGTGGAAGACAGCGGCGTCAAACTGAATACGGAAGAAGAGGAATTTGAAGAATATATTCAGTTTACGATCAAGATACCGAAATAAAAGCTCCCTATAGAGCTTTTATTTTTTTAGGCAAAATATCTATGGGGGAGCATCTATGGAATATTATCGACAATATCATTCATTGCTTTTTTCAATTGCTTACCGTATGCTCGGTTCTTTGCAAGATGCAGAGGACATCGTCCAGGAATTGTTCGCAGACCTTCAGGAAAAAGATATCAGTCAAATTGACCATATTCAAGCATATTTGACGAAATCTATCACAAACCGCTGCATAAATGAACTGCAGTCTGCCCGCAAGAAGCGAGAGGTATATATCGGGGAATGGCTTCCGGAACCGCAGGTGGCACTTTCAGCTCAAAGTCCGGCGGAATACGTTGAAGAAAAAGAAAAGGTTTCCTACGCTTTTCTGGTAGTTATGAGCCGATTAAATCCTGTGGAAAGAGCCGTTTTGTTGTTTAGAGAAGTATTTGGATATCACTATAAGGAAATATCGTCCATAATCGGGAAGTCTGAAGCGAACTGCCGTAAAATCCACAGCCGGCTGAAACAGAAGCTAAATGGGGATATTTCGGTATTATCACAGCCGGTCGAAGAACAGCAACTGGCCCGGCTTTTTATCGAATCAGCGAAAACCGGTGACTTTGAGGAGTTTTCCAAAACATTGATTGAAGATGCCGTATTGTATACAGATGGCGGCGGAAAAGTACGCAGCGCGTTGAGACCGATCTATGGAAAGAGCCGCATTTATGCTTTTTTTACGGGAGTTGTTTCAAAGGGAAGCTTTTCCGGTCGCTTTATGCCTGTCGATATCAATGGCCAAAAGGGCGTTTTGATCATGAAAAACAACCGCCCGGCTTACGCTGTTTGCTTTGCTTGGAACCCGGAAGGCGATTCCGTCAAAAATGTGTTTATCGTGTCAAACCCCGATAAACTGAAGAACATTAAAATATAACGTTTTCTGTCACAAACGTCGTTCCTCACTTGTTATATAAGTGAAACACTTAAAGGAGGAATAGACATGGAAACGAGATTTCTAATGGAAAAAGTAAACCCTAAGGGCTACAGAGGAATGCTGGAGCTTGAAAAAGCGCAGGCTTCCTCAAACATTGATCCCATTTTAAAGGAACTGATCAAAATCCGGGCTTCACAGCTGAATGGATGTGCTTTCTGCTTAAATATGCATACGAAAGATGCAAGGCAGAACGGTGAGACGGAACAGCGGATATATGCGCTCAATGCATGGCGGGAAGCGCCTTTTTTCACGGAAAAAGAGCGGGCGGTATTGGCGCTGACTGAAGCCGTTACGCGAATCGGCGAGCACGGGCTGCCGGATGAAGTATACAACGAAGTCAGGACCCATTTTACAGAAGCTGAAACAGCCGAACTGATCATGGCAGCCATCACAATAAATGCCTGGAACAGAATTGCCATCGCTACCCGGAAAATGCCCGCAGCAGATTGATTGAAATCCCCCTAAGACAGGGGGATTTTTTTATATTAATATAATAATAAAACTATCTTTCATTTCACTTGAATATCTCTTCTCTTTTTTCTGAGATAAAAAAATGGTTTCTTTATGTCGAAAAATAGAAAAAACGGATCTCTTTGAAAAAACAAAAATTCAAAAAAAGCAAACGGCCGATTCTTTTTTTGTTAAAATAGAGAAATGAGAGAAACTTGTTCAATGTGAAAGTAGGTGACATTGTGGGGAAAATTATTGCGATCACAAACCAAAAAGGTGGCGTTGGTAAAACGACAACCTCTGTTAACCTGGGAGCTTGTTTAGCTTACATCGGGAAAAGGGTTTTGTTAGTCGACATAGACCCGCAAGGAAACGCAACAAGCGGTATCGGCGTTGAAAAGGCTGATGTTGATCAATGTGTGTACGATATATTAGTAGATGATGCAGATGTAAAAGATGTCATCAAAACAACATCCGTAGAAAACTTGGATGTCATTCCTGCAACGATTCAGCTTGCGGGGGCGGAAATTGAACTCGTTCCGACCATTTCCCGTGAAGTCCGGCTGAAAAGGGCTTTGGAATCGGTCAAACAAAACTATGATTTTATGATTATTGACTGTCCGCCGTCATTAGGGCTGCTTACAATCAATGCGCTTACGGCGTCCGATTCCGTCGTGATTCCGGTTCAGTGCGAATATTATGCGCTGGAAGGGCTGAGCCAGCTGCTCAACTCTGTCCGGCTCGTACAAAAACATTTAAATACGGATCTGATGATAGACGGTGTATTGCTGACAATGCTTGATGCAAGAACGAATTTAGGCATACAGGTCATCGAAGAAGTGAAAAAGTACTTCCGCGATAAAGTATACCAAACCGTTATCCCACGGAATGTCCGGCTCAGTGAAGCGCCGAGCCATGGAAAGCCGATCATTTTATATGATCCGCGTTCCAGAGGAGCGGAAGTCTATTTAGAATTAGCAAAGGAAGTGGCTGCGAATGCCTAAAGGTCTCGGAAAAGGGATTAATGCATTGTTTTCAAATGTTGATTTATCCGAAGAAACGGTTGAGGAAATTAAGCTGCAAGACTTGCGGCCCAACCCTTATCAGCCAAGAAAAACGTTTGATGACCAATCGTTAAAAGATTTGAAGGAGTCCATTTTGCAACACGGTGTTTTGCAGCCCATCATCGTCAGAAAGTCAATTAAAGGCTATGACATTGTAGCCGGAGAACGCCGCTACAGGGCTGCTGAAAAAGCCGGATTGGAAACCATTCCTGCGATTGTGCGCGAGCTGTCGGAATCCCTGATGATGGAGATTGCCCTATTGGAAAATCTTCAACGAGAAGACCTGTCTCCGCTTGAGGAAGCAAAAGCCTATGAATCTTTGCTCAAACATCTCGATATGACCCAGGAACAGCTGGCAAAAAGGCTTGGAAAAAGCAGGCCTCACATCGCCAACCACTTACGGCTGCTGACACTACCTGAAGACGTTCAAAAGTTAATCGACAACGGCACGTTATCGATGGGCCATGGCCGAACATTGCTTGGATTGAAAAACAAGAAAAAGCTTGAGCCGCTTGTTCAAAAGGTCGTGTCCGAACAGCTGAACGTTCGCCAGCTTGAAAAGTTAATTCAACAGTTGAATGCTGATGTTCCACGTGAAACAAAGAAGCCGAAACAAGTAAAAGATGCAGTAATCAAAGAACGAGAGTCGTACTTGCGAAACTATTTTGGAACACCGGTGACCATTAAAAAGCAAAAGAAAAAAGGCAGAATCGAAATCGAATTTTACTCAAATGAAGACTTGGAGCGTATTCTCGAATTGCTGGCCCAAGAAGATGCATAAGCTTAAAAACCATCTGATCATGTACAGATGGTTTTTTTATGACATCCTTCCGGTCATTTTTTGAATTGGTGACACATGGCGCCGCTGCCACCCGGCTTTCTCCAGATGCGACAGCCCGTCAGCAAGCACATTTGCCATGCTCATGACAAGGTTGAGCCTTGTATTTTGCAGGACAAAATACTCCATAAAGCCGCTGACATTGACAATTCCGTTAATATGCACGTGGCCGACTTCAGGCAAGCTTTTCTGAACGCCTGCTCCCGGCTTCAAAGGTCCTTTGCCAATTTGAAAAGATCCCACGCTTTTGGTTCGTCCAAGACAGGCATCGATCGCGATTATAAATGGATTTTGATGCTGCTGATGAATATGATCAATCTTTTCATTTAAGTTTACGGCGTGAACCGGGTCGGCAAGTGTTCCATAGACATGAAAACGTGTCAGCTGTTTTGCGGAGAGTTTCATTCCTACGAGGGGACCGAGCGAATCTCCGGTGGAGCGGTCTGTACCGATGCAAACGATCACGATGGGCCGGTCTTCGGCTTCCTTTAAATAGACGGAAAGAACTTTCTCTATTTGTTTCACAGCTAGCGGATCCGAATGAGAAATATATTCATTTATTGGTTCTTGAGAAAAAATTCCGCCTTTTCGATTCATAGGCTTCACATCCTTGTCATCATGGTAACAGCAGTGCCTTGGTGTATTTTTCGAGTATGAATGGTTGTTTACAGTATATCCAGCTGTCTCTTTTTTTATGCTTTGGATGAAACGATTTGGTCAGCCGAAAAAAATACTTTACTAAAAGAAGATATGATAATTCACTTTATTATATTGATATAATTTATTCATTTGAATGAGAAAAATCGAAAGGGGTTTCATGAATTTTTATAGAAGACCGGCAATATAGTGTCATGAGCGGAGAAACAAGCTTAAAAACTATATTGCTGGGGTGAGCAAATCGTGTGGAGAGCCGGGATGAAGTGGATGCTTCTTATTTTAGGAAGCTTAATAGGTGCGGGATATGCGTCCGGCCAGGAAATATGGCAGTTTTTTGGTGATGAAAGCGGACTGGCTATCCTGTTGTTTACGATCATGTTCAGCCTGTCAACCTATATTGTGATGAAGATCAGCTACGAACAAAAATCAGAGCATTTTCTGCCTGTGCTCGAAACATTAATCGGTCCGCTGCTGGCTAAAGTATACGATGTGTTGATTATCCTGTATTTGTTTACGACGACGATTGTGATGATTGCAGGAGGCGGGGTAACGCTGCAAATCTTCCATATCCCGTTTTGGACGGGCGTCAT
Source organism: Bacillus paralicheniformis (assembly GCF_002993925.1). Classification (NCBI taxonomy): domain Bacteria; kingdom Bacillati; phylum Bacillota; class Bacilli; order Caryophanales; family Bacillaceae; genus Bacillus; species Bacillus paralicheniformis. Next base: position 14,457 of record NZ_CP023665.1, on the reverse strand, counting down.
CTTATTTTGTTTATGCACAGGGTTGTTGTTTTTCTGGGGGCTTAATGGCATATTGTCCGTTAACAGCTACTTAATCCCGATTTTGGTGGCTGGGCTGTTGTATGCGCTGATTTCTTTTCAAACCGCTCATCATCAGCCGTGGCTGCTCAATTTGACTCATCAATACAACTGGCCTGCCGGGATCGCATTCACTTCGCTGAACATATTATCTGTTGTCGCTGTATTGTCTGCGGTCGGCAAAGAGATGAAGGGAGTCGGAGAAGCGAAGATTGCCAGCATATTAAGCGGCCTGGTGTTTGGCGCTATTTCATACATGTACAATGAGACCCTTGTAGAGCTTGCCGGTGAACTGGCCCATTATGAAATTCCTTTATTCGCGGTTTTGGAGGGCGCGCCTTTTCCGATTTTTATTTTTATGACGGCTGTTCTTTGCGTCGCGATCTACACAACGACGATCTCAAGCATTCTCGGGCTGTCCAGCCGCTTTCTGTCACTTGTGAACTGGCCGAGATGGGTAATCGTCCTCCTGCTCCTGTCGATCATGGTGCCTTTTACATCAATCGGCTTTTCAAATTTAATCGCTTTTTTATATCCAATTTACGGGTTATTAAATTTGTATTTATTGGTAAATATTTTGCTTTATCCAATTTTAAGTAAATGGAAATAAATATATTTATGGTTATGAAGAATTGCTCTTTCGCTGTGGTTTTTTGTACAATAAGATCACAACAAGGAAGCAAAGAGGTGAACGATGTTGGCCGATAAAGAATTTGGCCTGAATGACGTGGTCGAAATGAAAAAGCCGCATCCTTGCGGGACGAACCGCTGGAAGATCATTCGGATGGGAATGGATATCCGGATTAAGTGCGAAGGCTGTTCACACAGTGTCATGATCCCGCGTAAAGAGTTTCAAAGAAAGCTGAAAAAGATATTAGTTAAGCATGAGGAGTCCGAATCTTAATCTTTGCGGACTCCCTCATGCTTTTTTTTCGATTACAACGAAAAATGAATTTTCACCTAGTTTGTATGAGTGAAAAGCAAGTTTTGTCAGCTTGTCTTTTACTGTAATCATCCTTATAATTGTTGCAGGTTTAACATTTACGACTACACATGGATGTTCATTATAGAGGAGATGAAACAATGGCTTTAACAGCTGGGATTGTTGGTTTGCCTAACGTTGGGAAATCAACCTTATTTAATGCAATTACTCAGGCCGGGGCAGAATCGGCCAACTACCCGTTTTGTACGATTGATCCAAACGTCGGAATCGTAGAGGTTCCTGATGAGCGTCTGCAAAAGCTGACAGAACTCGTCAATCCGAAGAAGACGGTCCCTACCGCATTTGAATTCACCGATATCGCCGGCATTGTAAAAGGAGCATCAAAAGGAGAAGGGCTCGGAAACAAGTTCCTGTCCCACATCCGCCAAGTGGACGCAATCTGCCATGTTGTCCGCTGTTTTGCCGACGACAATATCACGCACGTGTCCGGGAAAGTAGACCCGATTTCGGATATCGAGACGATCAACCTTGAGCTGATACTGGCTGACCTTGAAACCGTTGAGAAGCGGATCGGCCGGGTCGGAAAGATGGCCAAGCAAAAAGACAAAGAAGCCGTGTTTGAATTTGAGATTTTGACAAAGTTAAAAGAGGCATTTGAACAGGAAAAGCCGGCCCGTTCTGTCGAGTTCTCGGAAGAGCAGCAAAAGGTGTTGAAGCAGCTTCATCTGCTGACGACAAAACCTGTCTTATATGTAGCGAATGTCAGCGAGGATGAAGTGGCTGATCCTTCAGGAAACGAGTACGTCCAGAAGGTCCGGGAATTTGCTGCTGCTGAAAACGCGGAAGTCATCGTCGTCTGCGCCAAAATTGAGTCCGAAATCGCAGAGCTTGAAGGCGAAGAGAAGGCGATGTTCCTTGAAGAACTCGGCATCGAAGAATCCGGTCTGGATCAGCTGATTAAAGCGTCTTACTCCCTCCTTGGACTAGCCACTTATTTTACAGCGGGAGAACAGGAAGTCAGAGCCTGGACATTTAAAAAAGGAATGAAAGCCCCTGAATGTGCGGGCATCATCCATACAGACTTTGAACGCGGATTTATCCGTGCGGAAACGGTCGCTTACGACGATCTGCTGGAGGCGGGAAGCATGGCCTCAGCAAAAGAGGCCGGAAAAGTCCGCCTTGAAGGGAAAGAATACATTGTGAAAGACGGCGATGTCATTCATTTCCGTTTTAATGTATAACGCGGTTGAAATAGGACAAGAGCTTTGATATAATATAAAATTGTGAGTAATAGGATTATTGCTCCTTGCCCAATATAATGGGCCGCTTAGTCCAAAAGGAGGTGCAAATACAAATGAGAAAGTACGAAATCATGTACATCATCCGCCCAGACGTTGATGAAGAGTCTAAAAAGGCTGTTGTTGAGCGTTTTAACAACATTTTAACAACTAACGGTGCGGAGGTCACTGAAACAAAAGATTGGGGAAAACGCCGTCTTGCGTACGAAATCAACGATTTCCGCGACGGATTCTACCAAATCTTAAACGTTCAAGCTGGAGCTGAAGCAGTTCAAGAATTTGACCGTTTAGCTAAAATCAGTGATGACATCATTCGCCACATCGTGGTTAAAGAAGAAGAATAAACAGAATTGAATTATATACTCTAAAGCAAAAGGATGGTCTCTCAATATGCTTAACCGAGTTGTTTTAGTCGGCAGACTGACAAAGGACCCAGAGCTTCGTTATACTCCAAGCGGTGCAGCTGTTGCCACCTTTACGCTTGCTGTCAATCGTACGTTTACGAATCAGCAGGGTGAACGTGAAGCTGATTTCATCAACTGTGTTGTCTGGAGAAGACAAGCCGAAAACGTTGCGAATTTCCTTAAAAAGGGAAGTCTTGCGGGTGTAGATGGACGTTTGCAAACGCGCAGCTATGAAAATCAGCAAGGACAGCGTGTATACGTTACGGAAGTTCAAGCTGAAAGTGTTCAATTTCTGGAGCCTAAAGGCGGCGGTTCTGGTTCAGGCGGTTACAGCGGAGGCCAGGGAGGCCAACACTTTGGCGGCGGACAGAATGAACCGGCTCCATTCGGCGGCAGTCAAAACAATCAGAATCGCAATCAAGGCAACAGCTTCAATGACGATCCATTCGCAAACGATGGAAAGCCGATTGACATCTCTGATGACGACTTGCCATTTTAATGGATGACGGACGAATAAAACAAAACCAGAATAGAAAGGAGGGAAATAACGATGGCAGGAGGACGCAGAGGCGGTCGTGCGAAACGCCGTAAAGTGTGTTATTTCACTTCTAACGGCATTACGCACATCGACTACAAAGATGTAGATCTTCTTAGAAAATTTATCTCTGAGCGCGGTAAAATCTTACCACGCCGTGTAACAGGAACAAGCGCGAAATACCAACGTAAATTGACTGTTGCAATCAAACGCGCTCGTCAAATGGCTTTACTTCCATACGTAGCAGGCGAGTAAGCCGATAAAAGGAACAAGACCCAATACGGTCTTGTTCTTTTTTTTTATTCATCAAAAACCGGGTCGTTTCCTGCAGCATTCAGGTTTCCTGCTTACCAATCTGTATCCGTTTGATGTCGCCGAGGACTGCAAGGTAGAACACGAGTCCAAGAAGTAATACAAACCCGGCTACTAAAAAGCTGAGCGTAAATGAACCGGTCACATCGACCAGATAACCCGTTAAAGAAACCGCGATAATCCCTCCGAATAAGTTATTTGCCAAATTGACCATTGAGCTAAGCAGAGAGATGGAGCCAGCCGGTGCAATATCAGCTGATATCGACCAGCCGACGGGCGCAGTCGCAGATATTCCGGCTAAGCCGACGGAAATGCAGATGATCGCGATCGTGATGTTGTGCGTGAAGACAGCCCCCAAAAAGGCAAATCCAAGGCTCATGCCGATTGCGATAATGGTCTGGTATACTTTTGTATTCGAATGCCCCTTTTGAATTAAAAAATCGACGAGCCATCCGCCCACAACGATTCCGGAAATCGTCGATATCAGCCAGGGAACCGCAGTAAACAGCCCCGATGACATAATATCCATTCCGTATGTTTCTTTAAAGAAAGTCGGGAGCCAGGTTAAGAGCAGGTTGAATGTATAGCCATAACCCGTGAATCCGATCATCAGCCCCCATGCTTTGCGGTTTGCAAGCATTGCTTTTAAAGCAATGAGCGTCCGTTCCGAGATGTCTTCCTCTGGTACGGCATTATGCTTTTGAATGTAATGGAGCTCCTCTTTTGAGATTCGTTTGTGCCGATCGGGTTGTTCATAGTACATCCAGAAAAATACGGTAAATAGTACATTGATGATTCCAATCGTTAAAAAAGCGGCTCGCCAGTCAAATGTCGTGACTAAAAAGGCAACGAGAGGCGCACCGATGACATTTGCGAACTTGGCCGCTGAGTCGAACAGGGAATTGGCAAGACCGCGCTCATTTTGCGGAAACCATAAGGCCGTGGCTTTGGAAGCGGCAGGAAATGCTGAAGCACTCGTCAGCCCGATTAAAAATCTGACAATATAAAGAAGCAATTTCCCCTGTAAAAAAGCCAATATAATGGTTAGAAAACTCCATACGGTCATTCCGACCCTTGTTACCAAGGCAACGCCGTACTTGTCCAAGAGACTCCCGACCGGAATCTGCATCAGCGTGTATGAATAGGTATAGATGGAAAAGACAATGCCTAATTGGGTTGCCGTCAATTGAAAGGAATCCTGTATCGCAGGAGCCGCGACTGAAATAGCAACACGGTCAAAGTAATTTAAAATGATCATGCTGCTTAATAAAGAAGAAATATACCATCTTGTATGCCCCGGTCGTTTTTCCAGCTCTTGCGCCATATTGAAACCTCCTCTAATGATTAGATTGGACTCTTTTCAAAATTACATTCTTAATTTCTTCGTGTTCATTTCCACGGGATTGCGGGGAGTAAACGGCCGCGGAAAAAAAACCATATAGACATTTTGATACAGGTCTGCTAAAGTGAAACATGTTAAAAACAGATGGCTTCTATGAGAGTTAGAAGCAAATGATTACGAACGAGGTGTTGAATCTTTGAATGTTAAACAATTAAATAGCGAATGGTTTTCTAATGTACGGGGGGATATCCTTTCGGGTATCGTCGTAGCGCTTGCTCTCATTCCTGAAGCCATAGCGTTTTCCATCATTGCGGGTGTAGACCCGATGGTCGGTTTGTACGCATCTTTTTGTATTGCTGTTGTCATTTCCTTTACGGGCGGCCGTCCGGCGATGATATCAGCCGCGACCGGGGCGATGGCTCTTTTGATGGGATCTTTGGTCAGGGATCACGGGCTTGATTATTTATTTGCTGCTACGATTTTAACGGGAATCATCCAATTGATATTTGGGGTGCTGAAGATTGCGCGCTTTATGAAATTTATTCCGCGGTCGGTTATGGTAGGTTTCATAAATGCGCTCGCCATTTTAATCTTTATGGCGCAGGTTCCTCATTTTGTTGGAGTTTCGAATATGACGTATGTTGTGGTCGGGATTACGTTGTTGATTATCTATGTTCTTCCCCGCTTTACAAAAGCCGTTCCATCTGCACTTGTTGCTATTATTGCGATGACTGCATTTGCTATTTTTGGCCATTTTGATTTGCGCACTGTCGGTGATTTGGGAGAAATAAAGCAATCATTGCCTGCTTTTATGATCCCCAATATTCCTTTCAATTTTGAGACGTTGGCCATTATTTTTCCAACAGCATTTGCGCTTTCCATCGTCGGCTTGCTTGAGTCATTATTAACCTCTTCTATTGTTGATGATATGACGGATACGGAAAGCGATAAAAACAAGGAAAGCCGCGGACAGGGCATCGCCAACATTGTCGCCGGGTTTTTCGGAGGCATGGCGGGATGCGCGATGATCGGCCAGTCTGTGATCAATGTGAAATCAGGAGGAAGAGGCCGCTTGTCCACTTTGGTTGCCGGCGTTTTCTTAATGTTTTTGATCATGGTGCTGGGCGACTGGGTCGTACAGATTCCGATGGCGGCCTTAGCCGGTGTGATGATTATGGTATCGATCGGTACGTTTGACTGGTCTTCGTTCAGCATGTTAAGAAAGGTGCCGCTAACGGATTCCATTGTCATGCTTGTGACCGTTATTACCGTTGTGGCGACCCACGATTTATCAAAAGGGGTTTTCGCCGGCGTTATTTTGAGCGCGATCTTCTTCGTGGCGAAAATTTCTAAATTGAAGATTGAAGAAACGTCAGAAGAACATGCGATCAAGTACATCATCAAAGGACAAGTTTTCTTTGCATCTGTTCAAGATTTCGTAAAGTCTTTTAAAACGGATGAGCAAACGAAAAAGGTTATTCTTGATTTTTCAGAGGCCCATATATGGGATGATTCCGCTGTGGCGGCTATCGATAAAGTCGTTTTGAAAATGAAAGATCAGGGAATAGACGTTGACTTGATTGGTTTAAATGAGTCCAGCTGGAAGCTGGTCGAAAAACTGGCAACTTATGATCAGCCTCATCGTTCAGTGTCAAATCACTAAGAAATGGGTGATGAAGGGTGTATATAAATATATTGCTGGCTGCTGACGGCTCAAAGCATTCTGAAAGAGCGGCCGATCATGCGATTCATTTGGCTTCCATGTCAAAGCAGGCGGTCGTTGACGTTATTTATGTATTGGATTATGCGAAAGCAAAACATGAAGTTCTGCATAGCGAAAACCGTGCAGAACTCGAACGTGAACGGCGCAGCAGGCTGCTGTCGATAGAAAATAAATTAAAACAATCGGCCGTTCCCTATCAAATGACGATGCAGCACGGGGAGCCGGGCCCGACGATAGTATCGTACGCCAACCATCATGATGTTGATATCGTGATTATCGGAAGCAGGGGGCTGAACACTTTGCAGGAAATGGTGCTGGGAAGTGTCAGCCATAAAGTGGCGAAAAGAGTGAAGTGTCCGGTTTTAATTGTAAAATAGCCTAAAACAGAGCCAGTAAGGATCCTATCCTTGCTGGCTTTTTTATCTCATCGATATCGCTTTTTGCGCGTGCATGGCGTCGCCTTTTAGCAGGTCAACGAGATTATAGGCGGGATATAAGCCTTTTTGGTACATAAAATAAAAAATTTGCTCATGCAATTTAATAGCCGCATTGATTTGTTTAACAAACACTCTCCTGAGTTCAGGCGTCGCCGTTTCCGTGATCGCAATCGCATAGTTTCGAACGGTCGTTTTCGCCAATACCAACAGATCACCCGCATCAAAATACAGGTCGGCCCGTTCTTCCTCCCGATGAAATGCCGGGGTTTTTGGCAAAAAGGGAAGAAGCTCCCTTAAATTTTGCTCCAATGCCTTCGCTGAAACACTGTAAAGCTGTCTTAACTGAGGATCGCTGATTTTTTTCATGCTTTTCTTGATCTTGACCAATCCGACAGACTGGGCCGCGATCAGTTCATGCAACTCCATCGTTTCATGCCAAGCCAATGTTTTTGTTGTCATGCAGATTCTCCTTTATTGCTTTTTCTTAGTCAGCATATGCCCATTACCGTCAAAAGGTTAATAGAAGAATCGGAGGGACGTTTTAGACCGTTTTGGAAAGGGGAAATCAAATAATACGGGATTTTTGCATCTAAGTGACAACAATGAGAGGTGATCAATGTGTTGGATGTGTTGAAGGACTTTTTTCTATTCTTGAGCGGCGGGCTTCGCGTGACGCTTCTGATCGCAATTTTGATTATATTGTTGTTGATCAGAAAAGCGAGAAAGAAAAATAAAGAGAAGTCGGGGTTTCTCGACTGACAGTGTTTCACATGGAACATTTACTCGTTTTCTCAAGCCTTATGATCGTTTTACTTGCGATTTGACCTTATGTTAGAATAAAGAAACAATGAGAGAAGGCCGAGACCTGCTCATCTCATCGTCTTTATTTGAAAATGAAATTTTCGGCGTTAGAAAAGAGCAGTCGTCTATGCTGCTCTTTTTGATTCATGACATTTAAACATACGAGGTGAACAAGTGAAACAAACAAGAGCTTTAGTAGAAGGCGCTATCATGGTCAGTATTTTTGCCGTTTTGCTGATGATCAGCCTCTATATGCCTTTTATCGGAACCATTCTTTTATTGACGCTGCCGCTGCCTGCCATGGTTCAAACAATCAGGCACGGTCTAAAGCCCGGGATTTCGGTAGGGTTGGTCAGTTTACCCGTTTCGTTGATTGCCGGTTCCTTAGGCGGGCTGATGTTTGCTATTCCAGTAAGTGCTGCGGGTGTGATCATGGGCTTTTTCTACAGAAGAAAAGAGCCAGCCCAAGCGATTGCTGCATCAGCTGTTACATACATGATTTCGATCGTGCTGCTGCTTTTCATCAGCATTCAGTTTCTCGGGTTAAACTTAATAGAGACGGCCAATCAAGCATATAATGAAACAATCAAAACCTTTGAATCAAGTATCAAACAGTTTGGAAATGATAAAGAAGCGGCTAAACAGATCGAATTGCTGAATGAACAATTCAAACAGGCGCAATATTTATATCCGACAGCCATTGTGATATTTTCCGGAATCACCGCGTTTTTGAATCACCTGCTCGCCAAGCCGGTGCTTCGGCGCATCATCCAAATACCGTCTTTGAAACCGTTCAGGGATATGAGGCTTCCGCAAAGCATGATTTGGATCTATTTATTGACGATTCTTCTGTCGCTGGCTCCCGTTGAAGAGGGCAGCATATATTACTCCATTCTGCTAAATGCGAGTCTCATCATGGGCTTTGTCTTGATCATTCAAGGGTTTTCATTTGTGTTTTACTTTTGCCATGCCAAGAAACTGCCAACTGTCCTGCCGGTTCTTTTTTTAATTATCGGGTTGTTTTCGCCCCTGATGTACCTTGTTCGCATCTTAGGTATAATTGACATAGGCTTTAACTTGAGAGAAAGAGTAAAAAAATCGTAGCCACGATGTTCTCCAATGGTGAGGAGTTGATTTGAGTGCCAAGTTTTTATGAAAAACCGTTATTTCGATACCCCATATATTCTTTAATCGTCGTCACAATCATTTCTGTCCTCATCAACATTTATTTTAATTGGGTGGCAGGAGCGGCCGGCGTTCTGATTCTGGGTGTCATATTGTACTTTTTGAGACGGGCGGACTCCCAAATCAGAAAAGAGCTGGACGATTATATATCGACGCTGTCTTACCGTCTGAAAAAAGTCGGGGAAGAGGCGCTGCTCGAAATGCCGATCGGGATCATGCTGTTTAACGATCAGTACTATATCGAGTGGGCCAATCCTTTTATGGCGTCATGCTTTAATGAAAATACGCTCGTCGGCCGGTCGCTTTATGATACTTGTGAATCTGTCGTCCCTTTGATTAAGCAGGAAGTGGACACAGAAACGATTACGCTGAATGAGCGGAAATTTAATGTGGTTATCAAACGGGAAGAAAAGCTGCTTTATTTCTTCGATGTCACAGAGCAGACGCAGATTGAGAGACAATACGAAAATGAAAGAACGGTCCTTGCCTACATCTTTCTCGATAATTACGATGATGTGACACAAGGGCTTGATGACCAGACAAGAAGCTCGATAAACAGTGAAGTGACATCGCTTTTGAACCAGTGGGCCCAAGAGTACGGCATTTTCTTAAAACGGGTTTCCTCTGAGCGGTTTATCGGAGTATTAAACGAACATATTTTAAGCGAGCTTGAAGCATCAAAGTTTTCGATCCTTGATGAAGTTCGGGAGAAGACATCCGTTCATACGATCTCCTTGACGTTAAGCATCGGAATCGGTGCATCTGTTGCATCATTGAAAGAGCTCGGCGACTTGGCGCAATCCAGCCTTGACTTGGCTCTGGGACGCGGAGGAGATCAGGTGGCAATCAAGCAGCCGAACGGGAAAGTGAAGTTTTACGGCGGTAAGACGAATCCGATGGAAAAACGGACGCGCGTCAGAGCCAGGGTCATTTCACACGCCCTCAAGGAGATTGTCTCTGAAAGCAGCAATGTGATTATCATGGGTCATAAGTTTCCCGATATGGATTCGATCGGATCAGCCATCGGGATTTTGAAGGTCGCTCAAGCAAACGGCAAAGACGGTTTTGTCGTGATCGACTCCAATCAGATCGGTTCAAGCGTTCAAAGACTGATCGGGGAAATTAAAAAATACGAAGAACTGTGGTCCAGGTTTATTACGCCGGAAGAGGCGCTTGAGATTGCGAAAGACGACACGCTGCTCGTGATCGTTGATACACATAAGCCTTCCTTTGTCATTGAAGAAAGGCTGGTCAATAAAATTGAAAATATCGTCGTTATCGATCATCATAGAAGAGGGGAAGAGTTTATTAAAGACCCGCTGCTCGTCTATATGGAGCCGTACGCTTCATCTACAGCGGAGCTTGTGACAGAGCTGCTCGAATACCAGCCGAAGCGTTTAAAAATTAACATGATCGAAGCAACAGCCCTTTTGGCCGGGATTATTGTCGATACGAAGAGCTTCTCGCTGCGCACCGGTTCCCGTACGTTCGATGCGGCGTCATATTTGCGGGCAAAAGGAGCTGACACCGTATTGGTGCAAAAGTTTTTAAAAGAAACCGCCGATCATTATATTAAAAGGGCGAAGCTGATTCAGCATACCGTTTTCTATCAAAACGGCATCGCCATCGCATCGCTGCCGGACGATGAGGCGGACGAATATTTTGACCAGGTTATCATTGCGCAAGCCGCGGATTCTCTTCTGTCCATGAGCGATGTCGAAGCGTCATTTGCTGTGGCGAGAAGAGACGAGAATACGGTATGCATCAGTGCGAGATCGCTCGGCGAAGTGAATGTTCAAATCATCATGGAAGCGCTCGAGGGCGGCGGTCATTTAACCAATGCCGCGACACAGCTGACCGATATCACGGTTGAAGAAACGCTCCGCCGACTGAAAGAAGCGATTGACGAGTATTTCGAAGGAGGCATTCAGAAATGAAGGTAATTTTCTTACAGGATGTTAAAGGCAAAGGGAAAAAAGGCGAAGTGAAAAATGTAGCGGATGGATACGCGCACAACTTTTTGATCAAAAAAGGGCTGGCTGTTGAAGCGACATCATCCAATATCAGCGCGCTTGAAGGCCAGAAGAAAAAAGAGAAGAAAGAAGCCGCTGAAGAACTGAAACATGCGAAAGAGCTGAAAAAACAACTTGAGGACATCACGGTGGAACTTTCAGCCAAGTCCGGAGAAGGCGGCCGTCTATTCGGCTCCGTGACAAGCAAACAAATCGCGGATGCGCTGCAAAAAAGCCATCAGTTAAAAATCGACAAACGTAAAATCGAATTAAACGATGCGATTCGCTCATTGGGATATACAAATGTTCCCGTGAAACTCCATCCAGAAGTACAAGCAACACTGAAAGTTCACGTGAAAGAGCAATCATAAAATAACAAAGCCCCTTCATGCAGTGCAGAAGGGGCTTATCTTTTATTCTGTGCGTTTTCTCATTTCATTGGCCAAGAATTCAACGTCTGTACCGATGATCACCTGTACATCGTGCTGATTGAGCTTCACGAATCCTTTCGCTCCCATGGCTTTCATCGCACTTTCATCCAGTTTGGAAGCATCGCGGACCTTGAGACGGAGGCGGGTTACACAATTGTTCAGCGTCTCGATGTTTTCTTTTCCTCCAAGCGCTTCGATGTATTTGTCCGCAAGGGTATCGTATTTGGACGATCCTGTGTCAGGGCTGACAGGTGTGTTTTCCTGGTCATCGTCCTCCTCTCGTCCAGGCGTTTTCAAATTGAGCTTCGTAATAAGGAAATAAAAGATGATGAAATAAATAATGCCGTATACAAGACCGAGCGGCAGCAAAAGCAGCGGCTTTGTGGCGATTCCAAAGTTTAAAAGGTAGTCGATCGTCCCGGCTGAAAAGGTAAAGCCGTGGTGGATACCGAGCATATTGGTCACGGTCATGGCGCTTGCGGTTAACAAGGCGTGAATACCGAAGAGAAGCGGCGATAAAAACATGAATGTGAACTCAATCGGCTCCGTGATACCTGTTAAAAATGATGTGAACGCCAATCCGATCAGCAATCCGGCCGTTGCTTTGCGGCGATGCTTTTTCGCGGCCGCGATCATTGCCAGACATGCCGCAGGAAGACCGAACATCATGATCGGGAAGAACCCTGTCATAAAGGCGCCGGCGCTTGGATCTCCGGCAAAGAACCGGTTCATGTCACCCGTTTTGCCTGCAAATTCTCCAAAGACCATCCAAACCATATTGTTTAAAATGTGATGAAGGCCGAGCGGCAGGAGCAGTCTGTTTAAAAGACCGAATATGCCGACTCCCAATGCCCCAGCATGGATAATCCAGCCGCCAATGGCGTCAATGGCCTGCTGTGCGTAAATCCAGACGAAGCCGAAAATCCCTGCAAGAATAATGGAACAGAAGGCTGTCATAATCGGAACGCTTCGTTTTCCGCCGAAAAACCCGAGCCAGTCAGGCAGTTTTGCATCTTTAAAGCGGTTATACATGACGGCGGCGACTACACCTGAAATAATTCCGCCGAGAACGCCCATGTTCAGGTTCTCATTGATGGCTGCTAAGCCGCCTGTCAGGACAAAATAACCGATGGCTCCGGATAGTGCGGCGGCCCCGTGGCCATCCTTTGACAAACCGATTGCAACGCCTATCGCAAAGATGATCGGCAGTTGGTCAAGAATCGATTGTCCTGAAGCGGCGATAAACGGAATGTTTAACAGGTCTTCTCTTCCCAAGGCGAGCAGGAGGCCTGCAGCAGGAAGAACGGCAATCGGCAGCATGAGCGCGCGGCCGATATTTTGAAGAAATCCCAACATAGTTAAAACCCCTTTCGGTAATATTGAATCGCTTTTTTCAAATGTCCATTTTCATGGGATAAACAGCGGCGGGCATCTTCAAGTGTTCCGTTTGTCAACACCATAAAGATCGCTGCCTTGATGTCATTGCCGCTTTCTTTTAAAGCTTGCTGGGCCTCATTCTGTGATAATCCGGTGGTATTCATCAGAATGGTGACAGCTCGCCCGGCCAATTTTTGATTGAGCAGTCTCATATTCACCATCTCGTTTTGGTAGACGCGGCCAAGCCTCGCCATTGCAGCTGTTGACAGCATGTTCAAGATCATCTTCTGAGCGGTTCCTGCTTTCAGCCGCGTTGAACCGCGGATAATTTCCGGTCCTGTTTGCACCTCAATTGCGATATCGCTTAATTTGCCCGCTTCTGTATCCGCGTTGCAGCTAATCGAAACAGACGCGGCTCCGAGCTGTTTGGCATAGGATAATGCGCCAAGGACATAAGGTGTCGAGCCGCTAGCTGTGACGCCGATTAACACGTCATCTTCCGAGAATGATTGCGCTTTCAGTTCGGCGACGATTTTTTCATGGTCATCTTCATTTTCTTCAAGAGGCGTCCACATCGCGTCATATCCGCCGGCGATCAGGCCGGTCCAACGGCTTTCGTCAATAGAGAATGTCGGCGAGAGTTCTGCGGCATCAAGGACTGCGATTCTGCCGCTTGTGCCGGCGCCAGCTGTAAACACTCTTCCGCCTTGCTTAAAACGGCTGACAATCGTATCCACCGCCTCAGCGATCAGGGGAAGGCAGGGCGTAATGGCGCGAGGGACTGTATAGTCTTCCTCATTCATCAAGGTGACGATATCTAAAGCATTCATTTCATCAAGTGCTTTGCTTTTGTCGTTCGTGTCCTCTGTCTTCTTCATTGTTCTTCCCTCTTCATATCGATGACGAATTTATAGCGGTCGCCTCTGTAAACGGATTTGACTACTTCAAACGGTCTGCCGTCGTCCAAATAGCTCAAACGTTCGATGAGCAGGACGGGTGCGCCTTCCTCGATGTCGAGGGGCTCGCTCTCTGCCGGAGAGGCAATCGCCGGCTCGAGTGTTTGTGCGGCTCGGTCAATCGTAAGGGAGAGCGTATTTTCGACATAGTCATACAAAGATGCGCTCATAATGTCTTCTGTCAGGCCGTTGATAAGGTCGGCGGGCAAATAGGAGATTTCATAAGCCATCGGGATGTCATCGGCGAGACGGATTCGTTTGACTTCATAGACGGAAGCCCCTTCATGTATCTCTAGTTTGCGCGCTGTGCTCTGGTCACACGGAATGACGCCGAAGCCGAGCATTTTTGTGCCGGGTCTCATGCCTCTTGATTTCATGTCCTCGGAAAAGCTTGTCAATCCTTTGAGAGGCTGCTCAATTTTAGGCTCGGCAATAAATGTTCCTTTTCCCCGCTGTCGGACGAGGATGCCTTCATTGACGAGATTGTTGACTGCCTGCCGGACGGTCATCCTGCTTACCTCATATTTTTCTGCAAACTCTCTTTCAGAAGGAATGAGGTCGCCGGGCTTCAAATCTTTTGTTTCGGCAAGCTTTTTAATCTCGGTCTCAATCTGATAGTAAATCGGAATGTGGGAATCTTTTTT